>NZ_VOLO01000010.1 GCF_007954365.1 Frigoribacterium sp. ACAM 257
GCGGACGCCGCGGTCGTTGGAGGTGAAGCCGCCGTCCTTGAAGACGGGCGCGCTGAAGAGGTTGGTCGTCACCATCGGCACGACGATGCCGGTCGCGTCGAGCGCGCCCTTGAGGCGGTCGATCTGCACCTGGCGCTCCGCGTCGGTCGAGCCGAACGCGAAGAGGTCGTCGTCGTGGAAGGTCAGGCCGTAGGCGCCGAGGCGGTCCAGGTTCTCGACGGCCTCGACCACGTCGAGGTCGGGGCGGGTCGGTCCGCCGAACGGGTCGGCGCCGGTGTAGCCGATCGTCCAGAGTCCGAAGGAGAACTTGTCGTCGCGGGTGGGGGTGGTCGTCATGTCCGGGTCCTCGTCGTCGAGAGCGTTTGTTGTCGCCTCCAACATATGCGCTCGAGCCGTCGATCACAAGGGCCCGCCGATCGGCCCTCCCCTTCCCGTGCACGACGGCAGAGCATCCCTCATCACCAGGGGGAGGGTTGCGCCCCGATGTGACCCCGCCTACTTTGTTGTTGACCACAACGAATGTGGTGACGAATGACGAAGGAGTCAGATGTCCCCCCACGAGACGCTCGACGAGCCCCGCCGCGACCTCGGGGTCGCGCTGATCGGCCACGGCTTCATGGGCGCCGCCCACTCGCAGGCCTGGCGCACGGCGCCCGCGTTCTTCGACCTCCCGCTCGCCCCGCGGATGACCGCGATCGTCGGCCGCGACGCCGAGGCGACCCGGGCCGCGGCGGCCCGCTGGGGCTGGCAGCGCGCCGAGTCCGACTGGAGGCGAGTGGTCGAGAGCGACGACGTCCAGCTGGTCGACATCTGCTCGCCCGGCTCGACGCACGTCGAGATCGCGGTCGCCGCCCTCGAGGCCGGCAAGCACGTGCTCTGCGAGAAGCCCCTCGCCAACACCGTCGCCGAGGCCGAGCTGATGGCCGAGGCCGCCGAGCGGGCGGCCGAGCGCGGCGTGCTCGCGATGGTCGGCTTCAGCTACCGCCGCGTGCCCGCGATCACCTTCGCCCGCGACCTCGTCGCCCGGGGCGCGATCGGCGAGCTGCGCCAGGTCCGTGCCCTCTACCTGCAGGACTGGCTGGTCGACCCCGAGGGCCCGATGACCTGGCGCCTGGACAAGAGCGTCGCCGGCTCCGGGTCGCTCGGCGACATCGGGGCCCACCTCGTCGACGCCGTGCAGTTCGTCACGGGCAGGACTCTGACCGACGTCAGCGGCCTGCTGCGCACCTTCACGACCGAGCGGCCCCTGCTCGGCGAGGTCCGAGGCCTCGGCGGCACCGCCTCCTCCGAGCGCGGGCAGGTCACCGTCGACGACACGGCGCTCTTCACGGCCGAGATCGCAGGAGGCGCCCTCGCGACCTTCGAGGCCACCCGCGTCGCGACCGGGCGCAAGAACGCGCTGCGGCTCGAGTTCAGCGGCACGGGCGGCGCGATCGCGTTCGACCTCGAGCGCATGAACGAGCTCGAGGTCTACGACGCCGGCGCCCCGGTCGACCAGCTCGGCTTCCGGCGCGTGCTCGTGACCGAGCCGGAGCACCCCTACACGGGCTCCTGGTGGCCGACCGGCCACGGCCTCGGCTACGAGCACGCCTTCAGCCACCAGGCCCGCGATCTCGTCACCGCGATCGCGGCGGGGGAGCAGCCGACCCCCTCCTTCGCCGAGGGCCTCCAGGTGCAGCGGGTCCTCGACGCCGTCGAGCGGAGCGCGGCCGACGGCAGCCGCTGGCTCGCGACCGCGCCCTGACCCGACCCGACCCGACCCCTCCCTGCAGAGAGAAGACCCATGACCACCCCCACCCCCGCCACCCCCCTCCGCGTCACCGTCTGGGGCGAGAACCGCCACGAGCAGATCGAGCAGCACGTCGCCGAGCGCTACCCCACCGGCATGCACGGCGCGATCGCCGAGGGCGTCGGCGAGAACCTGCCCGACGCGCAGATCACGGTCGCGACGATGGACATGCCCGAGCACGGCCTCAGCGAGGAGGCGCTCGAGCAGACCGACGTGCTCACCTGGTGGGGCCATGCGGCGCACGCCGAGGTCAGCGACGAGGTCGTCGAGCGGGTGCACCGCCACGTCCTCGCGGGCATGGGCCTGATCGTGCTGCACTCCGGCCACTGGTCGAAGATCTTCACGAAGCTGATGGGCACGACCTGCACCCTCCGCTGGCGCAGCGAGCACGACCAGGAGCTCGTCTGGACCGTCAACCCGCAGCACCCGATCACGCGCGGCGTGCCGAACCCGATCGTCATCCCCGAACAGGAGATGTACGGCGAGTACTTCGACGTGCCGACCCCCGACGAGCTGATCTTCATCTCGGGCTTCACCGGCGGCGAGGTGTTCCGCAGCGGCATGACCTACCGGCGCGGCTTCGGCAAGGTCTTCTTCTTCAGCCCCGGCGACCAGGACTTCCCCGTCTACCACCACCGCGACGTCCGCCGCGTGATCGCCAACGGCGTCGAGTGGGCGCGCCCCGAGCGCGAGCGCGAGACGCCGACGCTGCTGCGCTACGAGACCGGCCAGTACTTCCAGGGGGCCGACTACGAAGGGGCGCTCGAGCGATGACGTTCCGCACGGTCGACAGCCGAGGAGGCGCCCTGCGCGTCGTCCAGGTCGGCGCCGGAGGCATGGGGCGGGCCTGGCTCCGCGCCCTCGCCGACAGCGCCGACGTCGAGCTGGTCGGCATCGTCGACCTCGACCTCGACGCCGCCAGGGCGGGTGCCGAGCACCACGGCGACGCGTCGCTGCCCGTCTCGACCGACCTCGGCGCGATGATCGCCGACCTCGCGCCCGACGCGGTGATCGACGTCACCGTGCCTGTGGCGCACCACCCCGTCACGACGCAGTCGCTCTTCGCGGGCCTGCCCGTGCTCGGCGAGAAGCCCGTCGCGCTCGACGTGGCCGAGGGGCTGTCGCTCGCGGCCGCCGCCGAGGTGACAGGCGAGCTCTTCATGGTGAGCCAGTCCCGTCGCTACGACGACCACCTGGTGGCGCTCAAGCAGCAGATCGGCCAGCTCGAGACGGTCGGCGTCGTCACGACCGAGTTCTTCAAGGCGCCGCACTTCGGCGGATTCCGCGAGCAGATGGACGACGTGCTGCTGCTCGACATGGCCGTGCACCCGTTCGACTCGGTGCGCTGGCTGCTCGACGCCGACCCGGTGTCGGTCTGGTGCGACTCCTTCAGCCCGGCGTGGAGCTGGTACCGCGGCGACGCGGCCGCGAACGCCGTCTTCGAGTTCGAGGGCGGCGTCCGCTACGCCTACTCGGGCAGCTGGTGCAGCCCGGGCGCCGAGACGTCGTGGAACGGCTCGTGGCGCGTCAGCGGCTCGGCCGGCACCGCGACCTGGGACGGCGACGACGCTCCCGTCCTCTCCCTCGCGGACGAGACCGGCGCCTCCTCGTCTCCGCAGCTGCCGCAGCTGCCGACCGTGGGCGAGGGCATCGAGGGCTCGCTCGCCGCGTTCGTCGGCGCCCTGCGCACCGGTGCCGTGCCGCACGGCGAGGTGCACGAGAACGTGATGAGCCTCGCCATGGTCGAGGCGGCCATCGAGTCGACGCGCACCGGGCAGCGGGTCGCGATCGACGACCTGCTCGAGCGGGCGCTCGCGACGGCGATCGAGCGGGAGGTGCGCGACGACGTGCGCGCCCGGCTCGAGTCGTGGACCTCGGTGCGGGCAGCGCTGCAGGCCGTGCCGACGACTGTCACGCCGGGGGCGACCTCGTGACCCGCCGCGCGCTCGTCGTCCGCGGCGGCTGGGAGGGACACGACCCGATCGGCACGACCGACTCGTTCGTGCCGTTCCTCGAGCGCTCCGGCTTCGAGGTCAGCCTGCACGACGGCCCGGCGGTCTACGCCGACGCCGACGTGATGCGCTCCGCCGACCTCGTGCTGCAGAACGTCACCATGTCGACCATCGAGGGTCCGCAGACGGCCGGGCTCCGCGCGGCCGTCGAGGCAGGCACGGGCCTGGCGGGCTGGCACGGCGGCATCGCGGACTCGTTCCGGGGCGACGCCGACTACCTGCACCTGATCGGCGGGCAGTTCGCCGCGCACCCCGGCAAGGCCGCGGCCGACCGGGTCGGCGACGAGACCGACGGCTTCGTGCGGCACACGATCCGCTTCACCGAAGCGGCCGCGTCGCACCCGGTCACCGAGGGCCTCGACGACTTCGAGGTCGAGAGCGAGCAGTACTGGCTGCTGCACGACGACTACCTCGACGTGCTCGCGACGACCACGCAGGAGGCGCGGGTCGGCGATCCCTGGACGCGCCCGGTGACCTCCCCCGCTGTCTGGACCCGCCAGTGGGGACTCGGCCGCATCGCCGTCGTCACCCCGGGGCACTCCCAGGCCGTGCTCGACCACCCGACCGTCCGCACGCTCGTCGAGCGCGGCCTGCTGTGGGCCACGCGATGAGCGGCGCGGGCACGGGCGCAGCCGCAGGCGCAGGAGCGGTCGGGGCCCCGATGCGCGTCGGCGTGATCGGGGTCGGCGTGATCAGCGAGCAGTACTTCGCGTCGTTCGAGCGGCTGCCCGGCCTCGCCCTCGAGGCCGTGGCCGACCTCGACCAGGTGCGGGCCGCCTCCGTCGCGGATCGTCTCGGCGTGCGGGCCCTCACCGTCGACGAGCTGCTGGCCGACGACCGGGTCGACGTGGTGCTGAACCTCACGATCCCCGCGGCGCACGCCGAGATCGCGCTGCGGGCGATCGCCGCCGGCAAGCACGTCTACGGCGAGAAGCCGCTCGCGCTCACGGTCGCCGACGGCGCCGCGGTGCTCGAGGCGGCCAGGGCGGCAAGCGTGCGAGTCGGCTCGGCTCCCGACACGGTGCTCGGCACCGGCGTCCAGACCGCGGCCCAGCTCGTCGCCTCGGGAGCAGTGGGCGACCCCGTCGGCGCCGCCGTCTCGTGGACGGCGTCCGGGCACGAGGCCTGGCACCCCGCGCCCGACTTCTACTACCGGGCAGGAGGCGGCCCCCTGTTCGACATGGGCCCCTACTACCTGACGACGCTCGTGCACCTGCTCGGGCCGGTCGTCTCGGTGTCCGGCCTGGTCTCGCGCTCGGCCCGCCGACGGACGATCGGCACCGGCCCCCGCGCCGGCGAGCAGCTCGAGGTCGACGTCGACACGCACGCGAGCGCGCTGCTGCGGCACGCCTCCGGAGCGACGTCGACCGTCACGGTCAGCTTCGAGGTGTGGGGCTCCCGGGCGCCGATCACGGAGTTCTTCGGCACGCTCGGCACGATCGCCGTCCCCGACGCGAACATGTTCGGCGATCCCGTCGAGCTGCTCACCGCGGACGACCGCACCTGGCGAGGGGTCGAGCCGACGGCGGGCTACCGTGACGCCGGACGCGGCTACGGCCTGGCCGACCTCGCCAGGGCGGTCGCGGCGGGGGAGCCGCACCGCGCCTCCGGCGACGTCGCCCTGCACGTGCTCGAGATCACGGAGGCGGTGGCCGCGTCGAGCGCGTCCGGCGCGGTCGTGACGCTGGTCACCCGCCCCGACGTGCCCCCGCTGGTGCCGCTCGGCACCAAGCCCCACCTCGCGTGAGGTCGCCCCCCGCAGTCCCGTGAAGACCGAGTCGTGCACGGAAAGGGACAAGATGGGCGTGGGCCCGTCCGCACGTCGTCCCTTTTCACGCACGACAGCGCGCAAGAAGCCACGGGCGCCCCGAGCGATACCCTCGTAACCAGGGAGGCAGCAGTGCGAGACCAGACGAGCGAGGCCCGCCGGAAGCCGGCGACGGCGCTCGCGCCCGCGACGGCGTCGCCTCCCCCGACCGACCCGCTCGCGGCGTTGCCCGATGCAGGAGGCGCCCCTCCCGCCGGTCGCGCCCGCCTCCTCCTCGATCGCCCTCGCGGCTCGAACCTCGCCACCGTCCTCGGCATCGTGCACGGCGACGGACCGATCTCGCGCAGCGAGCTGACGCGCCTGACCGGCCTCAACCGCTCGACCATCGCCGCCCTCGTCGGCGAGCTCGTCGAGCGCGGCCTCGTCGTCGAGTCGGAGCCCGTCGCGGGCAACCGGGTCGGCCGTCCCAGTCCCGTCGTCAGCGCCTCGCCCGACGTCGTGGCCTTCGCGGTGAACCCCGAGATCGACGCCGTGACGGTCGGCCGGGTCGGGCTGGACGGGGTCGTGCAGCGCCGTGTGCGGCACGAGACGGACGGCGTCCCGACCGCGGTCGAGGCGGCGGAGATCGCGGCCCGCATCGTCCGGGAGCTCGCCGGCGAGGTGCCGGGCGCGACCGTCGTCGGCGTCGGAGCCGCCGTGCCGGGCCTCGTGCACGCGGACGGCGGCCTGGTCCGCCTCGCGCCGCACCTCGGCTGGGTCGACGAGCCGTTCGCGCGCCTCCTGTCCGAGGCCACGGGTCTTCCCGCCCGGGCCGCCAACGACGCGAGCACCGCGGTCGTCGCCGAGGGCCTCTTCGGCGCCGGCGCCGGGGCGAGCGACCTGGTGTTCCTCAACGGCGGCGCCAGCGGCGTCGGAGGGGGAGTGGTCGTCGACGGCCGGCCCCTGCGCGGCCGCGACGGCTTCGCCGGCGAGATCGGGCACACGCTCGTCGAGTCGGCCGGGCGGCTCTGCCACTGCGGAGCCGTCGGCTGCCTCGAGACCGAGGTCGGCCAGGCCGAGCTGCTGGCCGTCACCGGCCTGTCCCGCGCCCAGGCGGACGAGCTCGACGCCGCGCTGGCCACGGCGCTCGCCGAGGGCGACGCCGACGTGCGGCGCGAGGTCGAGCGCCAGGTCGACTACGTCGCCGTCGCGCTCCGCAACGTGCTCAACGCGTTCAACCCGTCGGTGATCGTGCTGGGCGGGTTCCTCGGGTCGCTGCAGGCCGCCGCGCCCGACCGGCTGCTCGACCGCGTCACCGCGCAGGCGCTGCCCGGCCCGCGCGACGGCGTGCAGCTGCGGCGGGCCGCGCTCGGGGCCGACCGGCTGATGATCGGGGCCGCCGAGCTGGCGTTCGCCGACCTGCTCGCCGACCCGGCCCGCGCCTCCTGACCCGGCCCGCGCCTCCTGGCCCGGCCCGCGCCTCCTGGACTGGTGTCAGGCCGTGGCGGCCGCCGCGTGCCCGTGCTCGTCGCGCGTCGCCCACACGGCGACCGCGGCGGGCCCGGCGAGGTCGACCGTGCCGTCGTCGAGCTCGACCCGCAGCGACCCCGCGTAGTCGCGGCGCTCGGCGACCCGGACGTGGGCGCCGACCCGCAGCTGGAGCGAGCCCAGGTAGCGCAGCAGCTCGGGCTCGTCGTCCGAGACGCGTACCACGTGGCCGCACTCGCCCTCGACGAACTCCTGCAGGGTGTGCGCGACGGGCCGCACGACGGTGCCGTCGGCCCGGGGGATCGGGTCGCCGTGCGGATCGGCCGCCGGTCGCCCCAGCTCGACGTCGAAGGCCTCGAGAAGTCGGTCGCTCACGGCGTGCTCGAGCACCTCGGCCTCGTCGTGCACCTCGTCCCAGGCGTAGCCGAGCCGCTCGACCAGGTAGGTCTCGATCAGGCGGTGGCGGCGGACCATGCCGACGGCGACGCGGCGGCCGCGCTCGCTCAGGGCGATGCTCCGGTACGGCGTGTAGTCGAGGTAGCCGTCTCGCTCGAGCTTGCGGAGGTTGCCCGACACCGTCGACGCACCCACTCCGAGCGTCGCCGCGATCTCGTTCGTCGTGATGCCGGGGGAGCCCTCCTCCGCCCACTCCTCGGCCTTCCAGATGACCTTGAGGTAGTCCTCGGTCATCGTCGAGCGGGTGGGTCCCGGTTCCGGTGGCATGTCCCCGATCCTAGGTCCCGCCTCCTGCGCCCCTCTCGACCACGCTGACCCGCCCTCGGCCGATCGCGGCGTGCGGCGTGCGGCGTGCGCCGCAGCCGGGTGCGGCGCACAGCTCAGCGCGGCAGCGACCCCAGCGCCTGCGCCGCCCGGTAGCGCTCGCCGATCGCGGGCACGAGGTCCGGCTCCGAGGAGGCGCGGGTCGACACGGTCCACCCGGGTCGCGTCCCCGAGAGGGCCCACGCCGCCTGCCGTGCCGCACCGTCGGCGACGTACTCGCCCGGGGCGGGCACCGTGACCGGCACGTCGAGCACCTGGGCCGCGACGGCCTGCACGGCCGGGTTCAGCGCGGCGCCGCCGATCAGCAGCACGCGCCGCACCTCCACCCCCTGGTCGCGCACGGCGGCGGCGCCGTCGGCGAGGGCCGACAGCATCCCCTCGACCGCGGCCCGCGCGAGGTTCTCTCGGGTGGTCGAGGCGAGCGTCAGCCCCGAGAGCGTGGCCGTCGAGTCGGGCAGGTCGGGAGTCCGCTCGCCCTCGAAGTACGGCACGAGCGAGACCCCGCCGGCTCCGGGCTCCGCGGCGAGCGCCAGCCGGGCGAACTCGTCGTGGTCGACGCCGAGCAGCGTGCCGATCGACGACAGCACGCGGGCGGCGTTCAGCGTCGCGACGAGCGGCAGGAACCCGCCGGCCGCGTCGGCGAAGCCGGCGACCGTGCCCGAGCCGTCGCGGACCGGCGCGTCGGTCACGGCGAACGCCGTCCCGCTGGTGCCGATGCTGATGACGAGGTCGCCGACCCCGGCGTCCAGGCCGAGCGCCGCGCCCGCGTTGTCGCCGGCGCCCGCCCCCACGAGGATCCCCTCGGGGACCGGCCCGTGCGCGACCGTCGTGCCCGCCGCCTCCGACGGTCCCAGCACGCGCGGCAGCACGACGGCGTCGCCACCTGCGACGTCCCCGGCAGCAGCATCGACTGCGTCCCGCCCCGCGGCCTCTCGACCGGCCCGCCCGAGCGCGCGCTCGAACAGCTCAAGGTCGTAGCTCTCGTCGGCCGGGCTCCAGTACGAGGTGCCGCTGGCGTCGCTCCGGTCGGTGACGAGCGCCTCCAGGTCCGGCCCGAGCGGCGAGGAGGCGGCGGGCCCGTGCCCGAGGAGCCGCCAGGTCAGCCAGTCGTGCGGCAGCGCGACCGCCGCGACGCGCCCCGCGGCCGCGGGCTCGGCGTCGCGCAGCCAGCGCAGCTTGGTGGCCGTGAAGGAGGCGACGGGCACCGAGCCGGTCCGTCGCGCCCACTCCTCGGCCCCGAGCTCGGCGGTCAGCTCGCGTGCGGCGGGGGCGCTGCGGGTGTCGTTCCAGAGCAGGGCGTCGCGGACGACCTCTCCGTCGGAGTCGAGCACGACCATGCCGTGCTGCTGCCCGGCGACCGAGATCGCGGCGACGTCGTCGAGGCCGCCGGCCGCGCCGATCGCCCCGACGAGGGCGTCCCACCAGGCGTCGGGCGGGACCTCGGTGCCCTCCGGGTGCCGGGCGGTGCCCTGGCGCACCAGGTCTCCGGTGACGGCGTCGCGGATCACGACCTTGCAGCTCTGGGTGGACGAGTCCACCCCGGCGACGAGCGCGCGGGTGGTCGGGTTGTCGGTCGTCACGGACTACTCCTCTTCGAGCGGGTGGGCGGGCGTGGTCACGACTCGTCGTCGAGGGTCTCGAGCAGGTCGACCAGCGCCTCGGCCAGCGTACTGTCCACGATCAGGTGAGTGACGAACCCGGCCGCGGCGGCGGCGACGACTGCTGCGGCGCGCGCCGGGCCGTGCGCCACGGCGACGACGTGCGGCGTCCGCCTCAGCTGGTCGTAGCGGACCCCGATGAGCCGGTCGTCGAGGGCGGTCGCGACGTGGTCGCCCGCCGCGTCGAAGAGCCGGCCCGAGATCTCGCCGACCGCGCCGGCGGCGAGGGCCTCGTCGCGGTCGGCGGCGGCGACCTTCTCCCAGACGCTCGACTCCCCGGCCTGCCAGGCCCCGATGGCCACGACGGCGAGGTCGAGGCCGTCCGCACGCTCCAGCGCCTGGGCGATCTCGGGCTGACGCATGAGGTCGCGGGCCGTCGCCGCTCCGTCCACGACGAGCGGGGCGTGGATGGGCAGCGTGGTGATGTCCGGCGACGCGCCCAGGTTGGAGATGACCTGCGGCAGGGTCCCCGACCCGGGCACCTGGAGCGCCCCGGCGAGCTGGACGATGGTGCACGGCGGCAGGTCGGGCAGGAACTTCGCGGCGAGGTCCATCGTGCGCGACCACGAGATGCCGACCGTCATCCGGCTGCGGAGGGTCTGGCGGAGGGCGCCCATCACGGCCGTGCCGACGCGCTCCGTGCCCTCGATCTCCGTCGTGCCGGAGACGTCGACGACCTGCACCCGCTCGACGCCCAGCATCCGCGCGAGGTCGTCGTCGCGGGAGGGGCGCCGCGGGTCCCGGATCTCGATCGTCACGACGCCCTGGTCCCTGGCCTGCTTCAGCAGGGTGGCGACCTGGAACCGGCTCACGCCGAACTGCGCCGCGATGTCCACCTTCGACCTGTCCTCGACGTAGTGAGCGCGAGCGACGTCGGCGAGCAGGATCCATCGTTCGCGATCAGGTCCCGTTCGTCGTGCCATGCGCCCATCATGGCTCATCTGAGACCACTTGCACATCTGTGATCCTCGTGTCAGACTCCCTCACATCTGAGGAGGCGCGCTCATCTGAGCGAATCACCCGGCACCTCCTCGATCCGCGTCCCGCACCTGGGCACGCCCGGCTCGTCCCCCAGCGACACCCCTCAGCACCGCACCCTCAGCACCGCCCGTCACGACCAATGGAGGTCCCGTGAGATCCATCAACCGAGCGAGCAAGCTCACGATCGCGATGTCGGTGGGCGTCGCAGCAGCACTCGGCCTGAGCGCCTGCGGCGGGGCGGGCGGTGGCGGCGGAGGCGCGGCCGGCGGCGGCTCCGACGAGGTCAACGTCCTCATGGTCAACAACCCCCAGATGGTCGACCTGCAGAAGCTGACCGCCGCGAACTTCACGAAGGACACCGGCATCACGGTGAACTACACCGTGCTGCCGGAGAACGACGTCCGCGCCAAGTTCAGCCAGGAGTTCTCGAGCCAGGCCGGCCAGTACGACGTCGCGTCGCTGTCGAACTACGAGATCCCGAGCTACGCCGCCAACGGCTGGCTGACGCCGCTCGACGACACGGTCGCCGCGAGCGACGACTTCGACCAGAGCGACATCCTCGAGCCGATGACGAAGGCCCTCACCGGCGAGGACGGCAAGCTCTACGGCGAGCCGTTCTACGGCGAGTCCTCGTTCCTCATGTACCGCACCGATGTCTTCGAGGCCGCAGGCCTGACGATGCCCGAGAACCCCACGTGGGACGAGGTCGCCGAGCTGGCGGCCCAGGTCGACGGGGCCGAGCCGGGCATGAAGGGCATCTGCCTGCGCGGCCAGCCCGGCTGGGGCCAGATCTTCGCCCCGTTGACCACCGTGGTCAACACGTTCGGCGGCACCTGGTTCGACGAGGACTGGAACGCCGAGGTCGACAGCCCCGAGTTCACCGAGGCCGTCGACTTCTACGTGAAGCTCGTCCAGGACCACGGCGAGGCGGGCGCGCCCCAGGCCGGCTTCACGGAGTGCCTGAACAACCTGCAGCAGGGCAAGGTGGCCATGTGGTACGACGCCACCAGCGCCGCCGGCAGCCTCGAGGCCGACGACTCGCCCGTCAAGGGCAAGATCGGCTACGCCGCCGCTCCCGTGAAGGAGACCGACAGCTCGGGCTGGCTCTACACCTGGGCCTGGGGCATCCAGGCGGCAGGCAAGAACCAGGACGCCGCCGCGAAGTTCGTCGAGTGGGCCTCCAGCAAGGAGTACGAGGAGCTCGTCGCCGACCAGATCGGCTGGTCGAGCGTCCCCGCGGGCAAGCGCGCCAGCACCTACGACAACCCGGAGTACCAGGCGGCCGCCGCTCCGTTCTTCCAGCAGACCGAGGACGCGATCGTCAGCGCGAAGCCGGATGACCCGGGCGTCCAGCCCCGCCCCGCAGCCGGCATCCAGTTCGTCGCCGTGCCCGAGTTCGCGGACATGGCCACCCAGGTCTCCCAGGACGTCAGCGCGGCGATCGCCGGTCAGCAGACGGTCGAGGAGGCGCTGACCAAGGGGCAGTCCCTGGCCGAGAAGGTCAGCGAGAAGTACCAGGACCAGTAGTGAGCGCCACCGTCGAAGCACCGGCTCCTCACGAGCCCCGGCCCGAGGCCCCGGGCTTCCGCACCCCTCGCAGGGACGCGGAAGCACTGGCCCGGGCCGGGGCGTGGGCCCGCCGGGCCCCGCTCCTCCCGGCCCTGATCTTCGTGATCGCGGTCACCCAGGTGCCGTTCGTCATCACGATCATCGTGTCCTTCGTCAACTGGAACTCGTTGTACCCGAACGACATCGCGTTCGGCGGCCTCGACAACTACGTGGCCGTCTTCACCGATCCGGCCATGCGCGCGTCCGTGGTGACGACCGTCCTCCTCACGGTCACGGTCGTGCTCGTCAGCCTGGTGCTCGGCCTCGTCGTGGCGCTGCTGCTCGACCGGGAGTTCCTCGGTCGCGGCGTCGTCCGCACGATCATGATCGCGCCGTTCCTCGTCGTGCCCGTCGCCGCGGCGCTGGTCTGGAAGCACGCCCTGTACAACCCGGAGTACGGCCTCTTCAACGGAGGGCTGAACTGGCTCTTCGGCCTGTTCGGGGCGACGGCGCCGCAGCCGGACTGGATCACGAACAACCCCCTGATGGCGGTCGAGGCCGCCCTGATCTGGCAGTGGACCCCGTTCATGATGCTGATCCTGCTGGCGGGGCTGCAGAGCCGGCCGCTCGACGTGATCGAGGCGGCCAGGGTGGACGGCGCGAGCGCGTGGCAGCTCTTCCGCTACATGACGCTGCCGCACATGCGCCGCTACCTCGAGCTGGCGGCCCTGCTCGGCTCGATCTACATCGTGCAGAACTTCGACGCGGTCTTCACCATCACCTCCGGCGGGCTGGGCACGGCGAACCTGCCCTACACCATCTACCAGCAGTTCTTCCAGGCGCACGACTACGGCGCCGCCTCGGCAGCCGGCGTGGTCGTCGTCATCGGCACCATCGCCATCGCGACGTTCGCCCTGCGGAGCGTCTCGACCCTGCTCAAGGAGGAGAACCGATGACGGCTCCCACGCTCGACCGCCCGACCACCGCCACGGTCGCGACCCGCCCTCGTCGGGCGCCCCGCGCCTCCTCGGCACGGACGTCCGCCGGTCGGACGCTGGGCGGCCGCGTCCGGGGCGGCCTCCTCGGGCTCGTGGCCTGGATCGTCGGGCTCGCCTTCTTCGCCCCCGTGGCGTGGATGGTGCTGACGAGCTTCCACTCGGAGACCGACGCGGCCACCAACCCGCCGTCGATCTTCGCGCCGCTCACCCTCGACGGCTACGCGAACTTCTTCGGCGCCAACTCGGGCGCGAGCCCCTGGCCGCCCCTGATCAACAGCGCGACGGCGTCGGTCGTCTCGACCCTGCTCGTGCTGGCCCTGGCGCTGCCCGCGGCCTACGCGCTGAGCATCAGGCCCGTGACGAAGTGGTCGGACGTGATGTTCTTCTTCCTCTCGACGAAGATGCTGCCGATGGTGGCGGGCCTGCTGCCGATCTACCTCATCGCCTCGCGCATCGGCGCCCTCGACAGCGTCGGCCTGCTGATCGTCCTCTACACGTCGATGAACCTGCCCATCGCGGTCTGGATGATGCGGTCGTTCCTGTCGGAGATCCCGGTCGAGATCCTCGAGGCCGCCGCCCTCGACGGGGCCAGCCTGCCCTCGATCTTCCGCCGGGTGATCATTCCGATCTCCGGCCCCGGCCTCGCCGCCACGGCGCTGATCTGCTTCATCTTCAGCTGGAACGAGCTGCTGTTCGCGAGCGTGCTGACCAGCACGCAGGCGTTCACGGCGCCCGTGTTCCTCACCAGCTTCGTCACCAGCCAGGGGCTGTTCCTCGCGAAGGTCTGCGCCGCGGCCGTCGCCGTCTCGTTCCCCGTGCTGGTCGCCGGCTTCGCCGCGCAGGACAAGCTCGTCCAGGGTCTGTCCTTGGGCGCCGTGAAATGACCCCTGGATACCCTGACCCGAACACCGTCACGAAGATCAACGGAGACCTCATGACAACTGTCAACGCAAGCAGCACCCCTGTCGTGCTCTCGCCCGACACGCTCGACGCGGTCGCCGCCACCGGCGTCGCCGTGCCGACCTACGATCGCGAGGGGCTCACTGCCGGCATCGTGCACTTCGGCGTGGGCGGCTTCCACCGGGCCCACCAGGCCATGGTGATCGACCGTCTGCTCGCCGCGGGCGAAGCGCGCGACTTCGCGATCTGCGGAGTCGGCGTCCTCGAGCAGGACCGTCGCATGAAAGAGGTGATGGACGCCCAGGGCGGCCTCTACACCCTCGTCCTCAAGCACCCGGACGGCCGACGTGAAGCCCGCGTCGTCGGCAGCATCGTCGAGTACCTGCTCGCGGTCGACGACCCCGAGGGCGTCATCGAGAAGATGGCCTCGCCCGAGACCCGGATCGTCTCGCTGACCGTCACCGAGGGCGGCTACAACTTCCACCACGTCACGGGCGAGTTCGACGAGACGGACCCCGCCGTCCGCGCCGACCTCGAGGCGGTCGCGGCGGGCGGCTCCCCGCACACGACCTTCGGGCTCGTGACGGCGGCCCTGCAACGTCGACGTGAGCGCGGCATCGAGCCGTTCACGGTGATGTCGTGCGACAACATCCCCGGCAACGGGCACGTGGCGAAGAAGATGTTCTCGGCCTACGCCGACCTCGTCGACCCCGAGCTTGCGACGTGGGTGCGCGAGTCCGTCTCGTTCCCGAACTGCATGGTCGACCGCATCACGCCGGTGACGAGCGACGACGACCGCGCCGAGGTGCGCGACGTGCTCGGCATCGACGACGCCTGGCCCGTCGTCGCCGAGCCGTTCTTCCAGTGGGTCCTCGAGGACGACTTCCCCCTCGGGCGTCCCCCCTACGAGCACGCCGACGTGCAGCTGGTCGACGACGTCGAGCCCTACGAGTTCATGAAGCTGCGCCTGCTCAACGCCAGCCACCAGGGTCTGTGCTACTTCGGCTACCTCTCGGGGTACCGCTACGCGCACGAGGCCACGACCGACCCGGCGATCGCCACGTTCCTCCGCGACTACATGGACCGCGAGGCCACGCCCACGCTGCCCGAGGTGCCCGGCATCGACCTCGACGACTACAAGGCGACCCTGATCGAGCGGTTCCAGAACCCCGAGGTGCGTGACACCCTGGCGCGCCTGTGCGCCGAATCGAGCGACCGCATCCCCAAGTGGCTGCTGCCCGTCGTGCGCGAGAACCTCGCCTCCGGCGGCGACGTGCGGCGGTCCGCGGCGATCGTGGCCAGCTGGGCGAGGTACGCCGAGGCGGTCGACGAGCAGGGCGACCCGATCACCATCGTCGACCGCCTGGCCGAGCGGCTGACCGCGACGGCCCTCACCCAGCGCGACGACCGCCTGGCCTTCCTCCGCGACCGCGAGCTGTTCGGCGACCTCGTCGACGAGCCCCGCTTCACCGAGCCCTACCTCGACGCCCTGGCCGGCCTGGTCGACGACGGGGCGCACGCGACGGTGACGCGCCTGCAGTGAGGCGGCGGCGCCGCGGCGCGAGGCCGTGACGAGGAGGCGCGGCGCCGGTCCCCGGGACCGACGCCGCGCCTCCTTGTAGGCTGAGGTGCACCTCACCGGGGTGCGTTCCGCCGACGCGAGGAGACGACCATGCCCGCAGTAGTCATCATCGGAGCCCAGTGGGGCGACGAAGGCAAGGGCAAGGCCACCGATCTGCTCGGCAGCCGCATCGACTACGTCGTCAAGTTCAACGGCGGCAACAACGCGGGCCACACGGTCGTCATCGGCGACCAGAAGTACGCCCTGCACCTGCTGCCCTCCGGCATCCTGTCGCCCGGCGTCACGCCGGTCATCGGCAACGGCGTCGTCATCGACATCGAGGTGCTCTTCGACGAGCTCGACGCGCTGATCGCCCGAGGCGTCGACGTCTCGAAGCTCAAGGTCAGCGCGAACGCGCACGTCATCACGCACTACCACCGCACCCTCGACAAGGTGACCGAGCGGTTCCTCGGCAAGCGCCAGATCGGCACGACGGGCCGCGGCATCGGCCCGACCTACGCCGACAAGATCAACCGCGTCGGCATCCGCGTGCAGGACATCTTCGACGAGGGCATCCTGCGCCAGAAGGTCGAGGCGGCCCTCGACCAGAAGAACCACCTGCTGGTCAAGATCTACAACCGGCGCGCGATCGAGGCCGACGAGATCGTCGAGTCGCTGCTCTCGTACGCCGAGCGGCTGAAGCCGATGGTGGCCGACACGGCCCTCGAGATCCACCAGGCGCTCGAGGCCGACAAGACCGTCCTCTTCGAGGCGGGCCAGGCGACCATGCTCGACGTCGACCACGGCACGTACCCGTTCGTCACGTCGTCCTCCGCGACCGCAGGAGGCGCCTCCACCGGCTCCGGCATCGGCCCCGGCCGCATCCAGCGCGTCATCGGGATCGTCAAGGCGTACACGACCCGTGTCGGGGCAGGTCCGTTCCCGACCGAGCTGTTCGACGCCTCCGGCGAGTTCCTCCGCGCCAACGGCTTCGAGTTCGGCACGACCACGGGCCGTCCGCGTCGCTGCGGCTGGTACGACGCCCCGATCGCCCGCTACTCGGCGCGCATCAACGGCGTGACCGACTTCGTGCTCACGAAGCTCGACGTGCTCACGGGCCTCGAGACGATCCCGGTCTGCGTCGCGTACGACGTCGACGGGGTGCGTCACGACGAGGTGCCGGTGTCGCAGAGCGACTTCCACCACGCCGTGCCGATCTACGAAGAGCTGCCCGGCTGGACCGAGGACATCACCGGAGCCCGCGAGTTCGGCGACCTCCCGAAGGCCGCACAGGACTACGTGCTCGCCGTCGAGGCCATGAGCGGCGCCCGCATCTCGGCGATCGGGGTCGGCCCCGGCCGCGAGGCCGTCGTCGTCCGCCACGACCTCCTCGCCTGACCCGTCCTCCTCACCTGATCCGCCCCGCCCGGGCTCCGATTCCGGGCCCGGGTGCGGCTCGCGCCCTCCTCATTCAGGAACGTGAGTCCTGAGTTCGCACAGCTCAGGACTCCCGCTCCTGACCTGTGCACGATTCAGGAACTTGCACGCGCAGGTTCCTGAATAACGCAGTCCGGCACGCACCAGAGTCGGAACCCGAGGAGGCGCCGCCCGCCTCACACGACGCTGAACCCGTCCCCGAGGCGGCCGCGTCCCGTGAGCGCGAGCAGCACCTCCTCGCCGTGCCCCTGCATCGTCGCGGTCCGGGCGGCGAGCGCCGCGGTGTCGGCGACCGCGGCCGGCGGCAGCGTGTGCGCCAGCCCGGTCGCGCGCGACAGGTCGATCGTGTGCACGACGAGCTCGAACACGCGCGTCCGCAGGTACTCGCCGAGCGGGATCCCCATGCCGCCGAGCGACACGATCCGGTTCGACGGTGCCCTGTCCAGGGCCGCACGCGACTCGACGAGCGCCTCGGCGACCCGGGCGGCCGGGTCGTCCCCGAGCCATCGTCCGGCCTCGACGCCGCGGGCGTGCACGCCGTCCGCGTCGGTGAACTGCGACGCGTAGGCCGAGTACCAGGCCTCGGCCGACGGGATGGTCACGTCGCTCGGCTCGTCGAGGCCGAGGTAGGTCGACACCGTGAGCACCGCGCGGGAGGTGTGGCCCGCCAGGTCCCGGACGGTCCAGCGGTCGAGGCCCGGCTCGTCCCACTGCTCGGGGCGGACTCGCGACAGGAGGTCGACGAACGACTCGGCCGACTGGCCGAAGGTGCGGGGAGTGGTCACGCTCACATCCTGCCCCGCCCCTGCCAGGATCGACCCATGTCGCTGTCCGGCCCGCTGCCCTTCGTCCCCCTCGTCGGCCGTCTCGTCACGGTCGTCCCGCTCAGCCCCGACGACCTGCCCGAGCTCCACCGGGCCATAGGCCGGCCCGAGGTCTTCGCCGGCGGCTGGGGCGGCGGCGCGGCCGCGTACCGCGCCGACCGCGACGAGTGGGCCGAGTTCATGCGCGGCTACCTGCTCTGGGACGAGGGCCTGGTCTACGGGGTCCGCCGCGCCGCGCCGGCAGGGGAGGGGCCGGGCGAGCTCGTCGGCACCACGACGGTCGGCCTCGTCGACCTCCGCTGCGAGAGCGCGCACGTCGGCTGGACCGCCTACGCCCCCGAGGTCTGGGGCACCGGCGTCAACGTCGAGACGAAGCTGCTGGTGCTGGGCTCCCTCTTCGAGCACGGCCTCGGGCGTGTCCAGCTCCAGGCCGACGCCGCGAACGTGCGGTCGCGTGCGGCCATCGAGAAGCTCGGCGCCGTGCCCGAGGGAGTGCTCCGCCGCGCCCAGCCGCGGGCCGACGGCTCGTGGCGCGACACCGCCGTGTACTCGATCCTCGCCGACGAGTGGCCGAGCGTCCGGGATGGTCTCACGAGGCGTCTGGCGGCTCTTCAGCAACCGTCCAGATGAGGGGTCGACTGTTGCTCTCATGACTCTGGAGATCGCTTACACCGCCATCGCCCACGCCACCGGCGGGGGCCGTGACGGCCACGTCCGCAGCGAGGACGACACCCTGGACTTCGAGACGCGTCCTCCCAAGGAGATGGGCGGGTCCGGCGAGGGCACCAACCCCGAGCAGCTCTTCGCCGCCGGCTACGCCGCGTGCTTCCTCAGCGCCATGCACGCGGTCGCCCGCAAGCTCGAGGTCGACACCAAGGACTCGTCGGTCAGCGCGAGCGTCGGCATCGGCCCGAACGGCGAGGGCGGCTTCGGCCTCGCCGTCGAGCTCGACATCTACACGCCGGGCGTCCCGGCCGACCGTCGCCAGGAGCTCGCCGACGCCGCGCACCACGTGTGCCCGTACTCGAACGCCACCCGCGGCAACGTCGAGGTCACGCTGACCCTCGTCGACTGACGCAGCAGCAGCGAAGGAGGCGCGTCCCGCGGCCGCGGGACGCGCCTCCTTCGCTGCCCGCCTGGTGCCCCGATAGGGTCGGGGCATGGCACTCGACAGTCCCCTCGGCGCGGACAGCCCCCTCACGAACGACGACCGCGAGGCGATCGACGAGCTCTCGAGCATCCGTCAGAGCATCGACAACATCGACGCGGCGCTCGTGCACCTGCTCGCCGAGCGCTTCAAGTTCACGCAGTCGGTCGGGCACCTCAAGGCCGCTGCGGGCATGCCCGCCAGCGACCCCGAGCGCGAGCGCGTGCAGATCCAGCGCCTCCGCCAGCTCGCCGAGGAGTCGCACCTCGACCCGGCCTTCGCCGAGAAGTTCCTCGGGTTCATCGTCGGCGAGGTCATCCAGCACCATCAGCGCATCGCGAACGACGCAGCCGGTCCCTCGTCGGCGAGCCCGGCATGACCGACGCCGCGGGTGCGGGCGCCGGCGCAGGCGACGGCCCGGTCGCGCGCGACGGCGACGGTACGGGCGCGGGCGCGGGCGCGGGCATCGGCGACGGCGCGGTCGTGCGCGACGCGCCCGGGCTCGACGTCGGCTCGCCGCACCGTCTCTACGTCGGCTCGTACACCGCGTCGAGCGGCGGCTCGGGCGCGGGCATCACGGTGCTCGAGCGCACCGCCCCGGGGAAGCCCTGGCAGTCGGTGCAGACCGTCGAGGCCGACGACCCCTCGTTCCTGGTCGCGACCGAGGGCGCGCTGCACGCGGTGTCCGAGACGACGGAGGGGCGGGTCCTGTCCTACACCGTCTCCGCCGGTCGCCTGGTGGCCGCGTCGAGCGCCGCCTCCGGGGGATCCGCGCCCTGTCACGTGCTCTTCGACCCTGCGTCCGGTGCACTGGTCGTGACGAACTACGTCGGGGGGACTGTCTCCGTCCTCTCGAGCGACCCCTCGGTCACGAGCCGGGTCGCGCGCACCGTCGCGCTGCCCGTCGGGCACGGCCCCGTGCAGGAGCGGCAGGAGCGCCCGCACGCCCACCAGGCCTCGACCACCCCGTGGGGCACGCTGCTCGTCAGCGACCTCGGGACCGACCGCCTGGTCGAGGTCGCCGTCGACCCCGTCACCCTCGTCCCCGAGATCGTCGGCGTGCACCTGCTTCCCGCCGGTGCCGGCCCCCGCCACGTCGCGTGGCTCGGCGACCGCCTCGTCGTGGCCGGCGAGCTCGACGCCCGGCTGCACGTGCTGCAGCGCGTCGGCGAGAAGCTGGTCGTCGACCACAGCGTCGACGTGTTCGAGGGCTCGTCGTCCGCGTCGGGCGTCTTCCCGTCGCACCTCGCCGTGGACGGCGGGCGCGTCTACGTCGCCACCCGCGGGCGCGACAGCATCAGCGTCTTCACGCCCGGTGACGACGGGCGCCTCCAGCTCGTCGGCGAGGCCCCCTGCGGCGGCACCTGGCCGCGGCACTTCGCGATCACGCCGGGCGTGATGTACGTCGCGAACCAGGGCTCGGACACGGTCGCCGTCCTGCCGCTCGACCCCGAGACGGGCGTCCCCGGCGAGCCCCTCGACGTCTTCACGCTCGGCAGCCCCGCCTGCATCCTCCCCGCCTGACCAGCCCTCTCCGCCTGACCCGCCCGCCCCGCCTGCCTCGCCCTCCCCGCCTGTCTGGTCCGCACATGCCGACCGAAACGCTCCTGCGGCTCCCCGTGCAACCGGATATCCCGCTGTTGCAGCACCACCGGTCGGCATGTGCGGATGCGGAGGGGCGGGGTGGCGCAGTCTCGCGGGCGGCGGGCGGCGGTCGCTCAGCGCGCGAGGCTGCGCAGCAGAGCGACGACCTCGTCGACCGATGCGCGGCCGCGGTGCACGGCCCCGGCGGCACCCGGCGCACCCGGCGCACCTGACCCGACCGACGCCTCCTCGAACTGCGCGGGCGTGAAGTAGAGCCCGTCCGAGACGAGGCACACGAGGCTGGCGACCGCGGGGTCCCCGACCTCGTCGAGCACGACCCGGTACCAGCGGTCCTGCATGGCCGTCAGCGCGGCGACGGCCTGGGGCCAGCGCCCGCTCGCGCCGAGCCCGGCGACGGCGGTGATGCACCGGTCGAGCGGGTCGTCCTCCGGGATGGCCGACCGCGAGGAGGTGCGGATGAAGTAGTCCACGACGCCGTCGGCCGCTGAGGTCATCCGCTGCACGTCGTCGTCGAGCAGGGCCCCGAGGCGGGAGACGAGCCCGTCGACCAGCGCCTCGCGGGAGGGGAAGTGGTAGAGCAGCCCGCCCTTCGACACGTCGGCGGCGGCGGCCACGGCGTCGAACGTGGCGCTGCGCTCGCCGGTCTCGACGACGAGGTGCTCGAACGAGTCGAGCATCTTCTCTCGGGCTGACGGACGCGGGCTCATCCTGTTACTGTACCGTCTGGACGGTGAAGCTGTACCGTCCGGACGGTACAGCCTGACCCGTACGTCCCGACCCGATCGCCCACGACGACCATCGAGAGCCCCATGAGCACCCGCGACGCCCGCCGCACCCCCGCCCCGACGACCGGCACCACGACGACACGCGCCCCCGCGCCCGGCCGCGCCGGCGCCCGCCAGTGGGCCGCCCTCGTCGTCCTGATGCTGCCGGTCCTCCTCGTCTCCGTCGACAACACGGTGCTGAGCTTCGCGCTCCCCGAGATCTCGACCGCGCTGCAGCCCTCGGCGGCCGCGCAGCTCTGGATCGTCGACGTCTACTCCCTCGTCCTCGCCGGCCTGCTCGTCGCGATGGGCTCGCTCGGCGACCGCTTCGGCCGCAGGCGCCTCCTCCTCATCGGGGCCAGCGGCTTCGCCGCGGTCTCGGTCGTCGCCGCCTTCGCGCCGACTGCCGAGGCGCTGATCGCCGCCCGTGCCGTGCTCGGCTTCTTCGGCGCGATGATCATGCCCGCGACGCTGTCGCTGCTGCGCAGCACGTTCACCGACCGCGACCAGCGCCGCCTCGCCATCGCGATCTGGGCGAGCGGCTTCGCGGCCGGCTCCGCCCTCGGCCCCATCGTCGGGGGAGTCCTGCTCGAGCACTTCGCCTGGGGCTCGATCTTCCTCATCGCCGTGCCGGTGCTGCTGCCCCTGCTCGTCGCCGCGCCGATCCTCGTCGTCGAGAGCCGTGACCCCGCTCCCGGCCCGTTCGACCTCGTCTCGGTCGTGCTCTCCCTGCTCGCGATGGCGCCTGTCGTCGCCGCGATCAAGCAGCTCGCGACTCACGGTCCGGGCCTGGACGTCCTGGCCCTCGCCGTGGTCGGCCTGACGGCGGGCTGGCTCTTCGTCCGGCGTCAGCTGCGGCGTCCGCGCCCGCTGCTCGACGTGCGGCTGTTCACGAACCCGGTCTTCGCGGGATCGATCGTCGTCAACCTGCTGGCCATCACCTCCTTGGTGGGGTTCTTGTTCTTCACGACGCAGCACCTGCAGCTCGTCGTGGGCCTCCGGCCGCTGCACGCCGCGCTGACCCTGCTGCCGGGCCTCGTCGTCATGGTGCTGTCCGGGCTGGCGGTCGTGCCGCTCGTCCGCCGGGTCGCGCCGCGCAGCATCGTCGCCGTCGGCCTCGGCGCCGCGGCCG
The DNA here is from genome assembly GCF_007954365.1 of Frigoribacterium sp. ACAM 257. Taxonomy (GTDB): domain Bacteria; phylum Actinomycetota; class Actinomycetes; order Actinomycetales; family Microbacteriaceae; genus Frigoribacterium. The sequence goes on from NZ_VOLO01000010.1 coordinate 22,372, forward strand.
TCGCGTACGGAGCCGTGTGGCTGTCCGGCGCCGACGCCCCGGTGTGGGTCTTCGTCGTCAGCTTCGCCCTCGTCGGCCTCGGGGTGGGAGCGGCCGAGACGATCTCGAACGACCTGATCATCGCCGCCGTCCCGGCCGACCGCGCAGGAGCCGCCTCCGCGGTCTCCGAGACCGCCTACGAGGTCGGGGCGGTGCTGGGCACGGCCGTGCTCGGCAGCATGCTCACGGCGATCTACCGCGGTGCGCTCGTGGTGCCCGCCTCGGTGCCGACCGAGGCCGCGTCGGCCGCCCGGGAGACCCTCGGCGGCGCCGTCGCGGCCGCCGAGCCCCTCGAGCCGTCGCTCGCCACGGCCCTGCTCGACGCCGCGACGCACGCCTTCGACACGGGGCTCGTCGCGACCGCCGCCGTCGGAGCCGGCGTGATGGTGCTCGCCGTCGTGGTCGCCCTCGTCGCGCTCCGTCGGGCCTCCGCGCACGACTGATCTGCAGGAGGCACGAGACGCGTCCTGCAGGAGGCGCCCGGCAGGTCGCCCAGGAGGCGCGGCACGCGTCCCCGGCGCCCGCCCGCGACCCCCTGCAGGAGGCGCGGCGCCCGTCCCTGCGCAGGTACAGTGAAGGGTCACCCGCTTCGCCGACCCCAGGAGTCCCATGTCGCGCACCGTCCGGCTCGCCGCCGTCCCCGGCGACGGCATCGGCCCCGAGGTCGTCGCCGAGGCGCTGAAGGTGCTCGAGGTCGCGTCAGGTGACGACGCCTCCTTCGAGGTGACGCCGTTCGAGCTCGGCGCGACGCGCTACCTCGAGACCGGCGACATCCTCACCGACGACGACCTCGCGGCCCTGGCCTCGCACGACGCGATCCTGCTCGGCGCCGTCGGCGGCGACCCGCGCGACCCCCGCCTCACGGGCGGCATCATCGAGCGCGGCCTGCTGCTCAAGCTCCGCTTCGCGTTCGACCACTACGTCAACCTCCGTCCGACGACCGTCTACCCGGGAGTCCCGTCTCCGCTGGCCGACCCCGGCGAGGTCGACTTCGTGGTCGTCCGCGAGGGCACCGAGGGGCCGTACGTCGGCAACGGCGGCGTGCTCCGCGCCGGCACGCCGCACGAGATCGCCAACGAGGTGAGCGTGAACACCGCGCACGGCGTCGAGCGCGTCGTCCGCTTCGCCTTCGAGAAGGCGCGCAGCCGTCGCGGCCGGCTGACCCTCGTGCACAAGACCAACGTGCTCGTCTTCGCGGGCGGCCTCTGGCAGCGGATCGTCGACGCGGTCGCCGCCGAGTACCCCGACGTCGAGGTCGACTACCAGCACGTCGACGCGGCGACCATCCACCTGGTCGTCGACCCGGCCCGCTTCGACGTGATCGTGACCGACAACCTGTTCGGCGACATCCTCACCGACCTCGCCGGCGCGATCAGCGGCGGCATCGGGCTCGCGGCCTCCGGCAACCTGAACCCGAGCGGGGCGTTCCCGAGCATGTTCGAGCCCGTGCACGGCTCGGCGCCCGACATCGCCGGCCAGCAGCGGGCCGACCCGACCGCCGCGGTGCTGTCCGTCGCGCTCCTCCTCGACCACCTGGGCCTCGACCAGGCTGCGGCGAGGGTCCGCGAGGCCGTCGAGGCCGACATCGCTGAGCGTCAGCAGTCCGCGGGAACCCGCCGCAGCACGTCCGAGATCGGCACGGCCATCGCCGACCGCGTCGCCGCCCTCACCCGCCAGGAGGCCGCATCATGAGCACCGACGACACCACGACCGCCGAGTTCGGCCTCAGCTTCGAGCTGACCCCGTCCGAGTCGGTCCGGGACAGCGCCGAGCGCGAGGTGATCCTCAGCGACCCGGGCTTCGGCAAGCACTTCACCGACCACATGGTCTCCATCCGCTGGACCCTCGACGAGGGCTGGCACGCCGCCCGCGTGCACCCGTACGGGCCGCTCCAGCTCGACCCGGCCGCGTCGGTGCTGCACTACGCACAAGAGATCTTCGAGGGCATGAAGGCCTACCGCCACGCGGACGGCTCCATCTGGTCCTTCCGCCCCGACGCCAACGGCCGACGCCTCCAGCGCTCGGCCCGGCGCCTCGCGCTGCCCGAGCTCTCGACCGACGACTTCGTCGAGAGCGTCAAGCAGCTGGTGCAGGTCGACAGCTCCTGGGTGCCGAGCGCCCCCGAGACGAGCCTCTACCTGCGGCCGTTCATGATCGCGAGCGAGAGCTTCCTCGGCGTGCGGGCGGCCCAGCAGGTCGACTACCACGTCATCGCGAGCCCGGCCGGCGCCTACTTCACGGGAGGCGTGGCCCCGGTCTCGATCTGGCTCACCACGAACTACGCCCGCGCGGGCAAGGGCGGCACGGGTGCCGCCAAGACGGGCGGCAACTACGCCTCGTCGCTGTTGCCGCAGCAGGAGGCCTACGAGAACGGCTGCCAGCAGGTGCTGTTCCTCGACTCGTCCGAGAGCTCGTACATCGAAGAGCTCGGAGGCATGAACGTCGTGCTGGTCTACGCCGACGGCACCCTGGTCACCCCCGACAGCGACTCGATCCTCGAGGGCATCACCCGCGACTCGATCCTCGAGCTCGCCGAGGCGCGCGGCCACCGGGTCGAGCGCCGTCGGGTCTCGCTCGACGAGTGGCGCGACGGCGTCGAGAACGGCGACATCGTCGAGGTGTTCGCCTGCGGCACCGCCGCCGTGGTCGTGCCGATCGCCGAGCTCAAGGGCGAGGGCCTCCACATCGGCTCGCCCGCCGCCGAGGGCGGACCCCTCACGATGTCGCTGCGCGAAGAGCTCACCGACATCCAGTACGGGCGTCGCGACGACGTCCACGGATGGATGACGAGGCTCGACGCATGAAGATCGCACGGTTCGCGACCCCCGGAGAAGACCCCCGCTACGGCATCGTCGACGAGCGCGAGCTGATCGTGCTCGCCGGCGACCCGATGTACAGCGGCTACGAGACCACGGGCGAGCGCGTCTCGCTCCGCTCGGCCAAGCTGCTCGCACCGGTGATCCCGCGCTCGAAGGTCGTGGGAGTGGGCCTGAACTACCACGACCACGCCGACGAGCTGGGGCAGACCCCGCCGGAGGCGCCCCTGCTGTTCCTGAAGCCGAACACGACGGTCATCGGCTTCGGCGACTCGATCCAGCTGCCGCCCGACATCGGGCAGGTCGACTTCGAGGGCGAGCTCGCCATCGTGATCGGCTCGATCGCCAAGCGCGTCAAGGCCGAGGACTACCAGGACGTGGTCTTCGGCTACACGATCGCGAACGACGTCACCGCCCGCGACGTCCAGTCGGCCGACGGCCAGTGGACGCGCGCGAAGGGCTACGACACGTTCCTGCCGCTCGGCCCGTACATCGAGAACGAGTTCGACTGGAGCGACGCGACCATCGAGACCCGCGTCGACGGCGAGGTCAAGCAGCGCGAGTCGACGATGCAGATGATCCACAAGATCCCCGAGCTGATCGAGTACGTGACCGACGTGTTCACGCTCCTGCCCGGCGACGTCATCCTCACCGGCACCCCCGCCGGCATCGGCCCGTTCACCGCGGGCGAGACCGTCGAGGTCGCGATCTCGGGCATCGGCTCGCTGATCAACCCCGCCAAGAACCGCGTCTAGGTCCTGTCGGTGACGACCCCGGCACCGTCCGCCGTGCCTGCGCGGCGACGGGTCCTCCCCGGGGTGGGCCTCGCGGCCGGGGTGCTCGGGGTCGCGTGGCTCGTGCACCTGGCCCTGCCGGCGGTTCCGGTCCTGACCGGCTGCGTCGTCCTCGGCATCGCCCTGGGTCAGGTCCCGGCGTTCCGGTCGGCCCTCGACGGGGTGCTCGCGCCCGGGCTGACACTCTCGGCCAAGCGCCTGCTCCGCATCGGGGTGGTGCTGCTCGGGCTCAAGCTCAGCCTGGTCGACGTGGCCGGACTCGGCTGGGCGACGGTGCTCAGCGTCGTCGGGATCCTGGTCGCCACGTTCGTGGTGACCTGGCTGCTCGGGAGGTGGGCGAGACTCCCGGGAGACCAGCCCCTCCTGCTCGCGGCCGGCTTCTCGATCTGCGGTGCCTCGGCGATCGGCGCGATGTCGGCGGTGACCCGCGACCGCGGCAAGGACGCCGCGACCCCGGTGGCCTTGGTCACCCTGTGCGGGACGGCGGCGATCGCGGTCCTCCCCGCGCTCGGCTCGGCGCTCGGACTGACGCCGGTGCAGTTCGGCGCGTGGACCGGGGCGAGCGTGCACGACGTCGGCCAGGTGGTCGCGACCGCGCAGACCGCCGGCGCCTCGGCACTCGCGATCGCCGTGGTGGTCAAGCTCACACGGGTGGTCATGCTCGCGCCCGTGGTCGCGATCACCTCGGCGGTCGTCCGCCGCGGGGGAGGCGACGCCGGCACCCGGCCCCCCTTGGTGCCCCTGTTCGTGCTCGGCTTCCTGGCCGCGGTCGTGCTGCGCACCCTGGTCGACCTGCCGGAGGCGGTGGTCACCGGAGCCGACACGGTCCAGACCGTCCTGCTCGGCCTGGCACTCGTCGGGCTCGGGTCGAGCGTCCGGCTCGAGCGCCTCGCCCGCACCGGTGGTCGCGCCGTCCTGGTCGGCCTCGGCTCCTGGGTCTTCGTCGCCGGGCTCTCGCTGCTCGTCGTCCTCGCGTTGCCGCTCGCCTGACGACCGCGCCCGCCGGTCGTCTCGGTCGCCGATCACCGCGCCATCGACCGTGTCGACCGTCTTCGTCACCATGCCCTGGGACGCCCTGTGCCGGGCACTGGCGACCATTCAGGCCACGACCATTGAATCTCCGGGCTTCTCGGTTGCGACACGCCCGGGATGCGGCAGGGTTTGGACGATGTGGCTGGTGTGCCTGTAATGTTTCCTCTTGTCACCACGGAGGTGCGGCGGAGCGAAGCTTCACCGGCCACCAAGTGACACTGACCTCCAAGT
>NZ_VOLO01000011.1 GCF_007954365.1 Frigoribacterium sp. ACAM 257
CGACACGCCCGGGATGCGGCAGGGTTTGGACGATGTGGCTGGTGTGCCTGTAATGTTTCCTCTTGTCACCACGGAGGTGCGGCGGAGCGAAGCTTCACCGGCCACCAAGTGACACTGACCTCCAAGTCCTCGAGTTGCTGCTGGTTCTGCTAGCTGGCCTCGGACCAAGTGGGTTGCGAACACTGATCGTGATGGTGTAGCGTCATGGCTCGTCGTGAGAACGACACCGGCTCTCAGGAGTCGAAGAGCGATGGTCTTGCAACAGGAAGATCGGTGCTAAGGTTTCACAGCCGCTCCGGGCGATGGTCTCATATGAGATCGGGTCTCTGATGCGTTTGGTCCTTGAGAACTCAACAGCGTGCACATTGTCAAATGCCAAATTATACCCTGGCATTGTCTGAAGCTTCGGTTTCGGATGGTGTTTAGGTTTCTTTGAGATTGACGGACAATCAACAATCGTCAGATTGTTTTGTTCTTTCAGTCAGCATCAAATTCAGCAGTTATCACCTTTTTCCGGTGGTTCTGTTTTTTCTTTTACGGAGAGTTTGATCCTGGCTCAGGACGAACGCTGGCGGCGTGCTTAACACATGCAAGTCGAACGATGAACTCCAGCTTGCTGGGGGGATTAGTGGCGAACGGGTGAGTAACACGTGAGTAACCTGCCCTTGACTCTGGGATAAGCGCTGGAAACGGCGTCTAATACCGGATACGAGCTTCAGCCGCATGGCTAGGAGTTGGAAAGAATTTTGGTCAAGGATGGACTCGCGGCCTATCAGCTAGTTGGTGAGGTAATGGCTCACCAAGGCGACGACGGGTAGCCGGCCTGAGAGGGTGACCGGCCACACTGGGACTGAGACACGGCCCAGACTCCTACGGGAGGCAGCAGTGGGGAATATTGCACAATGGGCGAAAGCCTGATGCAGCAACGCCGCGTGAGGGACGACGGCCTTCGGGTTGTAAACCTCTTTTAGTAGGGAAGAAGCGAAAGTGACGGTACCTGCAGAAAAAGCACCGGCTAACTACGTGCCAGCAGCCGCGGTAATACGTAGGGTGCAAGCGTTGTCCGGAATTATTGGGCGTAAAGAGCTCGTAGGCGGTTTGTCGCGTCTGCTGTGAAATCTGGGGGCTCAACCCCCAGCCTGCAGTGGGTACGGGCAGACTAGAGTGCGGTAGGGGAGATTGGAATTCCTGGTGTAGCGGTGGAATGCGCAGATATCAGGAGGAACACCGATGGCGAAGGCAGATCTCTGGGCCGTAACTGACGCTGAGGAGCGAAAGCATGGGGAGCGAACAGGATTAGATACCCTGGTAGTCCATGCCGTAAACGTTGGGAACTAGATGTGGGGACCATTCCACGGTCTCCGTGTCGCAGCTAACGCATTAAGTTCCCCGCCTGGGGAGTACGGCCGCAAGGCTAAAACTCAAAGGAATTGACGGGGGCCCGCACAAGCGGCGGAGCATGCGGATTAATTCGATGCAACGCGAAGAACCTTACCAAGGCTTGACATATACCGGAAACGGCCAGAGATGGTCGCCCCGCAAGGTCGGTATACAGGTGGTGCATGGTTGTCGTCAGCTCGTGTCGTGAGATGTTGGGTTAAGTCCCGCAACGAGCGCAACCCTCGTTCTATGTTGCCAGCACGTAATGGTGGGAACTCATAGGAGACTGCCGGGGTCAACTCGGAGGAAGGTGGGGATGACGTCAAATCATCATGCCCCTTATGTCTTGGGCTTCACGCATGCTACAATGGCCGGTACAAAGGGCTGCGATACCGTAAGGTGGAGCGAATCCCAAAAAGCCGGTCTCAGTTCGGATTGAGGTCTGCAACTCGACCTCATGAAGTCGGAGTCGCTAGTAATCGCAGATCAGCAACGCTGCGGTGAATACGTTCCCGGGCCTTGTACACACCGCCCGTCAAGTCATGAAAGTCGGTAACACCCGAAGCCAGTGGCCTAACCCCTTGTGGGATGGAGCTGTCGAAGGTGGGATCGGTGATTAGGACTAAGTCGTAACAAGGTAGCCGTACCGGAAGGTGCGGCTGGATCACCTCCTTTCTAAGGAGCATGTACCAGCCGGTCTGTATACAGCCGGATTCATCTGGTCAAGTCAGTTCCGGGGCGAATGTTCCCGGCTGGCGCTCATGGGTGGAACATTGACAATGACTTCTTCGTGGAGTCATCGGCGCAAGTACGGCATCTTCGGGTGTCTGGAACGTGAAGGTGGCCGAGTGGAGTGGTGTGCACGCTGTTGGGTCCTGAGGGACCAAACCGGCCGGCCGTAAGGTTGGTGGGTTGACTCCTCTGGGCCAGGAAAGTCCTGCATCACTCGCAGGGTGATTCTGGTGCCGCCCGTATTTTGAGAACTACACAGTGGACGCGAGCATCTTAGTCGCAAGCAGTTGCCGGCCTTCGGGTTGGCGAGTGGTTGTGATACTAAGTGCAATTTCTTAGACCAACCCGCCCTTTGGGGTGTGGTTGGCGAATGAGATAACACTGAGCTGCCAGTCTTTGGCTGGCGGCAACTTTGTGGTCAAGTTTCTAAGAGCAAACGGTGGATGCCTTGGCATCTGGAGCCGAAGAAGGACGTAGAAATCTGCGATAAGCCTCGGGGAGCTGATAATCGAGCCCTGATCCGAGGATGTCCGAATGGGGAAACCCCGCCAGGCGTTTTGACCTGGTGACTCCCGCCTGAATATATAGGGCGGGTAGAGGGAACGTGGGGAAGTGAAACATCTCAGTACCCACAGGAAGAGAAAACAACAGTGATTCCGTCAGTAGTGGCGAGCGAAATCGGAAGAGGCTAAACCGGTCATGTGTGATAGACGGCGGTCGTTGCATGGTCGGGGTTGTGGGACCCGTTGTCCTGTTCTGCCGGACAGGAGCAGTTACAGCGCAGTATAGGCGAACAGCTTTGAATGGCTGGTCATAGAGGGTGCGAACCCCGTAGCCGAAATGCTGGCGCTGGCTGAATGGGGATCCCAAGTAGCTCGGGGCCCGAGAAATCCCGTGTGAATCTGTCAGGACCACCTGATAAGCCTAAATACTCCCAGATGACCGATAGCGGACAAGTACCGTGAGGGAAAGGTGAAAAGTACCCCGGGAGGGGAGTGAAATAGTACCTGAAACCGTTTGCTTACAAACCGTTGGAGCCTCCTTGTAGGGGTGACAGCGTGCCTTTTGAAGAATGAGCCTGCGAGTTAGCGATATGTGGCGAGGTTAACCCGTGTGGGGTAGCCGTAGCGAAAGCGAGTCTTAAGAGGGCGATACAGTCGCATGTCCTAGACCCGAAGCGAAGTGATCTATCCATGGCCAGGTTGAAGCGACGGTAAGACGTCGTGGAGGACCGAACCCACTTCAGTTGAAAATGGAGGGGATGAGCTGTGGATAGGGGTGAAAGGCCAATCAAACTTCGTGATAGCTGGTTCTCTCCGAAATGCATTTAGGTGCAGCGTTGCGTGTTTCTTGCCGGAGGTAGAGCTACTGGATGGCCGATGGGGCCCAAAAGCTTACTGACGTCAGCCAAACTCCGAATGCCGGTAAGTGAGAGCGCAGCAGTGAGACAGTGGGGGATAAGCTTCATTGTCGAGAGGGAAACAACCCAGACTACCAGCTAAGGTCCCTAAGCGTGTGCTAAGTGGGAAAGGATGTGGAGTTGCAGAGACAACCAGGAGGTTGGCTTAGAAGCAGCCACCCTTGAAAGAGTGCGTAATAGCTCACTGGTCAAGTGATTCCGCGCCGACAATGTAACGGGGCTCAAGCACACCACCGAAGCTGTAGATTTCGTATTATAGACAAGCCTTCGTGGTTCAGTCGTACGGAGTGGTAGGAGAGCGTCGTGTGGCCAGTGAAGCGGCGGTGTAAACCAGCCGTGGAGGCCACACGAGTGAGAATGCAGGCATGAGTAGCGAAAGACGGGTGAGAAACCCGTCCTCCGAAAGACCAAGGGTTCCAGGGCCAGGTTAATCCGCCCTGGGTAAGTCGGGACCTAAGGCGAGGCCGACAGGCGTAGTCGATGGACAACGGGTTGATATTCCCGTACCGGCGAAGAACCGCCCAAGACAATCCAGTGGTGCTAAGAGTCCTAACCCGGCTGAGTGGATCCCTTCGGGGTGATGCCGGCCGGTCTAACGCTCGACCCCATGCTGGTGCGTTTAGCGTATTAACAGGTGTGACGCAGGAAGGTAGCTGAGCCAGGCGATGGTATCCGTAAGGTGAACCTGGTGTAAGGATGTAGGGCTGACGATAGGCAAATCCGTCGTCAATGCGCCTGAGATCCGATGCGTACCCCGATTGGGGGAAATCAGTGATCCTATGCTGCCGAGAAAAGCATCGACGCGAGGTTCAAGCCGCCCGTACCCCAAACCGACTCAGGTGGTCAGGTAGAGAATACCAAGGAGATCGAGAGAATCGTGGTTAAGGAACTCGGCAAAATGCCCCCGTAACTTCGGGAGAAGGGGGGCCGGAACCGTGATGGGATTTACTCCCGGAGCGGGAAAGGCCGCAGAGACCAGTGGGAAGCGACTGTTTACTAAAAACACAGGTCCGTGCCAAGTCGCAAGACGATGTATACGGACTGACGCCTGCCCGGTGCTGGAAGGTTAAGAGGAACGGTTAGCGCAAGCGAAGCTGAGAATTTAAGCCCCAGTAAACGGCGGTGGTAACTATAACCATCCTAAGGTAGCGAAATTCCTTGTCGGGTAAGTTCCGACCTGCACGAATGGCGTAACGACTTCCCAGCTGTCTCAACCGCGAACTCGGCGAAATTGCACTACGAGTAAAGATGCTCGTTACGCGCAGCAGGACGGAAAGACCCCGTGACCTTTACTACAGCTTGGTATTGGTGTTCGGAGTGGCTTGTGTAGGATAGGTGGGAGACTGTGAAGCTTGGACGCTAGTTCAGGTGGAGTCATTGTTGAAATACCACTCTGGTCACTTTGGATATCTAACTACGAACCGTGATCCGGTTCTGGGACAGTGCCTGGTGGGTAGTTTAACTGGGGCGGTTGCCTCCTAAAGAGTAACGGAGGCGCCCAAAGGTTCCCTCAACCTGGTTGGCAATCAGGTGTCGAGTGTAAGTGCACAAGGGAGCTTGACTGTAAGACTGACAAGTCGAGCAGGGACGAAAGTCGGGACTAGTGATCCGGCAGTGGCTTGTGGAAGCGCTGTCGCTCAACGGATAAAAGGTACCTCGGGGATAACAGGCTGATCTTGCCCAAGAGTCCATATCGACGGCATGGTTTGGCACCTCGATGTCGGCTCGTCGCATCCTGGGGCTGGAGTAGGTCCCAAGGGTTGGGCTGTTCGCCCATTAAAGCGGTACGCGAGCTGGGTTTAGAACGTCGTGAGACAGTTCGGTCCCTATCCGCTGCGCGCGTAGGAAATTTGAGAAGATCTATCCCTAGTACGAGAGGACCGGGATGGACGAACCTCTGGTGTGTCAGTTGTTCTGCCAAGAGCACCGCTGATTAGCTACGTTCGGAACGGATAACCGCTGAAAGCATCTAAGCGGGAAGCCGGCTTCGAGATGAGATTTCCATACCCTTCGGGGTGAGAGGCTCCCAGCTAGACTACTGGGTTGATAGGCCGGATGTGGAAGTGGGGACTAACGACCCATGGAGCTGACCGGTACTAATAAGCCGATAACTTGACAACACTCTTCCCCTGTAGAGGAGGAAGAAAGATTGCTACGCGTCCACTATGTGGTTCCCGAAAGACGGTCGGCAACGACCCGCTTTACGGAACACCCCATCACCAGCATGTCCTGTATGGTGTGGGGACAACAGAACAGACAAGTCCCACTGACATGGTTGGTGGGCATGGTCTGAAACAGACTTCACCGCGGCCGATGGTTGTGTGTGGTAAATGTTTCGGCGGCCATAGCGAGAGGGAAACGCCCGGTCCCATTCCGAACCCGGAAGCTAAGACTCTCAGCGCCGATGGTACTGCAAGGGGGACCTTGTGGGAGAGTAGGACACCGCCGGACTCCTTTTGACAGAAGAGCCCCTCCACCGGAGGGGCTCTTCTTGTTTAAC
>NZ_VOLO01000012.1 GCF_007954365.1 Frigoribacterium sp. ACAM 257
CGGTGCCGAACACGTTCTGCACGGTGATCGTCTTGCCCGCGGTCGCGGTGCCGGTGAAGGTGAACGAGGTCTGCGCCGGGTAGCCGTCGGCCGGGTTGACCGGGTTGGTGACGGTCACGACCGGTGCGGGGGCGGCGTTGGGCTTGAAGTCGTAGACCGTGGCCTTCTTCTCGTCGGCCGTTCCCTTGTCCTGGACGAACTCGAGCTGCCAGATCGAGGTCCCCATGTTCGTGCGGGTCCACTTCCACGTGCCGTCGGCCTGCACGACGTCGGTGCCGAGGACCGTGCCGAACTTGTTCTGCACGGTGATCGTCTTGCGGGGTTCGCCGGTGCCGGTGAAGGTGAACGCGGTGCCGGGAGCGTAGCCCTTCGCCGGATCCGCGGGGTTGGTCACGACGACGTCGGCGGATCCCTGGTCGGAGGGGTTGACCGTGATCGACTGCGTCGTCGTCAGGTTGCCCTTCGAGAGCTGCTTGACGGTGTAGCTGTGCTGGCGACCGTCCACGGCCTCGATCGCGTACGACCAGGTGCCGTTGGCGAGGATCTGGTCGTCCGGGATCTCGCCCTTGAAGACCTTGCCCTCGTAGACGCTGAGGCGGTTGCCCTTGGTGGTCTTGCCGCGGAGGGTGAAGTCGCCTTCGACTTCGTCGCCGTCGGCAGGGCTCGTGATGGTGACCGCCGAGCCGTAGTCGAGCGTGACTTCCTGTGGCAGGCTCGTCTGGCCGTAGACCTGCTGGGTGACCGTGAACGTCTGCGCGCCGGCCCCCGGGGCGGCGATCCCGAGCGTCCACCCCCCGTCACCGTTGGCGTCGACGGTCTCCTCGTGCTGCGCACCGTCGGCGACGTGGACGACGGCGCCCGGCTCGGCGGTGCCGAAGATCGTGGCCTTCTCGTCGATGTCGGCCTCGAACGCGCCTGCGGCCTCGAGCACGTGGATGTCGAACTGCACCGCGAGCGAGCCGTCGGACTGCTTGGCGCCGTCCAGCCACTCCTCGAAGGTGATCTCGTTGGCGCCGATCTTCATGCCGGGCACCGTGGCCGTCCACGTCCCGTCGGCCTCTGCGACGATGTCCTTGTCGTAGCCGTCGATGATGACGGAGGCGCCTGGTCGGGCATGGCCGGAGATCTCCGCGGTGCCCAGCGCCTTGTCGAGTTCAACGAGGCTGGCGCCCACCGGGCCGTAGGGGATCTGGACCGAGATGTACCCGCTCTTCGGGCTGAAGTCGTTGAAGTACCCCTGCTGTGCGTAGAACCTGACGGTCGAGCCCGGGCGGTACGTCTTCCACAGGTCGACAGAGCAGTACTTGCCCACGCCCTGATCGCCGTTGTTGCCTGCGTTGCTGCAGACCCCGCCACGGGGCCATCCCGAATCTTCGGCTCCGTAGATGACCATGTAGGCGTCTTTGACGCCGTAGACGAAGAACTTCGTCGTGCCGGAGGCATCGGTCTGCGCGCTGAGGCCGTAGGGGGCCGGGTACGTGTCCCCGTCACGTGGCTGCTTCGACTCGGTCGACGTGTCGGGTGCTTCGGCGGGTGCGGCCTGTGCCGCCGTTCCGAGGGAGAGGGATGACGCGAGCGTCAGTGCGGCGAGGCCGAAAGCGGCCCCTGTCTTGGCAGTTCTCATGAGTTCTCCGTCTTTCTGATCGGCCCGGTGATATTTTGGGCATCGATGACAAGACTCAAATACTGCATCGGATACACCCGATTCGCAACCACATGACGCAGGGTGAGTGAAGGAGGGGGAGAAAGATGAGGCCTCCCCCGTCCGGCTCGCGACGCTGCACGGCCTGCACGAGATGACGTGGCCCCCGTGGTGGAGCGTGAGCTTCACCACGGGGGCCGGAGGAGGTGTGTCGAGGGTCAGGGCCGGGGGGCGAAGTTGTAGACCGTCGCCTTGTGCTCGTTCGCGGTGCCCTTGTCCTGGATGAACTCGAGCTGCCAGGTCGACGTGC
>NZ_VOLO01000013.1 GCF_007954365.1 Frigoribacterium sp. ACAM 257
CTTGCGCCCATCAGGTGCTCGAGCGCGAGCTGCTGCAGGCGGACGAACCCGTACCCGTGGCCGCCGAAGTGCTGCCCCGCGTCGTAGTCCTCGTACGAGGCGCGGTCGGCGAGCAGCTGCTCGTAGCCCTCGCCCTCGCCGAGCGTCGGCGTCGACAGCTCCTCGACCTGGGAGGCGGCCAGCGCCTCCTGCACGTCGGGGTCGGCACGGAACGCCTGGGCGCGCTCCTTCAGCAGCAGGTACATGCGCATGTTGGCGGCCGCAGAGTCCCACACGCCCGAGATGTCCTCGGTGCGCGACGGCTTGTAGTCGAAGTGGCGGGGGCCGTCGTAGGTCGGGCCGCCCTGGGGCGAGCCGTGCTCGAGCAGGTCGACGAGCGAGAACGCGTTCTGCAGGTCGCCGTGGCCGAAGACCAGGTCCTGGTCGTACTTGATGCCGCGCTGGCCGTTGAGGTCGATGTGGAACAACTTGCCCTGGTAGAGCGCCTGGGCGATGCCGGCCGTGAAGTTCAGGCCCGCCATCTGCTCGTGGCCGACCTCGGGGTTCACGCCCGCCATCTCGGGGTGCTCGAGCGTCTCGATGAAGGCGATCGCGTGGCCGAGCGTCGGCAGCAGGATGTCGCCGCGGGGCTCGTTCGGCTTGGGCTCGATCGCGAAGCGCAGGTCGTAGCCCTTGTCGAGCACGTACTGCGAGAGCATGTCGACGCCCTCCTTGTAGCGCGACAGGGCAGCCTGCACGTCCTTCGCGGAGTCGTATTCGGCGCCCTCGCGGCCGCCCCACATGACGAACGTCTTGGCGCCCAGCTCGGCGGCGAGGTCGATGTTGCGGAGCACCTTGCGGAGCGCGAAGCGGCGGACGCCGCGGTCGTTGGAGGTGAAGCCGCCGTCCTTGAAGACGGGCGCGCTGAAGAGGTTGGTCGTCACCATCGGCACGACGATGCCGGTCGCGTCGAGCGCGCCCTTGAGGCGGTCGATCTGC
>NZ_VOLO01000014.1 GCF_007954365.1 Frigoribacterium sp. ACAM 257
TACTCGGTGGCGACGGTGATCTTCGCGACGCCGACGAGCATCTCGTCCTGGACGGCGTCGGTGTTGAAGGTCTGGTTCAGCAGGGCGGCGGCGTCGGGGCTGATGTGGACGGTGGTGCCCTCGAGGACGGCGTTGGTGCCTTCCATCTGGAGGGGCTTCAGGGTGCCGCCGTAGAGGTTGAAGAGGTAGGCGTCTTCTGCTGCGACGGTGCCGTTGGCGGTGACGGTGCCGTAGAGCTTGCTCTCGCCCGGGTCGATGCGGAAGTCGGTGAGCTCGACGACGGTGCCGTCGGCGGCGGTCAGCGACAGGCCGGAGCCGTCGTGGTCGATCTCGCCCTGGACGTAGGGACGCACGTCGCTGGCGGGGTCGTAGTAGTCGACGTTCCCGCCGGTGATGGGGAAGGAGAAGGTGCCGTCGGTGAAGCCGGCGGTGCCGACGACTCCGGGGGTGAGGCCGAGGGTGCCGAGGGCGTCGACGAAGGAGGCGTCGACGGCGACCTGCGTGTCGACTCCGGCGGAGAGGTCGGGGAGCGAGGCCAGGGGCTCGGTCGACGCGGCGGACGCGGACGACGACGACGACGGGGCGGCGGAGGACGACGAGCCGGAGCCGGCGTCGGTGGAGGAGCAGGCCGCGAGGCTGAAGATGAGGGCGCCGGAGGCGACGATGCCGAAGGCGGACTTGGTGATGGTCTTGCGTGAGATG
>NZ_VOLO01000001.1 GCF_007954365.1 Frigoribacterium sp. ACAM 257
CGAGGGGGCGGCGGAGGACGACGAGCCGGAGCCGGCGTCGGTGGAGGAGCAGGCCGCGAGGCTGAAGATGAGGGCGCCGGAGGCGACGATGCCGAAGGCGGACTTGGTGATGGTCTTGCGTGAGATGTTCACGATGTTTCTCCTTGTCTGTGGTTCCCGGTGGGGAGTTGACAGGGGTTCGCCACCCTCGCTGGATGAGATTGGTGCGTTACCTGACCGTTACCTCCAGCCAGCCAGCCAGCCAGCCAGCCGGCCAGCCGGCCAGTGCCGAGGAGGCGGTGGGCAGGTCCCGGGGACCGGCCCAGCGCCTCCTCGGCTCGATGGGTTCACGGTGCGGGTCGGCGGCAGGATTCAGGAGCCGACCGTGCACAGGTCCTGAGTCGTGCACGACTCAGGACGAATGTGTCCTGAGCTGCGGCGACTCAGGACCCATGTTCCTGAATGAGGAGAGCAAGCGAGACGGCCGGGCTAGCGCAGGTCGAGCCAGGCGACCTGCTCGTCCGACAGCGAGACGCTGAGGCCGCGCATCGACGAGCGCGCCTCCGAGATCGTGCGCGGCCCGAACAGCGGGAACGTCGGGAACGGCTGGTGCAGCACGTACGCCAAGGCGATCGCCGTCGCCGCGACGCCGTGCTCCGCTCCGAGCTGTTCCGCACGGCGCAGACGCTCGAAGTTGTCTTCGCTGTAGTAGCAACGCACGAGTTCGGCGTCGGTGAGGTCGTCGGGGCGAGCCCGCCCGGTGAAGAAGCCGCGCGCCTGGGACGACCAGGGCAGCAGCGGGATCTGGCGCTGCTCGAGCCACTGCTTCGACTCCGGGTCGGTGACGTGCTCGCAGCCGGCCCACGGCACGTCGTACGCCTCGGCGAGGCCGAAGTGGTTCGACAGCACCGAGAACTCGGCCCGGCCGTGGGCGCGGGCGTACTCGTTCGCCTCGTCGACGCGGGCCGGGGTCCAGTTCGAGCCGCCGTAGACCCGGATGCGCCCGGCCCGGCGGTGCTCGTCGAGCACGTCGACGAACTCGCCCACGGGGACGTCGGTGTTGTCCCTGTGCATCATGTAGATGTCCGCGTGGTCGGTGCCCTGCCGGTCGAGGCTCTCGAGCAGCTGGCGGGTCAGCGACTCGGGGTCGCAGTGCGGCGTGTGCGCGCCCTTCGTGATGACGACGACGTCGTCGCGGATGCCGCGGTTCGCGATCCACCGTCCGAGCCGCGCCTCCATCTCGCCGTCGCCGTAGAGCCAGCCGGTGTCGAACGTGTTGCCGCCCTGGCTGACGAAGTGGTCGAAGATCGAGGAGGCGTGGGCCAGGTCCTGCTGGTTGTCGACTCCCATGACCAGTCGCGACACCTTCTTGCCGACCCCGGCGATCTCGCCGTAGACCATCGGTGCGTCGGGGGAGACCGCGAGCGGGCGGCCGGTGACCGGCGGGATGTCGACGTCCTCGCGCTCGAACGGGTAGCGCAGGCCGATCGCGGCACGCCACTGGTCGAGCACGCGGGCGGTCCCGACGCTGTCGTCGAGGCTGATCTCGGCGGCCTCGCCGGTGCCGTCGCGCAGGGCGGCGATCGTCGCGGCGGCCTCGAGGCCGTACGGCTCCGCCCCGGGGAACGACAGGGTGCGGGTCTCGCCGTCGACGGTGCGGACGGTCAGCTCGGCGTCGTCGCCGAACCACGGGTCGGTGATCACGATGCTGCCGCGCGAGCCCGTGATCGTCGCGGCGTTGGCGTCCTCGACGCGGATCCCGCAGCGGACGGTCGCCGTCGTGCCGTCGCCGAAGTCGAGCTGGGCGAGGGTCCACTCGTCGACGCCGGTCGGGCCGAGCGTGCCCTTGGCCGTCACGGCGAGGGGCTCGGCGAACGCGCGACCGCGGGCGGCCCCGACGACGGCGCGCGCCAGCGACACCGGGTAGCCGCCCACGTCGAGGATCCCGCCGCCGGCCGTGTCGACGTCGAACAGGCGGCCCTCACGCTCGGAGGCCGCGAACGAGAAGGCCGCGTCGACGTGCACGAGCTCGCCGATCGCGCCGTCCCGGACGAGCTCGAGCAGCGCGCGGGTCTGCGGGTGGAACCGGTACATGAACGCCTCGACGAGGGTCGCGCCCGCCTGCCGTGCCTCGTCGGCCACGGCCATCGTGGTGCCGGCGTTCGGCGTCAGCGGCTTCTCGCAGAGGACGGCCTTGCCGGCCGCGACGGCGTCGAGCACGAGGCGCGCGTGGGCGGTGTGCACGGTGGCGACGTAGACGGCGTCGATCGTCGGGTCGGAGAGGACCTCGGCGTACGTCCCGGTGCGGACCGTCCCGTCCCCGTCGCCCCCGTCCGACTCGCCCCCGTCCGACTCGCCCCCGTCTGACTCGCCCCCGGCGGGGGCAGCCCCCTGCTCGGCCGCGAACGAGGCGAGCTCGGCGGCCCTGCCTGCGTCGGTGCTGCCGACCGCGGCGAGCACCCCGCCCGACGACGGCAGCTGCGAGACGAACTTCCGGGCGATCGAGCCGGCGCCGAGCACGGCCCAGCGGGCGGCGGCGCCCGGCTCGGCCGGCTGGCGGGGTGCCGTGGGGGCAGCACCAGCCGAGGAGGCGGCGGTCGCGTCGGCGGGAGGGGTCAGGGGAGACATCGGTGTCCTTCACTGGGTCTGCGGTCGCGAAGTCGTGCGAGCGACCGTGAACGTTCACGGCCAGGGTCGACGCTACCAGTAACCTCAGGGGGTGACGACTGCCGACCCCCGCCTCCCTCGCCCTGCCACGATCCTCGACGTGGCCAGGGTCGCCGGGGTCTCGCGCCAGACGGTGACCCGGTCGCTCAACGGCCTGCCCGACGTGAGCGCCGCGACGCGCGAGCGCGTGGTGCAGGCGGCCCGCGACCTGAACTACCGGCCGAACCGTGCGGCCCAGGGCCTCGTCAAGGGCCGGCAGGTGACGGTCGGGCTCGTCCTCGACGACCTCCGCAACCCGTACTACCCCGAGGTCGCGTCGGAGTTCAGCCGGGCCGCGACCGCACGCGGCTGGGGAGTGCTGCTGTGCGACCTCGGGCACGACGCCTCCGTCGCCCGCGAGAGCCTGGCGTCCCTGGTGCCGCGCGTCGACGTGCTCGTCTCGCTGATGCCGCTCGGCGACCTGCGCGACCAGGTGTCGGGAGTCCCGACGGTCGAGGTCGACACCGATCCCGACGGAGGCGCCCAGGGCGTCATCGAGATCGAGACTCGGACGGCCGTCCGCAGCGCTCTCGACCACCTCAGGGCGGCGGGCCGCAGCCGGGTCGCGATGATCGACTCCGGCGTGGAGGGCTCCGGGCGGGCCCTCGCCTACCGCGAGTACCTCGCCGATCACGACATGGCGTGGAGCACCGCCTCCGAGGTCCGGGTCGAGCAGACCCACGCCGACGGGGTGCGCGCGGTCGCCGAGCTGCTCCGCGCGTACCCGGACGCCGACGCCCTGCTGGCCTTCAACGACGTGCTCGCGATCGGCGCCCTCAAGGGGCTCGCGCGCCTCGGGGTCGCCGTGCCGGACGACGTAGCAGTGGTCGGCATGGACGGGCTCGACCTCGGCTCGCTCGTCACTCCCGAGCTGACCACCCTCTCGATCGACAAGGCCGAGCTGGCGCGCGTCGCCGTCGAGGTCGTGGCCGAGATGCTCGCCGGTGCCGAGCCGCCGCGGCGCCGCGTGGCGCGCACGCTGCTGCTCCGCGAGTCCGCGTAGCCCGTAGCGCGTAGCGCGCGCCTGCCCGCTGCCGGTCACACTCCGCACGCGAACTCTCGCCGAGGGCGCGCCACGGGCGGCGCCGTTGGCTGCGCGGCCCTTGCGTGAACGTTCACGGTGACTTAGTCTCAGGTCCGACACCGCAGTCGAAGCGCTTCGCCACGACGCCGGGACCAGAGGCACGACGCCGGGACCAGAGGCGCGACGACTCGACGAGGAGGCCGAGATGACGACGATCCACGACGTGGCGAAGGCCGCCGGGGTCTCGATCAGCACCGTCTCGTACGCGCTCAGCGGCAAGCGGTCCATCCGGGCCGACACCCGCCTCCGGATCGACGCCGCCGTCCGCGACCTCGGCTACCGCGCCAACGCCGGCGCCCGCATGCTGGCCGGCACGCGGACGAACATCCTCGCCCTCAGTGCCCCGATGCACGCCGAGACGCATCCGCCCGCGTTCATGTCGTTCGTCGTGGCGATCGCCACGGCCGCCCGGCGCCACGACTACGACATCCTGCTGCTGACCGAGGCGGACCCGCTCGAGGGCCTCCGCCGGGTGGCGTCGAGCCAGCTGGTCGACGGCGTCGTCCTGATGGACGTCGACACCGACGACGTCCGCCTCCCGCTGCTGCGCGAGCTCGACCTGCCCGCGACGGTCGTCGGCGTGCCCCGCGACACGACCGGCCTGGTCTGCGTCGACTTCGACTTCGAGGAGGCGGCACGCACGTCGGTCCGCCGGCTCGCCGACCAGGGCCACCGGTCGATCGGCATGGTCGGCCACGCCGCCGCCCTCTACGAGCACGGGTCGAACTTCGCGCCGCGGTTCCGCGACGCCTTCGTCGCGGCGATCGAGGCCGATCCCCGGGGGCTGCAGGGCGCGTTCGCCCACGCCCCGGCCGCCGGCGACCGGCGCGGGCCGATCGACGTGCTGCAGGAGGCGTTGCCCGACCTGACCGCGCTCGTCCTGAACTGCAACGAGGGGGCCCACCGCGCCGTGCTCCGATCGCTCGCCGACAGGGGGCTGCGCGTGCCTGACGACGTGTCCGTCGTCTCGGCCTGCTCGAGCTTCGACACGGCCGAGTTCGTGCCGGCGCTCGACGTCGTGCCGCTGCCCGCCGAGGAATCGGGCCGCCGCGCGGTCGAGCTCACGATGGCGCAGCTGGACGGCCGGTCGACGAATCAGGTGCAGCTGATCGCGCCGACCTGGATCACCGGGAACTCGACCGCGGAGGTCGTCGTCTCCTGACTCCTCGACGCCCCCGGCGCTCGACGATCCTTCGTCGAAGCGCTTCGACATTCCTTCACCCATCACCACGACCCACGCCACCCCACCCGCACGCACCCACCCGCACGCACCCACCCACGCACCCACCCACACCGAGAGGCCCCCGATGTCGACGCTGACGTCCCGCTCCCGCGACCTGCCCGAGCCCCGCACCTTCCCCTGGATCACCGACGGCCTCGCCCTCGGCGGCGACTGGTCGCCCGAGCAGTGGCCCGAGGAGCTCTGGGTCGACGACGTCGCCCTCATGAAGCGGGCCGGGGTGAACAGCATCAACCTCGCCGTCTTCTCCTGGGGCCTGATCGAGGTCGCCGACGGCGAGTTCGACTTCGGCTGGCTCGACCGCGCGATGGACCTGCTCGGCGACGCCGGCATCGGCGTCAACCTCGCGACCCCGACCGCGGCGCCGCCGATCTGGCTGTTCCGGGCGCACCCCGAGATCGGCCTCGTCACCGACCGCGGCGTGCGGGTCTCGCAGGGCGGCCGACTCGGCTGGTCGCCGAGCTCCGCGGTGTTCCGCCGCTACGCGCTGCGGCTGGTCGAGACCATGGCGGCCCGCTACGCCGATCACCCGGCCCTCCGCCTCTGGCACGTGAGCAACGAGCTCGGAAACGAGAACTCGCACTGCTTCAGCGACGAGACCTCCGCGGCCTTCGCGACCTGGCTGGAGGCGCGGCACGGCACGGTCGAGGAGCTGAACGCGCACTGGGGCTCGGCCTTCTGGGGCCACCGCTACACGTCGTTCGACCAGGTCGAGGCGCCGCGCTTCACCGGCACCAGCCACAACCCCGGCCTGCTGCTCGACTTCGAGCGCTTCAGCAGCGACGCGCTGCTCGGCCACTACCTCGCTGAGCGCGAGGTGCTGCGGCGCGTCACGCCCGACGTGCCGATCACGACGAACTTCATGATCCAGAACCACCCCGGGGTGCACGACTACGCCGGCTGGGCGCGCGAGGTCGACCTCGTCGCGAACGACCACTACACGATCGGCGTCGACCCCGAGCGCTGGGGCGAGCTGGCCTTCAGCGCCGACCGGACCCGCGGCATGTCGCAGGGCGAGCCGTGGCTGCTGATCGAGCACTCGACCTCGGCGGTCAACTGGCAGCCGCGCAACCGTGCCAAGTCGCCCGGCGAGCTGGCGCGCAACAGCCTGGCGCACGTCGCGCGCGGGGCCGACGGCGCCCTGTTCTTCCAGTGGCGCCAGTCGACCGCGGGCAGCGAGCAGCACCACTCGTCCGTCGTGCCGCACGCGGGTGCCGACAGCCGCGTGTACCGCGAGGTGGAGGCGCTCGGCGCGACCCTGCGCCGCATCGGCGCCGTGCGCGGGTCGACCGTCGAGCAGGCCCGCGTCGCGATCCTCTTCGACGAGATCAGCCCGAACGCGCTCCGCTCGGGGAACAACCCCAGCGTCGACGTCAGGGCCCTCGACCAGCCGCTCGCGTTCCACCGGGCGCTGACTCGCAAGGGCGTGGCGGTCGACGTGGTCGCGCCGACGAGCGACCTCTCCGGCTACGACCTCGTCGTCGTGGCGACCCTCTACCTGTGCCCCGAGGAGGCGGTGGCCGGCCTCGAGCAGGTCGTCGCCCGAGGCGGGACCGTCGTCGTCACCCCGTTCTCCGGCATCGTCGACCGGCACAACCGCGTCGTCGAGGGCGGCTACCCCGGCGTGCTGCGTGAGCTGCTCGGCGTGCGCTCGGAGGAGTTCTACCCGCTGCTGCAGGGCGTCGAGGTCGAGCTGTCCGACGGCCGCCGCGGCCGCGTCTGGAGCGAGCTCGCCGAGCCCCGCGCCTGGAGCGCCGACGGCGCCGCCGCCACGGTCACGAGCACCTACGCCACCGGCCAGCTCGCCGGCCACCCGGCGACCTTCCGCCGCGACGTCGACGGTGGCGGAGCGGCGATCTACCTGACCACGCACCTCGACGACGCGTCGCTCGCCGACCTCGTCGACGACCTCGTCGCCGAGCAGGGCATCGCGCCCACAGCGGCCGGCGACGACGGTCTCGAGCGGGTGCGCCGCACCTCCGAGGCGGGGTCGTGGCTCTTCGCGATCAACCACGGCGACGTCGACCAGCAGGTCGAGGCGACCGGGGTCGACCTCGTGTCGGGCGACCGCGCCGACGGCTCGTTCACCGTGCCCGCCGGCGCGGTCGCCGTGATCGAGGAGTCCCCGGCCCGCTGACCCGCACCCCGCACCGCACCGCACCGACCCCACCACTCGCACCCGCACCGCACCACCCGCGTCGAAGGAGATGCCGATGAGACACCCGAAGACCGTGAGGGCCGCAGCACTCGCGACCCTCCTGATCGGGGGAGCCGCGCTGAGCGGCTGCTCCGCCGCGGGCGGCGACGACGTCGTCCGCCTCGAGTACTGGGGCTGGGGGGTGGGCCAGAGCGAGCAGGTCGCGCTCTGGAACGCCGCGAACCCCGACGTCCAGGTGCGGCACACCGACGCAGGAGGCGGCACGGACTCGGCCGCGAAGCTCCTGACCTCGAGCCGGGCCGGCAACGCCCCCGACGTGGCGCTCGCCGAGTACACGACGATCCCGTCGCTGGTGATCGCCGACGTGCCGCGCGACATCACCGACCTCGTGGCCGACGTGGACGACGCCTTCACCGACGGCACCTGGGCCCAGACCACGTTCGGCGGGCAGGTCTACGCCCTGCCGCAGGACGCCGGGCCGATGGTGCTGACGTACCGGGCCGACCTGCTCGCCGAGACGGGCCAGGCCGTGCCGACGACGTGGCAGGAGTTCGGCGACGTCGCCCGCGCCGTGCACGAGCAGCGCCCCGACACGGTGCTCGCGGCCGTCCCCGCCGGCGAGCTCGGCTTCTGGGCCGGCGTCTCGGCGCAGGCCGGCGCCGACTGGTGGTCGGTCGACGAGGACGGCTGGACGGTCGGCATCGCCGACGAGCGGATGCTCGAGGTCGCCGACTTCTTCGAGCAGCTCGCCGCCGACGGCTCGATCGACACCGACCCCGTGTTGTCGCCCGAGTACAACAAGCGCGTCAACGACGGCACGATCGGCGGCTGGGCCGCGGGCATCTGGGCGCCGAGCGTGCTCGGCGGCGTCGCCCCCGACACCTCCGGCGCGTGGGAGATCACGCCGCTGCCCGAGTGGACGCCCGGCGACGCCGCGGTGCCGTTCCAGGGCGGCTCGGCGCTGATCGTCACGAAGAACAGCGAGCACCCCGAGGAGGCGGCGGCGTTCGCCAAGTGGATGAACGCGAGCACCGAGGGCAACCAGTCCCTGCTCGACGTGCGCGGGGTCTACCCCGCGTCGATCGAGGGCCAGGAGCTCGCGATCGGCAACGCGCCGCCCTCGCTGATGCCGCAGCAGACCGATTTCTACGACGTCGCCGCCGAGGTCTCGGAGGACGTCCTCCCCACCACGTGGGGCCCGAACGTCGCGCTCGCGACGACGACGCTCACCGATGAGCTCAACGCGGCGATCGGGGCCGGCACCCCGTGGCGCGACGCCTTCGCCGCGACCCAGGCCGTCGTCGTGGCCGACATGGAGGAAGTGGGATACCAGGTGACCACGAATGGCTGACACCGCGCTGCGCCCCGAGATGACGCACCCCGTGACCGCGAGCCCGGCCCCGCGCCCGGCACGCGGCCGACGCCGGAGCCCGCTGGCTCCCTACCTGTTCGTCGCGCCGGCCGTCGTGCTGTTCGTGGTGTTCATGCTGATCCCCCTCGGCTACACGATCTGGTCGAGCCTCCGGGCCTACCGGATCGAGGAAGGCGCCTCCGTGCTCGGCGTCCGCGTCGACCGCTTCGTCGGCCTCGACAACTACGTCGCCGTGCTCCAGGACGCCGAGCTGCTCGCCAGCTTCGGCCGGCTCGGCGTCTACGGCGTCATCGCGGTGCCGCTGACGCTCGGGCTGGCGCTGCTCTTCGCGCTGTTGCTCGACGTGCCCGCCGTCCGCGCCAAGCGGTTCGCGCGCACGGCGATCTTCATCCCCTACGCCGTGCCCGGCATCACCGCGGCGCTGCTCTGGGGCTTCATGTACCTGCCGAGCACCAGCCCGTTCTCGTACGTGACGAACGCGCTCGGCTGGGGCCCGATCCCGTTCCTCGAGGCCGGCGGCCTGTTCGGGTCGCTCGCCAACATCGCCATCTGGGGCGGCGTCGGCTTCAACATGATCATCATCTACACGTCGCTCCGCGGCATCCCGGCCGAGATCTACGAGTCGGCCCGCCTCGACGGCGCGAGCGAGCTGCAGGTGGCCCTGCGCATCAAGGTGCCGCTCGTCGTCCCCGCGCTCGTCCTCACCGGCGTCTTCGCGCTGATCGGCACGCTGCAGCTGTACGGCGAGCCGAACACCCTCCGTCCCCTGACCACCGAGATCACCCAGAGCTGGGCACCGCTGATGACCATCTACCGCGACGCGTTCCTGACCGACGACCTCCCGTCGGCAGCCGCCTCCTCGACCATCCTCGCGCTCGGGACGGTCGCCCTCTCGGCGGTCGTGCTCGGCGTCGCGAACCGCCGCCGGAAGGAGGGCGTCTCGTGACCGCCCTCGACACCCGCCGCGGCACGAGCTCCCGACGAGGAGGCGCGGAGGGCGACCGCAGGACGGCCCGCCCCGGCGCCTCCCGCCCCTCCCGCAAGGGCAAGCTGCTGCCCACGATCGTGCTGCTGATCGGCGCGTTCTACTGCCTCGTGCCGGTCGGCTGGGTGTTCATCGCCTCGTCGAAGTCGCCGGGCGAGCTCTTCACCTCGTTCTCGTTCGCCCCGGGCACCGGGCTGCTCGGCAACCTCGGCGACCTGTTCGCCTACGAGGGCGGCCAGTACGGCCTGTGGGCGGCGAACTCGCTGCTCTACGCGGGAGTCGGCGGCGTGCTGTCGACGCTCGTCTCGACGATGGCTGGCTACGCCCTGGCGAAGTTCGCGTTCCGCGGGCGGAACCTGATCTTCTTCATGATCCTCGCGGGCGTGCTCATCCCGGGCATCACCCTGGCGATCCCGCAGTACATCCTGCTCAGCGAGATCGGGCTGGCGGGCGGGCCGATCTCTGTGCTGCTGCCGATCATCATCAGCCCGTTCGGCATCTACCTCTCGCGGGTGTTCGCGCAGTCGGCGGTGCCGCAGGAGATCCTCGAGGCGTCGCGGATCGACGGCGCGGGCGAGTGGCGGATCTTCCGGCACATCGTGCTGCCGATCATGGTGCCCGGCATGGTGACCGTGTTCCTGCTGCAGTTCGTCGGCATCTGGAACAACTTCCTGCTGCCGTTCGTGATGCTCAGCGACCAGGCCGACTACCCGCTCACCGTCGGCCTCTACACGCTGCTGTCGAAGGGGTCGGGCGCCCCCGCGCTGTACTCGCTCGCCATCACGGGAGCTGCCGTGTCGATCGTCCCGCTGACGCTGCTCGTGCTGTTCCTGCAGCGCTTCTGGCGGCTCGACCTGATCTCGGGAGGGCTGAAGGGCTGATGACCGAGCCGATCCGCACCTCCTCGACCCCCACCTCCTCGACCGTCGGCCGCTCGCCGAGGGAAGGCAGCACCGCATGAAGTTCACCGACGGCTACTGGGAGATCCTGCCCGGCGTCACCGCCCTGTACGCCCAGGAGGCGCACGACGTCTGGGAGCAGGACGGCGGCCTGGTCGCCTACGCCCCCACGAAGCGCATCGCGGGGCGGGGCGACACCCTCAACCGGCCGATGCTCACCGTGTCGCTGTCGTCGCCGGCCGAGGGCGTCATCCGCGTCCGCATCGACCACCACCAGGGCACGCGCGGCCGCGGCGGGTTCGACCTGCCCGGCGACGACGGCTCGCGGGTCGGCGAGGTCAGCGTCGTCGACGGCGTGGGCACGCTCACCTCGGGGGCGCTCACCGCGACCGTGGGCGAGGGCGCCCCCTGGTCGCTCGAGTTCAGCTCGGGCGGCGAACGGCTGACGGGGTCGGGGCACCGCTCCGTCGGGTACGTGACGGACGCCTCCGGCCGGTCGTTCGTGCACGAGCAGCTCGACCTCGGCGTCGGCGAGCACGTCTACGGGCTGGGGGAGCGCTTCGGGCCGCTCGTCAAGAACGGGCAGACGGTCGAGATCTGGAACGCCGACGGCGGCACCTCGAGCGAGCAGTCGTACAAGAACGTGCCGTTCTACCTGACGAACAAGGGATACGGGGTGCTCGTCGACGACCCCGGCGCCGTCTCGTTCGAGGTCGGCACCGAGTCGGTCGAGCGCGTGCAGTTCTCGGTCGAGGGCGAGTCGCTCGAGTACCTCGTGATCGCCGGGCCGACGGGCAAGGACGTGCTCGAGCGCTACACCGCGCTCGCCGGACGCCCCGCCCTCGTGCCGGCCTGGAGCTACGGCCTCTGGCTGACGACGAGCTTCACGACCAGCTACGACGAGGCCACGGTGACCTCGTTCATCGACGGCTTCGCCGAGCGCGACCTGCCGCTGTCGGCGTTCCACTTCGACTCGTTCTGGATGCGCGAGTTCCAGTGGACCGACTTCGTCTGGGACGAGCGGGCGTTCCCCGACCCCCGAGCGATGCTCGCCCGCCTGCACGAGAGGGGCCTGCACACCTGCGTGTGGATCAACCCCTACATCGCGCAGCGGTCGCGCCTCTTCGCGGAGGGCGCCGCGGCCGGCTACCTGGTCACGAGGGCGAACGGCGACGTCTGGCAGTGGGACATGTGGCAGGCCGGCATGGCGCTGGTCGACTTCACGAACCCGGAGGCGGTGGCCTGGTACCAGGGCCACCTGCGGCAGCTGACCGCGCAGGGCGTCGACTCGTTCAAGACCGACTTCGGCGAGCGGATCCCCACCGACGTCGTCTGGCACGACGGCAGCCACCCCGAGGCGATGCACAACCTGTACGCGCAGCTCTACAACCGCGCGGTGCACGAGGTGCTCGTCGACGAGCGGGGCGAGCGCGACGCCGTCGTCTTCGCCCGCTCGGCGACCGTCGGCGGCCAGACGATGCCGGTGCACTGGGGCGGCGACAACTCGTCGAGCCACGTGTCGATGGCCGAGACGCTGCGCGGCGGGCTGTCGTTGTCGATGGGCGGCTTCGGCTTCTGGGCGCACGACATGGGCGGCTTCGAGGGGCTGCCCGACGCGGGCGTCTTCAAGCGCTGGCTCGCCTTCGGCCTGCTCTCGTCGCACTCGCGGCTGCACGGGTCGAGCTCGTACCGGGTGCCGTGGCTGTTCGACGACGAGGCCGTCGACGTGACCCGGGCGTTCACGAAGCTCAAGCTCTCGCTGATGCCGTACCTGTTCCAGGCGGGCGTCGAGGCACACGAGCGGGGAGTGCCGGTGATGCGGCCGATGGTGCTCGAGTTCGACCGCGACCGCGCCGTCGTGCACGTCGACACGCAGTACATGCTGGGGCCCGACCTGCTCGTCGCCCCGGTGTTCTCCGCCGACGGCACCGTCGAGGTCTACCTGCCGCACGGCCGCTGGACGAGCTGGTTCACCGGCGAGGTCGTCGAGGGCGGGTCGTGGCGCACCGAGCGGCACGGCTTCGACACCCTGCCGCTGTACGTCCGCGAGGGGGCGGTGGTGCCCGTCGGAGCCCGCGACGACCGGCCCGACTACGACTACCTGGACGGGCTGACGCTGCACGCGTTCCCCGGTCCCGACGGGGTCCGCGAGGTGACGATCACCGACCAGGCGACGGCCGTGCCGACCGTCTTCCGAGTCGAGAGACGAGGAGGCGCGGTGCAGGTGACCGGGCCCGAGGGCGCGACCCTGCCTGCCCTGGTGGTGCGCGCCTCCTAGGCCGCTCGCTCGGCTTTCGCATCACGTTCCGAGCATCGCGTCGCGCCACGACGGGACGCGACGCTCGGAACGTGATGCGACACTCGCCACCCCCGGCCGGGGGCCAGCCCGGGTACGGGGCGACGCCACCGGTCGGGGTACGGCCGGTCGCGCGCCAGCCGAGAGAACCGGCGCGGTCGTTGTGCTCGTCGTGGATCAGGCGTATATCTCAGGCAACGGGGAACACCAGCACGTCCGACACGTGTGCTCTGGTGCCTCCTCTCCGCAGTCAGGTGCCGCCATGGCCCGCACGACATCCACCCTCCCCTTCACGCGGACGGCCGTCGTGCTCGGCGTCGCCGCCGCCCTCACCCTCACGGCCGCGTTGCCGGCCCAGGCCGACACGGTCATCCCCGGGCCGGTGGGGCTCGGCTCCGCCGCGACCTACGGCGTCCTCGCGAGCTCGGCGATCACCAACACCGGCGCCAGCGTGGTCGACGGCGACATCGGAGTGAGCGCCGAGGGCGCGATCACCGGTTTCGACCCCGCGACGGGCCCCGGCGTGATCGCCACGGGAGGTGTCGTGCACGTCAACGACGCCGCCTCGGCCCAGGCGCAGGCCGACCTCACGACCGCGTACGACGTCGCGCGGTCACTGACTCCGCAAGAGTCCGGCGTCACCGAGCTGGCCGGTCGGTCGCTGACCCCCGGCGTCTACTCGGGCGGCGAGGTCGCGCTGTCGGCGAACGGCGCCCTGACCTTCGCCGGCACCGCGGAGTCGGTCTGGGTCATCCAGGCGTCGAGCAGCCTCACCATCGGCTCGGTGACGACGATGATCCTGCCGCCCGGCGCGAGTGCCTGCAACGTCTTCTGGCAGGTCGGCAGCTCGGCCACCATCGGCAGCGGGTCGCAGTTCCGGGGCACCGTCCTCGCGCAGACCTCCGTCAGCGTGAACGACGGCACGACCGTCATCGGCCGCCTGCTCGCCCGCACCGGCGCCGTGACCTTGATCAACGACGCGATCACCGTGCCCGAGGACTGCGCGGCCGGCGACGTGACCAGCAACCCGACCATCACCTCCGGGGCTCCCGGCACGGCCACGGCGGGCACTCCCTACACGTTCCCGGTGACGGCCAGCGGGTCTCCCTCGCCGACCTTCACGGTCACGGCGGGTACGCTGCCCGTCGGTCTCGGCCTCGACTCGGCCACCGGCGTCATCTCGGGCACGCCCACCACGCCCGGCTCGACGAGCGTCACCATCACCGCGTCCAACGGCGATGCCCCTGCTGACAGCGAGACCTACGTCATCACCGTCACCGCGGCGGCGGCCGTGCCGCCCGTCGTCGTGCCGCCGGTCACGGTGCCGCCGGTGACGGCCCCGCCCGTGACGCCCACCGTCCCCGTCACGCCCGTGGCCGACCGCGCCCGCGGTCAGCTCGCGGCAGGACGCCTCGCGAACACGGGCGCCGAGAACACGGTGCCCGCGCTGGTCGCCGGACTCGCGCTGATGTCCGGCATCGCCCTGGTGGCGACGGCCGCGGTGCGTCGCCGCCGCGCCCGCGGCGCCCACGTCGCCCGCTGACGTCTGTTGCGGACCCGCGGCCGAGTGCACGCGACAGGCCCGTGCTCGGGGGTGGTGACGCAGGGCGGTGCCTGCGAGATGATGACCGTGCGACACTCGACCGTGCACCTGCGTGCCCGTGACCCCGTGACGAACCGGCTCGCCGAGGCGTCCTGACAGGGTCGGGCCTGCCTCACCAGCGGTGGGCACGGGCCGGGAACGGACCAGGAGAACCAGTCATGACCACCACCGAGACGACCGCATCCACCGACTCCGTCGACGTCGAGACCCCCCTGTCCGTCGACCCGGACCACGCCGGTGCCGTCGCGCCCGAGGACGAGCCGCGCTTCGAGCGCGTCCAGTTCGCGAGCGACGACCTCGAGGAGGCGCGCAGCAGCCTCGAGAGCGTCTACGACGGCCGTCAGTTCCGGGCGCGCGCCACGGGGGAGCCGTTCGGGTTCCGGTTCGCCTCCGCGGGCGACTCCCGGCTCAGCCTGCAGACGGGCACGTTCACCGCGCACCTCCAGGGCGTCATCCCGTGGTCGCGCGACTACGCCATGTCGTGGTTCCGCTCCGGCAGCGTGACCGTCGACTACCCCGTCGGACAGCTGACGAGCCAGGGCTCGCGGCCGTTCCTGACGCCGACCGAGACGTCGTTCGCGTTCGCGATGACGCCCCACCGTCACGGCATCGTGCACGTCGACGCGGCGTTCCTCGAGGCGGTCGCGAGCGAGCGGCACGCGGGGCCTCCGCAGCGGATCGTCTTCGACTACGCGGCCGTCCCGAGCGACGAGGCGCTCGCCGCGTGGCGGACCACCCTCGGCGCAGCGACCCCGTTGATCGTCGGCGAGGAGACTCCCGCACTGGCTCGGCACGCTGCGCAGCAGTCGCTCGTCCGGGGCATGCTCGACCTGTTCCCGTGGCGGGCGATCGACGTCCCGGACACGCTCCGGACCGAGCGCACCCGCCGCCTCCGCCAGGCTGCCGAGTACGTCCACGCCTACGCCGACCAGGCCATCACCTCCGCCGACATCGCGACGGCCGCGGGGATGCACACCCGCACCTTGCAGCTGCTGATGAGCGAGCACCTCGGCTCGAGCCCCACCAACTACGTGCGGCACGTGCGCCTCGACCGTGCTCGACAAGACCTCCTCTCGTCCGAGCCCGGCTCCGTGCTCGTCTCGGAGGTCGCCCGGAAGTGGGGCTTCGGCAACCTCGGGCGGTTCTCGGCGTCGTACTCGGCACGGTTCGGCGAGTACCCGCGCGACACGCTCGCGCGCTGAGCGCTCGCGCGCTGAGCGCTCGCGCGCTGAGCGCTGCGGCGGGGCGTCCTGCGGTGCCCGGCCCACGCCTCCTCGGGTGAGCCTTTCACAGGCAGCTCGGGGTGCTCTCGCGGGGGCCGGGCGTACGGTCCGCGACATGAGCACCGACGACAAGTCCGACGAGACCATGACCAGCCCGATGATGGACGGCGCCGAGGAGGCGACGGCCGAGGAGAAGACGGACGGCCTGGCCGAGCAGGCCGACGCCGACCACCGCGACGGTGGCGGGACCGGCAGCCGCGAGGGCGACGTGCGCGAGCGCGCCGCCCAGCACGACGCGCAGTCGGACGTCTAGCCGCGAGGCCGCTGGGCCGCTGGGCCGCTGGGCCGCGGGCCGCGGGCCGCTAGCCGCGGGCCGCTGGGCCGCGGGCACGCCACCCGAGCTGCACCCCTGATCCCGCACGGCACCTCGCGTTCAGGGGGTGCGGCGCCGGTTCGGGAGTACAGCCCGTAGTCCGGTGCGGCTGCGGCTGCGGCTGCGGCTGCGCCTGCGGCGGGCGCGGGCGGGCTCAGGCGCCGGCGGGCACCGGCGCGCGGAACCAGTCGAGCAGGGCGCGCACCGCCGGGTCGAGGTCGGCCCGCCCGCGTGAATGGTCGAGCGCCGCGCCGGTGACGTCGGCGTAGCCGGGGATCGCCTCGGCGAGCTCGTCGGTGGTGGGCAGGTAGCCCATCGACCAGTCCGCGAAGCGGGGCTCGTCGATCGACTCGCGCAGCAGCTCGACCACGTCGGTGTGTCGGGGGTCGGCGGCGATGATCTCGTAGCGGGCCTGCACGACGTCGTCGGGACCCTCGAGCACCTGCACGAAGCGCCCCTGCTTGTGCATCAGGAACCCCGACAGCCCCAGCCGGCGGTTGTTCGCGCGGCTGTTCATGAGCAGGGTGGCGAGGTCGCCGTCGGTGGGGCGGACGCGCGAGGCGCTGGTGTAGACGATCGAGAGCATTCGGGCCTTCCTGGGGGTCCCTCGAGCTTGCCTGGTGCGCACCGCGCCGTCACGCCCCAGAGCGGGGGCTGCGCCCGGCCCTCGGAACGCGACCGCACGCTCGGGATCTGCGTACACCCTCGGGATCCGCGCACACCCTCGGGCGCGCGCGAGGGTGTGCGCGGGTTCGGCGGGTGTCGACGCAGGTCTGTGGGAACGCAGGGCTGCGGTCGCTCAGGGCCGCTCGGTGCGGAGGAACGTCCGCAGTGCGCTCGACCCTCCCGCACCCGCGGAACCCGCGCACACCCGTCGGCGCGCACGGGGGTGTGCGCGGGTTCCGCGGGTGTCGACACGACGCGCCGTCAGCGCGCGAGCGTGTCGCGGGGGTACTCGCCGACGTGGTCGGCGTAGCTGGCCGAGAAGCGGCCGAGGTTGCCGAAGCCCCAGCGGCGCGCGACGGCGGCGACCGTCGTCTCGTGCGGCGACGCGGCGAGCAGGTCGGCCCGCACACGGTCGAGTCGGACCTGACGCAGGTACGCCGACGGAGTCGTGCCGAGGTGCTCGCTCATCGCCAGCTGGAGGCTGCGGGTGTGCAGCCCCACCGCGGCGGCGACGTCGGAGGGGCTGATCGCCTCGGCCGCGTGCTCGTGCAGGTACTCGAGCGCGTGCCGCACCCGCACGGTGCCGGGTGTGCGGAGCGACCGCGGCACGTCGACGACCTGCCAGCGCCAGGTGCGGAGCACCGCCCTCGCCGTGCTCAGCTGCGCCTCGAGCCGGAGCAGCGGCGGGACCACCTCGCCCACCACCGCCTCCGTCGCGCCCGCCATCGTCGTCCGCCAGTCGGCGATCGCCTCGGCGCCGGGCGTGCTCGACGAGTCGAAGGCGACGCGCTGCGCGGGCCCGCCGTGCAGCTCGGTCGCGGTCTGCTCGAGGAACTCGGTGCCGAGGCGGACCAGGTTGCTCTGCCGCGGCCGGAACTCGAACTCGAACGAGTCCTCGGCGGGGATGAGGAACGGCGTCGAGCCGTCGGTGCGGTACTCCTCCGACCCACGACGGACCCTCGCCGACCCGCTGCGGAACCACATGACGAAGTGGACGTCGGGGAAGGGGATCTCGCCCTCCATGTGTCCCGTGAAGTGCGACGTCTGCAGCGCGACGCGCTCGTCGCCCGCGGTGACGTACCGGTACGAGAACGGCTCGCCGGACGGGCGCGCGTCGAACCGACGACCGCCGTGGTGGTCGGCCCTGCTGCGCAGCACCTCGTGCAGGTCGGTGCCGTGCTCGACGGCGCGGCTGTACGCCGGCACGTCGAGGCGCTCGGACTCGTCCGACATCGGGGCTCGTCTCGTCTCTGCAGGGTCTGGGCAGGAAGAGCTGAATCGTGCCACACGCCGCCGACATCCGACCTGGGGGCCGATCAGGCGCGCGAGCGCGCCTCCGCGTCGACGAGCGCGACCGAGACGTCCCACAGGCGGTCGGCCTCGGCCGGGTCGAGCGCCCAGGCACGGACGCCGTGCAGCCCGTCGACGATCTGGTCGACCACCTCGGCCTCGTGGCAGTCCTCGAAGTAGCGGCCCCGCACCTCCGCCAGCTCGGGCGCGGTGGCGAGCAGCACGGAGGTGGCCGCGCCCTGCTCGGGCGTCTTGACCGCGTCGGCCGCGGCGACCTTGGTCGCGGCGAGGACGTCCGGGTCCCAGTGCTTCTGTAGGCCCGTCCAGATGCCGCCGGGCATGCAGGAGTTCGCGGTGATGCCGTCGTCGGCCCAGCGGGCGCTCGCCCCGACGGCGAAGAGGGCGTTGGCCGTCTTCGACTGCGCGTAGGCGAGGCCGGGCTCGTAGCGCCTCCGCCGGAAGAACAGGTCGTCGAACACGACGGGCGAGCCGCCGTTGCCGCTCGACGAGACGGAGACGATCCGAGCGCGGCCCGCCGCGGCGAGGGCGCCGTGCAGGCCCTGCGCGAGGGCGAAGTGGCCGAGGTGGTTCGTCGCGAACTGGAGCTCCCACCCCGCGGACGTGTAGGTCTCGGGGGAGTCCATGACGCCGGCGTTGGCGACCAGGATGTCGAGCTGGCCGGTCCACGCGGCGGCGACGGCCTCGACCGAGGCGGGCCGGTCGAGGTGCAGCTCGACCACGTCGGGCGCGGGCCCACCGGTCGAGCGGGCGATGTCGTCGGCCACCGCACGCCCCGCGGCCACGTCGCGCACGGCCAGCGTCACCTGGGCCCCCGCGCCGGCCAGGGCACGGGCCGTCTCGACCCCGATGCCCGAGGAGGCGCCCGTCACCAGGGCGGTCCGCCCGCCGAGGTCGACGCCCTCCAGCGTCTCGTCCGCCGTCGTCCGCGCACCGAATGTGCTGATGTCGCGTGTCGTCACGTTGTCCCTCTCGCTCGTCGCCGCGACCCTACGCCGGGCTGCCGACACCGTGTCCCGTGACGGCCTGCCGCCTCCTTCGCCCGCCCGCCCGCCGCCGCCTGACCCGACTCGAAACCGACAACGCAACGCGGGGGCCCGCGGAGGTTCGTCGCTTTCACGTCGCCTCGTCGGCGGGCGCCCGCCTGGGGCATGCTGACGGGTGCGAGGAGTCGCTCCCCGCACCCGCTGACGGAAGGACCTCCCGTTCACATCGACCTCACCGGCAAGACCGCCCTCGTGACCGGCTCGACCCAGGGCATCGGCCGCGCGATCGCGCTCGGCCTGGCCCGCGCGGGCGCGACGGTCGCCGTGAACGGGCGCACCGCCTCCCGCGTGGACGAGGCGATCGCGGGCCTCCGGGGCGACGTGCCGGGCGCCTCCTTCGTCGCGGCCCCCGGCGACGTCTCGACCGACGAGGGGGCGCAGCAGGTGCTCGCCGCCGTGCCGCAGGTCGACGTGCTGACGAACAACCTGGGCATCTTCGGCTCGGCCGACCCGCTCTCGATCGACGACGACGAGTGGCGCCGCTACTTCGAGGTCAACGTGCTGTCGGCGGTGCGGCTGATCCGCACCTACCTGCCGGGCATGACCGAACGCGGCTGGGGGCGGGTGCAGAACATCGCGAGCGACTCGGCCGTCGTCATCCCGGCGGAGATGATCCACTACGGCATGTCGAAGACGTCCCTGCTCGCGGTGTCGCGCGGCTTCGCGAAGGCCGCCGCAGGCACGGGCGTCACCGTCAACTCCGTCATCGCGGGCCCGACCCACACCGCCGGCGTCGAGGACTTCGTCTACGAGCTCGTCTCGCGCGACCTGCCCTGGGAGGAGGCGCAGCACGAGTTCATGGTGCAGCACCGGCCGCAGTCGCTCATCCAGCGCCTGATCGAGCCCGACGAGATCGCGTCGATGGTCGTGTACCTGTCGTCGACTTTCGCGTCGGCGACGACGGGGGCCGCGGTGCGGGTCGACGGCGGCTACGTGGACTCGATCCTGCCCTGACCTGGTGCGCCGTCAGGCGGCGGCAGCTGCCGCGCGGCGCGACCGGCGGTCGGCCTCGAGGCCGTCGAGGAGGCGGGTGTCCAGCGAGTGGGCCAGCGCGACCTCGGCGACCACCGCCTCCTTGTCGGGGTCGGTCCACGGGGCGGCGTCGAGCTGCTCGCGGTACGTGGCCCGGAAGCACGCCGGGTCGGCCACCTCGGCGAAGACGTAGAAGCCGACCCCGTTGACGTCGAAGCCGTAGTGCTTCTGCAGCAGCGTGCTGATGAACCGCCCGCACGAGAGGTCGCCGAGGTAGCGCGTGTAGTGGTGGGCGACGAAGGCGCCGACCGAGGTCGCGGCGACGGTCTCGAGCCTCTGGACGTACTCGCGCGTCGCGGCGAGGGGCGTGACGCGGTCGCGCCAGGCGTCGCCGAGCAGGAACTCGAGGTCGGACTCGAGGGCCGGCAGCCGGGTCGTCCCGGTCGTCACGAACGGCGCGGCCACGGCGTCCCCGGCCATGGCGCCTGCGGCGTCCTCGAGCGCGCGGTACACGAACCAGTACTGCGCCACCAGCTGGGCGTAGTCGTCGACCTCGCAGGTGCCGCGCAACAGGTCGGTCATGAAGTCGGCGCCGCTGCTGGTGCCGTGACGGCTGGCCGTCCGGGCCCGCAGCAGCTCCGAGAAGGGGACGACGTCGGTCACGATGGACTCCGCTCGGTCGGACGGTGCTGCTGCCGGGGGTCGTGCACGAGGCGGCACGCCCGCCTCCTGCCCGATCGTACTTAGGTGACCCTTAGTTTGTCGAGCGCGGCGTCGGGATCTTCAGCATGCAGGACGCCGCGGCACGGAGTTCCTGATCCGTGCACAGTTCAGGATCGACGCACCCCTCACCGCGCGGATCAGGAGCGACATTCCTGAATGAGGAGAGCGAGAACAGGTCAGGGTCGCGAGACCGGGGGCAGGCTGGGGCGATGGACGACGACGAGAAGAAGAGCATCCGCGACGACTTCCACGACGCGGTGAACATGGCGCCCCACGAGCTCGAGCAGTGGCTCGAGACCGACGAGTCGAAGGAGGTGGGGCAGAAGTCCTCCGACGGCGCCGAGTCGGTGGGGCACGACAGCGGTCGCAAGATCGTGACGATCCTGCGGACGAAGCAGGCCGACCTGGGCGACGACGACTACGCGCACATGAAGAAGGTCACCGGCTACGTGCACCGGCACGCCGCGCAGGGGCCGGAGGGCGACGC
Organism: Frigoribacterium sp. ACAM 257; assembly: GCF_007954365.1. GTDB lineage: Bacteria > Actinomycetota > Actinomycetes > Actinomycetales > Microbacteriaceae > Frigoribacterium. Next base: position 21,121 of record NZ_VOLO01000001.1, read on the forward strand.
GCACGACTCGAAGTGGCGCTTCTCGCTGATGAACTGGGGCAACGACCCGGAGAAGAAGGCGAAGTAGCCGCAGCGAGCAGCGAGCAGCGAGCAGCGAGCAGCGAGCGGCCGCGGCCGCAGCCGCCGACGGCCCCGTCCCTCCCGAGGAGGAACGGGGCCGTCGGCGTCGGCGGGCCGGGGCCCGAAGGTGCGGGCTACGCCTGCACGTCGCCGCGCCAGGCGCCGTCGGCCTGGCCCTTCGACTCGATGTGCTGCTTGAAGTTCGCGAGGTCCTTCTTGATCGCGCGACCGTCGGAGCCGATGGCCGCGCCGAGCTTCTCGAGCACGCCCTCGGTCGTCCAGTCGATCTGCACGGTGACGCGGGTCTCGGTGTCGCTCAGCTTGTGGAACGTGACGACGCCGGCGTGGTCGACCTCGCCGCCGGTGCTCGTCCAGGCGACGCGCTCGTCGGGGTGCTGCTCGGTGATCTCCGCCTCGAAGGTCTTCTCGACCGGTCCGACCTTGACCTTCCACACCGTGAGGGTGGGGGTGGTCTGCGTGATCGACTCGACCTCGTCGAGGAACTTCGGGAACTCCTCGAACTGGGTCCACTGGTCGTACGCGGTGCGGACGGGGACCTCGACGTCGATCGTCTCGATGGCCTGTGCCATGGTGTTCTCCTCTTGTCGTGCTGTCGTGGGGGCGAGTGAGCCCCGGTGGGGTCCGTGCCCCGTGTGGACTGCGACCCGCCGACGTGAACGGTAGGAGGCGCGGGTCGGCTCCGTCCACGTCCAGAGGCGATGGTCAGGTGGCGGGTGACGCCGCGTCCCGACAGGGCGAGTGCGGCGCGGCTAGAGGAGGCCGAACACCGTCAGCAGTCCCGCCGCCGCCGTGGCGCCCGCGGCGATCGCGGAGCCGACGATCACGAGGAGCGTCACGCGGCGCTCCCGGTCGCCGACGGGGCCGGCAGAGGAGACGCGCTGCGGATCGGGGTACGTCACGGGAGCCTCCTCTGGTCGGGCCCGGTCGAGCCGGGCGCGCCCAGCATGGCCCTGACTCGGCCGCGGCGCACCCACCCGTCCGGGGCGCGTCGCTCAGCGGCCAGCGGGTCCGTTCCCGAGACCGCCGTCGGACCCGGCGCCGTCGATCACGGCTTCGGCGTCGGGAGCAGCAGCGGGGCCGCCGGCGTCTGTGCCCGCGCCGCTCCCGACTCCGTTGCCGTTGCCGGCCCCGGCTCCGGCTCCGTTGCCGTTGCCGTTGCCGTTGCCGTTGCCGTTACCACCGTTCCCGTTCCCGTTCCCGGGCACGACCGGCTCGACAGGCTCGACAGGCTCGCTCGGCGCAGGCTCCTCCTCGACGGGGGCGCTCGGCTCGGGCGCGGGAGCCTCGGAGCTCGTCTCGTCGGTCGGCTCGGACGTGGACGGCGCGGGTGCGGGTTCTTCCTCCTCCTCGGGGGAGGACGACGGGGTGTCCTCCGGCCCCGTCTCGACCGGCGCCGTCTCGGACGGGACGGGAGCGTCGCTCGTCGCCGGCGCGACGGGCTCGCCGTCGCCCTGAGTGACCGCGAAGCCGATCAGCGCCGCGGCCCCGAGGGCGAGCGCCACGACGCCGGTGATCACGGCGCCGCGACGGCTGCGTCTCTCGGGCGGGGCAGCGGGGGAGCCGCCCGGGCCGGCTGCCGCGCCCGCCCCGACCCGGGCACCCGCACCGGGGCCGCCGTCGACGGCGCCGAACCGCTCGGTCGCCGCCTCGGCCGCACCCGACCCGGCCAGGGCGCCGACGCCGGCCGCGCCGACGCCGGCCGCGCCGACGCCGGCCGCGCCGAGTCCCGCAGCGCCCGCCGGCAGGCGTCGGGTCGCGGCGTCAGCGTCCGCACTCGGCATCAACGCCGTGGCCGCTCCGGTGCGGGCGTCGTCGGCGCGTCCGCCTCCCGCGGCCAGCGCCTCCGCCCGGGTGTGCACCTCGAAGGCGGTCGGCCGCGCGTCGGCCTCGCGCGCCGTCATGGCGCGCAGGAGGGAGGCCCACCCCGGTCCCAGCGCATCGGGGACGACAGGGTCGCGGTGCAGGCGACCCGTCAGCGACTCCATCATCGAGCCGGGGAAGGCCCGTTCGCCCGTCAGGGCCTCGAGCACGACGAGGCCCAGCGAGTAGACGTCCGAGGCCGGTCCGACCCTCGTCCCGAGGGCCTGCTCGGGGCTCAGGTAGGCGGCGGTGCCGAGGACGGCGCCCGTGGCGGTCACGCGAGTCGAGTCGACGAGCGAGGCGATGCCGAAGTCGGCGAGCTTGGGCGACCACCGACGACCCGGCACGGGCGAGGGGGCGAGCAGCACGTTGCTCGGCTTGACGTCGCGGTGGACGATGCCGGCGGCCTGGACGACGTGCAGCGCCCCCGCGAGGTCCACGAGCAGCTGTGCCGCGTCGGTCGGGTCGAGGGGGCCCTCGGCCAGGCGAGCCGACAGCGACGGTCCGTCGACGAGCTCCATCGCCAGCCAACCGGGCCCGCGGGCCGGGGCGACGTCGGCGTCGTAGAGGGTGACGAGGGCAGGGTGGCTCAGCGACGCGAGCACGGCGACCTCGTTCTGGGCGCGCTGGGCGTCAGCAGCGTCGGAGCCCTGGGCGCTGAGCAGCTTGACGGCGATCGTCCGGCCGAGCAGCTGGTCGTCGGCACGGTGCACCGTCGACATGCCGCCGCGCCCGAGGACGTCGCCGAGGAGGTAGCGGCCGGCGAGGAGGCGCGGTGCGTCCCGGTCGTCCACGGTCGCGTCGTCGTCCCGGTCGTCCATGACCCCGAGGGTACCCGGCGGCTGCGGGGGAAGCGGCCGGGGGCCCCAGGGCGGCCTGCGCGCCCGGCCTTGCAGACGCGCCTAGCGCGCCGCGACCGGCGCCGAGGTCGGGGCCGGGGTCTGCTGCGCGGCGATGACCGAGCTGAGCTCGTCCAGGAACGCGCTGACCGCCTCCGCCTGCTCTGCCGGGACGCCCATCAGGAACTTGCGGACGTGCGGAGCGCTCGTCACCGTGTCACAGGCGTCGCGCCCGGACTCGGTCGTCGTGACGATCTTGCGGCGTCCGTCGGCCGGGTCGGGGGTGCAGGTGATCAGCTCGGCGTCCTGGAGGCGGTGCAGCAGGTTCGAGACGGCGGGCGTCGAGAAGCCCAGGGTGGTGGCCAGCGTGCTCGGCGTCATCGGCTCGTCGGTCTGCTCGGCTGCGAGCACCAGGGCCAGCGCGTCACGCTCGGTGCGCGGCAGCGTGCCTGCCGAACCTCGGCGGTCGAGTCGCTGCTCGGTGATGCGCCAGGCCTCGAGGGCGGCATGCAGGCGGGCTGCCTGTATCTTCTGCGGCATGTAGGGCGGGTGTCCTCTGAGTGGTCAGGTCGTCGGGTCGGGTCGGGTCGGGTCTGGTCGATCGGTGCTGGCCAGGGAGCAGCCAGCCGACGTGCGTTTTCTCGCTGCGGGAGGATCAGTCGAGGTCGTCGTCGTCGATGGAGGTGTCGAAGTAGGAGACGTGGTCGGCCGCCACGGCGCCGAGGATGCGGTCGGCGAAGGTCACGAGGCGACCGCCATCTCACGGTCGTCCCTGGCCGAGGCCGCCTCGGGCTCGACGAAGAAGCTCGCGTAGCTGACCTCGAGCGGGCGGGCGGGCTGCACGGCCAGCGTGGCCGACTCGACCGACTCGGCCATCGACGCGACGACGTCGCGGACCCGACGGCGACGCGGGTAGGTGTCGATGCGGGCCGCGGGGACGGAGCGCTCGCGGACGTAGAAGCTGTCGAGCTCGGCCGCGGTGGGGCGCACGGCGGCGCCGACACGACCGCCGACCGCGGCCACGAGGCCCTCGTGCGTGAGCCGGCGCAGGTCGACGCTCATCGGAGCGCCTCGGAGTCGAAGAGCTCGGCGAGGTCGAGGGGCTGGGTCTCGGCGAGGAGGTGGTGGCCGTCGACCCGGGGCGTGGTCGCCGTGTGCGTGGGAGCCGTCGACGCGGTCATGCGCCTGCGCCCATCGCGAAGAGCATGCCCGCGATCAGCGTGCCGCAGGCGGCGAGGGCGGAGGTGGCGACGACGAAGAGCGTGAGCTGACGGTCGGCGTCGCGGATCTCGGTGAAGGGGGAGTGCTGCGTGGTGGTCATGTCCTGCTCGTTCCTGTCAGCCCTGCGCTGACCTCGAGGTGCATGTCTCTCGTGTCTCGTGCCGCCGTGAACCGGCACACGAGAATGGTTACACAGTCTCGCTAGTCGCTCTAACTAGATGACCTAGAGAGTTCGCAGAACGGACATGCCTCGAGGCCGAGAGACCTCGACCCGGCCCCTACGGGCCCGTCGGGGCGGTCGGCACCGAGGTCGCGGGCGACTCCGCATGGTGCTCCAGGGGCGTCACGCGCACCGTCGCGATGCGGTAGCCCTCCATGCGGACCACCTCCAGCACGGCGCCGTCGACAGCGATGGTGTCGCCGACGACCGCCAGTCGCCCGAGCGCGTCGAACACGTAGCCGCCGACGGTCTCGTACGGGCCGTCCGGCAGCGAGACGCCGGTCTCCTCCTCGAGCTCCTCGACGATCAGTCCGCCCTCGACCTCGCGGGTCTCGCCCGCCTCCAGCGTGCCCTCGCCGCGGTCGCCGGTGTCGTACTCGTCGTAGATCTCGCCGACGAGCTCCTCGAGCAGGTCCTCCAGGGTGACGATGCCGTCGGTGCCGCCGTACTCGTCGATGACGACCGCGATCTGGTGCCCGTCGTCGCGCATCGTGCTGAGCGCCGCCAGCACCTTGGTCGTGCCGGGCAGCGCGAGGATCGGCCGCGTGATGTCGGCGACGGTCGTCGCCTGCTCGCCGCCCGCCGCGGGCACGGACGCCATCAGGTCGCGGACGTGCACGAAGCCGAGCACGTCGTCGCGGCTGACGCCGACCACGGGGTAGCGCGAGTGCGGCAGGGCCAGCACGGTGCGGTACCCGTCGCTGACGGACGAGTCGCCGGCGAGGAACGACACGTCCGGCCGCGGCCTCATCACCTCGGCGACGCGGCGGTCGTCGGCGTCGAGCACGTCGGCGAGGATGCTGCGGCTGTCGCGGTCGATCTCGCTCGTGTTCGAGATGATGTCGCGCACCTCGTCGGCCGAGACCTCGTCCTCCTTGCGGTCGGGGTCGAGCCCGAGGAGGCGCCCCACGGCGTTCGTGGACACCGACAGCAGCCAGATGACCGGCCGCATCAGCCGGGCGAGGGCGTTCAGCGGCGGCGCGAGCGTCTTCGTGAACGCGACGGACTTCTGCATCGCGAGCCGCTTCGGCACCAGCTCGCCGAACACGAGCGAGAGGTACGCGACCACGAGCGTCATGCCGATCAGGGCGACGGTCGACGCGACGCTCTCGGTCAGGCCGAGGGCCACGAGGCCCGGCACGAGGTCGGGCGCGATCGTCGAGGCGCCGTAGGCGGACGAGAAGAAGCCGGCCAGGGTGACGCCGATCTGCACCGCCGAGAGGAACGTGTTCGGGTTGCGGACGAGCTGCCCGATCTTGCGGCCGCGGTCGCCGCCGGCCTCGATCGCCCGCACCTGGCTGTCGCGGAGGGTCACGATCGCCATCTCGGTGCCCGCGAACACCCCGCCGATCAGCACGAAGACGACGACGAGGCCGATGTTGAGCAGGGTGTCCGTGTCCATGCGCCAGATTCTGTCGGCGCAGGCCGGGAGATCACCTCGAACGTGCGCGAGGTGCAGGGTCTGCACGCTGTGTGCGTCTGTGGGTCGCGAGGCGCGCCTCCTCGGCCAGGTCTGTCGCCCTAGGCGACGCGAAGGCGACGAACCGACGTGATCTTCCGCGTCGGTTCGTCGCCCTCGCGTCGGGACCCGGCCCGAGTCGGCGAGGAGGCGCGGGAGAGGAGGCGCGTCAGGCTCGGTCGTGCAGGGTCACGTGGTACCCGTCGGGGTCGGCGAACGTGAAGGTGCGGCCGAAGGGACCGTCGATCGGCTCGGCGACGACGGGGACGCCCGCCTCGACCAGTGCGTCGTGGATCGACTGCACGTCGGTGGCGTGCAGCCAGAGCGCGACGCCGAGGCCGGGCTGGGCGACGGAGTCGAGGTCGGTGCCCGGCAGGAGGCCGCGCAGCGCGAAGGCGATCGGCGTCGTGGTGAACACGACGGCGTGCGGCGGGCCGGCGGGCGAGCGGACGAGGCCGAGGTGCGTCTCGTAGAACGCCCGGGAGGCGTCGAGATCGCGGACCTGGAGGGAGACGAAGTCGGGGCCGGTGACGGGCATGGGAGCTCCTGTGGGGATCGATGGTGAGGGAGGTGGTCGTTGTGTCAGTCTTCTGACATCGCTGACGGTATGTCAAGATGCTGACATGAGTCAAGGCATCGACCTCGAGACGTCGCTCGGCTACCTGCTCAAGGAGGCGTCCAGCGCCCTGCGGTCGGCGATGGAGGAGGTGCTCCGACCGCTCGGCATGACGGTCACGCACTACTCGTGCCTCGAGCTGCTCGCGCAGCGCCCCGGCCTGTCGAACTCGGAGCTCGCCCGCGGGGCCTTCGTCACCCGGCAGTCGATGAACGTCCTGCTCCAGGCGCTGGAGCGAGAGGGGTCGGTGACGCGGCCGTCGGAGGCGCCGGTCGGCAAGGCCCTGCCCGCTCGCCTGACGCCCGCGGGTCGACGGCGTCTCGCGGCGGCGACCGCGGCGGTGCGCGGCGTCGAGCTGCGGATGCTCTCGGGCATGAGCGAGGCCGACCGGCCCGTCGCCCGCAGGCTGCTCCGCAGCATGGTCGAGTCGCTGCGCGAGTCGACGCGCGACGCTTGAATCTCCCGTCCTGACCAGGACCCCGCGCCGAACGACGCGAGAGCGACGAACCTCCGTGATGTTCCGGGGAGGTTCGTCGCTCTCGCGTCGGTGAGGCTCGTGCCGAGGGTCAGACCCGGCGTCGGAGGCGCGCAGCCGTCGCGAGGACCCCGCCGAGGAGCAGCGCCAGGGCGGCGATCCCGGCGGGCAGTGCGGACTCCGTGCCCGTGTAGGCGAGCGACCCGCCCCGGGTCGCGACCACGGTGTTGACCGGGGCCCCGGTCGGCCCGGCGGGCGTCACGACCGGCGCTGCGGCCGCGGCGGCCGAGACGGTGAAGGGCACGACGTCGGCGGGCACGGAGGTGTCGGACGTCTCGGTGTCGATCACGACGGCCGTGGTGCCGAAGTCGCCGGCGGGCAGCACGAAGCGGGCCGAGAAGGTGCCGTCGGCGGCGATCGGCACGAGCGCCGAGGCAGGTCCCTCCGAGGCCGTGTACTCGACCGGCTCCCGGTCGAAGAAGTCCTCGTCGGGGGCGGCCTCGGCCTGCTCCGCCGTCGTGACGAGCGAGGTCAGGTCGGCTGCCGCCTCCTCGGCAGGTGCGTCGGCAGCCGCGTCGGACGACGACTGGCCGGTGCCGAACGCGAAGCCGAAGCCGACCTCGACGTCGTCCGGTGCGCCGACGACCACGACGGCTGCCTGCCCGGGCACCCCGCCGGAGCCCGAGACTGTCACGATGCCGGCGGTGGCGCCGACGGGAGCGACGACGACCGGGGCCGGGATCGGGTCCGTGACGGCCACCTCCGTGCTGCTGGCGTTGCCGTGCGCGTCGGTCACCGTCACCGTCAGGGTGCCGAGGGGGAGGTCGGCCGGGACCTCGACGTCGAAGTACGCCGTGCCGCTGGTGTCGAAGACGAACGGCAGCTGGCTCGGGTAGACGGTGAAGACGTCGTCGGTCGAGACCGCGTCGCCGTCGACGCGCGCCGAGACGGCGTCTCCGGCCGTGAAGCCCTGCGTGAAGACGGAGAACGCCGAGCCGGGGTGGGCGGCGCCGGGGTAGACCTCGACGCTCGGCTCGACCTCGGGAGCGACGACCACGACGGTGCCGGCTCCCTGGGTCGTCGGGGCGGAGGCGTCGGGGGCGGCGGCGGAGCCGGGCTGGGCGGCGGCGGCCGTCGGGGCGGGACGCTGGCCGACCGCCGTGTTGCCCGTCGCGGTGCCGGAGGTCGGGCTCAGGGGCGATGCAGGAGCCGGGGTGGCGGGATCGGCCGGCGTCGCAGCCGCGTCCGTGCCGGACGGGTCAGCGGCGGGCGTCGGGTCGGCGCCGACGACCGGGGCCGTGGTGTCGGCGGCCACGGTCGGCGCGGAGGCGGCGGGGGCGGCGGGGGCGGCGGGGGCGTCGTCGGCGAAGGCGGCTGCGGGCACGAGGACGAGCGCGGCGGTGAGGGCTGCGGCGCCCGCGGACGTGCGGAGGCGGTGGGACGTGGTCATGTGGTCTTCCCCAGGGAGCAGGACGCCTCGGGCGGGCGCCGTCTCGCTGACAGTAGGGTGCACCGACCCGTCGGCACGGGCCCCCGAACGAGCCGGAGCGGTCGCCGTGACCAGATCGTTGCAGGAACGTCCCCCGTCCCTGCGGCCGCGGGGGACGTGTCTCGGTGTCGAGCCATCGGGTTGCGGTCTCCTGCTAAGGGTAGGCTAACCTCAATTCTCGTGACCTCGACCGATGTGGCCCTCGTGCCGCCCGCCTCCTCGGCCCAGCCTGCCGACGCGCAGGCCGCCCCGTCGCTGCCGGGCGCGCAGGCTGAGCCGACCGCCCTCGTGGCCGACGGGGTCACGGTCTCGTACGGCGCCTCCGACGTGGTGCACGACGCCCGGCTCGAGCTGCGGCCCGGCCGGGTCACCGCCCTCGTCGGGCCCAACGGCAGCGGCAAGTCGACGCTGCTCCGCACCGCCGCCCGGCTGCAGCGGGCTCGTGCGGGGACCCTGTCGCTCGAGCACCCGCAGCAGCAGCAGCCCGGCACGGCGCAGCCGACCGACGGCCTCGCCCTCTCGGTGCGCGATTTCGCCCGACACGTCGCCCTCCTCACGCAGGGCCGCCCGGTGCCGAGCGGCCTGAGCGTGCGCGACGTCGTCGAGTTCGGCCGCTACCCGCACCGCGGTCGCTGGGGCAGGGCCGACCAGGGAGGCGCGGCGGCCGTCGACCGGGCACTGCAGCTCACCGGGGTGGCCGACCTCGCCGAGCGCGGCGTCGACCAGCTCTCGGGCGGACAGCTGCAACGGGTCTGGCTCGCCAGCTGCCTCGCCCAGCAGACCGGCGTGCTGCTGCTCGACGAGCCCACCACCTACCTCGACCTCCGCTACCAGGTCGAGCTGCTCGACCTGGTGCGCGATCTCGCCGACGAGTCGCAGATCGCCGTGGGCGTCGTGCTGCACGACCTCGACCAGGCCGCGGCGCTCGCCGACACGGTCGTGCTGCTGCACGAGGGCCGCGTCCGCGCGACGGGCACCCCGGCCGAGGTGCTGACGCCCCGCCTCCTCTCCGAGGTCTGGGGCATCGACGTCGAGGTCGACACCGATCCCTCCACCGGCCGGCTCCGCACCCGCGCGGTCGCTCGCCACCACACCAGAACCGAGAGGCTCCACCCATGACCAGCAGACGACGCGTCCTCGCCGTCACCGCCCTCGCCGCCTCGGCGGCCCTCGCACTCGCCGGCTGCGGCACCACCGAGGAGGCGGCCGGCGGCTCGACCACCGGCTCCGGCTCCGGCTCGGCCTCGGGCGAGCAGATCACCGTCACGGACGGCACGGGCACCGAGGTCACGCTCGACGGCCCGGCGACGAAGGTCGTCGGCACCGAGTGGAACGTCGTCGGCGACCTCGTCTCGCTCGGCGTCGAGCCCGTGGGCGTCGCCGACGTCGAGGGCTACGAGGCGTGGTCCTCGGCCGTGCCGCTGACGGGGGACCCGACCGACATCGGGACCCGGGGCGAGCCCAGCGTCGAGACCGTCGCCTCCTTGGCTCCCGACCTGATCGTCGCGACCACCGACCTGCCCGCGGACGCCGTCGAGCAGCTGCGCGACATCGCCCCGGTGCTGCAGGTCGTCTCGGCGGACGCGTCCGACCAGCTCGGCCAGATGACGACGAACTTCGAGATGATCGCCACGGCGACGGGCACCGAGGACGCCGCCCAGCAGGTGCTCGCCGACTACGAGCAGGCCGTGGCCGACGGCACGAAGGCGCTCGCCGACGCCGGGCTCGCCGGGACGCAGTTCGCCTTCGCCGACGGGTACGTCGACGCCGGCCAGGTGAGCATCCGCCCGTACGCGGCAGGCTCGTTGATCAGCGACGTCACGACCGAGCTCGGCCTGGTCAACGCCTGGGCGCTCGAGGGCGACCCGGCCTACGGCCTCGCCTCCACCGACGTCGAGGGCCTCACGCAGCTGCCCGCCGACACGCAGTTCCTGTACTTCTCGAACGCCGTCGACGGCGACCCGTTCGCCGACACGCTGTCGTCGAACGCCGTGTGGCAGTCGCTGCCGTTCGTGCAGTCGGGCGACGTGCACCGCCTGCCCGACGGCGTGTGGGTCTTCGGCGGACCTGCCTCGATGACGGCCTACGTGGACGCGCTCGTCGAGACCCTGACGGCCTGACCCGGTGACCGTCACGGAGCCGGCGGCCGCCGCCGACGCGCGGCCCGTCGCCGACGCGTCGCCCGTCGCCGTAGGCCCGCAGGAGGCGCGGCTCACCGCCCCGCCCCGTGCCGGCCTCGGCGCCGTGGTCGTCGTCTTCGCGCTGGCGGCGGTCGTCGTGCTCCTCGCCCTCGTCGACGTCACGCAGGGCACCGCGGCCGTCGGTCCGCGCGAGGTGTGGCGGGCCCTGACCGGCTCCGCGGCTGCCGGTGACGCCTCCGTCGTCGTGGCGTCGCGCCTGCCGCGGATGGCGGCGGCGATCCTCGTCGGCGTGGCCCTGGGCGCCGCAGGCGCGGCGTTGCAGACGGTCAGCCGCAACGTGCTTGCGTCGCCCGACACCCTGGCGGTGAACGCGGGCGCGTACGCGGCCCTCGCCGTCGCGTCGGTGACCGGTCTCTCGTTGCCGCTGGTCGCCTCCTCGGGGGTCGCCTTCGTCGGCGGGCTGCTCGCCGCGGGCGTCGTCCTCGCCCTGTCGGGGCTCGGCTCGGGATCGGTGCGGCTCGTGCTCGCGGGCAGCGCCCTGGCGCTCGGCCTGGCCAGCGTGACGAGCGCGCTGCTGCTGCTGTTCCCGCGCGAGACCGCGGGGCTCTACCAGTGGGGCCAGGGCAGCGTCGGGCAGAACGGCTTCTCGTCGGTGGCCCAGATGGCCCCGGTCGTGCTGGTCGGCCTCGCCGTCGTGCTGCTCATGACGCGCCGGCTCGACGCGCTCGGCCTCGGCGACGACGCGGCCCGGAGCGTCGGGGTCGACGTGCGGACCACGCGCGTCGTCACCGTCGTCGCGTCGGTGCTGCTCTCGGCCGGGGCGGTCACCGTCGCCGGGCCGATCGGCTTCGTCGGGCTCTGCGCGCCCGCGTTCGTGCGGCCGCTGCGTCGGCTCGTGCCGAGCGTCCGCCGCACGTGGGTCTTCGTGTCGCTCGCCGGGCTCGCCGGCGCCGCCGTGGTGCTCGCGTCGGACGTGCTGCTGCGCGCCGCGGTGGGGGCGGAGGCGTCGGTCCAGGTGCCGACCGGGATCGTCACGTCGATCGTCGGCGCGCTCGTGCTGGTGGCGCTGGCCTTCCGGGCCGCGGACCACGGCGGGTCGGCCCCGACCGAGCAGCACCGCGTCGTCTCGCGCCGCCGCGTCGTGCTGGTGCTCTCGGCGCTCGGAGTCGTGCTGGTCGGGGTGGCCGTCGCGGGCGTGCTGCTGGGCGACGCCGTGCTGCTGCTCGGCGACGTCGCGAACTGGGCCACCGGGCGTGCGGGGCCGGTCGTCGGCTACGTGCTCGACACCCGGGTGCCGCGCGTCGTCGCGGCGCTGCTGGCCGGGGCGGCGCTCGCCCTCGCCGGCGGACTCGTGCAGTCGGTGACGCGCAACCCGCTGGCCGAGCCGAGCATCCTCGGCGTCTCGGGGGGAGCCGGGCTCGGCGCCGTCGTCGCCGTGACCACCGTGCCCGCGATCTCGGGCTGGGGCGTCGCCGGCGCCGCGTTCGCCGGGGCCGTCGTCGCCGCGGTGGTCGTCTTCGGCCTCGCCTCGCGCGGGGGGTTCCCGCAGAACAGGCTCGTGCTGATCGGCGTCGGAGTCGCCGCCGCGACCGCCGCGGCCATCAGCCTGCTGATCGTCCTCACCGACCCCTTCAACGGCGCGAAGGCCCTGACCTGGCTGTCGGGCTCCACCTACGGACGCTCGTTCGCGGACTCGGTCCCGGTCGCTCTCGTGCTGGTCGTCGGCCTGGTCGTCGCCGGTGCGAGCCACCGTCGCCTCGACCTCGTCGCCCTCGACGACGACACCCCTCGGCTGCTCGGCGTCTCGCTCTCGCGATCGCGCCTCCTCTTCTTGTCGCTTGCCGTGCTCCTCACCGCCGCCGCGGTCGCCGCCGTCGGCGTGGTCGGGTTCGTCGGGCTGGTCGCCCCGCACGCCGCCCGCGCCCTCGTCGGGGCCCGGCACGCCCGCGTGCTGCCCGTCGCCGTCGTGCTCGGCGCGGCCCTCGTCGGCCTCGCGGACGTGCTCGGCCGCACCGTCATCGCCCCGGCGCAGCTGGGCGCGGGGCTGCTCACGGCCCTCATCGGCACGCCGTACTTCGTGTGGCTGCTCTGGCGTGGCCGCGCCGCCCGCCAGCGCTGACACGCTCTCTCTCCGCCTCCTGTCCCTCCTCCCGTCTCTGTCACCACCCAGTGGTCCCAATTGGGCCCTGCCGGTCGTCTGGACGACAGTTCCTGACCACTCGGCCGGGCTGGGCGTCGAGACGCCCGACGGCGGCTAGCCGAGTGGTCCGAATTCGGCCCTGCCGGTCCTCTCGCCGACAGATGCTGACCACTCGGCGAGGCGGCGGCGTCAGACGGCGCACAGCCGGGGGCGTTGTCGGAGGTGGAGCGTAGGTTCCGGGCATGTCCGAGATGCATGCCGCCGACGTCCCACCCCGCGCACGGCTGATCCTGCCCGGGCAGTACGGCGACGAGTTCGACGACGGCGGCCCCGTCGTCGTGGTCGAGGCGCGCGACGCCTTCACCCGTCGGCCGATGCACCGCGCCAAGGCGCACCTCTGGCTCTCTGCGCTGCGGCACCGGGTCGCCGCGCTCGGCGACCGGGCGACGCACCTGCAGGTCGAGAGCCTCGACGAGGTGCTCGACGACGCTGCCGGGGTCGGCCCGTTCGAGGTCGTCGACCCGCCCGACCGTCAGTTCCGGGCGGCCGTCCGTCGAGAGGGCCGTGACGTCCGCGTGCTGCCGAGCCGCGGGTTCGTGACGAGCGAGGAGGAGTTCGCGGCCTGGGCGGCGTCCCGCAAGGGGCGCCTCCTGATGGAGAACCACTACGAGACCGTCCGTCGCCGCGAAGACTGGCTCATCGAGGGCGACGGCCCCGCGGGCGGCAAGTTCAGCCTCGACGAGCAGAACCGCAACCCGCCGCCGAAGGGCGCGACGACGCTCGGCCTGCCCGACCCGGTCTGGCCCGACGAGGACGAGATCGACGAGGCGGTCCGTGCCGACCTCGACGCGTGGGTCGCCGACGGCAGCGTCGTGTTCGTCGGTGCCGACGACCGGCGCCGCTTCGCGGTCACGCCGGCCGAGGCCGAAGCCGCCCTCGAGGACTTCCTCGAGACCCGGCTGGGCGACTTCGGCCCCTTCGAGGACGCGATGCTCTCGAACGACTGGACGATGTCGCACTCCCTGCTCAGCGTCCCGATGAACCTCGGTGTGCTCGATCCCCGCCACGTGATCGAGCGCGTGCTCGAGGTCCACGCCTCAGGAGGCGCGCCCCTGGCGAGCGTCGAGGGCTTCGTCCGGCAGATCGCCGGCTGGCGCGACTACGTCTGGCACCTGTACTGGCACCTGGGCGAGTCGTACACGACCGACAACAACGCCCTCGGCGCCACCGAGCCGCTGCCGCGCTGGTGGCGGGAGGTCGACGCGACCGAGGTGCAGGCCGAGTGCCTCCGCAGCACGCTCGAGACGGTGCACCAGCACGGCTGGACGCACCACATCCAGCGGCTGATGATCCTCGGCAACTGGGCACTGCAGCGCGGCTACCAGCCGGCCGAGCTCACCGACTGGTTCACCGACGTCTTCGTCGACGGCACCGAGTGGGTGATGCCGGCGAACATCGTCGGCATGTCGCAGCACGCCGACGGGGGAGTGGTGGCGACCAAGCCCTACGCCGCCGGGGGCCGCTACATCCACTCGATGAGCGACCACTGTGGCTCGTGTCCGTTCTCGCCGACCGTGCGGGTCGGGCCGACGGCCTGCCCGTTCACGGCGGGCTACTGGGCGTTCCTCGACCGGGTCGAGCCGGCGCTGCAGGGCAACCCGCGGATGATGCGTCCGCTCCAGGGGCTCCGTCGACTCGACGACCTCGACGACGTGGTCGCGCAGGAGGCGGCCCGGACGACCCCCTGACGGTCGCGTCCCGCTCGGCTCGCGCCGCGTCTCGCCGTACGTCGACTCCGTACGGCTCCCTGGCCGTCGAACGAATCACCAGAACTGGGGGCGTCCTCGATTCCCTCCCCAGGGCCCCGGGCTGCGAACATCGTGCAGACCCGATGCGACCCCGAGGAGGCCACGATGACCGAGCACGAACGACGCCGACCGCTGTTCGTCGACGACGTGACCGACCCCGGAGTGTGGGAGGCCGCCGCCGAGCGACGTGCTCTCGCCGCCTCGGCCCGCCGCTCGTTCGCCCGTCGCACGGCCGACCACCTCGGCGAGGCGCTCGGCGTGACGGCCGCCCCGAGGGTGCTGCTCGACGCGGCGGACGACGACGCGAAGGTCCCCGCCCTCTGAGCCGGAGTCAGCTGGCGGGCGCTCCCGCCGCCTCCTCGTCGTCCGTGACGAGCTCGCTCTCGTCCAGGTCGTCGAGCTCGTCGTTGCCGGCCGCCTCGATCCAGTCGGTGGCGTCGTCCGAGAGGTAGAAGTCCTCGGCGTCAACGTCGGCGGCCCAGTCATCGTCGGCAGTCGGCTCGCCCGTGACGGCGGTGATCTGCTCGAGCACCCAGGCGGGGACGACGTCGCCCGCGTTGTCGATCAGCCACTGCCGGGTCGAGGGGACGAGCTCGGACCACCATTCGTCGATGCGCATGCTCCGAGCCTGACACGTCCGGGGTCCTCGGCGCTTGTCCGCGCCTCCTCGTGTCGACGATTCAGGTGTCGACGTCGCGACGCGGCCCCGGCACCGGGCCGTCGGAGGCGCGACGACGCGCACACCTGATTCCTCGACACGTCGTGTCGCGGCCGCGCCCGCGCTCGCGTCTCACGCCACGCAGATCGCGCCCGCAGCGCAACTCAGGAGGCGGCGGTCGCAGATTCCTGAACCGTGCACGACTCAGGATCCCGGCGCACCCCCTCGCGCAACGCAGGACAGATCTTCCTGAATGAGGAGAGGCCGACGGCTCGGGGGCGCCCGGGGGTCACCAGCCGCGCGTGAGCCCCTCGAGCCCGAGGTCGAACGCGACGACGACGTCGTGGTCGGGCTGGAGCAGCATCTGCAGCTGCAGCCCCATGTACAGCGCGACGACGCTGGTCGAGAGCGCGGCGACGTCGGTGCCCGCGGGGATCTCGCCCTGGCTGAGGTCGAACGCGAGCCCCTGGAACACCATCGCGTGGAAGTCGCGGTAGCTGTCGCGGACGAACCGTCCGGAGAGGTCGCCCGCGTCGGCCGAGCCGATCGAGAGGGTCATGAGCGAGCGCGACAGCCCACGGTGCACGTTGCTGTGCGCGATGAGTCCCCGCACGAAGCCGAGCGTCGCCGCGCCCGCCGTCTCGCGGGCGACCTGCTCGAAGCGGTCGAGGTTCCACCGGTCGACGGCGGCGAGCACGAGTCCCTCCCACGACGGGAAGTGCCGCTCGACGCACGCAGGCGACATGCCCGCGGTCCGGGCCACGGCGGAGACGTCGGTCGCGTCCCAGCCGACGGCGTCGAGCGTCTCGACGGTGGCGGCGACGATGCGCTTGCGGTCCGCGACGCTCGTCTCGAACGCGCTCGGTTCGTGGTGCGCGGTGATCGTGCTCACGCGGTCTCCTCGGTGGCTGGCGTCCGCGGCGGGTGGGTGAGTCCCCGCCTGTCGTCCGTGTCCCCAGCTTGGAGCAGCCGGCCGGTCCCGACCACCCCCTCCGCGCCCCCAACCCGGGTGCCACGCCGCCGGCCTCGAGGAGGCGCGGAGCGAGCCCCGAGGAGGCGTCCGTCAGCCCTGCCGAGCCGCCCGGTCCTGCGAGTGCTCGGCCTGCTCCCGAGTGAGGTCGGTGACGCCGCCGCAGTTCGTGCACTGCACGTGGTACCGCTTCGACACCGTGAACAGCGGCACGAAGAACAGGGTGAAGCGCGTCGAGCGCCGCGCGACCTGCTGCTCGACGGTGCGTCCGCAGAACCGGCAGGCGAAGACGACGACGGTCAGCAGAGCCTGGCGGACGGAGGTGCCGAAGAGCAGGAACATCCCCCGACGCTACCGAGACGGCCGAGTCGGACGCTCAGCCGGCGAGGACTCCGAGCCAGGGGCGGAGCGAGCAGACTGGCACAGCCCTCCCACGAAGAAAGAAGACCCCTCATGTCAGCGTTGACAGTCCTGTTCATCGGCGGCACCGGCATCATCAGCTCGGCGGCCGCGGCCCGAGCCGTCGAGCTCGGCCACGACGTCACCGTCCTCAACCGCGGGGCGTCGTCGACCCGGCCCACGCCTCCTGGGGTCGAGGTGCTGACGGGGGACGTCTCCGACCCGGCGTCGATCCGCCGGGCCCTCGGCGACCGGTCGTTCGACGTCGTCGTCGACTTCGTCGCGTTCACCCCGGACCAGGTCCGGGCCGACATCGACCTCTTCACCGGACGAGCCG
The DNA here is from genome assembly GCF_007954365.1 of Frigoribacterium sp. ACAM 257. Lineage (GTDB taxonomy): Bacteria > Actinomycetota > Actinomycetes > Actinomycetales > Microbacteriaceae > Frigoribacterium. Next base: position 37,834 of record NZ_VOLO01000001.1, read on the forward strand.
GCCAGTACGTCTTCATCAGCTCGGCGTCGGCCTACCAGAAGCCCGTCGCCGCGCTGCCGATCCGCGAGTCCTCTCCGCTCCGCAACCCGTTCTGGCAGTACTCCCGAGACAAGATCGCCTGCGAGGACCTGCTCGTCGGCGCCTACCGGGAGCGCGGCTTCCCCGTCACGATCGTCAGGCCGTCACACACGTACGACCGCACCACGATCCCGGTCACCGGCGGATGGGCCGTCGTCGACCGCATGCGACGCGGCCTCGAGGTGGTCGTCCCCGGCGACGGGACGTCGCTCTGGACGCTGACCCACCACGCCGACTTCGCCCGTGCCTTCGTCGGGCTCCTCGGCCTGCCGGCCGCCGTCGGCGACGTCTTCCACATCACCTCCGACGAGGCCCTGCCGTGGGACCAGATCTACACGACCCTCGCGGCCGCGGCGGGCGTCGACGACCCGGCGCTGGTGCACGTGGCGAGCGAGAGCGTGGCCCTCGTCGAGCCCGAGTGGGGCCCGGGGCTCCTGGGCGACAAGGCGCACTCGGTCGTGTTCGACAACGCGAAGGTGAAGGCCTTCGTCCCCGGCTGGCAGGCGACGACGTCCTGGGCCACGGGTGCTCGGGAGATCGTCGAGTGGTACGACGCAGAGGCCTCTCGTCGGGAGGCCGACCCTGCGACGGAGGCTGCCTTCGAGCGCCTCCTCGCCGGTGCGCGCGCCTTCGGCGCCTGACCGGGACGGCGCAGCGACCGGGCCCGCGCCTCCTCGGGTCGTCCCCTAGTTGAAGGCCGGGGTGTCGATCGCGCACCGCGCCCGCCTCCTCGGGCCGTCCCCTAGTCGAAGGCCGGGGTGTCGATCGCGCACTGCGCCGGCTCGCCGGGGCTCGCGGAGGTCGCGGTCGCGATCTCTCGCGTGCCGTCGAGGAGGATGCGGCAGGTCGCCGTCGCGCCCGGCGAGGGCGTCGCCGTGACCGCGGCCCGTCCGCCGGCGAGGACGATCGTCTCGCCCTCCCACGAGGAGCCGCCGCTCTGCTCGGTCGCCGTCGTGGCGCTGCCGACCTCGTGCGTCGAGGGGCTGTCGCCGCGCTCGTCGGCGCCCTCGAACGAGACCCCGGTGAGCTCGGCGCCGGTCGGCTGGTCGACCGAGACCTCGTACGTGACGCTCCAGGCGTCGCCGACGTGCTGCTGCACGAAGGCGCAGCCCGACGAGAGGAGGGCGATGCTCAGGGCGGTGACGGCGACGGCCGCCGTCCTGACACGGACAGGGACACGGACACGGACACGGGCTGGGGCGGTGTGGTTCTGCATGTCCTCAGTCTCGAGACGCGCGAGCCCCGGGTCGTCCCCCCGGGGGACCGACGTCCCGGCACCGGGGGTCCACTCGGACGGTCCCGTGGGACCACGCGCGAGCGCCCGCCGGCCCGGTACCGTCCTTGCATGGGAAACGTTCTGCCGGGAGTCTTCGCCTTCGCGATCGGCTCCGTGCTGGCCGTCGGCGCCCTCGTGCCGTGGACTGCGGCCGAGTACCGCAGGCACGGCAAGCTCGGCGTCCGACGGAGCCTGGTCGCCTTCGGCACCCTGGTCTACGCCCTGGCGCTCGTCACCTACACGCTGCTTCCCCTGCCTGCCGACGTCGCGACGATGTGCGCCACGCCGGCCTCGGCGCAGCTGAGCCCGTTCGCGTTCGTCGGCGACGTCGCGAAGGAAGGCGGCATCGCCGGGCCGCGGTCGCTGCTGACGAACCCGGCGATCGCGCAGGTCCTCTTCAACGTGCTGCTCTTCGTCCCGCTCGGAGCCCTCGCCCGGCACGCCGTCGCCCGGCGGCGAGTCGTCCCCGGCCTCCTGGTCGGCCTCGGGGCCGGGTTCGTCGTCTCGCTGCTCATCGAGCTGACGCAGCTCACCGGCGACTGGTTCCTCTACCCCTGCGCGTACCGCCTGTTCGACGTCGACGACCTGCTGGCGAACACCGCCGGTGCCGTCGTCGGCACTCTGCTGGCGCCCCTCGTCGGGCTGCTGGCCGGGTCCGGGGACCCCGTCGACGCCGACAGTCCTCGACCCGTCACCGCCGCCCGCCGCTTCTCGGGCATGCTGTCCGACGTCCTGGCCGTCTGGTTGCTCTCGGGCGTGCTGAGCGTCGGCACCACGCTGGCCTGGGTGCTGACGGACCGCGACCCCGACGACCCTGTCCTGGCGTCCCTCGTCACGGTCGGCGCACTCGTGGCGCCGGCGGTGCAGCTCGTCGTCGTCCTCGTCTCGGGTCGCACCCTCGGCGAGCACGTCGTCCGACTCCGGCCGACGCCGGCTCCCGGGGCGGGCGGGCGCGTGCTGCGCTGGGCGCTCGGCTCCGGCGGGTGGGCGACGCTGCTCGCCCTCGACCTCCCCGTGTTCGCGTTCGTCGCCTCCCTGCTCGCGGTGGTGTCCGTCATCGCGGTGTGGTCGACGCGGGGGAGGCGCGGCCTGGCTCTCGCAGTCCTGCGCCTGGACGTCGAGGACGACCGGACCGCACGGGAAGGGTCTGCAGCACAGCGCGACGCATGAGTCGTCATCGCGGCACGGACGTCGTGCCGTCAGGGGCGGTCCGGCTCGGGTCTGGGTTGTCGGACTGGCTGGGCGGGGCGTGTCAGCAGCAGTCGCAGGCCTCGACCTGTCGCTCGCCCGTCAGGGCCGACACCGGCGTCGTGCACGCGTCGCCGCGCCAGGCCTCGAGGCCCTCGCGCACGGCGAAGACGACGATGACGAGCCCGGCCACGGGGTCGGCCCAGCTCCAGCCGAACGCGAGGTTGAGCACGAGGCCGACGAGCACGGCCGCCGACAGGTACGAGCGGATCAGCGTCTGCCTGGAGTCGGCCACCGCCGATGCCGAGCCCAGCTCGGTGCCGGTGCGACGGCGAGGTGTCGCATCACCTTCCGAGCATCGCGTCGCGTCGCGGCCGGACGCGATGCTCAGAACCCGATGCGACACGGTCGCAGGCGGAGGCCCGGGCTGGCCGGGCCGCCTCAGCGGACGAGATGCGAGTAGTCGGGCAGGTCGACGGCGTCGGCCGGGGGAGAGAAGAGCTTGCCGCCGACCGCGCTGAACGCCCGGCTGGCGCCGATCCTCGCGGCGGTGTTCAGCAGGGCGATCCCGGCACGGGTCCTCGGGTTCGCGAGGCGGGGGGCCCCGGGCGGGAGCTGCTGGGCCTGCGCGACGTAGGGGCGCATGATCCGCTCGTAGCCGCGGAACGCGTCGCGGTGGTCGACGTGGGCGGCGATCTCCCCGGCGAGGACGTAGGCGCCGACGAGGGCGAGGCTCGTGCCCATGCCGCTGATCGGTGACGCACACCAGGCCGCGTCGCCGAGCAGGGCCACGCGTCCCGCGGTCCAGGCGGGCGCGTGCACCTGGCCGATGTGCTCGAAGTAGAGGTCGCCCTCCTGCTCGAGCCCGTCGAGGATGCGCCGCGCCTCCCAGCCGGCGTCGGCGAACTTCTCGCGGAGCAGGTCCTTCTGTTCGTCCGGACCGAGGCCGGCGTGAGCACCCGGCGTCGACAGGAACGACAGCGTGGCCCGGATCGTGCCCTTGGTGTCGGGTCGCAGGGTCATCGTGCGCCCGCCGGGGGCGTTGTGCCAGCGCGCCCAGTCGCTGTCGCGCTCCGTCCGCGGGATCGTCAGGTACGAGGTGTCCAGGCCCAGCGGTCGGATGGTCGGGGCGCTGCCGAACACGAGTCGACGGGTGCGCGAGCCCATCCCGTCCGCGATCACGACGAGGTCGACGTCGCGGTCGCCTCCGTGCTCGAACGACACCCGGACGTGGTCGGGCTGGTCGTCGATCGCGGCGATGCTGTCGCCGAAGACGTACTCGACGGCACCCGCAGGCCCAGGGCCGAGGGAGGCGTCGACCAGCAGGCGGGCGAGGTCGCCTCGCAGGATCTCCAGCTCGGCCGTCGCGCCGCTCGTGTCGGAGGTGCCGGCCGGGAACCGCGCGACGGCGCTGCCGTCCGACCGGACGAACTCCGTGCCGAGCTCGCCGGTCGTGGCGTCGCGGATGCCGTCCTCGACTCCCATGCGACGGGCCACCGTACGGCCTGCGCCGCGGACGTCGATGTTCTGCCCGCCGTCGCGGAGCTCGGGCGCACGTTCGACGACGGTGACCTGCCACCCGTAGGCGGCGAGCCAGTAGGCGAGCGCTGGCCCGGCGATGCTGGCGCCGGAGACGACGGCGGTCTTGGCAGGGCTCATGGTCGTTCCGTTCGTTGGTAATCAATTAGACCCCGACCGAGCTCGCGCGCCGCCTCGGCATCTCGACGGCTGCGACGACGCTGATCGAGTCCCGGGGGGAGTCCGAGCGCGCAGTCGTCGAGGACTTCGTCCGGGGCCTGCTCGCCGCCTGCGACGACGCGACCCCGGCACGGCCTACGGCGCGAGGCTCTGCAGGAACGCGAAGTGGCCGCGCAGCGCCTGCGACCCTGGCGGGGTGAGCGTCACCCACGTCCGTGCCTGGCCCTTGGCCCGCTGGACGCGCCGGAGATCGACGTAGCCTGCCTCGGTCAGGGTGCGGAGGTGCTTGCTGAGGGTCGCGTCGGAGACGTCGAGCCCCTCGCGGAGCACCCCGAACTCGACCTCGCCGCCGCGCGCGAGCATGGCGCAGATCTGCAGCCGCTGGGGCGCGTGCACGACGGCGTCGAACACCGGCTCGGGGGCGGCTCCGGTCACCGGGCGTTCCCGGTGCCGAGCTCGCCGCCCAGTCGACGGCGGGCGGACGCGTCGGCCGCGGGTCCGAGGGCGAGGGTCACGACCCCGGCGGCGCCGGCGGCGGTGCCGACCTGCCAGAGCGGCTCGTCCTGGGCGATGACGACGAACGCCAGGGCCGAGACCGTCACGACCAGGGCGATGACCGCCCAGGGTGCCCCCAGCGCGAGGAACCGCCACCGTTCGGTGTTCGCCCGGGCGACGCCCACGTCGCGGACGCGGCGGCGGGAGAGGGCGACGAGGCCGACGACGCCGAGCAGCATCCACCCGGTGCTGTCGGGGGCGCCGAGGCCGTAGACCGTCGCCGCGACGAGCAGCCCGCGGAGGACGTGCACCCACCAGGGCGAGCGGACCCTCGCGGCCATGCGGGCCTGGGCGTCGTTCGCGACCCGGAAGGCGGCGACCGGGTCGACGGGCTGGGACGAGTTGTCGTTCGAATGGCTTTCCATGTCGGCAACACTAAGTGTTTCCGAGATGGAAAGTCAACAGGGTGGTCGCGCCGCGTGGGAAGCTCCGCACCATGACCGACATCGACTGGAACTCCGGCACCTGGACGACGGCCCCCGCACAGGTGGACGTCGCGTCCGACGGCCTGCACGTCACGGCCGTCGAGGGGAGCGACGCGTGGCGCACCACCTCCTACGGCTTCGTGCACGACACCGAGCACGCGCTGCTCGTCCCGTTCGAGCAGGACACGGCCCAGGAGGTGACGTTCCGGCTGGACTTCACCGCCCAGTTCGACCAGGCGGGCATCTTCGTCAAGGTCGACGAGACGACCTGGACCAAGGCCGGCGTCGAGCGGAGCGACGGGGAGGAGAGCCTGGGTGCCGTCGTCACGCGCGGCATGTCCGACTGGTCGCTCTCGCCGGTCCCCGGGTGGCACGGCCGCGAGGTCACCATCCGGGCGAGCCGCTCGGGCGACGCGCTGACCGTTCGCGCCCGCGTGGACGACGAGCCGTGGCGACTCGTGCGGGTGGCGCCGCTCGACCCCGCCTCCCGGGTCTCGGCAGGGCCGATGTGCTGCGCCCCGTCGCGCGGCGACCTCACCGTGCACTTCACCTCGTGGACGACGGGCCCGGCCGACGCGAGCCTGCACCCCGAGGACTGAGGAGGCGCCGCGAGGGTCGCAGGAGGCGCCCGCGCGGTCGCCGAGGCGGCGAGCCGACGGCTCGTCGGTCGCGGAGACGGTAGACAGGAGTCCCCGCACAGCGACAGGAGCACCATGACCGACCCCGACGAGCTCGGTGGCTCCGCCGCGGATCGCCGCTTCCGCGAAGCCCTCCGCGAGGGCCTGGCGGCCGCCGAGCGCGAGAGCCGGGCCGAGAACCAGGCCGAGAACCAGGCCGAGAGCCGGGCCGAGAGCCAGGCCGAGAGCCGGGCCGGCGGACCCGACGGCGATGCGCCCGTCGTGCCCCGGGCGGGCGGGCCCGAGCGTGCTTCCCGGAAGCCTCCCCGATCCCGTTCCGAGGTGTTCATGGACTGGGCGCCCCTCGCCGTGGCCGTGCTCGCGATCGGCGCCGTGATCGGCATCGCCCTCTACGGGATCAACGGCGGCGACCTCGGCCCCTGGTGAGCGCAGGTCCCCGCGGCCCCTTGCACCTGACGCGACGTCACGTGGTCTGGTGGAGTCACGTCACAGACCGACCGTCAGCCCCGCAGGAAGGCCCCACCGTGTTCTCGTCCTTCATCCCGCCTCGTCAGGTCGCCATCGGCGACGCCGCCTCGTTCGTCGGCACGACGCCGAGGGCGATCCGTCACTACCACTCGCTGGGGCTGCTGCCCGAGCCCGAGCGCGACGGTGGCGGACGTCGTCGCTACGACTACGACGCCATGATCCGCCTGCTCTGGATCCGCAAGATGACCGACGCGGGCATCGCCCTCGGCGACATCCGCGACGCCTTCGCGGGCCTGCCTGCGTCCGGCGCCGCCGCCTCAGGTGCTGCCGCCCCGGTCTCGCCGCACGGCGCCGCAGCCGGTGAGGCCGACGTCGCCGACGTGCTCGAGAAGCTGGAGGCGACCCTCGAGGCCAAGGAGGCGGAGCTGCAGCGCCAGCGCGCGGCCGTCAGCCGCATGCGCGCCCTGGGCAGCCGCACCGGTCTGCTCGACGAGTTCGTCTCCCAGCGCCTCGCCGGTCTGCCCGAGGGCTCGCTCCGCCAGGACGACCTCGACGCCCTGCTCGTCACCGAGCGGATCTTCGGCCCGCTCGGCGCCGCCGTGCAGGCCGGCCGGTTCGTCGCGCTCGCCACCAGCCAGGAGCTCCGGGCCGAGTCCGATCGCGTCGAGGCGGCCGAGGCGGCGCTCGACGACACGGTCGCGGTCGACGACCCCCGCGTGGCCGAGGTGGCCGCCGAGCGGCACGCCTTCGAGGAGGCGCTGCTCGCGGTCATCGAGGAGTCCGGCCAGGACGCCGAGGACGACGCGCTCCTCGCGGCCTGGGACGCGCTGCACCCGGAGGGGGTCGACCCCGACCCCGGCGCCGGCACCGGGCCGCGTCGGCGCGGCCGGTCGAGGAGCCTCGCGGACGCCGCCGGCATGATGCCCTACGACTTCTCCCCGGCCCGGGCCCGCTGCGTCGAGCTCACCCTGGAGCTCTCCCTGGCGGACGCCGTCGACGAGTCGCTCTCTCGCTGAATCGACACGACGTGCCCTGACGCGGGCGGGGCAGAGCGTCCACCGCCGGTTCCCCCGGCCTGCTCGGGGTGAGCGGCCCCCGATCGACCTGCGAGGGCAGCAGACACGTGCCCCACCGGAGCACCCCTCGGGCCGCCCCGGCGTCGTACGGTCGATGCCATGGACAACAAGAGCGAGGTGCGGGACTTCCTCACCACCAGGCGCGCCCGTGTGACGCCGGAGCAGGTCGAGCTGCCCGGCGGCCCCGGGCGTCGGGTGCCGGGCCTGCGACGGACCGAGGTGGCGATGCTCGCCGGCGTCAGCGTCGAGTACTACTCGCGGCTCGAGCGCGGCGACCTCGGCGGCGTCTCGGAGGCGGTGCTCGAGGCGGTCGGCACCGCCCTGCTGCTCGACGACGCCGAGCACGCGCACCTGGCCGACCTCGCCCGGGCGGCGAACGAGTCGCCGGTCCGCAGCCGCGCGCGGGCCAGGTCCCGGCCGGTCGGCATCTCCCGTGCCCTGCAGCTCGCCCTCGACTCCGTGACGGCCGGCCCGGCCTTCGTCCGGAACGGCCGGATGGACGTGCTCGGCGAGAACGCGCTCTTCCGCGCCCTCTACTCCGACCTGTACGCGCTGCCCGAGCGACCCGTCAACCTGGCCCGCTTCGTCTTCCTGCACCGGGAGCTGGCCGAGGCCTTCTACCCGTCCTGGTCGATCGCCGCCGACATCAACGTCGCCATCCTCCGCACCGAGGCGGGCCGCGACCCCCACGACAAGGCGCTGCACGACCTCGTCGGCGAGCTGTCCACCCGCAGCGACGAGTTCCGCGCGCGGTGGGGCGCGCACGAGGTCCGGCACCACGCGTCGGGGAACAAGTCGTTCCGGCACCCCGTCGTCGGCGACCTCGAGCTCGTCTACGAGGCCATGGAGCCGATGGGGCAGCGTGGGCTGAACTTCTTGATCTACAGCGCCGAGCCGGGCACGCCGACCGAGGAGCGCCTCCGCCTCCTCGCCAGCTGGGGCGCGACCCCTGCCACCCAGGAGGCGCGGGAGACCAGGCAGACCGCCGGCCGGCACCCGACGAACGACGACGCACGACGAGAGGACACCACACGATGAAGTACGGACGACTCGGCACCACGGGCCTGCGAGTGAGCAGGATCGGCCTCGGCTGCATGAGCTACGGCGACCCCACGCGGGGCCTGCACACCTGGACCCTCGACGAAGAGGCCTCCGCGCCCTTCTTCCGCCAGGCGGTCGAGCTCGGCGTGACGTTCTGGGACACCGCGAACGTCTACCAGCAGGGCACCGGCGAGGAGTTCGTCGGGCGTGCCGTGCGCGAGTACTCGCGGCGCGAGGAGATCGTGCTCGCCACCAAGGTCAGCGGGAAGGTGCACGAGGGCCCCGGCGGCTCGGGGCTGTCGCGGGCCGCGATCCACGAGCAGGTCGACGCGTCGCTGCGACGCCTCGGCACGGACTACATCGACCTGTACCAGATCCACCGTTTCGACGACGAGACGCCGGTCGAGGAGACGATGGAGGCGCTGCACGACCTCGTGCGCGCCGGCAAGGTCCGGTACACGGGTGCGTCGAGCATGTTCGCGTGGCAGTTCGCGAAGCTGCAGACGGCCGCCGCCGTGCACGGCTGGGCGCCGTTCGCGTCGATGCAGGACCAGTACAACCTCCTGAAGCGCGAGGAGGAGCGGGAGATGATCCCGCTCTGCGCCGACCTCGGCGTCGGGCTCGTCCCGTACTCGCCGCAGGGCAAGGGGCGGCTGACGAGGCCGCGCGACGTGACGACCGACCGCTCGGCCGTCGACGAGGTCGCGAAGGCGTTCGACACCGACGCCGACGGGCCGATCATCGACGCCGTCGAGCAGGTCGCCGCCGAGCACGAGGTGTCGATGGCCCAGGTCGCGGTCGCCTGGGTGCTGCGGAACCCGGTCGTCTCGGCCCCGATCGTCGGCGCGACGAAGCCGCACCACCTCGCCGACGCCGTGGCCGCGCTCGACGTCGAGCTGACCGACGACGACGTCCGCCGACTCGAGGAGCACTACGTGCCGCAGGCGCCGTTCTGGTGGTGACGGGGCAGGGCGCCCGGAGCGCCGGCACCGGGCGGCCGGCCGGGCCTGCTCCGGCCGCGGCACGGCGTGCGCTGTTCCTGGCGTCGCTCGCGTTCTTCCTGATCACCCTCGACATCCTCATCGTCAACGTCGCGCTCACCCGGATCGGCGACGAGCTGGGCGGCGGGCCCACGGCGCAGCAGTGGGTGATCGACGGCTACACGCTCATGTTCGCGGCGCTGCTGCTGTCGGCCGGCAACCTCTCCGACCGGATCGGCGCCAAGCGCACCCTCGGCGTCGGCATCGCGCTCTTCCTGTTGTCTTCGGTCGCCTGTGCGGCGGCGCCGACGGTCGGCGCGCTGATCGCGGCCCGGTTCGTGCAGGGCGTCGCCGCGGCGGCGATGCTGCCCGCGTCGATGGCGCTGATCCGCGAGGGGTTCCCCGACGCCCGCCAGCGGGCCCGCGCCCTGGGGATCTGGGCCGTGGGCGGCGCCGTCGCGACCGCGGTCGGCCCGCTCCTCGGCGGGCTGCTCACGACGATCGACTGGCGGCTCGTCTTCCTGATCAACCTGCCCGTCTGCGTGCTGATGCTCGTGCTCCTCCGTGCGGTCGCGCCGTCGTCGACGGTGTCGACGCCGTTCGACGGCGCGGGCCAGGCGCTGTCGCTGGTCGCCCTCGTCGCCCTGATGTACGGACTGATCGAAGGAGGCGCGGCGGGCTTCGCCGAGCCGGTGGTCGTCGCGGCGCTCGCCGTCGCCCTCGTCGGAGTGGCCGCGTTCCTCGTCGTGCAGTCGCGCGTCGCGCACCCGATGATGCCGCCGGTGCTTTTCCGCAGCCGCGAGATGCGCATCTCGCTCGGGGTCGGCTTCGCGTTCATGGTCGGCAACTTCGGCTCGGTCTACGTGGTCAGCCTGTACCTGCAACAGCACCTGGGGCTGTCGCCGCTGCTCGCCGGGCTGGTCTTCCTGCCCTCCGCGGCGTTCGCCGTGGCCGGGAACATCGTCAGCGGCGGCCTCTCGAACCGCTTCGGGCCGCGGGTGCCGGTGGCGGCCGGGCTGACCTCGATGGCCGTCGGCCTCCTCGCCATGGCGGCCACCGCCTCCCTCGGCTCGCCCTGGCTGTTCGCCGGGCTGCTCGTCCTGACGGGCCTGGGCGGCTCGGTCGCGATGCCGCCCGTGACGTCGGTCGTGCTGGCCTCGGCGCCGGCTGAGCGCGCGAGCACGGCGAGCGCGGTCTTCAACACGTTCCGGCAGGTCGGCGGGGCCGTGGCGATCGCCGTGCTGGGCGGCCTGCTGGCCGGGGCGTCGTCGTTCGTGCCGGGGCTGCAGGTCAGCTTCGTCGTCGCGGCCGGCGTCGTCGTGGTGGCCGCCGGGGCCGCGCTGTTCATCCGGCAGCGGCCCGAGCACGCCTGACGCACGCCTGACGCGTGCCTGACGCGCGCCTGGCGCGTCCGGGACGTTGGCCCCTTGACGGCAGGTCTGCCCGGGACGAGTGTGTGCGCATGACCCTCTTCATCAGCTGTCCCGTCGCGGACGTCGAGCGCGCGACCGCCTTCTACGCCGCGCTCGGCTGGGAGCTGCAGGCGGCGATGTCGGGCCCCGAGTCGTCGTGCTTCGCGATCGCGCCCGACCAGAACGTCATGCTGACGAGCCGTGCGATGCGGCAGTTCGACGACCTCGACGGGTACCACTGGTCGCCGTTCTGGATGAAGCCGGACACCGAGGCGGGCGCGACCGCTTCCGCGTAGCCGCCCACCGCCTCCCTGGCTCTTGTCTGCCTGGACGCCCGCGTGTGCGCGGGGTGCACTCTCGGGGCATGACCGAACGAGACGACACCTTCACCGCCCTCACCGTCCAGCGCGCCCAGGAGAACGTGGACGTCGGGGGCAAGCCCTTCGCGTGCCTGCTCGTCCGTGACGGCGAGGTCGTCGTCGAGGCGAGCAACCACGTCGCCCAGACCGGCGACCCGACCGCGCACGCGGAGATCCTCGCCATCCGCCAGGCCGCCGAGCAGGGCATCACCGACCTGCGCGGCTTCGACGCCTACGTGACGGCGTACCCGTGCCCGATGTGCCTCGGGGCGCTCTACTACGCACAGCCCGACCGCGTGGTCTACGCGGTGAGCCGCGAGGAGGAGGGCGAGCACTACGAGGACGGCAACCGCCTGATGAGCCTCGCCACCTTCTACGACGAGTACGCGAAGGCCCCCGAGGACCGCGCCCTGGCGGCCGAGCAGGGGCACGTCGATGGTGCGACGGCGCCCTTCGCGGACTGGACCGCTCGACACTCGTCGTGACGCCTCCTCGACGGGTGCGTCGCGACGCCCCTCGACAGGTGCGCTCCCCCTTCTTCGAGTCTCCTCATTCAGGAACATGGGTCCTGATCTGCGCGAGAGCTAGACCCCTCGTCCTGAGTCGTGCAGGGTTCAGGACGGTGTGCCTGCCACTTCCTGAAAGAGCTAGAAGATGTTCGCGCACCAGAGTGGCCTGAGCACGGGCCACGGCGTGAGCGAGCGGCGGTACGCGAAACCGCCGGCGCGGCAGTGTCGGCGGCCGGTGCTACCGTCCGGGCATGACGTGGGAGGAGCGACCGTGACCGAGGTGATCGGCGCGGTGGGCGGCGAGCCACGGCCCGACCACCTGCTCCCGCAGCAGGCCGCCGAGGCCGTGCACGCCGGTTTCCCTTCGCCTGCGCAGGGGTACTACAACGGGCCCGTCGACCTGAACCGGCACCTGATGCGCGACCCGACGGCGACCTTCCTGGTGCGGGTCAGCGGCGACAGCATGACCGGCGCCGGCATCTTCGACGGCGACGAGCTCGTCGTCGACCGCGGGCTCGACGCGCGCGACGGGCACGTCGTCGTCGCAGTCGTCAACGCCGAGCTGACCGTCAAGCGCCTGTCGTGGCGCGACGGGCAGATGGTGCTCAGCCCCGAGAACCCGGCCTACCCCGAGATCGTGCTGTCCGAGCTCGACGAGGCGACCGTCTGGGGCGTCGTGACGAGGTGCCTGCACCGTGTCTGAGCATCTCGTGCCTGCGTCTGCGCCTCGTGTGTCCGATCGCAGCATCGCGATCGTCGACGCGAACAACTTCTACGTGTCGTGCGAGCGGGTGTTCGACCCGGCCCTCGAGGGGCGTCCGGTGGTCGTCCTGTCGAACAACGACGGCTGCGTCATCGCCCGGTCCGAAGAGGCGAAGGCGCTGAACGTCGACATGGCCGCGCCCTGGCACAGCATCGCGCCCATCGCCGAGATGCAGGGCGTCGTGGCCGTCTCGAGCAACTACGAGCTCTACGGGGACATGTCGGCCCGGTCGGCCGAGGTCCTCAGCCGCTACACGAGCAGCCAAGAGGTCTACTCGATCGACGAGTCGTTCATCGAGCTGACCGGCACGCTCGACGAGACGATCGCGCAGGCCCGCGAGATCCGTCGGGCCGTGCGCAAGCTGATCGGCCTGCCCGTGAGCATCGGCATCGCCCCCAGCAAGACCCTCGCGAAGCTCGCGAACCGCGGCTCGAAGCAGAACAGGGCACTGGGAGGCGTCTGTCACCTGGGCAGCTACGCCCCCGACCGGCAGACCGCCATCCTCGCCAGCGTCGACGTCGGCGACGTCTGGGGCATCGGGCGCCGCACCGCGAAGAAGCTCGCGCCGCTCGGCGTCCACACGGCAGCCGACCTCCGCGACGCCGATGCGGCACGGATCCGCGCGCGGTTCGGGGTCGTGCAGGCCCGCGTCGTGCACGAGCTGCGCGGCGTCGACTGCCTCCCCATCGAAGAGGTCCAGCCCGAGCGCGAGCAGATCTACCACTCGCGGTCGTTCGCGGTGCCCGTCACCACGGTGACCGAGCTCGAGGAGGTGCTGTCCGTGTACACGCAGCGGGCTGCGGCTCGGCTGCGGAGGCAGGGCTCGCTGGCGCGGATGATGCGCTGCTTCGCGGCGACCTCCCCGTTCTCCGACAGCGCCGCGCACACGAACCACTCGGTGTCGGTGGCGTTCCCCGAGCCCACCGACGACGCGGCGACCCTCTCCCGGGCGGCCATCGCCGCGCTCGGCCCGCAGCTCGAGCCCGGCAAGCGCTACGTGCGCGCTGGCGTGACGCTGATGGAGCTGACCCCGCGCGACGAGCACGCCAGCCTCGACGTGTTCGACCTCGAGGGCGCCGCGCCGCCGGCCTACGGCGCCGTGATCGACCGCATCGCGGGCAAGTTCGGCGAGGAGACCCTGGGCCTCGGGGTCGCCGGCCTGCGTCACCGCCGCGGATGGTCGATGAAGCGCGACATGGTCTCGCCTCGGGCGACCACCCACTGGGACGAGCTCGCCACCGTCAAGGCGAACTGACCCGCGTCACCGGCTGAGCCTCGGCTCAGCGCGGCGTGGCGTCCCCGTCGTCGGAGGCGTCGCCGCCGGGGGGAGACGCGCCCTCGGTCCGATCGCCGTCGGCCGAGGGAGGTGCGGGTGCGGTCGGTGCCTGAGGTGCAGTCGGCGCCGGGGGTGCGGCGCCTCCTCGACGACGGAGGAGGCGCACGGCGGGTGCCGTGCGCCTCCTCAGCTCACCGGGTCGGGCAGCTCAGTGCTCCCGGCCAGTGCCCCGCGCCGATCAGTGTCGGCGTGCCGGCTTCCGGCGGCGGACCACCAGCAGGCTCCCGCCCGCGACGAGCAACAGCACCGCCATGCTCGCGGGCACCGCGAGCTCCGTGCCGGTGAAGGCGAGGCTGCCGCCGCCGGGTGCGGTCACGACCACGCCGCCTCCTTCAGCTGCCGGGGTGACGGCGATGCCGGGCGTGGCGGGCACCGGGGCGGCGGGCACCGTGACGGCGAGCTCGGCGATCGAGCGGCTGCCGTCCTCGTCGGCGACCGAGTAGGCGACGGTCGCGGTTCCGGCGAAAGTCGCCTCGGGGGTGAAGGTGATCGTGCCGTCGGTGCCGACCGTGAAGGTGCCCGTGCCGGGGACGGTCACGGACGAGACGAGCTCACCGGTCGCCGGGTCGACGAGCTGCACCGAGCGCGGGTCGAGCGCGGTGGAGCCCGAGCTGTCGTTGCCCGTCACCGTGACGGTCACGGGCGTGCCCGGGGTCGTCGAGCTGCGGTCGTCCACAGCGGTCGGGGGAGTGCCCACGGTCACCGTGACGGTCGAGCGGGCGGTGCCGCCGTCGACGTCGCCGACGACGTAGGGCACGGTCACCGTGCCGGTGTAGCCGGCCTCGGGGGCGAAGGTGATGCGTCCCGTCGTGGTGTCCACGGTGAACGTCCCGGTGCCGGCGATCGCGACGACCGTGACCGGCGAGCCGGCCCCGTCGAGCAGCCGGACGGACGTCGGGGCCAGCGGGGTGCCGGCGTTGCCCGGCGCGTCGTTCGCCACGGGGTCGATCGTCACGGGGGTCCTGGCCGGCGTCTGCGCGCTGTCCGGGGCGGCCGTCGGGACGACCGAGGTGACGGTGACGACGACGGTGGCCGTCGCGGTCAGCCCACGAGCGTCGGTGACCTGGTAGGTGACGGGTGCCGTGGAGCCGACGAAGGCCTTGGCCGGCGTGAAGACGACCGAGCCCTTCGCGGGGTCGATCCGCAGCACGCCGACGCCCGGCAGGGTGAGCGTCTTCCCGCCGTCGGCCAGCAGCGCTCCTGCCGGCTGGCCGGTCGTCGTGAACAGGACGGAGGTCGGGTCGACGGCCGCGCCGCCGCGGACGCCGGCGGCGTCGTTGGCGAGGAGGTCGATCGTGACCGGCGTGTTCTGCGGCGTGCTCGCCTGGTCGTCGACGGCGCGGGGGGCGACCGGGGTCACCGTGACCGTCGCGACGGCGGTGCTCGTGGCTCCTCCGGCGTCGGCGATCCGGTAGGTGACCGGAGTCGTGGTCCCGGCGAAGCCGTCGGCCGGCGTGAAGGTCACGACGCCCGACGTGCGGTCGACGGTCCAGACGCCCTGCGACGGGACGGTCAGCTTCCGGCCGCCGTCGGAGACGACGGCGTCCTTCGGCTGGCCCGCCGAGGTGAAGACCACGGTGCTCGGGTCGACCATCGTGCCGCCCGCGACGCCGGGAGCGTCGTTCTGCGGGAGATCGATCGTGACGGGCGTGTTCTGCGGCGTGCTCGCCGTGTCGTCCTGGGCCCTCGGCCCGACCGCGCGCACCGTGACGGTGAGCGTCGCCGTGGTCGCGGTGCGGTCGACGTCGGAGACGCCGTAGACCACCGGCGACGCCGTGCCGCGCAGGCCGGCGACGGGGGTGAAGGTGATCGCGCCGGTGGCCGGGTCGATCGTGTAGCTGCCCTGGTCGGCGACCGTCAGGGTGCGGCCGTCGGTCGAGACGACGGCCCCCGTGGGCTGGCCCGCCGAGGGGAACACGACCGAGGTCGGCTCGACGGCGGTCCGGGCGTTGCCGCCACGGTCGTTGTCGACGACGTCGACCGTCACCGGGGTGCCCTGACGGGTCTCGGCCGTGTCGTCGGTCGCGGTCGGCGTGACGGGCGCCACGGTCACCGTGATGCTGCCGGTGCCCTGGGCGCCGCCGGTGTCGGCGACCTGGTACACGACGGGGCTCGTCGTGCCGGTGGCGCCCTGAGCGGGCGTGTAGGTGACCCCGCCGGTGGCCGGGTCGGCCGTCCAGGTGCCCTGGCCGGGGACGGTCAGGGTGCGGCCGTCGGTCGAGACCGTTGCGCCCGAGGGCTGGCCGGCGGTCGGGAAGACCACGGTGGTCGGGTCGAGCGGGGTGCCGCCCTCCACGCCGGGGGCGTCGTTCGAGGTCACGTCGATCAGGACGGGCGTGTTCTGGCTCGTCGCGTCCGTGTCGTCGGCGGGTGCCGGGCCCACCGGGGTGACGGTGACCGTGACGGTCGTCACGGACGACTCGCCGTCGCTGTCGGCGACCCAGTAGCTGACCGGGGTGGCCTCGCCGCGGAACGCGGGCTCGGGCGTGAAGCTGATCTCGCCCGTCCCCGGGTCGATCTCGTAGACGCCCTGGTCGGGCACGGTCAGCGTGCGGCCGTCCTTCGACACGGTCGCGTCGGCGGGCTGGCCGGGGGTGGTGAACGACACGCTGGTCGGGTCGATCGGGGTCTGCTCGTTGCCGGCGTCGTCGTTGTCGAGCACGTCGGTCACGACAGGGCGTCCCTGCGTGGTGGTCGGGCGGTCGGGGTTCGCGGTCGGGGCGACCGTGTTCACGGTCACCTCGATGGTGGCCGTGTCCGTCAGGCCGCTGGTGTCCGACACCTGGTACGTGACGATGGCCACGTCGCCGGCGTAGCCGGGCGCCGGGGTGAAGGTCACGACGCCGGTGAGGGGGTCGGCCCGGTAGGTGCCCTGGTCGGCGACGGTCGCGGTGCGGCCGTCGTCCGAGACCGTGACCCCGACGGGCTGGCCCGCGGCGGGGAACACGACGGTGGTCGGGTCGACCGGGGTGCCGCCGGTCACGCCGGGGGCGTCGTTGGCGGTCACGTCGATCGTGACGGGGGCGTTCTGGCCGGTCGTCGCGATGTCGTCCGTGGCCCGGGGGGCGAGCGCGGTGACCGAGACGGAGACCGGAGCCGTGGAGGCGGTGCCGTCGGCGTCCAGGGCACGGTACGTCACCGGGGCGGCGTCGCCACGGAACGCCGGGTCGGGCGTGAAGGTGATCGTGCCGGTGGTCGCCGAGGCGGTCCAGGTTCCCTGGCCGGGCACCGTCATCGTGCGTCCGTCGTCCGAGACGACGGCGCCGGCGGGCTGGCCGCTCGCGGGGAAGGTCACCGACGTGCGGTCGATGCGGCCTCGGTCGTTGCCGAGCACGTCGATCTCGACGGCGGAGCCCTGGCTGGTCGTCGCGGCGTCGGCGACGGCGGTGCCGGCGAAGGCGACGGTGATCGCGGCCGAGCCGCGCTTGCCGCGGACGTCGTCGACGGTGTAGCCGACGGGGGTCGGGGTCAGGGTGGTCGGGTCACCGGCCGTGCCGGCAGCGGGCGTGAAGGTCACGCGGCCCGTGGTCGGGTCGACGGTCCAGGTGCCCTCTCCGGGGACGACGAGGGTGCGGCCGTCGCTCGAGAGCTGCGCGCCGGTGACGCCGGTCGCGAGGAGGCGCACGGTCGTGGCGTCGAGGTCGCCGGAGTCGTTGGCGAGCACGTCGACGGTGACCGGGCGGCCCTCGGCGTTGCCGCGTGAGGTGTCGTCCTGGGCGGTCGGGCCGGCGAGCGGGTTCGTGAAGGCGCACTTCACGTTGCTGCCGTTGGCCGAGGGCACCGTGAACGCGGCGGTGCTGCCGGTGCCCTCCGAGACGACGGCGCCGGTGCCCAGGTCGGTGCACTGGTAGGCCGTGGCGTAGTCCGCCGGGTTCGTCTTGTCGTTGGCGGGCGTCTGCGTCGCCGTGTACGACTGGCCCGGCAGCAGGATGACGGGACCCGCGGTCGCCGACGTGCCCGTGTCGATCGTGCTCGCGGTGGCCGGCTTCGGGATGTCCCCGCCGCCGACGGCGACGGTGAACTGGTCGTCCGTGTCGTGGCGCCCCTCGGAGAGCGTCGTCGACGCCTGGCCGGTCGAGGGGTACTGGCGTGTGCCCATGTCGGTCAGGGCGGAGCGAGGGGAGCGCCGCTCGAGGATGGCACCCGTGACGGGGTTCACCTTGAGGAAGCTGTTCGCCCCGGTCCCGGAGATGTACAGGTAGCCGTCGTCGGCGAAGGCCAGCGAGGTGAGGGCCGACGGAGGGGCGATGGAGGGGCCCACCGGGGTCGCCTTCGTGGTGCCCCCGTCCAGGGCCGCGGCGTCGACGCGGAAGACCTGGGCGGTGCCGGTGCCCCCGTTCGACACGTTGCTGCTCGAGATGAAGTACATGTTCCCGAGTCGGTCGAACGCGAGGTCGCCGTTGGTCCCGGGAGCCGAGAGGGTCTTGACCGTCGTCGAGGTGCCGGCGATGGTGTTCGTGGCCGGGTCGTAGCTGGTGAAGGTGAACGTGGCCTCGTCGGCCGTCGACGCGGAGAAGCCGCCGAACCAGAACTTGTCGGTCCGCGGGTCGACGCCGCCCATCTGCGTGGCCACGGCGGCGGCGGTGCCCGACCGGGGGGTGACCTCCCAGGTGCCGCTCGACGCCGTGTACTCGAAGATGCTCTTGTCGTTGGTCATGAGCAGCTTGTCGCCGTCGTTCGTGAAGCCGAGCTGGTTCAGCGCGGTCGCGCCGGTCGGCTCGGTGAGGACCGTGGCCGTCGCGCCGGTGGCCCGGTCGATCGACACCACCGAGGAGGAGCCGGAGACGGTCCCGTAGATCGCCGCGGTCGAGAACTTCTCCGCCGCGGAGGCCATCTGGGGCGCGAGCAGGGCCGAGCCGCCGGCGACGAGCGCGATGACGCAGCTGCCTGCCAGCAATCGGAGTTGAGGGCGCGCTGATCGAGCGCGGTGCTTGGTGGGCACGGCGGAGCCTTTCGTCGGGTGGTGCCCGGCGACGGGGGATCGCGGAGCTGTCAGAGTCAAGCGCCCGCAAGGCCCTCCTCCGTCCGGTGGTCCTCATATGTGCCGTCAAGTGGGGTACCCCGACGCGGTCGGGGAGAGTGCGCCACTCGTTCTGCGGACAGCGCAGGAGGTGCGGGTGCGCTGAGCGGATCAGCCGCGTCGACACGGGCGGGCGACCGGGTACGGTCGCGAGCATGGAGGCGACGGAGCTGGTGCGGTGGTTCCTGCGTCCCGTGCTGCGCCTCCGGCTGGCCTGGTTCCGGCACCTCGTCCGCGGCGGGACGTTCCCGCCCGCGCCGACGGGAGCGGCGCGGCGGGCGGCCGTTGAGGCCCGGGCCGACGTGTCGGCAGACCGGGTCGGCTGGCTCGGCAGCCCCGCCGCCGCCCGCTTCGGCGTGCTGCACGACGACCTCACCACCCTCGCCCGCGTCGCCGCGCTCGTCGAGGCCCACCGCGCCCGGCCCCTGGTGTGGATCGAGGCCGGGTCGGCCTTCCTGACGGTCCGTGACGCCGCCGACCACGCGTCGACGGCCCTGGCCGACGTGGACGCGGTCGTCGTCGCGTTCGGCTACAGCGACGTCCTGCTGATGACCTCGGCCACGGCCTGGACGCGCGACCTCGACCGGCTCCTCGACAGGGCCCGTCGACCCGGTCGCGTGCTCAGCCCGGTGATCGTGGGCGGGATCCCGCCGATGGACCGCTTCACCGAGAGCGCCTGGATGGGCCGCGGCATGATCCGAGCCCAGATCGAGCGCCTCGACGCCGCGACGATCGAGCTCGTGCGGCGTCGCGGCGACTGCGTCTTCGTGCCGTTCCCCGACCTCGACGCGGGGGCCGCGCAGGTGCGTGGCCGGCTCTGGTCGTGGTCACGGGTGCACCAGCTCTGGGCCGCTGCCCTCGCGCCCGAGCTCGCGCGCCTCCTCGACGAGGACGCCTAGCCCGCGCCTCCTCGTCCTGCCCCGTGTCTCCTCATTCAGGAACGTGAGTCCTGACTTGGCATCGCGCAGGAGTCCCGCTCCTGATCCGTGCACGATCCAGGACCCGTCCGCTCCGACTTCCTGAATCCCGCCCGCGTTGGTCGGCCCCTGCCCCGCGCACCTGCCGCGATCGTGCCGAGGGCGGGTCCTCTCGGTCGAGGGCGGGTCGCCGCGGACCCGCCCTCGACCCGGATCACCCGCCCTCGAGCCGCAGCGCGCGCAGTTCGGGCGGCCCAGCGAGCAGGCGAGCCCGCGCGCACCGCGTCGGCTGCGAATTCAGGAGGTGGGGGCCCGGTCGTCCTGAGTCGTGCACGATTCCGGAGCGCGCCTCCTGCGTACTGCGATCTCAGGACTGATCGTCCTGAATGGGGAGGCCGGAACTGCTGCCGGGGTGCGTGGGCGGCCGTGGATCCGTGTGCAGACGGGAGGTGCGGTCAGCCGGTCTGGGCGCGCCTGCGCGACCGGACAGGGGAGACCGCACGGCAGGATGGCCCCATGACGAACATCGCCGGCATCGACATCGCCCCACGAGCTCGGCCAGGTCGAGGCGCACTGGACCCCTCGGGTCGTGGGGCAGGTGAACGACCAGTACGTGAAGGTCGCGAAGCTGCTGGGCGAGCTCGTCTGGCACGCCCACGACGCCGAGGACGAGATGTTCCTCGTCGTCTCCGGCCGCCTCCGCATCCAGCTGCCGGGCGACCAGGAGGTGGTGCTTGGCCCCGGCCAGTTCCACGTCGTGCCGCGAGGGGTGCAGCACAACCCGATCGCCGACGAGGAGGTGGAGATCGTCCTGATCGAGACGGTCACGACCGCACACACCGGCGACGTGGTCGTCGAGGGGACGGTGCCGGTCGAGCGCCAGCTCGGCGAATTCCGCTAACGCGGAGCGCAGGTCGGCGTCGCCTAGGCCCCGGGGTGGGCGGGCGGGCGGGCGCAGCCCGACGGCGGGCAGCACCACGCCGTCGACGAGCCCGAGGAGGAACTCCCGGTCGACCGGCTGCCCGCGGGTGCGAGCCGGGACGGCGGCCTAGCCGACGACCCGCGTCGTCGTCGCCAGCGGCAGCTCGGCGACCGAGGTGCCGACGTGCAGCGTGAACTCGCCGGGCTCGTGCGCCCAGGCGCCGTCGCGCCAGTCCGCGAAGGCCCGCGCAGGCACCGTGACCTCGACGGTGGTCGAGGCGCCGGCCTCGAGCTGCACGGGGACGAAGCCGACCAGCCAGAGGGCCGGACGGTCCACCGCGGAGTCGGGGCGGGACGCGTAGACCTGCACCACGTGCTTGCCGGCGCGGGTGCCGGTGTTCGCGACCTCGACGGAGACCGTGACCGCGCCTCCTGCGCTCACCGTGTCGGAGACGACGAGGCCCGACTGCTGCCAGGTCGTGTAGCCGAGGCCGTGCCCGAACGGCCAGGCGGGCGTCGCCCCGGCGCGGAGCCAGGCGCGGTAGCCGACGTGGATCCCCTCGTCGTAGCGGACCACGCCGTCGACCGGCGTCACGTCGAGGACGGGCACGTCGGCGGTGGCGGCCGGCCAGGTCGTGGGCAGGCGGCCGCCGGGCTCGGCGAGGCCGGTGAGCAGGTCGGTCAGGGCGTGGCCGTACTCCTGCCCGCCGAACCAGGTGAGCAGCACCGCCGCGGCGTCGTCGCGCCAGGGCAGCTCGACTGGCGAGCCGGCGTTGACGACGGCGACCGTGCGGGGGTTCACCGCGAGCACGGCCCGGGCGAGGTCGTCCTGGCGGCCGGGCAGCGCGAGGGTCGCGCGGTCGAAGCCCTCCGACTCGACCTTGCTGTTGGTGCCGACGACGAGCACGACGAGGTCGGCCGCTGCGGCCTCGGCGGCGGCCGCGTCGATCAGCACCTGCGGGTCGGAGTCGTCGGCGTCGAGGCCGAAGGTGAACATCATCGCTCCGTCGAACGACTCGCCGCTGGCCTTCGCCCGGCGGAACCGGACGGTCAGGTCGACCGTCTGCCCTGCCTCGACGTCGAGCGGGTGCGACTCGCTCGGAGGCGCGAGCAGCGCCGCGCCCAGCTCGTCGCCCTCGGCGGCGACCGAGGCCGTGAACAGCTCGTCGCCGTCGACGACGAAGGTCGCCTCGCCGATCGAGGCGAAGCCGAGCCGCACGCGGCCGGTGGCCGAGGGCGTCCAGGTGGTCGTCGCGACGAACTCGCCGAGGCGGGTGACGGGGGCGTCGCCGCCGATGTAGACGAACGAGGTCGCTCGGCGCTCCTCGGTGAAGATCTCCGCGCCTCCCGCGTCGAGGAACGACACGTGCACGCCGGGCTCGCCCGTGACGGGGTTGGTCAGCTCGGCGAGGGGCAGCTCGGCGACGCCCTCCTGCACGACCGCGCCGACCGACCAGGTCACCTCGGCGTCGGGGAACGCCTCGCGGATCCCCTCGATCGGGCTGACGACCGACTGGGGCACGACGGTGGCGCTGCCGCCGCCCTGCGTGCGGGCCCGGTCGGCGTTGTCGCCGATCACCGCGATCGTGCGCACCGAGCCGGGCGAGATCGGCAGGATCCCGTCGTTGGCGACGAGCACGGCACCGGCGGCCTCGGCCTCGCGCGCGAACGCGACGCCGTCCTCGACGAACCCGGGCTGCACGCCCTCGAAGCTCTCGAGGGCGCCGACGCGAGCGGCCAGGGTCAGGACGCGCAGCACCTTCCGGTCGACCGCCTCCTCGGGCACCTCGCCCGACCGGACGGCCGCGACGAGCGCGTCGCCCCAGGCGCCGACCGGCCCGGGCATCGCCATGTCCTGCGAGGCCCTCGCGCTGTCGACCGAGCGGACGCCCGTCCAGTCGCTGATGACGACGCCGTCGAAGCCCCACTCGCTGTTCAGCGGCGTCTCGAGCAGGTCGTTCTCGGAGGCGGTGGTCCCGTTGATCGAGTTGTAGGCGCTCATGACCAGCCAGGCCCGCGCCTCCACGACGCTCTTCTCGAAGGCGGCCAGGTAGAGCTCGCGCAGCGCTCGGTCGCTGACGACGACGTCCGCGGTGAAGCGCTCGGTCTCGAAATCGTTGGCGACGTAGTGCTTCGGGGTCGCGCCGACGCCGTTCTCCTGCACGCCCGCGACGTAGGCGGCGGCGAGGTCGGCGGTGAGCAGCGGATCCTCGCTGAAGCCCTCGAAGTGACGGCCGCCGAGGGGGGACCGGTGCAGGTTGATGGTCGGGCCGAGCACGACGTCGACGCCCTTGCGGCGGGCCTCGACGGCCGAGGCGTGGCCGTAGCGACGCGCGATCGACGTGTCCCACGCGGCCGACAGGGCGGTGCCGCTGGGCAGGTTCAGCGACGGGCTGCGCTCGTCCCAGGTCTCGCCGCGGACGCCGGAGGGGCCGTCAGAGAACAGCATCCGGCGGAGGCCGATCTCGTCGATCGGCCAGCTGGTCCAGAAGTCGCGGCCGGTGAGCAGCTGCACCTTCTGCTCGAGCGAGAGCCGGTCGACGAGGCCGAGGAGGCGCGGGTCGGCGGGCGTGACCGCCGGCGCGTCGGGCGCGGAGCCGGCCTGGCTCGCGTGCTCGGCGTCGACGCCGTCGGTCGCGTGCTCGGCGTCGGTCGGGGTGGTGGTGTCGTCGGCCACGGTGCCTCCTGAGATCGGGGCGGGCCTCCGTCGGCGCCCCCTCCTCGACGTTAGCACTTGCGACTGAACGTCACTAGGTATTCGAGGCGCAGGCGGCATCGGCGGCATCGCCCGGACCGCACCGGATAGCCTGGCCGCATGGCACGTCGGGGTTCGTACGCGAAGGGCGTGGCCAAGCGCGAGGAGATCCTCCGCACAGCCCTCGAGGTCGTCGACCGGAACGGCATGCGCGGCACCTCGGTGCGTGAGCTGGCCGACGCGGTCGACCTCACCCAGGCGGGCCTGCTGCACCACTTCGGCAGCAAGGAAGAGCTCTTCCTGGCGATCCTGACCGTCCGTGACGACGAGGACGCCCAGTGCATGGCTGGCCTCGACATCATCGACCAGTTCCTGCTGGTCATCGAGCACAACGCGAAGACCCCGGGGATGGTGCAGCTCTTCACGAGCCTGTCGGCCGCCGCGACGAGCGATCCGTCGCACCCGGCGCACGCGTGGTTCGCCGAGCGCTACGTCCGCTTCCGCACCCTGCTGACCGAGACGATGCGCGAGCGCCAGGCCAGCGGCGAGATGCCCGCCGACGTCGACGTCGAGAAGCTCGCCGCCGTGATGATGGCGGTCAGCGACGGCATGCAGCTGCAGTGGATGCTCGACCCGTCGACCGACATGGCCGCGCACGTCCGGCTCGTCTGGGACCTCGCGCTGCGGAGCGCACCGCGGACCGTCGCGAGCTGAGCCTCAGGAGCTGAGCGACCCGTCGGCGGAAGTCGGCGGGTTCCCGTAGCCCGCGGCGGGTCGTTGCCCGAGGTCGGCGGGTTCCCGTAGCCCGCGGCGGGTGGGCGCTGACCCGCCGCGGACGACAGGAACCCGCCGAACCCACCACACAGAGCAGAACTGGACCCGAAGGAGGCGGTGGCCGCGTCCCTAGGAGCCAGCTCGGCCGGCCTCGCCCGCCCCGCCCGCCCCGCGGGCACCGCCGGCCTCAGCGGCAGCGCCGTCGCCCGCGTCGCCGCACGCGCACGCGCGCGACGTCGCGGCCCACACGGCGACCGCCGCGGCCGCCGCCCACGCCTGCGGCCGGCACGACGCCGGGTACGGCACCGGCGCGGGCACGTCGGCCGCGGCGTCGCCCCCGTGCAGCTCGGGCATGCGGTAGCCGAACCACGGCGCCGCGGCGAGCAGCCCCTCGGACAGCAGCCGCGCCTCCTCGTGGTGGTGGGTCGCGGCGAGGCCGGCGATCGCGACGGCGGTGTCGTGGGTCCACACGGTGCCGAGGTGGTAGCCGAGGGGCCAGAAGCCGGCCGCGTCCGAGCTGAGCGTGCGGAGGCCGAAGCCGCTCGCGAGCTCGGGGCCGACGAGGCGGGCGGCGACCAGCGCCTCCTCGTCGGCGTCGAGCAGTCCGGTGCCGAGCAGGTGGCCGATGTTGCTCGTGACCGTGTCGACGGCGCGCTTGTCGGCGTCGAGGGCGACGGCAGGGAACCGGCCGCGCGCATCGGTGACCCAGAACCGCTCGCGGAACGCCGTCCGCAGCCGGTCGGCCCAGCCGCGCCACTCGTCGGCCCCCGGCCGGTCGAACGCGTCGAGCAGGTCGGCACCGTGCACCGCGGCCTCGTGCGCGTACGCCTGCACCTCGCAGAGCGCGATGGGGCCGTCGGCGAGTCGTCCGTCGCTCCACTGGACGCTGTCGCCGGAGTCCTTCCAGCCCTGGTTCGAGAGGCCGTGGCCGGTCTCGTCGACGTACTCGAGCAGCCCGTCGCCGTCGCTGTCGCCGTGGTCGCGCATCCAGGCGAGCGCCGCCTCGAGGTGCGGCAGCAGCGACCGCACCTCGTCGTCCGGCAGGCCGGCCCGCCAGGCGTCGTGCAGCAGGCAGACCCACAGCGCCGTCGCGTCGACCGTGCCGTAGTAGAGGGGAGCGAGCGTCACGCCCTCGCCGTGGATCTCGAGCGGCCGCTGGCGGAGCTCGTGCATGATCTTGCCGGGCTGCTCGGCGCTCGCCGCGACCTCCCGCGTGCCCTGCAGGCCGGCGAGCACGCGCAGGGTGCCGGCGGCGATGCCCCGGCCGGTGCCGAGGTCCGGGTCGAGCGGCAGGGCGAGGCGCGCGGCCCAGAGCGAGTCGCGGCCGAAGAGGGTGAAGAACCAGGGTGCCCCGGCGGCGAAGAACACGTCGTCGGGGCGCTCGATCGTGGTCATGCGCAGGGCCGACAGGTCGCCGAGCGCCTGGTCGAGCCAGCGGGCCAGACGGTCGTCGTGCGGCGCAGGGTCGAGCGCGCCCCAGCGCTGGTCGCCCTCGACGCCGGACACGACCGCGCCGTCGAGCACCGTCGCGAGCTCGAGCCCGGCCGAGGCGGCACCCCGGGCCGGCACGCGCAGGTGCCAGGTCAGCCGCAGCTCGTCCCTCTCGGCCTGCACCGCGCCTCCGTCGTCCCCGCCTGCCGCGCCCCCTGCGTCGGCACCGCCCGCCGCGCCGGTCAGCGTCAGCGTCGTCACGGCATCGCCGCCCGACCAGGAGGCGCGCGCCCCGTCGACCTGCAGGTCGCGCGGCGGCACGGCCGGCAGCCCCGCCTTGACCTCGTCCATCGACGACGCGTCGGGCCGCACGGCCACGGTCAGCACGACGTCGAGCTCGCGAGCCAGGCGCGAGGTCACCGTCAGCGTCTCCCGGACCCCGCGGGTGCCGACCTCGCGCAGCAGCGACAGCCGCACGTCGGGGTCGGCCCCGTGGTCGTCGAGGCCGCGCAGCAGCGACTCGAACCGGATCGAGGAGGCGCCGAGCGGCACCGCCGCGATGGTCTCGACCCTGCTGCCCCCGACCTCGACCCGGTGCCCGCGCAGCACGCGGGTGTCGCCGGCCCAGACGCCGTGGATCGCGGCGGCGCCCATCGCGCCGGTGGCGTCGGACCAGGCCTGTGCGGGCGCCTTGAGCACGACGGTCTCGGCGGCGAGGAACGGCTGGAGCGGCCCGGCCGCCGAGGCCGCCGAGGCTGACGTGGCGGCGGCGGCGGCGGCTGCGGCGTCTGCAGCGGCGGCGGCGGTCGTGGGTCGTGACGTGGTGTCGGTCATGACGAGAGTGGTCCTTGCGCTGGGGGCGTGCGGGGGAGGTGCTGCGGGCGTGGGCGGGACCGAGCCGGCCCCGGTGGGGGGCCGGCTCCGGACCTCACTCCTTCACGGCCCCGTCGCTGCTGTTCATGATCTGGCGCTGGAACACGAAGAAGATCACGGCCACGGGGATGGTCATCACGACCGCCGCCGCGAGCTTCACCGGGTACTGGCTGCCCTGGCTGAGCTGTCCGGAGGCGAGCCCCGCGACGCCCTTCGTGAGGGTGGTCAGCTCGGGCGACTGGGTCGAGATGATGAAGTGCGAGAGCTCGTTCCACGACCCCTGGAACGACAGGATGATGATCGTGATCAGCGCGGGCCGGGCCATCGGCAGCACGATCGACCAGAACACGCGGAAGGTGCCGGCGCCGTCGATGCGGGCCTGCTCCTCGACGCTCGGCGGGATCGACTCGAAGAAGTTCTTCATGATGAACACCCCGGCCGCGTCGACGAGCAGCGGGATGATCATGCCGGCGTACGAGTCGTAGATGCCGAGCTGGTTGATCACCAGGAACTTCGGGATCAGCAGCACCACGCTCGGCACCGCCATCACGCCGATCAGCGCGGCGAAGACGACGCCCCGCCCGCGGAACCGCAGCCGGGCCAGCGCGTAGCCCGCGAGCGAGTCGAAGAACACCCGGCCGGCGGTGACGAACACCGCCACGATCGCGCTGTTCGTCGCCCAGGTCGGGAAGTCGCTGTTGACGAAGAGCGTCTGGAACGCGGCCGTGGTCCAGGTCGCGGGCACCAGCGAGAGCGGGTCGGCCGCGGCGTCCGCGTCGGTCTTGAACGACGTCGCGACGCTCACCAGGAACGGCACGATGTACACGAGCGCCAGCGCGACCAGCGCCGCGTAGAGCACCGACGACGACACCGTCGAGGAGGTGCGGCGCGGCGGCCGAGGCCCCCTGCGGTCCGCAGCAGACGACGACGGGGGAGGCCCGGCGGTTCGGCCCGTGCCGACCAGGTCGGTGACGGGGGCAGTGGCGGTCATCGGCGCGCCTCCTTCTGCTTCGTGGCCGTCGGTTCGTACAGCGACATGCGTCGTCGGGAGACCGGCCGCTCGCGCAGCACCGCGCGCTGCACGATCGTGAGCACGACGATGATCGCGAAGAGCACGAACGCGATGGCCGCGCCGCGGCCCCAGTCCTGCCCGGCGAAGGCCGACGTGTACGAGAGGTACGAGGGCGTCAGCGTCGTCTTGGCCGGACCGCCCTGCGTGCCCGTGTAGATCTGGTCGAAGACCTGCCAGGTGCCGATCAGGCCGAGCGTCAGCACGGTGAACAGCGTCGGCCGCAGCTGCGGCAGGGTGACGCGCCAGAAGCGCTGCCAGGCGTTCGCGCCGTCCATCATCGCCGCCTCCTGCACGTCGCCGCCGAGGTTCTGCAGCGCCGCGATGAACAGCAGCATGAAGGTGCCGCTGGTGGTGAAGACGGCCATCAGCACGAAGGCGCTCATGGCGACGGAGGGGCCGGCGAACCAGTCCCACCAGCTCACGCCGAGCAGGTCGTGGTCGGTGAGGAACGCCGGGCCCGTGATGCCCACGGCGCCGAGGGCGTTGTGGACGACGCCGCTCGGGTCCTGGAACCACGCGGGCCCCTCGATCCCGAGCCACGACAGGGCGCGGTTCACGGCGCCGGTCTGGGTGAAGAGGAACAGCCAGACGACGGTGATGGCGACCGAGCTCGTCACCGACGGGAAGTAGAAGGCGGTGCGGAAGAAGCCCCGGCCGCGCAGCACCTGCCGGTTGACCAGCACCGCGAGGAACAGCGACACCGCGGTCTGGATCGGGACGACGAAGACGACGTACCAGGCGTTGTTGCGCAGCGAGATGCCGAAGTCGCGGGCCGCCAGCCCGCCTCCGTTCACGAGGTCGTCGTAGTTCTGCAGGCCGACGAAGCCGACGGAGGAGCTGAAGGGCGAGCCGCGACCGCTCCAGTCGGAGACGCTGACCCACAGGGCCATCACCATCGGCACGAGCAGGAACAGCCCGAGGATCACGATGGTCGGGGTGACGAAGAGCCAGCCCGAGGTGGCCTCGCCCCGCGAGGCGGTGCCGGGGCGGGCCCTGCGTCCGACGCGGGGCGAGACGGTGCTCACGGCAGGATCGCCGCGTAGTTCGACTGGAACGACTCGAGCAGGTCGGCCGGCTCGGCCGAGCTGAGGCCCTCGAGCTGCGAGTTGAAGTCGGCGATCACGTCGGCCGCGCCCTGCTGCGTCGGCACGCCGACGGCGAAGTCGGCCGAGTCGAGGAACGCGGCGGAGTCGGGGTTGTCCGTCTTCCACTGGTCGGCGGCCGACTGCACGCTCGGCATCACGCCGAACGCGTCGGCGAAGGCGAGCTGCTGGTCGGTGCTGACGAGCTGCTCGACGAGCTCGAGCGCGGCCTGCTGGTTGGGGCTGTCCGCGGCGATGCCCCAGCAGTTGGTGAACTGCAGGGTGCCCTGGCCACCGGGGCCGGCGGGCATCTCGGCGACGCGGTAGTCGACGTCGGGGTAGTCGGCGTTCATCGCGCCGGCGATCCAGTTGCCCTCGACCGTCATCGCGGCCTTGCCGGTGCCGAAGGCCTCGCCGCCCCAGCCGGCGCCGAGGTCGGCGGCGAACGCGGCGTTCCCGCTCGTGATGAGGTCCTTCACGTAGGTCAGGCCCTCGACGTTCTCGTCGGAGTCGACCGTCGCCTCCGTGCCGTCCTCGTTCGTCAGCGAGCCGCCGGCCTCGGCCATGAAGGCGCCGACCCTGGCGTACTCGGCCCCGAAGGCGAGGCCGACGTGGTCGGGAGTGGTGAGCTTCGCGGCGACGTCGGACAGGCCGTCCCAGTCGGTGGGCACGTCTGCGTCGGTGAGGCCCGCCTCCTGCCACATCTGCTCGTTGATCACGAGGCCGAGGGTCGAGAAGTCCTTGGGGGCGCACCAGAACTGGTCGTCGTAGGTGAAGCTGTCGACGAGCGTGGGGAAGAAGTCGTCGGTCTCGCTGAGCTGGTCGCCGTACGCGAGCAGGCTGCCGTTCTCGGCGAAGCCGGCGAGGGCGTCGGTCGAGAGGTAGAAGACGTCGGCGGGCGAGCCGGAGGCGAAGCCCTGGCTGAGCTGCTGCGGCAGGTCGCTGGCGACGCTCACCTCGGCGTCGGTGCCGCTGTCGCCCGACCAGCTCGCGACGGCGTCGCGGACGGCGGCGGCCTCGGCGTCGCCGCTCGAGGCGATCAGCACGGTGAGCGAGTCGTCGCTCGAGGTGAGGGCGCCGTCGGAGCTCGCGCCGTCGCCGCCTCCCTCGCTGAAGCCGGAGCCGCACGCGGTGAGCGCGAGCCCGGTCACGGTGGCGATGGCGCCGAAGGCCATCAGGCGGCGGATGCGTCGTTGCACGGTGTCTCCTCGTCGAGAACGGTCGTCCCGGTCGTCCTGTCGGTTCGGGTTTGAACGATCAAAACCGGGTGGTCGCTAGAGTAGGCACCTGCTCGCGCGGCTGTCAATCGAGACCGCGGCGGCGTGCGCTCCGCGGACGACGCGCCGCGACGACACGGGCTGACGACGACGAACGAGACGAGGTGGGCGGTGCCGAGTGTCGAGTCGCCGCGCCTGCCCACGGTCGTGGACGTCGCCAAGGAGGCGGGCGTCTCGCGCCAGACCGTCTCCAACGTGCTGAACACGCCCGACATCGTCGCTCCCGCCACGCGCTCCCGGGTCGAGCAGGCGATCGCCTCGCTCGCCTACCGCCCACACGCCTCGGCGCGGCGTCTGCGGACCCGCAAGAGCTCGACGATCGGGGTGCGGCTCGACCCGGTCGCCAACGGCATCTCGGGGGCGGTGCTCGACCGGTTCCTGCACGCCCTGACCGAGCGGGCCGACCAGCACGGCCTCCGCGTGCTGCTCTTCACCGCCAAGGACCCGCTCGACGAGGTCGCCCAGTTCCGCCGCCTCCTCGACGGGGCCGACGTCGACTCGTTCGTGCTCACGTCCACCTCGTACGACGACCCCCGCACCGACTGGCTGCTGCGTGCCGAGGCGGACTTCGTCTCGTTCGGCCGGCCGTGGGGCAGCGACGTGGCCGACCCGGCCCGGCGCTGGGTCGACGTCGACGGGCACCGCGGCGTCGCCGAGGCGACCCGCGCCCTGCTCGACGGGGGAGCGCGGCGCGTCGTGTTCCTCGGCTGGCCGTCGACCTCGGGCATCGGCACCGAGCGCCGGCAGGGCTGGCGCGACACGATGCTCGCCCACGGCGGGCTCGACCCCGCGGAGCTCGACGAGGTCGACCTGACCGTCGACGACCAGGTCTCGCTCGCCTCCGACCGGATCCGGCAGCTCGCCGCGACGCTGGCCGAGACCGGCCGCACGATCGACGCCGTCGTCTGCGCCAGCGACTCGCTCGCCCTCGGAGCGTTCATGGTGCTCGGCCGCTCCGTGCCCGTGGTCGGCTACGACGACACGCCCGTCGCTGCGGCGCTCGGCCTGTCGAGCGTGCACCAGCCCGTCGAGGAGGTGGCCCACGCCACCCTCGACCTCCTGCTGCACCAGGGTCCCGCGTCCCGTGTCGCGACGCCCGGCTCGGCCGCCGATCCGCGGCATCGCCTCCTCGTCCCCCGTCTGGTCCTCCGCTAGCCTCCCGCCCCCGCCCCGCGTCGCTCCTCATTCAGGAAGATGAGTCCTGACCCGCGCAACTCGGGTCCGAACGGTCCTGATCCGTGCACAACTCAGGAGGCGCGGGCACGGTGTTCCTGAGAACGACCAGCTCGCAGGCGCAGCGGCGCGACAGCGCGGCACGGCAGAGCACCGCAGTCCGCGTCGGTGGCCACGCCGCGGCCCTGGACGTGACGCCCGCGACGTGCCAGGGTCGGCACATGATCTGGTGGGTGGCGCCGCTCGCCGCGGCAGCGGGGTTCGCGGGGCTGTGCGTCGTGCTGCGCGACGAGCAACGGCAACGGCGCGCGACGCGTGCAGCCCGAACGTCCGGGCAGGGGCAGGGGCAGGTCCAGGGGCAGCTGCAGGAGGCGCGGCGAGGGTCGTCGACCGCGGTCCGGCCCCCGAAGGGCCAGGCTGGGGAGGAGGCATCGTGACGAGTCCTGTGGGTCGGGGCCGCCGCCTCCTGCGCGTGCTCGGCGAGGTCGTGCGGGTGCTGCTGGTCGGCGTCCGGACGGCGCTCTCGGCGATGGCCGTGCTCAGCAGCGACGGCGCGCAGAAACCGCACCCGGGCCCGATGCCGGACGTCGACAAGCGTCCCGAGTACCGGCCCTGAGCCCGTCCTCTCTGCCGGATCCGAGTCCGGACCAGCGCCCGCAGCAGGCACTCGACGCGGGCGTGCGGGTCGGGCAGGATGACCGCATGCGCACCAGGGGGACACTGCTCGTGACCATGCTCTGCGAGAACTCGACCGTCGCGCCCGCACCGTGAGGGGCAGGGTCCACCTCGGCGGCGGAGGCTCCGAGGTCGACGAGGCCGCACTGTGGGCCGAAGCGTTCCCGTCGGGTTCCCGGGTCGCGGTCTGGCCCTTCGCCCACCGCGTCGACGACGACCGTCGATCGGCCGGAGCCTGGGCGACCGAGGCGCTCCTCGCCGTGGGCGTGGCCGACGTCGACGTGTGGGTCACGACCGAGCGCGGCCCCGCCCGGCGAGGCCCCGGCCGGCGCGGCCTCGGCCAGCCCGACGTCCGTGGGCATCGCTCGCTCGACGGCGTCGACGTGGTCGCCGTCCTCGGCGGCAACACCTTCGACCTGCTGCACGCGCTGCGGGAGGCGGGCCTCCACGACCTGCTCCACGCGCACCTCCTCGGCGGCGGCTCGCTCTACGGCGGCAGCGCCGGCGCCGTGCTCGCGGGGGCCGACGTCGATCTCGCCCGTGTGGCCGACCCCGACGACGTGGGCACGACCGACACGCGCGGCCTCGATCTCGTGCACGGCCACGACGTGCTGCCGCACTGGACCGACAGCCAGGAGGCGGTGGCCAGGAGGCACGCGCGCGCGAGCGGCCGCCCGGTCCTCGCGATCCCGGAGCGCGGCGGGGTCGTCGTCGCCCCCGACGGAACGGCCCGGTCGGTCGGCCCGGACGACGCGCACGTCATCACCCTCGAGCGCACCGTCCGGCGGGCCGTCGGCGAGGCCTGGTCGCTGCGCTGAGAGGTCGTCGCCGAGCGCTGCGCTCGCCCGAGGGACCCGCGGCGTCCGCACCCGCGGGAGCCGCGCAGACCCGCACTCGCGCCGACGGGTGCGCGCGGGTCCGAGGGGTGCGGCGACGCCCGGCGGCACGGGTCGCGGCATGCGCAGCGTGCACGCGCAGCCGAGGAGGCGGTCCTAGGCTGGCGGGATCAGCCCGGCACGCAGACGTCCGGGCCGCCGCCGCGGGGCAGGGCCCCCGACGGCGACGACCACGAGGGGGACATCGTGACCGATCCGCAGCGACACGACCGGCTCCTCGGGGGCGCGACCGACGCCTCCTCGTCGCGACCGGTCGTGCCACAGCCCGCCGCGCCGGCCGCCGCGCCGGCCGCCGTGCCGCAGGCCGCCGCACCCGCCGCCGAGCCCCGGCCGCCCGTGACGGGACAGCAGATCGGCGCGACCCCGTACGTGGCCGCCCTCGCGCTCTCGCCGATCGTCACGCTCGTCGTGGCCGCGGTCGAGATCCGGCGGTCGGTCGAGCTCCTCGCGCCGGGCAGCACCGGCGTGCAGCAGGGCGACTACACGCTCGCGATGGTCGTCAGCCTCGTCGTCGGCATCGGCCTGGTCGTTCTCTCCTGGCTCGACCGGCGGACGCTGCAGACGCGCGGCGTCGAGCGGCCGTTCCACTGGGCCTGGTCGATCCTCAGCGTGCTGATCTACCTGATCGGCCGCAGCGTCGTCCTGCGGCGCCGCGTGGGCCGGAGCGCCGCGCCGCTCTGGCTGTTCCTCGGCCTCTCGGTGCTCGGCGGTGCGATCGCGATCATCATCGGCATCTCGTCGGGAGTCGCCACCATGGACCGCCCGCCGGTCGACTTCTAGCCGCACGAGCGCCCGCACCCGCGGGACCCGCGCACACCCGGGCTCGCGCCGGCGGGTCCGCGCGGGTTCGACGGGCGTGGACGCCGCCGCCACGAACTACACCCCCGATCCGGCAGAACACCCTCGGAACGAGGGGCGTAGTGCCGGATCAGGGGTGTAGCTCACGCGCGCAGATCGCAGCGCACGGGCAGGCTCAGCGCGCGAGGAACTCCAGCACCACGCGGTTGAACTCGTCCGCGTCGCTCACGTTCGCGCCGTGCGGCGCGCCCGCGATCACGTGCAGCTCCGAGCCGGCGATCGCCGCGTGCGTGCGAGCGCCCGAGCCCTCGTAGGGCACGGTCGCGTCGCCGTCGCCGTGGATGACCAGCGTCGGCACGGTGACCTTCGTCAGGTCCTCGCGGAAGTCGGTCGTCGCGAACGAGTTCATCGCCTCGAGGGCGGCGGCCTTGTCCGCCTGCTTCGCGAGGCGCAGCGCGTCCTGGCGGTCCGCCTCCGACACCTTGAGCTCGCCGTCGACCGAGAAGAAGCCGGTGGTGAAGTCGTCGTAGAACGAGTCCTCGTCCTTGGTGAGGCCGGCGGTCATCTCGGCAGCCGCCTCCTTCGTGAGGGGGCCGTCGGGGTTGTCGTCGGTCTTCATCAGGTACGGGGGCACGGCCGACGCGAAGACGACGCTGTGCAGGCGCTCGGTGCCGTACTTGCTGAAGTAGCGGGCGACCTCGCCGCCGCCCATCGAGAAGCCGACGAGGGTGACGTCGTTCAGGTCGAGCTCGGTGAGGACGGTGTGCAGGTCCTCGGTGAGGTGGTCGTAGTCGTAGCCGGTCTTGGGCTTGTCGCTGCGTCCGAAGCCGCGGCGGTCGTACGTGACGACGCGGTAGCCGGCCTCGACGAACGCGGGGACCTGCTTGCTCCACGACTCGCCCGAGAGGGGCCAGCCGTGGATGAGGACGACGGTGCGCCCGCTGCCGCCGAAATCGTCGACGTGGAGGTTCGTGTCCTTGAAGAGCCCGTGGTGGGCGGTGATCTCGGTCATGGTTCCTGCCTTCCTCGGCCGCACCTGCGGCCTGTCCCCTCGTTCGTACCCGCGCCTCCTGGCGGTTTGCCCGAGGGCCCGTCCCCCTGGTTCGCGCATCGGACAGCTCACGTCGAGAAGTGGTGGCCCAGGGCGAGGGGCCGAGGGAGGTGCGCACCCGCTGCCGCTGCGCAGGTCACTTCCGCAGCTGGATCACTTCCGCAGCTGGGCGTCAGCCGCGCGGCTGCGGGCGCGGGTGGCGCTGGCGCCCGGCGAGCACGCCCGACAGGGCCAGCACGACGAGCCCGACGGCGGGGATGAGCAGCAGCCCGACCCGCAGTGAACTCGCGTCGGCGACGGCGCCGATCAGCGGCGGCGCCGCGAGGAACCCGAGTCGCATCAGCCAGCTGACGAGAGTGAGCCCCGTGCCCTGCCGGAACCCGGGCAGCGTGTCGGCCGCGTGCATGGCGGCGGGGATCAGCGTCGCGACGCCGAAGCCGGCCAGGGCGAAGCCGAGGATGGTCGTCCCCACGGACGGGAACGCCAGCGCCTGCCCCATCCCGACGAAGACCAGGGCGCCGCCGACCCGGGCGACGGCACGCTGGCCGAAGCGGTCGACGAGTCGGTCGCCGAGGATCCGTCCGACGAACTGGGCGCCCTGCAACGCCACGAAGCCGAGCGCGGCGACGGTCACGCCGGCGCCGAGCGAGCCCGAGAGATAGAGGGCGGCCCAGGTGTTGCCCGCGTCCTCGACGACCGTGCCGGAGGCGGCGATCAGCACGAGCGCGATCAGCACGCCCCAGGTGCCCAGCTTCACGGCCGAGCGGCGCACGCGTCCACCGTCGGAGCCGGAGCCGGAGCCGGAGTCGGAGTCGGAGCCGGCACCGGCCACGGGCACCGGGGCGGACGTCGACGACGACGCGACCCCCTCGGTCGGCGTGGCGGGCGCCTCCTCGAGCTCGGAGGCGGGCTCCGGCCCTTGGAGCATCAGCCGGTACGAGACGATCGCGACCACGCCGAAGACGACGCCGGAGATCGCCAGGTGCACGCCGATCGGCACGCCGAGACCGGCGGCCGCGCCGCCCATCAGGCCGCCGGTGACGGCGCCCACGCTCCAGATCGCGTGGAACGAGTTGAGGATGGAGCGCCCGTAGCGCCGCTGCACGCGCAGGCCGTGCGAGTTCTGGGCGACGTCGACGATCGCGTCGAGCGCACCGGCCACGAACAGCGCGGCGGCGAACAGCGCGCCGACGGGGGAGAGGCCGGCCAGCAGCACCACGACGGCGGTCACGACCGTGCCGACGACGGCGACGCGCGACGACCGGAAGCGGCGGATCAGCCAGCTCGCCGCGAGCCCGGCGACGATCGCGCCGACCGGCCCGGCGGCGACGGCCAGGCCGAAGGAGGCGTTCGACAGGTCGAGCGCGTCCTTGATCGCCGGGTAGCGGGGCAGCAGGTTCGAGAACAGCGCGCCGTTCGTGAGGAACAGCAGCGCGACGGCCAGCCGCGCCCGTCGGGTCTCGTGGTCGGGTGCGGCAGGCGTGCCGGGTCGGGGGGACGTCGTCGACATCGTCGGGTCTCTCGGCTGGGGGAAGGAAACGGATCGAATCGATTCGATCACGCGACGATGCTAGTCGAGCCGAGACCGTGACGGCAACGCGCCGCGCGGACCGGGCCCGACCTCAGCCGGCCGGCCCGAGCAGGACGGCGAGCATCGTCGCCGCCGAGCCGACCAGGAAGCTGAAGGTGCCGAGCTGCATGGTGCGTGTCTTGTTGCGGTCGGCGACGGGCACGCTCACCTCGAGGATCGGGCAGCCCGACCAGCCGATCAGGCCGAGGCTCAGGGCCACGACGGAGGCGCCGATCCAGAACAGCGTCTCGACCGGCGTCGAGAGGACGTCGGGCCGCCAGCCCGAGACGAGCACGGCGCCGAGGGCGAGTGCCACGGCGACCACCGCCGCCGCGAACCAGAGGGTCCCGGTCCACATGATGCGGGTGAGGTTCTCGACCGGGCCCATCAGGTCGCGGCCGTCCTGCTGCCGGGCGTGCGAGGCGTCGTCGACGGTGCCCGTCCGTCCGCGTCCGGGTCGTGCAGCGGTGTCTGAGGTGCTCTGGTGGTCGGTCACCCTGCCACGTTGCCACCATCGGGCCCACCCTGCCCGCCGATGTCCGGTCGGCGCGCCTCTGCCGTGCGCTCGGCCGTGCGCCTCAGCCGCGCAGCGTGACGCTCGGGTGCTCGCCGAACCGCTCGTGGTACGACGCCGAGAACCGCCCGAGGTGGGCGAACCCCCAACGTCGCGCCACGGCGCCGACCGTGGTCGTCTCGGGCGTCGCGACGGTGAGGTCGGCGTGCACGCGGTCGAGCCGGATCTGCCGCAACAGCGCGGTGGGGCTGACGTCGAGGGCGCGGTGCAGGGCCACCTGCAGCCCCCGCACGCTGAGGTCGGCGGCCCGGGCGACCTCGGCGACGCCGATCGGCTCGTGGGCGTGCTCGTGCAGGAACTCGACGGCGAGGGCCACGCGTCTGCCCCCCGGGGCGACGGAGGCGAGAGCCACGGACGAGGCCGGCCCGACCGCGTGCGGGAACGTCTCGAGCACCGCCAGGGCGAGCCGCCTGTTCGCCGCGGCCCGCAGCAGGGGAGGCGCGGCGAGGTCGAGCAGCACCGGCGTCGTCTCCGAGATGACGGCTCGCCACCGCTGCAGCGCCGACTCCGCGACCGGGGCGGCGTGGAAGAAGGTGACGGGCCCGGACGCGACGTCCCCGCGCTCCGCCGCCAGCCGCTCGAGGTGCGCCGCGCCGATGTGCACGAGCCGCTGCCGGTAGTCGGCGAAGTCGAACGAGTAGGCCCGGGTCGGTGCGATCCTCGGCACGAGCGGCTTCAGGGCGACCTCGTCGCGGCCGACGTCGACGGTGCCGCGACCGTCGACCAGCCACGACACGACGTACTCGGGCACGGCGTCGGCCGTGCCGCGGGCCGACCCGTGGAACTCGGAGGTGCGGAGCGACACGTCGCCGTCGCCGACCGCCGCGTAGCGGTAGTCGAACGGACGATCGAGCTGGTCGAGCCGGAACCCCTCGCCCGGGTACTGGGCCTCGTAGAGCTCGCGGGCCGCGTCGAGGTCGTCGCCGTGCACGGCACCGCGGAACGGCGGCGGTGTCGCCTCGGTGCCGACCTCTTCGTCCATCGTCGACATCTTCACACGCAGGAGGCGCCGGTCGCGTCCGCGACGCCGGGGCCGGACAGCCGCCGCCCGGCCCCCTACTGTGCAGGGACCATGCCGCACGCCCCCGCCGCGCCTCCTCGGCCGCCCCGCCCGACGCTCCGTCGGGCGCTGCGGCACGGCGTCTGGTGGCTGGAGGACTACGCGTTCGCCGCTTGGTGGCAGCTCCGCGCGGTGCTGTCGCCCCGCGGCTCCGACGACTACCTCTCGGGCGACGGCCGGCCGGTGCTCGTGCTGCCGGGCATCTGGGAGACCTGGGCGTTCCTCCGTCCGCTGATCGAGCGGGTGCACGACGAGGGGCACCCGGTGCACGTGATCGCGTCGCTCGGGCGGAACGGCCGACCCGTGGAGGCGACCGCGCGCGACGTCGCCGCCTACGTGCTCGAGCACGACCTGCACGACGTCGTGGTCGTCGCGCACAGCAAGGGCGGGCTGGTCGGCAAGTACCTGATGGCGCTGCTCGACGACACCCGTCGGGTCGACCGGATGGTCGCCGTCTGCACGCCCTTCAGCGGCTCCCGGTACGCCGCCTGGCTGGTGCTGCCGAGCCTGCGGGCCTTCTCGCCCCGTGACGCGACGACCGTGATGCTGTCGCGCGACCAGGCCGTCAACGAGCGCATCACCTCGATCTACGGCGAGTTCGACCCGCACATCCCCGAGAGCAGCGTGCTGGTCGGCGCCGACAACGTGCTGCTGCCGACCGGCGGGCACTTCCGGGTGCTGGCGCACCCGCGCACCGTGGCGACGGTGCTCGCGGTCGCCGGTCGGCCCGCGCCCGACGCCGACCGGTCAGCCGCGGTCTGAGAGGATGGGGTCCCGTCACCTCGACCAGGCAGGAGCCTCCCATGGCCGAATTCTTCATCGGACTCGTCAGCGCGATCACCCTCGTCGGCCTCGGGCTGACCGTCGCCGCCTTCGTGGCCCTCTCGACGTCGAAGTAGTCCCGCCCCGGAGCCCGATCCGCCGGGGCCGGCAGGTGCCGGCCGGGCGGCGCGTGGCTAGAGTCGTCGCATGAGAGCGCTGCAGGCCACCATCATCTCCGAGCTCGCCGTCCGCCCCGAGATCGACCCGGCCTCCGAGGTCGAGCGACGGGTCGCCTTCCTCCGCGACTACCTCGAGACGACCGGTGCCGGCGGCTTCGTGCTCGCCGTCAGCGGCGGCCAGGACAGCACGCTCGCCGGGCGCCTCTGCCAGCTCGCAGTCGAGGGGGTCCGCCGCGACGGCGGCACCGCCGAGCTCGTCACCGTGCGGATGCCGTACAAGGTGCAGGCCGACGAAGAAGACGCCCAGCTCGCCCTGCGGTTCGTCGACGGCGCCGAGGGGCTCGTCGTCAACATCCAGCACGGCGTCGACGGAACGGCGCAGGACGTCGCCGAGGCGACCGGCGTTCCCCTCAGCGACTTCGCCAAGGGCAACGTCAAGGCGCGCACCCGCATGGTCGCCCAGTACGCGATCGCGAGCGAGCGCGGCCTGCTCGTCGTCGGGACCGACCACGCCGCCGAGGCGCTGACCGGCTTCTTCACGAAGTACGGCGACGGCGGGGTCGACCTCGTCCCGCTCACGGGCCTGAGCAAGCGCCAGGGCAAGGCGCTGCTCGCCCACCTCGGCGCACCTGCGCGGCTGTACGAGAAGGCGCCGACGGCCGACCTGCTCGACGAGACCCCCGGCCAGACCGACGAGGCGAACCTCGGCCTCACCTACGCCGACATCGACGACTACCTCGAGGGCGGCGACGTCGACGACGCGATCGCCGAGCTGATCGAGGCCCGCTACCTCGCGACCGAGCACAAGCGCCGTGTGCCGGCCAGCCCGGTCGACGAGTGGTGGCGCGCCTGACACGCGTCCCGCTGTCGGTCGCCCGGTGTTGACTGCGACCCATGATCATCGTGACCGGCCACCTGCTCGTCGACCCTGAGCTGCGCGACGACTACCTCGCCTCGTGCGTGAGCCTCGTCGAGGCCGGTCGCGAAGCGCCAGGCTGCCTCGACTTCGCGCTGTCGCCCGACATCGTCGACCCCGGCCGCATCAACGTCGCCGAGCGCTGGGTCTCGCAGAACGCCCTCGACGACTTCCGCGGCTCCGGCCCGACCGACGAGCAGGAGGCGGAGATCCGGCACAGCGACGTGCACGACTACCAGCTCACCGGCCCCGAGGAGCCCTCGCTGTCCGAGTCGGGCGACCTCGTCTGAGCTGAGCTGAGCTGAGCCGAGCCGAGCCGAGCTGAGGCGGGCTGAGCTGGGCTGAACGGCGGGGTCCGCCCAACGAGGTCGAACGGGTCAGTCGATCCCGTCGATGCCGCCGAGGCGCTCGAGCACGCCGGTGAGGATGGTGCCGGCGGGGTCGGGCAGCACGTGGTGGTTCAGGTAGATGCCCTCGAGCCACGGCAGCACCTCGTCGGCGGGCATGCCGACGGCCGTCCAGTCGACGCCCGGCAGGGCCCGGGTGACGGTCTGCTCGGTGCCCGGGGCGAGCCACGCCTCGGCGATCGGCTGGTCGGGCGCACGGTGCTCGTCGGCGGCCCAGAGCAGGGCGATCGGGTGCTCCCGCACGTCGTCCGGCGCCTCGTCGACGTGGTCGTGCTCGACGTGCCCGGCGCCGAGCCAGGGAAGCGTGAGCAGCTCGCCCTCGATGTCGACCTCGACCAGGTCGAGGTGCGTCGGCTCCTCGACCTCGCAGACCCAGAGGTCGAGACCGGCGTCGTGCCAGGCCGCGGCGTCGTCGACGTCGTCGATCAGGTCGGGCATCAGGGCCTGCAGGTCGGTCAGCAACGCCGTCGCCCAGGCGACGACCTGGGCGGTGTCGCCCGGGCCCCAGGGGCTGGTGTCGGTGTCGTCGCCCGCGGCGTCGTGGAAGTGGTGCTCGACCCCGCCGACCTCGCCGACCCCGCCGACCCCGCCGCCGCCGACGGCGTCGAGGTGCACCTGGCCCGTGCCGAAGCCCACGTACAGGCTGCTGAGCTCGGTCTCGTCGTCCCACTCGCCGAAGAGGTTGGGCTTGCCGAGGGCGGTGGGCAGCGGAAGCGTCGCCGCGTGGCGCGTGCCCAGCGCGAACACCGCGCGGAATCGCCTGGTCGGCAGCCGGAGGCTCATGTCAGTCACTGGGGGTGTCTCCGATCGATCGCCTCCCAGCGTAGGGGCTGCGACCGACGCCCACTGCCCCGGTGCCGAGTGGTCACGAACGGTCGCTCAGCGGGCCGCCCGGAGCAGAAGTCGACCACTCGG
The DNA here is from genome assembly GCF_007954365.1 of Frigoribacterium sp. ACAM 257. Taxonomy (GTDB): domain Bacteria; phylum Actinomycetota; class Actinomycetes; order Actinomycetales; family Microbacteriaceae; genus Frigoribacterium. Next base: position 78,674 of record NZ_VOLO01000001.1, read on the forward strand.
CCGCGAGAGCGACCTGCACGCACTGCAGGTTCACAGCATCGTCGCGGCGTCCCTCCTTACCATCACCGCATGGACGACCCTCCCTCTCACATGCCGACGCCCTTCCGCGCCCTGACACCGCACGGTGTCTCTGACGAGCGGGGAGGGGCTCAGTGAACGAGTGGGCCATGCTCGCCGTCGGTCTGGTCCTGACCGTCGGCACCGGCTTCTTCGTGGCGTCCGAGTTCTCGCTCGTCAACCTCGACCGGAACGACCTCGAGGCCCGCCAGGCCCGGGGCGAGAAGCGCCTCGCGCCGACGATCAAGGCGCTGCGCATCACCTCGACCCACCTCTCGGGAGCGCAGCTCGGCATCACGCTCACCACGCTGCTCACCGGCTACACCTTCGAGCCCGCGATCAGCTCGCTGCTGGCCGCGCCGCTCGGCGACCTCGGCGTGCCCGCGGCTGTCATCCCGGGCATCGGCGCGGTGGTCGGCATCGTGATCGCGACGCTCTTCTCCATGGTCGTCGGCGAGCTCGTCCCCAAGAACTTCGCGCTCGCCCTGCCGCTCGCGACGGCCAAGTTCGTCGTGCCGTTCATGGCGACCTTCACGACCGTGTTCAAGCCGGTCATCCTGCTCTTCAACAACACCGCCAACGCCGCGATCCGCAGGATGGGCATCGAGCCGAAGGAGGAGCTGTCCGGCTCCCGGTCGGCGGAGGAGCTCAGCTCGCTGGTGCGACGCTCGGCGCTCGAGGGCATGCTGGACGACGACCACGCGACCCTCCTGGGCCGCACCCTGCGGTTCTCCGAGCACGCGGCGGTCGACGTCATGACCCCCCGGGTCCGCATGACCACCGTCCGCTCCACGGACACGGCCGCCGACGTCGTCGAGACGGCACTGGCGAGCGGCTTCTCGCGGTTCCCGGTGATCGGCGACGACAGCGACGACATCGTGGGCGTCGTGCACGTCAAGCAGGCGTTCGCGCTGCCCGCCGAGGAGCGGGCGTCCGTCCCGGTCGCCGGCCTCGTCTCGGACGCACGCTTCGTGCCCGAGTCGATGGGCATCGACACGCTGCTCGGCCTGCTGCGTCGCGAGGGCTTCCAGATCGCCGTCGTCGCCGACGAGTTCGGCGGCACGGCGGGCCTCGTCACCCTGGAGGACCTGGTGGAGGAGCTGGTCGGCGAGCTCGAGGACGAGCACGACCGCGCGAAGGCCGGCATCGTGCGGTCGTCGGGCACCGTCGTCTTCGACGCCGCCCTCCGCCCCGACGAGCTCTGGGACCGCGCCACGGTGCGGGTGCCCGACGACGGCGACTACGAGACCGTCGGGGGCTTCGTCGCCGAGCAGCTCGACCGTCTGCCCGAGGTGGGCGACGAGGTCGAGCTCGAGGGCGGCACGCTGCGCGTCGAGCGGGTGGTCGGGCAGAGGCTCGAGCGCCTGCGGTTCGTGCCGTCGCCGGCCGAGCTGCCGACCGCCTCCGGCGCTGCCCTGCCCGCGACGCACGGCAGCCAGCCTGCTCCCACCGACCACGACCGGGTCGTCGCCGGACTGCGAGAGGACCTGACCCGATGAACGAGTACCTGCCCGGCATCATCTGGCTGTTCGTGCTGCTGATCGTCAACGGCTTCTTCGTCGGCGCCGAGTTCGCCGTCATCTCTGCCCGCCGCTCGCAGATCGAGCCCCGCGCCGAGGCCGGCAGCACCGCTGCGAAGAAGACGCTGTGGGCGATGGAGCACGCCACGCTCATGCTCGCGACGAGCCAGCTCGGCATCACGGTCTGCTCGCTCGTCATCCTCAACGTCTCCGAGCCGGCGATCCACCACCTGCTCGAGATCCCGCTGGCCGCGACGCCCCTGACGCCCGAGGCCATCGGCGTCGTCGCGTTCGTCATCGCGCTGGTGCTGGTCACCTTCCTGCACGTGGTGGTGGGCGAGATGATCCCCAAGAACCTGTCGTTCTCGGTGCCCGACAAGGCGGCTCTGCTGCTCGCGCCTCCGCTGGTGTTCGTCGCGACCGTGTTCAAGCCCGTCATCTGGTCGCTGAACGGCATCGCGAACGCGGTGCTGCGCCTGTTCCGCGTCGAGCCGAAGGACGAGGCGACGAGCACCTACACGCTCGACGAGGTCGCCACCATCGTGCAGCAGTCGACCCGCGAGGGCGTGCTGTCGGACGCGTCGGGCACGCTGTCGGCGGCGTTCGAGTTCACCACGCGCAAGGTGCGGGACGTCGAGGTGCCGGTGGCCGAGATGGTCCGGCTCACGCCCCACGCCACCCCGCGCGACGTGCAGCTCGCCGTCGCGGAGCACGGCTACTCGCGCTACGTGCTGACCGACGGCGACGGCCAGCCGACCGGCTACCTGCACCTCAAGGACGTCATGGACCTGACGTCGGCCGAGGCGCTCGACGTGCCCGTGCCGGCGAAGCGGGTCCGGCGCCTCGGCGCGGTGCCCCACGACGCCGATCTCGAGGACGCACTGGCGTCGATGCGCCGCAGCGGCGCCCACGTGGCCCGAGCCGTCTCGGTGATGGGCGAGACGACCGGCGTGCTGTTCCTGGAGGACATCATCGAGGAGCTGGTGGGCGAGGTCGACGACGCGACGACCGTCTAGTCGCCGAGCGCTCGACGGCGGTCTCCGGTCAGCTCGAGCGCTCGGGCGAGAGCGGCCTCTCGCCGGGGAGCTCGTGCACGGCCTCGGCGGCGAGCTCGGCCCTGATCGGGTCGCGGTCGCGCGTCGCCTGCTCGAGGGCGACGAGCGCGGCGCCCATCTCGCTCCAGTTCAGCACCTGGACGATGTTCGGCACGCGCAGCGAGTACGCGAGGCCGTCCGTGACGTCGCGGCAGACCTTCTGGAGCGCGCTGTTGCCGCAGTGCTCGACGTAGGTGTCGAAGAGGGCGACGGCGTGGGCGTTGAGGGCCGGGCCGTCTTCTCGCTCGATGTCGCCGACGCAGACCGCGACGGCCGAGCTGATCTGCGTCACGACGGCCTGGGGGAGGCGCGGCACGGCCAGGCGGACGGCCCCGCCGAACAGCACGCCCAGGGTCTGGACGGCCTCGACGGCCTGGCCGGCGTCCGGAGTCGCCACCCGCGTCCAGCGGTTCGGCGCCATCTCGACCAGCCCGGCACGGACGAGGTCGCTCAGCGCCTCGCGGATCGGGGTGCGCGACACCTGCAGCCAGGCGACGAGCTCGTCGTCGTGCAGTCGCTCGCCGGGCTCGAGCGTGCCGTCGAGGATGGCCTCTCGGAGGCGGCTCCGCACGGTGTCGCGCAGCAGCTGCCGCTCGGTCGTGGGGGCAGAGGTGGGGACGGGCACAGGAGTCTCCGATCGTGGGCGGGCAGGGGCGAGGCCCCGTGACCGAGGATACCGGGGAAATGTCCCGTGTGGCGGGTGATGCGCCGGAGTTGATGTACCGGCCCCCGACGTGGCCGGCCGTCCGTAGACTCGCCGTCGTGACCTCCCTCGCGACCTGGCTGTGGCTGGCGGGCGCGATCGTGGTCGAGGTCACCGCCTCCTTGTCCCTGCAGGCCGCCGTCGAGAGCCCCGGCTGGTACGCCCTCGTCGTCGCCGGCTACCTGACCGCCTTCGTCTGCTTGTCCAGGGTGCTGCGGGGCGGCATGGCGATCGGCGTCGCCTACGGCATCTGGGGAGCCTCGGGCGTCGCGCTCACCGCGGTCATGGCGGCCGTGCTCTTCGGGCAGTCGCTGACCGGCGTGACGGTCGTCGGGCTCGTGCTCGTGATCGCGGGGGTGCTGCTCGTCGAGCTCGGCTCGCAGCGGGCCCACGCCGCCCGGGCGCGCGGGGACGCCGCCTGATGGGCTGGCTGCTGCTCGCGATCGCGATCGTCTGCGAGGTCGGCGCGACGATCAGCCTCAAGCTCGCCACGGACGGCCGGAGGCGCTGGTACGCGCCCGTGGCCGTCGGCTACGTCACGGCGTTCTCGCTGCTGGCCGGGGCCCTCGCCCTCGGGCTGCCGATCGGCGTCGCCTACGGGGTCTGGGCAGCGACCGGCGTCGCCCTGACCGCCGTGCTCGGACGCCTGCTCTTCAAGGACCCGCTGACGCTCACCATGGCCGTCGGCATCGTCCTCATCGTCGCGGGCGTCGTCCTGATCGAGGTCGGGCACTAGTCCCGACGCGCGGCGTGCCCCGGACGCACGAGACCCGCCCGGCCCCGAGGGGCGGGCGGGTCTCGTGACCGCAGGAGGCGCCTCCTACGAGGCGGGCGTGGTCACGACGGGCGTGCCGGCCGGCACGTGCTGCGACGACACCTCGACGCCGTGCGAGGTGCGCAGCACGTCGAGGGTGGCCTCGATCTCGGCCTCGCGCTCGTCGGCCGTCCAGCCGAGGCTCGACGCCAGGACGTCGGCGATCTCGCTGAGCAGCTCGATCGTGACGCCGCCGACGAAGGCCAGGTTCGTGCGACGCAGGACGACGTCGGCGAGGTGCACCGCGTCCTCGTGATCGGCGAAGTAGGCGATCTCGGCCGTGGTGAGGCTCGGGTCGCTCGCCAGTGCCTCGGACGGCTGGTCGAGCAGCACCTCGATGACGCTCTCGGCACGCGTGCCGTAGCGGGTGAGGAGGCGGTCGACGTGCTCGCTGCTGAGGCCGTCGGCGTGCGCCGCGACCCAGGTGGTGCGGGCCGCGTCGGTGGTCGGGAAGTCCTTGCCGCCGCCGATCGCCATGCCCGTCGTGTCGACCGTGCGGGTCACGCCGAGACGGTTCGTCGCCTCGGTCGACAAGTGGGCCGAGAGCGCGCGGAAGGTCGTCCACTTGCCGCCCACGAGGCTGAGCACCTTGCTGGTCGGCAGCTCGGCGACCTCGGTCTCGACGATGCGGTAGTCGCGCGACACGAAGCCCGCGGCGAGGTCGTCGTGCTTCGGCAGCGGGCGGACGCCCGAGTAGCGGTAGACGATGTGGTCGCGCGTGATCTCGATGTCGGGGTAGACGTGCTTGACGAGGTCGAAGAAGTAGTCCACCTCCTCCTCGGTGCAGACCGCGGGCTCGGCCATGTCGGCCTCGAGGTCGGTCGTGCCGATCAGCACGCGGCCCTTCAGCGGGTAGATCAGCACGATGCGGCCGTCGTTGTTCTCGAAGAAGATCTCGCGACCGTTCGTCGCCTCGAGCAGCTCGGGGCTGTCGACGACGATGTGCGAGCCCTTGGTGCCGCCCATGTACTGCGACTCGGCGCCGAGCGCCGCGTTCGTCAGGTCGGTCCAGGGGCCGGAGGCGTTGACGACCACGTCGGCCGTCACGGTGAACTCCGTGCCGGTGACGACGTCGCGCAGCACGACCCCGCCGTCGGCGGTGCCGGCGGCCTCGAGGTAGTTCGCGCTGCGGGCGTGGTCGCCGGCGGCGAGGCCGTCCTTGAGAACGTCGAGCGCGAGGCGCTCGGGCTCGTGCACGGAGGCGTCGTAGTAGGTGCCCGTGTACTTCAGGTCCTTGTTCAGGTGCGGCATCTCGGCCAGCGCGGCCTTGCGGCCGAGGAACTTGTGGCGGGGCACGGAGCCGCCGTCGCGCGAGAACGAGTCGTACATCGTCATGCCGACCTTGATGAGGAGCGCGCCGCGCTCCTTCGTGCTGCGCTGCTTGTGCGTGAGCATGCGGAGCGGGGCGTTCAGGATGCCGGAGAACGTCGAGAAGATCGGCATCGTCGTCTGCAGCGGCTTGACGTAGTGGGGGGCGATCTTGAGGAGGCCGTTGCGCTCCTCCACGCTCTCGCGGACGAGGCGGAACTCGCCGTTCTCGAGGTAGCGGATGCCGCCGTGGATCATGTGCGACGAGGCAGCCGAGGCGCCCGACGCGTAGTCGGCACGCTCGACGAGGACGACGTCGACGCCCTGGAGGGCGAGGTCGCGGAACGTGGCGATGCCGTTGATGCCCCCTCCGACGACGAGCACCTGGGCGTGGGGGCGGTCGGCGATGCGCGACACGTTGGCGCGCATCGTCCCTGTCTTCTTCGACTCGGTCACAGTGGAGCTTCTTTCCCGTTGCGTTCGGTGAGCGGTGGGGTCGTGCGCCGGTTGCTCTGGCCGGTAGTGTCCATGATCGACCCCTCCTGACGAGGGTGCAACGTATCTGCACAGATGTGCACGGAGGTGCCCATGGCCGAGGCGACGACGTCCGAGAAGACCCACGACGCGCTCCGTGCGGCGCACCTGTACTACATGCAGGACCTGACGATGGAGGCGATCGCCTCGGAGCTGAACACGTCCCGCTCGTCGGTCTCGCGCCTCCTCAAGGCCGCTCGCGAGACTGGTCTCGTCGAGATCCAGATCAAGTCGCCGCTCGACCAGGCGACCCGGTCGGCCGCCGCGCTGCACGACCGGTTCGGCGTCGTCGCGCACGTCGTGCCCGTGCCCGACCAGATCAGCGACATCGACCGGCTCGAGCGGGTCGCCCTGTCGGCGGCCCGCACCATCACGCCCTACGTCGACTCGAACATGGTGGTCGGCGTCGCGTGGGGGGCGACCCTCAGCGCCGTCAGCCGGTCGTTGGTGCCCCGGGCGACGCACAACTCCGTCGTCGTGCAGCTCAACGGCGCCGCGAACACGCGCACGACGGGCATCGAGTACGCGAGCGAGATCCTCCGGCGCTTCGGCGCGGCGTACTCGGCGGCCGTGCAGCAGTTCCCGGTGCCCGCGTTCTTCGACGACCCCGCCACCAAGCGGGCGCTCTGGCGCGAGAGCAGCACCAAGCGGGTGCTCGAGCTGCAGGCCTCGATGGACCTGGTCGTCTTCGGCGTCGGCTCCCGCGACGCCCGCGTGCCGAGCCACGTGTGGTCGGGAGGCTACCTCGAGAAGAGCGACCAGCTGAGCCTCGACCGCGACGGCGTCGTCGGCGACGTCGCGACGGTGTTCTACCGCGAGGACGGCTCGTCGGCCGACATCGCGATGAACGCGCGCGGCACGGGCCCGGACCTCGAGACCATCCGGCGTGCGCCGCGACGGGTCTGCATCGTGGCGGGCGAGGCCAAGGTCGCCGGCGTGCGCGGCGCCCTCGCCGCGGGGCTCGCCACCGACCTGATCCTCGACGAGGGGACCGCGCGGGCGCTGCTCGCGAGCTGAGCCGCAGGCTGGGGGACAGCCTCCCGAACGCCCCTCCAGCCCCGCGGCGTAGACCGGTGGGCGACATCGATCGGCCCGCCCCGCGGGCCCGGAGGAGGAGAGCCCCATGGCCACCACCGATCTGACCGGACGACGCGTGCTCGCGGTCGTCACCAACTACGGCGTCGAGCAGGACGAGCTCGTCGTCCCTGCCCGCGCCCTGCGCGAGGCCGGCGCGACCGTCGTCGTCGCCGCGCAGTCGACCGAGCCGATCCAGACGCTCGTCGGCGACAAGGACCCCGGCGAGACCGTGCGCCCCGACACCACCATCGACGAGGCCGACGCGGCCGACTTCGACCTGCTGCTCGTGCCCGGCGGCACCATCAACGCCGACACGATCCGCCAGGACGACGGCGCGGTCTCGGTGCTCAAGGCCTTCGCGTCGGCCGGCAAGCCCGTCGCCGCCATCTGCCACGGCCCCTGGCTGCTCGTGGAGGCGGACCTCCTGAAGGGCAAGGAGCTCACCTCCTTCGCCTCTCTCGAGACCGATGTGAGGAACGCCGGAGGCGCCTGGGTCGACCGCTCGGTCGTCACCGACGTCGAGGGCGGCTTCACCCTCGTCACGTCGCGCGACCCCGACGACCTCGACGACTTCGTCGGCGCCGTCAAGGACGCCCTCGTGACCGCGGGCGGCGAGCAGGGCTGACGGCTCGCCGCGCCCGGCGCGGCGCTCTCGACCCGGTGCCGGGACCGACGATTCGTCGCGGTCCCGGCACCGGGTCTTTAATCAGGGAGGCGCCGTGTCAGGACGGCCCGGTCGACGAGGAGCAGGTCATGGCAGCGGCAGCAGCACAGGCGGCAGCAGCACCGGCGACGACAGCACCGGCGACGACGGCGGGGCAGGCGTCGTGAGGTGGCGCAGCACCCGCGGCAGCGCCGGCCCCGCGAGCCCGGACCCGGCGCCCGTCGACCCTGCGGCGCTCGAGCGCTCGGTCGTCGAGGGGCTGCTCATCGCTCGCGCCGCCGCGGTCGTGTCGGTCGCCAACCGCATCGTCGTCCGGGCGCTGCGCGACGACGCCGTGTTCGAGCACGACGAGACCGCCGCCTCCGTCCGCCGCACGCTGCACCGGCTCGCCGAGGAGCAGCGCTACCAGAACCGTCGCATCGGGGAAGCGCGCCAGAAGGCACTCCGGTCCAAGGGCCGCTCCCGGCACCAGCACGACTACCGCAAGGGCGACGACCAGACCCTGTGGTTCCGCGAGAAGACCTACACGGCCGTCGCCGACCGGCTGGACGCCCTGCGCGACGATGCCGAGTACGTGGACGACATCGTCCAGACGGCGGTCGCGCGGGCGTGGGGCGACGTCGGCGCGGCCGTCGTCACCCGGGTGCGGGCCGCCTCCGTCGTGGTCGACGCCGCCTACGGCGAGGCCAGGGCCGAACGGCTCGCCGGGCTGGACGACGACCTCGCCGAGCTCCGGGCCCGGGCGGCCTCCCGGCCTGCTGCGCCCACCGGCCCCGGCCCCGGCCCCGGCACCGGCCCCGGCACCGGCCCTGCGTCCCCGGCCGATCCCCACCCTGTCCCCTGACGGGGTCGGCCCCGCCCCGAGCGGGGGCTTGTCCGGGGGCCGCCGGCACGAGCATCATCGACTCACCCACTCGTCACGCCCCGGCGTCCACCGCCAGGGCTCCCTCGATCACGCCCGTCGACCGGGTCGGAGCACCCGCATGCGCAGCCTCCCCCTCCTCCTCGTCCGTGCCTGGGTCCGCACGCGCTACCGGGTCGTCGACGAGCTGCTGTCGACGCCGTGCCCGGACGACCACCCGAGCGGCCACGCGCCCGGCACCGATCCCGACCGCGTCCTCGTTCTCGGCAACGGCCCGGCCGTCGGCTGGGGCGTGCGCAGCCACGACCTCGCCCTGCCCGGCACGCTGGCACGCGCCCTGTCGGCGCTGACCGGCCGCGGCGCCGACGTCGACGCACTGGCCGACGCCGACGTGGCCGTCGCGACCGCCGCCTCCTTCGTGACGGGTCGCGACCTCGGCCGCTACGACGCCGTCGTCGTGGTGCTGGGCATGAGCGACGCGCTGCGGCTCGTCCCGCGGTCGCGCTGGGCCTCAGGGCTCGCCGCGCTGCTCGACACCCTCGAGGAGGCGGTCGACCCGTCGTGCGAGATCGTCGTGACGGGCATCCAGCCGCCGAGCTCGGTGCCGAAGTTCGCCCTGCGCCGCGGCGGCGTGGTGGACGCCCACGCCGACGAGCTCAACCGCGTGACCGCGGAGCTCTGCGCGGCCAGGGCCCGGGTGTCGATGGTGTGCCCGCCCGTCGCCGCGCCCGAGGGCCTCGGGGAGCCGGCCCGCGCCTCCGTCCCCTACCCGGCCTGGGCCGCCGCCCTCGCCGCCGTGGTCGCGCCGCTGGTCGACGCCGCGCTCGCCGCGGGGAGCACGGCTCGGACCGCCCGCGAGGCGCCCCAGACCGACGAGACGCGCATCGCCGCCGTCCGCGCCCTCGGGCTGCTCGACACCCCGGCCGAGAAGCGGTTCGACGACATCGTCGAGCGGGCCCGCGTGCTGCTCGGCGCCCAGGGGGCCGCGTTCTCGCTCATCGACGACGGGCGGCACTGGAACAAGTCGATCGCCGGGTCGTCACAGGTGGAGGTGCCCATCGCGTCGTCGTTCTGCTCGCAGACCGTGCGGACCGGCACCGCGATGGTCGTGCCCGACGCCTGGCGCGACGACCGCTTCGTCTCGCACCCGAGCGTGCGGTTCTACGCGGGGCACCCCGTCGAGAGCCCGGACGGCGTGCGGATCGGCGCGCTCTGCGTCGTCGACGCCGAGCCGCGGAGCGCCGAGAGCGTCGACCTCGTGCTGCTGCGCGAGCTCGCCCTGCAGGTGCAGCGCGAGCTGCGGGCGGCGCCTGTCGGCGGCTGAGCCCGGGCGCTCGACCCGCGTCTCGACCGCGCCTGGACCTGCGCCTCGACCCGCGTCGAGGACTCAGGAGACGTCGGTCGTACCCGCCCCCGCAGCCGAGACGTCGGGACGCCGACGACGCCCGTGCCTGATTCCTCGACGCGGGCCGACGCCGGTCGCCGAGCAGCCGTTGCTGCCGCTGTCGCCGAGCAGCCGCTGCTGCCGCTGCTGCTGCGGACGCCGAGCGCGCTCAGGACCACTGCTCGCGCACGAAGGGCGCGCGTGGTGTCCCGGCGAGGGCCCGCCGTGCCCGCGACACCCGCACGAGGTCGTCGGGCGAGTCGATCTCGTGCAGGCGGCACGGGCCGACCCTGCTCGACCAGTCGGCCGCGAAGGCCTCCGCGTCGGCGCGACGCCGACCGATCTGCGAGCCGGTCGACGAGCTCGCGCGCGTTCGGGTGCAGCGCCGCGGCGAGCAGCTCCGGGTCCTCGCGGGCCAGCTGACGACGCATCGCCCGCGACCGGCGGGCGACCCCGGCGCGGTGCTCGTCCGGGTTCGAGGACCGCAGCTCGGCGATCCACCGGGCCGCCGCCTCCTTGTCTCGACCGCCGGCGACGAGCTCGCGCGTCCAGGCCTCGACTAGCCGCTAGCCGGTCGCCGCTAGCGCTGGCCGCGCGATCAGCCCGCACCGACATGTCTCATGCGATGCTGGCGGTGCGGCTCGTCCGCCCGGCGAGGTCGGCCAGCCGGACCCGGACCGAGGCACGAGCACGGACACGCACACGACGGGGACAGGAGGCGGCGGGTGGCACGAGGCGACCGCGACACGACACGGCAGGCGACGGTGCTGGTCGTCGACGACGACCCGAACGTGCTGCTCGGGGTCCGGGTGGCCCTCGAGACGGACGGGCACCGCGTCGTGACCGCGGCGGACGGGCGGTCGGCGCTGCTCGCCGTCGCCGAGCACGACCCCGACGCGGTCGTGCTCGACCTGGCCATGCCGTTCCTCGACGGGGCCGCCGTCTGCCGGACACTGCGCGCGGCCGGCGACGGCGTGCCCGTCCTGGTGCTCACGGCCCACCACCGGCCCGCCGAGCGGGTCGCCGGGCTCGACGCCGGCGCCGACGACTACCTCGGCAAGCCGTTCGACGTCGACGAGCTGCGCGCCCGCGTCCGTGCCCTGCTGCGGCGGACGCCCGGCGGCTGGGACGGTCCGCCGGACCAGGCAGGAGCAGGAGTCGCGGCCGGTGCGGGGACGCGAGCCGGTGCCTGGCCTCGGTGGCGCGGGGTCGTGCTCGACGAGACAGGGCAGCGGCTGGTGCGGGAGGACGCGACCTGCACCGCGGCAGGCACGCCGGCCTCCGTCGAGCTGACCCGGATCGAGGCGGGCCTCGCCGGGCTGCTCTTCCGCGACCCCGGGCGCGTCCGCACCCGAGACGAGCTCGTCGACGTCGTCTGGGCCGACCGGCCGCCGCCCGCGTCGAACGCCCTCGACGTCGCCGTCAGCTCGCTGCGCCGCAAGCTCGCCGGGCTCGTGCGCGGGCCGGTCGACGGCGGGGCGGACGAGACTCCAGGCGGCTCGGCCGCCCGCCCCGTCGTCCGCGCCGTGCGCGGCCTCGGCTACCGGCTCGAGCCGTGACCGCGCGACGCGGTTCGCTCCGGCGCCGGGTCGCCGTCCTCGTCGCCGGGTCGGTGGCCGTCGCGGTGGTGCTCGTCGCCGTCCTGACCTGGCTCGTCGTCTCGAGCCAGGTCCGCGCCTCCCTCGACACGGCTCTCGACCGCGAGGCGACCCGCGTGCAGCGCCTCGTCAGGGTCGACGCCGACTGGACCGGCGAGGGCAGCGAGCAGTGCCGCTGGGCGGCGGAGCCCGCCTGTGTCCGGCTGGTCGAGTTCGCCGACGGGCTGGGCACCGGCACGGGGCCCCTGCGGACGACGGAGGCGGCCCTCGCGGTCGCCCGCGGGGACCAGCCGCGGGCGCGCTGGACGGCGGGTCCGGTCCGGGTGGTGGCCGTCCCGGCCCGGCCGGGCGAGGCCGCCCTCGTCGGCGTCCCGACGCGCCAGGCCGACCTGGCCCTCACCCGGACGGCCGTCGCCCTCACCGCGACGGGCGGAGCCGGCGTCGGCCTCGCGGGCCTGCTCGGCTGGGCCGCGGCGACCGTCGGGCTGCGCCCGGTGCGGCGCCTCGACGAGGCCGTCCGGCGCGTGAGCGACAGCGCCGACCCGCACGACCACGTCGACCTCTCGTCGACCTCGCCCGACGACGAGCTCGGCCGGCTCGCCGTCGCCGTCGACTCCATGCTCGTCGAGCTCGCCGCGGCCGACGACGCCCAGCGTGCCTTCGTGGCCGACGCCTCCCACGAACTGCGAACGCCCCTCACGACCCTCCGCACGAACGTCCAGCTGCTCACCGCTGACCGTCCGCTCCGACCCGAGACGCGGGCAGCCCTCGGGGCGGCGCTCGGCGAGGAGGTGGCGGCGATGACGCGCACCGTGGACGACCTCGTGGAGCTCGCGGGCGACGACCGCGCGCGGACGGCCGAGCTGGTCGTCGAGGACGTCGTCGCGGCCGCCCGTGCGGCGGTGGCGGCCGTGTCGCGTCGTGCGCCCGGCGTGGAGCTGCGGACGGAGCTGCCGGACGCGCCGACGGGCGTGCGCGTCCCCCCGGGGCGGCTGGGGCGCCTCCTCGACGTCGTGCTCGACAACGCCGTCAAGTACGGGGCCGGGGGCGCGATCGAGGTGCGCGTCGTCCGCGAGACGCCGGCGGCGGTCGCCGACGTCGTCGTCACGGTGTCCGACCACGGCGTCGGCATCCCCGCCGACGAGCGGCAGCGGGTGTTCGACCGGTTCCACCGGGCACCGGCCGCCCGCGGGCTGCCCGGGTCGGGGCTCGGGCTCGCCATCGCGGCGCAGGTCGTCGCGCGGGCCGGCGGCGCGATCACCGCCGAGGCTCGCTCGGACGGCGGCGCGGGCACGACCATCCGGCTGGTGCTCCGCGAGGGCTGACCTGGTCGCCTCGGCAGCCGCACTTCACCTTCACCTCACGCAGGGGCCCGACCCTTGCGGCATGACAACCACCACCTCGAGACGCACCCGCTCGGCCCGGCCGGTCGACCGCCTCCGCGTCGTCGTCGCCGCCGGGGGCACCGGCGGCCACGTGTTCCCCGGCATCGCCGTCGCCGCGGCGCTGCAGCGACAGGCGCCGGAGGCGGTCGTCACCTTCGCCGGCACCGCAGACCGGCTGGAGGCGACCCTCGTCCCGGCGGCCGGCTACGAGCTCGACACGACGCCGATGGTCGCCTTCCCCCGGCGACCGGGCCTCTCGGCCCTGATGTTCCCGGCGCGGTTCGTCCGCTGCGTGCTCGTCGCGCGTCGCCAACTGCGGCGACGGCGCGCGCAGGTCGTCGTCGGGGTGGGCGGCTACCCCAGCGTGCCGGCCGTCGTCGCGGGCTGGTCCCTGGGCCTGCCCGTGGTCGTGCACGAGTCGAACGCGGCGCCGGGGCTCGCGAACCGTCTCGCGGCTCGGCTGTCAGGGCGCGTCGCCTGCGCCTTCGACCCCGCGTCGGCCGGGCTCGCCGGCGGGGCGGAGGTGCGGCGGGTCGGCATCCCGATCCTGCCTGCCCTGGCGGCGTGCGACCGGGAGTCGCTTCGGGGGCCGACCCGCGCCTCCTGGGGCGTCGACGACGACGAGCTGCTCGTCGTGGTCTCGGGCGGCAGCCTGGGGGCGGCGTCGCTCGACCGTGCCGCGGTCGAGCTCGCGTGCACGTCGGCCGCGCGGGCAGCGGAGGGCGGCGTCGAGAAGGTCGGCGCCCTGCTCGGCCGACGGCTCCGGCTCGTCGTCAAGGCGAGCCCGGCCCACGTCGCGAGCCTGCGCCGCGCACTGGCTCAGGGCGGCGGCGACCGGGTGGCCGAGGTCGTCGAGCACATCGACGACATGGCGGCCGCCTACTCGGCGGCGGACGTCGTCGTCGTCCGGGGCGGAGCGTGCACCGTGGCCGAGGTCGAGCACCTCGGCGTCCCCGCGGTCGTCGTGCCCCTGCCCGGCGCGACGGACGACCACCAGACCGCCAACGCGGAGGCGCTGGCCGCGTCGGGTCGGGCACCCGTCGTCGTCGTGCGCGACGGCGACCTCGACGGCGAGACGCTGGCGGCGTCACTGACCAGGGCGGTCGAGCTCGCCGAGGTCGCCCCGGCCGCCCCGCCTGCCAGACCGGCGGGCCCGTCGCCCCACGCCGGCGCCGCCGACGCCGTGGCCGGCTGGGTGATCGAGCTCGCGCCCCCGGCCTGTCGCGTCGCCTCCGCGGCCTCGCCCTCCGGCACCTCCTCGATCGGCACCTCCTCGATCGGCACCTCCTCGATCCGCGCCTCCTCGTTCTCCACCTCCACCTCCACCAGCTCGACCGAAGGGACCACCTCATGAACGACTCCACCTGGCAGGGCCGCACCGTCCTCGTGACCGGAGCGGAGGGCTTCATCGGCTCGGCGCTCGTCGACGAGCTCGTCGCGCGGGGGGCCAGGGTGCGGGCCCTGTGCCACTACAAGCCCTACGGCGCGGCGGGAGCCCTCGCCCGGTACGCGTCCGACCACCGCGTCGAGCTGCTCGCGGGCGACGTCCGCGACCCGTTCGTGGTCGACGAGGCCGTGGCCGGGGTCGAGGTCGTGTTCCACCTCGCGGCCCTGATCGGCATCCCGTACTCGTACGTCGCCCCGGAGTCGTACGTCCAGACCAACGTCGTCGGGTCGCACGCCGTGGTCGCGGCCTGCCGTCGGCACGGCGCCCGCATGGTGCACACCTCGACCTCCGAGACCTACGGCAGCGCGCTCAGGGTGCCGATGGACGAGAGCCACCCGGCACAGCCCCAGTCGCCCTACGCCGCCTCCAAGATCGCGGCCGACGCCCTCGTGCTCTCGTACCACGCGTCGTTCGGCACCGAGGTGGCCGTCTGCCGCCCGTTCAACACGTACGGCCCGCGGCAGAGCGCACGGGCCGTCATCCCGGCGATCCTGCGGCAGCTCGCCGACGGCGCCGACGAGATCCGGCTCGGGTCGACGGCGCCGACCCGTGACTTCACCCACGTCTCGGACACGGTCGCCGGGTTCCTCACGGTCGGGTCGTCGGACGCCGCGCTCGGGCGCGCGGTCAACCTCGGCACCGGCCAGGAGATCAGCATCGGGGCGCTCGCCGAGCTGCTCGTCCGGGTCAGCGGTCGGGACGCGCGGGTCGTCGTCGACGAGTCGCGGCTCCGGCCCGACGCGAGCGAGGTCGACCGCCTCCTGTCCGACAACGGGTTCGCGCGGCAGCTCGGCTGGGAGCCGTCGACGAGCCTCGAGGACGGCCTCCGCGACACCTGGCGGTGGGTGCTCGGCAGCGACGAGCCGGGCGCCACGCGGTACGTCGTCTAGCCGGAGTCGAGCGGCGTCGAGCGGCGTCGGGCGGCGTCGAGCTCTCAGGAGACGGCGTCGTCGACGCGTCGGACGACGGCAGCTCGGGGCGGGGATCGACGCGGTCGCCTGAGTCCTCGACGCGACCCGACCCGGAGCCCGCAACGGCCCGGCGCTGCCCGGCGCGCGGCAGACTGGGCCGATGGCCGACGCACCCGCACCCCTCGTCACTCCGGACGGCCGGTACCTCGTCGTGCGGGGGCGTCTCTGGCGCCGCACGGACCCGTCGCTGCCCGAGCAGCGCCGGGCCGAGTTGGTGCACGAGCTGATGGAGGCGCGGCGCGCGAAGAAGAGCGCTCTCGCCGACGACGACCCCCAGGCCCGCGAGGCCGCCCGAGCCCGCGTCGACGCCGCGAAGACGGCGCTCGGAGAGCGGGGCCCGGTCTGGTGGGACGACGACGCCCCGGACGAGACCCGCCGCATGGCCGAGAACACCCGCTACGCGGACTGGTTCGCGGAGGCGAGCGGAGGCGAGGCCGGCTAGCGCCCCTGGCGCCCTGTGACCGCCGACGCCCCTGGCGCCCTGGCGTCCCTAGCGCCCCTGCCGCTTCTTGAACGGCTTGGGCTGCCCCTTGACCGCCGGGGTGCGCCCCTTGCCCTTCGACGCCTTGGCCTTGCCGCCGGCCGGGGGAGCAGGCGGCGCAGGCGGCGTCGAGGGGCTGGCCAGCTCCTCCTCGGCGACGACGACGGCTGCGCGGCCCGCCTTGGTCAGGCGGTAGGGGGAGGCGTCGCGGTCGAACAGCTTCTGCCCGAACTCGAGCTCGAGCGCCTCGATCGACGACTCGAGCTTCTGCCGCGAGATGCCGAGCTTGTCGGCCGCGACGGGGAAGTGCAGCACCTCGGCCGCGACGAGGAAGTGCCTCAGGTGGCTCGTCTTCACGTGGTGTCGCCTCTCGCTGGTCGGCCGGGTGCCCGACCGCCCCAGACTAACGGAGCCTCAGGCGACGCTGACCGAGCCGCCCGCGGCGGGCCCGTGCGTGACGCCGAGTCCGTCGAGCGCCTTCTGGAAGATCGTCAGCCCCGACATGCCGGGCAGGTTCGAGATGTTGGCGTCGAGCTTCTCGGCGGCCTTGCGGCCCTCTTCGCCGCTCATCAGCTGGCCGAAGACGAACTTCACGTCGTCGAGCTCCATGATCGACGAGCCGACGGGCGCCCAGACCTTCTGGAGCAGGAAGCGGGTCAGCTTCTGCGCCTTCTTGCTCTTGAGCAGGCGCTCGCGGGCCTGGGAGACGTAGAACGCGACGTGGCGCGACTCCTGGCGGGCGATGCGGACGAGCAGCTCGGCGAGCACGGGATCTTTCTCGAGGGCGGCCATGCGCTTGTACGCGGCGACGGCGGAGTACTCGTTCGCGGCACCCCACGACATGTGAACGGCGACGAAGTCGGAGCCGACGAACTTGCCGAGCAGGCCCTGCTTGACCGGGTCGAGCTTGTCGCGCCAGCCGAGCTTGAGGCGGTTCGCGCGCAGCTGGTCGTAGTCGACCTTCTCGCCGTGCACCTCGAGGATCGCGGCGAGGGCCTCGCCGTGCCAGAACTCCTCGCGGTTCCACATCGTCATGAAGGTCGAGACGTCGCCCTCCTTGTGCGAGGGGGTCGTCAGCAGGTCGCGGGTGTAGCAGACCGTGTGGTACTCGACGTCGGCCATGTAGCGGAGCGTGCGGAGGGAGTCCGGGCTGAGCGGGTTCTCCTTGAAGTGGTCCAGGTCGAGGTCGTCCCAGGTGATGCGCTCGCTGGTGGCGGCGAACTTGTCGATGTCGAATGCCATGTGGCGTGAGGAGGCGCGGGTCGTCAGACCCTGTCTCCTTCTCCTTTCGAGGTGGTGCCGACGGCGGGAGCCGTCGATGTTCCGGACGCGGACGAACCGCGGGCACGCGACCAATCTCGGATGCTCCATCTTCTTCGGAGCGCCTCGCGTGCGAGATTGGCGTCGGGGTTGACGGCTGAGGGGTTGCCGAGCATCTCGAGCCACGCCAGGTCGGCGTGGCTGTCACCGTAGCCGTACGAGCCCGAGAGATCGATTCCCTCTTCGAGGGCCCACTGCGCGAGCCACGCGGCGCGGGCCTCGTCGACGAGCGGCGGCTGGGCGAGGTAGCCCGTGAGGACCCCGTCGCGCTCGTGCATCGTGCTCGCGACGACCTCGTCGAAGAGGTGCGCGATGGGGGTGGCCAGGGTGCCGATCGAGCCCGTCACGAGCACGGTGCGGTGCCCGGCCGCGCGGTGCTCCGCGATGCGCGCGAGCGCCTCGGGCAGTGTGTGCCGGCGGACCGTCTCGGCGTAGCCGGCCGAGCGGACGACGCCCTTCAGCCGCGAGACGGGCATGCCGGCGTAGCGGCGGAGGAACGCCCGGATGAACTCGCCCCGGTCGCGCCCCTCGGCGCGCAGGTAGGCAGGCAGGCCTGTGAGCAGGGAGGCGACCTCGGCGGGCCAGGCCGCCTTGCGGAAGCCGTTCGAGCGCACCCAGAGGTACTGCTCGACGATGTTCGAGTCGAGCACGGTGCCCTCGAGGTCGAAGACGGCGACGACGTCGGTGCGGTGCGGGAGGGCCCTGGCGTCGAGCACGGCGCCGGCCGCGGCGGGACGCACCGAGAACGCCCGCGTCATCGCGGTGATCGACGGGAAGTGCACGGTCTGGAAGTAGTCCTCCCAGTCGATGTCCGTGACGTCGAAGCCGATGTCGGCGGGCGCCTCCTCGGGGAGGCCGTCGTGCAGGGCCCGGGTGCGACGGTCGTCGAAGATGATCTCGGACTGCACGTAGTGCCGGTACAGGTCGGTGAGGCTCTGCAGCGACTCGAGGTCGGCCCGCCTCGTCTGCACGTCGGTCAGGCTCGTGCGGGTGCGGGCCGTCGACGGCAGGCGGACGAGCACGCGCTCGCGCCAGTCGTTGGTGCGCTGAGCGGTCCGGATCGCGCCCTCGACCTTGCGCACGCCGGGGAAGTTCCAGGTCGGCACGGGGATGCTCGTGTGCTCGTCGCGCGGCAGCGGGTTCGCCGTGAAGAACGTCTTGAGGTTGTCGAACATCCGCAGGATGGGGAACGGGTTGCTGTTGCCCGACGCGACGTGGAAGTACTGCGGCTCGGGGGCCGGGGCCGAGGTGACCGCGTCGACGTCACCGGCAGCAGTGCCGGCACCGGCAGCAGCCGAGGAGGCGTCGGCCGGGTTCGCCGCGACGGCCAGGATCACGTTCACCACGTAGTCCACCGGCACGATGTCGAGCACGCTGTCGGGCACCCCGGGGAACTCGGGCAGCAGGCCGCGGGCGTACGACATGATCAGCGGGTCGGCGACCTTGAAGCCGTCGATCCAGCCCGGGTAGGGGTGGCGCAGGGCGCTCTCGACGATCGCGGGGCGGACGACGGAGAGCCGGTGGCCCTCGGCCGCCCAGATCTGCTCGGCGGCTCGCTCGGCGAAGGCCTTGGTCAGCGTGTAGACGTCGGTCCAGCCGAGGGTCTCGGCGCGGGTGCGCCCGTAGTCGACGAGACGGGCGGCCACCCAGGCGACCCGCGCCTCCTCGGCTGCCGCCGCGACCGCCTGCGGTCCGGTCTTGCCGTGGCCCGCCCGGCCCTCGGCCAGGAACCCGCGGAGCGTCTCCGGCTGGCGCGACGCCGCCTCGACGCGGGCACGGGCGTCGCGGGCTGCCGCGTGCTCGGCGCGCCAGTCGACGTCGTGGCGGAGCGCCGCCTCGGGGAAGACGCCCTTGCGGATGCCCCCGACGTACGCCGTCGACACGTGCACGACATGGGGGTCGCCGCCCGCCGCGACGAGAGCCTCGTACAGGCCGACGGCGCCGCCCACGTTCGTGTCGAACGCCTGGTCGATCGGCGGGTCGAACGACACGGTCGACGCGCTGTGGATGACGACGTCGAGGTCGCTCGGCAGGGCGGGCAGCGCGCCGAGGGAGCTCTCGACGACCCGCAGCCGCTCGGTCAGCGCGCGCTCGACCTCGTCCGTGCCGACGCGCTCGCGCCACGACGCGAACACGGGCTTCTTGAGGAGGTGCCGCAGGCGGGCCAGGGCCGACGTGCCGGCCTTCGGGCGGATCAGCAGCGTGATGGTCGTGTCGGGGTGCGACGACAGCAGCCGCTCGAGGATCGCCTGGCCGACGAAGCCGGTGCCGCCGGTCAGCAGCACGTGCGACGAGCCGAGGCTGGTCACGGTCGAGCCCGGGACGGAGGAGGGGGCAGGGGCGGTCATGCGATGAGCTTTCGTGTCACGGCGGCGCCCACGGAGGCGTCGAGTCCTGGCAGGGCGGCGACGCGGTCGCCGACGGCGTCCGCACGCAGGTGGCCGGCGGCGCCGCCCCACACCGCGGCGTCGAAGAAGGTGCGCTCGGCGTCGGAGCGCTCGACGGCGCCCAGCGGCCAGACGGCGGTCGCCAAGGAGGCGCGGGTCTGCGTCACGGCACGGGCCGAGTCCTCGAGGCGCCAGCGGGCCTCGACGTCGAAGAACTCCTCGTGTCGCGCCTTGACGGTGCGGAGGCGCTCGACGATCGCCGTCAGCGCGGGGCTGTCGGCCCGCTCGACGAGGACGTCGTACGCGTGCCGCATCACCCACTCGTCGACGAGGCCGGTGGTCATGTGCACGGCGACGATGGGCACGCCGCGTCCGATCGCCTCGATCGCGCGGGTGATCGGGCCTCGCCGCTCGACGGCCTCGGCGGGGCTGTGTCGGCGGGGCCCCTCCTCGACGTCCTTGAGGCGCGGCTCGCCGTTCGCCTCGAGCACGGCGTCGACGGCGTCGGCGATCCAGTACTTCTCGAACGCCCAGGTCACGAGGAACGCGGTGACCCGAGCGTCTTTGTGGGTGGCGGTGACGAGCAGGTTGCGCAGGTGCTCCATCGTCGCGCTCTCGAGACGACCGAGGTGGCGCAGGAGGCGGAGCTCGTCAGGGCCGAGCGGCGCGGCCTCGAATGGGGCCAGGTCGAGCTCGGCGCGGAGCGTGCCCTGGGCGGTCAGGGTGAACTCGCGGATGTCGAAGGTGCTCGAGTCGTAGGGGTCGCGATCGGTCGTCATGGCTGTGTTCCTCCGGGGGACCTCATCGCGGTGGTGAACGGGACACGATGCACGCAGTTTCCCGACAAGACCGTATCGTAAGCGGCATGGCAACAGCGCTCGTCACCGGGGGCACGTCCGGCATCGGAGCCGAATTCGCCCGCCAACTCGCCGCCCGCGGCTGGGACCTCGTCCTGGTCGCCCGCGACCCCGCCCGACTCGACCTGACCGCCCTCGAGCTGAGGGCCCTCGGACGCGACGTCGAGGTGCTCTCCGCCGACCTCGGCGACCGTGCCGACGTCGACCGGGTGGCCGCCCGGCTCGCCGAGGTCGACCGCCCCGTCGACCTGCTCGTCAACAACGCCGGCTTCGGCGTGCACGAGCCGCTGACGAGCACGGACACGGCCGTGCACGACCGCGCGTTCGAGGTGATGGTGCGGAGCGTGCTGGTGCTGTCCGCGTCCGCGGGGCGCGCCATGCGCCTCCGCGGCTCGGGCCACATCGTGAACGTCGGCAGCGTCGCGGGCTTCATGGCGATGGGCAGCTACTCGTCGATCAAGGCCTGGGTCAACTCGTTCAGCGAGGGCCTCGCGGTCGAGCTTAAGGGCAGCGGAGTGGGCGTCACGGTGCTGCAGCCGGGGTGGGTGCGCACGGAGTTCCATCAGCGCGCCGGCATCAGGTCGTCGTCCATACCCAACTCGATGTGGCTCAGCGCCGAACGACTGGTGTCCGCGTGCCTGCGCGACGTCGAGAGAGGCAAGGTGGTGTCCATGCCCACGCTTCGGTACAAGGTGCTGATCGGCTTGGTCAAGCACGCCCCGGGCAGCGCCGTGCGCGCCGTGTCCGGCGCCATCTCGTCGAGCCGCCGTGCGCCCGCGGACGCCGTCGCCGGCGGTGCTGCCGGCACGGACGCTCCGGTGGAGCGGTGACGGTGGCCCGCGACGAGCGACCCGACGAGACCGCGCAGCCTGCCGGGTCGGAGTCCTCCTCCTCGGCCTCGTCGTCCTCGTCCGCCTCGTCGTCCTCCGACGCTCGTGCCGCTCGTCCTCGCCGCGACGCCGTCGCGCGTGCCGCCGTCGACGTCACGGACCGCTTCAGCTCACGCGGCCACGCCATGGCCCGCTACGTCGCCCAGCGCGTCGTGCTCAAGCCCACCATCTGGTCGATCACGAGCGTCACCGTCATCGACCGCGACCGGCTCAAGGGCGTCGAGGGGGGCTTCATCGTGGTCGCGAACCACTCCAGCCACCTCGACGCGCCCCTCATCCTCGGAGCGCTGCCCCGCCGCCTGGCCCGCTACCTCGCGACGGGCGCCGCCGCGGACTACTTCTTCGACGTGCCGTGGCGCCGCAAGCTGACCGAGCTGTTCTTCAACGCCTTCCCCGTGCAGCGCGGGTCGTCGACCGCGACGCCCGCGGGCACGCCGGGCTCGTCGACGCCCCAGGCTCCGGGCGCGGTCGCCGCGGCGGCAGCAGCGGCCGCGCACCCGTCGACGGGCGCGACGGCCGTCCCGTCCGCGGCGCGGCGCAAGGCCGCCGCCAAGGCCGCCGCCCGCCGCCGCGCCGGCCAGCCGACCGTCAGCGCCCGTTCGCTGCTCGAGCGCGGCTACCCGGTACTGGTGTTCCCGGAGGGCACCCGGTCCAAGGACGGCACCGTCGCCTCCTTCAAGCCCGGTGCCGCGGCGCTCGCCGCCGCCTGCGACGTGCCGATCATCCCGCTCGCGCTGATCGGCGCGCACATCGCGCACCCGCGCGGCTCGAGCTGGCCGCGCCCCGGTCGGCTGCCCGTCGGAGTCGCGTTCGGCGACCCGATGCGCCCCGAGCCCGGCGAGACGCCCCTCGACTTCTCCGCTCGGCTCCGCGCCGAGATCCTGCGTCTCAAGGACGCGAACACCGCCCGCATCCTGGGCCCAGAACACCCCTCTGAAGGAGCACGACCGTGACCGACGTCCAGAACAAGCCCCAGACCACGGCCGCCGACCACGGCGTCGCGCACATGAAGTGGTGGGGCTGGGGCGTCGAGGGCGTCGCGTTCCACCACGAGGACAAGCCCGGGTTCGCCCCGTTCGTGAAGAAGATCGTGGGCGTCGAGCTGACCCAGGGCCAGCACGACACGGGCCTCGACTTCGCTCAGCTGACCGTCCCGGCCTCGCGCGCCTCGGCCGAGGTGCTCGACTCGCTCGTGCAGATCGTCGGCTCCGAGCACGTCGACCAGGGCGACCACGACCGCGTCGTGCACACCTACGGCAAGAGCATCCGCGACCTGATCCGCATCCGCGCGGGCATCCTCGAGCGCGTGCCGGACCTCGTCGTCTACCCCGCCGACGAGGCGGAGGTGCAGCAGATCGTCGACCTCGCCGTCGCGAGCGACGTCGTGCTGATCCCCTTCGGCGGCGGCAGCAACATCGTGGGCAGCCTCGAGCCGATGCCGGCCGAGGAGCGCACCGTCGTCTCGCTCGACATGGGCCGCCTGTCGAAGGTGCTCGACATCGACGAGGACGGCGGGCTCGCCCGCATCCAGGCCGGCGGCCAGGGCCCCGACCTCGAAGAACAGCTCAACGCCCGCGGCTGGACCCTCGGCCACTTCCCCGACAGCTTCACGCACTCGACGATGGGGGGCTGGGTCGCGACCCGCTCCTCCGGCATGCAGAGCGACAAGTACGGCGACATCGCCGACATCACCAAGGGGCTGCGCGTCGTGCGCCCCGGGGGAGTCCTGGCGATCCGCGCGGTGCCCAGCGCCTCCACCGGGCCGTCGCTCCGCGAGATGATCATCGGCTCGGAGGGGCGCCTCGGCGTCATCACGGAGGTCACCGCCCAGGTGCACCGCCTGCCCGAGAAGCGCGAGATCCTCGCCTACCTGTTCCCGTCGTGGCACGACGGCCTCGCCGCCATGCAGGCGATCGCCGAGAGCGACGCGCGCCCGTCGGTGACCCGCGTCTCGGACGCGCACGAGACGGCGTTCTCGTTCGCGACCTCGAAGGCGAGCACGGGCATCGCGAAGGTCGTGAACGACGCGCTGCCGAAGGTGCTCAAGGCGAAGGGCTGGGACGTCGATGCGATGTGCCTGTCGTTCATCGGCTACGAGGGCAGCCCCGAGCACGTCGCCCACACCCAGAAGGCGGTCGCCAAGATCGTCAAGGCGAACAAGGGCATGGGCGTCGGCAAGGGCCCGGGCAAGCTCTACGACCAGAAGAAGTTCGACACGCCCTACCTGCGCGACTTCTTCATGGACCACGGAGGCGCCGCCGACGTCTCCGAGACCGCGGCGCCCTGGTCGAAGCTGCGCGCCGTCTCGTCGCGCGTCTACGCCGCCGCCAACCAGGCGTTCGACCAGATCGGCGTGCAGGGCTGGATCATGGGCCACCTGTCGCACTCGTACCACTCGGGCGCGTGCCTCTACTTCACCTTCGCGTTCGAGCACGGCGAGCAGGCCGAGGCGGAGTACGACGTCGTGAAGCACGCCATCCAGCAGGCGTTCATCGACACCGGTGCGACCGTGTCGCACCACCACGGCGTCGGCCTCGAGCACCAGCCGTGGCTCGCGCAGGACGTCTCGCCCGAGGGCGTCGCCGTCATGCAGGGGCTGTTCGACTCGGCCGACCCCGGGCGCGTGTTCAACCCGGGCAAGGTCACCGGCGCGTAGCCGGCCGGCTCCTGGCGTCGACGATTCAGGTACCGGCGTCGCCGGGTGCCTGCGGTCCTCGGCGAGCCGGCCCGCACCTCCTTCGTCGCCTGAATCGTCGACGGCGTCATCTGCGGCGGCGGCGCAGGCCCGCTGCCTACACTGAGATCTGTTCGTACGTACCGACCCACCTCACGGAAGAGACGCGCATGCCCGGCATCCACGACGACATCACCTCCGCCTTCGGCGACACGCCCCTCGTGCGCCTCAACCGGCTGGCGGTGCCGGGCGGCGCCGAGGTCGTCGTGAAGCTCGAGTTCTACAACCCCGGTGCGAGCGTCAAGGACCGTCTCGGTGTCGCCATCGTGGACGCGGCCGAGGCGTCGGGCCAGCTGCAGCCCGGCGGCACGATCGTCGAGGGGTCGAGCGGCAACACCGGTATCGCGCTCGCGCTCGTGGGGGCCGCCCGCGGCTACCGCGTCGTGATCACCATGCCCGAGACGATGAGCGTCGAGCGCCGCACCCTGATCAAGGCGTACGGCGCCGAGGTCGTCCTCACGCCGGGCGGCGAGGGCATGCGCGGCGCGGTCGAGCGGGCGAAGCAGATCGTCGACGAGACCGAGGGCGCGATCTGGGCCCAGCAGTTCGAGACGCTGGCGAACGCCGAGATCCACCGCCGCACGACGGCGCGCGAGATCATCCGCGACACCGACGGCGCGATCGACTTCTTCGTCGCGGGCGTGGGCACCGGCGGGACGATCACGGGCGTGGGCCAGGTGCTGCACGAGGAGGTCCCCGGGGTGAAGGTCGTCGCCGTCGAGCCCGCCGACTCGCCGCTGCTCAGCGAGGGCAAGGCCGGGCCGCACAAGATCCAGGGCATCGGCGCCAACTTCGTGCCCGAGGTGCTCGACCGGTCGCAGATCGACGAGGTGTTCCCCGTGCAGCTCGACGACGCGCTGCGCGTGGCTCGCGACCTCGGCACGAAGGAGGGCATCCTCTCCGGCATCTCGTCCGGGGCCATCGTGCACGCGGCGCTCGAGATCGCGGCACGACCCGAGAACGCCGGCAAGCGCATCGTCGCGATCGTCTGCGACACGGGGGAGCGCTACCTCTCGACGGTGCTGTTCCAGGACCTCGCGGACGCCTAGCGTGCGGCTGGTCGCTCGGCTGCGCGAGGACCTCGCGACCGTCCGGCGACGTGACCCCGCTGCCCGCGGGCGGCTCGAGACGGCACTCGTCTACTCGGGGCTGCACGCGGTCTGGGCGCACCGCCTGACCAGTCGGCTGTGGCGTGCGGAAGGGGTGCCGCGCCTCCTCGGCTCGCGGTTCGTCGCGCGGGTCCTGTCGCAGGTCGCCCGGACGGCGACCGGTGTGGAGATCCACCCTGGGGCGCTGCTCGGGCGGCGACTGTTCATCGACCACGGGATGGGGACGGTCGTCGGCGAGACGGCGGTCGTCGGGGACGACTGCACCCTGTTCCACGGCGTGACCCTCGGGGGCAAGGGGGGCCGCGGGGTCGCCGGGCGGCGGCACCCGACGCTCGAGCGCGGCGTCACGGTCGGCGCGGGCGCTGCCGTGCTCGGCGGGGTCGTGGTCGGCGCGGACAGCGTCGTCGGCGCGGGGGCGGTCGTCACTCACGACGTGCCGCCCGGGTCGGTCGCGGTGGGCGTGCCCGCGGTCGCCCGGCCGCGGCGCCGCTGACGCGCCTCGGTCGTCACGTCGTCGCGTCGTCGCGTCGACGAATCAGGTGCCGGCGGCGGCTGCTGCGCGGAGTGCGGCGCCGGGCTGTCGGGCACGACGCCGTCGCCTGAGTCCTCGACCGCGCTGCCGCGCGAGCGGTCGAGCGGGCGAGCGGTCGGCCGGGCTAGGCGAGCGGGCGCCGCGACTTCGGCATGCCCGCGACCACGCGGTCGTACGAGTTGCCCACGAGGTCCTCGACCATGGTCGCGGGCAGGTCGCCCGACAGGTCGAGCGTGATCCAGTGCCGCTTGTTCAGGTGCCAGCCCGGCGTGATCTCCGGGTGCTCGGCCCGCAGCTGCTCGGCGTGCTCCGGCACCGCCTTGAGCGACACGCTCGGCGTCTCGGCCTCGACCGGCACGAGCGCGAAGATCTTGCCGCGCACCTTGTAGACCGCGATCTCGAGCCCGAACGGGAACGTCAGCTCGGCGGAGGGCTGCTCGGCGCAGATCGCCTGCACCTGCTCGGTCGTCGTCGGCATGGCACCGGGATGCCAGGCGCCTCCGACACGCGACGAGGAGGCGTCGGTCCGGTCGCGCGGGACGCGAGCGGACCGGTCGTCGTCCCGGGCGACGGCCTACCGTCGTCGGCATGATCAGGGAACTCCTCCTCGTCCGCCACGGCGAGAGCACCGCGAACGTCGCCGCCAGCGCCGCCGAGGCGGCGGGCGACGAGACGATCGACGTCGCCGAGCGCGACGCCGACGTGCCCCTCAGCGAGAAGGGGGTCGAGCAGGCGCGTGCCCTCGCCTCCTGGCTGGACGGCCTGGACCTCGGTCGCAGTGCCCACCCCGCCCACCCCGCCGACCCCGCCGACCCCGGCGACCCCGCCGACCCCGGCGACCCCGGCGACCCCGCCGACGACGCAGGCACCGTCACCGGCGTCCGCGGGGGCACCGCTTTCTGGTGCTCGCCCTACCTCCGCGCCCGGCAGACGATCGGCACGGCCCTCGACGAGGCCGGCGTCGAGGCGAGCGTCCGGGTGGACGAGCGGCTGCGCGACCGCGAGCTCGGCGTGCTCGACCTGCTGACCCGCCGTGGGGTCGAGGCGCGCCACCCCGACGAGGCGGCGCGACGCCACCGGCTCGGCAAGTTCTACCACCGGCCGCCCGGAGGAGAGTCCTGGGCCGACGTCGCCCTCCGCGTCCGGTCGCTGCTGCGCGACCTCGACGAGCCGACCGCCGCAGGCGACGTCGACCGCGTGGTCCTCACCGCCCACGACGCCGTCATCATGCTGGTCGTCTCCGTCTGCACGGGGCTGAGCGAGGCCGACCTGCTCGAGTTCGCCCGGGGCAACGCCGTCACGAACGCGTCCGTGACGACCCTCAGGCGCGAGACCGGCGCCTCCTGGTGGACCCTCGACCGCTTCGCGGACGTCGACCACCTCGCCGAGGAGGACGCGCCCGTCACCGTCCACGAGGGAGACCCCGATGTCCGACCGCACTGAGCACGTGATCACTCCCGACCTGCTGCGCGAGTGGCCCCTGCCGAGCGCCGGCGACGGCAAGTACTCGCGCGGTCAGGTCGTCGTCGTGGGGGGAGCCGCACGCACGCCGGGCGCCGCGATGCTCGGCGCGCTCGCGGCGCTGCGCGTCGGCGCCGGGCGACTGACGCTCGCCGTCGCAGGATCGGTCGCGCCGCACGTCGCGGTGGCCCTGCCGGAGGCGGGGGTCGTCCCCCTGGGGGAGACCGCGGCCGGCCACGTGGTCGGCTCCTCCCTCGAGGCGGCGGCCTCCGACCTCGCGGGCGCCGACGCCGTGCTCGCCGGGTCGGGGCTCGACGACGCGGACGAGGCCGAGGCCCTGGTGCGCCTCCTTCCCGACCTCGTGGGGCACGAGACGATCGTCGTCCTCGACGCGTTCGCGCTCGGGGTGCTGCCGCGCTGCGGCGACACGCTCGACCGGCTGCGCGGCCGCCTCGTCCTCACCCCGAACACGAGCGAGGCCGGCCGGCTGCTCGACCGCGACGTCGACGACCTCGCGAGCGACCTGCTCGAGATCGCAGCCCGGTGGGAGGCGGTCGTCGCCTGCCAGAGCCTCGTCGCCTCGCCCCACGGCCGGCTCCGGCGATCGGGCGCGGGCCACCCCGGCCTCGGCACGTCGGGCAGCGGCGACGTCCTGGCGGGGGCCGTCGCCGGCCTCGCCGCCCGCGGGGCGACACCGGCCCAGGCGGCGACGTGGGCGACCCACGCCCACGCGTCGGCGGGCGATCGCCTGGCCGTCGGGGTCGGGCCCCTCGGGTTCCTCGCGAGCGAGCTGCTGGCCGAGCTGCCGCGGGTGCTCGTCGAGGTCGGCGGCTAGGCCGGCGTCGAGGCCGGTTGCCGGGTCGGCGGGTCAGGCGTTCGTGAGCTCGCGGTCTGCCGGAGTCGTGCCCCGCGCCTCCTGGGCAGACGTCCCGAACCGCTCCTTGAGGCGGAGGGCGGGGCCCTCGACGAAGCGATGCGACAGGTACGCCGTCACGATCGACGCCGCGATGACGGCCACCATGCCGAGGGCGCCGGGGACGACGGGCGTGATGAGCGCGATGAAGACCACGTGCCAGAGGTAGATCGGGTACGACAGCGCCCGGCCGGCCCAGGCCACGGGGCCGAGGGAGAGCACGCGTGCGAGCAGCGACGGACGCGAGACGAGGCCGCCGATCAGCAGCGCGGACGCGACCGCGACGCCGGGCAGCATCACCGTGAAGGTCGTCACGCTCTGCTGCCAGCCGCTGCCGATCGCTGCCAGGGAGCCGACGACGCCGGCGAGGCCGACCCAGGTGGCGGCGGTGCCGAGGCGGCCCTGGAACAGGGTGCGCCCCTTGTCGGAGCCCATGACGAGCGCGAGCCCACAGCCGAGCAGCAGCGGCGCGACGTTCAGCACCGGGCTGAAGTAGATGTTGGGGGTGGATCCGCCGCCGGGGGCCTCGAAGAGCAGGCCCGAGGCGACCACCGACGCCACGACGAGGGCGCCGAGCACCGCGACCATGACCCGGCGGGTGGCGACGACCGCGATCAGCAGCATGATGAGAGGCGGCCAGACGATGTAGAACTGCTCCTCCATCGAGAGGCTCCACATCGGCGAGAAGACGCCCTGGGACTCTCCGAGGAACGAGCGGGCGATGTTGCCCGTGTACGTGAGGGCGACCGCGGCGGCGCCGAGCGCGCTCATGGTCGAGCCCTGGTAGTCGCCGATCAGCCACCAGAGGGCCGTGCCGACCACCACCACCGCGAGCAGCGTCGGGTACAGACGAAGGATGCGCCGTACCCAGAAGCGTCCGAGGCGGATGCGCCCGGTGCGAGCGTGCTCGCCGAGGAGCAGCGTCGTGATGAGGTAGCCGGAGAGCACGAAGAAGACGTTCACCCCGACGAACCCGCTGCCGAATCCGGGCACGTGCAGGTGGTACAGCACCACGAAGGCGATGGCGATCGTGCGCAGGCCGTCGAGCGGCAGAACGCGGTCGCGCCGCGTCGAAGTCGTCGGAGGGGCGAGGGGCATCGGACCAGTGTGCCTGGCCGACCTCCGATCTGCCCGGGTGTGGCCGTGCCGGGTGTCGTCGAGGACTCAGGCGACGGTGGCGCCGCCCGCCGACCGACCTGCCGGGACGAGCGGAGGGCGTCGACGACTCCTGAGTCGTCGACGCCCTGAGCGGCACACGCGGCTCGGCGTCAGGCCGACGGCGCCTCGGCGCGCGTGCCCGAATCGTCGCGGTCGTCCGCGCGGTGGCTTCCCGCCCCCGCTCCCGCCCCCGCGGCTGCGCCCGCACCCGGGGGGCGGCCGTGGCCGACCCGGCGCGGCAGCGCGAACACCAACGCGAACGCGACGAGCGCGAACGCCGCGCTCACGCCCATGGCCGCAGCCGAGGCGTCGGTGAAGCCGGCGGCGCGACCGGCCGCCGTCGCCAGCTCGCGGCCGCCGGGCAGCGACCCGAAGAGCACGCTCCCGATGATGGCGATGCCCACCGCCGAGCCGATGCGCTGGATCGCGGAGATCACGGCGCTGGCCGAGCCGGCGTCCTGCGGGTCGACCGTGGCCACGATGAACTGGACGTTCGGGGCGATGAAGAAGCCGTTCCCGAGCCCGGCGACCAAGAGCGGCACGAGCAGGAGCCAGTTGGTGAGCTCGGCGGGCTCGACGACCACGAGGATGATCCACATGGCACCGAGGCCGACCGTGACGAGCGCCGTCCCGAGCACGAGCACGTTGCGGCCGAGCTTCTGCGCGAGCTGGTTGCTCTGCGAGGACGAGATGATGCTGCCGACCGCGAACGGGATGGCGACGGCGCCGGAGGCGAGCGCGCTGTTCCCGAGGCCCGACTGCCAGAGCAGCGAGATGGTGAAGAAGATGCTGGTGAACGCCGCGAAGTAGACGAGCGCCAGGACGACGCCGCCGGTGAACTGCGGGTGCGAGAAGAGCTTGGGAGGCACGAGGGGGGTGCGTCCACGACGCGTGTACGCCACCTCCCAGACGCCGAAGAGCGCGAGCAGGACGAGGCCGCCGGCGATGCTCAGGTACGTCCAGAGGGGCCAGCCCTCGTCCTGTCCCTGGATCAGCGGGACGAGCAGAGCGACGAACGCGGCCGAGACGAGCAGCAGGCCGAACCAGTCGAGGCCGCGGTCGGGGCGCGGCACGGACTCGTCACGACGGGGCAGCAGCACGGCCGCGGCGATGAGCGTGATGATGCCGAAGGGCAGGTTCACGAAGAAGACGAGCCGCCAGCCGTGCTCGTCGCCGAACGCCTGGATCAGGAGTCCGCCGATGATCGGCCCGAGGGCCGACGAGACGCCGATGACGGCGCCCATGATCGCGAACGCCTTGCCTCGGGCCCGCCCCGGGAACAGCAGCTGGATGAACGCGGTGACGGCCGGCACGAAGATGCCGCCCGCGAGGCCCTGGACGACTCGGAAAACGACGAGCTGGTGGTCGCTCGTCGCCACGCCGCAGGCCAGGCTGGCGAGCGTGAAGAGCAGCACGCCCGAGAAGTACACCCACTTGTGGCCGATCCGGTCGCCGATGCGGCCGGCGGGGATCAGCGTCAGGCCGAAGGCGAGCGCGTAGCCGGAGATGATCCACGAGAGCGTCGACTCGGAGGCGTCGAGGTTCGTGCGGATGGTCGGCAGCGCGACGTTGACGATCGTCGTGTCGAGCAGCGCGATGAACATGCCGAGCAGCAGCGCCGACAGGGCCAGCCACGACTGGCGGGGGATGGCGGGCGCCGGGGCGGCTGCCCGAGCGGTGGCGTCGGTCATGGGAGTGCCTTTCGTGGGGCAGGTCGGGGTGCCCGGCGGTGGCCGGAAGGGAGGGGAGTCGAGGAGGCGGTCGCTACCGACCGGAGGAGCCGGGAGTCAGTGCGTGCCTGGCCCCCGCCTCCTCGTCGGCGACTATCTCGGGGAGCGCGTCGATCAGCGTGTCGTGCCAGGTCAGCTCGGCGCGGAGTCGGTGCTCGCGATGTGCCATCGCGTGCTTCTCGGCGACCGACAGCCAAGGACTGGCCCGACGGTGGTGCTCGATCTCGTCGTCGAGCAGGCGACGGACCGACTCGCGACGCGCGTGCACGGTCCCGACGAGCTCGCCGACGGCGTCGGGGTCGACACGGGTCAGCGCGAGGTCGAACGGGTCGGGCCGCAGCACGACGGTCTCCAGCGCGTGTCGGCGCGACTCGGCGAGGGCCGCGCGCCCGGCGTCGGTGATCGCCCAGACCTGTCGCTCGGGGAAGTTGCCCTCGCGCTCGGTGCGGACGGGGGCGAGGAGGCCCTCGGCGGCGAGGCGCTTGAGGGCGCCGTAGAGGCCGCCGACCGAGATGTCGGTCCACTGGTGGACGTGTTCCTGCTCGGCCAGGAGCTTGAGCTGGTGCCCGTGCATATCGCCGTGGCGCGCGAACGAGTCGAGCACGAAGAGGCGGATGGAGGACACCGAGGTACTCTCGCACGAGTAGTCGCTCGAGTCAAATATCGTGCAGCGAGCGCAAGACGCTCCGTGGTAGGGAATGACGGGGCGGTCGAGGGGCCGCGTCGCGGACGACTGACGGGACGGCGTCCGCTCGCGGTCGAGAACTCAGGCGCGGGACGCGGCGAGCTCCGCGACCTCCCGCATCACGGGGGCGAGCGGAGACGACTCCTGATCGCTCAACAGCAGCGCGGCGCGCTCGGGGGCGAGCCCGGCGAAGCACTCCCCGACGGTGACGCCGTGATCGGGGCGCGAGACGACTCGGAGGGCGGCACCGGCCGAGACCTCGCCGCCGACCACGACCTTGAGGTAGGCGCCCGGCCTGCCCTCTTCCTGGAACCGCCGCACCCAGCCTCGCTCACCGAGCCGGCGAGCGAACGTGGCGCACGGTGTCCGCGGCATGGTCACCTCCAGGACGAGCTCCTCGCCGACCGACCACCTCTCGCCGATGACGGCGCCGGTCACGTCCAGGCCCGACGTGCGGAGGTTCTCCCCGAACGAGCCCGGGAGGACCTCGCGGGCGAGGAGGTCCGCGAAGTGGTCGGCGTCCTCGTCCGCGAAGGCGTAGACGGCCTTGTCCTCGCCGCCGTGGTGCGCGCGACTTGCCTGGACGTCACCCCGCAGGCCGAGCTTGCGGACGGGTACCGGCCCCTCGACCGGCCGCTTGTCGATCGCCGTCACCCCGACGCTGCCGGAGTCGTCGAGCAGGGCGTGGACGCGGCAGACCGCGGTGACGAGGGGCATGGGCCCATCGTGCCCGAGAGCACGAGACCCGACAAGGCAGCATCCTCCTCGTTGGGGGACTGAGGACAGCGGGCGGCCGGACCGCCGCACGGCACCGGTGCGCCGAGCGCGGACTTGTCAGCGCGGACCCGTCAGCGCGGACCTTTCAGCGCGTGACTGCCTCGCGGGCGTGGAGCAGACCCAGTTCGGACCGCCGGGGCAGACCCTCCCAGTCGCCAGCCGCCAAGCAGACGAACGCCCCGACCGTCGTGGCCGTCTGCAGGCGGGCCGACGCGTCGCTCCCTGCTGCCAGCTCGGCGAGGTAGCCGGCGACGAACGCGTCGCCGGCCCCGACCGTGTCGTGCGCCACGATCGGCACGGCCTGCTGGGTCAGGAGCCGGCCGTCGATCACCGCCACCGCGCCCGCGGCCCCGCACTTGACGACAGCCTGACGGGGCCCGAGCCCTGCGAGTCCACGTGCCAGCGAGGCGGCCACCCCGGCTGCCTGGGCTGCCCGAGCCTCCTGGGCTGCCCGAGCCTCCTGGGCTGCCCGAGCCTCCTGGCCGGCCGGTCCGTCAGCCTCGGAGGGTGCCGCACCTGCCTGCTCGGGCTGCTCGGGCAGCCCGAGCAGCATCGCGGCCTCGTCCTCGCCCGCGAAGAGGACGTCGCAGCGAGAGGCGAACTCCCGGCAGAACGCCCCGGCGTCCTCCCTCGACCAGAGCGCCCGGCGGTAGTTGACGTCGAACGACACCGAGGTCCCTGCCGCGCGTGCGACGTCGGCGGCTCGACGAACGGCCTCGGCGGCCGACTCGGAGAGCGCCGGTGTGATGCCCGTCACGTGCAGCACGTCCGCCGTGGCGATGGTGTCCTCGTCGAGGTCTGCGACCGACAGGCGCGACCCTGCGCTGCTCGCCCGGTAGTAGGTGACGCTCTGCGACGTCGAGGTCCGTCGTTCCTTGATCATCAGGCCGGTCGTCGCGGCGTCGTCGATCGTGACCCGCGCGTCGACGCCCTCCGCCCGGATCTCCCGTGCCACGAGGCGCCCGACCGAGTCGTCGCCGACTCGCCCGAACCAGATCGCGTCCACGCCGAGCCGGCTCAGCCCGATGGCGACGTTGGACTCTGACCCGCCGATGCCGAGCTGCATCGTGCTCGCGTGCGCGAGGGGACCCGGCAGCGTGTTCGAGAGCAGTCCCATGGTCTCGCCGAGCGTGACGACCCGTGGTCGCCGGGACGGGGTCGAGGAGGCGCCGGTCGCGCCCGTCACCGCGCCTCCTCGGCCTCGAGGGCCAGCCCGACGACGCGGCGGGCGCGCTCCTCGAGTGCGCTCCTGGCGCCTCCTTCGAAGGCGTCGCGGAGGAGCGGGCCGCCGAGGCTCACGGCGAGCGAGCCGGCGCGGATCCAGGCCGGGACCTCGTCGAGCTCGATGCCGCCCGACGGGACGACCCGGAGATCGGGGAAGGGGCCGCGCAGCTGCCCGAGGTAGCCAGGCCCGACCGTCGAGGCGGGGAAGAGCTTGACGGCCGTGGCCCCGGACGTCCAGCTGGACCACAGCTCTGAGGGAGTGAGGCCACCTGGGTAGAAGGGCACGTGGCGACTGGTCACGGCGGCCGCGATCTCCGTCGACGTGATCGGCGTGACGACGTAGGCCGCACCGTGGTCGACGGCCGCCACGGCCTGCTCGACGGTGGTGACGGTCCCGAGGCCGATCTCGGCGACTCCGGCGAACCGAGCGACGAGCTCGGGCAGCACGTCGAGGGCCCCTGGCGTCGTCAGCGTCAGCTCGATGCTGCGGATGCCGCCGCTGACGAGGGCCTCGACCACGGGCTCGAGCTCGTCGGCCCTCGACGCGCGGAGGACGGCGATGACGTGCGACTCTCGGACCGCAGCCGAGGGAGGCGTCCGTGCGTCGGCTCCGGCCAGGGCCGGAGGGGATGCGGGCAAGCTGCTGACGGTCATCGTGAGTCCTTCGCGCCGGTGCGGTGGTCATGACCAGTATGACCCGGTGCGGCGGCCGGGTCGTGTCGGGTCAGCGCTCGGGTCGACGTGCGCGACCGGGCCGGGGGTCGGGGCGTCGCAGTGAGCTCCGTCCGCCGGGACCAGCTGTGGCTGACCTGATCGGGCATGCGTCGTGGCAGGCGCCATCGTCGTCCGGCTCGCAGGGGTGCACGTCTTGCGCGCACCGAGCCTCGACCTCGACCTGACGTCCTCCCGGCCGAGCGGTCCTCCCGGACGCGGAGGCGGGCCGGCGGCACGGGTCCCGCGGCTGTCCCGTCGCGGTGCATGAGGACCGCGGCCTCGATCGCGGCCTGGACGGTGTCCCAGTGCCCCGTGATCAGCTCGTAGCTCAGGTGCACGGGTATGCGCCGGCGGATGAAGGTCGCCATGTCCTTGCTCACGTCGGCGTCGAACCGGTCTGCGTGCCACTTGCGCCCGTCCGTCTCGATGCCGAGCACCCCGTTCACGACCAGGTCGGTGTGTCGACCGAAGCCGACGGGCACCTGAGAAGTCACGTGGAAGCCCGCCTTCCGGAGGCGGGTTCGAACGACGCTCTCGAGGATGCTGTCGCTGTCGGCGTCGACCCAGTCGGCGATGCGGCGCGCGTCCGCCGGCAGAAGTGCGATCACGTCCGCGAACTCGTCGGCCGAGATGCGCTCGTGACTGAGGGCCCAGTCGCACAGGGCCACGGCGATCTCGAAGTCCTCCTCGAGGACCGCTCTGACGAGGGCGTCGGCGACGGTGACGACGGCTGTCCCGCCCCGCTCGCGGACGGCGACCGGGTCCCACACGACTCGCGACCGCCGACAGCGGCGGAGCCTCGCGGCGTGGGGCGCGACGGAGACGCAGACCGTGCCGGGGCGCGCCCACATCCAGCCGCCGAGGTGGAACAGGGCGGATGCGCCCGTCAGGCGCCCGCCGACCCGGACGGCCGTGACCCTGTCGTCGTCGAGAGGCAGGTTGCTGTACCAGCCGAGGCGTGGACGATGCAGATCACCCGATCGGACCGCACGGGTGAGGTCGCGATCCGTCGCGCCGGCCTGCCGGAGCTGCCGCCGGGTGGCGAAGCCCCCGGCGTTGCTGACGATGTCGATGAGGGCGGCGGTGTGCATGCCGACACTGTCGCGGGGGATCCGCTCCCTTCGCTCGACCTCTCGGCACCACTGTGGAGAACGACGGCTGCTCGACGGGCGGGGGAGGAGTGTGGCGGGAGGGGCTGCCCCGGGCCACGACGCGTGGTGCTGTCGACGGTTCAGGTGCGGACGCCTGCCCCCGGGCAGGCCCGGCGTGCCCACGCAGGCGGCCGACTGCGTCTCCTGAACCGTCGACCGCGGGCGCGGCCTCGGCCCTGCCCACGTCCTTGACTCACCGTCGAGCCCGTTCATAAGGTGGAACGGCGGGGTCACGGGCGACCAGTGGCCTTCGCGCACGATCGACACGTCGAGGAGGACGCATGCAGATCGACCGCAGGGGGCTGCTCGCCGGGGCAGCGGGACTGGCAGGCGTCGCGGCGCTCGCGGGCTGCGCGCCGCGAGCGCAACGGACCGACATCGCCGACTGGCCGACCGAGGTCGGCGACGAGCCCGTCACCATCGACTGGTGGAGCGCCAACATCGCCACCAACGAGGGCGGCGACCTCCGCCCTCGCCTGATCGAGGAGTTCAACAAGCAGTACCCGAACGTGCGGATCAACCTCGTCGCGGCACCTGCCGACACCGACACGAACCGAACGACGCTGACCACCCAGATCGCGGCCGGCTCCCAGAGCCCCGACGTCATCCACGGCGACATCGCCTGGCCCGGCCAGTTCGCCGAGAACTCCCTCGCCACGCCCCTGAGCACCCTCGTCCCCGACGACTTCTGGGACCAGTACCCCGAGGGCCTCCGCTCCGCCGCGAGCGTCGACGGCGAGTACTACATGTTCCCCGTCTACATCGACAACTCGTTCCTGGTCTACCGGCAGGACCTGCTCGACAAGCACGGCCTCCAGGTCCCGGGGTCGTGGGAGGAGGTGGTCGAGACGAGCAAGGCGCTGATCGACACGGGAGACGTCGACTACGGCTTCGTCTTCCAGGGCAACGTGTACGAGGGCATGACGTGCAACGCGGTCGAGTTCGTGGCCGACGCGGGCGGCCGCTTCACCGACGACGACGTCACCGAGTCCACGGCGACGAGCTCGGAGGCGCGACGCGGGCTGGAGTTCATGGCCTCGCTGGTCACCGAGGGCGTGACGCCCCGCGCCTCCTTGACGTACATCGAGCAGGCGAGCCTGGACGCCTTCACGACGGGGCGGGCGGCGTTCCTCCGCAACTGGTCGTACGCGTACGACACCGCGAACAGCCCCGACGCGTCGAGCGTCGCGGGCAAGATCGGCATCCGGTCGCGACCGGGCTTCGACGGCACGGACGAGACGCACACGACGATCGGCGGCTGGGGCAGCTACATCAACCCGCACACGGCGAAGCCCGCGGCGGCGTTGGCGTGGGCGCGGTGGCTGGCCGACGAGGACGCCCAGCAGCTGATCGTGCGCGAGGGCGGCGTCATCCCGGCGCGGACCGCCTCGCTGACGAGCCCCGACGCGAAGGCCGCGGCCAAGCCGCAGTACGAGATCGCGGCCGACTACACGCTCGTGCCGAGGCCGTCCGCGACCGCCTTCTACCCGAAGGTCTCGCAGGGCATCTACGTCAACGCGAACTCGATCGCCGCGGGGCAGTCGGCAGTCGAGACGGGCACCAGCCGGATGCAGCGGCAGATGGACGTGGCACTCGCCGGGCAGGCCCTGTGATGAGCGTTCAGGAGAAGACGTCGGCCTCCCGCCCGACCTCCGGGCTCGCGCCGGCGCCGGGGTCGCCGTCGCCTGAACGCTCAGCGCGCACCTCCCTCGCGCGCACCCGAAATCGCGCCGCGTGGCTCTTCGCGAGCCCGGCCCTGCTCGTCATCCTGCTGGTGACGGTGTTCCCGGTGATCTACTCGGTCGTGCTGAGCTTCGCGCGGGTCACGATCGACTACGACGGCTTCCAGGTCGAGGAGTACACGCTCGCCAACTACGGCGCCCTGCTGCAGAGCCAGGACTGGTACCGCGCCCTCGGCTTCACGATCCTCTACACGGTCATCACGGTGACCATCGAGCTCGTCCTCGGCATGCTCTCGGCGCTCGTGCTCGAGCGGCTCGGCGTGACCCGGGGCTGGATGCTCGCCCTGCTGCTGATCCCGTGGTCGCTCGTGACGATCGTCTCCGCGCAGCTCTGGAAGTACATCTACGACTCGACCTACGGCATCGCGACGTGGGGCATCGCCCTGTTCACGGACAGCCCGCCGGTGATCCTCGGCGAGCCGGTCACCGCCGCCGCCGCCTTGATGGTCGCGGACATCTGGAAGACCACGCCGTTCGTCGCGATCATCCTGCTCGCGGGCCTGGTGATGATCCCCGACGAGCAGTACGAGGCCGCCGAGCTCGACGGCTCGAGCGCGTGGTCGACCTTCTGGCGAGTGGTCATGCCGCAGCTGCTGCCGACGTTCACGATCGCCGTCCTCTTCCGCGTGCTGCAGGCGTTCGGCGTCTTCGACCTGCCCTTCGTCCTCACCCAGGGCGGGCCAGGCACCTCGACCCAGACCCTCGCGATCATGGGCTACAAGGTGCTCTTCCAGGACATCAACATCGGCCCGGGAGCCGCGATCGCCACCTCCACCGCGCTCATCGTTGGGCTCGGCTGCCTGCTGTTCCTGCGGGCGTTCCGCAACCAGGCGAAGGGAGGCGAGTGATGGCTCGCACCAAGATCCGCCGTGGCTGGCGCCGCTGGGTCAACGTGGTCAACATCGGCGGCGTCCTCATCGCGCTCGTGACGGCGATCCCCCTCTACTGGCTCGTGGTGTCCTCGTTCAAGACGGCACCCGAGGTCGCGGCGTCGCCTCCCACGGTCGTGCCCCGGACCTGGACCCTCGAGAACTACGTCACCGCCTTCGTCTCGAACGACCTCGCGGTGTACATGCTCAACAGCGTGATCGTGGCGGTCAGCACGACGGTGCTCGTGCTGGGGCTGGCGCTCTTCGCCGGCTACGCGCTCACCGGTCGCAAGCTGAAGGGCGGCACGACGATCATGACGACGTTGCTCATGCTCTCGGTGTTCCCCGCGATCGCCGTCCTGACGCCGATCTACCTGATCGAACGCCAGCTCGGCCTCCTCAACAGCTACCCGGGCCTGATCATCCCCTACGTCGCGTTCAACCTCCCGTTCGCCATCTGGATCATGCGCAACTACCTCGCCGGCATCCCCGCCACCATCGAGGAGGCGAGCGAGATCGACGGCGCCTCGCCCCTCCGCACGGTGTTCTCGGTCATCCTGCCGATGTCGAAGCCCGGTCTCTTCACGGTCGGCGTCTTCACCTTCACGGCGTCGTGGAGCGAGTTCCTCATGGCCCTCACCTTCAACAGCGAGACGTCGTTCCGCACCATCCCCGTCGGCATCGCGCTCTTCGGCACGCAGTTCACGGTGCCCTACGGGGCGATCTTCGCGGCGTCGGTGTCGGCGACCGTGCCGATCGTGATCCTGGTGCTGATCTTCCGCCGCTCGATCGTCTCCGGGCTGACCTCGGGGGCGGTCAAGGGCTGAGACGAGGAGGCGCGGGCCCGGTCGCGTCGAGGACTCAGGCAGCCCAGGCGGTCGGCTCCCCGGATCCGCGGGGCGGGCTCGGGCGCGGACGTCGTCACCTGATTGCTCGACGGCCTCGGCCGTGCCTGCGCGCTGCGCCCCTGCGCAGCTGCGCGCTGCGCGCCTGCGCCCCTGCGCGCCTGCGCCCCCTGCCCGCCGAGCAGGGCGTGGCCTTGTCGGTACGGTGGGTCGATGACCGACATCGCTGTGACCGTCCTCCCCTCCCGCGACTCGTCAGGTGGGGGAGGCGACGTCTGGGGCGTCGAGCCGGCGATCCGCGCCGTGGCGGCGGCAGGGGCCAAGCTCGTCGAGCTCGGCGACGCCACGCGGTTGATCGTCGTCGGTGGTCGTGTCGACCAGGCCGAGCTGCGCCGTGCGATCGACGAGCACCCTCGCGTCTCGGTCGTGCAGCTGCCGAGCGCCGGCGTCGACTCGTACGTCGAGACGATGCGGGCCACTCGCCGCGACGGCCTGGTCTTCACCAGCGCGAAGGGCGCGTACAGCGCACCGGTGGCCGAGCACGCGCTCGCCCTCACCCTGGCGACCCTGCGGTCGTTGCCGCTGCGCGCCCGTGCGACCTCGTGGGAACACGAGCAGCGCGGCATCTCGCTCAACGGCTCACGGGTGCTGATCATCGGGGCAGGTGGCATCGGCACCGAGCTGCTGCGCCTGCTCGGAGTCTTCGACGTCGAGGTCACGATGGTCGTCCGGACGCCCCGTGAGGTCCCGGGCGCCGCCCGCACCATCACGTCCGAGCGCCTCCCGGAGGTGCTGCCCGACATGGACGTCGTCGTCGTCGCGGCTGCGCTGACCGACGGCACGGCGAAGATCGTCGGCCGAGCCGAGCTCGAGGCGATGAAGTCGACTGCCGTGCTGGTCAACATCGCCAGGGGTCCGCTCGTCGACACCGACGCCCTGGTGGCAGCGCTCGCCGCGGGGCAGATCGGGGGTGCCGGCCTCGATGTGGTCGACCCCGAGCCGCTGCCTGACGGGCACCCGTTGTGGGACGAGCCCCGCGCGCTGATCACGCCTCACCAGGCCAACACGAACTCGATGACCGAGCCTCTGTTCCAGGCTCGCGTCGAGGAGAACGTCCGCGCCCTCGCCGAGGGCGG
The DNA here is from genome assembly GCF_007954365.1 of Frigoribacterium sp. ACAM 257. Classification (GTDB taxonomy): domain Bacteria; phylum Actinomycetota; class Actinomycetes; order Actinomycetales; family Microbacteriaceae; genus Frigoribacterium. Next base: position 118,807 of record NZ_VOLO01000001.1, read on the forward strand.
GCAGCCCGTCGGCGTCGTCGACGTCGACGCCGGGTACTGAACCCGACTCGTCTCGATCGCCTGCAGGCAGGCTGCAGGCCGCGAGGCGCCCTGCGGCCTGCGGCCTGCGGCCTGCGGCCTGCGGCCTGCGGCCTGCGGCCTGCGGCTTGCGGCTTGCGGCCTGCGGCTGGCCTATCGTCGAGGGATCAGGAGACGGACGCCGCGACGTCGCCGTCGTGCGGCGGGCACGGCCCGTCCCGCTCCCGTCGCCTGAATCGTCGACGCGCCAGCCCGCGTAGCCTCGCCCGCATGCCCTCGTCCAGCTCCGTCCGCTCCTCGCCGAGCCCGTCTCGCCCGCCCCGTCCGTCGCGCGCCCCCGACGACCGGTTCCGTGGGCGCATCGCCGGCTTCGGCACCGCTTCCGGCACCCGTGTCGTGATCGGCATGTGGGACGACTCGCCGCTCGGCCGGTTCGCCGACGTGATGCTCGAGGACGAGGCCGGCCACCGCGTCCTGCTGGCGCCGTCGCCCGAGGTCGCCGACTACGTCTCGTCGACCTACTCGTTCGACGAGGTCCAGGTCGTGCCCGTGAGCCGGCGCCGGGTCGACGGCGGCATCGCCGTGACGGCTGGCGACCTCGAGGTGACGCTCGTCGTCGGGCCGATCTCGTGGCTCGGAGTGCTGCTGCGGCTCGTGCCTCGCGGCCTCGCGACCCGACCGGCCTGGCTCACCCTGGTCGATCCCGTCGCGCGCGTGCTCGTCCGCGGCGCCCGCACGGCCGGCACCGCCGGCGGAGGCCGCCGCGAGTACTACGGCGTCACCCTGGCCCGTGACCTCGCCGGCGTCACGGCCACGCGCGGCGGCGTCGACCTCGGCGCCCTCGCCCCGCTCTCGCCCCCGGTCCGCTTCGGGTTCGGCTCGGCGCCCGCGAGGCCGAGCCTCGTCGACGTCGTCAGCACGATCCGTCGCCCGACCTGAGCCGAGGAGGCGCGCGGCAGCCCCGCGAGGACGCGTGCGCCCAGGCCGACCGCACCCGCCGCAGCGGTCTGCGGGAATATCCCGCGCCTCCTGCGGGTCTGCTCCCGTGGGCGTACGTGACACGTCATCGATCCGCGCCCCACCTCACCAAGGAGACCCCATGACCCACGTCCTCGTCCTCGTCGGCAGCCTGCGCGCCGGATCCACCAACAAGCAGATCGCCGAGACCGCGGTGCTGAACGCCCCCGAGGGCGTGACGCTGAGCGTCTACGACGGCATCGCGCACCTGCCCTTCTACAACGAGGACATCGACGTCGACGGCGCCCGTCCGGAGGCGGCGGTCGCGTTCCGCAGTGCGCTCAGCGGCGCCGACGCCGTGCTCGTCGTCACGCCCGAGCACAACGGCACCATCCCGGCCGTGCTCAAGAACGCGATCGACTGGGCGTCGCGCCCCTACGGCGAGAGCCAGATCTCCGGCAAGCCCGTCGCCGTGATCGGCAGCGCGTTCGGCCAGTTCGGCGGCGTGTGGGCGCAGGACGAGACGCGCAAGTCGTTCGGCATCGCGGGCGCGAACGTGCTCGAGGACGTCAAGCTGGCGATCCCCGGCTCGGTCGTGCGCTTCGCCGAGGTGCACCCGAAGGACGACGCCGAGGTCGTGGCACAGCTCGCCGAGGTCGTGTCCGCCGTCGTGGCGTCGACGCGCAGCGTCGCCGCGTAGGCGACTTCTCGCGAGCATCGTCGCAGACGCGACGAGCCAGCAGGAGGCGGGCGAGACCGTCGCGGTCTCGCCCGCCTTCTCGCGCGGTCGCCCGACACCCCGAATTCGGCGTCCCGAAGTTGTCTGATCAGGCCTTTTCTGGCGTGAGCACCGCCTCCGGCGTGCCAAGATCGAGAGGTTCCGGGGCGACGACGCCCGCCGTCGCCGCCACCGAAAGGACCCGTCGTGAGCTTCTGGGCCCTCCTCCTCATCGCCCTCGGCGTCTCTGCCGACGCCTTCGCCGTGGCGCTCGGCAAGGGCCTGCACATGCGCCAGTTCTCGGTGCGCGGGGCGGCGGTCATCGCCGTGACGTTCGGCGTCTTCCAGGCGGCGATGCCCCTCGCGGGCTGGCTGCTCGGCACCGCCTTCGCGAGCTACATCGCGGACTTCGACCACTGGATCGCCTTCGGCCTGCTTAGCCTCATCGGCGCGAAGATGCTCTGGGAGGCGTTCACCAAGGGGGGCGACGACGAGGCCGACGTCGATCGGATCTCCATCCGCGAACTGCTGCTGCTGGCCGTCGCCACGAGCATCGACGCCCTCGCCGTCGGCGTGACGCTCGCGTTCCTGCCGGTGTCCATCGGCGGGGCCGTGCTCTTGATCGGCGTGACGACGACCGTCCTCACCTTCGTCGGCGTGCTCGTCGGCCACCGCGTCGGGGCCCGCTTCGGCAAGCCTGCCGAGATCGCGGGCGGCGTCGTGCTGATCGTGATCGGCACGAGCATCCTGCTCGAGCACCTCGGGGTCCTGGCCTAGCCGTTCCGCAGACGACGGAGGCGCGGTGCCTGTCGCACCGCGCCTCCTCGTGTCCTGCCGCCCGTGTCAGCGGCGGCCGAGCCGGCGCTCTCCGCCGGCGCCCAGCGCGTAGGGGAGGCCGTAGTGGGCGAAGACGTCCGCCTCCTGGGAGGCCTCCAGCTCGCCGTCCGTCTCGATCGACGGCGCGTCCTTGACGAGCTTCTTGTCGAACTGGACCTTGACGTGCTTGGGCGCGACGACGGCGCCGTCGAGCGGCACGAAGAGCAGCTTCTTGCCCACGAGGCCTGCCTGGACCGTCGCGAAGGACGGGCTGTCCGACGACGTGTCGAAGTAGACGCTCTCGAGCTGCCCGATCTTGTCGCCGGCCAGGTCGACGACCGGCAGGCCGATCCAGTCGCGCAGGTTCTCCGCTTCGAACATGACATCCCTCTCTGCTGCACGGATCAGGGCCGGCACGCGTGCCCCCGACGGTAGTAGCCCGGCGTGTGTGCGGGCCGGGCCCGGACGCCCCGTCGAGGACTCAGGCGTGCGCGTCGCGCCCGGCCGCCCCGTCGAGCGCCTGGCACGATGTCGGCATGTCCGACCTGAGTCCTCGACGCGACCCCGCGTCGCGCCCCGTCCTCCTCGTCGTCGACGTCGCCGACGGCGGGCGCGGCGACCCTGCCTTCGAGGCCGAGCTGCAGCGCCTGACGGCCAGCGTCGTGGCGGCGGCCGGCTCCGTCGGCTTCCTCGTCGACCGGGTGCCCGCGGCGCAGACTCCGCAGGACGAGCTCGACGCGCGGCTGGCGGCAGCCGACGCAGTCGTCGTCACCGGGGGAGAGGACGTCGACCCGTCCTTCTACGGCGGCGACCTGAGCGAGCCGCACCTCGGCCAGACGTTCCCGGCGGCAGACCGGGCCCAGGTCGCGCTGGTCCGCAGCGCCGTCGCGGAACGCATCCCGCTCGTCGGCATCTGCCGGGGCATGCAGCTCGTCAACGTCGCCCTCGGCGGCGACCTGGTGCAGCACCTGCACGACGGCGGACACGTCAGCGACGACACCGCGGACAGCATGGTCGACCACCGCGTGCTCGTCGAGCCCGGCAGCGAGCTGGCCAAGGCGCTCGGCGCGACGGAGCTCGACGTGCGGAGCTCCCACCACCAGGCCGTCGGCCGGGTCGCCGCGGGGCTCAGGGTCGTCGCCCGCGCCGACGACGGCACGATCGAGGCGGTCGAGCACGAGGAGGCGCCCGTCTGGTGCGTGCAGTGGCACCCGGAGGACGTGGGCTCGCGCGGCACCGTGCTCACCGATCTGCTGGAGGCGGCGCTGGCCGCTCGCCGCGCCTCCTGACGTCGCCACTGCCGCGCCGCCTGCAAAACCGAATGTCGCTCTGGATCTTGCGGAGGGGCCGGGGGATCGTGTCACACTGGAGGGACGCCCTCGTCGTGGAGTGGCCCATCCCCGAACGCCCGCCCCTCCGCCGCGACGAGCGCGTTCCGCCTCCCGACACCGCCTGCGTCACCGCACCTGGTCCTGTCGGCTGAGCGGTCACTTGACGAGCTCTTCGTCGTGCGCGCCCGGCCGGCCCGTCCAGGAAGGACCGACCGTGACCCAGGACACCCCGCGTCCCGACGACGCCCGCACCGGCACGAGCGCCGGCACGAGCACCAGCACCGGCAGCGTCGCCCTGGCGCCCGAGCGCCCGGCCTCGACCTACACGGGCTCGATGCGGGTCAGCGCCATCGAGGCTCCTGCGCCGCGTCCGACCCACGGCCACGACGGCACGCCGCACGTCCTCACCCCCTCGGCGATCGTCGGGATCGCCGTGCTCGGTCTGGCCACCTTCTTCGCCATCACGACCGAGCTGATGCCCGTGGGCCTCCTGTCGACGATGAGCGCAGACCTGGGGGTCACCGAGTCCCGCATGGGCGTCGTCATCACGGTCTACGCCCTCGCGGTCGCCCTGCTCGCGCTGCCGCTGACGTGGGTCACGGCGCGCGTGCCGCGGAAGGCCGTCCTCGTCGCGACCCTCGGCGGCTACACGGCGTCCAACCTGATCGTCGCGCTCGCCCCGAACTTCGAGACGGTCTGCGCGGGACGCGTCGTGGGCGGCGTCGCCCACGCCCTCTTCTTCTCGGTGGCCTCGGCTTACGCCACGCGCATCGTCCCGCCCCGGCTCGCGGGCCGCGCCATCGCGTTCGTCTACTCGGGCAGCTCGCTCGGCTTCGTGCTCGGCGTGCCCCTGGCGACGGCGGTCGGCGACCACCTCGGCTGGCGCTCCGCGGTGTTCGCCGTGGCGGTCGCCTCCGCCGTCCTCGCCGTCGTGGCGCTGGCGTTCCTGCCCGCGGTCCGGGGGGACTCGTCGCCGCACCTCGGCTCGGTCGCGGCCTGGGCTCGTTCCGGCCTGCTCGCCGTGGTCGTCGCCGACCTCCTCCTCTTCGCCGGGCACTACGTCGTCTACACCTACGTCGGCCCGTACCTCGTGACGGCCGGCCTCGGCGACGACGCCGTCGCGCCCGCCCTCCTCGTGCTCGGGGTCACGGGCATCGTGGGGCTGCTGACCGCGGGGGCCTTCGTCGACCGTGCGCCGCGGCAGACCCTGATCGCGGCCGTCGCCGTCATGGCGCTCGCCCTCGCCGCGCTGCCCCTGGTGCACGGCTCGCTCGTCGGCACCTTCGTCGTCGCCGGGCTCTGGGTGGCGGCCAACGGCACGACCGGCACCTTGTTCATGGCGGCGGCGATCCGCACCGGAGGCGTCAGCCCGGACATCGCCGGAGCGCTCGTCAACGCAGGATCCAACGTGGGCATCGCCGGCGGGGCCGCCCTGGGCGCACAGGTGTTCGGCGCAGCCGGGCTCGGCCTCGGAGCGCTGCCCTTCGTCGCCGCGGTCGTGGTCGGGACGAGCCTCGTGGTCGTCGTCCTCGGTCGCCGGGGCTTCCCCGCCTCGGGCCACGCGCAGTCGACCCTGTCGACCTCGAGCCTCCGCACGATCACGTCGTCCGTGTCGGTCGTGACGGCGTCGATCGCCACCGTGCAGGCCGTCCGTACGGGATCGGTGCCGGCAGGGCCCGCGGTGCGCGGCGGGCGAGGCCGCCGGTAGCTGCCGTGGGGTCCCGGCCGCGCGGTGCCCGGCCGCGCGGTGCCCGGCCGCGTCGAGGACTCAGGTGTCGACCGCTGCCACGCCCCCGAGGTGCTGTCGGCGACGGGCCGCGCGACGTCATCGCCTGAGTGCTCGACCTGTCCTGAGGTCTGAGGCCCGAGGCCCGAGGCCTGAGGCCTGAGGCCTGAGGCCCGAGGCCTGAGGCGCGGCGGCCGCAGCCCGCCGCGCCCGGCCGGGCATCAGCCCCCGGCGAGCCCGTTCTCGTACGCGAAGATCACCGCGTGCACCCTGTCCCGCAGGGCGAGCTTCGCCAGCACGCGGCCGACGTGCGTCTTCACGGTCGACTCCGACAGGTAGAGCTCACCGGCGATCTCCGAGTTGCTGAGGCCCCGTCCGATGGCGACGAGCACCTCGTGCTCGCGCTCCGACAGCAGGTCGAGCGAGGAGGCGCGGCGGGCGCCTGCACGATCGGGCAGCCGCCCCCGGTACAGGTCGAGCATCGCCCGGGTGACACGGGGCGACACGATGGCGTCGCCCGCGGCGACGGTCCTGATCGCGGCGACGAGCTCGGCGGGAGGCGCGTCCTTCAGCAGGAAACCGCTGGCGCCGGCGTTGAGGCCGCCGAACGCGTACTCGTCGAGGTCGAACGTCGTCAGCACGAGCACGCGGGCCTCCGGGCGAGCAGCCACGATGCGGCGGGTGGCCTCGATGCCGTCGAGCCCCGGCATCCGGACGTCCATGAGGACGACGTCAGGGCGCAGCTCGGCATCGCGCTCGACGGCGGAGAGGCCGTCGGCGGCCTCGCCCACGATCCGCAGGCCCGGCTGTGCCCCGAGCACCATGGCCATGCCGGCGCGGAGCAGGTCCTGGTCGTCGACGAGCATCACGGTGGTCTCGGTCACGGCGCCTCCTCGGGCATCGGGTCGGCGTCCCCGACGGGCTGAGCGCCGCCGGCTGCGGTGCCGCGGGCGTCGTCGCCCGGGGCCGGGAGGACGAGGCGCAGCCGCCAGCCTCGACCGCCCAGCTCGTCGCGCGGTCCAGCCTCGAGTCTGCCCCCGAAAAGCGCCGCGCGCTCCCGGAGGCCGACGAGCCCCCGTTCCGTCCCGACCGACGCGGCGGGGACGGCGCCCTCGCCGTCGTCGACGACCTCGACGGTCACCTCGCCGAGTCCGTGTCGGCGGCGGCCGCCGCCCGGCTCGGCGCCCCGCGACGCCGGGCCCCGCAGGACGACCGCGACCCGCGCGGGCCGGTCGGCGTACCTCAGGGCGTTCGTCAGCCCCTCCTGCACGGTCCGGTACAGCACCACCTGCACGGCGGGAGCGGTCGGCAGGTCGCCCTCCCGGGTCAGCGCGACGGGCAGGCCGGCCGAGCGGTAGGTCTCCACGAGGTCGTCGAGCCCGTCGAGGCCCGGCTGGGGAGCGAGCGCCGCGTCCTCGTCCCCGTCGTGCAGCACGCCCAGTAGGCGGCGCATGTCGGCCAGCGCCTCCCTGCCGACGACGCCGATCTGGCGCACCGCGTCCCGGCTGCGTGCCGGGTCGGCGTCGGCCACGGCGTCGGCCCCGTCGGAGAGGCTGATCATGACGGACATGCCGTGGGCGACGACGTCGTGGAGCTCGCGGGCGATCCGCGCGCGTTCCGCGCCCGCGGCGAGGCGCGCCTCCTGGTCACGGTCGCGTTCGAGCTGTGCAGCCCGGTCGATGAGGGCGGCGAGGTACTGGCGCCGGCTGCGCACGTTGAGCCCGACGAGCACGACCACCACGATGCCGAACGCCGCCACCAGGGGCGACTCGAGCTGCGGCACGAGCGTGGCCGAGAGCGCCCCCAGGAGCCCCACGACCGCTGCCGAGCAGCCCCAGGCCCAACGAGCGCCACGGTGCGCCGCGACGGAGTAGAGGGCGATGAGCAGGGCCCAGGGCAGGGCGGGCTCATCGAGCGCGGCCTGGCCGACGAGGGAGACGAAGGCGACCGCGACCACGGTGACCGGCAGGCGGCGGCGCAGCAGCAGCCCGCCGTAGGCCAGGGCCCAGAACACGTACCAGGGCCACGTGGCCGACAGCACGACGACCCACGGAGCGAGCTGCGAGATCCCGCCGGCGAACCCGACCGCGCCGACGACCAGGGCCACGACCACGTCGGTCGCGACGGGGTGCGCGGCGAGCCGACGCCGGACGGCCCCGGGCGGACGCGGGGCCGTCACGACGTCGGCGGCGGCGCGCGCGCGGCCTCCCGGCCCCGGCACGTGGTCGGGCCCCGACGACGAGGAGGCGCGTCTCGAGGTCATCTCAGATGTCGCGGCGCGCAGTCGCCCACGCCGCGGCCGCGGTCGGCACGACGAGCCACGCGGCGAGCACGCCCAGGTCTCGGCCCAGGTCGGCAGCGGGCTCGGTGCCCGAGAAGAGGTGGCTCATGGTCGTCTCAGCGTACGTGAGGAGCAGGACGGACCAGTCGGCGCCCTCGCCCGCGGTCACGAGGACCACGGCCACGGGCAGCACGAGCAGTACCCCGAGGACGATGGCGATCGCCCCGGCCGAGCTCCGGACGAGGGTGGCGACCATCACGGTGAACACCGTGAGCACGACGAGCCACGCCGCCGCGGAGCCGACGGCCTGCAGCACCGGGGGGTCGACCAGCGAGGTCCGGAGGCCCGTGCTCGACAGCACGAGGCTCGACGCCGTCCACGCCGCGACCGACGAGGCCGCCGAGAGCACGACGGCGGCGCCCGCGGCGACGAGGGTCTTGGCCGCGAGCACGTGCAGGCGACGGGGCACGGCCGCCCAGGTGGTCCGCTTCTGGCCGGTCGCGAACTCCTGGGTGACGAAGAGCACGACCAGGACGGTCACGAAGAGCTCGACGACGGTCGTCGCGGGCGCCATCGTGCGGAGGGTCGTCGCCACGCCGCCGGCCAGTGCCCCGGCAGGGTCGGAGGCGTCGGTGAGGGCGACGGCGGCACTCGCCGCGGCGGACAGAACGACGGTCAGCGCCGCGATCAGCCAGGTCGAGCGCAGGCTCGTCAGCTTCGTCCGCTCCGACCGCGCCACCCCGGCGAAGGTCAGGCGCGGCGCTCGGTCGAGGGGGGCGAGAAGGGGTGCGGCGATGGTGGTCACGAGGTGTCTCCGATCGGGAGGGACGAAACGGGAAGGCGAGGGGAAGAGGCAGAGAGGGGGAAGAGAAGGAGGGAGCGCGTCAGCGACGAGCTCGAGCCGGGGCAGCAGGCAGGCCCGCCGTCGAGGACTCAGGAGGTGCTGGTCACGGCACCCCGGTCACGGGCGTCGCCGAGGTGCGCCGGCCGCTCACACCTGAGTCCTCGACCCCGACCGGTACTCGACCGAGTCGTCCGTCAGCCCGAAGAAGGCGTCCTCGAGCGACGTCTGCGTCGGCGTCAGCTCGAAGAGCAGCACCCCCGCGGGCGCGGCCGCACGGGCGACCTGCTCCGCGGTGAGCCCCGTGACCTCGAGGCGGTCGGCCGAGAGGCGTGAGACGGTGCCGCCGAGCTGGCCCAGGAGGTCCTCGAGGCGGTCCGGCGAGTCGGTCCTGACCACGACCTTCCCGCTGCCCTGGCCCGCGAGCACGTCCGCGACGGAGGCGTCGGCGATCACGCGGCCACGGCCGAGCACCACGAGGCGGTCGGCGGTCTGCGCCATCTCGCTCATCAGGTGGCTCGAGAGCAGCACGGCCCGGCCCTCGGCGGCGAGCGAGCGGCAGAGCTGTCTCACCCAGATGACGCCCTCGGGGTCGAGGCCGTTGACCGGCTCGTCGAGCACGAGCGTCCCGGGGTCGCCGAGCAGGGCGGTGGCGATCCCCAGCCGCTGGCCCATGCCGAGCGAGAAGGTGCCGGCGCGGCGCCGGGCGACGGACTCGAGCCCGGCGAGGCCGATGACCTCGTCGACGCGGCGGTCGGGGATGCCGTGCGTGCGGGCGACGGAGCGGAGGTGGTCGCGGGCGGTGCGTCCCGGGTGGACGGCGCCGGCGTCGAGCAGGACCCCCACCTCCTGCAGGGGAGCGGGGCTGTCGGCGTAGCGGCGCCCGTTGACCGTGACCGTGCCCGAGGTCGGCCGGTCGAGCCCGACGACCATCCGCATGGTGGTCGACTTGCCGGCGCCGTTCGGCCCCAGGAACCCGGTGACGGTGCCCGGCGCGACGGTGAACGAGACGTCGTCGACGGCGAGGGAGGTGCCGTGGCGCTTGGTGAGGTGGCTGGCTTCGATCATGTCCACGACGGTACGGAGCGTCGTCCTCGCGCAGATCGGAGCACGGTGCCGTCGTCCTGGCACCGGAGTACCACGCGTCGCGGGAAGTCACGTGCCCGGCCGGTGCCCCGCGCCTGTGGCAGGGTCGACCAGGTGAGCGACCACACCGACGACACCGCCCTGACGCCCGGCACCGCCCCGACCCCCGGCACCGCCCCGACGCCGATGACGGTCCCGACCCCCGACGTCGCCCGCGGTGCGAAGAAGCCGCTGATCCTCAACCTCTTCGAGATGAACTGCGTCGGCCACATCACGCACGGTCTCTGGCGGCTGCCCGGCAACCACCGTCGTGAGTACACCGACATCCGCTACTGGACCGAGCTCGCCCGCCTGGCCGAGCAGGGCGGCTTCGACGCCGTGTTCCTCGCCGACGTGCTCGGCACCTACGACGTCTACGGCGACAGCCCCGCGCCGGCCCTGATGGAGGGCATCCAGGCACCGGCGAACGACCCGATGCTCGTCGTGCCGGCGATGGCGGCGGTGACCGAGCACCTCGGCTTCGGCGTCACGGCGTCGACGAGCTACGAGCCGCCCTTCGCCTTCGCGCGCCGCATGTCGACGCTCGACCACCTCACGGGCGGGCGGGTCGGCTGGAACGTCGTCACCTCGTACCTCCCCTCCGCCGCGCGCAACTTCGGGCTCGACGACCAGATCCCGAAGGAGGAGCGCTACGCCAGGGCGGCCGAGTACCTGGACGTGCTCTACAAGCTCTGGGAGGGCTCGTGGGAGGACGACGCCGTCGTCGCCGACCCGTCCGCCGACGGACTCGCTCCCGGGTCGGGGGTCTACACCGACCCGTCCAAGGTGCACACGATCGACCACGACGGTCGCTTCTACAAGGTCGCCGGGCCGCACCTCAGCGAGCCGTCGCCGCAGCGCACCCCCGTGCTGTTCCTCGCGACCGCGTCGCCGACAGGTGTCGAGCAGGCCGCCCGCAACGCCGAGGTCGTCTTCACCGGCGGTCGCGCGGTGGCGCGCGTCGCCGAGGCCACGCGTGCCGCCGCGGTCGAGGCGGGCCGGGCCGCTGACGACGTCCGCTTCATCGTCCAGGCCGGCGTGGTCACGGCCGAGACCGAGGAGGCGGTGGCAGAGAAGCTGGCCCTCTACCGGTCGTTCGCCAGCGAGCAGGGCGCGCTCGTGCACCGCAGCGTCCCCTTCGACGCGCCGTCGCACGACCCCGCGACGACCGTCCGCGAGGCCCTCGTGGCCGAGGGGCGTCTCGACCACCCGGGGGCCGCCTCCTTGCCTCTCGACATCACGGTCGGCGAGCTGATCGCCAGCGTCGACGAGGCCTGGGGCGGTGCGTTCTTCGTCGCGGGCACGCCGACGGTCGTCGCCGACGAGATCGAGCGCTGGCTCGACGAGGAGGGCATCGACGGGATCAACCTGCGGCAGTACCACTCGTACGACACGCTGCGCGACTTCGTCGAGCTGGTGGTGCCCGAGCTGCGCCGCCGTGGCCGGGTGCGCGAGGCGTACGTGCCGGGCGAGACGCTGCGCGAGCGGTACACGGGGGGCGGGCCGCGCCTCCCTGCCTCGCACCCCGCGGCGGCGTACCGACGCTGAGGAGGCGGCTGCCTAGGCGGCGCGGCGGACGCGGTAGCGCGCGGGCACGGACGGCACGCGCAGCCACGTGGTGCGGCGGACGCCGTCGGACGAGGTCCACTCGACGAAGATCGTGCCGAGCTCGGCGAGGGCGCCGATCTCGGTCGGCGTCGCGACGCCCATCGTCGATCGGCGGCGCAGTGCGTCCGTGCGGCGGGCGACGCCGCCGGGGAGCTCGACGACCACGTCGCGGGGCGTCTGGCCGCCGACGCGGCGGAGCACGAGGCAGGCGCCGAGCGGCAGGGCCGGGTCGCTGCCGTCGTTCGGGACGTCGAGCCAGGTGAGGAAGAAGGAGGGAGCCCGGCGCAGTCGGACGACGCGCTCGGGGCGGACGCGCCGGTCGTCGCCGAGCTGCTGCGGAGCGGAGGCGCGGACGGCGTCGGTGCCGTGTGCGGTCGAGTCCATCGTGGTGTTCCCCTGGGTCGTGGTCGGTCGGCGGCGGTCTCCCGGTGCCTGTACCCAGCGAACCGCGTCCCGGGCCGGGGGACAACGGGGGACGCGGCCCCGGTCCGGGGGGTCGCCGGTCCCCAGTGAGGGGGACACGGGCCTCGCCGCGGGGGGCGCGGGTGCACGGCGGGGGCTCAGCGAGCCCCCCGTCGGGGGTCGTGTCGACGATTCAGGCGTGGACGTCCTCGCCCGGCTGCGCTGCCCGGTGCCACGGGGCGCCGCGACGACGTCTCCTGAATCGTCGACGCACCACCGACACGGCGTCGACGACGCCCGCCTCGGGCCCCGTAGAGTGAGCGCTCACTAGACTGGACGCCGTCACCGAGTCGAAGGAGTCTCATGCACAACTGGGCCGCGAACGTCGAGTACACGACGACCGACCTCCGCACCCCGACCTCGGTCGACGAGCTGCGCGACATCGTCGCGTCCAGCCGTCGGGTCAAGGCGATCGGCTCGCGCCACTCGTTCAACCGGGTCGCCGACACCGACGGGGTGCTCGTCTCCACCGAGGCGCTCGGGCTGCCGATCGAGCTCGACCAGGCCGCCGGCACCGTCCGCGTCGGGGCCGGCACCACGCACGCCGTCCTCGCCCGCGAGCTGCAGTCCCGCGGCCGCGCCCTGCCGAACCTCGCCTCGCTGCCGCACATCAGCGTGGCCGGCGCCGTCCAGACCGGGACGCACGGCTCGGGCGTGCGCAACCCCGCGCTCTCGGCCAGCGTCGCCGCCGTCGAGATCGTGCGGGCCGACGGCTCGCTCGACGTCGTCCGTCGCGGCGACGACGCGTTCGGCGCCTCCGTCGTCGGGCTCGGCGCCCTCGGGATCGTCACCGCGCTGGTGCTCGACACCGTCCCGACGTTCGACGTCGTGCAGACCGTCCACCACGACCTCCCGTGGGAGGCGGCCCTCGAGAACTTCGGCGCGCTGATGGCGCACGCCTACAGCGTCAGCCTCTTCACCCGGTACACCGGCGACGTCGTCGGCCAGGTCTGGGCGAAGGCGAGGGTCGGAGACGCCCCGCTCGCGACTCCGCTCGACCTCGTCGCGCTCGGGGCCCGCCCCGCCTCCGAGGCCGTGCACATGCTGCCCGACACGGCGGCCGACGCCGTCACCCCGCAGCTCGGCGTCCCCGGCCCCTGGCTCGACCGGCTGCCGCACTTCCGCGCCGAGTTCACGCCGAGCGCGGGGGAGGAGATCCAGAGCGAGTACCTCGTCCCCGCCGAGCACGCCCCGGCCGCCGTCGAGGCCCTCCGGGCGATCGGCGAGGGCCTGGCCGACGTGATCTTCGTCAGCGAGATCCGCAGCGTCGCCGCCGACGACGCCTGGCTCAGCCCGAGCGGCGGCCGCGACAGCATCGCGTTCCACTTCACCTGGCGCCGCGACACGGAGGCGGTGCTCGCGGTGCTCCCGAGCGTCGAGGAGGCGCTGGCCCCGTTCGACGCCCGCCCCCACTGGGGCAAGGTGGCCGGCCTCGACCACGGGGTGCTGCGTCGTCGCTACCCTCGACTCGACGACTTCGCGGCCCACGCCGCCGCCGTCGACCCCGACGGGCGGTTCCGCAACGCTCACCTCGACCACCTCGTCTTCGGAGGAACAGCCCGTGCCTGAGACCACCACCACCGCTGTCGCCGGGCCGACGACACCTGCCGCCGTGCCCGTCAGCGGCGTGCCGACCGTGCTCGAGCACGGCCCGTACCGGGCCGAGATCGCCGGCGTCGGTGCGACGCTGCGTTCGCTGACCCACGACGGCCGTGACCTCGTCGTCCCGTTCGGCCTCGACGAGGTGCGTCCGCTGTACCGCGGCGCGCTGCTCGCCCCGTGGCCCAACCGGGTCGTCGACGGCTCGTGGGACGACGACGGGGTCGAACGTCAGCTGCCCCTCAACGAGATCGAGCGGGGCCACGCGCTGCACGGGCTGGTGCAGTGGGCGGACTGGGCGGCCGACCCGGCCGACGAGGACGGCTCGCACCGCGCCTCCCTCGTGACCCAGCTCGCCCCGAGCGACGGCTATCCCTACCGGCTCGAGCTCCGAGCGACGTACGAACTCGGCGACGCCGGCCTGGTCACCACCGTCACGGCGACCAACGTCGGACAGGGCACGGCTCCGTACGGCGTCGCCCCGCACCCGTACCTCGTCGCCGGCGAGGGCCGGGTCGACGACTGGTCCCTGCTGCTCCCGGCGGCGAGCTACCTCGAGGTCACCGAGGAACGCCTCGTCCCGACCGGCGTGCACGGCGTCACCGAGCGTGACGGCTTCGACTTCCGCGAGGCCCGCACCGTCGGCGACCTGTTCGTCGACCACGCCTTCACCGAGATCGACGCCGGTGCGGACGGGCGTGCCACGGTCGAGGTCGTCTCCCGCGACGGGAGCGGCGTCGCGATGTCGTGGGCCGTCTCCGAGCTGCCCTGGGTCCAGGTGCACACGGGCGACCGCCCGGAGCCCGAGCTCGACCGCCTGGGCCTCGCCGTCGAGCCGATGACCTGCCCGCCCGACGCCTTCACCAGCGGCGTCGACCTCGTCCGGCTCGCGCCGGGGGAGTCGCACACCGCGTCCTGGACGATCTCCGCGATCGCCTGACGCGACCCCGCAGGAGGCGCCACCCGGCCTCCGAGGGAGGCGCGACTCGGCCGGGCAGGCCGGGTCGCGCCCGGCCGGGGTCGGCCTACGCGCCGATCGGCTCCGCGCCGAGAGGCTCCGTCTGCCAGGTGACCGCCGAGACGGCGCCGAGCGACCACCGCGCGAGCACGCCGTCGAGGGCGCGACGAGTGCGCCGTGCGGCGAGCTCGTCCCGCACGACGACGTCGAAGCGCAGCATCTCGGTGAGCTCGGTGAGCAGCACCGTCCCCGCGTCGGCGAGCTGCACGAGGTACTGCCCCTCGTCGACCCGCGCCGTCGTGTGCTCGGCCAGGAGCCGACGGGACAGCCAGAACAACCCGGCGCTGTCGTGCGCGGTGTGGACGGTGGCCGTGACGGTGATCATGCGCACATCGTGCCCCGCGTTCCGCTCAGGCCCGTGAACGGCGTGTATCCGGCGTGTGAACCCTGACCCCCGTGTGCGCGACTTGACATCGGTCCCGGCCTGCCTCATAGTTGCCCCGGACCGCAGATGTGAGCGCTCACATGAAACGGTCACATCAGCGTCACCGGGTCGGCACAGCAGCCGCACCGGCGACGTACGGGCCGGACATCGGCACCCGCACGCTCGGCCCGGCAAGACCCCCGCACCTTCCGCGCACCAGCGACACACCACCTGACGAAGAGGTCACCTGTGAACCGCACCGCCCGCACCGCACCCGCCGCCTCGGCTCCCCGCCAGGCCGCACGCGCCTCCTCGGCCCTCTGCCCGGCGGCACCGGCACCGGCCCTCCGCGCCGCCGCCTCCTCGGCCGCCTAGGCCCCCAGCTCCGGCGCACCTCCCCGTGCGCCGGCCGGCCCGACGCGACCCCGGTCGCGACCCGCCGCCCCCGGCCCGGTCCCGCGACGTCCCGCCGCTCGCCCCCGCCGATCCCTGCACCACCCACGCAGCACACCATCCGTCATCGACGACGCCGTCGAGATGACACGGACACGAAGGAATCCCCGTGAACAAGAAGAAGCTCCTCGTCGGCATCGTCGCCGCAGGTCTCGCCGTCTCCCTCGCCGGCTGCGCCGGCGGCGGCCGTGGCGCCGACAGCGGCAGCGGCGACAGCGGCGGAGACAACTCGGGCGCCCTCATCGGCGTCGCGATGCCCACCAAGGTCTCCGAGCGCTGGATCAAGGACGGCGACGCCGTCAAGAGCGCCCTCGAGAAGAAGGGGTACAAGGTCGACCTCGAGTACGCCGACAACAAGATCCCCCAGCAGGTCCAGCAGGTCAGCAACATGATCACCAAGGGCGCGAAGGTCCTCATCGTCGCCTCGATCGACGGCGGCTCGCTCAGCGACCAGCTCGACTCCGCGGCCGCGGCCGGCATCAAGGTCATCTCGTACGACCGCCTCCTGACGGGCAACGAGAACGTCGACTACTACGTGTCGTTCGACAACTACAAGGTGGGCGTCGACCAGGGCACCAGCCTGCTGACCGGCCTCGGCCTCGCCGACGCCGACGGCGCGAAGGTCGACGGCGCCGAGCCCAAGACCATCGAGGTCTTCGCCGGCAGCCCCGACGACAACAACGCGCAGTTCTTCTTCAACGGCGCGATGGACACCCTCAAGCCCTACATCGAGGACGGCTCGCTGACCATCGGCTCCGGCCAGGACCAGTTCACGCAGGCCGCCACGCAGCAGTGGGACCCCGCGACCGCCAAGGCCCGCATGCAGAACCTGGTCGCGTCGACGTACTCGGGCGGCACCAAGCTCGACGGCGTGCTCTCGCCCTACGACGGCATCTCGATCGGCATCATCTCGGCGCTCGAGGGTGCCGGCTACTCGGACGACGCCCTCCCGATCGTCACCGGCCAGGACGCCGAGGCCGCCTCGGTCAAGTCGATCATCGCCGGCCAGCAGTACTCGACCATCTACAAGGACACCCGTCAGCTCGCTGACCAGTCCGTCGTGATGGCCGACGACATCCTCAACGGCAAGACGCCCGAGACGAACGACGACAAGACGTACGACAACAAGGTCAAGGTCGTCCCGACCTACCTGTTCCAGCCCGTCACCGTCACGAAGGACAACTACAAAGAGGTCCTGATCGACAGCGGCTACTACACCGAGGCCGACCTCAAGTAGGTCTCCCCTCCCCGGGGCGCAGGAGGTGCGGTGCACCCGCTCCGCACCTCCTGCGCCCCACAGCTCCGCCCCACCCCATGCACGAAAGAAGGAACACGTGGCGAACACGATCCTCGAGATGCGCGACATCACGAAGACGTTCCCCGGCGTCAAGGCCCTGCAGGACGTCACGCTGGAGGTCGAGCGCGGCCAGGTCCACGCGATCTGCGGCGAGAACGGCGCCGGCAAGTCGACGCTGATGAAGGTGCTGTCGGGGGTCTACCCGTCGGGCTCCTTCGACGGCCAGATCCTGCTCGACGGCCAGCCCGTCGACTTCAAGAACATCAACGACTCCGAGGCCGCGGGCGTCGTCATCATCCACCAGGAGCTGGCCCTCAGCCCCTTCCTGTCGATCGCCGAGAACATCTTCCTCGGCAACGAGCAGTCCAAGGGCGGCTTCATCGACTGGAACAAGACCAACCTCGACGCGGCCGGGCTCCTCGCCCGCGTGGGGCTGCGCGACAACCCGATCACGAAGGTGACCGACATCGGGGTCGGCAAGCAGCAGCTCGTCGAGATCGCCAAGGCCCTCTCGAAGCGCGTCAAGCTGCTCATCCTCGACGAGCCGACCGCCGCCCTGAACGACGACGACTCCGCCCACCTGCTCGACCTGATCAAGAGCCTGCAGGGGCAGGGGATCACGTCGATCATCATCAGCCACAAGCTGAACGAGATCAAGACGATCGCCGACAAGGTCACGATCATCCGCGACGGCAAGACGATCGAGACCCTCGACATGCACGCGGGCGAGGTCACTGAGGACCGGATCATCAAGGGCATGGTCGGCCGCGACCTCGAGAGCCGCTACCCGTCCCACGAGTCCCGCATCGGCGAGGAGCTCCTCCGCATCGAGGACTGGACCGTCCACCACCCCCTCGACTCGAGCCGCGAGATCATCCACCAGGCGAACCTGAGCGTGGCGGCCGGCGAGATCGTCGGCATCGCGGGCCTCATGGGCGCCGGGCGCACCGAGCTCGCCATGAGCGTCTTCGGCAAGAGCTACGGCACCGGCATCTCGGGCACCGTCTACAAGCGGGGCGAGAAGATCGACACCAGCACGGTGAGCAAGGCCATCGACGCCGGCATCGCCTACGCCACGGAGGACCGCAAGAAGTACGGCCTCAACCTGATCGACGACATCACGCGCAACGTCTCCGGCTCGGCTCTCCGCAAGCTCGCGAAGGCCGGCTTCGTGAACAGCTCGGAAGAGAGCACGGTCGCCGAGGGGTACCGCAAGAGCATGAACATCAAGGCGCCGAACGTGGCCGCCCTGACGGGCAAGCTCTCCGGCGGCAACCAGCAGAAGGTCGTCCTGTCGAAGTGGATGTACACCGACCCCGACGTGCTCATCCTCGACGAGCCCACCCGCGGGATCGACGTCGGCGCCAAGTACGAGATCTACACGATCATCAACCAGCTCGCGGACGCCGGCAAGGGCGTGATCGTCATCTCGAGCGAGCTGCCCGAGCTGCTCGGCATCTGCGACCGCATCTACACCCTCTCGGAGGGGCGCATCACGGCCGACGTGCCCGTCGCCGAGGCGACCCCCGAGTTCCTCCTGAAGTACATGACCCTCGAACGAGAGAGCCCCGTCAATGAGCGCGCCTAGCCCCACCCAGGCCTCCGACCCGAAGCCCACGGGCGGGTCGCCCACCTCCCGCCAGCCGCAGAGCGGCTCCGGCGGCAACCCGCTGGTCGGCGCGGTGTCGTACCTCGGCAGCCAGCTGCGCCAGATCGGCCTCTTCATCGCGCTGATCGTCATCGTGCTGTTCTTCCAGATCACGACGAACGGCATCACGCTGGCGCCGATCAACGTGTCGAACCTGGTGGTGCAGAACAGCTACATCCTGATCCTCGCCATCGGCATGGTGATGGTCATCATCGCCGGCCACATCGACCTCTCGGTCGGCTCCATCGTCGCCTTCACCGGCGCCATGGCCGGGGTCATGATCACGCAGTGGGGCCTGCCCTGGCCCGTCGCGGTCGTGCTCTGCCTCGTCCTCGGCGGCCTGGTCGGCGCCTGGCAGGGCTTCTGGATCGCCTACTTCGGCATCCCGGCCTTCATCGTCACCCTGGCGGGCATGCTCGCCTTCCGCGGCGCGGCCCAGATCGCCCTGCAGACGCAGCAGATCTCGCCCTTCCCCCAGGGCTTCCGCGACATCGGCTCCGGGTTCCTCCCGGCCTTCGGCTCGACCGGCTACGAGCCGCTGACGCTCGTGCTCGGCGCGATCGCCGCCGTGGCCCTGATCGGCACAGGGCTCCGCGGCCGTGCCACGCGCCGCAAGTACCAGCTCGAGGACGAGCCGTTCCTGTGGTTCGTCACGAAGATGGTCTTCACCGTCGGCCTCGTGATGTACATCGGGTTCCTCCTCGCCAGCTACTCGGGCACCCCGATCGTGCTGGTCGTCCTGGCCGTGCTCGTGGTCGTGTACTCGACGGTCATGAAGAACTCGGTCTTCGGCCGCCACGTCTACGCCATCGGCGGCAACCTGCACGCCGCCGAGCTCTCGGGCATCAAGACGAAGCGCGTCACGTTCCTGCTGTTCGTCAACATGGGCGTCATCTCGGCCCTCGCCGGCCTGGTCTTCACGGGCCAGCTGAACCTCGCCAGCGGCAGTGCCGGCAACGGGTTCGAGCTCGACGCCATCGCGGCCGTCTTCATCGGCGGCGCGGCGGTCACGGGCGGCATCGGCACGGTCACCGGCGCCATCGTCGGAGGCCTGATCATCGGCATCCTGAACAACGGCATGTCGATCCTCGGCGTCGGCAGCGAGTACCAGTCCCTGATCAAGGGGCTCGTGCTGCTCGCCGCGGTCGCGTTCGACGTGTTCAACAAGCGCCGGGCCGGCTCCAGCGGCAAGTAGCGGCGAGCGAGCTGCCGGCAGGGCAGCTCGACGAGGCTCGTCGACCGGTCGGTCGGTCGACGAATCAGGAGGCGCGGCCCAGGGGGGACCGCGCCTCCGTCGTCCCCGGTCGGTCCCGACGTTCGTGCCTGAGTCCTCGACACGATCAGGGCCCCGGCCCCTGCCTGGCCGGCCGGCCGGCGGGCCCCGGATCGGAAACCGAACGACCTTTAGGATCAGACAGTGGCAACCCTCTTCGACGTCGCGGCCGCGGCCGGCGTCTCGCACCAGACGGTGTCGCGCGTCGTCAACGGCGACCCCACCGTGCGCCCAGCCACCAAGGCGAAGGTCGACGCCGCCGTCGAGAAGCTGAGCTACCGGCCGAGCCTCACCGCGCGGGCGCTCGCCAGCCGCAAGACCCGCTCGATCGGGCTGATCAGCACCGGGTTCCCCTTCTACGGGCCCTCGAGCACGATGCACGGCTTCAACGGCGCCGCGCGCCGAGCCGGCTACCAGGTGTCGATGGCCACCCTCGACGGCGACGACGCCCGGGCCGTCCAGCAGGCCGTCGACGCGTTCGTCGGGCAGGCGGTGGCCGCCATCGTCCTGATCGCGCCCGACGCCGAGGCCCTCGAGGTGCTTCGCTCCTCCCGGGTGGCCGTGCCGCTGGTGACCGCCGACAGCGTCGCCGAGGACGGCCACCACGCCGTGTCGATCGACCAGGCGAGGGGGGCGGAGCTGGCCGTCGAGCACCTCGCGTCCCTCGGGCACCGTTCGGTCGCCCACGTCGCGGGCCCCGAGGCGTGGATGGACGGGCGCGACCGCGAGCGGGGCTGGCGAGACGCGTGCGAGCGCCTGGGCCTCGACGCGGGTCCGCTGCTGCGGGGTGACTGGACGCCCGCCTCCGGCCACCGACTGGGCCTCGAACTGGCAGAGCGGGGCGACGTCACCGCGGTCTTCTGCGCCAACGACCAGATGGCCCTCGGCGCCGTGCACGCGTTCTGCGACGTCGGCCGCGAGGTGCCGCGCGACGTGAGCGTCGTCGGCTTCGACGACGTGCCGGAGGCGGCGCACTTCCTGCCCCCGCTTACGACGGTGCGGCAGGACTTCGAGGCCCTCGGCCGCCGCATCATGGACACGGTCGAGGCGGTGCTCGCCGGCGACGACGGACCCGTCGAGGCCGTGCTGCCCGAGCTCGTCGTCAGGCGCTCGACGGCGGTGCCCCCGCACTGAGGCGAGTTTGCCCGACCCTCGGCAGGACGCGGCCGCGTTGCACGCGGAGCACGCGGCGTGTGAGAATGTGAGCGCTCACTTTCGCGTGGGCAGACCACCAGACCCGCCCCTCCGGGGCTCGCACCACCAGGACAAGGACGTTCCATGGCAGACACCACCGCCGCGCCCGACGCACACGTCGTCGGCGTCGACTTCGGCACGCTGAGCGGACGGGCGGTCGTCGTCCGCGTGTCCGACGGGGCCGAGCTGGGCACCGCCACCCACGAGTACTCGCACGCCGTCGTCGACCGCACGCTGCCCGTCGGCGGCGCGCGCCTCCCCGCCGACTGGGCCCTGCAGGTGCCGAGCGACTACGTCGACGTGCTCAAGGAAGCCGTGCCGCGCGCCCTGGCCGAGTCGGGCGTCGATCCTGCCTCGGTGATCGGGATCGGCACCGACTTCACCGCCTGCACGATGGTCCCCACCACGGCCGACGGCACGCCCCTCAACGAGCTCGAGCAGTTCGCCGACCGGCCGCACGCCTACGTCAAGCTGTGGCGTCACCACGCCGCCCAGGGCCAGGCCGACCGCATCAACGAGCTCGCTCGCGAGCGCGGCGAGTCGTGGCTGCCGCGCTACGGCGGGCTCATCTCGAGCGAGTGGGAGTTCGCGAAGGGGCTGCAGCTGCTCGAGGAGGACCCCGAGGTCTACGCCGCGACCGAGCACTGGGTCGAGGCCGCCGACTGGATCGTCTGGCAGCTCAGCGGCCGGTACGTCCGCAACGCCTGCACGGCCGGCTACAAGGGCATCCTGCAGGACGGCGAGTACCCGAGCGCCGACTTCCTCGCGGCGCTCAACCCCGACTTCGCGGACTTCGCCGAGGCGAAGGTCGCGCACGAGATCGGCGCCCTGGGCGACGCCGCCGGCACGCTGACGGCCGAGGCGGCCGGCTGGACCGGCCTGCCCGAGGGCATCGCCGTCGCGGTCGGCAACGTCGACGCCCACGTCACGGCCCCCGCCGCCAAGGCCACGCAGCCCGGCCAGATGGTCGCGATCATGGGCACGAGCACCTGCCACGTCATGAACGGCGCCGAGCTCGCCGAGGTCCCCGGCATGTGCGGCGTCGTCGACGGCGGCATCACCGAGGGCTTCTTCGGCTACGAGGCCGGTCAGTCGGGCGTGGGCGACATCTTCGCCTGGTACGTCCGCAACCAGGTGCCGCAGTCGGCGGTCGACGCGGCGGAGGCGGCCGGCACCAGTGTGCACCAGTACCTGACCGACCTCGCCTACGAGCAGCCCGTCGGCGCCCACGGCCTCGTCGCGCTCGACTGGCACAGCGGCAACCGCTCGGTGCTCGTCGACCACGAGCTGAGCGGCGTGATCGTCGGCCAGACGCTCGGCACGACCCCCGAGGACGGCTACCGGGCGCTGCTCGAGGCCACGGCGTTCGGCACGCGACGCATCGTCGAGGCCTTCAACGACTCCGGCGTCCCCGTCACCGAGTTCATCGCCGCCGGCGGCCTGCTCAAGAACCGCCACCTGATGCAGACCTACAGCGACGTGCTCCGCATGCCGATCTCGACGATCCGCAGCGAGCAGGGCCCCGCGCTCGGCTCCGCGATCCACGCCGCCGTCGCCGCAGGTGCCTACCCGGACACCCGCGTGGCCGGCGACGCGATGGGCAGCCTGGACCGCGCCTCCTACACGCCCGACCCCGCCGCCGCCGATGCGTACGACGCCCTGTACGCCGAGTACCTGCTGCTGCACGACTGGTTCGGGCGCGGCGGCAACGACGTGATGCACCGCCTCAAGGCGATCAGCAGGGAGGCGCGGGGCGGCTCGCACGCACCGGTCGCCGAGCCCGAGGCGCCCGCCGCCTCCGGCGGCTCGTCTGCTGCCGACGCGGCTGCCGCCGCGGAGGTGACCGCGTGAGCTTCATCGACCGCGCCACCGAGACCGCCATCGACGAGACGCGTCGCGCGGTGTGCGACCTGCACGCCGAGCTGACCCGCTACGGCCTCGTGGTCTGGACCGGCGGCAACGTCTCGCAGCGCGTTCCCGGCACGAACCTGTTCGTGATCAAGCCGAGCGGCGTCGACTACGACGACCTGACGCCCGAGAACCAGATCCTCTGCCACCTCGACGGCAGCGTCGTCGAGGGCAGCCCCGGCAGCGAGCGCAGCCCGTCGAGCGACACCGCCGCGCACGCCTACGTCTACCGCCACATGCCCAAGGTCGGGGGAGTCGTGCACACGCACTCCACCTACGCGACGGCCTGGGCGGCCCGCGGCGAGTCGATCCCGTGCGTCATCACCGCGATGGCCGACGAGTTCGGCGGCGAGATCCCGATCGGCCCCTTCGCGATCATCGGCGACGAGTCCATCGGCGAGGGCATCGTCGGCACGCTCGAGGGCCACCGCAGCCGTGCCGTGCTGATGCAGAACCACGGTGTCTTCACGATCGGCAAGGACGCCCGCGACGCCGTCAAGGCCGCCGTCATGACCGAGGACGTCGCCCGCACGATCCACCTCAGCCGCCAGCTCGGCGAGCCGATCCCCATCCCGCAGGAGAGCGTCGACGCTCTCTTCGACCGCTACCAGAACGTCTACGGCCAGAAGCCCTCAGGAGCACTCGCATGAGCACCGACACGACCAGCACCTCCCGCAGCGCCGCTGCCGCCTCGTCCCACCTCGTCGACCCCGAGGCGTTCCTCGCCTCGAAGCAGGTCTGGTTCCTGACCGGCAGCCAGGGCCTCTACGGCGAGGACACGCTGCGGCAGGTCGCCGAGCAGTCCAAGGCCATCGCCGACGAGCTCGCGGCCGCCGCGGGCGTGCCCGTCGAGCTGGTCTGGAAGCCCGTCCTCACCGACGCCGAGACCATCAAGCGCACGATGCTCGAGGCGAACCTCGACGACTCCGTGATCGGCGTCACCGCGTGGATGCACACATTCAGCCCGGCCAAGATGTGGATCGGCGGCATCGACGCGCTCCGCAAGCCGCTGCTGCACCTGCACACGCAGGCCAACGTCGAGCTGCCCTGGGCCGAGATCGACTTCGACTTCATGAACCTGAACCAGGCCGCGCACGGCGACCGCGAGTTCGGCTACGTGCAGACCCGCCTCGGCGCCCCGCGCAAGACCGTCGTCGGCCACGTCAGCGACCCTCGCGTGCAGCAGCAGGTCGGCACCTGGATGCGCGCCGCTGCCGGCGCCGCCGCGATGCGCTCGCTCAAGCTCGCCCGCTTCGGCGACAACATGCGCTTCGTCGCGGTCACCGAGGGCGACAAGACCGAGGCCGAGCTCGCCTTCGGCGTGCAGGTCAACACCTGGGGCGTCAACGAGCTGGCGGAGGCGGTGGCCGCGGCCCCCGAGACCGCGGTCGACGACCTCGTCGCCCTGTACGAGCGCGAGTACGACGTCGTCCCTGAGCTGCGTGCCGGGGGCGAGTGCCACCAGTCGCTGCGCGACGGCGCCGCGATCGAGATCGGGCTGCGCTCGTTCCTCGAGGCCGGCGGCTTCGGTGC
The DNA here is from genome assembly GCF_007954365.1 of Frigoribacterium sp. ACAM 257. Lineage (GTDB taxonomy): Bacteria > Actinomycetota > Actinomycetes > Actinomycetales > Microbacteriaceae > Frigoribacterium. Next base: position 142,977 of record NZ_VOLO01000001.1, read on the forward strand.
GTTCACGACGAACTTCGAGGACCTGGGGGCGCTGAAGCAGCTCCCCGGCCTCGCCGTGCAGCGCCTGATGGCCGAGGGCTACGGCTTCGGCGCCGAGGGCGACTGGAAGACCGCGGTCCTGGTGCGCGCCGCCGCCGTGATGGGTGCAGGCCTGCCGGGAGGCGCCTCCTTGATGGAGGACTACACCTACCACCTGGTGCCCGGCGCCGAGAAGATCCTCGGCGCGCACATGCTCGAGGTCAGCCCGTCGCTGAGCTCGGCCCGCGCCTCGCTCGAGGTGCACGAGCTCGGCATCGGAGGCAAGGACGACCCGGTGCGCCTGGTCTTCACGGCCGACCCCGGCGAGGCCGTCGTCGTCGCGATGAGCGACGTGCGCGACCGGTTCCGCCTCACGGTCAACGTCGTCGACGTGGTCGAGCCCGACGCCGACCTGCCGAACCTGCCCGTCGGCCGCGCCGTGTGGGAGCCGCGCCCGTCGTTCGCCGTCTCGGCCGAGGCCTGGCTCACGGCCGGTGCCGCCCACCACACCGTGATGTCGACCTCCGTCGGCCTCGAGGCCTTCGAGGACCTCGCGCGCATCCTCGAGACCGAGCTGCTGATCATCGACGAGCACACCACCATGCGCGAGTTCACGCGTGAGGTGCGCTGGAACGCGGCCTACCACCGCCTGGCGCGCGGCCTGTAGCAGCCGGCAGAGCCAGCCGAGGAGGCGGTCCGTGCGGTCCCGAGGGACGCGACGGACCGCCTCCTTCGTCGTCGGGGCGGCACCCGTGGGAACACCGTCCGCGCCTCCGTGGTTGCAGCCCCCATGACCGTTCCCCTCTCGATCCTGGACCTCGCCCCCATCGCACCCGGAGAGACGGCGCGCGACAGCTTCGCGGCGTCGGTCGCCCTCGCGCAGCAGGCCGAGAAGAGCGGCTACCGACGCGTCTGGTACGCCGAGCACCACAACATGGCGACGATCGCGTCGAGCGCGACGTCGGTGCTGATCGCCCACGTGGCGAGCCAGACGTCCACCATCCGGCTCGGCTCGGGCGGCGTGATGCTGCCGAACCACTCGCCGCTGACCATCGCCGAGCAGTTCGGGACCCTCGAGACCCTGCACCCGGGACGCATCGACCTCGGCCTCGGCCGTGCCCCCGGCAGCGACCAGGCGACGTTCCGCGCGCTGCGGCGTGACCCGGCCTCGTCCGAGCGGTTCCCGCAGGACGTCGTCGAGCTGCAGGCGTTCCTCGCCGGCCAGTCCCGCGTCCCCGGCGTCAGCGCGACGCCCGGAGCCGGCACGAACGTGCCGCTGTACATCCTCGGCTCGTCGACCTTCGGGGCGCAGCTCGCCGCCGCGCTCGGCCTGCCGTTCGCCTTCGCGTCGCACTTCGCGCCGGACATGCTGCACGACGCCGTGGCGATCTACCGCCGCGAGTTCCAGGCGTCGACGCAGCTCGACGCCCCGTACGTGATCGCGGGCGTCAACGCGATCGCGTCGGACGACTCCGACGACGCCCACCTGCAGCTGGCCGACGTGAAGCGCGCGCGCCTGCTGATGCTGCTCCGCCAGAGCGGCCAGATCACGGTCGACCGCACGTTCGGCGACGACGAGCTCGACCACCTGCTCCGCACGCCGGTCGGGGCGCACGTCGCGAGCATGACGACCTTCACCGGCGTCGGCACCGGGGAGGAGGTGGCGGACTACGTCGCCGAGTTCGCCCGCAGCGCCGATGCGGACGAGGTCATCGTCGCGCACTCGTCGCTCGCCACGTCGGCCCGCCTGCGCTCGGTCGAGCTGCTGGCCGACGCGCACGCCCGCGTCGCCGCCTAGCCGGAGCGCCCGGCCGCGGGGGCTGGCCCGCCGGCTCGATGCCGCCGGTCGTCGAGCGTTCAGGAGACGACGTCGTCCACGGTCCCGACGGAACGCGTCGCGACCGGGGTCGACCGCCGTCGCCTGAGTCCTCGACGCAGCCGGCCGGGCGGCGTCGTGTCGAGGAGTCAGGAGACGACGTCGCGGGCGGCGCGGCCGGAGGGCGCCGAGCCGGGGTCGCGACGTCGAGACCTGAATCATCGACACGGCCCCGCCGCGGCGATGCAGCACGCGGGCGCGGACACGGGGGAGGCGCGGGCCCTGTCGGACCCGCGCCTCCGGTCGATCTCCCGCCGGGGCTACAGCCCCGAGTGGTCGATCAGCGTGCGGCGACGTCGACGCGCGACGAGCACCGTGCCGGCGCCCGCGAGCAGCAGGGCGAGCACGAGGGCGGGCAGCGCCTCCGAGCCGGTGAAGGCGAGCGGGCCCGAGCCCGCCGCCGTGCCGGGACCGGCCGCGGCGCCGTTGCCCGAGCCGCCGGTGCCGACGCCGCCGGCCCCGCCGGCCCCGCCGGTGGCGGGAGCGGAGGGCGACGGCGAGGCGACGGGGCCGGCCACGATCGTGACGGCGGCGCTCAGCACGGTGCGGGTCTGGACACCGGTCACGGAGACCGTGCGGTCGCCGAGCGTCGCAGGCGCGGTCACCGAGAACGTCGCGACGCCGTCGACCACGTCGACCGTGCCGAGGCTGCTTCCGTCGACCGTGCCCGACGCCTGGCGGTCTCCGTCGAGGCCCGAGACGACGACGTCGAACGTGGCGCCAGGCGCGACCTGCGTGGGCGCGGCGATCGTCGCGTCGGCGCTCAGCGAGACCAGGTCGCGGTCGAGCTGCAGCGCGTTCGCGATGGTGAAGAAGTTGTCGGTCTGGTCGATCAGGCCGACGACGTTCGCGGCTCCCGGGCCGTAGCCGGCGACGCGCAGCTGCGTGCCGGTGTGCTGCTGCGACCCGCCGGCTGCGGCGGTGCCGTAGGCGATCTTCATCGTGCTGCCGTCGAGCGTCGTCAGCGCGGTGCTGAGCGTGGCCGGAGGAGTCGAGTCGACGATCTGGCTCGTGTGGGCGTGGTCGGCCGTGACGATGACGAGCGTCTCGCCGTCGGCCTCGGCGAAGTCGAGGGCCGAGCGGACGGCCTCGTCGAGGTCGAGCACCTCGCCGATCTGGCCGCACGCGTCCGCGCTGTGGTCGCGCTTGTCGATTGAGGCGCCCTCCACCTGTAGGAAGAAGCCGTCGTCGCCGTCGAGCAGGTCGATCGACTTCTCGGTGAGCGAGGCGAGCGACAGGTCGGTGCCGAGGCGGGCCGGATTCGGCTGGCAGGTCTGAGGGGCGAGGTCGGCGCCTCCGACGGTCGCGGTCGTCGACGCGAACCGCGTGGGGAAGTTGCCGTCCGCGAAGGTGCCGAGCACCGGTGCGGTCTGGTCGGCGGCCGTCAGGGCGTCGAGGCCGGCCTGGTCGGTGACGCGCTGGTAGCCGCGGTCGGTCGCCTGGGCGTCGAGGGTCTGGCCGGTCCACTGGCCCGCGCGAGCCGTCTGGCGGAACGACGCCGCGCCTCCGCCGAGGGTGAGGTCGGCGCGGGTGCCGATGATCTGCTCGCTGATCGAGCCGAGGCCGCCCTGGTCGAGGGCGTCCGCGCCGCACTGCGTGACCGAGTCGGGCCCGTAGCAGCTGCGCGCGGCGACGTGGGCGGCCTGCACGGCCGGGGTCGCGTCCTGCAGCTCGGCGGTCGACACGTTGCCGGTCTTGAGGCCGTTCGCCTTGGCGATCTCGACGAGGGTGTCCTGTGCAGCGCCGGCGATGTCGACCGAGATGGCGTTGTCGTACGTCTTCGTGCCGGTGGCCCAGGCCGAGCCGGTGGCCGCCGAGTCGGGGACGTAGTCGGGCTTGCCGTCCTTGCCGAGCGAGTAGGTCGTGTACTGGCCGGTGAGCGGCAGGGCGTCGATGCCGGGCAGCGTCCCGCCGGCGCCGTAGGCGTAGTTGCGGGCCGACGTGATCTCGCTGTCGCCCATCCCGTCGCCGATCAGCAGGATGACGTTCTTCGCCGGCCCGGCCTTCACCGAGTCCAGCAGGGCTGCGGTGCTGTCGTCTGCGCTGCGGGCCGCCCCGCCGTTCTCGGCGACGTCGGCCGGCGTCGCCGCGAGGGCGACGGCCGGGCTGAGGACGAGGGCGAAGGAGGCGAGGGTCGCCGCCGCCCCCGTGGCCAGTGCCGCGCGGCGGCGGCGGGTGTTCGTGGGGGTCACGTGTCTGCTCCAGTGATCGTGGTCGCGAGTGGGCGTGCACTCCCTGCACGTCCGTGCCCAGCAGAACCCGTGCCCGTGTCGTCCCGGTGAACGGGCGCGGTGCGGCAGGTGAACACCCCCGGACGGGGGACGCGACATCGTTTCGCTGCGGTGCGCCACGGCGCGCTGCGGCGTGCGCGGCTACGGCGCGACGTACACCCAGAGCAGCACGACCGCCACGGGCTGCAGGGCGATCCCTCCGACGAGCAGCGTCCGCCTCACGACGGGCCGCTCGGAGACGGCCGGGGCGCCGAGCAGCGGCGTGAGCGGCAGCAGCAGCCGGAAGAGGCTCTGCTGCGGCAGGAACACCGCCACGAGGTAGAGCGCGAAGCTCGCCGTGAACGCGACCGTCTCGTGGCCGAGGCGCAGCGTCGACCGGCGGGTGAACCACACGGCGGCGAGCACGAGCAGCGCGAGCACGAGGGCGATGCCGCCGATGCCGAGCCACCGCCCGGCGAGCAGGAACCACGGCGTCAGGGGCACGAAGGCGGGGCGGCCGACGTAGTCGACCCACCAGGCCATCTCCGTCTGCAGGTAGGCGTCGTGCTGACCGGTCGCGAGGTGCGCGACCACGGGCCAGGCGAGCCCGGCGGCGGCGATCGCCGCCCCCGCCGTCACGATCTGGACGAGGTCGCGCCGGGGCAGCACCTGCCACGGCCACGACGACCCCGACGACGGCCCCGACGACGACGGCCCCGACGACGACGACGGGTCGGCGCGACCTTCCGTCCGCCACCGCACCACCAGGTGCACGGCGAGGGCGAGCGCGAGCGCCAGCGCTCCCGGTCGCGTGAACGCCGCGACCACGCCGCACGCGAGCACGAGCCCGTACCGCCGCTGCTGCATCGCGAGCACGCCCCCGAACAACAGGAACAGCATCAGCCCCTCCGCGTAGCCGACCGAGAACAGGAACCCCAGGGGCCCGAAGCAGAGCAGCAGCACGGCCCAGATCGCGCCCCGGTGACCGACGGCCGAGTCGACGAGCCGGTACAGCACGAGCGCCGCGCCGGCGCCGAAGGCGGTCGACAGTAGCAGCGCCGCGCCGCTGAACGGCAGGCCCGTCGCCACCATCAACAGGTGGCAGAGCGTCGGGAAGACGGGCAGGAACGCCCACTCGTTCGGCAGCACGTTGCCGGCCGCGTCCGTCGGCAGCACGGACGGGTAGCCCTGCAGGGCGATCGTCCGGTAGCGGTCGGCGTCCCACGAGGTGGTGAAGTCGAGCAGCGACAGCCCCGCGCCCGGCGTGCGGAACTCGAAGCCGGCCAGGTGCGCCACCTCCCACACCACGGCGAGCAGCACCAGCGAGAAGACCCGCGACGCCAGGTAGACGGTGAGCACCGTCGACCAGCGGGCGGGCAGCCACGACGCGAGGTCGGGCGACCGGCGCCGGCGGACGGCAGGGCGCAACGAGGAGGCGGTGGTCGCCCCGTCGCTCACGGAGCGTCCCCGGAACTGGTCATCCGGAAGACGTTACCCCGCGACGGCCGGCCGGGTCGCCGCGGGGCACGCCGGGGTCGCCCAGGGGCCAGCGGGGCCGGTCGGGTCGCCACGGGACGCCTCGGCAGGGCACGATGTCCAGATGACCCTGCCCTCCCTCGCCGCGCTCGGCATCGACCCGGTCACCGCCGCGGTCTACGAGTTCGTGCTCACCTGCGGCGACACCGTCGACGTCGCCGCGATCGCCGCGGCCCGCGAGCTGGACGACGCCGTCGTCGTCACCGCGCTCGAGCAGCTCCGCAACATCGGACTCGTGCACCGGACGGCCGAGGGCCACGGCCGACAGGCCCCCGGCTACGGCGCCGTCGACCCTCGCGTCGCCGTCTCCGCCCTCGTCGCCGCGCACGACGAGCAGCTCGCCGACGCCCGCACCGCCGTCTCTGGGCTCGGCGCCCTGTTCGACGACGGTCGGCGCGTCGCCGACCCGTCGGGCACGACGACCGTGCTCACCGGCCACGCGGCGGTGGGCGACTGGTACTCCCGGCTGCAGCACCGGGCGCGGGGCGAGTTCCTCGCCTTCGACCGGCCGCCGTACGTCGTCGCCACCAACGAGTCCGTCGAGCGCGGCGCGCTGAACCGCGGCGTGCACTGGCGGGCGATCTACACCGTGGCCAGCTTCACCGTCGACGGCAGCCTGCAGGGCGTCCACCGCCTCGGTGCCGACGGCGAGGAGGCGCGGGTCACCCACGACCTGCCGGTCAAGCTGGCGATCGCCGACCGCCAGGTCGCCCTCGTGTCTGTCGGGCCGCTCGACGACCCGACGGCGGCCCCCGAGGCGCTCCTCACGGAGTCGCCCGCGCTGATCGCCGCCCTCTGCGACCTCTTCGAGTCGCGCTGGCGGACGGCCGTCCCCGTGCCCGCCCTGGCCGAGACGGCAGGCGCCTCGGGCGAGGGCGCAGGCGCCGCCGTCGACTGGTCCGAGGTCGCGGCCCGGCTCGCGGCGGCCACGCAGGGCTCGAGCCCCGGCGTCCCCTCCGCCGTGCTCGGAGCAGCGGGCAGCCGTGTCTCCGTCGACGGCCCGCCCGACCCGGCGACCGGCCTCCGCGCCCCGACGGTCGACGAGCGCGACCTGCTCGCGTTCGTGGCCGCGGGCGCCACGGACGACGTCATCGCCCGCCAGCTCGGCATCTCGCCGCGCACCCTGCGCCGTCGCCTGCACGACCTCTTCGACGAGCTCGGCGCGAGCAACCGGTTCCACGCGGGCGTCGAGGCGGCGCGACGCGGCTGGGTCTGACGGCCGCCCTGCGCGCCCCTGCCGCGCCTCCTCGGCACGTACCCCGCCCAGGAGGCGCAGGCACGACCGCGTCCCTGTCCAGTGGGCATCGTGGGGGACCGCGCGTACCCCGTCCGGGTGCTTCCGTGTAAATTTCGTGGCCGGTCGAGGACAGTGGCCGGGTTCGGCCATGGCCCCCGGTTGAGGGTCGTCGAATTCTCAGGTAACTCTTACGGATCGACCGTGCCCGACCGGGTGCGGCACCCGGAAGGCATCCTGTGATCACATCGTCCGGCCGACGACGGCCGAAGGCTCCACTCTCCGCACTGCTCATCTCGGGACTCGTCGCCGTCGGCGTCGTCGCGCTGCCGGCCACCTCGGCCGTCGCGGCCGACGGTCCTGCCGTGGTCGGCGACTCCCAGTTCGCGAGCGGGTCATACATCGTCACGCTGCGCGAGCCCGCGGCCGCGACCTACGAGGGCGGCAAGGCCGGCTTCGCCGCCTCAGCAGCCCCCGAGGGCGCGCGTCTCGACGCGCAGGCCGCGCCGGTGCAGGAGTGGTCCGAGCACCTCGAGCAGACCCAGGCCGACGCGGCCGGGGCCGTCGGCGCCACCGTCGACGCGCACTTCTCCGTGACGACGAACGCGTTCGCCGCCGACCTCAGCGCCGACCAGGCTCGGGCGCTCGCCGCCGACCCGTCGGTCGCCGCCGTGTCGAAGAACGAGCTGCTGAAGCTCCAGGCCACGCCGTCGACCGATTTCCTCGGCCTCGGCGACGCCGAGGGCAACGGCGGCGTGTGGGACGAGATCGGCGGGCGTGACGCCGCGGGCGACGGCGTGGTCGTCGGCATCATCGACTCGGGCATCGCCGCGGGCAACGCCTCGTTCGCGGGCGACTCGCTCGGCGAGCAGGACAGCGCCGAGCCGCACCTCGACGGCGACTCGATCGTCTTCGACAAGGGCGACGGCGGCACCTTCACCGGCGTCTGCCAGACGGGCGTCCAGTTCACGGCCTCCGACTGCAACACGAAGCTGGTCGGCGCGCGCTACTTCGTCGACGGCTTCGGCGTCGACAACATCGGCACGGAGGAGCAGGGCGAGTACCTGTCACCTCGTGACGGCAACGGCCACGGCTCGCACACGGCCTCGACCGCGGCGGGCAACGCCGACGTCGAGGTGACGATCGGCGACCGCGACTTCGGCACGATCTCGGGCGTCGCCCCGGCCGCGAAGATCGCGGCCTACAAGGTCTGCTGGGACGGGCCCGACCGGGTCGCCACCGACGACGACGGCTGCGCCACGCGCGACCTCGTCGCGGCCATCGAGGCTGCGGTGACCGACGGCGTCGACGTCATCAACTACTCGATCGGCGGAGGCGGCGCGACGAGCACCTTCTCGGCCACCGACCAGGCGTTCCTCGGCGCGGCGTCTGCGGGCGTCTTCGTGGCGGCCTCGGCCGGCAACGACGGCCCCGCGCCCACGACCGCGGACAACGCGGCGCCCTGGATCACGACCGTCGCTGCCAGCACGATCCCTAGCTACGCGGCCACGGCGCTCACCGGCGACGGCGCGTCGTACCTCGGCGGCTCGATCACCGTGCCGACCGGCACCGAGGGCGTGAGCGGCCCCCTCGTCGACGCGGCGACCCTCGCGGTCGACGGCGCCACGGCAGCCGACGCGGCCCTCTGCCGACCCGACTCCCTCGACGCCGACGCGACCGCCGCCTCCGGCGCGATCGTGCTCTGCGACCGTGGCGTCTACGACCGCACGGCCAAGAGCGCCGAGGTCGAGCGCATCGGCGGCATCGGCATGCTGCTCGTGAACCCCACGCCCAGCTCGGTCGACCTCGACGAGCACGTCGTCCCCACGGTGCACGTCGACGCGGCGTCCCACGACGCCCTGCACGCCTACGCGGCCACCGAGGGCGCGACGGTCACCCTCGTCGACGGCAACCCCGCTGGCCTGCCCGAGCCCGCCACGCCCCAGATCGCCGGCTTCTCGTCGCGCGGCCCGGTGACGGCCGACGGCGGCAACCTGCTGAAGCCCGACATCTCCGCGCCCGGCGTGGCGATCCTGGCCGACGGCGCCAACGCCGCCGGCGAGCCCGGCAGCTACGAGTTCCTCTCGGGCACGTCGATGTCGTCGCCGCACGTCGCGGGCCTCGCGGCGCTCTACCTGTCGCGCACCGTGCACCCCGACTGGACCCCGGCCGAGGTGAAGTCGGCGATGATGACCACCGCCTACGACCTCGTCGGCGCCGACGGCGCCCCCACCCAGGACGTCTTCGCCCAGGGCGCGGGCCACGTCGACCCCACTGCCTTCCTCGACCCGGGCCTGCTGTACCGCAGCGGCACGGCCGACTGGCAGGCGTACGTCGACTCGATCGACACGATCGAGGGCACCGACTCGTCGCTCAACCTCCCGTCGATCAGCGTCGGCTCCCTGGCCGGCACGACGACGGTGACCCGGTCGGTCACCGCCACGGCCCCCGGCACCTGGACCGCCGAGCCGGTCACCTTGTCCGGCGTCACGGCCGCGGTCTCGCCCTCGACCCTGACCTTCGCCGAGGCAGGCGAGACGCAGGACTACACGGTGACCCTCACCCGCACCACCGCCGCGCTCGACGCCTTCGCCACCGGCTACCTCACCTGGACCGACGGCACCCGTGACGCGCGCAGCCCCCTCGCGGTGCGGCCCGTCCAGCTGGACGTCGCCGCGGAGTTCGCGGGCGAGGGAGTGACGGGCGAGGCGACGGTCGACGTGACCGCCGGCGACGCCCTGTCGCTGCCGCTCGCCGCCGAGGGCCTCGCCCTCGGCCAGGTCGCGACGGGCTCCGGCGCTGCCGGCGCCGACGCCGCCCAGGTGCCGCTCACGGTCGCCGAGGGCACGACGCACGCCCGCTTCGTGCTCGACTCGGCCGAGGACACCGCCGACCTCGACCTGCTGCTCTACACGGCCGACGCGTCGGGCCAGCCCGACGAGCTGGTCGGGGCCGCCGCCACCGGCTCGGCCGACGAGCAGCTCGACGTCGAGGCGCCGGCAGCAGGCCGGTACGTGCTGCTCGTCGACTTCTACTCGGGCGCGGGCGACCTCGGCTACACGCTGACGTCGTACCTGCTCGACCCGGCCGCGGCGCAGGGCGGCCTCGCAGTCGACCCGGCCGTGCTCGAGGCGGGACTCGGCGAGACCACGACGGTCACCGCCTCCTGGTCGGACCTCGCGTACGAGAGCAGCTACCTCGGCCGCGTCGTCTACGGCGACACGGGCACGGCGAGCTACCTCACCGTCACCACCGGCGAGGAGCCCGAGACGCCCGTCGACCCGGGCCCCGGCCCGGGGGAGCCCGGCGGTCCCGGCCACGGCGGACCGGGGCACGGAGGGTTCGACCTGCCCGGCCTGATCGGCTGGATCTGGAACGCCATCGGCGACCTGTTCCACCGGTGGTTCCCGGGGCTGCCCTGGCGCTGAGCCGCGGCTGACGCCGCAGCAGGCTGACGCCGCTGCAGGCTGACCGCGCAGGAGGCGGTCCGTACCTTCCCCAGGAGGGTGCGGACCGCCTCCTCGTCGGTCGACCGCGACGCGCCGCATGGCCGCTGAGCGCGACCCTGCGCCTCGTCGAAACACGGAGGGACTAGGTTCGTCACTCGTGACTGGACAGAGCGGCAACACCATGCGCGTGGTGAGCTACAACCTGCGCGAGCACACGGCCAAGGGCGAGATCCGAGCCCTCGCAGAGGACCACAGCGCCGACGTGCTGTGCCTGCAGGAGGCCGACACGAAGGACATCCCCGACGAGTTCGGCGAGTTCTCGCTCGCCGCGTCGACCCGGAACAACCGTCTCGGGCTCGCGGCGTACTACCGCCGCTCGCGCTTCGAGCTGCTGGGCACGAACGTCTACGCGCTGAAGAAGAGCATGCACGACCGCGTGATGTCGCCGGCCCACGAGCGTCTGCTCGCGATGCACCTGCACGACCGCATCTCGGGTGCCGACGTGCTGATCGGGTCGTTCCACGCGGCGCCGCTGACGGCGACGAACGGCCTGCGCAAGAAGCAGGTCGAGTCGGCCCACCAGCTGATGCGGGCCCTCGCGCCCGGCGTGCCGATGCTGATGGTCGGCGACTTCAACTACCCGTGGTTCCACGGCGGGCTCAAGAAGCGCATCGAGCGCGACGGCTTCGTCCTGACCCGCAGCAGCACGCCCACCTACCTCGGCTACAAGTACGTCAAGGGCCACTTCGACTTCGCGACGAGCTACGACCTCACCATCGAGGACGTCGTGACGCTGCCCGCCGGCATCAGCGACCACCGGCCGATCCTCGTGCGCGCCACCGGGCTGGCCACGGCCTAGCGCGTTCCCGGCTCGTCTCTCGACGACGACGAGAGGCCCCGGTGCAGGTGCACCGGGGCCTCTCGTCTGTCGTGCTGTCGTGCCGTCGACGCGCTGGGCGCGACGGGCGTCGAGGAGGCGGGTCGCGCCTCCTCGGGACCGCCTAGGCGGCGAGCGCGAGCGCGTGGGCGCTCACGGCGTAGGCCTGCACGATGGTGCGGCTGGGCTCGCGGCGCCAGCTGCGGCCGGGGATGACCCAGCCCTGGGCGCCCTCGACGGTGACGGTCGCGCCGACACGGACGTCGTCGGTGACGACGTCGCTCCAGGCGCGAACGACGAACTCGGCGCCGGAGGCGTCGACGACGACGAACTCGGCGAGGCGGGCGGTGGACAGGACGGGCTCGGTGGTGACCGTGCCGCTCAGGGTGGTGATGTTCTCGTTCATGCGTGTTCTCTTCTTCGATGTGTGCTGTGTTGCTCAGCGTCGTGGCACGCAGCGCGGGGCATGCGTGGATCGCCGTTCTCGGCGGTGGGGCGGACGGATGTCCTCAGGCTCGGGGAGCCTGGTCGGGCCTCGTCTCGGGCGACGACCGGTGAGTAGGCGAGCGGGTGAGGCTCGGACCGGTGTACACGAGAGCTACAGACGGGATCTGCAGGCTGTTCGACTCGGCCTGCGTGTGGACGACAGGGCCGTGAGTCGGGAACGATCTGAGAGGATCGTTGCCAAGCGACCTGCAACGGTAACACGGCTCTTCCGAAAGCACCAGGGCTGATCCGTGACGTCGCTGAGAACGCCGGAGGAGGCGGTGGTTCGATGAGTGCATGACATCGATCCCCACAATCACCCTGAACAACGGCGTCGAGATCCCCCAGCTCGGCTTCGGCGTGTACCAGGTCGAGCCCGACGAGACGAAGGACGCGACGCTCACCGCCCTCGAGGTGGGCTACCGCCACATCGACACGGCGCAGATGTACGGCAACGAGGCAGGCGTCGGCGAGGCGCTGCGCGAGTCGGGCCTCGACCGCTCCGAGATCTTCGTCACCTCCAAGCTCAACAACGGCTTCCACCGTCGCGACGACGCCCTCAAGGCGTTCGACGGCACGCTCGACGCTCTGAAGGCCGACTACGTCGACCTGTTCCTCATCCACTGGCCCCTGCCGACCACGGACGTCGACTATCTCGAGACCTGGAAGGCGCTCGAGGAGATCTACGCCACGGGCCGCGCCAAGGCCATCGGCGTCTCGAACTTCCACCAGCCGCACCTGCAGCGCCTGCTGGACGAGGCCGACGTCGTGCCCGCCGTCAACCAGATCGAGGTGCACCCCTACCTCGCCAACGATTCGCTGCGCCTCTTCGGCGTCGAGCACGGCATCCACACCGAGGCGTGGTCGCCCATCGCCCAGGGCAAGGTCCTCGAGGACCCGACCCTCGTCGAGATCGCGGAGCGCGTCGGCAAGTCGACCGCCCAGGTGACCCTGCGCTGGCACGTGCAGCGCGGCGACATCGTGTTCCCCAAGTCGGTCACGCGCTCGCGCGTCGAGGAGAACTTCGCCCTCTTCGACTTCGAGCTGTCCGACGCCGACGTCGCGGCCATCACGGACCTCGACAAGGGCGAGCGCACGGGTCCCGACCCCGACACGTTCGACTACATCCCCGGCTGAGCCGCGGTCAGGTCAGGTGACCTGACCTGGATCGTCCGGCCCGCGGGCCGGACCCGGCTGTGCCGACGGGCCGGTCTCCCCGCAGGGGGAGACCGGCCCGTCCTAGTAGGGTCGTCGTCTGCACGGGAGGCCTACCCGAGGCGTCCCCGCGCTACCAGGAGCGAGTGAACAGGGTGCGAACAGTCGTCGGCGTGCTGCGCCTCGTCGTCGCCGCCGTGGGCACGGCCGCCCTCGTGTCGTACTTCTTCTACACGCTCGGCTTCTCGACCTTCTCCACGGTCAACTACTTCGCGTACTTCACGCAGCAGAGCAACACGGCGAACGTGGTCGTCCTCGCCGTCTCGGGGGCGCTGTCGCTCCGCGGCCGACCCGAGGGTCGCGCCTTCGCGGCGGTGCACGCGCTCGTCACCACCTACGTGGTCGTCTCGGGGATCGTCTACGGCATCATCCTGATCGAGTCGCTCAGCAACGACTTCGCCATCGGGGTGCCCTGGTCGACCCAGGTGCTGCACTTCTGGATCCCGGGGTTCCTCGTCGTCGACTGGGTCCTCGCCCCCGGGCGCACCCGCGTCAGCTGGGCGATGCTCTCGGTCGTGCTGGTGTTCCCGGTCGTCTGGGGGATCGCGACCATCGTGCGCGGCGCCGACGTCGGCTGGTACCCGTACTTCTTCCTCGACCCGGCCCAGGTGCGCTGGCCGGACGAGTTCGTCATGTACAACGCGATCGCCCTGGCCGTCATCGTCGGGGTGATGTCGGCCCTGATCGCCCTCAGCCACCTGCGGCCCGGGCCGCGGCCGAGCGTGCTGCTGCGGCGTGGCGAGCGCGCCGAGGCTGCTCAGCCGGCGGGCGCCTCCGAGGAGTCCGTGCCCGTGTCGGGCTCGGGCGCCGGCGTCTCCTCGGCTACGAGGTCGAAGTAGGGCGCGAGGCCCGCGAGCGCATCGGCGACGGCCTCGTCGTCGCCGAGCTCGAGGCTCGCGACCGCGTCGTCCCCGCCCGCCAGCGCGACGAGCACCGGCTCGCCCGTCGAGGGCATCAGGTTGACGAAGACCCGGAAGCCCGAGGAGCCGTCGACGGTCGTCAGCACCGTCGCCTCCGTGCTCCAGGCCCGCTCGTCGAAGCGCAGCCACAGCACCTCCTGCTGGGCGACGCCGAGCGTCTCGATCGCCGCCGTGTGCGTGGTCGGCAGCTCCGGCGAGAACTCGGTCGTCCCCTCCTTCAGGACCCCCAGCGGCAGGGTGACCACGACGCGGTCCACCGACAGGCTCTCGCCGGTGGCGAGCCGGAGCCCCACGCCCTGGTCGCCGTACTGGATCCGCGCGACGGTGCTGCCCCGCAGCACGTCGAGGCCGTCGAGCTGCGCCTCGACGAACGCGGACAGGTCGCCGGTGGCGAACGGCTCGCCGAGCGGGAACAGGCTGCCGAGGTCGGCGGCGACGAGCTCGCCGACGTCGCCCGGGTCCTGTCGCTCGGCGAGGTCGTCCGGCCCGGCGCCCCAGCGCACGGGCAGCGCCTCGTCGAGCACGAACTGCAGCCGGGCGGCGTCGGACACGCCCGTCGCGTCGGGCTCGAGCGACTGCTGCTCGGGCCCGGTGCCGGCGCCGGTGACGGCCTGCGCGACCGTGACGGAGGCGGCCTGGTCGTCGGCCCACCCGGCGGCCGACGCGAAGGAACGCTCGGGGACGCCGTCGAGCGAGGTCGTCTGCCCGCCTGAGGACCGCACCTCGAGCACCTCGCCGAGGCGCACGGTGTCGACCCGGCCGAGGGCGAGCGCGGCGACGAGGGCGGTGGCCGCCTCGCCGTCGAGGGAGGCGGCGCCCAGCTGGACGGGGAACGGCCAGTCGCCCCCGGTGTAGCTGGCGACCCGGCCGCCGACCCGGTCGCGGGCCTCGACCACGACCACGTCGTAGCCCTGGTCGGCGAGGCTGCGGGCCGCGGTGGCCCCGGCCATGCCAGCTCCGACGACGGCGATCCGCTCGCCGGGCTCGGCCACGTCGGCCACGGCCCGCGCGACGTCGAAGCCGCTGGCCCGCGCGCCGCCGAGGGTGCCAGGGGCCGTGCTCGCGGCGGCCTCGCCCGCGAAGAAGAGGCGGTCGTCGACCGGGCTGCGGAGCGCCGCACGGTCGGCCTCGGACGACGACGTCGTGAGGTAGCTGCCCGAACCCCGGGCGAACGGGTCGTCGGCCCAGCCGCTGCGGCGGAACGCGGACGGCGTCGGACCGGCCGAGGGGGTCACGGTGGGGGTCGGCGTGGGCGTCGGAGTGCTGCTCGGCGTCGTCGGTGCGGGGGAGGGGCCGTCGGTCGTGCAGGCCGCGAGCAGCAGCACGGCGGCCCCGGAGGCCGACCCCCTCAGGAACGCGCGACGACTGATGCCCATGGTGCGTCCATCATCGCAGGGCGGGGGCCCGTGCGGCGACGTGGACCGCGGTGTGCGGGGCGCGGCGGACCGCGGCGTGGACGCGCCTCAGGCGTCGACGGCCTCGAGCCAGGTGCGGAGCAGGTCGGTGACCTGGTCGACCGGCATCAGCGACGACGCGTGGTCCTGCCCGACGAGCTCGAAGAACGCTGCGGTCGGCATCCGGCGCGCGGCGTCCTGCGACTCGCGGTGCCGTGCCTCGTCGCGGGTGCCGGCGATCAGCAGGGTGGGCACCGACACGTCGTCGAGCTGTCGGGCCGTGAGCCCGCCGCCCGTCTCGGCCGCCCGGAAGAACGCCGCCAGGGCCAGGGCGTCGTCGTTCATGAAGGCGAGGCGCGTCGCCGGGTCGAGGCGGCGGCCCATGGTGTGCTCCCAGCGCTCGACGAAGGCGGGCATGCCCCCGGTCAGGAGCGCCGCCTCCCAGTCGGGTGCGAAGGTGGCGCCGATGTTGCCGTTCATCGGCGCCCAGCTGCCACCGATCGTCGTGAGCGTGCGGAGAAGCTCGGGCTGGTGCGCCGCGATCGACAGCCCGATGCGGGCGCCGAACGAGTAGCCGACGAAGTGGACGGGCGCGAGATCCGTCGCCTCGAGGACGGCCGCGACGTCGCCACGGTGCAGGGCCATGTCGTACGAGGCGACGTCGTGCGGGGCCCCGCTCCGACCGTGGCCGCGCAGGTCGAGGGCGACGACGGTGAAGTCGCGCTCGAGGTCGCGGAGGTAGCCGAGGCCCCGCCATGCGCCCTTCGACAGGCCGGAGCCGTGCACGAGCAGCAGCGGCGGGCCGTCGCCGGCGACCTCGTACGCGATCTCGGTGCCGTCGACGGGGTTCTGGACGTGATCGCGCATCGGACCAGTCTGGCAGTGCGCCGGCCCGTCGACGATTCAGGCGTCGTCGTCGTCCGGCTGCCCCGGGGCCGGTCCGCTCCGGGTCGCCGTCGCCCGTCGCCTGATTCCTCGACGCGATCCGCTCCGCCCCGCCGCGCCCTGTCGCTCCGACGTCGCGAACGTCGACGGCGGGTCTTCCGGGTCGAGGGCGGGTCACGGACTACCCGCCCTCGACCCGGAAGACCCGCCCTCGGCAAGCACGCGGCGCTGAGGGCGGCACGGGCTGTACGTGGCGGGCGGGCTGCGCGCGCGTGCGGGGGGAGCTGCGAGCGCCGACGCGCGCGGGGGCGGCTGCGGGCGGGCACGATGGGGCGATGATCGACGCGTGGACTGCCGCACAGGTGAAGGCGGCCGAGCAGCCGCACCTCGACGCGGGCGAGCCGCTGATGCAGCGAGCGAGCGAGGGCCTGGCGCGTGAGGTCGAGCGTCTGCTCCGCACCTCCGGCCGGTGGCCCGCACCGGTCGTGCTGCTCGTCGGCAGCGGCAGCAACGGAGGCGACGCGCTGTTCGCCGGTGCCCTGCTGGCCGACGGGGGCTGCACCGTCACGGTCGTCCCGACGGGCAGCCGGCTGCACGAGGAGGGGCTCGCCGCGGCCCGTGCCTCCGGCGCCGTCGTCGACGACGCGGCCCGGTGGTCGACCATCGAGGAGGCGGGCGCCGGGCTCCGGGAATCGGGCGCGGCAGTCGTCATCGACGGTGTGCTCGGCACCGGCACGAGCGCCCACCCCGCCCTGCGCGGCGCGGCCCGGGACGTCGTCGCGGCCCTGCTGCCCTGGGTCACGGCTCCCGAGGGCCCGCTGGTCGTCGCCGTCGACGTGCCGAGCGGCATCGGCCCTGACGACGGCGCCGTCCCCGACCAGACCGTGCTGCCCGCGACGCTCACGGTGACCTTCGGCGCGCACAAGGCCGGGCTCCTGCTCGAGCCCGCCGCCGCGCTCGCCGGCGAGGTGGTGCTCGTCGACATCGGCCTGCTGCCCGACCTGATCGCGGTGCCGCCGGCGGTCAGCGTGCCGGGGCCCGCCTCCTGAGGGCCGGGTCCCGAGCCCGCAGGGCGCCCTCGATCGGATCTAGGACCTGCCCGAGCCGCCCTTGCCCGGCGGCACGACCGACAGCGGGCTCGTGATCGACTCGAGCGACTTCCGCTCGGCCGACACCCCGAAGACGAACGCGATCACGCCTCCGACGAGCATGATCCCCGCGCCGAGGAAGTACCCCGCCGTCAGCGGCCCGCGGTCGGTGCCGTCGCCGATCAGCGAGCCGTAGAGCGTCGGGGCTACCGCGCCGGCGATCTGGCCGAGGGCGAAGAAGTAGCCGATCACCTGGCCGCGCAGCTCGAGCGGGAAGATCTCGCTCACCGTGAGGTAGGCCGAGGAGGCGCCCGCCGACGCGAAGAAGAACGACACGCACCAGAACACGGTCTGGGTCGTCGCGCTCAGCACGTCCATGTGGAACAGCACGGCCGACACGGCGAGGACGACCGCCGAGACGCCGTAGGTCAGGAGGATCATCTGGCGTCGGCCCCACGTGTCGAACAGGTGGCCGAGGAGCAGTGGGCCGAGCAGGTTGCCGATGGCGAACGGGAAGAAGAAGTACTGGGTCGACGCCGGGTCCGTGCCGTAGAAGTTCTGAAGCACCAGCGCGTAGGTGAAGAAGATCGCGTTGTAGAGGAACGACTGCGTGATCATCATCGTCGCGGCGACGAGGGTGCGCTTCGGGTAGTCCTTGATGAGGGTGCGCAGGATGACGCTGAACGGGATCCGGCCCTGGTCGGTCACCTCGAGCGCCTGGTCGTCGCGGACCGGCTCGAGGGTGCGGCCCTCCGCCTCGACGCGGTGCTCGATGTCGGTGACCGTCGCCTCCGCCTCCTCCTCACGGCCGTGGGTCATCAGCCAGCGGGGGCTCTCGGGGATGTGCCGGCGCAGGTAGATGATGATCAGGCCGAGCACCGGGCCGATGAAGAAGCCGATCCGCCAGCCGACGTTCTCGGCGAAGTAGTCGGTGTTCAGCAGGAAGAGGTTGGCGGCCGAGCCGAGGGCCGCGCCGCCCCAGTAGGTTCCGTTGATCGCGATGTCGACGCGGCCGCGGTAGCGCGACGGGATGATCTCGTCGATGGCCGAGTTGATCGCGGCGTACTCTCCGCCGATGCCCATGCCGGCGATGAACCGGAACACCGCCAGGAACGCGAAGTTCGGCGACAGCCCGGCCAGCCCGCTCGCGACCAGGTAGATCGCGAGCGTGAGGATGAAGAGCTTCTTGCGGCCGAGCGTGTCGCTCAGCCGGCCGAAGACCAGGGCACCCGCCACCTGGCCCAGCAGGTAGATCGTGCCGAGGTAGCCGACCTGCGCGGCGGTCAGGCCGAGGTCGGCCTGGAACCCGGCGGAGGCGACGATCTGGATCTCGAGGCCGTCCAGCACCCACGAGAAGCCGAGCCCGACGACGATCGTCCAGTGGAACTTGGTCCAGGGGAGACGGTCCATGCGGGCCGGGACCAGGCTGCGGACGCTGCCGCCGCCTCCTCGGGCCGTGGTCGACGACGAGCTGCTCATGGTGGTCTCCCCTGTGCGCGGTGTGCATCCGTGCAGAGGATGCACGAACATCGGCGACGGTACTCCCGGCGCCGGACGCACGACCGCCCTCCCCGGTCGTCGGGAAGGGCGGTCGTGGGGGGAGCCCCCGGCGGGGCTGCCGACCTGGCTAGTGCGCGACGATCGGCTCGGCGCCCTCGGTCACCGGGGGCCGGCGGACGAAGAACGCGCCGACCACGGCGAACAGCGAGATGATCGCGCCCACCAGGAAGGCCGCGCGGACGCCGGCGCTCGCGGCGGCGATGTCGCCGGCCCCGCCGCTCGCCGCGGACACGGTGGCCAGCGTCATGACGGTCACGAACACGGCCGTGCCGGCCGCGCCCGCGACCTGCTGCACCGTGCCGACGATCGCCGAGCCGTGCGAGTAGAGACGGCCGGGCAGCGAGCCGAGGCCCGACGTGAAGAGCGGCGTGAACATCAGCGCGAGGCCGACGCTGAGGGCGACGTGCGCGCCGAGCACCATCGGGATCGGCGTGGCCTCGGACACCGTCGAGAGGAACCACAGCACCGCGCTGACGAGCACCGTGCCGGGCACGAGCAGCACGGTCGGGCCGTGCTTGTCGAAGATCCGGCCGACGATCGGCGAGAGCACGCCCTGCAGCAGGCCGCCGGGCAGCAGCAGGAGGCCGGTCGCCAGCGGGTCGAGCCCGTGGACGTTCTGCAGGTAGATCGGCAGGACGATCAGGGTGCCGAAGAGGGCGATCATGCCGACGCCGAGCACGAGGACCGAGGTGGTGAAGGTGCGCGAGAGGAACGTGCGCAGGTCGAGCAGCGCCTTGTCGTCGCGCTGCAGGGCACGCTGGCGCAGGACGAACGCGAGCAGCGCGACGACGCCGACGCCGATCGGCAGCCACGCGGGCACCGCCGCCTCGGCGCCCTCGCCGATGGAGCTCAGCCCGAACACGATGCCGCCGAAGGCGAAGGCGGACAGGATGACGGAGAAGACGTCGAGCGGCACCGTGCGGGGGGTCGTGACGTTCTTGACGCGCGCGGCGCCGAGGGCCAGGGCGCCGAGCGCGATGGGCAGCACGAGGATGAACATGAAGCGCCACTCGAAGACGCTGAGGATGAGGCCCGAGATGGTGGGGCCGATGGCGGGGGCGACCGAGATGACGATCGAGATGTTGCCCATCGTGCGTCCGCGCGTGGCGGCGGGCACGAGCGTGAGCACGGTCGTCATCAGCAGCGGCATCATGATGGCCGTGCCGGACGCCTGCACGACACGGCCGAGCAGTAGCACGCCGAAGCCGGGCGCGATCGCCGAGATGGCGGTGCCGAGGCTGAACAGGCTCATCGCCGTGATGAAGACCGGGCGTGTGTTGAACCGCTGCAGCAGGAACCCGGTGATCGGGATGACGACCGCCATCGTCAGCATGAAGCCGGTCGTCAGCCACTGGCCGGCGGTCACGGTGATGTCGAGGTCTCGGGTCAGGCTCGGCAGGGCCACGCCCATGATCGTCTCGTTGAGGATCACGACGAAGGCGCTGACGAGCAGCAGGCCGATGACGAGCTTGTTGCGGGCCGCGAGGGCGGTGTCGTCGCCGTCGGTGGTCGCGCGGACCGAGCCGGTGTCGGCGGCGGTGGACGCGGCGGTGTCGCTCGTCATGTGGTCTCCCTGCAGGGGCTGGCGGGTGGCGGTGTCGGTGTCGGTGTCTCGCCGTCGAGACACCGGTGCAGCGCTCAGGGGCCGTCGTTCATTCCCGACCGGCGACGACGGAGGTGGACGGCAGGGGGCCGAACGCGGCGAGGGCCGACGTGACCAGGTGGTCACGTCGGCCCGTGCCGCCCGGGAGGAGCGGCGGCGGACTAGACGTCCCGTCGCTTCACGAGGGCGAGCGCGACGGCGAACAGCACCACGACCCAGCCCACCAGCACGAGCAGCGCCTGCCAGGGCTCGAGGACGAGCGAGCCGTCGACGCCCGGCATCGTGAGCATCGAGGTGCCGTCGAGCGGGTAGTCGTAGAGGCGGGTCGCGGCCTGGGGCGGAGTGAACTCGTTCAGCGTGTAGATCCAGCCCTTGCCGACGAGGCCCTGCGCGATGCCGAAGATGATCGGCAGCACGAAGACGACCCCGATGGCGGCGGCGATGCCGGCCGCTCCGTTCCGGATGATCGCGCCGAGGCCGAACGAGATCATCGCGGTGAAGGCGACGGCGGCGGCGGCGCCGACGACCGAGGCCCAGAGCCGACCGTCAGCCAGGTCGACGTCGACGCCCTGCCCCGCGAGGAGCGGCGTCGCGACCAGGAGCGCGATCGCCAGGGCGACCAGCGAGACCACGAAGGTGCCCGCGCCGACGAGCACGATCTTGGCGACGAGCGCGGACGTGCGGCGGGGCACCGCGGTGAAGGTGGACCGGATCATGCCGGTGCCGTACTCGCCCGTGATGATGAGGGCGCCGAGCACGGCGGCGACCAGCTGCGCGAAGGGCGAGCCGAAGGTGATGATCGTCACCGCGATCGACTGCTGCTGCTCGGGCGTGGCCTCCGAGCCGGCGAAGACCGACGACAGCGCGGCGCCGAGGGCGGCGAAGCCGATCAGCAGCACGGCGATGACGGCGAAGCACCAGGCCGTCGAGCGGAGGCTGCGGAGCTTGATCCACTCCGAGCGGAGAACGTGGGCGAACGAGACGCCCGAGCCCGCCGCGTGGGCGTGGGTCGTCGGGCGCGGCGTGGTGGTCGTGGTCATCGCGTCGCTCCCGACGTCGTGGCGGATGCGGCGTCGGCGGCCGCGGGGGCGCCTCCTGCGGGGGCCGTGCCTCCCGCGTGGTACTCGACGGAGTCCTGGGTGAGGGTCATGTAGGCCTCCTCCAGGGAGCGGACCAGCGGGGTCAGCTCGTGCAGGACGATGCCCTGTGCGGCGGCGGCCTCGCCGACCTGGGCGGCCGTGACGCCCCGCAGGTCGAGCGCGCCGTCGTCCGTCGTCGTCGCGACGACCTCGGCGTGGCGGGCGAGCAGGTCGGACAGCTGTGCGAGGTGCGGGCTGCGAACGCGCACGCCGTCCCCGGACGCCTGCGCGACGACCTGGCTGACGGGGGCGTCGGCGAGCACGCGGCCCCGGCCGAGCACGATGAGGTGGTCGGCGGTCTGCGCCATCTCGCTCATCAGGTGCGACGAGAGGAACACGGTGCGGCCCTCGCTCGCGAGGTGCCGGGCGAGGGTCCGCACCCACACGACGCCCTCGGGGTCGAGGCCGTTGACGGGCTCGTCGAAGATCAGGGTCGCCGGGTCGCCGAGCAGCGCGGCGGCGATGCCGAGGCGCTGGCCCATGCCGAGCGAGAAGCCGCCGACGCGCTTCTTCGCCACGGGCTCGAGCCCTGTCAGGCCGATGACCTCGCGGACGCGCGCCTTGCCGATGCCGTGCGTCGCGGCCATCGCGAGGAGGTGGTCGGAGGCGCTGCGGCCGCTGTGCACGGCCTTGGCGTCGAGCAGCACCCCGACCTCGCGGAGCGGCGCCCGGTGGTCGGCGTAGGGGCGACCGTTGACGGTCACGGAGCCGGAGGTGGGGCGGTCGAGCCCGACGATCATGCGCATCGTGGTCGACTTGCCCGCGCCGTTCGGGCCGAGGAACCCGGTGACGATGCCGGGGCGCACCGTGAAGCTGACGTCGTCGAGCGCCACCTTCGAGCCGTATCTCTTGGTGAGTGATCGAGCTTCGATCATGGGGGGTGCCTCTCGTCGTCGTGCGGGTGTCGACGCCCCGGGGCGCGCATCGTCACGTGCGGGGGCTGCCGACCTGCGTCGAGCCTAGGAGCGGAGCGCCGCCGCCGACATCCGCCGACCGGACGACCCCGGCCCGCCGCGGCCTGCGACCACCGGGGGAGGAGGCACCCCCGATCAGGCTGTCGTTACACTCGCCCGGTGACGACAGCCACCCTCCTCGCCTCCCTGCCCCTCGCCTCCGGCGGCTTCCTGCTCTTCGACCCCGAGGCGCTCCTGCCGGCCCTCGGGCCCTGGGCGCTCGCGGGCATCTCCCTGATGGTGTTCATCGAGTCGGGCGTGCTGTTCCCTTTCCTGCCGGGCGACTCGCTGCTCTTCACGGCGGGGCTGCTGCACGAGGCCCTAGAGCTGCCGGTCTGGCTGATCGCTCTCTGCGCCTTCGCCGCCGCTTTCCTCGGCGACCAGGTGGGGTACTTCCTCGGCAACCGGTTCGGCCGGCGCTGGTTCCGGCCCGACGCCCGCGTGCTGAAGACGGCCCACCTCGCCAAGGCCGAGGCCTTCTTCGCTAAGTACGGCGGCCTCTCGCTCATCCTCGGTCGCTTCGTGCCCATCGTCCGCACCTACGTCCCGCTCGCCGCGGGCACGGCGGGCTACCGCTACCCGGCGTTCCTCGCCTTCAACGTCATCGGCGCGTTCCTCTGGGCCGTGGGCCTCACGGTGCTCGGCTCGCTGCTCGGCGGCGTGCCGATCATCGCCGACCACATCGACGTCTGGGCGATCGTGATCGTGCTCGTCTCGGTGCTGCCGATCCTGATCACGGTGCTCCGCAAGGCGATCTCGGCGCGGCGCGCGACGCCCACGCCGGGCGCCTGAGGCCTCGGCCGTGCCGCTGAGCCTCGACGACGCGGTCGCGCAGGTCGCCGGCCTCCGTCCCACGGGCCGACACGTCGTCGTCGGCCTGGCAGGCGAACCGGGCAGCGGCAAGAGCACGACCGCCACGGCGCTCGCGGAGGCGCTGGTCGCGGCCGGGATGTCGGCCGTCGTCGTCCCGATGGACGGCTTCCACCTCGCCGGCGCGGCCCTCGCCCGCCTGGGCCGGCTCGACCGGAAGGGCGCGATCGACACGTTCGACGGCTCGGGCTGGCTCGCCCTCCTCCGTCGGCTCCGACGGGTCGAGCACGGCGAGACGGTCTGGGCACCCGACTACGTCAGGGGCCTCGAGGAGGCGGTTGCCGGCTCGATCGAGGTGGCCCCCGACGTCGAGGTGGTCGTCGTGGAGGGCAACTACCTGCTGGTCGACGAGGAACCGTGGAGGAGCGCCCGTGCCGAGCTCGACCTCGCCTGGTGGGTGGAGGTGCCACAGCCCGAGAGGATCCGCCGGCTCGTCGCGCGGCACGTGCGGCACGGCATGTCCGAGGAGGCGGCGCTCGCCTGGGCGTCCGGCCCCGACGAGCGCTCGGCCGCGCTGGTGCGTGCCACCCGCGAGCGCGCCGACGCCGTGCTCGCCGGCTGACCCGGCGCGCGTCCGGAACCCGCGCGGCCGCCGAGACCCGCGGAACCCGCGTGGACCCCGCTGCGCGCGGGAGGGTGCCCGCGGGTCCGAGGGGTGCGGCAGCGGGGGCCGCGCCTGGGGCGGTGTCGGCGGCCGACCGTAGGGTGGGAAGCCATGCACCTCTACCTCATCAGACACGGTCAGACCCCCGACAACGTCCATGGCGAGCTCGGCACGACCGTGCCCGGCCCCGTCCTCACCGACCTCGGCCTCGAGCAGGCCGCGGCGCTGCCCGAGGCGCTCGTCGCGGCGGGCATCGGCGCGCTGTCGACGAGCACCATGGTCCGCACCCAGCTCACCGCGGCCCCGCTCGCCGCCTCCCTCGGTCTCGTGCCGACCGTCCGTGACGGCCTGCGCGAGGTCGAGGCCGGCGAGCTCGAGCTCCGCTCCGACCAGGAGGCCGTGGCGTCCTACCTCGGCACCGTGCTGCGCTGGGTCGACGGCGACCTCGACGCCCACGTGCCCGGGGCAGAAGACGGCCACGCGTTCTTCGCCCGCTTCGACGGGGCCGTCGACGAGGTCGCTGCCGGGGGCCACGACGTCGTCGCAGTCGTGAGCCACGGTGCGGCGATCCGGGGCTGGGCAGGTCGGCGGGCGTCCAACGTCGATGCCGAGTTCGTGCGCGCCCACCAGCTCGCGAACACCGGCGTGGTCGTGCTGGAGGGCGACCCGGGCGAGGGGTGGGTGCTCGTCGAGTGGGCGGGCGAGCCGGTCGGCGGCGCGGCGCTCGACGACCCGGGCGCGAGCGACCCGACCGGCGAGGCCGTCTGACCGGAGGCCTTCAACAGGGCCGAACGGGGTACAGATCGTGAGGCCCGTGTGACTCGTGTTGCTCGTGTCGTGCCGTGTGGCCCTAGCTCTGGGGGTCACCGGGTGACGAGCGAACCTTCTACCTCGGGTTTACCCTCGTGCTCTTCGGCCGTAGGGTGGTCACGCATCCGACCCCACGACGAGCCGCCGACAGGCAGCCCGACGCAGGTCGCCCCCCTCGAGTCAGGACACGATCCCGTGAGTTCTCCGCTGCCTGCACCGCTCCTGCCGGCCCTGCGCTCGCGCACCGCGTTCACCGTCGTGTCGACGCTGCTCCTCGCGATCGTCTTCGTCGTGGCCGGGGTCGTGGTCGGCGGCTCGCCGGCGCGCGCCGCGTCGTACCCCACGTGGGACGACGTCAAGGCCGCGCAGGCGAACGAGTCGTCGAAGCAGGCGCAGATCTCCGAGCTGCAGGGGCTGCTCGACCAGCTGCAGTCCGACGCCGTGAACGCGCAGGCCGAGGCCGAGCGCCTGGGCGCCGCGTTCCAGGCCGCCCAGGACCTCGCGGACCAGGGTGCCGCCAAGCTCGCGGAGCTGCAGGCACAGGTCGACGAGAAGACCGCGATCGCCGACGAGAGCGAGAAGCGCGCCGGCCAGGTGTCCGCGCAGCTCGCCCGCACGGGCGGCGGCGACGTCTCGACGCAGCTCGTCGGCGACGGCGAGGCCGCCGGCGACCTGCTCTACCGCCTCGGCGCGATGAGCAAGATCACCGAGCAGGCCGACGGCATCCGTCAGCAGGCCGTCTCCGACCGCAACGTCGCACAGTCGCTCGGCGACCAGGCTGCCGTCGCGAAGGAGGCGCTGGTCGGCCTGCGCGACACGGCCCAGGTCTCGATGGACGAGGCGCAGGCCGCGGCCGACGCCGCGACCGCTGCGGTGACCGCACAGCAGGAGAACGAGTCGCGCCTGCAGGCGCAGCTCGCCGTGCTGCAGGACGCCACGGCCCAGACCGAGGAACAGTACGAAGCCGGCGTCGAGGCGGAGCGCCAGCGCCTCGCCGCCGAGGAGGCCGCCCGCGCCGCCGAGGCCGCCCGCCAGGCGGAGGAGCTGCGACAGCAGCGCGCCGCGGCAGCAGCGGCCGCGGCCGCCGCGGCGGCAGTGCGCCCCGCCCCGGCCCCCGGGGCTCCTGCCCCTGCGCCCGCAGCGCCCCCCACCTCCGGCGGAGGCGGCGGCTCGGGCTCCGGCTGGGTCCGTCCCAGCGGGGGCGGCATCTCGAGCGGCTACGGCTACCGCGTGAACCCCGTCTCCGGCCAGTGGAAGCTGCACGACGGCGTCGACCTCGCGCCCGGCTGCTCGACCCCCATCTACGCCGCCGCCTCGGGCACGGTCACCTACGCCGGCGGCTACGGCGGCTACGGCAACTACGTGCGGATCTCCCACGGCGGCGGCCTCAGCACGGCGTACGGCCACATCGTCAACGGCGGCATCAGGGTCGGCAACGGCCAGTCGGTCGTCGCGGGCCAGCTCATCGCGCTCGTCGGCTCGACCGGCAACTCGACCGGCTGCCACCTGCACTTCGAGACCCGGGTCAACGGTGCCTCGACCGACCCGGTGCCGTTCATGGCAGCCCGGGGCGTCAGCCTGCGCTAGCGCGGCGTCGACCCGGAGCGCAGGGCCTGCACACCGTGCAGCGAGTGCCCGGGCAGGGATGGCAGGATGTCTCGGTGACGAACGCCGCTCCTCTTGCCCAGAACGCTCCTTCCGTCCCTGCCGCTCTCCCTGCACGGCACGTGCGCCACGTCGCGTGGGACGACCCCAGGGCCCGAGAGCTCCGTTCGCGGATGGACGCCGAGATGAACGAGCGCTACTCCGACCCCGACGTGGTCGAGGACCCGGCCGTCACGGCCCGTCGTGACGCCGCCCTCCGCGTGCACCCCGAGCAGGTCCACACCACCGTGCTCGTCACGGACGACGCCGGTCGTGCCGTCGCGCACGCCGCGCTGCGCGACCTCGACGGCGAGTGGGAGGTCAAGCGCGTCGTCGTCGACCCGGCGGAGCGCGGACGTGGCCTCGGCCGGCTCCTGATGGACGAGCTCGAGGTCGTCGCCCGCGCCGGCGGGGCGGCGCGGCTGATCCTGCAGACGGGTGATCGCCAGCCGGAGGCGGTCCGTCTCTACGAACGCGCCGGCTATCGCCAGATCCCGACCTACGAGCCGTACGTCGAGGCCCTCCCGAACTCGATCTGCTTCGAGAAGGTGCTCGTCGGCGTCTAGGCTGAGCGCGATGATCACGCGACGAGACGCTGCGCTGCAGCTCGATATCCCGCTCGAGATGGCGGTGCGCCACGGCATCCCCGCGAAGCTCACGCTCGACGAGCTGCTCGAGCTGGAGAAGACGCCGCCCGCGTGGCTGCTGCAGTCACGGGCCAACCGCACGGGCAAGCCCGTCTGGGTCGACCTCGCCTGCGTCGTGTGCGGCTACCACGAGGCTTCCCGGCCGAAGAAGTGGTGGCCGGCGTGGACGCACCTGAGCTGCGACGACCACGGCGTCGACGAGCTCCCCGAGCCCGAGCAGGGCACGGCCCGCAGCGAGGTGGCCGGTGTGGGCAGTCGCTTCGTCGCCATCGTGGACGAGCGGCCGTAGTCCGTCCGGCCGGCCGGTCAGCCGCGGTAGCCGACCGACGCCGGGGCGTCGAGGCCGGCCAGCAGGTGCACGAGCGCCTGGCGGGCGTCGTCGGCGAGCATCTGTCGTTGGATGTGCTGGTCGTGCCAGTGCACGAGGTCAGCCGTGCTGACGCCGCTCGTGGTGTCGTCGTCGACCGCCTCGCCTGCCTCGTCCGCCTCGGCGACCACGTAGCGGAACGCCCACGGGTCGCCCTCGTCGGCGAGCGTGGTCCGGTGTCCGAGCAGGCGACCCGTCGAGACGTCGACGAGGACTTCGTGCCCTGGGTCGCCGGGATCGGGAAGCCGGACGTCGACCCGTCCGTGGGGCGACGTCTCGTCCGGCCCCGCGACGCGGGTCCCGAGGACTGCCGTGCCGATCGAGCTGCCCTCGACGGCCCTCGGCACCCCGGATCGAGGAGGCGCGCTCCGGTCGAGCCCCGACACGACGTCGTCGACGACCCGGGTCACCGCGGCCTCGACCGCGTCGTCCGCGGACGCGAGCCGCCGTGCGGAGGCGCGCATCCACCTCTCGAGCACGACGAGCTCGTCCGGCGTGAACGGGTCGGGCTCGAGCGAGTGGACGGAGAAGTCGGCGGCCTCGACCGACCACTCCCACGAGAGGACGACGCGCACCATGGCGGTGCTGCGCGGAAGGAGCGCCAGCACCCCGCGCCGCAGACCAGGGGTCCAGTGCAGCTCGGGGTCGTCGAGCAGGGGGCGCAGCCGGTCGGCCGACGCCCTCGCGCCGGAGGGGACCTCGAACTCGACCAGCACGTTGCGCCAGGGGGTCGCACGGCCGGGGACGACGTCGTGCTCCCGTCGCACGGTGAGGACGGTCGCAGTGTCGTCACCGCGCCGTCGTGGGCCGGAAGCGTCACGGGAGGCAGGGTCGACAGGCACAGGGACGGATCCTGCCACGCTCACCTCCGACCGAGCCGAGCCGAGCCCAGCCGAGCCGAGCCCAGCCCAGCCCAGCCGAGTCCGGCCGGGCCCGACCAGGCTGGGTCCTGCGCGGCTAGAACGTCAGCTGGTCGGGGGAGTCGAGCGGCACCCACCCCTCGGGCAGCCCCGACGGCGGCCGGACCGTCGGCACGACCTGCAGCGAGTCGGCCTCGGCGAGCTGGGCGAGCTCGAGGCCGGTCAGCGAGGCGATGTCGCGCACGGGCACCTGGAAGGTGCGATACGGCCCCAGCGGGGGCAGCTCGTCGTCGTCACGGGCGCGCAGCACGGCCTGCTCCAGCTCGGCGTCGTCGAGCTGGGGGGACTGGTCGAGCAGGTACCCGGCCGTCCGCAGCGCCGCGCCGTCACGTGTCGCCCACGCGGCGACCTTCCAGAAGCGCAGCGGCAGCTGGACCCCCCGGTACGTCGGGTCGTCGGGGTCGAGCACCGGGCCGGTCAGGACGGTCAGCCGCTGCTGGTGCGCGGCGGCGTACTCGAGCACGTGGTCCTCGAGGCCGAGCCAGAGCTCGGACGACTGGTTGAAGTCGCCCG
This sequence comes from Frigoribacterium sp. ACAM 257, assembly GCF_007954365.1. Lineage (GTDB taxonomy): Bacteria > Actinomycetota > Actinomycetes > Actinomycetales > Microbacteriaceae > Frigoribacterium. The sequence goes on from NZ_VOLO01000001.1 coordinate 171,795, forward strand.
CCTGGGGCGCGGCGTTCGTGTAGGTGAAGGTGTCGAGATTCGCGCGCGAGGCGACGGCGGGCGTTCCCCAGACCGGGTCACGACGCCGCACGAGGTGGCCCCGGTCGAGGTCGTTGCGGGCGTAGACCCCCGGCCCGCACTGCTCAGCGACGGGGACCCGCTCGTCGAGGTGCCAGTCGTCGCCGCGCTCGAGGTCGACCAGGGAGGCGCCGTCCACGTTCACCGCGGTCGCGGCCGCGAGGCGTCGCACCGGGTCGAGCAGCACGGTGAAGTGGGCGTAGGGCAGCTCGCGCACGTCGCGGGGGCCTGCGGCCGGCAGGGGGACCTGCACGGCGAGGAACCCGGGATCGTAGCCGAGGGCAGCCGCCGCCTCGGGCTGGTCGTCTGCGATGGTCATCCGCGCCTCCTGCTGGTCGGTGGGTGGTCTCGGCCCATCGTGCACCGCGCCTCCGACACCGGCCCGCGCCGCGCCGCGCCTGCCGGGCGGGCCGGCCGGCCGACGTCAGTCGGCGAGGATCGCGTAGAGCGCTCGCCGCGTCTCGTCGAGCTTGGCGGTCGCGGCGGCGCGCTGTGCGTCGGTCACGCCGGAGCGGAACTGCTGCACGACGCCGAACAGCTTGCCGAGGCTCTCGCGGAACTCGTCCGAGGCCTCGTCGCCGGTCGTGGCGGCCCAGGCCGCCTCGACGGCGTCCGCGTGCTCGGCCACGTAGCTGCGGCCGGCCTCGGTGAGCGAGTACTCGCCCTTGGCGGCCTCGTCGCCGGCGACGATCAGCTCTTCGTCGACGAGCTGCTGCAGCGTGGGGTAGACCGAGCCGGGGCTCGGCTTCCAGACGCCGTCGGTGCGCTCGGCGATGGCCTTGATCAGGCCGTAGCCGTTCGACGGCGCGTCGGCCAGCAGCGACAGGACCGCGAGGCGGACGTCGCCCTTGCGGGCACGGCCGCGGCCGCCGCGGTGGCCGCCGGGGCCGAAGCCGGGGAACCCGGGGAAGCCGCCGAAGGGGCCGGGGCCCCCGGGGCCGGCGCCGAAGCCGGCGCCGCCGGGACGGCCGCCGCGGGCGAAGGGGCGGCCGAAGCGGCCCCCACCGGCGAAGCGGTCGTGCTGGTCGCGGCGGTCGGAGTGGTCAGGGTGGTCGGGATCCATGTGGTGGTGTGCGTTGCCCATGGGGAAACGTCCTCTCGTTCTCAAGACTGTGTCGCGGTGGTTGTCGCGATGTGTCAAAGATATGTCGTTGACTATCGTTTGTCAACAGTCAGGACAGAACGAAGGAGGCGCACCCTGGTGGGTGCGCCTCCTTCGTCCTGTCCTGGGTCGGCTAGCTGGCCGGGGCGACGCCGAAGGCCGTGGCGAGCTTCTCGATCTTCTGCGCGCGGCCGAGGCGCGGCAGGTCGCTGCCGTCGCGGATGACGCGGCCGCGGCCCTCGAAGTCGGCGAGGAAGTCCTGCGCCCAGGCGACGTCGGAGGGCGTCGGGCTGATGACCTCGTTGATGACGGGCAGCTGCTCGACGTCGAGGCAGAGCTTGCCCGTCAGGCCGAGGGCGACGGCGACGCCCGCCTGCTCGCGGAGCACGGGGTGGCTGCTGCCGACCGTCGGGCCGTCGATCGGGCCGGGCAGGCCGCCGATGCGGCTCGCGACCACCAGGCGGGAGCGGGGGTAGGCCATCGCGAGGTCGTCGGCGCTCGTGCCGGTGTCGCGGCGGTAGTCGCCGCTGCCGAACGCGAGGCGGAACGCGCCGCGCGCCTTGGCGATCGAGGGGCTCTCCTCGATGCCGAGCGCGGACTCGACGAGGGCGAGGACGCGCACCGCGCCTCCCAGGCGGTCGAAGGTCTCGGTGACGTGCTCGGGCGCCTCGGTCTTGGCGAGCATGACTCCCTGCAGGCCGGGCAGGCCCAGCAGGGCGTCGACGTCGTCGGACCAGAAGTCGGTCGAGCGGTCGTTGATGCGGACCCAGGCGCGGCCGCCGGCGGTGAGCCAGGCGACGACGTCGTCGCGGGCGGCGGGCTTGCGGGCAGGGTCGACGGCGTCCTCGATGTCGAGCACGATCTGGTCGGCACGCGAGCGTGCGGCCTGGTCGAAGCGCTCGGGAGTGGTGCCGGGCACGAGCAGCCACGAACGGGCGATGTCCGCCGGCGGCTTCGAGCGGCCCGTCGTCGTCGAGCCCGTGGCGGCGGAGCCGGACGGAGCGGCGTCGGGGGCGCCGGCGGTGGTGGCTGTGTCGGTCATGGGACGTCCTCGTCTGTCTCGTCGCGTGTCGCCGTGTCCGCTCGTCGCGGGCGGCGTGCCCCACCACGCTACCGGCCCCGTCGCGGCGCACGAGCGGCGGCGCGCAGCCGCGCGTCTCCGCGTGCCGGGCGAGGGCTCCCGCCCGGCAGCCGCCGTCGGGCGTACCGTTCAGCGAGACCACAGGCGACACCCGGGGTCACGGAGCACTTCGCGCGTGCCCGGGGCGTCGCGAGGCCACGATCACGAGGAGCTGCCATGACCGACGCGAACACCCCGAGAGACCGCGCCGACGAGGGCGACGCCCGCGACCGCGCCCCGCGCGAGCCGGCCCGCGACCCGCTCGACGACGCCCCGCAGGCCGACCGCGACCCGAGTGCAGGCCCCGCCGCCGACGGCCCTGCCGTCGACTTCGGCGCGCCCGCCGGCTCGAGTTCACCCGCCGTCGACCTCGGCGGACCGGCGGAGCCCGCCGTGGCTCCCGAGGACCGCGTCGAGCTCTCAGGTGAGGGCGACCGCGACGGCTCGGCCGACGGCCGGGCCGACGACGGCTCGGCGACGTCTCCTGACTCGTCGACGGGCCCGGCCGCGCCGCCGGCCGTCTCGTTCGGCGACGCGCCTGCGGACCACGCGAGCGACGTCGCGCGCGACGGTCGCGTCGAGGACTCAGGCGATGACGACGCCCGCGACGGCGTCGACGCGTTCGCAGCACCGGCGGCGACCACGGCACCTGACTCCTCGACCGACGACGAGCGCCTGTCGGGCCCGGACGGTCGTTCGTCGTCTGACCACGCCGACACCGACCACGCCGACACCGAGGTCCTCCACGACCGGGTCGAGTCCGACCGTCGTGACGACGTCGACCGTCGTGACGACGTCGACCGTCGTGACGACGAGGCCCGGGTCGTCCCGCCCGTGGTCGCGCCGACGCCCCCGGCGTCCCGAGCCTGGTCCGCCGCTCCGCAGGACGACTCCGGCCGTCCCCTGCACGACGACGACGCCCTCCGCGCCGCCGAGGCGCACGGTGCCCCGGCCGACGACGCGTCGACCGACGCCGACCGCCGCGACGCCGACCGCCGCGACGACGCGCCGACCGTGGTCGCCCCCGTCGCGGCGCCCGGCCGTGGCGACGACGCGCCCACGACGGCGTGGCGCACTGACGACGGCCGGGTCGCCGGTCGTCCGGGAGGCGCCGGCTCGGCCACGGGATCACAGGCGTATCCGCTCGTGGCCGAGACCGCGGACCCCGTCGCGCTCCGTCGTGAGCTCCTCACCGAGCAGAAGCAGGAGTTCTCCGGCATGCGGTTCGGCGCCGGCCTGCTCGGCTGGTTCGCGGCGACGGGCTTCGGCGTGTCCGTGTTCGTCGTCTTCGCCGCGATCGCGTCGGCCGTCGTCGCCGCCTCGTCGGGCTCGAGCCCGGACGGCTTCCGCGGCTACCTGGGCGACAACGCCGAGGTCCTCTCCCTCACGACCGGGATCGTCGTCCTGGTCATCGTCTTCGCCGGGTACTTCGTCGGCGGATTCACCGCGTCACGCGTCGCTCGCTTCTCCGGGTTCAAGCAGGGGCTGGCCACCTGGCTGTGGGGGCTCGTCATCACGATCGTCGTCGGCGTGATCGGCGCCGTCGTCGGCGTCCAGGCCGGCGACCAGTCCGCACCGAACCCGATGATCCCCTCGATGGACGACATGTCGTCGACCTCCGTCGAGTCGTTCGTCTTCCTCGGTCTGCTGCTGGTGCTGAGCTTCGGCGGGGCCGTGCTCGGCGGCCTCCTCGGCCAGCGCTGGCACCGCAGGGTCGACCGCTTCGTGCCCGAGCACCAGGTCTGATCCCCCAGGTCCTGACGGTCGGTCGGCCGGCCGTCAGGCCCGTCCGGTCATCCCGGATCCGCGACACCGAACCACAGACACAGCCACACGCAAAGGACCCTCATGCACCTCCTCGACCGCTCCTCCTTCGTCCGCAGCACCCTCGCGGCGGTCGCCGCGGGCACGCTCGTGCTCGGCCTCGCGGCCTGCTCGTCCACCTCCGACTCGGAGAGCAACAACACCGCGCCGACGCATCCCGTCAACGCCACCGAGCCCGCGGAGGAGTCGACGGAGGCGCCCCTCGCGATGATCCCGGCGCTCACCGGCGGCGTGGACACGCAGGTCGCCGTCGACGCCTCGTTCGTCGACGCCCTCGGCACCCTCGGCCTCACCCCCGGGGTCGTCGGCACCGCGACGTTCACCGACGGGACGTTCTCGTTCCCCATCACGGGCGGCACCGTGACCTACTACGACCCCGAGGGCGACGTCCGTCCCTACGTGCAGGGCAACATCGACCACGACGCCTCCGGCCTGTCGCTGACCGCGGCCGACGGCACGGTCGTCGAGCTGGGCGACTTCCGCATCGATCCGGGCGAGAGCAAGCTCTTCGGCACCGTGACCGTGGACGGGACGGTGGCGGCCCAGGACGCCTACCTCTTCACGCTCTGGGGCGGCACCCTCGAGCCCCTCAAGACGGAGGGGGCGAACGCCGTGCTCGAGGGCACGACCGTGCACGTAAGCCCCGATGCCGCAGCCCTGCTCAACGCCACGTTCGACACTGACGCGGTCCAGGACCAGATGCTCGTCGGCGTCGCGAAGATCACCGTCGCCACCCAGTAGCCCCGACCGGCGCACTCCGCCGGCAACGGCCGTCGTGGCCGTCGCGGCCGTCGCGGCCGTGACCGCCGTGGCCGCCGTCGCAGGAGCCCCGTCCCGCAGCTCGGGACGGGGCTTCCTGCGTTCGTCGACCCGCGCCTCCTTCGCCGCCCTCCCCGCCGGGGGAGAACGGCAGCGATCAGGACGTCCCCAGCCTCCGTTCCTGGATCGTGCACGGATCAGGACTCGCGGCACCGCCCTCGCGCAGATCAGGACACATCTTCCTGAATGAGGAGGGGGACGGGGAGGCGGGGACGAGCAGGGTTCAAGGGTGCAGCAAGAGAAAGTTCGGCATGCCGAAAGCTGTGTAGGGTCGATGCATGGCGACGACACGACCCCGAGGCTCCGCCGTGCAGGAGGCGCCTGGTCGGCGCCCTGACCGGCGCCCGCACCCGAGGCCGCGAGGCACACTGCTCGGCCCGGCGTTCGTCGCGGCCATCGCGTACGTCGACCCGGGCAACGTCGCGGCGAACCTCACCGCAGGGGCGCAGTTCCAGTACCTCCTGCTCTGGGTGCTCGTCGCGGCGAACGCGATCGCCGTGCTCGTGCAGTACCTGTCGGCGAAGCTCGGGGTCGTCACGGGGCAGTCGCTGCCCGAGGTGATGGGCCGGCGCCTCCCTCGTCCGGCCCGGCTGGCGTACTGGGGGCAGGCCGAGGTGGTCGCGGCGGCCACCGACGTCGCCGAGATCATCGGCGGCGCGCTCGCCCTGCAGCTGCTCTTCGGCGTGCCGCTCGTCGTCGGCGGCCTCATCACCGGGGCCGTCTCGCTCGGGCTGCTGATGCTCACGCAGTACCGCGGCGGGCACGTCTTCCAGTCGGTGATCATCGGCATGCTGGCGATCCTCACGGTGGGGTTCTGCGCCGGCCTGTTCTTCTCGCCGCCGTCGGGCCCCGGCATGCTCGAGGGCCTGGTGCCGCGCTTCGAGGGCGCGCAGTCGGTGCTGCTGGCCGCCTCCATGCTGGGCGCGACGGTCATGCCTCACGCCGTGTACCTGCACTCGGCCCTGGTCCGCGACCACCACGGCACCGTCACCGAGGGCGACGACCGTCGTCGGGTGCTGCGGGCCACGCGCTGGGACGTGGTGCTGGCGCTCGTCGTCGCGGGCGGCGTGAACATCTCGATGCTCGTGCTGGCCGCCTCGACGCTGCCCGGCCGCACCGGCACCGACACGATCCCCGGCGCCCACGACGCCATCCGCGACGCCCTCGGGCCGGTCGTGGGCGTGCTCTTCGCGATCGGGCTGCTGGCGTCGGGGCTCGCCTCGACCTCGATCGGCTCGATGGCCGGCGCCGAGATCATGCACGGGCTGCTCACGGTGAAGGTGCCCCTGTTCGTGCGCCGGGTCGTGACGCTGGTGCCTGCCCTCGTGCTGCTCGCGACGGGCATCAGCCCGACCTGGCTGCTGGTGCTGAGCCAGGTCGTGCTCAGCTTCGGGATCGCGTTCGCACTCGTCCCTCTCGTCGTCGTCACCAGCGACGCCCGCCTGATGGGCACGGGGCGGAACGCGACCGGCACGCGCGTCGCCGCGTGGGCCGCCATCGCCGTCGTCGTCGCGCTGAACGTCGCGCTGATCGTCCTGACGGTGACGGGCGGGGCCTAGGTGCCCGCAGCCTAGGAGGCGGTGGTCCGGTCGTCCGGGTCGGCGCGGCGGGCGTCGTCGGCGTCCTCGTCGCCGGCCGTCGCCTCCTCGTCTCCCCGTCGTCGCTCGGCGCGGTCGTGGGCGGCGAGCATCGCCTCAGCGTGATCCGACTTGGCCTGCCCGATCGCGTCGTCGTCGCCGCGGGCGATGGCGACCCCCTCCCGCACGGTCGCCAGCATCGCCTTCGCCGCCTCCTCGGGAGTGAAGTCGAACTCCCCGCGCTCGGTGCCGTCCCCGGCGTCGGCGTAGTGCCTCAGCTCGTCGCCCTCGCCGGGACGCGGCGGCTGCTCGGCGTGCTCGACGCAGAGCCGGGCGACCTCCTCGGCGTGGGCGTGCATGACGGAGTGCGCCGCGCCCGGCATCTCCCAGAGCCGCGACGACGGCACGAGCCGACCGATCTGCTCGACCCAGCTGCGCGGCGCGACCGCGTCGTGCTCGCCCCGGATGACGAGCGTGTGCGCCCGCACCTTCGGCAGCTGCCGCTCGATCGGGTAGGTCATCATCTTCGGCAGCACCTGCGAGAACCAGTGCACGCCGCAGACGAGGTAGGCCCGCAGCGCGAGAACCTTGACCCGGCCGGGTTCGTGCCAGGCGGCCTGCAAGAACCTGCGCGCCGCGACGGTGACGCGCCGCTCGGCGGGGTTCACGACGGGGCCGATCAACACGAGCGTCGACAGCTCGGGGCGCCGGGCCGCGAGGTCGGTGACGATCTGGGTGCCCATGGAGTGGCCCACGATGATGGGGTCCTTCAGCCCGAGGTCGTCGATGGCGGCGCCCACGAGGTCGGCGAACTGGCGGATCGTCAGTGCTCTGCGGGGATGCGTCACGCCCGCGAAGCCCGGCAGGTCGAGGGCGTGCACGGGGCCGAACGAGTTGAGGTTCGGGGCCAGGCGCTCGAAGTAGTCGGACGAGACCCCGATGCCGGGCACCAGCACGAACGGGCGCTCGCCGGTCGTGCCTATCGTGCTGACTCGGACCCAGAGGTCGCCGCGCTCGACGCGGCTGACGCGGACGCGGGTGCTGGACTCGTCGCGGCCCCGCCTGCGCGTGTGCGTGCGCGGGCTCGAGCCGGTGCGTGTGACGGCCATGCGCCTCCTCGTCGGTGTCCGCGCCGCAGGGCTGCCGGGGGCAGGAGGTGCGGGTCGGTGGGCGTCCAGTCTCGCACCACGGGGGAGGCGTGGGCTCAGCCCCGCAGGACCGGGTCGAGCGCGCGCAGGTTGCGGCGCAGCAGGAGGCGCAGCGCGATCCCGGAGGCCGGGCCGGCGAGGCGCATCCACCAGGCTCCCGGTCGCCAGACGACGCGGATGTCGAGGGTGACGCGGTCGTCGGGGTGGTGCGTGACGAGGTAGCTCTCCCAGCCGCGCTGCGGGTGCCCGACCAGGGCGGCGTGCAGGAACCCCGTCGAGCGGGGCAGCGCGGGCGGGCCGCCGTGCCGCGCCGGTCCGCGCGTGTCGGCGGGCCCGTCGGGGGGCTCGTCGACGGGCACGCCCTCAAGCACCCGGACGACCTTGCAGGCGACCCGGGGCCGCAGCGGCCCGAACGGGATCGCCCACGTGCTGATCGCGCCGACCTGCACCCGCTCGGGCACCTGCAGCGGGACGAAGCCGGAGCCCCGGTGCACCTGCCAGTCGAGGACGGCGTCCCCGGCGATCCGTGCGTCGTCCGGACCGCGGCCGACGAGTCGCGAGACGGCCGTCACGTGGAAGCCCGTCGGCACCGGGCCCGACAGCGTCGGATCGCCCTCGAAGGCCCACGCGTCGACGAACCCGGACGGGACGCTCTGTGACGACATGGGTCGAGCCTGGCACGTCCGCCGGCGCCGCTCGGGCAGGATCGGCGGATGACGACGAGCGCGCCCGGGTTCCTGCTGCTGCACGGCTGGCAGAACAGGCGACCCTCCGATCACTGGCAGCACCTCCTCGCCGACGACCTGCGGGGGCGGGGCCTCGCCGTGCGCTACCCGCAGCTGCCCTCGCCCGACGAGCCCGACCCGTCAGCGTGGGAGGCGGTGGTCAGGTCGGAGCACGCCGCCCTCGGTCCCGGCCCGGTGACGGTCGTCTGCCACAGCTTGTCGACCCTGCTCTGGCTGCGGATCCAGGCCGGGGGGCGCCCCCTCGCGGCGGACAGGGTCGCGCTCGTGTCGCCTCCGTCGCCTGAGCTGATCGCCGGCCAGGACGCCGTGCACGCGTTCGTCGACGGGGGCGAGGCCGACGGCGCGGCCGGGGGCGAGGCCGGCGGTGCGGGGTCGCCGGACGCGCTGCTGTTCGACGGCCGCCTCCTCGGGACGGGTGCCCTCGGCGACGCCGTGGTCGTCGCCGGTGACGACGACCCGTGGCTGCCCCTCGGCCTCGGCGACACCTGGCGGGGGCGCCTGGAAGCCCGCCAGGTCGTCGTCCACGGGGGCGGGCACCTCACTCCCGACTCGGGCTTCGGGCCGTGGCCGGCGATGACTGCCTGGGCCCTCGGCCAGCGAGGAGAGGTCGCGCTCGGCTGATCAGCGGCCCGGCGGCCGGCCGCCAGCTAGCCGCCGGACGGCCGCGCCGGCTGGGCGGGCGGGCGGGTCCGTCGTGCCCGGGCGCACACGAGGGTCCGCTGACGACGAACCCGCCCGCGCGGCGCGCACGGCGCCCTAGGAGGCGGGGGCCAGGAACGCGGCGGCGGCAGCCGACAGGGAGGCCGGGTCGTCGACGCCGCAGAGCTCACGGGCCGAGTGCATGCCGAGCAGGGGGACGCCGACGTCGATCGTGCGGATGCCGAGGCGGGTCGCCGTGATCGGCCCGATGGTCGAGCCGCACGGCACGCTGTTGCTCGAGACGAACTCCTGGAACGGCACCCCGGCCTGCTCGCACGCCCGCACCCACTCGGCGGCGCCGAGGCCGTCGGTGGCGTAGCGCTGGTTGGCGTTGATCTTGAGCAGCGGCCCGCCGTTGACGACGGGCTGGTTCGCGGGGTCGTGCCGCTCGGGGTAGTTCGGGTGGACGGCGTGCCCGGCGTCGGCGCTGAGGCACCAGGAGGCGGCCAGTGCGCGTCGGTGGTCGGTCGCGTCGGCGCCGAGGCCGGCCGAGACCCGCGCGAGGACGTCCTCCAGGAACGGCCCGGCGGCGCCGGAGGGCGTGGCCGACCCGACCTCTTCGTGGTCGAACGCCGCGAACACCGCGACGTGGTCGAGCTCGGCGTCGGCGTCGGCGATCGAGACGAGGGCCGCGAGCCCGGCGTGGGTCGAGGACAGGTTGTCCATCCGGCCGGCCGCGAACAGCTCGCCCGAGAGGCCCAGCACGGCGGGTGCGGCGGTGTCGGCGACGACCACGTCGTAGCCGACGACGTCCGAGCCCGACAGCCCGGCCAGGCCCGCGAGGTGGCCCAGCACGTCGGCCTGGTCGAGCGGACCTGCGCCCACCACGGGGGCGAGGTGACGCTGGGGGTCGAGCTTGAGGCCCTCGGAGTTGACGCCGCGGTCGAGGTGCACGGCGAGCTGCGGGATGCGCAGCAACGGACCGGTGCGCACCAGGTGCGTCTCGCCGGAGCGGGCGACGAGCCGCCCGGCGAACTCGAGGTCACGGTCGAGCCAGGAGTTGAAGAGCGGGCCGCCGTAGACCTCGACACCTGCCTGGACCCAGCCCCGCGTGCCGGTCGTGGGCTTCGGCTTGAGCTTGAAGCCGGGGGAGTCGGTGTGCGCCCCCACGACCCTGAACGGCGTGGTCGACGAGGCGCCGCCCGGCTCGACCCACGCGATCACGGCGCCGTCGCGGACGACGTAGCGCCGCCCCGGGCCTGTCGGCCACGCGGCCGTCTCGTCGAGCGCCGTGAAGCCGGCCGCGTCGAGCCGGCGGGCAGCCTCGGCCGCGGCGTGGAAGGAGGAGGGGGACGCCTGGATGAAGGAGGCGAAGTCGTCGAGGTGCGCACGCGAGGAAGTCATCCCCACCAGCTTGCACCATGCCGCCGACGGCACGTCGCCCTCAGCACCTGGCCGTCAGCACGCCGTCACCCGGGTTCGGCCCTCAGCGGCCGCCGCTGCCGGTGACCTGGGCGCCGGGCTCGGCACCGCTCTCCCCGCGGCCGTCCTCGTCCTCCGCGGTGAGACCGGCCGTGCGGTCGCCGGAGACGCCTGCCGGGTCGACGGCGACGTAGCCGTCCTCGCCCGACATCGGGCCGCCGAGACGCTCGGTGACGTCGCCCTCGGGCGTCACGTCCGTGCCCCGGGCTGGACGGCCCTGGGTGTCGGTGGCGCCGTCGGCCGGGTGGCCGGCCGCCCCGGCGGCGGATGCGTCGTCGTGTGAGGCGAGCGCCGCCTCCTCGACACGCTCCTGCAGGGCGCTGCCCTCGGTGGCGTGGTCGTCGTGGGCCTCGTGGTCGTGGGTGGTGCTCATGGGGCGTCCTCTCGTGGGCGGGGCTGGTCCGACAGTAGGCGTCGGCTCGGTCGTGGGTCAGGGGACGGTCGGCAGCGCGTGCGACCAGAGGTGGAAGAGCGCGTAGGCCCGCCACGGCGCCCAGGGTGCCGAGGCGATCTCGGCCTGCTTCGTCGTGACCCCGCCGAGCGCCCGCCGGAGGACGAGGTCGCCGGCCGGGTACGCGTCGCGGTCGCCCAGGGCACGGACCGAGAGGTAGTCGACCGTCCACGGTCCGATGCCCGGCAGGGCGAGCAGCGACGCCCGGACCGCGGGGGCGTCGCGCTCGGGGGAGATGACGAGACCGCCGGCCACGGCCTCGGCGACGGAGTGCAGGGTGCGGCCACGGGCACCGGTCACGCCCACGGCGGCCCGGAGCTCGTCGACGGGCAGGGCGGCGACGACGTCCGCCCGGGGGAACCGGCGGAGTCCCGTGCCGCCCACGTCGCTGCCGAGCGCGGCGACGAGCCTCCCCGCGAAGGTGCGGGCCGCGGCGAGCGAGACCTGCTGTCCCAGCACCGTAGTGACCGCGGCCTCCCACCCGTCGGGGCTGCCGGTGATGCGGATCCCCGGACGTGCACGGACGAGCGGGCCGAGCACGGGGTCGTCGCCGAGGGCGGCGAGCACCGCGGGGGTGTCGGCGTCGAGGTCGAGCCACCGACGGACCAGCCGCTCGACCCGATCGCGGTCGTCCGGTGAGCAGGCGAGCCCCGAGGAGGCGGTGGCCACGACGCCGACCCCGCTCGGCTCGAGGCGGAGGTCGAGCCGCAGCACGCGGCTCGGCTCGTCCGGCGTCGCCACGTCGACCAGGCGCGAGTGGGTGCCCGCCGTGACGTCGGTCAGCTCCGCACCGGGGACGCTGTGTGCCGCGAGCAGGCCGATCGCGTGGGCGGCGTCGTACGGGCCGTCGGTCTCGAGCCGCAGCTCGAGCGGGCTGGCGACGAGGTCGGTCACCGGGCTGCCTCCCAGACGCCCGACGACCCCCGCCGGTGGCTGTCGACCAGGTGGGTGTCGACGATGCCGGTGGCCTCCATCAGGGCGTGCATGGTCGTCGGGCCGACGAACGCGAAGCCGACGGCCTTGAGCGACTTGGACAGCGCGACCGACTCGGGCGAGGTCGTGGGGACGTCGGCGAGCTCGACGGGACGCGGCGTCTCGGCTGGCCGATGCGACCACACGAGGTCGACGAGCCCGCCGCGCTCGCGGAGGGTCACGGTCGCACGGGCGTTCGTGATCGTCGCGTCGATCTTGAGCCTGTTCCGGACGATTCCCGCGTCGGCGAGCAGTCGTTCTCGGTCGTCGTCGTCGAAGTCGGCCACCAGGTCGGGGTCGAAGCCGCGGAAGGCCGAGCGGAACGCCTCGCGCTTGCGGAGGATGGTGGCCCACGACAGGCCTGACTGGAAGGCCTCGAGGCTGAGCCGTTCGAAGAGCCCGCGCTCGTCGCGGACGGGCATGCCCCACTCGGTGTCGTAGTACTCCCGCATCAGCGGGTCGACCGCGGCCCACGGCGGCCGGGCCAGGCCGTCGTCGCCGACCACGACGCCGCTCACGCGCGGCCTCCCGACGCGACCTGCGACTCGAGCCCGAGCAGGACCGCCTTCGCAGCCTCGCCGCCGCGGTACCGACCCGGGGTGCCGTCGCTGCGGACCACCCGGTGGCAGGGCACCACGACGGGCAACGGGTTCGTGGCGCAGGCCGTGCCGACGGCTCGGACCGCCCGCGGGCTGCCGCTCGCGGCGGCCACGCCCGCGTAGCTCGCCGTCCGGCCGTACGGGATGTCAGGCAGGTGCTCCAGCACCGTCCGCTGGAAGCCCTTCGAGAGCCGCCGGTCGAGCACGAGGTCGAAGTCATGTCGACGCCCGGCGAAGTACTGGTCGATCTCGACGGCGACGTCGTCGAGGCGCCGGGCGGACCGCAGCACGCGTGACCCGACCTGGACGGCGACGCGCTCCAGCACCGCCTCGTGGTCCTCGAGCTCGAAGGCGACGCGGACGAGGCCGACGTCCGTGGCGCAGAGCAGCAGCGGGCCGACCGGTGAGGGGACCGTCCGCCAGAACACGTCGACGGTGCCGACGGCTGCGGCCCTGTCCGCCAGCTGGTCGCGGAGGAGATCGAGGTGCTCGTCGAGTCGGGGACCGGGCGCTGTGCCGGTCGCCTCGACGAGCCGGTGCTCGAGCTCTGTGTCGACGTCGGGTGCGGTGTCGGTCATCGCCGTGCTCCTTCTCGGGGTGTCGTCCGCCGCGGCGCACCGGGTCTGGTCGTCGTCGTCGTCGTGGGGCGGGTCGGACGGGGCGGTGCTGAGAGCGTCTCATCGGTGTCGCCGAGCACGCGGCGCAGCGCAGCGGTGCCGTCAGCCGCCGCGCGACGACAGGCGGCGTGGCTGCGGCCGGTCAGCTCGGCGACCTCGAGGTGGCTGAGCCCGGCGAGATGGTGCAGGACCACCGCGTCGCGCTGCCCCTCGGGGAGCGATCTGACCGCGCGGAGGAGTGAGTCGTCACGAGCGAGCAGCTCGTCGAACGGGGACGCCGGCGACGGCTCCGGGACCTGCTCGACGGGCTCGGGCCGGCGGCTCCGTCCGCGGATGACGTCGAGGGCCTTGCGCCGGGCGACGGTCACGAGCCAGGCCTCCACGTTGACGTCCGTCGGCAGGTCGGGCCACGCGACGAGGGCCGCGAGGAACGTCTCGGACCAGGCGTCGTCGGCGTCGGTCGGGTCGAGCAGTGCGCGACAGACCCGCAGGACCGTGGTGCCGTGCAGCTCGACGACACGATCGAAGGGAGGCACGTCAGAAGAGCCGACCGGAGCCGGACCCCGCCGGCGCCTCGTGGTCGAGCAGGAACCGCTTGCGGTCCAGCCCGCCGGCGTACCCGGTGAGGGACCCGGCCGAGCCGACGACACGGTGGCACGGCACGATGATGCTCACGGGATTGGCCCCGTTGGCCGTGCCCACTGCCCGGGCCAGCCGGACGTCGCCGAGGTCGAGCGCGAGCTGACCGTACGTTCGGGTCTCGCCCCAGGGGATGGCCGCGAGTTGCTGCCACACCCGCTGCCGGAACTCGGTGCCGACCGGTGCGAGAGGCAGGTCGAAGGCACGGCGCTCGCCGGCGAACCACGACGAGAGCTGGCTCTCGACCTCGACGAAGTCGGAGAGCCCCGTGCCCACCGCCGACCTCGGACCGAACCCTGCCGGGTCGGGCAGCCGACGGTGCTCGACGAACCACAGGCCCGTCAGGCCGGCCTCGCCGCCGACGAGGGTGAGGGCGCCCACCGGGCTGTCGATCGTCGTGTGGACGACGGAGATCGTGCTCATCGGGGCTCCTGTCTCGGCTGATCGTACTCATCATGGAGACGCACGCCGCACCTCCTCTGTGAGGTGCGGGGCGAGAACTTGCGCACGGTGCACGGATCAGAACATGAGCCGCGAGTCTCAGCAGAGGCCCCGGCGCGGCCTGGTACTACTGAGGGCGCGCCCTTCGCGGGCGCCACCGGCCCGGTCCGGGGACTCCACGCTGTCGGGTGCGTGTGAGCACCCGGGCCGGGTCCTCCTCGTCCGGGGCCGCGCAGGTCGGTGCAGGTCGGTGCTGGTCGTGGCGGTTCAGGGCAGGTCAGTGCCGGGTCTCGAAGCCGCCCTGCCCCGTGGGCGCGAGCTCCTCCACGTCGACACGCGACACGTCCGCGCCGGCGGGCCCGTCCTCGAGCCAGGCCAGCAGCCGGCCGACGGCTTCGGGCACGCCCTCGACCTCCACCTCGACGGTGCCGTCAGGTCGGTTGCGCACGAAGCCGTCCACCCCGAGGCGATCGGCCTCGCCCTCGGTGGAGAAGCGGTATCCGACGCCCTGCACGGTGCCGTGCACCAGGGCGCGCCGTCTGATCACGTCGTCCATCGCTCGACCGTACCCGCGCCTCCTCGGCTCGGGGCCGTCTGAACCGCGCCCGCGCCTGCTCGGCCCGGGACCGTGCGGATCGCGCCCGTGTCCCGACCGCCCGTCGCGCCCCCCAATCAGGCCCGAGGGCGGGTCGAAGCCGTCGAGGGCGGGTCGCTGACGACCCGCCCTCGACGCATCTGACCCGCCCTCGAGCCCGCAACGCAAGGCAGTGCCGTGCCGCGCCCGGCTGA
The DNA here is from genome assembly GCF_007954365.1 of Frigoribacterium sp. ACAM 257. Lineage (GTDB taxonomy): Bacteria > Actinomycetota > Actinomycetes > Actinomycetales > Microbacteriaceae > Frigoribacterium. The sequence continues at coordinate 186,838 of NZ_VOLO01000001.1, forward strand.
GCAGCAGCAGAAGCAGCAGAAGCAGCAGAAGCAGCAGCAGCGGCGGCGAGCTAACGGTCGATCGTCGACATGTCCGAGTAGCGCTCGCCCTTCGGCGCCGCGACGTCGTCGAGCTGGTGCACCTGCTCCTCGGTCAGCTCGATCGCGTCGGCCGCCACGTTCTCGTCGAGGTAGGTACGGCGCTTCGTGCCGGGGATCGGCACGATTCCCTCGCCCTTGGCGAGCAGCCAGGCGAGCGCGACCTGGCCCGGCTTGGCGCCGACCTGGCGGGCGACCTCGTCGACCTGCTCGACGATGCGCACGTTGGCCCTGAGGTTGTCGCCCTCGAAGCGCGGGTTGAAGCGACGGAAGTCGTCGTCGGCGAGCTCGTCGACCGAGCGCAGCGTGCCCGTCAGGAACCCGCGTCCGAGCGGCGAGTACGGCACGAAGCCGATGCCGAGCTCGCGCACCGTCGGCAGCACCTCGGCCTCGGCCTCGCGGCTCCAGAGCGACCACTCGGTCTGCAGCGCCGTGATCGGGTGGGTGGCGTGCGCGCGGCGGATCGTCTCGGGCGACGCCTCCGACAGCCCGAGGAACCGCACCTTGCCGGCCTCGACCAGCTCGCCCATCGCCCCGACGGTGTCCTCGATCGGCACCAGGGGGTCGACGCGGTGCTGGTAGTAGAGGTCGACGTGGTCGATCCTGAGCCGCTTGAGCGAGCCGTCGATCGACTTGCGCACGTACTCGGGGCGACCGTCGATCGTGCGCTCGGCCCGCGCCTTCGGGTCGGTGACGTTGCCGAACTTGGTCGCGACGACGGCGTCGTCCCGGCGGCCCTTCAGCGCCCGGCCGAGCAGCTGCTCGTTCGTGTGCGGGCCGTACATGTCCGCCGTGTCGAGCAGGGTGACGCCGTGGCCGAGGGCGGCGTGGATCACGCGCACCGACTCGTCGTCGTCGGTGCCGCTGCCGGTGTAGAAGGCGGACATGCCCATCAGGCCGAGGCCGATGCGGCCCACGTCGAGTCCGCCGTCGACGCTGCCGAGTGTGGTGTTCTTCATGACGTCAGGCAACACCCGTGCGCTGTGCGCCGACCGCCGGAGGTGCGGTGAGCGCCGGGCAGGACCGCAGGAGTCGCGATGAGCGACGGGCGGGACCGCAGGAGGCGCGGTGCAGGGCGGGCCTGCACCGCGCCTCCTCGGGTCTGCCGCCCCTGCCGCCCCTGCCGCCCCTGCGGGGCCCGGGCCTACGCCGTCGTCAGCTCGACCTTGAGCCAGCCCGGCTCGCGCCGGTCGAACGCCTCGTACGCGGCGATCGCGTCGCCGACGGGCTCGCGCTCGGTGATGAGCGCGGTGGGGTCGAAGAGCCCGGCTGCGACCCGCTCGATCAGCGGGGGAGTGACGGAGTGGTGGTCGCAGTTGCCCATCCGGATCGTCAGGTTCTTGAGCATCGCGGCCCCGATCGGGTACGACTCGACGGTGGGCGAGTAGACGCCGATGATGCCGATCCGGCCGTACTTCGCGACGATCTCGACGGCCCAGCGCGCCGCCTGCGACGGCGCGCTGCCGGGCACCCACAGGTCGCCCTGCGGGGCGGCGTCGGGGGCGACCTGGGCGACCTCCTGCTCGAAGCTGCTCTTCTCCTCGTCGGAGGGAGCGGCGGGGCCCGAGACGGGGTGCTGCGCGTCGACCCCGACGGCGTCGATGACGGCGTCGACGCCGTCGCCTCCCGTGAGGTCCTTCACGGCCTGGACCGGGTCCTCGCGGTTGAAGTCGACCACCTCGGCGTTCTGGGCCAGCGCCTGGGCCAGGCGGTCCTCGAGGCCGTCGATCGCGATGACGCGGGAGGCGCCCTGCTGGAACGCGGACGCGATCGCGAACTGCCCGACGATGCCCGCCCCGAGCACGGCGACGACGTCGCCGCGACGGACGCCGGCGAGCTCCGCCCCGAACCAGCCGGTCGGGTAGATGTCGCTGAGCAGGATCGCCTGCTCGTCGCTGACCGTGTCGGGCAGCGGGTGCAGCGTGTTGCGCGCCCACGGCACGCGCACGTACTCGGCCTGCAGCCCGTCGATCGGCCCGGTCGAGGCCGGGCCGCCGAAGAAGGCGGTGCCGGCGTCGCGACCGTTCGCGTTCGCGACGTCGCACTGGGCGGTGTGGCCCTCGCGGCAGTAGCGGCACGCGCCGCACGACACCGTGCTGTTGATCAGCACGCGGTCGCCGGGGCTGAAGCCGCGCACCGCGTCGCCGACCTGATCGACGACGCCGACGGCCTCGTGGCCGAGGATCGTGCCCTCCTGCATCGGGGCCATCGTGCCGCGCACGAAGTGCAGGTCGGTGCCGCAGATCGCGCTGCGGGTGATTCGGACGACGGCGTCGTTCGCGTCCTGGATGGTCGGCTTCTCGACCTCGTCGAGACGGATGTCCCCGATGCCGTGCCAGACGACTGCCTTCATGTGTGCCTCCTCGATCGGTGCGGCGGCGCCCGAGGGAGTCCGCCGGGCACGGCGTGCACGGTAGGCCGGGCCGCCGGCCGGCACCCGTCGAGTCGCCTCCGCGTCCGGGGTACAGGCACCGCACGGTACGAGGTCGGACACGGCGACGCCCCCGACCCGAGGAGGGGCGGGGGCGTCGTGCGGTCCCGGTGCTGCCGAGACGAGGAGGCGCGGGTCAGCCCCGCGAGGAGCGCGCCTCCGCCGCCGTGGCCAGCGCCGCACGACGACGCCGCAGGGCGGCCCCGCCGGCCACGAGGACGACGCCCCCGGCGAGCAGCCCGCCAGCGAGAAGGAGGGGCTGGTCGAGATCGCTGCCGGTGAAGGCGAGCGGGCCCCGGCCACCGGCGGCTCCGGAGGTCGTGCCGCCGCTCGTGCCGCTGCCTGCGTCGGTGCCGCTGCCCGCGCCGCCGGCCGGCGGCACGCTCGGCGTCCCCGTGCCCGGGTCGGTCACGGGCGGATCGATCGGGGGCACCTCGTCCGGCAGGAGGGCGAAGGTCCCCAGGGTCCGATCGACGTAGGCGACGAACTCGACCGGGTCACCGGCTCCGTCGACCGCGAGGCGGTAGGTCGTCCCCGGGACGAGGTCGGTGACGACGAACCGTCCGTCGGGGCCCGTGGTGGTGGTCGCGACCGGTGCGTCGCCGTCGACCGGGAGGACGCTCACCGCGACGCCGGGGGCCGGGACGCCCGCCGGGTCGACGACCGTGCCGTCGACCGCCACGGACGCGGCCGTCGGGACGACGAGACCGACGGGGGCCGACGCCTCTCCCACCTCGGGAGCCGTGAACTCGACGGGGTTCTCCGCGTCGTCGCCGACGATGACCAGGTAGTCGGCGCCGGGTGTCAGCCCGTCGGCGGCGAAGCCTCCGTCGGCGTCGGTGACGACGCTCACGTCCGGCCGTGCCGTCTGGTCCGCGGGGTCGTCGGCGACCGGGACGAAGTCGAGCGTCTGGCCGGCGGCGGGCGTGCCGTCGGGGGCGGTGACGGTGCCCGTCACGTCGACCGTCTCGGGGGCGTCCGGGACGGCTCGCGTGCCGAAGTCGCCCGGCGCCAGGAACTCCGTCGACTCGCCGCTCGTGACGTCGATGACGGAGTAGACACGGTCAGGGTCGAGGCCGGGGAACGTGAAGGTGCCGTCCGCACCGGTCGTGGTCGTGGCGAAGGGCGTGTCCGTGTCCTCGGCGATGACCTGCAGCTCTCGCTCGGGCACGACGACGCCCCGCTCGTCGACGATCGTGCCCTCGAGCGCGACCACCGCGGGGGCCGGCGTCGTCACCGGGAACGCGAAGTCGAGGTCGGCAGCGTCCCCCGGCACCAGGGAGAACCCGACCTGCGGGGCGGCCTCGTCGCCGCGAGGCGTGATCGCCGCCGCGTAGCCGGGAGACGCGACGAGGGCCGGGACGGTCCACCTGCCTCGGTCGTCGGTCTCGGTCACGGCGATCACCCGGCCGTCGATGTCCGTGACGGTGACCGTGGCGCCCGGGTAGGGCGTCGCCGTCTCGCCGGTCCCGATCGTCGCCGTCCCCGACGCGCTGAACGTCTTCGTCGCGAACCAGGTCTGGTACACCGGGAACCCGGTGCGCTGCTGGTACGTGATCGTCAGCGTCTCGAGCGGCACGCTCGGGCTGAACCAGCCGGCCGCGCCCTCGGTGTCGGCCCCGGCGGGGTTGCCGACCAGCGTCGCCGTGGCGGCGTCCCAGCGAGGCTGGTCGCGGGTGCCGGCAGCGTCGCACGACGGCGTACCCGTGCCGGCGCAGTGGTTGTAGGTGCCCTGGAAGCCGAGCTGCACAGCCGTCACGGCCGCGCCTCCGACGCCCGTGGCGGTGATCGTGGCCTGGTCGGCGTCGATGTCGCCGAGCACGAACGACCAGCCCGACGACGGCGTGGCCGAGGCGAACGTGTAGGTGGTCACCGCGGCGCCGGCCGCGGTCGGCGAGTCCTGTGACGGGCGCTGGTTCAGGTAGGGCAGCCCATTGCTCGTGCCGTACTGGCTGCCGGGCGGCGTCGAGGCGGCCTGCCAGGTGCTCGAGCCGCTCGGGACGCTCGCCTGCCGCGAGCTCGAGGTGAAGGTGGTGGCGGGGAACCCGCCGGCGAGGGTCATCGAGCCGGTGTAGGCGCCTGCCGAGCCGAAGACCTGGAACTCGCCCCAGGACGACCCCTGGGCGGCGGAGGCGCTGGTCGCGCCCCCGAGGGCGAGGGCCAGGGCGACGACGCCGGTGGTGGCCCCGGCGGCGAGGCCGCGGAGCGAGGCTCGACGCGGCAGCCGGGACGGCCGGGGTGGCAGGGCAGGCCGGGAGGCTCGGACAACGGAACGGACGGGCATGCGGGCCTCCCAGACGGAGGCCGTGGCGCCCCCGGGGCTGAGGATATTTCATGAACGGCCTGCTTGTCACCCGGTGGCCGCAACACGAGGACGCACTGCCCCCGCGGTCAGGGGGATCACGCTGCCGTGACGTCCCCCGACCGACGGTCTAGCGCTTCTTGACGTTCGAGACCGCGTCCTCGGCGTGCGACGCGGAGCCGTTCTTGGCCTTCTTGTCCGCGCGCTTCTCCTTGAGGCTGCGGACGGCCACCTTCGCGGTGGTCTTCTTCGCTGATTTCTCTGCCATGGTGGTGCCTCCGTCGTCGGACCGAGCTGGTCCGGTGCGCGGAGCCTACGGGCACATCGTCCCCGCGCCTGCCTCGCCGGGCACTCTCACGGCTCGTCCACTGCGGGGACGGTCCGCGCCTCCTCGTCCGGCCCTGCGACCGGACCCTCGTCCGGCGCGGCGACCGGACCCTCGTGCGGCCCGACGACCGGTCGCTCCGCGGCGGTGCGGGCGATGCGGCGGTCACGACCGACGGCCGCGTGGTCGGCACCTGGCGGTGCACGACGACGCGCAGGTCGGTCGCGGTCGAGGTCGATCCCTGGGTAGCGTGGACCGAACGTCGACGCGCCCAGGTGCGACGCCGGGCCGAGCAGTACGCGCAGCACCTCGGCCTAGCGCTCGCCGAGGGCTCCGCGTCGACGCCCACGTCGCCCTGACCCTGCGTCGTGCCGTCCTCAGCACAGGAACCCCGATGACCGACGACGTCGCGACCCCCGCACCCGGTGCGCCTGCCACACCTTCGCCCGACGCCCCGCGCGGCGCCACGGCCCCGACCCGCACCGAGCGGCTCGACGAGCTGCCCTTCACCCGCAAGCACGGGCGCCTCCTCGTCGGCTCGGGCCTCGGCTGGGCGCTCGACGCCCTCGACGTCGGGCTGCTCTCGTTCGTCATCGCCCAGCTCGCCGTCGTGTGGAGCAGCGACAAGGGCGCGCTCGCCTTCGTCGCCTCGGCGGGCTTCGCGGGCATGGCGATCGGCGCCGCCGTCGGCGGCTCGTTGTCGGACCGGCTCGGCCGCAAGACGGTCTTCGCCCTGACCCTCCTGGTCTACGGCCTCGCGACCGGGCTCAGCGCCCTCAGCTGGTCGGTCGGCGCGCTGCTGGTGCTCCGCTTCGTGGTCGGTCTCGGCCTCGGCGCCGAGCTGCCGGTCGCGTCGACCCTCGTGTCCGAGTTCTCGCCGCGCCGCATCCGCGGCCGTGTCGTCGTGCTGCTCGAGGCGTTCTGGGCCCTCGGCTCGATCGCCGCCGCGCTCGTCGGCTGGTTGGTGATCCCGCTGAGCGACGACGGCTGGCGCTGGGCGCTCCTGATCGGCGCGCTGCCTGCCCTCTACGCCGTCTTCGTGCGTCTGCGGATGCCCGAGTCGGTGCGTTTCCTCGAGTCGAGGGGCCGGCACGACGAGGCCGAGCGCACGGTGCGTGCGTTCGAGGAGGCGGCGGGCGTGACCCAGCCTGCCGCGGCACCGCGCGCGGCGGCCGACCTGACCCCGGCCGACACGCGCCCCGCCGATGCGCGCCCCGCCGAGGCGCGCCCTGCCGACGGGCCCCGCGCCTCCTCGGCGGCCGCACTGCTCCGCGACGGTCTGCGCCGCCGCACCGTCGCGATCTGGGTCGTCTGGTTCATGACCAACTTCTCGTACTACGGCGCCTTCGTCTGGCTGCCGACCCTGCTGGTCGAGGCGGGCTTCCCGCTGGTGAAGTCCTTCGAGTACACGCTGCTGATCACCCTGGCGCAGCTGCCCGGCTACGCCGCGTCGGCCTGGCTGATCGAGCGGTGGGGGCGTCGCGGCACGCTGGCCGTGTTCCTGCTCGGGTCGGCCCTCGCCGCGACCGCCTTCGGCTTCGGCGCCGTCAGCGGCAGCGCGACGCAGATCGTCGTGTCGGGCATGTTCCTCTCGTTCTTCAACCTCGGCGCGTGGGGCGCGCTCTACGCCGTCACCCCTGAGCTCTACCCGACGCGCCTGCGCGGCACGGGCGCGGGCTGGGCCGCGGGGGTGGGGCGGATCGCGTCGATCGCGGCCCCGTTGACGGTGCCGCCCCTCCTCGTGCTCGGCGGCACGCCGGTGCTCTTCGCGGTGTTCGGGGGAGTGTTCGTCGTCGCGGCCGTGGCGGCGCTGGCCCTGCCCGAGCTGCGCGGCACGAGGCTCGCCGAGTGAGCCGCTCGACCGCGGCCTCGCGTCGCCGCAACTCGTCCCGCAGCAGGTCCGGCGGCCGGTCTCGCAGCGGTGGTCGCCGCGCGCTGCTCGGCCTCGCGGTCGTGGCCGTCGGCGCCGTGCTCGTGATCGCGTTCCCGCAGCTGCTCGACGGCGGGACGACCGGCGACTCGTCCGACGGGACAGTCCGGCCTCCCTCGGCCGACGCCTCCGTCCCCTCGACCGTCCCTGCCGCGGCCGTCCCCGCGACCGTCGAGCGGGTCGTCGACGGCGACACGGTCGTGGTGGTCCCCGCCGACGGCGCTCGCGAGCGCCTCCGCCTGATCGGCGTCGACACCCCCGAGACCGTCAAGCCCGACGCCCCGGTCGACTGCTTCGGCCCCGAGGCGAGCGAGTTCACGACCGACGCCCTGCCCCTCGGCTCGACCGTCTGGCTCGAGGACGACGCCTCGCAGGGCGACGCCGACCGCTACGACCGGCTGCTCCGCTACGTCTGGACCGAGGGAGGCGGCCTGCTGAACCAGCAGCTGGTCGCGTCCGGCCTCGGCACCGAGGACACCTACGACCAGCCGTACCGCTACCGTGACGCGTTCGTCGCCGCCGAGGCCGCCGCCCGGGCCTCGGGCGCCGGCCTCTGGGGCGCCTGCCGCTGACCTGCCCCCTCCCGCCCCGGGGCTGAACCGTCAGGAAGTGCTCGCGCCGGCCGCCGGGAGAGCGCTTCCCGCCGTTTCGGCCTCGACCGGCCGACCCGGGCGGCTGGGCCACCAGAACGCGTCGCCCGTGAGGAACACCAGCGCCGGCACGAGCACGGTCCGCACGACGAGCGTGTCGAGCAGCACGCCGATGCAGACGATCACGCCGACCTGCGTGAGGGCGACGACGGGCAGCACTCCGAGCACGGCGAACACGGCGGCGAGCAGCACGCCGGCGCTCGTGATGACCGCTCCCGTCGACGACAGCGCCCGCACCATGCCCTCGCGGGTGCCGTGCCGCAGCCGCTCCTCCTTCGCCCTCGTCGTCAGGAAGATGTTGTAGTCGACCCCCAGCGCCACCAGGAAGAGGAACGCGTAGAGCGTCACGCTCGTGTCGAGGGCCGGGAACCCGAGGAGGTGCGTGAACAGCCACGTCGCCGCCCCGAGGCTCGCCGCGAAGGTGGCGAGCACCGACGCGATGAGCAGCACCGGCGCCACGAGCGAGCGCAGCAGCACGGCGAGGATCGCGAAGACGATCGCGAGGATGACCGGGGCGATCAGCCCGAGGTCGTGGGAGGCGGCGGTGCGCTCGTCGTACGCGGTCGCGTCGGTGCCCCCGACGAGGGCGTCGGCCGCCGCGCCTCCGTCGTCGTGCAGGGCGTCGCGGAGGGCCTGCACGGTCGCCGACGCCTCGTCGCTCTCGGGCTCGGCGTCGAGCTGGACGTCGACGCGGGTCAGCCCGTCCGCCTGCTCGCCGGCCGCGGCGCTCGCGACGCCGTCGACGCCCTCGACGATCCGCACGACGTCGTCGGCCGCCGCAGTCGGGGCGAGCACGACCGTCTGGCTCGTGAGCCCGGCCGAGAACGAGTCGTCGACGATCCGCTGAGCCGTGACGGAGTCGGGGTCGCCGAGCAGCTGGTCGGTCTGCGAGAGGCCGACGGCGTAGCCGCCGAGGCCGAGGCAGAGCACACCGAGGCCGGCGACCGCGGCGAGCGCGACGCGGCCGGGCCGGCGCTGGACGCCGCGGCCGAGACGTTCCCAGAAGCCCTGGTGGGGGCGGGCGTGGCCGGCGTGCGTGCCGCCGGCCGACACCGACGCCGACGCCGAGACCGAGGAGGCGCGGGGCACGAACGGCCAGAACAGCCCGCGTCCGCAGACCACGAGCGCCGCGGGCAGCACCACGAGCGCGAAGGCGATCGCGACGACGACGCCGATCGCGCAGGCGAACCCGAGGGCACGGTTGCCCGACAGCTCGGCGAGCAGCAGCGTCGCGAGGCTGAGGGCGACGGTCCCGCCGCTCGCGGCGATCGCCGGCCCGGCGCTCCGCACGGCGGTCCGCATCGCCTCGTGCCGGTCGGGCCGCACGAGCAGCTCCTCCCGGTAGCGGGCGACGAGCAGCAGCGCGTAGTTCGTGCCGGCGCCGAAGACGAGCACCGAGAGGATGCCCGAGATCGACGCGTCGACGGTCACGCCGAACGGCTCGGCGAGGGCGGCGACCACGCGCCCGGCGAGGAAGTCCGCGACTCCGACGACGACCAGCGGCACGATCCAGAGCACGGGGCTGCGGTAGGTCACGATGAGCAGCACGGCGACCACGACGACGGTGACCAGCAGGAGGCGGAAGTCGGCCCCCGCGAACGCGTTCGAGACGTCGTCCTGGAACCCCACCGGGCCGGTCAGGTACGCGCTGAGGCCGTCGGGCAGCCCGGCGGAGGCGGCGTCGCGGAGGCTCGTCGCGCTGCCGCTCACGTCGGCCTCGACGTCGGCGGCGGAGAGCGGCACGGCGACGAGGGCGGCGGAGCCGTCGTCGCTCACCTGCGGGCGGACGGCCTGCGGCGTGGTCGACTGCTCCGCGAGGGCGGACGCGGCCGTGTCGACGGCGGCGAGGTCGGCGCTCGACAGCTCCGCGCCTCCTCGGCTCCAGACCAGGATGCCCACTGTCGCGTCGGCCGACGGGAACTCGTCGAGCAGAGCGGTGACCTGTGCGGCCTCGCTCGAGTCGGGCAGGCCGGACGGCGGGAACGCCTCGTCGTCGCCGGACGGCAGCAGGGCGAGCAGCAGCGCGACGACGACGAGCGTGCCGCCGAGCACCGCCCAGGCGGTGCGGTGTCCGCTGACTAGTCGGGCGAGTGCGCGCACAGGGTCCTCCGTGGATGGTCGAGCAGGATGAGGTGATTCGTCGACAAAGAGTCTTAGCAAATAAGACTATGGCACACGAGAGGTCCGACGTCCGCGAGAATCAGACCAGGAGGCGCGATGACCGACACGACGACGACGCCCGTCCCGCGAGGCGAGGGCACCGCTGACGGCGGTGCGCACGGCGGCGCGCACGACGACGTCGTCCGCCGCGACGTGGTCACCTCGATGCAGCGCCTGACGACCGAGTCGCAGCGCGTCGCCCAGGCGTTCGCCGGGCAGCAGGGCCTCGGCCACATCGACCTCGAGGCGCTGCTGCACGTGATGCAGGCCGAGCAACGCGGCGACCCCGTCACGTCGGGCCGGCTCGGGGACCTGCTCGGGGTCACGTCCGGCGCCGCGACGGGCGTGATCGACCGGCTCGAGCGCGCCGGCCACGTGCACCGCAGCCGCGACGACGCCGACCGGCGCCGCGTGCTCGTGCACTACTCGGAGGCCGCCCGCGCGGTCGCCGGCCAGTTCTTCGGCCCCCTCGGCCGGCTCAGCGCGACCGTGATGGACCAGTTCGACGCCGCCGAGCTGCGCACCGTCCAGCGGTTCCTCGCCGACATGTCCGTCGCGATGGCCGAGCACGCCCGCGGCACCGGTGACCGCTCGGCAGCGGCCGCCGCCCCGACGGCGTCCGCGTCTGCGCCGGCTCCCGTCGCGCCCGCGCCGCCCCTGCACGTCGCGACACCCGACTCCCCGACAGCACCAGGAGCAGCACGATGACCGACTACGTCTCCGGCCTCGACCTCTTCTCGATCGGCATCGGCCCGTCGAGCTCGCACACCGTGGGCCCGATGCGCGCCGCGCGCCTGTTCCTCGAGACCGTCCGCGACGCGGGCCGTCTCGGCGACGTCGCCCGGGTCGAGGTCGTGCTCTACGGATCGCTGGCCGCCACGGGGCTCGGGCACGGCACCCCCTCCGCGGTCCTCGCCGGCCTCGCGGGCCTCGCGCCCGAGACCGGCGACCCGGCCGTGATCTCGCGGATGCAGGAGGCGGTCGAGGCGGGCGGCGGCATCCGCCTGCTCGGCACGCACCAGATCGCCTTCGCCCGCGGCGACCTGCGGATGGCGCCGCTCACGCGCATCCCGCGGCACCCGAACGCGATGGGCCTCGAGGCCCTCGACGCTGCCGGGCAGAGCATCGCGCGCGACACGTTCTTCTCGATCGGCGGCGGCTTCGTCGTGCGCGACGGCGACGACGAGCACGCCGTGCCCGCGCGGGAGGCGCCGCTCGCGTTCCGCGACGCCGACGACCTGCTCCGGCTCTGCGACGCAGAGGGCATCGGCATCGCCGAGCTGGCCTGGCGCAACGAGGTCGCCCTGCACGGCGAGGAGGCGGCGCAGACCGGCCTCGACGCCCGCTGGGCCGCGATGGAGGCGTGCATCGACACCGGCCTCGCCGCCTCCGGCGTCCTGCCCGGCTGGATGAAGGTGCCCCGTCGTGCCCGCCAGGTCGCCGAGCGGCTGCGCCTGCAGGAGGAGCGGGCCGAGCGGTACGCCCTCTCCGGCACCGCGATCGAGCAGGGCCAGGCCTCGTCCCTGCTCACCTCCGACCTGCCCGCCCAGTGGCTGCAGGCCTACGCGATGGCCGTCAACGAGGAGAACGCCGGCGGCGGACGCGTCGTCACGGCGCCGACCAACGGCGCCGCGGGCATCGTGCCGGCCGTGGGCTACTACGCGATGCGGTTCCACGGGGCGACCCGCGCCTCCTTGGCTCGCGACTACCTGCTGACCGCCGCCGCGATCGGGTCGCTCTACAAGCGCAACGCCTCGATCTCGGGCGCCGAGGCCGGCTGCCAGGGCGAGGTCGGGTCGGCCTCGTCGATGGCCGCGGGCGCGCTCACGGGCCTGCTGGGCGGCACGCCGCGCCAGGTCGAGAACGCGGCCGAGATCGCGATGGAGCACCACCTCGGCCTCACCTGCGACCCGGTCGGCGGCTTCGTCCAGGTGCCCTGCATCGAGCGGAACGCCATCGCCGCCGGCACCGCCGTGGCCGCCGCGCGGATGGCCCTGCTCGGCGACGGCAGCCACGTCGTCAGCCTCGACACCGTGATCGAGACGATGCGCCAGACCGGGCGCGACATGGCCGACAGCTACAAGGAGACGAGCCGGGCGGGTCTCGCGGTCAACGTCGTCGAGTGCTGACGGAGGCGCGGGGCCGGCTCGAGACCGGGGCCGCCGAGGAGGCGCGAGCGCTGTCGGACCCCGCCGCTACCGTGGTCGCATGACCCCGCCGCGCCGCCCCTCGTCCCGCTCCGTCGCCAGCCCGGGCGGCGGCACCGACGCCCCGCGGCTCGACCCGCTCGACCCGCAGGGCCTCGTCGACATGGGCGCCGACCTGCTGGGGCCGCGCGACCACCGCGAGCTCGAGCGCTTCGTGGACGCCGACCTGGCCGACCGCGACCTCGAGGGCTCGTCCTTCTCCGAGTGCGTGTTCGAGGCGCCCCGGCTCGACGGCGCCCGGCTGCGCGGCACCCGCATCGTCGAGTCGGTCGTCTCCGACTCCTTCGCCCCCGAGCTCTCGTCGGCCCGGGCGACCTGGCGCGACGTGCGTGTCGAGCGGCCGCGCTGGGGCTCGGCCGAGCTGTTCGACGCCTCGTGGCAGTCGGTGCGGATCGTCGGCGGCAAGATCGACTACCTGAACCTCCGAGGTGCCCGGCTCACCGACGTCGTGCTCGAGGGCTGCGTGGTCGGCGAGCTCGACCTGCAGGGGGCCGAGGCGCTGCGCGTCGCGTTCGTCGACTGCCGCGTCGGCACGCTCGACCTGACCGGCGCCTCGCTCGCCCACACCGACCTGCGCACCACCGACCTCGACCGGGTCGACGGGCTCGACGGCCTCCGCGGCGCGACGATCGACCACCTCCAGCTCGCGTCGATGGCGGGCGTGTTCGCCACTCACCTCGGCGTCGTCGTCGACTGAGCGGACGCCCCGCGGCCTCCGCGGCGGCGGTGCTAGGGTCGCGGTGAGCAACGCGCTCCGGGGTCAGTGCAAATCTGAACCGGCGGTCACAGCCCGCGACCCGGCACGACGCCCTTCGGGGAGTCGTCCGGTTGAACCGGTTCGATTCCGGTGCCGACGGTCACAGTCCGGATGAGAGGAAGCGCGGGCCGGGCGTCGTCTCCGCGGAGCGCGCCCAGCTGAGCGACCCTGCGTCGTCCCCTGGAGCCGCCCCTTCCGGACGGAGACCGACATGACCTCGCTGCACCGCACCTCCTCGTGCGCCCCTGACACCACGCCACGGGCTGCCGCCTGCGCGACGGCTCGAGCAGCCGCTGCCGCGACCGTGACGGCGGGCTGCTGATGTTCACCGGGCTCGTGGAGGAGGTCGGCGAGGTCGTCCGGATCGACGACGTCGGAGACAGCGTCCGGCTCACCGTCCGTGGACCGCTCGTCGTCGACGACGCAGGGCACGGCGACTCGATCTCGGTCAGCGGCGTGTGCCTCACCGTCGTCGACCGCAGCGAGGGCGCGTTCACCGCCGACGTGATGAAGCAGACGCTCACCGTCAGCACCCTCGCCGGGCTCGGCGCCGGGTCGCCGGTCAACCTCGAGCGCGCCGCACGGGTGGGCGACCGCCTCGGCGGGCACATCGTCCAGGGCCACGTCGACGGCACGGCGTCCGTCGTCGAGATCGAGCCGGGCGAGGCCTGGCGTCGCGTCCGGCTGACGCTCGACGACGAGCTGGCGCCGCTGCTCGTCGACAAGGGCTCGGTCACCCTCGACGGGGTCAGCCTCACGGTCAGCGCGATCAGCGAGCCGCACGAGCAGCCCGGCTGGTTCGAGGTCAGCCTCATCCCCGAGACGCTCGCCGCGACGACCCTCGGCGGCGCGGTCGCCGGCAGCCGGGTGAACGTCGAGACGGACGTCGTGGCGCGGCACGTGCGCCGCATGCTCGCGCTCGGGGCAGGGGCGACGTCGTGACCGGCGGCGACGGCAGGAGCGCCGACGGCGTCGTGGCGGGGATCGCCGACGGCGTCGTGGCCGGGATCGACGGCGGCGCACCCGCCGTGGTCCGGGCCGACCCGTCGACCGTGGCCGACGACGCCGAGGCGACCGGCGCCTCCTCGATCGAGGCCGCGCTCGACCACCTGCGCCAGGGCCGTCCCGTCATCGTCGCGGACGACGCGGGGCGCGAGAACGAGGGCGACGTCGTGCTCTCGGCCGAGCTCGCCACCCCCGAGTGGCTCGCCTGGACGGTGCGGGTCTCGTCCGGCTTCGTCTGCGCGCCGATGGCGTCCGAGATCGCCGACGCCCTCGACCTGCCGCCGATGGTCGCCCACAACGAGGACGCCCGCGGCACCGCCTACACGGTCAGCGTCGACGCGTCGGCGGGCGTCACGACGGGCATCAGCGCCTCCGACCGGGCGAGCACGTTGCGGGTGCTCGCCGACCCGGCGTCGGTCCGCGACGACCTGCGTCGCCCCGGGCACGTCCTGCCCCTGCGTGCCCGCCCCGGCGGCGTGCGTGAGCGTGACGGACACACGGAGGCGGCGGTCGACCTGATGCGGGCGGCCGGCCTCCGTCCCGTCGCCGCCATCAGCGAGATCGTCGGCGACGACGGCGAGATGGCGCGCTGGCCCGGTCTCGTCGCCCTGGGCGCCCGCGACGGCGTGCCCGTCGTCACCATCGCCCAGTTGCTCGTCTGGCTCGACCAGCGCGACCAGCGCGACCAGCGCGACCAGCGCGACCAGCGCGAATCATCCACCGCCACCTCCACCCCAGTCACCAGAGGAGACACCGCATGAGCGTCGAGGGCGCCCCCGCAGAGAACGACGTCGACGGGACCGGCGTCCGCGTCGCGATCGTCGCCGGCACCTGGCACGAGACCATCACCGACGGCCTGCTCGCCGGGGCCCTGGCCACCGTCGAGCGGCTCGGAGCGACGGCCGAGGTGCTGCGCGTGCCGGGCAGCTTCGAGCTGCCCGTGGTCGCGAAGGCGGCGCTCGAGGCCGGGGCCGACGCGGTCGTGGCGCTCGGCGTGATCATCCGTGGCGGCACGCCTCACTTCGAGTACGTCTCCGACGCGGCGACGTCGGGGCTGCTCCGCGTCTCGCTCGACACGGGCAAGCCGGTCGGCTTCGGAGTGCTGACCCTCGACGACGAGCAGCAGGGCCTCGACCGGGCCGGCCTGCCCGGCTCGAAGGAGGACAAGGGCGCCGAGGCTGCCCACGCCGCCGTCGCGACGGCCGTCCAGCTGCGCGCCGTCGCCGCGGGCCGCCCCGCCGTCTGACGGTCGGCCCGGCCTGGCCCGGCCCGGGGTGAGCGTCCGAGCGAGAATGGGACGTCGTGACGTGGGGCCCGCGGCTACGACGTCCCTTTCCCGGCAGGTAGCGCCCACCAGCGCTCACGGGCTCAGGGGCTGGGTCCGCGGATGGCGGCCTAGAGCACCTCGTCGAAGAAGGCGCGCATCTGCGCCCACGAGCGGCGGTCGGCGACGGCCTGGTACTGGGCGCCGTGCTCGGGGGAGTCGGTGCCGGGCACCGCGAAGGCGTGCATCGCGTCGCTGTAGCTGACGAGCTGCCAGTCCGGCGCGCCGGCGGTACGGAGCTCGTCCTCGAATGCGACGACGGCGTCGTCGGGAACGACCGGGTCGGCCGTTCCCGTCATGACGAGCAGCGGCGCCGTCACGGCGCCCTCCTCGGCGGGCAGCTGCGTGCCGAGGCCGCCGTGGAACGACGCGACCGCGGCGACGTCGGCACCCGAGCGGGCGAGCTCGAGCGCGCCGGAGCCGCCGAAGCAGTAGCCCATCACGGCGATGCGCGCGGGGTCGACGCCGGGCTCGGCCCGCAGCCGCTCGAGGTTGGCGGCGAGTCGTGCGCGGAACGCGGGGACGTCCCCGTACCAGGCCCCGGCCCGGGCGCCCGCCTCCTCCGGCCCGGGGCGGACGCCCTGGCCGTAGACGTCGCCGGCGAGGGCGACGTAGCCGAGGCGGGCGAGCATCACGGCTCGCACCTTCACGTGGTCGACGACGCCGAACCAGTCGTGCAGCACGAGCACCGCGGGGCGCAGCTCGTCTGCGCCGGCCGACGACGAGGCGGTGCCGGGCGTCGCCAGCCAGCCCTCGAGGGGCGTACCGTCGTCGTCCCAGACGACGTCGCCGCCCTGGACGGTTCCGGTGTCGGGCACCGTGTCGAGCACGGTACGGAGTTCGGGGGAGAGGTCGGGCAGCAGCTCTGTCGTGGTCACGAGCGCGACGCTACTCCCGGCCCGTGAGGCGAGGACGTGCGGAGGCGCGGGTCAGCCGACGAGGCGCCGCACCGCCTCCTCCACGACGTCGCAGCGTCGCTCGTGCGGGCCGCCGTGCAGGTTCGTCGCGGACGGCGTGACGAACCAGCCGAGGACGACGCCGAACACCATGGTCAGCAGCTCGTCGGCGTTCCAGCCTGGCGCGATGTGGCCGGTCTCCTGCGCCTCCTGCACCGCGGCGCGGCGCGCCTCGAGCTGGGCGTGGTCGACCACGCCCGGGCTCGGCAGCGAGGCGCCCTCGATCTGGCCCCAGAGCAGCATGCGCGCGTCGTCGGGGTGCAGGGCGAGGTGGTCGTAGAGGCGACGTGCCCAGTCGGGGAGGTCGTGGGCGTCGAACGGGATGGCCTGCACCCAGCGGTCGATGCTCTCGCCGAGGACGGCGTCGAAGAGGTCGCGCTTCGTCGAGAAGTGGGCGTAGAGCCGCTCCTTGCTCGCCTCGGCCTCGCGCGCGATGGCGTCGATGCGGGCACCGGCGAGGCCGGTGGCGGCGAACTCGCCCCTCGCTGCGGCGAGGATGCGCTCACGGGGCGGGGTCGCACGGCGTTCCATGGCCCGAGTGTAGGGCCGGGGACGTCCTCAGCGCTCGGTCGCCGCCCGCGACATCGGCACGTGCGGGATGCCGTCCTCGAGGAACCCGGGGCCGTCGACGACGAACCCGAAGCGCGCGTACCAGCCCTCGAGGTGCGCCTGCGCGTCGAGCCGCACGAGCCGCCCCTCGGCGCGGTCCAGCGCGAGGCGCATCAGGTCGGCGGCGAGGCCGCGTCCCCGTGCGGCGGGCGCGGTGGCGACCCGCCCGATCCGCAGGGCGTCGGCAGCGGCAGCGGCGCCCGTGTCGTCGGCGTGGTCCACGAGCAGCCGCACGGTGGCGAGCACCTGCTCGTCCTCCTCGGCCCAGAGCATCACCGCGTCGGGCTCGACGTCGCGGCCGTCGAGCTCCGGGTAGGCGCACTCCTGCTCGACGACGAAGACGTCGACGCGCAGCCGCAGCAGGTCGTAGAGACGCAGGGGGTCGATCAGGGCGACGGGGGAGATGCGGAACTGGACGGTCACGTCACCAGGCTAGGGCCACGGCGCGCGGGCAGCCGCCGGACGCTCAGCGCAGCGTCTGGGTCTGCGTCTGCGCCTGCGCCGGCGCGGGCGCGGGCGTCCGCTTCGACCTCAGCGGGCCGGGACAGCCCGCACGCCGATCGTCTGCACTCGCGGCCGGCCCTCCGGCGTCAGCCGGATCTCGATGCGCAACGATCCGCGCCGGGCGGGCAGGTGCCACACCCGGTGAGAGGGAACGGACGAGGAGGCGGCGGGGACGTCGGGCTCGTCGCGCACGATCGAGGAGGCGCCGATCGGCGCGTCCGGCTCGCTCCCGAGCCCGCCCAGCGAGTCGACCGCCTCCGCCCAGAGTCGCCGCCGTCGCTCGAGGGGCACGTCGAGCTCGACGTTCTCGCTGAGGAGACCGGCCGGCACCTCGGCCCCGCGCACGACGGCCTCGACGGCTGCCGCCGCCGCGAGCGTCTCGGGCCACGGCGTCACGACGACCCGCGCCTCCTCGGCGCCGGCCATCATGCCGTCGAGCGCGAGCCCCACGGGGACGGACACCTGGGCGTACGTCGCGTTCTCGAACCCGACGACGCCGAGCCCGGTCGCGGTCTGCCAGCGCATGTGGGCCGAGAAGCCGGGGTAGCCGCCGCTGTGCGAGACGACCGTGCCGAGGTCGGGGTAGTGCTCGACGACGAGGCCGAAGCCGTAGCCGGAGGGATGTGCCCCGAGGCCGGGCACGAACCGCTGCAGCTGCTGCATCTCGCGCCGGGAGGCGCGGCTGAGCACCCCGTCGACGTCGCCGCGGCCCTCGGCGTCGAACGCCGACGCGAGCCAGCGGGCCCAACGGGCGAGGTCGGTGGTCGTGCTGAACAGGCCGCCGATCGGGGAGAAGGCGCCGGGGCCCGAGAAGGGCAGCGGCTCCCAGCCGTCGTCGCCACGGCGATGGCCCACGGCGAGGCCGCCGGAGGCGTCGACATCGCTCGTGAAGCCCGTCGACGTCAGCCCGAGGGGCCCGAGCACCGTGCGCTCGACGACCTCGCGGTACGGGCGGCCGGTCACGGCGGACACGACGCGGCCGAGCAGGGCCCAGCCCAGGTTCGAGTACGCGAACGCCGTGCCCGGCACGCTGTCGAAGCGGAGGCCGCCGCGCAGCAGGCCGTCGAGATCGTCGTCGGTGATCGACTCCTGCCGGTCGCCCCAGGGGTCGTCGGTGGGCAGGCCGCCCGACATGGTCATCAGCATGCGCACGGTCGGCACGGGCGAGTCCGGGGTCGGCAGCACGACGTCGGCGAACGCGGGCACGAAGTCCGTGACAGGCGCGTCGAGCACCAGCCGCCCCTCGTCGCGGAGCGCCAGCAGCGCGACGGCGGTGAAGCTCTTCGTGCACGACGCGATGCGATAGGCCGTGTGCGGGCCGGGCACGGTTCCCGAGGGCGTGCCGTCGAGCGTGCCGCGGCTGCCGTGGTGGGTCACGCCGTCGTGGTCGAAGGTCGCGAAGACGGAGCTCGGCGCCTTGCCGTCTGACTGACGGGCGTCGAACACGGTGTCCACGCCGGAGGTGCGGTGCGGGCTGGTCATGCTGCCTCTCGTCGGCAGGAGGGGCGCGTCGCGTCGTGATCACGCCGGGGGCAGGGGAATGTCACGAGCCGGGCGGCGGGGTGCGCCGCATCCTCTCGTAGGCGTCGAGTGCCTCGCGTCGGGACTGCTTGAGGTCGACCATCGGCTCGGGGTAGTCGTCGCCGTCGACCTCGGGCACCCACTCGCGCACGTAGCCGCGGTGCCCGTCGAACTTGCTGGCCTGCAGCTCGGGGTTGAACACCCGGAAGTACGGGGCCGCGTCGGCGCCGGAGCCAGCAGTCCACTGCCAGTTCGCGGGGTTGTTCGCCTCGTCGGCGTCGACCAGGGTGTCCCAGAACCACTGCTCGCCGACGCGCCAGTCGACCAGCAGGTTCTTGACCAGGAAGCTCGCGGTCACCATGCGCACGCGGTTGTGCATCCAGCCCGTCGTCCAGAGCTGCCGCATGCCCGCGTCGACGAGGGGGACGCCCGTGGTCCCGTGCCGCCAGCGGTCGAGATCGGCCTCGGGAAGCTCCTCCCACGGGAACGCGTCGAACTCGGGCCGGTAGTTCTTCGTCGCGAGGTGCGGGTTCGCGAACAGCACCGTGTGGTTGAACTCGCGCCAGACCAGCTCGCGGAGGAACCCCTGCGCCTGCTCGCGCGAGGCGGCGGGCAGGTCGGCCTGCATGCGGTGCCAGACCTGGAACGGGCTGACCTCGCCCCAGCGGAGGCGCGGCGACAGACGACTCGTCGCCTCCTGTGAGGGGAAGTCGCGCTGGTCGTAGTCGGCGAGGTGCCCCGTCGCGAACTCCTCGAGGACGTCGAGGGCGGCGGCCTCGCCCGGCGTCCACGTCTCGCGGAGGCCGGTGGCCCAGTCGGGATGCGTGGGCAGCAGCTGCCAGGAGTCGAGGTCGTCGCTGGCAGGGAGCACGTCCGGCGCCGTCAGGTGCTCGGGCGCGGCGAGCGGCTCACGGGGCTCGGGCCGGCTGAGGCAGGCGCGCCAGAACGGGGTGAAGACCTTGAACGGCTCGCCCGAGCCGGTCTGCACCGTCCACGGCTCGAACATCAACGAGCCCTGGAAGCTGTGGGCGTCGACACCGCCCTCGTGCAGCGCCGTCTTCAGGGCCGCGTCGACCTCTCGGGCGGCGAGGCCGTAGCGGCGGTTCCAGGACACGGCACCGGCGCCGACCTCGGCGACGAGCGCCGGGACCTCCGTCGCGGCTTCGCCCCGGCGCAGCGTCAGCGCGGCGCCGAGCTCGCGCAGGTCGCGGTCGAGCGACGTGAGGCTGTGGTGCAGCCACCAGCGCGCGGCGCCGCCGAGGGGCCGGATGCCGGGCGACTGCTCGTCGAGCAGGTAGAGCACGACGACTGGCCCTCCGCGCGCCACGGCGGCGTCCAGTGCCGGGTTGTCCGCGATGCGGAGATCGTCGCGCAGCCAGACGATCGTCGGGCTGGTGGTCGAGGAGGCGGTGCTCACGCGGTGCTGTCCGTCCTGGCCGCAGGGGCGGCGTCGTCGGTCCGCGGCGCGGGGGAGGTGCCCTCGCCGTCGGTCGTCAGCTCGCCGTCGGTCGACCCGACGCGCAGCCGGGTGCACAGGTCGGTGAGGGCGACGAGCTCGTCGTGGTCGAGGCTGCCGCCCACCCGCCGCGCGATCGCCGCCGCGTGGCTCACCGCGGTGCGGCGGTAGAGCGCCGACCCCTGGTCGGTCATCGAGACGATGATGCCTCGACCGTCGCCCGGGTCGCTGTGCTTCTCGACGATGCCGCGCGAGGCGAGACGGTCGACGAGGCGGCTGATGCTCGGCTGCGTCAGAAGGAGGTGGCGGGTCAGGTCGCGGATGCGGGCCCTGCGGCCGGGCTGGTTGGACAGGTTGAAGAGGACGTCGTACTCGTTGAACGAGATCTCGTCGGTCGGGAACTGGGCGTTCAGCTCACGCATCACCGTGACCTGCGCCCGGAAGAGCGACTCCCAGGCGCCCACGGCCACCGCTGTCTCGCTCATGCTGCTCCTCGCGCTCTCGGTCCTCTCGAGAGTCTAGGGAACACCGCCGACACGGGGCCGACGCGGCCCCGACGCCTCGTGCCGCCTCCCCGACGACCCGTCCCCTGCCGCGCCTCGCGCCTCGCATCTCGCGCCTCGCATCTCGCGCCTCGCATCTCGTCGAGGGCGGGTCCGCATCGCGCAGGCGTCCGGGAACGACAGAGGGCCGGTCGCTGAGCGACCGGCCCTCATTCCCTTGCACCAGAGTTGTCCTGCAATCACATCCTGCCTCGGCCGCCACAGCAAACGACCTCGACCCGCTCACGATATAACGACCAGGTAACGGTCGTCCAGTTATCGAAACGTTATTTTCCTGGGAACTCTCCGCTAGCGCCGACGGGTGCGTGCGTACCCCGTTGTGTACCCCGATCTGACGACGGGGCAGGGCCGCCTAGAAGAGGTCGGGCGAGGGCGTCGACGCGTGCCGGATCGAGACGTCGGCGTGCCGGTCGAAGCGGTAGCCGGCGCCGCGAACGGTGCGGACGACGTCCTCGAACGCGCCGAGCTTCGAGCGCAGGCGACGCACGTGGACGTCGATGGTGCGCTCGTTGGGCACCTCGTCGTCGCCGTCTCCGTCGGCCCAGAGGCCGCTGATCAGCTCGGACCGCTCGATGGTGCGGCCCTCTCGGAGCACGAGGTACTGCAGCAGCTCGAACTCCTTGTACGTGAGGTTCGCGGCCTCGCCGTCGAGCAGGACGCGCTTGCGCGAGATGTCCACGACCACGCCCCCGCGGGCGCCGGGCTCCTCGGCCACCTCGGCGGCCTGACGACGAGCGGCGACCGCCGACGGGTCCTGCAGGGCGAGCCGGACGACGTCGACGTCGCGTCCCCCGGCGCCGGTGGGGGCGATGGCGACGGCGGCGTGCGTCTCCGCGGCGGGCGCGATCTGGGCGACGAGGGCCTTGATCTGCGCGACGATGTCGCCGAGCTCGGCGCCGGTCTGGGCGGCAGTTACCTCGTCGATGCCGACGTACAGGGCGAAGCCGCGGGCCTCGGTGCCCTCGGGCAGGGCGCGGGGCCGAGGCGCCGCCGGCTCGGCGGTCGCGGGTGCAGATGCGAGAGCGGAGTCGGGCGCAGGTGCGGCAGCTGGCGCACGAGTCAGGGGAGACGTGGCCGAGGAGGTGCGGGCGGGCGAGACGGTGCGGGCGGCGGTGACGGGGCGGTCGAGGATGAGGGACATGACAGGCGGGTTCCTTGCGGGAGGGCGGGACGGCTCGTCGCCCGGCGTCTGCCGGTGGCGGGAGCGTCGCGCTCGACGTGTGACGGTGCTCGATCCCGCCGGCGATGGTGCCGTGCGTCACGAGCAGTCGGTGCGGTGCACCGTCCAGACGCGCGTCGGGTGACGACGCGGAACGTCCGGGAGTCGATGACTCGACGTCCGGGTGGGGACGCGAGCTCAGCTGGCGGTGTCAGCAGCTGCGACTCGGCGAGGTGTGTGGCCGGGTCAGGCACACATTCGACACATGACCGCGTGCATCGACATCATGATGCCGGCGCTCCCGAAGGCCTCGAGGGAGGTCGGAGCGAACACGTGGGAAGTCATGGGCCGATTCTCGGCCAGGGCCGTCGCTCGTGTCAAGGCGACACGACGGAGCGCCCGATCCGTGCACCCGTCGCGAGGACGTGGCCGGATCGGGCGCTCGGGTCGAACAGGGCGGGGCCGGGTCGCTCAGGCGAGGCCGTAGAGGCGGTCGCCCGCGTCGCCGAGGCCGGGGACGATGTAGCCGTTCTCGTCGAGCTTCTCGTCGACGGCGCCCAGGATGACGTGCACGTCACGCCCCTCCATGGCGGCCTCGACGGCGGCGAGGCCCTCGGGGGCGGCGAGGATGCAGACGGCGGTGACGTCGACGGCGCCGCGGTCGAGCAGGTAGTCGATCGCGGCGATGAGCGAGCCGCCCGTGGCGAGCATCGGGTCGAGCACGAAGCACTGGCGGTTCGACAGGTCGTCGGGCAGGCGCTCGGCGTACGTGGTCGGCTGCAGCGTCTCCTCGTCGCGGACCATGCCGAGGAACCCGACCTCGGCGGTCGGGACGAGCTTGGTCATGCCCTCGAGCATGCCGAGGCCGGCGCGCAGGATCGGCACGACGAGCGGGCGCGGCTGGCTGATCTCGAGGCCGGTGGCCGGGCCGACCGGCGTCTCGATGTCGACGGGCGACGTCCGCACGTCACGGGTCGCCTCGTAGGCGAGCAGCGTGACGAGCTCTTCGGTCAGGGCCCTGAAGGTCGGCGACGGCGTGTTCTTGTCGCGGAGCACGGTCAGCTTGTGGGTGATGAGGGGGTGGTCCGCTACGTGCACTCGCATAGGCTCCACGGTAGCGGAGTCGACCGGCCCGCGAGTCCCGTCCCTGGAGCGTCGCCGTGCCCCTCGTCCCGTCGCAGCTCGAGGCGTGGATGGGCGATGCGCTCGCCCAGGCCGAGGGCTGCCGCGTGTCCGACGACGTGCCCGTGGGCGCGGTCGTGCTGGACGCCTCCGGTCGGGTGATCGGCACCGGCCGCAACGAGCGCGAGCTGCTGCAGGACCCGACGGCGCACGCCGAGGTCCTCGCCCTGCGCGCAGCCGCCCGGCACACGGGCGACTGGCACCTCACCGGCACGACGCTCGTCGTCACGCTCGAGCCGTGCCCGATGTGCGCAGGCGCGATCCTCGCCGCGCGGGTGCCGCGGGTGGTCTACGGGGCGTGGGACGACAAGGCAGGAGGTGCGGGGAGCGTCTACGACATCCTCCGCGACCGCAGGCTGCCGCACCGCGCCGAGGTCTTCGCCGGCGTGCGCGAGGCCGAGTGCCGGGCCCAGCTCGACGCCTTCTTCGCCGAGCGCCGCTAGCAGTCGCGCCGACGGGCGCAGCCGCTAGTCGGCGGCCTTGATCACGATCGCGTCGGTGGGCGGATCGACACGGTCCGGCTCGTGCCACACGTCCGGCTCGATGTAGATGACCCGGGCGACGGGCACGGCCTCGCGGACCCGGGCCTCGACGACGTCGATGGCCGCGGACACGTCGCGCAGCGCCGTGCGCCCGTCCATCGCGACCTTGACGGCGACGAGCAGCTCGTCGGGGCCGAGGTAGAGGGTCTTCATGTGCACGATCTGCTCGACCTCGGGCCCGGCGGTGATCGCGGCGCGGATCGCCTCGACGTCGCCGGCCGAGGCGCCCTCGCCGACGAGCAGGCTCTTCGTCTCGATGCCGAGCACGACCGCGACGGCCACGAGCAGCAGGCCGATGGCGAGCGTCCCGATCGCGTCGAAGACGCCGTTCCCGGTGATCCAGGTGAGGACGACGCCGATCATCGCGAAGCTGAGGCCGAGCAGCGCCGCCGCGTCCTCGAGCAGCACGACGGGCAGCTCGGGCGCCTTGGCCCTGCGGATGAACGCGGGCCAGCTCTGCGCGCCCTTCGCGGGGCGCGCCTCCTTGATCGCGGTGCGCAGCGAGAAGCTCTCGAGGCCGAGGGAGATGGCGAGCACGAGGACGGGCAGCCAGGGCACGTCGAGGGGGTGCGGCTCGCGCAGCTTCTCGACGCCCTCGTAGAGCGAGAAGACGCCGCCGACGCTGAACAGGATGATCGAGACGACGAAGGCGTACACGTAGCGCTCGCGCCCGTAGCCGAAGGGGTGCTCCGCGTCGGCGGCCTTGCGGGCCTGCTTGCCGCCGAGCAGCAGCAGCAGCTGGTTGCCCGAGTCGGCCAGGGAGTGCACGCCCTCGGCGAGCATCGACGACGACCCGGAGAAGAACCAGGCGACGAACTTCGTCACCGCGATCCCGAGGTTGGCGCCGAGCGCCGCGAAGATCGCCTTGTTGCCGCCGGACGTGCTCATGTGGAGTCCCCTCGTGTCTGGGGTCGATCTTAGGATGGCCCGATGGTCACGACACTCCCCGCCACCGCAGTTCTCGGAGCCGGCTCGATGGGCGGTGCCGTCCTCGCGGGCCTGCTCGGTCCCGACGTCGTCGTCGAGGGCGGCATCCGCGTCACGAACCGCACCGAGGCGAAGGCGGGGCCGCTCCGAGAGCAGGGCGTCACCTCCCTGGCCACCGAGACCGACCCGGCCGCCAACGCGGCCGCGGTGCGAGGCGCCCGCCTCGTGCTGATCGGCGTCAAGCCGTACATGGTGGTCGACCTGCTGACCGAGATCGCCCCTGACCTCGAGCCCGACGCCGTCGTCGTCAGCCTCGCCGCGGGCGTCACGACGGCCACGATGGAGGCGGCGCTGCCCTCGTCGGTCGTGGTCGTCCGCTCGATGCCGAACACGCCGTCGCACGTCGGTCTCGGCGTCACCGGCCTGAGCGCCGGCTCGCGCTCGTCCGACGACGACCTCGCCCTCGCGCAGCGGCTCTTCGAGGTCGTCGGCGACGTGGTCGTGGTGCCCGAGTCGCAGATCGACGCGCTCAGCACGATCTCCGGCTCGGGCCCCGCCTACGTGTACCTGCTGGTCGAGGCCCTGCAGGAGGCGGCGGTCGGCCTGGGCTTCACGCCCGCCCAGGCGGCCACGATGGTGCAGGGCACCTTCCGCGGAGCGAGCGAGCTGCTCGCCGTGAGCGATCTGGCACCCGCCGAGGAGGCGCCCGCCGAGCTCCGCAGGCGCGTCACCAGCCCCGGCGGCACCACCGAGCGGGCCGTCGCCGTGCTCGAGCAGGGCGGACTCGCCGAGCTCTTCGGCCGGGCGGCCCAGGCCGCCCTCGCCCGCAACCGCGAGATCGCCGAGGGCCGCTGACGCTGCCCGACCGCGCCGCCGCGGCGGGGGTCAGCCCTCGAGCGCCGCGAACTTCTCGATGGTCCGGCTGTCGCCCGACACGATGATGAGGTCGTGGTTGCTGATGACCGTCTCGGGCGTCGCCTCCTTGAAGGCGCCTCCCGGGCTCTTCACGCCCACGACCGTGACGCCGTATTTCGTGCGGATGTTGGACGCCGCCAGGGAGGCGCCCCGCACCGGCTTCGGCGGGTACATCTTGACGATCGCGAAGGCGTCGTCGAACTCGATGTAGTCGAGCATCCGGCCCGAGACGAGGTGCGCGACGCGCTCGCCAGCCTCGCGCTCGGGGTAGATGACGTGGTTCGCCCCGATGCGGGCCAGGATCTTGCCGTGCGACTGGCTGATCGCCTTGGCCCAGATCTGGGGCACCTTGAGGTCGACCAGGTTGGCTGTGATGAGGACGCTGGCCTCGATCGACGAGCCCACGGCGACGACGGCGATCGAGAAGTCCTGGGCGCCGATCTGCTTGAGCGCGTCGATGCTGCGGGCGTCGGCCTGGACGGCGTGCGTCACCCGGTCGGCCCACTTCTGCACGAGCCCGGCGTCGGTGTCGACGGCGAGGACGTCCCGGTCCTGCCGCTCGAGCTGGCCTGCGGTCGCAGCGCCGAAACGGCCGAGGCCGATGACGAGCACCGGCGCGTCGTGCTTGATCCTGTCAACCAACGATCGGTCGCTCCTCGGCTCTCGTGAACAGCTGGCGTCGCTGGCTGGCGGCCAGGGCGACGGAGAGCGTCACTGTACCAACGCGGCCCATCCACATGGTGACCGCGAGGATGTACTTCGCCGAGTCGGGCAGCCGGTCGGTGAGCCCGGTGCTGAGGCCCGAGGTGGCGAAGGCCGAGATGCACTCGAAGAGCACGTGGTCGAGCGGCTCCTTCGTGATGTGCATGATCAGGATGCTCGAGACGGCGACGATCGTGGCGCCCCAGAGCACGACGCTGACCGCCAGGCGCAGCACGTCGCTGGGGATGCGACGGCCGAAGGCCTCCATCGAGCGCTGGCCCCGGGCCTCGGCGAACGCCGCGAGGAAGAGGACCGCGAGAGTCGTCACCTTGATGCCCCCGGCGGTCGAGGCCGAGCCGCCGCCGATGAACATCAGCATGTCGGTGACGAGCAACGACGAGCCGTTCAGATCGGAGATCTGGATCGTCGAGAAGCCGCCCGACCTCGTCATCATGCTGAGGAACAGCGACTGGAACACGGTCGGGCCGGCCTCGATGTCGCCGAAGGTCTCCGGGTTGTCGAACTCGAGGACGATGTAGAGCACCATGCCGAAGACGATCAGGATCGCCGTGGTCAGCAGGGTCAGTTTGACGTGCACCGACCAACGGCGCGGGTTCCGGGGGTTGCGGGCCAGGGCGTAGATCACGGGGAACCCGATGCTGCCGAGGAACACCCCGACCATGATCAGGCTCAGGAACCAGTAGTCGTTCTCGAAGGCCGCCAGTCCGTCGGCGTTCGGCGTGAAGCCGGTGTTCGTGAACGCCATCGCCGAGTAGTAGAAGCTGTCGAGCACGGCGTCGCCGAGGGGGATCCCGTCGATCAGCATCCTCGGGATCATCAGCAGCGCGATGACGAGCTGGATCACGAACGAGCTGAGGGCGACGGTCGTCAGGAGGCCGCCGATCTCGCCGAGCCGGACTGCCTGGCCCTCGGGCACCGGGCCGGCGTGGGCGCGGAGCGGGTTGCTGTCGCCGGCCGCCATCAGCCTGGCCCGCAGGCCGAGCTTGCGCGAGACGACGAGGCCCATGATCGACGCCAGGGTCAGGACACCGATCGCGCCGATCTGGACGCCGACGAAGATCACGACGTGGCCGAAGAGGGACCAATGCGTCGCCATGTCGACCGTGGCGAGGCCCGTGACGCAGATCACCGAGACCGCGGTGAAGAGCGAGTCGGCGAGAGGGGTGACCGTGCGGTCGGCCGATGCCACGGGCAGGGAGAAGACCACCGTGAAGACGAGGATCAGGCCGGTGAAGATCAGGATCGCGAAGCGCGCCGGTGACTTGCGCCCGATGTCGTCGACCCAGTCGGACAGCCGCTGGAACACGCTCGTCGGGGCGGGGGAGGGTCCGCGCCGCGGCGCGACGGAGGCGCGCGTCACAGCCGTCATGGTACATCCGGCCCGTCGTCGTTACTGTGGCTGCATGCCCGACATCTTCGCCGTGATCGCCGACGGCACCCGCCGGGACATCCTCACGGTCCTGCTCGACGCCCACGTCTCCGCCGACTCCCGGACCGGCGACGTCAGCGTCGGCGAGATGGTGTCGGCGCTCGGGCTGAGCCAGCCGACGGTGTCGAAGCACCTGAGGGTCCTCCGCGACGCCGGGCTCGTGCACGTGCGCGAGGAGGGGCAGCACCGCTACTACGGGATCGAGACCGGCCCGCTCGAGACGGTCGACGACTGGCTCGTCCCGTTCCTCGGGGCCGAGCTCGGTGGCGGCCCCGACGCCGTCTCGGGCGCGTTCGCGGCCTGGGCGGGCGCGAGCGTCCCCGCTCCCATCCGCCGGGCCGCCGAGTCGCTGCCCGACGCGACCGACGTCGCGAGCGGGCTGGGACGAGCCGTCGCCGATGCGCAGCACCGCGCCTCCTCGGCCCTGCACGACGCCCAGAGCGCCCTCGACGAGCGCGTCATCGACCCGGTCCGCAAGCGCCTCGGGCGCTGATCGGACCGTTGCACCTGCGGCACGAGCGCCCCTAGAGTGACCACGAGTCACAGGGGCACCTCCTGTCGCTCTCGTCCCGGCGACGTCGTCGGGTCCGCTCTGACAGCCCCAGGAGGCGACGTGACCCAGGATCTCTCGGACGTGAGGTTCCTGACCGTCGCCGAGGTGGCCGGGATGATGCGCGTCTCGAAGATGACCGTCTACCGGATGGTGCACTCCGGCGAGCTTCCCGCCATCCGCTTCGGCCGGTCGTTCCGCGTGCCCGAGTCGGCCGTCGCCGCGGTGCTGCAGAACGGCGTCGCCGACGTCGGCTGACCCGTTTTCGACAATCACGGGTCGCCCTAGTACACTGACCCGAGGCATTTTTCCGCGGTTCTGTTTCGGACCCGGTCGTCCGATCCATGAATCAGTGAGGTCCTCTATGGGTTCTGTCATCAAGAAGCGTCGCAAGCGCATGGCGAAGAAGAAGCACCGCAAGCTGCTTCGCAAGACTCGTCACCAGCGTCGCAACAAGAAGTAGACGTTGTACGAAGTGGCCCTCGACCGTTCCGGTCGGGGGCCACTTGCTTTTCCCTCCGATCTTCCCGGCTTCCTCTCGTCGCCTGAGCCTGTCCCAGCCGCAAATGCCGACCGCATGCAGCCGAAAGGCCCTCTGACGCGGGAAATCCGGTCGTCAGACGCGCCGAGGTCGGGTTCTGCGGCCAGCACGTGCCGACAGCGCAGGAGGCGGCGGCGCGACCCAGCACCTGCTGCGACAGCCGCGCTAGGGTCGAGGGCGTGCCCGTTCCCCGCATCTCCCTGCTGACGAAGCCCGGCTGCCACCTCTGCGACGAGGCGCGCACCGCCCTCGAGGCCGTGCTGTCGGAACCCGAGTTCGCACAGGCCGACCTCGGCTACGCCGAGACGGACATCCTCGGCGACGAGGCCCTGCGTGCCGAGTACGCGGAGGAGATCCCGGTCGTCCTGCTCGACGACCGCGTGCACACCATCTGGCGCGTCGAGCCCGAGCGCCTCCGCACCGCCCTCCGGAAGGCCCTCGCATGACCGTCAAGCACATCGTCATCTGGAACCTCGTCGCGACCGACGACACGTCGCGCGACCACGCCGCCGCCCGCATCGACGAGCTGCTCACGGGCCTCGTGGGCACCGTCGAGTCGATCCGCTCGCTCGAGGTCGTCCGCAACGTCGCCTACCCCGAGACGAACGGCGACGTCGCCGTCGTCGCGGAGTTCGACGACGCCGCCGGGCTCGACGCGTACATCGTGCACCCGGCCCACCAGGAGGCGGCAGCCGAGATCCGCACGCTCGTCACGGGCCGCGGCGCCATCGACTACCAGGCCTGACGCCCAGCGCGAGAGCCACCGCGATTCAGGACGGGCGCCTCCCGCGTTCCTGATCAGTGCACGGATCAGGAACACTCGTCCTCTCCCCGCGGGGATCAGGCAGGAAGTTCCTGAACGAGGGGAAGAGCTACGGCGTGAGGCGGGTCGGCCCGCGGAACAGGAACGTCACCTCGCGCAGGTTCGGCTGGTGCAGCATCAGCATCAGCACTCGGGCCAGGCCCATGCCGAAGCCGCCGTGCGAAGGCGCGCCGTAGCGGAAGAAGTCGAGGTACCCGCCCAGCTCCTCCGGCTTCATGCCCTTCTCGCGGATCTGCGCCTCGAGCACGTCGACGCGGTGCTCGCGCTGGGCGCCGGTGGTGATCTCGGTGCCGTTGTAGATGAGGTCGTAGCTCTTCGTGAGCTGCGGGTCGTCCTCGTGGCGCATGTGGTAGAACGGCCGGATCGACGCGTCGTAGTCGGTGAGGAACACGAAGTCGTGGTCGAAGGTCTCCTTGACGTACGCCGCGATCTGGCGCTCGCCCTCGGGGTCCATGTCGGCGTCCGCACGGGGCACGACGTAGCCGCGGTCGGCGACGATCTGCTTCGCCTCGGCCAGGGGGATGCGGGGGAACGGCGTCGTCGGCACCGTCAGGTCGACGTCGAAGAGCTCCTTGATCGCGGCGCCGTGCTTCTCGACGACGGCGGTGAACGCGGCGACGAGCAGCTCCTCCTGCATCTGCATCACGTCTTCGTGGCTGTCCACGTAGCTGATCTCGGCGTCGACGCTGGTGTACTCCGTCGCGTGGCGCGAGGTGAACGAGGGGTCGGCGCGGAACACGGGGGCGATCTCGAAGATCTTGCCGAAGCCGGCCGACTGGGCCATCTGCTTGAAGAACTGGGGGCTCTGCGCGAGGAACGCGCTGCCCTCGAAGTACTCGACCTTGAAGAGCTCGGCGTTCGACTCGCTCGCCGACGCCATGATCTTGGGCGTGTGCACCTCGACGTAGCCGCGCTCGACCCAGTAGGTGCGCATCGCGTGCTCGAAGGTGGTCTGGACGCGGAAGATGAGGGCGTTGCGAGGGACGCGCAGGTCGAGGAACCGCCAGTCCATCCGCTTGTCGATGCCGCTGTCGGCGGCGATCGGCGTCTCGGGGTCGGCGAGGCTGTCGACGACGAGGCCGTCGATCTTCACCTCGATGCCGCCGAGCTTCACGCGCTCGTCGTGCTTGAGCTGGCCCGTGACCGTCACGAAGCTGCCCTGGGAGAGACCCGAGATCGCATCGGCGATCTCGTCGGTCTCGCCTGCCTCGGCGAGGACGTCGGCGGCCGTGCGGGGACGGACGAGCTGGACGGCGCCGGACTCGTCGCGGAGGACGACGAACTGCACCTTCTTCTGGTCGCGGACCGTGTCGACCCAACCGGACACCGTCACGGGGCCGTCGGGGAGGGGCGAGAGGTCGCTGATGAGGGTGCGTTCGATCACGGGGCGAGAGTTTACCGCGACGTCGAGCTTTCGGGCTCCCGTGAGGGAGGTGGGAGTGCGGGCCCGATCTAGACTGGGGGCCATGCCCGCCCAGCAGATCCACCTCGTGCGCCACGGCGAGGTGCACAACCCCGACCACGTGCTCTACGGCCGACTCGAGGGCTTCGGGCTCAGCGAGCTCGGCCACCGGATGGCCGCCTCCTCGGCCGCGATGCTGCAGGCGCAGGGCGCCCCCGTCGCCGCGGTCGTCGCCAGTCCGCTGCAGCGCACCCGCGAGAGCGCCGCTCCCTGGGCCGCTGCGTTCGGCCTCGACGTGCAGGTCGACGAGCGCCTGATCGAGCCCACGAACAAGTACGAGGGCCGCCGTTCCGACTTCACCGTCGCCAAGCAGCTCGCGGTGCCCGCCGAGTGGCCGTGGATCGTCAACCCCCTCAAGCCGAGCTGGGGCGAGGCCTACGTCAGCATCGCCGCGCGCATGCTCGCCGCGGTCGACGAGGCCTGGTCGAGCGTCGACTCGGGCGACGTCGTGCTGGTCAGCCACCAGCTGCCGATCTGGATGGTGCACCGCAGCGTGACGGGCGCGCGCCTGTTCCACGACCCTCGTCGCCGTCGTTGCTCCCTGTCGAGCATCACGACGCTCGAGCGGCACGGCGGCCGCTTCGTCGAGGTCGGCTACCAAGACCCGGCGGCCGACCTGCTCGAGCGCGCAGTCGACCTCGGGGCGGTCTGATGCGCCGCGCCTCCTTCGCCGTGGGCGCCGTCGCGGCGGCCTCCGCCCTCGCGCTCGTGCTGACGGGCTGCACCTCGCAGTCCGACCCCCTGGCCGAGCAGTACCGCGCCGGCGGCACCGAGAACTACATCAGCGGCGCGGGCACGGTCACCGAGCGTCCCGTGTCCGAGCGCACCGATCCGGTCGACTTCACCGGCACGACCGACGAGGGCGACGAGTTCACGCGGGCCGACCACGACGGGGAGGTCGTCGTCCTCAACTTCTGGTACGCCAGCTGCCCGCCCTGCCGCAAGGAGGCGCCCGACCTGCAGCAGCTCAGCACCGACTTCGCCGACCAGGGCGTCCAGTTCGTCGGCGTCAACGTGCGCGACCAGGCCGACACCGCCCGCGCCTTCGCCGAGAAGTTCGACATCACCTACCCGTCCATCGTCGACACGAACGACGGCGCGGTCCAGCTCGCCCTCGCCGGCACCATCGCGCCGAACGCGGTGCCGACGACGATCGTCCTCGACAAGCAGGGCCGCATCGCGGCCCGCGTGCTCGGCGGCCTCGACGGTCCCAGCACGCTGAAGACGCTGATCAGCGACGCCGTCTCCGAGCAGGACTAGAGGTGTACCAGGGCAACCCCTTCTTCGAGGCGGTCGCGGGCGGCCAGCTCGCCGTCGCCCTGCCGGTGGCCCTGCTCGCCGGCCTGATCTCGTTCCTCTCGCCCTGCGTGCTGCCGCTCGTGCCGGGCTACCTCGGCTACGTCGGGGGCCTCGCCGGAGGCGGTCGTCGCGCCGCCGAGACCGGTGCGGCCGGCGACGCTGCCGGCACCGCTGTCCGAGGGCGGACCGCCACGGCCGTCGCCCCGTCGCCCGCGACCACCGCCTCCCGCGACCGCCGCCGCATGGTGATCGGCGTCCTGCTCTTCATCGCCGGCTTCTCGCTCGTCTTCGTCGGCGGCAGCCTCGCGTTCTCGGCCGCGGGCTTCTGGCTGATCCAGTGGCGCGACCTGATCGTGCGCCTGATGGGCCTCGTCGTGATCGCGCTGGGCCTCGTCTTCGTCGGCCAGTTCACGTTCCTGCAGCGCACGATCAAGCCCGGGTTCGCCCCGGCCACCGGCCTGGCGGGCGCCCCCTTGCTCGGCATCGTGTTCGGCATCGGCTGGACGCCGTGCATCGGCCCGACCCTCACCGCGATCTACGCCCTGTCGTTCACGAGCGGCTCGGCCACGTCGAGCGTGCTGCTCGGGCTCGCCTACTGCGTCGGCCTCGGCGTGCCGTTCCTGCTCGTCGCGCTCGGCTTCGGCTGGGCGACGCGCTCCATCTCGTTCGTCAAGCGCCACATGCGCGTCGTCAACATCGTCGGAGGCTCGATCCTGATCGCCATCGGTCTGCTCATGGTCACCGGGCTCTGGTCCTCCCTCATGTCGCACCTCGGGGCGGTGATCGCGAGCTATGGCACGATCGTCTGACCCCGCGAGCAGCCGCCCGGCCGACGCCGCCGACCTGCAGGACGTGACCGACGTCTCGTCCGACCCGCTCCGCCCGAGCGACCACTACGACTCGGCTCCCGCACGCACCCCGGGCGACCAGGGCGCGGGCTCCGCCGACGTCGTGCAGCCCCGCCTCGGGCTCGTCGGCTACCTCCGCTTCTTCTGGCGCCAGCTGACGAGCATGAAGACGGCGCTGTTCCTCCTCATGCTGCTCGCCGTCGCGGCGATCCCCGGCTCGCTCGTGCCGCAGCGCACCTCCGACCCGAACGGCGTCGTCCAGTACCGCGCCGAGCACCCCGACCTGTTCCCGGTGCTCGACAAGCTGGGCGTCTTCGACACCTACTCGTCGCCGTGGTTCTCCGCGGTCTACCTGCTGCTCTTCATCTCGCTGATCGGCTGCATCGTTCCGCGCACGAAGCACCACTTCGAGGCCCTCCGCTCGAAGCCGCCGAAGACGCCGGCGCGGCTCTCGCGGCTGGCGGGCTACCGCTCCGTGACGCTGCAGACCGCAGGAGGCGCGGCGGACGCCGCCCTCGCCCCCGCCTCCGTCGTCGAGCAGGCCCGCGCGCAGCTGAGGCGCGCCGGGTACCGCACGCAGGTGTTCGGCGACTCCGTCAGCGCCGAGCGCGGCTACCTGCGCGAGACCGGCAACCTCGTCTTCCACACCGCGCTGGTCGGCGTGCTCCTCACGGTCGGGATCGGCGGCGGCTTCGGCTACACCGGCCAGCGCGTGGTCGTCGAGGGCCAGACCTTCACGAACGCCCTCGTCTCGTACGACTCGTTCAACCCCGGCCGCTGGTTCAGCGACTCCCAGCTCTCGCCCTACAACATCACGCTCGACGAGTTCACGACGACCTACGAGGAGTCGAACGCCGACGCGCTCGGACAGCCGCTCGACTACACCGCCGACGTCACGACGACGACGCAGTCGGGCGACACGAGCGAGCACGAGATCAAGGTCAACAGCCCGCTGTCGATCGGCGGCTCGAACGTCTACCTGCTCGGCAACGGCTACGCCGTCGACGTCACGGTGACGGCGCCGGACGGCTCGGTCGCCTTCCGCGACACCATCCCGTTCCTCCCTCAGGACGCGAACCTCACCTCCCAGGGCGTCGTCAAGGTGCCCGACGGGCTGTCGGACCAGATCGGCATGATCGGCTTCTTCTACCCGTCGGCCGTCGAGACCGGCGACGGGTCCGGCATCCTGGCCTCGAGCTACCCCGACCTGCTGAACCCGGTGCTGAGCCTCAACGTCTACCAGGGCGACCTCGGCCTCGACGCGGGCGTGCCGCAGTCGGTCTACTCGCTCGACACCGACGGCATGACCGAGATCGCGGGCGCCGCCGCCGACCAGTCCGCGCTGCAGCTCTCGCCGGGCACCACCGCCGACCTGCCGGACGGGCTCGGCACCGTGACCCTCTCCGACGTCAAGCGCTTCGCCTCCCTCGACGTGCACCACGACCCGTCGCAGCTCTGGGTGCTGCTCTTCGCGGGCCTCGTCTTCGCCGGGTTGCTCACGGCCTTGTTCGTGCCCCGCCGCCGCGTGTGGGTCAAGGCGAGCACGACCGACGGGGGAGTCCGGCTCGAGTACGCCGGCCTCGCCCGCGGCGAGGACCCGACGCTCGCCCGCGCCGTCCGCGACATCGCCCGGACGCACCTCGCCGGGCTCGGCGTGCCCGCCGACGCGGCGCGTGCCGCGACGAGCGACGACGACACCGGCGGCGACGCCCGCGGCGACGCCGGCGACGACCCGGGCGCCGGCCCGGCGTCCCCGCCCGGCTCGACCTCGAACGACCCTGCCCGCTCGACCGAGGCGCCCAGCCGCGCCGGACGTAGGATGCGACCGTGACCGAAGACCTCGCCAACTTCTCGCTCGTCGCCGTGTACTCGGCGATGGCGATCTACACGATCTCGTTCGTGGCCTTCGCCCTCGACCTGGCGAAGCGCTCGGGCGACGCCCAGCAGGAGTCCGCCTCGAGCGCGACCGCGACGGCGGGGCCCGACGCGGGCTCGGTCGGCGGCGCGGCCCGCGGCTCCGCCCGGGCCGCCGTCTCTGGCGGCAGCACGATCGTCCTCGACCGCGAGGCCGCGACCACGGTGTCGGGCGTCGGCAGAGGTGGCGGCGGGGCAGGCGCGGTCGGCACCTCCGGTCCCGGCTCGACCCGACGCCGCCGCGGCTCGAGCTTCGAGCGCGTCGCCACCGCGATGATGGTGCTCGGCCTGCTCGTGCACGTCTCGAGCGTCGTGACCCGGGGCCTCGCCGCGGACCGCGTGCCGTGGGCCAACATGTTCGAGTTCTCGCTCACGGGCACCGCGATCATCGTGGCGGTCTACCTCGTGGCCGGTCGCTTCGTCGACCTGTCGTTCCTCGGCGCCTACGTCATGGGCCTGAACCTCGTGCTGCTCGCGATCGGCAGCGTCAACTACTACGTCGAGGTCGTCCCGCTGCAGCCGGCCCTCCAGTCGGCCTGGCTCGTGATCCACGTGCTCGTGGCGATCCTCGGGACGGGCTTCTTCGCGATCGCTGCCGGTCTCTCGATCGCGCAGCTGATCCAGACCAAGCGCGAGCAGGCGCGGCTGTCCGGCCTCCGGTTCATGGACACCCTGCCCGCGGCGGACCGCCTCGAGGACCTCGCCTATCGCGTCGCCCTCGTCGGCTTCGTGCTCTGGACCTTCACCCTCATCGCCGGGGCCGTCTGGGCCGAGCGCGCGTGGGGCCGCTACTGGGGCTGGGACACCAAGGAGGTCTGGACCTTCATCATCTGGGTCCTCTACGCCGGCTACATCCACGCCCGCGCGACCCGTGGCTGGCGGGGTGCCCGGTCGTCGTGGCTGTCGATCATCGGCTTCGCCGCGGTGCTGTTCAACTTCGGCGTCGTCAACGTCTTCTTCAAGGGTCTGCACGCCTACTCCGGCCTCTGACCCTCCTCGCCCCCCTCCTCATTCAGGAAGATCGGTCCTGATCTGCGCAGCAGGGTGATCGATCGTCCTGATCCGTGCACGACTCAGGACGCCGACGGCCTGACTTCCTGAGTGCTGCACCGGCACGGTCGACGCCGCGGGGCTCGGACTCGGTCCTGGCCCAGCCGGCGACCCGACCTCAGCGGGCGAGCAGCCCGTAGGAGGCGCGCACCCGACCCAGCCACCACTCGCGTCGGGCGTCGGGCGCGGCGTGGGCACGCAGCAGGTCGACATCGACGTCGACGCGTCGCACGTCGATCGACCCGTCCACGGGCACCAGCGGCTCGCGCGTGACGTCGGCGGCCAGCAGAGCCGCGGTCCCCAGGCCGCAGTCGTGGGACAGCTCGGGCAGGGCGCCCGCGAGGTACGCCCCCATGCTCAGCCCCACCGACGTGTCGAGAGCGCTCGAGACGACGACGGGCAGCCCGGCCTGCGAGGTGATGCGGAGCGCCGAGCTGATCCCGCCGAGCGGCTGCGCCTTGACGACGAGCAGGTCGGCCGCGCCCGCACGCGCGACGGCGAGCGGGTCGGCGGCCTTGCGGACGCTCTCGTCGGCCGCGACGAGCACCCCGACGTCGGCCGTGCGGCGCCGCAGCTCGGCGAGCTCGGGCACGGTGGCGCAGGGCTGTTCCGCGTACTCGAGACCGAATGGGGCCAGGGCCCGCAGCGCCTCCTCGGCTCGGTCGACTGTCCAGCCGCCGTTGGCGTCGACCCGGACGCGGCCCTCGGGGCCGACGTGCTCGCGGGCCGCGGCCACGCGGGCGACGTCGTCGGGGAGCGACTGCCCGCGCTCGGCGACCTTGACCTTGACGGTGCGGCAGCCGGGGAACCGGGCGAGCACCCCCGCGACCTCGCCGGGCCCGACGGCGGGCAGGGTCGCGTTGACGGCCACGCGGGAGGTGCGGGGCGCGAGGGCAGGACCCCAGCCGAACTCGACGGCCGCGGCCAGCCAGGCCGCCGCCTCCTCGGGCCCGTACTCGACGAAGGGGCTGAACTCGGTCCAGCCACGAGGGCCCTCGACGAGGAGCGCCTCGCGGACGTCGATGCCCCGGAACCTCGTGCGGAGGGGCAGCTGCACGACGTGCGCACCGGCCAGCAGGTCGTCGAGCGGCGGCAGCTCGGTGCGGGGGAGGAGGGGGTCGGCGGGCGTGCTCACCTCGCCAGTCTCGCACCGCGCCCGCTAGGGTCGGTCTCCATGGCCGCGCGCGATCTGACCCCGTCCGACGACGCCGAGTCCCCTGCCGGCGAGCACGCCGAGCACGCACAGCCCGACGAGGGCACGGACGGCGCCGAGTCCACGGACGGCGGGTCGCGCGACGCCGAGGGGCTCGCGATCTTCGACGACCAGACCCACGACGACTCGGTCGAGCCGGCCCGCAGCTCGCGGCTGGGCGTCGTCGTCCTCGTGCTCGCCGTGCTCCTGCTCGTCCTCGACGGCGTCGCGATCGCCCTGCTCGCGGCCGACGGCGTCACGGCCGCGGCGTCGATCGCGCTGGTCACGATGCTCGCCTCGATCGGCGTGGGCGTCGTCGCGCTCGTCGCCGTCGCGACGCGCCGGGGCCGCTGGCCCGCCGTGGCCGCGGTGCTGCTGAGCGTCCTCGCCAACCCGTTCGTGTTCGTCTGGCTGCTGGGCAACCTCGTCCCCTCGCTCTGACCGTCGGCGACCTGCCTCCGGTCGTAGGCTGGTGGGCATGTCCGCCGCCGTGTCCGACCTGTTCGATCCCGCTGAGTGGCGAGAGGTGCCGGGCTTCGACGGCCTGACCGACGTCACGTACCACGTCGACGTCGAGGGCCGGGTGGCCCGCGTCGCGATCGACCGGCCCGAGGTGCGCAACGCGTTCCGCCCGCGCACCGTCGACGAGCTGTACCGCGTGCTCGACCACGCGCGGCAGCAGAGCCGCGTGGGCGTCGTCCTGCTGACCGGCAACGGCCCCAGCCCCAAGGACGGCGGCTGGGCCTTCTGCAGCGGCGGTGACCAGCGCATCCGCGGCCGTGACGGCTACAAGGCCGAGGGCGCCGAGGCGAACGTGGCCGACCCTGCCTCGGCGGGGCGCCTCCACATCCTCGAGGTGCAGCGGCTGATCCGGTTCATGCCCAAGGTCGTCATCGCGGTCGTGCCGGGCTGGGCGGCGGGCGGCGGCCACTCGCTGCACGTCGTCTGCGACCTCACGATCGCCAGTCGTGAGCACGGCAAGTTCAAGCAGACGGACGCCGACGTCGGCTCGTTCGACGCCGGCTACGGCAGCGCCTACTTCGCGAGGCAGATCGGCCAGAAGCTCGCCCGCGAGGTCTTCTTCCTCGCCGAGGAGTACAGCGCCGACCGCGCCCACGAGATGGGCGCCGTCAACCGCGTCGTCGCCCACGGCGATCTCGAGAAGGAGGCGCTCGCCTTGGCCCGCGTCGTCCTCACCAAGTCGCCCACCGCGATCCGCATGCTCAAGTTCGCGTTCAACGCCACCGACGACGGCATCGTGGGCCAGCAGGTCTTCGCGGGCGAGGCGACCCGCCTCGCGTACGGCACCGACGAGGCCGTCGAGGGGCGCGACTCGTTCCTCGAGAAGCGCGAGCCCGACTGGTCGCCCTTTCCCTGGCAGTACTGACGTGGCAGTGCCGACCCTGGCGCCGCTGACCCTGACGCCGCACGCGGCAGGGCACGAGACGAGGAGGCGCGGCGCGTGACCCGCCCCCTCCTCCCTGTCGACGCGCGCCGCCCGCTCGACGTGCTCGAGGCCCTCCGCGTCGCCCTCGCGGGCGGTCCCGCCGTCGCCCCGCGCACGGACGACCACGTCCCCGCCGACCTGCCCGCCACCGTGCCGCAGCCCGTGGCCCTCGTCGTCGAGACGAGCGGGTCGAGCGGCGTGCCGAAGCGCGTGATGCTGCCCGCCGACGCCCTGCTGGCCGGGGCGGCCGCGGCCGACGGCGCGCTCAGCGGGCCCGGGCAGTGGGTGCTGGCGCTGCCGGCGCACTACGTCGCGGGGACGAACGTCCTCGTCCGGAGCATCGCCGCCGGCACCGAGCCCGAGGTCCTGGCCCCCGGGCACTTCGACCCGACGGCGTTCGCCGAGGCTGCCCGTCGCCTCGAGCACCCCGTCCGCTACGCGTCGCTCGTGCCGGCACAGCTGGCGGCGGTGCTCGACGCCGCCGCGGGCGACGCCGACGTGGCGGCCGCGGCACGGAGCTTCGCCGCGGTGCTGGTGGGCGGGCAGGCGACTCCCGCCTCCCTCGTCGACCGGGCTCGCGCCTCCGGCGTGACGGTCGTCCGCACCTACGGCTCGAGCGAGACGAGCGGGGGCTGTGTCTACGGCGGCGTCCCCGTCGGACGCACCAGGGTCGAGGTCGTCGACGGTCAGGTCGAGCTCGCCGGGCCGTCGCTCGCGCTCGGCTACCTGGGCGACGAGGCTCGCACGGCGGCGGCCTTCGTGGACCGCGACGGGGAGCGCTGGTACCGCACCGGCGACGCCGGCACGCTGTCGGTCGAGGGGGTGCTCACGGTGAGCGGCCGGCTCGACGACGTCGTCGTCTCGGGCGGCGAGAAGGTCTCGCTCGGGCTCGTCGAGCGCGTGGTCCGCGAGCAGCCGGGGCTCGGCGCCGCGGTCGTCGTGCGGGCGCCGCACGACCGGTGGGGCGAGGTGCCGGCGGTCGTCGTGGGGGAGTCCGGCAGCCTCGACCTGCCCGGCCTGCCCGAGCTGCGTGCGGTCGTCGCCGCAGCCCTCGGCCGCGCTGCCGCGCCCGACCGGCTCGTCGTCCTCCCCGAGCTGCCCCTCCTCGCGAGCGGCAAGCCCGACCGCCGCGCCCTGGAGGCTCTCGTCGCGGGCGGGGACGCCGCCCGGAACTAGGATCGGTCGCGTGGCACGAGCGACGACATCCCAGAAGAAGAAGCGCGGCGGCCGACCGGGAGGCCGACCGGGCGCCCAGCGCGCCCGCCGCGTCACGCCCGGCGACTGGATCGGCGGTGCCCGGCTGCGCACGCTGCCCCTCGGCGTCGCGCCCGTCGCGCTCGGCACCGGCGTCGCCCGGGCGAACGGAAGCTGGGACCTGCCGCTGGCCCTGCTCTGCCTCGCGATCGCCGTGTTCCTCCAGATCGGCGTCAACTACGCCAACGACTACTCCGACGGCATCCGCGGCACCGACGCGCACCGGGTCGGGCCGGCGAGGCTGACGGGCTCGGGCAGCGTGCGGCCGAAGACCGTGCTGCGCGTCGCCCTCGTCTTCTTCGGCCTCGCCGCGCTCGCCGGCGTCGTGGTCGTCGTGACGACCGGCTACTGGTGGATGCTCGCCGTCGGGGCCGCAGCCGTGGTCGCCGCCTGGTACTACACAGGCGGCAAGCGCCCCTACGGCTACAACGCCCTCGGCGAGGTCTTCGTCTTCGTGTTCTTCGGGCTGGTCGCGACCGTCGGCACCGCCTTCGTGCAGGTGCACCGGTTCCCCGCCGACGCGTGGGTCGCGGGGATCGCGGCCGGGCTGTTCGCCTGCGCCGTGCTCATGGTCAACAACATCCGTGACATCCCGCAAGACGCGGCGGCCGGCAAGCGCACCCTCGCGGTCGTCGTCGGCGACACGGTGGCGCGGGCCCTCTACGCGCTCTTCCTGCTGCTGCCGTTCCTGCTGTTGGTGTACTTCGGCTTCCTGTACTTCAACGCGCCGTACGTCTACTTCACGTTGATCACGGCCGTGCCCGCAGCCGTCATCGGCGTGACCGGCAAGACGCCGCGCGAGCTGATCCTCGCGCTGCAGCTGTCGTCGCTCACGGCGCTGCTGTTCGGCCTCGGCCTCGGGGCCGCGCTCTTCTTCTGACCGGGAGGCGCGTCCCGCGTCCTGCCTGGGAGGCGCGTCCCGCGTCGTGTCCAGGAGGCGCGTCCCGCGTCGTGTCCAGGAGGCGCGTCCCGCGTCGTGTCTAGGAGGCGCGTCCCGCGTCGTGCCCGTCGCGAGCAGCGTCGGCCTGGTGGGCGTCCCGAGCGGCGTCGTCCTCACGGGCGTCGCGCTCGGCCAGCTCGGCGTCCTCGGCGAGGCTGTCGCCGTCGAGCGGTTCCGGCTTGGAGCGCCGTTCGGCGAGCTCGAGCGCGACCTGCCGACGCAGCGGAGCGAAGAAGAGGTACGAGACGCAGAACGCGACCACGGCGGCGATGAGCGTCGCGAGGTACGGGTTCGGCAGCAGGAGCACGAGCACGACCAGCGCGACCAGGAACACGCCGAGGCGCACGATCGAGTACTTGACCCAGGGTTTCACGCGGCGAGTCTACGCGCGCCCCCTGCGCCTCCCCGCACGCGTGGCGAGCTGCGGACGGGGCTCCCTGCCGACCATCAGGCGACGTCCTGCCGGCCCGCCTATGCTCGGTCCATGGTGAAGTTCTTGGTCGTGGCGATCGTCGCAGCGTCAGCGTTCGTCATCTATGCCCTGA
This sequence comes from Frigoribacterium sp. ACAM 257, assembly GCF_007954365.1. Classification (GTDB taxonomy): domain Bacteria; phylum Actinomycetota; class Actinomycetes; order Actinomycetales; family Microbacteriaceae; genus Frigoribacterium. The sequence continues at coordinate 228,358 of NZ_VOLO01000001.1, forward strand.
TCGACTGCCTCTTCGCCGAGTCGTCCAAGTTCCGGGCGCTCAACAAGCCCATCTGGGCCCTCGTCATCGTGCTGCTGCCCGTCATCGGTGCCGTGCTCTGGTTCCTCCTGGGCCGGGCGCGCAAGTCGGGTCAGTCCGAGTCGCGCCGCTTCGTCGCTCCCGATGACGACCCCGAGTTCTCGGGTCGTTCGAGCTCGACCGTCAGCGACCTCGACCGCGAGACGACCGACGAGCGCATCCGCCGTCTCGAAGAAGAGCTGGCACAGCTCGACGGCGACGACAAGAACGACACGAACGACAAGAACAACGCCTGAGGCCGACGGCGTGGTGCTTCACGGGGGCGACCGCCCCGACGCGGCCGAGTCCGAGCTGCCTGAGGGTGCAGACCGTGCCGCAGGCGTCCCGTCCACGACCTCGGCCAGCCTCGCCAGCGACTACGCCGTCGCGCTGCTCGCCGGCCTGGTCGACGCCGGGGTGCGCGAGCTCGTCCTCAGTCCCGGCTCGCGGTCGCAGGCGATCGCCCTCGCCGCCGCCGAGTTCGAGCGCGCCGGTCGGCTGCGCCTCCGCGTGCGGATCGACGAGCGCTCCGCAGGCTTCCTCGCTCTCGGCCTGGCGGTCGAGTCCGGTGTCCCTGCCGTCGTCGTCACCACCTCCGGCACCGCGGTCGCCAACCTGCACCCTGCGGTGCTCGAGGCCCACCACTCCGGCGTCCCGATGATCGTGCTGACGGCCGATCGTCCCGTCGAGCTCCGGGGCACAGGCGCGAACCAGACCACGCAGCAGCCCGGCGTCTTCGGCGTGGCCGTCCGGATCGGACACGACCTCGAGGCCCCGCGCGCAGGCGCCGTCGACTCCGGGGCGGTCCGCACGGTCGCGCGTGCCGCCGTCGCGACGGCGCTCGGCGCCCCGGACGCCGACCGGGCCCCCGGCGCCCCGTCCGTCCCGGGTCCGGTGCACCTCAACGTCGCGTTCCGCGAGCCGTTGTCGGCTGCTCTCGACGCGCTTCCCGCAGCCCGTCCCGAGCCGGTCGAGGTCGCCTCCTGGTCGCAGGCGGCCCGTGCCGGTGCCGTCCGCGTCGAGGTCGACGTCGAGCCGGCCACGGTCGTCGTCGCCGGCCACGGCGCCGGACCCGAGGCCGAGTCGCTGGCCCGCGGCCTCGGCGCGCCGCTCGTGGCGGAGGTCTCCAGCGGGTCCCACTTCGGGCCGAACCTCGCGCTCGGGTTCCGCACGCTGCTCGGCGAGCCCGAGCTCGGCGGTGCCGTGCGCCGGGTCGTGGTGCTGGGGCACCCGACACTGACCCGCCAGGTCCCTGCCCTGCTCACGCGACCGGGCGTCGAGGTCGTCGTCGTGCGCGGGGCCGCCGCCGACGCCTACGACCCTGGCCGATCGGCCACGGTCGTCGACGCCGTCGACGTGGTCGACACCGCAGGAGGCGCGCCCGACGACCGCGCCCACCGCGCCTGGGTGGGCCGCTGGGTCCACGCCGGACGCCGGGTCGTCGGCGACGACGAGGCCGCGCCCGACCTCGAGGCGGCGACCAGCGACGACGGCTCGGCCCGGGCGCAGTTCCTCCGGGGCGAGGTCGCTCTGCTGCGCCGCTCGGTGACCCGACGTGCCCTGGCCGAGACGCTGTGGCGCGTGACGTGGCCCCACGACCGGCTGGTCCTCGGCGCCTCCCGCCTCATCCGCGAGGTCGACGAGGTCGTGCCGGGCAAGAAGATCCGCGTCCACGCCAACCGCGGCCTCGCCGGCATCGACGGCACGATCGCGACGGCCGCCGGCATCGCCCTCGCGAGCCAGGTCGACGACGGCGCCCCCGGCGTCACCCGGGTCCTCGTCGGCGACCTGACCCTGCTGCACGACGTCGGCTCGCTCTTGTTCGGCGAGGGCGAGGTGCGGCCGCGGCTGCAGGTCGTCGTCGGCAATGACGGGGGCGGCACCATCTTCGACGGACTCGAGGTCGCGGCCACGGCTCCCGTCGACGCGATGCGCCGGGTGCAGTTCACGCCGCACTCGGTCCAGCTCGCCGGGCTCGCGACGGCGTACGGCTGGCACCACGTGCTCGCCTCGACGCGTGCCGAGCTCGACCAGGCGCTCGCCAGGGCCTGGGACGGTCCCGTGCTGGTCGAGGTGCCGCTCGCCCGCTGACCACGCGGCGGAACGCCCCCGGCCGTAGGCTCGGAGGCATGGCCAAGACCTGGACGACCCAGCCGACCGAGATCCTCCGTGCCGGCCCCGACCTGAGCCTCGCCGAGGTCGACCCTGCCTCGACGCCCGGCTTCCCCGGCGACAAGCGCTACGCCGCGCAGGTCCTCGAGTCGGGCCGCGACACGCTCGGCGAGCTGCAGGAGAAGCTCTTCGCCGGCAGCCGCACCGGAGGGTCGCAGGGGAACGTCCTGCTCGTCCTCCAGGGCACCGACACCGCGGGCAAGGGCGGCATCGTGCGGCACGTCGTCGGTGCGGTCGACCCGCAGGGCGTCGCGCACCACGCCTTCAAGGCGCCCACCGAAGAAGAGCTGGCACACGACTTCCTCTGGCGCGTCCGTCGCGAGCTGCCGGGGCCGGGCATGATCGGGGTCTTCGACCGCTCTCACTACGAGGACGTCCTGATCGGCAAGGTCCGACGGCTCGCTCCGCCCGAGGAGATCGAGCGCCGCTACGAGGCGATCGTCGAGTTCGAGCGCGAGCTCGCCGACGCCGGCACGACGATCGTCAAGGTGATGCTCCACCTGTCCCGCGACGAGCAGAAGGCACGCCTGACGGAGCGTCTCGACCGGCCCGACAAGCACTGGAAGTTCAACCCCGGCGACATCGAGGAACGCCTGGTGTGGGACGACTACCAGGACGCCTACGAGACCGCCGTCCGTCGCACGTCGACCGATGCGGCGCCGTGGTTCGTGGTGCCGGCCGATCGCAAGTGGTACGCCCGCGTGGCCGTCCAGCGCCTGCTCGTCGACGCCCTCGAGGCTCGGGGTCTCGACTGGCCGGCCGCCGACTTCGACGTCGAGCTCGAGCGGACGCGCCTGGCCTCGACCTAGGCGCGCCTCCGCAGAGAGTCGCCCGCGCCCCTCGGCAGCCGCAGCCCCTCCGGCAGGCTCAGCAGCGCCAGGGCAGCGAGCACGACGAGCGCGACCTGGTAGCCGGTGGCCGCGCCTCCGACGCCCTCGGCCGTGGCGACCGTGTCCGCGACCCGCACGGTGAGCGCGGTCAGCGCGACGCCGAGGCCGACGGCGAGCTGTCCCGTGATGGAGGCGATGGCGTTCGCCGGGGCGATCTGGGCGGCGGGCACGTCGGCGAACTGCAGGGTGTTGTAGGCCGTGAACCCCACCGAGCGGAACACGCCGCTGACGAGCAGGATCGCCGCCACGAGCACCGGCGACGTCCCCGGCCCCACGAGCGCCGCGGCGACGAAGGTCGCGGCCAGCCCGACCGTGGCGACGACGATGATGGGCACGATCCGGAACCTGTGCATCAGGGGAGTCGTGAACGGCTTCACGCCGAGGTTGCCGACGAAGACCCACATCAGCATCAGGCCGGCCTCGACGGGCGACCAGCCGAGGCCGTCCTGCAGCAGCAGGGGCACGACGAAGGGCACCCCGTTGACGACGGCCCGGTAGAGCGAGCCGCTGAGGTTCGTGACCCTGAACGTCGCGACGCGGAAGGGCTCGAGGTCGAGGAGGGGGTGCCTGGCTCGACGGAACCACCGGCCGGCCGCGAGCCCCAGGGCCAGCGCCACGACGGCGAGGAGAACCCCGAACAGCACCGTGGCCTTGTCTCCCAGCAGCTCGAAGGCGACGACGAGGGCCACGATCGCGCCGACGACGAGCAGCAGCCCCGGCCAGTCGAGCGGGTGCCGGTCGCCGACCTCGGGCGACGGCACGACCCGCCACGCCGCGACGAGCAGCAGCGCGCCGATCGGCACGTTGACCAGGAACACCCACTCCCAGCCCAGGTGCTCGGTGAGCAGGCCGCCGATCAGCGGCGCCACGACGGGCGCCGCGAGGGCCGGCCAGGTCAGGTAGGCGATGGCCTTGATCAGCTCGGACTTCTCGGTGCTGCGCAGCACGATGAGGCGGCCGATCGGCACCATCATCGCGCCCGCGGCCCCCTGGACGACCCGCGCCGTCGTGAGCGCGACGAGATCGGGGCTGAGCGCGCACGCGAGCGACGCGAGCGTGAACAGCACCACGGCCGCGAGGAACACCCGCCGCGCACCCCAGCGCTCGGCGAGCCAGGCACCCAGCGGGATGAACGCCGCCACCGCGACCAGGTAGCCGGTGACGGCGATCCCGAGCTGGGCCGGCTGCACCCCGAAGTCGCGAGCGACGGAGGCGGTGGCCGTCGACAGGATCGTGGCGTCGAGGTTCTCCATGAAGAACGCCGCGGCGACCACCAGCGCCACCGGGCGCGACCAGCGCGGCGCGGCCGCCGCCTCCTCGGCTCCGGCCTGCCCGTCGACGGCGTTCGCCTCGTCGGGCTGCTCGGACCCGGCCCCTGGCCCGGACGCCGGTCTCGACGTCACAGCGAGAACGCGCCGACGACGGGCTGGAACTTCATCGTCGTCTCGGCGACCTCGCGCTCGGGGACCGACTCGGCGACGACGCCGGCGCCGGCGAAGGCCCTGACGGTGCCGTCCGCGTGCACCTGGGCGCAGCGGAGCGCGATCGCCCACTCGCCGTCGCCGTCGGCGCCCACCCAGCCGACCGGCCCGGCGTAGCGTCCGCGGTCGAAGGGCTCCAGGCGCCGGATCAGCTCCAGCGCCCGCGGCGTCGGGGTGCCGGCCACGGCGGCGGTCGGGTGCAGCGCGGCGATCAGGTCGAGCGACGACGACCCGTCCGTCAGCCGCCCGCGCACGTCGCTGGCGAGGTGCCACAGGTTCGGGAGCTTCAGCGTGAACGGCTGCTCGCCGGTCACGACGTCGTCGGCGTGCGGGCCGAGGGAGAGGAGCAGGCTGCGGAGGGCGAAGGCGTGCTCGTCGAGGTCCTTGGTCGAGGTCGCGAGGGCGTGGGCGGCCTGCTCGTCGGTCACCGCGTCGACGCCGCGGGCGCTGCTGCCCGCGAGCACCCGCGCGCTCACCTCGCCCCGCTCGGTCCGGACGAGGGTCTCGGGGCTGGCCCCGACCAGCCCGTCCACGGCGAAGGCGTAGCAGTCGGGGTAGGCCGTGAGGAGGGTCGCGGCCACGAGTCGCAGGTCGGCCTCGGCCGGCAGCCGGCCGACGAGGTCGCGCGCGAGCACGACCTTGCTCACCTCGCCGTGTCGGATCGCCTGGACTGCCTGCGCGACGGCGGCGCCGTAGCCCGGCCCGGACAGCTCGCCGTCGACGAGCCGGAGCTTCGCGGAGGCGCCCACGGGCGACGCCGGGGGCAGCTCGGCACCGTCGACCCGCGTGATCCAGGCGACGCCGTCCCGTCGGCCGAGCACGATGCTCGGCACGATCAGGACGCTCGTGTCGGCCGACTCGTCGTCGAAGGCGAAGGAGCCGAAGGCCATCAGGCCCGTGCCCGGCACGCCCACCTCGTCGACGACGGAGGCGCGGCTCGCGACCGCACGCCAGGCGTCGGCTGCGTCGCGCATCCGGTCGGGCCCGGTGAACTCGAGGCGCAGCGCCTCGCCGATGCCGGCCATGCCCGCACCGCCCCGCACGAAGATCAACGGGCTGCGCGGGTCGACGACGTCGAGCAGCGGGCTGATGTGGTCGATCTGCGTGGTGCGGACGGACAAGGCAGGAACGTGCAGCGACGGGAGGACCACGTCTCGACCCTACTCGGGCCACGCACGGGGCATGCCGGTAGGATCGACCATCGTGACCAAGGCCGACATGAACAAGCAACCTGACGAGGTCGCGTCGATGTTCGACGGCGTCGCCCGCCACTACGACCGCACGAACGACGTGCTCTCCGCGGGCAACGCCGTCCTCTGGCGCGTCGCCACCGTCAAGGCGATCGGTGCGGGCCCGGCCGACCGGGTCCTCGACATCGCCGCCGGCACGGGGACGAGCTCGGCGGCGATCGCGGCCCGCGGCGCCGAGGTGGTCGCGCTCGACTTCTCGCACGGCATGGTCGAGGTCGGCCGTGAGCGCCACCCCGAGATCGAGTTCGTCGAGGGCGACGCCGAGCAGCTGCCCTTCGACGACGCCAGCTTCGACGCCGTCACCATCTCGTTCGGCCTGCGCAACGTCAACCGGCCGAAGCAGGCGCTCGCCGAGATGTACCGGGTACTCAAGCCCGGTGGCCGGCTCGTCGTCTGCGAGTTCTCGACGCCGCCGTTCGGCCCCCTGCGCGCCGCCTACGGCACCTACCTGCGGCACGTCATGCCGGTCGTCGCCCGGGCCGTGAGCAGCAACACGCCCGCGTACTCGTACCTCGCCGACTCGATCGACGCGTGGCCCGAGCAGCAGGTGCTGAGCCAGTGGCTGCGCGGCGCGGGGTTCACCCGGGTGGCGCACCGCAACCTGACGCTGGGCATCGTCGCCCTGCACCGGGGCCGCAAGCCGGCCGACCCGTCGACCCGCGCCTCCGCGGCGAAGAAGAAGTAGCCGCCGCCCCCGGGCGGTCGACCAGACCAGACGAAGGTGACCCCTGTGAACCCGAGTGTGCCGCTCACCCGCCGCAGCAGCTCCCTGAGCTCGTCGCTCGGCCTCGGCGAGAAGCTCTTCGCCTCGCCCGCCGACCGGCGCTTCGTGCAGTCGGTCGACGACGGCCTCGAGCTCGTCGAGCAGGGCCTGCTCCGCGAGATCGCGTTCGCCGACGAGATCGCCGACGCGACGACGCGCTACCTGCTCGCCGCCGGCGGCAAGCGCGTGCGCCCGACGCTGACCCTCCTCATCGCCCAGCTCGGCGACGGGGCGACCCCGGGGATCGTCGCGTCGGCGCAGGCCACCGAGATCACGCACCTGGCGTCGCTCTACCACGACGACGTCATGGACGAGGCGCAGATGCGCCGTGGCGTCCCCAGCGCCCAGACGGTGTGGGGCAACAACGTGGCGATCCTCGCCGGCGACCTGCTCTTCGCCCGGGCCAGCACCATCGTGTCGGGCCTCGGGCAAGAGGCGATCCTGCTGCAGGCCGAGACCTTCGAGCGCCTGTGCCTCGGCCAGCTGCACGAGACCATCGGGCCGCGCGAGGGCGACGACCCGATCGCGCACTACATCGACGTGCTCGGCGACAAGACGGGCTCGCTCATCTCGACCGCCGCCCGTGCGGGCGTCATGTTCTCGGGCGCGCCCCGCGAGTACCTCGCCCCCGTCGCCGAGTTCGGCGAGAAGATCGGCATCGCGTTCCAGCTGATCGACGACGTCATCGACCTCTCCGACCAGGCCGAGGAGACGGGCAAGCGCGCCGGCACCGACCTGCGCGCGGGCGTCGTGACGCTGCCGCTCCTCTACCTCCGCCAGGAGGCGCAGACCGACATGGAGGCGGCGGCCCTGCTGGGCCTCATCGACCAGGTCGTCGACGCCACCCGCGCGGCAGACGACGGCACGGACCCGGTGGACGAGGCGGAGTTCGCCGAGATCGTCCGTCAGCTCCGTGAGCACGAAGTCACCGACCGCACGCGCCGCGAGGCGCACCGGTGGGCGTCGGAGGCGCTGGCCGCCCTCGAGGCACTGCCGGCGGGCCCCGTCAAGAAGGCCCTCACCCGCTTCGCCGACCGCGTGGTCGAGCGCTCCGCCTGATCGGCGACGCGCCTCCTCGGCACTGCCCCACCCACCCCAAGACACCGCACCGTCAGCACGGCCGGCATCGCCGCGCCGCCCACCAGGAGAGAGACAACTCGTGACCACCCTTCGACTGGCCATCGTCGGAGCCGGCCCCGCCGGCATCTACGCCGCCGACATCCTGCTCAAGGCCGAGAAGGCCTTCGACGTGTCGATCGACCTCTTCGAGCAGCTGCCGGCCCCCTACGGTCTCGTCCGCTACGGCGTGGCGCCCGACCACCCGCGAATCAAGGGCATCGTCAACGCCCTGCGCGACGTGCTCGACAGCGGCGACATCCGGGTCTTCGGCAACGTCCGGTACGGCGAGGACATCACGCTCGACGACCTCAAGAAGCACTACAACGCCGTGATCTTCTCGACCGGCGCCATCAAGGACGCCGATCTCGACGTCCCCGGCATCGAGCTCGAGGGCAGCTACGGCGCCGCCGACTTCGTGAGCTGGTTCGACGGCCACCCCGACTTCCCGCGCACCTGGCCGCTCGACGCGAAGTCGGTGGCGGTCGTCGGCGTCGGCAACGTCGCCCTCGACGTGTCGCGCATCCTCGCCAAGCACGCCGACGACCTGCTGCCGACCGAGATCCCCGACAACGTCTACGCCGGGCTCAAGCAGTCGTCGGTCACCGACGTGCACGTCTTCGGCCGACGCGGCCCCGCACAGGTCAAGTTCACCCCGCTCGAGCTGCGCGAGCTCGGCGAGGTGCGCGACGTCGACATGGTCGTCCACGACGAGGACTTCGACCACGACGAGGCCTCGAAGACCGCCATCGCGACCAACAAGCAGGTCTTCGTGATCGACAAGGTGCTGAACCAGTGGCGTCAGCGCGAAGTCGGCACTGCCTCGCGTCGGCTGCACCTGCACTTCTACGCGAAGCCGCTCGAGGTCGTCGGCGACGACGCGGGCCGGGTGGCTGCCTTCCGGTACGAGCGCACTCGCCCCGACGGCCAGGGCGGCGTCGAGGGCACCGGCGAGATCCGCGAGGTCCCGGTCCAGGCGATCTACCGCGCGGTCGGCTACTTCGGCTCGCCCCTCGACGGCATCCCGTTCGACGAGCGCCGTGGCGTCATCCCGAACCACGAGGGCCAGGTGATGGACGACGACAACCAGATCATGCCCGGCGTCTACGCCACCGGCTGGATCAAGCGCGGACCGGTGGGGCTCATCGGCCACACGAAGTCCGACGCCATGGAGACCGTCAAGCACGTCATCAACGACCAGGCGAGCTGGTGGCAGCCCGCCGACACCTCCGACGAGGCCATCCCGGCCCTGCTCGAGCAGCGCGGCGTCGAGTACACCGACCTCGAGGGCTGGCACCGCCTCGACGAGCACGAGCAGTCGCTCGGGGCGCAGCACGAGCACGAGCGCGTGCGCGTCAAGGTCGTGCCTCGCGACGAGATGGTCCGCGTCTCGCGGTCGGGCTCGGAGCCCGTCGCCGGCGCGGAGTCCGTCTCGGCCTAGGGGCAGGCCCGGCCGCGCCTCCTCTCGGGGGCGTGGCCCACGCCTCCTGCGCACTGCCTCCCGCGCACAGCCTCCTGAGCACCGTCCCCTGCACACGGGCGCCTGTGCTCGTGGCTAAGCTGGTGGGCATGGCAGACAGCTCTTTCGACGTGGTCAGCAAGGTCGACAAGATGGAGGCGGACAACGCCCTCCACCAGGCGCAGAAGGAGATCGAGCAGCGCTACGACTTCAAGGGCGTGGGCGCGTCGGTCGACTGGAGCGGCGAGAAGCTGCTGCTCAAGGCGTCGACGGAGGAGCGGGTCAAGGCCGTCCTCGACGTCCTGGAGTCGAAGTTCATCAAGCGGAGCATCAGCCTCAAGCACCTCGACGCGGGTGAGCCCTTCGCCAGCGGCAAGGAGTACCGGATCGAGGCCGCCCTCAAGGAGGGCATCGAGCAGGACGCCGCGAAGAAGATCGGCAAGATCATCCGCGACGAGGGTCCGAAGAGCGTCAAGAGCCAGATCCAGGGCGACGAGCTGCGCGTCCAGTCGAAGAGCCGTGACGACCTGCAGGCCACCATGGCGCTGCTCAAGAAGGCCGACCTCGACGTCGACCTCCAGTTCGTCAACTTCCGCTAGCGCTTCTCGATCGCACGGCCGCTCCGCCCCGCCCTTCCCGGGCCATCCTGCCGCCGCCCTGCGCTCCAGGCCCGCAGATGCCGACCGCAGGCGGCCGAAGCGCGTTCACGTGACCGGATCTGCCACATTTCTGGCTCCTCCGGTCGGGTTCTGCGGGCGTCCTCGTGTGAGAAGGCGCGAGATGGCCGCCACCGCGCCGGCCTGGTCGACGGGCTCGTGCATGACGGGAAATCCCGTTCTCAGAGGGCCCGCGGTCGGCATGTGCGGACCGGGGGCAGGGAGGAGGGGCGGGGTGGTCAGCGGGACCCGCCGGAGGCTGTATATTTGTCTGGCGCCTCCGGTCGGTGATTACATGGGCCGGGCGTGCATGGCAAGTTACCCAAGCGGCCAAAGGGATCTGACTGTAAATCAGCTGGCGTAGCCTTCGGGGGTTCGAATCCCTCACTTGCCACAGTCCTCCTGCCTCACAGGCACGAGGCACCACGACGGACTCGAGAGATCGGGTCCGTTCGTCGTATCGGGGGCAGATCGAGCGCGCACCCGAGGAGACCTCCATGGACGACAGCACCAGCACCAGCCCGAGCACCGGCACCAGCACCGCGGACGTCGCCGAACTCCTGGCCCTCGCCGTCGACGTGACGACGGCCGCTGCTCGGCTCGCCGCGCGCAGGCGTGCCGAGGGGGTCGAGGTCGCCGACACGAAGAGCAGCCTCGTGGACGTGGTGACGCACACGGACCGCGAGGTCGAGGACTTCCTCCGCAGCCGTCTCGCCGAGCTCCGTCCCGGCGACGGCTTCCTCGGCGAGGAGGGCGACCCCGACGACTCCGTCACCGGCCTCACCTGGGTCGTCGACCCGATCGACGGCACCGTCAACTTCCTCTACGGGATCCCGCAGTGGGCGGTGAGCGTCGCCGTCATCGAGGGCGGTCCCGACCCGCTCACGTGGACGGCTCTCGCCGCCTGCGTCGTGAACCCGCTCTCGGGCGAGGTGTACACGGCCAGCCGAGGAGGCGGCGCCTGGCTGGGCGAGGACCGTCTCGCGCCGTCCGCCCCGGCCTCTCTCGCGGAGTCCTTGTTCGCGACGGGGTTCTCGTACGACGCCGACCGGAGGGTCGAGCAGGCTGCCGTGGTCGCTCGCCTGATCGGCCGCGTGCGCGACGTCCGTCGCCTGGGCGCCGCCTCCCTCGACCTCTGCGCCGTCGCGGCGGGCCGTCTAGACGTGTACGCCGAGCGCGGCCTCAAGCCCTGGGACCACGCCGCCGGCGTCCTCGTCGCGCAGGAGGCGGGTGCCGTGGTGCGCGGCGAGGCAGGGCAGGCGCCGAACGGCCAGCTGGTGGTGGCCTCCGCGCCGACCGTCGCTCGAGAGGCCGATGTCCTCCTCGAGGACTCCCAGTTCTGACCTCAGCTCGGGATACCTGCCCTGACCAGGCATTCGTGCGCGTCCTCGACCGCAGGCGAGGGCGTGACACCCGAAGGCGGGTAGCCATCTGGTGAACGAACGGCTACCCTTGACGAGTTCGTTACTTCTCCGTGACCTTCGTCCGGAGTCGTCTCGATGCAGACCTCGAGAGCCGATGAGCCCTCTCCCGCCCGAACCCCGAGGATCCATCACACGTGTCGAAGTCCCACCCCATCGCCGAGCCCGAAGGCGACCAGCAGTCGCGTCGTGCACCCGTCGATCAGCGGGATGATGCGCACGGAGCCCCGGCGCCGCAGGTGTTCCTGACGCGTCGCGAGGCCCGAGAGGCCGAGCGCCGTGCCGAGGCCGCCGCCGCACCCGTCGTCGCCGCTCCGTCCGTCCCTGTCGCCGCCGCTGCACCGATCGTCGTCGAGACGGCCCCCGTCTCCTCGTCCGCCTCCGAGGCGTCCCTCGCCTCCGCGCCGGCCCACGCCACGCGCGCCGAGCGCCGCGCCGCCGAGGCCGAGGCCGCTCGTCGCCGCGGTCGACGCCCCGCCGTCACGGGGGCGTCGTCCTCTCCTCGTGCCGGTGGCCCTGCGCCCCGCGCTCCTCGCCGCAGCGTCGCCCCCGCACCTGTGGCCACGGCCCGCGTCGCCTCCAGGGCTGTCGCTCCTGCGGCCGCGTCGGCCGGTCGCCAGCGCAGCGCGTTCCGCAGCGCCGGCAAGCGCGTCACCGTCGTCGGCGCCATGGTCTTCGCGGGTGCGATGCTCGTCTCCACCTCCGTCCCCGCGAACGCGTTCTTCGTCGACACCGACGAGCGCACGGTCGCGAAGAAGGCGGCGGCCAGCCAGTCGTTCGTGGCCGGTGCCACCGCGGAGGACGCCGCCTCGCGTGACGGGTACTCCGTCACCGAGATGAAGGTCGCGCCCGTCAGCGAGTACGCCTCGACGAGCTCCAGCACGTTCTCCAACGACGTGGCCGGCACCGTCCAGTGGCCGTTCGCGACCGGCGTGCCGATCAGCAGCGGCTTCGGCGCCCGTCACGTCTCGAACTGCGGCTTCTGCAGCACGTTCCACAACGGCCTCGACTTCGTGCCCGGCGCTGGCTCGCCCATCCAGGCCATCGCCGACGGCACGGTCAGCGCGGTCACCGGCCCGGGCGGCGCCTTCGGGAACCACGTCGAGATCGAGCACGTCATCAACGGCCAGAAGGTCGTCTCGACCTACTCGCACATGCAGACCGGATCCGTCCAGGTCTCCGTCGGCCAGACCGTCACGGTGGGGCAGCTCGTCGGCAAGGTCGGCAGCACCGGCAACAGCACCGGCGCGCACCTGCACTTCGAGATCCACCTCGGCGGCGTCCCGGTCGACCCGTACCCGTGGCTCACCGCCAACACGAACTGACACTCGTCGGAGGCGCCCGTCGGCCTGAGCAGGTCGGTGCGTGCCCCCGGTACGCCTCAGTGCGTGCCTCCCGAGACGACGAAGCCCCCGACCACGGTCGGGGGCTTCGTCGTGCGTGGGGGCCGGGGGCCGGCGCTCAGCTCGCGTCGACCGAGGCGAGCCACACGGCGGCGTTCGGGGGCAGCGCAGGACCGTCCAGCACCATGGTCGACAACAGCACGTCGCCGACCGGCAGCTCGACGGCCACGTCGCCCGTGTTGGCGAGCACGGTGACGCCGCCGCTGCGGAAGGCGACCACGCTCTCGTCGTAGCCGTCGACCCACACGAGGTGGGCGGCGCCGAGCTCGTGCTCGGCGCGCAGGGCGAGGGCCGATCGGTACAGCTCGAGCGTCGAGCCCGCCACGCCCTGCTGCTCGTCCCGGGCGTAGGTCGACCAGTCGTCGGGCTGCGGCAGCCAGGAGGCGCCGGTCGCGCTGAACCCGAAGGCCGGCGCCCCCGATTCCCACGGGATGGGCACGCGGCAGCCGTCGCGCCCGTAGCGCTCGCCGTCGGTGCGGAACCACGTCGGGTCCTGGCGGCTCTCGTCGGGCAGCTGGACCGCCTCCGGCAGTCCCAGCTCCTCACCCTGGTAGAGGTAGGCGCTGCCGGGCAGCGCGAGCATCACGGCCGAGGCCGCCCGGGCACGGGCGAGGCCGAGCTCGGGGATCGGCAGGCCGGCGCTCCTCGGGCCGATGCCGTGGCCCTGCGGGTTCTCGGCCGTGAGGGCGAGACGGCTCGCGTGGCGCACGACGTCGTGGTTGCTGAGGACCCAGGTGCTGGGTGCGCCGACGCTCGAGAACGTCTCGATCGACTGGTCGACGACGCGGCGGATCGCGGTCGCGGACCAGCCCGTCTCGAGGTAGGCGAAGTTGAACGCCTGCTGCATCTCGTCGGGGCGCACCCACTTCGCGAGCTTCGACAGGGGCTCGACCCACGCCTCCGCCACCATGACGCGGTCGCCCGGGTACTCGGCCAGCACCTGGTGCCACTCGCGGTAGATCTCGTGCACGCCGTCCTGGGCCCAGTAGGGCGGGGTGGCGTCGGCGCCCTCGCCGCCGCCCATGCTGCCGGCGTCGGCGGGCGGGGTGTAGTCGGGCAGCCCGGCGGCCTTGATCATGCCGTGGGCGACGTCGACGCGGAACCCGTCGACGCCGCGGTCGAGCCAGAAGCGCAGCACGTCGACGAAGTCGGAGCGGACGAGCGGGTTGGTCCAGTCGAGGTCGGGCTGCGAGGTGTCGAACAGGTGCAGGTACCACTGGCCGGGTCGGCCGTCGGGCTCGACGAGGCGCGTCCAGGCCGGTCCGCCGAAGACGGACTGCCAGTTGTTCGGCGGCAGGTCGCCGTCGGGCCCCGTGCCGTCGCGGAACATGTACCGCGCCCGCTCGGCCGAGCCGGGGGCCGCGGCCACGGCGGCGCGGAACCAGGCGTGCTCGGAGGACGTGTGGTTGGGCACGAGGTCGACGATCAGGCGGAGGCCGAGCTCGGTCGCGCGGGCGCGCAGCGCGTCGAAGTCGTCGAGCGTGCCGAAGAGCGGGTCGACGTCGACGTAGTCGGCGACGTCGTAGCCGGCGTCGTGCTGGGGCGACGTGTAGAAGGGCGACAGCCAGACGGCGTCGACGCCGAGGTCGGCGAGGGCGTCGAGCCGCGAGGTGATGCCGGGCAGGTCGCCGACGCCGTCGCCGTCCGCGTCGGCGAACGAGCGCGGGTAGACCTGGTAGATGACGGCCGTTCGCCACCACTCGCCGCCGCGCTCGGCGCCGGACGACGGGGCCGACTCGATGTCGGCGACGGTCGTGGTGTCGGTCTCGGAGGGGGAGTCGAGCGTGTCGCCCGTGGTCTCGTGTGAGGACATCCCGCCACGATACGGCAGCTGCGGGGCCCGTCCGCCCGGTAGCGTGGGACTCCCACGACACGGATCGGCGGACCCCTGGACTCCTTCAGCGACCTCGCGAACGGCGACTGGTCCGACGACCCCCGCCCGTTCCCCCTGGCCCTCGGCACGAACGTCTTCGGCTGGACGGTCGGCGCCCCGACGGCGCTCGAGCTGCTCGACCTGTTCGTCGGCGACGGGGGTCGCGTCGTCGACACGGCCGACGTGTACTCGGCCTGGCTCCCGGGCAACTCGGGCGGCGAGTCCGAGGCGATCATCGGGCGGTGGCTCGCCCGCCCCGGCAACCGCGACCGTGTCCTCGTGAGCACGAAGTGCGGTCAGCACCCGGCCGCGCCCGGCCTGTCCAGGGCGAGCATCCGCGCCGCCGTCGAGGCCTCGCTCACCCGTCTCCGCACCGATCGCATCGACCTGTACTCGGCGCACTTCGACGACGACGAGACGCCGCTCCGCGAGACCGTGACGGCCCTGAGCGAGCTGGTCGACGAGGGCAAGATCCGCTTCGCCGGGGCCTCCAACTACTCGGCCGCCCGCCTGCGCCAGGCCCTCGCCATCGCCGACAGCGACGGCCTGCACCCGTTCTCCGTCGTGCAGCACCCCTACAACCTGGTGAGGAGGGGCGAGTACGAGACCGAGACCGCCCCGGTCGTCGACCACTTCGGCCTCGCCCTCCTCCCGCACTCGTCGCTCGCCAGCGGCCTGCTCACGGGCAAGTACCGGGGCGGAGACGCCCCGCGGTCGTCGCCGCGCGAAGGGCGGGCGGCGAGCTACGCCACCCCACAGGCCCTCGGGGTGGTCGAGGTCGTGGCCGAGGTCGCCGAGCGGCACGAGGTCGCGCCCGCAGCCGTCGCCGTGGCCTGGCTGGCATCGAGGCCAGGTGTCGTGGGGGCACTGGCCAGCGCTCGCACCGTCGAGCAGCTGGACGACCTGCTGGGAGCGGCGTCGGTCGAGCTCGACGCGCGCGACCTGGCGGCCCTCGACGCGGCGTCCGCACCGCAGCCGACCTAGGCGGCGCCTCCCCGGCGGGCCGAGCGGGCTCCCCGGGAGGCGGGGCGTCAGCGGCCGAGGACGACGATCGTCCGGGCGCCCGGGTCCCAGCGCCGACCCGCGACGAGGCCCGTGACCGTGACCGTGCCCGTGGCCTTGGCGCCCGCGTCCTCGGGGGCCCCACGCGCCTCCTCGTCCTCGAACGCCTCGACGGCGGTGAGGGCCTGGCCCACGGACTCGGCGTCGAGCCGGCTCGCCAGGGTGACGTGGGGCACCCAGAGCCCCGGAGAGGAGTGCGGCACGTCGTCGTCGCCGCCCACGATCGCGTGCACCTCGGCGTGCAGCTCGAGGAGAGCGCGCGTGGCGACGACCGAGCGCACGAGCACGTGCCCTCGACCGCGTCCGAAGACCAGCGGCGCCCCCAGCTCGATCGGCAGCGGCAGCAGCCGGTCGAGCAGCGCGGCCAGCGCCTGGTCGGTCCTGCCGTCGATGCTGCGCCGTGCCAGCAGCGTCACGTGAGGGGCGTTCGAGCTGCTCGCGTGGTCGGCCTGCGAGGGCAGCCCGGCATCGGACAGCGCGGCCCACTGGGCACGTATCCGGGCGTCGGCCGGGCCGTCGAGCAGGAGTTCGATGCTGTGCACCCGTCGATGATGCCCTCGTCGAGGAGGCGCGGGCGGGGTGTCCTCAGAGCGGTCTCGGCTCTGCTAACCTTGTCTGGTGCCGAACGGCAGTCGCCCTCCTGGGGTCGACTGAAAGCGGTCACGCCCCGATAGCTCAGTGGTAGAGCACTTCCATGGTAAGGAAGGGGTCGTCAG
This sequence comes from Frigoribacterium sp. ACAM 257, assembly GCF_007954365.1. GTDB lineage: Bacteria > Actinomycetota > Actinomycetes > Actinomycetales > Microbacteriaceae > Frigoribacterium. The sequence goes on from NZ_VOLO01000001.1 coordinate 244,677, forward strand.
TTCAAACCTGACTCGGGGCTCCGGCTGGTCACGGTCACACCGTGCAGACAGCTTGCGGCGGGGTAGCTCAGTTGGTTAGAGCACACGGCTCATAATCGTGGTGTCGCGGGTTCGAGTCCCGCCCTCGCTACCGCAAGGCCCTGATCGTGCACAGCACGAGCGGGGCCACTGTGTTTCCTGGAGCGGTTCCGCTGCTCGCCGACGCGGCCCTTCCTGATCGCGGCGACCCGGCCGTCGCATACGCTCAGGGGATGTCCCCGAGCATCCACAGCATCGGCACCGCCGTCCCGTCGACGATCATCGGGCAGGACCACATCCGTGACGTGTTCCGCAGCCAGCCGGGGCTCGGCCGCCTCGCCCCCCGCCTGATCGGGGCGGTGTTCGACGGCGCCCAGATCGCCACCCGCCACACGGTGATCGACGAGCTGGGGTCCGAGCAGACCGAGCACGCCGGACAGACGCGCGAGGGCGCCGAGCAGCCCGGGGGCGCCGACTCCGCACCCATCCCGGTGTTCTTCGACCGGGCCGGGGGCCGGATCCTCCGCCCCGGCACCGGGGCCCGCAACGACGTCTACGTCCAGCGCAGCCCCGACCTCTTCGTCCGGGCGGCCGAGGAGGCGCTGGCCGGCGCCCCGGGGATCACCGCAGCAGACGTCACCCACGTCGTCACCGTGTCGTGCACCGGCTTCTTCGCGCCCGGGCCCGACTACCTGCTCGTGCGCCGCCTCGGGCTCGCGCCCTCGACCCGCCGCCTGCACATCGGCTTCATGGGCTGCTACGGCGCCTTCCCCGCCTTGCGGGCCGCCCGCGACACCTGCCTGGCCGAGCCCGACGCGGTCGTGCTCGTCGTCTGCGCCGAGCTCTGCACCCTGCACCTGCGGAGCTCGGACGACCCCGACGCGATCGTCGCCTCCTCCGTCTTCGCGGACGGTGCCGCCGCCGCCGTCGTGTCGTCGCGACCAGCCGCGAGCAGGTCGCCGGTGCTCGACCTCGACGTGCTCGAGACCGTGCTCACGCCCGTCGGCGCGGACGACATGGCCTGGAGCATCGGCGACCAGGGCTTCGACATGGTGCTGAGCAGCTACGTGCCGCACATCGTCGAGGAGCACGTCGACTCCGCGCTGGCACCGCTGCTCGAAGCCGGCGGCGTCACCGTCGCGGACGTCGACGACTGGGCCGTGCACCCGGGGGGCCGCAGCATCCTCGACCGGGTCGAGTCGCAGGTCGGCCTCAGCGAGGCGCAGCTGGCGCCGTCGCGCAGGGTGCTGCGCGACTACGGCAACATGTCGAGCGCGACGGTGCTGTTCATCCTCCGGGAGCACCTCGAGGGCCGCAGGGTCGAGGGTCGAGGAGGCGAGGGCGCGGACGACGCGCCCGTCACCTCGGCCGCACGGCGGGTCTGCGCGATGGCCTTCGGGCCGGGCCTCACCGTCGAGAGCGCGCTGCTCACCCGCCGGGTCGGCGCCTGAGCGTGGTCCTCTCCGAGGTGCAGCCGTCGCGGGACCCGCGTGGTCCCGTCGTCGACGTGGCGAGGCGCGAGGTCGGGCTCCGCGAGCTGATGGACGACCCCGACTGCGACCTCGGCCAGCTGAGGCGCACCTACGCCGTCTTCCCCGTCGTCAACGGCCTCGTCGCCGGCTGGCGGCGGGCGTACCGCGAGAGGATCCGTCCGCTCCTGTCCGCGGATCGGTCGACGACCCTGCTCGACCTCGGATCGGGCGGCGGGGACCTCGCGCGGTCGCTCGCCCGGTGGGCCCGCCGCGACGGGCTGCGCCTGGCGGTGACGGCCGTCGACCCCGACCGTCGGGCCCACGACTTCGCGAGCGCCCGACCAGCCGTCGGCGTCGTCCACCGGTGCGCGTCGAGCGGCGACCTCGTCGACGCGGGCGAGCAGTTCGACGTCGTCGTCTCGAACCACGTGCTGCACCACCTCGACGACTCGTCCAGGGCTGCAGTCCTGTCCGACAGCCGCGCGCTCGCCCGGCGGCTCGTGCTGCACAGCGACATCCGGCGGTCGCGGGCCGCCTACGCCGGGTACTGGGTCGGGACGCTGCCGCTGGCGCGCACCTCCTTCGTCCGGGTGGACGGGCTGCGCTCGATCCGCCGCAGCTGGACCGACGCGGAGCTGGCCCGCGAGCTGCCCGTCGGCTGGACGGCGGTCCGCCGGCCGCCCTTCCGCGTCTGGGCCGTGCTCGACCTCGCCGCGGGCGCCGCGGACCCTGGGCCGCGCTCGTGATCACGCACGACGTCGTCGTCGTCGGCGGGGGGCCGGTCGGCGTGCTGGCCGCCGCCCTGCTCGCCGCTCGTGGCCTCGACGTCCCCGTCTGGGAGCGTCGCGCCGAGGAGCCGAGCCTGTCCCGCGCCATCGGCGTGCACCCGCCGTCCCTGGACGTGCTCGACCGGGTCGGCGCGGCCAAGCCGCTCGTCGCCGATGCGGTGCCCGTGCGTCGCGGCGTCGCGCGCAGCGGCGGGCGCACCCTCGGCACGGTCGACTTCGACCGGGCACATCCCCGCTGGCCGTTCGTCGCCGCCCTGCCGCAGCACCGCACCGAGCAGCTGCTGCGCCAGCGGCTCGAGTCGCTCGCACCGGGCTCGCTGCGGCGGGGCGTCTCGCTGGACGCCCTCGAGCAGGAGCCCGAACGCGTCCTGCTCCACGGGACGGCCGAGGGGCGGACGGTGGAGGCGGCAGCCCGCTTCGTCATCGCGGCCGACGGTGCGCGCAGCTCGCTGCGCGGCGCCCTCGGGATCGACGCGCCCCTGAGGCGCTACCCCGATCGCTACGTGATGTGCGACGTCGCGGACGACACCGGTCTCGGCGCCGACGCCGTGGTGCACCTGGAGCGTCGGGGCGTCGTCGAGTCGTTCCCCCTGCCGGGCGGGGTGCGCCGCTTCGTGGTCCTGCTCGACGCGGACGGCGACGACGACGGCGACGTCGGCGTGGTGCAGGATCGCGACGCCGCACCCGACGCCGAGCTGGTCGCGAGCCTCGTCGCCGAGCGCACCGGCCTCGACCTCGACCCCGGCACGGCGACCATGACGAGTGCGTTCGGCGTGCAGCGGCGGCTGGCCCGGCGCACCGTCGCCGGACGGGTCGTCCTGATCGGCGACGCCGCCCACGAGATCAGCCCGATCGGCGGCCAGGGGATGAACCTCGGCTGGCTGGACGCGGCCGCCGTCGCACCCGTCCTCGCCCGGGCGCTCCGCGCCGCAGGAGGCCGACGCCTCGACCCGGCCGCCTTCCGGGCCTACGAGGAGGCGCGTCGCCGGTCGGTCGTCCGCTCGGCGCGCCAGGCGGAGATCAACATGGCCCTCGGCCGTCCCGTCGGGACCGTCGTCGGTGCAGCTCGGCAGGTCGGCCTGTCGGCGGCCCTCCACCTGCCGACCCGCCGCCTCCTCGCCTCGCTCTACTCGATGCGCTTCGTCTGACCGACACACCTCGCCCGCCAGGTAGGTCCGTGCAGATCAGGCGACGAGGGCCGTGCCCGCGAGGGCGAGCGACACGACGAGCACGAGTGCAGCGGCGATGACCAGCCGGAACAGCCCTCGCGTGGCCGCGCCCCGACGCACGAGCCTCGCCCCGACGACGGACAGCACGAGGGCGGCTGCCGCCCCGACGAGACCCGCGCCCGTGCGGACGGGCGTCAGGGACCCGTCGAGGAGGAGCCCACCGGCCGTCACGACCGCCGCCGTCCCCAGGGCGGCGAAGGCCACGAGCCCCGCGCGCAGGCGTCCGAGGCGGTGGGGGAGCCCGACGACGCCGGTCCGGGCGTCGTCCTCGAGGTCGGGCAGCACGTTGGTGAAGTGGATCGCGACGCCGAAGGCCGCGCCCACGACCAGGGCCCAGGCCGCAGGTGCAGCCGGCGGCGCGTCGGCGAGGGTGACCACGGCGGGCAGGGCCCCGAAGCCGAGGAGGAACGGCACGGCCGACCAGGCCGTGCGCTTGAGCCCGAGGTTGTAGGCCCAGCCGGCGGCGAGGAAGACGAGGTGGGCGATGCCGGCGGCCCAGCCGAGGACGAAGGTCAGGCCGATCGCGAGGACGGTGACGACGCTGACAGCGACGACCGCGGCGGCCGTCGAGACGAGGCCGAGGGCGAGGGGCTTGTCGCGGCGCCCGACCTGACGATCGCGTGCCGCGTCGACGAGGTCGTTGGAGAGCCCGATCGACAGCTGGCCGGCCAGCACGGCGGCGCCGAGAAGCAGGGTGCGACCGACCCCGAGGCCGACCGCCGTCGCGAGGACGACCGAGAGCACCGTCACCGCGACGGTAGGGCCGGGGTGCGTGGACCGGGCCAAGGCCGCGATCGTGGAGACGCGCGAGGCCGTCACGCGTACGACCTGCGGAGACGAGAGCGCACGCGGGGGGAGGCCCGAGAAGTGGGTCGAGGGGGAGAACGAGTGAGCACGTCCGGGCCGGGGGAGACCCGGACGTGCCCGTCAGCCGCTCGGGACCCGTGAAGGGACAGATGGATCAGGACCTGTCCCGGGCCGTCGATCGAGGGCTCGCGTCGAGTTACCATCCCAGACGTGGGGGAAGTGTACGACGCGAGCCCTCGCAGCGGTAGAGCCATCGAGCAGACTCGGCTACTGGCCGCGACCGGTCTTCTCCTGGAGGCGGTCGATGTGCTCGCTCGCCTTGGCCTTGCTGAGGTCGGCGGGCAGCTCTTCGCCTGCCTCGCGGGCGAGCGTGTCGAGGTAGCTCTTCTGCGGGCCGGTCATCGGCTCGTCGCCGGTGACCCAGTCCTCAGGGTCTTTGGAGGCGGTGGTGGAGGGGTCGGGACGTTCGCCGCCCAGGGTCTCGCCGCTGCCTTCGTCGGCGCTGCCAGCGTCGGCGCCGGAGGCAGGTGCTCCGCCGCCCTCGGGTGCTGCGGGGTCGACGGGCGTGATGTCAGGGTCGATGTTCGAGTCGCTCATGGGGAGAACGTACGCCGCGCCCCCGACATCGGCCCCGGTTAGACTCGACGCCGTGCCTGTGAACCCCGATCTGCAAGGGCGGGTCCTCCCGCCGGCCCCCGCCTACCTCGTCGGCCGGGAGAAGGTGCGCGAGTTCGCCCGCGCCACCGGCTCGACCAGCGCCCTGTCGCTCGACCCCGAGGCCGCGCGTGCCGCGGGCCACGCCGACGTCGTCGCCCCGCCGACCTTCCCCGTCGTCGTGCAGGAGGCGACCCTCGCGCAGCTCCTCGCCGAGCCCGACGCGGGCATCGACTTCTCCCGGGTGGTGCACGGCGAGCAGCGCTTCCGCTACAGCCGGCCGGTGGTGGCGGGCGACGAGCTCACGGCCACGCTGACGGTGACCAGCGTCAAGTCCCTCGGCGGCAACTCGATGGTGACCGCCTCCTCCGACATGGTCGACCAGGCCGGGGCGCACGTCGTCACCGCGGTGTCCACCCTCGTGGTGCGGGGGGACGACGCGTGAGCGCCCTCGAGGTGGGCCAGGTCGTGGCCCACAAGACGTACCCGCTGACACGTGACTCGCTCGTCCGCTACGCCGGCGCCTCCGGCGACTTCAACCCGATCCACTACCGCGACGACGTCGCGGAGTCGGTCGGCCTGCCGGGCGTGCTCGCCCACGGCATGCTGACCATGGGCACGGCGGTGCAGCCCGTCGTCGAGTGGCTCGACGGCTCGGGCGACGACGCCGGTGTGATCGGATGGATCTCGGACTACCAGGTCCGCTTCACGCGCCCGGTGGTCGTGCACCCGGCCGAGGGTGCCGAGCTGTCGGTGACCGCGAAGGTCGCGGCGCTCGACGACGAGGCCGGCACGGCCCGGGTCGACCTCACCGTGACGGTCGACGACAAGACCGTGCTGGGCAAGGCCCAGGTCGTGGTGACCCTGGCGTGACCTCCTTCTCCGAGCTGACGACGATGCGCGTCGGAGGCGAGCCCGGGCGGTTCGTCACGGTCGACGGCACGGACGAGCTGATCGAGGTCGTGCGCGCCGTGTGGGCCGACGACGAGCCCTGGTTCGTCCTCGGCGGCGGCTCGAACACCGTCGCCGCCGACGAGCCGTTCGACGGCACCGTCGTCCACGTGCGCACGCGAGGCGTCGAGCGGCTGGACGACGTCGACGACCGGGTCCGCCTCCGGGTCGCCGCGGGCGAGCCGTGGGACGACCTCGTGGCCCTCACGGTCGACGAGGGCTGGTCCGGCCTCGAGGCGCTGAGCGGCATCCCCGGCTCGACGGGCGCCTCCCCGATCCAGAACATCGGCGCGTACGGGCAAGAGGTCTCGTCGACGGTCGTGTCGGTCGACTTCCTCGACGCCGACACCGGCGAGTTCGTCCGTGTGCCCGCGGCGAACCTCGGCCTCGGCTACCGCACGAGCGTGTTCAAGCAGGGCAGGGCAGGCGTCGTGACCGCTGTCGAGTTCGCGCTCCGCGACGGGGGAGGCGCGAGCGAGCAGGTCTCGTACCCGCAGCTCGCCGGGGCCCTCGGCGTCGACCTCGGGGCCCGGGTCTCGGTCGCCGACGTGCGGTCGAGCGTGCTGGCCCTCCGCGCCTCCAAGGGCATGGTGCTCGACGCCGGCGACCGCGACACGTGGTCGAGCGGCTCGTTCTTCACCAATCCGGTGGTGTCCCGACAGGCGGCCTCGGAGCTGCCCTCGGACGCCCCGCGCTGGCCGATCGACCCCGAGCCCGAAGATCAGGTCGTGCCGCTCGGCGAGGCTCCGGCACCGCCGCCTCCGCCGACGAGCGGGGCCGTCAAGCTCAGCGCCGCCTGGCTGATCGAGCAGGCGGGCGTCGCGCGCGGCTTCCGCCTGCCGGGCTCGGGAGCCGCGATCTCGACGAAGCACACGCTGGCCCTGACCAACCGGGGCAGCGCCTCCGCCGGCGACGTGGTCGAGCTCGCCCGCTTCGTGCAGCAGCGGGTGCTGGCCGAGTTCGGCGTCCTGCTGCGCCCTGAGCCGGTGCTGCTGGGCCTCGACCTCTGACCCGACGTCGGTCGTCTGCGGTGCCCGTGGGGCGGTCGTTCACCGGGACAGCTGCTCGGGCTCCTTCGGATCGCTTGAGGTCACGTGACGTCGCGAAGGCCGCCGTCAAGCTCCGCGACCGCAAGCCCACGTTGACTACCTCGCAGGAGAAGCACCTGGTGCAGCTGCACCGCACCGGCGCCCACACGACGAGCGACATCGGGCGGCAAGAGGGCCCGATAGGGGATCGTCCTGCGGCCGCAGCTGACCGGACCCGCGGTCATCGTGCTCTAGGCCTTCACCGACGTGTTTCCGCCTCCTCCTCCGGAGTAGCTCTCGTCGGGAGCGCTGTCCGATGGACGACTGGCTACGGGGCGCAGGCTTCTGTGGAACGTGCTGACGAGTGTCAGTCTCGGTCGCGTCGCCCATCGCGATGCAGGCCGACGATGATCGCGGTGAACCCGATGGGAAGACCTAGGTAGACCGGCATCATCGGGGCATGAGAGCCGGGACAGTCGCCTGCAGAAAGACCCTCGCTGGTGTCCTGGCTGTTCTCAGCGATGTCGATCCGTATGGTCTCGAGCCTGGTCAGCCGGACGGTGCTCCGTCGGATGAGTACGAGATGGAGGCAGTCGATCTGGTTCGCATCCTCCTCGAAGTCGGCACCGTCACCAGCCATGATGTCGAAGCGGTCTGGATGCGCTGGTTCTCGGAGTCGCTCGTCCTTCGACTCGGACCGCCCCGAACGGCACGACTGGTCGATCGCTTGAACGGACTCGTGGAGAGCGCCCGGTAGGGGATCGGCTACCGAACGGGCGGCACCTCTCGTCGTGCAAGTCGGCGCAGGCTCGATCCCGCCGTGACGCCGGCACCTGTTGCGGCAACGAGGCCGACAGTGGCCCCGGAAAGCGGATCACCGACGAGGAGACCCATGGCCAGGCCTGCGGGGACACCGATAACTGCTGCTGCGGCCGATACCGCTGATGTCCGGCTCCTCGCTCTGCCCCAGCGGTGTCGCTGCCGCCACAGCGACGCGCAGCCGAGTCCGGCAACTGCTCCGATGAGGGCGAACGCCACGGCAGCAGGAACTGCGTAGACGAGCGCGATGACGACCCATCCCGCGATCCCGGCGCCGTCGAGTCCGGCGAAGGCGCCCCACACGACCATCCACACGATGGGCAGCAGCAGCGCACAGCCGGCACCGACCACTGCCCCCGTCCCGACCAAGACGCGCACATCCGATCGCGGCGCGCGCACCGGACGTTCCACGGCAACGCTCATGAGGACTCCCCCTTTTCCATGAGGCTAGAGCTTGGGCCCGGGCATGAGCATCCCCCCGACCAGGTGCGTCAACTCTCCTGAGATGCAGGGCTCGAGGTCGTGCGTCGGTTGATGGTGTCGCCGTTCCAGGAGAGGTCGGAGTTCTCGTCGACCGGGTATGCCTCGAAGCGGTCGTCTGTGAGGATCGAGTCGATGAGCGTTCGGGAGCCGGCGACGATCGTGGAGTCCCAGTCGATCTCGGTGGCCAGTACCCAGGCGTGGTCTTCAGGCCAGAGCAACTGCGGTGGTTCGTCGGTTCGGAAGCCGATGTGTCGACCCCAACCGGGCTCTGCGAGCTCCGCGGTGTCGGTCTGGGCCAGGACGTAGTCGTACCGATCGATGGTCACCGATCGGCCGACGAGGCCCTGGCCGGTGCCGCCGACCCAGTACGCCGCGAGGGCGTCGTCCGGTGTCGCGGTCTGGACCCTCAGCAGCGGTGCAAGGGCTGCCAGCACTTGCGGGTCGAGGTACCCGACGTCGCTGGTGCCACCACGTGGCTCATCGAGGTCGAGCAGCCGCTCCCACTGGACGAGAGGGTGCATGACCTTGCCGGCTGCCGTGGCGACGTCAGACCACCGGCGGCTTTCCCAGGCGCCGCCTCCCGTGGGTCGAGGGTGAAGGACGCGCGCATAGGCCTCGAAACCGTACCCCGCGACGGAGCCGACCCTCGCCCAGCCTCCGAGGCGGTACATCCGCGGCCCTAGCCAGGCACCGCGTTCGACATCGTCGATGATCTCCATGGTCGCGACCTTGTCATGCGTGCGAAGCCGTGCCAAGGACGAGTACTCGTTCAGGGACTGCGTCGGACTGGGGGATCGGTCGGCGGCGATGCTTCGTAGCTTGCCTAGTCCATGCGCTAGCTCAGTTCTCGTGAGGCCCGGGACAGCTGCCCGTGGCTCCTGGTCCACTTCTAGACTGGCGCGGTGACGCAAGTGGCTGGGGTCGGCTTCGACCTCGACGGGACGCTGTTCGATCACTACGGTTCAGCCCGGTCTGCCGTGGTCCACTTCCTCGGCTCGCTCGGTGTGGTCGCGTCGGACTCGACTCTCGACAGCTGGTTCGACGCCGAGGAGCAGCACTTCGAGCGCTGGCGTGCGGGCGAGATCAGCTTCTCGGAGCAGCGCCGTGAGCGCCTGCGCTCGGTCCTCCCTCCGCTCGGGGTCGACGTCCCTTCCGGTGACGTCGATGTCGACGAGCTGTTCGGCGGTTATCTGCGGGCGTACGAGTCGTCATGGCGAGCATTCCCGGATGCGCTTCCACTTCTTCAGAGCCTGCGTGCGTCCGGTCATCGCATCGGGCTGCTGACGAACGGGACGGAGGCTCAGCAGCTAGCGAAGCTCCGGCGCACAGGTCTCCTCGTCGAGTTCGATGTCGTCTGCACGTCTGAGCGCATCGGTTTCTCGAAGCCCGACGTGAGGGCCTTCGCCGTCCTCGCCTCCGAGCTCGGAGTCCGGCCGGGGGCATGCCTGTTCGTCGGCGACGACCCGAGGAAGGACGTCGACGGAGCCAGGGCAGCCGGGATGAAGGCGCTGCTGGTCGACGGCCACAGGCGTCGTGGGCTTCCGATCGGTGAGTTGGTCGGGTCCGCCATCGCCCGTTCTGCGGGTGCCCGTGAGGGGATCGTCGAGGGGGCGGTTCGGGGAAGGTCGACCACGGCCGGACAGTGGTCGATCCGAGCAGGTCTCGAGCCCTTGAGACCAGGGCCGCATTGCCGCTAGCGTGGAATTAGGCCCAGACCCCGCCTGCCCATCACGGACTTCTCGTGTCCAGTGATGCCCAGTGCTGCGGCGGCCTGTCGACCTGAACCCGGTAGGCCGTCGCGTCCCCCGATCGGCGTTTCGGCCCACCCCTGCCCTGTTGCACGCTGTGCAGTGCACGTCGTAGGACGTCTCTAGGCCCGCCCGCCCTTTGCGGGCGACATGTGTTGTGCGTACGGTGGTCGTGTCGTTCGGGGATTCGGGTCCCCGATTGACGGGTGGGGCCGCCATGTCGGGTGCATGAAGCCGGCTCCGCCGCTCTCAGCTCCGCACCGCTCTTGACGCAGGAATGCCGATCTCGATCGTGGCGCCCGATGGACCGTCCTTGAGTGGCTGGACCACAGGTCACGACCGTCCCTGCCGCTCGAGCACTCGACGACGCGAACGCGTTTACCAACTGGGCCGGCTTATGTCTAGTTCTGCCGTGGTGGTGTTCGGCAGGAGCAGTCTGGTGACGTCTTGAGCGCGGTTCAGGTTCTCAAGGCGGGCGATCGCACCGTTCGGGTTCGGTGCGAGCTGCGGGCGGCAGGGTCCCGATCGGGTCGGGACCCTGCCGCTCTTCGTCCGGCAGCGGTCTACAGTCGGGTCCTGAGGAGAGGCAAGCGGACACGTCCTGAGGCGTGGTGCGGTCACGATGCGTGGCACCGCGGACACGGCCGGCGCAGTGCGAAGTGAGATCCGCACACCCCCACACAGCCCAGACCCTGCTGTCAGCACCGTTTCGGCGTTCTCCCCATCGGAGTGCCCCATGGGATACATCGTCTACGACGGCGACGTCCTCGAGTTCAAGGTCGAGGATCGTCTCCTCGCCCATCTCCAGATCGTCATCGTGAACAAGTTCCGACAGAACGAGTCCTTCATGTTCTCCTGGAAGGAGCCGGTCGAGACCGGCGACGGAAGGTCCACCGTCTGGTTCTCGCCGAACATCGGCCTGCGGTTCAAGTTCGCCGGGAGCCGCACGGTCGAGATCAACCCGACGTGGCTCGCTGCCCTGTACGCCAGCGCCGCCTCGGGCAGGGGCCTCTACCCGGAACCGGAACCCGACGTGGATCCCCTGACCGACCTCCCCGGGGTGACCGGGAGGCACGTCGACTGGGCCAACGACCGCCCTGAACCGCCACGGACCCGGGCGGCCAGGCCGCCGGGTCGCTCCTAGCCCGGCAGACGCAGACGCAGACGCAGATAGTTCTAGCGGGGGTGCCCGGTAGGGGATGGCGCACCGAAGGCGCCGGCGTCACTCGGGCGGTCGCCCGTTCCGCCCGTCGACCCCTCGGCCGCTCCCGCCCCCCCGCGCGACGGCTGCAGACCACGTCTCGAGAACCCGGCTGTCACCGATCCCGGGAGATGATGGGTCATGTCCAACGCCGACGGCCTCCGGTCTCGCCTTCAGCAGCGACGGGTCCCTCGCGTCGCTGCTGTGCTTCTCGCAGCAGCTCTCGTGCTCCTCGTCGTGCTTCCCCTGTTGCCCAGTCCCTCCGTCTCGGGCGGCGCGCGACTCGGGTTGTTCCTCCTGCCCCTCCCGCCGCTCCTGGCTCTCGGGGGCTCACTCGCAGCCCTTCTCGACCGGAAGATCGGCAAGAACAGCACGACCCTGTGGGCCGTGGGCTCAGCCGTGTTCGGGCTCGTCTGCGTCCCGGCACTCCTCGTGTTCGTCACCCTCACGGCGGGGCCCTGAAGGGCGGTCTGCCTGTCCGACGCGACCACGAGGGGCTGACCTTCGTCGTCCATCCCGACGGCGCACCCGTTCCCGACGACGTCGACCGGCTCCCGGACGACGTCCCGGTGCGCGAGCGATCCCGACAGGGGACGGGCGAGCGGTCAGGACTGGCGGGAGACGAAGACGTTCTCGGACACGGCTGTGAAGCCGTCCGGTGCGCTCATGCCGTCGGGGACGATCGAGTACGTGATGCCGTCGGGCCCCGCGGCCCGGGTGACGCCTCCGCCACAGCCGACGATCCAGTCGTCCGCATCGGGATAGGCGATCACGCACGAGGTGTCGTCGTCCTGGTGGCTCGCCACCCAGAGCTCTGCCCCGTCGTGTTCCCCTACCCATCGGATCGACTCCCGGTCCAGGTCCTCCGTGGCGTAGGAGGGGAGCTCCGCCGGCAGCGGATGATCGACCGTCGGGGCCTGGTCCAGGTCGCTGGAGGTCCGCAGAGTCCGCCCGTGCCCCCGCCGTCAGCCGTGCACGGAGGGCAGCCAGCCCCGCTGCATCGCGAGGGTGACCGCTCGGGTGCGGTCGCCCACGCCGAGCTTCTCGAACACGTGCTGCAGGTGCGTCTTGACGGTGGCCTCGCCGACGAAGAGCCGCAGCCCGATCTCCCTGTTCGAACAGCCCTCGGCGACCAGGACGAGCACCTGCGTCTCTCGGGGACTGAGCGGGCTCGCTCCCGCGCCGCCCGCTCCCGCGCCGCCCGCACCCGCGCCGCCTGCGCCTGCGCCCGGGCCTGCGGCTCCGCCCCCGCCCTCCGGCCCGGCCCCGTCGGGCTCCGCCGCCCGTCGAGCACGGCCCACGAGCAGCGCCGCCATCGACGGCGCGAGCGCGACCTGCCCGGCGACCACCGAGCGGAGCCCCGCGAGCAGCTCCTCCTCGGGCGCCGCCTTGAGCAGGTAGCCGCTCGCGCCTGCCTCGACGGCGCCGAGGATGGCGTCGTCCGACTCGTAGGTGGTCAGCACGACGACGCGGGCGGTCGGGACGTCCCGGAGCACCCCCTCCGTCGCGGCGACGCCGTCGAGCCTCGGCATGCGCAGGTCCATCAGCACGAGGTCGGGCCGCAGCTCGGCGGCGAGCTCCACTGCCTCGACCCCGTCGGAGGCCTGGCCGACCACCTCGAAGTCGGGCGTGGCCGTGAGCATCGCGGCGAGCCCCTGCCGCATGATCGGGTGGTCGTCGACGACCAGGGTGCGGACGCTCACGACGGCTCCCCGCTCGGCAGGTGCGCCGTCACGGTCGTGCCGCCGCCGACCACGCTGACGACCCCGAGCCGCCCGCCGGCCAGCCGCAGCCGCTCGTCGAGTCCGTCGAGCCCGAAGCCGTCCCGCGCGGCGGCAGGGTCGAACCCGCCACCCTCGTCGCTCACCGAGAGCACGGTGTCCGTCCCGGACCCGCGGGCGAGCGCGACGTGCGCCGAGCGCGACCCGCTGTGCTTGCGGACGTTGGCCAGCGCCTCCTGCGCCGCCCGGATCACCACGACCTGGTGGTCGCGCGGCAGGACGAGCCCCGGCTCGACGTCGACCGCCACGGCGACGCCGCTCTCGCGCGAGAACCGCGAGGCGAGCCGTCGCAGTGCGTCGGCGAGGTCGCCGCTGTCGAGCCCGGAGGAGGCGGTGGCCGCGACGAGCGTGCGGGCGTCGGTCAGCGCGTCCCTGGCCGACGACTCGATGAGCTCGAGCTGCGCGAGGCCGGCCGCGGCGTCGCCGGCCGCGACCGACGACCGTGCCTGTTGGCTGAGCATCACGAGCCCGGTGAGGCTCTGCGCGACCGTGTCGTGGATCTCGCGGGCGAGGCGCTCACGCTCGGCCACGGTGCCGGCCTCGCGGTGCCGGGTCGCCAGCTCGTCCTGGGCGGCGCGCAGCTCGTCGAGCAGCCGGCCCCGCTCGGCGCCGGTGTGGGCGATCGACGTGATCCACAGGCCGAGGGCGATGCTGAACAGCAGCGAGAGCCCCTCGCTCGTGGCGGCCGTCGCGAGCGTGTCGGGCGACCAGCCGAGGCTCGCGACGAAGCCCGCCGAGATCGCGAGGCAGAGCAGGACGTTCGCGACGACCGCCGAGCGGGGCGTCGGGAGCACGGTCCAGAGCAGGGGCATGAGGAACGCCTGGACGACGGCGAGCTGCGGCGCGCCGGCGACGGCGAGCCCGCCGACGACCACGACCGCCGCGACGACCGTGATCTCCGCCCGGCCCACCTGGTCGTCGTCCCTCCGCACCACCGGCCGTGCGAGCAGCAGCCAGGTCAGGACGGACAGCCCGGTCGCCGCGAGGGCGAGCGGGCGGCTGCCGACGGCGCTGCCGCCGTCGTCGCTGCGGCTGCCGGCCTCGGAGGCGAGAGCGAGCACGACGAGCACCACGGCCGTCGCCCCGGCCCCGACGTCCCACCAGCGCATCGCGACGCGGCTCGTGCCCGGGCGCGCGCCCGGGTCGCGGCTCGCGGCGGGAGCGCCCTCGGCTGCCGTGGCGGTCATGTCCGTCACCGTACCGTCCCGCGAGCCCGCGGTGAGGCGTCCTTCCGGCCCCAGCGGAACGTCAGCCGGGCCGCGACCGCGCCGGCCACGAGCCAGACGGCCAGCCAGAGGGCCACGCCCGGCAGGTCCCAGGTGCCGCCGACCTCGGCCGCCGCCGACGACTCGGGCAGGAACACGCTCCGCATGCCCTGGGCGAGCCACTTCAGCGGGAACGCCGAGGCGACCTGCTGGAGCCACGTCGGCAGCTGGGCGAACGGCAGGTACACGCCCGACACGAACTGCAGCACGAGCGTGATCGGCACGATGACGGCCGTGGCGCTGCGCCCGGTGCGGGGGACCCGCGACAGGGCGATCCCGATCAGCGCCGAGCCGGCGAGGCCGAGCAGCCACACCCCGCCGAAGGTCGCCCACGACGACGCCTCGGTCGGCAGCGGCACCCGGAACAGCACCCGGGCGAGGACGAGGAGGAGCGCCACCTGCAGCAGGTTCGTCACGACCACCTGCCCCAGCTTCCCGAGGAACCAGGAGGCGACGGGCAGCGGGGTGCCCGCCAGCCGCTTCAGGGTGCCGTCGGAGCGCTCGACGGCGATGTCGATGCCGAGGGCCTGGACGCCGGAGAGCAGGACGCCCGCGGCGATCATCCCCGGCAGGTAGTACGCGGCGGCGTCGACGGCAGAGCCGTCCGGCCGCACCCCGTACGAGCCTGACGCGCTGAAGGCGGTCGAGAAGATCGCGAGCATCACGACGGGGAAGAGGAACGTGAAGAACACCGTGTCGCCGGCGCGGAAGTAGGTCCGCACCTCGTGGCGCACCTGCACGCCGGCCAGGGCGAGCACGCGGCTCACGACGTCGCCGCCTCGGCGACGAGCTCGAGGTAGACGTCCTCGAGCGACGGGCGCACGACCTCGAGGTCGCGCAGCTCCGCCCCCGCGCCGTGCAGGCGCGCGACGAGGCCGCCAGGGTCGGCCGTCCGCTCCTCGTGCCGGCCGCCCGCGTCCGACCAGCGCACCAGCGGGGTCCTGGCCGCGGCGCTGCCGATCTCGTCGGGGCGTCCCTCGGCGACGACGCGCCCCTCCGTGACGACCGCGACGCGGTCGCTGAGCTGGGCGGCCTCGTCGAGGTAGTGGGTGGTGAGCAGGATGCTCGTGCCGTCGCCGGAGAGCGACCGGATCAGGTCCCAGAACCGGCGACGCGCCTCCGGGTCGAAGCCCGTCGTGGGCTCGTCGAGGAACAGCAGCTCGGGATCGCCGACGATGCCGAGGGCGACGTCGACGCGGCGGCGCTGGCCGCCCGAGAGCGCCCGCACCCGCGTGCTCGCCTGGGCCTCGAGCCCGACCGCGGCGACCACCTCGTCGACGTCGCGCGACCGCGGGTAGAGGGCCGCCATGTGGGCGACCTGCTCACGGACGGTCGAGGTCCCCTGCTCGGCCGAGGTCTGCAGCACGATGCCGATGCGGGCCTTCCAGTCGAGCCCGCCGTGTCGCGGGTCCGTGCCGAGCACGAGGGCTTCGCCACCGGTGCGGTCGCGGTGCCCCTCGAGGATCTCGATCGTCGTCGACTTGCCGGCGCCGTTCGGGCCGAGCAGGCCGAGCGTCTCGCCGGGCTCGAGGTCGAACGAGACGCCGTGCAGGGCGGTCGTGCGCCCGTAGGTCTTCGTGAGGTCGCGCACTCGCACGACGGGCTGTGGGGTCATGCTCCGAGCCTCGGACAGGAGGCGCGGGCACGGCACCCCGGTTCGGGCTACCCGCATCCCCCGACCGGTGGATGCTGCCGGTGGACCCGACCGGTGGACCGGATCGGCGGACCCGGCCCGCGCCTCCTACGAGAAGAGGCGCTGGAGACGCTGCACGCCCTCGAGCAGCTGGTCGTCGCCGAGGGCGTACGACAGGCGCAGGTAGCCGCTCGGCCCGAACGCCTCGCCGGGCACCGTGGCGACGTCGGCCTGGTCGAGGACCAGGTCGGCGAGCTCGAGGGAGGTGGTGGGCGTGACGCCGCCCCACTCACGACCCAGCAGGCCGCTGACGTCGGGGTAGACGTAGAACGCGCCCTCGGGGGTCGGGGCGACGACGCCGTCGATGGCGTTCAGCTCGTCGACGATGCGGCGACGGCGCACGTCGAAGGCCCGGCGCATCGCCTCGACCTCGTCCTGCGGGCCGGTGAGCGCCGCGAGGGCGGCGCGCTGGGAGACGTTCGACACGTTCGACGTGAGGTGCGACTGCAGGTTGGAGGCGCCGGCGATGACGTCGGCCGGGCCCACCATCCAGCCGACGCGCCAGCCGGTCATCGCGTAGGTCTTGGCGACGCCGTTGACGAGGATCGTCTGCCCGGCGAGCTCGGGCACGGCCTCGGTGATCGAGACGGCGCGCACGCCGTCGTAGACGAGGCTCTGGTAGATCTCGTCGCTGATCACCCAGGTGCCGGTCTCGAGCGCCCACCGGCCGATGGCCTCGACCTCGGCGGGGGAGTAGACGGCCCCGGTCGGGTTCGAGGGCGAGCAGAACAGCAGCACCTTCGTGCGCGGGGTCCGTGCGGCCTCGAGCTGCTCGACCGTGACCTTGTAGCCCTGGTCGGCGCCGGCGAAGACCTCGACCGAGACGCCGCCCGCGAGGGAGATCGCCTCGGGGTAGGTGGTCCAGTACGGAGCGGGCAGGAGGACCTCGTCGCCCTCGTCGAGCAGCGCCTGGAACGCCTGGTAGACGGCTTGCTTGCCGCCGTTGGTGACGACCACCTGAGTCGGGCGCACCGAGGTGCCGCTGTCGCGGAGGGTCTTCTCGGCGATCGCCTCGCGCAGCTCGGGCAGGCCCGCGCCGGCCGAGTAGCGGTGGTTGCGCGGGTCGCGCGCCGCCGCGACCGCCGCCTCGACGATGTGGTCGGGCGTCGGGAAGTCCGGCTCGCCGGGGCCGTAGCTGATGATCGGCCGGCCCTGGGCCAGGAGCGACTTGGCCTTGGCGTCCACCTTGAGGGTGGCCGACTCGGCGATGGAGGCGATGCGGGACGAGAGGCGGCGTGTCGGCTGGGTCACGACGGCCACCCTATCCGGCGGCCCGGGGCCCCGACAGGGCACGCGGGCCGGGCCCGTCGGCGCGCCCCGGCTTTGCAACACCGCAGGCGCTCACCTACACTTGTCGAGGCGGTCGGACACCGCGGAGTCGGCGCGCGCCTCAGGGCGAGCACCGGTCGCAGTCCGGCCCGGGGGCTCCGGCCCCATAGGGCGGTGGCTCAATTGGTAGAGCAGCGGTCTCCAAAACCGCAGGTTGCAGGTTCGAGTCCTGTCCGCCCTGCAGCCCGGCCGGGCTGCCCCGACTGGTCCACCAGAGACCAGCGGGGCGGCCCGGATCACGGACCAGGCCCTCGGGTCGACCCTCGGAAGGTAGATACGACAGTGGCGAGAAAAGACCTCGACGTCCCCAGTGAGGACGTCGTCGACAAGGCGAAGTCCGACAGCGCAGCGCGTCGCAGTCCCTTCGCCCGCATCGCCCTGTTCATCCGCCAGGTGATCGCCGAGCTCAAGAAGGTCGTCACCCCGACCCGCAAAGAGCTGCTGAGCTACACCGGCGTCGTGCTGGTCTTCGTCGTCATCATGATGGCGCTGGTCACCGGCCTCGACTCGCTCTTCGGCCTCGTCGTCGGCTACGTCTTCGGCAACGGCCCCACCGGCAGCTGACCCTGCCCGCCGGCTGCCGGACCACCCGGTCCGCGCCGTGCCCCTCGATCCTCTGCGGTCGGCAAGCCGACATCGCCGGCCGACCCCCTGAACGGAAGTAGATACACAGTGCCTGACAACGAGCGCGACGACATCGATCTCGCCCCCGCCGCCGAGCAGTCCTCCGAGGTCGCCGAGACCCAGGAGGGCGACGTCGTGGACGTCGACTCCGACGGCGACCAGGGCTCGGCCGAGGAGTCCGCGATCACCGTCGTCGACGAGGGCGACGAGGGCACGACCGACACGGACGACCTCGACGGCCTGCTCGACACGCTCGCCGAGGCCAGCGACCCCGAGGCCGACGCCGTCGTCGACGACGCGCTCGACATCGACGACGCCGCCGAGGCGGAGGCCGCCGTCGAGGCGACCGACGACGAGGCCGACTCCGAGGCCGAGGAGCTGGCGAACGAGGGTGACGCCCCCGGCGCGAACGCCGTCATCGCCGAGGCCGAGCAGTCCGTCCAGGACGCCGACGCTCAGGTGGCCCAGGACGACGTCGACCTCGACGTCGTCAGCGAGCAGGCCGACGCGGTCGCGACCGAGGCCGAGGACGAGGCCGAGGTCGACCCCTACGAGGCCTTCCGCTACGACCTGCGCGGCAAGCCCGGCAAGTGGTACGTCATCCACAGCTACGCCGGCTTCGAGCGACGCGTCAAGCAGAACATCGAGAACCGCATGGTCTCCCTGACCATGGAGGACTACATCTACCAGGTCGAGGTCCCCATGGAGGACGTCGTCGAGATCAAGAACGGGCAGCGCAAGCTGGTCACCCGCGTGCGGATCCCCGGCTACGTGCTCGTCCGCATGGACCTCAACGAAGACTCCTGGTCGGTCGTCCGCCACACCCCCGGCGTCACCGGCTTCGTGGGCAACGCCCACAACCCGACGCCCCTCCGCTTCGAGGAGGCCTTCCAGATGCTGAAGAGCCTCGTCCAGGTGCAGGAGGCGGCACCCGCCGCCAAGGGCTCGGCCAAGGGCGGCAAGCAGGCCCAGCGGGTCATCCCCGCCGAGGTCGACTTCGAGATCGGCGAGACGATCACCATCAAGGAGGGCTCGTTCGCCGGGCTTCCCGGTACGATCAACGAGATCAAGCCCGAGAGCGGCAAGCTCACGGTGCTGGTCTCCCTGTTCGAGCGCGAGACTCCCGTCGAGCTCAGCTTCGACCAGGTCACCAAGCTCTAGTCCCCCAGGACGACAGCCCCACAGCTCCCCTAGATCACCGGAGTCCGCACCGCGGACCACCGGGAGAGCGGACCGCGACCGCGGCCAGCTCGAACCCCACGAGAAGGAAAAGAACATGGCACCGAAAAAGAAGGTCACGGGTCTGATCAAGCTTCAGATCAACGCCGGCGCCGCGAACCCGGCCCCGCCCATCGGCCCGGCCCTGGGTCAGCACGGCGTGAACATCATGGAGTTCTGCAAGGCGTACAACGCCGCGACCGAGTCGCAGCGCGGCAACGTCGTCCCCGTCGAGATCACCGTCTACGAGGACCGTTCGTTCACGTTCGTCCTCAAGACCCCGCCCGCCGCGGAGCTCATCAAGAAGGCCGCCGGCGTCGCCAAGGGCTCGTCGACCCCCCACACCGACAAGGTCGGCAAGCTCACCATGGACCAGGTCCGTGAGATCGCCACCACCAAGCAGGCCGACCTGAACGCCAACGACATCGACGCCGCGGCGAAGATCATCGCCGGCACCGCCCGTTCCATGGGCATCACGGTCGACGCCTAGCCACACCCCCTCGTGCAGGCGACCCGCCTGCACGCACCAGACACCAGTGGGAGAGCCGGCCAGGCTCGCTACCACGTCCCCAGCAACGAAGAGGTCCAACATGGCTCAGAAGTCCAAGGCGTACCGCGCCGCCGCCGAGAAGATCGAGGCCGGCAAGTTCTACAGCACCAGCGAGGCCGTCGCCGTCGCTCGTGAGACCGGCTCCAAGAAGTTCGACTCCACGGTCGAGGTCGCGCTGAAGCTCGGCGTCGACCCGCGCAAGGCGGACCAGATGGTGCGCGGCACCGTGATCCTCCCGCACGGCACGGGCAAGACCGCCCGCGTCATCGTCTTCGCCACGGGTGCTGCGGCCGAGGCCGCCATCGCCGCCGGTGCGGACGAGGTCGGCGGCGACGAGCTCATCGAGAAGGTCGCGGGCGGCTACACGTCGTTCGACTCGGCCGTCTCTACGCCCGAGCTCATGGGCAAGGTCGGCCGCCTCGGAAAGGTCCTCGGACCCCGTGGCCTCATGCCCAACCCGAAGACGGGCACCGTGACCCCCAACGTCGCGCAGGCCGTCAACGACATCAAGGGCGGAAAGATCGAGTTCCGTGTCGACAAGCACGCCAACGTGCACTTCGTCATCGGCAAGGCCGGCTTCTCGGAAGAGCAGCTGAACACCAACCTCGACGCCGCCCTCGACGAGGTCGTCCGTCTGAAGCCGTCCTCCTCCAAGGGCCGCTACATCACCAAGGGCACGCTGTCGACGACCTTCGGTCCCGGCATCCCCCTCGACATCAACGTCTTCTAGGCCGCAGCTGCCCAGGCAGCGCACCTCGATCACCTGATCGTCACGACAGGCCGTCCCGCTCTCGAGCGGGGCGGCCTTCGTCGTCCCTGCGCCCGCACCGCCGGCGCCCGCACCCTCCGCACCTACACCTGTCGTTCCCGCGTGCACCCGTGGGCGCGCGCGAGAGTCCGCGCGGGTTCCGCGGGTCTCGGCGCGATCGCCCGCGTCAGGCGAACGGGGCGCCGTCGTCGTGCCCCCGCGCCCGCACCTGCCGCGCCTGCATCCGTCGTTCCCGCGGACACCCCGCGTTCCCGTGTGCACCCGTCGGCGCGCGCGAGGGTCCGCGCGGGTTCCGCGGGTTCCGCGGGTTCCGCGGGTGTCGCTGGGGTCAGCCGCGCCCGGCGCGCACGGCGAGCACGAGGAGGCGCGGGTGCGGCACCATGGAGACGTGACCGTCACCGCCCGCCCCGCCACCGCCTCCGACGCCCCGGCCCTCGCCTCCGTGGCGGCTCTCACGTTTCCCCTGGCCTGCCCGCCCGGCACCGACCTGGCCGACATCGCCCGGTTCGTGACGACGGTGCTGAGCGAGCGGCGGTTCGACGAGTACCTCGCCGATCCGACTCGGCACGTGCTCGCCCTGGAGGACGACGCGGTCGCACCCGCGACCCCGCTGCTCGGGACCCCGCTGCTCGGGACCCCGCTGCTCGGGTACGCGATGCTCGTCACGGGCGACCCTGCCGACGCCGACGTGGCGGCCGTGGTCGCCGCCCGCCCCGCCGTCGAGCTGAGCAAGCTCTACGTGGCCCCTGACGCCCACGGGCAGGGTGCGGCGCGCGTGCTCATGGAGGCGACGCTGGCGACGGCCAGGTCGACCGGCGCCTCCTCGATCTGGCTGGGCGTGAACCAGCAGAACCTGCGGGCCCAGGCCTTCTACGCCAAGCACGGGTTCGAGGGGGCCGGCACCAAGCGGTTCACCGTGGGCACGGAGACCCACGACGACTTCGTGCTCGTGCGCGCGCTCTAGGCCGCGCAGCGGACCCCGGGCGAGGTCGTCACTCGTCCGCCACGCGCAGCACCAGCTTGCCCCGCGTGTGGTTCTGCTCGAGACGGCTGTGGGCGTCGGCGGCGTCGGCCAGGTCGTAGATGTCGTCGACGTGCACGCGCAGGTCGCCGGAGTCGATGAGGCGGGAGAGCACCGCGAGGGTCGCCGCGTCGGGGCAGACGGCGAAGCCCGTGGACCGGACGCCCTTCGCCTCGGCCTTGGCCGCGAAGGCGCGCCACGACCGGAGCGGAGCGTGCACGGCGAGGCCGCCCGGCCGCAGCACGGCCAGGGACTGCGCGGCGACGTCGTCGTCGTCGACCAGGCCGATGACGACGTCGACGTCGCGGACGCTGCGGGAGAGCTCGACGGAGCCGTAGTCGACGACCTCGTCGGCACCGAGGTCACGCAGCCAGCCGCTGTTGCGCTGCGACCCGGTGGCGACGACGTGCGCGCCGAAGTACGACGCGAGCTGCACGGCGAAGTGCCCCACGCCTCCGGCGCCGGCCTGGACGAGCACCCGCTGGCCCTCGTGCGCCTTGGCCACCTCGACGACCATGCCCCAGGCGGTCAGGGCAGCGAGCGGGACGCCGGCGGCCTCGACGTGCGAGAGCGTCGCGGGCTTCCGGGCGAGGGAGGTGGCAGGCACGCTGATGTACTCGGCGTACGTGCCGCTCGTGTGCGGGAACGCGGCCATGCCGAAGACCTCGTCGCCCGGGCGCAGCGGGTGGGCGGCGTACGGAGCCTCGACGACGACGCCGCTGAAGTCGTGGCCGAGCACCGCCGGCCAGGTGCGGACGGCGCCGCTGTCGGCGCGACCGGAGCGGGCCTCGGCGTCGACCCGGTTGACGCCGGCGGCGTGCACCGCGACCAGCACGTCCGAGCCGACGCGGCAGGGCCACGGCAGGTCCGCCGCGACCAGCTCCTCGGGCCCTCCGGTCTTCTCGATCACCATGGCACGCATCGTCGTGTGCGTCATCGGGCTCCTCTGTCCGTCCACGGCGCCCCGCCGGGGCGCCCGTCACCCCAGTGTCGACAGCGGATGAGTCGGTCGTGTTTCACGGGTGTCACCGTCTGGCGAAACCTCGCTACGGTGACGTCATGACACCCTCGACGCCCGCCGCTGCGACCACCGTCCCCGCCGTCGTGCCCGCGACCGTGCGACTGCTCGCGGCCCTGGCCGTGGTCGCGGCCGTCGTGGGCCAGTGGGTGCGGAGCGTCGAGAGCCCCGTGTACCAGTTCGCGAACTTCTTCGGCTACTTCACGATCCAGTCGAACCTGATCGCCGCGGTGGCGTTCGTCGTCGGCGCGGTGTTCCTGCTGCGCCGCCGGGCCGCGCCCGAGTGGAGCATCGTGCTTCGCGGCGCCGCCGCGACCTACATGGTCACGACCGGCATCGTCTACAACCTGCTGCTCACGAACGCGGCCCTGGACAACTCGTTCAACGTGCAGTGGTCGAACGACGTGCTCCACAAGTGGATGCCGCTCTTCGCGCTGCTCGACTGGGTGCTGGTCGGCGACCGGGGGCGCATCGCGTGGCGTCGGCTCTGGGTGTTCCTTGTCTACCCGCTGGTCTGGGTCGTCGTGGTGCTGCTGCGCGCGCAGTCGTTCGTGCCGTACCCGTTCCTCGACGTCGAGCGCCTCGGCGCGGGCGGGGTCGCGGTCTGGTGCCTGGTCATCGCCGTCGTGATCGTGGGGCTGAGCGCCCTCGTCATCGTGCTGAGCCGGGTGCGGGTGCTCGGGGTCGACCACGGGGGAGCAGCCCGACGCAGCGAGCCACGCCGCCGCGACGCGGCTCAGCGCAGCGGGTCGTAGGGCGGCGGCTCGTAGGCCCGGACGCCGGGGGCGAACGGGTCGACCGGGGCCTGGCGCGCGAGGGTGTCGAGCACGGTGTCGGCGAGGCCCACGAGGCGGTGGATCTCGTCGTCGTCGCGGTCGACCCACCGGCACTGCGGCACGGAGTCGACGGGGACGAAGTCGAGGTGCTGCTCCCACACGACGAGGGTGCGCTCGGCACCGAGGACGTACTGCTGCCAGAACACCTGCCGCAGGTACGAGCGCGGGATGCTCGTCCAGGCCTTCTTCGTGGTCTTGATCTCGCAGAGCTCCACGGTGCCGTCGTCGCGCACGGCCACGCCGTCGGGCGTCGCGAGGTGTCGCTGCTGCTCGTGGGCGTGGAACAGCTTCGAGCTCGGCGCGATGCGGTGCTCGGACAGCACCCAGCGGGCGATCTCCGGCTCGCGGGCACGACCGTGGTCGGTGTAGGCGTTGCCGCCGAAGCCGTTGCCGTACAGCTTGTCGAGCACGACGGCCTGCACGGCGCGGGGGCTCGAGAGCCGCGCGACGTCGGTGGCCGTGATGCCGCGGCTGCGGGCACGCAGCCACGCGATGCGGTCGGTCGAGTCGGCGAGCACGCGGAGCTCGTGCGCCGGACGGCGCGGAGCCGGGGGAGGCGCGGCGAGGGTCTCGTCGTCGTCCCAGAGCGAGAGCATGGGCTGGACGACGGACATGCCTCCATTGTCGCTCGTGACCGGGGCAGGTCGCGACAGGGCGCCTCCTCGTGTCGGCGCCGGTCGGCGCCGGTCTGCGACAGTCGGCGTCGGCCGGGCGTCAGACCGCGGCGGCGAGCTCGTCGATGGCGGCGGGGGAGAGCGCGTGGTGGATCGCGAGCATGCTGGCGCCGATCACGGCCGCCCTCTGGCCCGAGCGCGACTGGACGATGCTCAGGTGCTCGGTGGCCAGCGGCATCGAGCGCGAGTAGACCACCTCGCGGACGCCGGCGATGAGGTGCTCGCCGGCCTGGGCCATCGAGCCGCCGATCGCGATCGTCGACGGGTTGATGAGGTTGACGCACGCCGTCAGCACCTCGCCGATGTCCCGTCCGGCCTGGCGGACGGCCTGGATGGCGTCGATGTCGCCCCCGCGCACGAGGTCGATCACCTCGGCGCCGCCGGCGACGTCGTGGCCCTCACGGCGGAGGGCGGCCGCGATGGCCGGTCCCGAGGCGACGGCCTCGAGGCAGCCCACGTTGCCGCAGTGGCACGCGATGCCGGCGCCGCGCGGCACCTGGACGTGGCCGATGTCGCCCGCGATGCCCTGGGCGCCGCGCTGCAGCCGGCCGCCCGAGATGATGCCGGAGCCGATGCCCGTGGCGACCTTGACGAAGAGGAAGTGGTCGACGTCCGGCCACGCGAAGCTGCGCTCGCCCAGGGCCATGATGTTGACGTCGTTGTCGACCAGGACCGGCACGTCGAGGTGGCCGCGCACCCACCCGGGGACGTCGAAGCCGTCCCAGCCGGGCATGATCGGCGGGTTCACGGGCCGGCCGGTGCTGAACTGCACGGGGCCGGGGAGCCCGATGCCGACCCCGATCAGGTCGCGGCGGCTGCGTCCGAGCTCGGCGAGCAGGGCGTCCGCCTCGGCCACCATCGTCGCGAGCACCGGCTCGGGTCCGTCGGCGATGTCGAGCAGCGAGCGTCGCCCGATGAGCGTCTCTCCGACGAGGTCGGTGAGCACGAGGTTGAGGTGGCCGGCGCCGAAGTCGGCCCCGAGCACGACCCGGGCCGACGGCACGAGGGCGACGCGGGAGGGCGGGCGACCGCCCGTCGAGACGGCGTCGGCGAAGGGCCCGACGAGCCCGAGCTCGACGAGGGCGTCGAGCCGCAGCCCGACGGTCGACCGGGCGAGACCGGTCATCGCGGCGAGCTCGGCGCGGGTGCGCGGGCGGCCGTCGCGCAGCAGCTGGAAGAGCTCGCTGGCGCCGGTGCCGCCGAGCGCGGACGACCGCGTCGTGTCGGACATGCTGAGCAGTAAAGCACAGGGCGAGGCGACTGCCGAGACAAGGGCGCCGATCGATGACGACTTTTGCTTGCGCTCCGACAGAAGTGGTCCTATGGTCGGTCTCGATCAGCGGTGATCGACTCCCCACGAGGGGCAGCGACGCCGTACTCGCCCCACTCGAAGAGGAGTCCCCCTGGTGACATCACCGATCTCGGTCCAGCTCTACACGGTCAGGGACGCCATCGCGGCCGACCTGCCCGGCACCCTCCAGCGCCTCGCCGACATCGGCTACACGCAGGTCGAGCCGTGGGGCTTCGTCGAGCGCGTCGAGGAGTACGCCGAGGCGCTGCCCGCCGCCGGCCTCACCGCGCCGAGCGCCCACGCCAAGCTCGTCGGCCAGGACCTCGAGCCGATCTTCGCCGCAGCCGTCCGGCTCGGCGTGGGCACCGTCATCGACCCGCACATCGACGAGACGCGCTGGGTGACCCGCGAGGACGTCGAGGCGATCGCCGCCGAGTTCGTCGCGATCTCCGACGCCGCAGCGGCCCACGGCCTCTCGGTCGGCTACCACAACCACGAGTTCGAGCTCGAGTCCGTCATCGACGGCACCCCTGCCCTCGAGATCTTCGCCGCGGCCCTGCCGGCCGGCGTCGTCCTCGAGATCGACACCTACTGGGTCGAGGTCGGCGGCGTCGACGCTGCCGAGCTGCTGGCCCGTCTCGGCGACCAGGTGCAGTTCCTGCACGTCAAGGACGGCCCCAAGAGCAAGGACGACTCCGAGCAGGTCGCCGTCGGCAAGGGCGTCATGCCCGTCCGCGACATCCTCCGGGCCGCCCCGCAGGCCCTCGCCGTCGTCGAGCTCGACGACACCCGCGGCGACGTGTTCACCGCCCTGACCGACAGCTACGAGTTCCTGCAGGGAGTCCGCGCATGACCGACACCGCCACGACCGCCGACACCGTCGCCTCCCGCGACGCCCGCACAGGCCCAGTCGGGGTCGGCGTGATCGGCGCCGGAGTGATCAGCGACCAGTACCTCGGCAACCTGACGAAGTTCCCCGACCTCGAGGTGCTCTTCGTCGCCGACATCGACGAGCCCCGGGCCGCGGCCCAGGCCGAGAAGTGGGGCGTGCCCGGCAGCGGCTCGGTCGACGAGCTGCTCGCCCACGACGGCGTCGAGATCGTCGTGAACCTCACTATCCCTGCCGCCCACGTCGAGGTCGCGCTGAAGGCCGTCGCAGCCGGCAAGCACGTCTGGGGCGAGAAGCCCTACGCCCTCGACCGCGAGAGCGGCGCCCGTCTGCTGCAGGCCGCGAAGAAGGCGGGGGTGCGGGTCGCCGTCGCTCCCGACACGTTCCTCGGGTCGGGCATCCAGACCGGGCTCCGCGTCGTCCGTCGCGGCGACATCGGCACGCCCCTCACCGGCCTGACGCTGTTCCAGGTGCCCGGCCCGGAGTCGTGGCACCCGAGCCCCGAGTTCTTGTTCGCCTACGGTGCCGGTCCCATGTTCGACGTCGGCCCTTACTACCTGACGACCCTCGTGCAGGTCTTCGGCCCGGTCGCGAAGGTGACGGCCACCTCCTCGAAGGCCCGCGAGACGCGCGTCATCGGCTCCGGCCCCAAGGCGGGCACCGAGTTCCCCGTCGAGGTGCCCACGCACATCAGCGCCCTGCTGCAGTTCGAGAACGGCGCGAGCGCGCAGGCCGTCTTCAGCTTCGACTCGAAGCTGGCCCGTGCCGGGTTCGTCGAGATCGCGGGCACCGAGGGCACCGCCGTCTTCCCCGACCCGAACGAGTTCGAGGGCGACACCGTCGTGCACACCGGCGGCGAGGAGCCGACCGTCGTGCCCGCCTCCGGCTCGACGTTCACCCGCGGCACCGGCGTGGCCGAGCTCGCCCAGGCGATCCGCGAGGGCCGTCGCGAGCGCGTCCCCGGCGAGCTGGCGTTCCACGTGCTCGACGTCATGGTCTCGCTGGCCGAGTCGGCCGAGCGCGGCGAGGGCGTCGTCGTCGAGTCGTCGCTCGAGCCCACGCCCGAGCTGCCAGAGGACTGGGACCCGTCCGTCCCGACCCTCGGCTGAGCCGTCGGCGGGCCGGCCTCGACGACGAGGCCGGCCCGCCACCGGGACACCGTCCCCCCTCCACTTTCCCTCCCGAAGCACCGAAGCACCGAAGCACCGAAGCACCGAAGCACCACAGCACCACAGCACCACAGCACTTCCCCCGCTCGATGAAGAGACCTCTCGAAGATGAGAAACCAGGAGAAGACATGAACACCAAGAAGTTCCGCTGGGTCGCCGCCGTCGCCGTCGGCGTCGTCGCAGCAGGCTCGATGACCGCGTGCTCCGCCTCCGGCGGCAGCGGCGACAGCGACACGATCACCTACTGGGCCAGCAACCAGGCCCCCACGGTCGAGCGCGACGCCGAGATCCTGCAGGAGTCGATCGACCGCTACACCGAGGAGACCGGGGTGGAGGTCGACCTCGAGGTCATCCCGTGGTCCGACCTCTACAACCGCATCCTCACCGCCGTCTCGAGCGGCGAGGGCCCCGACGTGCTCAACATCGGAAACACCTGGGCGGTGTCGCTGCAGTCGAGCGGCGCGTTCGTGCCGTGGGAGGGCGAGGCCCTCGACGAGATCGGCGGCCAGGACCGCTTCGTCCAGTCGAGCTTCGCCACCGGCGGCGCCGAGGGCCAGGCCCCGACGTCCGTGCCGATCTACGGCCTGTCGTACTCGCTGTACTACAACACCGCCATGTTCGAGGCGGCCGGCATCACCACGCCGCCCGCCACCTGGGACGAGTTCGTCGAGGACGCCAAGAAGCTGACGATCGACACCGACGGGGACGGCCAGATCGACCAGTGGGGCGTCACGATGGCGGGCTCGAGCATCACGAACAACGCCCACCAGGCGTTCGTCCGCGGCCTGCAGAACGGCGGCGAGCTGTACGACGGTGACGGCAACCCCGACTTCGGCAACGACGGCGTCGTGACCGGCGTCAAGGAGTGGGTCGACCTGATGGCCGTCGACAAGGTCGTCTCGCCGTCCGACGCCGAGAGCGTGAACGGCTCCGACATGGCGGCGACCTTCGCGGAGGGCCAGGCCGCGATGTTCTTCGACCAGGCGCCCGGCGACAACCTCAAGTCGCGCAACTTCACGGACTACGCCGCGGCCCCGGTGCCGATGGAGACCGCCGACGCCACCGGCCTCGAGGGCACCCAGAGCCACGTCGCCGGCATCAACGTCAGCGTCTTCGCGAACTCGGGCAACAAGGAGGCGGCGATCGACTTCGTCAAGCACCTCACGAGCGACGACGAGCAGAAGTACCTCAACGAGTCGTTCGGCTCGCTGCCCGTGGTCACCACCGCGTACGACGACCCGGCGTTCCAGACGGACGTCATCAAGCTGAAGCAGACGATCCTCGCGGACCACGCCCAGCCCATGCCCCTCTACCCCTCAGAGGGACAGATGGAGACCCTGGTCGGCACCGCGATCAAGGACCTCCTCGCCACCGCGGCCCAGGGCGGCTCCGTCAGCGAGGCCGACGTGAAGTCGGCCCTCGAGGACGCGAACAGCCAGATGACCACGGGTCAGTAGCCCCGTCCCACCGTGCGGGGACCCGTCCGGTCGGCAGCGCCAGCGCTGTCGGCCGGGCGGGCCCCCCTGCCCCGCCCGAGAGGACCGTCATGACCGTCAACGTTCTGCCCCCCGCCACCGCCGAGAAAGAGTCGGCCCCCGATCCGCACCAGCAGGCTCCGATCGAGCCCGCGAAGCGCAAGAAGCACCGCTCGCCGCTCGCCTACTTC
Organism: Frigoribacterium sp. ACAM 257; assembly: GCF_007954365.1. Classification (GTDB taxonomy): domain Bacteria; phylum Actinomycetota; class Actinomycetes; order Actinomycetales; family Microbacteriaceae; genus Frigoribacterium. Next base: position 273,668 of record NZ_VOLO01000001.1, read on the forward strand.
CTGGTCGCCCCCGCTGCCCTGGCCGAGCTCCTCGTCCACATCGTCCCGATGGTGCTCGGCATCTGGATCGCGTTCATCACGCTGAACCAGCTGAGCATCGCCAACTGGGTCAACGCGCCCTTCGTCGGCCTGCAGAACTTCGTCACGGCCCTCGACCCGAGCTCGCCCATCGCCGGCCAGCTCTACGGGGCCCTCGGCCGCACCCTGCTCTTCACCGTGATCGTCGTCGCGATCGCCTGGAGCATGGGCATGCTCGGCGCCGTGCTTCTGACCAGCTCGTTCAAGGGGCGCGGACTGCTCCGCACGCTGTTCCTCGTGCCGTACGCGCTGCCCTCCTACGTCGGCACCATCGCCTGGGCCTTCATGTTCAACCAGCGCGACGGGGCCATCAACCGGTTCCTGGTCGACGACCTCGGGATCCTGCAGGACAGGCCCTTCTGGCTGCTCGGCGGGAACTCGTTCTGGGCGATCGTGATCGTGACGGCCTGGCAGTTCTGGCCCTTCGCGTTCCTCATGCTGCTCGCGGCGCTGCAGAACATCCCGGGCGACGTGTACGAGGCCGCCAGCCTCGACGGCGCGAGCCTCTGGAAGCAGTTCACGAACATCACGCTGCCGATGGTGAAGCCGGCCAACGCCGTCCTGCTGCTCATCATGAGCCTCTGGATCTTCAACCAGTTCAACGTGCCCTACGTGCTCTTCGGCCCGGCCTCGCCCGAGCAGGCGACGCTCATCTCGCCGCTGATCTACCAGCAGAGCTTCAACAACTGGAACTTCGGCCTCGGCGGCGCCATGAGCGTGATGCTCCTGGTCGTGCTGCTGATCGCGTCGGCGTTCTACATCCGGATGGTCCTCCCGAAGGGGCAGCACGACAATGATTGAGACCCGCGGCTTCAAGATCTTCCGCTTCTTCGGACTGGCGTTCCTGTCGCTGGTCGTGATCGTCCCGCTCTACGTGGTGCTCACGACCTCGATCAAGCCGCTGGCCGACGTGCAGGGCCTGTTCACCTGGATCCCCTCGCGCGTCACCCTCGAGCCCTACGTCCAGATCTGGCAGACGGTGCCCCTGGCGTCGTACTTCAAGAACAGCCTGATCGTGACCATCTCCGCGACGATCCTGTCGGTGGCGATGGCCGTGCTGGCCGCCTACGCGCTGGCTCGCCTGCGCTTCAAGGGCCAGCGCAGCTTCAGCCTCGTGGTGCTGTCGACGCAGATGTTCCCCGGCATCCTGTTCCTCCTGCCGCTGTTCCTGATCTTCGTGCAGATCCAGCGCACGGTCGGGGTGCAGCTGACGGGCAGCTACCTGGGTCTGATCATCACCTACATGACGTTCAGCCTGCCGTTCTCGATCTGGATGCTGACGGGCTACTTCGCCTCCATCCCGAAGGAGCTCGAGGAGGCGTCGATGATCGACGGCACGGGTCGCCTCGGCGCCCTGTTCCGCGTGATCATCCCCGTCGCGAAGCCCGGCATCATCGCCGTCGCGGTCTACGCCTTCATCACGGCCTGGGGCGAGGTGCTCTTCGCCTCGGTGCTCACGAGCAAGGACACCCGCACCCTGTCGATCGGCCTGCGGGCGTACGCCTCGCAGCAGGACGTCTACTGGAACCAGCTGATGGCGGCCTCGGTCGTCGTGTCGCTGCCGGTGCTGATCGGCTTCATGCTCGTGCAGAAGCACCTGATCACCGGTCTGTCGTCCGGTGCCGTCAAGTGACGCCGACCGGCCGGGCGTGACGGGGGAGGGGCGGTGACCGACGTGGGGGAGGCGCCGCCTCGCCTCGCGGACGTCGCTCCGACCCGGAGGGTCACGGCCCCGGTCGCGCCCCTCCGGGTCGGGGTGGTGGGCGGCGGCTTCATGGGCCGGGTGCACACGGCCGCGGCCAGGGCCGCGGGCGCGCAGGTGGTCGCGGTCGCGTCCTCCAGCGCGGCCAGCGCCTCCTGGGCCGCCGACGCCCTCGGCATCCCGACCGCGCACGAGAGCGTGCACGACCTGCTGGACGACCCCGGCGTCGACGTCGTCCACCTCTGTGCCCCGAACGCCGTGCACGCCGGCCTCGCCCTGGCCGCCCTGGCGGCCGGCAAGCACGTCGTCTGCGAGAAGCCCCTCGCCACCTCGGCCGTCGAGGCCGAGGCGCTCGTCCTCGCCGCCGGCGCGGCAGGGCGGACGGCGGCGGTGCCGTTCGTCTACCGGTACCACCCGATGGTGCGCGAGGCGCGGGCCAGGGTGGCCGCCGGCCGCACCGGTCGGGTGCTGAGCGTCCGCGGCAGCTACCTCCAGGACTGGCTGCTCGACCGCGACGACGTCGACTGGCGCGTCGACTCGGCCGCCGGAGGTCCGTCGAGGGCCTTCGCCGACATCGGCAGCCACCTCGTCGACCTGGTGGAGTTCGTGCTCGGCGACCGCGTCGCGCGCCTCTCGGCCGTCGTCGACCGCGTGCACGACGAACGCGGCGGGCGCCCCGTCGACACCGAGGACGAGGCCGCCGTCGTCTTCGAGACGGCCGTCGGCGTCATCGGCACCCTCTTCGTGTCGCAGGTGGCGCCGGGGCGGAAGAACCGCCTCCTCGTCGACGTCGCCGGCACGGCCGAGAGCCTCGAGTTCTCGCAGGAGGAGCCCGACCGGCTCTGGATCGGACGTCGCGCCGCGTCCGAGGTCGTCGCGCGCGACGCGGCCCGGCTCTCGCCGGACGCCGCCCGCCTGTCGACGCTGCCCGCCGGGCACCCGATGGGCTACCACGACGCCTTCACCTCGTTCGTCCGGGACGTCCACGACGCCGTGCGCGGCGGACGGCCCGAGGGGCTGCCGACCTTCGAGGACGGCCGCCGCGCCGTCGTCGTCACGGAGAGCGTCCTGCTCGCCGCCGCCGAGCGGCGCTGGGTGGACGTGCCCTCGTGAGCGACCGCCCCGTGCGCGGAGTGGACCAGGATGGAGCTGCGCCGTCGCGCCGACGCGCCGATGCACCCACGACGAGAGAGGTCGACATGGGCGAGAGCTCGCACCCCGTCACGCTGTTCACCGGCCAGTGGGCCGACCTGCCGCTCGAGGAGGTCGCGGCGCTCGCCGCGGGCTGGGGCTACGACGGCCTCGAGATCGCCGCGTCGGGCGACCACCTCGACCTCGAGCGCGCCGACGAGGACGACGCGTACCTCCGCGGCCGCCTCGACGTCCTCGAGCGGCACGGCCTCGGCGTCTGGGCCATCTCGAACCACCTCACGGGACAGGCCGTCTGCGACGACCCGATCGACTTCCGGCACCAGGCGATCGTCCGGCCGAGCACGTGGGGCGACGGCGAGCCCGAGGGCGTCCGTCAGCGCGCGGCCGAGGACATGAAGCGGGCGGCCAGGGTCGCCCGGCGGATGGGCGTCGACACGGTCGTCGGGTTCACGGGATCGAAGATCTGGCCGTACGTGGCGATGTTCCCGCCCGTGCCCGAGAGCGTCATCGAGGCCGGCTACGAGGACTTCGCGGCCCGCTGGAACCCCATCCTCGACGTCTTCGACGGCGAGGGCGTGCGGTTCGCCCACGAGGTGCACCCGTCCGAGATCGCGTACGACCACTGGACGAGCGTCCGCGCGCTCGACGCGATCGAGCACCGCGACGCCTTCGGCTTCAACTGGGACCCGTCGCACATGCTCTGGCAGGGCGTCGACACGATCGGGTTCATCGTCGACTTCGCCGACCGGATCTACCACGTCGACTGCAAGGACACCCGCGTCCGGCCGAGCAGCGGCCGCGCCGGCGTGCTCGGCTCGCACCTGCCCTGGGGCGACCCGCGCCGCGGCTGGGACTTCGTCTCGACCGGGCACGGCGACGTCGACTGGGAGTCGGCGTTCCGCACCCTCGACGCCGTCGGCTACGCCGGGCCGATCTCGATCGAGTGGGAGGACGCCGGCATGGACCGGCTGCACGGGGCGCCCGAGGCGCTGGCCCACGTGCGCTCGCTGCTCTGGCCCCGGCCGACCGCCTCCTTCGACGCGGCCTTCTCGAACCAGTAGCCCCTCCTCCGCCCCCTCCTCATTCAGGAACATCGGTCCTGATCCGCGCGGCGGGGGGAGGCGCGTTCCTGATCCGTGCACCGTTCAGGAACCGCGAGGGCGCAGTTCCTGAATGCGGAGGGCGAGCCGAGACCCGAGCCCTGACAGAAGTCCGACACAGAGAAGAGAGACACCGTGCCCCGCACCCTCCAGCCCGGACAGTCGAGCCGCGTGCTCGTCATCGACCCTGCCACCGGCGCCGTCGAGGTCGCGCTCGAGAGCGCGAGGGTGCTCGTCGAGGCGCCCAACTGGAGCCCCGACGGCCGCTGGCTCGTCGTCAACGCCGACGGGCTGCTCTGGCGCCTGCCGGCGGACGCGCGGGGCGTCGACGAGACGGCGCTCCAGCCCGTCGCGATGGGCGACGTCCCCGAGATCAACAACGACCACGTGATCGCGCCCGACCAGGGCAGCGTGTTCGTCAGCTCGCGCGACGGCCACCTCTACGAGGTCCCGTGGGACGGCGTCGCGCCCGGCGGCGAGGCACGCCGCGTCACGCGCGAGCACCCTGCCGACCGGAACCACAAGAACTACCTGCACGGCGTCTCGCCCGACGGCGCGACCCTCAGCGTGATCGTCGGCGCGCTGCCCGAGGCGGCAGCCGACCCGGACGACGAGGAGGCGCGGGCCGGCTGGCAGACGAACGTCGTGCTGGTCTCGGTGGCCGACGGCGCCCCGACCTCCGTGACCGCGGACGGCCATCCCGACGACGGTGCGGAGTTCTCGCCGGACGGTCGGCACGTCTGGTTCAACTCGGAGCGGGCGTCGGACGGCGTGGCGGGCCACGCGCAGCTGTTCCGTGCCCGGCCCGACGGCGGCGACCTCGTGCAGGTCACCGACGACGAGCTCGTGAACTGGTTCCCGCACGTCTCGCCCGACGGGGCGACCCTGCTCTGGCTCGGCTACCCGACGGGCACGCTCGGCCACCCCGAGGACCGCGACGTCGTGCTCCGGACCCTGCCGCTCGGCCCGGACGGGCTGCCGGTGCCGGGGGAGCAGTCGCACGACGTGCTGCGGCTGCTCGGCGGCCAGGGCACGGTCAACGTGCCCTGCTGGGCGCCCGACTCACGGCGCTTCGCCTGCGTCGACTACCCGCGCGGCTGACCGAGCACGACGGGAGACGCCGAGGGCGGGCCCCGGCGCCGCACCGGGTCCGCCCGAGGACTCGGACGTCAGGCCGTCAGGCCGTCGGCAGCAGCTCGGCGACCTTCCCGCCCGCGATGCGCAGGCGCCGCTCGGCCCGCCGGGCCACGGCCGAGTCGTGCGTGACGATGACGAGGGTCAGCTCGCGGTCGCGCCAGACGCCCTCGAGCAGGTCCATGATCTCGTCGCGGGTGGCCTCGTCGAGCGACCCGGTCGGCTCGTCCGCCAGCAGCACGGTCGGCTCCTTGACCAGGGCGCGCGCGATGGCGACCCTCTGCTGCTGACCGCCGCTGAGCTCGCCCGGCAGGTGGTCGGCGCGCTCCGCGAGCCCGACCGAGGCCAGCGCCTCCTTCGCCCTCGTCCGTCGCTCGGGGCGGGGCACCGAGTCGTCCGCGAACGCCGTCTCGACGTTCTCGGACGCCGTCAGGGTCGGTATCAGGTTGAACCCCTGGAACACGAAGCCGACGTCGCGGGCCCGCACCGCCGCCAGCGCGCGGTCGCCCGCCGTCGAGAGGTCCGAGTCGCCGAGGCGGACGGTGCCGCTCGTCGGCCGGTCGAGTGCCCCGAGCATCTGCAGCAGGGTCGACTTGCCGCCTCCGGTCGGCCCCTGGATCGCGACCATCTGGCCGGCGGGGATCTCGAGGTCGACCCCGTCGAGGGCCGTGACCGTCCGCTTGCCCTGCGCGTAGGTCTTGGTGACGTCGGTGAGCGTGTACATGGGCGCGGTGCCTCCGGAGGCGGTGGTCGGGTCGGCGAGGCCGGCGGGTGCCGGCAGGGTGCTGGGGCTGGGGCTGGGGCGGGTGCTGGTGCTGGGGCTGGTGGCGCCGGCCGGGTCGACGAGCGCCCCGGTCATGCGACGCTCCTCAGCGCCTCGGCCGGGCGGAGCCTCGACGCGCGCCACCCGCCCACGGCCCCGGCGAGCAGCCCGCCGACGACGGCCAGCCCGACCGCGAGGAGCACGACCGAGATCGTGACGGGAGCGTGCAGGACGACGTCGGTCGTGGCCGCGGCCATCTGCTGGCCGAAGCCGCCGCCGCCGCCCGCCGCCGCGCCTCCTGCATCGGCCGCCGCACCGGGACCGCCGGCGCCGGGACCCGCCGCCGCGGTCGTGGCCGCGGCGGACAGGGTCGGCGCGACGAGGTTCACGACGAGCACCCCGACGAGACCTGCCGCGACGCCGACGACGCCGCCGACGAGGCCCTGCACGAGCGACTCGCCCGCCACCTGCCGGGTGATCCGCGCGTTGCTCCAGCCGATCGCCTTGAGGGTGCCGAACTCGCGGGTGCGCCGGCCGACGCCCGACACGGTGAAGAGGATCGCGATGAGGAACGCCGCGGCCAGCACGATCACCGAGAGCCAGGTGCCGAGCTTCCCGATCAGGTCGGAGGCGGTCGTCAGCGAGCCGGAGACGCTCGACGCGAGGTCGGACTGCGTGCTCACGGTCGCGTCGGGCAGGGCCGCCTGCAGGTCGGTCTTCAGGGAGTCGACGCCGCTGGCGCTCGCCGCGGTCACGAAGACGTCGCTGATCTGGTCGGTCAGGCCGCTGAGCGCCTGCGCCGTGTCGAGGGGGACGTACGCGTCGGAGGCGGTGGCCGCGTCGGACGACGTGGACGCGACGATCCCCACCACGGCGAAGTCCGTGCCGCCGACGGCCAGCGTGTCGCCGACCGCGAGCTCGGCGCTCGTGGCGTAGGTCTGGTCGAGCACGACGACGTCGGCGCCCGCGTCGTCGGCGGTGAGGGCGCGGCCGTCGACGAGCGACGCGCTGGTCAGGGGGCCGACCGAGGCCGCGCTCGGGTCGAGGCCGGTGACCGAGAACTGGTCGACGTCGAAGGCGCTGCCGCCGGCGCCGTCCGCCCCGCCGGTGGGAGGTGCGGGCTGGGTGCCCGAGTCGGTCCCGTCCGTGCCGGTGCCGGTGCCGCCGTCCGCGCCCGCACCTCCTGCGGTGCCCTGGGAGAAGTCGGGCAGCGTGCCCGAGAAGCTCGAGTTCTCGAGGCTGAGCGTGGCCGTCGCGGCGGACACGCCGTCGACGCCCTCGACAGTGGCCAGGGCCGACGAGTCGAAGGTCGCGGTGCCGCGGGCGGCCGAGAGGGTGCTCTGGGCGACCTCGGTGCTGCCGTCGTCCGTCGTCGTGCCGTCGCCGGAGCCGAAGGCGAACTGCTGGCCGGGGCCTCCGCCGTCCGCGCCCGGCTCGGCCGCCTGGGTGATCGTGACGTCGGTGCCGACCCCGTAGACGGACTCGAGCACGGACGACTGGGCGTTCCGCACGCCGGCCGCCACGCCGCTGACGATGATGACGAGCGCGATGGCGAGCGCCATGCCCGCCGCGACGACCACGGTCTGCTTGCGTCTGTTGCTCAGCTCTCTGAGCAGGTAGGTCAGGAACATCGGGGGTCTCCTCGGTGCAGGGGGATCCACAAGGGGATCGGGTCGGAGGCGACGCTAGGCACGCGGTCTCGCAGCACTCGATGGGCCGCCCATGAGGTTCCTATGAGCGACGCGCAGCCGACGCATCGGAGCAGCACAGTCCGTTCATAGGAACCGGCTCGAAGCTGAGTAGGTGACCACGACGACCCCCACCCCTGCACAGGCCCCCCGACTCACCCGGGCCGACGGCTCGCCCCTCAGAGTCCTCGTCGTCGACGACGAGAACAGCCTCACCGACCTGCTCTCGATGGCCCTCCGCTACGAGGGGTGGGACGTCAAGGCCGCCGCCGACGGGCAGGGCGCTCTCGCGCTGGCCCGCGAGTTCCAGCCCGACGCGATCGTGCTCGACTGGATGCTGCCGGACATCGACGGCATCCAGGTGCTCGGCCGCCTGCGTGCAGGGGGCGACGACACCCCGATCCTGTTCCTCACCGCGAAGGACTCGGTCGAGGACCGCGTGTCCGGCCTCACCGCCGGCGGCGACGACTACGTCACGAAGCCGTTCTCCCTCGAGGAGGTGGTGGCCCGGCTGCGAGGCCTCATCCGCCGGTCGGCCTCGGCCGTCAGCGAGGCCGGCGACAGCCGCATCGTCGTCGGCGACCTGGTGCTCGACGAGGAGAGCTACGAGGTGCACCGCGGCGACCGCGAGGTCGAGCTGACCGCCACGGAGTTCGAGCTGCTGCGCTTCCTGATGCGCAACCCGCGCCGGGTGCTCAGCAAGGCGCAGATCCTCGACCGCGTCTGGAGCTACGACTTCGGCGGCAAGTCGAGCGTCGTCGAGATCTACATCTCGTACCTCCGCAAGAAGATCGACGCGGGTGAAGAGGCGATGATCCACACCGTGCGCGGCGTGGGCTACGTCATCAAGCCCACGTCGTGAGCGCGGCCGCACCCGGAGGGTCCCGTCTCGGCGGGCTCCTCGGGCGCGTGCCCCGCGCCTCCGCCCCCCTCACGCTCCGCAACCGCCTGATCCTCAGCATCGTCGCCATCGTCGTGCTCCTGACCGTGGTCATCGGCACCGTGAGCGTGGTCGCGCTCCGCGGCTCGCTGATGCGCCAGCTCGACGACGACCTCGCGAGCGCGACCGGCCGGGCCGTGGCCGCCGCCTCCGTCGGGGGATCGTCCGGCCGCCCGAGCCTGAGTCCGGACAGCGACGCGCTCGGTGCGCCCCGCCAGGCGCCGGGCACCTTCACCGCCGTGCTCGTCGGCGACGTCGTGCAGCAGGCCTTCACCGTGACCGAGAGCGGCGAGCTCGAGGACCCGCTGACCGACGAGATCACCTCGGCGCTGGCGACCGTGCCCGACGCGGGCGGCCCGGTCACCGTGTCGCTCGGCTCGGACCTCGGCGGCTACAGGGTCGAGGCCGTCCCCGTGACCCTCACGTCGCGGAGCGGCGGCACCGTGTCGTCGGGCTACCTCGTCGTGGGCCTGCCGACCGACAGCGTGACCCAGACCGTCGCCGGGATGATCGCCTCCATCGCCTTCGTCACCCTGCTCGGCCTCGTCGTCGCGATCCTGATCGCCTACGCCGTCGTGCGGCGGGCGCTGCGGCCCCTCGAGCGGCTGTCGGACACGGCGCTGCGCGTCGCCGAGCTGCCCCTCGACCGCGGCGAGGTCGCGCTCGCCGAGCGCGTCGACGAGCAGGACACCGACACCCGCACCGAGGTCGGCCGGGTGGGCGCGTCGCTCAACCACATGCTCGGGCACGTCGCGGCGGCGCTGGAGGCGCGGCAGCAGAGCGAGAACAAGGTGCGGCAGTTCGTCGCCGACGCCTCGCACGAGCTGCGCACCCCCTTGGCGTCCGTCCGCGGCTACGCCGAGCTGACCCGGCGGATGGGCACGGGCCTGCCCGACGACGTCGTCTACGCGATGGGCCGCATCGAGTCGGAGTCGCTGCGCATGACGTCGCTCGTGGAGGACCTGCTGCTCCTCGCCCGCCTCGACGAGGGTCGTGACATCGTCGTGGCCGACGTCGACCTCACCCGCGTCGTGCTCGACGCCGTCAACGACGCAGGGGTGGCCGACCCTGCCCACGACGTCGACGTCGTGCTGCCCGACGAGCCGGTGGTCGTGCCGGGCGACGCGATGCGGCTGCACCAGATCGTCGCGAACCTGCTCACCAACTCCCGGACCCACACGCCGGAGGGCACGCCCGTGCACGTCGCCCTGGGCGTCGACGAGGTGGCGCGCCGTGCCGTCGTCACGGTGTCCGACGAGGGCCCCGGCATCGACCCGGCGGTGCTGCCCGTGCTGTTCGAGCGCTTCGCCCGGGCCGACAGCTCGCGGTCGCGCAAGGCCGGCTCGACCGGGCTGGGGCTCGCGATCGTCGAGGCCGTCGCGCACGCCCACGGCGGCGACGTCGCGGTCTCGAGCAGCCCCGACGGCGCCGCCTTCACGGTGCGCCTCCCGCTCACCGTGCCGCCCGCGCCCGCGCCCGCGTCGCCGCCTGCCGCTGCCGCCTGACCTGCGCCCGTCGTGCACCCCGGAGTGGACGATGCACCCCGTCGTTACGAGGTGCATCGTCCACTTCGGGGTGCCGGGCGCGGGCGCGGGCGCGGGCGCCGCACGAGCCGCCGCCGTCACGCGGCGCGGGTCGACGGGGATTCCCGCTCGCGTGAGCAGGGCGGCGAGGCGGCGCGGGGCGGACCGCGCTGCCGTGCGACGCCACCGAGCAGGCGGAGCCGAGCACCACGGCCCTCGTCTGCAACACGAGCCGGCCTCGAGGGTCGAGCGCGTCCCAGGTCGGCTGTTCCACGAAGACGCCTCGGCGCACGCGCACGACCTGGCGGGCCGCGACGGCCCGACGCAGGCTACGAGCCTCGCGCGACTGTGCGCCGTGCGTGGCGGCGAACGAGAGCGGGACGGTCAGCGGGTCGAGGTCGAGGAGGGGCATCCCGACACTGTCGGGGACGCGGGCGGTCAGGCGCGCGTCGGTCGCGCCTCCTGTGGATCGTCGGCGGTCCGTCCACAGCTCGCGGCGATCGGCCGGCACGTGCCTGTAGACCGGCGGACACCTCGCCGTGGACGATGCACCCCGATACGACGGGGTGCATCGTCCACTACGGGGTGCGTAGCGACCGCCGACCGACCGCAAGAGGCGCGACTTGCGTCGACGCGCCTCCTGCGTCTACTGTGTACCCAGCCCAAGACCGCCGGTTGTCCTCGTCTGCTCGCAGACGGAGGCCGAAGGTTCTCGAGAGAGAGCGACCAGCGCAGGTGTGTGAAGTCGTTCCTCGCTTCTGCGAGATCCAGCTCCGTGCGCCAGCGCCGGAGCTTTTTCCATGCCCCGTCCTCGGACGAGACGTGAGCGAGTGCCAGGGGGCTGCCGGCACACCCACGTTTTAGGAGAGCCATGGCGAACAAGGAAGCATCGGTCGCCGAGCTCACGGAGAACTTCCGTAGCTCGACCGCCGTTCTGCTCACCGAGTACCGCGGTCTCACTGTGGCAGAGCTCAAGGAGCTCCGCACCGCCATCAGTGCAGACGCGACGTACGCCGTGGTGAAGAACACGCTCAGCAAGATCGCGGCGAACAACGCCGGCATCAGCTCGTTCGACGACGAGCTCGTCGGCCCGTCTGCGATCGCCTTCGTGCACGGAGACCCTGTCGCCGTCGCCAAGAGCATGCGTGACTTCGCCAAGGCACACCCCGCGCTGATCGTGAAGGGCGGTTACTTCGACGGTAACGCCCTGACCGCAGCCGAGGTCACCAAGCTCGCCGACCTCGAGTCGCGGGAGGTGCTGCTGGGCAAGCTGGCCGGCGCCTTCAAGGCCTCGCTGTTCGGCGCTGCTTACCTGTTCAACGCTCCGCTGTCGCAGGCCGTCCGCACGGTCGAGGCGCTGCGCGCGAAGCAGGAAGCCGACAGCTAACAGCTGTCGCAGCAACCACCACCACTTAAAGAACACAACAAGGAGAACACCATGGCGAAGCTCACGCAGGACGAACTGATCGAGGCCTTCAAGGAGCTCACGCTCATCGAGCTCAGCGACTTCGTGAAGAAGTTCGAAGAGGTCTTCGAGGTCACCGCTGCTGCCCCCGTGGCCGCTGCCGGTGCCGCCGGCCCCGCCGCCCCCGCCGAGGAGGTCGAGGAGAAGGACAGCTTCGACGTCGTCCTCGAGGCTGCCGGCGACAAGAAGATCCAGGTCATCAAGGAGGTCCGCGCGCTCACGAGCCTCGGCCTCGGCGAGGCGAAGGCCGTCGTCGACGGTGCCCCCAACACCGTCATCGAGGGTGCGAACAAGGAGACGGCCGAGAAGGCCAAGGCTCAGCTCGAGGCTGCCGGCGCCACCGTCACCCTCAAGTAGTCTGCGGGGCCCACGGCCCCTCGCGATCTCGGTCGCACAGCACTGCCTGCTCGTCCGCGAGCACACGAGGCGCCGCTCCCCACGGGGAGCGGCGCCTTCGTCGTTCTCGGCTGCGGTACGGGTCCGGGCCGAGGTCGACCCGGCGCTGCAGCCTCAGCCGCGGGCGACGACCGAATGGCGCCGGCCGTAGAGCGCGTACACCGCGACCCCGACGCCCATCCACACGGCGAAGGCCGCCCAGGTGACCCAGCCGAGCGTCACCATGAGAAGCACGCAGGTCGCGAACCCGAGCAGCGGCACGACCGGGTACAGCGGCACGCGGAATGTCCGCTCGAGCTCGGGCCGGTTGCGGCGCAGCCAGATGACCGACAGGTTCACGAGCGCGAAGGCGAAGAGCGTGCCGATGCTCGTCGCGTCGGCGAGGGCGCCGAGGGGGATGAACGCGGCGGTGACGGCGACCGCTCCGCCGACGATCAGCGTGCCCGCGACGGGCGTGCGCGTCCGCGGCGAGATCCGGCCGAGGACCGACGGGACGAGCCCGTCGCGCGCCATCGACAGGAAGATGCGCGTCTGCCCGTAGAGCACGGTCAGGACGACGGAGGCGATGGCCGCGACCGCGGTCACCGCGAAGAGGAACGCCACCCAGGGCTGGCCCGTGATGTCGGCCACGATCGTCACGAGGGTCGCCTCGCCGTCGGTGAAGTCCTGCCAGGGGCGTGCGCCGACCGCGGCGACGGCGACGAGGATGTACAGCGCCGTGATGATGACGATCGAGGCGACGATCGCCCGCGGCAGGTCCCGCTTCGCGTCCCGCGCCTCCTCGCCGGCCGTGGACGCCGCGTCGAATCCGATGTACGAGAAGAACAGGCGGGAGGCGGCGGCCGAGACCCCGGCGGCGCCCATCGGCGCGAGGGGCTCGAAGTTGCCCGCGCTGAAGGCCGTGAACGCGACGGCGACGAAGAAGACGAGCAGGCCGACCTTGACCACGACCAGCACCGTGTTGACCCAGGCGCTCTCGCGGGCACCCGGCACGAGCACGAGCGTGGCGAGCAGCACCAGCGCGGCGGCGGGCAGGTTCAGCAGGCCGCCCTCGGCCGGCGGACCGGCGACGACGTCGGGCAGCGAGAGGCCGAAGACGCGCAGGGCCTCGTCGACGTACTGGCCGGCTCCCACCGCGACGGCCGCGACCGAGACGGCGTACTCGAGCACGAGGCACCAGCCGCAGACCCACGCGACGCCCTCGCCGAGGGTCGCGTAGGCGTAGCTGTAGCTCGAGCCGGAGACGGGCACGCTGCCCGCCATCTCGGCGTACGACAGGGCGGAGAGCAGGGCGGCGACTCCGGCGAGGACGAAGGCGAGCCAGACAGCGGGCCCGGCGAGGGGCACGGCCGTGCCGAGGACGACCAGGATGCCGGTCCCGAGTGTCGCCCCGATGCTGATGGCGGTCAGGTGCCAGACGCCGAGGGTGCGGCGCAGTCCGCGGGCATCGGACGCCTCGGCCTCGCGGGCGAAGGCCTCGAGCGGCTTGCGACGCAGCAGCTGCTCACCGAGCGAGGGGCGGGCGGAGGCGGGAGCCGAGGAGGCGCGGGTCAGGTCGTCGTGCACCGCGAGAGGCTACCGCACGGCGAGACGTCGGCCCGGCCCCGGGCGCGCCCGGTCAGTCCTCGTCGACGTGCAGCCCGAGCTGGCGCACCCGGGCGATCGCCTCGCGGCGGGACGTCGCCTGCAGCTTCCGGTAGATGCTCCGGACGTGGCTCTTGACCGTGTTGACCGAGATGAACAGCTGGCTCCCGATCTGCCCGAGGGTCTGGCCGGTCGCGAGGTGCCGCACGATGACGAGCTCCCGGTCGCTCAGCGGCTCCGCGAGCGGCGGCACGTCCGGCCCCTCGGCGGAGTGCAGCCGGCCGAGCACCCCGAGGATCGCCTGCGGCTGGTCGCGCTGCACGGCGCGCGCGACGAGGTGGTCGAGCAGGGGCTCCGGGAGGGTGCCGAAGACCCAGCTCGCGCCCGAGTGGCCTGCCTCGAGCAGGGCGCGGTCGAAGGCGATGTCGGCCTGCGCGGTGTCGCCCTGGGCCAGGTGGGCGGCCGCGGCGACGGCGTGCACGTGCCCGATGGTGCGCTCCGAGTGCAGGTCGCCGAGCACCAGGCACGCCTCGAGGTCGTCGAGGGCAGCCTGGGGCTCGCCGGTGGAGAGGTGGATGAGGGCGAGCACGCGGGCGGGACACTCGATGTGGCGGTCGCCGGGCGAGAGGGGCTGGGCCAGGCGCCGCGCCTCCTGCGGCTGTCCGAGCTGGAGCATGGTCTCGGCTCGGAGGGCCGTGGCCGACCGGCCGAGGACGACGGCGCCCGTGAACCCCTGCACGAGACGAGAGATGCGGCCGAGGTGGTCGAGGACCTCGATCGAGCGGCCCTGGGCGAGCAGGACGCTGGCCTCGGCGAACCAGCCGAGCGCCTCCCAGTCGCTGCCGCGCGCCGCGAGGTGCACCCGAGCGACGAGCTCGTCGTGGCCGCCGGGGGACTCGTCGCGCTCGAGCGCGAGGTGCAGCCGTGCGATCTGGGCGAGGGCGCCGAACGAGCTGGCCAGCAGGTCGGTGCCGTCGGCGAGCTCCGCGGCGTGCTCGAGGTGCTCGTCGGCGAGCGCGAACTCGCCGAGCAGGACGGCGACGTAGGCGAGGGCCGAGAGGCACTCGACGCGCTCGGCGATGCTCAGGTGCTCCTCGCCGAGGCCCGAGGCGAGGCCCAGCGCGAACTGGGCCTGGTCGTACTCGCCGTAGTGCAGCCGGATCAGGCCGAGCTGCAGCGAGAAGGAGGCGCTGAGGCTGATCCGGGCCGTGATCGACTCGGAGACGTCGCTCTCGATCATCGTGCGGGCGACCTCGAGGTGCTCGTGGGCGACGACGAGGTTGCCGAGCGTCCGCAGCGCGGCGCCGAGGTGCACGTGGTAGCCGGCCCGCACCTCGAGGGGCAGCCCGGGGTCGGCGTCGATGGCCTTGGCCACGCCGCGGAACCAGGGCAGCGCGGCGCTGCGCGAGCGCGAGCCGATCGAGCGGTAGCTCGCGGCGAGGGCGAGCAGGATGAGCGGCCGGCCGCTCCACTCCGCCTCGGGAGCAGATCGGACGGCCTCGCGCAGACGGGCCCCCTGGAGGGGGGCTATCTGGCTCCAGGCCTGCTCGATGGCGTCGAGTGAGGCCCGCGCGTCGGCGGGCTGGAGCTCGACCCCGGTCGGGTCGGGTGATGCATCGTCAAGGGTGCGCACGGGTCCTACCTCTGCCGCATCGGGTAGTTCCCCGGTCGGGTCGGGGAATGCGGCGCCAGGGTGTGGTCAGGCACCCTGGCTACCCAGCATAAATGAGCGATGTTCCCGTCTGTGCGTCTCGCGGCCAGATTGCCCCAGGAGTGGGGGGACGCGCCGCGGGCGTAGCCTCGCCACATGAGCATCGCGCGCGGGGCAGGCGGAGGAGGCGGCGGCGGTCGAGCAGGCGGCGGCGGCGGCGGTCGAGGCGGCCGGGTGTCGAGCGGCGACGCGGCGGCCCAGAAGGCGGCGAACGCCGCCGCGCCCAAGATCCCCGACCTGTTCCGGCGGATCCGCGGCCTCTTCTCTCCCCACCGCAAGGCCCTCCTCGTCACCGTGGTGCTGGTGCTCGTCGGCGCGGCGATCAGCGTCGCGCCTCCGTTGCTCACGAAGCAGGCCTTCGACCGCGGGCTCTTCCCCGCGGGCGGTCCCGACGTCCCGGTGCTGATGGAGCTCGTCGGCCTGATGATCGGGCTGTGGGTGCTGTCGGCCGGGATCGGCGTCTGGCAGACCTACCTCACGGCGACGGTCGGCAACAGCGTGATGGGTGCCCTGCGGATCCGGCTGTTCGGGCACCTCCAGCGCATGGAGCTCGCGTTCTTCACCAGGACCAAGACGGGCGTCATCCAGTCCCGCCTGCAGAACGACGTCGGCGGCGTCGCGAACGTGCTGAGTAACACGATCTCGAGCGTGCTCGGCAACACCGTCACGGTGATCGCCGCGTTCATCTCGATGCTCGTGCTCAGCTGGCAGATGACCGTCGTCACCGTCATCTTGCTGCCGCTTCTCGTCGTGGCGCAGCGCCGCGTGGGGCAGGTGCGGGCGCGCATCGCCACGAAGACGCAGGAGTCGCTGTCCGACATGACGGCGATCACGCAGGAGGCGCTGAGCGTCAGCGGCATCCTGCTCGCGAAGAGCTTCAACCAGCAGCGCAGCGAGGTGGAGCGCTACTCGGCCGAGAACCGCACGCAGATCGGCCTGCAGGTGCGCCAGCAGATGAGCGGCCAGTGGTTCTTCGCGGTCGTGCAGATCTTCCTGTCCGTGATCCCGGCGCTGATCTACCTGGTGGCCGCCTGGCTCATCCTCCGCGACGTGCCGGTCACCGCCGGCACCATCGTCGCGTTCACGACCGTCCAGGCGCGGCTGACGTTCCCGCTGATGGGGCTCCTCCGGGTGGCCCTCGACCTGCAGACCTCGGGCGCGCTCTTCGCCCGCATCTTCGAGTACCTCGACCTGCGCCCTGCGATCACCGACGGCGGTGCCTCCGCGACGGTGGACGAGGCCCAGCTCGGCCGCGTGGAGTTCGACGACGTCGAGTTCGCCTACCCCGACGCCGAGCCGGGGCAGCGGACCCTCCGGGGCGTCTCGTTCGACATCGAGCCGGGCCAGTTCGCGGCGTTCGTCGGCCCGAGTGGTGCCGGCAAGACCACGGTGTCCTACCTCATCCCGCGCTTCTACGAGGCGACGGGCGGCAGCGTCCGCTTCGCCGGCACCGACGTCCGCGACCTGCGGCAGGAGTCGCTGGTCGAGAACATCGGCATCGTCAGCCAGGAGACCTACCTGTTCCACGCGACGATCGGCGACAACCTGCGCTACGCGCGTCCGGACGCCACCGACGAGCAGCTGGTCGACGCCGCCCGGCAGGCGAACATCCACGAGACGATCGCGTCCTTCCCGGACGGCTACGACACGGTGGTGGGCGAGCGCGGCTACCGCCTCTCCGGCGGCGAGAAGCAGCGCATCGCCATCGCGCGGGTGCTGCTCAAGGACCCGGCCGTGCTGGTGCTCGACGAGGCGACGAGCGCGCTCGACACCGTGTCCGAGCGGGTCGTGCAGGAGGCGCTGGACACGGCCACGAGAGGGCGCACGACGATCGCCATCGCCCACCGCCTCTCCACCGTCCGTCACGCGGACGTCGTCTTCGTCGTCGACGGCGGCCGGATCGTCGAGCGCGGCACGCACGACGAGCTCGTCGCCCTCGGCGGCGTGTACGCCGACCTCTACGGGCAGCAGGTGGCGTCGACGACGTGACCGGCGCCTCCTCGATGGGTGTCGGAGAACATGGACGGGGTACACGTCGTGTCACCAGTGCGTGACAGCTCTGGCGTGGTGCCCTCGATCGGTGGTACATCTGGGGGACACATCAGTTGAGGCTGTGTCAGGTCGGGTGCGGCTCGACGGACGCACCCGGGGGAAGAGGCCACACGTGTCGAGTTCCACCAGCACCAGCACCAGCACCAGCACCGACGACGAGACGTCCTCGCCTGCCCGGCGGCGCTCACCGCTGCGGGCCCTCTTCGGTCGCGGCTCGCTCGACATCCAGTCGACCCTGCTGGTGATGCTGCTCGCGGTCAGCTTCCTGGCCGCGATCGTCATCGGCAGCGTCGGCTACGTCAACGGTCGTGACTCGCTCCGAGCGGCCGCGTTCGACCAGGTCACGAGCATCCGCGAGTCGCGGGCCCGCGACGTCGAGCGCACCCTCGCGGGCGTGCAGCAGGCCGTGGTGCTCGACAGCCGCAACGACAGCGCCCTGCAGGCCTCGCTCGACTTCAACGCCGGCTTCGCCGCGCTCGACGAGCAGTCCATCGACCCTGCCCGGCAGCAGGCGGTGACCGCGTACTACGAGGACACCTTCGTGCCTCGGCTCGACGAGGCGACCGGCTCGTCGACCGACCCGTCGCTCCTCGAGCCGACGTCACCGGCGCAGGCGTACCTGCAGTCGCTCTACACGGTCCCCTTCGACGACGACTTCGACGCCTCGCTCGCCTTCGACGCCGCCGACGACGGCAGCGCCTGGTCGCAGGCCAGGAGCGACCACCACGACTACTTCCGCGAGATGGTCGACCAGCTCGGCTACGAGGACGTCCTGCTGCTCGACCTCGACGGCGACGTCGTCTACTCGGCCTTCTCGGGCGTCGACCTCGGCACGAACGTCGAGGACGGCCCCTACTCGCGGACACCGCTCGCCGACGTCTGGGCCACGGCGCTCGAGTCCAACACGGTGGACTCGTCGTTCACGACCGACTTCGAGCCGTACGCCCCCTCGCTCGGCGTGCCGACCGCGTGGATCGCGTCGCCGGTGGGCTCGGGCGCCGACGTCAGCGGCGTGCTCGCCGTGCAGGTGCCCACCGAGACCATCGACTCGGTCATGACCGGCGACGAGGGCTGGGCCGACCAGGGCCTCGGCCGCACCGGCGAGGCCTACCTCGCGGGGCCGGACGAGACGATGCGCTCGACGTCGCGCGAGCTGATCGAGCACCCGGACACGTTCGCCGCCGACGTCGTCGACCACGGCACCCCGACGGACGTCGCCCAGCGACAGGTGGCGACCGGCAGCTCGGTGCTGCTGCAGCCGGTGGCGACGACCGCCGTCGAGGCGGCCCTGCAGGGCCGGACCGCGACGACGGTCAACACCGACTACCTCGGCCACGAGGTGCTGGCCGCCTACGCGCCGATCGACGTCGAGGGCCTCAACTGGGTCGTCGTCGCGAAGGTCGACACCGCGGAGGCCTTCGCCCCGGTCGACGTCTTCACCCGCAACCTGCTGCTCTCGACGGCGGCGATCATCGTCGTGGTGTCGTTGCTCTCGCTGCTGCTGGCCCAGGTGTTCGTCCGGCCGGTGCGGCGCCTCCAGCACGCCGTCAACCGCGTCAGCGGGGGCGAGATCGGCGTCGAGGTGCCCGTGAAGGGCCACGACGAGTTCAGCGAGCTGGGCGGCGCCTTCAACGACATGAGCCGCAGCCTCAAGGTCAAGCAGGACCTGATCGACGAGCAGCGCCGCGAGAACGACCGCCTGCTGCGGACCCTCATGCCGGAGGCGATGGCGAAGCGCTACAAGGAGGGCGAGGAGACGATCGCCGAGGACCATACCGACGTCGCCGTCGTCTACGCCGACGTCGCCGGCTTCGACGACTTCAGCCGCGGGATGCGCTCGGGCGAGCGGCTCGCCCTGCTCGACGGGCTGTGGCGGTCGTTCGACGAGGCGGCGGAGCGGCTCGGCGTGGAGAAGGTGCGGAGCAGCCAGCAGGGCTACCTCGCCAGCTGCGGGCTCACGGTGCCGCGCATCGACAACGCCCGCCGGGTGGTCGACTTCACCCTGGAGCTGGAGGGGATCCTCGAGCGGTTCAACGCGACCAACTCGTCCCGGGTCGCGCTGCGGGCGGGCATCGACACCGGGCAGGTGACCAGCGGCCTCGTCGGCCGGACGAGCATGGTCTACGACATGTGGGGCGACGCCGTCACGCTGGCGCACCGCGTGCAGGACGTCTCGTCGCAGGCGGGCATCTACGCCACCGAGCGGGTCGTGCAGAAGATCGGCGACGGCGTGCCGGCCGTCGACTCCGGCACGGTGACGACCCAGTCGGGCGAGCAGCGCGTCTTCCGCCTCGAGCGGCCGGCCGCCTGATGACTGCGCTCTGGCAGCAGCCCTGGTTCTGGCCGGTGCTCGCCGTGGTCGTCGGGCTGCCGGTGTTGCTGATCGTCCTCACCGAGGTCGCGAGCACCCTGCAGCGCCGTGGAAACCCCGGCGCGCGTGTCGTGCGGCTGATCCGCACCTACGTGGTGCCGACGGCCGCGGTGTCGGTGCTGGTGGCACAGGTCACCCTCGCGGTCGACTCGAGGGACTTCACCTGGACGAAGGTCGCGACGACGGCTTTCGGGTTCCTGGTGATCGTCGCCCTGCTGAACGCCGTCAACCTCACGCTCTTCACGAACGCCGAGAAGGGCAGCTGGCGCGACCGCCTCCCGTCGATCTTCGTCGACATCGGCCGCATCGTGCTCATCGCCATCGGGCTCGCCGTGCTCTTCAGCACGGTCTGGGGCACGGACGTCGCCGGGCTTTTCACGGCGCTGGGCGTCACCTCCATCGTGCTCGGCCTGGCACTGCAGGGCGCCATCGGCAGCGTGGTGTCCGGCCTGCTGCTGCTGTTCGAGCAGCCGTTCCGCCTCGGCGACTGGCTCGACGCCGGCGGCGTGCGCGGCCGCGTCGTCCAGGTCAACTGGCGCGCGGTGCACATCGACACGGGCAACGGGATCCAGATCACGCCGAACGCGTCGCTGGCCGGCTCGTCGTTCACGAACCTCAGCCGCGGCGACGGCAGCTACACCGTGACCGCCCCGGTGGCCTTCACCACCGACGACCCGCCCGCCGAGGTCGTCGCGCTGCTGCAGCGGGTCGCGGCCGCGCTGCCCGAGCTGTGGCCCGGGACGACGCCGGTCGCCGTCCCGCTCGGAGGAGCGGCGTACGAGGTCTCGTACGAGGTGCGCGGGCCGGCCCAGGAGGGCTCGTCGCTCGCCACGTTGCGCAGCTGGCTCTGGTACGCCGCGCGCCGCGCGGGCCTCGGGCTCGACGGGGACACGACCGACGCCTTCGTGACGCCCGGGCGGATCGAGCAGGCCGTCGCGGCCGTCGCCCCGACCCTGCAGGTCACGGCGGACGACGTACCTGCCCTCGTGCCGTCGGTGCGCCTCGAGCGCTACGCCGCCGGTGAGGTCGTGCTGCCGCTCGGCGTCGTCCCCGAGGCGCTCCGCTTCGTGCTGAGCGGTGCCGTCGCTCTCGGAGTCCCTCAGCCCGGCGGGGTGCTGCTGCCGGTCTCACGCGTCGAGCAGGGCGACTTCGTCGGCCAGACCGTCCTGACCCGTGAGCCGACCAGCACCCGTGCCGTCGCGGTCTCCGAGGTCGCGGTGCTCGTCGTCCCCGGCGACACGCTGGACGCCCTCGTGAGAGCGCGTCCGCGCCTGGCCCGCGAGCTGGGCGAGGTCATCGACCGCCGCCGGGTCGCCGCCCGCGAGGTCGTGGAGACGTCGGGCGGCGGCACGGGGTCCCGGGGGCGGCTGGCGGGCTGACCGGCCGCCGCCGCGCCTCCTCGACACAGGCCTCGGCTCCGGGGGCGTGCATCAGTCGCGCAGGGCCAGCATCGCCCGCATCGCGTCGACGTCGCTCTGCTGCGTCATGATCATGCCGCTCGCGAAGGCGTCGACCTGGGGGTCGTCGCTGCGGGCGAGCACGGCCTCGGCCATCTCGATGCCGCCCAGGTGGTGGTCGATCATCAGGGTGAGAAAGAGCCGCTCGGCGTCGACGCCGTCAGCGGCCCGCAGCTCGGCCATCTGCTCGGACGTCGCGAGGCCCGGCATCGGCTCGCCGGGCACGTGGCTCGGCGCGGGCGAGCCGGAGACGCCCCCGCCGCCGGAGACGCCCCCGCCGCCGTGGTCGTGGCCCGCGAGCTGACCGTCGAGGGTCGGCTGCGTCATCCAGGTCATCACGGGCTGCGACGGCGCCTGCGGCACGCCCCACACCTCGAGCCAGGCGTACATCTGGCCGGCCTGCTGCGACTGGGTCGCGGCGATGTCGTAGGCGATCGTGCGCACGTCGTCCGAGGTCGAGCGGTCGCGGATCGCGAACGACATCTCGACCGCCTGCTCGTGGTGCACCTGCATGTCGCGGGCGAAGCCCGCCTCGACGCTGTTCGTGCCGGGCACGACGGGCGCCGACGAGGTGAGGCGCCCCACGGCGACGCCCGTGCCGAGCACGAGCAGCAGCGCGACCGCGGCGGCGATCACGAGGCGGAGGCGACGACCCGAGGAGGCGCCTGTCGCGCCCGCCTCGGTCGTCACGTCGTCGAGGTCGTCCGTCACGACACCTTGCCGGGCCCGTCGACCCCGCCGGTGCAGGGAGCGCCGGGCTCGGGGGCGTCGGCCGACTTCCAGTACTTGGTGACGAAGTCGGAGACGGCGTCGGCCTCGGGGTCGTCGAAGGCGAGCTGGGCGCCCCAGGCGCTGACGGCCATCGGGGTGTCCATGCCCTCGTAGGGCGAGACGACCGAGTAGGTGGAGGGCGCGAGGTCGGTGATCTGCTCGATCTGCTCGTCGGTGACCTGGGCCGGGTCGTAGGTGAACCAGATCGCGCCGTGCTCGAGGTCGTGCACGGCGTTCTCGTTCGGCACCTGCTCCGTGTACACGCCGCAGTTCATCCACGCCGCGGCGTGGTCGCCGCCGGCCGGGGGAGTCATCTCGTAGTCGACGGCGCCCGTGACGTGGTTGGCCGTGAGGTCGTCCCAGGTCTGCACGCCCGCGACGTCGATCTCGCTGCGGTCGGCCCGGGGCGTGCCGCTCGTCACGACGACGGTGACGATCAGGGCGACCGCGGCGGCGCCCGCGACGGAGGCGGTCACGATGCCGATGGTCCGGTTGCGCCTCGACCTGGCCTGCTCGCGCTTGAGCGCGGCGACCTTCTCCTGCCGGCGCGCGTCCCGCTGCTGCTTCACGCTCATCGAGCTCGGGTCGGGCTTCGATCCGGGGGTGTTCTTGTCGCTGCTGGCCACAGTGGGGTCCTCTGGTGTCGGGGATGCGTCACCGATTTGTCCCACACCTGTCTGGGAAGACCGTCACAGCGGGGTCGGCTCGGCTCGTCACGTCATCGGCCGAGAGCCGCCGGTAGAGTCGGGCGGAGACATCCGGAACGCTAAGGAGCACCTGTGAAGTACGCCGAGACCGTCCTCGACCTCGTGGGCGACACCCCGCTGGTGAAGCTCAACAAGGTCACCGAGGGCATCACGGCCACGGTGCTCGTCAAGGTCGAGTACCTCAATCCCGGCGGCTCGTCGAAAGACAGGATCGCGACCCGCATCATCGACGCGGCGGAGCGCGACGGGCTCCTCCTGCCCGGCGGCACCATCGTCGAGCCGACGAGCGGCAACACCGGCGTGGGCCTCGCGCTCGTCGCCCAGCAGCGCGGCTACCGCTGCGTCTTCGTGCTGCCCGACAAGGTGGGCGACGACAAGAGGAACGTGCTGAAGGCCTACGGCGCCGAGACCGTCGTCACCCCGACCGCCGTCGAGCCGTCGAGTCCCGAGTCGTACTACAGCGTGAGCGACCGGCTCGTCCGCGAGATCCCCGGGGCGTTCAAGCCGAACCAGTACGCCAACCCCGCGGGCCCGCAGAGCCACTACGAGACGACCGGCCCCGAGATCTGGCGCGACACCGAGGGGCAGGTGACCCACTTCGTCGCCGGCGTCGGCACGGGCGGCACGATCAGCGGGACGGGCCGCTACCTGAAGGAGGTGTCCGGCGGGTCGGTGCAGATCATCGGCGCCGACCCCGAGGGCAGCGTCTACAGCGGCGGCACCGGACGCCCCTACCTCGTCGAGGGCGTCGGCGAGGACTTCTGGCCGTCCGCGTACGACCCGAGCGTCGTCGACAGGATCATCGCCGCCTCCGACGCCCGGTCGTTCGAGCTGACCCGTCGCCTCGCCCGCGAGGAGGGCCTGCTGGTCGGCGGGTCGTCCGGCCTCGCCGTGGCCGCCGCACTCGACGTGGCTCGCGAGCTCGGTCCCGACGACGTCGTCGTCGTGCTGCTGCCCGACGGCGGGCGCGGCTACCTCGGCAAGATCTTCAACGACGCGTGGATGCGCTCGTACGGCTTCGCCGACAGCGTCGACGGTCGCACCGTGCGGGACCTGCTCGCGTCGAAGACCGGCTCGCTGCCGGCCCTCGTGCACGCGCACCCGTCCGACACCCTGCACGACGTCATCGACATTATGACCACCTACGGCGTCTCGCAGATGCCCGTCCTCTCCGCCGAGCCCCCCGTGGTGATCGGCGAGGTCGTCGGCGCAGTCGAGGAGAAGACGCTGCTCGAGGCGGTCTTCGCCGGGGGAGCGAGGATGGGCGACGCGCTGTCGACCGTGGTCGGTGCGCCCCTGCCCCTGATCGGCATCAACGAGTCGGTCGAGAACGCGCGCGCTGCGCTCGAGACGACCGACGCGCTCCTCGTCACCGACGACGGCAAGCCGGCCGGCGTCGTGACGCGGCACGACGTGCTGGCCTTCCTGTCGTCCTGACACCCCGCCGCACCACCACCAGACTCCCCGCGTCACTGAAGGGCATCTCCATGAGCACCTCTGACCACGGCTTCTCAACCAGGGCCATCCACGCCGGCCAGGAGCCCGACCCGCGCACGGGCGCGGTCGTGCCGCCGATCTACCAGTCGTCCACCTTCGTGCAGGACGGCATCGGCGGGTTCCGCGACGGCTACGAGTACGCCCGCTCGGCGAACCCGACCCGCGACTCCCTGCAGGAACTGCTCGCGTCGCTCGAGGGCGGCACGGCGGCCTTCAGCTTCGCCTCGGGCCTCGCTGCCGAGGACGCCCTGCTGCGCTCGGTCCTGCGACCTGGCTCGCGCGTCGTGATGGGGAACGACGTCTACGGCGGTACGCACCGGCTGGTGAACCGGGTCTGGACGCCGTGGGGAGTCACCCTCGAGACCGTCGAGATGACCGACCTCGACGCCGTCAGGGCTGCGGTGCGCCCCGGCGAGACCGACGTGCTCTGGGTCGAGACCCCGAGCAACCCGCTGATGAAGGTCAGCGACGTGACGGCGCTCGCCGAGATCGGGCACGCCGCAGGGGCGTTGGTCGTCGTCGACAACACCTTCGCGTCCCCGGCGCTCCAGCAGCCGCTGGCCCTCGGCGCCGACGTCGTCGTGCACTCGACGACGAAGTACATCGGGGGGCACTCGGACGTCGTCGGCGGCGCGGTCGTCGTCCGGGACGACGAGCTGGCCGAGAAGATCGGGTTCGTCCAGTTCGGCGCCGGGGCCGTCTCGGCCCCGATGGAGGCGTGGCTCACTGTGCGCGGGATCAAGACGCTCGCCGTACGAGTCGAGCGGCACTCGTCGAACGCCCTGGCGATCGCGCGCGAGCTCGAGGGGCACCCTGCCGTCGAGCGCGTCTTCTACCCGGGTCTCGAGTCGCACCCGGGCCACGAGCTGGCGGCCCGCCAGATGAGCGCCTTCGGCGGGATGCTCTCCGTCTCGCTGACAGCGGGGGCCGCCGCCGCCCGCCGCTTCGCCGAGTCGACCGAGCTCTTCCAGCTGGCGGAGTCGCTCGGCGGCGTCGAGTCGCTGATCGGCTACCCGACCGAGATGACGCACGCGTCCGTGCGCGGCACCGAGCTCGAGGTGCCCGACACGGTCGTCCGCCTCTCCGTCGGCATCGAGGACGTCGCCGACCTCCTCGCCGACGTGCGCCAGGCGCTCGACCGCGCGCAGGCCTGATCCCCGGGGCGCCTCCCGGTGGGGCGCCTCCGGGGCAGACCGGGCGTCGGAGGCGGCACCTAGGGTGAGAGCATGACGACCGCCCCCGAGAGCACCCTGCCCGCGGGCGGAGTGCTCTCGCCGGCGTACCGGCTGGCCACGCTCGGCATGGTGGCCCTGATCGGCATCGCGGCGTTCGAGTCGCTGGCGATCACCACGGTGATGCCGATCATCGCGCGCGAGCTCGACGGCGAGGCGCTCTACTCGGTCGCCTTCGCCGCCCCGCTCGCGTCCGGAGTCGTCGGCATGGTCGTGGCCGGCAACTGGGCCGACCGCAGCGGTCCCCGGGTCGTGGTCACTGCCTCCATGGTCCTCTTCGCGATCGGCCTCGCCATCGTCGGCACCGCACCCGACATGGTCGTGCTGCTGCTCGGGCGGCTCGTCCAGGGCCTCGGGAGCGGCGCCGTCATCGTCGGCCTCTACGTCATGGTGTCGAAGCTGTACCCGCCGGCGCTGCACCCGTCGATCTTCGCCGGGTTCGCGGCGGCCTGGGTGGTGCCCGGCCTCGTCGGCCCCGTGGCCGCCGGCACCGTCGCCGAGCTGGCCAGCTGGCACTGGGTGTTCCTCGGCGCCTTGGTGATCGCGGTGCCCGCGTTCGCGATGATCCTCCCGAGCCTGCGGCGCATCCCGCCCACCCTGCCTGGTCCCGACGGGGCACGCGTGCCGTGGAGCCTCGGGCGGATCGCCTGGTCGATCGCCGCGGCCCTCGCCGTGATGGCCCTCAACCTGCTGTCCGAGCTTCCGCTCGCGGCCGCGGCGGCCGTGCTCGCCGCAGCCGTGGTCGTGCTCGTCGTCGCGCTGCGCCCCCTGCTGCCGCGCGGCGCGCTCGTGGCGGCCGCCGGTGTGCCCGCCCTCGTGCTGCTGCGCGGCCTCGTGGGCGCGGCGTTCCTGGGCAGCGACGTGTACCTGCCCTACATGCTCTCGGCGCAGTACGACTTCGCGCCCGCCGCCTCCGGCATCACCCTCACCCTCGGTGCCGTCGCCTGGGCCGCGGCGAGCTGGGCACAGGGCCGGCTGGGCGACCGGGTCGCCCAGCGCACCGGCATCCGGGCCGGCATCGTGCTGGTGCTCGTCGGCGTCCTCTCGGCCGGTGCGTCGGCCCTGCTGCACCTGCACCCGGCCGTCGTCATCACCGGCTGGGCCCTCGCCGGCGCGGGGATGGGCTTCATGTACCCGCGCTTCTCCGTCCTGGTGCTGCGCTGGTCGCGCGACGACGAGAAGGGATTCAACAGCTCGGCCCTGACGATCGCCGACTCGTCGGGCTCGGCGATCGCGCTCGCCGTGACCGGGGCTGCGTTCCTCCAGCTCGGCGGCGCCGACGAGCCGCGCGCGTTCGTCGCCTGCTTCGCCGTCGCGGCTGTGGTCGCGCTCACGGCGCTGCTGGTGAGCGGGCGGGGAGCTCCGCGGGGTCGCTGAGCGCGCCTCCCCGTGCCTCGGTCGAGGGTCGCCCGCCCGAGTCTGCATAATGGTCTGCAGCGCGCGATGTGTACGGTCACATCGCCGATCAGCGATGGAGCGACGTGAAGCACGAGGTCGAGAAGGTGCGCGCTCCGAACATCCGCGACGTCGCGGCCCTCGCCGGGGTCTCGTACCAGACGGTGTCACGGGTGCTCAACGACAGCCCGAGCATCCGCCCTGCGACGCGTCAACGCGTCCTCGACGTCATCGACCAGATCGGCTACCGGCCGAACCAGGCGGCCCGGGCGCTGTCGACGAGCCGCTCGAAGGCCATCGGTGTCCTCACCCTGCAGAACGTCCACTTCGGGCCGCAGACCATGGTCAACGCCATCGAGGTCGAGGCGAGGGCCGCCGGCTACCGGCTCAGCATCGCCAGCACCTCGAGGGCCGACGACGACGTGCGGGCGAGCATCGACCTGCTGAGCAACCAGGCGGTCGAGGCGATCATCGTCATCGCGCCCCAGCGCAAGTTCTTCGCCGTGCTCGACGAGCTCGAGCTGGGGGTGCCGATCGTCGCGCTCGACTCGTCGCCGCGCACCAACGCGCACAGCCTCGCGGTCGACCAGCACGCCGGTGCTCGCCTGGCGACGAGGCACCTGATCGACCTCGGCCACAAGCACATCGTCCACGTCGCGGGCCCGCAGGACTGGATCGAGGCCGACGAGCGGATGCAGGGCTTCCTCTTCGAGATGGGAGAGGCCGACCTCTCGGTCGAGCCGCCCATCCTCGGCGACCTGACGGCCGACTTCGGCTACCTCGCCGGTCGCGAGCTGCTGCGGCGCCGCGACTTCACGGCCGTCTTCTCGGCGAACGACCTCATGGCGGTCGGGCTGCTGCACGCGTTCCGCGAGGCCGACGTCGACGTGCCGAGGGAGGTGAGCGTGGTCGGCTTCGACGACTCGCCGACCGCTCCCCATCTGTGGCCGCCCCTCACGACGGTCCGTCAGGACTTCGCGCTGATCGGTCACCGGGCCGTCGAGCTCGTGGTCGCCGAGCTCGACGGCAAGCCCGTCGAGGGGCGCACCTTGATCGCTCCGGAGCTCGTGGTGCGGGGCTCGACCGACCGGCCCTGGTTCCTCTAGGAGCGTCGTCGCGAGTCGGTCCGTCGACACCGGCGGCGGGTCTCGTGACGACCCGCCGCCTCCTCGGCTCCCCGTGGCGACACGCGGCGGACAGAGCCATTTGACAGGGACCCGCGCCGGGATTAGCTTTGCTCCAGTCGCGGTGTGAACGGTCACATCCTGCGCTGTACGGGCCCACCCGAGGGGCCGGGGCCCAGGGCGACGAGAAGACGATGGTTCCCGCCGGCCCAGGCCGACGGTGACGACGACGAAGTCGATACATGGAGGTCAGCGTGCGCGCAGCACAGATCACGATGAGCGGGAGCCGCGGGGGTGCCGGCCGTGGCCGTTGACTCGCCCGTCATCCTCGAGATGCGCTCCATCACCAAGGAGTTCCCCGGCGTCAAGGCGCTCGACGACGTGTCGATGCAGGTGCGCGCCGGTGAGGTGCACGCCATCTGCGGCGAGAACGGCGCCGGCAAGTCGACGCTGATGAAGGTGCTCTCGGGGGTCTACCCCTTCGGTACCTACGCCGGCGACATCGTCTACCAGGGCGACGTCCAGAAGTTCCGCGACATCAAGTCGAGCGAGTCCGCCGGGATCGTGATCATCCACCAGGAGCTCGCGCTCATCCCCGAGCTGTCCATCACGGAGAACATCTTCCTCGGCAACGAGCCCACCCGCTTCGGCGCCATCGACTGGCAGTCGGCCAAGACCCGCGCCGTCGACCTGCTCGCTCGCGTCGGCCTCAAGGACGACCCGGACACGGCCGTCAAGAACCTCGGCGTCGGCAAGCAGCAGCTCGTCGAGATCGCCAAGGCGCTGAACAAGAACGTGAAGCTGCTCATCCTGGACGAGCCCACCGCGGCCCTGAACGAGGCGGACTCGCAGCACCTGCTCGACCTCATCCGCGGCCTCAAGGGCCGGGGCATCTCGTCGATCATGATCAGCCACAAGCTCAACGAGATCGAGGCCATCGCCGACTCGATCACGATCATCCGCGACGGCAGGACGATCGAGACGCTCGACGTCAAGGCCGACGGCGTCAACGAGGACCGCATCATCCGCGGGATGGTCGGGCGCAACCTGGCCAGCCGGTTCCCCGACCGCACACCGTCGATCGGCGAGGTGTTCTTCGAGGTCAAGGACTGGTGGGTCCGCCACCCCCAGACCGCCGAGCGCTTCGTCTGCAAGGGCTCGTCGATCACGGTCCGCAAGGGCGAGATCGTCGGCCTCGCAGGCCTCATGGGCGCCGGCCGCACCGAGCTGGCGATGAGCATCTTCGGCCGCTCGTACGGACAGTTCGTCTCGGGCGAGATCGTTAAGGACGGCGAGCGGATCGAGATCAAGAACGTCCGCGACGCCATCGACAACGGCCTCGCCTACGTCTCGGAGGACAGGAAGGTGCTCGGCCTCAACCTGCTCGACGACATCAAGCGCTCGACCGTCGCGGCCAAGCTCTCGAAGATCTCGCGCGCCTCCGTCGTGAACACCTACGAGGAGCACTCGATCGCGGAGGAGTACCGCAAGAGCCTCCGGGTCAAGACGCCCACCGTCGACGAGGGAGTCGCGAAGCTCTCCGGCGGCAACCAGCAGAAGGTCGTGCTGGCGAAGTGGATGTTCACCGACCCCGACCTGCTCATCCTCGACGAGCCGACCCGCGGCATCGACGTGGGCGCCAAGTTCGAGATCTACAACATCATCAACCAGCTCGCGGCCCAGGGCAAAGGCGTGATCGTCATCTCGTCCGAGCTGCCCGAGCTGCTGGGGCTCTCCGACCGGATCTACACGATCTTCGAGGGCACCGTCACCAACGAGATCGACGCGGCGGACGCCGACGCCGAGACGCTCATGCGCACCATGACGTCGAAGAAGAAGGAGCAGGCCGCATGAGCGGAATCAAGGACCTGAAGAAGGTCTTCGGCGGCAACACGTCGAACGCCCGGCAGTTCGGCATGATCGCGACCCTCGTCGTGGCCATCGTCATCTTCCAGTTCCTCACGGGCGGGCTCACCCTCGAGCCGACGAACCTCATCGCCCTGGTGAGCCAGTACTCGTACATCCTGATCCTGGCCATCGGCATGGTTATGGTCATCGTCGCCGGCCACATCGACCTGTCGGTCGGCTCCGTCGCCGCGTTCGTCGGCATCATGGTCGCGACGTCGATGACGACCTGGAACTTCCCCTGGCCCGTCGCCATCGTGTTCGGCCTCGTCGTCGGCGCGGCCATCGGAGCCTGGCAGGGCTTCTGGGTCGCCTACGTCGGCGTCCCGGCCTTCATCGTCACGCTGGCGGGCATGTTGCTCTTCCGCGGTGCCAACCAGTTCGTCGGCAACGCCACGACGCTGCCCGTGCCCGAGGCCTACACCGTCATCGGCGCCGGATACCTGCCCGAGTTCGGGCCGAACACCGGCTACAACAACGCGACCCTGCTGCTCGGGCTCATCCTCGCCGCGGTCGTCGTGTGGCGTGAGTTCCGCCTCCGTCGTGTGCAGCGCACCATGGGCAGCGAGATGGCCCCGCTGTGGGTCAGCTTCGTCAAGCTCGCCGTGCTCGTCGCGATCATCCTCTACGCGGCCACGCTCTTCGGCGGCGGCCGGGTCGGCACCTCGTTCCCGGTGTCGGGCATCATCCTCGGCGTGCTCGTGCTGGTCTACGGGTTCATCACGCAGAACACGATCTTCGGACGCCACATCTACGCGGTCGGCGGCAACTCGCACGCCGCCGAGCTGTCCGGCGTCAACGCGAAGCGCATCAACTTCTTCGTGATGATGAACATGTCGGTGCTGGCCGCCCTCGCCGGCATGATCTACGTCGCTCGCGCCGGCGCCTCCGGTCCCCAGGACGGCCTGAACTGGGAGCTCGACGCCATCGCGTCGGTCTTCATCGGCGGCGCGGCCGTCGCCGGCGGCATCGGCACCGTGACCGGCTCGATCGTCGGCGGGTTCGTCATCGCCGTCCTGAACAACGGCCTCCAGCTGATGGGCGTCGGCTCCGACAAGGTCCAGATGATCAAGGGCCTCGTGCTCCTGATCGCCGTCGCCGTCGACGTCTACAACAAGAGCCAGGGCCGCCCCTCGATCACCGGTTTCCTGACTCGCGGCCTGCGTCGCGACAAGGACGGGATCGCCGCCCCGGCCGCCTCGGTCGAGACGACGACCGCCGGTCGCCAGTCCGGCTCCGGCGCGACGACCGACGCCCCCGCCGGCGCCGTGCACCCGAACGGCGACCTCACCGACGTGCAGCGACCCAAGTCGACCACGCCCAACTAGACCCGCACCTCGCGCGCCCGTCCACCGACGGCCGGGCGCGCCTCCTCCTGGGAGCACCTGCTCCCACCTGCAGTCCCCCCTACAAGAAAGTAGACACAGCATGCGCAAAATCGCGCTGGCGACCATGGCGGTCGCCGCAGCAACGACGCTGATCCTGAGCGGCTGCTCGAACTCGGCTCGCACCGACGCCGGCTCGGGCGACGCTGCCTCCGGCTTCGAGCAGGGCTCGACCATCGGCGTGGCGCTCCCCGCCAAGACCTCGGAGAACTGGGTGCTCGCGGGCGACCTCTTCACCGAGGGCATCACCGAGGCGGGCTTCGAGCCCGACGTGCAGTACGCGGCCGCCTCCGGCACCGTCGCGAACCAGCAGGAGCAGATCCAGTCGATGGTCACCAAGGGCGCGAAGGTGATCATCATCGGCGCGGCCGACGGTGCCCAGCTCGGCACCCAGGTGAAGGCCGCCCACGACGCGGGCGCCGTCGTCATCGCCTACGACCGCCTCATCCTCAACACCGAGGACGTCGACTACTACGTCGCCTACGACAACTTCAACGTCGGCGAGCTCCAGGGCCAGGCCCTGCTCGACGGCATGAAGGCCAAGAAGGCGGAGGGCCCGTACAACATCGAGCTCTTCTCCGGCTCGTCCGACGACGCCAACTCGGCCGTCTTCTTCGACGGCGCCATGAGCGTCCTGCAGCCCGCCATCGACGACGGCACCGTCGTCGTCGCCTCGGGCCAGACCGACATCAAGCAGACCGCGACCGACGGCTGGAAGGCCGAGAACGCCCAGCGCCGCATGGACTCGCTGCTGACCAGCACCTACGGCACCGCCGAGCTGGACGGCGTCCTGAGCCCCAACGACACGCTGGCCCGCGCCATCATCACGTCGGTGCAGGGCGCCGGCAAGGACGTCCCGGTCGTCACCGGCCAGGACTCCGAGGTCGAGTCGGTCAAGTCGATCATGGAGGGCGTGCAGTACTCCACGATCAACAAGGACACCCGTGCCCTGGTCGCCCAGGCCATCGACATGGTGACCTCGCTGTCCGAGGGCGACGCGGCCGAGACGAACGACGACGAGTCGTACGACAACGGCTCCAAGGTCGTCCCGGCCTACCTCCTGCCCCCGCAGATCGTCACCAAGGAGAACGCTGCCGAGGCGTACGCCAACGACCCCACCCTGGGCCCGCTGACGAAGTAGCACCACCGCACCACCGCACCACCACGAGAGCCGATCGCCCTGCACCGGGGCGGTCGGCTCTCGCCGTTGCCCCTCCTGCCTCCTGCCTCCTGCCTCCTGCCTCCCGCCTCCTTCGCCGCCGGCTCCACCTCCCTGTCCTCGAGGGCGGGTCATCGCGGCCGAGGGCGGGTCCGCCACGACCCGCCCTCGACGCATCCGACCCGCCCTCGAGTCGGGCCTAGGACCACGGGCGCCCGACCCGGACGCCGTGCGACTCGAGGCGGCGACACAGCGCACCGGGCCGCCACGCCTCGTCCCACCCCCAGCGGACCATGTCGTTGCCGAGCCCCCGGAGGTGGTTCTCACGCTCCTTCTCGGCGAGCACCGCCTCCAGCGCGAACGCCTCGCCCCGGAGCGAGTACTTGTCGTCGCCGTCCGCCTCACCGATGAGGCCGAGGCGTCGCCAGAAGAAGTCGACGTCGAAGCCGTGGCCGGAGGGCGACGGGAAGGGCTCTTGCCGATCGGGCCTCTCGAGATGCGACTCGAACATGCGGACCGCGCTGAGCGACTCCAGAGGCGACCGACTGGCCGGCGACGCGACGACCAGAGCAGCCCGCGCCCGCACGAGTCCGCGTGCTCGTCCGTGTCGGGCGAGCTCGACGGCCAGGGCCTCGGGGTCGACGAGACCGCGCGCGAGGGCCGCGTCGATGGCGGCCACGCTCGTGACCAGCGGCTCGGTCAGGGCCACGTCGACCAGCGTCCGGACGATCGGCGTGACGAGCAGGCCGTCCAGCTCGACCCCCTCGCAGTGCAACCGGCTCCTGTGGGCACGGATCGCCGCCTCAGATCGGCCGCCGTTCACGTCGAAGCGGAGCGAGTCGGCCTGCTCGACGAGGCGACCGACGAGCGGCAGCCCCCACAGGACCGCTGCCGACACGTGGCTGACGAGGACGTGACGCCGACGGCGCAGCACGACCTCGCGGACCCTGGTCCTCGCCTGTTCGTCGCGGCGCAGCCCGATCCACTCGGCCGAGTCGACGTAGCTGCCGAGCCGGAGCCTGGTGAGGGTGCCAGCCGCAGCGGCCTCGCGCAGCTGCGGTGCGTCGAAGCGGTGAGAACGGACGGGCGGGAGAGGGGGCCTGGTGAGAGTCGTGTCCATGGGTCGAGCCTCGACCGGACGGGCGGACCGGCGGGCGACGCCACCGTGAGCTGTGGGCACGTCGCGGCGTCCGCCTCCTCGTGGAGGAAGCACCCCACCAGCCGTGAGCGCGTGCCGAGGGCGGGTCGGATGCGTCGAGGGCGGGTCCGTCGCGACCCGCCCTCGACGCGTCTGACCCGCCCTCAACGGCGGAAGCGCACAGTACGGTGGGGCCGTGACGGCAGGGGACGAGGAGGCGGCGGCCGCGACCCGGCGCCCGGTCACGATCGAGCTGCTGCTCGCGTCGCCCCGCTCCCGTTACGTCGGTCGTCCCGCCGACGGCGCTGAGCCGCCGCCCGCCGTGCCCGAGCTGCACGAGAGCGTCGAGGTCCGCGCCGGCCTCGGCATCGTCGGCGACCGCTACTTCGCGAAGCCCGCGCACCGGGGCGCGTCGGTGACGCTGTTCGCGGCGGAGTCCCTCGAGGCGGTCGCACGCCTCCTCGGCCTCGACCACCCGCTCGACGTCGTCGCCGCCCGTCGCAACGTCGTCACGCGCGGGCTCGACGTCGACGCGCTGCGCGGGCACACGATCAGCCTCGACACCGGCGACGGCCCTGTGCTGCTGCGCGTGAACCGGCCCGCGAACCCGTGCGCCTGGATGGACCACGTGCTGGCGCCCGGTGCCTTCCGGGCGATGAGGGGGCTCGGCGGCATGCGCTGCGAGCCGCTCACGGACGGCGTCCTCAGGGTCGGCCCCGCACTGGTCGAGATAGGCCCGCAAGGCCCGCAAGGCCCGCGAGGCCCGAGCGCGGCCTAGGGGCGCGAGGAGGAGGCGGTCACTGCCACCAGGTCGGCATCATCGCCGTCATGGTGTCGAGCAGGGCCCTGCGGCTGGTGCGCTTGCCCCGCAGCCACGCCTCGATGGCCCCGACGAGTGCGTGGGCGAACCAGCCGGCGGCGATGTGCACCGAGAGCCCCTCGGGCAGCGAGCCCTCGGGCAGCCGCTCGATGTGCTGCAGGGACGAGGTCTCGAAGTGCCCCGCGAGCGCCTGGTGGATCGAGGCGTCGAGGGCGTCGGGGAGCGCGAGCCGGTACATGTCGCGGTAGCGGACGACGTGGTCGACGACGCGCTCGATGCCCCGCTGGGTGATCGCAGCGCCGTCGGCCTCGGTCGACGCCGCCCTGGCCGCCTGGTCGTCGAGACGGATCTGGTCGAGCTCGGGGGTGATGACGTCGGTCAGCAGGCCGCCCGGCGAGGTCGCGTGGCTGTAGAAGGTGGCGCGGTTGATGCCCGCGGCCCGCGTGACGTCGGCCACCGTGATGGTCGACACGGGCTGCTTCGACGCGAGCTCGACGATGGCGCCGTGCAGCGCCTTGGTCGTCTGGACGATGCGGGCGTCGACCATGGAGGCCTCCTGGATGTCGTGCCGGAGCCGCGGCGGGGAGCCTGGCTGAGCCGAGCCTAGTGGTGCTCGACAGGCGTCGGCCTCGGCGACGCCGTGTCGCGCAGCTCGACGTCCGGCGCGGGCGGCGGCCCTGTCGGACGGGGCGACCTGGCGGTAGCATCGACGACGATCGCACCTGTCGACCGCGCCCGTCGTCCCGTGTCGCGTCGCCCCTCCCCCCACCCATCCGCCCCTGCCCGCACGTCGTTCGGTCGAACCGATTCGAGTGCCCGGGGTCGACACCTCGTGAGGACCCCCTTGAGCATCGTCGTCCACCCCGGTGACGCCCTGACCCGTCGTCAGCGGCTCGTCTACGTGATCGTCCTGGGCGCCCTCACCGCGCTCGGCCCGCTCACGATCGACCTCTACCTGCCTGCCTTCCCGTCGCTCGAGGACGACCTGGGCGTCACCCCGGGCCTCGTGCAGCTCACCCTCACGGCGACGACCATCGGCTTCGGCGTCGGGCAGCTGCTGGTCGGGCCGTGGAGCGACAAGGTCGGTCGCCGCCTGCCCCTCATCGTGGCGACCGCCGTGCACATCGGTGCCAGCATCGGCGCGGCGGCCGCGCCCGACATCACCTGGCTCGCCGTCTTCCGCGTGCTCCAGGGGATGGGCGCGGCAGCCGGCGGCGTCGTCGCCATGGCCACCGTGCGCGACCTCTTCGGCGGCCTGCCGCTCGTCCGCATGCTGTCGCGCCTCGCGCTCGTCACGGGCCTCGCTCCCGTGCTCGCCCCGGTCGTCGGCTCGCAGCTGCTGCGGTTCACGGACTGGCGCGGCATCTTCTGGTTCCTCGTCGCCTACGGCGTGCTCATCCTCCTGGCGGCGATCTTCCTGATCGTCGAGACCCTGCCCGAGTCGGCCCGCCACGGTGCCGGGCACACGACCCTCCGTCAGCGCTACAGGGCGCTCTTCAGCGACCGGGTCTTCGTCGGCGTCGCCCTGATCGGCGCGATGGTGTTCTCGGGGCTGTTCACGTACCTGTCCGCGTCGTCGTTCCTGTTCCAGGACGTCTACGGTCTCGACGCCCAGCAGTACGGCTACCTCTTCGCGATCAACTCGCTCGGCATCGTCGTCGGCGTGCAGGTCAGCTCGCGGCTCGCGCGACGAGTGCCTCCGGCCTACATCCTCGCGGGCTCGACGACGGTGCTGATCGTCAGCGCAGGCCTGATCGTGCTGCTCGACTCGCTCCACGTGGGGCTGCTCGGGATCCTCGTGCCGCTCTGGTTCTTCATCGCGGCGTGCGGGTTCACGTTCCCGCAGGTACAGGTGCTGGGCCTCGCGAACCACGGTGCCGAGGCCGGCACGGCGGCGTCCTTGCTCGGGGCCCTCAACTTCGGCCTCGCCGGCATCATCTCGCCGGTCGTCGGGTTCCTCGGGATCGACACCGCGGTGCCGATGGGGAGCGTGATGATGGTCACCTCGGCGATCGCGATCCTCAGCCTGTGGCTGCTGGTGCGGCCGCGCAGCGTCCCGGCGCTCGCGCACTAGCCGGCCCCGAGGAGGCGCGGAGCAGACCCGAGGAGGCACGGGCCGTCCAGGGCGGGCCGCGCCGCACCTCCGTCGGTAGTGTCGGCGGATGGACCCGTCGCCCCTCGCCCCGAAGCCGCCCACCCCGAGGGAGGCCACCGTCGCCCGGCGCGTGCAGCGCCGGTGGTGGGTCTTCAGCGCCCTCGGCGCCATCGGCGTCGTGCTGCTGATCGGCGTCGTCGTGACCGCGAGGGCAGGGCGTCTCGGCATCGACGAACGGGTCATGAACGAGCTCGTCGAGCACCGGAGCGACTTCTGGATCGCCCCGGCCCTCGTCTTCGACACGGTCGGAGCGGGGCTGATCGGCGTCTTCGTCGTGCCGATCGGCGTCGCCGTCGTCTTCCTGCTGCGGCGGCGTCCGTGGGCGGCGCTCTACTGGATCTGCGCCTGCGCCCTGAGCGCCGGGATCGTGCAGGTCGTCAAGCACGCCTTCGGGCGCGCGCGGCCGACCGAGATCCTCGTGGTGAGCGACTACGGCTCGTTCCCCTCCGGCCACACGGCGAACGCGGCGACCCTCGCCGTCGTGCTCGGCGTCGTCCTCCGCCGGGTCTGGGTCTGGGCCGCCGGCGTCGCCTGGACCGTCCTGATGCTGCTCAGCCGCACCTACCTGGGGGCGCACTGGCTGACCGACACGATCGGCGGGCTGCTGATCGGCGCCGGCGTCGCGGTCGTCCTCTGGGCGCCGGTGGCGCACCGGCTGCTCGACGAGCAGGAGCGGGTCAGGGGCCGCGGCTGGGCGTGGCAGGCGCGTGACGGTGCGGGTGCCTAGGCTGACCCCATGACCGACCCCCTCGACCAGGCCAGAGCCGAGGCCGCCGCGGCGGTCGCCGTCGCCGAGCAGGCGAAGCGCGACGCGGAGGCCGCCCTGGCGCGGGCCGAGCAGCTCGCGGCCGAGGCCGAGGCGGCAGCGCAGGAGGCGGCCGAGGCCGAGGCGGCCGCGCCGGCTCCCGAGGCGGCAGCGCCTGCTCCCGGGGACGAGGCGCCCGGTCCCGTCGACGCGACCACCGCCTCCTCGGGTCCGCTCTCGCCGGCCGCAGTCGACGCGGTCCGCGCGGGCTACGCCACCGAGGGCCCCGCCCTCGAGATCGGCTCGCTCGTCAACGGCGACGCGCTCCCCGACGTCCCCGTCCGGATCCCGCTCGGCATGCTGAACCGGCACGGCCTGATCGCGGGAGCGACGGGCACCGGCAAGACGAAGACCCTGCAGGTGCTCGCCGAGCAGCTGTCGGCGGCTGGCGTGCCCGTCTTCGCGGCCGACGTCAAGGGCGACCTGTCGGGCCTCGCCGCCGCGGGCGAGCCGAGCGAGAAGCTGCTCGCGCGGACGCGCGGCATCGGCCAGGACTGGACGCCCCTCGCGGCCCCCGCCGAGTTCTACGCCCTCGGCGACGGCGGCCAGGGCATCCCGGTGCGGGCGACGGTCAGCGGCTTCGGGCCGATCCTCCTGAGCAAGGTGCTCGGCCTCAACGACACGCAGGAGTCCAGCCTCGGGCTCGTCTTCCACTACGCCGAGCAGGCGGGGCTGCCGCTGCTCGACCTGGCCGATCTCCGCAGCGTGCTCACGTACCTGACGAGCGACGACGGCAAGGCCGAGCTGGTCGAGCTCGGCGGCCTCAGCAAGGCGACCGTCGGTGTCGTGCTGCGCGAGCTGATCACCTTCGCCGACCAGGGCGCCGACCGCTTCTTCGGCGAGCCCGAGATCGACACGGCCGTGTTCCTCCGGAAGGCTGCGGACGGGCGCGGCATCGTCAGCCTGCTCGAGCTGCCCGGCGTGCACGACGAGCCGGCGCTGTTCTCGACCTTCCTGATGTGGCTGCTCGCCGACCTCTACAACGACCTGCCCGAGGTGGGCGACCTCGACCGCCCGAAGCTCGTCTTCTTCTTCGACGAGGCGCACCTGCTGTTCGCGGGTGCCTCGGACGCCTTCCTCGAGCAGGTGACGCGCACCGTGCGGCTGATCCGGTCGAAGGGCGTCGGCATCGTCTTCGTCACGCAGACCCCGAAGGACGTGCCCGGCGACGTCCTCGCGCAGCTCGGCTCGCGGATCCAGCACCAGCTGCGTGCCTTCACGCCCGACGACGCCAAGGCGCTCCGGGCCACGGTCTCGACCTACCCGACCAGCGACTACGACCTCGGCGCCGTGCTGACCACCCTGGGCACGGGGGAGGCGGTCGTCACCGTCATGAACGAGAAGGGCGCGCCGAGCCCGGTCGCCTGGACGCGGGTGCGGGCCCCTCAGGGGTCGATGTCGCCCCTGCCCCCCGACGAGATGACGGCCCGGGTCGCGGCGTCGCCGCTCTGGCCGGTGTACGGCACGCCGGTCGACCGGGACTCCGCCCGCGAGATGCTGGCCCGCAAGCTCGAGGCCGCGGCCCTGCGTCGTCGCGAGCTCGACGAGGCGACCGCGCGCGACGAGGCCCTCGTGCTCGAGGCGAAGGAGGCGGCGGCCAGGG
Organism: Frigoribacterium sp. ACAM 257; assembly: GCF_007954365.1. Classification (GTDB taxonomy): domain Bacteria; phylum Actinomycetota; class Actinomycetes; order Actinomycetales; family Microbacteriaceae; genus Frigoribacterium. The sequence continues at coordinate 312,480 of NZ_VOLO01000001.1, forward strand.
AGAAGAGCGACGCCGCGGCCCTCAAGGCGGCGGAGAAGGAGCGGAAGGCCGCCCAGGCCGAGTACGAGCGCCAGCAGCGCGAGTTCGAGAAGGCCGAGCGGGCCGCCGCGACGACGAGGGCGCGTCGGGCGGGCGGCTCGACCCGCTCCTCCTCCTCGTCGTCCGGGCGTGGGCGCGCCGGCGGCGGCTCCGGCGGCGTTCTCGGGGACGTGCTCGGCTCGAGCGCCGGCAAGACGATCGTCCGCGAGGTGGTCAAGGGGATCTTCGGGACCCTGCGTCGGCGCTGAGGACGCCTGCCACCGCGCCGTGCAGGAGCGGTCGCCCGCGAGTCGGGGGCTCAGGCCGTGAACATCTCCCAGACGAGGGCCAGCACGCTCGTCGCGACGGCGAATGCGAGCACGACCAGACCGGTGCTGAGCCACCGGCGGCCCTCGTACCACGACCGGCTCTCGGGCCAGGTGCGGTAGAACTCGGCACCGGACATGGGGCGCGAGACGGTCGTGACGGCGCTGCCGAGCGCGTCGGTGACGGCCGTGATCGCCTCGTCCGGCCAGTAGCCGCCCCGCATCCGGAACAGCACCCGGCCGTCGTGGCCGAGGGCGATCAGCTGCGGCACGGTCTCGCTCGAGGCGCCACGGTAGGTGCGCGCGACGAGGAGGGTCGCCACGGCGTCGCGGGGGAGCCGGACGCTTCCCGGCAGCCACCCGCGCTTGAAGAACTCCGTGGAGCTGACGCCCGCGTACGAGACCCTGAAGCGCCAGTACATGAGCAGGCCGACGACGAGCGCGACGTCGGCGACCCAGAGGACGGCCGGCCAGCGGTCGGTCGGCCACGTCAGCCAGAGCAGGGCGGCGAGGACGGGCGCGAGGCTGAGGACTGCCGTGAGGACGGCGGTCCTGGCGATCGTGCGGCGGGGCACCGCGATCACCGCGAAGTCGTCGCGCGCGACGGATGTCACCATCTCGGTCTCTGCCCCCTCGGCCCTCGGCTGCCTCCCCCCTCAGAGAGGACCGCCGTCGTCACGACGGCCTGCCGTGGCCTCGATCATAAAGGAGGCGGCACCGGTGGCGGACCGCTCTGTCCGGTCCGTGAGCGGCGGCCCCGCATAGTCCCCGCGACGTCCCCGCGTCGTCCCCGCGCCGGCCCGCACGTGTCCGGCGATCTCGTCAGCGGTCGCGGAGCTTCTCGAGGTCGCGTCGTTCGCGTTTCGTCGGCCGGCCGGCACCCCGGTCGCGGACCGGGACGATCGCGGCTTCCTCGCGCGGCGGAGGAGGCGGCGTGAGGTCGGTCATCGCCTCGGCGGCGACGGAGGCGCCCACCCGCTTCACGAGGCACGTGCGGACCACGAGGATCCGGTCGAAGCCGGCGACGCGGACCCGCACCTCGTCGCCCGGCCGCACCGACTGCGACGCCTTGACGCGTTCCCCGTTCACCCGGACGTGTCCCGCGCGGCAGCCCGCCGTCGCCGCGGACCGCGTCTTGTAGACCCGTACGGCCCACAGCCAGCTGTCGACGCGGGCGGATGCGGGGGAGTCCATCCGACGATGCTACGTCGGCGCCGCCGACGGCCGCCCGCCGCGTGCCGCGGTCGTCAGGTCGCCGCTCGCGACGTCCGCAGGAGCCCGCGCCGTCCGCTACCATGGACGAGGTCGTGCGCCAGTGATGCTGTCGCCGCCCTGGAGGATTCGCCTAGTGGCCTATGGCGCACGCTTGGAAAGCGTGTTGGGTGCAAGCCCTCAGGGGTTCGAATCCCCTATCCTCCGCACGAGAAAGGCCCTCCCCCTTCGGGAGGGCCTTTCTCGTTCTCCCTCGGTTCGCCCTCCGGGCGACACGAGATGGCCCTCCCCTCCGGAGGGCCATAGCTAGTCCTCCACTGGTTCGCCCTTCGGGCGACACCGGAGAGGCCCTCCCCCTTCGAGAGGGCCTTTCTCGTTCGCCCTCCGGGCGACACGGTGCGACGGGCTCAGGAGGCGGCGGTCCCGTCGAGCATCAGAGTCATGTACCGCAGGTCCAGCCAGCGGCCGAACTTCACGCCGACCTCGCGGAGCAGCCCCGCGTCCTCGAACCCGAGCGACCTGTGCAGCCGCACCGAGCCCTCGTTGCCGGCCTCGACGAGGGCGACCATGACGTGGTGGCCGGCCTCCGTGGCCCCGGCGACCAGCGCCTCCAGCAGGCTGCGTCCGATGCCGGCTCCCTGGTGGCCCTCGCGCACGTAGACGCTGTTCTCGACGGTGTGGCGGTAGCCGTCCTTGGCGTGGAACGGGCCGAAGCTCGCATAGCCGACCACGAGGTCGCCCTCGACCGCGACGAGCGCGGCCGTGCCGGGGCGACGGTGGGCGTCGAGCCAGTCACGGCGTCCCTGCAGGTCGGGCACCGCGTCGGTCCAGATCGCGGTCGAGCGGGCGACGGCGTCGGCGTGGATCTCGAGGACCCCCGGCAGGTCGGACTCGGCGGCGGGACGGATGATCACCCGTCGATCCTACGAGGGGGACGACCCTGTGAACCGACGGAGGCGCCGGTCGGACCCGAGGACGCCCGCGTAGGTTCTGCTCATGACTGACGACACCTACACCGCGTCCTTCCTCGGCGACGACGGCCAGGAGGCCCGCACCGAGCAGCTCGAGTCGATCGGCGGCCAGCCGCAGAAGAGCCTCGTCCGCCCTGCCGCCGACGGCGGCGACGACGTCAACTGGGAGCTCGACGCCGACGCGTCCGCCGACGGCCGAGCCGTATACCGCTCCCTCGGCGTGGCGCAGCACGACTACTCCTGAGCTCGCTCGGTCCTGCGCGGTGACCACAGGGTGCAGCGGAGGGCCGTCGCGGGGGTAACATATCGCCACGGCGCACCCGCGCCCCTCAGCCAGACCGCGCACGACGGCGTGCGCACAGGAGGCGCTCGTGACCACACGACGTGACGGATCCCGCTCGGTGCTCCGCAAGAAGCCCGTGCAGCAGATCGAGGACGAGACCGGGGGCACAGGGCTCTTCAAGAGCCTCGGCCTGTGGCAGCTGACGGCCATCGGCGTCGGCGGCATCATCGGGGTCGGCATCTTCTCGCTGGCCGGGCTCGTCGCCCACGGCGACGACGCCAACCCGGGCGTCGGGCCGGCGGTGCTGTTCTCGTTCTTGATCGCGGGCCTCGCGAGCGCGGCGGCGGCACTCTCGTACGCCGAGTTCGCGGGCATGATCCCGCGGGCCGGCTCCGCCTACACCTACGGCTACGTCGCCCTCGGCGAGATCATCGGCTGGTTCATCGGCTGGGACCTGCTGCTCGAGTACGTGGCCATCGTGGCCGTCGTCGCGATCGGCATCTCGGGCTACTTCGACGCGTTCCTCTCGGGACTCGGGCTGCACCTCCCCGACGCGATCGCGTCGACGCCCGACGCGGGGCAGGGCGGCGTGGTCAACCTGCCCGCGATCGTCGTCTGCCTGGTCGTCACCTTCATCCTCAGCCGCGGCTCGAAGGCCTTCGGGCGGTTCGAGATCGTCGCCGTCGGCATCAAGGTGCTGCTGGTGCTGTTCATCATCGGCATCGGCCTGTTCCACCTGAGCGCGGAGAACTTCTCGCCGTTCGTGCCCAACGGCTTCGGACCCGTCTTCACCGGGGCCGCCACCGTCTTCTTCGCCGTCTTCGGCTACGACGCCATGAGCACCGCGGCGGAGGAGAGCGTCGACGGCAAGAAGCACATGCCGAAGGCGATCATCCTGTCGCTGATCATCGCGATGATCCTCTACGTCGCCGCCACGCTGGTGCTCACCGGCATGCAGGACTACCGCGAGATCGACCCGGCCGCCGGCTTCGCCTCGGCCTTCAGCAGCGTCGGCCTGCCGGTGGTGGCGACGATCATCTCGGTGTTCGCGGTCATCTCGATCCTCACCGTCATGCTGACCTTCCTGCTCGGCGTCACGCGCGTCTGGTTCTCGATGAGCCGCGACGGCCTTCTGCCCGGTTGGTTCGCACGGACCGACCGCAAGGGCGTCCCGCAGCGCGTCACGTGGATCGCGGGCATCGCCTCCGCGCTGCTCGCCGGGGTGTTCCCGATCCGCGCCGTCGCCGACCTGACGAACATCGGCATCCTCGCCGCGTTCGTCGTCGTCTGTGTCGCCGTCATCGTGTTCCGCTACCGCAAGCCCGACGAGCCGCGCACGTTCCGCCTCCCGTTCATGCCCTTCGTCCCGGCCTTCGGTGTGCTGGCGAGCGGGTTCCTCATCTCGCAGCTGCACTGGGAGACCTGGCTGCGCTTCGGCATCTGGCTGGTCGTCGGCCTCGTGCTCTACTTCGGCTACGGGCGGAGGCACTCGCTGCTGAACCCCGACAGCCCCCGCCTGCCGCGCTGACGCCGAGCAGCCCCTCCCCGGTGCCTCCGAGCCCGCCGGACGTAGGCTGGGCGACGTGTCCACCCGCATCTACATCACGTCCGCAGAAGGCCACACCGGCAAGTCGACGATCGCCCTCGGCGTCCTCGACACGCTGAGCCACGAGGTCGGCCGGGTGGGGGTGTTCCGCCCCGTGGCGCGCTCGACGCGCGAGCCCGACTACGTCCTCGAGCTGCTGCTCGCCCACGACAGCGTCGACCTCGACTACGAGGAGTGCGTCGGGGTCACCTACGACGACGTGCACCGTGACCCCGACGCCGCGCTCGCCGCCATCGTCAGCCGGTTCTCGGCCGTCGAGCGGCAGTGCGACGCGGTCGTCGTGATCGGCTCCGACTACACCGACGTCGGCAGCCCCACCGAGCTGTCGTTCAACGCCCGTGTCGCTGCCAACCTCGGCGCCCCCGTGCTGCTCGTCCTCGGCGGCCGCAGCGCCGCGGACGGCACGACCCCGCGCACCGGGGCGGACATGCGCCAGGTGGCCGAGGTCACGACGGCCGAGCTCCGCAACGAGCACGCCAGCCTGCTCGCCGTCGTGGCGAACCGGGTCGAGCCCGAGCACCTCGACGACGTCGTCCGGGGCATCGGCGAGGCGCTCGCCGCGAGCCCCTCGGGTGCCGTGCCCGTCTGGGCGCTGCCGGAGGACCGCCTCCTCGTGGCGCCCACCGTCCGCGCCGTGCTCGACGCGACCGGGGCGACCTTCGTCCGCGGCGACGAGGCCCTGCTCGACCGCGAGGTCGAGGGCGTCGTCGTGGCCGCCATGTCGATGGAGAACGTGCTGCCCCGCCTGATCGAGGGCGCCGTCGTGGTCGTGCCGGGGGACAGGTCGGACGTGCTGGTCGCGACGGTGCTCGCCCACGCGTCCGAGACGTTCCCCTCGCTCGCGGCCGTCGTGCTGAACGGCGGCTTCGCCCTGGCGCCCCAGGTCGACAGGCTCGTCGAGGGCCTCGGCAGCACGCTGCCGATCGCCCACAACGAGCTCGGCACCTACGACACCGCGCTCGCGATCACCCAGACCCGCGGGCGTCTCGCCGCCGACTCTCCCCGCAAGTACGACCTGGCGCTCTCGCTGTTCGAGACGCACGTCGACGGGGCCGAGCTGCTGCGCCTGCTCGAGGTCAGCCCCTCCGGAGTGGTGACGCCCCTCATGTTCGAGCACCAGCTGCTCGAACGGGCCCGCAGCGTGAAGAAGCACATCGTGCTGCCGGAGGGCGGAGACGACCGCATCCTCCGTGCGGCGTCGACGCTGCTGCAGCGCGGCGTGGCCGATCTCACGCTCCTCGGCGACGAGACCGTCATCCGGGCACGCGGTGCCGAGCTCGGCCTCGACCTGGCCGACGCCCGCGTGCTCGACCCCTTCGACGCCAGCCTGCAGGTGATGTTCGCCGCGGAGTACGCGAAGCTCAGGGCGCACAAGGGCATCTCCGCGAGCATGGCGATGGACACCGTCACGGACGTCTCGTACTTCGGCACGATGATGGTCAAGCTGGGGCTCGCCGACGGCATGGTCTCGGGGGCCGCGCACACGACGGCCCACACCATCCGTCCGGCCTTCGAGGTCATCAAGACGGTGCCGGGCGTGGGCGTCGTCTCGAGCGTGTTCCTGATGGCGCTGGCCGACCGCGTGCTCGTCTACGGCGACTGCGCCGTGATCCCCGACCCCACCGCCGAGCAGCTCGCCGACATCGCCATCTCGTCGGCCGAGACCGCGGTGCAGTTCGGCATCGAGCCCCGTGTGGCCATGCTCAGCTACAGCACCGGCGACAGCGGCTCGGGCGCGGACGTCGAGAAGGTCAGGGCGGCGACCGCCCTCGTGCGTGAGCGTCGTCCCGACCTGCTCGTCGAGGGCCCGATCCAGTACGACGCCGCCGCCGACCCCGTCGTGGCCGCCGCGAAGATGCCCGACTCCGACGTGGCGGGCCGCGCCACGGTGTTCATCTTCCCGGACCTGAACACGGGCAACAACACCTACAAGGCCGTCCAGCGGAGCGCCGGCGCGGTCGCGATCGGGCCCATCCTGCAGGGCCTCCGCAAGCCGATCAACGACCTCTCACGCGGCGCGCTCGTCGGCGACATCGTCAACACGGTGGCCATCACGGCGATCCAGGCAGGCACCGAGGCAGCCGGCACCCCGCGGGCCGCCGCACCCACCACCGAAGGGAACACCCCGTGAGCGCAGTCCTCGTCGTCAACTCCGGCTCGTCGTCGTTCAAGTACCAGCTGATCGAGCTGGACGACGAGACGACGCTCGCGTCGGGGCTCGTCGAGCGGATCGGGGAGGCGGTGGGCCAGACCCGGCACCGCAACCACCTGACCGGTGCCGAGAGCAGCAACGACTCGCAGTCGATCGCCGACCACGCGGCCGGCTTCGAGGCGATGATGGCGGCCTTCGCCGCGCAGGGCCCGTCGTTCGAGGAGCACCCGCCCACGGCCGTCGGCCACCGGGTCGTGCACGGGGGAGTCGACTTCGACCGGGCGACCCTCGTCACCGACGAGGTCGAGAAGGCGATCGACCGCCTGTCCGCGCTGGCCCCGCTGCACAACCCCGCCAACCTGCAGGGCATCAGGGCCGCGAAGGAGGCGTTCGCCGACGTGCCCCACGTGGCCGTGTTCGACACGGCGTTCCACCAGACGCTGGCTCCTGCCGCGTACACCTACGCCATCGACGCCGAGCTGGCCGAGAAGCACCACGTGCGCCGGTTCGGGTTCCACGGCACCTCCCACAAGTACGTGTCCGAGAAGACCGCCGAGTTCCTCGGGCGTCCGCTCGCCGAGCTCAAGATCATCGTCCTGCACCTCGGCAACGGCGCCTCCGCCGCGGCGATCGACGGCGGCCGGTCGATCGAGACGAGCATGGGGATGACCCCTCTCGAGGGCCTCGTCATGGGCACGCGGTCAGGAGACATCGACCCCGCCGCCGTCTTCCACCTGCACCGCGAGGCCGGCCTCGACTTCGACGAGCTCGAGACCCTGCTCAACAAGGGCAGCGGCCTGCTCGGCCTCACCGGCAGCGGCGACATGCGCGACGTGCAGGACAGCGCCTCCCGCGGCGACGCCGTCTCCGAGTGGGCGCTGGCCGTCTACCGCCACCGCATCCGGCACTACGTCGGCGCCTACGTCGCGCAGCTCGGCGGCCTCGACGCAGTGGTGTTCACGGCGGGCGTGGGCGAGAACAACGCGCTGCTCCGCCGCCGCACGCTGGCGGGGCTCGAGTTCCTCGGCATCCGCGTCGACGACGACCGCAACGAGCTGGCCTCGCGGGACGCCCGCCGCATCTCGCCCGAGGGCGCCCCCGTCGAGGTTCTCGTCGTCCCCACGAACGAGGAGCTCGAGATCGCCCGGCAGGCTGCGGCGCTCCGCTGACGACCGGCCCCCTCGACACGAGAGAGGCCCCGGAGGCGCACGTCGCGCCTCCGGGGCCTCTCTCGTCAGCAGCAGGGCACCGTGTGCCGGCCGCCCTGGCTCAGTACTTGATCGTGGCGAGCGCGTCCGACACGGGCGTCGCGCCCGAGACGAGCTCGAACTGCGTCTTGACCGCTGTGCCCTCGATGATCGCCGTGGCGATTACCTCGGCCACGTCGGCACGGGAGACCGTGCCGCGCTCGACGGTCTGGCCGACCGTGACCTGGCCGGTGCCGGGGTCGTCGGTGAGGCCGCCGGGGCGCACGACGGTCCAGTCGAGGCCGTCGCGGGCGCGCAGGTCAGCGTCGGCCTCGCTCTTCGCGCGCATGTACACCTGGTAGACGGCGTCGTCGTCCTCGGCGGGCAGCTGCGCCTTCTCCGGGTCGAAGTCATCGGTGCCGATGGCCGACACCATGACGTAGCGGGCGACGCCCGCCTTCTCCGCCGCGTCGGCGAGCAGGACCGCGCCGTCGCGGTCGATCGTGAGCTTGCGCTCTGCGCCGCTGCCGCCCCCGCCGCCGGCCGCGAAGACCACGGCGTCGGCACCGTCGAGGTGGCCTGCGAGGGTCTCGACGTCCGTCTGCTCCAGGTCGAGGACGAGCGCACGGGCACCCGCCGCCTCGAGGTCGGACGTGTGGTCGGGGTTGCGGACGATGCCCACCGGGTCGTGCCCGGCGTCGGCGAGTCGGCGTTCGAGGAGCTGGGCGATCTTGCCGTGTCCTCCGGCGATGACGATTCTCATGCACCCAGGGAACACCCCGTGTCGCGCAGACCACTCAGCACCCGCTAAACTTCTCTAGGCTCCTCACGTGGCGCCATCCAGGCCAACTCCCCCAGGGCGGAAACGCAGCAAGGGCAACCGGGCTCTGGCGGGTGCGTGAGGGGTCTCCACTTTTTAAGGGGCCGTGCTGCAGGTGGCTCCCAGCAGGCCGTAGTTCACCGTTCTCGTGGCCGAGACCGGCGACAGCCACGGCGCGGTGCCGGCCGTCCCCTGCACGCGGAAGGTCGCGGTGCTGACGCCGAGGATCTCCGCAGGGACCTGCCAGCGCTTGGTCGTGACCGTGTCGACCGGGAGCGTCACGCCGACCCTGTAGACGTTCCACGACGGCGGCTCGGCTCCGCCGTCCGGGAGAGGCGTCGGGACGTCCCACGTCAGCACGGGGGCCCCGAGCAGGCCGCCGCCGGTGCACCCGATCGTCGACGCGCCCACCAGCGTGCCCGTTCTCGCCGTGGCGGTCGCCGTCGCGCGGTCGGCGAAGGCCGCGAGGGTGGGCTCGGGGGGCGCGGCCGTCAGGGCGGCGGCGAGGGCGACCACGACGACGGTCGAGACGACGGCCGTGCCGGCAGTGCCGGAGGTGCGGTGCCGGCCGGCCGCGTGACGCGGCCCGTCCTCGGGGCGGGCGGGCGCCTCCTCGGCTCCGATCTCGTGCGGACGGGCAGGGGCAGGGGCGTGCTCGGTGGCGGCGAGGTCCTCCGCGCGGGGGCGGCGGAAGCCGATCATGGCGAGCATGCCGAAGAGGGTGCCGACGACGAACACCCAGCCTGGCGCGAGGGCCTGGTCGACCCACTCGCCGAGGCGCGGCGCCGACCAGAAGACGCGGTCCGCCTCCGCCACCACGACCGGCTCCGGATCGGTCACCGGGTTCGCGTCGCCCTTGAGGACGAGAGACCGGGAGGCGCCGCCTGCGTCGTCCGTCTCGACCACGCGGTGGGTGACGCGGACGCCGTCCGCTCGGGGCACGCTCACGACGTCGCCGACGGCGACCTCGGCTGCGGGGACGGTCCGTGCGAGCGCGAGCGCACCGGTGGGGATGTCCGGGGACATCGAGCCGGAGCGGAAGATCAGGGGAGTGACGCCCGCGAAGACGGCGAGGGCCGCGGCCGTCAGGCAGACCACGCCGGTGAGCGCCCCGGCCCACAGCACCACCTCGCGGGCGAAGAAGCGCGCCCTGGCGTTGCGGCGGGCGTGGTCGGCCGGCGGCCGGTCGTGCCGCGCGCGTCCGGGGGAGGACGCCATGGGTGGCTCCCCTCGTCGTGCGTCGGGCAGGTGGATCGTGAGGGGAACGGCGGAGTCGGGCACCCGACGCCGGACTCCGCCGTCCCCGTGTCCGGGCCGCGTCCGCCACGGAGGTGGCGGGGGCCTCGGGACGCCCGCCCTGGGAGGCGGGAGCTGGGAGGACTGGGTGCCGCTACTGCTGGGTCGCGGTCACCGTCATGGTCGCGGTCACGGTCTTGCCCTGCACGGTGTTGGTCGCGTCGGCGGGGACCTCGGCGCGGACGCAGAGGTACTCGACCTGGTTGACCGTGAGCGCCCTCGCGGCCGCCGTCGCCGGGCCCGCGCTGAGCTTCGTCGTGCTGGGCGTGACCACCGTGGCGGGGGTCGCGCTGAACGTGGTGGCGTTGCAGGTCGGCGGCGTACCGACGTTGTAGGTGCCCGTGCCGAGGCTCGCGACGCCGAAGTTCAGCACCGGGCCGAGGACGGCCGCGTCGGCGCCGCCGGCGACCGTCGTGTAGGCGTAGTTGAAGGGGAGCGTGCCGCCGTTCCGCACCGTGAGGAGCGCGTACGTCTGGTCGCCAGGCTTCGCCGCGGTCATCGTCAGGCCGGTGAGGGCCGTCGTGACGTCCTGGTCGTTCAGCTTGAGGTCGAGCGTGCCCGTGCTGAAGCTGCCGGTCGCGGTCACGGTGTCGGTGAACGCCGCGAGGGTCGCGACGGTCCCGAGCCCGAGCACGGTGCCGAGGGCGAGGACGGCCCTGACCTTGCCCGAGACGGAGAGGCGGTGGGCGCGCGAGGACGCCGTGGCTGCAGACATGCGGGTGTCTCCTGATCCTGATCCTGACCGGTCTGCCGCGAGGGTGGGTCGCGGCCGGTGCGTCCCCGCTGGTGAGGCGGATCGGCGCGAGCTGGTGAGGCTCGCCCGGTGGGTCGAAGATACCAAGGAGGCGCGGCTCGCGCCAGGGGGCGCACCCACCCCCGATGAGGGGCCGAGACCACCTCCCTCCCGGCGCGGACGTCGGTGGCCCCGACTACTCTTGTCCCGTGGTCACAGCCCTGTATCGCCGTTACCGGCCAGAGAACTTCGCCGAGCTGATCGGACAGTCGCAGGTGACGGATCCGCTCCGCACGGCGCTGCGCGCCGACCGCGTCAACCACGCCTACCTGTTCAGCGGCCCGAGGGGCTGCGGCAAGACGACGTCGGCCCGCATCCTGGCGCGCTGCCTCAACTGCGCCGAGGGCCCGACCGACACCCCGTGCGGCGTGTGCGACTCGTGCGTCGAGCTGGCGCGCGACGGCGGCGGCTCGCTCGACGTGATCGAGATCGACGCGGCGAGCCACAACGGCGTCGACGACGCTCGCGACATCCGCGACCGCGCCGTGTTCGCCCCGGCGCGTGACCGCTTCAAGATCTTCATCCTCGACGAGGCCCACATGGTCACGCCGCAGGGCTTCAACGCCCTCCTGAAGGTCGTGGAAGAACCGCCGGAGCACGTGAAGTTCATCTTCGCGACGACCGAGCCCGACAAGGTGATCGGCACGATCCGGTCCCGTACCCACCACTACCCGTTCCGGCTCGTGCCGCCCGCGCAGATGCTCGAGTACGTGCAGCAGCTCGCCGAGAGCGAGGGCGTCGCGGCGGCGCCCGGCGTCCTGCCGCTCGTAGTCCGTGCGGGCGGCGGCTCGGTGCGCGACACCTTGTCGCTGCTCGACCAGCTCATGGCCGGCAGCGAGAGCGGCGGCATCGAGTACGAGCGCGCCGTCGCCCTGCTCGGCTACACGCACGCCGCCCTGCTCGACGACGTCGTCGTCGCCCTGGGGCAGCGCGACGGCGCCGCCGCCTTCGCGGCCGTCGACCGCGTCGTCCAGACCGGCCAGGATCCTCGGCGCTTCGTGGAGGACCTGCTCGAGCGGCTCCGCGACCTCATCGTGGTCGGCGCGACCGTCGAGGGCGCCTCCGCCGTGCTGCGCGGCGTCACGCCCGAAGAGCTCGACCGGCTCGTCCAGCAGTCCCACTCCTTCGGCGCGGCCGAGCTGTCGCGCTCGGCCGACGTGGTCAACCGGGCCCTCACCGACATGACGGGCGCCACGTCGCCCCGTCTCCACCTCGAGCTGATGATCGCGCGCGTTCTCGTGCCCGAGGCAGACGAGACGACTCGGGGCGCTCTCGCCCGGGTGGAGCGGCTCGAGCGGCGCGTCGGAGTCGACGGTGCCGCCGGCGACGCTGCTCATCCCGCGCAGTCGGCCGTGGCCGCGCCGTCCGCATCGTCAGGGTCCTCGCGACCCTCGGGCCAGCGAACGGACCGCCCGTCGTCAGTCAGCGGCAGCGGGGCGGGAGCCCCTCAGCAGGCCTCGACCGCCGCGTCAGCGGTCGGGTCGTCCGACCCCGCTGCGGCCTCGGCGGCGTGGGGCGCCGTCGCTCCCGCAGCGACCGTGCCCGAGGCAGCGGCCGCGGCTGCGGCTGCGCCGACGGGGGCCGAGCCTGCGGCGGCGGCGGCGGCGAGCGAGCCCGCGGCCGCCGAGCCGACCGCGACCGAGCCGGCGACGCCCACGGCCGCGCACTCCGCCGCCTGGGCGCAGACTCCCGCGGTCGAGGGCGCCGTCCCGCCGTCCGGCGGCACGGCAGCTCCCGTCGGCACGGTCTCCCTGCAGCAGATGCGCGACGCCTGGCCCGAGATCGTCGAGGCGGTCGAGAAGGCGCGTCGCACCGCCTGGATGGTGGTCGTCACCGCCAGCGTGCAGGGCTACGCGGACGAGGTGCTCACCCTCGCGTTCCCCAGTGCGCACGACGTCGACGAGTTCAAGAAGCCCCAGGGCGCGGGCGAGGGCGTCAGCGAGTACCTCCGGCGCGCCATCCAGCAGGTGCTTGGCGTCCGGGTCAAGTACATCGCCCGTGTCGAGGGGCCCGCCGACGGGCCTGCCCCCGCAGCGGCCGCCGCCGTGGCTCCGACCGAGCCCGCACCGGCCCGCGAGGGCGAGCCCGCGCCGGTCGCTCCCGCTGACCAGCCGGCCCCGACCGCGGCGGCCCCCGAGCAGCGGACGGCGCCCGCGCCGGTGTCGGCCCCGTCCGAGGCCGCTCCGTCCGCGCCCGAGCCGCGCCCGGCGTCGGCACGGTCGACCGCGCCTGCGCAGGCCGAGGTGCGGCCGCCGGCCGGGCCCGTCACCGGGTGGGACGTGGCGACCATCCCGCAGACGCCCCCGCCCGAGCCCGACGAGCCCGAGTTCATCACGGAGGAGCCTGCAGGCGGCGTCCCCACGGTCGACGCAGCTCCGCCGCCTTCCGACGTGGCCCCGGCCGCGCCGTCGGCGCCGGCGGCGCGCGCCGCGGCAGCACCGCCTCAGGCGCAGGGACCGAGCGCGAGTCAGCGCCGCGCCGCCGCGGGCGACCCCCGTCGTGGCATCCCGGCCGGGTCGCGCTACGGCGAGGCCGTCGTCCGCGAGATCCTCGGCGCCCAGTTCATCGAAGAAGAGACGATCGCTCCCCGCGTCACGCCTCAGAGAAGCGAGTAGCCCGTGTACGAGGGAATCGTCCAGGAGCTGATCGACGAGTTCGGTCGCCTGCCGGGCATCGGGCCGAAGTCGGCGCAGCGCATCGCCTTCCACATCCTGCAGACCGAGACGTACGACACCACGAGGCTCTCCGAGCTGCTCGTCGACGTCCGCACCAAGGTGAGGTTCTGCGAGATCTGCGGCAACGTCACCGAGCAGGAGCGCTGCTCCATCTGCCGCGACCCGCGTCGCTCGCCGGCCACCATCTGCGTGGTCGAGGAGGCGAAGGACGTCCAGGCGATCGAGCGCACCCGCGAGTTCCGCGGGCTGTACCACGTGCTCGGCGGCGCCATCAGCCCGATCGACGGCGTCGGCCCTGACGACCTCCGGATCCGCCAGCTCGTCCAGCGTCTCGCCGACGACACCGTGCAGGAGGTCATCATCGCCACCGACCCCAACCTGGAGGGCGAGGCCACGGCGACGTATCTGTCGCGGATGCTCGCGCCGTTCGGGCTGCGCGTGACGCGGCTCGCGTCCGGTCTGCCGGTCGGCGGCGACCTCGAGTACGCCGACGAGGTCACCCTCGGTCGTGCGTTCGAGGGCCGACGGGTCGTCTCCGACTAGCGGAGCCGGCCCGCCTGTGGGCCGCGGTCCTGCGGGGCGTGGTCGTGCGGGTCGCTGTCCCGCGGGTCGCTGTCCTGCGGGTCGCTGTCCTGCGGGTCAGAGCCGCGCGCGGCGGGCCCGCACGCCGCTGTAGAGCCCGAATGCGATCAGCCCGACCGCGACGACCGACAGCACGACCACGCCGGCAGGCAGGCCGGCCAGGGCCCTGAGGGCCCCGTCCAGCCCGCTGGCCTCCTCGGGGTCGGCCGTGACCGCCGCCACCGCGAAGAGCACGCCGACGACCGCGATCGCGACGCCCTTCGCGACGTAGCCGACGACCCCGAGCGCGACGGTCACACGGCCGGCTGTCCCCGGGGGCACGACCAGGTCCTCGCGGAATCCCTGCCGGACGCCCTTCACGACGAAGTAGACTCCGATCGCGACGACGGCGAGTGCCAGCACCACGAGCAGCACGACCCCGCCGGGGGTCGCGATCAGGCGCGAGCTCAGGCTCTGGGTCTGGTCCGAGCTGTCCGACGACCCGCCGCGAGCAAACGTGAACGCCGTGAGGCCGACGGCGAGGTAGGCCACGCCCTTGCCGCCCTCCTTCGCCCGGCCGGCCCACGCCTCCTTGTCGGAGCCCCGCACCAGGGCGGCCTCCAGGAGCTGGAAGAGGCCGAGGGCCCAGAGCCCGACGACCACGACCCACAGGACGGCAGCGCCGCCGGGGCGCGAGGCGAGCTGCCCCAGTGCGCCGCCCTGGTCGGCCTCGCCGCCGCCGCCCGTCGCGATGCCGAGCGCGATCCCGCCGATGAGCACGTGCAGCAGCCCGTTCATCGCGAACCCGACGCGGGCCAGGGCGCGGAGGGCGCGGCTGTCCTGGAGGCGGCTGGCGGATCCGCGGGCGTCCGCGACGGCGTCGGTCATGCATCCACGCTAGAGGTCGGAGCCGCGGTCGGTCCGGTCGTGGCCGGCACCGGGGGGAGAGTCGTCCGCAGGCGCGTCGCGACCGGTCGTCACACGGGCCGGGCACCTCCTAGAATCGTCGGACGCAGGCGCCCCAGACCGACCGCGCCCGCCTCCTCCTGCCACCCACCTCCTGGAGCCGCCACCGTGAGCTTGATCGTGCAGAAATTCGGCGGGTCCTCGGTCGCCGACGCCGAGAGCATCAAGCGCGTCGCCAAGCGCATCGTCGAGACGCGCAAGGCCGGCAACGACGTCGTGGTCGCGGTCAGCGCCATGGGCGACACGACCGACGAGCTCCTCGACCTCGCCGCCGAGGTGACGCCGATGCCCGGCGGGCGCGAGCTGGACATGCTCCTCACCGCGGGCGAGCGCATCAGCATGGCCCTGCTCGCCATGGCGATCCGCAGCCAGGGCGTCGAGGCGCGGTCGTACACGGGCAGCCAGGCCGGCATGATCACCGACGCCCAGCACGGCAAGGCGCGCATCGTCGACGTGACGCCCGGCCGCATCCGCGAGGCGCTCGACGCCGGGTCGGTCGCGATCGTCGCGGGCTTCCAGGGCTTCAACCGCAGCACGGGCGACATCACGACGCTCGGCCGGGGAGGCTCTGACACGACCGCGGTGGCCCTGGCCGCCGCGCTCGACGCCGACGTCTGTGAGATCTACACCGACGTCGACGGCGTCTTCACGGCCGACCCCCGCGTCGTGCCGCGCGCCCGCAAGCTCGACCGCATCACCAGCGAAGAGATGCTCGAGCTCGCGGCGGCCGGCTCCAAGGTGCTGTACATCCGTGCCGTCGAGTACGCCCGACGCCACGGCGTCACCCTGCACGTCCGCTCCTCGTTCCACAACGGCGAGGGCACGCTGGTCGTCAACCCGAAAGAGGGAGAGAACGTGGAAGAGCCCATCATCAGCGGTGTCGCGGGCGACCTGAGCGAGGCCAAGGTCACCGTCGTCGGCGTCCCCGACGTCCCCGGCAAGGCCGCGCAGATCTTCCGCACGGTCGCCAAGACCAGCGCGAACATCGACATGATCGTGCAGAACGTCTCGGCCGCGTCGACGAGCCGCACCGACATCTCGTTCACGCTGCCGAAGTCCGAGGGGTCGGTGGTGCTCAACGCGCTCGAGTCCGACCGGGCCGAGATCGGCTTCGAGTCGCTGCAGTACGACGACCAGATCGGCAAGCTCGCCCTGGTCGGCGCCGGCATGCGCACGAACGCGGGCGTCTCGGCGCGGCTGTTCACCGCCCTGTTCGAGGCGGGCATCAACATCGAGATGATCTCGACCAGCGAGATCCGCATCTCGGTCGTCACCCGCGCCGACACTCTCGCCGAGGCGCTGCGCGTCGTCCACACGGCGTTCGAGCTCGACGCCGACGTCGACGCCGTCGTCTGGGGCGGCACCGGTCGCTGACCGGTCCGCCCGCGACGCCCCTCCCCGGTCACCACCCCCTCACACCCCCAGGAGCACGAGATGTCTGAAGGTCTGCGCGTCGGCGTGGTCGGCGCCACCGGCCAGGTCGGCAAGGTCATGCGGAAGCTGCTCGACGAGCGCGACTTCCCGATCGCCGAGATCCGCTTCTTCGCCACGGCGCGCTCCGCAGGCACGACGCTGCCCTTCCGCGGCGTCGACGTCGTCGTCGAGGACGTCGAGACGGCCGACCCGGCCGGGCTCGACATCGCCCTCTTCTCGGCCGGCGCCACCGGCAGCCGTGCGCACGCCCCCCGCTTCGCCGAGGCCGGCGTGCTCGTGATCGACAACTCGAGCGCCTGGCGGATGGATCCCGACGTGCCGCTCGTCGTCAGCGAGGTCAACCCTCACGCGATCGACCAGGCCGTCAAGGGCATCGTCGCGAACCCGAACTGCACGACCATGGCCGCCATGCCCGTGCTCAAGGTGCTCGACGCCGAGGCGACGCTCGAGCGCCTGATCGTGAGCACGTACCAGGCCGTCAGCGGCAGCGGCCTCGTGGGCGCCGACGAGCTCCTCGGCCAGGCGCGCGCGGCCCTCGAGGGAGACGCGGCCGGCCTCGTCCACGACGGAGGCGCGGTGCAGATGCCGGAGCCCGCCGTCTACGTGCGCCCCATCGCCTTCGACGTCATCCCGCTCGCCGGCTCGATCGTCGACGACGGCCTCGACGAGACCGACGAGGAGAAGAAGCTCCGCAACGAGAGCCGCAAGATCCTCGAGCGTCCCGACCTGCTCGTCAGCGGCACCTGCGTGCGCGTCCCCGTCTTCACCGGCCACTCGTTGTCGATCAACGCCGAGTTCGCGACCGAGCTGACGGCCGCCCGTGCCCGCGAGCTGCTCGCCGACGCCCCCGGCGTCGTCCTCACGGACGTGCCCACGCCCCTCGAGGCCGCCGGCAAGGACCCGTCGTTCGTCGGTCGCGTCCGTCAGGACGAGGGCGTGCCCGGCGGCCGCGGCATCGCCCTCTTCATCAGCAACGACAACCTCCGCAAGGGCGCCGCGCTGAACGCCGTGCAGATCGCCGAGATCGTCGCGGCGCGCCGTCTCGCGACGGCGTAGCTCCCGCCACCCAACCCGCACCTCCCTCGCTCCGAAGACCGGGCATGAACCGTTCCGTGCCCGGCCTCGTCGCCCTGCTCGCTGCCGCTGCCGCCGCCGCCGTCCTGACGGGCTGTGCGGGCCCGGTCGCGGACGGGCCGCCCGCCTCGTCGGCCGTCCCCGAGGGGGACGGCCCTGTCGTGGCCTTCTACGGCGACTCGTACACGCTCGGCACGGGAGCCTCCGACGCGTCCCGCCGCTGGTCGACCGTCGTCAGCGAGGAGCGCGGCTGGCGTGAGTACAACCCGAGCGTCAACGGGCTCGGCTTCGTCAACCACCGCACGTCGTTCGAGGGCGGCGACCTGCCCGGCCTCGTCATCGACGCCGACCCGGACATCGTCTTCGTCACGATGGGGCTGAACGACAACTTCTCGTACGACGCGCGCGCCGACGAGGTCCACGCCCAGATCGGCGACGACCTCGACCGCATCGCCTCCGCACTGCCCGACGCCCGCCTCGTCGTCGTCGAGCCGTTC
Source organism: Frigoribacterium sp. ACAM 257 (assembly GCF_007954365.1). Taxonomy (GTDB): domain Bacteria; phylum Actinomycetota; class Actinomycetes; order Actinomycetales; family Microbacteriaceae; genus Frigoribacterium. The sequence goes on from NZ_VOLO01000001.1 coordinate 330,351, forward strand.
TGGTACACGGACGAGCGGCCGGCCAGCGTCGACGTCATCAGCGGCTGGGTCCGTGACGCGGCCGACGAGGTCGGCGCGGACTGGGTGCCGGGCGCCTCCCGGTGGCTCGAGGGGCACCCCGAGTGGATGGCCGCGGACGGGCTGCACCCGAACGACGACGGCTACGCGGAGATGGCCCGCCGGATGGACGCCGAGCTGACGGCGCTCGGGCTCTGAGCCGACGGGCTGACCGCCGAGGCCGTCACCGGCTCGGCATCGAGCCGTGCCCGGTCCCGCACCCAGACGCGACGCCTAGACTGCACCTCGTGACCGAAGCATCGAAGGCAACGAAGCCCGTCGACGTCGCCCTCATCGGGGCCGGCGTCATGAGCGCCACGTTGGGCGCCATGATCAAGCAGCTCGAGCCCACCTGGACCATCCAGGTGTACGAGGCGCTCGGCGACGTCGCACAGGAGTCGAGCAACCCCTGGAACAACGCCGGGACGGGCCACTCCGCCCTCTGCGAGCTGAACTACACGCCCGAGCGCGCCGACGGCACGATCGACACGAGCAGCGCCGTCAAGGTCAACGAGCAGTTCCAGGTCTCCCGGCAGTTCTGGTCGTTCCTCGTCGCCGAGGGGGCCCTGCCCGAGCCGTCCGCCTTCATCAACTCGACGCCGCACATGAGCTTCGTCTGGGGCGAGGCCAACGTCGAGTACCTGCGCAAGCGGCACGAGGCCCTCCGCGACCACCCGCTCTTCGCCGGGATCGAGTTCAGCACCGACGCCTCCGTGATCCGGTCGTGGGCCCCGTCGCTCATCGTCGGTCGCGCGAAGGACCAGCCGATCGCCGCGACCCGCATCGAGGCGGGCACCGACGTCGACTTCGGCAGCCTGACGCGCCTCCTGCTGACCTACCTGGAGGAGAACGAGGCACGCATCGAGCTCGACCACCGCGTCACCGGGCTGACCAAGCTGGCCGACGGCACCTGGCGGGTCGCCATGCGCCGTCAGGTCGGGGGCACGCCCACGAGCGTCGACGCCCGGTTCGTCTTCGTCGGCGCCGGGGGAGGCGCCCTGCACCTGTTGCAGAAGTCGGGCATCGACGAGATCAAGGGCTTCGGCGGGTTCCCGGTCAGCGGCGAGTTCCTCCGGACCGACGACCCGGCCGTGGTGGCGAAGCACGCCGCGAAGGTCTACGGCAAGGCCGCCGTCGGGTCGCCCCCGATGTCCGTGCCGCACCTCGACACCCGCGTCGTGGACGGCCAGGCGAGCCTGATGTTCGGGCCGTACGCGGGCTTCAGCCCCAAGTTCCTCAAGAACGGCTCGTGGTTCGACCTCTTCGCCTCGATCCGACCGCACAACCTCTACCCGATGATCCGGGCCGGGCTCGCCAACCTGTCGCTGGTCAAGTACCTGGTCGGCCAGCTGATGGCGAGCAGCGACAGCAAGTTCGAGTCGCTGCGCGAGTTCATGCCCGACGCCGACCCTGCCGACTGGTACCGCATCACCGCGGGCCAGCGCGTCCAGGTCATCAAGAAGGACGCGAAGAAGGGCGGCGTGCTGCAGTTCGGCACCGAGGTGGTCTCGGCGGCCGACGGCACGATCGCGGGCCTCCTCGGGGCCTCGCCCGGCGCCTCCACCGCCGTGCCCATCATGTTGTCGGTGCTCGAGCGCTGCTTCCCCGACCGGATCGCAGGGTGGACGCCGACCCTCAGTCGCATGGTCCCGACCTACGGCGACCAGCTCGCCGACGACGAGGTGCGCGCCGCGGCCACGCTCGGAGCGACCGCCGAGGCCCTGCGGATCCACGCCTAGCCCCCGGGGCAGTTCTCGGTCTCGCTGATCGCAGGAGGCGCGGGCCGACTCGGGCCCCGGCCCCGGCCCCGGCCTCGGCTTGACGTCGAGTCGAACATGTGTTCGACTCTGCAGATGAGGTGGAGCGAGCAGGCGACGACGACGACCGACGCGTCGGCGCTGCCCGGGTTGGCCAGGCTGTCGAACCTGGTCGCCTCGGTCACGACGCCCGAGTTCGCCGGGGTGACGTTCCACGAGATCCTCGCGAAGAGCGCCCTGAACCGTGTGCCGGGCAGCGACTCGGCCCTGCCCTTCGGCTGGACGATCAACCCGTACCGCGGGTGCAGCCACGCCTGCGTCTACTGCTTCGCGCGTCCGACCCACGAGTACCTCGACCTCGACGGCGGCGACGACTTCGACCGGCAGATCGTCGTGAAGGTGAACGTCGCCGAGGTGCTGTCCCGCGAGCTGCGTCGCCCGTCGTGGCAGCGTCACCCCGTCGCGCTCGGCACGAACACCGACCCTTACCAGCGCGCCGAGGGCAAGTACCGGTTGATGCCGGGCATCATCGCGGCCCTGGCCGACTCGGGCACCCCGTTCAGCATCCTGACCAAGGGCACCCTGCTGAGGCGCGACCTGCCGCGCCTCGTCGAGGCGGCTCAGCAGGTGCCCGTCGACATCGCGATGTCGATCGCGATCCACGACGACGACCTGCAGCAGTCGGTCGAGCCGGGCACGCCGACGACGGCCGCACGCCTCGCGACGGTCCGTGCCGCGACCGACGCAGGGCTCCGCTGCTCCGTGTTCATGATGCCCGTGCTGCCGTGGCTGACCGACGACCTCGACCACCTCCACCGGGCCCTCGCCGCCGTGCGCGCCTCCGGGGCGACGAGCCTGCTGTACTCGGCCCTGCACCTCAAGCCCGGTGTCAAGGAGTGGTGGTCCGCCTGGCTCGAGCGCGAGCACCCCGAGCTCGTCACGCGGTACCGCGACATGTACGCGACGAGCACCTACGCGCCCCTCGGCTACCGCAAGTGGCTCGCAGCCCGCATGCGGCCCCTGCTGGCCGAGCACGGGCTCGAGCACGGCACGGCCGACCCGGCGACGGGCTCCACCCGCTCGAGTGCCCTCGACGACGCGGCGGCGGCCCGGGGCACGCTGGGCTTCGGCGCGGACGGACGACCGCGCTCGCTCATCGCGCACGAGCTGCCGGGCGGTGCGCGGTCGCCGCAGCCGCGCCTCTTCTGACCGCGCCGCCGCCCATCGCGTCCCCGTCGCGGAGGTCGGGGCACAACCGAGCCGCGGGCTGGGCCTCGCCCCGTCGAGTGCCCCTAGATAACGGGGTACAGGACGGGTCCTCGTTCTGGCATGATCGTCCTGCCCGACACGTCGACCAGGAGGGGGCCGCCATGCTGCTCGGCCTCCCTGCACACCTCGTCCCGCAGACCGTGGGCCGTGCGCTGTCCCGTGCCTGCCACGTCATCGCGAGCGTCGTCCTCGTGAGTGCCGGCCTGTTGCTGATCGTGAACCAGGTCGCCGAGCCGTCGTATCTGCTCTGGCCCGCTCTCGTGGCGTTGTTGCCGATGCTCGGCATGCTCTTCGTCGTCGAGCGATTCCGCAGCACGACCGCCGTCCTCGCGTACCTCGCCATCGGCTCGGCGTGCCTCTACTGGTACGCGGTCACCCTGTTCGCCCAGATCCCCTCGGTCCAGGCATCCGACGCCTTCTCCCTCTCGCTGCCGAAGATCGCCCTCGTCATGGTCGGCGGCAGCGGGCTGCGTTCCCGGGGCAGCCTGCTCTGGGCCACCGCAGGCTTCGCCCTGGGGGAGCTCGTCACCCAGCTGGCGACGTGGCAGACCGGCGCGACGCCGCGTCTCGACGTCGCGGTCCTCTTCGCATGGCTCCTCGTGTCCGTGACGGCGACGTCGTCCCTTCTCGCACGGGGACGCGTCGACCGTGCCCAGCCGAGCCTGCACCGGGCGGCCTTCGACCAGCAGAAGCAGGCCATCCGCCACGACGTGGAACAGCAGGCGTCGGCGCTGCTGCACGACACGGTGCTGAACCATCTCGCCTCCATCACGGCCGGGGGGCCCGGCCCGCTCGACTCGGCGACCGCGGCGTCGATGGCGACCGACCTCGAGGTGCTCGTCGGCCAGGAGTGGCTCGTCGACGAGACCAGGGCCCCGGCCCCGGCCTCCCCGACGACCGGGCCCGGCGACTGGGCGACGTCCGAGCTGGGCCGCGCCGTCGCACGGGCGCGCGAGGGCGGGCTCGAGGTCGGCGTCACGGGCGACCTCGGCGCGGTGGTCCGCCTGGCCCCCGCGGTCTGCCGCGCCCTGGGGCTCGCCGTGGCCCAGTGCCTCACGAACGTCGCCGTGCACAGCGGTACGGACCGCGCTGAGGTCGTCGTGTACGGGGACGGCGTCGACCTCACGGTCATGATCATCGACGACGGGGTCGGCTTCGACGCCGCGGCCACGGCGCCCGACAGGCTCGGCCTCAAGAACTCGGTCGAGGCCAGGACGAGGCGGGTGGGGGGCTCGGCGCAGATCTGGTCCTCGCCCGGCAGCGGCACCTCGGTCATGCTCCGCGTCCCGGTCGCACCCACCGACTCGGTCGGTCCGCCTGGGGAGGCGGTGGCTGGCTCGGTCATCGCCGATCCCGGCCCCGTCGACCTGGCGTCCCCCGCCGCAGGCAGGGGAGCACCGTGACCCGCCGCAGTCCGCAGCAGGTCGATCCGCTCGGCGCTCTCAGCTCCCGCCCCGTCACGGCGCTCGCCGCGGTCGCGGCGGTCGTCTACGCGACGGTGTCGATCGTCGTCACGCGCGACGAGATCGTGGTGCCCGCCGCCGCCGTCGGGGCCCTCGTGGCGCTCGGGGCGGCGGGGGTCGTCCTGGTGCTCGCCTCGAGTCCCCTCCGGGCACCGCTCACCCGGTGGTCGGTCGCGGGCGTGGTCGCGCTCGGTGCCCTCGCCGCCGTCCTCGCCGCCGTCGCGTCCGCGGGCCACAACTCCATGGTCCGCGACGACTGGGCCTCCCTCGCCGTCGGGCTGCTCCTCGCGGGCCTCGCACCGTACCGCCCCGCGCTCGACCTCGTGGTCGCGGGGCTGGCGTCCGCAGTCGTCCTCACGGCGGTCGTGCTCGTCGAGAGCGAGGCGTTCCTCACCGATGTCCCCGTGCTGGTGTTCGTCGTGGTCGCCGTGACCCCGGTGCTGGCGCTCTCGCTGGCCGGGGCGTCGTTCTCGGCCGCCTTCACGACGATGGTGGAGCGGTGGATCGCGGGCGCCTCCTCGGCTCGTCAGGCCAGCGCCGACGAGTTCCGCTCGAGCGTCGCCCGGAGCGTGCAGCAGGACAGGGTGACCATCCTCAACCGCGACGTCGCGCCGTTCTTCGGCGAGGTCGTCGCCGCGGGCGTCGTGACGGAGGCGGACGTCGAGCGAGCCCGCCGGATCAGTGCCGACCTCCGCAGCACCATGGTCGCCGAGGCGGACCGCAGCTGGCTCGAGCAGGTGCTGGCCGACCCCTCCACCCGAGTGTCCGGGGCCGTCGTGGACGTCGGCCGGGCGGCAGACCGGATGACGGCCGCGCACCGCACGTCCCTGCGCGCGCTGCTCGTGGCCCTCGGCGAGAGCGACGCCGTCCAGCCGGACGCCGTGCGCATCGAGCTCGAGGTCGGACACGGTGCCGAGGAGGAGCGGGTCGAGGCCCGCATCAGCGTCGCCACGGCCTCGTCCGAGTCCGCCGTCCGCCATCGTCTGGCGCCCTACTTCGCCGTCGTGCGGATCGTCTTCGACGACCTGCAGGTCGATCCCGCCCCGCCCCTCCTGACACTAAGGTTTTCTTATGACCAGCACTGAGCCGAGCGGCCGCTCGTCCCTCCGTCCGGGCTTCGGCCGGCCCGGTGCCGCCCCGTCGTGGAGCACCGTGGGCCCCGGCTCCGAGGCGCCCTCGACGCGCCGCGTCCGCCTCGCCATCCTCGACGACCACGAGGTGCTGCTCGACAGCCTCTCGAGCTGGATCAACGTCAACGCGTACGACTTCGACCTGGTCCTGACGGCCCACACGTGGCTGCAGCTCGTGCACAGCGACAACTTCCCGACCGACCTGGTGTTCCTCGACTTCCAGCTCAAGGAGCCGGTCTCGATCGAGGCCCGGGTGCGGACGTGCCGTGCCGCCGGCGCCAAGGTGATCGTCCTGTCGAGTCTCGACACCCGCGAGTCCCGCGAACGCGCCCTCGACGCCGGTGCGTCGGCCTTCCTCTCGAAGGCGCTCCCCATGCGGGAGGTGATGGACGCGGCCCGTCAGGTCATGGGCGTGGCTCGCGACGCGTCGCCTCAGCGTGACTGGCGCCCCCTGCCGGTGGGAGCTGCGAACCAGAGCCGCCCGAAGCTCAGCGCGGGCGAGTCCGAGGCGTTCCGGCTCTACGTGTCGGGCTTCAGCACCAACGAGGTCGCGGCCCAGATGAACGTGCAGTACGAGACGGCCAAGACCTATCTCCGGCGCGTCCGAGAGAAGTACGCGAAGGCCAACCGGCCCGCGAGCAAGAAGTCCGAGCTGATCCGTCGCGCGGCGGAGGACGGCTACCTGCAGTAGTGGCGAAGCTGTACTTCCGCTACGGCGCGATGAACAGCGGCAAGAGCACGGCGTTGCTCCAGGCCGCGTACAACTACGAGGAACGCGGGCAGCGTGTCCTGCTGGCCAAGCCACGGGTCGACACCAAGGGCGACGACGCGATCGTGTCGCGCCTCGGCGTGACCCGGCCGGTCGACGTGACGTTCGCACCGGACGACGACGTCCGCGACGTGTTCTGCCGCTCCCGCGAGCGGGTCCGGGCGGACACCGGCACCGACCTGTCGTGCCTGCTGGTCGACGAGGTGCAGTTCCTCACGCCGGGCCAGGTCGACGATCTGCTGCGGATCGCGGTGCTCGAGGGCGTCCCCGTCCTCGCCTACGGCATCAGGACGGACTTCCGCACCGTCGCCTTCCCGGGCAGTCGCCGCCTCCTCGAGGTGGCGCACTCGCTCGAGGAGCTCAAGACGATCTGCCGATGCGGCCGCAAGGCGGTCTTCAACGCACGCAAGCTCGGCGATCGCTTCGTCTTCGACGGCGACCAGGTCGCGATCGACGGCCGAGAGGTCACGTACGAGTCGCTCTGTGCCGCCTGCTACCTCGCCGAGAGCGACGGGCGCCTGGCCTGACCCGCCGGGTCCGGCGACCCGCCGAGGCCGCTGGCGGAAGCGATCCGTCGATGCCGATGCCGATGCCGATGCCGGCGTCGGCGTCGGAACGAGTCCGCGGGGTGATGTCGCTCGAGGGCGGGTCATTCGGGCCGAGGGCGGGTCCGCACCGACCCGCCCTCGACCCGGATGACCCGCCCTCGATCAATCGTGGGGCGGGCGGGGACCGCCCCACCAGAGGGCACAAGAAAAGACGGCCAGACCCGAAGGGTCTGGCCATCTTCGTGGGGCGGGCGGGGACCGCCCCACCAGAGGGCACAAGAAAAGACGGCCAGACCCGAAGGGTCTGGCCGTCTTTTCGTCGGGGTAGCGGGATTCGAACCCACGACCTCCTCGTCCCGAACGAGGCGCGCTACCAAGCTGCGCCACACCCCGAGGTGTCGCCCGGCCCGTGGGCCGAGTGGAGCAACCTGACAAGGATAGCGGATCTTTCGACCCGCTCGCACCACCGAGCGGCGGCAGCCGGGGTCAGGCGGTGAGCGTCACGACCACGGCCTCAGGTCGGCAGTCGAAGCGCACCGGCGCGTAGATCGACGTGCCGAGCCCGGCGGAGATCTCGAGGTGGGCGGTCTTGCGAGCGTGGCTCCACGTGCTGAGTCCGCTGACCTTGCCACGGGGCACGTCGCAGTTCGTGACGAGGGCGCCGTAGCCGGGCAGGCGCACCTGGCCGCCGTGCGTGTGCCCGCCGAAGATGACGTCGGCGCCGTTGTTCACGAACGAGTTCAGGACGCGCTGGTAGGGAGCGTGGGTCACCCCGATGCTGATGGGGTCAGGTCCGCGTCGGTCGTCGTGCCAACGGACGTTCTCACGCAGGTCGTCGAGCGCCCCGGGGAGGCGGTCGAGACGGTCCCAGCCCCGGTGGGCGTCGTTGACGCCGAAGAGCTCGAGGCGGGACCCCCGGATCTCGATCGCGCGGGCGGCGTTGTTCAGGTCGAGCCAGCCGAGGTCGGCGAAGAACGCCTCCATCCGGCCGATGTCGAGGGGCGTCGGCGCCCGGGTGACGGCACTCGGCCCGCCGAAGTACGCGAACGGGTTCTTGGGGAGCGGCCCGTAGTAGTCGTTCGACCCGTTGACGAACACGCCGGGCACCCCGCGGAACGGCTCGAGGGTGTGCTCCAGGGCACCGTGGGCGTCGACGTGACCGATGTTGTCGCCCGTGTTGACCACGAGGTCCGGCTCGTAGACGGCCAGGCCACGCACCCACTCCTGCTTCTCTGTCTGCCAGGGAGCGAGGTGCAGGTCGCTGAGGTGCAGGATCGTCAGCGGGCGAGAACCGGCTTCGAGGATGCTGAGCACCTCGTGCCGCACGGTGAACCGGTTCCGCTCGACGAGACTGCCCCAGGCGAAGGCACCCAGGCCGACGGCCGCGCCCGCCAGTGCGGTCGCGGCCGTCGCCCTGCCGAGGGGGAGGGGCGTCACTTGCAGCTGCCCGGGTCGGCGCCCTGCGGGTCGCCGAAGAGGGTGAGCCCCACGGCAGCGTCCTTGGCGATCGACGTGCCGGGCGCGGGATCGGTGCCCGCCACACGGCACTGGTTCTTGCCGTCGCCTGCCGCGTAGCCGGTGACGGTCACCTTGTCGGCCCCGAATCCTGCCGCCGCGATGGCCGTCTTCGCGTTCGCCACGGTCTGCCCGGTCACGTCGGGGACGGCAGCCGCACCCGAGCCGTCGCTCGTGAAGACCTGGACGGATTCTCCCTTGCTGAGGACGGTGCCCGCTGCCGGGCTCGTTCCCACCACCTGACCTGCGGGGAGGGCCGAGGCCTGCGTGCCGCCGTCCTTGTAGATGAGGGACAGGCCCTTGAGCATCGTCTGCGCCGCGGAGACGCTGCTGCCGCCGAGCTCCGGGACGGACACGCCGGACCCGCGCACGATCGAGGCGTCGGGCTTGAGGAAGGCCGTGCCGGGGTAGACGGTGTTGTTGACGGTCTGCACCGCTCGGAACAGGTCTGCACGTGTCGTGGCGTACTTGCCGCCGGCGATGGGCGAGCCGTAGCTGCGGAGGCTGATCTTCTTGCCGTCCCAGTTGCCCTGCCAGACGGCCGTGGCGAGCTTCGTGGTGGCACCGACGATCCAGATCTGGTCCTTGTCGTCCGTCGTGCCCGTCTTGCCGATCTCCGGGTAGCCGTCGCGGGGGAGAGCGCCGGTGCCCGTGCCGTTGGTCCAGAGCCCGGACATCGCGACGCTGGCCGCAGCGGCGACCTGGGGGTCGAGCGCCTGGGTGCACTCCTGCGGCTGGCCGCCGAGGGCGTTGCCGTCGTCGTCGACGATGTTGTCCACCACGATGGGCGAGCAGTACTTGCCGCCCGCGGCGATGGCGGCGTAGGCCGTCGCCATGGTCAGCGGGGCCACCTCGTTCGACCCGAGGATGGACGAGGGGTTCGTGTACTCGACGTCGCGGCCGTCGGCGCGGTGGAAGCCGAGCTTCTGGGCGACGTTCGCGATGTCCTTGAGGTCGAGCTTGGAGGCCATGGCGGCGTAGGCCGTGTTCATCGACTTGGCCGTGGCCGTGGTGACCTGCATGTTGCCGGGCTTCTCGCCGGCGTCGTTCTTCGGCGCCCAGCCGCTGGTCCTGTCCCCGCCCGCCGTGAGGTAGAAGGTCCGCGGGGTCGCGTTGACCGACTCGTAGATGCCGTGGCCCTGCTCGATCCAGTCGATGAGCGTGAAGGGCTTGTAGGTCGAGCCCGGCTGGAAGCCGCCGGATCCGCCGTAGTCCTTGTCCGTGCTGAAGTTGATCGACGTCTGCGTGCGGTCACCCGTGTCGACCTCGGAGAACGCGGTGTTCTGCGTCATCACGACCACTCGGCCCGTCCCGGCCTCGACGGAGTTCACGGCGCTGCCGAGCTTGAGGCGCGTCTCGGACGCAGGTGCCCACTTGTCGAGCTGGCCCTTGGCGTTGGCCGTCAGGTCGAGGTTGAGCGTCGTGTAGACGTTCAGCCCGCCCGTGTTCCAGTTCGCGAGCCGCTCCTCCTCGGTGGCACCGAGGACAGCGAGGTTCTTGATGTTCTTCTTCACGTAGTCGCAGAAGTACTGGGCGCCGGCGGCCGTGACCGCGGCACAGCCCTGGGTCGGTGCCGTGAGGTGCACGTAGCCGGCGATGTCGGTCGCCAGGGAGGCCTGCTCCTGCGCCTGGTCGATGAAGCCCTCGGCGAGCATCGACTTGAGGATCACGTCGCGGCGGGCCTTGTTGCCGTCGTATTTCTCCGGGGTCGACAGGTTGCGCGTGTCGGGGTACTGCACGATCGCGATGAGGCTCGCGGCCTCTTCCGTGGTGAGGTCCGACGCGTTCTTGTTGAAGTAGTGCTGGGCGGCGGCCTGCACGCCGTAGGTCTGGTCGCCGAAGTACGCGATGTTGAGGTACGCGAGGAGGATCTCGTCCTTGGTGTACTTCTTCTCGAGCCCGATGGCGAACTTCATCTCCTCGAGCTTGCGGTCGACCGTCGTCTTGATGGCGTCCTCGTAGGCCGCCTTCTTCTCGTCGGGGTCGGTGATGAGCTGCGACTGCGCGATGCGGATGTTCCGGACGAGCTGCATGGTCAGCGTCGACCCGCCGCCGCTCGCGCCGAGTTCTCCGCCGCCGACCGACCCGACGGCCGCGCGCACCAGCGACGTGACGTCGACGCCGCCGTGCTCGTAGAACCGGCGGTCCTCACCGGCCACGACCGCGTCCTTGAGGGACTGCGACACCTGGTCCCACTCGAGCTCGACCCGGTTCTCGCTGTACAGCGTGGCGAAGGGGACGTCCTGTCCGCTCTGCTTCGCGTAGAGGGTGTTGCGCTGCTGCAGCTTGCCGATCTCGATGTACTCCGGGATCGACTCGAAGACCCCGATCGTGCTCGAGGCCGTCATGCCGGCGACCGCGATCGCGGGGGTCACCCCGATGGTCACGAGGAGCCCGGCCAGGACGCTGAAGCCGATGAACCCGAAGAGCGCCCCGATGACGGACGTGGGCTTCGATTTTTGGGCAGACATAAGATCAGGGTAAGTGACACCGCCGACATCCGAGCTGACAGGAACCACAAATGGTCCTTTGGGAGTACATGACCACGCCGCTCATGGTGCACAACAGCACCGCGATCCTGAACAACTGGGGGAGCGACGGCTGGGAGCTGGTGCAGGTGACGCAGGGCCCCGAGGGGGGCCCGGTCGCGTGGCTGAAGCGCCAGAAGCAGGACTCGTAGTGGGCCGCGTCGACGACCGGCTCGCCGAGCTCGGGCTCACCCTCCCGACGGTGGCTGCGCCGGCAGGCGTCTACGTCCCCGCCGTGCGGGTCGGCACGGCCGTCTACACGGCGGGCCAGCTGCCCTTCGTCGACGGCGTCCTGCCCGCGACGGGCAAGGTCGGCGACGGCCCGGGGCTCGTCGCCCCGGCCAGGGCTCGCGACCTCGCGGCCACGTGCGTCCTGAACGCGCTGGCCGCGGCCGCCTCGGTGCTCGGATCGCTCGACGACGTGGCCAGGGTCGTCAAGGTCACGGGCTTCGTCGCCTCTGAGCCTGGTTTCTCGGGCCAGCCCGGGGTCCTCAACGGCGCGTCCGAGCTGCTGGGCGAGATCTTCGGCGATGCCGGCGTCCACGCCAGGAGCGCGGTCGGCGTCGCCGTGCTGCCTCTCGACTCGCCCGTCGAGGTGGAGCTCCTGCTCGAGGTCGCGCCGACCTCCTGACCTCCGGCGGGCACGAGGCCCCGAGACGAGCGCCTGAGGGGCGTCGCGTCCCGGGGCCTCGTCCGTCAGCGCATCTCTGCCGAGATCACTGTCATGACGGCCGAGTCGGCGAGGGTCGTCGTGTCGCCGACCTCGCGCCCCTCCGCGACGTCCCGCAGGAGGCGCCGCATGATCTTGCCGGAGCGCGTCTTGGGCAGCTCGTCCACGAGCACGATCGAGCGGGGCCGGGCGATCGCGCCGATCTGTTGCGCGACGTGCGCTTTCAGGGCGACGGCCGCCTCCTCGGGGGTGAGGCTCTTCTTCTTCTTGTTGCGGAGCACGACGAAGGCCACGACGGCCTGGCCCGTGGTCTCGTCCGCGGCGCCCACGACTGCGGACTCGGCGACGATGGGATGGGAGACGAGCGCGGACTCGATCTCCGCCGTCGAGAGCCTGTGGCCCGACACGTTCATGACGTCGTCGACCCGGCCGAGCAGCCAGATGTCGCCGTCCTCGTCCCGGCGTGCGCCGTCGCCGGCGAAGTAGCGGTCCCCGAAACGGCTCCAGTACGTCTCCGCGTAGCGCTCAGGGTCGCCCCAGATGCCGCGCAGCATCGACGGCCAGGGCTCGGCGACGACGAGCAGCCCGCTGTCGCCGTCGGTCACGGACGCGCCCTGCTCGTCGACGACGTCGATCGAGATCCCCGGCAGCGGGGTCTGGGCGGCGCCCGGCTTCGTGGAGGTGATCCCGGGCAGCGGGGAGATCATGATCGCGCCGGTCTCCGTCTGCCACCAGGTGTCGACGATCGGCGTCGTGCCCGCGCCGACCACCTCTCGGTACCAGAGCCACGCTTCCGGGTTGATGGGCTCGCCCACGGACCCGAGGAGCCGCAGCGACGAGAGGTCGCGCGCCTGCGGGATCTCCCGGCCCGCCTTCATGAAGCTGCGGATCGCGGTCGGGGCCGTGTAGAAGAGCGAGACCCGGTACTTCTCGACGATGTCCCACCACCGGCCGGGGGCAGGCGAGTCGGGGGTCCCCTCGTAGAGCACCTGCGTGGCGCCGTTGGCGAGGGGCCCGTAGACGACGTAGCTGTGGCCGGTGATCCAGCCCACGTCGGCGGTGCACCACCAGACGTCCGTCTCCGGACGGAGGTCGAAGACCGTCGCGTGGGTGGTCGCGACCTGCGTCAGGTAGCCGCCGGAGGTGTGCAGGATGCCCTTGGGCTTGCCGGTGGTGCCGCTCGTGTAGAGGATGAACAGCGGGTGCTCCGCCTCGAACGACTCGGGCTCGTGCTGGTCGGAGACGCCCTCGAGCGCCTCGTGCCACCACCGGTCGCGTCCCTCGGTCCACTCGACCTCGTTGCCGCCCCGGCGGACCACCAGCACGTCGCGGACGCTCGACTCGCCGCCGACCGCGAGCGCGGCGTCGACGGCGGGCTTCAGGGGAGCGACGACGCCCTTCCGCCACCCGCCGTCTGCCGTGATGACGAGGACGGCCTGGGCGTCGTCGATCCTGGCGCGCAGGCTCTCGGCGCTGAAGCCGCCGAAGACGACGCTGTGGACGGCGCCGAGACGGGCCACGGCGAGCATCGCCACCACCGCCTCCGGGACCTGGGGGAGGTAGATCACGACACGGTCGCCGGCCACGACTCCCATCGAGGTGAGCACGTTCGCGGCCTGGCTCACCAGGGAGGTGAGCTCGGCGTAGGTGACCGAGCGGCTGTCGCCGGGCTCGCCCTCCCAGTGGAGCGCGACGCGGTCGCCGTGGCCCGCCTCGACGTGCCGGTCCAGGCAGTTGTAGGCGACGTTCAGGCGACCGTCGGCGAACCAGCGGGCGACCGGGGCGCCCGACCAGTCGAGGGTCTCCGTCGGTTCCACGTCCCACGACAGCCGCTGACGTGCCTGGTCGCCCCAGAAGGCGAGGCGGTCGGCACCGGCGGCGGCGGCGAGCTCCGGTCCGGCCACGGCCCGGGCGGCGAACTCGGACGACGGGGGGAAGGCGGCCACGGAGGCGGACCCCGCCCCTTCTTCGTCCGTGGCGGGGCTGGTGGGGATGTCCTGACGGTCGACCATCGTCGTCCTCTCGCGTCGTTGCGGATGCGGGCGCCTGCGCCCCGAGCGAGACTACTCCGGGCCGCGTCGGCGCCCGGGCGTGCGTGCCCGCGCCGTCACGCCTGGCCGGGAGGCGAATGCCGCCGAGCGGGCACGGCCACGATGCTGGCACCGCCCTGCCCCCGTGGGGTACACTCGACACGTCCGGATTCAACCCCGGTGTGCAGCGCGAGCGATTCCCCCCGATCCAGCGCTGCCGTGGCGGCACCAGTTCCCCCCAACTGGTGCCGCCCCTCTTTTTTGCCCTGACGGTCGCCCAGGATCACCCGGGTGATCCCTCCCCAGGGATCCTCGCACTGACCTGGTCCCCAGGATGCACAGTCCTGTCTGTCCAGTCGGCGGGGCGTGGCTAGGGTCCGGACATGACCGGAGCGCCTCCCGGCCCCACCCCGGGCCTCACCCTCGACCACCCGTTCACCACCGTCACTTCGACGCCAGGGCGCTTCGTGGCGTCGGCGCCGCCGATCACCTCGACGCATCGGGGTACGCGAGCTACGAACGGGGTACAAGACTCCCGGGTCGACTGGTCGTGGCTGGGGCCGCTCGCCCCTCTCCTGGACGACCCCGAGGTGACCGACGTCTTCGTCACCGGCGGGTCGGGCACGTGGGTCGACCGAGGAGGAGGCGCCCGCCCCGAGCCGCGGGTCCACCTCTCCGAGGCGGCCGTCCGCGAGCTCGCCGTGAGGCTCGTCGCCCGGGGCGGGCGCCACGTGGACGAGGCCAGTCCGTGCGTCGACGTGCGGCTCCCGGGCGGCGTGCGCGTCCACGTGGTCCTGCCTCCGATCTCGACCTCGGGGACAGCGCTCTCGATCCGTTTCCCCCGAGCCGTGCCGCCGACGCTCGACGACCTCAGCCGGGCCGGGTTCTTCGCCGACGTCGACGAGGACGCCGTGCGGGCGTGCGTGGACCGTCGGGCCAACGTCCTCGTCACGGGGGCGGGCGGGACCGGCAAGACGACCTTCCTGGCGGCCATGCTCTCCGCGTCGTCGCCGGGTGACCGCATCGTCACCGTCGAGGACGTGGCGGAGCTCCGCGTGGTCCACCCCCACGTGGTCTCGCTCGAGGCCCGCCAGCCGAACCTCGAGGGGGTGGGCGGCGTCGACCTGGCCAGGCTCCTGCGAGAGGCTCTCCGCATGCGTCCCGACCGCCTCGTCGTGGGCGAGTGCCGGGGTGCCGAGGTCCGAGACCTCCTGTCGGCGCTGAACACCGGGCACGACGGCGGAGCCGGCACGCTGCACGCGAACGGCCTGGCCGACGTCCCGGCCCGTCTCGAGGCCCTGGGAGCGATCGCCGGCCTCACGCCGGCGGCCATGGCTCGCCAGGCCGTCAGCGCGCTCGACGCCGTGTTCCACCTCGAGCGGGCGGGCGGCGGGCGGCGTCTGGCCGTCATCGGCTCCCTCGGCACGTCGGCGTCGGGCGAGCTGACGGCCCGCGAGGGCCTCGGAGCCACGGTCGTCGGCGGCCGACGCGGCCCGTGACGCAGCGGGGCCGCCGTCGACGTCCGCTCACTCCCGCCGCGACGGTGGTCGACCGACTCGCGGTCCTCCTCGCGGCCGGTGTGGCGCCTGCCTCCGCCTGGACGCACGTGGGGGAGGCCGAGCCGGACGGGCCCGTGCGTGCCGTGGCGACGCACGTCGGCCGCTCTGCGGACGAGGGCGTCCCCGTGTCCGTGTCCCTCCGGCAGGCCCTCGAGCACCGGGCGTTCGACGCGGCCGTGGACGGCGGACGGCACGCGGAAGAGTGGGCCCAGGTAGCCTGCGCCTGGCACGTGGCGGAGCGCAGCGGAGCTCCGCTCGCGGGGTGCCTGGGCAGCTTCGTCGCCGCTCTCCGCCAGGCCGACGCCGCTCGTCGCGAGGTGGAGGTGGCGCTCAGCGGCCCGCGCTCCACGGGGCGCATCGTCCTCGCCCTGCCGCCGGTCGGCCTCCTCTTCTCCCTCGGGCTCGGCGTCGACACCGCCTCGGTGCTCTTCGGCAGCCCGGCGGGGTGGGGGTGCCTCGCCACGGGAGGCTCTCTCGTGCTCGCCGCCCGCGCCTGGAACGGCCGGTTGGTCCGCTCGGCGGTCCCGAGCGCCGCCGTGCCGGGTCTCCGTCTCGAGCTGCTCGCCGTGGCCGTCTCGGGCGGAGGGTCCTGGGAGGGCGCGCTCGCGCTCGTCGACGAAGCCTGTCGCGACCGGCTCGGAGTCGACGCGGCGGACGACGGCGGGGGAGAAGCGGTCCTCGAGCTCTCGAGGAGGGCGGGAGCCCCGGCGGGTGCGTTGCTGCGCGCAGCGGCCGCGGAACGCCGCCTGGACGCGACGACCGCGGCGAGGTCCGCGGCGGCGAAGCTCGGATCGACCCTGATGCTGCCCCTGGGGGTCTGCGTGCTGCCGGCGTTCCTCGTGGTGGGCGTCGTCCCGCTCGTGGTCGCCCTCGTCTCCTCCACAGCCGAGGTCCTCTGAGGATCTGTGCCCAGGAGGCGCGGCTCGGCCAGCGCCGTCCGCCCCCCGGGATCGAGACTCGCTGCTGACCACGACGCGTGGTCGCCGCCGACCGAGAGAGAGCACCACATGAGCACCACCCTCACGACCCCGCCCGTCATCCTCACCGATCCGCCTGCTGCTGCTGCTGTTCCTGCCCCTGCCGGACGCTCTGCCTCGACCCGGAGGCGGTGGATGTCGGAGGACGGCGCCGCCACGGCCGAGTACGCCATCGTCATCATGGCCGCCGTGGGGTTCGCGGGCCTGCTCGTCGTCATCATGCGGTCGGACGAGGTGCGCGGGGTCCTCGGGGACCTCGTCCGCTCGGCGCTGACGGTCGGCTGATCGGTGGGGAGCGCAGCCGTCCGCCGCGACGTCGGCAGCGTCACCGCCGAGTTCGCCGTCGTCCTGCCCGCCGTCCTCGCCGTCGTCGCGCTGGCGGTCGGGGCCGTCGGGGCCTCCGCGCAGTCCGTCCGGCTCGAGGACGCGGCTGCCGTGGCCGCCAGGCAGACGGCGAGGGGAGATGCCGACTCGGTCCCGCGGACCCTGGCGTCCCTCGCGCCCGGTGCCGTGTCGAGCTCGTCCGACGACGGCTCGCTCGTCTGCCTCACGGTGGCCAGGCCCGTGTCCCTCGGTCCTCTCTCCGGAGTGGTCACTCTCCGGGCGCGCAGCTGCGCGCCGAGCGCCGGCGGGTGAACGGCGGGGAAGCTCCGAGCGGGCGAGAGGAGGTGCGCGCAGGGGAAGAGGTGCGCGGAAGAGAAGAGGTGCACGGAAGAGAAGAGGTGCGCAAGAGACAAGAGGTGTCCAGGAGAGAAGAGGTGCACGGGAGCGAGGAGGAGCAGACGAGAGGAGTGAGGCGCAGGAGGGGCCGGACCGTCCTGGGCCGCAGGGTCCGCCCCGGCGACAGGGGCAGCGCCTCCGTGGCCTGCGTCTCGGTCGTCGTCGTGACCGCCGTCCTCGCCGTCGCCGCCCTCGCGGGGACGCAGGCGCTCGCCGAGCGGAGCAGGGTGGCGGGCGCCGCGGACGCGTCCGCGCTCGCCGCCGCCGACGCCGCGGCCGGGCTCGTCGCGGACGGTGCCGGCCCTTGTGCGCGGGCGGCGTCGTCGGCCGCGGCGAACGCCGTCGAGCTCACCTCCTGTGCGGTCGAGGGGCTCGTCGTGACGGTCGTCGTGACGGGGTCCGCTGCCCTCCTCGGGGTCGTCGTCCGGGCTGCCGCCACGGCGGGTCCGCCTCCGTCCGCACGCGACCAGACCGGTCTCGGGCCGTGAGCCGGAGCGCCGGAGGGTGTGTGTATGGTGTGCCTGTCGGCAGCGCACGATCCGTCGGTCCCCAGGTCGGGACGCCTCGAGAACCGCCCGCCACCGCCCCCTGACCGGTCCTCGTGACCGGATCCAGACGTTCCCCGAAGCAAGGAGTCCCGTGCCAGGCACGAAGAAACTGGTCATCGTCGAGTCGCCCGCGAAGGCCAAGACGATCGGGCAGTACCTCGGCAGCGGCTACGAGGTGCTCGCCTCGGTCGGGCACATCCGTGACCTCGTCGAGCCCAAGAACCTGCCCCCCGAGCTGAAGAAGGGGTCGCTCGGCAAGTTCTCCGTCGACGTCGAGAACGGCTTCGAGCCCTACTACGTCGTCTCCGACGCCAAGAAGAAGACGGTCTCCGACCTGAAGCGAGCGCTCAAGGGCGCGGACGAGCTCTACCTCGCGACTGATGAGGACCGCGAGGGCGAGGCCATCGCGTGGCACCTGCTGCAGGAGCTGAAGCCGAAGGTCCCCGTCAAGCGGATGGTCTTCCACGAGATCACGAAGGACGCGATCCAGCAGGCGCAGGAGAACACCCGCGAGCTCGACACTGCTCTCGTCGACGCCCAGGAGACCCGACGAATCCTCGACCGCCTCTACGGCTACGAGGTCTCGCCGGTGCTCTGGCGCAAGGTGGGCCCCGGCCTCTCCGCCGGTCGCGTGCAGTCGGCGGCCACGCGCCTGGTCGTCGACCGCGAGCGGGAGCGGCTCGCGTTCGTCTCCGCTTCCTACTGGGACCTCACCGCCACCTTCGAGCCCGCTGCCGACGCCGTCCCGTTCTCGTCGCGCCTCGTGCGGGTCGACGGCACCAGGGTCGCCAGCGGCCGCGACTTCGACGACCGAGGCCAGCCCAAGGGGCAGGCCGTCGCCCTCGACGAGGCCTCGGCCGGGGCGCTCTCCCGCGCGATCCAGGCGAGCGGCGTCGACATCGTCGTCTCGTCGGTCGAGTCCAAGCCGTACACGCGCCGTCCTGCCGCCCCGTTCACGACGTCGACCCTGCAGCAGGAGGCGGCGCGCAAGCTGCGCTTCTCCGCCCGCCAGACGATGAGCGTCGCCCAGTCGCTCTACGAGAACGGGCACATCACCTACATGCGCACCGACTCGCCCTCGCTCTCCCAGCAGGCGACGAACGCCGCCCGCTCCCAGGCCGCGTCGCTCTACGGCGCCGACACCGTGCCCGAGAAGCCCCGCGTGTACACGGGCAAGAGCAAGAACGCCCAGGAGGCGCACGAGGCGATCCGCCCGTCCGGCGACACGTTCCGCACGCCGAGCGACATGCAGTCGACCCTCCGGGGCAACGACTGGAAGCTCTACGACCTCATCTGGAAGCGCACCGTCGCCTCGCAGATGGCGGACGCCAAGGGCTCGACGGCCTCCGTCGTCGTCACGGCCACGACCGCCGACGCGGTGGCGGGCGTCTCCGCCGAGGGCGTCGCCCGCACCGCGGCCGAGTTCGTCGCGACCGGCACGGTCATCACGTTCCGCGGCTTCCTGAACGCCTACGAAGAGGGGCGCGACGAAGACCGGCACGGTGCTGCTGACTCGGCCGAGGCCAAGCTGCCGCCGCTCACCGAGGGGCAGCAGCTGACGCTCGACGAGATCGAGGCGAAGGGCCACGACACGAGCGCGCCGCCGCGGTACACCGAGGCGAGCCTCGTCAAGACCCTCGAAGAGCTGGGGATCGGGCGTCCGTCGACCTACGCCGCCATCATGTCGACGATCGTCGACCGCGGCTACGTCACGCCCCGGGGCACGGCGCTCGTGCCGAACTGGATCGCGTTCTCGGTCGTGCGGCTGCTGGAGGAGTACTTCGGCGACCTGGTCCAGTACGACTTCACGGCCAGCATGGAGGACGACCTCGACCTCATCGCCGGCGGCGACGCCGACCGGGTCGACTGGCTCAACGGCTTCTACTTCGGCAACGACACGCACCGCGGGCTCCGCAAGGTGATCGACAACCTCGGCGAGATCGACGCGCGCGACATCAACTCGATCCCGCTCGGCGAGGGCCTCACCCTGCGCATCGGCCGCTACGGCCCCTACCTCGAGGCTCCGGGCGACGATCCCGAGACCCCCCGCCGGGTCAACGTCCCCGAGGACATGGCGCCGGACGAGCTGACGCCCGCCCGTGCCCGCGAGCTCATCGACGCTCCCGTCATCGGCGACCGCGTCGTCGGCGTCAACCCCGAGTCCGGCAAGGAGGTGCTCGCCAAGGACGGCCGTTTCGGCCCGTACGTGACGGAGCGCACCCCGGAGGGGATCACGGCGGACCCGGCGACGGGCGAGGTCGTCGAGACAGGGGCCGCCGCGGCCACGGCTGAGGCGACGGCGACGGGGGAGCCCGCGAAGAAGGCGCCCGCCAAGAAGGCCCCGGCCAAGAAGGCGGCGCCCAAGGAGCGGACGGCATCGCTGTTCAAGAGCATGAGCGTCGACACCATCGACCTCGACACCGCTCTCGCGCTGCTCGACCTGCCGCGCACCGTGGGTGTCGACCCGGAGACGGGCGACGAGATCCAGGCTCAGAACGGCCGCTACGGCCCCTACCTCAAGAAGGGCACCGACACCCGGTCGCTCACCGGCGAGGACCAGATCTTCGAGATCGACCTGCCCGGTGCGCTCGAGCTCTACGCCCAGCCCAAGTACGGCGCGAAGCGCGCCAGCAGTGCCCTCGCCGAGTTCGAGGCCGACCCGGTCAGCGGCAAGCCGATCAAGATCAAGGACGGCCGCTTCGGGGCGTACGTGACGGACGGCGAGACCAACGCCACCATCCCGCGCGGCGAGACCGTCGAGGAGGTCGACTTCGAGCGGGCGATCCAGCTGCTGGCCGACAAGCGCGCCAAGGGCCCTGCGAAGAAGCCCGCCGCGAAGAAGCCTGCCGCGAAGAAGCCCGCTGCCAAGAAGCCCGTCGCGAAGAAGCCGGCCGCGAAGAAGCCCGCGGCTGCGAAGCCCGCTGCTGCGACGTCGACTGCCACGAAGCCCGCCGCGGCGAAGAAGCCCGCTGCGGCGCGGAAGCCCGCTGCGGCGAAGGCCGCCGCGGCGAGCACGGACGGCGCCGCCCCGGAGGCCTCGTAGTGGCCGGTCTGTTCATCACCCTCGAGGGCGGCGACGGATCGGGCAAGACCACGCAGGCGGCGCTGCTCGAGGAATGGCTCGGCGGGCAGGGTCACGTCGTCGTGCGCACCCGGGAGCCCGGCGGCACCGACCTCGGCCTCGAGCTGCGGCAGATCGTCCTGCACCGCAGGGGGCACATCGCCCCGCGGGCCGAGGCGCTGCTCTACGCCGCCGACCGCGCCCACCACGTCGAGACGCTCGTGCGCCCGGCTCTCGACCGCGGCGAGGTCGTCCTGCAAGACCGGTACGTCGACTCGTCCGTCGCCTACCAGGGCGCGGGCCGCGTGCTCGGCGGCGACGAGGTCCGCGAGCTCTCCACCTGGGCGACCGGCGGGCTGACGCCCGACCTCACGGTGCTCCTCGACCTCGACCCCCAGGTCGGCCGGTCGCGCCTCGACGCGGCCGAGAAGTCGTACGACCGGCTCGAGTCCGAGGCTGCGGCGTTCCACGGCCGTGTCCGCGACGCCTACCTCGAGATCGCCCGTGCCGAGCCCGGGAGGTTCCTCGTGGTCGACGCGACGCTGCCCGTCGGCGAGGTGGCGGCGACCGTGCGTGCCAGGGTCGCCGACCTCCTGGCCGAGCAGTGAGCAGCGACCGATGAGCAGCTGGGACGGCCTGACCGGCCAGGCCGACGCCGTCGAGCTGCTCAGGGCGGCCGCCTCGGCCGACCCCTCCCGGTCGGCCATGACGCACTCGTGGCTGATCACCGGCCCGCCCGGCTCCGGTCGCTCGAACCTCGCCTACGCCTTCGCGACCGCGCTGCTGTCGAGGGGCCACGACGACGAGGCGACGAGCCGTCAGGTCGACGCCCGGTCGCACCCCGACCTGGCGGTGCTCAGCACGGAGCGGATCATCATCACCATCGACGAGGTGCGGTCGCTGGTCGCGTCGTCCCAGTTCTCGCCGTCGGTCGGCCGCTACCGGGTCGTCGTCATCGAGGACGCGGACCGGATGACCGAGCGCACCAGCAACCTGCTGCTCAAGGCCCTCGAGGAACCGCCGCCCCGCACGGTGTGGATCCTCTGTGCCCCGAGCGAGGCCGACCTCATCCCCACCATCCGCTCCCGGGTGCGCAGCATCCGCCTCCGCACGCCGAGCGTGGCCGACGTGGCCGACCTGCTCGTGCGTCGCGACGGCATCGACCGCGAGACCGCCGTGACGGCGGCGCGCGAGGCGCAGAGCCACATCGGCATGGCGCTCCGCCTGGCGACCGACCAAGAGGCGCGCGAGCGTCGCCGACGGACGCTCGAGGCCGCGCTCGCCATCCGCAGCGTGTCCGACGCGGTGAACGCTGCGACGACGATGCTGGCCGTGGCCGGCGACGACGCCAAGGCCATCACCGAGCAGCGCGACGCCCAGGAGCGTGCCAGCGCGCTCCGCTCCCTCGGCGTCGAGCCCGGAGGAACGGTGCCCCCGGCTCTCCGCAGCCAGCTCCGCGCGCTGGAGGACGACCAGAAGCGCCGGGCGACCCGGAGCCTGCGCGACGGCATCGACCGGATCCTCGTCGACCTGCTGTCGCTCTACCGTGACGTCCTCCTGCTCCACCTCGGCGTGGGCGAGGAGCCGATCAACCAGGCCGTGCGCGGTCGGCTCGACGAGGCCACGGCGGCCTCGTCGCCCGCGAGCACGCTCGCCGTCATGGACGCGATCGCCGTCGCCCGTCGGCGGATCGAGTCGAACGTCGCCCCCGCGCTGGCTCTCGAGGCCATGCTGGTGGCCGTCAGCCGACACGCGGTCAGGTGAGGCAAGATGGCGGCATGACCGACCCGACTGCCGCCCCGGGCCTGCGTGAGCGCAAGCGCCTGGCCACCCGACGGGCCATCCAGCTCTCCGTCCTCGACCTGATCGGCGAGGAGGGACTCGAGGCCGTCACCGTCGACATGATCAGCCGCCGTGCCGACGTGTCGCCCCGCACGTTCTTCAACTACTTCACGTCGAAAGAAGAGGCGGTCGTCGGCGACCTGCCGGACCTGCCCGAGGGCGAGTCGCTCGACCGGTTCCTCGGCGCGCACGACGAGCCGATCATCGACGGTCTCATCCGCCTCCTCGACGAGGCGGTCGTGACGGCGACCTTCGACCGCGACCTGGTGCAGCGCCGACGCATGGTGCTCCGCAGCCATCCCGACCTGCTCGCCCGCCGGATCGCCTCCACCCGCGTGCTCGAGGACCGCCTCACCGGCATCGTCGCCCGCCGGCTGGCCACCGCCCCCGGCCGCGCGGACGACGCCACGGAGGAATCCGACCTCAGCAGCGCCCACCTGCTCACCCTCGTGGCCATCGCCGCGCTCCGGCACGCCTGGGGCGAGTGGATCGACGACGACGACGCCGACCACGCGACGGACCACCGTTACGGGCTCCGCGCCCGCATGGAGGCGTCGTTCGCCGAGCTCGGCCGCGTCGTGACGCGACAGGTCTGAGAATCCGCTACAGTGGGTGATCGTGCCGCGAGGCACGGGTTCTCGATCTGATCGAGATCCGCCGCTTTAGCTCAGTCGGCAGAGCGTCTCACTCGTAATGAGAAGGTCTGGGGTTCGATTCCCCAAAGCGGCTCCGAAGAAGGCCCCGATCCCCGCCGGATCGGGGCCTTCACCGTTCCCGGCACCGCGCCTACACCGTTCCCGGCTCCGCGACGCCGCGCGCTGCCTGGTAGACAGGTCGCATGAGCATCCGATGGGGAATCCTCGGCGCCGGCGGCATCGCCGACACCTTCGTGAACGACCTGACGACGGCAGGGATCACGGTCGCGGCCGTCGGATCACGTGACGCCGACAAGGCCCGGCGCTTCGTCGACGACCACGGCATCGCCACCGCGCACGGCAGCTACGACGACCTCGTCGCCGATCCGGAGGTCGACGCGGTCTACGTCGCGACGCCGCACGTCTTCCACGAGCAGAACGCGCTCCTCGCGATCCGGGCGGGCAAGCACGTCCTCGTCGAGAAGCCGTTCACCGTGACCGCCGACGAGGCCGGGCGGGTGTTGACCGCGGCTCGCGAGGCGGGCGTCGTCGCACTCGAGGCGATGTGGACCCGCTACCTGCCGCAGCAGGTCCGGCTCCGCGAGGTCGTCCGCAGCGGGGTGATCGGCGAGCCGCGCCTCCTCACGGCCGCCCACATGCAGTCGCTGCCGACCGATCCGCGGCACCGCCTCAACGACCCGGCACTCGGCGGCGGCGCCCTGCTCGACCTCGGCGTCTACCCGGTCTCGTTCGCCCACGACCTGCTCGGCCCGGTCGGCGCCGTCGCGGCGACGGCCGTGCTCAGCGACCAGGGCGTCGACGTGCGCACGGGCATCACCCTCCGCCACGAGAACGGTGCGACGTCGAACCTGTTCTGCGCGCTCGACACCGCGGGGCGCAACGACGCCGTCCTGCACGGCAGCGCGGGTCGCATCGAGATCGACCACACCTTCTACGCCCCTGGCGGGTTCACCGTCGTCGATGCGGGCGGCGAGGTCGTCGAGCGGTTCGACTCGGACGAGGGCGACCTGCGCGGCATGCACCACCAGGCCCTCGAGCTGGCCCGCCTGGTCGAGGCAGGCGACCTCGAGAGCCCCGCCCTCACCTCCGACGGGATCGTGGCCGTGATGGCCACCATGGACGAGGTCCGCCGCCAGGTCGGCGTCCACTACCCCGAGCGCTGAGCCGAGCGCCGAGCCGGCCGGATGGGCCCGAGAGCCGAGGAGGCGCGGGCGCGGCCCCCGGAGGAGGCACGCGTTTCGTAGGATGTCCTGGATGAGCGAGCAGGACGCGACCCCCGACGACCGTCCCTCCGACGACGGCGCCCCCGAGGTGACGGCGGAGGGAGACCGGACGCGAGATGTGCGCGCGTCGGTCGCGCGCCTCCTGCGGGAGCACCCGCGCACCGCTCTCGTGACCGCCGGCGTCCTCGCGTTCGCCCTGCTCGGCGGCGGCGCGGTCGCCGCCGGGGCCGCGACCGCCCCCGACGCCTCGTCCGGGTCGAGCGCGCTGGCCGACGCCGACGCCGATGCGGACCCCGCAGTCGGACCGACCGACGTCGTCACCGTCACGCCCGACCCGACCGTGGCACCCGACCCGCAGCGGGCCGCCCCCGCGGTCGTCCCGCCCGCGACGAAGCTGCGGACCTGCTCGGTGGCCGCCGCCGCCTCCGACCCTCGCCTCGCGCAGTTCGAGGGGTCGGTGGTCGACGCCGCGACGGGCGAGGTCCTCTTCGACCGGAACGGCTCGACCCCGGCCCGGACCGGCAGCGTGCTCAAGACCCTGACGAGCGCCGTCGCGCTCTCCGTCCTCGGCGGCGACCACCGGCTCACGACCACGGTGACCGGCGATCCGGGCAGCGGGAGCGTCGCCCTCGTGGGCGGCGGCGACGCGACCCTCAGCGCGACGGGCCGCAGCGTGTACTCGGGCGCCCCGACGCTCGCCGACCTCGCGGGGCAGGTCGCCGCCTCCCTCGGCGGACAGCCGGTCTCGCAGATCACGCTCGACGCCACCTGGTGGAGCCAGGCCGACAGGTGGGACCCGTCCTGGAAGCGGACCGAGCAGACGATCGGCTACCACAGCGAGGTCACGGCGCTGATGGTCGACGGCGACCGTGCCGACCCGTCGGCGAACACGAGCCCGCGCAGCACCGACCCGGTCGGGCGTGCGGGCGAGGCGTTCCGCTCCGCGCTCGTCGCGGCGGGCGTCCCGGGCGCCGCCTCGGCGTCGATCTCCCAGGGCACGGCGAGCAGCACGACCGTGCTCGGCTCCGTCCAGTCGCAGCCCGTCTCGACCCTGATCGGCCAGATGCTGCCGAACTCGGACAACACGCTGGCCGAGATGCTGGCTCGGGCCTCGTCGCGGGTGTCCGGGGCGGACGGGTCCGCCGCCTCCTTGACGGCCCTGTACCGGTCGGCGCTCGGCGGCACCTACGGGCTCGACACGTCGGCGATCACGATCGTGGACGGCTCGGGGCTGAGCGAGGACAACGCGGTTGCGTCGACCTTCGTGGCGCGGCTGATGATCCAGGTGCGCGACCGCGCGCACGGCCTGGGCACGGTCTACGACGCCCTGCCGATCTCGGGCCGCACGGGCACGCTCGCCTCCCGCTTCACGGGCTCGAACGCCGACGCCCGCGGCGCCGTCCACGCCAAGACCGGCTGGATCGACACCGCGTACACGCTCGCCGGCTCGATCGACTCGGCGGACGGCACGCCCCTGACCTTCGCGTTCTACGCGATCGGCCCGGTGCAGGACAACGCCCGCAGCGCGCTCGACACCCTCACGGCCTCGGTGTGGCGCTGCGGCGGCTCGCTCGCGAACACCTGACCCGACCAGCACCAGCACCGAACCAGCACCAGAGCACAGAGGGAGGATGGGAGCATGACCACCGCGCTCTTCGTCATCGACGTCCAGAACGACTTCACCGAGGGAGGCGCCCTCGCCGTCACCGGGGGCGCGAGCGTCGCCGCCCGGGTGACGGAGCACCTCCGAACGGACCGTGCCCGGTACGACGTCGTCGTCGCGAGCCGCGACTGGCACGACGACCAGGGCGACAACGGCGGACACTTCTCGGCCGAGCCGGACTACGTCGACAGCTGGCCGCCGCACTGCGTGCGGGGCACGGCGGGCGCCGAGTACCACCCCGACCTCGACGTCTCGCTCGTCGACGAGCACGTGCGGAAGGGAACGGGAACTCCGGCCTACTCGATCTTCGAGGCCGCCACCGAGTCGGGAGAGTCGCTCGTCGACCTCGTGGCACGGCACGGCGTCACCGACGTCGACGTCGTGGGCCTGGCCACCGACCACTGCGTCCGGGCGTCGGCCCTCGACGCGGCGCGGGCGGGGCTCCACGTCAGGGTCCTGACCGACCTCGTCGCCGGGGTCGCCGAGGGGCCGAGCGCGGCCGCCCTCGACGAGCTGCGCGCGGCCGGCGTCGAGACGGCGCGCTCGTGAGCGCCGCCGACGAGGTCCGCGTCCTGGCGGCGGTGCCGACCGGCCTGCACGTCGACGGCGAGTGGGCCCCGGCGGCCTCGGGCCGCACCTTCGACGTGCACGACCCGTCGACCGGCGAGGTCATCGCGACGGTCGCCGACGCCGACGCGTCCGACGGCCTCCGCGCCCTCGACGCCGCCGTCGCGGCCCAGGCCGCCTGGGCGGCCACACCGCCCCGTACCCGCTCCGACATCCTGCGGCGGGCGTTCGACCTGCTGCGTGAGCGCGCCGACGACCTCGCCCTGCTCATGACGCTCGAGATGGGCAAGCCGCTCGTGGAGTCGCGCGGCGAGGTCGCCTACGGCTCGGAGTTCGTCCGCTGGGCCAGCGAGGAGGCGGTCCGCGTCTCCGGCCGCTACGGCACGAACCCCGAGGGCACCGGCCGGACGATCGTGCTGAAGCGCCCCGTGGGCCCGTGCCTGCTCATCACGCCCTGGAACTTCCCCCTCGCGATGGCGACGCGCAAGATCGCGCCCGCCCTCGCGGCCGGCTGCACCGTCGTGGTCAAGCCCGCCGACCTGACCCCGCTCACCACCCTCGCCCTCGTCGGCATCCTCACCGAGGCCGGGGTGCCGCGCGGCGTGGTCAACGTGGTGACGACGACCTCGGCCGGCGACGTCTGCGAGCCCCTGATCCGCGACCCGCGCCTCCGCAAGCTCAGCTTCACGGGCTCGACGCCGGTCGGCTCGACCCTGCTCGCCCAGGCGTCCGAGCGCGTGCTCCGCACCTCGATGGAGCTCGGCGGCAACGCGCCGTTCCTGGTCTTCGACGACGCGGACCTCGACGCCGCCGTCGAGGGCGCCCTGCTCGCCAAGTTCCGCAACGTCGGGCAGGCCTGCACCGCCGCCAACCGGTTCCTCGTGCACGAGGACGTCGCGGACGAGTTCGTCCGCAGGGTGACCGAGCGCGTCGCGGCGATGACGCTCGGCCGCGGCACAGACGACGGGGTCGACGTCGGCCCCCTGATCGACGACCGGGCCGTCGACAAGGCCGAGCGCCTCGTCGAGGACGCCGTCGCGCGCGGCGCCGTCGTGCGGACGGGCGGCGCGCGCGTCGACGGCACGGGCACGTTCTACGAGGCGACCGTCCTCGACGGGGTGCGGCCGGGCAGCGAGCTGCTCACGACCGAGATCTTCGGCCCCGTGCTCGCCGTCTCCACCTTCGCCGACGAGGAGGAGGCGGTGCGGAAGGCGAACGACACCGAGTTCGGTCTCGTGGCCTACGCCTTCACGCGCGACCTGGCACGCGGCCAGCGGCTGGCGGAGACCCTCGAGACCGGCATGCTCGGGCTCAACGTCGGCGTCGTGTCGAACGCCTCGGCGCCGTTCGGCGGCGTCAAGGCGTCCGGCCTCGGCCGCGAGGGCGGCCTGGAGGGCATCCAGGAGTACCTGGAGACCGTGTACCTGATGACCCCCGACCCCTTCGCCGCATGAGCGCCGCCGCAGGGCAGCAGCCGCGTGAGGTCGGCCGGCCCCGCCTCAGGGTCGGGATCGTCGGCTACGGCCTCGCCGGCCGGGTGTTCCACGCTCCGCTCGTGGCGGCGGACGACTCGTACGAGCTGGCCGCCGTCGTCACGCGCGACGGCGACCGTGCCGAGCAGGCCCGCACGTCGCACCCCGGGGTCGAGGTCGTCCCGCAGGCGGGTGACCTCGACGCCCTCGGACTCGACCTGGTGATCGTCGCGACGCCGAACGCGACGCACGCCGAGGTGGCCGCGGACGCGCTGCGCGCCGGGTCCGCGGTCGTCGTCGACAAGCCCGTCGCGACCACCGCCTCCTCGGCCCGTGAACTGATCGAGCTCGCCGAGTCGCTCGGGCGGACGCTGACGGTGTACCAGAACCGTCGGTGGGACGGCGACTTCCTCACGGCGTCGCGGCTCGTGCGGGACGGCACGCTGGGCGACGTCCACAGCTTCGAGTCGCGCTTCGAGCCCTGGAAGACCGCCAACCGCGCCGGCTGGAAGTCGTCGGCGACGGCCGCGGAGGGCGGGGGCGTCCTGTTCGACCTCGGCCCGCACCTGGTCGACCAGGCGCTGCACCTGTTCGGACCGGTGCTCGACGTGCACGCCGAGATCGCGCGGCGACGCCCGTCAGGAGCCGCCGACGACGACGTCTTCGTCTCGCTGCGACACGAGAACGGGGTCCGCTCGCGACTCTGGATGAGCCACGTCGACGCGCAGCCCGGCCCCCGCCTCCGGGTGCTCGGCACGTCGGGGGCGTACGTCGTCGACGGGCTCGACCCGCAGGAGGCGCAGCTCGCCTCGGGCACGTCGCCCCGCGATCCCGGGTACGGTCGCGTCCCCGACGAGCGCCACGGCCTGGTCGGCATCGGGGGCGATGCCCGGCGCGAGCCGACCGACCAGGGGCGCTACCCGCTGTTCTACGAGCAGCTCGCCCGTGCGCTCCGGGGGACGGGACCCGTGCCGGTCGACCCCCGCGACTCGCTGGCGGCGCTCGAGGTCATCGAGGCGGCGCGGGAGTCCGCGGGACCGGCCTGACGCGGAGCGCCTTAGAGTTCCCTCGGCTCCGGCTCCGGCTCCGGCTCCGGCTGCGGCTACGGCTACGGCTCGCCCTGGCTCCGGGTCAGAGGCGCGTCTCCCAGTCGACACGCGCCAGGACGGCCGCGGCGTCGACCTCGGCCAGGGAGCCGGGCGACCAGCGCGGCGCCCTGTCCTTGTCGACCACGCGGGCGCGGATGCCCTCGACCAGGTCGGGCGAGTCCGCGAGTGCGGTGACGAGCCCCAGCTCCTGGCCGAGAACCGCCTCGAGGTCGGGCAGCCCGCGCGCCCGACGCTGTGCGGCCAGCGTGAGCACGACGGAGGTGGGCGAGGCGGCCTCGAGGTCGTCCGCCGCCCCGCCTGCCGCGGCGACCCCGTCCTGCTCGAGTTCACGGAGCCGTGCGAGCACCCGTCCGGCGTCGTCGCCCCGGTAGGCGTCGTCGATCCAGCTGCGGTCGACGGCGAGCGCCGCCGGGGGAGGCTCGACAGCGAGTGCCCTGACCGCGTCGGGTCCGCCCGTGGCGAGCGCGTCCAGCACGAGGTCGCCGCCGGGCTCCCCCTCCTGCTCGACGAGGACGTCGGCGAAGCCCGTGAGCAGGGCGTCGGAGGCGGTCATCGCCGTGCCCGTGAGCGCCAGGTGGGTGCCCAGCTCGCCGGGCGCCCGCGAGAGCAGGTAGCTGCCGCCCGCGTCGGGCGTGAGCCCGATCAGCGTCTCGGGCATGCCGACCCGGCTCCGCGGCGTCACGACCCGGAGCGAGACGTGGCCGCCGAGCCCGACTCCCGCCCCCATGGCGATGCCGTCGAGGTACGAGACGACCGGCCGGTGCCAGCGGGCGAGGCGGAGGGCACCGCGGTACTCCCGGCGCCACATGGCGACGCTGCGGGCAGGGTCGGCGGTCGCGTCCCGGTGGATCGCCGTGATGTCGCCGCCGGCGCAGAACCCCCGGGGGCCCGCGCCCCGCAGCAGCAGGCTCTCGACCGCGTCGTCGTCCTGCCAGGCGTCCAGCGCCTGCTCGATCAGGCCGAGCATGCCCTCGGTCACCGCGTTGATCTTGCCGGGCCGGTTCAGCGTCACCACGCCCACGCCCCGGTCGACGTGGAACAGGACCTCGGGCTCGCGGGCGTCGTCGCTCATGCCGCCAGGCTAGGCGAACGAGCGGCCCGGCGACACGGCGCCCGGCGACACGGCGCCCGGCGATCTGGCGACCTGGCGCCTCGGGCGGCAGGGGTCAGACGAGCAGCTGGTGCTTCGCGAGGTCCTTGTAGAGAGGCGTGCTCTCGACCAGCTCGGAGTGCGTCCCGACGCCGACGACCCGGCCGTCGTCGACGACGACGATCTGGTCGCTGTCCACGACGGTCGAGAGCCGGTGCGCGATCACGATGAGGGTCCGGCCCTCGGCGACGGCGTCGATGGCCTCGCGGAGGCGCTGCTCGTTCAGCCCGTCGAGGCTCGACGTCGACTCGTCGAGCAGCAGCAGCGGGGGCGCCGAGAGCAGCGTGCGGGCGATCGCGAGCCGCTGGCGCTCGCCGCCCGAGAGCAGCACGCCGTCCTCGCCGACCTGGGCGTCGAGGCCGAGCTCGCCGCGCTCGAGCACGGCGGTGAGGTTGACCGCTTCGAGCACCCGGCGGCAGTCGTCGTCCGTGGCCTCGGGCGAGCCGAGCGTGAGGTTGTCTCGCAGCGTGCCCGCCAGCACGGCGGCGTCCTGCTCGACGTAGCCGATCTGCGCGCGCAGGTCGACGCGGTCGAGGGCGCGCACGTCGACCCCGCCGAGCCGGACCACGCCGGAGGTGGGGTCGTAGAAGCGCTCGATCAGGGCCAGGATCGTGCTCTTGCCTGCCCCGGACGGGCCGACCAGGGCGGTGCGCTTGCCCACGGGAGCCGAGAACGAGACGCCGCGGAGCACGGTGAGGTCGTCGTCGACGCCCTCGCGCGCCTCCTTCGCGGCGGTCGTGCCGTCGGGGGCGGGAGGCGAGTCCGGGTAGCGGAAGTGCACGTCGTCGAAGCGGATCGCTGCCTCCGTCTCGACCCTGGCGTCGCCGCCGAGGCTCGCCGCGACCGCCTCGTCGCCCTCGGTCTCGCGGGGCAGGTCGAGGATCTCCTGGATGCGGCCGAGCGCGCCGAGCGCCTGGTTGACGCTGAGCACGGCACCCATCGCCTGGCCGAGCGGCATGATCATGAGGAACAGGAAGAGGATGAACGACACGAGCGAGGCGATGTCGATCGTGCCGTTCGCGACGCGGAACCCGCCGACTCCGAGCACGACGAGGAACGACGCCTGCAGGGCGACGGAGGCGATGGGCACGACGAGCGCCGAGATGCGCGCGACCTCGAGGCCACGCTGGTACGCGCCCTCGGCGTCGGCCTGGACGCCGACGATCTCGCGCTCGGTGGCTCCGCTGGCCCGGATGGTCCGCACCGAGCTGATCGACCGCTCGACGGCGGCGGTCAGGTCGCCCACCTTCTCCTGTGCGCGCCGGCTCGCGACGCGGATGCGGCCCGAGAGCAGCACGACGACCGTCACCGAGACGGCCACCACGAGCACGGTGAGGCCGAGCAGCACGGGGTCGATCAGGAACATGCCGACCAGGGCGCCGACGAAGGTCAGCGAGCCGCCGATCGCCTCGACGAGGCCCTGGGTCAGGACGGCCCGCAGCAGCGTCGTGTCGCTGCCGACGCGCGACACGAGGTCGCCGGTGCGGCGACGATCGAACTCGCTGACGGGGAGGTGCAGCAGGCTCGAGACGAGGCGCCGGCGGCTCGAGAGAACCACGCCCTCGCCGGTGCGCTGCAGGAGGTAGTGCTGGAACCCGCTGAGCAGGCCGGCCACGACGACGAGGGCGACGAGGGCCCAGACGAGTCGGCCGAGCGTCTCGCCCTGCTGCACGAGCGTGATCACCTGGCTGACGAGGAGGGGCTGGCCGAGCGAGGCGGCGGCGCCCAGCACGCTGAGCACGATGATGACGACCATCACCTTCTTGTGCTCGAACAGGTAGGGGAGCAGCTGGCGGAAGGTGGCCCTCGGCCCGTCCGCCTCTCGCCGACGCGATCGTCCGCGTCGTGCGGGGGCGGGGGCGGGTGCAGGCGCAGGTGCAGCTGCGGGCGCAGGTGCAGCTGCAGGTGTGGCTACGGGGGACGACGCGGATCGAGTGCTCGGGCCGGAGCGGCTCGTGTCGGAGCTCATGGTGCCTCTCGGGGAAGGTCGTGGCTGATCGCCTCGACCACGGTACTTCGTCCGGTCTCCCGTCACCTGCGCCTGCGCTGGGACCCCGCCGCGTCAGCCCGCCCGGTCAGCCCGCAGAGGCGCCGCGTCAGCCCGCCGCGTCGTACTGCACGTGCTTCGTCTCGCGGCTGAGGATCAGCGCCACGAGCGTGAGCACGGCCATGGACGACAGGTAGAGGCCGACCAGCCAGGTGCTGCCGCCCGCCGCCTGCCAGAGCGCGACCGCGATGAACGGCGCGACGGCCGCGCCGAGGATGCTCGCGACGTTGTAGCTGATCGCCGAGCCCGTGTAGCGCACGCTCGTCGGGAACAGCTCGGGCAGCACGGCGCCCATCGGGCCGAAGGTGAGCCCCATGAGGGTGAACCCGACGATCAGCAGGGCCTGCGCGCCGAGCGCCCCGGCCGCGAAGAACGGCGCGAACAGGAACCCGAAGACGAGGATCGCGCTCGTCACGACGATGAGCAGGGCGCGGCGGCCGAAGCGCTCGGCCAGCGGGCCCGACACGAGCGTGAAGATGCCGAAGAACACGCAGCCGAAGATGAGCATCAGCAGGAACTGCGTGCGGTCGATGCCGAGCCCAGGAGCCTCGCCCGACGCCTCTGCGGTGCCGTAGGTCAGCGTGAAGGTCGTCATCAGGTAGAAGAGCGTGTAGGTCGCGAGCATGATGAACGTGCCGAGCACGAGCGGGCGCCAGCTCGTCGTGAACACCCGGGCGAGCGGCAGCTTCGCGACGTTGCCCGAGTCGACCACGGCCTGGAACGCCGGGGTCTCGATCAGCGTGAAGCGCACGTAGAGGCCGATGATCACGAGCAGGGCGCTCGCGAGGAACGGCACGCGCCAGCCCCAGCTCAGGAACTGCTCGTCGGTGAGGTTCGCGTTCAGGGCGATGAACACCAGGTTCGCGATGATGAAGCCGATCGGGGCGCCGAGCTGCGGGAACGTGCCCCAGATCGCGCGACGGCCGGCCGGCGCGTTCTCGGTCGCGAGCAGCGCGGCGCCGCTCCACTCGCCGCCGAGCCCGAGGCCCTGGCAGAAGCGCAGCACGACCAGGCACGCGGGCCCGGCCACGGCCCAGCCGGGCGTCGTGCCGGCCGGGATGCAGCCGATCAGCACCGTCGCCAGGCCCATGGTGAGCAGCGAGGCGACGAGGGTGCCCTTGCGGCCGATGCGGTCGCCGAAGTGGCCGAAGACGATCGAGCCGACGGGGCGCGCGATGAACGCGACCCCGAAGACCGCGAAGGAGGCGAGCCTCGCGACGGCCGGGTCGTCGTTCGCGAAGAAGACGGTCGGGAACACCAGCACGGCCGCCGTCGCGTAGACGTAGAAGTCGTAGAACTCGATGGAGGTGCCGACGAGGCTCGCGAGGACGACGCGCGAGCGCTTGTTGACGGGCGGGGCGGGGGGCGTCGACGAGGCGACGGTGCTGCGGGACATGCGGACTCCGGTGCGGCGAGGAGCGGACGAGTGGCGGCGGCCGGGGCGACGTCCGGAGCCAGGTGGGCTCGACGGGGTCGCAGGCGGAGATCCTGCCCCGGGAGATCGGCGGGGCGTGCGGTGCCGTGGTGCGTGGTGAAGGTGGCCGCTCGTGACAGCCCTCGTCCATCCTACGTCGCAGCGGGTGGTGCTGCTGCCCGTGTCGGTCAGGCGTCGCCGTGCAGCTGCCCCGGCAGCTCGTGGCCCATGCGGTCACGCTTGGTGTCGAGGTAGCCCTCGTTGAAGGCGCCCACGCCGACCACGAGCGGCACCGACTCGAGCACCTCTATCCCGTGCTGCACGAGCTGCCGTCGCTTCTCGGGGTTGTTGCTCAGCAGCCGGACCGACGTGACGCCGAGGTCGCGAAGCATGTCGGCGGCGGCGCCGTACTGGCGTGAGTCGGCGGGCAGCCCGAGTGCCAGGTTGGCGTCGAGCGTGTCGAGGCCGTCCTCCTGCAGGCGGTAGGCCCGGAGCTTGTTGATCAGGCCGATGCCGCGGCCCTCGTGGCCGCGCAGGTAGACGACGACGCCGCCGTGGTCGCGGATCGTGTCGAGCGCGGCGTCGAGCTGGGGGCCGCACTCGCACTTGAGCGACCCGAACGCCTCGCCGGTCAGGCACTCGGAGTGCACCCGCACGAGCGCCCCGTCGGAGGGGGCGGCGCCGTCGGGCCCGGAGGCGACGATCGCGATGTGGTCGGCGCCGGTCTCGACGTCGGTGTACGCGCGCATCCGGAACGTGCCGTGCGAGGTGGGGACGGTGGTCTCGACCTCGAAGGTCACGTGGGAGTCGGGGGAGGCGGGTGCCGGGTCGGGCAGAGGGGCGTCGGTCATGAGGTGCTCCGGGTGTCGTCGCGGGCCACGACCAGCAGGTCGGTGCCGAGCAGGGTGACGTCGGCGACGCGCAGGCGTCGCTGGTCGTCGATGGTGGCGACGCCGAGGTCGTCGAGTGCGGTGCGCGCGCCGCCGAGCAGCGTCGGGGCGAGGTAGACGAGGTAGTCGTCGGCGAGGCCGGCGCGGACGAAGGCGGAGGCCACGGTCGGGCCGCCCTCGACGAGCACGCTCCGGACGCCGAGCCGCCACAGCTCGTCGAGCGCGGCCGCGGGGTCGTGCCCCGCCACCTGCACGAGGTCGCGCGGGTGGCTCCGCAGGCGGGCGGCGGCGGGCACGGCGCGGTCCCCGACGACGACGGGGACCGGCTGGTCGGCGAGCAGCTCGCCGGCGTCGCCCCGGGCCGTGAGGCTCGGGTCGTCGGCGAGGACGGTGCCCGTGCCCACGAGGATCGCGTCGTGGGCGGCGCGCACTTCGTGCACGTGCTGCCGGGCGGCCGTGCCCGTGATCCAGCGGCTCGTGCCGTCGGCAGCGGCGGCCCGGCCGTCGAGGCTCGACGCCCACTTGACCGTCACGAACGGACGGCCGTGCCGCACCGGCACCAGCCAGTGGCGCACCAGCTCGGTCGCCTCGTCGACGAGCAGGCCCCGCTCGACCGCGACGCCGGCCTCGAGGAGGCGCGCGCCGCCTCCTGAGGACCGCTCGCCCGGGTCGTCGACCGCGTACACCACGCGGGTCACGCCCGCCTCGATCAGCGCGGTGCTGCACGGGCCGGTGCGGCCGGTGTGGTCGCACGGCTCCAGCGTGACCACCGCGGTCAGGCCTGTGGCGTCGCCGTCGCGGAGCTGGGCCAGGGCGTCGATCTCGGCGTGCGGGGTGCCCGCGCCGCGGTGCCAGCCCTCGGCGGCCGTGCTGCCGTCGGGCCGGAGGAGCACGCAGCCCACCTGGGGGTTGGCTCCGCGGGCGGGTCCCCTCGCGGCCAGCTCGAGCGCTCGTTGCATGGCACGGGTGAGTGACTCGGCGTCGTCGCGGCCGTCGGAGGGAACGTCTGGGGTGTTCGGGTCCGTCACGAGTCCTCCGGGCGGCGGGGCGTGCCCGGCGTCTCCGGGGCACTGTCGTCAACGTCGGCAGGGCGTAGCCATTCCCGCGGGGGCTCGCCGGCCCCGCCCGTCAGGTCGGGCCAGCCCTGCTTCGGGAAGCGCTCGTCGACGGGGCGCAGCCGCGCCTTCCAGCAGAGGGGGCGTCCGCCGTCGCGGTCGGGCTGCGTGCCGGGCCCGACACCCGTGTAGGTGAAGCCGGTGCGGCGAGCGACCGCGGCAGAGGCGTCGTTGCCGACGTAGCCCTCCCAGTGCAGCTGGTCGAGGCCCCCGTCGCCCAGCGCCCAGTCGGCGACGAGGCGCACCGCCGCCGTCATCAGGCCGCGGCCCCGGGCCGCGGGCGTCGTCCAGAAGCCGATGTCGCGGGTGCGCATCCGCACGCTCACGACGCCGAGCAGCAGCGACGATCCGGGCCCGCGCAGGCCCCAGGTCGCCTCCCGGCCGGTCGCCCACCCGTGGTCCACGATGCGCTCGAGGAAGAACCGGGCGTCCGCCGGCGCGTAGGGCCGGGGCACCGTCGTGAAGCGCTGCAGCACAGGGTCCTGACAGGCCTCGACGATCGCCTCGACGTCGGCCGCACCGGGCACCTCGAGACGGACCGCCGACGACTCGAGAACGAACGGCTGCACGATCAGGCCCTGCGGA
Organism: Frigoribacterium sp. ACAM 257; assembly: GCF_007954365.1. Lineage (GTDB taxonomy): Bacteria > Actinomycetota > Actinomycetes > Actinomycetales > Microbacteriaceae > Frigoribacterium. The sequence goes on from NZ_VOLO01000001.1 coordinate 366,685, forward strand.
CGAACCCGATGCGGTCGTACACGGTGTCGAGCGTCGCCTGCGCGACGGCGTCGGCGCGCTCGGCGTTGCCGGCGAGCACGCGGTCGAGCTCGGCAGGGTCGTCGAGCAGCTCGAGCGTCCGCGCGCGGATCGGGGTGAACGTCTCGACCACGACCTCGGCCACGTCCTTCTTGAGGTCGCCGTAGCCCCGTCCTGCGTACTGCTCCTCAAGAGCGTCGACGGAGGTGCCGGAGAAGGCGGAGAGGATCGTGAGCAGGTTCGACACGCCCGCCTTGGCGCCGCGGTCGAAGCGGATCTCGCGCTCGGCGTCGGTGACCGCCGACTTGATCTTCTTCGCCGTGCGCGACGGCTCGTCGAGCATCCAGACGATGCCGGAGTCGGTCGCGGCCGACTTGCTCATCTTCGACTCGGGCGTCTGCAGGTCGTAGATGCGCGCGGTCTCCTTGAGGATCGCTGCCTCGGGCACGACGAAGGTCTGGCCGTACCGGGAGTTGAAGCGCCCGGCCAGGTCACGGGTCAGCTCGACGTGCTGGCGCTGGTCGTCGCCGACCGGCACCGACTCGGCCTGGTAGAGCAGGATGTCGGCCGCCATCAGCGTCGGGTACGCGAAGAGCCCGAGGGTGGCGGCGTCGGCGCCCTGCTTGGCGGACTTGTCCTTGAACTGGGTCATGCGGCTCGCCTCGCCGAAGCCCGTCAGCGTGTTGAGCACCCAGGCCAGCTGGGCGTGCGCGGGCACGTGAGACTGGATGAAGAGGGTCGACCGCTCGGGGTCGATGCCCGCGGCGATGTACTGCGCCGCGGTGCGGCGGGTCTGCTCACGGAGCGTCGCCGGATCCTGCGGCACGGTGATGGCGTGCATGTCGACGACGCAGAAGAGGGCGTCGTGGCTCGACTGCAGCTCGCGCCACTGGAGCAGCGCGCCGACGTAGTTGCCGACGTGCAGGGAGTCGGAGGTCGGCTGCATGCCGGAGAAGAGACGGGGCCGGGCGTCGGCGCGGGCGGGAGCGGTGCTGGCGGGGGCGGTGCTGGTCATGGTGTCCTCGGGAGAGAGCCGGGGAGGACCCGGCGTCGGCGGTGCAGGTCAGATGTCGTAGTCGACGACGACGGGCGCGTGGTCCGACCAGCGCTTGTCGTACGAGGCGGCGCGGTCGACGACCAGGCCGGAGGCGCGCTCGGCGAGGGCGGGCGTCGCGACGTGGTAGTCGATCCGCCAGCCGGTGTCGTTGTCGAAGGCCTGTCCGCGCCAGGACCACCACGAGTACGGCCCCTCGACCTCGCCGGCGAGGCGACGGCCGACGTCCACCCAGCCGAGGCCGGTGCCGCCCTCGCCGTCCGCGGTCTCGACGTGCTCGCCCGCGGGGCCGAAGAAGCGGTCGAAGTAGGCGCGTTCGCGCGGCAGGAACCCGGCGCGCTTGACGTTGCCCTTCCAGTTCTTGATGTCGAGCTCACGGTGCCCGACGTTCAGGTCGCCCGTCACGACGGCGAGCTCGGAGTGCTCGGCGAGCTGGGGCAGCCGCTCGCTCATCGCGTCGAGGAACTTCCACTTCTCGTCCTGCTTGTCGGTGCCGACCTCGCCCGAGTGGACGTAGGTGCTGACGACTGTGACGATCGTGCCGTCGACGTCGTAGTCGGCCTCGATCCAGCGACCGGCGCTGTCGAAGTCGTCGGCGCCGAGCTCGACGCGGTGGATCTGGGCGGCGCCCCGGGAGGCGATGGCGACGCCTGCCCGCCCCTTGGCCGTGGCCGGGTGGTGCAGCACGTTCCACTCGGGGCCGAGCAGGCCCTCGAGGTCCTCGGTCGTGGCCCGCACCTCCTGCAGGGTGAGGACGTCGACCCCGCGGTCGGCCAGCCACTCGCCCATGCCCTTGCGGTACGCGGCACGGATGCCGTTGACGTTGACCGAGGCGAGACGCAGACGAGAACCCATGGCAGAGAGACTAGCGGCGGCCCGGGCGGCGGAGGGCCTCCGGCAGCCTCGAGGCCAGGGCGTGCAGCCGCTCGGCCGCGCGCGTCCTGCGGGAGCCGGGCCGCGCCTCCTCGGCCAGCCGTGCCTCCTCGAGCAGCCGCAGCCGCTCCGCCTCGGCGTGGGGGTCGGCCAGCACGCCGATGTCGTCCATGCCGACGGCGATCCAGCCCGCGGCGAGCAGCAGCACCTGGCAGAGCAGGTTGATGACGAGCAGCAGCCCGACGATCGCGGCGAACGACGCCAGCAGGGGGTTCGAGCCGGCGGCCCGCAGCAGGGTGCCGCCGACGAAGGTGATGAGGACGAAGCCGGCACCGCCGATCGCCGAGCCGGCGAGGAGGCGGCGGGCGGGGATGTGCAGGCCGGCCAGCACCCGGAACAGCACGGCGAGCACGGCCGTGTCGAACACGAACACGAGCACGAGCCCGACGAGGCGCAGCAGGGCCACGGAGGCGTCGGAGTCGGTGGACAGGCCGACGAGCCGGAGGCCCCAGGTCACGGCCGTGGTGCTCAGGAGCGAGATCGACGCGGACACCAGCACCGTCGCGCCGAAGGCCAGCGCGAGGACGAGGTCACGGGCGATCAGCCGGAGGAGCGGCGTCGCGGGCTGCGGCGCCCGGAACACGGTGCGGACCGAGTCGCGCATGCTCCCGAAGAGCCTGATCGACGAGAAGAGCAGGCCGACGAGGGCGACCGTGCCGGTCCAGCCGAAGACGGAGGCGTTCATCAGCGCGCCGGGCTCGACGACGCCCGCGCCGGTGTCGTCCTTGATGACGCCGGGCACCGCCGACTGGATGAAGGTGATCAGCTCGTCGCGCACCACCTCGTTGCCCGCCACGACGAAGCCCGCCACGCTGAAGCCGACCCAGAGCGCGGAGAAGAGGGCGAACAGCGCCTGGTACGTGAGGCCGGCGGCCAGCAGAGGGCCCTTCTGCACGACGTGCCGGCCGACGACGCGGACGGCCCTCGACGACGCGAGGCGCGCCCCGGCGGCCCGGGCAGAGGAGGAGGGGGCGCGGGGGTCCGGGACGGCGTCGCCGCGCTCGGTGTCGTCGGGGCGGCGGCGCATGGACCCAGGGTACGGGGGCGTGCACGGGCCGCCCGCCACCGCTCGCGTACGATGTCGCTGACCCCGCGGCGCCGCCGATCAGCGTGCCCGCCGCAGACACCGCGAGCACGAAGAGGTACACAGTGGCACTACAGGGCGTTGGCGTCGGACGTGGAGTGGCCGTCGGCCCCGTCCTGAGGATGCCCGAGCCGCTTCCCGAGCCCGGCACCGAGGGGCGCACCGCGGACGCCGCCGTCGAGTCGGCCGCCGTCGCCACCGCGCTCGCCGCCGTCGCCTCCGACCTCGCCGCGCGGGGCGAGAAGGCAGGAGGCGAGGCGAAGGACGTGCTGGACGCCCAGGCCCTGATGGCCCAGGACCCGACCCTCGTGGAGGACGTCGACCAGCGCATCGCCGACGGCTCCACGGGCGAGCGCGCGGTCTTCGAGGCCTTCGCGGCCTTCCAGGAGATGCTCGTCGGCATGGGCGGCTACATGGCCGAGCGCGCGACCGACCTGGGCGACGTCGCCCAGCGCGTCATCGCCTCGCTGCGCGGCGTCGCGGCTCCCGGCGTTCCCGAGAGCGACACCCCGTTCGTGCTGGTCGCCCCCGACCTGGCGCCGGCCGACACGGCCCTGCTCGACCTCGAGAAGGTGCTGGCCCTGATCACTCGCGACGGCGGCCCGACCTCGCACACCGCCATCCTCGCGCGCTCGAAGTCCATCCCTGCGATCGTCGGCGTCACCGGCGCGCTCGACCTCGCCGACGGCACCGTCGTCGTCGCCGACGCCGCCACCGGCGTCGTCACCGTCGACCCGTCGGCCGCCGAGGTCGCCGACGCCGAGCAGCGGATCGCCGACCGCGCCGCCGCGGCCGCCGCGCCCCTCACCGACGGCGCGCTCGCCGACGGCCACACGGTGCCCCTGCTCGCGAACCTCGGCTCGCCCGACGAGGCCGCGGGCGCCGTCGCGCTCGGCGCCGAGGGCGTCGGCCTGTTCCGCACCGAGTTCCTGTTCCTCGGCAACAGCACCGCCCCGACCGTCGAGAGCCAGACCGCCAGCTACACGGCGCTTCTCGAGGCGTTCCCCGGCCGCAAGGTCGTCGTGCGTGCGCTCGACGCCGGCGCGGACAAGCCCCTCAGCTTCCTCAACGACGCCCACGAGGAGAATCCCGCTCTCGGCCTGCGCGGGCTGCGGGCGCTCCGCGTCAAGGAGCAGATCCTCCGCGACCAGCTCAGCGCGCTCGCCGCGGCGCAGGCCGCGACCACGGCCGACCTCTGGGTCATGGCGCCCATGGTCAGCGACGCAGAAGAGACGGAGTACTTCGTGTCGCTCGGCCGCGAGCTCGGGCTCAAGACCGTCGGCGTGATGGCCGAGGTGCCGTCGCTCGCCGTGCTGGCCGACCAGATCTTCGCCTCGGCCGACTTCGTCAGCGTCGGCACCAACGACCTGACGCAGTACACCCTCGCCGCCGACCGCATGCTCGGCTCCGTCGCCAGCTACCAGGACCCGTGGCACCCGGCCGTGCTCCGCCTGGTCAAGGTCCTCGGCGACGCCGGAGCGGCCGCGGGCAAGCCCGTCGGGATCTGCGGCGAGGCCGCGGCCGACCCGCTGCTCGCCGTCGTGCTCGTCGGCCTCGGCGCGACCACGCTGTCGATGACGCCCGCGGCGCTCGCCGACGTCCGCCTCGAGCTGGGGAACCACACGCTCGAGCAGGCACGCGCCCTGGCGACCGCGGCGATCGCGGCGACCACCGCCTCCGGCGCGCGCGAGGCGGCCGAGGCCGTCGCCGCCGGCTGACGTCGGCTGAGGAGGGGGATGCAGGACGAGACGGCCTCCGTGCGTCGCGGGCGTCGGTCGCCGTGAGCGGGGGGATCGTGGGGGAGGGGGCGGCGTCCCGCGAGGGCGCCGCCTCCCGGGAGGTCTGGCCCGATCAGGAGGCCCAGCTCGTCCTCGTCCGCCGGCACGGCGGAGAGGTCGTGGCGCTCGACCGCGACCGCCTCGAGTTCCGCACCTCCTCCGACCGGCACGTGGTCGAACGGACCGGCTCGGGCTGGCGGCTGTCGTCCGGTCCTCACGGGCAGGTGCCTGAGCCCGTCCTGACGACCCCCGACCCGGCCTACCTGCAGCGTCTCCTGCTCGGGCCGGTCATCGCGTCACGACGCCTCGGCCTGGGCTACCCGGAGCCCTGGCTCCCCACGGCTGCCGACGACGACGTCGGCGGCGGCTTCGACGTCCGTCGCGGCGGGCCCGACGGCGCCGTCCTCCTGGTGGACCGCCGTGACGGCACCGCCGTGCGCTTCGACGGCGCGCTGGCCGAGGAGCGCGCCGTCCAGGCGAGCTGGACGGCGCGTGTGGCGTGGCGCGACCTGCTCGAGGTCGCCGAGCACCGTGACGCCGCCCGGCGGCTCGGGGTGCCAGGAGCTCCCGGAGCGCCCGCGGACGAGGCGAGCCGGCACGAGGCGAGCCGGGACGAGGCGAGCCGGGACGAGGCGAGCATCGGCGACGGCGCGGCCTCCGCTCTGCTCCCCGTCCCCGCGTCGGTGGTCGGGATCGTCGACCTGCCCGGGTGGGACGCCGTGTGGCGGTCGGTGGCGGGGCACCTCGCCGTCGTCGTCGACTCCGGGACGGCGAGGGAGCTCGCCGCCATGACCCCGGCAGACCGCGGCTGGGAGGCCGACCCCCTCACCGAGGGCGTCTGGGACGCCGTCTGGACGGAGCAGGTGCGACCGCTCGACGGCGCGGGCGTCGTCGCCCTCTGGGCGCCGTGGGCCCGCGCGACCGGTCGTGACCTCGCCGCCGGCGACGCCGTCGATCCGTCGTCGCGGCCCGACGCGCCCGACGCTCCGCTCGACGCCGTGCTCCAGGACCTGGGCGACGTCGTCGACGTGCTGGTCGAGGCGGCCCTCGAGGTGCGGATGGCGGCGACGGGAGGCGGCGGGGCCCTCGAGGCCGCCGGCGCGGGCGCCGTCGCCGCTGCGGTCGCGGTCGTCCCCCGGGCCCGAGCGGCCGACCACGACACCCGCGCACTGGTGGCGGCCCTCGCCGAGCGCGGCCGCATGCGAGTCGTCGACGAGCCGGGTGCCGAGCTCGCGGTGGGCAACGGCGACACGGGGTTCCAGGTCGTCGTCTCGGCCCGTGGCGCGGACGTGGCCAGCACGGAGCGGGGCACGTCTCGTGTCCGTGCCGCGGCGGGCACCCTGGACCTTGCCCTCAGGGTGCTCCTCTGGGAACTGCGAGTCCCCGTGCGGGCCGCACTCGGACTGCCCCGGATCGCCCTGGTCGACGACGTCGGCCAGGTCCCGTCCGACGTCGACGTCGAGCTCGAGGAGCGGACGACGATCCTGTCCTGGGAGACGGGCGGCACGGTCGAGCGGGTCGCCTTCGTCGGGTCGGGGCACCGTCGGTCGGCCGTCGGCTTCTCCCGTGTCGCACACCGAGACGCCGCGGAGATCGTCGCGCTCGTGCTGGAGCCGGGACCGGCTCCCGTGACGGGACCGGCGCCCGCGACGGGGGCGGCGCCCGCGACGGGACCGGCGCCCGCGACTGCACCTGCCGCGGCCACGGCGCCCTCGCCCGCGCCCGCCTCAGCTCCGACACCGCCGCTCGCACCCGCACAGGGCGTCGTCGTCGCGGGCACGGGCCGACGCGCTGCCGGGTTCATGGTCGACGCGGTGCTCTCTGTCGTCGTCCTCTACGGCGCGTTGTTCGCCGCCGCCGCGCTGGTCCCGGACAGAGCCGTCCAGACGACCGTCGTGCCCGCGGCGTTCGTCACCGCCGAGCTGCTGTGGCTCTGCGGGCTGGCCGTCGCCGTGGGCAGGTCGGGGAGGACGCCGGGCAAGGCCCTGCTCGGCCTGCAGGTCGTCAGCGCCGACGAGCCCGGCCGGGTGATCGGGATCGGCAGGGCGTTCGTCCGGGGCCTCGTCGTCGTGCCGCTCGGCCTCCTCTGGCCCTGGCTCCTGCTCCTGCTGCTGTCTGCCACGACCCTCGACCGGTCGGGCAGGGGGAGGGGCTGGCACGACCGGGCTGCCCACAGCCAGGTGGTCGACGTGCGGCGGGGCCTCAGGTGAGGACGGCCCGCAGGTGCTCGGCGACGATCGCGTCGATGACTCCGGCGACGGCCGCCTCGACTGCCGGGACGACCTCGGGGGAGGCGACGCGCGCCTCCTCGAGGCCCAGCTCGGGGTCGACCGACTCGACCGCGTCCACGGCCGGCAGCACGCCGGCGTCGACGGCTTCGGCGTGCAGCCGGAGGAGCGTCGCGACACGGTGGGGCGCGATGACGTCGAGCACCACGGCGTCGCGCACGCGGAGCGCGACGTGCCCGAGCGTGAGCTCCGGGGCGTCGGACTCGTCGGCGGGCGTGGCCTCGGGCGACGACGCCACGGGGGAGGCCGCGGTCTGCTGCGCGATGCTCGCGAGCACCCCCGGCCAGCCCCAGCGGTCGGCCAGGCCGGCGAGCGAGGCGGGAAGGATCGCCGCGGGCGTGGTGGTCGCGGCGGGGGCGGCAGGCGACCCGGAGGCGGTCGGCGCGGTCGGGGCGGCAGGCGTGACGCCCTCGGGCAGCCACTCGGGCCGGTACTTCTCCGCACGCGGGAAGCGCTCGAGGTCGGCGGCGTAGTCCGCGTCCGACGGGACGACGTCGTCGCCCGTCGCCTCGAACGGCGAGGCGGCGTCGTCGAACACCCGGCGCTCGCCGTTGAAGCGGGCGGTGAACGAGCCGTCGGACGAGAGGGTCAGCACGAGCGAGAACCAGGTGCCGCGCTCGGGATCGGCCATCGCCTCGCGGAGCTGCGTGCCGAGGGCCGCCACGTCGGGGGTCGCGAGGTCCTGCTTCGCGCTGCCGGCCGCGTCGAGCGCGTCGACCCAGGTCCGGCTGACGTCGCCGACCTGGAGGAGGAAGAGCGTCGCCTCCGCCCAGTCGACGTCGGCCATCGACTCGGCGACACGGGCGGCGATCTGGTTCTGCAGGTCCTGCTGTCGGGCGACGTCCACGTCGGGGCCTCTCGGTCGTGATCGGGGATCGGGAGCGGTGCCGACGCGGCGGGCGTCGCGGACGGCACCGACAGACTATTCGCCCGGCCCGCCTCCTGCCCTCTTCCCGACGAGCTGGCTCCTGCACCGGTCACCGCCCAGGGGCCTGGAGCAGACTTGTCGTCGTGGGCACCCCTATCCGACACCCGTTGATCGACGCCGTGAGCGCGCGCGTCGTCCGGGTCGACAGCCGGTCCCGCGTCGTCAGGCTGAGCCCGCCCCTCGCCGACCTCCTCGCCCGACGTCGCGGCCGGCGCCGGGTCGTCCTCGTCACGGGTGAGTCCTCCCGCCTGACCGTGGGCACACGGGCAGCGCTCGTGCACGCCGGCGCAGCCTGGGCCGTGACCGACGAGCACGGCGACCTCCGCGACGGCCTGACCGGGTCCCCGTACGCCGACCTCGACGCGGCGGGCTGGCCGCCGACAGGCGGGGACGGCCCGGACGACGACGCGCTCGCCCAGGAGACGACGGCAGTCAGGGAGGCGGTCGACACGACCGCCCAGCTGTCGGTCGACCTCACGGTGCTGCACCGCACCGACCACGACACGACCCTGGGCGGCGCGGTCGAGGCCCTCTCCGAGGCCGTAGCCGGAGCCGTCCCCGACCGCTGGGGCGAGACCGAGCCGCTGCGTCGGCCCTGGGACCGGTGGGTGCTGACCCAGAGCGCGCGGCACGCCGCGCCCGAGCTCGTCCGGGTGGTCGTCGAGGGGCCGGGCCTCTCGGGCACCGTCACGGCACGCGTGACGGAGAACGGCATCGAGGAGACGACGGCGCTCACGATCACCGTGCCCGTCGTCGCCGCTGCGGGCCGTGCCGAGACCGACCCCGTCGACGCCGCCGTCGAACGACTCACGGAGGCGCTGTCGGAGATCGCCCGCACCTCCGTCCCCACCTTCGCCCTGGTGGTGGCACGCGAGGGCGAGCCCGACCGCAGCGTCCGGGCCGTCACGTACCCGCCGCCCAACCCGGTGGTCCTGCTGATTGGTGCTCCGTCCGTCGCGCGGCTGGGCCTGGCAGCCTCGACGATCCCCGTCCCCCGGCCCGTGACCGTGGTGGGGCGTCCGCGCCTGCCGGCCTACGTCGTGTCGCTCGGCGACGCCGCCACGTCGGGGTGGGACGCGCTGCACGACACCCTCGACGCGGTGGGACCCGAGCGCCTGGCCGAGATGGTGTCGCCGCCGCTCCTGGAGGCGTGGGAGGACGACCTCCACGAGCACGACCTCCTGCACGAGGGGCGAGGCGCCGGGCCCGAGGCCCGGGTCGACGACCAGGCCGACACCGACACCGACGAGGAGGCGCCCCCCGGTGCCCCGTGACATCACGATCCTGAGTCCGCACGTCGTCGACGTCCTCGACCTCGCCACGGCGGCCAGGGCGGTCGACGAGTCCCTCGGCGTCCGCGAGATCGACGGCGGAGCGGCCCTGCAGGTGTTCGGCGGCTCGGGCGACGCCGTCCTCACCGTCTTCGGCTCCGAGGAGATCACGGTCGCCGGCGAGATCGAGCGCCTGCTGCCCGACCCGCCCGGCGTCCGCCTTCCCGTGCACTGGGTCGACGCGGTCGCGCCTCACGGCGCCGACGGGGAGCGAGGGGTCTCGGTGGCCCTCCGGCTCGCGCTCGGACTCGAGGCCACCTGCATCGTCGAGGACGACTGAGGGCCCGGCACCACCGAGGTGGTGCCGGGCCCTCAGCCTGGCGCGGGTGCGCGGCGGGATCAGCTCACGGGTGCGACGCTGCCGCGCAGCACGGCGTTCTTGACCTCGGCGATCGCCTTCGTCACCTGGATGCCGCGGGGGCACGCCTCGGTGCAGTTGAAGGTCGTGCGGCAGCGCCACACGCCCTCCTTGTCGTTGAGGATGTCGAGGCGGACCTGGGCGCCCTCGTCACGCGAGTCGAAGATGAAGCGGTGCGCGTTGACGATGGCGGCCGGGCCGAAGTACTGGCCGTCGGTCCAGAACACGGGGCAGCTGGACGTGCACGCGGCGCACAGGATGCACTTGGTCGTGTCGTCGAAGCGCTCGCGCTGGGTGGCGCTCTGGATGCGCTCCTTCTCGGGCTTCGAGGAGGCCATCAGGAACGGCTGGATCTCGCGGTACGACTGGAAGAACGGCTCCATGTCGACGACGAGGTCCTTCTCGAGGGGCAGGCCCTTGATCGCCTCGACGTAGATCGGCTGGCTGAGGTCGAGATCCTTGATCAGGGTCTTGCAGGCGAGGCGGTTGCGACCGTTGATGCGCATCGCGTCCGAGCCGCAGACGCCGTGGGCGCACGAGCGACGGAACGTCAGCGAGCCGTCCTGCTCCCACTTGATCTGGTGCAGGGCGTCGAGCACGCGGTCGGTGGGCAGCACCTGCACGTCGAAGTCCTGCCAGCGCGGCTCGTCGTCGACCTCGGGGTCGAACCGGCGGATGATGAGCGTCGCCGTGAAGGTGGGGACCGCGTCGGAGGCGGTGGGGGCGTTCTCGAGGACTGCGGAGCTCATGCTCAGTACTTCCGTTCCATCGGCTGGTAGTTCGTGATCACGACGGGCTTGGTGTCGAGTCGGATGTGGTCGCCCGCGAGCGACGAGTGCGGGTCGCCGGTCAGGTAGGCCATCGTGTGGACGAGCCAGTTCTCGTCGTCGCGCGTCGGGTAGTCCTCGCGGAAGTGGCCTCCGCGGCTCTCCTGGCGCGACCGGGCCGAGTACACGACGACCTCGGCGAGGTCGAGCAGGAACCCGAGCTCGATCGCCTCGAGCAGGTCCGTGTTGAAGCGCTTGCCCTTGTCCTGGACGGAGATGTTCTTGAAGCGGTCGCGCAGGTCGGCGATGACGTGCGTCACCTCGTCGAGCGTCTCCTCGGTGCGGAAGACCTGGGCGTTGCGGTCCATGCTGTCCTGCAGCTCCTTGCGGAGCGTCGCGATGCGCTCGGTGCCGGTCGCGTTCCGCACGTCGGCCACGAGCCCGCGGACGAAGCCCGCCGGGTCCTCCGGCAGCGGCACGAACTCGGCGGTCCTGGCGAACTCGACGGCGTTGTTGCCGGCGCGCTTGCCGAAGACGTTGATGTCGAGCAGCGAGTTGGTCCCGAGCCGGTTCGACCCGTGCACGCTGACGCAGGCGCACTCGCCGGCGGCGTACAGGCCCGGCACGACGGTCGTGTTGTCGCTGAGCACCTCGGCGTGGACGTTCGTGGGGATGCCGCCCATCGCGTAGTGCGCCGTCGGCAGCACGGGCACGGGCTCCGTGTAGGGCTCGACGCCGAGGTAGGTGCGGGCGAACTCCGTGATGTCGGGCAGCTTCGCGTCGATCACGGCCGGGTCGAGGTGCGTGATGTCGAGGTAGACGTACTCCTTGTGCGGGCCGCCCCCGCGACCCTCGCGGATCTCGGTCGCCATGCAGCGGGCGACGATGTCGCGCGGCGCCAGGTCCTTGATGGTGGGGGCGTAGCGCTCCATGAAGCGCTCGCCCTCGCTGTTGCGCAGGATGGCGCCCTCGCCGCGAGCGGCCTCGGACAGGAGGATGCCGAGGCCGGCGAGGCCGGTCGGGTGGAACTGGAAGAACTCCATGTCCTCGAGAGGGAGGCCCTTGCGCCAGATAATGCCGACCCCGTCGCCCGTCAGGGTGTGGGCGTTGGACGTCGTCTTGTAGATCTTGCCGAAGCCGCCCGTGGCGAAGACCACGGACTTGCCCTGGAACACGTGCAGCTCGCCGGTGGCGAGCTCGAGCGCCACGACGCCGGCCGGCCGTGCCACGCCGTCGACCTCGCCCATGATCAGGTCGAGCACGTAGAACTCGTTGTAGAAGTCGATGCCGAGCTTGACGCAGTTCTGGTACAGCGTCTGGAGGATCATGTGCCCCGTGCGGTCGGCGGCGTAGCAGGCACGACGCACGGGGGCCTTGCCGTGCTCGGCGGTGTGGCCGCCGAAGCGGCGCTGGTCGATCTTGCCCTCGGGCGTGCGGTTGAACGGCAGGCCCATGTTCTCGAGGTCGAGGACGGCGTCGATGGCTTCCTTCGCGAGGATCTCGGCGGCGTCCTGGTCGACGAGGTAGTCGCCTCCCTTGACCGTGTCGAAGGTGTGCCACTCCCAGTTGTCGTCCTCGACGTTGGCGAGGGCCGCGGCCATGCCGCCCTGGGCGGCTCCCGTGTGCGAGCGGGTCGGGTAGAGCTTCGAGATCACGGCCGTGCGGGCGTTGGGCCCGGCCTCGATCGCGGCGCGCATCCCCGCGCCGCCGGCGCCGACGATCACGACGTCGTGCTGGTGGTAGTGGATGCCGTCGACGACGGAGTCCTGGTCGGACGAGGCGGGAGCGGAGGGAGTGGTCACAGTTCTTTCCGAGGGACGGTGGTGCCGGCGGCGGGGCAGGTCGAGGAGGCGGTGGTCGTCACGCCGAGGAGGTCAGGCCGAGCAGATGGACGGCAGCATGTCCGCCGGCGCGTTGGCCGGGCACGGGTCGAAGGTCCAGACGACGAGCGTGCCGAGGAGGAGGAGCACGGCCGCCGAGACGACGAGCGTCCCCAGCAGGACGCGGCGCACGGCGGGGCGCCCGACGTAGTCGTTGACGATCGTGCGCATGCCGTTCGAGCCGTGGATCAGCGCGAGCCAGAGGAGCAGCGTGTCGTAGACCTGCCAGAACGGGTTCGCCCACTTGCCGGCGACGAAGCCCCAGTCGATGGCCTTGACGCCGCCCTCGCCGGCCAGCAGGTTGACGAACAGGTGGCCGAAGATCAGCACGACCAGCACGGCGCCGCTGACGCGCATGTAGATCCAGCCCCACTTCTCCCAGTTGGTGCTGCGGCGGGCGGTGCGCGCGCTGCGCGGGGCCTCGACGGTCTCAGTGGTCATCGCGTTACTCCGAGAAGACGTTCATCAGGTGGCGGGGGGCGAAGCCGGCGAACAGCACCACGGCCACGCCGATCACGATCCAGAAGAGGAGTCGCTGGTGCTTGGTGGCCGGGGCCCAGAAGTCGATGAGGATGATGCGCAGGCCGTTGAGGGCGTGGAAGAGGATCGCGGCCACGAGGCCGGTCTCGCCGAGGCCCATGATCGGGTTCTTGTAGGTGCCGATGACCGCGTCGTACGCCTCGGGGCTGATCCGCACGAGAGCCGTGTCGAGGATGTGCACGAGGAGGAAGAAGTAGATGCTCACGCCGGTGATGCGGTGCAGCACCCACGACCACATGCCCTCGCGGCCGCGGTAGAGGGTGCCGGCGAAACGGCCGCCCCTGCGGGGCTCGGGCACGCGCGGCGACGAGCCGCCCGACCTGCCTGCCGGTGACGCCAGTGTTCCCGTCGACTGCTCAGCCATGAGCGGCCCTCCTCGCGGACGAGGCGGTCGGCTGCGATCCGGGGGAGGACAGCCGCGTCCGCCGTGTGCGTTCATAGAACTGTCCCAGCATACGAGCGGCGTGCGCGCTCCCGCCGCTTAGGCGGGCCTAAGAACGGTCGATCTACCTCGATGTCGAGAGAAGGTCGCCTGTCGTGGCCGCTCGGGCGGCCGTGGTCCGTCGGACCTCGGCCCGAGCGTCGGCGTAGTGGCCCAGCAGGTCGTCGCCGACGCCCTCCCAGGTGCGGCCGACGACCGCGCGACGCCCGGCCTCGCCGAGGCGGGCCCGCAGCGCCCCGTCCGCCACCAGCGTGCCGACCGACCGCCGGAGCGAGTGGTCGTGGCGCGGGTCGAACAGGTAGCCGTCGACGCCGTGGCGCACGAGGTCGAGAGGCCCCCCTGCTGCCGGCGCGACCACCGGCAGGCCCGCGGCGTGCGCCTCCTGCACGGTCTGTCCGAACGTCTCGGTCGTGCCGGTGTGGACGAAGACGTCGAGCGCGGCGTAGGCGTCGGCGAGCTCGTCCCCGTGCAGGGGGCCGGTGAAGAGCGGGTCGAGGTGGCGCAGCCGCCGACGGAGCGAGGGCAGCGACGGCCCGCCGCCCACGACGACGAGGCGGACGCCGTCCCGGCGGCGCAGGGCCCCGAGGCGCTCGACCTGCTTCTCGGCGGCGAGCCTGCCGACGTAGCCGACGAGCACGTCGCCCGGCCCGGCGCCCGCCCTCGCGCGCAGCCGCGACGCGGCGTCGCCCCCGCGGCGGTTCGGGTGGTAGCGGCGCGCGTCGACGCCCCGCCCCCACGTCGCCAGGCGCTGCACGCCTGCTCGCTCGAGATCACGCAGGGAGGCGGTGGACGGCACGAGCGTGACGGTCGCCTGGTCGTGGATGCGCCGCACCAGGCGCCACGCCACCGCCTCCGTCACGGAGCCGAGCCCGCTGGTGGCCGCGTAGCGCGCGACGTCCGTCTGGAACACGGCCACGCTCGGGAGGCCGAGCCTGGCCGACGCCGAGATCGCCTGGGCGCCGAGCAGGAACGGCGAGGCGACGTGCACGACGTCCGGGGCGAAGGCCGCGAGGGCCCCCGCGACCTGCGGGCCCGGCAGGCCGACGGGGAACTGCCGGTACGCGACGGACGGCACGCGGTGCACCCTGGCCCCGGCGTAGGAGGCGTGTCCACGGCCGGCCGGGGCGATCACGAGGGCCTCGTGGCCGCGGCGCTCCAGGTGGTCGAGCACGCGCAGCACGCTGGTGGTCACGCCGTTGACGGTGGGAAGGAAACTCTCGGTCACGATGGCGACCCGCATGGGCACTCCTCGACTCGGCGTGCCTCCAGGCTGGCGCGCCGTCGTGGCCGGGCGGAGCAGACGCCGTGACGCTGCGGTGTCGGGTCGGTGAACTCCGGGAGGGGGCGACGGACGGTCGTGCCCGGTCGACGCGAGTCCGCTCGGTAGGGTGGCGGTCATGACCAGCACGGACGGCCTCGACCGCTTCTACAGCATCATCCCCGCGGGCGGCATCGGATCGCGCCTCTGGCCCCTCAGCCGTGCGGACGCCCCCAAGTTCCTCCACGACCTCACGGGCAGCGGGTCGACCCTGCTCCGCGGCACCTGGGACCGACTCGCGCCCCTCGCCGGAGAGCAGCGGATCATGGTCGTCACCGGCCGCTCCCACCGGGCTGCGGTCGAGGCGCAGCTGCCGGCGCTCGCCGACCACAACGTCGTGCTCGAGAGCGAGCCGAAGGACTCGACGGCGGCCATCGGGCTGGCCGCCGCCATCCTGCGTCGGCGTGAGCCCGACGTCATCATCGGCTCGTTCGCCGCCGACCACGTGATCGCCGACGTGCGGGGGTTCGGACGCGCGGTGCGCGAGGCGATCGCCCTGGCCGACGCAGGGTGGATCGCGACGATCGGCATCACCCCGACAGAGCCCGCCATCGGCTTCGGCTACATCCACGTGGGCGAGGGCCTCGACGTCGAGGGCGCGCCCAGCGCCAGGCGGGTCAGGTCGTTCGTCGAGAAGCCCGACCTCCCCACGGCCGAGGGGTACGTCGCCGGGGGCGACCACCTCTGGAACGGGGGCATGTTCATCTCACGTGCCGACCGCCTCCTCGAGCAGCTGGGCGAGACGCGACCCGACCTGCTCGCGGGCATCGAGGAGCTCGCGGAGGCGTGGGACACCTCGCGCCGCGGCGCGGTCGTCGACGCCGTCTGGCCGGGCCTCGAGAAGATCGCCATCGACTACACCGTCGCCGAGCCCGCGGCGGCGGCGGGGCGGCTCGCGGTCGTGCCCGGCGACTTCGACTGGGACGACGTCGGCGACTTCGCCTCGATCGCGAAGCTGCACTCCGCCGGTCGGAAGAGCGACCTCGCCATCCTCGGCGAGAACGCGCGCGTGCTGTCCGACGCGTCGAGCGGCATCGTCGTGGGCCACAGCGGTCGTCTCATCTCGCTCATCGGCGTGAACGACATCATCGTCGTCGACACCCCCGACGCCCTGCTCGTCACGACGACGGCGAACGCGCAGCGCGTCAAGAGCGTCGTCGACGCGCTCAAGCTGAGCGGCCGCAGCGACGTCCTGTGACCCGGGCGGTGTTTCGGCGCCGTTACGTCCTGGTCCCGCTTGTGTAACGCCTCCGCATCACTCCGTCCGCACGGTCGGGAGCGGCCGTCACAGTAGGTAACCTGTCGCCATACGTGCCCGGCTCACGGTGCCGGGCTGCATCTTGGAGGACAACTTGACTACAACTGCGCGTAGGGCCGTCTTCAGCGGCCTCGCACTGGCCAGCAGCGTCGCCATCCTGGCCGGCTGTGCCTCGGCCCCCGAGGGCGACGGCGAAGCGGCCGGCGGCTCCGGCGGCAGCGACTTCGTGCCCTGCATGGTCTCCGACGCCGGCGGCTTCGACGACAAGTCGTTCAACCAGCTCGGCTACGAGGGCCTCACCGAGGCCGCCGAGGCCGAGGGCGCCGAGGCCAAGACGGTCGAGTCGGCCGACGAGACGGTCTACGACGCGAACCTGTCGAACCTCGCCGACCAGGGCTGCGGCCTGATCGTGACGGTGGGCTTCGCGCTCGCCGACGCGACCAAGACCGCCGCCGAGGCCAACGCGAACATCAACTACGCCACGATCGACGACTCGTCGATCACGGCGGACAACGTCAAGCCGATCACCTTCAACACCTCCGAGGCGGCGTTCCTCGCCGGCTACGCGGCGGCGAGCTACTCGAAGACGGGCACCGTCGGCACCTTCGGCGGCATGCAGTTCCCGACCGTCACCATCTTCATGGACGGCTTCGTCGACGGCGTCGAGTACTACAACGAGCAGAAGAGCGGCGACGTCAAGGTCGTCGGCTGGGACGTCGCGTCGCAGACCGGCACCTTCACCGGCGGCTTCGAGGCCGGCACCACGGCCAAGCAGAGCGCGCAGACCCTGATCGACCAGGGCGCCGACGTGATCCTGCCGGTCGGCGGCCCGATCTACCAGAGCGCCGCCGAGGCGATCCGCGACTCCGGCTCGGACATCGTCCTCGTCGGCGCCGACTCGGACACCTACGAGACGGACAGCGCCAACAGCGACCTGTTCCTCACCTCCGTGCTCAAGGGCATCAAGCAGGCGACGGACGACGTCACGACGCAGGCCGCCTCGGGCGACTTCTCGAACGAGCCCTACGTCGGCACGCTGGAGAACGACGGCGTCGGCATCGCTCCGTTCCACGACTTCGAGGACGAGGTCGACGCCGGCCTCTCGGACGAGCTGGACACCATCAAGGCAGGCATCATCGACGGCTCGATCACCGTCGAGTCGCCCTCCTCGCTGACGAACTGACACCAGTCCGCAGCAGGTCAGGCATCGATTAGCATGGCCTGATCGAGGGCCCGGGCAGGACGGTCTCCACCGTTCGTCCCGGGCCCTTCCCACGCCTACACCGAGGTAGATTGACGAGATGAAGCTCGAGCTCAAGGGCATCACCAAGCGATTCGGCGCACTGACCGCCAACGACCACATCAGCCTCACCGTCGAGCCGGGAGAGATCCACGCTCTCCTCGGCGAGAACGGGGCCGGCAAGTCGACCCTGATGAACGTCCTCTACGGCCTGTACCAGGCCGACGAGGGCGAGATCCTGCTGGACGACGTCGTCCAGCACTTCTCGGGTCCCGGCGACGCCATGGCCGCGGGCATCGGCATGGTGCACCAGCACTTCATGCTGGTGCCCGTCTTCACCGTCGCCGAGAACGTCATGCTCGGCCACGAGGAGACGAAGGGCGGCGGCCGCCTCGACCTGGCCGCCGCGCGCGCCAAGGTGCGCGACATCTCGCGTCGGTTCGGCTTCGACATCGACCCCGACGCCGTCGTCGAGGAGCTCCCCGTCGGCGTGCAGCAGCGCGTCGAGATCGTCAAGGCGCTGTCGCGCGACGCGAAGGTGCTCGTCTTCGACGAGCCCACCGCCGTGCTGACCCCGCAGGAGACGGACGAGCTGATGGGCATCATGCGCCAGCTCCGCGACGCGGGCACCGGCATCGTCTTCATCACCCACAAGCTGCGAGAGGTGCGCGAGGTGGCGTCGCGCATCACGGTGATCCGTCTCGGCAAGGTCGTCGGCGAGGCCGAGCCCTCGGCGAGCAACGCCGAGCTCGCCTCGCTCATGGTCGGCCGCGCCGTCGAGCTCACCGTGCAGAAGGGCCCCGCCGACCCCGGCGAGGCCGCCCTCGTCGTCGAGTCGCTGCGCGTCGTCGACCCGATCGGGCAGGTCGTCGTCGACGACGTCTCGTTCGAGGTCCGACGCGGCGAGGTGCTCGCGATCGCGGGCGTCCAGGGCAACGGGCAGACCGAGCTGACGGAGGCGATCCTCGGCCTCCAGCCCCGGGTCCAGGGCCGCGTCACCCTCGACGGCCGCGACATCACGGGCCACAGCGTCCGTCGGGTGCTCGACGCGGGCGTCGGCTTCGTTCCCGAGGACCGCAACGAGGACGGCCTCGTCGGCGAGTTCACCGTCGCGGAGAACCTCATGCTCGACCGGTCGCAGTCCGGGCCGTTCGTCCGTCGGGGCTCGCTCCGCCTGGCGGAGCTCGCGGCGTTCGCCGTCGAGAAGGTGCGCGAGTTCGACATCCGCACCCAGGGCATCACCACGCCTGCCGGTCGCCTCTCCGGCGGCAACCAGCAGAAGGTCGTCCTCGCGCGTGAGCTGAGCCGCGACCTCCGGCTCTTCGTGGCGGCGCAGCCGACGCGCGGCATCGACGTCGGCTCCATCGAGTTCGTCCACAAGCGCATCGTCGCGACGCGCGACTCGGGCGTGCCCGTGATCGTGGTCTCCACCGAGCTCGACGAGGTCGTCGCGCTCGCCGACCGCATCGCGGTGATGTACCGGGGCACGATCATCGGCATCGTCCCGGCCGACACCCCGCGCGACGTGCTCGGGCTCATGATGGCCGGCGAGGCCCCCCAGACCAAGGAGACCGCGGCGTGAGCGACGCGACCACCACGACCACCCCGGCGCCCCAGGGCGCACCGACCGGCGGCGCGTCCGACACGGGCGACTCGCGCGGCTCTCGGCTCCTCCGCGAGATCACCACCGGCAACGCGGCCATCTCCGTGCTCGCCGTCGTGCTCGCGCTCGTGGTCTCCGGGCTGCTGATCGGCTTCACCGACCCCGACGTCCAGGCGACGACCGGCTACTTCTTCTCGCGCCCCTCCGACTTCTTCCAGGCTTTCTGGGCGTCGGTGGGCGGAAGCTACTCGTCGCTGTTCCAGGGTGCCGTGTACAACTTCCGCGTCGACGGCTTCGCCGCGGGCATCCGGCCCCTGACCGAGACGCTCAACTACTCGGTGCCGCTGATCGCCGCGGGCCTCGGCGTCGCGCTCGCGTTCCGCGTCGGCCTGTTCAACATCGGCGCCCGCGGCCAGATGCTGACCGCGGCCGGCGCGGCCGGCTGGGTCGGCTTCTCGTTCGACCTGCCCCTGGCCGTCCACCTCCCGCTCGCCCTGCTCGCGGGCATCGCGGGCGGCGCCGTCTGGGGCGGGATCGTCGGTCTGCTCAAGGCGCGCACCGGCGCCCACGAGGTGATCCTCACGATCATGCTCAACTACGTGGCCTTCTACCTGATCGCGTACGCACTGCGCACCCCAGGCCTGCTCCAGGCACCGGGCAGCCCCAACCCGAAGTCGCCGGCCACGCTGCCGAGCGCCGTGCTCCCCGACCTGTTCGGCGCGCGCTACAACCTCAACTGGGGCTTCCTGCTCGTCATCGTGATCACCGCGGTCGTGTGGTGGCTGATCAACCGGTCGACGCTCGGCTTCCGCTTCAGGGCTGTCGGCGAGAACCCGCACGCCGCCCGCACCGCCGGCATGAACGTGAAGAACATCTACCTCTACGCGATGCTCATCTCGGGCGCGCTCGCGGGCGTGGCCGGGTCGACGCAGGTGCTCGGCACGCTCACCACCGGCTTCACCTCGGGCATCGACGCCGGCATCGGCTTCGACGCCATCACCGTGGCCCTCCTCGGTCGGTCGCGGCCCTGGGGCGTCTTCGGCGCCGGCATCCTCTTCGGGGCGCTCAAGGCCGGCGGCTACTCCATGCAGGCGGCGAACGGCGTCCCCATCGACATCGTCCTCGTCGTCCAGTCCCTGATCGTGCTGTTCGTGGCGGCCCCGCCGCTGGTCCGCAGCATCTTCCGTCTGCCCGCGCCGGGTGCCCCTCGGGTGCCGCGCGGCTCGAAGAAGGAGGCGGTGGTCACCAAGTGAGCACCCTCACCCCCGACACGGCGGTCCCCGCCGCGCCGACCCCCGGCCTCAGCCGCACCGCCACGCGCAGCTACAAGGCGCCGATCGCCTTCGCGGTCTTCACCGTGATCGCGGTCGTCCTGTTCGTCGTCAACCCGCGTGAGGGGTCGAGCACGTTCCGCCTCGCCACCGCGACCGACTTCTTCGCGCTGCCCGACGCGGTGCTGCCCTCGGCGGCCACGGGCATCGCGCTCACGGTCGTGCTCGCAGTCGTGACCGTGCTGGCGTTCCTGCTCGCGCGGCGCGCCCAGCGTGTGCCGATCTGGCTCGTCGCCGTCTTCGGCGTGCTGTTCCTCGTCGCGTTCCTGACCTGGACGAGCGCAGACGCGACCATCCCCGTCCCCGGGCTCCTCCTCGGGGCACTCGCCCTCAGCACGCCGCTGATCTTCGGCGCCCTCGGCGGCGTGATCAGCGAGCGGGTCGGCGTCGTGAACGTCGCCATCGAGGGCCAGCTCCTGGCCGGCGCCTTCGTCTCGGCCGTCGTCGCGTCCGCGACCGGGTCCGCGTACGTGGGCCTCGCCTCCGCCATGGTCGCCGGGGTGCTCGTGTCCATGGTCCTGGCCGTCTTCAGCATCCGGTACATCGTCGACCAGGTCATCGTAGGCGTCGTGCTGAACGTTCTGGTCACGGGGCTCACGAGCTTCCTGTACTCGCAGGTCCTCACCAAGTCGGACGCGCTCAACCAGGGCATCCGGTTCCCGCAGCTGCCGATCCCCGGGCTCAGCCAGATCCCGATCGTCGGGCCCGTGTTCTTCCGGCAGACGATCATCGTGTACCTGATGTACATCGCCATCGCGGTCGTCTTCTACGGGCTGTTCCGCACCCGGTGGGGCCTGCGGCTCCGCGCGGTGGGCGAGCACCCGCAGGCGGCCGACACCGTGGGCATCAAGGTCAACGCCACCCGCTTCTGGAACGTCTCGCTCGCGGGCGCCATCGCCGGCCTCGGCGGGGCGTACTTCACCCTCGGCTCGCTGGGCAACTTCCAGAAGGAGATGACGGCCGGGGCCGGCTTCATCGCCCTCGCGGCGGTCATCTTCGGCCGGTGGGACCCGATCCGGGCGACGCTCGCGGCGCTGCTCTTCGGCTTCGCGTCGAACCTGCAGAACGTGCTCGGGGCCATCGGGTCGCCGGTGCCGAGCGAGTTCATGCTCATGCTGCCGTACGTCGTCACGATCTTCGCCGTCGCCGGCCTCGTCGGCCAGTCTCGGGGCCCTGCCGCGTCCGGCAAGCCCTACGTGAAGTCGTGAGCGTCGCCGAGGCCATCGACTGGGAGGCCCTGCGCGAGGCCGCCCGGGAGGCGATGACGAAGGCGTACGTGCCGTACTCGCGCTTCCCGGTGGGCGCTGCCGCACTCACCGTCGACGGCCGCCTCGTGACCGGCTGCAACATCGAGAACGCCTCGTACGGCATCACCCTCTGCGCCGAGTGCTCGCTCGTCTCCGACCTCGTCATGGGAGGTGGCGGCCAGCTCGTCGCCTTCGCCTGCGTCGACGGCAACGGGGGCGTCCTGATGCCGTGCGGCCGCTGCCGGCAGCTGCTGTACGAGCACTCGCACGAGTCGATGGTGCTCGACACCGTCTCCGGCCTCAAGACCATCGACGAGGTGATCCCGGACGCGTTCGGGCCCCGTCAACTCGAGCAGTACCGCGACTCGCAGTCGTAGCTAGGAGCACCACCATGACCACCAGCGACACCGCCCCCACCGCCTCCTCGACGGCCGTCGAGCCGTTCGACACCGTCGACCTGATCCGTGTGAAGCGCCGCGGCGACGCACTCGAGACGCCGCAGATCGACTGGCTGATCGACGCCTACACGCGCGGGTACGTCGCCGACGAGCAGATGGCCGCGCTCACCATGGCGATCTTCCTCAACGGCATGGAGCGCCGGGAGATCCGCGACATGACGCTCGCGATGATCCGCAGCGGCGAGACGATGGACTTCACGGGCCTCGGCAAGACGACGGTCGACAAGCACTCGACCGGGGGAGTGGGAGACAAGATCACGCTGCCCCTGGCACCGCTGGTCGCCTCCTTCGGGGTCGCCGTGCCCCAGCTCTCGGGCCGCGGCCTCGGGCACACGGGCGGCACGCTCGACAAGCTCGAGTCGATCCCCGGCTGGCAGGCGTCGATCTCGAACGAGCGCATGCGCGAGATCATGGCCGACTCCGGCGCGGTCGTCTGCGCCGCCGGCTCGGGCCTCGCCCCCGCCGACGGCAAGCTCTACGCGCTCCGCGACATCACGGGCACGGTCGAGGCGATCCCCCTGATCGCGTCGTCGATCATGAGCAAGAAGATCGCGGAGGGCACGGCCGCCCTCGTGCTCGACGTGAAGTTCGGCTCGGGCGCCTTCATCCAGGACATCGAGCAGTCGCGCCTGCTGGCGCAGACCATGGTCGACCTCGGCAAGGACGCGGGCGTCGCGACGACCGCCCTGCTCACCGACATGAACGTCCCCCTCGGCCTCACGATCGGCAACGCGCTCGAGGTCCGCGAGTCGGTCGAGACCCTCGCCGGAGGCGGTCCGTCCGACATCAGGGAGCTCACGGTCGCGCTCGCCCGCGAGATGCTGACCCTCGCGGGCCAGCCCGACGCCGACGTCGAGGCCGCACTCGACGACGGCCGCGCGATGGACGCCTGGAAGACCATGATCCGTGCCCAGGGCGGCGATCCCGACGCGGCGCTGCCGACCGCCCGCGAGACGCACGTCGTCACCGCGAGCCGGAGCGGCTACCTCACCGAGCAGCAGGCCCTGCCCTTCGGCATCGGCGCCTGGCGTCTCGGCGCCGGCCGTGCCCGCAAGCAGGACCCGGTCCAGGCGGCCGCCGGCATCGAGCTGCACGCCAAGCTCGGCGACGCCGTCGTCGAGGGGCAGCCGCTCTTCACGCTCCACGCCGACGAGCCCGCGCGCTTCGAGCGCGCGCTCGAGGCCGTCGAGGGTGCGTGGTCGATCGGCGACGAGCGCGTCGAGCGCGGCCCCCTGGTCGCCGGCCGCGTCTCCTGACCCGCGGGCGTCGCCCCCCAGCGACGTGACGGTCGGCGGCGGTAGCCTTGTCCCATGAGCGCACCGGACAAGGACTACCGCCTGCCTGACGGCGGACCCCGCATCGCCCCCCTGCCGAAGGTGTCGTTGCACGACCACCTCGACGGCGGGCTGCGGCCCCAGACCATCGTCGAGCTGGCCGACGAGATCGGCTACGAGCTGCCCGTCGCGG
Source organism: Frigoribacterium sp. ACAM 257 (assembly GCF_007954365.1). Classification (GTDB taxonomy): domain Bacteria; phylum Actinomycetota; class Actinomycetes; order Actinomycetales; family Microbacteriaceae; genus Frigoribacterium. The sequence goes on from NZ_VOLO01000001.1 coordinate 390,008, forward strand.
GCGGTGCCGACGAGCTGGGGCGCTGGTTCGTCGACAGCGCCGACTCGGGCAACCTGCCCGACTACCTCAAGACCTTCGACGTCACGACGGCGGTCATGCAGACCGAGGCGGGGCTCGAGCGGGTCGCGCGGGAGTTCGTCCTCGACCTGGCAGCCGACGGCGTCGTCCACGGCGAGGTCCGCTGGGCGCCCGAGCAGCACCTCCAGGGCGGGCTCACCCTCGACCAGACCGTCGAGGCCGTCCAGCGCGGCATCGAGCAGGCGATGGACCAGCTCGACGGCGAGGGCCACGTCATCTCCGTCGGCCAGCTGGTCACCGCGATGCGGCACGCGGACCGCGGCCTCGAGATCGCGCAGCTCGCGATCAAGCACCGCGAGGCAGGCGTGATCGGCTTCGACATCGCGGGGGCCGAGGCGGGCTTCCCGGCGTCGAACCAGCGCCCGGCCTTCGACCTCCTGGCACGCGAGTTCATGCCCGTCACCGTCCACGCCGGCGAGGCCGACGGCCTCGAGAGCATCCGCAGCGCGCTCCTCGACGGCCGCGCCCTCCGCCTCGGTCACGGCGTCCGGCTCGCCGAGGACATCCGGGTCGTCGCGTCCGCGGGCGACCAGACGACGGTCGAGCTCGGCCCGATCGCCGCGTGGGTCCGCGACCGCGAGATCGCGCTCGAGCTCTCGCCGCAGTCGAACCTGCAGACCGGCGCGATCGCCGCGTGGGGCCGCGACCTCGACGACCATCCCTTCGACCTGCTCTACCAGCTCGGCTACTGCGTCACGGTCAACACCGACAACCGCCTGATGAGCGACACGAGCCTCACGAAAGAACTGGCGTTGCTCGCCCAGGCGTTCGACTACGGCCTGTCGGACCTCGAGACGTTCCAGCTCAACGCCGCGGCGTCGAGCTTCCTGCCCCTCGAGGACCGAGAGGCGCTGGCCGACCGGATCACGGCGGGCTTCGGGGAGGTCTGACCGTGGCGCTGCCGTCCCTGCCCGACTCGGCGATCGTCATCGCCGCCGACGCCCCCGACTGGCGCGCCGCCGTCCGTCGGGCGGGCGACGCCCTGGTGGCGTCCGGCTCGACCCGTGACGGCTACGGCGACGAGATGGTCCGCATGATCGAGGAGCACGGCCCGTACGTGGTCATCGCGCCGGGCCTGGCGCTCGCACACGCGCGTCCGGACGAGAGCGTCCTGCACGACGGCCTCGCCGTGGTGAGCCTCGCCGAGCCGGTGCCGTTCGGCCACCCGCACAACGACCCCGTGAGCGTCGTGCTCGCCCTCGCGGTGAAGTCCGTGGGCGGGCACCTCGAGTCGATCGCCGACCTGGCGAACGTCTTCAACGACGCCTCGGTGATCCCTGCCCTGGCGGCCGCGACGAGCGCCGACGAGGTCCGTCGGCTGATGGGGGCGACAGAATGAAGATCGTGACGATCTGCGGTGCCGGCATCGGCAGCAGCGGCATCCTCAAGGTCAACGCCGAGCGCGTCCTGGCGCGGCTCGACATCGAGGCCGACGTGGTCGCGGCGGACGTGGCCTCGATCGCCAACGTGGCCGACGACGCCCAGGTCATCCTCACGTCGCAGGAGTTCGTCGAGGCGATCGGGACGACCTTCGCCGACGTCATCGTGATCCAGAACCACTTCGACCAGGCCGAGCTCGCCGAGAAGCTGCAGAAGTCCCTGGGCTGACCGCAGCCCCCTCGACGACAGAGGGCCAGGACGCACGACGTGCGACCTGGCCCTCTGTCCGTAGTCCGGTTCGCGCCGGAGCGACGACCGGCTCCGGGAGCTAGCGCAGCAGCTCGCGCATGCCGGCGTCGAGGTCGGCGACCGCCGCCTCCGCCGCAGCCCGACGCGCGAGCGCGTCGCCCTCGGTGCTGGACGCGTCGATGTAGACCTTCAGCTTCGCCTCGGTTCCGCTCGGGCGCACGATCACGCGGGACCCGTCGGTGAACCAGTAGCGCAGCACGTCACCGGCGGGGAACCCGCCGAAGCCGTCCCGGAAGTCGTCGACACGGTCGACCCGGTGCGATCCCACGGTCGCGGGAGGCGCCTCCCGCAGTCGGCTCGTGAGCCTGCCGATCTCGGCGAGGTCGTCGACCCTGAGCGAGATCTGCGACGACGCGTACGCCCCGAAGCGCTCGTCGAACGCGACTAGGTGCTCGGCGACGGACGAGCCTGCCGCGGCCAGCTCGGTCGCCAGCGCGAGGAAGTCGACCGCGGCGGAGATGCCGTCCTTGTCGCGGACCTTCTCGGGGTCGACGAGGTAGCCGAGGGCCTCCTCGTAGCCGTAGAGCAGCCCGCCGACGCGGGAGACCCACTTGAAGCCCGTGAGGGTGTCGACGTAGTCGAGCCCGTAGCGCCCGGCGACCTCGCGCAGGGCCGGCGACGAGACGATGCTCGCGGCGAGGGTGCCGTCGACGTCGTCGCGTCGGGCTCGCTCGGCGGCGCGCCAGCCGAGCAGCGCGCCCACCTCGTTGCCGGACAGGCGGCGCCAGCCCTCGGCCGAGGGGACGGCGACGGCGAGCCGGTCGGCGTCGGGGTCGTTGGCGATCACGAGACCGGCCGACACCCGGTCGGCGGTGGCGAAGGCGAGGTCGAGCGCCCCGGGCTCCTCCGGGTTGGGGAACGCCACGGTCGGGAAGTCGGGGTCGGGGGCGGACTGCTCCGCGACGGGGACCGGCTCGACGAAGCCGGCCTGGCTGAACACCCGGCGGGCGACCTCCCACCCGACGCCGTGCATGGCCGTGTAGACGACGCGGGGCTGCGTGCCGGAGGCGGCTGTGCCGGCGAGCGCCGCCGTGCGGCGGACGTACTCGTCGACGAGGTCCTCGCCGGCCTCGGACCAGTCGTCGGACCGCGGCAGCTCGCTGACGGGCCTCGTGGCCGCGTCGTCGATGTGGGCCGCGATCTCGGCGTCGACCGGGGCGACGATCTGCGAGCCGGCGTCGACGCCGCCGAGGTACACCTTGTAGCCGTTGTCCTGAGCGGGGTTGTGGCTGGCGGTGACCATGACGCCGGCGCTGACGTCGAGGTGGCGCACCGCGAAGGCCAGCACCGGCGTGGGGAGGGCACGCGGGAGGATCGTCGTGCGGACCCCGGCGGCGGCCATGATCTCGGCGGTGTCGCGGGCGAAGACGGCGCTGTTCTTGCGCCCGTCGTAGCCGACGACGATCGAGGGCTCCTGCTCGCGTGCCGTGAGGAACGCCGCGAAGCCGGCCGCGGCCTGCGCGACGAGCACTCGGTTCATCCGGGCGGAGCCGGCCCCGAGTGCACCACGGAGCCCGGCCGTGCCGAAGGCCAGGCGGGAGCCGAAGCGGTCCTGCAGGTCCGCGGCGGCGGAGGCGTCTCCGGACTCGACGGCCGCCAGGACGGCGTCGAGCTCGTCGCGGGTCTCACGGTCGGGGTCCTGGTCGCGCCAGGAGCGGGCTGCGGCGACCAGGGCCGCGTCGTCGGTCACAGGGCCGCCACGATGCGGGCGAGGAGCTGGCTGATGGCGCCCTCGGCGTCCCTGCCGGCCTGCAGCACCTCCTGGTGGCTCAGCGGCGTCGTCTGGATGCCGGCGGCGAGGTTCGTGATCAGCGACATGCCGAGCACCTCCATCCCGGCCTCGCGGGCGGCGATCGCCTCGAGCGCCGTCGACATGCCGACGATGTGGCCGCCCATGGCCTTCGCCATCTGCACCTCGGCCGGCGTCTCGTAGTGGGGGCCCCTGAACTGCGTGTAGACGCCCTCGTCGAGGCTCGGGTCGATGCCCTTGGCGAGCTCGCGCAGGCGCGCCGAGTAGAGGTCGGTGAGGTCGATGAAGGTCGCGCCCTCGAGCGGGCTGTCGGCCGTGAGGTTGATGTGGTCGCTGATCAGGACGGGGCTGCCGGGCGTCCAGGTCTCCTTGATGCCGCCCGCGCCGTTCGTGAGGATCATCGTCCGGGCGCCCGTGGCGGCGGCGGTGCGGACGCTGTGCACGACGCGGCGGACGCCGTGGCCCTCGTAGTAGTGCGTGCGGGCGCCGATGACGAGGGCGTTCTTGCCGCTCGGGAGCGCGATGCTGCGGATCGAGCCCGTGTGGCCGACGACCGCCGAGGCGCTGAAGCCGGTGATCTCGGTCGCGGGGACCTCGGCGGTCGTCTCGCCGATCAGGTCGGCGGCCTTCGCCCAGCCGCTGCCCAGGGTGAGGGCGATGTCGTGGTGGGCGACGCCGGTCGCGCGGGCGATGTCGGCGGCGGCGGTGCGGGCGACCTCGAACGGGTCGGCGGCACCGTCGAGGGGGTGCGTGGGGGTCTCGGACATGCGCTCCACTCTAGGTCCCGCGCCCGCCTCCTCCATCGCTCTCCTCATTCAGGAACTCGAGTCCTGATCTGCGCGGCGGGGGGACTGATCCTCCTGATCCGTGCACGGTTCAGGAACCTCGAACACTGCCTTCCTGCATGTTGCGCGTCCACAGGGCGTCACCGTCGTTCCCGCACGAGGCGCAGGTCTCCGTCATGCGTCCACAAGGCAGACGAGGAGGCGCGTGTCGGGGCTCGGACACCGGTGACCATGCCGACATGGACCTCCTGCAGACACTCGCCGCGTTCGGCGGCATCGCGACCCGCCGACAGCTCCTCGCGAACGGACACAGCGGTGGCGACCTGACGACCGCGGTGCAGCGAGGTGCCGTCCGCAGGGTCCGCCAGGGGCACTACACGAGGCTCGACGCGGCCACGGACGCCGTCGCGGCCGTCCGCCTCGGCGGCCGCCTCGCGGGCCCCTCCGCCGCCTCCGTGCACGGACTCTGGGCCGGCTACGACCGGCGTCTGCACGTCTCGGTCGCGAGGAACGCGTCCCGTCTGCGGGTGGCGCGTCGGGTCGCGCCGGGGGGCGAGGACGCGCCGAGGTCCGCCGACGGGTCCGTGGTGGTCCACTGGACCGACACGGAGCCCCTCGCGCTCGCTGAGCCGTGCTGGCGGTCGTCCGTCGTCGTCTGCCTGCGACAGATGGTCGCGTGGTGCGACGAGGTGACGGCGGTGGCGTGCGTCGACACGGCCCTGCAGGCCCGCCTGGTCGGGCTCGACGAGCTCACGGCGGGCCTCGAGGGCCACGGCCCTCGCGTCCGGGCCGTGCTGCAGAGGTGCCGCCCGGGCTCGGACTCGGGTGTCCAGTCGATGGTGCGGCAGGCGCTCGCGGCCAGGGGCGTCGACGTCGAGCAGCAGGTGTGGGTCACGTCGGTCGGGCCGAGCGACATGCGCCTGCGAGGTCGTCGCGGGCAGGCGCTCCGCGTGCTCGTGGAACTCGACGGCTTCGCGTTCCACTCACGGCGAGACGCGTTCGACCGGGACCGGACGAAGGACGCGGAGGCGGCGTCGGCCGGCTACACGACCCTGCGGTTCAGCGCTGACCAGGTCGAGCGAGATCTCGGAGGGGTCGTCGACACGATCACGCGCGTTCGCGACGCACACGATGAAGGAACGCAGGCGTCCCTGTTCCTGGATCGTGCACAGTTCAGGACGATCTGACCCCCTCTCGCGAGGATCAGGACGGAACTTCCTGAATGAGGAGCGGGCTAGTCGATGCTGAGCAGGACGTGGCCCGACGAGACCGTCTCGCCGACCGTGGCCGAGATGCCCGAGACGACCCCGTCGCGGTGCGCCGCGACCGGCTGCTCCATCTTCATTGCCTCGAGCACGAGCACGAGATCGCCCTTGACGACCTGCTGGCCCTCCTCGACGGCGAGCTTGACGACGGTCGCCTGCATGGGCGACTTGACCTCGGCGCCCGTGGCGGTGACCACGGCGCCGCGACCCGCGCCGCGACGGCGGGGGGCGGCCGCAGGAGGCGCGGTGCGCGCGCCGAGACCAGCCGGCAACGAGACCTCGACGCGCTTGCCGCCGACCTCGACCACGACGGTGGTGCGCTCGTCGTCGGGGCGGGGCGCCTCGGCCTCGCCGCTCCACGCGGGGATGTCGTTGACGAAGTCGGTCTCGATCCAGCGGGTGTAGATAGAGAACGGCTGGCCGCCCTCGGGGGCGAAGGCCGGGTCGCGGACGATCGCGCGGTGGAACGGCAGCACGGTGGGCAGGCCGGCGACCTCGAACTCGTCGAGCGCGCGGCGGGATCGCTCGAGGGCGTCCTCGCGCGACGAGCCGGTGACGATCAGCTTGGCGAGCAGCGAGTCGAACGAGCCGCTGATCTCGTCGCCGGCCTGGACGCCGCTGTCGACGCGGACGCCGGGGCCGCCGGGCGCCTTGAAGACGTGCACGGGGCCGGGGGCAGGCATGAAGCCGCGGCCCGCGTCCTCGCCGTTGATGCGGAACTCGAACGAGTGGCCGCGGGGCTCGGGGTCGCCGTACTCGAGCACGCCGCCCTCGGCGAGGCGGAACTGCTCGCGGACGAGGTCGATGCCGGTGATCTCCTCCGAGACCGGGTGCTCGACCTGCAGGCGGGTGTTCACCTCGAGGAACGACACCGTGCCGTCCTTGCCGATGAGGAACTCGCAGGTGCCGGCGCCGACGTAGCCGACCTCGCGGAGGATCGCCTTGGACGACTCGTAGAGAGCGGTGGTCTGCGCCTCCGTCAGGAACGGGGCGGGCGCCTCCTCGACGAGCTTCTGGTGACGGCGCTGCAGCGAGCAGTCGCGCGTCGACACGACGACGACGTTGCCGTGCGCGTCGGCGAGGCACTGCGTCTCGACGTGGCGGGGCTGGTCGAGGTACTTCTCGACGAAGCACTCGCCGCGGCCGAAGGCGGCGACGGCCTCGCGGACGGCCGAGTCGAACATCTCGGGCACCTCGTCGCGGGTGCGGGCGACCTTGAGGCCGCGACCGCCGCCGCCGAAGGCCGCCTTGATGGCGACGGGGAGCCCGTGCTGGTCGACGAAGTCGAGCACCTCGTCGGCGCCCGAGACGGGGTTGAGGGTGCCGGGCGCGAGGGGCGCGCCGACGCGCTCGGCGATGTGCCGGGCGCTGACCTTGTCGCCGAGCTGCTCGATCGCCTCGGGGGAGGGGCCGATCCAGACGAGGCCCGCAGCCGTCACGGCGCGGGCGAAGTCGGCGTTCTCGGCGAGGAACCCGTAGCCGGGGTGCACGGCGTCGGCACCCGAGCGGCGGGCGACCGAGAGGATCTTGTCGATGACGAGGTAGGTCTCGGCGCTCGTGGTGCCGCCGAGGGCGTACGCCTCGTCGGCGAGGCGGGCGTGCTGGGCGTCCCTGTCCTGGTCGGCGTACACGGCGACGCTGCCGATCCCGCTGTCGCGCGCTGCGCGGACGACCCGGACCGCGATCTCTCCACGGTTGGCGATGAGGACCTTGCTGATGGACGGCATAGTCCCCCACCCTATTGCGCCGCCCGCAGCCTCCTTTGGATGACGTGCACGAAAACACGCAGGAGGCGCGTGAGGATTGCTACAACGCGCCGGCGGTCGGCGAGGTCCACAGCTCGTGCCACGGCACGCCGAACCCGCGCACCAGCGAGCGCAGCACGGGCACGGACAAGCCGACGACGGCGCTCGGCGTGCCCTCGATGTGGGTGATGAACGCCGAGGCACGGCCGTCGATGGTGAACGCGCCCGCGACCTCGAGGGGCTCGCCCGTCTCGACGTACGCCGCGAGCTCGGCCGGGTCGAGGTCGTCGGCGAAGGTGAGGTCGGCGCTGGCGACGGCCCCCGCGCCGGAGGAGGGGAACGCCGCGTCGGCCCGGGGCACGCCGCCGCGGTGGTCGATCAGCCAGTGCCCCGACCACAGGGTGCCCCGCCCGACCTCGGCCATGCGCCGCCAGCGGTCGAGGGCGAGCGCGGGCTCGTGCGGCTTGCCGTGCACCTGGCCGTCGAACTCGAAGGCGCTGTCGCCCCCGAGCACGAGGCCGTCGAGCGGGGATCCGTCGACGGTCACGTCGAGCACCGCCTCCGCCTTCGCCCTGGCCAGCAGCGACACCGTCTCGGAGGCGGTGAGGGATCGGCCCGCCGCCTGCTCGGCGGACGCGACCGCCGCCTCCTCGTCGACGCCCGGGCTGATCAGCACCGGCTCGACGCCCGCGGCGCGCAGCAGGGCGAGGCGAGCGGGGGAGGTGCTGGCCAGGTAGAGGGGAACGGTCATGTCCGCCAGCCTGGCAGACTCGGGGCATGGGAGACATGCTGGGCCGCGAGGTCGAACTGGACGTGACCGGGATCGCACACGGGGGCATCTCGGTGGCGCGCCTCGACGGGCGGGTCGTGTTCGTGTCGGACACGCTGCCGGGCGAGAAGGTCCGCGCGCGGGTCACCGACGACCGCAAGAAGTCGTTCTGGCGGGCCGAGACGCTCTCGGTCGTCGAGGCCAGCCCGCACCGCCGTCCGCACGTCTGGTCGGCCGCGTCGGTCGACCGCGACCCCGAGGACCGAGCCGGCGGCGCCGAGTTCGGGCACATCGAGCTCGCCCACCAGCGCGAGCTCAAGTCGCAGGTGGTCCGCGACGCCCTCACGAGGACGGGCGGGCTGCCCGACGACCAGGCGACCGTCCCGGTCGAGGTGCTGCCCGGCGACGACGAGCGCGGCGGGACCGGCTGGCGCACCCGGGTGCGCCTCCACCTCGACGACGAGGGCCGCCCCGGGCAGTACGCCGCGCGGTCGCACCGGGTCGTGCGCGTCGCCGACCTGCCGCTCGCGACCCCCGAGGTCGCCGAGGCCGCGCCGCTGGGGGACGCCTTCCCGGGCGAGCAGCACGTCGACGTGCTGGCCCCGAGCACAGGAGGCGCCCGCCTGATCATCGGCGGCCAGGCGCCCAGCACGGTCACCGAGGTCGTCGGCGACCGCACGTTCCAGCTGGACGACGGCGGATTCTGGCAGGTGCACCGCCACGCCGCGGTCACGCTGACCACCGCCGTGCAGCAGATGATCGACCCCGAGCGCTTCGAGCCGGGCGCGGCGAACCTCGACCTCTACGGCGGCGTGGGGCTGCTCGCGGCGGCCGTGGGCGACGCGTTCGGCAGCGCCGTCCGCATCACGAGCGTCGAGAGCGACGAGCGCGCGACCGACCACGCCTCGGAGAACCTCGCCGACTGGCTCGGCGCCTCGGCCGTCACGGCAAGGGTCGACCGCTGGGTGCGCCAGGCCGCCGCCCAGGCGACCTCGGCCGAGCGCGGCCGCTTCCGCGAGGCGACGGTCGTGCTCGACCCGCCCCGCTCGGGAGCGGGCCGACCGGTGGTCGACGGCGTCGCCGAGCTCGCCCCCGCGCAGGTCGTCTACGTCGCCTGCGACCCCGTCGCCCTCGCCCGCGACCTCGCGCTGTTCCGCGACCACGGGTACGACGTCGACGCGATCAGGGCCTTCGACCTGTTCCCGAGCACGCACCACGTGGAGACGGTGGTCCGGCTGCTCCGGCGGTGACGCCCCTCACGTTACGATGACCACGTTGACGACCCGGAATTCAGGGACCGGGTCGCACACGAACGAAGGACCATCGTGACCGACACCTCGACGGACGCCCCGGCGTCGACCACCCCCGCCCCCGTCCGCGTCGCCATCGTGGACGACCACGAGTCGGTGCGGCTCGGGATCCAGGCGGCCTGCCAGGCCGAGGGCTTCGACGTGGTGCTGACGGCAGCCGGCGTGCAGGAGCTCGTGGAGTCCCTCGCGGGCCGCGAGGTCGACGTCGTCGTGCTCGACCTCTCGCTCGGCGACGGCTCGACGGTCACCGAGAACGTGAAGCGCGTGCAGGCGACCGGCTCCGCCGTCCTCGTCCACAGCATCGCCGACCGGGTGGCGAGCGTCCGCGAGGCTCTCGCCGCCGGCGCGGCCGGGGTCATCCCCAAGTCGTCCGCGACGAAGACCGTGATGGCCGCCGTCGCGACGGTCGCCAGGGGCGACGTGCTCAACAACCTCGAGTGGGCCAGCGCCATCGACGCCGACCGCGACTTCGCCAAGGCCCAGCTCGGCCGGCGCGAGCGCGAGATCCTGCACCTCTACGCGTCGGGACTGCCCCTCAAGCTCGCCGCGCAGCAGCTCGGCATCGGCTACTCGACCGCGCGGGAGTACCTCGACCGGATCCGGGTCAAGTACGTCGAGGTCGGGCGTCCCGCGCCGACGAAGGTCGACCTGCTCCGCCGCGCCGTCGAGGACGGCATCCTGCCGGGCCTCGACGCGGACGGCGATGGCCGCTGAGCCCCTCCCGGCGCTGACGCCGCCGACGACGCGCTCGGCGCGGAACCCGATCAGCCGTGCCCTGTTCGACAAGGTGCTCGGCCGGGTCATCGCCCTGGCCGGGCTCATCTTCGGGCTGCAGGCCCTGCAGACGACGACGGCCCAGATCGAGGTCATGCAGGTGGCGTGGGCCTGGCTGATCGGCCTGGGCATGCTCGGCGCGATCGTGGCCGTGGGCGTGGCGAGCGTCCTCGTGCGCGGGGTCGAGACGACCTGCGCGATCCTCGCCGTCTTCTACCTCGTCGCGCTGATCACGTGGCCCCTCGCGGTCGTCGACCCCGACCAGGTCCTGGTCGGCGTGCCGTGGCTCTGGTACCTCTGCACCGTCGCCACCGCAGCGGCGGCCTACGCCTTCTCCGCCTGGATCGCGATCGGCTACTCGGTCGTCGTCCCCCTCGTCTACGGCGCGATCCGGCTGACGCCCTCGGGGGGAGGCGAGTCGCCGACGCGGGCAGCGCTCGACTCGACCTACGCGATCCTGCTCGGCGGAGCCGTGCTCGTGCTCGTGCTCGTCCTGCGCCAGGCGAGCGCGGCCGTGGACGCCGCCCAGGCCACGGCGGTCGCCCGCTACTCGGGTGCGATCAGGGAGCACGCCACCGAGCTCGAGCGCGTGCAGGTCGACGCCATCGTGCACGACAGCGTGCTGACGACCTTCATCCAGGCGGCGAGGGCCTACACGCCGGCCGAGCAGGTGCTCGCCACGACCATGGCCCGGAACGCGATGGCCCACCTCACCTCGGCCGCCGCGACGACGCCCTTCGACGAGTCGACGACGAGCCTCGCGAGCCTCAGGAGGCGGTTGTCCGAGGCGGCGGACGCGAGCGGCGTCGTCGTCGAGCTGCGCACCGACGACACGGACGACCGCGTGCTGCCGACGACGGCCGCCGAGGCCATCGTGAGCGCTGCGGCCCAGGCCCTCGTCAACAGCTCCCAGCACGCGGGTCCCGGGCCCGTCCGGCGCTGGGTCGCCCTCGAGGGCACGGGCGAGGCCGGGGTCCTCGTCGAGGTCGGCGACGACGGGGCGGGCTTCGACCCCGCCGCGGTGCCCGAGGAGCGTCTCGGCGTCCGTGTGTCGATCATCGAGCGCGTGGCCAACGCGGGCGGGCGGGCCTGCATCGACTCCCGGCCCGGCGCGGGCACGGTCGTCCGCGTCATGTGGCCGACGGGCTTCGTCGTCGGGCCGCAGAGGGACGCCTCCTCGTGAGGATCTCCGTTCCCCGCTGGCTCATCGTCTCGCTGGCGGCGGTCTTCTCCGGCTACCACCTGGTGCTCGCGGCGGTCTCGCTCGGCCAGGCCGCCGATCCCGTGCCCGTCGTCGCCTGCATGGTCGCGTACGCGGTCGTCACGGCCGTCGTGCTGTGGCCCAGCAGCCATCCGGTGCTGCCGGTCTGGGCGGCCGCCTTCGCCCTGGCCGTGAGCATCGTCGTGCCGCTGGTCGTGACGAGCGTCCTCGACCCCGACGCGGAGAACGGCTACGCGACCTGGTACGTCGCCGCCGTGGGCACGCTCATGGTGATCGTCTCGACCCGTCGCCGCCAGGGGTTCGCGTGGCTCGGCGTGGGGTTCATGGCCGTGCAGGGCGTGGCGTGGGCCGGGCTGTCGCCGATCGCCGACCTCGGCATCGTGGGCAGCGTCAGCTGGGTCGCCTTCTCGCACGCCATCTCGTCCACGCTGACCCGGGCGGGTCGCGAGACCCGGGAGTTCATCCTGGCCGAGCACGAGGCCGCCGACTGGCAGGCAGCCCAGGAGGCGCACGTCAACGAACGTCAGTACCGCCTCCTGCAGACGGGCCGGACCGCACGGCCCATGCTGCAGGCCATCGTGTCGCAGTCGGGCGACCTGTCGCCCGGGCAGCGGCAGGAGAGCCTCCACCTCGAGGGCGCCATCCGGGACGAGATCCGCGGGAGGCGCCTCCTCGACGACGAGGTCCGTCGCGAGGTCATGGCAGCGCGTCGCCGAGGGGCCGAGGTCAGCCTGCTCGACGAGGGCGGCATCGACGACGTGCCCGACGACGAGCTGCGGCGCATCCACGAGGCCCTCGCCGAGGCCCTGCACGGCTCGCGCGCCGACAAGCTGATCATCCGGACGGTCGGGGGCGGCGAGCAGGCCGTCAGCGTCGTCGGTCTCGGGTCGCCCGACCTCAGCTCGAGCGCGCTCGGTCGAGGGGTCTCCGCCGAGGCCGACGAGGACGACGACGACGACGAGGTCCTGCTCTGGCTGCAGATCCCGCGCCGGGCAGGGGACGCCGAGAACGGCCTGCGGGTCGCCGGCCGGGACGACCTCGACGACCTCGACGACCTCGACGACCTCGACGACCTCGACGACCTCGACGGCCCCGCCCTCCACTAGGCCCCGGAACGGGAAAGAGGCCAGGGCCGGGAACGGGAAAGAGGGCCAGACACCCGTCTGGCCCTCATGGGAGATATCCCGGTCCAGGGCGACAACCCGAATGTCGCCCTGATCCGCCTCCGACCGAGAACTCGCTTACCCTAGTCAGCTCTCGATCGGTGGTGCGACTCATGGAGAGGCACCTAGCAAGAACGAGTATGTCGTCCCGTGCCGTGAGCGCAAAGTCGTCATTTAGGGGGACAGGGCGGGGGCTTCGGCCTCGTCTACCCCCGTTCGGGTGGCGTGGTTCCGGGGCTGTCGGCCTGATGCCCGTCAGGCCGGGGTACACGCGGGGGGTACGTCAGGGCGTTCGCCCAGCCGGTCAGCCGGAGAAGCTGCGCCAGCGGCCCGGGCCGCTGGCGAGCGGCGCCCGCAGGCGAGCCGCTCGCGACGACCAGCCGGACGGAGCGGAGCTCCGGGGCGTCGTGGCGCGTGCCGCCGCTGCCTCGGCCTCGAGGGCGGCGAGGACGGCGGTGACGGCGGCGAGCTCCTCGGGCGTCGGCGCGCCCCCCACGACGCGCAGCAGCGACTGCTCCGGCTCGTTCCCGGCGTCGACCCCGTCGACCCCCTCGGCTGCGTGACGGCCGCTCACAGGGGGATGTTCCCGTGCTTCTTCGGCGGCAGGTCGGCGCGCTTGGTGCGCAGGGCCCGCAGCGCCTTGACGACGGCGACCCGGGTCGCGGCGGGCTCGATGACGCCGTCGAGCTCGCCACGCTCGGCGGCCAGGAACGGGCTGGCGACGTTGTAGGTGTACTCGCTGGCCAGGCGTGCCCGGACCTCGGCGACGTCCTCGCCCGCCGCCTCCGCGGCCTTGATCTCGTTGCGGTACAGGATGTTGACGGCTCCCTGACCTCCCATGACGGCGATCTCGGCGGTCGGCCAGGCGAGGTTGATGTCGGCGCCCAGCTGCTTGGACCCCATGACGATGTAGGCGCCGCCGTAGGCCTTCCGCGTGATGACGGTGACGAGCGGCACGGTCGCCTCGGCGTAGGCGTAGAGCAGCTTCGCGCCGCGGCGGATGACGCCCGTCCATTCCTGGTCGGTGCCCGGCAGGTAGCCGGGCACGTCGACGAGCGTGAGGATGGGGATGCCGAACGCGTCGCAGAAGCGCACGAAGCGGCTGGCCTTCTCGCCCGCCTCGATGTTGAGCGTGCCGGCCATGGCCGACGGCTGGTTGGCGATCACGCCCACCGAGCGGCCCTCGACGCGGCCGAAGCCGATGACGATGTTGGGCGCGAAGAGCGGCTGCACCTCGAGGAACTCGGCGTCGTCGACGACGTGCTCGATGACGGTCATCACGTCGTAGGGCTGGTTCGGGCTGTCGGGGATCAGCGTGTTCAGCTGGCGGTCGTCGTCCGTCGTCTCGAGCTCGACCGCGGTGTCGAAGACGTGCGGCTCCGACAGGTTGTTGTCGGGCAGGTACGACAGCAGCGAGCGCGCGTAGTCGAGCGCGTCGTCCTCGTCGCTCGCGAGGTAGTGCGAGACGCCGCTGACCTTGTTGTGCGTGAGGGCGCCGCCGAGCTCCTCGAAGCCGACGTCCTCGCCCGTGACGGTCTTGATGACGTCGGGGCCCGTGACGAACATGTGGCTCGTCTTGTCGACCATGATGACGAAGTCGGTGAGCGCGGGCGAGTACACCGCGCCTCCTGCGGCCGGGCCCATGATCAGCGAGATCTGGGGGATCACGCCGGAGGCGCGGGTGTTGAGGCGGAAGATCTCGCCGTACTTGCCGAGCGCGACCACCCCCTCCTGGATGCGGGCCCCGCCCGAGTCGAGGATGCCGATGATCGGCACGCCCGTCTTCAGGGCGAGCTCCATGACCTTGATGATCTTCTCGCCGGCGACCTCGCCGAGCGAGCCGCCGAAGATCGTGAAGTCCTGCGAGTAGACCGCGACCTGGCGGCCGTGGACCGTGCCGGTGCCCGTGACGACCGCGTCGCCGTAGGGGCGCTTCGACTCCATGCCGAAGGCGTGGGTGCGGTGCCGCACGAACTCGTCCAGCTCGACGAACGAACCGGGGTCGAGCAGGCCGTCGATGCGCTCGCGGGCGGTCATCTTGCCCTTGGCGTGCTGCTTGGCGATCGCGGCCTCGCCGCTGGCCGTGACGGCCTCGTGGTAGCGGGCCTTGAGGTCGGCGAGCTTGCCTGCCGTCGTGCGGAGATCGGGCATCGAGGCGTCGTCGCGGGGAGCGGTGTCAGAAGTCACATCGGTCACTCTACCGAGGGCCCCCGCGGTCGCCGTTGGAGGTTCCCTCGCGCGCGACGAGTCTCGGATGGTGGAAGTCGTCAACGCCTAGGCTGGCCGCGTGACCGACCCCACGAGCGACTCCTTCCCCCTGAGCTCGGCCCACAGCCCGCGCCTCGTGCACGTCGCCGAGACGGGCTCGACGAACGCCGACCTGCTGGCCGACACGTCGGCTCCCCACCTCTCGGTGCTCGTCACGACGTCGCAGACCGCGGGCCGGGGTCGTCGCGGCCGCACCTGGACGGCGCCTCCTGGGCGCACGCTCGCGGCCAGCGTCCTGGTCGAGCGCCGGGGGCTGCCCGTCGAGTCGCTGGGCTGGCTGCCGCTCGCTGCCGGGGTCGCGATGCGCGCCTCCCTCGCGGCGCTCGTCAGGACGGGCGAGGTCGGGCTCAAGTGGCCGAACGACGTCCAGGTCGACGGGCTGAAGGTGTGCGGCATCCTCGCGCAGGCCAGGGACGACGGGGCGGCCGTGGTCGTCGGGGCCGGCGTCAACCTCGCCCTGGCGCGTGACGAGCTGCCGACCCCTGTGTCGACCTCGCTCTCGCTGCACGGCGCGGAGGGGACGACGGAGGAGCTCGCCGACCGGGTCCTCTCGGCGTGGCTCGCCGAATTCGTCCTGGTCGTCGAGGCCCTCGTGGCCGCGGGCGGCGACCCGGAGGCGAGCGGGCTGCGAGCCCGCGTGCTCGCCGAGTGCACCACCCTCGGCCGCGACGTGCGCGTCGAGCTGCCCTCCGGCGAGGTCCTGACGGGCTCGGCGTCGTCGATCGACCACGACGGCCGTCTCGTCGTCGAGGCGCGGACCGGGGGAGTCGTCGCCGTGTCCTCGGGCGACGTGACGCACCTGCGGTATGAATGACCCCGTGAGCACGGCCGAGCAGCAGCCCCGAGAAGAGGTCGTCGCGCGCCTGCACCCGCACTCCCGGGTGCTGTTCTGGCCGTCGGTCGCCCTCGTCGCGGTGAGCGCCGCGGGCGGGTACTTCGGCAGCTGGTTCGACCTCGAGTGGCAGAACTGGGTCGTGCGCGGCGCCGCCGCGCTGCTGGCGGTGCTGCTGTGGCTCGTCCCCGTGCTCGTGTGGCTCGGCCGCCGCTACGTCATCACGACGAGGCGCATCGTCCTGCGCCGAGGGTTCTTCGTGCGCTCGCGCCAGGAGCTCCTGCACAGCCGCGGCTACGACCTCACGGTGCGGAAGAACGCCGTGCAGAGCGTGTTCCGCAGCGGGGACGTGCTCGTGAACACGGGCCTGGACCGCCCGGTGGTGCTGTGGGACGTGCCGGGAGCCGACCTGGTGCAGGCCACGCTGCACGACCTGATGGAGGCGGACCAGACGCTGATCGCCCAGCGCCGCAGGCTCGACCAGTCCGCGCCGGGCCAGCACGGCGCTGCCGACCCCTGGCCGCCCGCGCGCGGCTGACGCCCGACGTTCGACGCCCGTCGATTTTCCGGCCAGGGTCCGGACACGCCAAGATGTCCCCATGCGCATCTCTGTCATCGGCTGTGGTTATCTCGGAGCGGTCCACGCCGCGTGCATGGCCGAACTCGGCCACGACGTCGTCGGCATCGACGTCGACGAGCGCAAGGTCGCCGAGCTCTCGGCCGGCCGGGCCCCGTTCTTCGAGCCGGGCCTCCCCGAGGTGCTCCAGCGAGCCACCGAGAGCGGACGCCTCCGCTTCACCACCGACATGGCGGAGGCGGCGGGCGCGCAGGTTCACTTCGTCGCGGTGGGCACGCCCCAGACCGCCGGCAGCCACGCGGCCGACCTGACCTACGTGGACGCGGCCGTCACCGGGCTGCTGCCCCACCTCGCGGACGGCGACCTCGTCGTCGGCAAGTCGACCGTTCCGGTCGGCACCGCAGCCCGTCTCGGCGAGCTGGTCCGCGCCTCCTCGGACGGTGCCGACCTGGCCTGGAACCCCGAGTTCCTCCGCGAGGGCTTCGCCGTGCAGGACACCGTCTCGCCCGACCGCTTCGTCTACGGCGTGCCCGCGGGGCAGCCGGGGGAGCGTGCCACGGCGCTGCTCGACGAGGTGTACGCCAAGGCGCTCGCGACGGGCACGCCCCGCATCGTCACCGACTACGCGACGGCCGAGCTGGTCAAGGTCTCCGCCAACGCGTTCCTCGCCACGAAGATCTCCTTCATCAACGCCATGGCCGAGATCGCGGAGGCGACGGGCGCGGACGTCACGCAGCTCGCCGACGCGATCGGCCACGACGCCCGGATCGGCCGGCGGTTCCTCAACGCGGGCCTCGGCTTCGGCGGCGGCTGCCTGCCGAAGGACATCCGTGCGTTCCAGGCGAGGGCCGACGAGCTGGGGCTCCGCTCCCTCGACTTCCTGGCCGACGTCGACGCCGTCAACCTTCGTCGCCGCGACCGCGTGGTCTCCCTGGCAGAGGAGCTCGTGGGGACGGTGTCGGGCTCGCGCATCGCCGTCCTCGGCGTGGCCTTCAAGCCCGACAGCGACGACGTGCGCGACTCGCCGGCGCTCGACGTGGCCCGGCGCCTGCACGCCGCGGGCGCCCACGTCGCGGTCTTCGACCCGGAGGCGAACGCCACGGCCGCCCGCCTCGCGCCCGACCTCGACTACGTCGCGGACGCGACCGCCGCGCTGCGAGGCGCCGACGCGGTCCTCGTCCTCACCGAGTGGCCCGAGTTCCGCCAGCTCGACCCGGCCCTCGTCGGCGAGCTCGCGGCGCACCGTCGGGTCGTCGACGGCCGCAACGTGCTCGACCCTGCGGCGTGGCGTGCTGCCGGCTTCGAGTACAGGGGCCTCGGTCGCCCTTAGCGCCGGACGGGTCAGGCGCCGGTGAGCCCGGCCGGCACCGGGTTCGTGCGCGCGGGGTGGAAGACCCACAGCTTGTAGAGCGTGAAGCGGAACGCGGTGCCGAGCGCCAGGCCGACGACGTTCGACGAGACGTTGTCGGCGAGGGGCGACGTGAAGCCGAGCACGTAGTGCGACACGTACAGGCAGAGCAGCCCGATGCCCATGCCGCCGAGGGCGACGGCGAAGAACTCGAGGGCCTCGCGGAGCGCCTGGCCGGGGGCCCGTCGCGTCTCGCCGAAGGTCCAGAGACGGTTGCCGAGCCACACCACGGCGATCGAGACGAGGCTCGACACGAGCTTCGCCAGCAGGGGGCCCGCCGCGACGTCGTCGGGCGAGAAGACCGTCAGCCGGAGGGCGTTGAACACGGCGAGGTCGACGACGAGCCCGCACAGGCCGACGAGGCCGTAGCGGACGAGCTGGCGGAACAGGCGGTGCATGCGGCTCCCCCCGGGATCGGCCAAGATGGACCGTGGCTCGGCGCGCGACAGTGCGACGCGTCGACGAACACGATCCGAGCATCATCGCAGCAGGACGTGCCCCGCACACAGTCAGGAGACGAGATGGCCTTCCGTGTCGGAGTGATCGGAGGCGGGCAGCTGGCCCGCATGATGGTTCCCCCCGCCGTGCACCTGGGCCTCGACATCCGGGTGCTCGCCGAGGCCGAGGGCTCGTCGGCGAGGCTGGCGGCGACCCAGGTGGGCGACCACCGCGACGTCGACACCGTGCTGGCGTTCGCCCGCGACGTGGACGTCGTCACGTTCGACCACGAGCACGTCCCCCAGCACGTCCTCAGGGCCCTCGTCGACGCGGGCGTGCGCGTGCACCCCGCACCGGAGGCGCTGGCCGTGGCCCAGGACAAGATCGTCATGCGGCAGCGGCTCACCGAGCTCGGCCTCCCCGTGCCCGACTGGGCCGCGGTCGCCGACGCCGCCGAGCTCGCGGCGTTCCTCGACGCGCACGGCGGACGGGCCGTCGTCAAGACGCCCCGGGGCGGCTACGACGGCAAGGGCGTCCGCGTCGTCCGCGCCGCGGACGAGGCGGACGACTGGTTCGCGGCGCTCGCCGAGGGCGACCAGGGCGGAGCGCTCCTCGTCGAGGAGCTCGTCGAGTTCCGTCGCGAGCTCGCCCAGCTCGTGGCCCGGCGCCCGAGCGGCGACGTCGTCGCCTGGCCCCTCGTCGAGACCGTGCAGCGGGACGGGGTCTGCGCCGAGGTGATCGCGCCCGCGCCGGGCGCCGCCGACAGGGTCGTGGACCTCGCCGGGCAGATCGCCCGGACCGTCGCCGACGAGATCGGGGTCACCGGAGTGCTGGCGGTCGAGCTGTTCGAGACCACGGACGACCGCCTCCTGATCAACGAACTGGCCATGCGACCGCACAACACGGGGCACTGGAGCATCGACGGGGCCGTCACCGGCCAGTTCGAGCAGCACCTCCGCGCCGTGCTCGACCTCCCGCTCGGCTCCACGACTCCGCACTCCGACTGGAGCGTCATGGTGAACGTGCTCGGCGGGCCCGCCCAGGGCACGCTGGCCGACCGCCTGCCCGCCCTGATGGCCGACCAGCCCGCCGCCAAGGTGCACGACTACGGCAAGGATCCGCGGCCCGGCCGCAAGGTCGGCCACGTGACGGTCTCGGGCGACGACCTCGACGACGCGGTCTGGCGGGCGCGCGCCGCTGCCTCGTTCTTCGAGGGCTGACGCTATCCTCTAGTCCGTGTCCGACCCGAAGAGCACCGCACCCGCCAGCCCGACGACGCCCAACGACCCGTCGGCGTCGCCGCTGGTGTCCGTCGTGATGGGCTCGGACAGCGACTGGCCCACCCTCCGCAGCGCCTCGGACATCCTCTCCGAGTTCGGCATCGCGCACGAGGTCGAGGTCGTGTCGGCGCACCGCACGCCCGAGAAGATGATGCGCTTCGGCCAGGATGCCCAGGGGCGCGGCGTGCGGGTGATCATCGCCGGTGCCGGGGGAGCAGCCCACCTCCCCGGCATGCTCGCGTCCGTCACCACGTTGCCCGTCATCGGCGTGCCGGTGGCGCTCGCGAAGCTCGACGGCCTGGACTCCCTGCTCTCGATCGTGCAGATGCCCGCGGGCATCCCGGTCGCCACCGTGTCCATCGGCGGTGCGGCCAACGCGGGCCTCCTCGCCGCCCGCGTCCTGGCGACGTCGGACGCCGTGCTCACGCAGCGGCTGGCCGACTACGCGACGAGCCTCGGCGAGCTCGTCGAGGAGAAGAACGCAGCCCTCCGGCGGTCGCTGTGAGCGCGGCGCTGCCGGTGCGGAACCCGGATCTCGGCTCGCCCGCGTTCATGACGAGGCGCGCCTGGACGCTCGTCCTGCTCAACGTCCTCGTGCCGGGCTCGGCCCAGGTGCTGGCAGGAAGCCGCCGCCTCGGCCGGTGGGGGCTCGCGTCGACGCTGGTGTTCTGGGCCGTCGCGCTGATCACGGGCGCTCTCGCCTTGTTCTGGCAGACGCCGCTGCTGACCGTGGCCACGAACGTCGTCGCGCTCACGGCGGTCCAGGTGTTCCTCGTCTACTACGCCGTGCTCTGGCTCGTCCTGACCGTCGACACCCTCCGCCTGCTCCGCATCGTCCGGGCCCTGCCGACCGCTCGGGGGTTCATCGCCGGGGTCATGGCGCTGCTGCTCGTCGCGACCGTCGGCCCCGCCGCGTGGGGCGCCTACCTCACGACCGTCCAGCACGGGCTGCTCAACAGCCTGTTCACGTCGCAGGCCGCAGCGGCCGAGCCGGTCGACGGTCGGTACAACATCCTCCTGCTGGGCGGCGACGCGGGCTCTGACCGGACCGGTCTGCGGCCGGACAGCATCTCGGTCGCCAGCATCGACGCCGAGACCGGCGCGACGACGATCATCGGCGTGCCGCGCAACTTGTACAACGCGCCGTTCGCGGGGGGCTCGCCCCTCTACGGCGAGTTCCCGACCGGCTACGACTGCGGTGACGACTGCCTGGTCAGCTACCTCTACACCTACGGCGAGGAGCACCCCGACCTCTACCCCGACGCCGAGGCGGCGAGCAGCAACCCCGGCGTCGAGGCCATGCGCGACGCGGTCGAGGGCGTCACGGGCCTGGCGATCCAGTACTACGTGCTCATCGACATGCAGGGCTTCGTCGACCTGATCGACGCCCTCGGCGGCATCCAGGTGAACAACACCGAGGGCCGGCTGCCGATCAACGGCGGGGTGGACTCCGACGGCCAGCCGACGAACGTCGACGGCTGGATCGAGCCGGGCGAGCAACGGCTCGACGGGTACCACGCCCTCTGGTACGCCCGCGCCCGTCACGGCTCGGACGACTACCACCGGATGGC
Source organism: Frigoribacterium sp. ACAM 257 (assembly GCF_007954365.1). GTDB lineage: Bacteria > Actinomycetota > Actinomycetes > Actinomycetales > Microbacteriaceae > Frigoribacterium. Next base: position 410,932 of record NZ_VOLO01000001.1, read on the forward strand.
CCGTCAGCGTGAGGTCCAGACGGCGCTGCTGTCCCAGTTCCAGCCCGCGACGGTCCTCGCCAAGTTCCAGTCCGTGGCCGACGCCGGCGCGGAGACGGTCGACACGGACATCCCGCAGGGCGCCCTGACCGCGTTCGTGCAGCTCGCCCTGGAGGCGAAGGGCCAGCCGATCACCTCGCTCGAGATCGTGCCGCCCCAGTTCGACAACGTCTACCCCGACTACCACGCGATCCACGCGGCCGTCGCGGCGGCCACGGCCCCCGCGGCGGACCCGGCGCCGTAGGGCGACAGCCGAGGACGGCGCCGGCCGAGGACGGCGCCGGCCGAGGTTCATCCGCGCGACGGAGGGCAGGCGCCCCCTGCCCGCCCAGCGCCCCGTAGACTCGACCGGTGCTCGGACGTGGGCACCATCCCCGTTCCCTGAGGAGGACCTGCGTGACCACCGTGCCCCACGACGGAAACCGCAGGCTCTCGGACATCCGGGCCTTCTTCGCTCGTCAGGGCGCGCTCTTCTGCGCCGCGGCCGTGGTGGTCGTGGCGGTGCACCTCGCGATCTTCCTCGCCGGCGTCTACGTCTCGCCCGTGAACTTCGACGAGGCGTACGTCCTGCAGTCGCCCGCCAACCTCGTCAAGGGCCTCGGCTGGGGCTCGTACGACTGGCAGACGGGCGGGCCGATCGTCCTCTTCGACCCGATCACCTCGACGGGCCCGACCGCGCTGGTGCCGGTGGCCGCCTCCTTCGCCGTCTTCGGCGTCGGGATCGAGCAGGCCCGCTGGGTGATGTTGCTCTGGTACGCGCTCTTCGTCGGAGGGGCCTGGACGCTCGGCCACAAGATGGTCGGCCGGTGGGCGGGCCTGGCCGTCGCCGTCGCGACCCTGGCGCTGAACACACGGGTCGACTTCCCCAGCTCGGTGATCTTCGGTCCGGCCGAGGTGCTCGGCGAGATCCCCGCGGTGAGCTTGATCCTGCTGGCCGTCCTGCTCCTGCGACGACACCCGCAGCTCGCCGGGCTCGCGTTGGGGCTGGCCGCCATGGCGAAGCTGGCCGCGCTGCTCGCGGTGCCCGTCCTCGCCGTCGCGCTGCTGTTCGTGCCGCGGGCCTCCTGGGGTGTGTTCTGGGTGCGCGTGCGGCGCGGGCCCGAGCTGGTGCGTCGATTCCTCAGCGCGGTCGTCCTCGGGCTCTGGGTCGTCGTGCCCGTGGGGCTGTGGGAGGTCGTGAAGCTGCTCGGGCTCGGCTGGACCGCGTACAAGCAGAACCTCAAGGGCAACCTCGCGTTCTTCGGCCGCAGCGGCTCGGGCGTGACCGGCACCCGCGTCACGGACTTCAGCGGCCGCATCGACAAGTACCAGCTGTCGTGGTTCATCCCCGACTGGCTCGCGACCCTCATCTTCGCGGCGACGGCCGTGATCGTCGTCGGGCTGCTGGTGCTGGCGATCGTGACCTGGCGTCGCGGCGGGTCGTTGCCGGGCCGCGTCGGCGCCCCGGAGTTCGCGGTGGCCGCGATCTTCCTGGGCTACATGATCTGGTGGATCTTCCTCGCGAACAGCCTGTTCGCCCGCCAGTCGTTCCCCGGCATGCTGCTCGGGGGGCCCATCACGGCGGCCTTCGTCTGCGTGGCCGCCGGTGTCGCGTGGCGATCTCGACACCTCATCGGCCGGATCGCCGCGGTCGGGCTCATCGCCGCGTGGGGCGTCGTGGCCGTGACGCAGACCGTGCGGCACGTCGAGAAGTCGTTCTCGGACGAGACGTATACGCGGGCCGAGCAGGTGGCCGCGGCGCAGTTCATCGAGGACAACTTCCCCCAGGGCATCCAGAGCCTCGACTACTGGCAGAACCCCGAGCTGACCTTCCTGTCCGGCGTCGACTCCGTGCCGTTCCCGGCGCAGGACGACACCCGGCCGCTCGTGCTCTCGCCCCTGCATGCGCAGCTCATCCCCGGCCAGTATCGCGAGGCCCTCAACGACGACTGCGTCGACTTCCTGTACAGCCAGGACGGCTTCGTCGTCTGCACGGTCGCCCCGACCGACTGAGCCCTACCGCGCTTCTTCCCGCGGCCGTCTTTCCTGACGCGCCTCAGGGCGGGGCGCGGACGTGGCGCGGAGAGCTACTCCGCGGCCTCGGTGACGGGCAGCAGCTGACCTGCGACGAACGGGGTCAGCGTCTCGACGAACGTGGCCGTGACGTGTTGACGATCTTGATAGACCATGACGCCGCCGATGACCGACGGGCAGGTCTCGTCGTCGCAGAAGTACGGCGTGAGATCGATGAGGTCTGCACCGGAGGCGGCCGCGGCGGCTACCTGCGGGTCGGTCAGGAGAGCATCGTCCCTCGGCAGGTCGCACTCGCTGGTCGCCGTGGCGTTGGCGACGCACGTCTCCATGTCGGGAATGCCTGCCTCGATGGGGTTCGGGTTGTCCCTGATCGCGACGACGTCAGTCCCGAGGGACTCGAGCCGCGACCAGTCCCCGGCGAAGCCGCGGGACGCGGCGGCGTCGTTCGTCTCGCCTGCCGACGCCCGCCACGTCGCTCCGGTGACCGCGGAGACGACGACCACGTCGGGACGTGTCTGCTCGAGGATCTGCATCACTGCGTCGTTCCACTTAGGGCAGGCGTTGCCGTTCTCGTCCGCTCCTGCGGTCGACACGCTCGAGAGCGGGCAGCTCGACCTGACCATCGTCGTGAGGGCCCAGCCTTCCCGGTCCGCGAGGCGGGCCAGGGCCGGCTCCCACTGGCCGGCGTGCGAATCTCCCACCAGGACCACCTGCTCGGCATCGGCGTCGTCCGAGCCGAACGAGCAGGATGTCACCTCGGTGAACGGCCCGAGACGCTGCTGGCACCCCTCCGTGTCCTCGCTCGCCGTCCAGTTGTCGGACTTGGCGATGAGAGGGTCCGGGACGACATCGGCGAGGTCTTCAGGCCCGGCGAAGTCACCCTGTGAACTCGCTGCAGCACCGAACCCCGGGGGGAACTCTCCGGCCAGTGCATCGAGCTCACGAGTAGCCGCGGCGGTCTCGTAGTGGGGGACCGCGATGAGGAACGCGGCGGGGATCGCGACGACCACCGACACTGCGACCACCGTGCGGATCGCTGGGCCAGCGACTGTGCGCGGTGTCCGAGCATGGTGGCGAACGGCTGGGGCGCCACCTCGGAAGCGGTCCTCGACGAAGGTCTTGGTCACTGCAGCGGCCACGATGCTGGCGCACAGGATGAAGGCCTTGTTCCCCGTCGTGAGGGCCTCGCCGGTGACGAACGGGAGGAGGACGATCAGCGGCCAGTGCCAGAGGTAGAGCGAGTAGGAGATGTCCCCGAGCCAGGACAACGGAGCCCAGACGACCACAGGCGTCGCGCCTTCTGCCCGCACCAGCGGGGCGAGCAGGAACAACGCGGCCCCGCCCACCGGCAGCAGTGCGAACCAGCCGGGGAACGGCGTGGCGGCTGAGAACGCGAGCGCTCCGGCTGTCATGGCCGCCACCCCAGCCCACCGCACCGTGCTCTCAGGAACGGCTGATCGAACAGGACGTGCACGGAGGAACGTGAGGAGACCACCGACGGCGAACTCCCAGACACGAGTCGGGGTGATGAAGTAGGCGACGCCGGCGTCGTACCCGGTCATCGCGATCGAGACGACCAAGGACGCGAGGGCCACGACGACGAGCCCGCCGCACAGCCAGGCCCCCGGCCGTCGTCGGCGACGACTGATCACGAAGATCCCCAGGAGGAGGACCGGCCAGACGAGGTAGAACTGCTCCTCGACGGACAGCGACCAGAAGTGCTGGACCGGGCTCGCGTCGGCCGCTGCAGCCGAGTAGTCCACGGAGTTGGCGGCCAACGCCCAGTTCTCGACGTAGAAGGCGCTGGCGAGGAGTTGCCGACCAGTCGCGGCCCACACCGTGTGGGGAGCGAAGAGCAGGGTCCCGAGCCCGGTGACGGCCAGCACGAGTCCTGCTGCGGGCAGCAGGCGTCGCACCCGCCGCACGTAGAACCGGCCGAGGTGGACCTTGCCGGTGTTCTCCAGCTCACGACGCAGGTGCGCGGTGATCAGGAAGCCCGAGATGACGAAGAAGACGTCGACCCCGACGTACCCACCCGGCAACCTGTTGGGGTACAGGTGATAGGCGACGACGAGCATGACAGCCAGCGCGCGCAGAGCTTGGATGTCGGCACGGGCGACCCGTGAGTTCTGGTTGACGTTCATCGTTCCCTGGACCGGGTCTGGACGGCCGCTCGCGTTGCCCGCGACCGATCGAGCTGGATCATGTGATGTGGCGAGGGCAGACGCGTTCGCCGGGCGGACCTCAGAGGTCGGCGTGCAGCTGCCAGACCTTGTCGGCCGAGTCGCGCCAGCTGAAGGCCCTGGCACGGTCGAGCCCGGCGATGCCGAGGCGCGACGAGAGCTCGAGGTCGGCGACGACCTGGTACATGGCCTGGGCCAGGCGCTCCGGGTACTCGGCGGCGGGCTCGCGGGCCACGACCACGGCCGCGTCGGCCGCCACCTCCACGAGGGCGGGCGCGTCCGAGATCACCGAAGGCGTCCCGAGGCTGAGGGCCTCGACGACGGGCAGTCCGAAGCCCTCGGCGAGGCTGGGGAACACGAAGACCGAGGCGCGCTGCAGCAGCACGGCGAGCTGCGCGTCGCTGACGAAGCCGAGGGTGCGTACCCGCTCTGCCGGCAGACCCGCCTCCTCGGCGATGTCCGCGACGCGGACGTCGCCCCAGCCCTCAGGGCCCACGATCAGGAGGGGCAGGTCGGGTGCATCGGGGTGGGCCAGCGCCTTGATGAGCGGCTCGATGCCCTTGCGGGGCTCGACCGTGCCGACACTGAGTGCGTACCGGTCGGGCAGACCGAGGGACTCGGCGATGGTGTCGGGGTCGTCCGGCACGACGAGGGCATCGCTGACGGCCCCGCCGATCACCCTGATGCGGTCGCCGAAGCGGTACCACTCGTCGAGGTCGGCGGCGACGGCGTGCGTGGGCACGACGACCGCGTCGGCGTACTTGTAGGCGCGCTTCGTCATCGCCTTGTGCCACTGCACGCCGCGCGGAGTGAGGGTCTCGGGGTTCGTCCACGGCACCGTGTCGTGGATCGTGGCGACGGTCTGGTTGCCGGGGTCATGGAGCCGGTCGTGCTTGACCAGGGGAGCCATCAGGCTCGTCGCGTGCACCATGCCGCCACCCCGGAGGCCGACGACGCCGAGCTGCCAGGCCAGGGCCATCTCGCGACGTCCCAGGGGCGACTTGGCGATGTTCGACAGACCGGGGAGGCGGTCGGCCAGGTCGTCGTACTCGGCCTGCGGATGCGCGGCGACGACGGCCTCGACGTCACAGCCCTGAGGGGCCGAGGCGATCAGGCCCCGGGTGATCTCTTCCGTGTACCGGCCGATGCCGCCGGGGACGGGCGCGAGGATCTGGTCAACGACCACTCGAAGCGTTGTCATCGTTCTCCAAGACTCCCCGGTCGGCGGCCTCGGTCAAGGCTTCGGTCCACGGGCGCAGGGGAGCCAGACCAGCTTGTTCCCATGCACCGTGACCGAGCACGCTGTAGCTCGGTCGCGGTGCGGGTCGGACGAAGGTCGAGCTGTCGGTCGGCTCGACCCTAGCAGCGTCGAGACCGGCGGCTGTGAACACCGCGCGGGCGAAGTCGAACCAGCTGGCGGTGCCCGAGTTGGTGCCGTGGTAGACGCCGGCGGGGGCCCCGGAGTCGACCAGGGCGACGATCTGGTGGGCCAGGTCGAGGGTCCACGTGGGCTGGCCCACCTGGTCGTCCACGACGCTGACGGTGTCCCGCGTCGCGGCGAGCTTGAGCATCGTCTTCGCGAAGTTCGGGCCGTGCTGCCCGTAGAGCCAAGCGGTGCGGACCACGTAGGTGCGGTCGGGGTTCGCCTGCAGCGCTAGGCGCTCGCCCTCGGCCTTGGTGCGGCCGTACGCGCTCACCGGGGCCAGCGGGGCGTCCTCGGCGTAGGGCGACGTGGCCGTCCCGTCGAAGACGTAGTCGGTCGACACCTGGACGAACACGGCCCCGACGGAGGCGGCTGCCTCGGCGAGCAGGCCGGCGGCGGTCCCGTTGACGGCGAGTGCCGCCTCCTCGTCGGACTCGGCCGCGTCGACCGCGGTGTAGGCGGCGGCGTTGACGACGACGTCGTGGCCCTGGACGGCCGCGAAGACGGCGTCACGGTCGGTCACGTCGAGGTCGGCCCGGCCCAGCACGGTGACGTCACGGCCGAAGAGGGCCTCGAGCAGGTCGGAGCCGAGCATCCCGCGGGCACCCGTGACGAGCCAGCGTCGACGGCCGGCGGTCGTGGCGTCGCTCATGCGAGTGCCGCGCGCTCCTTGAGGGGCTGCCACCACTCACGGTTGTCGCGGTACCACTGCACGACGTCGGCGAGGCCCTGCTCGAAAGGCACCTGGGGCTCGTAGCCGAGCTCGGCGCGGATCTTCGAGATGTCGACCGAGTAGCGGAGGTCGTGGCCGAGGCGGTCCTGGACGCGGTCGACGGAGGACCAGTCCTTGCCGGTGGCCTCGAGCAGCATGCCGGTCAGCTCTTTGTTGGTGAGCTCGGTGCCGCCGCCGATGTTGTAGATCTCGCCGGCGCGGCCGCCTACCAGCACCATGGCGATGCCGCGGGTGTGGTCGTCGACGTGCAGCCAGTCGCGGATGTTGTTGCCTTCGCCGTAGAGGGGCACGTGCACGTCGTCGATGAGGTTCGTGACGAAGAGCGGGATGACCTTCTCGGGGAAGTGGTACGGGCCGTAGTTGTTGCTGCAGCGCGTGATCGAGATGTTCAGCCCGTGGGTGCGGTGGTAGCTGCGGGCGAGCAGGTCGCTGCCGGCCTTCGACGCCGAGTAGGGGGAGTTCGGCTCGAGGGGGCGGTCCTCGGCCCAGGAGCCCTCGGCGATGGAGCCGTAGACCTCGTCGGTCGAGACGTGCACGAAGCGCTCCAGGTCGTTCCGCAGGGCGGCGTCGAGCAGCTGCTGCGTGCCGAGCACGTTCGTCTCGACAAAGATCGACGCGTCGCGGACCGACCTGTCGACGTGCGACTCGGCCGCGAAGTGGACGACGGCGTCGACCTCGGGGAAGAGCGTGTCGAGCAGGGCGCCGTCGCGGATGTCGCCCTCGACGAATCGGTAGCGGGGCGAGTCGGCGACGCTCGCCAGGTTCGCGAGGTTGCCCGAGTAGGTGAGCGCGTCGAGCACGACCACCTCAGCGCCCTCGAGGCCCGGGTACGCGTCTTCGAGGGTGCGTCGGACGAAGTTGGAGCCGATGAAGCCGGCGCCGCCGGTGACGAGGATTTTCACGCAGGAGAGCTTTCTCTGGGGGGAGTCGGTCGGGGTCAGTTTAGGGCACGGCCAGGTTCAGTCATGGCGGGCCGAGGGGCCTTGGCCGCCGCTGAGCGTCGCCCGTGCGCGTTGCAGCACGCGACGAGCGATCGGCTTGGCCAGTTCGTCGTTGAGGCGACGGACGTCATCTTCTAGACGCTGAGATCGTCGTCGCCGAGCGGCGTTCTCCTGTCGGGCCTGCTCCAGTTCCCGGCGTGCCTCATCGAGGCTCGCGACGGCGTCGGACAGGGCCTCGCCCAGCCGTTCGGCGTCCCGCCGTGTTCGACCACTCTGGCGACGTCGTTGGCCCGCCAGCTCAACTGCGTCGTCTCGCTCCGTGCGCAGCGTCGCGATGGTGGCGTCGCGTTCTGTGAGTTCCTTCTCCAGGCTCGACACTCGAAGGAGCGCGGGTGTCTCGAGCCGCTTCAACTTGGCGAGTGGAGCGAGGATCGCGTTCTGGAACTTCGTCGCAGGCAGGTCGGTCCTGCGCTGCAGGTGAGGCGAGACCGGGGGCCAGCGGTGCCACTCGGACTCTCGGTTGTCAGAGACCAATCTGGTCACCCGCAGATGCTGGCTCCTGACAGCCTGAGAGATCGAGAGCTGGTCCCGGCGGGAGTAGCGCATGACGTGATCACTCCACGAAGCCATGGTCGCCTTCACTGCAGGCGTGCTTCGACGGGCGATCATGCCTGTCCACAGAGGTCGTTCCTCCAAGACGTCCGGGTCGCTTTCCGCATAGTGGATGAGTTGCTCGTAGACGCGTGACGGGTCGTCGTAGCCTCCGTCGACCACAGCGGTGAACTCGTCCAGGACCGTCTCGCGGAAGCTGTGCTCGAACAGCGCGACGTCGGCGTCGCGGAGCCAGGAGTCGAGCACGGCACCAGGGTCGGCGATGAGCTCGACTCGGTTGTCGATCCACAGTGTCTCGGTGAAGTCGGCGAGGTCTGGATGCCCCAAGATCTTCAGCGAGCGTGCGCTCCGGATCGAGTCGAGCGGGAACCGAGGAGCAGCGAGGCGGACCTCCCAGGTCTCACTCGTCAGGTCGGGATCGTCGGTGAAGCAGATGAAGGGGACGGTGGAGCTCACCGCAGCGGGTTGCTCCTGCAATCCCTCGTAGTTGCCGAAGAGCGCCGTGTAGACCGCTCGCTTCGGAGTTCGCGTCGACGTGATCTTCGACTGATCCAAGAAGGCGGCAGCCTCACGGCCTCCGACGATGAGGGCGTTCTCCCTGTGGAACCCACCCCCGTGCAACAAGGTCCCGAGTTCCTCGGGCCCGTCGACCTCGATCTTGACGAGTTCCTCTGTGCCCGTCTTCTTCAGGACGAGGGGGAACCGACTGGTGAGGTCCCAGAGATCCTGGACCGGCATGTGAAGGACCTCCAGCATGACGACGACGACGCTCGCGGAGCTGAGGGTGGCCGCCGTTCCTTGCAGGACTTCGGACTCATGGCCTTCGACGTCGATCTTCATCACCACCGTGTCAGGGTGAGAAGCCGCCAGTTCAGCGTCGACGGACGTGGAGGGGACCTCTTCTGTGGCCGCGGGAACTGGGCTCGGACCAACGTGGCTCTTGCCGGACCACTCAGGGTCCCTGCTGAAGGTCACCGTTGTGCCGGCGACTGCGCCGACCGCGACCTCACGCAGCTCGATGCCGTTCGACAAGCCGGCGACCGTCTTCCGAAGAGCCGGCAGGACGCTCGAGTTCGGCTCGAAGGCGACCACCCGCCTGCACGACGAGAGATCAGCACCGGCGAGCATCTCGCCGTAGTTGCTCCCGATGTCCAACGCGACGTCCCACGCGTTCAGCGCGAGTGCCGCCCGCCACAGTTGCAGAGACTCTGGGTTGAGGTCTCCGTTCGCCTTCGCGAGGGCGCGCCCTCTCCGGTCGTTCGGATCGAACCACACGGTCTGCCCGGCGGTGTTGAGGACGGAGCCGAGCTCTGCTTCAGTCATGTTCGTGCCAATCCTGCTGGGTGGTGAATGCGGCCCCGGGTTGCATCTCAGCGGCGTCCTACGATGTTCCGCAGGTGCGACGACGCGCGCGGTGACAGCGATCCCAGAGCAAGCGCCGCTCGCCGCTTGAGCGAAGCACGTCGGGGATAGAGATGGAGTCCCGCGGCGGAGCTCACGTGGCCGAGGAGAGTCCAGCGTCGTCGCAGGCGCGCTACGTCGATCGGCTGTTCGACGGCGTTCGCCAAGGCCGTCACCACGTCGATCGTCGTCGAACCACACACGGTGTCAGCGATGTCCTCGGCGAGGCTGGAGAAGGAGTGGGTCTCTGCATCGTGAACTCGCTCCTGCCACCCCCGGTGTCCGGTGTGGGGTACTGAGACTATGACGCGGGGAGCGAGACGGGCCGCGGCCGTGACATCCGCGAGAGTCCGGACCGGCCCGAGGAGGACGACTCCGTCGAAGAGCGCGTCTGTGGCACCTGCTCGAGCCACGGCCTTGTCTCTCCTCGGCGGTCGTAGCCCAGAAGAGCGGCCGGAGGTCGACAGGAGCGTCGCCCGGTAGTCGGCGGGGAGGTTCGCGAGGACCGCATCGGCTCTTTCCCGGTCGGTGGGCGTGGGGCGCGCGGGGAGCAGAACAGCGATGCGGCGGAGAGCATCGCCCGGCGCGAAGGTGTCAGCGAAGAAGTCGACCGGGTCTCGTCCCGAGTCCCGGTACAGCTGCAGGGCGCCGACGTAGAACGGATACCGCTCCACCAGGATCTTCTCGTGGGCGAAGCGCAGGGAGCGGCCGCGGTCGCCGCTGAAGCTCGTCGACCCGGTGTGGAACACCAAGGCGCGGTTCGCGAGGACGGACCGGTAGCCCACGAGATCCATCCGCAGGCAGAAGTCGTTCTCCTCCCCGTAGCCCGGCGAGAACGTCTCGTCGAAGAAGCCGTGAGCGTCGATGAGCTCCCGTCGGACAAGGAAGCAGAATCCCATGGCGACAGGTGCGATCGTGAATCTGGGCAGGTGGGGGAGCACCGCGGCGTGTACCTCGCGGGACCGGCCGACGGGGCGTCTCGTGCTCGCCACCCGCCGAGCATCCGGGAGGCTGGCGATCGTGGCGTTGTTGGAGCGGGCAGTGACGACCCCGTGTCGCGGCGACGAGTAAAGGACGGCCGAGAGCTCCTCAACGAATCCTGGTGTGGTGACGGTGTCGCTGTTGAGGAGCAGCACGTCGTTCCCGCTTCGGTCGAGTTCCAGGACAGCGCGGTTGCAGTTCAGTACGAATCCGAGGTTTTCTGCATTGCGGTTGTACGAGAAGCCCGGGTTGCTCCCGATGAGCTGGAGGAGCAGCGATTCAATGTTATCTGCCTGAGGGCCGAGGTCGTTGCTGAGGATGATCTTGTCCCGAGTGAGGTCGACATTCGCGATGAGCGACTCGACGCAGGCCACTACCCCCTCGGGATCGTCATAGATCGGCACCACGATCGTCACGGGCCGCCGACCGTCCACGACGTTCATCGGCCCCGGAGCCGCCTCGCTGCCGCCCCCGGCCTGCTGAGGACCCTGCCGACCATCCCCGTTCGTGTCCTGACCCGCGATGCGAGCAGCCCGAGTGCCATCTTCGCGGTCATCGCCTCGACGGAGGCGAAGGCGGCAGGCAGGGCGAACCAGTACTGAGCAACGCGGGGCAGCTGATAGCCCGGCTGGCCTATCAGTGCTTCGAGCCTGTCGATGACTGCCTCGTTGCTGTGGTCCCCGGTGAGCACCGCGTCGATACGATCAGAGCCGGCGGCTCCGTGCGCGAACGCAGTAGCCGGGTCCGTTGCGTACGCCTCGAGCGCGTCGGCGAGCGATGCCACGTCCGAGGGGTCGAACAGGCTCCCGGTCGTCCCGGGGACGACGAGCTCGGCGCTGCCTCCTGACGCGCTCGCCACGACTGCCCTCCCGACAGCCATGTACTCGAGAGTCGTTCTGCCGAACGCCTCGATCGTCGACGGGGTGACGCAGACGTCTGCGGCGTCGATGAACGGGAACGGATTCTCCTGCTCGCCGACGATGGTCACTCGCCCGTCGAGCCCAGCTGCACGGGCACGATCACGAAGTTCCACATCGTAGCCCGGGGACTTCCACGAGCCCACGATGCACAGCGACGCGTGCGTTCCACGAGCCGCGAGGACACCCAGTGCGTCAATCACCCGGTGCTGCCCCTTGCCCGGCTCCACGCGTCCGACCACGGTGACCTTGAGTCCCGGTGAGGCCTGGGGGAACGGCCGCGTCGTCGGTTCTTCCGAGGCGCGCGCCCGCACAGCATCCAGATCGACCTGCGGGTAGGCGACCGAGATCTTGTCCGGCTCCATGTACTGAGCGAGATGCGCCTTGACGGCGTGCGAGTTCGCCACGACTGCGTTCGACAGGAGGCCGATGTCACGGAACGTCGACTCTCGCCCGATCTGGAAACTCAGACCATGATCGAGGTCGCCGAACTCACGGACGAACCAGACGTGGGGGATGCCGAGCGAAGCCGCCGCGAAGGCAGCCCACGGGGCGACCAACGTGTTGGTGACGACGAGATCGGGCTTCTGGGAACGCATGAGCTCGGTCATCGCCGAGACGGCTGCATAGTCGACCGTCGCGAAGGCTGCGATCTCGCTCGCCGGTGCAGGCTGCGGCGACGGAACTGCCCAACCGCGGAACCGATAGGCCTTGAACGGCCAACCGCGCTCTTTGAGGGCCTTGATGAACTGCCCCTGGGGGGCCTTCGTGAGGAAGACGGGCTCGAGATCGGGCCGCCCCTCCAGCCAGTCCTCGACCAACCTCAGGAGCGAGCGCTCCGCGCCACCGAGATTGACCGGGGCTGTACTGTGGTTGGAGAAGAAGACGCGCACACCTGAAGTCTAACAAGTGTTGTCCGGCTCCCAGGAGGGCTGCCTAAGCTGACGTGTCTCGACCCGATCCTCATCGGGCGCGTGAGGATGCTGAGGCTCCTGTCGCGCCCCACCTGAACAGCGACGCCGGCCCGTGCCCGTCGGAAGCGGAACCAATGTCCTACATCTCAGAGCTCGTGTCGTCGCGCGAGCTGCTCGCGAACCTGACGATGCGCGAAGTCAAGGGCAAGTACCGCCGCACTGTCTTCGGGCAGCTGTGGTCCTTGATAAACCCTCTGGCGACGATGCTCGTCTACACGATCGTCTTCGCGTTCATCTTCCGGGCCCGAATTGTTACGGGCGACCCGAGCGGCCTGACCATCTACCCGCTCTGGCTCATGGCAGGTCTTCTCCCGTGGACGTTCTTCACGCGCGTCGTCAACGGGAGCATGGCCTCGATCGTGAGCAACGGATCGCTCATCAAGAAGGTCTACTTCCCGCGGATGAACCTGCCCTTGTCGACGGTCGGCTCGGTCGGGTTCACCTGGCTCCTCGAGATGGGCGTGCTCTCCGTCGCGCTCCTCATCGCGGGTGCCTTCGTCCTTCCGTGGCTCCCGGTCGTCGTCCTGGCCATGATGTTCCTCGCCCTCTTCGCAGTGGGGCTCGGGATGATGCTCGCCATCGCGAACGTCCATTTCCGGGACATGCAGCACTTCGTGGGGATCGTGCTCCAGATGTGGATGTATCTCACGCCGATCATCTACCCGGTGTCGCTCGTCGCCGATGCCGCTGAGAACGGGGGCAGGCCCTGGATCCTGACCCTGTACCGGCTTAACCCGCTGGAACGGTTCGTCGAGGTGTTCCGGAACCTCCTCTATGACACGCGGTGGCCAGACTTCTCCGATTCCCTGTACTGCGTCCTCGCGTCACTCATCGTGTTCACCCTGGGGTTCCTCGTGTTCTCCCGAAACGAGAAGAAACTGGCGGAGTTGCTGTGACTCAGAATGCAGTCGTCGTGGACGACGTCTCGAAGAAGTTCCGCATGTACCACGAGCACAACAACTCGTTGAAAGCAGCGCTGATGCGCGGACGTAAATCCGTGCACGATGACTTCTGGGCGCTCAACAACGTGTCCTTCGAGGTTCCGGCGGGATCGACGTTCGGGCTGATCGGCCGCAACGGCTCGGGAAAGTCGACGCTCCTCAAGTGCCTGGCTCGAATCCTCCAGCCCGAGAGCGGCACGATCACGGCGAATGGACGGCAAGCGTCCTTGCTCGAGGTCGGCTCGGGCTTCCATCCTGAGCTCTCCGGGCGCGAGAACATTTTCTTGAACGGTTCGATCCTCGGCATGAGCAGGAAGGAGGTGACGTCGAAGTTCGACGAGATCGTCGCATTCTCCGGCGTGGAGAAGTTCATCGACCAGCCCGTCAAGAACTACTCGTCCGGCATGTACGTCCGATTGGGCTTCTCGGTCGCAGTCAGCGTCACCCCCGACATCCTCGTCGTCGACGAAGTCCTGTCCGTGGGTGACGCCACGTTCCAGAAACGCTGCCGAAACAAGTTCCAGGAGATGAAGAAGAGCGGTCAGACCATCATTCTCGTCTCGCACTCGATGAGCACTGTCGAGTCGATGTGTGACCAGGTCGCATGGCTCGACAGCGGGACCCTGCGGCAGGCAGGCCCGGCCAAGGGTGTCATTGCCGCGTATACAGCGACCGTCTGATTGACAACGAGAGCGCCTCGTGGACGGCCGGGACTGTCTGACTAGCGGTCCGCTGACGAACTGCCTGTCGTCCGGTTCGACGACTGACGTGTCACCGTCTGCGGAGCACCCGCTTTCCCAACTTGACTCCGGCTTCGGCAGCTCTGTATGCGCGGCCGGAGGTCACGGCTGCGAGTTCATCGCGGACCCTCCGGAGTTGTTCCTCGTCACCTGATGTGTCCCGTCGTGCGGCGGCGTCGACCAGGGCCGCCGTCTCTGCGCGCTCCACAAGCGACTCGACCTTCTCCGGTAGCGGACGGCCGTTCCACGTGTTCCACGACTTCAAGACCGTGGCGAGGACCCCGCTCGTTCCCGTCCCCACTTCGACACGCGTGTCTGCAACCCGTGCCGCGATCGCATCGAGGAAGAGTCGAGCGGAGTTCGGACCGGCATCTGCCCAACGAAGCACGCCGTCGTCGATGTCCAGTCGTGCCCAGAATGCGTAGCGCCGTCCGAACGACGCGAAGCGATCGCCATCGAGCTTGCCGGCGACGTAGACGCCGATGGCGACGATGTCGTCATCCACCACTTCGGACCTCACCGTCGCGCCGGGCATGGCATGGGCTACCTGAGACGCCGCCGCCGGATCCGTGACGACCTCGAGGGCGATGTGATCGTTTGGCGGCGAGAGAGCGGGAAGAATCCTCGACAGCTCGGCGTCCGAGCAACCCCTCAGGTCGACTGCGACGCGGAGCGGAGACGGAGCGTCCACGAGCAGATCCGCGAACCTGTCGGCAGGGTGCACCGAATACTTGAGGAACCCTCCCGTGGCCTGTCCGTAGAACGGGTAGCGCGCCTCGAGGATCGCCTGGTGCGCAGAGCGGAGCTTGTTGCGTCTCGCTCCGACGAAGCTCTTCGAGCCGGCGTGCAGCACCAGGGCGCGGTTCGAGATGAGGGACTTGTAGCCGTGGGCGTTGATCCGGAGGCAATAGTCGTTTTCCTCGCCGTATCCCGGGGCGAACACGTTGTCGAAGAGGCTGTGTTCCCGGATGAGGGACCGTCGCGTGAGGAAGCAGAAACCCATCGACACCGGCGAGACGTACCATCGGGGCAGGTAGCCGGACAGAGCGTCGAAGACGGCGACTGTCCTCGCTTCGGTGCGTGAGGCAGAGCCGTGCGTCAGGCGGAACGGGATGCTCGCGATCGTGGCGTTGTTGCTCCTCGCGCAGACGACGCCATGGTCCTCCGAGGCGTAAAGGACCTCGCGCATCTCATCCAGGAAACCGGGGGTCGTGACGGTGTCGCTGTTGAGGAGCAAGATGTCGTTGTCCGACGTGTCTAGCTCGAAGACGGCTCGGTTGCAGTTGCCGACGAAGCCCAGGTTCTCCGCGTTGCGTTCGTAGCGGAAGCCTCGGTGACCGTCGAGGGAGGCCAGGACCGCGCGTTCGATGTCGTCGGCGTCTGGACCGCAGTCGTTGACGAGCAGTACCTGGTCACGCTCG
The DNA here is from genome assembly GCF_007954365.1 of Frigoribacterium sp. ACAM 257. Lineage (GTDB taxonomy): Bacteria > Actinomycetota > Actinomycetes > Actinomycetales > Microbacteriaceae > Frigoribacterium. Next base: position 426,251 of record NZ_VOLO01000001.1, read on the forward strand.
AAGTCGATGTTCTCCTTGAGGGAGGCGATGCACGCCAGGAGGGATTCGAGGTCCCCGTACACAGGCACGACGATGGTGATCGAGGGGAGCGTGTTGTTCACAAGTGTCCTTGGATTGGAGGAACGGGCGGCGAAGTCAGGGACGCGTGAGCAGCGTCGAGGCTGTCGTGGCCACGGCATCCGCCAGCGACCCGCCCAGGGCGCCCGGTCTCACTGGCAGGAACGAGCCAGGCCCCTCCGCTCGCTCGCGGCGGACTGCAGCGACGATGGCGTCGGCGAGGGCTCGTGGCTCCGTCGCGACTGCGTCCAGGCGTTCATGGAGATCTCGTCTCGTCCCGCCGAAGTCGTTGGTCACCGCGTAGGCGCCGGAGATGGCCGCATCGAAGGGGGGATGGCTCGGGTGCGGACTGTACTGGAGGGAGAGCACGACGTTCGTCGAGGCCAAGAGATCGAAGTACTCGTCCCAGGGCAGCGTGCCCACGCTGGTCAGCTTGTGGCCCGAGCCTAGATCGACGGCGCGGTGCTTCTCGCCGGCAGAGACAAACTCCACCGGCAGGTCTTCTTCGTGCAGTTCACGAGCGGCCATGCGGAGTGCGGTGAGCCCGAGGCGGTATAGGTTGCGGTGCTTGCTCGGTCGACCGTAGAAGAGGACTCTGGTGACCTGCTCCTTGCGGCGGTCGAGCGAGACACGTCGCAGGAGGTCGAGGTCGAGATCGGGTGCGAAGGTGCGTGAGCGCGGGATGGCGAGCCCCTGGTGTTGTTCGAGGTAAGCCCGGAGGGGTTCTGAATTGACGATCGGCTCGAAGCCGTGCTGATACGTCGACGCCGCGACCGCGTACTCGGTCGACCAAGGACTGAAGCCTGGCTCGTAGTCCTGCATGAGGTAGGCGACTCGGTCAGGGGCGATCCTCCCTCCTTGGACGGCGACGTCCACGGCGTGTGCGGTCTTCCAGTGAGTGACCAACCAGAAGTCCTGAGATGAGAACGCGACCGTGGGGATGTCCTCCCGGGCGAAGAGCTCGACCTCCGCAGCGTCCTGGAACCGTGAGCGCAAGAACTCGAGCGCAGCGCTGCTGCTGTTCCCGGTCGTCGTGTATGACACCATCACGACGCGAAGTGGCACGTGGAGGGCACGCGACATGGCGAGGCCGACCGTCACTGCCGTCTGGATGCCCGCGAAGGCCGCGCCCTCCCGGATCTCCCCGACGACGAGATTGAGTCGCGGCTCGGCCCCGTCCTGCACCGTGATCCCCGCGAGGGAGAGACTCGTCTCGACGAGCCCGGCGAAGGCCTGGGTCTCGAGGGGCGCGTTGTCGGATTCCGCCTGCGCGATGCTCGTGTTCCGGGAGTCGCCCGGCCTGGTAGTTCGACGACGTGCCGACGGGGGCGCCAAGCGCTCCCGTACGTCGTTCCTGTAGCTGCCGTTCGCGACGTAGGCGCGGTTGACCCGTGCCAGATCTTTGAGCAGGTGGCCGATCTTGGCGGCGTTCATCACGAAAGCGGACTCCCCACGAGGTCGACGCGGCACGCAGGCCCGCGCATCGCCCGACCAGCCTAGCGGCGGGCGCGGGCTGACGCCTACGGCGTCGTTGCTATGCTCTCGGGGTGCAGACGAGAGAACTGGCCATCCCCGGCGCCTGGGAGTTCACCCCGAAGCAACACGGTGACGACCGCGGCGTCTTCTTCGAGCAGTACCGCCACGACGTGCTCCAGGAGGCCGTGGGCCACTCCCTGGCCCTGAAGCAGGCCAACACGTCGGTGTCGGCCCGCGGCGTCGCCCGCGGCATCCACTACGCGCTGGTGCCGCCGAGCCAGGCCAAGTACGTGTCGGCGCCCAAGGGCGCGTTCATCGACTTCATCATCGACATCCGGATCGGCTCGCCGACCTTCGGCCAGTGGGACAGCGTCGTGATCGACGACGTCGACCGCCGCGCCGTGTACCTGTCCGAGGGGCTCGGGCACGCCATCGTCGCCCTCACCGAGGGCGCCACCGTCAACTACCTGGTGACCGAGACCTTCAACCCCGAGCGGGAGAAGGGCCTGAGCGTCCTCGACCCCGACGTCGGGCTCGTGTTCCCCGACGACATCGGGGAGATCCTCCTCTCTCCCAAGGACACGTCGGCGCCGACGTTGGCCGAGGCCGAGTCACTCGGGCTGTTGCCCACCTGGCAGGAATGCCAGGACCTCTACCAGCAGCTCCGAGCTGCGAACTAGGCAGGTATGCGCGGAATCATCCTCGCCGGCGGGTCCGGCACACGTCTCTACCCGATCACCAAGGGCATCTCGAAGCAGCTGATGCCCATCTACGACAAGCCGATGGTCTACTACCCCCTCTCGACGCTGCTGTCGGCGGGGATCCGCGAGATCTTGATCATCACGACGCCCGACGACGAGGCCCAGTTCAAGCGCCTGCTCGGTGACGGCAGCGACCTCGGCATCGAGCTGACCTACGCGGTGCAGCCCTCGCCCGACGGCCTGGCCCAGGCCTTCATCATCGGCGAGGACTTCATCGGCGACGAGAAGGTCGCGCTCGTGCTCGGCGACAACATCTTCCACGGCGTGGGCCTCGGCTCGAGCTTGCGGGCCAACACCGACCCCGACGGCGGCGTGATCTTCGCCTACCACGTGGCGAACCCCCGGGCCTACGGCGTCGTCGACTTCGACGAGACCTTCACGGCGCAGTCCATCGAGGAGAAGCCGGAGCACCCCAAGAGCAACTACGCGGTGCCCGGCCTGTACTTCTACGACAACACCGTGGTCGAGATCGCGAAGCGCATCGAGCCCAGCTCGAGGGGCGAGCTCGAGATCACGACGATCAACGAGGAATACCTCAAGGCAGGCAAGCTGCAGGTGCAAGTTCTCGACCGCGGCACGGCCTGGCTCGACACCGGCACCCACGAGTCGATGATGCAGGCGTCCGAGTACGTCCGTGTCATCGAGCACCGTCAGGGGTACAAGATCGGCTGCGTCGAGGAGCTCGCTTGGCGCCGTGGCTGGATCGACGACGAGCAGCTCCGCGCCCTCGCTGCGCCCCTCGTGAAGAGCGGCTACGGCACGTACCTGCAGGGCCTGCTCGGCTAGTCGCTCCTCGCCCGTCCCCGCTCGGGGGGTGGTGGACCTCTGCCGTCCGTGCGATCTTAAGAAGATGGACTCCTCTGTTGGTCAGGCAGAGCCGGGGGACACGGCGGTGAGCGGCTTCGGTCGTCGGCGCCTGCTGTCGCTCGCGGCTGTCGGCGCGGCGACCGCCGGCGCCGCTCTCGCCCTGCGCCCCGAACCCGCCCGTGCCGCGACTTCCCTCGCCGAGACCTCGAGCTCGGTGTCGAGCGTCGCCGAGGCACTCGAGGTCGCCAAGGTCAACGCCTGGGGCGGCCAGTCGAACGGGCAGATCCCGTCGTCGTACCTCGTCCCCGTCGTGGCGTCGGTGTCCGGCTCCGGGTACCTGCGCGACGACGCCGCCCGTCAGTACTTCTCGATGAGCCTCGCCTTCTCGAACGCCGTCGGACGTCCGCTCGCCATCACCGAGGGCTACCGCAGCTACGCCCGGCAGGTCGAGTACTGGAACAAGTACCAGGCCGGCACGGGCAACCTCGCCGCCTACCCGGGCACCTCGAACCACGGCTGGGGCATCTCCTGCGACTTCGGCGCCAGCGTCGACCAGGCAGGGAGCACGGCGAAGCGCTGGATGGACGCGAACGCTCCGTCCTACGGCTGGAACCCCACGGGCAACGGCTTCAGCCGCCCCGAGCCCTGGCACTTCGACTACGTGGGCGCCTACGCCGGGCAGCCGACCAGCGGCGTCGACAAGGACAGCGACGTCATCGTCATCCGCAGCACGCAGGCCCTGAACGAGCAGAGCGTCGGCTACACCGCGCTCGTCGGTGTGCGCAGCCTCCGGCACCTCTCGTCGATCGACATGATCAACTCGATGCGCGTCGTCGGCGTGCCGTACTACGAGATCAACCGCAACCAGTTCTACGCCGTGCTGTCGTCGCTGGGCATCGCCCGAGCCTCGCTCACGCAGGACTCCGACTACTGGCGTCGTTGACGCTCACCCCGACCCGCGAACCCTGGAGACACGAGAATGCTGATCATCCGATGCACTGACAACCTGCCCGAGGTGGGCGGCGGCTACGTCTGCATGGTGGGCGTCCGCAGCCTGCGCCACATGACGAGCATGGACATGGTGAACGCCATGCAGGCGGTCGGCGTGCAGTACAAGAACCTGAACGCCTCGGGCTTCTACGCGGCCCTGAGCTCGCTCTCGATCCCGCGGACGGCCCTCAAGCCGGGCGCCGACTGGTCGGGACGCTAGTCCGGCTGGGGTCGCCGCGGCTCAGCCGCGGCGGCGCCCGGCCGCGATGCTGAGCCGGGCCCGGAGCGACAGCCCGATGCCGAGCACCGCGACGACGGGCCGCCACAGCAGGCCCGGGTGCGTCTTCGCGATGTAGCGACGGGCCGAGGCGTGGTGCGCCTCGATCATCACGTCGGCGGCCCTGGCCGTGCTCTCGCCGCCGATGTGCATCACCTCGGCGGTCGGGACGTAGAGGTTCGACCAGCCGGCGGACGCGATGCGCCGCCCCAGGTCGACGTCCTCGAAGTACATGAAGAAGTCGTCGTCGAAGCCGCCCACCTGCTCGAAGGCCTCGCGCCGGACGAGCAGGAACGCCCCCGACAGCCAGCCGACGGCGGTGGCCGACTCGGCCGACGACGACACGTCTCGCTGCTGGTAGCGCCGCGTCCAGGGGTTCGACGGCCAGACGCCCGAGAGCAGGGCGTGCCCGATGCCCGTCCTGATCGACGGCAGCGCCCGGGCCGAGGGGTAGACGGTGCCGTCGGGGTCGAGGATGCGCGGCCCGAGGACGCCTGCGCGCGGCTCGGCCCTGGCAGCCTCGAGGAGGTGCGTCACCGTCTCCGGGGTCGCGATGGTGTCCGGGTTGCAGACCAGCAACCACTGCTCGTCGGGAGTCGCCAGCCGGGCGCCGATGTTCGCGGCGCTGCCGTAGCCGACGTTGCCGGGGGAGCGGACCAGGGTGACGTGCTCGTGGGCCGCGGCGACCGCCTCCGGCGCACCGTCCGTCGACCCGTTGTCGACGACGAGCAGGCGCCCGGGCGGGAAGCCCGTGGGCACGAGCGAGTCGACGAACTCCGCGAGGGTGCCCCCGGGGTTGTAGGTGACCGTCACGCAGAGCACGTCGTTCACGACCGCCTCCCTGCTGCCTCGGCGTAGACGGCGGCGTGCTCGCCGGCCGTCCTGCGCCAGGTGAACGTGAGCGCGCGCTCGCGCCCTCGGCGTCCGAGGTCGGCCCGACGGGCGTCGTCGTCGAGCAGCGCCTCGAGGGCGCTCTCGATCGACGGGGCGTCGGGCTCGCAGTAGACGGCGACGTCGCCGCCAACCTCGGGCGCGGCCAACCGGTCCGTCGTCAGCACGGGGACCCCGCTCGCCAGCGCCTCGAGGATCGGCAGGCCGAAGCCCTCGCCGACGCTGGGGTACGCCACGAGCGACGACGACGCCACGAACGACGGCAGCAGCTGCTCGTCGACGTAGCCGAGCCAGCGGTAGGCCGCGCCGGGTGCTGCGGCATCGAGGCGCTCGATCACCGACTCGTCCCAGCCGCGGCCTCCGGCGAGCAGGAGGCGCGGTGCCAGTTCCGGACGCCGCCGGGCCAGCCCGACGATCGCGTCGAGCAGCGGACCGACGTTCTTGCGCGGCTCGATCGTCCCGACGAACGCCACGTAGGGGGCGTCGCCGACGGCCAGCGCCCCTCGCATCTCGGCCTCACGATCGCGGCTTGCGGGGCTGTAGCGCTCGGTGTCGACGCCGTGGAACGACACCACGATCGACCGCGCCGGGTCGCCCGCCCAGCGCGCGACCTCGTCGGCCGTCGCCTGGCTCGGGGCGATGCACCGGTCGGCGAGGCGCGAGGCGAGGCGGATCCAGGCGCGGAAGAACGGGCCCTTCAGCCGGCCGTGCAGCCCGGGGTGCGAGAAGAACGTGGCGTCGTGCAGCGTGACGACGCGCGCCGCGCGGACGAGGAGGGGCATCGTGTAGTGCGGCGAGTGGACGACGTCGGCACGGACTCGGCGGGCGAGACGGGGGAGGGCCGTCTGCTCCCACAGCAGACGGCGGGCGACGGACGTCGTCGCCTCGGGCACCGGGTGCAGCTCGGCACCCGGCGCCTCGCGTCGCAGCCAGGGCACGTCGCGGCGCTGGCAGGCGACGTGCAGGACGAGGTCGTCCCGGCGGGCCAGCTCGGGCACCAGCTCGCGCAGGTAACGACCGACCCCGCCGGAGTCGGCCGGGATCGAGGTCGCGTCGAGGAGGACGGTGGTGCTCACGACGGTGCTCCTCGGGTCGGTGGTACGGGCGGACACGCGACCAGCGCGCCAGGGGACAGGTGCGTCAGCGGTCGGCGTCGACCATGGCGCCGACGATCTCGGTGAACGAGCGCGTCGGGGCCCAGCCGAGTCGCCCGCGGATCCGCGACGAGTCTCCGCGCAGTTCCTGGGCGTCGGCGGGCCGGACGAACTCGGCGTCGCTGCGCACGAGACCGGTCGTGTCGTGGATCCCGACCCGGGCGAAGGCGGCGTCGACGAAGTCCTGGATGCTGTGCGACTCACCCGTGGCGACGACGAAGTCGTCGGCCACGTCGTTCGTCGCGACGAGCGCCAGGGCCTCGGCGTAGTCGGGGGCCCAGCCCCAGTCGCGGCGGACGGTCAGGTCGCCGAGCACCAGCTCGCTCTGCTCGCCGCGGGCGATGCGCGCGGCCGACGCGGTGATCTTGCGCGTGACGAACTGCTCGGGACGCCGGGGCGACTCGTGGTTGTAGAGCACGACGCCCGACGCGCGCATCCCGGCGGCGCGGTAAGCGCCCACGAGGAGGTGCGCGTAGGCCTTCGACGCACCGTACGGGTTGATCGGAGCGATGCGCGTCGACTCGTCCTGGGGCGACTCGGCGGCCTGCCCGAAGATCTCGGCACTCGAGGCCTGGACGAAGCCGGCATCGCCGCCGTCGGCGTTCAGCTCGGCGACGGCGGCCAGGAGGGCGGCGACGGCCGTGCCGTTGAGCAGGCTCGTCTCGAGCGGCTTCTTCCAGGACGCGGCCACGCTGCTGAGCGCGGCGAGGTTGACCACGACGTCGGGACGCACGTCGAGGACGATCGCACGCACGGCGGCGTGGTCGGTGAGGTCGGCCCGGTGCAGGACGGCCTCGGCGGGCACGCCGTTCTCGACCACGGGCGCGTGGTCGACGCCGCCGGCGTCGCGGACGACGCCGTGCACCTCGTGGCCGAGGGCCACGAGGTGCTCAGCGAGGTAGCTTCCGGTCTGACCGGCGATCCCGGTGACGAGCGCGCGGGACATGCCTTACTTGCCCTGCGCGGCCTTCTCGCGCTCCATGTCGGCGTCGACCATCATCGTCACGAGCGTCTCGAAGTTCGTCGCCGGCGTCCAGTCGAGCGCCTCGCGAGCCTTGGCGGAGTCGCCGATGAGCAGGTCGACCTCGGCGGGACGGAAGAACTGCGGGTCCTGGAAGACGTGCTTCTCCCAGTCGGCGATGCCGACGTGGTTGAAGGCGATGTCGAGGAACTGACGCACCGAGTAGGTCTCGCCGGTCGAGATGACGTAGTCGTCGGCCTCGTCCTGCTGCAGCATCAGCCACATGGCCTCGACGTAGTCGCCGGCGAAGCCCCAGTCGCGCTTCGCGTCGATGTTGCCGAGGCTGAGCTGGTCCTGCAGGCCGAGGGCGATGCGGGCCACGGCGATGCTGATCTTGCGGGTGACGAACTCCGGTCCGCGCAGCGGCGACTCGTGGTTGAAGAGGACGCCCGACGAGGCGTGCATGCCGTACGACTCGCGGTAGTTGATGGTCATGTAGTGGCCGAAGACCTTCGCGACGCCGTAGGGCGAGCGGGGCCACAGGAGCGTCGTCTCCTTCTGGGGGACCTCTTGTACGCGGCCGAACATCTCGGAGGACGACGCCTGGTAGAAGCGGACCTTCGAGATGTCGTCGCCGGCGTAGAGGCGGATCGCCTCGAGCATGTTCAGGACGCCGAGGCCGGTGACCTGGCTGGTCAGCTGGGCGTTCTCCCACGAGTAGGCGACGAACGAGATGGCGCCGAGGTTGTAGACCTCGTCGGGCTTCGAGCTGTTCAGCGCGCGCAGCAGGCTGGACTGGTCGAGCAGGTCGCCCGTGAGGATCTTGACCTCGGGAGCCCACGACTGGATCACGGGGATCTTCGGGTTGTTCTGGCCACGGACGAGGCCGTAGACCTCGTATCCCTTCGAGAGGAGGAGGCGGCTGAGGTACATGCCGTCCTGTCCCGTGATCCCGGTGATGAGGGCGCGCTTGGTCATTCAGGTTCCTTACGTTCGTTCCGGCCGACACGACATCTTAGCCAGGTGCCGCGCCGCGGCCCCGTGTCAGGGGGGGCCCGGCGCGGCACGGCCGGGGGAGGGTGGATCAGTACAGGGAGCCCGCGTCGAGGAACATCGTGTTGTTCACCGAGTCCTCGTAGATCTCGAACTTGAGCTGGCTGTGGGCCGACTTCGTGGGCAGTGCCACCTCCACCCGGGTCCACGAGCCGGTCGTCGTGAACGACTTGCTCGCCGCCTCTGCGGTGCCGCCGAGGCCCCACAGGGCCAGCCGCCCCGAGAACGGCGTGGCGGTGCCGCTGCGGACGTAGACCACCGCCGTGTACGTCTCGCCGGGCGCCGTCTGCCGGGCCACCGTCTGCGACAGCGAGGTGCCGGGCGTCGTGGTGTTGGTCGCCGCGAAGTGCGTCCCCGACGCGGGGGCGACGCCGCTGGTGGCCTTCGTGTAGGTCGCGAAGTTCATCCCGCGGCCGCTCGTCGACCAGCCGGCGGTCTGTCCGCCCTCGAACCCGGGGCTCGCGAGCAGCTGCTTGCTGATGCTGCCGTTGTCGAGCCAGAGCGTCTGTCCGTTCGCGGTCTTCATGTAGACCTCGAGCTTCAGCGACTTCGGGGTGACGTTCGACGTGCCGAGGGCGACCTGGAACTTCTGCCAGCTCGAGCCCACCGTGAAGTCGGACTGCCCGACGATGTTGCGCGAGCCGCCGAGGCCCCAGAGCGCGAACGTGCCCTTGTAGGGCGTGCTCGACGTCGAGCGGAGCCACACCGTGGCCGTCCAGGTCTGGTCGGGAGCGGCCTGCACCGCCACCTCCTGGGCGAAGCTGCGACCGGCGACGGGCGTGTTCGCGGCGGCGAACCAGGACCCGGCCTGGGCGAGCGAGGGGTCGTTGTAGACCTGCCGGTTGATGAAGCCGTTGCCCGGCGTCCACGCCCCGAACGAGCCGCGCTCGAACGACGGGTCGATCATGACGTTCTGCTGCTCCGGCGCGCGGCCGAACTGGAGGGAGGTCGTGTCCATCCAGAGGTCGGAGCCGGTGGTCTCCATGTAGACGTCGAGCCGGATGGTGCTGTGCGAGCTCGCGCGGACGGGCAGGGCCACCTTCACCTGGGTCCAGGTCTGGCCGACGCTGAACGACTTCTCGGCCACCTCCTGGGTGCCGCCGAGCCCCCACACGACCACCTTGCCCTTGAAGGTCGAGGCCGCGCCGGAACGGAGCCACACCGTCGCGGTCGCCTGCTCGCCGACGTTGGTGGTCCGACGGACGTCCTGAGTCACGGCCCGGCTGCCGACGCTGGTGTTCGTGGCGAGGAAGTAGTTGCCGGACTGCGCCTGGCCGGCGTTGTTCACCGCGACGCGGTTGATGAAGCCGTTGCTCCACTGCCAGCCGGCGACCGAGCCGCCCTCGAAGGAGGACGACTGCAGCCAGTTGGACGGGCTGCCGAACCAGTCGGTGAAGTAGAGGTAGAAGTTGCGGTTGCCGTACGCGCTGCACGAGTCGCCCGTGCCGTAGCCGGCGTTCAGAGCCGCCTGGTTGGGCGTGTACGGCGTGTAGATGTAGAGGTTCGCCGTCGCCTGGTTCGCGATCGTGACGCTCTTCGTGCCGCAGCCGGGATTGTTCGCCTGGTAGAGGATGTTGCTCGTCCGACCCGGCTGGTAGCTCCACGACGAGCTCGTCTTCGTGTACCGCTGGAACTGGTGCGCCGCGTTGTAGACCTGGTTCGCGAAGCCGTAGTACCGGGTGTCGCACGCCGCCGTGTCGGGGCAGCCGTAGCCCATCGCGATCCGGTAGGCGCTCGCCGAGGGCGCCGTCGAGTTCACGAGGCCCTGCTCCTTCTGCAGCATCACCAGCAGCACCTGGGGGTTGATGCCGCAGGCCTGGCCGATGCGGACGATGGCGGACGCGGCGGTCTCGTTCGAGCTCCCGCCCAGTGCTGCGCAGTAGGCGTCGGCGCTGCGTGCCGGCGTCGCCGACCGGTAGTCCTTGAGGCAGGGCTGGCCGTTGCTGCCCTTGCACGTCACGACCCGAGAGTTCAGGAACGCCTGCACGCCCTCGGCCGTCATGGCCGCCGCGTTGTAGAAGGACGCGTCGCTGATGATGTTGCCGGCGTTGAAGTTCCGCGCGTCCGCCGTCACGGCGGCCTCCGCGGACTCGGCGGCCTGGGCGGGCGCCTCCTGCACGAGGCTCGTGACCCCGGTGAGGAGGCCGGCCGCGACGGCCACGGAGGTGGCCAGGGCGATGAAGCGGGAGTGTCGTCTCATGGGATGGTGACCTCGTAGTCGGAGAGGGTGCCGGCCGCGGTGGGCGACGCGTACGCGACGCTCACCGTCCACGTCCCGGCGCTGAAGGAGGGGCTCGACAGAGCCATGGAGCCGCAGTCGGTGCTCGACGCGGAGGGCAGGGCGGTGAACGACCCGGAGACCGTCGCCGCGCCCCTGGTCGCGGTCAGGGTGCACACGCCGCCCTGCTCGACGACCTCGGGGACCGTGGCCCCGACCGTCAGGGTGCTGCTCTCGGCGGTCCACTGGTCGAAGGTGACGAACGGCGTGACCGAGACGGGCGTGGTGCCCGGCGCGGGCGCCGCGGGCACCTCGGTGGTCTGCTGGCCGGGACCCACCGGCACTGCCGGCGTGGGCTCGGCCGACGGCCCGGAGTCGGGCTCGGACGGGTCCGTGCCCGGCTCCGCCGAGGCCGACGGCGTGGCGGCGGGCGTGCTGCTCGCGGTGGGCGTGGCGCTCGTGGTGGGGGACACGGACGGCGGCGCGTCCGGCCCTCCGTCGGAGGCCGCGACGGCCACGGCGGCGACGATGCCGCCCACGACGACGACGCCCCCGACGATGCTCCACGTGATGATGGAGGCTCTCTTCATGTGATCACTCGTTCCGGCGCGGACCCTGCTCCGAGCCTGATGGGTTAGACGATATGCTAACGGCGCGTCAGGCCGGGCAGGGCGTTCTCGAGCGATCCGCGTCGTCCCTTTCGGGGGACAACCGCGCTCGCGGGCACGCCGTCGCGGCGCCGCCGACGCAGGCGACGTGCAGGCACGACCTCGGAGGATTCAGTCATGGAACAACACCGGACGGACGCGGAACGCGACCTCGACGAACTGCGCGACGCGGTGCTCGACGACTGGCTTACGGTCACGTCGAACGTCACCGACGCGCTCCAGGCGATCCAGCAGACCGTCTCGTGGCGGGTCACCCGCCCGCTCCGCTCCGCGAAGCTCTTCTCGAACAAGGCCAAGGAGGTGGGGGTCGTCCCCGCCGGTCGACTCGCGGCCGTCGAGGTGGCCCGTCGGCTCGTGCGCCGATGACGAGCGTCGTCCCGATCGACCGTGACGTCGTCAGCGACGAGGTCGACGCGCTCCGCGCCGCGCTCTCCGGACGGCTCGCCGTCGTGGCCGAGGCCCTCGCCGTCGACGTGTCGGGGCTCACGCCCTCGCAGACCCTGGACGCCCTCGCCCGGGTGGCCCGCGCCTCCTCGTCGCCTCGAGACCGCTGGCTGCTCTACGTCGGGCTGACCGGCACGTTCCCGTCGGTCGCCGAGATGGGCAAGCTGACGCGCGCCCTGCTGCTCGCGACGCCCGCCACGGCTCTCATCGCCGTGCTGCAGTCGACCCTCGACGTGCAGTCGCGCACGCACTCGGGCCTCCGGACCATCGAGCTCGTCCGCGACACGGTGATCGTCGACGTCGACTTCTGCGCGAAGTACGAGCACAACACCGGCATCCAGCGCGTGGTCCGCCACACGGTGCCGGAGTGGCAGGACGACCCCTCGCGCGCGCACCGCCTGGTCGCCTGGAACCAGGACAGCACGGGCTACCGGGAGCTGACCGACCTGCAGCGCGACCGGGTGCTGCACTGGAGCGACCGTCAGCTGCCGAAGTCCGCCGACCCCGTGCTGACCGACCGGCAGCTGGCCGTCGAGCACGTGCTCGTGCCCTGGGACTCGGTGCTGTTGATCGCCGAGGTGCCGGCGTTCCACGTCTGCGACACCCTCACCTCCATCGCTCGGTTCTCGGGCAACCGCGTCGACCTGATCGGCTACGACGCGATCCCGCTCGTCATGGCCGACACCCTGCCGAACGCCGAGTCGGAGCGCTTCGCGCACTACCTGACGCTGGTGAAGCACTCCCGCCGGGTGCACGGCATCAGCGAGTCGGCGTCGAACGAGTTCCGCGGCTTCGTGAGCGCCCTGCCGAGCCAGGGCCTCACGGGGCCGGAGGTCGTCACGACCAGCCTCGCGACCGAGGTCTCCGCGGTCGCCCGCGAGGCGGCGGGCCGAGTCGCCCCCGAGTCCGCGGCCGACCCCGTCGTCCTCTGCGTCGGGAGCCACGAGCCTCGCAAGAACCAGGACGCGACCCTCTTCGCGGCCGAGCTGCTGCACCGAGAGGGGCACCGGTTCCGCATCGTCTTCGTCGGCGGCGGCAGCCGGACGGCGACCATGCACTTCGACAAGCGCGTCGCCGCGCTCTCGAAGCTCGGGATGCGCGTCGAATCGCACCGCCGACTCGGCGACGCCGAGCTCTGGGGGCTCTTCGGCATCGCCCGGTTCAGCGTCTTCGTCTCGTTGCACGAGGGGTTCGGCCTGCCCGTGGCCGAGTCGCTGGCGCTCGGCGTGCCGGTCGTCACGAGCGACTTCGGCAGCCTCGACGAGATCGCCCGGGTGGGAGGCTGCCTCCAGGTCGACCCGCGCGACGACACGGCCATCGTCGACGCCATGCGGCGCCTCCTCACGGACGACGCCCTGCACTCGTCCCTGGTCGCCGACATCGCGAGACAACAGCCCAAGACCTGGCGTGCCTACGCCGACGAGATCTGGCAGGGGGTGGCCGCGTGATCGCGCGACCCGTGCACGACCAGGGCCTCCGGCTCGCCGCACGCACCGCCTCATCGGCCTCGGTCGACTGGCAGGCCCTGTCGGGGGGCCGCCTGATCGAGGCGCTCTCCCGTGACCTCGGCGAGCCCAGCGACCGGCTCTCGTACCTGCTCCTGTCGGTGCTCGAGCGTCGTGTGCCCCTCGCGACGAAGGTCGTCGACTTCACCCGTCAGTGGCGCATCGAGGGTCTCGCCGCCCCGCTGACGGCCGAGTACGCCCGGCTCTCACGGTCGCTCCCGCGCCGCGTGCGCCCGCTCGTCATCGTCAGCGGTGTGGTCGTCGACGTGACGGACACGAGCCGGAGCCGCTTCACGACCGGCATCCAGCGGGTCGCCCGCGAGACGGTCACGCGCTGGACCCGGAGCGCCGAGGTCACGCTGGCCGCCTGGGACCCGACGGGGCGCACGCTGCACGGCCTCACGGACGACGAGACCGGACGGGTGCTCCTCGCCGGGGCCGGATCCGTCGCGCCGGTGCCCTCCGGCGCCGTGCTCGTCCCCTTCGACGCGACCTTCGTCCTGCCCGAGATCACCGTCGCCGCGGCGCGGACGGCCTCGCTGCGCTCGGTCGTCCGGTTCGGATCGGCGCGGTCGGGCGCCATCGGGTTCGACTGCATCCCCGTGACGACGTCCGAGACGAGCGGTCCGGGGATGCCGGGGGCGTTCTCCGAGTACCTGGCGATGCTCTCGCTCACCGACGTCGTCGCACCGATCTCGAGTGCCGCCTTCACCGAGTACAGCGGGTGGGCTTCGATGCTGCCGGGTGCCGGGCTGACGCCGCCGCGGATCGAGACCGTGGGCCTGCCGAGCCAGGTCGGGAGCGTCGACGACGCGACGGTCGCCCGCGTGCGCGCCCAGCTCGGCCTCGGCGACACGCCCGTGGTGCTCTCGGTGGGCAGCCACGAGCCGCGCAAGAACCACCTGAACCTGCTCGTCGCCGCCGAGCTCAACTGGCGACGCGGACACGAGTTCACACTCGTGCTCGTCGGCGGCAACGCGTGGGGCGACGGGGAGTTCCAGGCGATGGTCGCCACGCTGCGGCGCAAGGGGCGCCCCGTGAGCATGCTCTCGGGCGTGGACGACGACGTCGTGTGGAGCCTCTACCGGTCCGCTCGCTTCACCGTGTTCTGCAGCGTGAACGAGGGCTTCGGCCTGCCCGTGGTCGAGTCGCTCGTGAGCGGGGTGCCCGTGATCACGAGCGACTTCGGCAGCATGCGCGAGCTCGGCGAGGGCCACGGCGCCCTCGTCGTCGACCCGCACGACCCCTCGGCCATGTCCGACGCGATGGAGCGGCTGCTCACCGACGACGCCCTGCACGCCGAGCTCGTCGCCCTGAGCGACTCGCTGCCCCGTCCGAGCTGGGACGACTACGCGGAGCGCCTCTGGCAGCTGGTCGCCGCGCCTGCGCCGGCCGCGCCTGCGCCGGCCGAGTCGTCAGCCCCGGCGGAAGCGAGCTGACACGCGCGAGCGGACCTGGTCCGCGAGCGTGGTCGCCTCCAGCTCGTCGATGCGCAGCTTCATCGCGTGCGTGAGCTGGAGCGACTCGTGGTGGGTGTGCTGCAGGTCGGCGAAGCGGTGTGCGAGGGTCTCCTCCGCCTCCTCGGCTCGCTGTGCGCGCTCGAGCAGCGAGGCCACGTAGGAGGCGGCCACGGCCGGGTGGGGTGCCTCGAGGGCGTCGTCGGGCAGGGCGACGGGGGCAGGCGGGCGCACGGCGCACAGCTCGCCGAGCGGTGCGTCAGGCGCCGGGGCCGAGGTGAGGGTCTCGGCCCACCTCTCGGCGAAGAGGCCGCCGTTCCGTCGACCGAGGAACGCGCGGTAGTCGGGCGTGCTGCCGGTGGACGTGCCCGACGAGTGCTGCACGACGGCCGCGGGCTCGACGACGACCAGGCCGCCGGCCAGGCGCAGTCGGAGCTGCAGGTCGACGTCCTCGTAGTAGGCGGGGGTGAAGAGGTCGTCGAAGCCGTCCGCCGAGTCGAACGCCTCTCGGTCGACCCAGAGCGCCGCTGCTGAGCAGTAGTCGACGGCACGGCTCACGAGCAGGCCGTCCCGCTCGGCGTCGGCCAGGGTCGAGCCCGCGCCCAGCTGGATGGTGCCGGCGTCGTGGCGGAGGCGGCAGCCGGCCTCCTGCACGACGTCGTGCTCGTCGACGAGGAGGCTCCCGACGGCCACGGGGGAGTCGGGCCGGTCGGCCCGTGCCGCGAGGGCGGCGAGCCAGGACGGGCGCGGCAGGGCGTCGTCGTTGAGGAAGACGAGAGCCGAGCCGGAGGCCGCCGCGGCGCCGGCGTCGCAGCCCGCCCCGAACCCGGCGTTCTCGGGCAGGCGGACGCGCACGAGCCCGGGGACGCCGTCCAGCGCACTGCCGATCTCGGGCCGGGCGCCGTTCTCGACGACGACCACCTCGAAGTCGGGGGCGCCGACCTGCGCGGCGAGGGAGTCGAGGCAGAGCAGGAGCTCGTCCAGGAGCTTCCAGGCCAGGACGACGACGGACACGCGCGGGGCGGTCACCGGAGGCCTGCCTGGAGGGACAGGAGCGTCCGGTGGATGCCGGCGGGCAGCGGCGTCAGCATCCTGCGGTCGATCTCGGGCCAGACGACCGACCCGAACCGGAGGTCGGGCGCCTGGACCGACGCCGTGAAGTGGCTGCCCATGACGATGCGCGGCTTCTTCTTGACGATGCGCTGCAGCTCGCTGATGAGCGAGCCGATGGTCACTCCCTGCTGCGAGGCGATCACCTTGAGCACCACCGTGCCGGCCGGGGAGCCGGCCGCCCGGTCGACGGCCTCGACCGTCATCGCCGCGGCGTCGTCGACGAAGAGGTAGTCGCGGATGGTGTCGATGGGCACGTAGATGGACGAGGGCCGGCCCTGCAGGTGCGCGAGGCACAGCTGGGAGACGAGGCCCTGCGCCTTGCTCAGGTCCTGGCCGGGGCCGTAGAGGTTCGAGTACCTGCCGATCACGACGGGCACGCCCGTGGTCGCCGACCAGTCGCGGAAGAGCTTCTCGACGGCGAGCTTGCTCCAGCCGTAGGGCGCGAGGGGACGGGCCTCGGTCGTCTCGTCGAAGGGCGTGCCGGTCGAGCCGGCGAAGGCCCCTCCCGCCGAGGAGGCGACGAAGACCGACCCGCGGGAGGCGCGGGCAGGGTCGACCGCGATCACCGCGGCCACCTCGGACAGCACGCGGGCGACGACCGAGCGCTCCTCGGCGAGGGCGTCGGGCCCGCTGGCCACGACACCGGCGCCGGCGGCCCACACGAGCGACCACGGGGTGCCGTCGAGGATGAGGCCGCGCACGAGCGACGAGATCACGCTGACGGACGCGCCGGGATCACGCCACGGCACCGTGGCCCGCACCACGTCGCGTCCGTCCGCCTCGAGGGCCGCGACGACGGCGCCCCCGAGGAGGCCGCCAGCCCCGACGACGAGGTGGCGACGCCGCACCGTCGCGGTGGGGTCTGCTGCTCCGGTCACGACTGGGCCGGTCACGTCAGGAGTCGTGGGATCGACGGCGACCGAGCGGGCCGCGTCCGGGGTCGCTGACGATCAGGTACGAGGGCCGGCCCATCGCCATGTTGACCGCGACGCCGACGTACTCGGCGACGACCCCGAGGGAGAAGAGGATCGCGCCGGTCGACAGGAGCACGACCACGATGGTCGACGACCAGCCCGCGGCGAGCTGCGTCCCCGCGATGGCGGAGATGACGACGTAGACGGCGAAGAGCAGCCCGATGACCGCGAGGGCGATGCCCAGCACGCTGACGAGGCGGAGCCCGCGGGTGCCGGAGGTGAGGACCATCTTCCAGAAGTGGGAGAGGAGCTTGCGCAGCGAGTAGCCGCTCGCGCGGCCGCCTTCCTCGCGCAGCTCGACGGGGCTCGTGGTGATGCGCCGGGTGATCCAGCCGATGGCGACGTCGAGGTAGACGCCCGAGCCGGCGTACGCCGACACGCTGCGGCCGACGTCGCCGAGGACGAGCCGGTAGCTCTGGAACTGCGAGGCGTCGCCGCCGCCCATGACCGTCCGCAGGACGACCTTCGCGCCCTTCGAGGCGGCGTTCCGGAAGGGGCCGTGGGGCGCCGCGTTCGTGGGCTTCGCGTAGACGAGGGCAGCCTGCTCGCGCATGGCCGTGTCGAGCATGGAG
Organism: Frigoribacterium sp. ACAM 257; assembly: GCF_007954365.1. Taxonomy (GTDB): domain Bacteria; phylum Actinomycetota; class Actinomycetes; order Actinomycetales; family Microbacteriaceae; genus Frigoribacterium. Next base: position 443,629 of record NZ_VOLO01000001.1, read on the forward strand.
TCGAGGTAGGCCGGATCGTGCTGGCCGTCCTCGTCGACGGTGGCGATCCAGTCGCCGCCCGTGGAGGCCATCCCCGCGAGCGTCGCCGCGTGCTGGCCGAAGTTGCGGCTCAGCCAGACGCCCCGCACGAGGGCGTGCCGGCTCTCGAGGTCGCGGATCACCTGGTCGGAGGCGTCGGGCCCGTTGTCGTGCACGAGCAGCACCTCGGTGATCTGCCGCAGGTGGCCGTCCGGCGTCAGGCGCTCGGAGGCGAGGGCGAGAATCTCGTCGACCAGCGCCGGCAGGGTGGTCTCGCCCTGGTACACGGGGATGACGACGGAGATGCGGTGCGCGGGCGAGACGGGAGTTTCGGCGGGTCTCGACACGGGACGTGACACTATCACGGCGCGGTCGGCCGACCCGGGCCCCGGAGGTGCGTCCGAGAGGCCGTCCCGGCGTGCGTCGCGGGGGCTCACGCGGGCACCCGCCACAGGGTGATCGTGCCGGTGATGCCCGGCAGCTCGAAGTCCGCCGAGTCGACGCGTTCCAGCTGAGCGCCGTAGGCGGACTCCCAGTTGACGGTGCAGGCGCTGTCGGTGAGCACCCAGCGGACGTTCGCCTCCCGCAGGTGCTCGAGGTCGAGCACGCCCGCCGTCCGGTCCGCCGACACCTGGTCGATCGACGCGCGGTCCTCGGGCCACGCCATGCCCAGGTTGTAGTTCACGACGGGAACGCCGGCAGCGATCTTCAGCTGCATGGGCTCGATGCACGGGTCGCCGACGAGGAGGCCCGTGGCGTCGCCTGAGCCGCCGGCCGTGTCCTCGATCGACCTCGTCGCCGCGGTCATCGCCTGGTCGCGCGTCGTGTTGTAGTCGATGAGCTGGTGGTACTCGTCGTCCTGGGCGAAGCGGACGAAGTCCACCGCCGACAGGGCGGCGAGCCCGACGCACACCGTCACGACCGCGCCGACCGTGCGTCGGACGACCGGCCCGAGGGCGGGGCCGTCGACGAGCAGGTCGCGCAGCACGATCGCGCCGACGGGGAGGATCGTCATGCAGACGAGCACGAAGGTGTCGAGCCAGAAGCGGTAGGGCTCCTGGTTGGCGCCCCAGATGTCGTTCGAGGAGGCGAGGAACCAGGCGGCGAGGACCCCGACGGGGTAGGCGACCCAGAACGGACGACGCCGGGCGACGCCGGCGGCCGCGATGCCGAGCAGCGGCAGCCAGAGAGCGGCCGACCCCACGACGCCGTGCCAGTCCACGCCCAGGTTGGCGCTCGAGGCGACCCGGTAGGTGAGGAACGGATCCCCGGAGGCGACGCCTCCGAGGGTCGCGCTCAGCTGGGGAGCAGCGGCCGCGAGGGCGACGACGCCGTACACGGCGAGGAGTCCGCGACTGCGCACGAGGGCGACGACGAGCCCGGGCAGCGCCGGCAGGAGCCCGAACATCAGGGTCACGAGGGGGCCGGCTGAGTCGGCGATCCCTGGGCCGAACACGAACACGGCGACGACCCCCGCGCCCGAGACGAGCCACAGCAGACGGCGCCCGATCACGACGAGCCAGTACGCCGCGAGCACGAAGGCGACGAGGTAGATCGTGACGAGGAACGAGTAGGTCTGGATGTTCGCCATCAGGCCGATCATCCCGGCCGCCACGACGGAGAGCGCCACCCGGGCTCCGGTCGCGCGGACGTGCGTCCACGCGACGAGCAGCAGCAGCAGGGCGGTCCCGCCGAGGCACAGCGAGACCGTCTCCCCGTTGATCGTGAACAGCGTGCCGAAGGCCCCCCAGAGCACGGCGTGCGCGTCGAGCTTCTGGAACCAGCCGTCGGGAGAACCGGAGAAGGAGGAGAAGGTGCCGACGACGAACGGCAGGGGAGCGAGCAGCCCCGCCCAGAGGCGCCTGGTGAGGAGGACCAGCGTCAGGGCGAGCACGGCCACGAAGACCAGCTGCACCGCCAAGCCCGAGACGGCCCAGGCCTGCAGCGGGTCGAGTCCCGTCAGGCGTGAGATGTGCCCGAGCGCGACGTACCAGAGGTGCGGGTAGTTGTTCACGCCCGTCTCCGTGAACGGCTCGAGGGCGTCCGACTTGCCCTCGGCGGTGTTCACGACCATCGACATGTACGACAGCTGGTCGTACGGGAAGTAGTCGCGGAACGAGCTCCAGGCGAAGTCGGGGCGGGTCAGGAGCATCCCCGCCTGCAGCCAGAGGTGCGCGAGCGCGGCCACGAGGGCCACGCCCACGGCGACGGCGGCGCGCACGGGACCGCCCGAGACGCGCTCGCGCGCGCTCGCGAGCCAGGGCCGGACGGCGCCGAGCGACCCGGAAGCGGGCGACGAAGGGCGTCGGGACTCGGACGGAGGAGGCGCGTCGGTCGTCACGGGGTCAGGTCCAATCTCTCGACGTCGTCCTGCAGGACCGCCGCGTGGTCGATGCCGACGGACAGCGAGGTGGCCGTCGTCGTGGCGCCTCCGTCGGTCGAGCCCTCCACGGTGACGTGGGTGGTGCCCGGCGCGAAGGCCGCGGGGAGGTCCACGTCCACGCTCGCGTCGGACACGGGGACCACCGTCCGGGTGCCGTCCGGCGTCGTCACCACCACGGCGTCGACGCCGGGCAGCGTCGTCAGCTCGAGGCGGAGGGAGCCGGCGACGGCGTCCTCACGGTCGTTCTGCACGTCGACGCTGTTCACGGTGTTGTCGCCCCCGACCGTCGGGTCGGTGCTGCCCGGCGTCGCCACCAGGGGCTGCCGGATCGCGTCGCGGAGCTCGTCGAGCTCTGCCCGGGGCAGGGCGGCCGCGGCGTCGCGGAGCTCTTGAGGGACGGTGTAGAGCACCCACCGGCCGTCGTCCGAGGTGAGCGAGGGCGCGCCGAGGGCACCGTCGAGCCCCGACTCGAGCTCGGCGCCCCGGTCGACGGTCCCGTCACGGTCGACCAGCACGCCGTCGAAGCCGAGGACGGCGACCTGGTCGGCGATCGACGCCGCGTCGTAGTCCTGCGCGGCCGCGGGCCACTCGGCGGCCGTCCGCCCCTTGATGCCGCCCGCGGACCACCTGACCGTCGTGGTGTGCAGGTAGGGGATCAGCACCTCCGCGTAGTCCAGCCCGCTCTCGAAGTCGTGGCCGGTCGACGCGCTCGCCTCCGGGAAGTCCGAGTAGGGCAGCTGGAGCACCTGCGCGCCGTCGCCCACCTCCGTCTGCACCTGCGAGAAGAAGGACGAGCGGGCGGCCCAGGTCGCGTCGAGCTCGGAGTAGTCGGGCACGAGCTCGGCACTGGTCTGGTCCCAGGTGCCGCCCGCGAGCAGGACGGCCCCGACGGCGAGGGTGGCGGTGGTCGGCGCCAGGTGCAGGTGAGGTCGCCACGTCACGACGCGCGCGACGGCGGCGTCGAGCGCGAGCCCGAGACCCGCGAGCGACAGGAGCGCGATGACGATCGACATCCGGTTCGCTCCGCGCAACGAGCTGGTGACGAACGAGAAGAGGCTGGAGAGCCCGCCCAGGGTGCCGAAGAGGAACGCCACGAGCGCGAGGCCGGCCATGAGGCGGACCGTCCGGAATCGCTCCGCGTTCGCCGGCGTCGAGCCGGCTGCGGGGCGTCGACGTCCGAGCAGCGTGGACACGGCCACGACGACGAGCAGCACGAACCCCGCCGCGGCGACCGCGCCGAGCACGGGGGTCTCGGACCGGTAGGGGAAGTAGTCGTCGTAGTACTCGCGGAGGTTCGAGAGGAGCTGCACCCGGTGGCCCGGCATCGGCAGCAGAAGCTGGGTCAGCTTCAGCGAGTAGTACTCGGTCTCGACGGGTGTCCGGACGAGAGCGCCGCCGTCGGAGCCGTTGCGCCACGACCAGAGCACGTCGGGCAGCATGTTGAGGACCGCCGTCAGCACGACGACCAGGCCGGCGACGACCGCGCCGCCGAGGCGACGCCAGTCGCGCAGACGCCACCACGAGGCCACGCCCACGAGCGCGATGAACACGACGGTGAAGAAGCCGTAGTACGTGGCGCCGGTGACGACGAGGGCCGAGGAGGCGGCGACCGCGGCCCCGCGACCGGTCAGGACGGCGAGCACGGGGTTCCGCACGCCGGCCCGGCGCAGCCAGAGCGGCTGGCCGGTGGCGATCAGGTGCACGACCCAGAAGGCGAGCGGCAGGGTGAAGTACGACGAGAGCGCGAGGTGGTTCTCGTTGCGGATGAAGTGGTACGGCGCGAGGGCGAAGAGCACCGAGAGCACCACCGACAGGATGCGGGACATGCCGATCCGGAGGAAGAAGAAGGTCGCGGTCAGCGCGACCAGGACGAAGCCCAGCACGTACCAGACGTTCAGGGCGGCAGCCCAGTCGCCGAGCACCGCAGAGAGGACCCGCGCGGCCATGAACTGCAGGTTGTCCGCCGTCGGGAAGTCGTGGTACTGCTGCCCGAACGGGGCGCCGAGGAGGGGCTGCGACTCGTACCAGCCGGTCTCGGACACCGTCTTGAAGTGGGCCGCGACGGCGAGGGCGTCGTTGCGGTCGAAGAACGGCACCGTCCAGTCGGCCCGCCACAGCTTCATCGCGAAGACGACCCCCGCCGCGGCGAGCACGCCGGAGACGAGGTAGGCGGTGCCCCACCAGTCGGCGGCACGGCGCACGGTGCCGCGCCGCTCGACCCGGGTCGTCGTCGATCCGCGGGGCGGTGCCATCAGCGGCGGCCCGAGGCGCGCTCGCCGGCCTGCATCCGGCGTCGGAGGACGAGGTAGACGAGTCGACGCGACTGTGCGGCCAGGCGTGCCCGCAGGTCGCCGAGGCGGCGGTCGCCGGCGCTCACGACCTCAGGGTGCTCGCGGTGCAGCTCGGCGTGGTAGCCGCGCGCCTGGCGGGACTGCTCGGCCGAGAGGGCCACGCTCCACTGCGTGGAGCTCAGGCGGAACCCGCCGGCGAGCGAGGGGACGGCGACGAGGTCGCCCCGCAGCAGCACCCGGCAGTAGCTGGCCTGGTCGATCAGGTACGGGAACGCCGGGTACCACCCGCCGGCCTCGACGAGGGCCGATCGGCGGAAGGTCACGCAGAAGGGCTCGCCGAACACGTTCGTGCCCGCGCGCACGGTCGCGCGGACCGCCTCGGCGCCGGGGACGAGCCGTCGGCCCCAGTCGCGGCCCCGACGGCGGAGGACGGTGGCGCCCGAGGCGTCGATCAACGAACGCGGGGACGACGCGACGACGGCGGTCGGCTGCTCGTCGAGGGCCTCGACGTGGTCGCGGAGCGTTCCCGGGTGCAGGACGTCGTCGCCGGGCACGAGGCGGAGGTACTCGCCGGTGGCGGCGTCGGTCACGCGAGTCCAGTTCGCCGGTGCGCCGCCTCCTGCGGGGGTCTGCAGCAGCGTGACGCGGGGGTCGTCGGCGTAGGCCTGCAGGCGCTGCCACGTGTCGTCGGCCGACGAGTGGTCGGCGACGACCAGCTCGAAGTCGTCGTAGTCCTGGGACAACACGGAGCGCACCGTCTCGTCGATGAAGTCGGCGTTGTTGAAGGACGGGATGACGACGGTGAGACGGGGGGACATGCACGCTGCTCTCTGGCTCGATCAGTGAGCCAGTGTACTGGCGGGCCCCGGTGGGGGCGGGCAGCCTCGCGCAGGCCGTCGGGACGATGTGTGATGATGATTCGTCGCCTGCCGGGCGACGTCGTCGCCCCGGCGACGGGGACTGTCGCCGCGTGAGGCGCGAGGCATGGAGATCCGTGAGTACTGAATCCGAGGCGCGCATCCAGCGCATCGCGACCCTTCCCTTCGAGAAGGCGGGCGCCGCGAGCGGCGGGCTCATCTCGGGCGTCGTGCCCGCGGTGCGCGACATCTGGGGGCACCGGGCCCTGCTCGACCTGCTGATCCGCCGCGAGCTGAAGGCCCGCTACAAGGACAGCGCGCTCGGGTTCGTGTGGAGCTTCATCCGGCCGCTCACCATGCTCGCGATCTACTACTTCGCCGTGGGACAGGTGCTCGGCGCCGCGCGGTCGGTTCCGCAGTTCGCCATCTACGTCTTCGCAGGACTCACCCTGTGGGGGCTCTACAACGAGATCATCGCCGGCGGCACGACGTCCATCCTCGCGAACGCCGGGCTGATCAAGAAGGTCTACGTCCCGAGGGAGCTCTTCCCGCTGGCCTCGCTGGGGTCGGCCCTCTTCAACTTCGTCGTGCAGTTCGCCGTGTTGCTCGCGGCCGTGCTGGTGCTCGGACAGTTCCCGCTCTCGTGGAACCTGCTCTACGTCCCGGTGGCCGTGGTGCTCACCGTCATCTACGGCCTCGCCTTCGCGCTGTTCCTCTCGGCGGTCAACGTGTACCTCCGCGACGTGCAGTACCTCGTCGAGGTGGCGCTGCTGATCCTGTTCTGGGCGTCGCCCATCGTCTACTCGTTCGGGATGGTCGTCGACCGGGCGGCCGCCCGCGGACAGGAGTGGATCGTCACGCTCTACCAGCTGAACCCCATGACGGACATCATCCTCGCGTTCCAGAAGGGGATCTGGCGCGCGGGCAGCGAGACCTCCGTGCTGGACGACGGCACCGTCATCCCGCCGCAGCCGTTCCCTGCCGACCTCGACTTGCGCCTCCTCGTCATCGGCGTCGTGGGGCTCGTCCTGCTGCTCCTCGCCCAGCGGGTCTTCGCCCGCCTGCAGGGCAACTTCGCCCAGGAGATCTGAACCGTGAGCACTGCACCCACCTCGCCCGTCTCGGTCGTCACGATGACCGGCGTCTCGAAGCGCTTCGTCATCCGCAAGGAGAAATCGCTCAAGGAGCGCATCGTCAACCTCGCCAGGTCGAACAAGCACAAGGACGACTTCTGGGCGCTCCGCGACGTCTCGCTCGAGATCGAGGCAGGCACGACCGTCGGGCTCATCGGGGCCAACGGCTCGGGCAAGAGCACCCTGCTGAAGGTGATCGGCGGCATCCTCCAGCCCACCACCGGCGAGGTGCGACGTCGAGGTCAGCTCGCGGCGCTCCTCGAGCTCGGGGCGGGGTTCCACCCCGATCTCACGGGCCGCGAGAACGTGTTCCTGAACGGCTCGATCCTCGGGCTCACGCAGCAGCAGATCGCCGGCTTCTTCGACTCGATCGTCGACTTCAGCGAGATCGGCGAGTTCATCGACACGCAGGTGAAGTTCTACTCGTCGGGCATGTACGTCCGGCTCGCCTTCGCCATCGCCATCCACGTCGACCCCGACGTGCTGCTGGTCGACGAGGTGCTGGCCGTGGGCGACGAGCCGTTCCAGCGGAAGTGCCTGGACAAGATCGCGCAGTTCCAGCGGGAGGGGCGGACGATCGTCATCGTCACGCACGACCTCGGGACGGTCGAGTCCCTGTGCGACCGGGCGGTCGTCCTGTCCCACGGCGCCGTGATCTTCGACGGCGACCCCGTCGAGGGCGTGGCCGCCCTGCGGCGGAACTTCTCGTAGCGTGACGGAGCGCCGCAGCCCGCTGGTCGCGCTGGGCACCGGCACCGTCCTGCTGGGCGGGTGCAACTACCTCTACCTGGCCCTGGTGGGGAACATCGTGGGCGGCGTCGCGAGCGCGCCCGTCTCGGTGCTCTGGACGATGATGGCCGGCATCGCGGTGGGGCTGTTCCAGCCGGTCGAGCAGATGCTCTCGCGGGGCATCGCCCGGGCACGCGACGGAGGGGCGTCGACCCGGCCGATCGTGCTGCGGACGCTGGGGCTCGCCGGCGTCGTGCTGGCGGTCGCGCTCGTGCTGCTGCTCGTCTTCGCCGAGCCCGTCGGGCGCCTCCTCTTCTCCGGGCAGACGGAGTTCGTCTACCTCTTCGGCGTCGGTCTCGTCGCCTCGACGGCCCTGTTCGCCGCGCGCGGCTGGCTGGCCGGCACGGGCCGGTTCGGACGCTACGGGCTCGAGATGTCGCTCGAGGGAGTGCTGAAGGTGCTGGGCGTCGTCGCCCTCGCCGCGGGCGGCGCGACCGATCCGCGGCTCCTGGGCTCCGTCCTGGTCGCGGCGCCGATCGCGGCAGCCGCCGTCGCCCTCGTCGGCGTGCGACGGGGAGAGACGGTGCCCGAGGCTCCGCACGTGCCGCCGACGCCCCGGTCGTCCGACCTGGCGGCCTACGCCGCGCTGACCACGGGCTCCCTCCTGCTGCAGCTCTTCGTCAACGTGGGCGTGATCCTCGCCCAGGTGGCCGTCAGCGGCGAGGCCACGGCCTACACGGCGAGCCTCGTGGCCGCGCTCGCGGTCGCCCGCGTGCCCCTGTTCCTCTTCAACGCGGTCCAGTCGCTCATGCTGACGCGGTTCACGGTCGACGTGCAGCGTGCCCGGTTCGCGGCCCTCGTCCGGTCCCTGGCCGGGTGGAACGTCGCCGTCCTGGGGCTCGGCGTCGTCTGGGTGGTGCTGGTCTGGCTCACGGGCGCCGTGGTGGTCTCGTGGTTCGGCGAGGGCTACGAGATCGCCACGACGGACCTCGTGCTGCTCGCCGTGTCCTGCGTGCTGCAGATCGTGACCATGGTCGTGACGCAGGCCCTGCTGGCCCTCCACCGCGAGCGGTCGGCCACGCTCGTGTGGCCCGTCGGCCTCGCCGTGCTGCTCGCGGTGTACCTGCTCTCGCCCGCTGACCTGGGGACGGCCGTCGCGGCGTCCATGGTGGCCGGGACGGCGGCGACGGCGGCGGCCGCGACGGCGCTGGCCGCGTGGTCGATCCGTCGTGCGTCGGCGTCGGCCTCGGCCTCGGCATCCGAGTCCGCGTCGGCGTCGGCGTCAGGAGACTCGTCGGCGTCAGCGGAACTGGGCCGTGGGGCGCGCCTCGAGCCGTGAGCGCCACGAGCGCTTGCGCGCCGCGATGGCCGACGTCGCCACCACGAGCATGAGGGTGCCCTCGAAGAGCGCGTAGCTCTCGGCGATCGACACGACGGCGATCAGCACGAGGACGAGGGCGGGCCAGACGTAGGCCACGATCGGGTGCGACGACGCCGTGGTCCACGCCCTCACGAAGGCGAGGCCGCCGGCTGCGGCGAGCAGGAGCACGCCCACGAGCCCGACCTGGAACCACGTGTCGAAGAGGGCTCCGAGCCCGGTCGCGGAGGGGCGGCCCGCGGGCGTCAGGAGGGTCGAGAAGGGGAACACCTCGGTGGGCCACTGGCCGACGAAGCCCCAGCCCTGCAGGGAGTTGACCTCGATCAGCTGCCGGAGGCGCGCCCAGAGCGCGATGCGGACGTCGACGTCGCCCGTGGCGTCGACGGCGGGGAATATCTGCTCCCGGCTCAGCCAGGCGACCACGCCGCCCAGGGAGACGATCCCGGCCAGCGCGCCCTGGATGAGAGGACGTCGGGTCGGGGGAGCCTTCCGCAGCGAGCGCAGGGCCAGCCCCGCCACCACGAGCGCGAGGACCGCGGCCGCCGTCACGGGGGACCGCGAGAAGAGGACGCACAGCGCGGCGAGCGTGCACGACGCGAGCCCCAGGCCCTTCGCCACCGAGCGGGTCAGGTACTCGACGGCGAAGGTGACCAGCCCGAACGCGGCGAGGAACCCGAGGTAGTTCCTCGTGCCCGCGATGCCCTGGATGGGCCCGCCGAGGGCGAGGTCGCCCGCGATGCCGAGGAACCGGATGGGCTGGTCGATCAGGAGCCCGCTGAGGACCTCGAGGGCCAGCGACGTCACCAGGAGGATGCGCAGGGCGTCACCGGAGGCGCGGACGACCTGCACGAGGTCGCGCCCGAGTGCCAGGTACAGGCCGAGTGCGCCGAAGGCGACGGCGTACGCGACGCCGCCGATCGTGGCCCACGTGTAGTCGCTCCAGAACACCGAGACCGCCCACCAGCCGAACAGGGCGATCAGCGACACGGGCAGGATGCCGTGCCACTCGATGTGGCGGCGCTGTCCGAAGAGCGAGCACGCGGCCAACGCGACGAGCGACACCAGCACGGCGAGGGAGCCCGGCCAGCCGATCAGCGCACGGACGGCGTGCGCGGAGAACGCGTACACGACCACGGCGACGGCGAGCGCTTGGCTGAAGTGCCCGCCCGCGGAGAACCCGATCCACGCGGAGACGTAGCGGCGCACGGGCTCGTGCGCGCCTCCGGGGGATCCCATCGCACCATCATGGCAGCCCGTGCCTCGCCGACCCGCCGCGTCGCCTGGGCTAGAGTCGTGCCGTGCTGCCCACGAACGACCCTGTCCACTCCGGCCGCGGAGCCCTCGTCATCATCCCCACCTACGACGAGGTCGACAACATCGAGCTCATCATCGGACGCCTCCTGGCCGCCGTGCCCGACGCGCACGTGCTCGTCGTCGATGACGCCAGCCCCGACGGCACCGGCGATCTCGTGGAGCGCATGGCCGCGGCCGACGACCGCGTGCACGTCGAGCACCGGACGGGCAAGCTGGGCCTCGGCGCCGCGTACGTCTTCGGCTTCGGCTGGGGCCTGCAGCGCGGGTACGAGTTCCTCGTCGAGATGGACGCGGACGGCTCCCACCCGCCCGAGCGGCTCCCGGCCATGCTCGCCCGCGTCGCCGCGCAGGCGCCGGACGCGCCGGCCCTCGCCATCGGCTCCCGATGGGTCCCGGGCGGCAGCGTGGTCAACTGGCCGGTCAGCCGACAGATCCTGAGCCGTGGGGGGAACACCTACGCCCGCATCGTCCTCGGCCTGTCGCTGAAGGACGTCACCGCCGGCTTCCGCGCCTACCGGGCCGAGACGGTCCGGGCCATGGACCTGTCCGGCATCGACTCCAAGGGCTACTGCTTCCAGGTCGACATGACCCTGCGCGTGCTCGACCAGGGGCGCCGCGTCGTCGAGGTGCCGATCGAGTTCCGCGAGCGCGAGAGGGGCGAGTCCAAGATGAGCCAGGCGATCGTCGTCGAGGCCATGGTGCGCGTGACGCAGTGGGGCGTCGCGCGCCGACTCGCGGCCCTCCGCGGCGCCCGGCGCCGCTAGCCGTCACTCGCTCGCCAGCCGTCGGCCGTGGGACGCCGCCGGCCGCTGACCGCTGGCCGGCGGCCTTCGGGTCGCTGACCGCTAGCCGGCCTTCGGGTCGCTGACCTCGAACAGGAGGTAGCGACCGTCGGCGGACGCGACCTCCGGGTCGACGTCGCCCGCGGCGGCCTCGACGAAGGGGCGCCAGCCCTGGGGGGCGTCGCTGTAGCCTGCCGTGTCGACCAGCACGGCGCAGGCGGACGTCTCCTCGACGGTCTCCGCGAACGACCGGGCGGTCCGTACGTCGGCCCAGACGTCCCAGCCCGTGGTCCCGCGGACGGACCCGTAGCTCCACTCGAGCTGGCCGGGTGTCGAGTAGAGGTACGGCAGGGCCTCGTCGTAGTCGTTGAGCTGGCCGATCTTGCCGCTGTCGGGGAAGCTCTTCAGCGGGAGCTGCACCACTCCGCAGCCGTCCGGCAGCGCCTCCTCGGCTGCCTCGACGAAGACGGAGGTCTGCGTCCCGTCGGTCGGGCGGATCGGGTACGCGTGGTCGACGCCCGTCACCTGGTCGGGCACGGCGACCGCGACGACAGCGAGGACCGCGGCCAGCTTCAGGCCGGCCTTCCTCGGCACCGCGTCGACGAGGAGCGCCACGGCGGCGAGGCCGAAGAGGATGAGGAAGATGCTCAGGCGGCTCCAGGCACGGATCTGCGGGCCGATGACGAGCGCCACGAAGACGCCGAGCCCGGAGACGATGTAGAACGCGAAGGTCCACGCGGTGGCGAAGGCCAGCACCCGGATCTGCGGGCGCGTGACGAAGCGCCCCACCGCGGTCGCCTGCAGGCCCCGCCCCGACGTGGCGGTGGTGACGAAGACGACGGCGAAGAGCAGGACGATGCCGATCGACGCGAGGAGGGGCGCACCGGGCGGCTCCGTCGTCGAGATGGCGTTGCCCTTGGCGTACTCGGCGGCGAACTCGTCGAAGAACGTGAGGTCCGAGCCGGCCCACGGCGTGAGGAGGGTGACGAGCTTGCCCGCGTAGTACTCCGACTCGCCGACGAGCCGGTCGTTCACGTAGGGCGCGTAGCGCTCGCCGAAGCCGAGGCCCAGGACGACGAGGGCCGTGCCGACGGACGCGGCGAGCGACCCGAAGGCGAGCGTGGGCCACGCGAGCTGCCTGACGCCCTCGCGGCGGACGAGCACGGCCACGACGCGAGCCGCCCAGGTCCCCGCGACGACGATGGCGGCGAAGACGAAGTAGTAGGCCCCGGTCGTGGCGATGAGGAGGCTGAGCATCACCACGGGGGCGCCGTGTGCCAGCCGTCGGGCCAGCGGCGACGCGTACCTCGCCCCCCACCGTCGGAACGGATCGGTCGACGGGCCGGCCGCGACGAGGACGAGGATGCCGGCCAGGGGGATCGCCCAGTAGGCGGCCAGGAACGCGTGACCGGCGGCCACGCGGAAGAAGTGGTACGGCGCGACGCTGAACAGCACGGCGAACAGGACCCCGACCGCCGGCCGGACGCGCACCGCCCGGAGGAACGCGTACCCGGTCACGGCGGTCGCCGCGAACGTGAGCAGGTAGTACAGGTTCAGCATCAGCAGGCCGCCGTCGAGCACCGTGGCCATGGCGGCCATGACCAGGGCCGACGCGACGTCGACCTGGCTGCTGAAGAAGACGTTCAGGCCGTCGGGGAACCCCAGGGCCGGGTTGTCGGCGAACGAGAAGGACTGGGTCGCCGAGGTGAAGAGGGTGTAATGCAGGATCGCGTCGTCCCCGCCGGCCTGCCAGCGCTGGGAGAGGTCGGCCGGGCTGATCCTGAAGGCGACGACGGCGACGGCGACGCTGATGATCGCCGCCGCCACCGCCCCGGCGAGGTCGATGAGGCGTCTGCGGACGGGCGACGGTGCGGCGGAGGACATCGGCTCGACCTTATCGAGCGTCGGCTCCCTCGCCGGCCGCCACACGCGGCGCAGGTCGGTCGCGGTCCGTCCAGCCGTAGGCGTCGCGACGGGTCACCACGACGACGATCACGAAGATCGCCCAGCCCCACTCGACGATGAGCCGCGACTCGGTCAGGCCGTGCACGAGCAAGAGGGCGAGCAGCAGCACGGGCAGCAGGTCGAGCGCGGACCACGCGGCCTCGCGCCTCACGCCGAGGACGCGGCGGTCGGTCGCCCACGACCACGCCCGCAGCAGCACTCCCGCCACGACGAGCAGGAACAGGACGAGGCCGACCCAGCCCAGCTGGAACCAGACGTCGAGGTACGCGTCGTGCGCCTGCAGGTAGACGACGCCGTTCCGCTCGGCGAGGTCGATGAACGGCTCGGAGATGGGGATCCAGTAGCTGACCCAGCCCCAGCCGACGACGGGGTGCTGCACGCCGAGGTCGAGGACCGCGGCCCAGATGTCGGTACGGCCGGTGAGGTCGCCGCTCCGCCCCGCCAGGGCGAGCAGCGGCTCCCGTGCGAGCACCAGCAGCCCTGCCGCGAGCAGGGCCAGCGCGGCGGCGACGCCGTAGACCCGACCGCGCCCCTCGACGGGCGTGGCCCGCAGCCTGGTCACGAGCAGGAGCACCAGGGCGACGGCCACGGCGCAGACCAGCGTGGTGGCCGACCGGGTGAGCAGGAGGACGACGACGGCGGCCGCGATGCCGACCCTACCGGCGTTTTTCGTCACCTGTGCGGCCGAGAGCTGCACCGCCGTCACGACCAGGGCGAGGAGCGCGAGCACGGCGAGGATGTTGCTGTTGCCCTGCAGTCCCTGGATGCGGCCCCCGGTGAAGAGCTCGGCGCGTGACCAGAAGAACGCGTCGGGAACGTCGCCCGAGCAGTCGGTGTAGACGGTGCAGACGGGCTGGCGGACGAAGACGCCGACGACGAGCTCGAAGAGCAACGAGAGCCCGACGTGCAGCCGGAGGGCACGACCCAGCGCGACGACGATCGACGGCCAGGGCAGCGCCGACGTGACGGCGACGGCTCCGAGGGTCGTCGCGAGCGTGGCGACGATGCCGATCGCCGAGGCGGCCGGGTACTGCGACCAGGCCAGTGAGACGACGGCGAAGGCCAGCCAGAGCACGAGGAGGCGCGGCAGGCTCCGCACCCGTGGCGGGTGCCGCACGACGACGACCGCGGCGGCGACCACCATGACGCCGCAGACCACGCCCCAGCCCCAGAAGCTCGTCGCGTTCCGCAGCACGTCGCCGCCGAGCAGGACGAGGAAGACGATCGTGGCGAAGAGCGTGCGGGCACGCTCGGGAGGCGCCGGCGCGGCACGGCGAGCGGGGAGCGTCGTCGTCATGCGGACCAGGCTAGACGACGGCGCGCCCCCGCCGGGCCGGTGGTCAGACGAAGGCCGCCTGGCCGGTGATGCTGCGCCCGACGATGAGCGTGTTCATCTCGCGCGTGCCCTCGTAGCTGTAGAGGGCCTCGGCGTCGGCGAAGTGGCGTGCGACGTCGTAGTCGAGCACGATCCCGTTGCCGCCCAGCACCTCGCGGGCGTGCGCCACCGTCTCGCGCATCCGGGCCGTGGTGTAGGCCTTGGCGAGCGACGCGTGCTCGTCGCGCTGCTTCCCGTCGTCGAGCATCTGTGAGACCCTCACCACCATCCCGAGCGACGCGGTGATGTTGCCGATGCACTTGACCAGCAGGTCCTGGATCAGCTGGTGGGCGGCGATGGGCTTGCCGAACTGGATGCGCTCCCCGGCGTAGGCCAGGGCCGCCTCGTAGGCGCCGATCGAGTTGCCGACCGCGGCCCAGGCGACCTCGGCCCGGGTGAGCCGCAGCACGGAGGCGGTGTCGCGGAAGGAGTTCGCCTGCTGCAGGCGGAGGCTCTCCGGCACCCGGACCCCGTCGAGCACGATGTCGGCGTTCTGGACGATGCGGAGGCTCTGCTTGTCCTCGATCTTGGTCGCCGTGTAGCCGGGGGTCGATGTGGGGACGATGAAGCCCTTGACCTGGCCGTCCTCGGCGCTCTTGGCCCAGATGATCGTGAGGTCGCTGAAGGTCGCGTTGCCGATCCAGCGCTTCGACCCGTTCAGCACCCAGTCGTCGCCGTCACGGGTCGCGACGGTGCGGAGGCCCTGCGCCGAGTCGGAGCCCGAGAGCGGCTCGGTGAGGCCGAAGGCGCCCACGAGCTCGCCGCTCGCCATCCTCGGCAGCCACTCGGCTCGCTGCTCGGGGGAGCCCCCGACACTGATCGATCCCATCGCCAGCCCGTTCTGGACGCCGACGAAGGTGGCGACCGACGCGTCGACCCTGGCCAGCTCGAGGGCGACCCAGCCGCGGAACACGGCCGAGTTCTCGAACGGGCGCGTCTCCTCCCAGGGGAGGGCGAAGATGCCCAGGTCGGCGAGCCCCTTGACGATGCGCGTCGGGAACTCCGCGCGTGCCCAGTGGTCGTTGACGATCGGCTTCACCTCGGTCTCGAGGTAGTGCCGCAGGTCGGCCAGCACCGACTTCTCGCGGTCGGTGAGCAGGTCTTCGTACCCGTAGAAGTCGCTCGCGAGCGAGGTGAACGAGGTGAGGGTCGGTGTGGACATCAGGTGGCTCCGTTGCTCCGTGTCGTGGTGGCGACGACCGGCGCCCGCGCGCCGTCGTCCCTGGTGAGACGCGGCGAGCCTAGGCAGGCAGGTCGGGAGCGGCAACGAGCTTGGTAGTTTTGGCCAAGACCTCCCCGCCCGGGCGCTCGGCCCTTTGTAGAGGGGGCCCAAGCCCGGCCGACAGGTCGCAGCGCACGCCGCCCGACGGGCACGACCCACGACACGCTCGGAGAACCATGTTCCTCGCCATCACCAACACGCCGCGCGACTACGCGTGGGGCTCGCGCACCGCGATCTCCGAGCTGCTGGGCCGCAGGCCCTCCGGCGGGCCGGAGGCGGAGCTGTGGCTGGGGGCGCACGCGGGGTCGCCGAGCATCGTCGTGAACCCCGCCGTCGTCGACGGCGCCGACACCCTGGCCGACTGGTTCGCGGCCGAGCCGGCCCGGGCGCTCGGCCGGGGCCGCACCGAGCTGCCGTTCCTCCTCAAGGTGCTCGCCGCCGACCAGCCCCTCTCGATCCAGGCGCACCCGACGCCCGAGCAGGCCGAGGAGGGCTTCGCCCGCGAGGAGGCGGCGGGCGTCCCCCTGGGCGCGCCGCACCGCAACTACAAGGACCGGTTCCCGAAGCCCGAGATCATCGTCGCCCTCAGCGAGCGGTTCGACGCGCTGTGCGGCTTCCGCGCCCCGGCCGAGACGCTCGCGGACATCGACGCGATCGACGCGGGGACCGGGCGTCTCGCGGCCCTCCGCGGCAGCGTCGCGGCGTCGCTCGAGTCGACGCTGGCCTGGCTCTTCGACGGCTCGGACGAGTCGCGACGGGTCGTCGGGGCGGTGGCCGAGCTGGCGAGGGGGGTCGTCGACCCGACCCCGAGCACCGCGACCGTCGTCGAGCTCGACCGCCTCTACCCGGGCGACCCCGGCGTCGTCGTGTCGCTGCTGCTCAACCGGGTCTCGCTCCGGACCGGCGAGGCCCTGTTCCTCCCGGCCGGCAACGTCCACGCGTACCTCGGCGGGCTCGGCATCGAGCTGATGGCGCCCTCCGACAACGTGCTGCGCGGCGGCCTGACCCCCAAGCACGTCGACGTGCCGGAGCTGCTGCGGGTGCTCGAGTTCTCCCCGCTGCCCGTCCCGTGGCTCCGACCCGTCGAGGTGGCCCGCGGCGTCGAGCGGTTCGCCCCCGAGGGCACCGGGTTCGCCCTGCTGCGCGTGCACGCAGGAGGCGCGGGCGCGGTCGTCGAGATCGGCGGGCCCAGCATCCTCCTCGTCACCGACGGCGAGGTCGACGTCAAGGGACAGGACGGCACCATCCACCTGGCGCGGGGCGAGTCGGCGTTCGTGACCCCCGACGAGGTCCGTCTCGCGGTCAGCGGCGGCGGGCAGCTCTGGGTGGCGACGCCCGCCTGAGGCGCGCCTCGGCCTCGCCGGGCCGCAGCACCGGGAGGCGCCTCCTCGCCTCGCTAGGCTGACGCCATGTCATGGTTGGTCACCGGCGGTGCCGGGTACATCGGGTCCCACGTCGTTCGCGAGCTCACGGGGGCGGGCATGGACGCCGTCGTCCTCGACGACCTCTCGTCCGGCCTCGAGGCGTTCGTGCCCGACGGGGTGCCGTTCGTCCGCGCGAGCATCCTCGACCGCGACGCGGTCGCCGCGGCGATCGAGCAGCACGGGGTCACCGGGGTCGTGCACGTGGCCGGCTACAAGTACGCCGGGGTCTCGGTGCAGCGTCCGCTGCACACCTACGAGCAGAACGTGACCGGCACGCAGGTGCTGCTCGGCGCCATGGCGGACGCCGGGGTCGACCGGGTCGTCTTCTCGTCGAGCGCGGCCGTCTACGGCACCCCGCCGACGGACGTCGTCACCGAGGACACCCCGAAGGCCCCGGCCTCGCCCTACGGCGAGAGCAAGCTGATCGGCGAGTGGCTGCTCCGCGACCAGGCGACGGCCGTCGGCCTCCGGCACACGAGCCTCCGCTACTTCAACGTCGTCGGCTCGGGCTCGCCCGAGCTCTGGGACGCCAGCCCGCACAACCTCTTCCCCCTCGTCTTCGACGCGCTCGCGGCGGGGCGGGCGCCGCGGATCAACGGCGACGACTACGACACGCCCGACGGCACCTGCGTGCGCGACTACGTGCACGTGGCCGACCTCGCGGTCTCGCACGTCGCCGCCGCGCGCCGCCTCGACGCGGGCGAGCCCGTCGAGGCCGCCTACAACCTCGGCTCCGGAGGCGGTGTCTCGGTCGCCGAGATCATGGCCGCGATGCGAGAGGGCACCGGCATCGACTTCACCCCGGAGATCGGTCCGCGCCGTCCCGGCGACCCCGACCGCATCGTGGCCGACGGCGCGCTCGCGGCCCGCGACCTCGACTGGGAGATGCGCCACACGCTGCTCGAGATGGTGACCAGCGCCTGGGACGCGGCACCGCGCCGCTGAGCCGACGACCGCCTCCTGGGCAGGGGTGTCGGCGCTCGTGCCGACGCTCGCCGCTCCGTGGTCCGACACGCCGGAGCCCGCTTGACCCTCGATGAGGGGTGCAGGGTTTATGGGGTCCGACTTGACGTGGCCGAACTACACCGGTGTAATTGGCACATCGCAGCCGTCCAGGGAGCGAGCGACACGAGGGGAGATGTGCCATGGCGATCGACGAGAGCCGTGACGACCGAGACCTCGTCGCACCGGTCCGAGCGGGTGTGCCCGACGACTGGCACGTCGACCCGGTGCTGCTGGGCGTCCCCGGCGTCCGCCGGTCCGGCGACGACGACGAGGCCCAGCTCTCCTGGCAGGTCGACTCGCTCTGCGCCCAGACCGACCCCGAGGCGTTCTTCCCTGAGAAGGGCGGCTCGACCCGTGACGCGAAGAAGATCTGCGCCTCCTGCGACGTCCGGGCCCAGTGCCTCGAGTACGCGCTCCAGAACGACGAGCGCTTCGGCATCTGGGGCGGTCTCTCCGAGCGCGAGCGCCGCAAGCTCCGCAAGCGGGCCTGACCCGCTGCTCAGACGTCTGCACGGCGCCCGTCCCCTCCCGGGGCCGGGCGCCGTCGTCGTCGGTCGGGCGCCCGGAGGCCCGTCGATCGCCCGTCATCGGCCCCTCACAGGTAGTGGGGGACCGGCGCGGCGCGGCAGAGGTGCGGGGCGCCCGACCTAGGCTGCTCAGGTCATGCAGCCGAGAGTCACAGCGATCCTCGTCGCCCCTGGTGGAGCGACCTACCTCGACCGAACCCTCGACGCGCTGTCGCGGCAGACCCGCCCGCCGGAGTCGCTCGTGGTCGTGGACGCCGGCGGCAAGGACAGCGAGGCCGGCAGGCTCTCCCTGAGCGGCGCGGCCCAGCTGACGAGCGTGCCCGCCGGGACGACCTTCGTCCAGGCGCTCGCGCAGGGGGTGCGCGTCTCGGGGCCCGGCGACTCTCCTCGCGACGGCTCGGTCGACCCCGACGAGTGGCTGTGGTTCCTCGGGCACGACAACGTGCCCGGCCCCGAGGCGCTGGACCGCCTCCTGTCCCAGGTCGAGGTGTCGCCCTCCGTCGCCGTCGCCGGGCCCAAGCTCATGCGCTTCGACGACCCGACGGTCATCGCCGAGTTCGGCGAGACGATGACGCGGTACGGCGCGTCGATGCCGCTCGTCGAGAGCCAGCTCGACCAGGGGCAGCACGACCACCACGAGGACGTCCTGGGGGTCGCGGCCGCCGGCATGCTCGTCCGGCGCAGCGTCTGGACGGCCCTCGGGGGCTTCGACCCGGCCCTGCCGCACGTCGACTCGGCCCTCGACTTCTCCGTCCGCGCCCGTCTCGCCGGGCACCGTGTCGTGCTCGTGCCGGACGCGCGGGTGTCGAGCGCCGGCCAGCCGGAGGACTTCGGCCAGGCCCCCGGCGGACACGCCCGAGCGGCACGCCTGCACCGCGCCGCGCAGCTGCACCGTCGGCTCGTCTACGCGCCCCCCGCGGCGCTGCCGCTGCACTGGCTCTCGCTCGTGCCCCTGGCGTTCGTGCGCTCCGTCTGGCACCTCCTCACCAAGAACCCCGGGGCGGTGCCGGGGGAGTTCGCCACCGCCCTCGCCGCGGCGTTCGGGGGTTCCCGGGTGCTGCCGGCGCGGCGGGCGCTCGCGCGGACCCGGACGACCAGCTGGTCGGCCGTGGAGCCGCTGCGCGCCTCCTTCAACCTCATCCGCGAGCGGCGCGTCAGCGACCGTGACGCGCTCGTGGCGCACGGCGAGGACGCGTCCGACCCCCGGGCGAGCTTCATCGGGTCGGGAGGACTCTGGGTCGTCCTCGTCGCCGCCGTCGTGGGCGTCGTCGCGTTCCTGGAGTTCCTGCCGCAGCCGGCCCTGACCGGCGGCGGGCTCCTGCCCCTCAGCACCTCCGTCCCCGAGCTCTGGGACAACGTCGGCTGGGGCCGACACGAGATCGGCACCGGGTTCGTCGGCCCGAGCGACCCGTTCACCGCGGTGCTCGCCGTCCTCGGCTCCGTCACGTTCTGGTCGCCCTCCACCGCGGTGCTCGCGCTCTGGCTGGTCGCGTTGCCGGCCTCGGCCCTCGGCGCGTGGTTCGCGGCCCGCCGGGTCACGAGCCGGTCGTGGACCCCTGCCGTCGTCGCGGCCGTCTACGCCGTCTCGACCCCTCTGCTGTCCGGCCTGCAGTCGGGCCACATCGGCGCGGTCGTGGCGCACGTCGCGCTGCCGTTCCTGATCTGGGCGCTGATCGGGTCGGCACGCTCGTGGGCCGCCGGGGCGACCGCCTCCTTGCTCTTCGCCGTCGTCGCGGCCGCCGCACCGTCGCTGCTGCCCGCCCTCGTCGTGATCTGGCTCGGGTCGCTGGCCACCCGGCCCCGGGGCATCCACCGCATGCTGGCCGTCCCGCTGCCGGCCGTGGCGCTGTTCGTGCCGCTCGCCGTCGCGCAGATCTCGCGCGGCACCTGGTGGGCCGTCTTCGCCGATCCCGGCGTCCCCGCCAGGATCGAGCCCGCGTCGCCGTGGCAGCTGCTCGTCGCCTCGCCCGAGACCGGGCTGAACGGGTGGACAGCCGTGCTGGCCGGCCTCGGGGTGAGCGGGGCCACGGCCGCGGTCGTCGTGGCGGCCGCCTTCGTCCCTGTGGCGCTCCTCGCCGTCGCCGCGCCCTTCGTCGGCCAGGCCCGACGTGCCGTGCCGGCCCTGTCGCTCGCCCTGCTCGGCTTCGTCACGGCGGTCGCCGCGACCCACGTGTCGATCTCCGGCGTCGGCAGCGAGACGACGTCCGTCTGGGCCGGGAGCGGACTGAGCCTCTACCTGCTGGGCCTGGTCGGAGCCGCCTCGGTCACCCTCGACCGGCTGCCGCGCGTGGCGCCGACCGTGGGGGTCGTCGTCGCCGCCGTGAGCGTCGCGTCCGTCTTCCCGCTCGTCGTCGCCTCCTACGCGGGCACGGGCGACGTGCGTCCCAGCTCGGGCCGCATCCTGTCGGCGTACGTGACGGCCGAGGCGGAGGCGTCGCCCGAGGTGGGCACGCTGGTGCTGACGCCGCAGCCCGACGGCTCGCTGGCGGTCTCGCTCGAGCACGGCCAGGGCGCGACGCTCGACGACCAGTCGACCCTCGACGCCACCGCGCAGCGACTCAGCTCGACCAACGAGGACCTCACCGTCCTCGCCGGCAACCTCGTGAGCATCAGCGGCTTCGACCCGTCCGCCGACCTCGACCAGCTCGGGATCGGCTTCGTCCTGCTCGGCGAGGCCGCCGACGGCGACGACGAGGCACAGGACCTCGCGCGCCGGGCGAGCGAGGCGCTCGACGGGACCGCGTCGTTCCAGCCCGTCGGCGAGACCAGCAACGGCCTGCTCTGGCGCTGGGTGGACGCCTCGGGCGCCGCTCCCGACCGCGACGACGCCGGGCCGCTCCGCCCCGTCGTGCTCATCAGCTGGGCCCTCGTGTTCGGCTCTGCGCTCCTGTTGGCCGTCCCGACCACGCCGCGCCGTCGTCGATCGCGCGCCGGGGTGCCTGAGTCGGAGCAGCCCGCCACCACCTTCGACGAGGAGAGAGATGACTGAGCGACCCATCATCGCGCGGACCCGCCGGGTCGCGCTCGGCGCCGCCGGCCTCGCCGTCGCGGCCGTCGTCGTGGGCGCCGCGGGCGTCCTGCCGCTGCCGACGCTGCAGACCGTTCCCGCCGGGCAACTCGTGACGCCCGTGGCGGTCGACCAGCAGCGCGTCTGCGCGGGCGGGCTGCTCCGGCTCTCGGACGAGGAGGGGCAGCAGGCGACCACCGCCAGCTCCGTCGGACGCGCGAGGGTCGCCTCCGCCTCGAGCTCGGGCGACGACGAGAGCGCCGCTCTCGCCGGCGCGGACGGCAGCGCCTCGGACCCCCTGCTGTGGACGACGCCCGTCGAGGGGGACGACGTCCCGCTCGTCGCCGCGGCCCAGAGCCAGACCGTCTCGGACGGCGAGCTCGTGGGCTTCGCCGCCGCCCCGTGCACCGAGCCGACGAGCTCGACCTGGCTGGTGGGCGGTTCGACCGAGACGGGCCGCGTCTCGCTCGTCGTGCTCGTGAACCCCACGGACGTGAACGCGACCGTCGACCTGGGCATCGCCGCCGAGAACGGCCCCGTCCAGGGGCCCGGCATCGACGGCATCGTCGTCGCCCCCCGCAGCCAGAAGGTCGTGCCGCTCTCCGGCTTCGCGACCGGGCTCGTGTCGCCGGTCGTCCACGTCCAGAGCCGGGGCGGGCGGATCGTCGCCTCGCTGCAGCAGAGCGTCGTGCGCACCCTCGACCCTGGCGGCGTCGACATCGTCACCGGCGCGGCGTCGCCGGCCCGCCAGGTCGTCGTGCCGGGCATCGTCGTGCGGGATTCGGCAGCGCTCGAGGGCGCGCTCACCGAGCCGTCGTCGGCCGACCTGCAGAGCGTCGTCCGGATCTACGTCCCCGGCGACGACGCCGCACAGGTCTCGGTGACGCTCGCCACGGCCGACGGCACCGGCGCGACGTTCCAGACCAGGGCCGAGGCCGGCCGCGTCACCGACGTCCCGGTCGACGGCCTCGCCGACGGGACCTGGACGGCGACGCTCGCGTCGCAGGTCCCCGTCGTCGCCGGGGCCCGCACCTCGACGATCTCGGCCGAGGGCGCGGTCGACCTCGCCTGGGCCGCAGCGGCCCCCGCGCTTCGCGGCGACACGCTGGTGCAGGTGCCGCAGGGCCAGGGCTCCACGCTGTCGATCGCGAACCCCGCCACGGAGGCGGCCACGGCGGTCGTCGAGGTCGGCGACGACGAGCAGGAGCTCGCGGTCCCGGCCGGCAGCACGGTCGACGTCCCCGTCTCGAGCGGAGACGTGCTGACGCTGCGCGAGGCCGACGGGCTGCGGGCGGCGGTCAGCTGGTCGGCCGACGGCGCCGTCGCGTCCTGGCCCGTGACGTCGGCGTTCCCCGCGTCGACCCCGGTGGTCGTCTACCCCTAGGGCCTCGGCCGTCGGCGCCCTGCAGGGGTCAGCGATCGCGCCAGCGGTCGGGGGACAGGTCCCACGGGTCCTTGCCGAGGAGGTCGCCGACGGCCTGGAGCACCCAGCCCTCGACGAGGACCCGGTGCTGCCACTCGTCGTCGACCGGCCCGTGCGACTCGGGCACGTGGGACAGCCGCTCGATCGGCAGCCGGTAGACGACCACGGTGCGCGCGGCACGGTCGACGCGCCATCGTTCGACGCGGGTCGGGTCGGGGGCGGCCGGGAGGCCCGCGACCTCGAACGTCACGTCGGCGAGGTCGTCGGGCCACAGCTCGCGCAGGTGGTCGGCCGTCTCGGCGACGAGGTCGTCGAAGAGCTCGACCCGCGTCCGCAGGAAGGGCAGGTGCGGACCCGCGGCGGAGGAGCGGAGCCCGCGCCCGTGTCGGTCCCGACGTCGAGAGCGGTCGGTGACGCGGACTCGGCGTGGCCTCGGCATCCCGCTATCGTAGACCGGAGGTATCGTGTCGGACGATGATCCCACGCCCCTGCAGCAAGGTCGCCTGCCACGACGAGGCGGTGTCGACGCTCACCTACGTGTACGCCGACTCGATGGTGGTGGTGGGGCCGCTGAGCGAGCGGATCGAGCCGCACGGGTACGACCTGTGCGCGCGACACGCGTCCTCGCTGTCCGTGCCCCAGGGCTGGCAGGTGCTCCGCCAGGTAGTTTTAGGACATGACTACTGAGAACACCCCCGACCTCACCGCCTTCGTCAAGACGTACGACGTCCGCGGCCTGGTGGGGACGCAGCTGACCGACGAGGTCGTCGAGGCCTTCGGCGCCGCCTTCGCCGACGAGGTCGGAGCGGCGGGCAGCGAGCTCGTCGTCGGCCACGACATGCGCGACTCGTCGCCCGCCTTCGCGGCGGCCTTCTCGCGCGGGGCGCAGGCGAGGGGCGCCGACGTCGTCGCCCTCGGGCTCTGCTCGACGGACGAGTCGTACTTCGCCTCCGGCTCGCTCGACGCCCCGGCCGCGATGTTCACGGCCAGCCACAACCCGGCGACGTACAACGGCATCAAGATGAGCCGCGCCGGCGCCCAGGGCATCAGCCTCGACACCGGCCTGTCGTCGATCCGAGACCGCGCCGCCCGCTACCTCGCCGACGGCATCGACTCCGTCGACGAGGTCGGCTCCCTGCGGGAGCACGACGCGCTGCCGGGCTACGTCGCCCACCTGCGCGGTCTCGTCGACCTGACCGGCGTCCGTCCGCTGAAGGTCGTCGTCGACGCCGGCAATGGCATGGGCGGCCTGACGGTGCCCGCCGTCCTCGGCGACGCCGCCGGGCTGCCGGGCCTCCCGCTCGAGATCGTCCCGCTCTACTTCGAGCTCGACGGCACGTTCCCGAACCACGAGGCGAACCCGCTCGAGCCGGCCAACCTCGTCGACCTGCAGGCCGCCGTCGTCGCCCACGGGGCCGACCTCGGCCTGGCCTTCGACGGCGACGCCGACCGCTGCTTCGTGGTCGACGAGCGCGGCGACGCGGTGACGCCGTCGGCCGTCGCCGCGATCGTGGCCGTCCGCGAGATCGCTCGCGTCCGGGCCGCCGAGCCCGACGCCTCCATCTCGGTGATCCACAACCTCATCACCTCGCGCGCCGTGCCCGAGGCGATCGTCGCCTCCGGGGCGGTGCCGGTCCGCACCAGGGTCGGGCACTCGCTGATCAAGGACGAGATGCGCACCACCGGCGCGATCTTCGGCGGCGAGCACTCGGCGCACTACTATTTCCGCGACTTCTGGGGCGCCGACAACGGGATGCTCGCCGCCATGCACGTGCTCGCCGAGCTGGGCCACCAGGACGAGCCGCTGTCGACCCTGACCGACCGCTACACGCCCTACACGGCCAGCGGCGAGATCAACTCGACCGTCACCGACGTGCCCGCGGCGTACACCCGCGTCGTCGAGGCGTTCACGGGCCGCGGCGACTTCGACGAGCTCGACGGCCTCACCGTGTCGGGCTCGTCGGCCGACGGGGCCTTCTGGTGGTTCAACGTCCGACCCTCGAACACCGAGCCGCTGCTCCGGCTGAACGCCGAGGCGGCGACGCGCTCGGGGATGGAGTCCGTGCGCGACGAGGTCCTGGCGCTCATCCGGCAGTCCTGATGACCGGGGCCACGCCCGGCTACGGCGACTCCAAGCAGCAGATCGTCACGCGCCTCCGTCGTGCCGAGGGCCAGGTCCGCGGCATCCAGCGCATGGTGGAGGACGACGTCTACTGCATCGACGTCCTCACGCAGGTGAGCGCGGCGACGAAGGCCCTCGAGACGGTGGCCCTGCAGCTGCTGGAGGACCACCTCGCCCACTGCGTCGCCGAGGCGGCGCGCGAGGGCGGGGCGGTGGCCGACGCCAAGATCGCGGAGGCGTCGGCCGCGATCGCGCGTCTCGTGCGTTCCTGACGCGGTCGCCCGGTCCTGGGCGACACACGGGGCGGCGTGGGCGAGAATGGTCCCATGCCCACTGACACGACCACGCTGCCCTACAAGGTCGCCGACCTGTCCCTCGCCGAGGCCGGACGACACCAGCTCCGCCTCGCCGAGAACGAGATGCCCGGCCTGATGGCCCTCCGCGAGGAGTTCGGCCCCACGCAGCCCCTCGCGGGCGCCCGCATCGCCGGCTCGCTGCACATGACGGTGCAGACCGCCGTGCTGATCGAGACGCTGACCGCCCTCGGCGCGCAGGTGCGCTGGGCGAGCTGCAACATCTTCTCCACACAGGACGAGGCGGCGGCCGCGATCGTCGTCGGCCCGACCGGCACCCCCGAGCAGCCGGCCGGCGTGCCCGTCTTCGCCTGGAAGGGCGAGACGCTCGACGAGTACTGGTGGTGCACCTCCCAGATCTTCGACTGGTCGGCCGAGGCCGCCGAGTCGGGCGCCTCGTTCGCCGGCCCGAACATGATCCTCGACGACGGCGGCGACGCCACGATGCTCGTCCACAAGGGCCGCGAGTACGAGCTCGCCGGCACCGTGCCCGACGACGCCCCGGGCGACAGCCACGAGTGGCGGGTGATCCTCGAGGTCCTCCGCGGCTCGCTGGCCGAGTCGACCGACCGCTGGACGACCATCGGCGCCGAGCTGCAGGGCGTCACGGAAGAGACCACGACGGGCGTGCACCGCCTGTACGAGCTCGCCCGTGCCGGCGAGCTGCTCTTCCCCGCCATCAACGTGAACGACTCGGTCACGAAGTCGAAGTTCGACAACAAGTACGGCATCCGGCACTCGCTGCCCGACGGGCTGATGCGGGCGACCGACGTGCTCATCGGCGGCAAGGTCGCCTTCGTCGCCGGCTACGGCGACGTCGGCAAGGGCGCCGCGGAGGCGCTGCGCGGCCAGGGTGCCCGCGTCATCGTCAGCGAGGTGGACCCGATCAACGCCCTCCAGGCCGCGATGGACGGCTACCAGGTCGCCCGTCTGGAGTCGGTCGTCGAGACGGTCGACATCCTCGTCACGGGCACCGGCAACCTCGACGTCGTGACCGTCGACCACCTCCTCGCCCTCAAGCACCTCGCGATCGTCGCGAACGTCGGCCACTTCGACAACGAGATCGACATGGCCGGGCTCGAGTCGCTCGCCGGCGCCGAGCGCGTCGAGATCAAGCCCCAGGTGCACGAGTGGCGCCTCCCGACGGGTCGCAGCGTGCTCGTGCTCAGCGAGGGCCGCCTGATGAACCTCGGCAACGCCACCGGTCACCCCTCCTTCGTGATGAGCAACTCCTTCACGAACCAGGTCCTCGCGCAGATCGAGCTCTGGGCGCATCGCGAGAACTACGAGACCGAGGTCTACGTGCTGCCCAAGCACCTCGACGAGAAGGTCGCGCGGCTGCACCTCGACGCGCTCGGCGTCGAGCTGACCACCCTCACCGACGCGCAGGCGAAGTACATCGGCGTCAGCGTGGACGGGCCCTACAAGGTCGACCACTACCGCTACTGAGGCAGGTGCACGAACGCCCCCGGACCGTCGTCGCGACGGGCGGGGGCGTTCGTGCGTCCAGGGGAAGGACTGGTGCTCAGCGCCGCGGGAAGCCCCGCACCGTGCCCGTGAGGGCAGGCTCGAGCCTGCCGAGCAGCGCTGACTCGCGGGCCAGGGCGACGCCCTCGCGCTCGCGTCGGAGCGCCGACACGGCCGCGAGCAGCGACTCCGCGTCGGTCGCGGGCACGGGCGAGACGAACGGGGCGAGCTCCGTCGCGAGGGCCTCGGCGATGCGCCGTCGGCTCTCGGGGCGGAGGGCCGGGGCCTGCTGCAGGAACGACGAGACGCGACGGGCGAGGGGATCGGGGAGGCGCGCCACGTCGGCGACGTCGGCCCAGCCGAGGAGGTGCTGCGGCACCTGGACCACGACGCGCCCCGTGCGCGGTGCCCGCTCGTTGCGGCTGTAGGTGCCGGCCATCAGGTCGCCGAGGCGGCGCGACGAGCGGTTCAGGAGGGCGACGACCACTGCCAGCCCTCCTGTCGTCATCACGATCTCGAGCATGCCGACGAGCGACCGGGTGAGCGCGTGCCGGAGGCCGATCGCGCCTCCGTCGGTCCGCACGATGCGTGCGCCCGTCGCGAGCTTGCCGAGCGACCGCCCGTGCGAGGCCGTCTCGACCACGGTCGGCAGGCCGATCAGGCAGACGACGATCGAGGCGACCACGAGCGCCTGCGCGGTGGCGTCGTCGACGGCGCCGCGGTCGTTCAGCGAGACGACCAGCAGGACGAGGCCCACCAGCGCCAGGACGTAGCTGAGGTAGTCGATCAGGGCACCCGCGACGCGCAGGACGAAGCCCGTCGGA
Organism: Frigoribacterium sp. ACAM 257; assembly: GCF_007954365.1. GTDB lineage: Bacteria > Actinomycetota > Actinomycetes > Actinomycetales > Microbacteriaceae > Frigoribacterium. The sequence continues at coordinate 471,228 of NZ_VOLO01000001.1, forward strand.
CGGCGGTCGAGCCCGACCGCCTCGCCCGTGACGAGCTGGTCGTCGGCGCCGTCGAAGAAGTCGACCTGGTCGGGGCGCAGCGTGGGCGCCGACGTCGACCGCGAGCCGCGCGTCCCACGCGGGCGGCGCGTCGTCGGCGGAGGCGTCGTCGGCGGGTGCGTCGTCGGGTCGGACATGCCTAGTATCTAAGCAGAATGGATCTCGACGCCTACGCCGCCGCCCACGGTCACGAGTGGACCGAACTCGAGGCCCTCGCGCGCCGCCGTCGCCTGACGGGCCCGGAGGCCGACGAGCTGATCCGGCTGTACCAGTCGGGAGCCGCAGAGCTGTCGGCGTTGCAGACGGCGGCAGGCCCGTCGGTCGTCGCCGACCGGCTGTCGTTGACCCTGTCGCGCGCGCGGCTCCGGTTCACCGGGGCGGGGCGCAACCTCGCCTCGCAGGTGCCCGCCTTCTTCGTCGCGCAGTTGCCGGCGGCCCTCTGGCGGGTGCGCTGGCTGTCGATCGCGGTGCTCCTCGTCACCGTCGTCGTGGCGACGTCGTTCGCCGTCTGGGCTGCCGGGTCTCCCGCGGTGCTCGCGTCGTTCGGATCGGAGGAGTTCCGTCGCCAGTTCGCGACGGAGGACTTCGTGAACTACTACTCGGAGAGCGCGCCGTCGTCGTTCACGGGGCAGGTGTGGACGAACAACGCCTTCATCGCCGCCCAGTGCGTCGCGTTCGGCATCACCGGCGTCTGGGTGCCCTACGTCGTGCTGAGCAACGCGATGAACGTCGGGATCTCGGCGGGCCTCATGGCCGAGCAGGGGCGCCTCGAGTACTTCTTCCTGTACATCCTCCCGCACGGTCAGCTCGAGCTCTACAGCATCTTCGTCGCCGGCGGCGCGGGCCTGTTGATCTTCTGGTCGTGGGTGGCCCCCGGTGCCCGCACCCGGGGGCAGGCACTCGCGCAGGACGGCCGCGCGCTGATCACGGTCGCCGTGGGCCTCATGCTGGCGCTGCTCGTGTCGGGCGTCATCGAGGGCTTCGTCACGCGCCAGGACTGGCCGTGGCCGATCAAGATCGGCATCGGCACGGTCGCGCTGGCCGGGTTCCTCGCGTACCAGTGGGTGCTGGGCGGCCGCGCGCACCGTGCCGGCCAGACCGGCGACCTTGACGAGTTCGAGGCCGGGGCCACGGAGCTCGTCGCCGGCTGAGCTCCGACGACCCGGGCTTTGGCCCCTCCAGGTCTCACCAGAATTCAGGAACTCGGGCGCGCCGGGTCCTGATCTGTGCACGGTTCAGGACTCCGCCTCCCCCCGTCGCGCGGATCAGGACAGAAGTTCCTGAATGAGGAGGGGCGGCGCAGGTCAGAGGCGGCCGGCGGCCTTGTAGGCGAGGTAGCGGTCGGCCAGCGCCGGCGGCAGGTCGGCCGGCGAGCCGGACACGACGTCGGCACCCACCTGGCCGAGGGCGGCGGCCACGCGGGCGACGTCGAGCCGGGCCCGCTCGGCGGCGGCGGCGCGGTAGACCTCGTCGCGGTTCGTCCTCGTGACGGCGGCGACGGCGAGGTCGGGGTCGGTCACCGACGCCACGACGACGAGGTGGCGCTGACTCAGCTGGGGCACGGCCGCGAGCAGGCTGCGCGCCGAGCCGGGGGAGTCGACCGGCGTGACGAGCACGACGAGCGATCGCTGCGTGGTCACCGAGCGCACGAGGGCCGGCACGGTCGACCAGTCGGTCTCGACGAGCTCCGGCTCGATCGGGGCCATGGTCTCGACCATTGCCGACAGGAGGGCGGCCCCGGTCGCCCCTTGCACCCGTCCGCGCACCCGGCGGTCGACGACGACGAGGTCCACGTGGTCGCCCGCGCGCGACGCGAGCGCGCCGAGCAGCAGGGCGGACTCGAAGGCGGTGTCGAGCCGCGGCTCGTCCTCGATGCGAGCGGCCGAGGTCCGACCGCTGTCGACGACGATCACGACGCGTCGGTCGCGCTCGGGACGCCAGGTGCGCACGACCAGGTCGCTGCGCCGGGCCGTGGCCCGCCAGTCGATCGACCGGACGTCGTCGCCGCGGACGTACTCGCGCAGGCTGTCGAACTCGGTGCCCTGTCCCCTGATCATCACGCTCGTGCGCCCGTCGAGCTCTCGGAGGCGGGCGAGGCGAGACGGGAGGTGGCGGCGGGAGGAGAAGCGCGGCAGCACCCGCACGACGCCGGGGACGGCGTGCCCGGCCTGGCGACCCGCGAGGCGCAGTGGTCCGAGCGACCGGACCGTCACCTCCTCGGCTCGGCGTTCGCCTCGGCGGAACGGGGTGAGGGTCGTGGTGGCGCGCCAGGCACGACCGGGCCGGACGACCAGGGCACGGCGCGTGACCGCGGCGCCGGCCGACGGCTGCCAGGCGTCACGGACGACGCCCCGCAGGGTGCGGCGGCCCTCGTTGACGACGACGAGCTCCGCCGAGGTGGTCTCGCCCAGGCGGACGGGCCCCGGCAGCTCACGACGGATGCGCAGGAGGCGCGGCGAGGCGGCCAGCGCGACGTCCAGCGCCCCGAGGGCGAGCACGAGCACGAGCCAGCCCACGAGCGCCCAGGCGCTCCCCGTCGCCACGATCGGCACGACGCCGAGCGCGACCAGCGCGACGAACCATCCGGTGACGGCCATGATCAGATCGGGACCCGCACCTGCTGCAGCACCGACCGCAGCACGGCGTCCGCGTCGACGCCCTCGAGCTCGGCCTCGGGCCGCAGCTGCAGGCGATGGCGCAGCACGGGCAGGGCCATCGCCTGCACGTGGTCGGGCGTGATGCGGTCGAAGCCGGTCAGCCAGGCCCAGGCCTTGCTCGCCGACAGCAGGGCGGTCGAGCCGCGGGGGCTGACGCCGATCTTGACGGACGCGCTCTCGCGCGTGGCGCGGGCCAGGTCGACGACGTACGCGAGCACGTCGGGGGACGCGCCGACCAGCCCGACCTCGGCCTGCGCCTGCGCGAGCTCGGCCGGCCCGAGCACGGGGGTGACGCCCGCGGCGCGGAGGTCGCGCGGCGAGAAGCCTGCCGCGTGGCGCGTGAGCACCTCGACCTCGGCGTCGCGGGGCGGGAGGTCGAGCGTCAGCTTCATGAGGAACCGGTCGAGCTGCGCCTCGGGCAGCGTGTAGGTGCCCTCGTACTCGACGGGGTTCATCGTCGCGGCCACGAGGAACGGCTGGGGGAGCGGGCGCGAGACCCCGTCGACCGACACCTGCCGCTCCTCCATCGCCTCGAGCAGCGCCGACTGCGTCTTGGGGGGCGTCCGGTTGATCTCGTCGGCCAGCAGGATGTTCGTGAAGACGGGACCGGGACGGAACTCGAACTCGCCGGCCTTGGCGTCGTAGACGAGCGAGCCGGTGATGTCGCCGGGCATCAGGTCGGGCGTGAACTGCACCCGGTTCGTCTCGAGCGAGGTGGCGTGGCTGAGGGCGCGGACGAGCAGGGTCTTGGCGACGCCGGGCACGCCCTCGAGGAGGGCGTGGCCCTGGGCGAGGAGCGTGACGATCAGGCCGGTGACGGCGCCGTCCTGCGCGACGACGGCCTTGCCGACCTCGGTGCGCACGCGGGCGAAGGTCTGCTGGAGTTCGGTGGTCATGCGGCGGTTCTCCCGGTGGTGGTCGCTGGGCGAGGGGCGATGGTGGCGGTCAGGGTGCGAGTCGGCCCGGAGCCGGCCGGCTCCGATCCGATCGGCAGACGAGGAGGCGCGGCGCCGGTCACGAGGGAGCCGCCGCCCGTGCCGTCGCCCGCTCGAGGTCGAGCAGGCTGTCGCTGAGGCGGACGAGCTCGGCGTCGTCGGCCGGGTCGGCGTCGACGAGCACGTGCCGGAGCCCGCGGGGATCGGCCCCGACCAGGCCCGCGACGCGGTCGATCACCTCGTCCACCGACGACGTGGACGACAGGCCGGTCAGCCGGGCGAGCCGCCCGAGCGACCCGATGCGCAGCTGGTCGAGGGCGTGGCGGCGCTGGCCGGAGCGCTCGTAGAGCCGCGCCCGCCCCTCCGTCGTCTCGGACGCGCGGACGACGACGGGCATGCGCTCGACCACGAGAGGTCCGAGCCGGCGACCTCGCCAGACCATGGCGGCGACGGCGGTCGCCGTGAGCAGCAGCAGCACGGGCGTGACCCAGCCGGGCGTGAGCGTCGCGAGGGTGCCGGTGCCCTCGGGCACGTCGTCGACGCCGGGGAGGTACCAGACGAGCTCGTCGTCCTGCCCGAGCAGGGCGAGCGCGTAGGCGGCGTCGTCCGCGCCGGCGGTGGCGATCGTGCCGTTGGTCAGGGCCGTCGTCGTGCCCACGACCGTGACGCGGCGGTCACCGTCGTCGAGCACGACGAGCCCGGAGCCGTCGGAGTCGGGGTCTCGCACGCACGTGGCCACGTCGACGCCGTCAGCCGGGTCGACGCCCGCGGCGGAGTACGCGAGGCCGGCGGCGTGGACGCGGTCGACCCGTGCGAGGGAGGTCACGCCACAGCCGAGGGCACGCACCCCGTCGGAGACCTCGGCGACGGCGGAGACCCCGGGGGCGACGGCGTCGAGCGCCGTCGCGCCGGGGGCGAGCAGCACGAGCGAGCTCGCCGCGTCGCCGAGCTCGCTCCACTGGTCGGCGACGAGGTACGAGCCCGCGTCGTCGACGACCACGGTGGTGTCCGGACGTGCTGCGGCCTGCCGGGCCTGGTCGAGGCTCGAGACGACGCGGACCCGGACGCCCTCGTCGCGCAGGACCTCGACGAGGGCCTTGGCGCCCGCGGGGGCGGGGTTCTCGGGGCCGAGCGCCCGGCCGCCCGTCGCGTCCGACCCGCTCAGGAGGACCGTCGCGACGGCTCCGAGCAGGGCGAGGACGGCCAGGGCGACCCACGGTCTCGCGCGACGCGCCGAGGCGCGCACGGTCGGCGTCGTCGCCGTCACGGGGTCGCCACCGGGGTGAGTCGCTCCAGCTCGAGGTCGAGGGCGCTGATCTCGCGCCAGGCCGCCTCGGACCCGGGCCGGTCGAGGTAGCGCACGCCGTCGAAGCTGTCGGCGGCCGAGGCCAGGCGGTCGGCGAGCCCCGGGAAGACCTGGCCCGCACGGGCGCCGACTGCACGGGCGGTCGTGCCGGGCGAGGTCGAGAGGACGTCGCGCTCGACGAGGCCTCGGGCCAGCGCGCGGAAGGACTCGGTGACGGCGAGCACGAGGTCGCCCGCGGCCGCGGCCTCGGCGGCTGCACGCCGGAGACGATCGGCGTCTCGGTGGTCGCCCTCGCCGAACAGCTCCGGGCCGCGCGTCGAGCGCCGGTTCAGCCGAGGGACCCCGTAGACCGCGAGCACCACCACGAGGACGACGACCACGACGACGAGCAGCACCACCAGGGCGACGGCGGGAGCCCCCTCGACGCCGCCGAAGCGGATGCCGTTCAGCCAGTTCCAGAAGGCGTCGGCGGCTCGGTCGAGCCAGGTCGGCTGTGCCGCGACGTAGTCGCGTCCCGTGAGCTCGCGCAGCAACAGCCGGCGCGCCTCGTCGGGATCGGGGTCGAGAGGGGCGGCGGCCAGCACGGTCGTCGACGGCGTCACTGCAGAGGTGCCCCGCCCTGGCGGTCCGGGTGCAGCTGCGGCTCGGGCGAGCGCCACGGGTCCGGCAGGTCGACCTGGCCACGGCCACGGGCCTCGACGTGGCGCACCAGCTCGAGGTCGAGCCCCTCGGTCCGCATCCTGCGGTCGACGTAGACGAGCCCGACGGAGGCGGCCTGGACGACGGAGCCGATCGCCGTCACGACGGCGCTGACCGCGATGGTGAGGACGTACGCCACGGCCGCGACGGCGATCGCGCTGCCGTCGACGTCGCCGGTGGGCGAGATGAGGCTGCCGAACACGCCGAAGAGCAGCGAGAACGGGGCGGTGACGACCTGCGTCGCGATCTGGATCATGACGAAGACGAGCGCGACGACGCCGAAGGTGCGCCAGAACGAGCCGCGGACGAGCGACCACGAGCGGGCGACGGCCGCACGCAGGGGCATGCGCTCGAGCATGAGGGCGCTCGGCACGAGGCTGAGCTTGATCGTGAGCCAGATGCCGAGCACGAGCAGGCCGAGGCCGAGGAGGACGCCGATCCCGATCCCGACGCCGATGCTCGGACCCGTCCCGACGACCACGCCGATCGCGACGACCCCGACCACGAGCCCGGCGGCCACGAGGTAGGCGAGCGTCAGCAGCGCGGACCAGCCGGTGAGCGCGCCGATGCGACCGCGCGCCAGGGTCCAGAGACCGCCCAGCCGGAGGCGCTCGCCGAGCAGCTGACGCGAGGTCTCGAGCACGAACAGCCCCTGCAGGAGCGCGCTGACGACGACGGCGAGGAGCACGGGGACGAGGGTCGCGAGCACCACGGTGGCGACGGCTCCCGCCGCCACCGCGTCGCGGTCCTCCGGCAGGGCCGACTCCACGCGGGAGAAGGCGAAGAAGGCGCTCCCCCCGGCGGCCCCGACGGTGACGAGCAGCAGCACGACCTGCGCCAGCAGGGCGGTGCCGAAGGTGGTGCGCGGGTTGCGCCGGAACACCTGGAACGACGCGGAGAGGACCTCGCCGAAGGTGAACGGACGGAGCGGCAGCAGGCCGGGCCGAGGAGGCGGCGTCCAGGCGCCCGGACCGCCCTGCGGCTGCGGCGGCAGGGGAGGGGCCACGGGAGCAGCAGGAGGAGCGGGGTGCGCAGCCGGGACCCGCTCGCCCCAGCGGGGCTCGCCCTGCGCCCCGGGTGCCGCCCAGTCGTTCGGATCGGTCATGGCTTCCCCCGGTGGTCCGCGATCGAGGTCGTCCTCGCTCGTGGGCCCATGTTTCCACAGGCCGGGCGGGCGTGCCAGCCGACCCGCGCCTCCTTCTCGGCCGATCCGCGCCTCCTGCACTAATCTGGGTCGACGTGCCGCGACCCGAGCGGCCCAGCCGAAGACGGAGACCATGACCCCGCGCATCCTGGTGGTGGACGACGACCCCGCGCTCGCCGAGATGATCGGCATCGTGCTCAGGGCCGACGAGTTCGAGCCGCACTTCTGCGCCGACGGCGACGGGGCGCTCGACGCGTTCCGCGGCTCGTCTCCCGACCTGGTGCTGCTCGACCTGATGCTGCCGGGCAAGGACGGCCTCGAGGTCTGCCGGGAGATCCGGGCCGAGAGCGGCGTGCCGATCATCATGCTGACCGCAAAGGGCGACACCGTCGACGTGGTCAGGGGGCTCGAGAGCGGGGCGGACGACTACGTCGTCAAGCCGTTCAACCCGAAGGAGCTGGTGGCGCGGATCAAGACGCGGCTGCGGCCGCCGACCGAGCCGACGAACGACGTGCTCACGGTGGGCGACCTGCGACTGGACGTGGCGGCGCACGAAGTGCGACGCGGCGACGCCGTCATCGCCCTCACGCCCCTCGAGTTCGAGCTGCTGCTGGCGCTCGCGTCCAAGCCGCAGCAGGTGTTCACCCGCGAGATGCTGCTGGAGCAGGTCTGGGGCTACCACTACAAGGCCGACACCAGGCTGGTGAACGTCCACGTCCAGCGCCTCCGCGCGAAGGTCGAGCACGACCCCGACGCCCCGCGCATCGTCACGACCGTCCGCGGCGTCGGCTACCGCGCCGGCGGCGGGGCCTAGCAGCCCGTCGTGGGCGGGCCGGGCGACGGCACGGGCCGGCGGGGCGTGCTCCGCGGCGCCCTCGACCCGGAGGCCTGGTGGCGGCGCCGGGGCGCCTGGCGAGACGTCGGGCCCCGCCTCCTGTCGGCGTGGCGTCGTTCGCTCGAGTTCCGCACCGTCGCCCTCACGGTCGTCCTCGCCGGGGTCGGCGCGTCGATCATCGCCACGTCCATCTCGGTCAGCATCAGCGCCAACCTGTACGACCAGCGCCGCGACCAGGTGCAGTCCGAGTCCCAGCGCGCGACGATCCTCGCGCAGTCGATCTTCGACTCGGCGACGGCCACGGAGGACGCCGACCAGGTCGAGCTCGACTCGCTGCAGAACGAGGCGCAGAGCACGATCCTCCGCTCCACGTCGAGCCCGGGCGGCACGAGCATCGCGATCCTGCGGACACCTGGGCAGTCCACGGCGCAGACCGTGCAGGACATCGCGAGTCCCGACTTCCCCGGCGCCGAGCTGACGACGGAGCTCCGGGAGCGCGTGGCCTCCGACACCGGGGCGCTGTCGATGCAGCCCGTGGCGCTGCCCAGGGCCGACGGGGGGTCCGTGCCCGGCATCGTCGTGGGCAGCACCCTCCAGGTGCCGACGGCCGGCCAGTACGAGCTCTACCTCGTCTACGACCTCAGCGACGCCGCCACGACCCTCGCGCTGATGCAGCGCACCCTGGCGCTCGGCTCGCTCGCGCTCGTGGTCCTGATCGGGGTCATCACCTACGTGGTCGCCCGGACGGTCGTCCGGCCGGTGCGCGTCGCGGCCGAGACGAGCCAGGCGATCGCGGCGGGCGACCTCGACCAGCGCATCCCCGAGAAGGGCCAGGACGTCGTCGCCACCCTCGGTCGCTCGTTCAACGGGATGGCGGACGGCATGCAGCGGCAGATCTCGCAGCTCGCCGAGCTCTCTCGCGTGCAGCAGCGGTTCGTCAGCGACGTGTCGCACGAGCTGCGCACCCCGCTCACGACGATCCGCCTCGCCGGCGACGTGCTGTACGACCAGCGCGGCTCCTTCACCCCGTCGGCCGCGCGCACGGCCGAGCTGCTGCACACGCAGGTCGACCGCTTCGAGCTGCTGCTGGCCGACCTGCTCGAGATCTCGCGCTTCGACGCGGGCGCGGTCGAGCTCGACGTCGAGAGCACGACCGTCGTCGCGCTCGTCGAGGACGGCGTGGCCGAGTTCGGGCCCCTGGCCGCCGAGACGGGCAGCGTGGTCACCATCGACGCGCGGGGCGGGTTCCTCGAGGCCGAGGTCGATCCACGGCGGCTCCGCCGCATCCTCCGCAACCTGCTCGGCAACGCGATCGAGCACGGCGAGGGCAGGCCGATCGAGGTCGAGGTCGACAGCGACGCCGAGTCGGTGGCCGTCGCGGTCCGGGACCACGGGATCGGCATGCGGCAGGAGGACGTCCAGCGCGTGTTCGACCGGTTCTGGCGGGCCGACCCGTCCCGTCGTCGGACGATCGGCGGCACAGGCCTCGGGCTGGCCATCAGCCTGGAGGACGCCGTGCTGCACGGCGGCCGTCTCGAGGTGTGGTCGAGGCTCGGCGAGGGCAGCCGCTTCGTCGTGACGCTGCCCCGCGTCGCAGGCGCGGCCACCACCTCCTCGCCCCTGCCCGTCGTGCCGCGGGAACCCGACGACGCCGTGGACCGCGTCTCGGAGCCCTGGGCGGGCGCGTCCCCCGAGACGACCGGCGTGCTGTCCGCCACGACCGTGCACGAGGAGGTGCCCCGTGCGAGGCCGTGACCGCCTGCGCGCCCTCGTGGCCGGCGTCGTCGTCGTGGCGACGGTGCTGACGGGCTGCGCCTCCATCCCCGACAGCGGCCCCGTGCAGGAGGGGGACCCCATCACTGTCGACGTCCCGAGCGACGTCGTGTACACGCCGAAGGGCCCCGTGGCGGACAGCTCGCAGGAGCGCATCCTCCGGGACTTCGTCTCGGCGGGAACGGGTCCGCAGGACAACTACTCGGTCGCGCGGGAGTACCTCTCGGCCGGCTTCGCCGACGCCTGGGACGCCCGGGCGAGCGTCACCGTCCGTCCCGGCGGCGGCGCGACGACGCGCGTGGGGGAGAACGAGCTCGAGTACGCGTTCACGGCGACGGCGACCCTTGACGGCGGCGGCCACTACGTCCCCGCCACGACCTCGGTGCCCACCAGCCTCGCCTACTCGTTCGTGCAGGAGGACGGCCAGTGGCGCATCAGCGACGCCCCGGACGGCACGGTGCTCAACCCCGCCACGTTCCAGTCGATCTTCCGCGCGCACGCGGTCTACTTCTACGACCCCTCGTTCCGGTACCTCGTGCCCGACCAGCGGTGGTTCCTCGCCAGGTCGTCGACGAGCACCCGCATCGCCTCCGCGCTCCTCGACGGACCGTCGGCGTGGCTGCAGGGCGCGGTCGTCTCGGCGTTCCCCGAGGGCACGCAGCTCTCCCTCACGGCCATCACCGTCGACGACGGCACGGCCAGGGTCGACCTCACGAGCGACGCCCTCTCCGCCTCGGACGACGCCCGCGCGCGCATGCAGGCGCAGTTGCTGGCGAGCTTCTCGACCCTCTCGACCATCACGGCGGTCGACCTCAGCGTCGAGTCCACCGTCCTCGACGTGCCCGACCTGGGCGGGTCCGCGCCCCTCCGCGATCCCACGGTCGACGCGCGGCCCCTGGTCGTCGCCGACGGCGTCCTCGGGTTCGCCTCCCGGTCGTCCGTCAGCCCCCTGCCGGGGCTCGGCCCCGTCGCCGGGGCGCTGGCCCCGACCTCGGCCGAGGTGTCGGCGGACCTGGCCGTGGTCGTCGTCGGGACCGACCGCGGCGCACTCCGCGTGGGGGCGGACGGCTCGAGCGTGCTCGTCGACGGACGAGCCGGGCTCGCCCCGCCGTCCCTCGACGACGGCGGCTGGGTCTGGTCCGTGCCGGTCGACGACGCTCGGGCCGTCACGGCCACCGGGCCCGACGGCGTTCCCCGCGCCGTGACCTCCACGCTGCCCGCCGGCCCGGCCGTCGTGGCGTTCCGGGTGTCGCGGGACGGCGCCAGGGCCCTCGTCCTGCTCGACGACGAGGGCGAGTCCCGCCTCCTCGTCGTCGCGCTGCTCCGCGACTCGCGCGGCGTGCCGACAGCCCTCGGCCCGCCGGTCGAGCTCGCGGCCCCGACGGGTCGGCCCGTCGACGCCACGTGGGCCGACCAGCTGACCGTCGCCTCCCTGACCAGCACGGGTGAGGGCTCCCTCGTCTCGCTCGCCGAGGTGGGCGGGGCGTCGGAGGGATCGGGGCAGCCGTCGGGCAGCGCCACGACCATCGTCGGCGGGAACGGTCCCTCCAGCCTGCGGGTGCTGACGGCGGAGGGGTCGGTGCTCGAGCCCCGGGGCAGCAGCTGGCAGGACACGGGCGTGGTGGCGGACCTGCTCGCGACCCAGCGCTGAGTCCCGGGTCCCGGGTCCCGGCCCCAGGTCGTCTTCCCTCCCCGAGGCCCGTCGACGCGTCGCCGTCCACGCCCGCGACCGGTCCGTCGTCCGGGCGGATGACGGCGCCGCCACCCTGAGGGGGTGCCCGTCGTCCTCCCTGCCGCAGTCGCCGTCGCCCTCCGCGGCGCCCTGGCCGCCGTGTCGCCCGTCAGCTGCGCCGGCTGCGGCGCTCCCGACCTTGAGCTCTGCGACGGCTGCCGGGACCTCCTGCGCGCTCGGCCCGTCGAGGCGGTGCACGCAGGCCTCCGCGTCGTCACGGCGCTGCGGTACGAGTTCGAGGTCCGCGAGGCCGTCCTGGCCTTCAAGCAACACGGCCGGCTGAGGCTGGCGGCCCAGCTCGGCCCTGCGCTCCGTGCCGCGGTCGACCTCGCCCTGCCGCAGGGCGCCCCGCCGACGGCGTTGGTCGCGGTGCCGCCGTCGCCCTCGGGGCGACGGAGTCGGGGATGGGACCCGGTGACGACGCTGGCCCGGGCTGCGGGGGTGTCCGCCTCCGTCGGCGTCCTCGTCGTCCGGCCCGGACGCTCGTCAGCCCAGAAGCGCCTCGACCGAGAACAGCGCGCCCGGGCACGCGAGGGCAGCCTGCGCTGCCGGGTCGACCTGACGGGTCGACGGGTGGTCGTCCTCGACGACGTCCTCACGACGGGCAGCACCCTGCAGGAGGCGCGGAGGGCCCTCGAGGAGGCAGGAGCCGAGGTGGTCGCCGCGCTCTGCCTGGCGGCCACGCCGCTCGCCGCACGGGCGTCGTCGTGACGGTCTCGGCGGTCGGCGACGGCCCCGGTCCGGCGGCGCACGGGTGGACGGGAGGTGACAGGGAGGCGTCGACCTGGCTACGGTGGGGCAAAGGCGTGAAAGGACATCCGCCTGGCTGACAGGCGGCACGTCGATAGCCATAGGAGGTCGTCATGGAAATTTCCGTCACGGGTCGAAACGTCGGCATCACCGATCGTTTCCGCGACTACGCCACTGACAAGGCCGACAAGGTGGCGCAGCTCGCCACGAAGGCCCTGGCGCTCGAGATCAAGGTCTCGCGCCACAACGAGAAGGCGAGCGGCCAGGCCGGCGACGACCGCGTCGAGCTCACCCTCATCGGCCCCGGCCCCCTCGTGCGGGCCGAGTCGACGGGAGGCGACAAGTACGTCGCCTTCGACCTCGCGGTCGCGCGGCTGCTCGAGCGGATACGCCGGGCCAAGGACCGCAAGAAGGTCCACCGGGGACAGCACAGGCCGACGTCGCTGCAGGAGGCCTCGAGTGCCGACTTCAGCACGCTCGGCGTGGTGCCCGCCGCGGCAGAGACCCTGGACGCCGTCCGCACGGGCAGCGTGCCCACCGTGCAGGCCGAGGCGGCCGAGGAGGAGGACGAGGTCTACACGCCCGTCGTCATCCGCAAGAAGGTCTTCGCGTCGACGCCGATGACGGTCGACGACGCCCTGTACTACATGGAGCTCGTGGGGCACGACTTCTACCTCTTCATCGACTCGGAGACCGATCGCCCGAGCGTCGTCTACCGCCGCAAGGGCTGGGACTACGGCGTGATCGGCCTCGACCAGAGCTCTCCCGACCTGCAGGAGGCGGCGACGGCCCTGAAGGCGGGCTTCGCCGGCTGACCCGGCGGCGCCCGAGCCGGCGTCGCCCCGGCGGCCACGCCCTCGGGGGAGGCAGGGAGGACCACGCCGGTCCTCCCTCCTCCTCCCAGGGCCGTGGCCGCTAGTCTTGTCACCATTCCGTGCTCGTCCCGCGAGGGGGCGGGCACGTCCAGAACCAGGGAGCATCCGTTGGCCAACGTCCTAGAGAAGGTCCTCCGCGTCGGTGAAGGGCGCACACTCCGCAGGCTCAAGGCGTACGCCGCGGCCGTCAACGAGCTCGAGGACGACTTCACGACGCTCACCGACGACGAGCTCAAGAACGAGACCGTCGAGCTGCGCGAGCGCTACGTCGGCGGCGAGTCGCTCGACGACCTGCTGCCGGAGGCCTTCGCCGCCGTCCGCGAGGCGGCGAAGCGGACCCTCGGCATGCGCCACTTCGACGTCCAGCTGATGGGCGGCGCCGCCCTCCACCTCGGCAACATCGCCGAGATGAAGACCGGCGAGGGCAAGACCCTCGTCGCCACGACCGCCGCGTACCTCAACGCCATCGCCTCCCGCGGCGTGCACGTCATCACGGTCAACGACTTCCTCGCGAGCTACCAGTCCGAGCTGATGGGCCGCGTCTTCCGCGCTCTCGGCATGACGACCGGCTGCATCCTGGCCGGCCAGACCCCGGCGGAGCGCCGCGAGCAGTACGCGGCCGACATCACCTACGGCACGAACAACGAGTTCGGCTTCGACTACCTGCGCGACAACATGGCGTGGCAGTCGCAGGACATGGTCCAGCGCGGGCACTTCTTCGCCGTGGTCGACGAGGTCGACTCGATCCTCATCGACGAGGCCCGCACCCCCCTCATCATCTCCGGTCCCGCCTCGGGCGAGGCCAACCGCTGGTTCGCCGAGTTCGCCACGATCTCGAAGCGCCTGATCGCCGGCACCGACTACGAGGTCGACGAGAAGAAGCGCACGGTCGGGGTGCTCGAGCCCGGCATCGAGAAGGTCGAGGACTACCTCGGCATCGACAACCTCTACGAGTCGGCCAACACGCCCCTCATCTCGTTCCTCAACAACTCGATCAAGGCGAGCGCGCTGTTCAAGCGCGACAAGGACTACGTCGTCATCAACGGCGAGGTGCTCATCGTCGACGAGCACACGGGGCGCATCCTCAGCGGCCGCCGCTACAACGAGGGCATCCACCAGGCCATCGAGGCGAAGGAGGGGGTGGAGGTCAAGGCGGAGAACCAGACGCTCGCGACCGTCACCCTGCAGAACTACTTCCGCCTGTACAAGAAGCTCTCCGGCATGACGGGAACGGCCGAGACCGAGGCCGCCGAGTTCATGAGCACCTACAAGCTCGGCGTCGTCCCGATCCCCACGAACAAGTCGATGCAGCGCATCGACCAGACCGATCTCGTCTACAAGAACGAGACCGCGAAGTTCGAGCAGGTCGCCGAGGACATCGTCGAGCGCCACGAGAAGGGCCAGCCCGTGCTCGTCGGCACCACGAGCGTGGAGAAGAGCGAGTACCTGTCTCGCCTCCTCGCCAAGCGCGGGGTCAAGCACGAGGTGCTCAACGCCAAGAACCACGCCAGGGAGGCGGCGATCGTCGCGCAGGCCGGTCGCTTCGGCTCGGTCACGGTGGCGACGAACATGGCCGGTCGAGGCACCGACATCATGCTGGGCGGCAACGCCGAGTTCCTCGCCGTCGCGGAGATGAACACGAAGGGCCTCAGCCCCTCCGACACGCCGGACGAGTACGAGGCCGCCTGGGACGACGTCTTCGCGGCCAAGAAGGCCGAGGTCGCCACCGAGGCCGAGAAGGTCATCGAGGCCGGTGGTCTCTACGTGCTCGGCACGGAGCGCCACGAGTCGCGTCGCATCGACAACCAGCTGCGCGGACGCAGCGGCCGGCAGGGCGACCCGGGCGAGAGCCGGTTCTACCTCTCGCTCACGGACGACCTGATGCGCCTGTTCAACTCGGGCGCCGCCGAGTCGCTGATGGGCCGCGGCAACGTGCCGGACGACCTCGCGATCGAGAACAAGATCGTCGGCCGTGCCATCCGGTCCGCCCAGTCGCAGGTCGAGTCGCGCAACGCCGAGATCCGCAAGAACGTCCTCAAGTACGACGACGTCCTGAACCGTCAGCGCGAGGCCATCTACGGCGACCGCCGACACATCCTCGAGGGCGACGACCTGCAGGACCGCTCGCAGCGCTTCCTGGAGGACGTCGTCAACGAGGTCATCGACCAGCACACGGGCGAGGGCAGCCCGGACGACTGGGACCTCGACGCCCTCTGGACCGAGCTCCGGACCCTGTGGCCCATCTCGATCACGATCGACGAGGTCATCACCGAGGCAGGGTCCAAGGGCAAGGCCACGCGTGACTTCCTGGGCCAGGAGATCCTGTCCGACGCCAAGGTGGCCTACGGGACTCGTGAGGGGACGCTCGGCGAGCCCGCCATGCGCGAGCTCGAGCGCCGCGTCGTGCTGTCGGTCATCGACCGTCGGTGGCGTGACCACCTCTACGAGATGGACTACCTCAAGGACGGCATCGGCCTGCGGGCCATGGCGCAGCGCGACCCGCTGGTCGAGTACCAGCGTGAGGGCTACGCGCTTTTCCAGAGCATGATGGGCCAGATCCGCGAAGAGTCGGTCGGGTTCCTGTTCAACCTCGAGGTCGAGGTCCAGTCGCAGGTCGGCGCCGCGGAGGCGCCGGTGATCGCCGCGAAGGGGCTCGACGGCGAGACGCAGCAGCCCAAGAAGCTCGAGTACTCGGCCCCGAACATCGCGGGCGAGGTCGAGGTCCGCGACCAGCGCGGACGCCTCGAGCAGGCGGCGACGGCCAAGGCGCAGAAGGCCCAGGACGACGCCGAGCGCGGGGACGACCCCGAGGTCGCCGCCGCCCAGGCCACCGGCACCTCGAAGCCCGCCGGGCGCGGGGCCTTCGGCCAGGCGCCGGACGGCACCAGCGGTGGCTCGCCCGTGAACCGCGCGGAGCGTCGCGCCGCGGGCAAGAAGAACAGCTGAGGCAGCAGGCCTCCCGCCGCGCACACGACCCCGACGGGGCCGCTCACCACCGGTGAGCGGCCCCGTCGGGGTCGGCGGACGTGTCAGAGGATGTGGAGCGCGCTCGCCTGCCAGCGCTCGCCGACGATCTCGAGGCGGATCGCCACCGCACGGGCGCGACCCCGACCGTGCACGACGACGACGGTCTCGACGACGCCCGGCACCGGCCGCGCGACCTTCACGGTGCCGATCCGGAGGACGGGGCGGACGGGGCGGTCGGCGAGCACCGAGCGTGCCCGGGCGGCCAGCCGGACCCGGGTGCGCAGGACCGCGTGGACGTCCGAGCTGACCCACCGGGTCAGCTGCTGCAGGTCACGGGCGCCGGCGAGCACCTCGAGCACCGACCGGGCGAGCCCCTCGGCGGCCACGCCCGGGTCGAGCTCCGGCTCGGCGGGCACGGGCCGCTCCGGTGGGAGCGGCTCGACGAGGAACAGCTCGGCGGCCCGGTGCGGTCGACGAGGCCGACGACCGGGCTCGTCCAGCCCGTCCGGCTCGGCGGGCTCGTCGGGCTCGGACGACAGGAGGGCGAGAGGGGGAGTCATGGGGCTCGGACTTTCGTGGGGGGCGTGGCGTTCAACATATGACATGTCCGGACAGGTCTGTTCCGACCAGCTGTCGCTGTGGACAAGTGGCCGAGGCCCCACGCGGCCGAGGGGCCCGGCGAGCGCTCGATCGAGGTCGACCTAGACTGGGCGCGTGTCGACGCTCAGTGATCTCGTTCTCGCCCAGGGCCGCTCCAGCGAGGCGGACGTCGAGTGGCTGCACCTGCTGGTCGGCGACTGGCAGCTCCTCGCCGACCTGGCCTTCGCCGACATGGTGCTGTGGGTCCCCACGGACACCGGCAGCTACGTGGCCGTGGCGCACGCGCGTCCGTCGAGCTCCGCCACGCTCTTCTACCGCGACTTCGTCGGCCAGGAGGTGCGCCCCGAGTGGCGCTCGCAGATCCAGCAGGCCTTCGAGACGACGCGGATCGTCGACTCCGCGGCGCCCGACTGGTACGAGGAGACCCCCACGCGCGTCCGTGCCGTGCCCGTCCTCCGCCGTCTCGGCGCGAGCCGTCCCGACGTGACGGAGGCGCCCATCGCGGTGATCACGCGACACACGAACCTGAGCGAGGCGCGGACCCCCAGCCGTCAGGAACTCACGTTCAACCAGTGCAGCAACGACCTCTTCGCGATGATCGCCGCGGGGGACTTCCCCGACCTCGGCGCTCCGACCGGGCCGCGCCGGGGCGCACCCCGCGCCTCCGACGGCCTGCTCCGTCTCGACGTCGACGGCATGGTCACCTTCGCGAGCCCGAACGGCCTGTCCGCCTTCAACCGCATGGGCTTCGCCGGCGAGCTCGAGGGCGAGTCCCTCGCCGAGGTGACGACGGGACTGCTGCAGGGCAAGCTCGTCATCGACGAGTCCCTTCCGCTGGTCGTCACGGGGCGGGCGCCGTGGCGCACGGACATCGAGGCGCGGGGCGTCACCGTGTCGCTCCGCGCCATCCCGCTGCGGGACAAGGGCGAGCGGGTGGGCGCCGTCGTGCTCTGCCGCGACGTCACCGAGCTCCGACACCAGGAGCGAGAGCTCATCACCAAGGACGCGACGATCCGCGAGATCCACCACCGGGTCAAGAACAACCTGCAGACCGTCGCGTCGCTCCTCCGCATCCAGGCCCGACGCACACACACCGACGTCGCCCGCGAGGCACTCACCCAGGCCATGCGCCGCGTGGCCTCGATCGCGGTCGTGCACGACACGCTGTCCGAGGGCCTCAGTCAGAACGTCGACTTCGACACGGTCTTCGACCGGGTCCTCATGCTCATCACCGAGGTGGCGTCCAGCCACGCCACCACCGTGCGTCCCACGAGGACGGGCAGCTTCGGCGCCCTCCCGAGCGAGTACGCGACGCCGCTCGCCCTGGCGCTCACCGAGCTCGTGACCAACGCCGTCGAGCACGGTCTCGACGGCCGGGACGGCGTCGTGGAGATCTCGGCCGAGCGCGACGACGAGCAGTTGACGGTGAAGGTGCGGGACGACGGCGTCGGCCTGCCCGAGGGCAAGGTCGGCTCCGGCCTGGGGACGCAGATCGTCCGGACGCTCATCCAGGGCGAGCTCGGCGGCACCATCGACTGGCACACGCTCGTGGGCAACGGCACCGAGGTCACCATCGAGATCCCGTTCCGCTGGCTCACCCGCGCCTGACCGTCCCCGCTCGGCCCGTCCCCGCTCCGACCCGCCCTCGGCGGCAGGAAGGGGTGGGCTGTCCTAGCCGGACCCTGACTGTCGTCCGGACACGACGAGGCCGGCTCCCCGTGGGGGAGCCGGCCTCGTGTGTTCGCTGGTGCTCGGTGCCTAGCTGGCGCGGCGGGCGCGGGCGGCGCGGCGCTTGAGGGCCCGACGCTCGTCCTCGCTGAGCCCGCCCCAGACGCCGGAGTCCTGACTCGTCTCCAGGGCGTACTGCAGGCAGGTCTCCGTGACCGTGCAGCGACCGCAGACGGTCTTCGCCTTGTCGATCTGGTCCACGGCGGGGCCCGTGTTGCCGACCGGGAAGAACAGCTCCGGGTCAGCGGTCAGGCAGGCGGCTTTGTCACGCCAATCCATCGATGGGTACTCCTTTGGGTGCTGGACCGGGCACGTCGAAGCGCCGGGTTCCGGTGGGGGGAAGAAAGCCGAGAGACTTCGATTCATTGGGAGGCGCGCACCACGACGTACGCGTCACTTCGACCTCGAATATGGTCGCATACTGGAACCGCCAGATCAAGGATTCTCAGGAGGGATCGAGCGTGGCCGAGCAGTCCGGAGACACCCCGCCCGAGAGGACAGGTCGTTCTGCGACGCCGTCCCGTCCCGCCCTCTACTGGCTGCTCGTCCTCCTGCTCGCGGCCGAGGCCGCACTGCTCGCCGTCGCGACGGCGTACCTCCTGGTCGAGATCCTCACGGTGCGGCCCGACTCCTACGCGGCTGCCGCCGCGATCCTGTTGCTCACCCTCCTCGCCGCCGTCTGGCTGGGCGCGATCGTCGTCGGCGCAGTTCGCGGCCGAGGCTGGATCAGGGGCGCCGCGATCGTGTGGCAGGTGCTGCAGATCGCGGTCGGCGTCGGGAGCCTGCAGGGCACCTTCGCCAACCCCTCCGTCGGGCTTTGGCTCATCGTCCCCGCCGTTCTCGTCGTGGTGCTGCTGCTCGTCCCGAGCGTCGTCGCCGTCACGTCCGCACGCGACGACGCCCCGCCTCGCACCTACTGATCTGCAGGGCGAGGCTGGGCGTCGGCCGAGCGGCTCAGTCCAGGCCGAGCTTCTTCCGCAGCGACGCCACGTGGCCGGTCGCCTTCACGTTGTACAACGGCAGCTGAACGACGCCCTGCTCGTCGAGCACGAACGTCGACCGGATCGTGCCGGTGACGACGCGGCCGTAGTTGTTCTTCTCGCCCCAGGCGCCGTACTCCTGGTGCGCCGTCAGCTCCGGGTCGGACAGCAGGGGGAAGTTCAGTCCCTGCTCGTCCTTGAAGCGGCGGAGCGCCTCCGGGGCGTCCTTCGACACGCCCAGCACCTGGTACCCGGAACCCGCCAACGAGTTGATGTTGTCCCTGAAGTCGCAGGCCTGCGTCGTGCAGCCCGGCGTCGACGCCGCCGGGTAGAAGTACACGATCACCTTGCGGCCGGCGAAGTCCGACAACGAGACAGGGGCGCCCGACTCGTCGTCGAGGGTGAACGGGGGCGCCGTGGCGCCCTTCTCGAGCTTCGTGGACATGGTGCTCCGATCTCGCGGCGCACAGGGGCACCGGTGGTTCTCAGGGGGTCGAATCTCATGCTAGAGTCATTCCTCGTTGCGCCACGCCGCGCAGCACGCACCTCTAGCTCAATTGGCAGAGCAACTGACTCTTAATCAGTGGGTTCTCGGTTCAAGTCCGAGGGGGTGCACCACAAAATTGGCTTCCCCGTGTTCGAAGCTCCGCTTCTTCGCGGGGGATTTTGTTCCACGCCTTTCGTCGCCTGCGGCGACGTGCGGCTCGGGTCGTGCGGGGCAGGCACCTCTGCCCGCCAGGTGCTCGTGGCGCGGGGCGCGGACGACGCTTCGCTCGTCCCCTTCGGCGACAGGTGCGGACGACGCTTCGCTCGTCCCCTTCGGCGACGGGAGCGGACGACGCTTCGCTTGTCCCCTTCGGCGACAGGTGCGGACGACGCTTCGCTCGTCCCCTTCGGCGACAGGAGGGGGCGACGCTTCGCTCGTCTCCTTCGGCGACAGGAGGGGGCGGGGCGGGGCGGGGCCTAGGGTGGCGGGATGGCGACTGTTGTGGTGGTGCGGCACGGGCGGACTACGGCGAACGCGAGCGGGGTGCTGGCGGGGCGGACGGCGGGGGTGCTGCTCGACGAGGTCGGGCGGCAGCAGGCCGCGGCGGCGGGGGCGAGGCTGGCCGTGGTGCCGTTCGCCCGGGTGGTGACCTCGCCGCTCGAGCGGTGCCGGGAGACGACCGAGGCGATCGTCGCGCAGCAGTCGGCCGACGCCTCCTTCGAGGTGCTGGTCGACGACGCGATCACCGAGTGCGACTACGGGGACTGGCAGGGCCGTCCCCTCTCCGAGCTCGCCGGCGAGGACCTCTGGCAGGTCGTCCAGCGGCAGCCGTCCGCCGTGACGTTCCCGGGCGGCGAGACGATGTCGGGCATGCAGCACCGGGCCGTCAGCGCGATCCGCGCCCACGACGCCGCGGTCGAGCGAGAGCACGGGCCGGGAGCCGTCTGGCTCGCGGTCAGCCACGGAGACGTCGTCAAGTCCGTCCTGGCCGACGCCCTGGGCATGCACCTCGACCTGTTCCAGCGCATCTCGGTCGGCCCGGCGTCCGTGTCCATCGTGCGGTACGGCACGCACCGCACCGACGTCCTCGCCACCAACACCGACGGGGGCGACCTCGGCTGGCTGCGCGGCGCGGCGCCCAGCACGGACGCCGCCGTCGGGGGAGGCGCCAGCACCGTCTGAGTGCCCGCCCCGGACACCTGCGCCCGGCGCTCGTAGGATGACGCCATGCCCACCATCGTCCACGGGTTCGACTGGCCCGACCGCGTCGTCGTCGGCACCGTCGGGCGCCCCGGAGCCCGCACCTTCTACCTGCAGGCCCGTGACGGCCGCCGCGTCGTCAGCGTCGCCCTCGAGAAGGAGCAGTCCGCCGTCCTCGCCCGCAAGATCGACGAGATCCTCGACGAGGTGCGCAGCGTCGAGGGCAACCCCGCCAGCGTCCCCGAGACCACGCCCGACGAGCTCGTCGACCACGCGCCCCTCGACCAGCCGGTCGAGGCCGAGTTCCGGGTCGGCGCGCTCAGCCTCGGCTGGGACCCGTCGACGGCCCAGGTCGTCGTGGAGGCGTACCCCCTCGTCGACCCGGGCGACGACGACCTCGACGTCGACCTCGATCTCGACTCCGACGAGGCCGAGCCGGTCGAGATGATGACCCTGAGGCTCCCGGTCGGCACCGCGAGGGCCTTCGCGGCCCGCACCCTCGAGGTCGTGGGCGCCGGCCGTGCCCTGTGCCCGCTCTGCGGAGCGCCCATGGACCCCGAGGGCCACGTCTGCGCCGGTCCCGGCGACTCCTGGTGACGACCGGGCCCGACCTGCTGGCGGGGGAGCTGACGCTCACGGGCCGGGTGACCACCGCCTCCAACGCGACGTTCGTCGGCGAGGTCGACGGGGTCGTCGTGGTCTACAAGCCGATCGCGGGCGAGCGCCCGCTCTGGGACTTCCCCGACGGCGACCTCGCCTCGCGGGAGGTCGCGTCCTGGCACGTGTCCGAGGCGCTGGGCTGGGACGTCGTGCCCCGCACCTGGCTCCGGGACGGCCCTCTCGGCCCCGGCATGGTGCAGCTCTGGTGCGACGTCGACCCCGACCAGGACGCCGTCGACCTGCTGCCCTCCGCCGACGTGCCGGAGGAGGGCTGGCGCACTGTGCTCGAGGGCCTCGACGAGGACGACGAGCCGGTCGCGCTCGTGCACGAGGACTCGTCCGCGCTCCGCCGGATGGCGGTCTTCGACGTGCTCGTGAACAACGCCGACCGCAAGGGCGCCCACGTCCTGGCGATGCCGGGCGGTCACCGTCACGGAGTGGACCACGGGCTGACCCTGCACGTCGAGCACAAGCTCCGAACGGTGCTCTGGGGCTGGGCGGGAGAGCCCCTCACGCACGACGAGCTCGACGGGGTCGCCCGGGTCGAGCAGCAGCTCGGCGGCGAGCTGGGGGCCGTCCTCGGCGGGCTGGTCACCGAGGCCGAGGTCGCCGCGCTCGGCGCCCGGTGCGAGCGCCTGCGGGCGACGGGCACCTTCCCCGAGCCCGAGGGCCAGGCGCCCGCCGTCCCGTGGCCGCTGTTCTGACCGCTCGCTGGGGGCACGTGATCGTCGGCCGGTCCGTCGGCTAGTCCTGTCCGCGCTCGTCCCGGGGAAGCTGCGACGAGGCGTCGCGCCCGGTGACCGGGTAGGGGCCGGTCATGCCCTCGCGCAGCCGCGCGGCGGCCAGGATGCGGTCGCGCTGGAGGTGCCAGCCGAGCATCAGCAGCGGGATGATGACGACGAGCGACATGACGGTGCACGAGCCGATCGGCCAGTCGATCGCCATCAGCACGACCACCGCGAGCAGGAACGCCAGCGTCAGGTAGCTCGTCACGGGCGCTCCGGGCAGACGGAACGACGGCTCCTCCGCCTTGCCCTCCTTGGCCCACTGCCGCAGTCGCATCTGGCAGAGGATGATCGTCCCCCACGCGGTCAGGATCCCGAGCGAGGCGATGTTCAGCACGATCTCGAACGCGGTGTTCGCGCCGACGACGGCGTTCAGCACGACGCCGAGCAGGGTGATGCTCGCCGTGAGGAGGATGCCGCCGAAGGGCACGCCGCCCTTCGACATCTTCGTCGTGAACTTCGGCGCCGAGCCGTTCATGCCCATGGAGTGCAGCACGCGGCCGGTGGAGTACAGCCCGGCGTTGAGGCTCGAGAGCGCGGCGGTGACCACGACGAAGTTCATGATCGAGCCGGCGATCTCGCCCACCTCGGGGCTCCCGATGCTCCCGAAGAACGTCACGAAGGGGCTCTGCCCGGCCTCGTACGACGTGTAGGGCAGCAGCAGCGACAGCAGCACGAGACTGCCGACGTAGAAGACCGCGATGCGGATGATGACGGTGTTGATGGCCCTGGGCACGACCTTCTCGGGGTGCTGCGTCTCGCCCGACGCGGTGCCGACGAGCTCGATCGCGGCGTACGCGAACACCACGCCCTGGATGACGATGACCGCGGGCAGGAGGCCGTTCGGCAGGATCCCGCTCGCCGCGATGACCGACCAGCCCGTGTCGATCGACTCGCCGCCGCTCGTCACGGGGAACGAGGCGGCGAGCCAGACGACCCCCACGACGAGGAACACCACGAGGGCCGCGACCTTGATGATCGCGAACCAGAACTCCATCTCGCCGAACACCTTGACCGCGAGCAGGTTCACGGACAGCACGACCGCGAGCGCCACGAGGGCCAGCAGCCAGTCGGGGGCAGACGTGAAGGCGCTCCAGTAGTGCAGGTAGAGGGCGACGGCGGTCACGTCGACGATCGCGGTCATGGCCCAGTTGAGGAAGTACATCCAGCCGGCGGCGTAGGCGGCCTTCTCGCCGAAGAACTCCCGCGCGTACGAGACGAACGACCCTGAGGAGGGGCGGTGCAGCACGAGCTCGCCGAGGGCCCTGAGGATGAAGAACGCGAAGACCCCGCAGATCGCGAAGACGATCGCGAGCGCGGGGCCCGCCGTCGCGAGGCGCCCGCCGGCGCCGAGGAACAGCCCCGTGCCGATCGCGCCTCCGATGGCGATCATCTGCAGCTGACGGGGCTTCAGCCCTTGGTGGAACCCCTCCTGCTCGTGCGAGAAATCCTGGGGGACGTGATCGGGGGAGGCGCCGGGGCCACCCTCCTTCGAGGGACTCGTCATGGCACGACCGTAGACCCCTCGGTGCACGATCTGCACCCTCCCTGGCCGGTGGGCGCGAGACGAGGAGGCGGCGTGCCCGGCCTGCAGGCTCTGTAACGATGGGGTCTCGATCACGATCCCCGCAGGCACGGGCGACACGCCGTCACGGGGGACGCGCGCGGTCCCCAGGGAGGGGGTCGGCGACTTGGTCGTCACGTGTCGTCCGCGCTACCGTCGTGTCGACCCGGTCCGCCGGGTCCGACATCATCAGGACGCGTCGCCGTCGGCCCCAGGATCACCGGGCCGCGGCGACGTACGGTCCGGTGGCGCCGGCGCCGGTCCCGTGACCGGCCCAGCGGGGTACGGGTTCGCGAGGCAGACCAGGCACGACGCCGGTCACGCGCCGCTTGAGCCGGTCCGTCCCGCACGTGCCGTCGACCCGTCCGCCCGACCTGGACGCCGCCGACGGCTCCGGCCCGAGCGGCCGGACGCCCCTGTCGGCGTGCGCATGGAGAGCCCGTGACCACCACCCCCGCCGTGCGCGCCCGGAACCTGTACAAGGTGTTCGGCCGCCGACCCAAGGACGCCGTGACCCGCCTGGAGGCGGGCGCCACCCGAGCCGAGGCCGCGTCCCTCGGCACGGCCGCCGTCATCGACGCCTCCTTCGACGTGCAGCCCGGCGAGATCTTCGTCGTGATGGGGCTGTCCGGCTCCGGCAAGTCGACGCTCATCCGGATGCTCAACGGCCTGCTCGAGCCCACCTCCGGCTCGGTCGAGGTCTCGGGGTCCGCCATCTCCGACGTGCCCGCCGCGCGCCTCCGCGAGGTGCGACGGCAGAACGTGTCGATGGTGTTCCAGCACTTCGCGTTGCTGCCGCACCGCACCGTCCTCGACAACGTCGCCTACGGCCTCGAGGTCCAGGGCGTGCCGAAGGCCGACCGCCTGGCCAAGGCGCGCGAGATGACCGCCGTCGTCGGCCTCGGCGGCTGGGAGGACAAGCTCCCCGCCGAGCTGTCGGGCGGCATGCAGCAGCGCGTCGGCCTGGCTCGCGCGCTCGCCGCCGAGACCGACATCCTGCTGATGGACGAGGCGTTCAGCGCCCTCGACCCCCTGATCCGGCGCGAGATGCAGGAGCAGCTGCTCGAGCTGCAGGCGACCCTCGGCAAGACGATCGTCTTCATCACCCACGACCTCAACGAGGCGATGTTCCTCGGTGACCGGATCGCCGTCATGCGCGACGGCCGCATCGTGCAGATCGGCACGCCGGAGGACATCCTCACCGACCCGGCGAACGACTACGTCGCCCAGTTCGTGCAGGACGTCGACCGTGCGCGGGTGCTCACCGCGTCGAGCGTGATGGAGCCAGCCCGCGCCGTCGTCCAGCTGACCGCCGGCCCGCGGGGCGCGCTCCGCACGCTGCGTGACCTGCAGACCGCGGCGCTGTTCGTGCTCGGCCGCGACCGCACGCTGCTCGGCTGGGTGCGCGACGGCCACGTGATGCGCCAGGTCAAGGCCGCCGACACCGACCTCGCCTCGATCGTCAACGCCGAGTTCGCGAAGGTCGGCCCCGACGCCGCCCTCGTCGACCTCTTCGAGCTGGCCGTCGAGAGCCCCCTGCCCATCGCCGTCGTCGACGACCGCGACCGCTTGATCGGCGTCATCCCGCGCGTCACGCTGCTCGCCGCGCTCGGCGGGGTCGACACCTCGACGTCGCCGATCCCCGTGCTCGAGCCCGTGACCCGCTACTCCGAGAGCGAGCTCGACGAGACGCTCGCCGCGCCTGCCGGCGTCCCCGCCGCGACCACCGAGGGAGCCCTCCGATGAACGAGTACCTCCGCATCCCCTTCGGCGACGCCGTCGCCGTCGTCGTCGACTGGGTCACGACCCACCTCGGCGGCTTCTTCTCCGTGATCCGCGCGATCGTGACCTTCTTCTACGAGTGGGTCGAGTACTTCCTGAGCGCACCTCCCTTCTGGGCGGTCGTCGTCGTGATCGCGGTCCTGGCCTTCGTCGCGAAGGGCTGGAAGTTCGGCCTCGGCACGGC
Organism: Frigoribacterium sp. ACAM 257; assembly: GCF_007954365.1. Lineage (GTDB taxonomy): Bacteria > Actinomycetota > Actinomycetes > Actinomycetales > Microbacteriaceae > Frigoribacterium. Next base: position 496,910 of record NZ_VOLO01000001.1, read on the forward strand.
GGCCGGACTGCTCTTCATCGGCACCCTCGGCCAGTGGGAGAACGCCATGTCGACCCTCGCCCTGGTGCTCGTCGCCGGCGCGGTGGCCATCGTGCTGAGCATCCCGCTCGGGGTCCTCGCCGCGAAGTCGTCGCTGGCCTCGCAGATCATCCGGCCCGTGCTCGACTTCATGCAGACGACCCCCGCGTTCGTCTACCTGATCCCCGCCCTGCTGCTGTTCCGCATCGGCGTCGTCCCCGGCATCGTCGCGACGGTCGTCTTCGCGATGGCCCCCGGGGTCCGCCTGACCGAGCTCGGCATCCGGGGCGTCGACAAGGAGGTGGTCGAGGCGGGCCACGCGTTCGGCTCGTCCCCGTGGCGCATCCTCCGCCAGATCCAGCTGCCGCTCGCGAAGCCGAGCATCATGGCCGGCGTCAACCAGGTCATCATGCTCTCGCTCTCAATGGTCGTCATCGCCGGCATGGTCGGCGCGGGCGGGCTCGGCGGCGACATCGTCGCGAGCCTCAACCGGATCGACATCGCGCTCGGAGCGGAGGCCGGCATCTCGGTCGTCGTGCTCGCGATCATCCTCGACCGGATGACGGCGGCCCTGGGCGCCGACCGCCGGGCGCGTCGACGCCCGCTCCGCAGCGGCGCCGGCCGGGACGACGCTCCCGCGCCGACGCCGAGCACGCAGGAGGCGCGCACCGCCGACAGCGAGCAGCCCGTCCCCGTCGGGGCCGCCGCGTGAGCCCGCGAGCAAGCACCAGCACCAGCACCTCGAACACACCGATCGTCCCCGGAAGGACACCCATGAAGAAGCGCACCATCGCCGCCTCCCTCGCCCTCGGCACCACTGCCGTCCTCGGCCTCGCCGCCTGCTCGCCTCCCGGCAGCTCGTCGTCGGCCGAGACCCTCGACAACGGCGACAAGAGCGTCGTCGAGCTCGCCGTCTTCAACGGCTGGGACGAGGGCATCGCCGCCTCGTGGCTCTGGAAGTCGGTCCTCGAGGACGAGGGCTACATCGTCAACCTGCAGATGGCCGACGTCGCCCCCGTCTACTCGGGCCTCACGACCGACGACTACGACGTCGTGCTCGACACCTGGCTGCCCACGACCCACGCGGACTACGTCGAGCAGTACGGCGACGACCTCACCGACCTCGGCGCCTGGAACGACGACGCGAAGCTCGCCGTCGCGGTGAACGCCGACGCACCGATCGACTCGATCGAGGAGCTGAACGCGAACGCCGACCTCTTCGGCGGCTCCATCGTCGGCATCGAGCCCGGAGCGGGCCTGACGACGGCCGTCCAGGACGCGACCATCCCCGACTACGGCATCGACGCGCTCGAGCTGCAGACCTCGTCGACCGCCGCCATGCTCACCGAGCTGAAGAGCGCCACCGAGGCCGGCGAGAACATCGCCGTCACCCTGTGGAGCCCGCACTGGGCCTACGACGCGTTCCCCATCAAGGACCTCGCCGACCCGAAGGGCACGCTCGGCGACGCCGAGGGCATCCACTCGTTCGGCGGCAAGAGCTTCACCTCGAACTTCCCGCAGCTGACCGAGTGGCTCGAGGGCTTCGAGATGGACACCGAGACCCTCTCGTCGCTCGAGAACGCCATGTTCAACAGCGGCGTCGACGGCAGTGACTACACCGAGGTCGTGGACGAGTGGATCGCCGAGAACCAGGACTACGTGGACGGCCTCACCAGCTGACCCGCACCTCCTCGTCACGCCCCGTCCGGCTCAGCCGGGCGGGGCGTCGTCGTACCCCGACGCCAGGCTCCCGCACAGGCTGACCACCGGGGACGCACGGCAGAGCCCCAGGGGAGACCAGGGGAGTCGCGCGTAGCGTCGGTCTCGCACGTCCCCCACGAAAGGCACCACCCCGTGACCACCATCGCCGTCGAGCCCCTCCGCCGCAGCGCGCAGCTCAGCACCCGGAACGTCTCCGGCGGCCTCGTCCAGGTCTCGACGCCCGACCGCGTCCTCGGCCACGTCCGCGACGAGGGCGGCGTGCACGTGGCGCTGAAGGGCCCGAACCCGGCCTGGGCCGAGGAGGTCGGCCGCTACGCCACGCTCGGCATGGCACTCGAGGCGCTGCGCCTCCGCAAGCGCTCCGTCTGACGCACCGTCCGACGGGCCGCCCGTCGCGCCGTCAGTCGCCCACGCCGGCGAAGAACGACGTGAGCTCGCGGTCGATCCGTGACCGCGCCTCCTCGTCGCTGATCGACGGCTCGCCGTCGCCCGGCTGGGCGCCGTAGCTGCCGAACTGCGCGTGGGCGAGGCCCGGGATCTCGACGACCGTCGCGTCGTCGGGCAGCATGTCGCGGTAGCGCTCGATGTCGTCCGGCGTGCTCAGGCCGTCCCGGCTGCCGCCGAGGCTGAGCACGGGCAGGTCGTCGCGGCCCGAGAGGTCGGTCGTCGCGCAGTACGAGCCGAAGAGGACGAGGCCCTCGACCGTCGGGTCGTCCGCGGCGTACTGACAGGCGCGCACCCCGCCGAGGGAGTGCCCGCCGACTGCCCAGTTCGTCACCTCGGGCGCGAGGTCGGTGAAGTGCGAGAGCGGACGCGGGTCGAGGATCCCGAAGCCGAGCACGGGGCGCTCGACGACGACGGTGACGCCCGTGGCGACGAGGCCGGCGAGCACCTGCTCGTAGGCCTGCGGGTCGACGCGGGCGCCGGCGACGAAGACGAGTCCCTGGTCGAGCGCCGTGGTCCGGGCCGGGCGCAGCACGACGACGTCGGGCTGGTCGGCGACGTCGACCCGAGTGTCGTCCGCGACGGCGGCCAGTGAGGAGGCGGTGGCCGACATCGGCGTCTTCGCCCAGACGAAGAAGCCGGTCGCCACCAGGACGACCACGGCGAACAGGACGAGCGCGACGCCCTTCAGCACGCGACGCGTGCGGCTGCGGGGGGCCGCGCGGCGCCGGCGTCCGGGAGGTGACGAGGACGTGGCGTCGTCGTGACGGGAACCTGTGGATCGACTCACGGTCCCAGTCTGACGGGACCGAGGTCGGTCGGGCGCCCTCCGCGTGCGACAGTGTGGACGGATGCCTTGGATCCAACTGCTCATCTCGGTGGCCGCGGCCGTCGTGCTCACCTTCGTCGTCTCGGCGGTCGTCGGCCTCGTCGTGGGGCTCGTCGCCAAGAAGAAGGAGTGGGCGAAGGCGCTCGTCGAGCGCATGCGCCGTCCGTTCCGCTGGACGCTGCTGGTCGTCCTCCTCACGATCGCCCTCCGCACCTCCTTGCCTGCCCTGCTCGGCTCGCCGTACGCCGGCGAGGAGGTGGTGGCGCAGCTCTTCCGCTGCGCCGTCATCGTGGTCGTGGCCTGGTTCGTCGGGGCGCTGGCCCTCTTCTTCGAGGACCTGGGGCTCGCGCGCTACCGGATCGACACCGCCGACAACCGGATCGCCCGGCGGGTGCGCACCCAGGTGCTGATCCTCCGGCGCCTCACGATGGTGGTCGTGGTCGTCATCGCGGCCGGCGCGATCCTCCTCGGGTTCCCCGGCGTCGAGGCCGTCGGGGCCAGCGTCCTCGCGAGCGCCGGCCTGGTCTCGGTCGTGGCCGGCCTCGCCGCGCAGTCGACCCTCGCGAACGTGTTCGCGGGGATCCAACTCGCCTTCAGCGACGCGATCCGCATCGACGACGTGGTGGTGGTCGAGGGCCAGTGGGGCCTGATCGAGGAGATCACGCTCTCGTACGTTGTCGTCCACATCTGGGACGACCGCCGTCTCGTGCTGCCCTCGACCTACTTCACGACGACGCCGTTCGAGAACTGGACCCGTCGCAACAGCGAGCTGCTCGGCGCCGTCGAGCTCGACCTGGACTGGCGGGTCGACCCCGGCGCCATGCGCGACGAGCTCGACCGCATCCTCGAGCGCACCGACCTCTGGGACCGCCGCACGAAGGTGCTCCAGGTGACCGACGCGACCGGGGGCTGGGTGCGCGTCCGGGTGCTGGTCACCGCCAAGGACGCCGGCACGCTCTTCGACCTGCGCTGCCTCGTGCGGGAGGACCTCGTCGCGTGGCTGCACCGCGTGTCGCCGCAGGCAGTGCCGCGCACCCGCGTCCAGACGGTCGAGGCGGAGCCTGAGCCGACGACACGCCGTCCTGCACGGTCCACGTCGGAGGCAGGAGGGCTCTTCTCAGGCGAGAACGCCGGCTCGGAGCGCACGCAGCTGTTCACGCAGGCGATCCCGATCCAGCGCGACGCCGACCCGGAGCCGCGGCCCTACGCCGCCACCATGGGCGCCGAGGACGAGCGCGACCCGCACGTCGACCGGTCGTTCGACGGCCGACCGACGGGTCGCCCCGACCGCTGAGCCCGGTCCGCAGGCACGAAGGAGGCGCGCCCCCGACCGGGGACGCGCCTCCTTCGTGCCTGTGCCGGCACGTCAGCCGGTCGAGGGCCGAACGGTCAGTCGTTCTCGTTCGCGGCCTCGACCACGTTGCCGACCGCGATGGCCGTCGTGGCGGCCCAGGCCACGGCGGTGAGCAGCAGTCGCCAGTCGCGGGGACCGGAGCTGAGGCTCTTGAGCAGGCTCACGCCCGAGAAGAGCGAGCTGATGATCGCTCCGTTGAAAAGGAATTTGCGCACGGTTCTCTCCTGGTGATCGGTGGCTCCACCGTACTCGTCAGGCCGCTCCGCGCACCGGCGGGGATCGGTGCAGTGCGTGCAGGTCGCGGGGCCGTAGGGTGAGCTGCCCGGCTCGCCCGGTCCGGGCTCGTCGGCCGGAGGAGACCTGGTGCGCACTGCCGTGCTCGGAGCAGCGTTGCTCGTCGTCGGGCTCGTCGCCCTGCTCGCCGGGGTGCTCACGCTGGAGGAGCTGGGCACGCTCGTCGAGCGGGTCGCCCCGGTGCTCGGCTTCGTCGTCGCGCTGACGATCGTGTCGGAGCTCGCGGCCGAGGCCGGTCTCTTCTCCTGGCTGGCCGGGTTCGCCGCGCGGGCGGCGCGCGGTCGCGTCGTCGTGCTCTGGGCCTTCGTGGTCGCGCTCGCGCTCGGCTGCACGATCTTCCTGTCGCTCGACACGACCGCCGTGCTGCTCACCCCCGTGGTCGTGCTCGTCGCCCGTCGGGTCGGGCTGCCGCCGATGCCGTTCGCCCTCACGACGGTGTGGCTCGCGAACTGCGGCTCCATGCTGCTGCCGGTGTCGAACCTGACCAACCTGCTGGCCCTCGACGCCCTCGGGTCGCCGTCGCCCGCCTCCTTCGCCGCGCTCGTGGCGCCGGCGGCCGTGGTCGCCGCCGTCGTGCCGGTCGCCGCCGTCGGCATCCGCTACCGCCGCGAGCTGAGCGGGCGCTTCGAGGCTCCCGAGCGGGAGGAGGCAGGCGACCGCGTCCTCTTCGTCGTGGCCGCCGTCGCCGTGGCCCTGCTCGTGCCGGCGCTGGTCAGCGGGATCGAGGTGTGGATCCCCGCGGCGGTGGCCGCGCTGGTGCTCGTCGTCGTCACCGCGGTGCGTCGCCCGTCGACGCTGCGGCTCGGCCTCGTGCCGTGGGGCACGATCGTCTTCGCCAGCGGCCTCTTCGTCGTCGTCGAGGCGGCGCACTCGCTGGGGCTCGCGGACGCGCTCGCCGTGCTGGTCGGATCGGGCGACGGCCTGCCCGACCTGCTGCGCCTCGCCGCCGGCAGCGCGGCCGCCGCCAACGTCGCGAACAACCTGCCGGCCTACCTCGCCCTCGAGCCCGTCGCCGGCTCGCCGCTGCGGCTCGTGGCCGTGCTGGTGGGGGTCAACGTCGGCTGCCTGGTCGCGCCCTGGGCCTCGCTCGCGACGCTGCTCTGGCACGGGAGGCTCACGTCGATGGGCGTCGAGGTGAGGTGGCGCGGCGTCGTGCTCGGCGGGCTCGGGGTCGCCGTCGTCGCCGTGCCGCTCGCCGTCGTCGCCACGGTGCTCGTCGGGGCGTAGCCCGCCGACGTCGCCGTGCCCCCGGCCGGCACCGTGCCTGCTGCCGGAGTCGCGCCGACCGACAGCGCCGCGCGAGCGTGGGCCAGCGTGCGCCGCAGCATGTCCGAGAGCGCCACCTCGTCGGTCGTCCGGCCGGGGGAGTGCACCTCCGCGACGACCGACCCTGACCAGCCCGACCGCGCCAGGTGCTCGAGCACCTCGGCCACCGGCTGGTCGCCTGTGCCCGGCACCAGGTGCTGGTCGACCAGGCCGCCCGGCCGCGTCGAGACGACTCCGTCGCAGAGGTGGACGTGACGGAGGCGCGGGCCGAGAGCCAGCGCGAGGTCGAGCGCGTCGCGCCCGGCGACGGCGGCGTGCGAGAAGTCCAGCACCGCCGCGTCGACGTCGAGGGTCGACGGGTCGTGGCCGGGGGAGTAGACGTCGGCGACGATCGGACCTGCACGCCAGGGGAACATGTTCTCGACCGCCAGCTCGACGCCGGTCGACGCGGCCAGCTCCCTGACCAGGCCGAGGAACCGCGCGGAGTGCCGACGCTGCCACCGGAACGGCGGGTGCACGACCACCGTCGAGGCGCCGAGCTCGACCGCGAGCTCGGCCGAGCGTCGCAGCTTCTCGCCCTGGTCGCGGCCGAGGGCGAAGTGGGCGAGCGGCAGGACGGGCGCGTGCACCGAGAGCACCGGCAGCCCCCAGCGAGCCGAGGAGTCGCGGAGCAGCCGGGCGTCGCGGCTCGCCCGGTCGGCGGTCACCATCACCTCCACCCCGTCGAAGCCGGTGGTCCTCGCGAGGCGGAAGGCCTCGTCGACGGGGAGCGGGGAGACGCAGGACGTACTCGTTCCGACCGTGATCACGCGGCCAGGCTACGACCGGGCCCGTGGCGGGGGAGCCGAGCGGGGGTGAACGTCGGGCGAACGACCGGGGAACGTCCCCGGGGCCGGGCGACCGCCTCCTCGGGCCGGTCGAGCGCCGACTACAGCCAGTCGCGCTTGCGGAACTGCCACCAGAGCACGCCGCCCACGCCGACGATGAGCACGCACGAGGTGACGAAGCCGCCGACCGTGCTGAAGCCGGGGTACGGCACGTTCTGGCCGTAGAAGCCGGTGATGGCGGTGGGCACCGCGATGATCGCGGCCCAGCTCGTCACCTTCTTCATGATCCCGTTCATCCGGTTCGACTGCAGGTTGAGGTTGGTGTCGAGGATGGTCGAGACGAGGTCGCGGAGCGAGTCGTTCTGCTCGGCGACCCGGACGACGTGGTCGTAGACGTCCTGGTAGTAGGGCTGCATCACCGGGTCGAGGTCGTGCAGGTCGCGGCGCAGCAGGGTGTTGAGCACCTCGCGCATGGGCGAGGCGACGCGCCGCAGCCGCACGAGGCTCTTGCGCAGCGCGAACGAGCGCTTCTGCACGTCGAGGGTGCGGGGCGCGGGGTCGAAGAGGTCGTCGGCGATGCCCTCGATCTCGTCGTCCAGCGCGTCGACGGCCTCGAAGTGCCGGTCGACGACGACGTCGAGGACGCCCCAGAGCAGGAACGAGACCCCGTGCGCCGCGAGGTCGGGGCTCTGGTCGAACGCCTTCTCGAGCCGCGAGGCGTCGAAGTCGGCGTGGTGGATCGTCACGAGCGCCTTCGCGGTCAGGAACGCCTTGACCTCGCTCGTCGTCAGCTCGCCCGAGGCCGCGTCGAACGAGACGTCGTAGAGCGCGGTGAAGAGGTGGTTCTCGTAGCGGTCGACCTTCGGCCGCTGGCCGTCCTGCAGGGCGTCCTCGACGGCGAGTTCGTGCAGCCCCAGCTCGTCCTCGAGGTCGTCGAAGTCCGCCTCCGTGGGGTCGGTGAGGTCGACCCACACGGTGCAGCCGTCGGTCTCCAGGTGGTCGCTGACCTCGGACAGCGGGAACCCCTGCGCCACGAGCTGCCCCTCCCGGTACGCCCGGGTCTGCGTCGGGGTGCGGGTCGCGGTCGGGGCCTCGGTCATGGGGGCATGCTATCCACGTGACCCCGCACGTGAAGCAGCGCGCCGACGCCCCCGACGACTTCTTCGAGGCGGAGGCGGCCGGCCTCGCCTGGCTCGCCGAGGCCGTGCCCCGCGGGGGCGCGAGGGTCGTGGCCGTCGAGTCGGTCTCGGCAGGCCGCATCGCGCTCGAGGCCGTGCACGAGACCCGCCCGACGCCGGAGGCGGCACGGCAGTTCGGCGCGGCGCTCGCCGCCACCCACGCGGCCGGCGCGGACGCTTTCGGGGCGCCTCCTGCAGGCTGGCACGGCCCTGTCTTCATCGGCCGTCGGCAGCAGGACTGCACGCCTCGCGACAGCTGGGGCGCGTTCTACGCGGCCCAGCGAGTGCTGCCGTTCGCCCGGACGGCCGCCGAGGCAGGGGCGCTGACGCGGGACGAGCTCGACCTCGTCGAGTGCGCCTGCACCGCCGTCGCGTCGGGCGCCCTCGACGACGACGCCGCGCCCGCCCGGCTGCACGGCGACCTGTGGAGCGGCAACGTCCTGTTCGACGCCGACGGCGTCGTCCTGATCGACCCGGCTGCGCACGGCGGCCACCCCGAGACCGACCTGGCGATGCTGCAGCTGTTCGGCCTCCCCTTCCTGGAGGAGGCGCTGGCGGGATACCAGGAGGCGTCGCCCCTCCGGGCGGGCTGGCGCGACCGCGTGCCGCTGCACCAGCTGCACCCGCTCGCGGTGCACGCGGCGGGACACGGCCGGAGCTACGGTCGCGCGCTCGCCGAGGCGGCGGGGCAGGTGCTCCGGCTCGTCTGAGCGGCGGCCCGGGGGACAGGCCGCGCCGGGGGCCGGGACGGGCGCGCTGATAATCTGGCCGTCCCCCGTCTCCCGGGGGTCGAACGGAGCTGATCACCCCCATGTCTGACACCGCTGAGCGCTACGGCTTCGTCGTCGTCTCCAACCGCCTCCCCGTCGACCGCGTCGTCGCCGAGGACGGCTCCGCGTCCTGGCAGCACTCGCCCGGCGGCCTCGTGACCGCCCTCGAGCCCGTGATGAAGGCCAACGACGGCGCCTGGGTCGGCTGGGCCGGCCAGCCCGAGCTCGAGTTCGAGCCGTTCGTCGACGAGGGCATCCACATCGTCCCCGTGCCCCTCAGCGCCGACGAGGTGCAGCGCTACTACGAGGGCTTCAGCAACGACACCCTCTGGCCGCTGTACCACGACGTCATCGCCGCCCCTACGTACCACCGGCTCTGGTGGGAGGCGTACGTGCAGGTGAACCAGCGCTTCGCCGACCGCGCCGCCGAGATCACCGAGGAGGGCGGCACGATCTGGGTGCAGGACTACCAGCTGCAGCTCGTCCCGAAGATGCTCCGCGAGGCTCGGCCCGACGTGACGATCGGCTTCTTCAACCACATCCCGTTCCCGCCGCTCGGCATCTTCTCGCAGCTGCCCTGGCGCCGTCAGATCCTCGAGGGGCTGCTCGGCGCCGACGTCATCGGGTTCCAGCGCGGCGACGACGCCTCGAACTTCTCGCGGGCGGTGCGCCACCTGCTCGGCTACGGGACGACGCGTCCCTACGTCGAGGTGCCGGTCGACGACGACGTGGTCTCCGGCTCGTCGCACGTGTCGCGGCGCGGCACGAAGGTGCGCCGGGTGCTGGCCAAGCACTTCCCGATCTCGATCGACGCCGCCAGCTACGAAGAACTGGCCGCGCGACCCGACATCCAGGCCAGGGCCGCCGAGATCCGCGCCGGCCTCGGCAACCCGAAGACGGTCATGCTCGGCGTCGACCGGCTCGACTACACCAAGGGCATCCGGCACCGGATGAAGGCGTTCGGCGAGCTGCTCGCCGACGGGCGCCTGAGCGTCGAGGACGCGACGCTGGTGCAGGTCGCGAGCCCCAGCCGCGAGCGGGTCGAGACGTACAAGACGCTCCGCGACGAGATCGAGCTGACCGTCGGCCGGATCAACGGCGACTACGCGACGATGAGCCACACGGCCATCAGCTACCACCACCACGGCTACCCGCGTGAGGAGATGGTGGCGCTGTACCTCGCCGCCGACATCATGCTGGTCACGGCCCTGCGCGACGGGATGAACCTCGTCGCCAAGGAGTACGTGGCGGTCCGCCGCGACAACGACGGCGTGCTCGTGCTGAGCGAGTTCGCCGGCGCCGCCGACGAGCTCAAGACGGCGCTGCTGATCAACCCGCACGACATCGGCGGCCTGAAGAACACCATCATGCGCGCGATCGAGATGCCGAAGCGGGACCGGACGACGAGGATGCGCGCCCTCCGTCGTCGTGTGCTCGAGCACGACGTGGCCAGCTGGTCCGCGTCGTTCCTGCAGGCGCTCGAGAACGTGCGCCCCGGCCAGCAGATCACGGCACCCGCCGAGGAGGACGCATCGTGACCACGACCCCCCAGACCACGGACGACGAGTCGCGAGCCCTCTCGGACGCACTCGGCCGTCTCGCGACGACCCCGCGCCTCCTCGTCGCCCTCGACTTCGACGGCACCCTCGCGCCCGAGGTCGACCAGCCGATGGCGGCCCGCCCGCTGCCCGAGTCGAAGGAGGCGATCCGTCGCCTGCTCGAGCTGGAGGGCACCTCCGTCGCCCTCGTGTCAGGCCGCGACCTCGCGTCGCTCGACCGGATCAGCGAGATGCCCGAGCAGGTGCTGCTCGTCGGCTCGCACGGCATCGAGGTGCGGATCGGGGGAGAGATGACCTCCCTGACCGACGACGAGCTCGCCCGCCGCGAGGTCATCTCCGATGCGCTGCACACGGCCGCCGACGGTCGCGAGGGCGTCTTCGTCGAGGAGAAGCCCGCGGGCCTCGCCCTGCACACGCGGCTCGCCGACGAGGCGACGACGACGGAGGTGCGCGAGGCTGTCCGGCAGCGCCTCGCCGACGAGCCCGGCGTGCACTCCCGCGAGGGCAAGAACGTGCGCGAGTACGCGGTCCGCCCGACCGGCAAGGATGACGGAGTCGCGCGGCTGCGCGACGCCGTGGGCGCCACCGCCGTGCTCTTCGCCGGCGACGACGTCACCGACGAGGACGCCCTGCGGTCGCTCGGCGACGACGACCTCGGCATCCGGGTGGGGCCCGGCGAGACCGCCGCGAGCCACCGCGTCGCCGACCCGGCGGCGATCGGGCGGCTCCTCGGCGAGCTGGCCGACCTGCGCGCGCACCTGGGACATGCCTGATCGCGCATGCGTCCCTCGGCCGTGCCGTCCTCGGGCGGTCCTCTCAGGTGACCGCAAGGTAAGCTGACATCTCCGCCCGACTCCTCGTCGCCGATCAGCCCGAACGACCGACGAACTCGCCAGCCGACGGAGGTGCACCATGATGATCGCTGCTCTCGCGGCCTTCGCGGTCGCCTCGATCGTCGTCGCCGCACTGGGTCGCCGGCTCGGGCCGTCGCTGTTCCTCTGGGCCTCGGCCGTGCCCTTCGCCGCCATGGTGATGACCGCCCTGCAGGGCCCGCAGGTGCTCTCGCAGGGGCAGGTCGTCGAGTCGGTCCCGTGGATCCCGCAGCTCGGCATCACGCTGACCCTCCGCCTCGACGTGCTGTCGTGGGTGCTCGCCCTGGTCGTCACCGGCGTGGGCGGGCTGGTGCTCGTCTACTGCTCCCGCTACTTCAAGCCGGGGGAGAAGAGCCTCGCCCGCTTCGCCGCCGTGCTGGTCGCCTTCGCCGGCGCGATGTACGGGCTCGTCACCAGCGACGACGTCTTCGTCCTCTTCGTCTTCTGGGAGGCCACGAGCGTCTTCTCGTACCTGCTGATCGGTCACTACACGAACAAGCAGGCGAGCCGCGGGGCCGCGCTCCAGGCGCTGATCGTGACCACGGCGGGCGGGCTGGCCATGCTGGTCGGCCTCGTGGTCCTCAGCGTCCAGGGCGGCACCTCCTCGATCGAGGCCCTCGTCGCGTCGCCGCCGAGCGGCACGGCCGTCACCGTCGCGGTGATCCTCGTGCTCGTCGGCGCGCTGTCGAAGTCGGCCCTCGTGCCGTTCCACTTCTGGCTGCCCGCGGCCATGGCCGCCCCGACCCCGGTCAGCGCGTACCTGCACGCCGCGGCCATGGTCAAGGCGGGCATCTACCTCGTCGCCCGCTTCGCGCCCGGCTACCACGACTCGCCCGGCTGGCAAGAAGTGGTCGTCACCGTCGGCGTCGTGACGATGCTGCTCGGCGGCTACCGTGCCCTCCGCCAGCACGACCTCAAGCTCGTCCTCGCCTACGGCACCGTCAGCCAGCTCGGCTTCCTCACGATCATCGCGGGCTACGGCACGCGGGACGCGGGGCTCGCCGCCCTCGCGCTGCTCGTCGCGCACGCCCTGTTCAAGGCGACGCTGTTCCTCGTCGTCGGCATCGTCGACCACCGCACCGGCACGCGTGACCTCCGCAAGCTGAGCGGCCTGGGCCGCCAGGCGCCCTTGCTCGTCGTCATCACCGTGGTCGCGCTCGCGTCGATGGCCGGCGTGCCCCCGACGTTCGGCTTCGTCGCGAAGGAGGCGGTGCTCTCGGCCCTGCTCGCCGACGCCGAGCACGGCAGCGCCTGGGGATGGATCGCGCTCGTCGGCGTCGTCGTGGGCTCCGTCCTCACCACGGCCTACAGCCTGAGGTTCCTCTGGGGCGCCTTCGCCCGCAAGCGCGACGTGGCCCCGGTCGACTTCGTCCGCGAGCACATCGACTTCCTCGCGGCGCCCGCGGTCCTCGCCGCCCTCAGCCTCGTGCTCGGCTTCGTGGCGGCCCCGGTCGACTCCGTCATGGCCCGCTACGCCGACACGCTGCCGCACGTCGAGGGCGAGCACGGTCCGTACCACCTGGCGCTCTGGCACGGTCTCGAGCCCGCACTCGGCCTCACCGTGCTCTCGCTCGTGCTCGGCGCCGTGATGTTCTGGCAGCGCGAGCGGGTGTCCGCGGTGCAGAAGGCGGTCTCGTTCCTGCCGCGCGCCTCCGACGGCTACGTCCGGATCATGACCGGCATCGACAAGACGGCGTCGCGCACCACGGCGACGACCCAGCGCGGGTCGCTGCCGTTCTACCTCGGCACGATCCTGGTCGTCTTCGTGGTCTCCAGCATCGTCACGCTGTCGTCCAACCGGAGCTGGCCCGACGCGGCCGTCATCTGGGACTACCCGGCGCAGCTCGCCGTGGGCGGCCTGATGATCGTCGGCGCCGTCGCCGCGGCCCGGTCGAACAAGCGCTTCCAGGCCGTCGTGCTGGTCGGGGTGACCGGCTACGGCATGGCTGCGCTCTTCGCCCTGCACGGCGCTCCCGACCTCGCGCTCACCCAGGCGCTGATCGAGACGATCACCCTCATCGCCTTCGTGCTGGTGCTGCGGCGCCTGCCGGCCCGCCTCGGCGACCGCAACGGACGCTCGCACCGCGCGCTCCGAGCCGTCATCGGCGTCTCGGTGGGCTGCGTCATGGCGACCATCGCCGTCGTCGCGCTCGGCGCCCGCAGCGGCGGCACGATCTCGAGCGCGTTCCCCGAGCTCGCGGTCGTCGGCGGCCACGGCAAGAACGTCGTCAACGTGACGCTGGTCGACATCCGCGGCTGGGACACCATGGGCGAGATCAGCGTGTTGATCGCGGCCGCGACCGGAGTCGCGAGCCTCGTCTTCCTCACGTCGCGCACGGACATGCTGCCGCGTCCGGCCCGCCGTACCCGCGCCCAGCGCTTCCTGGCCCGCGTGCGCCCGGCCCTCGAGCCTGCTCCCGTCGTCCCGGGTTCCGGGGACGGCGGCAGCCAGGCCGACCGGGCCGACGCCTCCTCGAGCACGGCGGTCGGGTCAGAGGTCGAGGGCGACCGGCGTGCCTGGCTGCTCGCCGGCCGCAAGCTGGCGCCGCAGAACCGCTCGATCCTGCTCGAGGTCGTCGTCCGGCTGCTCTTCCACGCCATCGTCGTCGTCTCGATCTACCTGCTCTTCGCCGGCCACAACCTGCCCGGCGGCGGCTTCGCCGGCGGATTGGTCGCGGGCATGGCGTTCGTGGCGCGCTACCTCGCGGGCGGACGGTTCGAGCTCGGCGCCGCGGCGCCCCTCGACGCGGGCAAGGTGCTCGGCTCCGGCCTGCTGATCGTCGTCGCCACGGCCGTCGTCCCCCTCTTCTTCGGCGTCGACGCGCTGACCTCGACCTGGTTCGAGGGCGAGGTGCCGCTGCTCGGCCACGTCGAGTTCGTCACGTCGACGTTCTTCGACATCGGCGTCTACCTCGTCGTCGTGGGTCTCGTGCTCGACGTGCTCCGCAGCCTCGGGGCCGAGGTCGACCGACAAGAAGAAGAAGACGACCGCGGCGACGCCTCGGTCACGGCCACCACCAAGGCGGAGGGTCCCGCATGAGCGCGTCGCTCGTCCTGATCGTCGTGATGGCGGCGCTCTACGCGTGCGGCATCTACCTGATGCTCGAGCGCAGCATGACGCGTGTGCTGCTGGGCTTCCTGCTCGTGGGCAACGCGACGAACATCCTCATCCTCACGATGTCCGGCCGCAGCGGCGAGGCGCCGATCGCCGACGGCCAGGTGGCCGAGTCGAGCTTCGCCGACCCGCTGCCGCAGGCGCTCATCCTCACTGCCATCGTCATCACCTTCGGGGTCTCGGCCTTCCTGCTGGCCCTCATCTACCGTTCCTGGCGGCTCGCGCAGGAGGACGACGTGGCCGACGACCTCGAAGACCTCGAGATCGGCATCCGCGGGGTGCCCGCCGAGGACGAGACGCAGGGCGACGGCGACGACGAGAGCGACGGGGACACCGAGTTCGGTCCCGACGCCGAGGCGGCCGTCCCGAAGACGTCCTTCGACGACGACGACCCGTGGGACCACGCCCCGAGCGAGACCATCCCGGTGGCCGACCCGGAGCACGCTCCCGACCACGACCCGGCCCACCCCGAACGAGACCGCGACCGCGGCACCTACCGTGACGACCCGAGAGGAGGCCGACCGTGAACCTCGACTTCCTCGTCCCGCTCGTCGTGCTCGTGCCCCTCATCGGCGCAGGCGCCGCACTCGTCGCGACCCGGCGGCCCCGGCTCCAGGCCGTGCTCACGATCGCCGCCCTGGCGATCGTCGTGGCCATCAGCGCCGTCCTCCTCGTCGTCGTCGACCATGACGGCGCGATCGCGGTGCAGGTCGGCGGGTGGGAGGCGCCCTTCGGCATCCTCCTCGTGGTCGACCGCCTCGCGGCGCTCATGCTCACCATCTCGTCGATCGTGCTGCTGGCCGTCTTCGTGTTCTCGGTCGGGCAGGGCTCGGCGGACGGTGACGGCGACGCCCCCGTCTCGATCTACAACCCCACCTACTTGATCCTGGCCGCCGGCGTCTTCGACGCGTTCGCGGCGGGCGACCTCTTCAACCTCTACGTCGGCTTCGAGATGCTGCTGATCGCGAGCTACGTGCTGATCACCCTCGGCGGCACCGAGCAGCGGATCCGCGCCGGTGTCACGTACATCGTCGTGAGCCTGCTCTCGAGCGTGCTGTTCCTGGCCTCGATCGCGATGATCTACGGCGCCCTCGGCACGGTCAACATCGCCGACATCGCGCAGAAGATGGACACCATCCCGCCGGACGTCCAGACGATCATCCACGTGATGCTGCTCACGGCCTTCGGCATCAAGGCGGCGATCTTCCCGCTGTCGTTCTGGCTGCCCGACTCGTACCCGACCGCTCCGGCCCCGGTGACGGCGGTGTTCGCGGGCCTGCTGACGAAGGTCGGCGTCTACGCCATCATCCGGACCGAGACCGTGCTCTTCGTCGAGAGCAACGTGAACGTCTACCTGCTGATCATCTCGTTGCTGACGATGGTGATCGGGATCCTCGGCGCGGTGGCGCAGGCAGACATCAAGCGCCTCCTGTCGTTCACCCTGGTCAGCCACATCGGCTACATGATCTTCGGCATCGCGCTCGGGACCGTCGAGGGCCTGGCCGCGACGATCTACTACGTGGTGCACCACATCACGGTGCAGACCACGCTCTTCCTGGCGGCGGGGCTGATCGAGCGGCGCGGCGGGACGGCCTCGGTGCTGCGCCTCGGCGGGCTGCTCAAGGCGGCGCCCGTGGTGGCGGTGCTCTTCTTCATCCCGGCCCTCAACCTCGGCGGCATCCCCCCGTTCTCCGGCTTCATCGGCAAGGTGGCGCTCTTCGACGCCGGCGCGCGCCTCGACGACCCGCTCGTCTACGTGCTGATCGGTGCCGGCGCGGTCACGTCGCTGCTCACGCTCTACGCCCTGATGCGGGCCTGGAACCTGGCCTTCTGGCGTCCCGGCAGCGACGTCGAGGACCACGAGTCGCCCCTCACCGAGCGTCTCGAGGAGGCACCCGGCCGCACCGCTGTCCAGGCGAAGCGCGCCAACCCGCGCACCATGATCGGCGCCACCGTCGGCATGGTCGGCGTCTCGCTCGTCCTGACCGTCTTCGCGGGCCCGCTCTACGGGGTCGCCGAGCGCGCGGCGGGCAAGGTCTACGGCTCGAACTCGTACGTGCAGCTCGTCTTCCCCTCGGGTGAGGGCGACACCGCCGACAACGAGGGGAGCGCACCGTGACCGCCCGGCCCTCGGCCCACGAGATCGGACGCAGCCTGCTCCGTCAGCTGCCCCTCCTCGTCGGCCTCGTCGTCCTCTGGATGTTCCTCTGGAACCAGCTGACGGTGCTGTCGTTCGTCACGGGCGTGCTCGTGGCGCTGCTCGTCACGCGCGTGTTCTTCCTGCCGCCGGTCGAGCTGAGTGGGCGGTTCAACCTCGGCTGGGCGCTGGTGTTCCTCGGCCGGTTCGTCTTCGACCTCGTCGTCGCGTCGGTCGAGGTCGCCTGGAAGGCCGTGCGGCCCCGAGGCGTGAAGAGCAACGCCATCGTCGCCGTCCAGCTGCACACCCGGTCGGACTTCATCATGACGCTCGTCGCCGAGGCCGTCTCGCTCGTTCCCGGGTCGCTCGTCGTCGAGGCCGACCGTGAGAGGTCGATCCTCTACATGCACGCCCTCGCGGTCGAGGACGCGGACGGCGTCGAGGAGGTGCGGCACAGCGTGCTCGGCTTCGAGAAGCGCATCGCCCGCGCGCTCGGCAGCGCCGACGACCTCCGCCGCATCGCCGACGGCACGCCCGCCACCGAGGACGCCCCGACCGACCGGTCCGGCGCCGAGGTGCCCGTGAACGAGAAGAACAAGGGGGTCGCCTCATGACGATCGTCTCCTGGGTCGTCGGCGTGCTGTTCGCGTTCGCCGCGCTCGCGTCGGTGCTCCGGATCGTGCGGGGGCCGTCCATCCTCGACCGCATGATCGCGAGCGACATGCTGCTCACGACCCTCATCTGCGTCCTCGCCGCGGACATGGTGCTCGGGAACCACACCCGGACCCTGCCGGTCATCATCGTGCTTGCCCTGACGGCCGTCTTCGGCTCGATCACCGTGGCGCGCTACGTGTCGAGGCAGGACCCGTCATGAGCGACGAGTTCTACACGGTCTCGAGCGCGGTGCTGCTCGTCGCCGGCGCGACGCTCTCCGCGGCCGCGGGCGTCGGCCTGCTCCGGTTCCCCGACGCGCTGACCCGGATGCACGCCGCCACGAAGCCGCAGATCTTCGGGCTGATCCTGATGCTGTCGGCGATCGCGCTCGACCAGCACACCCTCGGCACCATCGCCTCCCTGGTGGTCGTCCTCGTCTTCCAGATGCTCACGGCCCCGATCTCGGCACACATGATCGGCAGGGCCGGCTACCGCAACGGCGACCTGCGTCGCGACATGCTCGTCGTCGACGAGCTCGACGAGGCGGTCGCCCGAGCGGGAGAAGAGCTCGTGGCCGACGGTCAGTCGCTCTCGGACGTCGACCCGTCGACCCTGCCGGTGGGGTCCGCCGACGCGTTGGCCGTCGAGCTCGACCGCGCGGACGGGCTCGACGACTCCGAGGGCGACGACGACGCCCACGACGACGAGGCGCGCGAACGGGAGCACGACGCCCCGCTGCACGTCAAGGGCGGGCACCACCACCCCGCTGATCCCGGCCTCGGCTGAGGGGCCTGCCTGCTGTCGGTCAGGCCCTAAACTCGACCCATGCCCGTGAATGACAGCCAGCCGTCGGACGCAGAAGCCCGAGGCCCCGTAGACGCAGCGCCCATCGACGCAGCACCGATCGACATCAAGCCCCGCAGCCGCGTCGTCACCGACGGGGTCGAGGCCACCACCTCGCGCGGCATGCTCCGCGCCGTCGGCATGGGCGACGAAGACTGGGACAAGCCGCAGATCGGCATCGCCAGCAGCTGGAACGAGATCACCCCCTGCAACCTGTCGCTCGACCGGCTCGCCCAGGGCGCGAAAGAGGGAGTGCACGGCGGCGGCGGCTACCCGCTGCAGTTCGGCACCGTCTCCGTCTCGGACGGCATCTCGATGGGCCACGAGGGCATGCACTTCTCGCTCGTCTCACGAGAGGTCATCGCCGACAGCGTCGAGGTCGTCATGAACGCCGAGCGCCTCGACGGCTCGGTGCTGCTGGCCGGCTGCGACAAGTCCTTGCCCGGCATGCTGATGGCCGCCGCCCGGCTCGACCTCGCGAGCGTGTTCCTCTACGCGGGCAGCGTCGCCCCCGGGTGGGTCAAGCTCAGCGACGGCACCGAGAAGAACGTCACGATCATCGACTCGTTCGAGGCCGTCGGCGCCCACAAGGCCGGCACCATCAGCGACGACGACCTCAAGGCCATCGAGTGCGCCATCGTGCCCGGCGAGGGCGCCTGTGGCGGCATGTACACCGCCAACACGATGGCGAGCGTGGCCGAGGCTCTCGGCATGAGCCTGCCCGGCTCGGCGTCGCCGCCCTCGGCCGACCGTCGTCGCGACTACTTCGCCCACCGCTCGGGCGAGGCCGTGGTGAACCTGCTGCGTCTCGGCATCACCACCCGCGACATCCTGACGAAGGAGGCGTTCGAGAACGCCATCGCCGTGGCCATGGCGTTCGGCGGGTCGACCAACGTCGTGCTGCACCTGCTGGCGATCGCCTACGAGGCCGAGGTCGACCTCACGATCGACGACTTCAACCGCATCGGCGACACGATCCCGCACATCGGCGACCTCAAGCCCTTCGGCAAGTACGTGATGAACGACGTCGACCGCATGGGCGGGGTGCCCGTCGTCATGAAGGCCCTGCTCGACGCGGGCCTGCTGCACGGCGACTGCCTCACCGTCACCGGCAAGACCGTGCGGGAGAACCTCGAGGCGATCAAGCCGAAGCCGCTCGACGGCGAGGTGCTCCGCACCCTCGAGAACCCCATCCACGCGACCGGCGGGCTCACCGTGCTCAGCGGCTCGTTCGCCCCCGAGGGCGCCGTGGTCAAGACCGCGGGCTTCGACGCCTCCGTCTTCGAGGGCCCGGCCAAGGTCTTCGAGCGGGAGCGCGGCGCGATGGACGCCCTGACGGCCGGTCGCATCGAGGCGGGCGACGTCGTCGTCATCCGCTACGAGGGCCCCAAGGGCGGCCCCGGCATGCGCGAGATGCTCGCCATCACGGCGGCCATCAAGGGCGCTGGGCTCGGCAAGGATGTACTACTCTTGACGGACGGGCGATTCTCGGGCGGCACAACCGGCCTCTGCATCGGCCACATAGCACCCGAAGCGGTGGACTCCGGTCCCATCGCCTTCGTGCGTGATGGCGACCTCATCCGTGTCGACATCGCCGCTCGCTCGATCGACCTACTCGTCGACGCCGCTGAGCTCGAGGCCCGCCGAGAAGGCTGGGCGCCCCTCCCTCCGCGCTACACCCGCGGTGTCCTCGCCAAGTACGCACGCCAGGTCCGCTCCGCGGCCGAGGGCGCAGTCACGTACTGACCTCGTCCCGACCGGCTCGGCGCGGCACCGCCGCCCGAGCCGGCATCCGGACGGGGCGTCCGGCTCGCCGCTCCGCACAGCGCACCGCCGTCGACCGGCACCGTCGTCACCGCTCCACCACCACCACGAAGAGGGAATCGGCACTGATGCCCAACGACACGACACCTCAGCCCGGCGCCCCCGTGCGCCCCGGCGCCCGGCCGGCCCCCGCCGCCGGCCCCACGAGCTCCGCGACGACCGCGCAGCCGGTCGTCCTCACGGGCTCCGGCGCCATCCTCAAGTCGCTCGAGCACCTCGGGGTCACCGACGTCTTCGGCCTCCCCGGCGGCGCGATCATCCCGTTCTACGACGAGCTGATGGCGTCGACCGCCATCCGCCACATCCTGGTGCGCCACGAGCAGGGCGCCGGCCACGCGGCCGAGGGCTACGCGGCGGCCTCAGGGCGGGTCGGCGTGGCGATCGCCACCTCCGGCCCCGGGGCCACCAACCTCGTCACCGCCATCGCGGACGCCTACATGGACAGCATGCCGCTGCTCGCCATCACGGGGCAGGTGTTCTCGACCCTGATGGGCACGGACGCGTTCCAGGAGGCCGACATCGTCGGCATCACGATGCCGATCACCAAGCACTCGTTCCTCGTGACGAAGCCGGAGGACATCCCGGCGACGCTCGCCGCGGCCTACCAGATCGCGAGCACCGGCCGGCCCGGCCCCGTGCTCGTCGACATCACGAAGGACGCCCAGCAGAACTCGGCGCCCTTCGTCTGGCCGCCCGTCGTCGACCTGCCCGGCTACCGGCCCGTCACGAAGGCGCACGGCAAGCAGATCGCCGCGGCGGCCCAGATGATCGCCGAGGCGAGGCAGCCCGTGTTCTACGTCGGCGGCGGAGTGATCCGCGCCGGGGCCTCGGCCGAGCTGAAGGCCCTGGTCGAGCTGACCGGCGCCCCGGTCGTCACGACCCTCATGGCGCGCGGCGCCTTCCCCGACACCCACGCCCAGCACCTGGGGATGCCCGGCATGCACGGCACCGTCCCCGCTGTGCTCGGCCTCCAGGAGAGCGACCTGATCATCGCGCTCGGTGCCCGCTTCGACGACCGGGTGACCGGCAAGGCCGATCTCTTCGCCCCCGGCGCCAAGGTCGTCCACGTCGACATCGACCCGGCCGAGATCTCGAAGATCCGCCTGGCCGACGTCCCCATCGTCGGCGACGCCAAGGTCGTCATCCCCGACCTCGCCGCGGCGTTCGCCGAGATCCCCGCCGCCGACCGTGCCGACACCTCGGCCTGGTGGCAGAAGCTCGAGGGGCTGCGCGAGCAGTTCCCGCTCGGCTACACCCAGCCCGACGACGGCCTGCTCTCGCCGCAGGCGGTGATCCAGCGGATCGGACAGCTGTCCGGTCCCGAGGCGATCTACGCCTCCGGCGTGGGCCAGCACCAGATGTGGGCCGCGCAGTTCATCGAGTACGAGCGTCCGCACGCCTGGCTGAACTCGGGAGGCGCGGGCACGATGGGCTACTCGGTGCCGGCCGCGATGGGCGCCAAGGTGGCCCAGCCGGACCGCGTCGTGTGGGCCATCGACGGCGACGGCTGCTTCCAGATGACGAACCAGGAGCTCGCCACCTGCGTCATCAACGACATCCCGATCAAGGTCGCGATCATCAACAACTCGTCGCTCGGCATGGTCCGCCAGTGGCAGACGCTCTTCTACGAGGGGCGCCACTCGTTCACCGACCTGAACACCGGCCACGAGACCCGGATGGTGCCCGACTTCGTCAAGCTCGCCGACGCGTACGGTGCCCTCGGCATCCGCGTCACGCGGGAGGACGAGATCGACGCCGCGATCCAGCTCGCGCTCGAGACGAACGACCGCCCGGTGGTGATCGACTTCGTCGTCAGCCGCGACGCCATGGTCTGGCCGATGGTGCCCCAGGGCGTCTCCAACTCCGAGATCCAGCACGCCCGGGCCCTCGCCCCCGAGTGGGACGACGAGGCCCCCGGCACCAGCGCCTCCGACACGACCCGTGACGGCGACATGACAGGAGAGCACGCATGAGCCACGTCCTGAGCCTCCTCGTCGAGGACAAGCCCGGTCTGCTGACCCGGGTCGCCGGGCTCTTCGCCCGCCGCGGCTTCAACATCGAGAGCCTCGCGGTCGGCAAGAGCGAGGTCGAGGGCCTCAGCCGCATCACCGTCGTCGTCGACGTCGAGGAGCTGCCGCTCGAGCAGGTGACGAAGCAGCTGAACAAGCTGATCAACGTCATCAAGATCGTCGAGCTCGACTACTCGCAGTCGGTGCAGCGCGAGCACATGCTGATCAAGGTGCGAGTCGACGCCACCACCCGGTCGCAGGTGCTCGAGGCCGTCACGCTCTTCCGCGCGTCCGTGGTCGATGTCTCTACGGACTCGCTCGTGATCGAGGTCACCGGCGACACCGGCAAGACGACGGCGCTGTTGCGCGTGCTCGAGCCCTACGGCATCCGCGAGATCTCGCAGTCCGGCCTGCTGGCCATCGGCCGCGGCTCGAAGGCGATCACCGACCGGGTCCCCAAGGCCCAGTGACCGGCGCGGGCTCGTCCCGTCGCCTCCCTGCTCCACCCCACCGCCCCACCGCCCCACACAAGGAGAACCACCACCGTGACTGAGATCGTGTACGACACCGACGCAGACCTGTCGATCATCCAGGGCAAGAAGGTCGCCGTCATCGGCTACGGCTCGCAGGGCCACGCCCACGCGCTCAACCTCCGCGACTCGGGCGTCGAGGTCGTCATAGGCCTGAAGGAGGGCTCGAAGAGCCGCGCCAAGGCCGAGGAGGCCGGGTTCACGGTCCACACCCCCGCCGAGGCCTCGGCCTGGGGCGACGTGATCGTCGTCCTCGCGCCCGACCAGGTGCAGCGCCACGTCTACGCGGACGACATCGCCCCGAACCTCACCGAGGGCAAGGCGCTCGTCTTCGGCCACGGCTTCAACATCCGCTTCGGCTACATCGAGGCCCCCGACAACGTCGACGTGTTGCTCGTCGCGCCCAAGGGCCCCGGCCACACCGTCCGCCGCGAGTTCGAGGCCGGCCGTGGCGTCCCCGTCATCGTCGCGGTCGAGAACGACGCCTCCGGCTCGGCCTGGGACCTCGCCTGGTCGTACTCCAAGGGCATCGGCGGCCTCCGCGCCGGCGGCATCAAGACGACCTTCACCGAAGAGACCGAGACCGACCTCTTCGGCGAGCAGGCCGTGCTCTGCGGCGGCACCTCGCAGCTGATCCAGTACGGCTTCGAGACCCTCACCGAGGCCGGCTACCAGCCGCAGATCGCCTACTTCGAGGTCCTGCACGAGCTCAAGCTCATCGTCGACCTCATCTGGGAGGGCGGCCTCGCCAAGCAGCGCTGGAGCGTCTCCGACACCGCCGAGTACGGCGACTACGTCTCCGGCCCCCGCGTCATCACGCCCGACGTCAAGGAGAACATGAAGGCCGTCCTGGCCGACATCCAGTCGGGCGCCTTCGCGAAGCGCTTCATCGACGACCAGGACGCCGGCGCGCCCGAGTTCGCCGAGCTGCGCAAGAAGGGCGAGGAGCACCCCATCGAGGCCACGGGCCAGGAGCTCCGCGCGCTCTTCGCCTGGAAGCAGACCGACACCGACTACGTGGACGGCAGCGCCGCACGCTGACCACCCCCTCTCCACCCGCAGGGGCCCCTCTCCATCCGGAGAGGGGCCCCTCGGCCGTCCGGGGCTCTCGGGCGCTCGTGGCATGATCTAGGGCATGGCAGCGAGCAAGAAGGCAGTGCACTTCGGTGCGGGGAACATCGGTCGGGGCTTCGTGGCGCAGTTCCTGCACGCGAGCGGCTACGAGGTCGTGTTCGCCGACGTCGCCGACGAGCTGATCGGCCTGCTGCAGCGGCAGCCGTCGTTCGAGGTGCACGAGGTCGGCGAAGAGAGCCGCACCAACGTCGTCGACGGCTACCGAGCGATCAACAGCCGGACCGACGAGGAGGCGCTGGTCGCCGAGATCGCGACCGCCGACGTCGTCACCACGGCCGTGGGCGCCCGCATCCTCCCGTTCGTCGCCCCGGTGATCGCCCGGGGGCTCGCTGCGCGGGACGCCTCCCTGGCGCCCCTCGCCGTCATCGCGTGCGAGAACGCCATCAACGCCACCGACTCCCTGGCCGAGGCCGTGCGCCAGGCCGACCCGGCCGACAACGCCGTCTTCGCCAACTGCGCCATCGACCGCATCGTCCCCGAGCAGGCCGCCGGCTCGCTCGACGTCACGATCGAGTCGTTCTTCGAGTGGGTCGTCGAGAGTGCGCCCTTCGGCGCCGACCGCCCCGACATCGCCGGCGTCACCTGGGTCGACGACCTGGCGCCCTTCATCGAGCGCAAGCTCTTCACGGTCAACACCGCCCACGCGGCCGCTGCTTACCACGGCTTCTCGCGCGGCCTCGACAGCATCCGCGAGGCACTGGCCGACGAGGCCGTGCTGGCCGAGGTCCGCGGCGCGCTCCGCGAGACCACCGAGCTGCTCGTCGCCAAGCACGACCTCGACCTCGACGAGCAGCAGGCCTACGTCGAGAAGAACCTCGTGCGCATCTCGAACCCGCACCTGCCCGACACGACCGAGCGAGTGGGCCGCGGCCCTCTTCGCAAGCTCAGCCGCCACGAGCGATTCGTCGGCCCGGCGACGCAGCTCGCCGAGCGCGGCCTGGGCCATGACGCCCTCGTCCGCGCCGTCCGTGCGGCACTCGACTTCGACGTGCCCGACGACGCCGAGAGCGTCGAGCTGCAGGCGCTGCTGACCTCGGGCCTCCCCGACGCCGAGCTGACGGTGACGCTGACCGGCGTCGAGCAGGGCCATCCGCTGTTCCCGGCCCTGTTGGAGGCGGTCTCGTCGAAGACGGCGGCATGACCGATCCGTCCCCGGCACGTCGCGAGCACGACGAGGCACACGACCTCGACGAGCACGACGACGACGCCCTCAGCTGGGGCGACGAACGCGACGCCAGCCACGTCGAGGGCCCCGCGCCCGCTGCGGCGTCCGGCACCGAGGCCGACGACGAGCTCGACGGGGGCATGAGCAGCGCCTCCCTCGTGGGCCACGGCGTCTTCGGCGGCGTCGCGCTGCTGTCGTGCGTCGGGTGGCTCGTCTCGCGAGACCAGTTCCTGACGTCCTTCGGAGGGACTGCCGTCGACCACCTCCAGACCGCCCTGTGGCTGCTCGGGGTCGCGCTCGCGATCGTCGCCCCCGCGGTGTGGTTCGTGACCACGATCCTGCTGGTGCCGCAGTCGCGGTCGTCGCGGCGCCTCCTCGTGTTCGCGATCGGCGCGGTGGCACTGGCACCGTGGCCCCTGGTGATCGGAGGAGGCGCGTGACCGCCCGCGAGACCGGCCCGGTCACGCACACGGCCGGCGGCACCACGGCCCCTCGTCGTCGTCGCCCCCGGGTCGCCTTCGTCGTGGTCGCCGTCGTCGCCGCGCTCTTCTTCGCCTACGACCTGTACGAGGCGATCACGAACCTCGTGCTCGTGCCGCAGGACGTCCGTTACCAGAACAACGAGTTCTTCGACGAGGTCGGGGTGGACGGCCTCGCCGCCACGCCGCCGTGGGCCGCGCTCGTCGCCAACGTGCTGCTGCCGGTCGTCGCCTGGGGCGGTGCGCTCCTCGTCGCGCGCAGGCGGCCCCTCTGGCAGGTCGTGCTCGCCTTCGTCGCGGGGCTGGCGCTCGTCGGCTCCGTGTCGCTCACGATCACGGCGTACGTCCTCAGCATCTGACCCGACCTGCACCGGTGCGCCCCCTGGCGAGGGCGCCGAGGGCAGACGCGGGGCGGGGCGTCATGTGCGCGTCATGCGCCGCCTGAGTCGATAGAGTGCACAGCAGCCGCGCCCACGGCGCGTCGCGGCGTTCACCCCAGACCCCTCTCGTTAGGACATCGTCTCCGTGGCCAAGCCCGTCGTGCTGATCGCAGAAGAACTCTCACCCGCCACCGTCGAGGCCCTCGGCCCCGACTTCGACGTCCGGTCCGTGGACGGCACCGATCGTCCCGCGCTGCTCTCGGCCCTCGCGGGGGCCGACGCGGTGCTCGTCCGCTCGGCGACGCAGCTCGACGCCGAGGCCATCGCCGCCGCTCCCGGCCTGAAGGTGATCGCCCGTGCGGGCGTCGGGCTCGACAACGTCGACATCAAGGCGGCCACGACGGCCGGCGTCATGGTGGTCAACGCGCCGACCTCGAACATCATCTCCGCGGCCGAGCTCACGGTCGGCCACATCCTCAGCCTCGCGCGCCACATCCCCGCGGCGCACTCCGCCCTGGCGCAGGGCCAGTGGAAGCGCTCGAAGTACACGGGCGTCGAGCTGTTCGAGAAGACGGTGGGCATCGTCGGCCTCGGGCGCATCGGCGCGCTGATCACCGCGCGGCTGCAGGCCTTCGGCGTGAACGTCGTCGCGTACGACCCCTACGTCACCCCGGCCCGAGCCCAGCAGCTCGGCGTCACGCTGCTCTCGCTCGACGAGCTGCTCGCCACCGCGGACTTCGTCACCATCCACATGCCGAAGACGGCGGAGACGACCGGCATGATCGGCCTCGAGCAGATGAAGGCCATGAAGCCCACCGCCTTCGTCGTCAACGTCGCGCGCGGCGGCCTGATCGACGAGGACGACCTCTACACGGCGCTCACCACGGGCGAGATCGCCGGTGCGGGCCTCGACGTCTTCGTGTCGGAGCCTCCCGTCGACCAGAAGCTGCTCGGCCTCGAGAACGTCGTCGTCACCCCGCACCTCGGCGCCTCGACCGACGAGGCTCAGGAGAAGGCGGGCGTCTCGGTCGCCCGCTCGGTGCGCCTCGCCCTCGGCGGCGAGCTCGTGCCCGACGCGGTCAACGTCGCAGGCGGGGTCATCGACCCCTACGTGCGCCCCGGCATCCCGCTGCTCGAGAAGATCGGCCAGGTCTTCGCGGCCCTCGCCGACTCGCCCCTGACCAGCGTCGACGTCGAGGTCCGCGGCGACCTCGTCGAGTACGACGTCAGCGTCCTCAAGCTCGCGGCGCTCAAGGGCATCTTCACGAACATCGTCAGCGAGTCGGTCAGCTACGTGAACGCGCCGCTGCTGGCGGAGCAGCGCGGCATCACCGTGCGCCTGCTCACCGACCCCACGAGCGAGGAGTACCGCAACGTCCTCACCGTCCGCGGCTCGCTCGCCGACGGCGGCCAGATCTCGGTCTCGGGCACCCTGACGGGCACCAAGCAGGTCGAGAAGATCGTCGAGATCAACGGCTACGACGTCGAGGTCCCGATCGCGGCCCACCACCTCGTCATGGTCTACGGCGACCGCCCGGGCATCGTCGCCGTCTACGGCAAGGAGTTCGGCGACGCCGGCATCAACATCGCCGGCATGCAGATCGCCCGTCGCAGCGCAGGGGGCCAGGCCCTCAGCGTCCTCACGATCGACAGCCCCGCGCCCGACGAGCTGCTCGAGAAGGTCCGCACGGCGATCGACGCCGAGCTGCTCCGCGAGATCGACGTCACGCTGTAGCGCTGCCCGCGCTGCCCGCGCGCCCCGCGCGACGCGGCGACGCCCCGGTGCCGGTCCTGTGACCGACGCCGGGGCGTCGTGCTGTGTGCGGGGTGCTGTGCCCTGCGCCTAGAGCTCGATCGACTCGTGGGCGGCGAGCTGGACGGCGTCGCCGCCGACGGACTGCGCGCTCGCCTTCATACGATCGAAGTGCATCGCGAGGCCCGGGCCGGACAGGGTCTGCTCGTGCGTCGGGAACGCCAGCTTCGGCTTCACCGCCGCGACGTAGTCGATGACCTCGGACACCTTGAGCCACGGGGCGCCGACCGGCGTCGCCAGGGTCTCGACCGGCACGCCCGGCACGGTGAACTGGTCGCCCGGGTAGAACAGCGAGCCGTTGACCATGACGCCGACGTTGTCGATGACGGGGATGCTCTCGTGGATCACTGCGTGCCGCGTCCCGTGGAACGACAGGCTGAAGGGCCCGGCCTCGACCGTGTCGCCGTCGGTGACCACGTGGACCTCGAACCCGTCGGCCGCGTCCGCGACGCCCTGCGGGCCGTACAGGACCGCGTCGGGGTTCGTCTCGCGGAGGTGGGCGAGCTGGTCGGGCGTCCAGTGGTCGGCGTGCTCGTGGGTCACGACGACGGCGTCGACGTCGTGCAGGTCGACCAGGGGAGCGGTGAACGAGCCAGGGTCGATGACGAGCTTGCGCCCGTCCTTCTCGACGACGAGGCAGGCGTGTTCGAGTTTCGTGAGGCGCATGGGGCCGACTGTACGCCCGTGGGCGCTACCGATGACCCCTGTCGCGCCCGCCTCCTGCCTGCTCTTGCCGCCCTTGCGGGATGCCTGCGACACGCGGAGCGGCCCCGATTTGTGACCGGCTCGACAGCTGTGGCATACTCGACGAGTTGCAAATACGGCCCCATCGTATAGCGGCCTAGTACGTCGCCCTCTCACGGCGGTAACACGGGTTCGAATCCCGTTGGGGTCACCATCACGAAACCGCCCGGCTCTCAGCCGGGCGGTTTCGTCGTTCGGGGGCACGATCCGCCAGCCGAGACGCCGACCTGACCCTCGCCTCCGGCTGGCCCCTCTGGCGAGTGGTCAGTTGCCGTCCTCCCGGCGCCGCGACGGAACCGTACGCGACCACTCGGCGCGGAGCAGCGCGGCCCGGACGGGAACGGCCCCGGCGACGTCGGGTGACGTCGCCGGGGCCTTCCCGCCAGCAGGCAGGTCGAGCGCCGCAGGCGGGCGATCTAGCCCTTCGTGGCGCCGGCCAGCAGGCCGCGGACGAAGAACCGCTGCAGGGCGAAGAACACGATCAGCGGCACGATGATCGAGATGAACGCACCTGCGGTGAGCAGCTCCCACGACTGGCCGTACGAGCCCGACAGGTCCTGCAGCGCCTTCGTGATGGGCAAGCCCTGCCCCGAGGTGAACACCGTCGCCACGAGCAGGTCGTTCCACACCCACAAGAACTGGAAGATGCCGAAGGAGGCGATGGCCGGCATCGACAGCGGCAGCACGATCCGGAAGAAGACCTGGCCGTGTCCGGCGCCGTCCATGCGGGCCGCCTCGATCACCTCCGCTGGGATCTCGGAGATGAAGTTGTGCAGCATGAAGATCGCCAGGGGGAGGGCGAAGATCGTGTGCGCGATCCACACCTTGGCGAACGAGCCGTCGAGCCCGTTCACCCCGAGGCCGGGGAGGATGTACAGGCCGCCGACGCGGAGACCGTCGGAGAAGAGCCGGAGCAGCGGCACGAGGGCCATCTGGATCGGCACGATCTGCAGGGCGAAGACCAGCACGAACATCGTGTTGCGGCCCTTGAAGTCGATCCAGGCGAACGCGTAGGCCGCGAGGCTGGCGATCGTGATCGGGATCAGCGCCGCGGGCAGCGTGATGACGAGCGAGTTGAAGAAGGCCTTGCCGAGCGTGAGGCTGTCGCCCGAGTTGAACGCGTTGACGTAGTTGTCGAGCGTGAAGCCCGGGTTGGCGAAGACCGTCCACCAGCCGGTCGTCTTGATGTCGTTGGCGGGGCGGAACGACGAGATGAACAGGCCGGCCGTCGGCAGGGTCCAGATGGCCGCGATGATGAGCGCGGCGATGGTGGCGCCTCGGCTCGTGGTGCCCTTCTTCAGCTTGCCGCTCGAGCTCTCGACGGCGGCGAGGCCGCGCTTGAGCTGCCGCTCGGTGCCCGAGCCGACAGCGACCCCGACGGGGGTGGGGGTGGCGGTCATCGGATCTCCCTCTGCTTCTGGATCTGGCGGGCGTTGTAGATGACGATCGGCAGGACGAGCACGAACAGGATCACGGCCAGCGCCGAGCTGTAGCCGGTGCGGCTGCCGAGCTGGAACTGGCGCACCATCTCGAACGCGAGGATGGTGGTGTCGTTGCGGCCGCCGGTCATGGCCGAGACGATGTCGTAGACCTTCAGCGACGCGATCGAGATGGTCGTGAGGACGACGATGATCGTCGTGCGGATGCCCGGCACGGTGATGTGACGGAACGCCTGGAACCCGTTGGTGCCGTCGAGCGAGGCTGCTTCCAGCTGCTCGGCGGGGACGCCCTTGATGGCCGCCGACAAGACGGTCATCGCGAAGCCGGCCTGGGTCCAGATCAGCACGATGACGAGCAGCAGGGTGTTCCACGGCTCGAGTCCGAGCCAGTCGACGGGCTGGCCGCCGAAGCCGACGAGGATGCCGTTCAGCAGGCCGATCTGGTCGCCCTGGCGGATGTCGTAGAAGAACTTGAAGATGATCGACGCGCCCACGAACGAGATGGCCATCGGCATGAAGACGAGCAGCTTCAGGAACTTCTCGCCTCGGCTCTTGTCGATGAAGACCGCGTAGGCGAGACCGATCGCGGTCGCCGTGATCGGGGCCAGCAGCACCCAGATCAGCGTGTTGCCGAAGGCAGTGAGGCCGTCGGGGCTCGTGAACACCCAGACGAAGTTGTCGAGCCCTGCGAAGCCGGACCCGTCGTTCTTCATGAACGCCTGCCCCGCGGTCGTGATCGTGGGGTAGATCAGGCCGATCAGCAGGAAGAACACGGCCGGGGTCATGAACGCGATGAGCTGCAGCGAATAGCCGGCGCCGCGCTTCGAGCGGTAGTCGAGCAGGAACAGCCCGCCGCCGAGCACGGCCGCGATCGCGGCGACCCAGATGACCGACTGGTAGAGGCCGAAGGCGAGCAGCACCACGACCGGGACGACCACGCAGACGGCGAGGCGGAGGATCGTGTACTGGAGGCCACGGCGGGGCGCGAACTCGACGAAGACGAGCACCACGCCCACCAGCGCGGCGAAGGCGAGCAGGATCAGGGGGATCTGGGCCAGGGGCGGGATGCCCGCCAACCACTGGAAGAAGCTGGACATCGCTGTCCCTTTCACGTTCGGGTACCAGGGCGCTCGAGCACGGCGCCGAGGAGGCGGCCGCGCGCGACGGGGATGCGTGAGGGGCCGCCGCCGCACGGCGACGGCCCCTCACGGTCGGGCTGCTGGCTAGCTGGTGTAGCCGGCCTGGATCTCCTCGAGCACCGAGTCGGTGTCCGTGCCGTCGATCCAGTCGACCATGCCCTTCCAGAAGCTGTCGGAGCCGACCGACTTGGGCATCAGGTCAGAACCGTCGAAGCGGAACGTGGTGTCGGTGCCCTGCAGGATCTCGACGGCGCTCTTCAGCAGGTCGCTGCCGGCGTTCTCCGGGTCGAGGCCCTTGTTGGCCGAGATGACGCCTCCGAGCGAGACGCGGCTGTTGGCCCAGTCGGCGCTGGCGAGGTACGCCTGCACCTTGGCGGTGTCGTCGTCGTTCGAGAACGCGGCGACGAACTCGCCGCCGCCCGTGACGGCGGCGGGGTCGCCCTCCTCCATCGGCGGGGTCAGGAAGGCCCAGACGTCGCCGTCCTCGGCGACCGTGGCGGGCGTGCCGTCAGCGTTGTTCGCGGCGGTGAGGAAGCCCTCGAAGAACGAGGCCTGGTGCGTGAGCGCGCAGCTGCCGTTCGCGACGTTCGTGGCGACGTCGCCGAAGGCCGTGGAGTTGATCGACTTCACGTCGCCGTAGCCGGCGTTGACCATGGAGGGGTCCTGCAGGATCGTGCCGACGGAGTCGAACGCGTCCTTGATCTCGGGGTCGGTGAACTTCGTGTCGCCCGTGACCCACGAGTCGTAGGCGTCGGGGCCGGCCTCGCGGAGCACGAGGTCCTCGATCCAGTCGGTGCCGGGCCAGCCCGAGGCCTCGCCCGAGTTGAAGCCGGCGCACCAGGGAGCCGTGCCGGTCTTCTCCTGGATGGTCTTCGAGACCTCGACGAGCTCGTCGTAGGTCTTGGGGATCTCGACGCCCCACTCCGCGAACTTGGCGGGGGAGTACCAGACGTAGCCCTTGACGCTCGCCATCAGCGGAGCGCCGTACTGCGTGCCGTCGACCTGGCCGTACTTCTGCCAGTCCTCCGACCAGCCCTCCTTGACGTTCGCGAGCGCGTCGGCCGGGAGCTCCTGCACCTTGCCGCTGCCGACGGTGTCGGCGAGCAGGCCCGGCTGCGGGAAGATCGCGAGGTCGGGGGTGTCGCCGCCCTGGACCTTGATGCCGATCTGCTTCTCGAACTCCTTGTCGCCCGTGTACTTGATCTCGATGTCGTTCTCGGCCTCCCAGTCGGCCCAGGACTCCTCGAGCAGGGTCGCCTCGTCGCCGTTGATCGTGCCGTACACGTTCACGACGCCGTCGGCCGTGCCGACCGAACCGCCCGCGTCGCCGCCCGCGTTGGGGTCGTTGGGGTCGGCGCTGCCGGAGCAGCCGACCAGCAGGAAGCTGGATGCAGCCAGGATGGCCAGGGGGCCCGTGAACCTGCGGTGCAGGGATGCTCGCATGGTGATCTCCTCGTCGAGTTGCGATGCACGTGGCCTGCTCGTGCTGCCGAGCCGGGCCACTGCCGCGCACGTCGTCGTCGACGCGCGTCGACGATGAGTGTCACACACGCGCAGGAGGCGCGCAACAACCCGTGCTACCGGCGCGCCGCAGCGGGGGCCGCGCCCCGCCCACCTGCTCGGCGGCCGTCGACCGGCGCCGGCGCCGAGCTGCCCCGCACGACGAGCTGAGGAGCCACGAGGAGGTGCGGCGCGTCCGTGCTGCGCCCCTCCAGCCGGTCGACGAGATGGTCGACGGCGGCGACCGCGAGCTCGGCGCCGGGCGGCGAGACGGTCGTGAGCGGGGGCGACGTCATGTCGGCGGCGAGGTCGCCGATGCTCAGCGCCACGACCGACACGTCACGGGGGATCGAGCAGCCGGCGAAGGCCGCCGCCTGGACGAAGCCCGCCAGCGCCGTCTCGTTGAAGGCGATCACGGCGGTGGGGTGCGCCGGCGACGCCGTCAGCGCGTCGAAGGCCGCGCGGCCGCCCGTGACGGAGACGGCGGCGTGGTGGACCTCGATCTTGAGGCCCGCCGAGCACCCGGCCTCGGCCAGGGAGCGCGCCGCACGGGCGAGCGGGCCGGAGCCCCGCTCGTGCGACCTCACCGACTGGCTGAGGAAGAACGCCCGCTCGTGGCCGAGGCCCACGAGGTGCTCGACGGCGATGCGCCCCAGCGCGTCGTAGTCGGCGTCGACGAACGAGAGGCCTGCGACGTCGTCGGGGCGGCCGATGTTCGTGAACGGGACCCGCGCCTCCGTCAGGACCGCCACCCGGTCGTCGTCCGGCGTCAGCTCCATCAGCACGACGCCGTCGACCAGGCCCTCGCTCACGAGGCTCTCGAGCCCCTCGACGTCGTCGATCGGCGTCGACCAGAGCAGGAGGTGGTAGCCGCGTTCCCGCGCACGGTCCGTGGCCGCCGCGACGTACTCGAACTCGGACGACGTCACGCCGCGTCTGCCGTACGGGTAGTGCAGGGCGAGGATCCCGCCGCGCGAGCCGGCGAGGCCACGGGCGAACGCGTTCGGCGTGTAGTTGAGCTCGGCCATCGCCGCCTCGACGCGGCGGCGGGTGGCGTCCGAGATGGTCCGTCGGCCGCTCAGGGCGTACGAGACGGTGCTGGACGAGACGCCGGCCAGGCGCGCCACGTCGTCACGGGTCGCTGGTGCCATGCTCGTCCACCTCGTCGTCGGTCGTGCGCACAGCATACGAGCGCAGGCCCGGACGAGCGACGAGCGTCGCGTGGTGGGCGAGGGCTACGCGGGCCTGAACTGCACCGAGATGCGCGGCCCGTGCGAACAGCCGATCGGTCGAACGTGCGTTCTGGTCGCGTGACGGTCACCATCGCTGAGCCACGACCTGCGACGCCGCCGGCCCCGTGAGCTCGTGCGCCACCCCGTCGACGTCCACGTCGACCAGCACCCCGCCCCAGAACGACACCTGCAGCCTTCCCTGGTAGACCCAGAGTCGGTCGCCCGACGACCGGTCGAAGGCGACGACCGTCGACCGGCCGCCCGAGCTGCCGTAGGCGAACGCGTAGCCGACGGTGCGTCCGGTCGCCGCGGGCACCGCGCCTCCGGGCAGCTCGACGACCGACCTCGCGGCGCCGTCCGACCCGTCGAGCACGCGGAGGGCGAGCGACCCGTCGTCCTGGGCGGGCGACGCGGCGAAGAGGTCGTCGTCGGTCTGGCCCGCGAGGCCGTCGACGCTGACCGCTCCCCGGCGGTCGTGGCTCCACCGGGTCTCGCCCGTGTCCCAGTCGACGCAGCTGACCCTGTCGTCCGCGACGTCGGTCACGACGAGGCACGAGCGGGCCGCGCTCGGCGCGCCCTGCACCTCGGGGGAGGTCGTCCACCGGGTGCGCCCGTCGAGGTCGACGGCGGTGAAGCCCCCCGACCGGCCCGACGCCGACACGATCAGGTCGTCGTGCACCAGGGGCCCGACCAGCGCGTCGAGCCTGGTGCCCCAGTCTCGCTCGCGGCCCGTCCCGGGATCGACGGAGACCGTGCCCTGCGGGGTCGAGACCAGGGCGCGGTCCGCCAGCGCGAGGACGACGCCCGTCGTGGTGCCCGCGCCCCGCCACGTCACGTGCCCGAGGTCGTCCGCGTCCCGGACCTCGTAGCGGTAGGCGCCGCCTGCGGACGGCTGGCGTCCCGTGAGGACCACCTGGCCCTCCGACTGGAACTGGTCGCTGTCCGTCGTCGTCCACGACGCCGAGCCGTCGACGACCTGCCCCGTCGCCGGGTCGAGCGCCACGAGCTTCGAGAGGGCGCCGCCGGAGGTGCGCAGCAGCAGTCGGTCCGGGTCGCCCGCCGGGCCGATCGCCGAGGCCGAGAGCACCTCGGCGCTGTCGAGGTCGCCCAGGTCGGGGAAGTCGTCCCTGGCGTCGTGCACCCAGGCCATCCGGCCGTCCCGCGTGTCGAGCAGCCCGACCCGGGACCCGACCCGGCGAGTGTCGCTTCCGCAGCCCGCGTCGTTCGCGAACCCGTAGGTCCAGGCCGGCGCGGCGCGCACGAGCACCAGGCCGTCGTCGCCGACCGGCACGGACGGGAACCGCAGGCAGAGCGCCGGGGCGCCGGGCGCGAGCGCGCCGGCGAGGTCGGCGGTCCAGCCGGAGGCGGTCGGCGCCTCCCTCAGGTCGACCGTCGACGTGCCCTGCCACGGCGGGAGCCCGCCGTAGACGGGCTGGCCGGGGACGAGCCCGGCGGTGACCGCCGCGGCGGCGACGGCGAGGGCGAGGTAGCCGAGCCCGAGGCGGCGGCCCGGTGCGAGGCGGCGCCACCAGCGTGGACGCGGCGGCGGCGTCCGGCCCGGGGGACGGCCGGGCGCAGGCGCGTCCTGCGGCGTGGCCCGCGCCTCCTCGGCCTCGGTCGCCCTCTGCCCCGGCGAGGGCGTCGTCGGCTTCTCCCAGACCACGGCGGCGCTCGGCCGCGAGGGCTGCCAGGGGGCTCCCGGCGTGGTCACGAGGTGCTCCCGACGCGGGTGCGGTCGACGAGGCGGGAGGCGACGGCCGAGTCGTCCACGACGACGAGCGCGCCGCCCCAGAACGCCGCGCGGCCGGCCGACGTCGAGCCCCAGAGCCGCCGTCCGCCCGACGCGTCGTACGCGGTGACGGCGTCCGGTCCCGCTCCGGAGTCGTCGGTCTCGACGTAGACGACGGTGCGCGACGCGGCGACGACGTCGTCCGAGGGGCCGAGCGGCAGGGCGACGCGGCGGGAGCCGTCAGCGGCGTCGAGGGCTGCCAGTTCGGGGCCGTCGTCCCGCTGCGCCACGACCCAGACGTCGTCCCGCGACTGTCCGGGGACGGGGACGACCCGGGAGGGGCCTCCGAGGTCGCGGCTCCACAGCGCACGGCCGTCGCCGCGGTCGAGGCAGGTGACCGAGGAGGCGTCGGGCGCCAGGGCGAGGACGCACCGGTCCGTCACGGCGAGGGCGCCCGCCTCGACGTCGCTCGTCCAGCGCCGGTCGCCGATCGGGTCGACGGCCGACACGGTCGGACGATCCCGGCCCGCCCGCTCCACGAGGTAGAGGGAGTCGTCGCCCGTGGGGCCGGTGGCGGCCGTCTCGACCGTCGTGCCCCGGCCGCGCTCGAGCGGACGGGCCTCGCCCGTCCTGCCGTCCACGAACGAGCTGCGACCGTCCGCCTCGACGACCACGCCGGACGCCAACAGCAAGGGAGTCGTGCCGACGTCGGCCCGGCCCTGCCAGATCGGCGAGGTGAGGTCGCCCGCGTCGACGAGGGAGAAGCGCCGGGACGCGTCGTCCGTCCCCCCGACGGCTCGGAGCTGCAGGCGCCCGACGGCGGCGACGCTCACGGCCGGCAGGTCTCGGCGCCCCCGTGCGACCTCCAGGGCGGCCCCGTCGGCGAGGGCGAGCGCGACCTGAGCAGCGCCCCCGGAGGTCTGCACCTGGACCAGCACGCGGCCGGCTCCCGGCACGACCTGCGACGCGGGGATGGCCAGGGCGTCGGCGTCGGGGACGTCGTCGGCGAGGTCGTGCACCCAGCGGACCCGACCCGTCCCGGCCTCGACGAGGGCGACGCGACTCGTGTTCCCCGAGACCGCCGAGCGGCGACAGCCGGTCGCCGACGCGGCGTCGTCGGTCTCGAGGTCGACCGACGTGCCGACCGCGACGAGGCCGTCGGTCGCGGCGGAGGGCCACACGTGCACGCAGGCCGGGGGCACGTCGGGAGCGAGGAGGCCGGCGAGGTCGAGCGTCCAGGCGGCGTCCGTCGGCGGGCGCCGCAGCTCGTCGGCGGCCGGGGTGCCGGCAGCGGTGTCGCCGCCGCCGTAGTGGGGGACCACCGCGACGCCCACGACGAGGACGAGCACGGTCGCCGCGGCGAGCGAGAGGTAGAGGGAGCGCAGGCGCGACGACGAGGAGGCGGTCGTCCTGCGCCGACGGCGGGGCGCCTCCTCGAGGGGCACGCCGGCAGGCGGCGAGGACGCCGTGGGGAGGGCTGCCGGCGGCCGTGCGCCGCGCGCCGCGACGTCGGCACGCCAGCCGGCGCCGGGACGGGCCGGGGACCAGGGAGCGTCGTCTCGCACCATGCTCGGTCGACCTCCTCGTCGGGCGGTGCCGCCACGGCGCGGCGGCGGACCTGGTACCAGTCAGGACCCACGAGGCCTCGCGCGTCCACCTCGTGTTCGGAGACCTCCGCCCCGGCGCTCGCCGCGGCGCTTCCCGCGGCGCTCGCCGAGGGAATGCGGGGTGCCCGCGGCCGCGTTGCACCCCGCAGCGCGTCGGGCCTCGGCCGGGAGGCGCTGGCGTAGACTTCGACGATCATTCCGACCGAGACACCCGAGGAGAGGGGCGTGCCCGTGGGCAGGACGCTTGCCGAGAAAGTGTGGGACGACCACGTCGTCGTCAAGGGCGAGGACGGCGCCCCCGACCTTCTCTACATCGACCTCCACCTCCTCCACGAGGTCACGAGCCCGCAGGCCTTCGACGGGCTCCGGCAGGCAGGGCGGCCAATGCGGCGCACCGACCTGACGATCGCCACCGAAGACCACAACACCCCGACCCTCGCGATCGACAAGCCGATCGCCGACCTCACGAGCCGCACCCAGATCGAGACACTCCGCCGCAACACGGCCGAGTTCGGCGTCCGGCTGCACCCCCTCGGCGACGCCGAGCAGGGCATCGTGCACGTCGTGGGCCCGCAGCTCGGCCTCACGATGCCGGGCATCACCGTCGTCTGCGGCGACTCGCACACCTCGACGCACGGCGCGTTCGGCGCGATGGCCTTCGGCATCGGCACGAGCGAGGTCGAGCACGTCATGGCGACGCAGACCCTGCCGCTCAAGCCGTTCAAGACAATGGCCGTCACCGTCGAGGGCGCCCTCCGGCCCGGCGTGACGGCGAAGGACATCATCCTGGCGGTCATCGCGCAGATCGGCACCGGCGGCGGGCAGGGCTACGTGCTCGAGTACCGCGGCAGCGCGATCCGCGCCCTCTCGATGGAGGGCCGCATGACGATCTGCAACATGTCGATCGAGGCCGGCGCCCGCGCCGGGATGGTCGCCCCCGACCAGATCACGTTCGACTACCTCGAGGGCCGCGACCACGCCCCGACCGGCGCCGACTGGGACGAGGCGGTCGCCTACTGGAAGACCCTCCCGACCGATGACGACGCCGTGTTCGACGCCGAGGTGTTCCTCGACGCCGACACACTCGAGCCGTTCGTGACCTGGGGCACGAACCCGGGCCAGGGCGTGTCGCTCAGCGACTCGGTGCCCGACCCCTCGACGGTCGTCGACCCCAACGAGCGCGCCGCCGCCGAGCGCGCCCTCGAGTACATGGCCCTCGAGGCCGGCACGCCGATGAAGCAGATCCCCGTCGACGCCGTGTTCATGGGCTCGTGCACCAACAGCCGCATCGAAGACCTCCGGGCGTTCGCGTCGATCGTGCAGGGCAAGACGAAAGCCGAAGGCGTCCGCGTCATGGTCGTGCCGGGCTCGGCCCGAGTGCGGCTCGAGGCCGAGGCCGAGGGTCTCGACAAGGTGTTCACCGACTTCGGCGCCGAGTGGCGCTTCGCCGGCTGCTCGATGTGCCTCGGCATGAACCCCGACCAGCTCGCGCCGGGCGAGCGCTGCGCGTCGACCTCGAACCGCAACTTCGAGGGCCGCCAGGGCAAGGGCGGGCGCACCCACCTGGTGTCGCCGCTCGTCGCGGCCGCGACCGCCGTCCGCGGCACGCTGTCGTCCCCGTGGGACCTCTCTGGCGACGAGGCAGCGGCCCTCGACGGGGCCGACGCCGCCTCGGCGACCCCCATCCACGACCAGGTCGCCGCCGAGCTGGCCGGCCAGACCGCAGGAGGCGCGTCCTAGTGCAGAAGTTCACGGTCGTCACCGGCGTGGCCGCGCCCCTGAAGCGGTCGAACGTCGACACCGACCAGATCATCCCGGCCGAGTTCCTCAAGAGGGTCACCAAGACCGGCTTCGAGGACGCTCTGTTCTTCTCGGCACGCCAGGATCCCGACTTCGTGCTGAACCGCCCGGAGTACCAGGG
Source organism: Frigoribacterium sp. ACAM 257 (assembly GCF_007954365.1). Classification (GTDB taxonomy): domain Bacteria; phylum Actinomycetota; class Actinomycetes; order Actinomycetales; family Microbacteriaceae; genus Frigoribacterium. The sequence goes on from NZ_VOLO01000001.1 coordinate 535,437, forward strand.
CGCCCGCGTGCTCGTGGCCGGCCCCGACTTCGGCACCGGATCGAGCCGGGAGCACGCCGTCTGGGCCCTCCGCGACTTCGGCTTCGACGTGGTGCTGAGCTCGCGCTTCGGCGACATCTTCCGGGGCAACTCGGGCAAGCAGGGCCTGCTGAGCGCCGTCGTGGCCGAGGACGACATCGAGCGGATCTGGGCGGTCGTCGAGGCGAGCCCCGGCATCGAGATCACGGTCGACCTCGCCGCGCAGACCGCCACGGTCGGCGACCTCACGGTCTCGTTCGAGGTCGATGCCTACACTAAGTGGCGCCTCCTCGAGGGTCTCGACGACATCGGACTGACCCTCCGCGACGAAGCCGCGATCACAGAATTCGAAACCCGCCGCGCCGCCTGGCGCCCGAAGACATTGCCGGTGAAGTAAGTGAACTCTCTCGTCCAAGACGCAGCAGCTGCAGGGGCCCGTGTCGGCCTGAAGTCCGATGAGATCGTCATCCGCGGCGGCAAGCCGCTGATCGGTCGCATCGAGGTGCGCGGGGCGAAGAACCTCGCCACGAAGGCCATGGTCGCCTCGCTCCTGGGCGACACCCCCAGCATCCTCCGCGACGTGCCGGACATCAGCGACGTCAACGTCGTCCGCGGCCTGTTGTCGGTGCACGGCGTCCGCATCACCGACCCGGCCCGAGGCGAGATGATCCTCGACCCGGCCAACGTCGAGTCGGCCCACTTCGCCGAGATCGACGCGCACGCGGGCTCGAGCCGCATCCCGATCCTCTTCTGCGGCCCGCTGCTGCACCGGCTGGGCGAGGCGTTCATCCCCGACCTCGGCGGCTGCCGCATCGGCGACCGCCCGATCGACTTCCACCTCGACGCGCTCCGTGCGTTCGGCGCGGTCGTCGACAAGTCGTACAACGGCATCCACCTGACCGCGCCCGACGGGCTCAAGGGCGCCAACATCGAGCTGCCCTACCCGAGCGTCGGCGCGACCGAGCAGGTCCTCCTCACGGCCGTGCTGGCCGACGGGGTGACCGAGCTCCGCAACGCGGCGATCGAGCCCGAGATCATGGACCTCATCGCGATCCTGCAGAAGATGGGCGCCATCGTCTCCGTCGAGCCGAACCGCGTCATCTTCATCGAGGGCGTGAAGTCCCTGCGCGGCTACAAGCACCGTGCCATCAACGACCGCAACGAGGCCGCCAGCTGGGCGAGCGCCGCGCTGGCCACCAAGGGCGACATCTTCGTCGAGGGCGCCGACCAGAAAGACCTGATGACGTTCCTCAACGTCTTCCGCAAGGTCGGCGGCGACTTCGACGTCCACGAGGACGGCATCCGATTCTTCCACCCGGGGGGCGAGCTGAAGCCCGTCGTCGTCGAGACCGACGTGCACCCCGGCTTCATGACCGACTGGCAGCAGCCGCTCATCGTCGCGCTGACCCAGGCGCAGGGCACCTCGATCGTGCACGAGACCGTGTACGAGAACCGCTTCCAGTTCACCGAGGCCCTGAACGACATGGGCGCCGACATCACCGTGCACAAAGAGGGCCTGCCGGGCCACGACCGGCGCGTCGCGCGCCGCGAGTTCGAGCAGGCGGCCGTGATCAACGGCCCGACCGCTCTGCACGGGGCCGACATCCGCGTGCCCGACCTGCGCGGCGGCTTCAGTCACCTCATCGCCGCGCTGACGGCCGAGGGCGAGTCGAAGATCAGCAACGTCGGCATCATCAGCCGCGGCTACGAGCACTTCATCGCGAAGCTGCGCAAGCTGGGCGCCGACTTCGACTTCCAGGGCTGATCGCGACGTGAGCGACGCCTCCTCGCCGACCCCGCCGGCCGGCGGCGTCGACGCGCCCCTCGTCCAGACGCCCCGCCGGGTCGGCCGCTTCGGTCGCGGCAAGGAGAAGAGCGCCGTGTTCCGGGGCGTCGCCGCTGTCGGTGCCCCGCTCTTCGACGGTCTCGCCCGCATCGAGGTGCGAGGCGCCGAGAAGCTCCCGGCCGAGGGCGCGTTCGTGCTCGCGCCGAACCACTACACGAACATCGACCCCGTCGTCGTGGCGCGGCTGATGTGGACGATCGGGCGCGTGCCGAGGTTCCTCGCCAAGGCCTCGCTGTTCCGCGTGCCCGTCTTCGGCTCGCTGATGCGCGCCATGGGGCACGTGCCCGTCGAGCGCGGCGGCCGCACGCACGACAGCGACCCGTTGCAGGCGGGGCGCGCCCTCGCGACCAGCGGCGGGGGAGTGATCATCTACCCCGAGGGCACGCTCACCCGCGATCCCGACCTCTGGCCGATGAAGGGCAAGAGCGGCGCCGTGCGGCTCGCCCTCCAGGCCGGGGTGCCGCTCATCCCGATGGCGCACTGGGGCAGCCAGCAGGTGATGGGGCGGTACTCCGCGAAGATCAGCCTGTTCCCGCGCAAGCGCATCGTGGCCGCCATCGGCGATCCCGTCGACCTGTCGCCGTGGCGTGGCCGCCACCTCGACCAGGCCGCCTACACCGAGGCCACGGCCCTGGTCATGCAGCGCATCACCGAGCTCCTGGCCGGCCTGCGCGACGAGGAGGCGCCCGCCGAGCCGTGGGACCCGCACACGAAGCACCAGAAGGAGACCGGACGCTTTGACCAGCCGTGACGACAGCAGCCGCGACGACCGAGCAGCCGAGACCCGGGAGGACGCGATCGGTGCGCTCGGGGAGGGCGCCGTCACCACGGAGGCGATCTCGGTCGTGATGCGCAGCGCCGTGCCCCGCACCGTGGCCGTGCTGGGCTCGGGCAGCTGGGGCACCACGTTCGCCAAGGTCCTCGCCGAGGGCGGGGCCGACGTCACCCTGTGGGCACGACGACCCGAGGTCGCGCGCGAGATCACCGAGAGCAAGCGCAACACCGACTACCTGCCGGGCATCAACCTGCCCCGCACCCTCGTGGCGACGCCCGACGTGGCCGCCGCGCTGCGCGGCGCCGAGCAGGTCTACCTGTCGGTGCCGAGCCAGACCCTGCGCGAGAACCTCGCCGCCGTCCGTCACCTGGTGCCCGCCGGCGTCCCCGTCGTCAGCCTGATGAAGGGCGTGGAGAAGGCGACCGGGCTGCGGATGAGCCAGGTCATCGAGCAAGAGCTCGACATCGACCCCGACCTGATCGCCGTCGCCTCCGGTCCGAACCTGGCGCTCGAAATCGCTAAGCGGCAGCCGACGGCCGCGGTCGTCTCGTCACGCAGCCTCGAGACCGCGACGGCCGTCGCGGCGACCGCCACCAACCCGTACTTCCGGTCGTTCGTCAACACCGACGTGATCGGCACGGAGTTCGGCGGGGTGCTCAAGAACCTCATCGCGGTCGCCATCGGCATCGTCGACGGGGTCGGCTACGGCGAGAACACCAAGGCGTCGATTATCACCCGTGGCCTGGCCGAGATGACCTCGTTCGCCGTGTCGTTCGGGGCGAAGGCCGAGACGCTCGCGGGCCTCGCGGGCCTCGGCGACCTGATCGCGACGTGCGAGTCGCCGCTCTCGCGCAACAACACGGCCGGCCGCCTCCTCGGCCAGGGCTACGCCTTCGGCGACGTCGTCCGGCAGATGAACCAGACGGCCGAGGGGCTGAGCTCCGTCGCGCCGATCCTCGAGCTGGCTCGCTCGCGAGGCGTCGACATGCCCATCGTGCAGCAGGTCGCCGAGGTGCTCGCCGGTACGCTCGACCCGCGGAACATCGCGCCGCACCTGACCGAGACCGACGAGCCCCAGGGCGAGTAGAGGCAGGAGGCGCGGCGTCCGTCACGGACGCGACCCGCGCCTCCTGCCTGCTCACGCGGGCCGGCGGCGCCGAACCACCCGAAGGGCCCCTCGATGACCACCACTCCCTCCGCCACGGCCGACAAGCAGACCGTCGTCGTCCTCTTCGGCGGACGCTCGAGCGAGCACTCGATCAGCTGCGCCACGGCCGGGGGCGTCCTGGCCGCGATCGACCGCGACCGATTCGAGGTGGTGCCCGTCGGCATCACCCGTGCCGGCGCCTTCACGCTGCAGCCCGACGACGCGGCACTCTTCGCCCTCGACGCCGAGTCGCTGCCCGAGGTGCGCGACAACGGCACCCGGGTGCGCTGGCCCGAGACCGCCGCGAGCCGTGAGCTGAGCGTCGTCGAGCCCGACGGCGGCGTCCGCCTGCTCGGCGACGTCGACGTCGTGTTCCCGATCCTGCACGGCCGGTTCGGCGAGGACGGCACCGTGCAGGGCCTCCTCGAGCTGGTCGGGCTGCCCTACGTCGGCGCGGGCCTGCTCGCGTCGGCCGTCGGCATGGACAAGCACTTCACCAAGACCGTGCTGCAGCAGGCCGGCATCGCCGTCGCGCCGTGGCGGACCGTGCGCCGGGCCGAGTGGGAGACCTCGCCGGAGGCGGTGGCCGCCGAGGTCGCCTCGCTCGGCTTCCCCCTCTTCGTCAAGCCCGCCCGTGCCGGGTCGAGCGTCGGCGTCTCTCGGGTCGACGGCCCCGAGCAGCTGGCCGCTGCCATGCAGGTCGGCCTCGCCGAGGACCACAAGGTGCTGGTCGAGGCTGGCGTCGTCGGCCGCGAGATCGAGTGCGCCGTGCTCGGCGGGCGCGACGGCGGAGCCCCGCGCACGTCGCTCGCGGGGGAGATCGTGCTCAGCGACGAGACCTTCTACGACTTCGAGTCGAAGTACCTCGGCGGTGCCGGCGCCGACCTGGTGTGCCCGGCGCCGTTGTCGGACGACGAGCTGGCCGAGATGCAGCGGCTCGCCGCCCTCGCCTTCGAGTCGATCGACGGCACCGGGCTCGCCCGCGTCGACTTCTTCCTCACCGAGGGGGGCTGGGTCGTCAACGAGGTCAACACGATGCCCGGCTTCACGCCGATCTCGATGTTCCCGGCCTGCTGGCTCGCGAGCGGGCTGAGCTACCCCGAGCTCATCACCGAGCTCGTCGAGCTGGGGCTCGCGACCGACCGCTGAGCGGGCGGTCCCGGTCGAGGCGTCGTCGGCGGGGGTGCGGCGGTCGATCCGCGCGCGGCTCAGGGAGCGGGCGTCTCCGACGGCACGTCGGCGGAGGTGTCGGCCGGGTCGCCGACGCTCGGCAGGTCGTCGACGCCGACGCAGCCGCGGCCGTCCTCGGGCAGGTAGCCGACGGCGTCGGCGAGGTCGAAGAGCGCCGTGGTGCCGACGTCGGCGCTGACGACGACCTGGACCGCCGGGGTGCGGCCGTAGGTGGTGAAGGTGAAGGCGTCCCCGTCCTCCGGGCCGTCCTCGGAGAGCCAGTCGACGCCCTGGATGTCGTTGCAGGGCAGGTCCGAGATCGCGGGGGACTCGACGCCGCAGCGCAGCAGCACCGTCGAGGGCGTGCCCCAGGCGCCGGTGCCCTGTGCGTCGGTCTCCCGGCGCTGCTGAGGGTCGGAGTCCGGCCCGACCGTGTCGGGCAGGTGCACGACGACCTGCGCACAGTCGGGGTCGTTCGCGGCGTCGGCCGACTGCATCGGCACGGCTGCCGTGCAGCCCGACAAGATCGACGCGGCGACCACGCCGAGCGCGACGACGACGGAGGGGCGCAGGAGGCGGCGGGACGGAGCGGACATCCCGGCCAGGCTACCGTCGACCCCATGGAACGAACCTCCAGGTCTCTCGACGCTGGCGACACCGCCGACGCTGCCCGCACCTCCGACGCCGTTGCCGACACCGTCGAGTCCGTCGGCGAGCTGGCGACCCTGGCGCGCATCCTGCCTCGCCTGCCCCGCGGCCTCGACACGCAGCTCGGCCCGGGCGACGACGCCGCCGTCGTCGCCGCGCCCGACGGCCGCTTCGTCGTGACGACCGACCTGATGGTGCACGGCCCGGACTTCCGTCGGGCTTGGTCGACGCCGCACGACCTCGGCTGGAAGGCCGCGGCCTCGAACCTCTCCGACGTCGCGGCCATGGGCGCCCGTCCCACTGCTCTCGTCGTGGCCCTGGCCGTGCCAGGCGACACGCCCGTCGCCGACCTGGAGGGCCTCGCCGACGGCCTCCGCGACGCCTGCGCCGCGATGTCGCCCGGCTGTGGCGTCGTCGGCGGCGACCTCTCGGTCTCGGCCGTCTTCACCGTCGCGGTCACGGCCTTCGGCGACCTCGACGGCCACGATCCGGTCCGCCGCGACGGCGCCCGCGTCGGCGACGTGGTCGCCGTGTCCGGCCCGCTCGGGCGGGCGGCGCGAGGCCTCGACCTGTTGTTCCGCCTGGGCGTCGACCACGAGGGCGTCCCCGACGCCGACCTCGCTCGCCAGGTGCGCGACCGCGACGCGGACGTCGGTTGGCAGCTGGCCCCCACGCCGCCGATCGTCGACGGTCCGGCCGCGGCCCTGGCCGGGGCGACGGCGATGCTCGACCTCTCCGACGGCCTCGCGCTCGACGCGTCTCGCCTGGCCCGCGCCTCCGGCGTCGTGCTCGACCTCGAGTCGGCGGCCCTCGGTGCCGACCCGCACGCCGCCCTCGCCGGCGGCGAGGACCACTCGTTGCTCGCCACGTTCCCGGCGGGCACCGACCTGCCCGGCGGTTTCCGCAGGCTCGGCACGGTGCGTGACCCCGCTGGAGGCGCCCCCCGCGTCGCCGTCGACGGCCGCGACCTCGGCGAGCCCGGCGGCTGGGATCCCTACCGCCTCTGGACCGGCCAGCACGGCTGACCTGACCCCGCCGCGCCTCCTGGTTCCCGCCGCCCGCCGCCCCTCAGGCGTCGCGCGTCGCGAACCAGACCGTCGTGTCGCCGTACGACTTGCGGGCGTCGAGCGTGAGCCCGTCGGGCCAGCCGGGTTCCCCGTCGCGCGAGGCGCGCTCGACGACGACCAGCGCCTCCTCGGCCAGCGACGGGAGCAGCGCCTCGAGGTCGGCGGCGAGCTCGGCCGCCGACAGCTCGTAGGGCGGGTCGAAGAACACGAGGTCGACGAGTCCCGCGCCCCCGGCGAGGTACGACCTCACCGGCTGGGCGACGACGTCGACCCTGGGTGCCTTCCCGGCGGGTGCCCGGCCGACGACCGCGTCGACGTTCTTCCGCAGCGCCTTCGCCGCGGCCGGCGCCTTCTCGACGAGCACGACCGAGGCGGCACCGCGCGACGCCGCCTCGAGCCCGAGCCCGCCCGTGCCGGCGTAGAGGTCGAGCACCCGGCGCCCAGTGATCTCGTCGCGGGCGTCGAGCGACGAGAACAGCGCCTCGCGCACCCGGTCGCTCGTGGGGCGCGTGCCCGTCTTCGGCACGGCCAGGGTCAGGTTGTCGGCGAAGCCGGAGATGATGCGGGACACGCCCCCATCCTGACGCATCGAGGCAGCCGTTCGAGCAAGTCGACAACGCGGCCCCGAGGAGGCGCGCGACCGATCGTGGGACCCGCACAAGCGAGTTGTCGGCCAGCACCCCGCCGGGCACGATCAGCCCCATGACCAGCGTCGACCGTACTGTCAGGCCCTCGTTCACCAAGTCGCTCTTCGCGGGGCGGATCGCGTCCGAGCTGGCGTTCCCGTACCCGCACATGTCCGCGGCCGAGGCCGCGCGGGTCGAGACGGTCTCGGCGTCGGCCCGTGAGGTGCTCGCCGACTACGACCCGCTGCGGGCCGAGCGCGAGGGCTGGATCGGCGACGACACGGTGAGGGCCCTCGGCGAGCGAGGCCTGATGGGCCTGTTCGTCTCCGAGGAGTACGGCGGGCTCGGCCTCAGCCAGAGCGCCTACTGCCGCGTCTACGAGGAGTTCGGCCGGGTCGACGGCACCCTCGCCACGGTGATGGGCGTGCACCAGTCGATCGGCACGAAGCCCCTGCACCTCTTTGGCACCGACGACCAGAAGGCCCGCTGGCTGCCCGACCTGGCGAGCGGCCGGAAGCTGGCCGCGTTCGTCCTCACCGAGCCGAACGTGGGCAGCGACGCCTACGCGCTCGAGACCAGGGCAGAGCGGCAGAGCGACGGCAGCTGGCTCCTGAACGGCGAGAAGCGCTGGATCGGCAACGGAGACAAGGACGTCCTGACGGTCTTCGCGCAGAGCGACCTCGGGCACGTGGCCCTGATCGTCGAGAAGGGCATGGACGGCCTCAGCACGGGCCCGCGCTTCGAGACGCACGGCCTCAAGGCCAACCACCTCCAGCGCGTGCACTTCAAGGACGTCCGGGTGCCCGCCGAGAACCTGCTCGGCGAGCCGGGCGACGGCTTCCGCATCGCGGTGAACACGCTGAACAACGGCCGGATGTCGATGGGCACGGCCATCGCGGGCGGCATGAAGCGGTTCCTCGAGCTGAGCCTGACGCACACGGAGGCGCGCCACCAGTTCGGCAGGCCCCTCGCCGACTTCGAGATGGTCGGCGACAAGCTCGCGTGGATGACCCAGCAGATCTACGGCGTCGAGTCGATGTCGTACCTGACCACCGGTCTCGTCGACCGCGGCGACACCGACTTCGCGCTCGAGTCGGCCATGACGAAGGTGACGGCCAGCGACACCGGCTGGTACGCCCTCAACCGCGCGGTGCAGCTGCACGGCGGCGAGGCGTACATGGAAGGTCACCCGCTGTCCAAGGCCCTGCGCGACTTCCGCATCTTCCCGATCTTCGAGGGCGCGAACGACGTCCTCCGCGCCTTCGTCGCCCTCAACGGCCTCAAGGCCCTCAGCGAGGAGCTACCCGTCGTGGCCTCGCTCAGCATCGGCGACCCCGGCCGCGCGATGGGCGTGCTCGCGCCCTACGTCGCGGGTCGCGTGCAGCGACGCATCAGGCCCGAGCGACCGGTGGGCGTGCACCCGCAGCTCGCGCGCGCCGCGGCCCAGGTGGGCGAGCAGGTCTCGCAGCTTCGCGAGCGGGCCGAGGGCGCCCTCCGCAAGCACGGCAAGCGGGTGCAGGACGCACAGCTCGTGCAGAGGCGTCTCGCCGACGCGGCGTCGGGCATCTACGCGCAGACGGCCGTGCTCTCCCGGGCCTCGGCCGCCCTCGAGCAGGCGCGGGCCGACTCCGACGCCGAGCGCCACCTGGCGATCGGGTTCTGCAAGCAGTCCGCGCGGCAAGTCGCACGGCAGCTGCGGGCGCTCGAGGTGAACGACGACCGGCACGTGGCCGCGCTCGCGGCGTCGACCCGCGCCTCCGGCGGCTACTCGTTCCGACTCTGAGGCGCGGGGCCGGCCCCGCGGACGGCGCGGCCCTGTCGGGGGTGCGCAGTAGCGTGGACGGGTGCCCGCGCCCCTGCCCGACCCGTCGCCGCTAGACGCTCCGCTCTCGAGCGCCCTCGGCGGCCGCACGGCACAGGCGATGCAGAAGGCCTTCGGCCTGCGGACCGTCGGCGACCTGCTGTCGCACTACCCGCGGCGCTACGCCCGCCGGGGCGAGCTGACGGCGCTCGACTCCCTGCCGCTCGGCGAGTCCGTCACGATCGTCGCCGAGGTGCTCGACGTGCGCGAGCGCACCATGCGGGCCCGCCGGGGGTCGATCCTCGAGGTGCGCATCGGCGACGGCGAGGGCATCCTCACCCTGACCTTCTTCAACCAGGCCTGGCGCTCGCGCGACCTCGTGCCCGGCGCCCGTGGCATCTTCGCCGGCAAGGTGGGCGACTATCGCGGCCTCCGACAGCTGGCGCACCCCGACTACGAGCTGTTCGACGCGTCGCACGAGGCCGTCGCGGGAATCGGCGACGCCGAGGCGCAGGCCTTCGCCCGGCAGCCGATCCCGATCTACCCGGCCAGCGCCTCCGTCGCGTCGTGGCAGGTGCAGAAGTCGGTCGAGGTGGTGCTCGACACGCTGCCTCCCCTCGACGACCCGGTGCCGGCCCGTGTCCGTGCCGAGCTCGACCTCGTCCCGTTCCGCGAGGCGCTCGAGCTGGTGCACCGGCCCGAGAAGGACAGGGACCACCTGAGGGGCCGCGACGCGCTCCGGTTCCAGGAGGCGTTCGTGCTGCAGAGCGCCCTGCTGCAGCAGCGCGCGCTGCTCCGCACGACCAAGGCGACGGCACGCGCGGCGCGGCCGGGCGGCCTGCTGGAGCGCCTCGATGCGGCGCTGCCGTTCGAGCGCACCTCCGACCAGGTGCTGGTCGGTTCGGAGATCGACCGCGACCTCGCGGCCGACGTCCCGATGAACCGCCTGGTGCAGGGCGAGGTCGGCTCGGGCAAGACCCTCGTGGCGCTCCGGGCGATGCTCGCGGTCGCCGAGAGCGGCGGCCAGTCGGCGCTTCTCGCCCCCACCGAGGTGCTCGCGGGGCAGCACCTCCGCTCGATCGTGCGGTCGCTCGGCCCGGACCTCGTCGCCGAGCTGCGCCCCGTGCTGCTCACCGGCCAGATGAGCACCGCCGAGCGCCGACGGGCCACGCTGGCGATCGTCAGCGGGCAGGCCCGGATCGTCGTGGGCACCCACGCTCTCATCAGCGAGGCCGTCGAGTTCTACGACCTCGGGCTCGTCGTCGTCGACGAGCAGCACCGCTTCGGCGTCGAGCAGCGCGAGGCGCTCCGCCGCAAGGGCGCGGCGCCGCCGCACGTGCTCGTCCTCACCGCGACGCCGATCCCGCGCACCGTCGCGATGACCGTCTTCGGCGACCTCGACATCTCGACGATCGCCGAGCTGCCGGCCGGCCGGCAGCCGATCGAGTCGTTCGTCGTGCCGCTCGCCGACCGACCCGGCTGGGCGGACCGCATCTGGCAGCGCTCCGCAGAGGAGATCGCGAAGGGACGCCAGGTGTTCGTCGTCTGCCCGGCCATCGACGCCGCGACGGTCGAGCAGGGCGAGCCTGCCCCGGAGGCCGGGGGACCGGAGGCCGGGGGACCGGAGGCCGGCAGCTCGGGCTCCGTCGCGACCGACGGGCCCGCAGGAGGCGCGCCTCCTGCCCCCGAGCGCGCCAGCGTCGAGGCCGTCACGGCCCTCGCCCGCTCGTTGCCTGTGCTCGCGGGCGCCCGGGTCGAGCCGCTGCACGGTCGCATGTCGGCCGACGAGAAGGACGACGTCATGCAGCGCTTCGCCCGCGGCGAGATCGACCTGCTCGTGGCGACCACCGTGATCGAGGTCGGCGTCGACGTCCCCAACGCCTCGACCATGGTGGTGCTCGACGCCGACCGGTTCGGCATCTCGCAGCTGCACCAGCTCCGCGGCCGGGTCGGTCGCGGGGGTCATCCCGGTCTCTGCCTCCTGGTGACGCACGCGCCCGTCGACTCCACTGCGCGCGAGCGCGTCGACGCCGTCGCCGCCACCCTCGACGGGTTCGAGCTCGCCCAGGTCGACCTCGAGCTGCGACGCGAGGGCGACGTGCTCAGCAGCCTCCAGTCGGGCGGGCGGTCGTCGCTGCGCCTGCTCCGGGTGACGACCGACGGCGACCTGATCGGCACCGCCCGCGAGCACGCGGCCGAGCTGCTCGAGGCCGACCCGACGCTGACGGAGCACCCGGCACTCGCCGCGGCCATCGCCCGGCGGCTCGACGACTCGAGCCGTGACTTCATGGCGGCGGGCTGAGGGTCTCTCCCGGGAGCCACCGGCTAGGGTGACGGGATGAGCAGGATCGCCGTCGTCCCGGGGTCGTTCGACCCGGTCACCCTCGGCCACGTCGACGTCATCGCGAGGGCTGCGGGCATCTTCGACGAGGTCCACGTCCTGGTCGTGCACAACCCCGACAAGACGGCCCTCCTGCCCCTGCCGAAGAGGGTCTCGCTGCTCGAGCGGTCACTCCGCGACGCGGGCCTGCCGAGCACCGTCTCGGTTCACAGCTGGAGCGTCGGCCTGCTGGTCGACTACTGCACCGAGGTCGGCGCCTCCGTCCTCGTCAAGGGCATCCGCTCCCAGGTCGACGTCGCGTACGAGACGCCCATGGCCATCATGAACCGCAGCCTGGCCGGGGTCGAGACGGTCTTCCTCCTGCCCGACCCGGCTCACGCCCACGTCTCGAGCTCGCTCGTCCGCCAGGTCGCCTCGCTCGGCGGCGACGTGCGACCCTACGTCCCGACGGCCGTCGCCGACTACCTCGCGACGACCTGACCCACTACCTGGCCCACCCGACCCACCACCCGGCCCACCCGATCCACCACCCGGCCCACCTGGCCCACCCGACCCACCTCAGCCGCACCGCACTCCGAACACGACACGACGCACCACGGACCGATCCAGATCACGCCCGGCACCCGAGAGACGACGACGATGACGACGACCACGACCAGCACCCCCGGCAGCGACGCCCGGCGCGAGCGCCGCAGGCCCGAGGCCGCCGTCGCGGGGCCGCCGATGTCGCTCGACGAGGTGCAGCAGAAGGCACGGGGCATCCTCGAGGCCGTCGCGACCGTCATCGACGGCAAGGACGGGGCCATCAGCACGGCCCTGACCGTCCTGCTGGCCGAGGGGCACCTCCTGATCGAGGACGTCCCCGGAGTCGGCAAGACGCAGCTCGCCAGGGCGCTCGCGAAGGCGGTCGACGCGACCGTGACGCGCATCCAGTTCACGCCCGACCTGCTGCCGAGCGACATCACGGGCGTCTCGGTCTACGACCGGGAACGGGGCGGCTTCCAGTTCGTCCCCGGCCCCGTGTTCGCGAACGTCGTGATCGGCGACGAGATCAACCGGGCCTCGCCCAAGACCCAGTCAGCCCTGCTCGAGAGCCTCGAAGAACGGCAGGTCACGGTCGACGGCATCACGCACCCGCTGCCGCAGCCGTTCCTCGTCGTCGCGACCCAGAACCCGGTCGAGATGGAGGGCACCTACGCGCTGCCCGAGGCGCAGCGCGACCGCTTCATGGCCCGCATCTCGCTGGGCTACCCCGACGCCGAGAGCGAGCTCCGCATGCTCCGCCAGCGAGAGCGCACCAGCCCGCTCGACGTGCTGCAGCCGCTGGTCTCGCTCGACGACCTGACCCGCATGATCGCCGCGGTCCGGGGCGTCTACGCCGCCGAGGCGGTCGAGCGGTACGCCGTGCGCATCGTGCAGGCGACCCGGGTGCACCCCGACGTCCGGCTCGGGGCGAGCCCGCGTGCGACGCTCCAGCTGATGCGCGCCGCGAAGTCGTGGGCGGCGCTCAACGGCCGCTCGTTCGTCGTGCCCGACGACGTCGACGCGCTCAGCGGGCCAGTCCTCGGGCACCGGATCATCCTCGCCGGACGAGCCGGGGCAGGTGCCGTCACGGCGGCGTACGACCTCGTCGCCGACGTGGTCGAGGCCACCGACGTGCCGCTCGGCGACCCCGCCGACGCCCGCTGACCGTGGCGCTCGGGCAGGCGCCGCGCCCCACGGCGCGGGGAGCAGGCGTGGTCGCCGCCGGCGTCGTCGTCGTGGTCTCCGGCGTCCTGCTGGACTCCACGCCCCTCGTCTTCGCCGGGCTGGTGCTCGTGCTGCTCGTCGTCGCGGTGCTCGTCTCGCTCCTCGTCCGTCGGCCCGACCTCGACGTCGCCCGGCGCTTCAGCCCCGGCCGCGGGGTCGCGGGCTGGTCGGTCGTCGAGACCCTCTCACTCACGCCCCGGGGGAGCAGCCAGGTCGTCGTGCTGCGTGAGGGGCTGCCCTGGAGGGGCGGTCCGTCCGCCGAGTCCGCGACCGTCACGCTCGAGCCGGGTCGCGCCTCCACCGCGGTGTTCCGCCACGTCGACCTGATCCGCGGCCGGCACCGGGTCGGCCCGTTGACCGTCGACCTCGTCGAGTCGTTCGGCGTCGGCCGGCGACGGACGACGGTGCCCGGCACGCACGAGCTCGTCGTCGTGCCCGAGGTGCTCGACCTCGGCCTCGCTCGCGAGTCGCGGGCCCTCGGCGACGGGGCGCGTCGTCAGCGCGGACAGAGCCTCACGGGCGCGGAGGACGACCCCGTCACCCGCGAGTACCGCCGGGGCGACCCGATGCGTCGCGTGCACTGGAAGGCCTCCGCCCGGCACGACGACCTGATGGTCCGCCAGGAGGAGCAGCACGGGCTGCCCCACGTCCGCCTGGTCCTGCCGACCTCGCTCGAGTCGTGGGACGACGCCACGACCGGGCCGGGAGGCGTCGGCCGGCACAGCGACGCGTTCGAGTGGGCGCTGTCGGTCGTCGCCACCCTCGCGGTCGAGTGGGGCCACGCCGGTTCCGTCGCCCTCCTCACCACGCCGGACGGCGACCTCGTCGCCCGTCACGACCCCGAGACCACGACCGCCTTCCTCGACGCGCTGGCCGACGTCGCCCTCGACGACCCCGCAGGGCCGCCCGCACCGCCCGCAGCGCCTCGCGAGCCGGTCGTGGCCGTCGTCTCCAGCCTCCGGCGCCGCGACCTCGACGTCCTGCTCCGGTCGCGCGCGGTCGGCGCGTCCGCCGTCGCCGTCGTCGTCTCGCCGACCCTCGGCTTCGCCCACACGGGCCGGCCCGCGACGGGCGACGACCGCGACGCGCCCCTGGGCCCGGACGCGGTCGCAGCGGAGCTGCGGAGCTCCCGGTGGCGGGTCGTCGAGGCGGGGGCGCACGACAGCGTCGCCGACGTCGTCCGAGGTGCGGGGCTGCTCGATGGCTGACGGCACCGCGCCTCGCCGGACCGCCGCCTCCTCGGCGTCCGTGTCGCCGAGCCCGCGACCGCCCGACCGCGTCTCGTCGGCTCGCCGACGGCCGACCTCCCCGACGACCGGCTGGGCCACCAGCCTGCTCGTCTGGCTCACCCTCGCGGCGTCGCTCGCGAGCCTGTCCTCCCTGTTCCAGGGGGCCGGCTGGTGGTTCGCGGGGGCGGGCGTCGCCGCGGTCGTGCTGGGTGCCTCCCTCGGCAGCAGGGCCCTCGGCGCCGGCCCGGTGCTCGGCTGGCTCGCCGGCCTCCTCTCGGGGCTGCTGGTCACGTCCGCGCTCGTCTCCGGCGGCACCGCCGTGCTCGGCGTCGTGCCCACGGCCGCGACCCTGCAGCGCCTCCGCGACCTCGGCGACCAGGCGACGACGACGATCGTCGAGGGCACCGCGCCCGTCGAGGTGCAGGACGGCCTGCTCGCCGTCCTGGTCGCCGCCGTCCTCGGCGTGGCCGTGGTCAGCGACCTCGTCTCGACCGTCGGGCGCCTGCCGGGCCTGACGGGAGCGTTCCCCGCCGTCGTCCTCGCCGTGCCGTCGTTCGTCCCCGGCACGGCCGTCCGGTGGCCCTGGGTCGTCCTCGCCGTGCTCTGCTGGATCGCGCTGCTGGCCGTCTCGACGGGGAGGCGGCCCACCAGGGCGACTGCCGCAGGGGGAGTCGCGGCGGTCGGCGTGGCCGCCCTGCTCACCGCGGTGGTCCCCTTCGGCGGCGTCGCGCCGCTGACCGGCGTAGGTACCGGCACCGGGCTCGCGACCGGGGTCAACCCCGTGGTCGACCTGGGCGACGACCTCCGTCGCGGTGCGCCCGTGACGGTCCTCACCTACCGGTCGTCCGACGCCGAGGGCACCTACCTGAAGCTGGTCGACCTCGTCGACTTCAGCGGCCGCACGTGGAGCCCCGCCGACGCCGAGATCGACCCCGACGACGGACTCGAGGCCATCCCCGACGCGCCGGGCATCGCCGACGGCACCTCGCGTCGCGTCGTCAGCACCGAGGTGCAGATCGGCGCACTCCGCAGCCCCTACCTGCCCGTGCCCGTGCCCCCGCAGACCATCACGGGCCTCGACGACGGCTGGTCGTTCGTCGACCAGTCGGGCGTGACGGTGCGCAGCACGAACGAGAGCACCCAGGGCCTCGACTACACGGTCGAGAGCCGTCCCGTCGACCCGAGCCCGGAACAGGTCGTCGCCGCGCTGAGCGACCAGGGCACCGACATGTCGACGTACCTCTCGGTCGACGGCGTGCCCCAGACCGTCACCGACCTCGCCGCCGAGGTGACGGCCGACGCCGCGAACCCCTTCGACGCCGCCGTCGCCCTGCAGGACTATTTCCGCGACGGCGACTTCACCTACTCGGAGGACACGCCGGTCGACGAGGGCTACGACGGCAACGGCCTCGACGCCGTCGAGCGGTTCCTCGAGGTGAAGAGCGGCTACTGCGTGCACTTCGCCTCCGCGATGGCCGTCATGGCGCGGACCCTCGGCATCCCGTCGCGGATGGCGGTCGGCTTCCTCCCGGGCACTCCTACGGGCTTCGGGGACGACACCGCCAGGGCCGTCAGCAGCGACGACCTGCACACCTGGCCCGAGCTGTACTTCGAGGGCCTCGGCTGGGTGCCCTTCGAGCCGACCGTCGGGCTCGGCACGCCGCAGTCGTACCTCCAGGAGACGGGCGTCGAGCCGACCGCCGACCCCACCGCGCCCGACGAGGCGACGCCGGCGCCCACGGCCGACGAGCCGTCGGCGGCGCCGAGCGCCGGCGGGCCCACCGCAGGGGCGGAGGAGTCGACGGGCGCCTCCGCGCGGTCCGGCACGGCCGGCCCCGTGCCGGTGGTCGGGGGCACGCTCGGACTCGCCGTCCTGGCGGCCCTGCTCGTCGTCCCCTCGGGCATGCGCCTCGCCCGGCGTCGCCGCCGGCTCACCGCGAGCCCGCCCGACCGTGCCCTTGGCGCGTGGCGTGAGTTGCTCGACACCGCACTCGACCTCGGCGTCGCCCCGTCGGCCGGCGCCACCCCTGCCGTCGCCGCCGCCGCGCTCGACGGCGTCCTCCGGGCGGCGGCACGTCCCGACGAGGAGGCGCGGCGCGCCTTGGCCTCGCTGGCGACGGCGCTCGAGGCGGAGCGGTTCGGAGCCGACCCCGCCGACGGCCGGGTCGCCGACGACGCGCGCCGGGTGCTGGGGGCCCTCCGCGCCTCCTCGCCCCCTGGACGACGTGTGGCGGCGACGCTGGCCCCGCGCTCGCTCGTGAGCTCCTCGGAGGCGAGATCCGGCGCGGGTGCGTAGACTCTCCCCTCGTGCCTCACTACACCAAGACCCCCTGGACGCTGTCGGTCTACGACCTCCTGCACCGAGCGGGCGAGATGCGCGAGCACTCGATCGAGGTCGTGGTCCCCGAGCGGCTCGGCGAGGGCCAGGTCGCCGTGCAGGCGGGCGCCGTCCTCGACCTCGACGTGCGGCTCGAGGGCCTGCACGACGGCATCCTCGTCTCCGCGACCGTCACCGGCACGGCGACCGGCGAGTGCAGCCGGTGCCTGAAGCCCATCGCCGAGCCTGTCGAAGTCGATATCGCCGAGCTTTTCGCGTACGATGTCGACGAAGCTTTTGACTACCAGGTTCACGAAGACCACGTGGATCTTGAACCTGTGGTCAGAGACGCAGTGGTCCTGTCACTGCCCTTCCAGCCGGTCTGTCGTCCGGACTGCCCTGGACTCGACCCGGTGACGGGCGAACGAGTAGAGGACATCCCCGACTACCAGCCCCGTGAAGGCGTCGATCCCCGGTGGTCGGCCCTCGCAGGGTTCCAGGCTGAGGCACCTGCCGACACAGCACGGGCAGACACAGAACGGGCCGACACCACGTCGAAGCCCGACGAGTCGGCCTGAGACCACCCGCGTCACCTACCCACGTCAGACCCAGGCCCCCGCGGGGGCCGCAACAGAGAAGAGAACCTCATGGCCGTTCCCAAGAGGAAGCAGTCACGCTCGAACACCCACGCACGTCGGTCGCAGTGGAAGGCCACTCCCGTCCAGCTGGTGAAGACCATCGAGAACGGCAAGGTCACCTACAGCCTCCCGCACCGTGCCAAGGTCGTCGAGGACAGCGCCGGCACCGCCCTGTACATGGAGTACAAGGGCCGCAAGGTCGCCGACGTCTGAACCCGTCTCCCGTGACCACGTCACCCGTGACACCGTCACACCCCGATCAGCCCGCGTCGAGCATCCGTGCCGACCGGGCTGATCTGTTGGTGCAGCTGGGCATCGAGGTGCGCGCCGACCTGATCGAGCTGGCCCTCACCCACAGGTCGTACGCCTACGAGCACGGCGGCATCGCCAACAACGAGCGGCTCGAGTTCCTCGGCGACTCGATCCTCGGGCAGGCCGTCACGGTCATGCTCTTCACCGAGAACCCCGACCTGGACGAGGGCGAGCTGGCCAAGCGCCGGGCGAGCCTTGTCAGCACGGTCGCCCTCGCCGAGGTCGCCCGCAACATCGGGCTCGGCGCGCACCTGCGCCTCGGCCGCGGCGAAGAGCTGACCGGCGGGCGCGACAAGCCCTCCATCCTCGCCGACACGGTCGAGGCGATCATCGGAGCGACCTACCTCGACGCCGGGGGAGAGGTCGCGACCGCCTTCGTGCTGCGCCTCGTGGCGCCGCTCCTCGTCGACCCGGCCCGCTTCGGCGCCGCGATGGACCCGAAGACGAGCCTGCAAGAACTCAGCGCCGCCCGCGGCCGCGGGATGCCCTCGTACCACGTCACCGACAGCGGGCCCGACCACGACAAGCGGTTCCACGCCGCCGTGAGGCTCGGCGACTCGCCGGTCGACGTCGCCCGCGGCACGGGCAGCAGCAAGAAGCAGGCCGAGATGTCCGCGGCGCTCGAGGCCTGGACGCGCCTCTCGAGCACCGACCGCTAGCCGTGCCTGAGCTCCCCGAGGTCGAGGTCGTCCGCGCCGGCCTCGCGCCCGTCGTGGCCGGTGCCGTCGTCACGGGCGTCAGCGTGCTCGACGAGCGCTCGCTCAAGCGGCACCACGGCCCGTCCGACGACTTCGTCGACCGTCTCGTCGGCGGCACCCTCGACTCGGCCGTGCGCCGTGGCAAGTTCCTCTGGTTCCCGTTCGAGCCGGCCGAGCGCCACGAGCACCCCCTGGCCCTCGTCGCGCACCTCGGCATGAGCGGCCAGGTGCTGCTCCGCAGCTCCGACCACGCTGCCGATCGGCTCATGCGCATCCGGCTCGACGTCGACAGCCCGAGGCTCGGCCCCGTCCGGCTCGCGTTCGTCGACCAGCGGATCTTCGGGTCGATGGCCCTCGACGAGACACTCCCCACCTCCGACGGCCGTGCAGCCGGCTACGCGGGGTCGCACCTGCTCGGGTCGCCCGCAGCGGAGGCCGAGCGCGAGGCTCGGGCCGAGCGCGAGGCCAGATCTGGGGCTCGCGTCGGTGCGGCGGCACCGGCACCGGCACCGGCACCGGCACCAGCACCGGCGTGGGCCCTCCGTGTCCCGCAGCAGGTCGCGCACATCGCCCGCGACCCCCTCGACCCGGCCTTCGACGAGGCCGCCGTCATCACGCGCCTCCTGGCCCGCCGCACCGGCGTCAAGCGCGCCCTGCTCGACCAGGGCCTGCTCAGCGGCGTCGGCAACATCTACGCCGACGAGAGCCTGTGGGCGGCGCGCGTGCACCCCGAACAGCCGACCGAGGCGCTCTCGCGGGCCAGGGCGCGCCTCCTGATCGCGGAGGTGCGTGTCGTGCTGCTCAAGGCGCTCGGCGAGGGCGGCACGAGCTTCGACGCGCAGTACGTCAACGTCAACGGCCAGTCCGGCTACTTCAGCCACAGCCTCGCCGCCTACGGGCAGCAGGGTCGGCCGTGTCCGCGCTGCGGCACCGCGATCGTGCGCGAGGCCTTCATGAACCGCTCGAGCCACCTCTGCCCACGCTGCCAGCGAGTCCGCGTCGCCTGACGCATCCAGCCGAGGGCGGGTATTCCGGGTCGAGGGCGGGTCGCCGCTGACCCGCCCTCGACCCGAAATACCCGCCCTCGACGACGGCGACCCGCCCGCGAGCAGATGTGGCGAGCAGATCACGCGAGCAGGCGCCGATGCCGGAGGCGTCGACGCCCGCGCCTCCCGGGCCGGAGGCCGCTGCTCGCCTATCCTCGAAGGGACGCCGCAGACCGTGTCGACACGTGACCTGAGCCAGGGAGGAGGGGCGCGTGCACCTGAAGAGCCTCACCCTCAAGGGCTTCAAGTCGTTCGCCTCGCCGACCACGTTCGCGTTCGAGCCCGGCGTCACCTGCGTGGTCGGCCCCAACGGCTCGGGCAAGAGCAACGTCGTCGACGCGCTCGCCTGGGTGATGGGCGAGCAGGGCGTCAAGTCGCTCCGGGGCGGCACGATGGCCGACGTGATCTTCGCGGGCACCTCCACCAGGGGCCCGCTCGGCCGGGCGCAGGTCGTCCTGACCATCGACAACTCCGACGGCGCGCTGCCCATCGACTACGCCGAGGTGACGATCAGCCGCACCCTGTTCCGCAACGGCGGCAGCGAGTATGCCATCAACGGCGAGGGCTGCCGCCTCCTCGACGTGCAAGAGCTGCTGAGCGACTCCGGCCTCGGCCGTGAGATGCACGTGATCGTCGGCCAGGGCCAGCTCGACGCCGTCCTGCGGGCCACGCCGGAGGAGCGGCGAGGCTTCGTCGAGGAGGCGGCGGGCATCCTGAAGCACCGGCGCCGCAAGGAGAAGACCCTCCGCAAGCTCGACGCCATGCAGGCCAACCTCACGAGGCTCAGCGACCTCGCCGGCGAGATCCGCCGGCAGCTGAAGCCGCTGGGCCGCCAGGCCGAGGTCGCGCGCGAGGCGCAGACGATCGCCGCGGTCGTCCGCGACGCGAAGGCGCGGCTCCTGGCCGACGAGGTCGTGGCGCTGCGCGACGTGGTCGCCCGCCAGTCGAGCAGCGAGGCCGAGCGCCGCAGCGAGCGGAACGTGCTGCAGGAGCAGCTCGACCAGGCGAAGGCCCACGAGCAGCGCCTCGAGCAGCAGATGGTCGGGGACGCGGTCGACGAGGCACGCCGCGTCGCCTTCGGTCTCGAGGCGGTCGAGGAGCGCCTCCGGGGCACGTCGAGCCTCGCCCGGCAGCGACTGCAGATGCTCGCCGAGCAGTCCGACCGGCCCGAGCTGCCCAGCACCGTGAGCGCGGGCATGGTCTCCGACGCGCAGGACGAGGCCGAGAGGCTGCAGGGAGGCGTGGCCCAGGGCGAGCAGGCGCTCGCCGAGGCGCGCGCGGCCACCGTCACCGCCCGGGCGGTGCTCGAAGCGCTCGACGACGAGATCACCGCCCAGAGCGCGCTCGTCTCCCGCCACGACCTGGTGCTCGGCCAGCTCCGAGGTGCTCTCGAGGTCGCGCAGTCCCGTCTGGCAGCGGTCCGCGGCGAGGTGCTCCGGCAGGGCGCGGCGCGGGAGGCGGCGGTCGCGCGCCGGGACGCGGGCCGGGCCGAGCTCGCCGATCGGGAACGAGAGCACGAGCAGGCGCCGGCGGCCGCGTCGACCAACCCCGCGGACGAGACCGTCGGCGGTCCCAGCGGTCCCAGCGGTCCCGGCGGTCCCGACGGTCCCGGGGAGGCGCATGCGGTCGGCGGCGACCCGGTCGACCACGAGGCCGTCCGCTCCGAGGCCGAGCGCGCCTCCGCCGAGCTGCAGTCCGAGGTCGACGACCTCCGTGGCCGCCTGCACGCGGCCGAGCGCGAGCGCGACGCGCTGGCCGCCCGTCGTGGTGCCCTGACGATGGCGCTCGAGCGCGCGGACGGCACGACGGCCCTCGTGGCCGCCGACCGCCCCGGGGTCCGCGGAGCCGTCGCCGAGCACGTCCAGGTGCGTCCCGGCTACGAGGCCGCCGTCGCCGCCGCTCTCGGCAGCGTGGTCGACTCCGTCCTCGTCGACGACCTCGACGCGGCCTTCGCCGCCGTCGCGCACGCGACCGACGCCGAGCTGGGGCGCGTCGAGGTCGTGGTGGCGGCGCCCGAGCGGGTCCTGCCTGCCCTCGAGGTCGACCTGCCGCGGGGAGCCGTGACCGCCTCGTCCGTCGTCGACGCGCCTCCCGGCGTCCTGGGCCTGCTCGCCAGCACCGTCGTCGCGGACGACCTGTCGACCGCCCGCGCCGCGTGGACCGCCCTCTCGGCGCACCCGTTGCCCGTCACCGTCATCACGCGGTCGGGCGAGGTCCTCACCGACTTCGTCCTCCGTGGTGGCTCCGGCGCCGAGCGCTCTCGCCTCGAGCTGGTCGCCGAGCGCGACGCCGCCGCCGAGCGCCTCGGCGAGGTCGAGGCCGCGGCTGCCCGGCTCTCCGCCCTGCACGCGACCGCCGAGGAGGCGCTGGCCTCGTCCCGTGCACAGGCCGCGGAGGCTGCCCGGTCGGCCCGCGAGCAGGCCGCGGAGGCGGCTCGCGCGGCCGCGGAAGCCGCGCGTGCGGCCCGCGAGCAGCAGGCGGCCGCCGCGGCCGTCGAGCAGCAGCTGGCGCGCCTGCGGGCCCAGGTCGACGCGGCCGAGGCGGAGGAGGTGCGGCTCGGCGAGTCGCTCGCCGCAGCCGAGCAGGGGGCGGTCACCGCCCTGGGCGCGGTCGACGAGGCGCGGGCGGCGCACGACGAGCACGCCTCGCGTCCCCGTCCGATCCTCGACGCGTCGTCCAGGGACGGCGTGCTCGCCGAGCTCGAGCAGGCGAGGGCGGTCGAGATCGAGCGCCGGGTGCAGCTCGAGACGATCCGGGAGCGGGTGCGTGCCGAGGCCGCGCGGGCCGTCGACCTGCAGCGCCAGCTCGACGAGCAGCGGGCCGCCGCCGACGACCACGCCCGTCGCACCGTCGTCCGACAGCGCGAGATGCGTCGCACCTCGGCCGTGCTGGCCGGGCTGCCCGCCGTGCTCGACTCCGTCGGCCGGTCGCTGGCCGAGGCGAGGCAGGAGCTCGCGTCGCAGGAGGCGGCGCGCACGCGGCAGAACGACGAGCTCGCGGCGCTGCGGCGCGACGAGCGTGCCCTCCGGGAGCGGCTGCTCGGCGTGACCGAGAACGTGCACGGCCTCGAGATGGAGATCTACGAGAAGAAGCTGCACCTCGGCCAGCTGCTCGAGCGCGCGGCGTCCGAGCTCGGGCTCGACGACGAGGTCCTCGTGGCCGAGTACGGGCCGGACGTCCTCGTGCCGGACGACGTCGCCCCGCACGAGGCCCGCCAGGCAGCCGAGGAAGTCGAGGGAGGCGCGGCGCAGGGCACGCCCTTCGACCGCGCGGAGCAGACCGCCCGCCTCGAGGCCGCCAGCCGCAAGCTCGCGCAGCTCGGCCGCGTCAACCCGCTCGCGCTCGAGGAGTTCGCGGCGCTCGAGCAGCGCCACGCGTTCCTCACCGAGCAGCTCGGCGACCTCACCCGCACGCGGCGCGACCTGCTCGCGATCATCGACGAGATCGACGAGAAGATGCAGACGGTCTTCGCGAGCGCCTTCGCGGACACGCAGGCCGCCTTCGACCAGGTCTTCCCGGTGCTGTTCCCCGGCGGCAGCGGGTCGCTGCTGCTCACCGACCCCGACGACCTCCTGGCGACCGGCATCGAGGTCACGGTGCGGCCGGCCGGCAAGAAGATCGAGCGCCTGTCGCTGTTGTCGGGCGGGGAGCGGTCGCTCGCCGCGGTCGCGCTGCTGATCGCCATCTTCAAGGCCCGCCCGAGCCCGTTCTACATCATGGACGAGGTGGAGGCGGCCCTCGACGACGCGAACCTCGGCCGCCTCCTCGCGATCTTCGAGGACCTGCGCCAGACGAGCCAGCTCATCGTCATCACGCACCAGAAGCGCACGATGGAGATCGCCGACGCGCTCTACGGCGTCTCGATGCGCCAGGACGGCGTGAGCGCCGTCGTCGGCCAGCGCGTCGTCACCGACCGCCCGCCGCGGACCGTCGAGGTGGGAGAGAGGGCCTCGGCCCCGACGGGCGCCGTGGGCTAGACGGTGCGGTCGTTGATCGAGACGACCTTCCAGGCCGACCCGTCCCACTCGACCGTGTTGGCGGCGGCGTTCTCGATGTGCGGCACCTCGGCGCCCATGATCGCAGCGAGGGTGAAGCGGATGATCGTGCCGTGGCAGACGACGACGATGTGCGCGTCGGGGCCGTCGAGGGGCAGGCGGGTGTCGCGGATCATCTCGAGCGCGCCCAGGCCGCGCGCGGCGACCGACTCGCGCGGCTCGATGTCGGGGAACGACTCGTTCGGCTCGTCCGGGATGGGGGAGTCGGGCACCCAGCCCTCCCGTGACGCGTAGTCGCGCTCGATCAGCTCGTCGTAGGCGTCGCCGAGCTCGATGCCGAGCTCGGCCGCGATGATCTGCGCGGTCTCCCTGGCACGCATGAGCGGCGACGACACGATGGCCGACCACTCGGCGCCGGCGAGCACGCGGGCGGCCTCGAGGGCCTGGCCGCGGCCGGTGTCGTTCAGCGGGACGTCCGACGAGCCCTGCAGCTTGTCCTGGCTGTTCCAGTCGGTCTGTCCGTGTCGGATGAGCTCGAGTCGCATGTGCCTGTGGTTCCGTCCTGGTGTCGCGGTCGCGGTCGTGGTGGTGCGGTGTCGCTGTCGTGCAGTGCCGCAGCCAAGCCGAGGAGGCGGTGCGCGCGTCCCGGGGACGCGCGCACCGCCTCCTGCGCCCTAGCGCTCGTCGGCCTCGGCGGTCGTCGCCGGCAGCTTGTTCGGGATGCCGTCCCGCTTCGTCTTGCGGAGGCTGAGGACCGTCGCCACGGCGATGGTCAGCAGGATGAACCCGAGCGAGAACCAGATCGGGATCTCGGGGATCCACTCGATCGGCTGGCCGCCGTTGATGAACGGCACCTCGTTGACGTGCAGGGCGTGGAAGACGAGCTTCACGCCGATGAAGGCGAGGATGACGGCGAGGCCCTGGGCCAGGTAGACGAGGCGCTCGAGCAGGCCGGAGATCAGGAAGTACAGCTGGCGGAGGCCGAGCAGCGAGAACGCGTTCGCGGTGAAGACGATGTACGCCTCCTGCGTCAGGCCGAAGATCGCGGGGATCGAGTCGAGCGCGAACAGGACGTCCGTGAGGCCGATCGCGAGCATCACCAGGAACAGCGGCGTGAACAGGCGCTTGCCGTTCACCTTGGTGGTCAGGCGGTCCTCGTCGTAGTCGTCCGAGGTGGGGACGATGCGGCGCAGCGTGCGGATCAGCTTGCTGTCGGCCTGGTCGCCCTCGTCGTGGCCGCCGCGCACCTGGCTGTACGCGAGCCAGAAGAGCAGGGCGCCGAAGAGGTAGAAGACCCAGGAGAAGTTGTCGATGATCGCGACGCCGGCGGCGATGAAGAGGCCGCGCGAGATCAGGGCGATCGCGATGCCGACGAGCAGCACCTTCTGCTGGTAGATCCGCGGCACGGCGAAGCTCGTCATGATGATGAGGAACACGAAGAGGTTGTCGACCGAGAGGGCCTTCTCGGTGATCCAGCCGGCGAAGTACTCACCGCCGTAGGTCCAGTTCGAGAAGACGCCGACGCCGACGCCGAACAGGATCGCGATTCCGATGTACACGATCGACCAGAAGGCCGACTCCCGGATGGTGGGCTCGTGCGGGGTCCTGACGTGGCTGTAGAAGTCGAAGATCAACAGCCCGAGGATGCCGGCGATGGTGATCGCCCAGGTGAGGAAGTGGACGTCCATGGTGTACCTCCAGTACGCGACGGGTACTGAAGGTCTCTTCCGCCCAGACGGCCGTCCAGCTCAGCTGGACGGTCGAGGACCGGCGCACCGGGTCGAGATCGGTCTCTTCCGTATTGACGATGACGCCGCGAGGGAGTACTCCCCTTCAACCCGCTGAGCTTACATCGACTGCAACGGTCGCGTCGGTCTCGGGCCCGAGAACGAGTGCCCTTGGCTCACGTCAGCTCGCCGTCGCTCGCCTCAGTAGGCTGTGGCGCATGGCTTCCCCCTGGTCCCTGTCCGGTGCCCTCCGCGGCATGTTCGCGAAGAAGACGATCGACGACACCACCTGGGACGAGCTCGAGGAGGCGCTGATCGGCGCCGACTTCGGCCCCGACGTCACCGAGCAGGTCGTCGACGACCTGCGCGAGAAGGTGCAGCGCTACGCGACGACCGACCCGGCCGATCTCAAGCGCATGCTGCGTGAGACGCTGGAGGAGCGGCTGTCGGTGCTCGACTCGACGCTGAAGCTCAGCGCGCGGCCCGCGGTCGTGCTGATGGTCGGCGTCAACGGGGTCGGCAAGACCACCACGATCGGAAAGTTCGCCAAGTTCCTCCGCAACTTCGACCGCTCGGTCGTGGTCGGTGCGGCCGACACCTTCCGCGCAGCTGCCGTCGAGCAGGTCGCGACCTGGGCCGAGCGTGCGGGCGCCCAGATCGTCCGGCCGCAGCAGCCGGGACAGGACCCGGCCTCCGTGGCCTTCCAGACCGTCGAGTACGCGATGCGCGAGGGCATCGAGATCGTCCTGATCGACACCGCCGGCCGCCTGCAGACGAAGTCGGGCCTGATGGACGAGCTCGGCAAGATCAAGCGCGTCGTCGAGAAGCAGACCGAGATCGCCGAGGTGCTGCTCGTGCTCGACGCCACCACCGGCCAGAACGGCCTGGCGCAGGCTCAGGCGTTCATCGAGCACGCCGGCGTCACGGGCCTCGTCCTGACCAAGCTCGACGGCTCGGCCCGCGGCGGGTTCGTGCTCGCCGTGCAGGAGCAGACCGGCATCCCGATCAAGCTCGTCGGGCAGGGCGAGGGCATCGCCGACCTGACCGGCTTCACCCCCCACGTCTTCGTCCAGAACCTCATCGGCTAGGACGCGCGACCCCGCTGCCCCGGGTCAGTTAAGATGGGGCCACCATGGCCACATTCGGAACCCTCTCTGACCGCCTCGCGGACACGTTCAAGAACCTCCGCAACAAGGGCAAGCTCACGCCCGCCGACGTCGACGGCACCGTCCGTGAGATCCGGCGCGCGCTGCTCGACGCCGACGTCGCGTTCGAGGTCGTCAAGGCGTTCACCACCAAGATCCGTGAGCGCGCCCTGGGCGACGAGGTCAACAAGGCGCTGAACCCCGCCCAGCAGGTCGTCCAGATCGTCAACGAAGAGCTGATCGAGATCCTCGGCGGCCAGCAGCGCCGCCTCGAGTTCGCGAAGAACCCGCCGACCGTCATCATGCTCGCCGGCCTGCAGGGCGCCGGCAAGACGACCCTCGCCGGCAAGCTCGCCAAGTGGCTCGCGAAGGACGGCCACACGCCCCTCCTCGTGGCCTGTGACCTCCAGCGCCCCAACGCCGTGCAGCAGCTCCAGGTCGTGGGCCAGCAGGCGGGCGCAGCCGTGTTCGCGCCCGAGCCGGGCAACGGCGTCGGCGACCCGGTCAAGGTCGCCAAGCAGGCGATCAAGTTCGCGCGGGACAAGGTCTACGACACGGTCATCGTCGACACCGCCGGTCGCCTCGGCGTCGACGCCGAGCTGATGAAGCAGGCCGCCAACATCCGCAAGGCGATCGATCCCGACGAGGTCCTCTTCGTCATCGACGCCATGATCGGACAGGACGCGGTCGCGACGGCCAAGGCCTTCCAGGCGGGCGTCGACTTCACGGGCGTCGTGCTGTCGAAGCTCGACGGCGACGCCCGCGGCGGCGCGGCCCTCAGCGTCGCGTCGGTCACCGGCCGGCCGATCATGTTCGCCTCGACCGGCGAGACGCTCGACGCGTTCGAGCCGTTCCACCCCGACCGCATGGCGAGCCGCATCCTCGACCTCGGCGACATCCTCTCCCTGATCGAGCAGGCGCAGGGCGCCTTCGACGAAGAAGAGGCCCGGGCCGTCGCGGAGAAGATCGCGACCGACAACTTCACCCTCGACGACTTCCTGAAGCAGATGCAGCAGCTGCGCAAGATGGGGTCGATCAAGGGCATGCTCGGCATGCTCCCCGGCGCGAAGGGCATGCGCGAGCAGCTCGAGAACTTCGACGAGCGCGAGATCGTGCGCACCGAGGCGATCATCCAGTCGATGACCCCTCAGGAGAGAGCGCTGCCGAAGCTCCTCAACGGCTCGCGTCGGCTCCGCATCGCACGCGGCTCCGGCATGACCGTCACCGACGTGAACCAGCTCGTGCAGCGCTTCGAGCAGGCCTCCAAGATGATGAAGACCGTGGCGAAGGGCGGCGTGCCGCAGGTGCCCGGCATGGGGCCGATCCCCGGCGCGTCCTACGGCGGCAAGAAGCAGCAGCCGAAGAAGAAGGGCTCGAAGGCCGGCAACCCCGCCAAGCGTGCCGCCCAGAACGCCGCCCTCGCCTCCGGCGGGTCGGCAGGCGGCTCGAGTGGTTCCGCGGGCGGCTCGGGCTTCGGCCTGGGCGGCGGCGGTGGCAAGGCGCCGACCGAGGAAGAGCTCGCCTCGCTGCAGAAGATGATCGGCCGCGGCTAGCGCCGGTCAGGGGCGCAGGCCCCCGAGAGCGCAGGAGGCGCGGGTCGGCCGACCCGCGCCTCCTCCCGTTTACGAGGCGGGCGCGATCCCCTCGCGGAGCTCGCGTACGAGCGACGAGACGACCGGCCGCAGGTCGCCCCCGTGCTGTGCGGAGACGGTGAGCTGTCTTTGGTAGCTGGCGCCGCGCTCGACGATCGTGTCAACGCCGCGGAGCTGCTCGAGGCAGCCGAGACGCTCGGCGACGGGCTCGAGGTCGACCAGCAGGTCACGCAGGTCGTCGGTCACCAGTCGCTCGTTGCCGGCGGCGTCGAGGATGACGATCGCGTCCATGCCGTAGCGGGCCGCCCGCCACTTGTTCTCGCGGACGAACCAGGGCTGCATCTGCGCGGGCTCGTGACCCTGGTCGAGCTTCGTCGACATGTCGTCGACGAGGCACTGGACGAGCGCCGCCATCGCACCGACCTCCTCGAAGGTGGAGATGCCGTCGAAGACGCGGGTCTCGAGGGTGCCCCACTTCGGCGACGGGCGGAGGTCCCAGCGCAGCTCACTGTGGTCGTCGATGACGCCGGTGTGGGTCATGTCGGCGACCATCTCCTCGTAGTTCGCCCAGGCGCCGAACTGCGGGGGGAGGCCGGCGGTGGGCAGCTGCTGGAACATGAGCGCGCGGTTGGACGCGTAGCCCGTCTCCTCCCCGACCCAGAAGGGGCTCGACGCGGTGAGCGCCTGGAAGTGCGGCAGCCAGGTGAGCAGGCCGTTCAGGATCGGCAGCACCTTGTCGCGGGAGTCGATGCCGACGTGCACGTGGACGCCCCAGATCATCATCTGTCGGCCCCACCAACGCGTCCGGTCGATCAGCGTGGCGTAGCGCTCCTTGTCGGGCGTGACGTCCTGGTCGGCGTACCGGCTGAACGGGTGGGTGCCCGCGCACATCAGGTCGGCGCCGAGCAGCTCGGCGCTGGCCTGGACGTGGTCGATGGTGGAGCGGAGATCGTCGACGGCGTCGGACACCCGGCGGTGGACGCCCGTCACGACCTCGACGGTGTTGGTGAGCAGCTCGCCCGTGAGGCGCTCGGGGCCGTCGTCGTTGAGGTGCGCCAGGTCGGCGAGCACGGCCGGCGCGTGGGGGGCGAGCTCGCCGCTGTCCTGGTCGACGAGGGCCAGCTCCCACTCGACGCCGAGGGTCGAGGGCTCGGAGCTGGTGAAGTCGATGCGCATGCTGCCTGCTCTCTCGTCGGGGGCGCGGGGCCCCGGCTGCACCATCCTGGCAGCCGCCCGCCGTCGGGGTCCGCCGACACGATCTCGCTGGAGTGGCAGATGGGCCTCCGGGTCTGCAACAATGGTGGGTCGAGTCTTCGGTCGTCCGACCCTCTAATCAGGTGGCCGCCAGACCTCATAGAGCTTTCGAGCCGAGTGTGCCCCCACGCTCACGGCTAGCAACTCGCCCACATCACATCACACAGGAGAATTGTGGCTGTCAAGATCCGTCTCAAGCGCATGGGCAAGATCCGTGCTCCGTACTACCGCATCGTCGTCGCCGACTCGCGCACCAAGCGCGACGGTCGTGTCATCGAGGAGATCGGCAAGTACCACCCCACCGAGGAGCCCTCGTTCATCGAGGTCGACTCCGACCGTGCGCAGTACTGGCTCGGTGTGGGCGCCCAGCCGTCCGAGCAGGTCGCCGCCATCCTCAAGCTCACGGGCGACTGGGGCCGCTTCAAGGGCGACGCCGACGCTGTCAGCACCGTCAAGACCAAGGCTCCGAAAGAGGCCTTCGTCGCCGACGAGAAGAAGAAGCCCGTGCTCGTCCCGAAGTCGGACAAGCCCGCCAAGGCCGAGCCCGCCGAGGCTCCGGCCGAGGCTTCTGACGCCGCCGAGACCACCGAGGCGTAGTCAGTGCTCGCACCTGCACTCGAACACCTCGTCCGGGGGATCGTCGATCACCCGGACGAGGTGCAGGTCGTCGAGTCGTCGTCGCCCCGCGGCGACGTGCTCGAGGTGCACGTCCACCCCGACGACCTCGGGCGGGTCATCGGCCGTTCCGGCCGGACCGCCAAGGCTCTCCGCACGCTCGTGACGGCGATCGCCGACGGCAAGCGCGTCCGGGTCGACGTCGTCGACAGCGACTCCTGAGCCGTGGCAGCCACGGACAAGACCCAGCTCCGCGTGGGGCGCCTCACCAAGGCCCACGGCCTCAAGGGCGCGCTCAAGCTCGAGCTCTTCACCGACACTCCTGAGCAGCGCTTCACGCCGGGCGCCTCGTTCACGCTGCAGGTCCCCGAGACCAGCGAGTGGAGCGGCAAGACCCTCACCCTCGGCGAGCTCCGGTGGTACAACGGCCACCCCGTGGGCTTCTTCGAGGGCGTCGACGACCGCACGGCTGCCGAGTCCCTCGTGAAGGCCATCCTCTGGGTCGACCAAGACCTGGACGAGCTCCCCGACGAAGACGACGCCTGGTACCACCACCAGCTCGTCGGCCTCCGGGTCGAGCGCGACGGCGCCGTCGTCGGCACCGTGTCGCGTGTCGACCACCTGCCCGCACAGGATCTCCTGGCCGTCGAGACGGAGCAGGGCGAGGTCCTCGTTCCCTTCGTCAGTGCTCTCGTGCCCTCGGTCGACATCGAGGCGGGCGTGGTCACGGTGACTCCGCCTCCCGGGCTCTTCGAGGAGCTCGCGGACGACTCGTCCGATGCCGACGCGGACGACTCGCCAGTCGCGGACGACTCGTCGGCGGTCGACGCCTCGGCCGACGCTGAGGCTGAGAACGCGTCCCGTCCCGTCGACGAGAGCTGACGGCTCAGCGGTGCGCATCGACATCGTGTCGATCTTCCCGGAGTTCTTCTCCGTGCTCGACATCTCCCTGCTCGGCAAGGCCCGACAGCAGGGTCTCCTCGACGTGGCGGTGCACGATCTGCGCGACTTCACGCACGACCGGCACCGCACCGTCGACGACACCCCCTACGGCGGGGGGGCGGGCATGGTCATGAAGCCCGAGCCCTGGGGCGAGGCGCTCGACCACGTGCTGGGCGACGAGGCCGACCCCGAGGCGACCACGGTCATCGTGCCGTCGCCGGCCGGTACGCCCTTCACCCAGGCGCTGGCGCGCGAGCTCGCCGCCGTGCCGCACCTCGTCTTCACCTGTGGGCGCTACGAGGGCATCGACCAGCGCGTCGTCGAGCACGCGTCGTCGCGGGTGACCGTGCGCGAGATCAGCCTGGGCGACTACGTCCTGAACGGCGGCGAGGTCGCCGTCACGGCGATGATCGAGGCGGTCGGCCGTCTCGTCCCCGGCGTCGTCGGCAACCCGGAGAGCCTGACCGAGGAAAGCCACGAGGGCGGTCTGCTCGAGTACCCCAGCTACACGAAGCCCGCCTCGTGGCGCGGCCTCGACGTGCCGCCGGTGCTCATGGGCGGCAACCACGGAGCGATCGCCTCGTGGCGCCACGAGCAGCAGCTCGAGCGCACGCGCCGGGTCCGGCCCGACCTGCTCGGCTGAGCCCGGCGCTTCTGCGGCCGGGCCTCGTCCGACTTCGCAGCCAGTTCTCCGCCGGTCGCCCGTACCCTCGGGGCATGGCGATCCGTCGAGTCCTGTACCGCCTCCTCTGGCCTGCCGTCTTCGTGCTGCCCCTCTGGGTGCTCTTCGGGCGGGCCTTCTTCGGCGTCCCGCTGGGGCT
This sequence comes from Frigoribacterium sp. ACAM 257, assembly GCF_007954365.1. Classification (GTDB taxonomy): domain Bacteria; phylum Actinomycetota; class Actinomycetes; order Actinomycetales; family Microbacteriaceae; genus Frigoribacterium. The sequence continues at coordinate 566,956 of NZ_VOLO01000001.1, forward strand.
CCAGGTCCTCGGGCAGCTCGTGCTCGTGCCGCTGCTCTTCGTCGGCCAGGCGATCGCCGCGGGCGTCGTCACGGCCCGGCGCAGCGTCCGCGACCAACGAGCGGTCTCGTGGGTCGACGCAGGCCTGCTCGCTCTCACCTGGGCGGCCCAGCTGGCCCTCGGCTTCTTCCTCGTCGACGGGTCGGCCGCCTCCTCGGCGTCGTCGGCCTTCACCCGTGTGGTGCCCGGCGGCGACCTCGATCTCTCGAGCGCCCTCTTCGGGCTGTCGGCGGTCGTGACCGTCGCCGGCGGGCTCGGCCTGCTCGCGGCCGCCGTGTGGCAGTTCCTGGCGGAGGCGCGGCGTCGGGTGGCAGCGTCGTTGGCCGATCTCGACAGGGTCGCCACGGCTGCTCGGGTCGACGCCCGCGCCGGGGGAGTCGCCGCGGGGGACCCCGCCCGCGTCATCCGCATCTCGCCGCGGGAGTAGCGAGGCGGCACCGAGCCTCCGCGGTGGCGTGGGAGCGCGCGGCTGTGGCATGATTGACGCTTGTGCCTGGGCACGACTCTGCCTCAGGGGAGTCTGCCTCTCCAGAGCACGTCTTCTTCATCACCAGATGGTGGGCATCCACCACGAACGGCAGTCGACCTGTGGCGGCTGCAGAGAGCGAACGACTATGCACATCCTCGACGCGGTTGACTCCGCCAACCTCCGCTCGGACGTCCCCGACTTCCGCGCCGGCGACACCGTCAAGGTGCACGTGAACATCATCGAGGGCACGCGCTCGCGAGTCCAGGTCTTCCAGGGCGTCGTCATCGGCAAGCAGAACGAGGGCATCCGCGAGACCTTCACGGTCCGCAAGGTCAGCTTCCAGGTCGGCGTCGAGCGCACCTTCCCCGTCCACTCGCCGGTCATCGACCACATCGAGGTCGTCAGCCGCGGTGCCGTCCGTCGCGCCAAGCTGTACTACCTCCGCGAGCTCCGCGGCAAGAAGGCCAAGATCAAGGAGAAGCGCGACAACTGACCCGTCGCACGATCTTCACCGAGCTCCCCGCCCTGTACGATGGCGGGGAGCTCGGGCGGTTAAATTGACGAATGCATCCCTGCGGCGCCGTCTGCGCCGCCCCCGTCGTGACGACGACCGCAAGCGCGGCGTCGGCACGTTCCTGCGCGACGTGGTGGTCATCTTCCTCGCCGCGCTCCTCATCTCGTTCTTGATCAAGACGTTCCTGATCCGGTCGTTCTACATCCCCAGCGGGTCGATGGAGGACACGCTGCAGATCAACGACCGCATCATCGTCAACGAGCTCGTTCCCGACCTCGTCGACGTGAAGCGCGGCGACGTCGTCGTCTTCACCGACCCGGGCGGCTGGCTCGAGGGCACGGCCCCCGTCGCCCCGGCCTCGGGCGGCCCCGTCTCCGACGGCCTCGCCTGGTTCCTCACCCAGGTGGGCCTGGGCGCACAGGACAGCAACGACCACCTCATCAAGCGGGTCATCGGCCTGCCCGGCGACACCGTCGAGTGCTGCAACGACTACGGGCAGATGTCGGTCAACGGAGTGCCGATCAAGGAGCCCTACGTGAAGTTCCCGCCCGGCGAGACCCGGGTGTCGGGCGACGACTTCTCCGTCACGGTGCCCGAGGGCTCCCTCTGGGTGATGGGCGACAACCGGTACAACTCGAAAGACTCCCGGTACAACCGCGAGACGCCGAGCGAGGGCTTCGTGCCGATGTCCGACGTCGTGGGCCGTGCCTTCGTGATCAGCTGGCCGTCGACCCGGTGGACGTGGCTCGGCGACCATCCCGAGGTCTTCCGCGGCACCGAGCGCGACGGAGAGTGATGGCGGTCGTCGAACCCACCCTCGACGTCGAGCGCGAGCTGCACGCCCGTGGCGCGACCTGGGTGATCGGCTGCGACGAGGTCGGGCGCGGGGCCATCGCGGGCCCGGTCGCCGTCGGCCTCAGCGCCGTCCATGCCGAGTGCGGCGAGATGCCGGTCGGCCTGCGCGACAGCAAACTGCTGAGCGAGAAGCGCCGCGAGGCGCTCTACCCCGTCGCTACTGGCTGGGTGCAGGCGCACGCGGTCGGGCTGGCCGAGGCGCACGAGGTCGACCGGATCGGCATCGTGGCCGCCCTCGGCCTCGCCGGTCGGCGTGCGCTGACCGCCCTGCACGAGGCGGGGGTGGGCATCATGAGCTCGGTCGTCGTCCTCGACGGCAACCACGACTACCTCTCCCCGGCGCTGACGACGGTGCCCCGCATCACGACCAGGGTCAAGGCCGACCGCGACTGCGCGTCCGTCGCCGCCGCCTCCGTCATCGCCAAGGTGCACCGCGACCGCATGATGATCGAGGCCGACCTCGAGCACCCCGGCTACGGCTGGGCGGGCAACAAGGGCTACGGCTCGGGAGCGCACTACGCGGCCCTCGGCGAGCTCGGCCCGTCGCCCCTGCACCGGCTGACCTGGTTGCACTGAGCCGGCTCGGCGTGACGCCCGCTGCTGGCCGCGTAGGATGTCTTCTCGATGGACGAGGACGAGTTCGAAGACTACGACCGTGAGGTCGAGCTCGCGTTGTACCGCGAGTACCGGGACGTGGTGTCGCAGTTCCGCTACGTCGTCGAGACGGAGCGGCGCTTCTACCTGGCCAACGAGGTCGAGCTCGTGCGCCGCGACACCGAGCACGACTTCTACTTCGAGCTGACGATGACCGACGTCTGGGTGTGGGACGTCTACCGTTCCGATCGTTTCGTGAAGTCGGTCCGCGTCCTCACCTTCAAGGACGTCAACGTCGAGGAGCTGACGGCTCGCGACCTCGAGCTGCCCAAGGAACTCGCTCTCGACGAGTAGCTCGTCCCTCCCCAGCTGATCGGGACGCGACGCTCGTCCCCAGTGGGAAGCTCCCGACCAGCGACCTCGGCTCCACCTGCTGCACAGTCCGTGCAGGAGGTCGAGATGGCGAAGAAGGACGAGACGGGTCGGCACGGCGAGGTGCTGGCGGCACGGTGGCTCGAGGAGCGCGGCCTGCGTGTGGTCGAGCTGAACTGGCGGTGCCGAGAGGGCGAGATCGACGTCGTCGCCCTCGACGGCGACGAGGTCGTGGTCGTCGAGGTGAAGACACGGCGCGGGGTCGGCTGGGGCCACCCCCTCGAGGCGGTGACCCCGGCGAAGCTGGCCCGGCTGAGGCGCCTGGCCGGTGCATGGCTCGAGGCGCACCCCGGCACGGGCAGGCGGGTGCGCATCGACGTCGTCGGCGTCGTTCTCGGCCGCACCCCGGCCGACGACGAGGTCTCGTGGGTGCGGGGGGCCGGGGCATGAGCGTCGGCCGCACGAGGGCCGTGTCGCTGCTCGGGCTCGAGGGAGCGCTCGTCGAGGTCGAGGCGGACATCGGCCCCGGTCTGCCTGCTTTCGTCATCATCGGGCTGCCCGACGCGTCGCTCGGCGAGGCCCGCGACCGGGTGCGCTCGGCGGCCACCAACGCCGGGTGCGCCCTGCCTCCGCGCAAGCTGACCGTCAACCTGTCGCCGGCGTCGCTCCCGAAGCACGGCTCGTCGTTCGACCTGGCGATCGCCGTGGCGGCGCTCGCGGCCTCGGGTCTCGTGTCGGCGCGGTCGGTTGAGCAGGCGGTGCACCTCGGCGAGCTCGGGCTCGACGGTCGAGTCCGGCCCGTCGACGGGGTGCTCCCCGCCGTCCTCGCCGCCCGGCGGGCGGGGGTCGCGACCGTCGTCGTCCCGGCGGACGCGGTCGACGAGGCGTCGCTGGTGCCGGGCATCGCCGTGGTCGGCGTCGCGAGCCTGCGCGAGGCGGCCATCCGGCACGGTGCCGATCTCGCGCCCGAGCCCGTCGAGACCATCCGCCGGGCGCGGTCCGCCGAGCAGGCGCGCGACGTCTCCGACCTCGGCGACGTCATCGGCAACTCGGACGCCGTGGAGGCGCTGGTCGTCGCAGCGGCGGGCGGCCACCACCTGCTCATGGTGGGGCCGCCCGGGGCAGGCAAGAGCATGCTCGCCGCGCGGCTGCCGGGGATCCTGCCCGACCTCGACGTCGACGAGGCACTCGAGGTCAGCTCGGTCCGCTCGTTGTCCGGCAGGCCGGTGGGCGGCGAGCTCGAGCGACGCCCGCCGTTCGAGGATCCCCACCACACGTCGAGCGCCGCGGCGATGGTCGGCGGCGGCAGCAGCGTGATCCGCCCCGGTGCCGTGACCCGCGCGAGTCGTGGCGTGCTCTTCCTCGACGAGGCGCCCGAGTTCTCGCAGTCGGTGCTCGACTGCCTCCGCCAGCCCCTCGAGTCGGGGCAGGTCGTCATCCACCGGGCCCGGGCCGTGGCACGGTTCCCGGCGAGGTTCCAGCTGGTGGCCGCGGCCAACCCGTGTCCGTGCGGCCAGCACGGCACGAGGGACGGCGACTGCGTCTGCACGCCGATCCAGCGCCGGCGGTACCACGCCAAGCTGTCGGGTCCGCTCGTCGACCGCATCGACATCCAGCTGCAGGTGGCGCGCATCAGCTCCGCCCAGTTCCGCCTGGCCGAGACCGCCGAGGTCGTCACCACCGCGGCGGCGCGCGCGCGAGTCGAGGAGGCGCGGCATCGGTCTGCGGCCCGGCTCGCGGGCACCCCGTGGCGGCTCAACGCCGAGGTGTCCGGCACCTGGCTGCGGTCCCCGGGCCGCCGCCTCCCGCTGTCCGCGACCCGACCGATCGACCGGGCACTCGAGTCGGGCGCCCTGACCATGCGGGGCTACGACCGCGTGCTCAAGGTGGCGTGGACGCTCGCCGACCTCGACGGGGCCGACGTGCCGGGCCACGGGCACGTGGCCAGAGCCCTCGGTCTGCGGCGGTCGCTGTGAACGCGCTCCTGTCGGCGAGCACGGCCGACCTCGTCGACCTCGCTGCCGGCGTGCGTGCCGCCGAGCCGTCGACGTGCGACCCCGTCGACGCGTTCGGCCTCGCCGCCTGGAGCGGAGTGGCGTCGGACGGAGACGCCGCGGCAGGTGCCTGTCGCCGGGCGCTGGGCCCGGCCGTGTCGCTCCGGCTGGTGCTCGAGTCCTTGGCGTCACGCCGTTCCGAGCTCGACCCCGGCGTCCTCGGGGCCCGCATGGTCGAGGCGGGCGTCGTCGAGGTCGATCGCCTCGAGCTGCACCGTGCGCTCAGCCGGTGGGCGCCGCGGGTCGAGGCGGGCATCGTCCGCGGCTGGTTCCGGTCCGCGGCGGCCCTGGGGGTCCGCGTCGTCGTGCCCGGGGACGCGTCATGGCCGTCCGCCCTCGACGACCTCGGCGACCACGCACCCGCGGCCCTGTGGCTGAGAGGAGGCGGACGGCTGCCCGGGTCGGGCAGCGGGGTGGCCCTCGTCGGCGCGCGGGCGGCGACGTCCTACGGTGAGCAGGTCGCCGCCGACCTCTCGAGCGGGCTCTCCGACCGCGGCCTCGTCGTGGTCTCCGGCGGCGCCTACGGCGTGGACGGGATGGCGCACCGCGCCGCCGTCGCGTCGGACGCCGGGACGATCGCCGTCATGGCGGGCGGAGTCGACCGCTTCTACCCGACCGGGCACGACGACCTGCTCCGTGCCGTCCTCCGGGACGGCCTCATGGTCTCTGAGTCGCCGTGCGGCACCATGCCGCACCGCTTCCGGTTCCTCAGCCGCAACAGGTTGATCGCCGCCCTGAGCTCGGCCGTGGTCGTGGTCGAGGCCGGTCGCCGATCCGGCTCGCTCAACACGGCCGGCCACGCGACCGCCCTCGGGCGCCCCGTCGGAGCCGTTCCCGGGCCCGTCACGTCGCCCCTGTCCGCCGGCTCTCACGCGCTGCTCAGGTCGGGCCTCGCCGCCTGCGTCACCGGGGTGCCCGACGTCGTCGAGCTCCTGGGCGTGGAGGACGACCTCGTCGCGCAGGCGTGGCAGGCCGAGCAGCCCGTCGACGTCGGGCGCGTGCAGGACGCCCTCAGCACCAGGGTCGAGCGGAGCACGGACGAAGTCGCCGCCGCCTCCGGCCTCTCGGTCACGACGGTGCGGACCCTCCTGGCGGAGATGGAGGCCGACGAGCTGGTCGAGAGACGGCCCGCCGGGTGGCGCCGACGTCCCGCCCCGCGACGTGGGTAGCCTGACCCCGTGCGAGCGACGAGCGGCGACCCCGGGGCGCGAGAGGCGACCACAGCAGGTCGTGCCGGGTCAGGCAGACCGTGACGCGCCTCCTCGGCGACGTCGAGCGGTTCCTGGCCCACCTCCGCGACGGCCGCGGGCTGAGCGAGCACACCGTCCGTTCGTACGCGTCCGACCTCGACGCCCTCGACGCCCACGCCGCCGGGCGGGCGGGCAGGCCGGCGGTCACGGCCGACCTCGACCTCGAGCTGCTGCGCGACTGGCTCTGGCGCTCGACGGAGTCCGGCCTCGCGCGCACGACCCTCGCGCGGCGGGCATCGAGCGCACGCGCGTTCACCCGGTGGCTCGACGAGACGGACCGCACCCTCGCGGACGTGGGCGTGCGGCTCCGTGCCCCCAAGGCGGAGAGCCACCTGCCCCGCGTCCTCACGTCTCCGCAGGTCGACGGCGTGCTGCGGTCGCTCGCCGTCCGGGCCGACACCGACGACGCGGGGGCTCGGCGCGACCTGGCCGTCGTCGAGCTGCTCTACGCGTCGGGCCTCCGCGTGTCCGAGCTCGTGGGCACCGACCTCGGCGACCTCGACCTCGACCGCCGTACCGTGCTCGTGACGGGCAAGGGAGCCAAGCAACGGGTCGTCCCCTTCGGGGTCCCCGCCGCCGAGGCGATCGACCGCTGGCTCACGCTCGGGAGGCCGGCGGTCGCCGCGGTCGTGCCGACCGACGTCAGCCGTGCCGACGACGCGCGTCGGGCCGCTTTCCTCGGCGCCGGCGGTGCCCGGCTCGGCACGCGAGCAGTGCACCGGCTCGTCGCGGGGCTGCTCGCCGACCTGCCGGGCGGCGGCCCGGCTGGCCCGCACGCGCTGCGGCACACCGCCGCGACCCACCTGCTCGACGGCGGCGCCGACCTCCGCGCCGTTCAGGAGCTCCTCGGGCACGCCAGCCTCGGCACCACCCAGATCTACACGCACGTGTCGACCGAGCGCCTCCGCGAGAGCTACCGCACGGCCCACCCCCGAGCCTGACCCGTCCGCCCGGTCACCCGGGGCGACGGGTCGGCAGCAGCACCGAGGGCCGCCCGAGCCCGAGCATCATCAGCGGCGAGACGTACTCGCCGTCGATCCTCGCCCCCAGGTGGACGCACTCGACGTCGGGGCAGTGGCCCGCCTGGACGGTCCCGACCACCTGCCCGCGGTGCACCGGGTCGCCCGCGGACAGTTCGCTGATCACGGGCTCCAGGCTGCTGAGGACACCGTCCGCGTGTCGGAGCGACAGCACCGGGCGGTCGACGACGACGCCCGAGAAGTGCACGACGCCGTCGCTCGGCGCCGTCACGGACGAGCCTGTGGACGTGCCGACGTCGATGCCCCTGTGCCCGGGGGACCAGGGGTGCTCGGGCGCCGTGAACGCCCGGACCACGGGGTGCGGCGGGGCCACCGGCCACGACCACGGCACGGCCGGTGCCGACGAGGTCGAGGTCGCTGCCGCACTCGCCGCTGCGCTCGCCGGGTCGTCGGCGCCGCAGGTGAGGACGAGCAGCACGACCGGCAGCTCGACCAGCAGCCGGCGGAGGCGGACGAGGCGGGGGAGGGGGCGGTGCTGCCGGGTGCGGCCGAGGCGACGGGCTGTGTCCATCGCGCGACTCTGCCGGGTGTGCACCGATGCCGTGCCGGGCGTACTGTTCACGCGTGCACGAACACCTGTGCACGACGGATGTGGGGGAGCGAGGACACGAGCCCGCTCTCCGAGCAGTGGAACGGAGACCCAGTGTCGAACGCGGCGCGATCAACAGAGACGACGAAGAGCCTGAACAGACGGGTGACGGCTCTCGCGGTCGCTGCGGCCGTCGGCGGCTTCCTCTTCGGCTTCGACTCGTCAGTCATCAACGGAGCGGTCCAGAGCATCACCGACGAGTTCGGGCTCACGGAGTTCGCCTCCGGCTTCGCCGTGGCCTCGGCCCTCATCGGCTGCGCGATCGGCGCCTACGTCGCCGGTCGGCTCGCCGACAAGATGGGCCGCATCAAGGTGATGCTCATCGGGGCGGCGCTCTTCCTCATCAGCTCGATCGGCGCGGCGTTCGCGTTCGCCGTCTGGGACCTGGTCCTCTGGCGCGTCATCGGCGGCCTCGGCATCGGCATCGCCTCGGTGATCGCGCCCGCGTACATCTCCGAGGTCTCGCCCAAGGCGATCCGCGGTCGACTCGCCTCGTTCCAGCAGCTCGCCATCACCCTCGGCATCTTCGTCGCCCTGCTCTCCGACCAGCTCTTCGCGGTCACCGCGGGCGGCGCCTCCGAGCCGTCGCTCTTCGGGCTCGCCGCCTGGCGCTGGATGTTCCTGGTCGGCATCGTCCCCTCCGTCGTCTACGGCTTCCTCGCCTGGCGACTGCCCGAATCGCCGCGCTACCTCGCGGGCGAGGGGCGGGAGGACGAGGCGAAGGACGTCCTCAAGAGCATCGTCCCGGCCGACACCGTCGACACGAGCCTGAAGGAGATCACGGACTCGATCGCCACCGAGGCCGCCCTCGACAAGAAGTCGAGCATCCGCGGCACGCGGTTCGGCCTGCAGCCCATCGTCTGGGTGGGCATCATCCTCGCCGTGCTGCAGCAGTTCGTCGGCATCAACGTGATCTTCTACTACTCGACGACGCTCTGGCAGGCCGTCGGCTTCCAGGAGAGCGACTCGTTCACGATCTCCACCATCACCGCCGTCGTGAACGTCGTCGTGACCTTCGTGGCCATCGGCCTGGTCGACAAGGTCGGCCGTCGCCCGCTGCTGCTGGCCGGCTCCATCGGCATGTTCGTCAGTCTCGCCGTCACGGCGATCTCGTTCAGCCAGTCGGTCGTCGACTCGAGCGGCGACCCGCAGCTGCCCGGTGCCTGGGGCCCGATCGCGCTCGTCGCGGCCAACCTCTTCGTCGTCTCGTTCGGCGCGACCTGGGGCCCGCTCATGTGGGTGCTGCTCGGCGAGATGTTCCCGAACAGCATCCGTGCGACGGCGCTCGGCGTCGGCAGCATGGCCAACTGGATCGCCAACTTCATCGTCACGGTGTCGTTCCCCTCGCTCGCCGCCGTCAGCCTCACGCTGTCGTACGGGATCTTCGCGGCCTTCGCCCTCATCTCCTTCTTCTTCGTGCTCGCGAAGATCCCGGAGACCAAGGGCCGCAGCCTCGAGGAGATGGGCGTCTCCGCCGTCGAGTCCTCCGCGGGGAAGCCCGCGGGAGGCGCTCGCGCCTGATCTCTGGCATCATCGACGAACGCCCTGCCCGGCCCCGGGCGGGGCGTTCTCGCTGTGGAAGGACGTTCTCATGAGCCACGCCGACGACTCGACCCAGGTCGAGCCTGCCGACGGACCCTCGACGGAGGGCGCGACCGCCGTCGCCTCCCGGGACGAGGAGGCGCCCTCCGGCGCCTCGAGGACGCGAGCGTTCGCCCCCTGGGTCTTCTGGCCCGCGGCCGCGATCATCCTCGCGTTCGTGGTGTTCGCCATGCTGTTCCCCCAAATCGCCGAGGGGCTCTTCGGCGCCGTCCAGACCGGCATCGTCGGCGCCTTCGGCTGGTACTACGTGCTCTTGGCCGCCGTCTTCGTCGTCTTCGCCCTCTGGATGGGCCTCAGCCGCTACGGCGACATCAAGCTCGGCAAGGACGACGACGAGCCCGAGTTCTCGCGCGGCTCCTGGCTGTCGATGCTCTTCGCCGCAGGCATGGGCATCGGCCTCGTCTTCTACGGCGTCGCCGAGCCGCTCAGCCACTACGCGAGCCCCCGGCCGGGCGTCACCGGCACCGACAACGAGCTCGCGGGCCAGGCGCTGAGCCAGACCTACCTCCACTGGGGCGTGCACGCCTGGTCCATCTACATCGTCGTGGGCCTCGGCATGGCCTACGCGATCCACCGGCGTGGTCGACCGGTGTCGATCCGCTGGGCCCTCGAGCCCCTCCTCGGCGACCGGGTCAAGGGCGGCTGGGGCAACCTGATCGACGTGGTCTCCGTCGTCGGGACCCTCTTCGGCGTCGCCACGTCGCTCGGCCTCGGCGTGCTGCAGATCTCGGCCGGCCTCGCCGCCGCCGGCATCGCCGAGCCGACCATCGTCGTCCAGGTGATCCTCATCGCCGCCATCACGTGCGTCACGATCTTCTCGCTCGTCAGCGGGGTCACCAAGGGCATGAAGTGGCTCTCGAACATCAACATCGTCCTCGCCGCGCTCCTGCTCGTCTTCGTGCTCGTCAGCGGGCCGACCCTCTTCCTCCTCCGCGACTTCGTGCAGTCGCTCGGCGCCTACCTCCAGAACGTCGTCGGGCTGACCTTCACCGTCAGCGCCTTCTCCGGCGCCGAGGGCGAGGCCTGGCAGGGCAGCTGGACCACCTTCTACTGGGGCTGGTGGATGTCCTGGGCGCCGTTCGTCGGCATCTTCATCGCCCGCATCTCCAAGGGCCGGACCGTCCGTGAGTTCGTCACCGGCGTGCTCGTCGTCCCGACGATCCTCACGTTCCTCTGGTTCAGCGTCATGGGCGGCGCGGCCCTGTACCGCGAGGTGTTCGGCGGCGGAGGCCTGGTCTCGGCCGACGGCTCGGTCGACACCGAGGGCGCCCTGTTCGAGATGCTCCAGGGTCTGCCGGGCGGGTCGATCGCCGTGTTCGGCGCCATCCTGCTGATCGGCCTCTTCTTCATCACGTCGTCCGACTCGGGCTCGCTCGTGCTCGGGATGATCTCGACCGGCGGCGACACCGAGCCGAAGACCTGGGTCCGGATCTTCTGGGCCGTCGTCACCGCGCTCGTCGCGATCGCCCTGCTGCTCACCGGCGGCCTGGACGCCCTCAAGACCGCGGCCATCATCACGGCGCTCCCCTTCAGCGTCGTCATGATCGGCATCTGCATGGCGACCTTCCGGGCCTTCGACGACGAGCACCGCAAGTTCCTCAGGGCGCAGCGTCGGCAGTTCCGCGACAGCATCGGCGACCACTTCGGACTCGAGGAGGCGGCGCACCCGCGCCGTCGACCGCTCGGCTTCCTGACGCGCCGCCCGCGCTGAGCTGCGGGGGCCTCGCCCCCTCTCAGGAACACGACCCGCAGGGGCGTCCCGGATCGTCTGGGCGCCCCTCGTCGGTGCTACCATGAGCGTGCAGCCTGCCCAGCAGGCTGACTTCGCGTGCCCGTGCGTCTCGACGCACCTCGCCCTCGCAGCTCAGTTGCCCCGCAGCTCAGGTGCCCGCGGCGTGACACCGGCCTCCGCATCCACTCGGTCCGACCGTGCTCCGGCACGGGCGGCGGATGCGTGCCCGGGCACCAGGCAGCGGCGGCCGTCCGGCCGTCCAGACAACCGACAACAGGCTCGCGTCCGCGCGGGCCGCAGAACTAGGAGAACGACCATGGCCGTCGTCACCATCCGCCAGCTGCTCGACAGCGGCGTCCACTTCGGACACCAGACCCGCCGCTGGAACCCGAAGGTGAAGCGATTCATCCTCGCCGAGCGCTCCGGCATCCACATCATCGACCTCCAGCAGTCGCTCGGCTACATCGACTCCGCCTACGACTTCGTCAAGGAGACCGTCGCCCACGGCGGCACCGTCCTCTTCGTCGGCACCAAGAAGCAGGCGCAGGGCTCCATCGCCGAGCAGGCGAACCGCGTCGGCCAGCCCTTCGTGAACCAGCGCTGGCTCGGTGGCCTCCTGACCAACTTCCAGACGGTCTCGAAGCGCCTCGCCCGCATGAAGGAGCTCGAGGACATCGACTTCGACGACACGACGCAGGGCTTCACCAAGAAAGAGCTCCTGATCAAGAAGCGCGAGCTCGACAAGCTGCACAAGACACTCGGCGGGATCCGCAACCTCACGAAGACGCCGTCGGCCCTCTGGGTCGTCGACACCAAGAAGGAGCACCTCGCGATCGACGAGGCCAAGAAGCTGGGCATCCCGGTCATCGGCATCCTCGACACGAACTGCGACCCCGACGAGATCACCTTCCCGATCCCCGGCAACGACGACGCCATCCGTTCCGTCGGCCTGCTGACCCGCATCGTCGCCGACGCCGCCGCCGAGGGCCTGGTGCAGCGTCACCAGAAGCCGGAAGACGCCGACGCCCCCGTCGAGCCCCTCGCCGAGTGGGAGGCCGAGCTGCTCGCCCAGGGCGAGGCCAAGGCCGCCGAGTCGGCTCCCGCCGCTGAGGCTGCTCCCGCCGCCGAGGCCGTTCCCGTCGAGGTTGTGCCTGTCGAGGAGAATGACGCCGACGCTCAGGTCGCCGAGAAGCCCCTGGGCGAGCCGGTCGTCGAGCCCGTCGCCGAGCCCCGCGACGAGACCGCTGCGGAGCCGGCCGACGCCGACGCCGCCGCGGACGCCAAGTAGAACCCCCCACCTCCCCCTTCCGACTCCACGAAAGGAAGTCAGACCATGGCGAATTTCTCCGCCGCTGACGTGAAGACCCTCCGTGACCGCCTCGGCGCGGGCATGATGGACAGCAAGAACGCGCTGGTCGAGGCCGATGGCGACATCGAGAAGGCCGTCGAGATCCTGCGCGTCAAGGGACTGAAGGGCGTCGCCAAGCGCGAGGGCCGTCAGACGACCGCGGGCCTCGTCGCCGCCAAGGCGTCGGGCGGCTACGCCACCCTGATCGAGCTCGCCAGCGAGACCGACTTCGTCGCGAAGAACGAGAAGTTCATCGCGCTGGCCGACTCCGTGCTCGAGGCCGTCGCGGCCTCCGGCGCGAAGGACGCCGCCGAGGGCAACGCCGCCGCCATCGGCGGCCAGACCGTCGAGGCCTTCGTCAACGACGAGGCCGCGCTCATGGGCGAGAAGGTCGAGCTCCGCACGGTCGCCCGTGTCGAGGGCACCGAGTTCGCGATCTACCTGCACAAGACCTCGAAGGACCTGCCCCCGCAGGTCGGCGTGGTCGTGGGCTACACCGGCTCCGACGCCGAGACCGCTCGCTCGATCGCCCAGCACGTGGCCTTCGCCGCGCCGACGTACCTGTCGCGCGACGAGGTCCCCGCCGAGGACGTCGCCAAGGAGCGCGCCATCGTCGAGGAGACCGCGAAGAACGAGGGCAAGCCCGAGGCCGCCCTGCCGAAGATCATCGAGGGTCGCCTCACCGGCTTCTTCAAGGAGATCGCCCTGCTCGACCAGGCCTACGCGAAGGACAGCAAGCTGTCGGTCGCCAAGGTCGTCGAGCAGGCCGGCATCGAGATCCAGGGCTTCGCCCGGATCAAGGTCGGCGCCTAGCCAGCCACGGGACGGGGTCCGGGACGCACGCGTCCCGGACCCCGTTCGTGTGCCCGCCGCCGTCCCGGCCCCACGAGGCCGAGGAGGCGCGGGTCGCGCACCAGAGGACCGGGCACCTGCGCCGCGACTCGCTACCCTGGCTACGGCCACGACACGAGGGAGACCCCACATGACGACAGAGACCACCACACGACGACGCGTCCTCCTCAAGCTCTCGGGCGAGGCGTTCGGGGGAGGGCAGCTCGGCGTGAACCCCGACGTCGTCGGGGCGATCGCCCGCGAGATAGCCGAGGCCGCCAAGGAGGTCGAGGTCGCCATCGTCGTCGGCGGCGGCAACTTCTTCCGTGGCGCCGAGCTGAGCCAGCGCGGCATGGACCGGGCGCGGGCCGACTACATGGGCATGCTGGGCACCGTCATGAACGCCCTCGCCCTGCAGGACTTCCTCGAGCAGGCCGGCGCCGCCACGCGCGTGCAGAGCGCCATCGAGATGACCCAGGTCGCCGAGCCGTACATCCCGCGCCGCGCGGAGCGCCACCTCGAGAAGGGCCGCGTCGTCATCTTCGGCGCGGGTGCGGGGCTGCCCTACTTCTCGACCGACACCGTCTCGGCGCAGCGCGCGCTCGAGATCGGGGCCGCCGAGGTGCTGGTCGCGAAGAACGGCGTCGACGGCGTCTACTCGGCGGACCCCCGCCACGACCCGTCGGCCGTCAAGCTCGACCGCCTCACCTACCAGGAGGCGCTGGTCCAGGGCCTCAAGGTGGTCGACTCGACCGCGTTCAGCCTCTGCATGGACAACGGCATGCCGATGCACGTCTTCGGCATGGAGGGTGACGGCAACATCGCCAGGGCCATCCGGGGCGAGCGCATCGGGACCCTCGTCAGCAACTGACGACTAAGCTCGACGACGAACCAAGGGAGCATCGTGACGATCACTGACGTACTGACCGAGACACGCGAGAAGATGGACCGAGCGCTCGACTCGGCCAAGACGGATTTCGGGCAGGTGCGGACCGGGCGGATCAACCCCGGGCTGTTCCAGAAGATCCCGGTGGACTACTACGGGACCCCGACGCCGCTCGCGCAGCTGGCCTCGCTGCAGGTCCCCGAGGCGCGCACCATGATCGTGACGCCCTACGACAAGTCCGCCCTGAAAGAGATCGAGAGGGCCATCGCGACCTTCCCGAACCTCGGCGCCAGCCCGACCAACGACGGGACGATCGTCCGCGTCACCATCCCCGAGCTGACGCAGGACCGCCGCAAGGAGTTCGTCAAGATCGTCCGCGGCAAGGGCGAGGACGCCAAGGTCCAGATCCGCAACATCCGTCGCAAGTCGAAGGAGTCCCTCGACGGGCTCAAGACCGAGGTCGGCGACGACGAGGTGGCACGGGGCGAGAAGGAGCTCGAGGCGGTCACGAAGGGATACATCGACCAGATCGACGACGCCCTGAAGAAGAAGGAAGCCGAGCTGCTCGAGGTCTAGATGAGCGACGCTCCCGACGGCGCACGTCCCGACGAGTCGGTGCCGACACCCAAGACCACCCTCGGCAGCCGTCGCGCCGACTTCGACGCCAGGGCCCAGGCTGCGCGGCACGACCTGGAGAACCAGATCCGCAACCGCCGGGCCCAGCTCGGCGCCCGCAACGTCGAGCTAACAGCTCGTACGGGGCGCAACCTCCCGGCCGCGATCGCGGTCGGCGTCGGGCTCGGCGCGGCCGTCCTGCTGAGCCTCGTCTTCGAGCCGGCGTTCTTCATGATCGTCGCCGGGGCCCTCATCGGGTCGCTCTGCTTCGAGCTGACGAGCGCGCTCCGCTTCGCGGGCCGAGACGTGCCTCGGCTCCCCAGCGTGCTCGTGGGCCTGGCGATGGTGCCCCTCTCCTTCGTCTACGGCGCGCAGGGCCAGTGGCTCGGGCTCGTCGGGGGCGTGCTCCTGGTGTCGCTCTGGCGCGTGGCAGAGCTGGCGCGCCCCTCGCACCGCAAGCCCGCCTCCGTCGTCTGGCGCGACATCGGTGCCGGCGCGTTCGTGCAGATCTACTGCTCGTTCCTCGGCAGCTTCATGCTCGTCCTCGCGGCAGAGCCCAACGGCGCGAACTGGACGCTCGCGACGCTCATCATCGTCATCGCCGTCGACACGGGCGCGTACGCGACCGGGCTCAACTTCGGCAAGCACCCGATGGCGCCGCGCATCAGCCCCAAGAAGACCTGGGAGGGCTTCGCCGGGTCGGTCGCCGCGAGCCTGATCGCGGCCGTGCTCACCTCGTGGCTGATGCTGGACGAGCCCTGGTGGTTCGGCTTCGTGCTCGGCGGGGTCATCATCCTCACGGCGACGATCGGCGACCTGTCGGAGTCGCTGATCAAGCGCGACCTCGGCATCAAGGACATCAGCACCTGGCTGCCCGGCCACGGAGGGTTCCTCGACCGCCTCGACAGCACGTTGCCGTCGGCCGCCGCGGCGTACGCGCTCTACCTGCTGGTCACTTGACCCGGCCAGGGGCCCTGCTGCGGGCCTCCGGGGCCGATGCGGCATGATGGACGGCGTGAGCTCAACTTTCCCCACGGTGCCCAAGGGCCAGCGCGGCTACGACGTGTCCGAGGTCGAAGCGTTCCTCGCCGAGGCGCGCGCCGCCTACACCGGTGGTGCCGAGACGCCGTCGCCGGTCGACTCGGCCCGCATCCGCCGTGCCGCGTTCGCGATGCGCAAGGGCGGCTACTCGCCGGCGCACGTCGACCAGGCGCTCGAGCGCCTGGAGGACGCGTTCGCGAGTCGTGAGCGCGACCGGGCCGTGACGGCCGCCGGCGACGAGGGCTGGTACGGCGAGGCGCGCAGCGCGGCCGAGGAGATCGTGGCCAGGCTCGACCGTCCGGTGGGCCATCGGTTCGACCGTGTCAGCGTGCTGACCGTCGGCTACCACCCCAAGGACGTCGATCGCCTGGCCCGGCGCCTGCAGGGCTACTTCACCGACGGCAAGGCCCTCAGCATCGACGACGTGCGGGCATCCGTCTTCAGGGCTCGACGCGGGGGATACCGCGAGGCCCAGGTCGACGTGCTCCTCGACGCCGTGGTCGACGTCATGCTCGCTGTGCGCTGACCCGAGCGGCGGGGCGGTCCCCGACACGAGCCGCCGCGCGAGTCAGGGGGACGTGCCGACGCGCCCCGGGGGCCCTGGCCGAACCGGGACGGATCCGTTACCCTGGACGAACTCATGGGCAGGCACTCAGCGAACGCGACCACGGGCCACACTCTCTCCGAGCAGCGGCTGGTCGTCAGTCGACCTCGGGCCATCGAGAAGCGACGCGTCCCCGCCTCCCTGCTGACGCCTCCTCCGGTCCGATCGGCACCTCAGCCTCGCCCCTCGGCAGGGCGACGGTACGTCCTGCCGCTCATGGGCTTCGCCGCCACCTTCGCGTTCCTCTCGGCCTCCCTCGTCAACCCGCTCTCGGGTGCCGAGGCCGCCACCACGAGCGTGGGCGGCGCGGCAGCGCTCGTCGCGCCGGGCCAGTCGTTCGTGGTGGGCGCCGGCGTCGTCCTCGCCGCCGACCGCGACCAGTACGGAGTGACGCTGCCGCCGCCTCCTCCGCCGCCCGCGCCCGTCGTCGAGGAGACCCCGGTCGACGAGGCGCCTGCCGGCAGCGCCAAGAAGTCGTCCTCGGGCGGCGCCGCTCCCGTCGCGGGCGTCCCCGACCCCGGCACGGCCAAGGCCATCGCCGCCGAGATGGTCGCCGCCCGTGGCTGGGGCACCGGCGAGTACGACTGCCTCGTCTCGCTGTGGAACAGGGAGTCGGGCTGGAACATCAACGCGCACAACGCGTCCAGCGGCGCGCACGGCATCCCTCAGGCCCTGCCCGGCAGCAAGATGGCGTCGGCCGGTGCCGACTGGCAGACCAACCCCGCCACCCAGATCACGTGGGGGCTCGGCTACATCCAGGGTCGCTACTCGACCCCCTGCGGCGCATGGGGCCACTCGCAGTCCGTCGGCTGGTACTGACCCTCCACCCGTGAGGGTCCGGCTACGCTGGAGCGCATGCCCCGCAGCAACCGCCCGCGTCGCCCGCGCGACCGTGCGGAGCAGAACCGCACCGAAGACGCCCGTGACGAGCGCGACCTGGCTCGTTCCCTCTTCGGAGGCCCTCGGACGGAGACGCGGCGAGGGCGCGAGTTCGTCGTCCAGTCGGTGTCGGCGTCCTCGGCCGTCAAGCAGTACACCTGCCCCGGCTGTTCCCTGACCGTCTCGCCGGGTACGTCCCACCTCGTCGTCTGGCGGGCCGACGGGCTGTTCGGCGAGCAGGACGACCTCGCCTCGCGCCGTCACTGGCACACCCACTGCTGGAGGATCTCGTGACCCTGCCCCCCGCCGTTCCCGTCGACGTCCGCGGCGGCGTCGAGCTCCCCGGCCGCCGTTCCGCCGTCGAGCTCCGCACCGCGGACGGGCTCACCCTGGTGGGCGAGCTCGCCCTGCCGCTCGACCGGGACCCGGTCGCCACCCTGGTCACGCTGCACCCTCTGCCGACGGCCGGCGGGTTCATGGACTCGCACGTCATCCGGAAGGCGGCGGCCAGGTTGCCGGCCCTGGCCGACGTCGCCGTCCTGCGTTTCAACTTCCGCGGCGTCTCGTCCCCCCGGGGGCGCTCGGAGGGGACCTTCGGAGAGGGCGAGGCCGAGGCCGCCGACCTGCGGGCGGCCGTGTCGCTGGTGCAGGGAGCCGGGCTGCCCACGCCGTGGCTGCTCGGGTGGTCGTTCGGCACCGAGGTGGCGCTCAAGCACGGCCGCGGCGTCGACGTCGCCGGCCTCCTCCTGCTCTCGCCGCCCCTCCACCGCACGACAGATGCCGAGCTCGCCGCCTGGAACGACTCCGACGTGCCGATCGTGGCCGTCGTGCCGGAGCACGACGACTACCTGCAGCCGGAGGAGGCGCGCACCCGGTTCGCCGCCGTGCCCCGCGCCGAGGTCGTCGCGGTCGAGGGCGGCAAGCACCTGTGGGTGGGCGAGAGGCAGACGGCGAGGGTGCTCGAGGAGATCGTGCGCCGGGTCGCACCCGCGGCGCTCCCGCTGCCGACCACGTGGCCTCCGACGGCGGCCCCGCCTGCCTCTTCCTAGCGCGCGTCCTGTCGGGGCACGACGACCTGGCGGATGATCAGGAGGATCGACGCGGCGACGGGGATGGCGATGAGGGCCCCGAGCACGCCGAGGAGCGTGCCCCCGGTGAGCGCGGCGATGACGACGACGACTCCCGGCACCTTGACCGCCCGGCGCATGATGCGGGGGCTGAGGACGTAGGCCTCGACCTGCATGTAGACGAGGTACCAGATCGCCGCTGTGACCCAGGTCGCGGGGGAGTCGGGCAGCAGCACGATCTGGGCGAGCACGATGATCGCCGAGCCGCTGATCGTGCCGACGAGCGGGATGATCGAGCCGAGGAACGCGATGAAGGCGAACACGGCCGGCTGCTGCGCGCCGATGGAGCTGAGGAACACGAAGCTGAGGACGCCGTTGATGGCGGCGAGCGTGAACTGGCCGATCACGTAGCGGCCGACCGACTGGCTGATCTGCTCGGCGATGTCGGCGAACCGCACGCGCTTGGAGGCAGGGACGAGCTGGTAGACGCCGGCCTTGAAGGTGTTGATCGACGATGTGAAGTAGAGCACGAGGATGACCACGACGACCGTGGCGAAGACGCCGTTGCCGATGGCCACGCCGACCGCGAGCACGCCGCCTCCGATGGTGACCACGTTGTCGGGGTTCGTGAGGAAGTCGAGGACCGAGTCCAGCGCCTGCTGCACGTCGAAGAAGTTCTGCGGCACGAGGGCCTGGAGGTTGTCGACGAACTCCTGCGTGGTGACGCTCTGCAGGTAGGTGACGAGGTTCGTGATGAGGGCGGTGGCCTGGCTGACGATGACGGGCACGATCGCGAAGACCACGCCGACGAAGGCGCCGATCGCGACGGTGAAGACGATCACGATCGCGAGCCAGCGCGGCACCGAGCGGTTCTCGAGCCAGGACACGACGGGATCGAGGCCCAGGGCGATGAAGATCGCGGCCCCCACGTAGGTGAGGATCGTCGAGAGCTCGCTGAGGGCACCTCCGATGACGAGGGCGGCGATCACGCCGAGGCCCGCCAGCAGCCCGAGGCGGAAGGGATCGTGGATCTTCACGCGGACGGCTCCTGTCGACGACCGGTGCGCCGTTCAGCTCGACGCCACCGACTGCCTACTCTGACGCACCCTGTGCCTGCGGGGCCAACACGGCGCGCAGGTTCCCGAGGTACCCGGCGACGGCGTCGCGTTCCTCGCGGATCTCGGCGAGCCGACGCTCGGCGTCGTCGGTGAGCTCTGCCGACCGGCGCTCCGCCTCGTCGATCGAGCTCGTGGCGCGCTGCTCCGCGTTCGCGAGCACGTCTCGGGCCGTCTCGTCTGCCTCGGAACGGACCGTGCGGGCGTGTTCGTGCGACGTGCGCTCCAGCTCGTCCGCCTCTCGGCGTGTCTCGACGGCGCGCTGCCGCGCCTCCTCGAGCTGCGCCGCGGCGTCGTCGAGGTAGCCCTGCGTCTCCGCGACCGCGGCGTGGTGACGCTGCACGAGCTCGCGCTCGGCCTCGTCGCGACGGGTGCGCAGCTCGACCTCCGCGTCGGTGCGACGCACCTCGAGCTCCCGGGCGAGCTCGGCGACGGCGGCCTCCCGGTCGGCGACGAGCCGGGCGTGCTGGGTGGCGGCCTCGGCTCCGAGGCGCACGCGCTGCGCCTCCTCGTCGTCGACGAGCCTGGCCTGGCTCTCGGCCACCTCGGCGTCGAGGTCTGCCCGGGCGTTGACCGTCTCGGCCTCGACGACGGCACGTGCCTCCCCGGCCTCCCGCTCGAGCCGGTCCTGCTGCTGCTGCACCTCGCGCTCGAGGCGTTCGTGCGTCGCGGCGATCTCGGCGGCGAGAGCGTCGCGAGCCGTCGACAGCTCGTGGTCGAGGTCGGCCCTCGCGGACTCGACCTCCCTCCGGGCCGCGACCCGCGCCTCCTCGACCTCGCGCTCGAGCGCGGCGCGCGTCTGCACGACGTCGGCGTCGAGCTCCGCCCTGGTGACGGCGACGTGCTCGGCGAGCTCGGCGCGGCCGGTGTCGACGTCGTCGTCGAGCTCGGCGCGCGCGGCCTCGACCTCGCGAGCGAGGTCGTCCCGTCGTGTCGACACCTCGAGCTCGAGGTCGGCGCGTGTGGTCTCGTCGAGGCGCGCCAGCTCGGCGCGCACCGTCTCGGACTCGCGGGCGAGGTCGGCGCGCACCCGCTCGTCCTCGGCGACGAACTCGGCTCGTGCCCGCTCGGTGTCCCGGGCCAGCGCCGCGGCGCCGTCGCGGGCGTCCGCGACCTCGCGCTCGACCTCTGCGCGCAGCTCGGCGACCTCGCGCTCGGCAGTCGCGTGCAGGGCGGCGACCTCGTGCCGCGCCGTGCTGACGTTCTCCGCCGACTCGGTGGCCGCCGCGCCGCGCATCGCCGAGGAGTCCCGCTGGGCCTCCTGCAGCAGGGCACGTGCCTCGCCTCGCGCCCTGGCGACCATGCGGTCGGCCTCGCCGGTGCTCTCGGCCACCTGCGCGGTCGCGCGGCCGCGGGCGTCCTCGAGGAGCGCGTCCGCGCGCTCCCGCGCGTCGGAGAGGACCCGGCGCGCCTCGGTCGTCGACGACGTGCGGAGCTCCTCGGAGTCGATGTCGGCCTTGCTGACGAGGGCCGTCGCCTGCTCCTCGGCGAGTCGGAGGGTCTGCTCGAGCTTGCTGCCGAGCCCGGCGTAGGTCGGCGTGCCGGCCTCCTCGAGCTCCGTCTGCAGGTCGTCGAGCCGGGTCTGGAGGTGCTTGACGGAGGCTGCCATCTCGGCACGGTCGGCGTTGGCCTTGATCAGCTCTCGCCGGAGGTCGCCGAGGGCCGCGTCGACGTCGTCCTTGCGGTAGCCGCGCAGCTCGGTCCCGAATTCCGTGTCGTCAGCAGCCACTGTTGTCTCCCTCGCGTCCGTCACGGGCACTGGTCCCGTGCCCGGCGCGTCGATTTTAGCGGTCGGAGCACCCCGTGAGGGCGCCGGCGGAGCTCGCAGCCGTCCCCGAGGAACGCCGGGGTGCGGCACTCAGGCTGGTCGGATACGCTGAGCCGTCTTAAATACCCGCCGCCGTGCCCGGCCTCCCGGCCAGGCCCGCGCGAGCTCCGTCGGCGTCTGCCGCGGCGTTCCCACCCGACCGGGATGGCGGCACGGAGGGAGAAGCAACGTGCGTTTCATCATCGCTGTCGTCGTCGTCGTGCTCGCGGCGCTGATGGTGGGCCTCGGGTTCGCGCAGCGCACGGTGTTCGCGCCTCCGTCGAGCGTGTCCTCGTCCGTCTCGACCAGTGCGTCGGAGGCGACCGTGACGGTCGTCCCCGCCGCGGCCCTGCACGGTCGCGACGGGCGGCAGGCGGTCTCGATCGACGGAGCCGACACGGTGTTCGCGGCCACGGGCCGCACCTCCGACGTCCTCGGCTGGGTCGGCGACGCCGACTACAACCTCGTCGAGTGGGACGCGGACGCGAGCGAACTCACGGCTCGCACCGTCTCCGGGGACGAGACGACCGTGCCCGACCCCGCCGACTCCGACCTCTGGTACGACCAGTACACCGGCAGCCCCCTCACGTTCTCGCTCGACGCGCCCGACGACGTCTCGCTGGTCGTCGTGTCGGACGGCACGGCCCCTGCCCCCGCGGACCTCGCCGTGACGTGGCCCCTCTCGACCGCCACCCCGACGGCCGGGCCGCTCATCGTGGGCGGCCTCGTGACGCTCCTGGTCGGCGTGCTCCTGTACATCTGGGCGATCGTGCACCACCGTCGCACGCGGGGCCCTCGTCGCACCTCGAGCGACGGCTCGCGGCCGAAGATGAGGCGGCCCTCCCGGCGGCGTGCGCTCAGGGCGGGCACGCCCGAGTCGATCGACGCCTCAGGGTCGTCCGGAACGCGCCGGGGCCGCACCCGACGGTCGGTCGCCGTCGTCCCGGTCCTCCTCGTCGGGTCGCTCGCCCTCGCCGGCTGCTCGTCCGACTACTGGCCTGCGCCCGCCGAGGGCGCCGGCGCGAGTTCGTCCGCGACGGCGACGCCCACGGCCACCGCCACTGCCGGCGCCGACTCCGAGGACGAGGCTCCGAGCGTGCAGCCGCCGGTGGTCACCGTCGCCCAGGCCGAGCGCATCGTCCAGCGCATCTCGGCGGTGGCGTCGCAGGCGGACGGCGCGCTCGACGCCGCGCTGGCCGAGACCCGCTTCACCGGCCCCGCTCTGCAGCAGCGCCAGGCGGCCTACGTCATCCGGGCCAAGGACGCCGCAGCTGCGGGCCCCCTGGCCGTCCCGGCCGGCGACGTCACTCTGACGCTCCCGCAGCAGTCCGACACGTGGCCCCGTACCCTCTTCACGGTCGTCCAGGACGCCGACGCCACCAAGGCGCCGGTGGCGCTGACCCTGCTGCAGGAGTCGGCTCGAGACCCCTACAAGGTCGAGTACGTGCAGTCGCTGGAGGCGCAGGCCACCCTGCCGACGGTCGCACCCGCGACGATCGGGGCCGCGAGGCTCGCACCCGACGTGAAGCTCCTGACGCTGCGGCCCGACCAGCTAGCCGAGGCCTACGGCGACATCCTGCGGAACGGCGACGAGAGCCAGTGGGCCGCGCAGTTCCAGGGCGAGGGCGACACCCTGCGGGACAAGATCGGCAAGGCCTACAAGGACGCGAAGCGGACGGCCCTGCCGACCACCGCCTCCATCGACTTCTCGTCCACCCCGGTCGAGGACGACGCCGTGGCCTTCGCGACCAACGACGCCGGTGCACTGGTCTCGGTCGCGCTGAACGAGGTCGAGACGGTCAAGCCGACCGCCGAGGGCGCGAGCGTCGAGCCGCAGGGCGTCGTCAAGTCGCTGCTCGGCCTCGACACGTCCAAGAAGGGCATCGAGGCGACCTACGGTGTCCAGTTGTTGTTCCAGGTGCCTCCCGTGGGCAGCGACGACAAGATCGTCCTGCTCGGCTTCAGCCAGGCACTCATCCAAGCGAAGGAGCTGCCGTGACCGGCCTTCCCCCCGTCCCCGCCGGCCTCCGAGGGGCCGTCGACCTGTCGTCCCTCGTCAACCGGCCAGCGTCCGCCGCGGCCGGGGCACCGGCCCAGCCTGCTGCTCC
This sequence comes from Frigoribacterium sp. ACAM 257, assembly GCF_007954365.1. Classification (GTDB taxonomy): domain Bacteria; phylum Actinomycetota; class Actinomycetes; order Actinomycetales; family Microbacteriaceae; genus Frigoribacterium. The sequence continues at coordinate 590,367 of NZ_VOLO01000001.1, forward strand.
CGGCCAGCCGACGGGTGCCCCGGGTGCCCCGGGTGCCCCGGGTGCCCCGGGCGCCTCCTCGGTGGCGGTGCCGGCGCTCGTCGTCGACGCGACCGACGCGACCTTCTCCCAGGTGCTCGAGCTGAGCAACACGGTCCCCGTGATCGTGGACCTCTGGGCCGAGTGGTGCGGGCCGTGCAAGCAGCTCTCCCCGGTCCTCGACAAGCTCGTGGCCGAGTACGCCGGGCGGCTGCTGCTCGTCAAGGTCGACGTCGACGCGAACCCCCAGCTGACCGAGGCGTTCCAGGCGCAGTCCATCCCCGCGGTGGCGGCCGTCATCGGCGGTCGGCCCGTGCAGCTGTTCGTCGGCGCGCTGCCCGAGGCGCAGGTGCGCGATGTCTTCGAGCAGGTGCTCGAGCTGGCCGCCCAGAACGGCGTCACCGGGACGGCCGTCGTCGACGGCGCCGCGGCCGCGGCGGACGGCGAGGCCGCCGAGCCCGAGCCTGAGCCTCTTCCGCCGCACCACCAGGACGCCTACGACGCGATCGACCGGGGCGACTACGACGCGGCGATCACGGCGTACCGCACGGCCATCGCGCAGGACCCGCGCGACCAGCTGGCCGTCGCGGGCCTCGCCCAGGTGTCGCTGATCGCCCGCCTCCAGGGCGTGACTATCGCCGACGTCCGCGGGGCGGCCGCGGCTGCGCCGACCGACGTCGACGCCCAGTTGGCCGTGGCCGACCTCGACGTCAGCGGCGGCCACGTCGACGACGCCTTCGACCGCGTGCTCACGGTGTTCCCGTCCCTCAACGCGACGGGCAAGGACGCAGCGCGCACGCGCCTCCTCGACTACTTCGAGATCGTCGGCCTCGACGACCCCCGGGTCGCCGCGGCGCGCCGTCGGCTGACGATGCTGCTCTACTGATCTGCGCCCCGCACGAGAAGGGCCCCGACGACCAGGTCGTCGGGGCCTTTCTCGTGGTGCCGCACGACGGTGCGGCCGGATCAGCGGCGGAGCTTCAGCCAGACGACGCCGAGCGGGGGCAGCTGCACGTCGGCGGAGGCGGGACGCCCGGCCCACGGGCTGTCCACGGCCGTGACCGCGCCGAAGTTCCCGACGCCCGACCCGCCGTAGATCGTCGCGTCGGTGTTGAGCACCTCGTCCCACGTGCCGGCCTCGGGCAGGCCGAAGCGCATGCGCTGCGGCTGGCCCGAGAAGTTCGCCAGCACGGCGAGCGAGTCGCCCGAGCCCGACTTCCGCAGGAAGGCGACGACGCTCTGCTCGCCGGCGCCGCCGTCGATCCACTCGAAGCCGTCGGTGTCGAAGTCGTGTGCCCAGAGCGCGCTCTCCGACTTGTACACCTGGTTGAGGCGAGCCACGAGGTCGAAGACCTGCTGGTGCTGCGGCCGGTCGAGCACCGACCAGTCGAGCCCCAGCTCCTGGCTCCACTCGGTGGGCTGGCCGAACTCCGAGCCCATGAAGAGCAGCTGCTTGCCGGGGTGCCCCCACATGTAGGCGAGGTAGGCCCGCAGATTAGCGCGCTTCTGCCAGTCGTCGCCGGGCATCTTCTCGAAGAGCGAGCCCTTGCCGTAGACGACCTCGTCGTGGCTGATCGGCAGCATGAAGTTCTCGCTCCACGCGTAGTGGAACGAGAAGGTGATCTCGCCGTGGTGGTACGAGCGGTACAGCGGGTCCTTCTCGACGTAGTCGAGGGTGTCGTGCATCCAGCCCATGTTCCACTTGAGGCCGAAGCCGAGGCCGCCCTCGCTGGTGGGTCGCGAGACGCCCGGCCAGCTGGTCGACTCCTCGGCGATCATGACGATGCCGGGGTGGCGACGGTAGGCCGTGGCGTTGGTCTCCTGCAGGAAGGAGATCGCCTCGGTGGCCTCGCGGCCGCCGTGCTCGTTCGGCAGCCACTCGCCGTCGTTCCGGCTGTAGTCGAGGTAGAGCATCGAGGCCACGGCGTCGACGCGGAGGCCGTCGACGTGGAACTCCTCGAACCAGTACAGCGCGTTCGCGACCAGGAAGTTCCGCACCTGGGAGTCGCCGAAGTTGAAGACGTAGGTGCCCCAGTCGGGCTGTTCGCCACGACGCGGGTCGGAGTGCTCGTAGACGCTGCGGCCGTCGAAGCGCCCGAGCGCCCACTCGTCCTTCGGGAAGTGCCCGGGCACCCAGTCGACGATGACGCCGATGCCGGCCTGGTGCAGCCGGTCGATGAGGTAGCGCAGGTCGTCGGGGGAGCCCCAGGTGCTCTGCGGCGCGTAGTAGCCGGTGACCTGATAGCCCCACGAGCCGCCGAAGGGGTGCTGCGCGAGCGGCATGAACTCGACGTGCGTGAAGCCGAGCGCGGTGACGTAGTCGACGAGCGGGTCGGCCAGCTCGCGGAACCCGAGGCCGGGCTTCCACGAGCCGACGTGCAGCTCGTACACGCTCATCGGGCCGGCGTGCTGGTCGGTCGCCGCGCGGCGCTCGAGCCAGGCATCGTCGCCCCAGTCGTGGCCGGCCTCGGTGATGACGGAGGCGGTGGCCGGGGGGACCTCGGCGCGGCGCGCCATCGGGTCGGCCCGCTCGACCCACTCGCCGTCGGGCGTGAGGATCTGGTACTTGTACGAGCCCTGGTCCACCCCTGGCACGAAGAGCTCCCACACGCCGTTGCCGTCGAGCCGGCGCATCGCGTGCCGGTCGCCCCACCAGCCGTTCAGGTCGCCGACCACGCGGACGGCCTGCGCGTGCGGCGCCCAGACCGCGAAGGAGGTGCCCCGGACGCCCTCGTGCTCGCGCACGTGGCTGCCCAGCACGGTCCAGAGCTGCTCGTGGCGGCCCTCTCCGAAGAGGTAGAGGTCGAGGTCGCCCACCGTGGGGGAGAACCGGTACGGGTCGTCGGCGACCCAGGGGGCGCCTCCTTCGTAGTCGGCCGTGACCTGGTAGCCGCCGAGCGGCGCCGCGGCGACGCCCTGCCAGAGGCCGTGCGCGTGGTGCTCGAGCACGACGGCCTCGCCGGAGGCGCCCGTCACCCTGACGGAGCCGGCCAGCGGCCGGACGACGCGCACGACGGTGACGCCGTCCACCGTGTGCTCGCCGAGCAGGGCGTGCGGGTGGGCATGGCGGCCCTCGGCGGCCGCCTGGACCTCGGCATCGTCGAGATGCGGGAGCCGGGGAGTCTCGGGCTCGGCCGCGGCGGGCTCGCTGCGCACGTCCGGGGGCGTCGGGTCCTCGTGCCGCACGTCGGCCGTGACGGCCTCGTGGGTCGCGACGGGCGCGTCGGCGGCATCCGGGACCTCGTCGGACTCGGCCGGGTCGGTCGTGTCGTCGGGCTCGTCGGCCGTCGTGGGCTCGTCGGTCGCCGACGGCTCGTCGGCGGGGAGCGGGGGCTCGGCCGTGACGGGCGGGTCGTCGACGTCGGGCACCGAGGTGACCGGCTCGGCGGCGGCGGCGGGCTCGGGCTGGACGGGCTCGCGGGGCTCGTCGTCTCGCGACGAGCCGTGGCGGGAGAAGATGCTCATGGTGGGTCGCCTTCCTACGGCGCTCGGGTGAGGTCGACGGAGAGCACGTGCACGGGCTCCACGAAGGCGTCGAGGCGGACGTAGTTGTCGTCGCCCCAGGTCCACGACTGGCCGGTGATGAGATCGCGGACCGTGTAGGTGCCGCCGGGCGCGAGCCCGAACTTCGTCACGTCGAGGTGCACGGTGGTCTCACGGGCCGAGTGCGGGTCGACGTTCGCGACGACGATGATCGCGTCGGCCCGGCCGCTGCGCGTGTGCGCCCGCGACAGGTACTTCGAGTAGACGAGCACGGCGTCGTCGTCGCTCGAGTGCAGGTCGAGGTTGCGGAGCTGGCGGAGCGCCGGGTGCGAGCTGCGGATCCGGTTGAGCTGGGTCAGGTACGGGGCGAGGGTCGCGCCCTCCGCCTCCGCGCCGGCCCAGTCGCGAGGCTTGTACTCGTACTTCTCGTTGTCGATGTTCTCCTCCGAGCCCGGGCGGGCGACGTCCTCGAAGAGCTCGTAGCCCGAGTAGACGCCCCAGGTCGGCGACGCCGTCGCGGCGATCGCGGCCCGCACCTTGTAGGCCGGGCGCCCGCCGTACTGCAGGTAGGGCGTGAGGATGTCGTGGGTGTTGACGAAGAGGTTCGGGCGCAGCCAGGCGCTCGTCTCCTTCGACAGCTCGTCGAGGTACTCCTCGAGCTCCCACTTCTCGTTGCGCCAGGTGAAGTACGTGTACGACTGGTGGAACCCGACCCGGGCGAGCGCCTGCATCATGGCCGGCTTGGTGAACGCCTCCGAGAGGAACACCACCTCGGGGTTCGTCTGCCGCACCTCGTGCAGCAGCCACTCCCAGAAGCGCACCGGCTTCGTGTGCGGGTTGTCGACGCGGAAGATCGTGACCCCGAGCTCGATCCAGTGCCGCACGATGCGCAGCACCTCGCGGCTGACGCCCTCGTAGTCGTTGTCGAAGTTCAGGGGGTAGATGTCCTGGTACTTCTTCGGCGGGTTCTCGGCGTAGGCGATCGTGCCGTCGGGCAGCGTCGTGAACCACTCGGGGTGCTCAGTGACCCACGGGTGGTCGGGCGAGCACTGCAGCGCCAGGTCGAGCGCGAGCTCGAGACCGGTGTTCTTGGCGGTGTCGACGAACCAGCGGAAGTCGGCGAGCGTGCCGAGGTCGGGGTGCACCGCGTCGTGGCCGCCGTCGGCCGAGCCGATCGCGTACGGCGACCCCGGGTCGTTCGGGCCGGCGGTCAGGGTGTTGTTCGGCCCCTTGCGGAACGTCGTGCCGATGGGGTGCACCGGGGGGATGTACAGCACGTCGAAGCCCATCCGCGAGATGGCGGGGAGGCGGCGGGCCGCGGTGCGGAACGTGCCGCTCTTCCAGGTGCCGTCGGCCAGCTTCTTCGCGCCCTCGCTGCGGGGGAAGAACTCGTACCAGCTGCCGACCGCGGCGCGGCTTCGCTCGACGCGCAGCTCCTCGGGGGCGCTGCGGGTGACCAGGCTGGCCATCGGCTTCGCCGTGAAGACGGCGGCGAGGCGGGCGTCGGTCGCGACGCGGAGGCGCGAGCCGGGCGAGAGGGCCTCGTTCGCGAGCGCCTTGGCCGCGTCCCGCACGAGCGTCGTGTCGGGGTAGCCGGGGGCGGCGGCGGCCAGGAGGCGGCTTCCGATGGCGAAGGTGACCTCGACGTCCAGCTCGGCCGGGACCTTGATCTCGGCCGTGTGCAGCCAGGTCGCCCAGTCGTCGGTGTACGCCTCGACCTGCCACGTCCAGTCGCCCTCCGTCTCGAGCTGCACCTCCGTCGTCCAGCGGTCGGTGCCGGGCAGGCCCGCGACGAGCGGGTGCCGGGACTCGGACCCGGAGGGGTCGGTCAGGACCAGGTCGGCTCCGACGACGTCGTGCCCCTCGCGGAAGACCGTCGCGCCGAAGGGCACGACCTCTCCGGAGAAGGCCTTCGTCGGGAAGTCCCGGTCGGGGGTGGTCGGGGAGAGCGCCGTGACGGGGATCCGCCCGACTCTGGGTTCGTATGCTGTCGCCACGGTGGCGACGCTACCCGGTCTCGAGGCCCGGCGTCCCGCCTCCTCGGGGGACGGCGCGAGATGGCCGGGCGGAGTCGCCGGGTGGCCGGCGGGTGAGATCGGTTGCCCCCCGGACTGGGTGCATGTGAGCGCATGGAAAACCCTGTCGGCATTTCGGGGGACCCGGTAGCGTCGATCCCGTCAGCAGGCCAGCCGCCGCGGGACCCGAACCCCGCGAGCCCGGCGCCCGCGGACGGCGTCGTCGGACCCGAACCCCACGACGCGGCACTGCCCCGACACTCGTCACCCCGGACCGGACGCGCAAGGCTCGGCCCCAGGGCGACGTTCGACGCGCCTGGGCGCGGACAGGACAGATCATGAACACCTTCGTCAAGAGCGCCGTCGCCGGCGCGGCCGGCGTCGCCCTCCTCCTCGGGGGCGCGGGCACCTTCGCCGTCTGGAACAGCAGCGCGAGCGCCTCGGCGGGCGTGCTGCAGACGGGCCAGCTCGCCCTCTCGACCGTGGCCGGGTCCGGCCAGTGGAAGGACCTGAAGACCGGGTCGGTGCTGAGCGCCGCCGAGCTCCCGTCGTACCGGATGATCCCCGGCACGCAGCTCGAGTACACGGTGCCCGTCACGGTGACGGCCACGGGGACCGGGCTGAAGGCCGTCTTCTCGTACGACCTCGGCGCCACGTCGAGCACGCTCACGAGCGTCGTCCCCGCCCTGACCGTGCAGAAGAGCCGCACCGACGCGGGCCTGCCGGCCGGCTTCACGGCCGTCAGCGGCAAGGCGAACTCCTTCTCCGTCACGCCGTCGGCCACGAGCACCGACGCCGTCGCGCGCCTCGGGATCACCGTGCCGACCGACGCCGACAACAGCACCCAGAACAAGACCCTCGACCTCAGCAAGGTCGTCTTCACGCTGACGCAGGTCGAGTAGCGGGAGGCCCGTCCGTGCATCACAGCCCACGTCGCACCGCACGTCACGCCGCTCCGCGGCGCGGCGTGCTGCGGCGCGTGTGGACGGGCACGGCCGTGCTGGGCGGGGCCGTCGCGCTCGGGCTCGCCGCGACCGGCGGGTCGTACGCGCTCTGGAGCTCGTCCGCTCCCGGTCGGACGACCGGGATCGTGACCACCGGCACGGCCGCGCTCGCCGTGACGCAGCCGACCGGCCTGACCTCGACGGGCCTCCTTCCCGGCACGTCGGCCGTGGGCTCCTTCTCCCTCACGAATCGCGGGGTCGTTCCGTTGGCGGCGACGGTCACGACGACGGGGGCGCGGGGCATGTACGACGGCCCCGTATCCGGTGCGTCCCTGGACGAGCTCCAGCTGCGGGTGGCGGCCCGGCCAGCCGGCGGGACGTGCGCCTCGGCGCTCTCCGGGGCCGCCGCCGCCCGGCTGGTGGGGTTCCGCGCCCCGGACCTGCTGCCACGGCTCGAGCCAGGCGCCTCGGCGACGATCTGCGTCGAGGTGCTGCTCGACGCCGACGCCCCGCAGTCCGTTCAGGGAGCCGTCGACAGCTGGTCGGTCCGCGTCGTCGGAACGCAGGTGGTGTCGTGAGCGGGCGCGTCGCGCGGCGACGTGCGCTCGGGCGCGGCGCCGTGCTCGTCGCCCTCGTCGTGGCCCTCGTGGGCACCGGGACGGGCACGGGCTGGGCTCTCTGGACCGCCACCGTCGACGCCGCCTCGCAGACGACGTTCGCCAAGGTCGACCTCGAGCTCGAGTCGTCGAGCCCCCGCGCCGTCGACTACACGGCCGTGGGCCAGTCCGTGACGACCGCGGTCACGATCTACAGCGGCGGCACGGTGCCGGCGGACTACCGGCTGTCGGTCGTGGTGGGGACGACGGGCGCCGTCTCGGCCGACCTGCCCGCTCGCGTCGACGTGCAGGCCTGGCCGGCGACCACCGCCTCCTGCACCTCGGCCGTCCCGCCGGACGCGATCGGCGGCACGTGGGCGTCGGCGCCGGTCGCGACGGGGACCGTGGCCGCCTCGAGCAGGGTGACCTGGTGCTATCGCTCGACCGTCTCCTCCTCGGCCCCCGACAAGGCCACGGTCAACCCGAGGTTCGAGGTCGTCGGCGGCTCGCACGGCTGGACCGACCGGGCCAGCATCCAGGACTTCTACCAGAACACCCGGTTCGCGAGCCCGGCGCCGACGGCCCGTGCGCTCAGCTGTGGGACCACGGACACCGGCGACGGGACCTCGTTCGCGACGGTCTCGTGGGACGCCCCGCTCGACTCCGACCAGTGGGGCCTGTTCGTCGCCGGGCAGCGGGTGGGGAACACCGTGTCGGGCCAGGCACCGACGAAGGAGCACGTCGTGACGCGCGACCACGTGCCCGCCTCGCTCGTGCCCGACGGCCGTGTGACGGTCGACGTGCGGTCGGTCGCGGGCGCCGAGCCGGGACCGGTCGCCTGGACGGGGGCGGTCGTCGTCGGGCCCAACGCCCAGGGGCAGCGACAGGTGTCGTGCCCGTGAGCGCGGATGCCGGGACAGCGGCCGGGGCTGGCGCCCCCGACGGTGGACGTGGCCTGCTCGGGGCGCTGCTCCTCGGCCTCAGCGTCGGCGTGCTGGGCCTCGTCGTCGGGCTCGCCGCTCTGCTCGTCGTCGTCCCGAAGGCCACGGGGTCGACGCCGCTCACCGTGCTGACGAGCTCGATGGAGCCGACCTTCCCGCCCGGCACGCTGCTCGTCGTGCGGCCCGTCGACACCGATCTGGTCGAGCCGGGCGACGTGCTGACGTACCAGGTCGAGTCCGGCGAGGCGGCGGTCGTCACCCACCGGGTGGTCGAGGTCGTGTCGTCGTCCGACGGCACGCGCTCGTTCGTGATGCGCGGCGACGCCAACGGCAGCGTCGACGCCGACCCGGTCATGCCCGTGCAGGTGAGGGGCGCCGTCTGGTACAGCCTGCCGCTCGTCGGCTGGGTCGCCCAGGCCGTGGGCGGCGAGGGTCGTGGCTGGGTCGCCACCGCCGTCGGCGTCGCCCTCTGCCTCTACTCGGTCGCGGCGCTCACCGTGGGGGTCCGGCGCAGGAGGCGCGCCAGGGCAGGCAGGACGGGCCGCGGCCGGAGGACCGCCGGCGCGCGCTGACCCCTCAACTGGGTGGATGCAGTTGCATCGAGATGCCTTGTCCGCCATCAGGGGGACCGGTAAAGTCGGACACGTCGACGCGGCCTGCCCGCCCGGGGTGCGATCCGCCCCGAGAGCCCGGCGCCCTCGACACGCTCGTCAGCACGACGGGCACCGTCCTGCCGTCACCCCGGTCGATCGCCGTGGGTGCCGCCCCAGGACGCTGCTGCAGCGCGCCCGGACCCGGCCCGAACCGGTCCGGTCGCCGGCAGCGGTCCGTCGTGCCCCGAGCGGACGGCACGCCTCCGTGCGCCCGTACCGCGCAGCACGGAGCCCCGCTCGGACCGCGCCGTGGCGCGGTCCGAGCGGGGCTCGTGGTCGCCCCCGTGAGGGGCGGCCGGTGCAGCTGGCTACTCGGTGAAGCCGACGATCGTCCAGTCGAGGTCCGACGCGCCGGCACGGGCGCCGTAGTTCGCGAGCGTCGGGCTCTGGGCCGAGATGAGCGGCTGCTGGATGATCGGCATCGAGTGCCCGATCTCCCAGATCGCCTCGTCGGCCTGGTTGTACAGGTCGGCCGCGGCGTCGGGGTCGCCCTCGGCCACCGCCTCGTCGAGCAGCGAGCTGATCTCGTCGCTCGAGACGCGGCCGTAGTTCTGGCCCTGCTCGTCCTGGTTGTAGATGCTGACGCCCGACGCCTGGTAGCCGGTGCCGGCCCAGACGAAGATCGTCATGTCGTAGTTGCCGGGCGTGACGTTGTCCTCGAAGAAGGCGTCCGTGCCGACCGCGTTGATGTCGAGCTTGATGCCGACCGCGGTCAGCTGGCTCTGGATCACCTCGGCGAGCTGCTGCGACACAGGTGCCGACGAGGGGATGGTGATCGAGATGGCCAGCTGCTCGCCGTCCTTCGCACGGACGTCGCCGTCCATCTCCCAGCCCGCGTCGTCGAGGATCGCGCCAGCTTCCTCGACGTCGTAGTTCCCGGTCTCGCCCGCGTTGTCCTGGTACGCACCGTCGGTGCTGAGGTACAGGTGGTTGTTCAGCGTCGACACCTCGTAGGGCAGCGTGCCCGTGATGACCTTGCCGAGTGCGTCGCGGTCGACCGCGTGCTGGATCGCCTGGCGGACCGCCTCGTCGGCCAGCAGGCCCTTCGTGCTGAAGTCGACGTGGGTGTAGCGAGCCGAGGGGGCGGCACGGAGCTCGCTGCCGTCGGCGTCCTTGACCCGGTCGTACCGGTCCGAGGTGTTCGCGTAGACCTGGTCGATCTCGCCGTTCAGGTACGCGTCGATGTCGGCGTCGCCGTCCAGGGCACGGAAGATCACCGTGTCGAGCTTGGGGGCGTCGCCCCACCAGTTCTCGTCGGGCACCATCGTGACGGTCTGGGCCGTCTGGTCGATCGCGTCGATCTTGTAGGGGCCGGCCGAGATCGGCACGGCGTCCACGTAGGCGGTGTTGAACGCGGTCGGGTCGTTGTAGATCTTCGCCGGGTAGAGCGGCGCGAACATCGACTTCCAGTCGGAGAAGGGCTCCGAGTACGTCACGACGACCTGCTTGTCGCTCGTGCCGGGCTCGACGCTCTCCATGCGGTCGGGGCCGAGGGTGCTGCCGACGAGGTACTCGGCGTTCGTGCCCTTGAGGGCCGTCCACCACGCCTGGAAGTCGGCGACCGTGATCGGGGTGCCGTCGTTCCACTGCGCGTCCGGGTTGATGTCGTAGGTGACGACGAGGGGGTCGTCGCTCGTGGCCTCCGCGCTCGTGACCAGGTCCTCGTCGATCTGCGGCACGCCCTCCTCGTCGATGCGGAAGGGCTGCGGCAGGATCGCGCTCTCGATCAGCGCGGCGTCGAGGAGCGCGCCGTCGAGCTGGCCGTAGTTCCACTGCGAGGGCAGCTGCGACAGCGGCAAGGTCAAGGTGCCTCCCTGCTCGACGTCGCCGGCCGCGGTCGCGTTGATGTCGCCGGTGGGGGACAGCTCGCCGTTCTTGGGGGCGGCGTCGCCGTCCTGCCCGCCTCCGCCGCTGCACGCCGTGACGACGAGAGCGAGTGCGGCGAGGCCCGCGACGACGCCGGCCTTCTTCGTGTTCTTCATGGCACTCCGAACTAGATGGTGTGAAAAACGCCGGTCACCCCAGTTGTCCGAGGTGCTGTCCCGCTCGGTGATCTCGAGCCGGGTCCCCCCTCGTCCGGGACCGACGAGTGCCACGCTACGGATCCGTGCACTCGATGCGAACTTTTCCGCCACTTCGTTACACGCCTGAAACGTCGTGGCACCGGTGGCCTCCGGGGTACGTCTATGTTGTTCTTCCATGGCCCGCTATCTCGCGCGGCGGCTGGTGTACTACGTCGCTCTCGTCTTCCTCGCCACGTCGCTGACGTACTTCCTGGCGTCGGCGACGTTCACTCCCCGGTCCGCCTACGCCGAGCGCAACCCGCGGCCCACCGAGCAGGTGATCGACGCGAAGCTCGACTCGATCGGCGTCAACGACAAGGTGCCCGTGGTCGAGCGGTACGCCTCCTGGCTCGGCGGCGCCGTCACCGGCGACCTCGGCAGGACCATCCAGGACAAGCCGGTGGACACCGAGTTCTGGCCGCGTCTCGGGGTCAGCCTCCGCCTCCTGCTCGCGGGCTCCGTGATCGGCATCGTCCTCGCCATCGCCGTGGGCACCTGGAACGCGATCCGTCAGTACAAGCTGTCCGACCGGGTCTCCGCGATCCTCTCCTTCGTCCTCATCTCGACCCCGGTGTTCCTCTCCGCCGTGCTGCTGAAGATCGGCGCGACGCAGCTCAACAGCGTGCTCGGCTTCCAGCTGATCAGCTTCACGGGCGAGGCCACGCCGGGGCTCGGGGGCGGCTTCGCGACCGTCCTCGGCGACCGTGCGGTGCACCTCCTGCTGCCCACCATCTCGATCGCCGCGGGGCTGATCGCGATCTACAGCCGGTACCAGCGGTCGACGATGCTCGACGTGCTGCAGGCGGACTTCATCCGGACCGCCAGGGCGAAGGGCCTCCGGAGGCGCCCCGCCATCGTCAAGCACGGCCTGCGGACCGCATTGATCCCCATGACGACGCTCTTCGCCTTCGCGTTCCTCGGCGTGCTGACCGGCGCCACCTTCACCGAGAAGATCTTCGGCTGGAACGGCCTCGGCGCCTGGTTCATCGACGCCGTGCAGGGCAACGACGTGAACGTCGTCGTCGCGTACACGCTCTACAGCGCCGTCGTCGTGCTCTTCGCCGGCTTCGTCAGCGACGTGCTGAACGCCGTCCTCGACCCGCGCGTGCGCAGCCAGAAGTAAGGGGAGCCACCATGACCAGGTTCAGTCCCGAGCTGCTCGACGGCGGCGCCGACGACGTGCTGCCCGCCACCCGAGAGGAGGCGGCGACCGGCTCTCCGAACCGCTTCGTGCTGACGATGCGGCGTCTCTTCTCGAATCGCGGCGCCACCGTCGGCCTCGTCGCCGTGCTGCTGCTGTTCGCCTTCGCGTTCCTCGGGCCGCTGGTGTCGCCGTGGGCCTACGACTACATCGACTACACGGCTCTCTCGTCGCCCCCGACCGCCGCGCACTGGTTCGGCACGAACAACATCGGGCAGGACGTCTTCGCGCAGACTGCCCGCGGCATGCAGAAGTCGCTGCTCATCGGCCTGCTCGTCGCCCTGTTCTCGACCGCCATCGCCGGGTTCCTCGGCGCGATGGCCGGCTACTTCGGCGGCTGGGTCGACCGGGTCGTCATGATCTTCGTCGACCTGCTGCTCGTCCTGCCGTCCTTCCTGATCATCGCGATCCTGTCGCCGCGTCTCAAGCAGTTCGGCTGGTTGATCCTCGTCGCGCTGCTCGCCCTGTTCGGCTGGATGATCACGGCGCGCGTGGTGCGCTCGCTCACCCTCAGCATCAAGGAGCGGGAGTTCATCCGCGCTGCTCGCTACATGGGCATCGGCCACTTCACGATCATCACGCGGCACATCCTGCCGAACGTCGCGTCGTTCCTCGTCATCGACGCGACCATCGCGATCGGGGCCGCCGTGCTCACCGAGTCCGGGCTGTCGTACTTCGGCTTCGGCGTGCAGCCGCCCGACGTCTCGCTCGGCACCCTCATCGCCCAGAACCAGAACGTCGCGACCACGAAGCCCTGGCTCTTCTTCTTCGCCGCAGGCGCGCTGATCGTCTTCGCCCTCGCCAGCAACCTGCTCGGCGACGGACTGCGCGACGCGCTCGACCCCACCTCGACGGCGGGCCGCACCGGTCGCCGTCGTCGCCTGCGCGCGGGCGGCCGAGGACGAGGAGGCGCCGCCCCCGTCGGCCGTGCCGCCGCGCTGTCCGAGGACGCGGCCGCCGCGCCCGGCGCGACCGTCCCCACCGCCCGGACCCGACCCACGGGGGAGACCCGATGACCCTCGCCGATCCCGTCGTCCCGACCCGCGCCTCCTCGGGGCCGGTGCTCGAGGTGCGCGACCTGCACGTGACCTTCCCGACGCCGGACGGGCCCGTGCGGGCCGTCCGCGGCATCGACCTGACGCTGCACCGGGGCGAGGTGCTCGGCATCGTCGGCGAGTCCGGCTCCGGCAAGTCGGTGACGAGCACCGCGATCCTCGGCCTGCTGCCGTCGACTTCCCAGGTCACCGGGTCGATCCGGCTCGACGGCGAGGAGCTGCTCGGCAAGGGCGACAAGGCGATGTCGGCCATCCGCGGTGCGCGGATCGCGATGGTGTTCCAGGACCCGCTGTCGGCCTTCACTCCCGTGTACACGGTCGGGCAGCAGATCGCGGAGACGGTGCTGATCCACCGCGGGGGCAGCAAGGCCGACGCGCGGGCGCGCGCCGTCGAGCTGCTCGGCCTGGTCGGCATCCCCGAGCCCGAGCGGCGCGTCGACTCGTTCCCGCACGAGTTCTCCGGCGGGATGCGGCAGCGGGCGATGATCGCCATGGCGATCGCCAACGACCCCGACGTGATCCTCGCCGACGAGCCGACCACGGCCCTCGACGTGACCATCCAGGCGCAGGTGATCTCCGTGCTCCGCACGGCCCAGCGCGAGACCGGCGCCGCCCTCGTCTTCGTCAGCCACGACCTGGGGGTGATCGCGGGCTTCGCCGACCGCATCGCCGTCATGTACGCGGGGCGGGTCGTCGAGACGGCCACCGCGGAGGACCTCTTCGCCCACCCGCGCATGCCGTACACGGTCGGCCTCATCGGTGCGCTGCCGCGCCTCGACCAGCGGAGCGACCAGCCGCTCGTGCCCATCCCCGGCACGCCGCCGTCGCTGCTCTCGCTGGCTCCCGGCTGCCCCTTCGCCGCCCGCTGCCCCCTGGTGCGCGACGACTGCCGCGCGGTCGAGCCCGCGCTCGAGCAGGCGCCCTCGGCCGAGGCCGGGCACGCGGCGGCCTGCCTGCACTCGGACGAGCTCGTCGGCGCGGGCACCGAGCCCGACGAGGTCTACGACCTGCCCGAGGCGCCGCGGTCGGCCCTCTCGCGCATCGCCCGAGACGAGCGCGAGCGCGTGCTGCACGTCGAGGGGCTCGTCAAGACGTTCCCGATCACGAAGGGCGCCGTGTTCAAGCGCCGGGTCGGCACCGTCTGGGCCGTCGACGGCGTCGACCTCGACGTGCGTCGCGGCGAGACGCTCGGCCTGGTGGGGGAGTCGGGCTCGGGCAAGAGCACGACCCTGCACGAGATCATGGACCTGCGTCGGCCCGAGGCCGGCACCGTCGAGCTGCTGGGGACCGACCTCTCGTCGGGCAAGCTCGACCGCTCGACCGTCGCGCGCCTCCGGAGCACCGTCTCGATGGTGTTCCAGGACCCGATGGCGAGCCTCGACCCCCGTCAGCCGGTCAGCGACATCGTCGCCGAGCCGCTGCGCGCGGCCGGTCGGTCGTCCGACGAGATCGGGCGGCGAGTCCCCGAGCTGATGCGGCTGGTCGGCCTCGAGCCGGCCGCCGCGACCCGGTACCCGCACGAGTTCTCGGGCGGCCAGCGCCAGCGCATCTCGATAGCCCGGGCGCTCGCCGCCGACCCGTCCCTCGTCGTGCTCGACGAGCCGGTCTCGGCCCTCGACGTGTCGATCCAGGCCGGCGTGCTCAACCTGCTCGCCGAGCTCAAGGCGACCCTCGACCTGTCGTACCTGTTCGTCTCGCACGACCTCGCCGTCATCCGTCACGTGGCGGACCGCGTGACGGTGATGTACCTCGGCCGCACCGTCGAGACGGGGCCGGTCGACGACGTGTTCGAGCACCCGCTGCACCCGTACACGCGGGCGCTGCTCTCGGCCGTGCCCGTGCCCGACCCCGTCGTCGAGCGGGCACGGGAGCACATCCTGCTGCCGGGCGACCCGCCGAGCCCCACGGTGCAGCAGACCGGCTGCCGGTTCCGCAGCCGCTGCCCGCTCTTCGCCCTGCTGCCCGACGAGAAACAGCGAGCCTGCGTCGAGGACGTGCCCGCGATGCTGCCGCACGGCCGCGAGGGCGAGGACCACACGGCCGCGTGCCACTGGGCCGAGGAGCCGGTGCCCGCCTAGGAGGAGGCTGGTCGGCGTCGGCGTCGGCGTCGGCGTCGGCGTGTGGGGTCGGTTCAGCCTGCGGGCAGGCGGACGACGAGCACGACGACGACGACGATCGCGAGGTTGAGCGCGACGGTCAGCCGGAACGACGACTGGAACGACCGCTTCCGCGTCTTGTGTCGCAGCCGTCGCTGCGCCACGATCGCGCCGGGCCAGCCTCCGGCGAGGCCGAGCGTCAGCAGCGTGCGCTCGGGCACCCGACGGGCCCCACGCCGCGCAGCCCGCTTGTCGAGCGCGTACGCGAGCACCGTCACGCCGTTGAGCGCGACCAGCGCCGCGACGACCGCCACGACGGCCCAGACGGTCGTCGAGGTCGTCGGGTCAGTCACGGGCGATCGGCAGCAGCCGCGCCCCGGTGGCGCGCACCAGGTCGTCGGGAGCGATCTCGAGGTCGAGCCCGCGCCTCCCTGCGCTGACGAAGACGGTGGCGAAGGAGGCGGCGCTCGCGTCGACGACGGTTGCCAGCGTCGTGCGCTGGCCCACCGGGCTGATGCCGCCGACGACGTAGCCCGTGCGTCGCTCGGCCACGGCGGGGTCGGTGAGGCGGGCCTTCTTCGCGCCGACCGCGGCGGCGAGGGCCTTCAGGTCGAGCCGCCGCGCGACGGGCACGACGGCGACGACGAGCACGTCGTCGGCCGAGGCCACGAGCGTCTTGAAGACGCGGTCCTCGGACAGGCCCAGCTCGGCCGCCGCCTCCTCGCCGAAGTTCGTCGCGGTGTCGTGGTGCTCGTAGGCGTGCGCCGTGAACGGGATGCCCGCCGCGGTCAGCGCGACGGTCGCCGGGGTGCCCGCGCCCTTGCCCCCGCCCGCGGCCGACGGAGTGCGACCGCCGCTCACGACACGGCCCGGAAGATCACGACCGTGGGGGCAGACACGAGCACGTCGTCGCCCGGCTCGAGGGGGCGCAGCTCGGCGGAGTCGTCGCTCGACCAGAGCGGCTCCCAGCCCGCGACGCCCTCGGCCCTCGCGAGCGTGACGGCGGCCGTCGACTCCGCCCCGTGCACCAGCACGAGCACCGTGTTCGGCGTCTCGTGCTCGGGCGTCGAGCGCGCCACGTACTGCAGGGTGCGGACGCCCGGGTCCTCCCACTCGTCGGGGCGCATCTCGGCGCCGGACGCGTCGGCCCAGGTGATGTCGTTGGCGCTGAGCGTGCAGGCGCCGTCGAGGCCGAAGCGCGTCGGGCGGAGCGCGGGGTTCTCCCGGCGGATCCGGGCGAGCGTCGAGACGTCGTCGAGGACGCCCTGCTGCCACGGCTGCGTCGCCCAGTCGACCCACGTCAGCTCGCTGTCGGTGCAGTAGCCGTTGTTGTTGCCGCGCTGCGTGCGGCCGCGCTCGTCGCCCGCGGTGAGCATCGGCACGCCCGACGACACGAAGAGCGTGCCGAGCAGGTTCCGCATCGAGCGTCGTCGCGCGTCGCTGATCCACGGGTTGTCGCTCTGCCCCTCGACGCCGTGGTTGAACGAGCGGTTGTCGTCGGTGCCGTCGCGGTTCTGCTCGCCGTTGCTCAGGTTGTGCTTGGCGTCGTGCGAGACGAGGTCGAGCAGGGTGAAGCCGTCGTGGGCCGTGACGAAGTTGAGCCCGGCGAGCGGCCCGCGGTCGTGGCTGAAGACGTTGCTCGAGCCGCTGAGCTTCGAGGCGAAGCTGCCGACGCCGGTCGGCGGAGTGCCCTGCGCGCGGGCGGTGGCCACGTCGGTCAGCCAGAAGTCGCGCGCCCGGTTGCGGAAGCGGTCGTTCCACTCGATCCAGCCGTCGGGGAACCCGCCGGTCTGCCAGCCGCCCGCGCCGACGTCCCACGGCTCGGCGACCATCTTGACGCCCGCGAGCGCCGGGTCGGAGACGATGTCGTGCAGCAGCGGGTGCTCGGGGTCGAAGACGTGGCCCGCGTCGCGGCCGAGGGTCGCGGCCAGGTCGAAGCGGAAGCCGTCGATCTGCATCTCGGTCGCCCAGTAGCGCAGCGAGTCCATCACGAGCCGGTGGGCGGCAGGGTGGCTGGTGTCGAGCGAGTTGCCGCAGCCGGTCACGTCGACGGGCCGGCCCTCGGCGTCGTGCCGGTAGTAGGCGCCGGCGTCGAGGCCGCGCAGGCTCGTGACGGGCCCGCCGTCCTCGCCCTCCTCGGCGGTGTGGTTGTAGACCACGTCGAGCCAGACCTCGATGCCCGCCTCGTGCAGCAGGCGCACCATGCCCTTGAACTCGCGGACGACGGCGGAGGCGCCCGCCAGCTGGGCGTCGCGGCTCGCGTACGCCGCGTGGGGCGCGAAGAACGACAGCGTGTTGTAGCCCCAGTAGTTCTCGATGCCCTGCGCGACGAGGCGCTGCTCGTCGACGTGCTGGTGCACCGGCAGCAGCTGGACCGCGGTGACCCCGAGGCCCTTGAGGTAGGCGATGGTCGTGTCGGCGGCCAGCCCCGCGTAGGTGCCGCGCAGCTCGTCGGGCACGAACGGCGCGAGCCTCGTCAGGCCCCTGACGTGCGCCTCGTAGACCACGACACGGTCGAGCGGGGTGCGTGGCTTGTCGACGCCGCCCCAGTCGAACGACTCGTCGACCACGGTCGCGCGGTGCTCGCCACGGCCCGTCCGGCCGAGGCCGCGCGCGTACGGGTCGAGCAGGGTCGGCCGCTCGGCGCCGTCGACGCGCAGCCAGTAGCGGCGGCCGGGCGTCAGGGCGCCGTCGGTCGCGCTCCACACGTCGTGCTCGTCGCGGGTCAGGGGGACGACCCTGTCGTGGGGGGCGTCGTCGATCACGACCTCGAGGCGCTCGGCCGACGACGAGAAGACGCGGAGCGTCGGCCCGTCCGGCCCCTGGCGCACTCCGAGGTCGGCGAGGGGGTCGATGTCGGGCACGGGACCTACAGTAGATGAGGGCCGAGACGGGCCCGCGAACCGACCGACCGGCAGGAGGCGCCCCCATGGTCGTCTACCTCGACCACGCCGCGACGACGCCGATGCACCCGGCGGCCATCGCCGCGTACGCCGCGGCCCTCGGCGCGGTCGGCAACCCCTCCTCGATCCACTCCGCAGGCCAGGGCGCGAAGCGCGTGCTCGAGGAGGCGCGCGAACGCGTCGCCGCGTCCCTCGGCTGTGAGCCGATCGAGGTCGTCTTCACCTCCGGCGGCACCGAGTCCGTGAACCTCGGGGTCAAGGGCCTCTGGTGGGCGAGGCAGGCCGACCGGCCGCGCCCGCGCCTCCTCGTGCCCGCCGGCGAGCACCACGCCACCGTCGACGCGGTCGAGTGGCTCGAACGGCACGACGGCGCCGTCGTCACGTGGCTGCCCCTCGACGAGCACGGCCGGCTGCGGGTCGACGCGCTCGCCGCGGCCCTCGACGAGCACGACGACGTCGCCCTCGTCAGCCTGCTCTGGGCCAACAACGAGGTGGGGACGCTGCAGCCCGTCGACGAGGTCGTCGCGCTCGCCGCCGCCCACGGGGTGCCGGTGCACTGCGACGCGGTGGCCGCGTACGGGCAGGTGCCGATCGACTTCCGCGTGTCGGGCCTCGCCGCGCTCAGCGTCAGCGCCCACAAGATCGGCGGTCCGATCGGCATCGGCGCCCTCGTGCTCGCCCGCACGGCGACCGTCGAGCCCCTGATCCACGGCGGCGGCCAGCAGCGCCAGGTGCGCTCGGGCACGCAGGACGGCCCGGCCGCGGTGGCCTTCGCCGTCGCTGCTGAGCAGCCGCACCACGCGTATGAGCCGCTGCGCGACCGGCTGATCGGGGGCGTGCTCGCCTCGGTCCCGACCGCGGTGCTCCGGGGCGACCCGGTCGACCGCCTCCCCGGCAACGCCCACTTCACGTTCCCCGGCTGCGAGGGCGACTCGCTGCTGTTCCTCCTCGACGCTGCCGGCGTCGCCGTCTCGACCGGGTCCGCCTGCCAGGCGGGCATCCCGGAGGCGTCGCACGTCCTGCTCGCGATGGGCCTCACCGACGAGGAGGCGCGGGGCGCGCTCCGCATGACGGTCGGCCACACGAGCACCGAGGCCGACGTCGACGCGCTCCTGGCCGCGCTGCCGGGCGCGGTCGCCCGCGCGACCCGCGCCGGCTACGCCGCGCACGCCCCCGCCTCCTTCGCTCGCTAGCCGCCTGCGCCCCGCGACTCCGCGCCCGTGCGTCCCTTTCGCCCCCGCCTCCGCCCGCGCGCTCGCGCTCGCGGGCGAGATCGGCTCATGTGTCGCGACGCGTACCCTCGAGCACCCGCAGACCGCACGACGTGGCACCTGACTGCTCCTCGCCTAGTCAGGGTCTCCGTGAGGTGCGGTCATGTGTCGTGACGAGCGGTCGCGGTGGTCCCGAAGGGGCCTGATGCGACACATGACCACTGCTCACGCTGAGCGCGAGGCGCGGCGTGTCCACAAGAAGGAGGTGGTGGTCGTTCTCCACAGGCAGACCGAGTCGCCGTGCGGGCAGAGGGCGACGACCAGCATGATCGGCGGCATGCGTCCGCGACCCCTTCCCCTCGAGCTCCTCGACTCGCCCTTCGCGCGGCGACGCGCCCTCGAGCTCGGCGTCGCCCCTGGTCGGCTGCGCGCCAGCGACCGGTACGTGCCGCACCGAGGCGTCCGGTCGCCGGCCCGCGCCTCCACCCTGGTCTGGTGCGCGGCGGATGCCCTGCCCCTGCTCCTCGAGGGCGAGTGGTTCAGTCACGTCACGGCCCTCAGCCTCTGGGGGCTGCCGCTCTCCGCACGGTGGGAGGCCGCCGACCTGCACGTGGCGGGCACGAGACGGCGTCAGCTCCGCCGCCCCGGCCTCGTCGGGCACCGGCTGGTCCGTCAGTCGTCACGCCGGACCGTGTCCGGTCTCCCGGTGTCGTCGCCCCTCCAGGCGTGGGTCGAGTCGGCCTCCCTGCTCGCGCTCGACGAACTCGTCCAGGTCGGGGACGCGCTGGCAGGTCGATGGTCACCACACGCTGCCGCGCGCCGACTGCCGATGTCCGCCCTCGCCGAGACGGTCTCGCTCGCCCGCGCCCGGCGCCGACCGGGAGCTGTGCGGCTCGGCCAGGCGATGTCCCTCGTCCGGGAGCGGGTGGACTCGCCGCGCGAGACCCTCCTGCGGCTGCAGATCGTGAGGGCAGGCCGCCCGGAGCCCGAGGTCAACGTCCGACGGCTCGGCAGCGACGGCTCCTGGCTCGGCCGGCCCGATCTCAGCTATCCCGACGAGAAGGTCGTCGTCGACTTCGAGGGCGACGGGCACCGCACCGACCGCCGCCAGTGGGAGACCGACGTCGATCGTCGAGAGCGGTTCGTCGACGACGGCTGGGCCTACCTGAGGGTGACGAACCAGCACCTCGGACCGCCCCGCTGGCAGCAGTTCCTGACGCGTCTCGATCGCGAGCTGGGCAGACACGGGGCCTCGCAGTGAGCGTCCGTCCGGGAGACGACGTCAGCCACGCGGACGAGGAGGAGGCGGGGCGGCAGACTGGGGGGATGCAGATGTACTCGGCGTCGAACGCCGTCCGTGCCCGTCAGGTCGCCGGCGACGTCGTCGCCGTCGTGCTCGTCGTGGTCTTCGTCGCGCTCGGGCTGGCCGTCGCCGCCTTCGTCGGCGGCCTCGCCGAGCTGGGGCGGCAGATCGAGGAGGCGGGCACCGGCTTCCAGGGGACGATGGACGACGCCTCGCGCGTCCTGGGTGGCATCCCGCTGCTGGGCGGCGCCGCGTCGGCACCGTTCGACGGTGCGTCCGGAGCCGGCCAGGCGCTCGTCGACGCGGGCCGCCAGCAGCAGGACGACGTGGGGCGCGCCGCGCTCGTGGCCGGGCTGCTCGTCGGCGGGCTGCCGAGCATCGTGGTTCTCTGGGCCTGGCTGCGCGGGCGCGTCGCGTTCGTGCGCCGCGCCTCCTCGGTGCGGGGGCTGCTCGCCCTGCCCGGGGGAGAGGACCTGCTCGCCCTGCGTGCCCTCACCGGACGCGACGCCCGCGCGGCGCTCGCCGTCGCGCCCGACCCCGTGGCCTCGTGGCGGGCCGGCGACCCCGAGGTCGTCCGCCGTCTCGCCGACGTCGCCCTCCGCGAGGCGGGCGTCCTCCGGCCGCGCCCCGGCACGCAGGCCCCGTCCGCCCCGGCCCGGTAAGCTCGACCACCATGATCGCACTGGACTTCTCTGAGCAGATTGCCGCCCTCCGGGCCACGTTCGAGGACATCCGGGCCGTGATCGGTCAGGACCGCCTCGTGGCCGAGATCGCGCAGCTGAGCGAGCAGGCGTCCGCGCCCGACCTCTGGGACGACACGGAGAACGCGCAGAAGGTCACGAGCGCCCTCAGCCACCGCCAGGCCGAGCTCGAGAAGCTCGAGACCACCGAGCAGCGCCTCGACGACCTCGGCGTGCTCGTCGAGATGGCCAACGACGGCGACGACCAAGAGAGCGCGGACGAGGCGCAGGCCGAGCTCAAGGCCCTGCAGAAGATGATGGACACGCTCGAGGTGCAGACGCTCCTCGACGGCGAGTACGACCCTCGCCCTGCGGTCATCACGATCCGTGCGGGGGCCGGCGGCGTCGACGCGGCCGACTTCGCCGAGATGCTGCTCCGCATGTACCTGCGCTACGCCGAGAAGCACGGCATGGCCGCCACGGTGATGGACACGAGCTACGCGGAAGAGGCGGGCATCAAGAGCGCCACCTTCGAGATCGACGCGCCCTACGCGTTCGGCACCCTGAGCGTCGAGGCCGGCACGCACCGTCTCGTGCGGATGAGCCCCTTCGGCGCCGCCGGCAAGCGCCAGACGAGCTTCGCCGCGGTCGAGGTCATCCCGCTCATGGAGGAGACGGAGGCGGTCGAGATCCCCGAGAACGACATCCGCGTCGACGTCTTCCGGTCGTCCGGCCCCGGCGGCCAGAGCGTCAACACGACCGACTCCGCGGTGCGCCTCACCCACATCCCGACCGGCACGGTCGTCTCGATGCAGAACGAGAAGAGCCAGATCCAGAACCGGGCCGCGGCCATGCGCGTGCTGCAGTCGCGCCTCCTCCTGTTGCAGAAGGAGGCGGAGAACGCCAAGAAGAAAGAGCTCGCCGGCAACATCACGGCCAGCTGGGGCGACCAGATCCGCAGCTACGTGCTCGCGCCGTACCAGATGGTGAAAGATCTGCGCAGCGAGCACGAGGTCAACAACCCCTCGAACGTGTTCGACGGCGACCTCGACGGCTTCATCTCGGCGGGCATCCGCTGGCGCAAGCGCGACGACGACTGAGGCGTGGCCGGGGCCGCTGTCAGCGGATCCATAGGCCCGTTCGCGGGGCGAGTCGCGACCGGGATCGGCCCGGCCCGCGCTTAGGGTGATCCCCGTCATGATCCGTTTTGATGAAGTCACCAAGGTGTATTCCGGCAACCCCAGGCCGGCACTGAACTCGGTCACCCTCGAGATCCTCAAGGGCGAGTTCGTGTTCCTCGTCGGCGCCTCCGGCTCCGGCAAGTCCAGCTTCCTGCGCCTCGTGCTCAAGGAGGAGAAGCCCTCCCAGGGCCAGATCCACGTGCTCGGGCAGAAGCTCGGCGTGCTCTCGAGCCGAAAGGTCCCGTACTTCCGCCGCAACCTCGGCGTCGTGTTCCAGGACTTCCGGCTGCTGCCGCAGAAGAGCGTGTTCGACAACGTCGCCTTCAGCCTGCAGGTCATCGGCAAGAGCAAGGGCTTCATCCAGGAGGCGGTCCCCGACGTCCTGAAGATGGTCGGCCTGGTGGGCAAGCAGCAGCGCCTGCCGCACGAGCTGTCCGGTGGTGAGCAGCAGCGCGTGGCCATCGCCCGTGCGATCGTCAACAAGCCGTCGATCCTGCTGGCCGACGAGCCCACGGGAAACCTCGACCCCTCTACCAGTGCCGGCATCATGACGCTGCTCGAGCGGATCAACGCCGGCGGCACCACGGTCATCATGGCCACGCACGACGCGGGCATCGTCGACCAGATGCAGCGTCGGGTCATCGAGCTGAGCGCGGGCAACATCCTCCGCGACGAGCGCCACGGCGGCTACCAGACGCAGGCGGTGCCCATCCAGGCCATCGGGGTAGAGGACCTCAGCCTGAGGGGAGCGGACGAATGAGACTCGGACTCGTCCTCGGCGAGGTCGGCAGCGGCCTCCGGCGCAACGTCTCGATGGTCGTCGCGGTCGTGCTCGTCACGTTCATCTCGCTGACCTTCGTCGGCACCGCGGCACTGCTCCAGCTGCAGATCAACCAGATGAAGGGGTACTGGTACGACAAGGCCCAGGTGGCCGTCTACCTCTGCACCGAGACCGACACGACCGGCAACTGCACGGGCGCGAAGGCCACCCAGGACCAGATCGACGGCGTCGAGGCCCAGCTGAGCAGTCAGGTGCTCGCCCCGTTCGTCGACCGGTCGTACTTCGAGACGCAGGACGAGGCGTACGACCGCTTCACGACCCAGTTCGCGGACAGCCCCGCGACCGAGTTCGTGCAGCCCTCGTACCTCAACGAGACGTTCTGGGTGAACCTGAAGGACCCGACCCAGTCGGACGTCCTCACCGAGAGCCTCTCGAGCCTCGCCGGCGTGCAGAGCGTCGTCGACCAGCGTGGCTACCTCGACCCGATCTTCTCCGTGCTGAACGCGGCGAGCTACACGGCCATCGGCATCGCGGTGCTCATGCTGATCGCGGCGGTGCTGCTGATCGCCACGACCATCCGGCTCAGCGCCTTCAGCCGACGGCGTGAGCTCGGCATCATGCGGCTGGTGGGCGCGTCGAACAGGTTCATCCAGACGCCGTTCATCCTCGAGGGCGTGATCGCCGCGTTGGTGGGCTCGGTCCTGGCGGGCGGCGCCCTGATCGCCATCGTCAACTTCTTCGTCAAGGGCTACCTCGTCACGACCTTCGCGTCGACGCCGTTCATCGGGCTGCGCGAGACCGCGATCGTCGTTCCGGTCGTGGTCGTGATCGGCATCGCCCTGGCGGCGCTGTCGGCGAACGTGGCGATCCGCCGGTACCTCAAGGTCTAGTAGACTGACAGGCTGCCTGACAGCGGGCAGACCACCACACGAGCGACCGGAGGCCAGCGTGGCGAAAGAACGCGGCGAGAAGGTCGTGGCCACCAACCGTCGGGCGCGCCACGACTACCTGATCGAGGACACCTACGAGGCGGGCATCGTGCTGAGCGGCACCGAGGTCAAGTCCCTTCGGCAGGGGCGGGCGTCCCTCGTCGACGGCTACGCGTTCGTCGACGCCGGCGAGGCCTGGCTCGACGCGGTGCACATCCCCGAGTACACCGAGGGCACCTGGAACAACCACGCACCCCGGCGCAAGCGCAAGCTGCTGCTGCACAAGCAGCAGATCGTCAAGATCGGCCAGAAGACGAAGGAGGGCGGATTCACGGTGATCCCCCTCAAGATCTACTTCAGCGACGGCCGGGCGAAGGTCGAGATCGCGGTGGCCAAGGGAAAGCGCGAGTACGACAAGCGTCAGACCCTGCGTGAGCGTACGGCGACCCGCGAGGCGCAGTCGGCGATGTCGGCCCGGAAGCACCTGGGCGAGTAGCTCCGCCGCGGCAGGGCGAGTAGATTCTTCCCTGCGGGGCAACTACAATCGTCCACAGCGACAACGGTTCTTCATAGATCAACAGAGTGTGACAACGGCCCCTCATGGGGATGATCGGTTTCGACATCGCCTGTGTGCGAACGAGAAGCGGGCCGAGGATCCAGGGTTATCTCGTAAACGATCTCTGGAAAACAATAAGTGCCAATAACAAGCGCACTGACTTCGCTCTCGCTGCGTAAGCAGTAGAGCCACATGGAGTCCGTCAGTCTGGTGACCGCCTTCTAACCAGAGCCTGACGTCATCTAGAGGGCTTGCTGCGTGACTACGCCTGAGGGCCACGCGGGACTCGAACTCGGGCTGGGCCCGTCGACCTAGAAGCCAGTAGCAAAGGTCGGGGCCGAGTAGAACGTCTCATCTGGCTACGCCCGTAGAATGCGTGCAATCTCAGCGATGGACGGGGGTTCAATTCCCCCCATCTCCACCACTGGCCGTCGTCACACTCTGCCTGATCGTCGCGACGACGAAGCCCCCTTCCCGCATCGGGAGGGGGGCTTCGTCGTTCCGGGGGCGCACGGCCCGGTGCACTTCGCGGGGCATCCCAGAGGAGGCGCGGTGGCCGACACGAGGACTCACGGAGCGGCAAGGCGGGGCGAGTCGCGCCCCCTCGTCGTTGTTATAGTGACGGGGCCCTGGGCGAGAGACGCGCCGGGACAGTAAGGCGATGGGCCCCATGACCGACATCTTCACCCGGACGACGGACGACGGCGACGGTCAGTCGTCCGCCGAGGGCCCCCGCAAGGGCCGTCGTCTCTCCCGGGGCACGAAGGTGCTGATCGTCCTGGCCTCGATCGTCGTCGGGATCCTGCTCGTCGCGATCGTGGGCGTCGGCGTGTGGGCGTCTCGTCTCGCGGCCACCTTCGACGACAACGCGACGACCATCGAGCAGGCGTTCCCCGACGAGTCCACGCGGCCGGTCGCCGACGAGACCGGCGCGATGAACATCCTCCTGATGGGCTCCGACTCCCGTGCCGACCCGACCACCGTCGACGACTCCGCGGCATCCGACCAGCGCACCGACTCGATGATGCTCGTCCACGTCGACGCGGACCGGAAGGCGGTCTGGGTCATGTCCATCATGCGCGACCTCTACGTGCCGATCCCGGGCCACGGCGAGGCGAAGATCAACGCCGCGTTCGCCTACGGCGGGTCGGCCCTCACCGTCCAGACGGTCGAGCAGCTGCTCGGCGTGCGCATCGACCACGTGGCCATCATCGACTTCGAGGGCTTCAAGGGCATGACCACGGCGCTCGGCGGTGTCGACGTGTCGTCGCCCCAGGCGTTCACCGCTCGCGGACACTCGTACGTCGAGGGCGTCAACCGCCTGGAGGGCGACGCCGCCCTGGCCTTCGTGCGCGAGCGGTACGCGTTCCCCGACGGCGACTTCACGAGGGTCGAGAACCAGCAGGCCTTCGTCAAGGGGCTGGCGAACACCGTCCTCGGTCGCTCGACCCTCACCGACCCGGGCAAGGTGTCGGACTTCGTCACCGCGATGTCGCCGTACCTCTCGGTCGACGCCGGCTTCGACGTCGGCACGATCGGCAGCCTCGCCTTCAGCCTGCGCAACCTCGACTCGTCGACGATGCACTTCTTCACGATCCCCACGGCCGGGACGGGCATGGTGGGGGACCAGTCGGTCGTCAACGTCGACCAGGCGGGGCTCGAGACCGTCAAGGCCGCGCTCGCGGACGACGGCCTCGCGGCCGTGGTCGCCGCCGACTAGCCCGCCCGTGGCCGGGTCGTCATCGCGACCGGCCCCCCGCCGACGGGCACCCGCGTGGTCGCCGTGCAGTCCGCGCGGTCCGTGCCGTCCGTGCCCTCCATGGGAGCCGTGCAGCGACTGCAGGTGTAGGACGGAACCTCCATGACGAACGCGCCCGACACCTCCTCCGTGCCCACCTCCTCCTCGTCGGGGTACGACGAACGCCAGAAGTGGCAGGCGTTCTGGGTCTGCGTGGGGGTCGCCGCCCTGACGATCCTCGACCTGTCGAAGGTAAACGTGGGGCTGCCGAGCATCGAGGCGTCGCTCGGCGCCGGCCCGACGGCCCTGCAGCTGATCGTCGCGGGGTACGCGCTCGCGTTCGGCCTCTCGCTCGTGCCGTCGGGGCGGCTCGGCGACCTCAAGTCACGTCGCCTGATGTTCGTCATCGGGCTCAGCTCGTTCACCGTCGCCAGCGTGCTGTGTGCGCTCGCCCCCACGGTCGAGCTGCTCGTCGCCGCTCGCATCCTGCAGGGGGTCGCCGCAGGCATCCAGATGCCCCAGGTGCTCGGCCTGATCCAGCAGCTGTTCCAGGGACGCGAGCGCGGTCGTGCCTTCGGGCTGTTCGGGGCCGTCATCGGCGTCGCCACCGCCTTCGGCCCGACGATCGGGGGCCTGCTGATCGCGGTGGGCGGGGCCCAGGACGGCTGGCGCCTCCTCTTCTGGATGAACGTGCCGCTCGGCATCGTGGCCATCGTGTTCGCGCTCAGGCTGCTGCCCCGCACTTCCACCGCTCCGAGCGGGCACAACGAGCTCGACCTCGTGGGCATCGTGCTGTTGGGGCTCACGATCCTCACCCTGATGCTGCCGTTCGTGTTGACCACGGGCCAGGGCGACGAC
This sequence comes from Frigoribacterium sp. ACAM 257, assembly GCF_007954365.1. Taxonomy (GTDB): domain Bacteria; phylum Actinomycetota; class Actinomycetes; order Actinomycetales; family Microbacteriaceae; genus Frigoribacterium. The sequence continues at coordinate 617,572 of NZ_VOLO01000001.1, forward strand.
CCGCTGCGCTGGCTGTTCCTGGTGGGCTTCGTCGGCTTCGGCGCCCTCTTCGTCTGGTGGGAACAGCGGTACAAGGCCCGCGGCAAGTCGCCGGTCGTCCACTTCTCGCTGTTCTCGTTGGCGTCGTACCGCAACGGCACGCTGATCGCCACCGTGTACTTCTGCGCGCTGCCGGCGACGTTCCTGCTCACGACTCTGTTCCTGCAGCAGGGACTCGGACTTGAGCCGGTCTACGCGGGCATGGTGACGATCCCGTTCGCGCTGACCAGCGCGGTCGCGGCCTTCTACGGCGGCCGGATCGTCGAGAAGTACGGCCGCAGCCTCGTCGTGCTCGGCCTCGTCCTGGTCGGCGTCGGCTTCGTCGTGCTGCTGCTCGCCGCGACCCTCACCCCGCCCGAGTACACGCCGTGGGCGATGGCGGCCGGGATGCTCGTCGCCGGCACCGGCGGTGGCTTCGTCATCTCGCCGAACCAGACCCTGACCCTGGCGGAGGTGCCGGTCGAGATGGGCGGAGTGGCCGGCTCGATGGGCCAGGTCGGCCAGCGTGCCGGCACGGCCATCGGCACGGCCGCGGCGGTCTCGACCTTCTACTCGGTCATCGCCGGACGCAGCGAGGGCTCGACCCTCGACATCTACCATGAGGCGTACCGCAGCGGTTTCCTCGTGACCATCGCCCTGGTGGCGGGAGCGCTCGTGCTGGCGCTGCTGGACCTGCGGGCGCGGAAGCAGGGGCGCGTGGGCGAGACGACCGACGCCTCCTAGGGGAGACGCGACGCGACGCGAAAACGACGAAACGACGTGATGTCCTGCGTCGCTTCGTCGTTTTCCCGTGGCCCTGCGGGCACCTCTGGTCAGGCGGCGGGCGACTGCGCCGCGGCGCCCGCGGCGTCGAGCCAGGCGGTGATGTCGACGGCGCGCGTGCGCGGCAGGTCGACGGCGGCCGGATCGACGCGGGCGATCGTGCTCGCGTTGGCGGCGACGACGGAGGCGGCGGTGACGACGGACATGGTGGGCTCCTCTGCGAGACGGGCTGGTTGGCGGGGCCGCCGCGGCCCGTCGACGTGACGACGGACCGCGGGGCTCCTGGCACGCTCACCCGTCGTGTGACGGGACCCCTCCGGGGTGCGGCGACTGCCTGCGGCCAGTCAAGCCGAGAGGGTGTCTCGTCAGCGTCAACCGAAGGGACCGTCCTCGGCGCCCACGCCTACGCCGAGGGGATGACCTCGGGTGCCGTGTCGAGCGACCGGGCGACGACCCCGAGGACGTCGTCGTGCAGCAGGCCGTTCGTCGCGAGGGCGCTGCCGTGCCAGGGGCCCGGCTCGCCGTCGGCGCTCGTGAACCGGCCGCCCGCCTCCTCGACGATCGGGATGAGCGCCGCCATGTCGTACGGTTCGAGGCCGAGCTCGCCCGCGACGTCGAGGGCGCCCTCGGCGACGAGGACGTACGACCAGAACTCGCCGTAGGCGCGGGTCCGCCAGACCTGGTCGGTCAGCGTGAGCAGCTGCTCGAGGCGGCCTGCCTCGCGCCAGTACTCGAGGCCGTTGTAGCTCAGCGACGCGTCGGCCAGGTCGCGCACGCCCGAGACGCTCAGGGGAGCGGTGCCGTGCTCGGACGCGAACGCTCCGCCGCCCGCGCTCGCCCACCAGCGACGGCCGAGGGCCGGGGCGCTGACGACGCCGAGCACGGGCACGCCGTCGACGACGAGCGAGATGAGCGTCGCCCAGACGGGGACGCCCCGCAGGAAGTTCGCCGTGCCGTCGATCGGATCGACGATCCACTGGCGGCGGGGGACTCGGCCCGTGCCCTCGTCGGAGGCGGCATCGTCCCCGGCAGTGTCGTCCCCGTACTCCTCGCCGTAGAAGGAGTCGTCGGGGCGTTCCGACTCGACGCCGGCCCGGATCGCTCGCTCGACGGCCTGGTCGGCGTCGGTGACGTGCGTGCGGTCGGGCTTGAGCGACACGTGCAGGTCGGCGGAGCGGTAGCGCTCGGTGCTGATCGCGTCGGCGGCGTCGGCCAGAGCCAGTGCGAGCCGCAGATCGGCCGCCCAGCGGGCGCCGCCGTCGGCGTCGGCCGTGGCATCGGACGAGGAGGCGGGGGTCGGGTCGGTCACGCTGCCAGCGTACCGAGCGTACCGAGCGTACCGAGCGTGCCCGGCCGGCACCGCGCCTCGCACATGCCGACCGGACGGCGACACGGGTCGCTGTAGAACAGGGAAATCCCGTTGTTGCAGGGTCCCAGGTCGGCATCTGCGGACGCCACCCATCGGTGACGCCGGCGGCGGGCGGCCGGGCCGGCTAGCGCGTCGGCGCCGGCGGCTGCTCGTCCGAGCGGGCGTCCTCGTCGCGGGCGGCCTGCTCGCGGCCGCTGACCCCGCCCTTCGAGGCGAGCAGCGTCTGCAGCGAGGCGAGCCGCTCCCGCCCGACGTCGCCGAGCTCACCCGCCTCGACACGGTCGACGATCTCCCAGTCGTGCGCCTCGGCCAGCGGGATCCCGTCGCGCGAGGGCTTCTCGGAGGGGTGGGCGTGCCGCGCGAACGACCGCAGGATGTTCTCGGGGTCGACGTGCCCGAGCCCGAACGAGCGGACGCCGGGGGTGTCGACGATCCAGCCGCCGCTCGGCACCTTGAACGAGACGGTCGACGACGACGTGTGGCGCCCGCGTCCCGTCACCGCGTTGACGACGCCGACCTCGCGCTGCGACCCCGTCAGGGCGTTGACGAGCGTCGACTTGCCGACGCCCGAGTGGCCCACGGTCACGGTCACGTGTCCGTCGAGCAGCTCGCGCAGCTCGTCGAGCACCGGCGACGGCGAGCCGTCGGGCAGGGGATCGAACGACGTGGAGGTGGTGGTCACGATCCGCAGGTCGAGGCACGAGAAGTGCGCCGCGAACGGCGCGGGGTCGGCCAGGTCGGTCTTGGTGATGCAGAGGATCGGCTCGACGCCCGCGTCGAAGGCGGCGACCATGTAGCGGTCGACGAGGCGGGGGCGCGGCTCCGGGTCGGCCGCGGCCACCACGATGAGCATCTGGTCGGCGTTGGCGACGATGACGCGCTCGACGGCGTCGCTGTCGTCGGCGCTGCGTCGCAGCAGCGTCGTCCGCTCCTGCACCTTGACGATGCGCGCCAGCGAGCCCTCGGCGCCGCTCGTGTCGCCGACGACCCCGACCCGGTCACCGGTGACGACGCTCTTCTTGCCGAGCTCGCGGGCCCTGGCGGTCGTGATCTCGCGCTCGTCGGGGGTGCCGGCGTCCATCAGCACGCCGTAGCGGCCGCGGTCGACGGTCCAGACCACCCCCTGCTCGGCGTCCGCGTACGCGGGCCGCTGCTTGGTGCGCGGCCGGTTGGCCTTCGGGTTCGGGCGCTGTCGCACCGAGCTCTCGTCGTACTGGCCCCAGGCCTCGTCCTCTGCGGCGTCGTCGCCGTCGCTCCACCAGCTCACCGGGGGCCTACAGGAACCCGAGCAGGTCGATGTCGGCGGGGCGCTCGACGACGCGGCGGCCGAGCAGGTCGTCCCACAGCTCGACGAACTGGGGCAGCGTCTTCGAGACGACGCGGACGTCGTCGAGCTCGACGCCGTCGACCGCGAGGCCGATGATCGCCGCGGCGTGGGCCATCCGGTGGTCGCCGTAGGTGCGCCACTGGCCGGCGTGCAGGGGCGACGGCTCGACGTGCAGGCCGTCGTCGAGCTCGGTGACGAGGCCGCCGAGGGCCGAGATCTCGCTGGCGAGGGCCGCGAGGCGGTCGGTCTCGTGCCCGCGCAGGTGACCGATGCCGGTGATGGTGCTCGGGCCCGACGCGAGGGCCGCCAGCGCGACGAGAGCCGGGGCGAGCTCGCCCCCGCGGGAGAGGTCGACGTCGACGCCGGGCAGCGACCCGCCGCCGACGAGGCCGTCGCCGCCGTCGACCGTCAGCACGCCGTCGACCAGCGTGACGGTCGCTCCCCAGAGCGGCAGCAGCTCGATCAGGTCGGCTCCGACCTGAGTCGTCTCGGCCGGCCAGTGCGCGATCGAGACGGTGCCGCCCGCCACGAGGGCCGCGACGAGGAAGGGCGCGGCGTTCGACAGGTCGGGCTCGATCGTGAGGTCGCGTCCGGCGATCGCCGTGGGCGGGACCTCCCAGACGCCGGGCTCGGGCGTCGCGACGGTCACGCCGCGCTGCGCGAGCGCGTCGATCGTCATCTCGATGTGCGGCGTGCTCGGCAGCACGTCGGCGGTGTGGCGGAGCGTCAGTCCGCGCGAGAACCGCGGCGCGGACAGCAGCAGGCCGGACACGAACTGGCTGGAGGCGGACGCGTCGATCTCGACGTCGCCTCCCTCGACCTCGCCCGTGCCGTAGAGGCTGAACGGGAGCGAGCCCCGTCCGTCGTCCGAGACGTCGACGCCGAGGGCCCGAAGCGAGTCGAGGGTGGCGCGCATCGGGCGACGTCGAGCGGCCTCGTCGCCGTCGAAGGTGACGGGGCCGAGGGCGAGCGCAGCCACTGGGGGCAGGAACCGCATGACCGTGCCCGCGAGGCCGCAGTCGACGGTCGCGCCGCCCGCGAGCTCGCCGGGCGTGACGACCAGGTCGGGGCCGAACGGCTCGCCCGACTCGAGCTCGTCGATCGTCGTGCCCAGGGCGCGCAGCGCCGCGATCATCAAGGAGGTGTCGCGCGAGTGCAGGGGCGCCCGCAGCGTCGAGGGGGAGTCGGCCAGGGCCGAGAGCACCAGCTCCCGGTTCGTCAGCGACTTCGACCCGGGCAGCGACGAGGAGGCGCGGAGCGGGCCCGCGGCCCGTGGCGCGACCCAGCGCCCGTCGTCGACCTCGGGGGGAACGCCGCCGTCGTCGTAGGGAGAGAACTCGGGCCCGGAATACCTGTACACCTGCATCGGTTCACCAGGGTAATGCAGCGACGACCTGGAGGACACGTGCCCACAGCACTTGCACCGAGGCGGATCACCGTGGCCGAACTAGAATCGGCCGTGATGATCACCCCCGAGGGCGACGAGCCCACACCCGCGACCAGCGCGACCGCACCCGACCCCGTCGTGGCGTCGGACGAGGGCGAGCCCGACCTGCGGGGTCTCTTCGAGGAGCAGGCCCTGCCGTTCATGGACCAGCTCTACGCGGCGGCCATGCGCATGACGCGCAACCCGGCCGACGCCTCCGACCTCGTCCAGGAGACGTTCGTCAAGGCGTTCGCGGCGTTCCGGCAGTTCCAGCAGGGCACGAACCTCAAGGCCTGGCTGTACCGGATCCAGACCAACACCTTCATCAACACGTACCGCAAGAAGCAGCGCGACCCGTACCAGGGCACCATCGACGAGCTCGAGGACTGGCAGATGGGCGGCGCCGAGTCGGCGACCCGCACCTCCGGCTCCACCCGCTCGGCCGAGGCCGAGGCCATCGACCACCTGCCGGACACCGCCGTCAAGGACGCGCTCCAGAAGGTCCCGGAGGACTTCCGCATGGCGGTCTACTTCGCGGACGTCGAGGGCTTCTCGTACCAGGAGATCGCCGACATCATGAAGACGCCCGTGGGCACGGTGATGAGCCGTCTGCACCGCGGCCGTCGCCTGCTGCGGGGACTACTCGCCGACTACGCCCGCGACCGGGGGATCGCGGTCCCGGCCGGCACGACATCGAAGGGCAGCACCAAATGACCGACTGCGGTTGCGACAAGGCGAAGGCCGAGCTCGAGGAGTTCCTGCACGACGAGCTCTGCCGTGAGGACGCCGCCGACATCCGGGAGCACATGGCCACCTGCGCCGACTGCTCGGGCGAGCACAAGGTCGGCATCGTGCTGACGGAGGCGGTGCAGCGCGCCTGCAAGGAGACCGCCCCTGAGGACCTGCGCTCGACCGTCCTCGCACGCCTGCGCGACCTGCAGGCCTCGCACTAGCGACCCGGACCCCGAGGCGTCAGCTGAGCGTCGCGTCCTCGCGACGGGCGGCGTGCACCACGACGTCGTCCCACAGCAGCTGCAGCGACGGGTCGCCCGCGTCTCCGGTGCGCTGCACGACCTTCGAGACGGCGGGCACGCAGAGGCAGAAGTCGGGCTCGCCGACGACGAGCACGAGCGGGTCGTCGCCCGAGCCGGAGCAGAGCCGGCCGCCGTACTCGCGGCGCACCGTCTCGAAGAAGTAGCAGGCCGCGCCCAGCGAGACCGCGTCGGGGACGCCGTCGGCGTCGACGTCCCCGCGGTGACGGGCGATGACGGCGTCGAGGGTGCCGACCGAGGCAGGGCTGAAGTCGAGCGAGGCCGCGTCGTCGCGGTGCCCGCCCTTCGCGACCGACTTGACGAAGCGGGCCGCCTCGTCGGCGACGTGCTGCTCGGGCGTCGAGTTCCGTGTGAAGAGACCCATGGCAACCGACCCTATCCTCCGACGTCACGCGTCGTCGACCTGCGCTAGCGTCGTCGCATGACCGCCACGGTGGAGATCCTCGCCAGCCCGACGTCCGACGACCTCGACGACCTGGTCGCCCTCATCGGGCTGCTCGGCCACTCGCTCGACGCCGAGGTGCTCTCGGGTCGGCTCGCGCACCTCACCGCCGCCGCGGGGCACGAGACCTGGGTCGTGCGCGGTGACGACGGCCACGTGGTCGCGGTGGCGGGCGCCCACGTGCGCTGGGCCTACAACGCCGACGCGCCGACGGCGCAGCTGCTGCTGCTGGTGGTGGGGGAGACGGCCCGGCGAGACGGCACCGGCTCGCACCTCCTGCAGCACTTCGAGGAGTGGTCGCGCGGCCACGGCGCGCGCACCCTCGAGGCCGTCTCGGCCGCCGCCACCGACTCCGCCCACCGCTTCTACCGCAAGCGCGGCTACCACGAGGCCGGCGTCCGCTACTCCAAGCTGGTCTGAGCCTCGCGGGCGGCCGCCGCGGCTCGTGGCCGACGCTCGTTAGGCGCTGAACGACGCGAGAGCGACGAACCGACGCGATGTTCCGCATCGGTTCGTCGCTCTCGCGTCGTTTCTCCGGCCGGCCGCTACAGCGTGAGCGCCGCCGCGATCAGCTCGGCCTGCTGGGCCGCGCTCGCCTTGGTCGAGCCCGCCGCCGGCGAGGCCGACGCGGGGCGCGAGGCGACCGTGATCCGCCGGTCGAGGTGCTTCTGCAGCTCGAGGACGACGAACGGCCAGGCGCCCTGGTTCTCCGGCTCCTCCTGGGCCCAGACGAGCTCGGCTGCGGGGTAGCGCGACAGCACCTCGCGGATGCGCTCGAGCGGCAGCGGGTAGAGCTGCTCGAGGCGGACCAGCGCGATGTCGTCCTGCACGCCGCGCTTGTCGAGCTCAGCCGTCAGGTCGTAGTGGATCTTGCCCGAGTGCAGCACGACGCGCTTCGTCGCCGACGTGTCCTGGACGCGCGTGCAGTCGAGCACGGGCTCGAACCGACCGCTCGTGAAGGCGTCGACGCCGCTCGTCGCGCCGCGGAGGCGCAGCATTGCCTTCGGCGTGAAGACCACGAGAGGACGACGGGGCCTCGCGTACGCCTGGCGGCGCAGCAGGTGGAAGTAGGAGGCGGGGGTCGAGGGGCGCGCGATGGTCATGTTGTCCTCCGCGCACATCTGGAGGAACCGCTCCATCCGGGCCGACGAGTGGTCGGGGCCCTGGCCTTCGTAGCCGTGCGGCAGCAGCAGCACGACGCTCGAGCGCTGGCCCCACTTCTGCTCGGCGCTCGAGATGAACTCGTCGATGATCGTCTGCGCGCCGTTGCTGAAGTCGCCGAACTGCGCCTCCCACATCACGAGCGCGTCGGCCCGCTCGACCGAGTAGCCGTACTCGAAGCCCATCGCCGCGTACTCGCTGAGCAGCGAGTCGTAGATCCAGAGGTTCGCCTGGTCGTCGGTGATGTTCTGCAGGGGCAGCCACTCCTGGCCGTTCTCCCGGTCGTGCAGCACCGAGTGGCGCTGCACGAACGTGCCGCGTCGGCTGTCCTGGCCGGCGAGACGCACCGGGGTGCCCTCGGTGAGGACCGAGCCCATCGCGAGCAGCTCGGCGAAGGCCCAGTCGATGCCGCCGTTGCGGCTCATCTCGACGCGCTTCTTGAGCAGCTGCGAGAGCTTCGGGTGCACCGAGAAGCCCTCGGGCGGGTTGTCGTGCGCGTCGCCGATCGCGTGGATCAGCTCGAGCTCGACGCCCGTGCTCTCGGGCTCGCCCGTGGCGTCGTCCCGCTGCGACTTCGGTCGCTCGAGGTCGTCGACGTCTCCGCCGTCGTCCGTGATCACGGGCATCGAGCCGGTCTGCGCCGCGTGCGTCTCCTGGAAGGCCCGCTCTAGGCGGTCCTGGAAGTCGCGGTGGGCACCGTCGTACTCCTCCTGCGTGATGTCGCCGCGGCCGACGAGCGCCTCGGTGTAGAGGGTGCGGACGCTGCGCTTGGCCTCGATCAGGTTGTACATCAGCGGCTGGGTCATCGACGGGTCGTCGCCCTCGTTGTGTCCACGACGGCGGTAGCAGATCAGGTCGACGACGACGTCGCGCTTGAACTGCTGACGGTACGAGAACGCGAGCTCGGCGACCCGGGCGACGGCCTCGGGGTCGTCGCCGTTGACGTGGAACACCGGAGCCTGGATCGTCTTCGCGACGTCGGTCGAGTAGATCGACGAACGCGACTCGGACGGGGGAGTCGTGAAGCCGACCTGGTTGTTGATGACGACGTGGATGGTGCCGCCGACGCGGTAGCCCCGCAGCATCGACATCTGCAGGGTCTCGACCACGACGCCCTGGCCGGCCATCGCCGCGTCGCCGTGGATGAGGATGGGGAGGGTGCCGAAGACGCCCTTCGGGCCTCTGTCTTGCTTGGCCCGGACGATGCCCTCGAGCACGCCATCGCCGGCCTCGAGGTGCGACGGGTTCGCCGCGATGTAGACGGGGATCGTCTCGCCGGTGGCGCTCGTGAACTCGCCCTCGGTGCCGAGGTGGTACTTGACGTCACCCGAGCCCTGGACGGTACGGGGGTCTTGGGTGCCCTCGAACTCGCGGAAGATCTGGCCGTACGTCTTGCCTGCGATGTTGGTGAGGACGTTGAGACGGCCACGGTGTGCCATCCCGATCGCCACCTCCTCGAGTTCCTCTCGGGCCGCCTGCTGGATGACCGTGTCGAGCAGGGCGATGGCGGACTCGCCGCCCTCGAGGCTGAACCGCTTCTGGCCGACGTACTTCGTCTGCAGGAACGTCTCGAACGCCTCGGCCTCGTTGAGCTTCGCGAGGATGCGCATCTGCTCGTCGTGCGACGGCTTCACGTAGGGCACCTCGACGTGCTGCTGCACCCAGGCCCGCTGTGCGGGATCCTGGATGTGCATGTACTCGACGCCGATCGTGCGGCAGTACGAGTCGCGCAGGATGCCGAGGATGTCGCGCAGCAGGGCGGAGGTGTGGCCGCCGAGGCCGCCCGTGACGAACTCGCGGTCGAGATCCCAGAAGGTGAGGCCGTGGCTCTCGATCGCGAGGTCGGGGTGGCTGCGCTGGCGGTACTGCAGCGGATCGATGTCGGCCATCAGGTGGCCGCGGACCCGGTAGCTGTTGATCAGTTCTTGCACCCGAGCCGTCTTGCCCACGCGCTCGGCGAGGTTGACGTTGATGTCGGGGTTCCAGCGGATGGGCTCGTAGGGGATGCGCAGAGCGGCGAAGATCTGCTCGTAGAAGCCGCGCTGCCCGATCAGCAGCTCGTTGACCTTCTTGAGGAACTCGCCGGAGCCGGCGCCCTGGATGACGCGGTGGTCGTAGGTGCTCGTGAGGGTGACCGTCTTGCCGATGCCGAGCTCGACGAGCGTCTTCGACGAGGTGCCCTGGAACTCTGCGGGGTAGTCGAGCGCGCCGGCTCCGATGATCGAGCCGGCGCCCTTCATCAGGCGGGGCACGCTGTGCACCGTGCCGATGCCGCCCGGGTTCGTCAGGGAGATCGTGTTGCCCTGGAAGTCGGCCGCGGTCAGCTTGTTGTCGCGGGCGCGGCGGACGACGTCCTCGTAGGCCGACAGGAAGTCGGCGAAGGTCATCTCGTCGGCCTTCTTGATGCCGGGGACGAGCAGGGCGCGGGTGCCGTCGGGCTTCGGGATGTCGATCGCGAGCCCGAGGTTGATGTGCGCGGGCGTCACCACGGAGGGCTTGCCGTCCACCTCGTCGTAGAAGACGTTCTGGCTCGGGAACTCCTTGAGGGCCTGGACGAGCGCCCAGCCGATGAGGTGCGTGAACGAGACCTTGCCGCCCCGGGCGCGCTTCAGGTGGTTGTTGATGACGATGCGGTTGTCGATCATCAGCTTGGCCGCGACGGTGCGGACGCTGGTGGCCGTCGGGACGCTGAGGCTCGCGTCCATGTTCGTGGCGAGGGACTTCGCCATGCCGCGCAGAGGTGCGACCGTGGCCTCGGGCTCAGGGGCGGGCTCGGTGCTGCTGCGGGGCTTCTCGGGCGCCTTGGCGGGGGAGTCGGCCGGGATCGGCTTCTCGGACGGCTCGACCGAGGTCGTCTTGGCGGCCTTCTTGCCGGCCGGGGCAGCCGGTGCAGGTGCGGGCGCGGGGGGCTCGTTCTCGCCGGGGGCGCCGGTGACCTCGTCAGGGACCTGGGCCTGGCCGCCGTCCGTCTCGCCGGGCGCAGGAGCCCGGGCCTCGGTCTCGCCGCCTTCGCCGCTGCTGCCGGAGGGCCTGTACGCCTCGAGGACGGGCCACCACGACTCGTCGACCGCGGACTTGTCGACCACCCACTTCTCGTAGAGCTCGTCGACCAGCCACTCGTTGGCGCCGAAGGCACCCTCGTCGGTCGTTCCCGTCACGTGGCTCGTCACAGCCGATCGCCCACTCTCCGTTGATCGTTCGATGTCGCGGCGGGCAGCGGTGCCCGCCGTGGACCAGCTTAACAAGGTCCGCCTGGCCGCGTCCCGACGACCCGCAGGGATTACCGTTGGGGCATGAGGTTCTACGAGACGACGCCGACCCACGACCTGACGTACTCCGACGTGTTCCTGGTGCCGAGCCGCTCGTCGGTGACGAGCAGGCTCGACGTGTCGCTCGCGCCGGGCGACGGCACGGGCGCCACGGTGCCGATCGTCTCGGCCAACATGAACTCGGTGACCGGCCCTCGCCTCGCGGCGACCCTCGCGCGTCGCGGCGGCCTCGGGGTGCTGCCGCAGGACATGCCGCTGCAGGACCTCGACGCGGCGATCCGCTGGGTCAAGTCGCAGCCGGTCGAGTGGGACACGCCCTGGTCGCTCGATCCGGGCGAGACCGTCGGCGCCGCCCTCACCCGCGTGCTGGCGGTCGAGGGGCACGGCATCGTGCTGCACGACTCCCACGGAGCGTTCCTCGGCTGCATCGCCGCCTCCCGCCTCGCCACCGCCCCGCGCGACGCCGTGCTCGGCGATCTGCTGCACGGCGCGCTGACCTCGCTCGACGCCGACGACGTCGACTCGCCGCGGGCCGCCTTCGACCGCATGGTCGCCGCCGAGATCGACTTCGCGCCGGTGCTGCGGCACGGCCAGGTGGTCGGCACGGTCAGCCGCAAGAGCGCGCTCCGCTCGACGATCTACCAGCCCGCGCTCGACCGCGACGGCCGCCTCCGGGTCGCCGCCGCCGTCGGCATCAACGGCGACGTCGAGCAGAAGGCCAGGGCGCTCGCCGCGGCGGGCGTCGACGTGCTGGTGCTCGACACCGCCCACGGCGACCAGGACGGCATGATCGCTGCCGTCAAGAAGGTGGCGGCGGCGAAGCTGGGCCTGCCGATCGTCGCCGGCAACGTCGTCACCGAGGAGGCGGTGCGCCACCTCGTGGGCGCGGGCGCGGACGTGATCAAGGTCGGCGTCGGCCCCGGGGCGATGTGCACCACCCGGATGATGACCGCCGTGGGCCGCCCCCAGTTCTCCGCCGTGCTCGAGACCGCGGCGACCGCCCGCTCGCTCGGGGCGCACGTCTGGGCCGACGGCGGCGTGCGCTACCCGCGCGACGTCGCTCTCGCCCTCGCCGCGGGCGCGTCGTCGGTGATGATCGGCTCGTGGTTCGCGGGCACCGTCGAGGCGCCCGGCGAGCTGGCCACCGACGAGCGAGGCCTCTACAAGGAGAGCTGGGGCATGGCGTCGACGAAGGCCGTGCAGGGCCGCTTCGGCCGCCTCGACCCCTTCGAGCTCGCCCGCAAGACCCTCTTCGCCGAGGGCATCTCGTCGTCGCGCATCTACCTCGACCCGCTGCGGCCGGGCGTGGAGGACCTGCTCGACATGATCACCTCCGGCGTCCGTAGCTCGTTCACCTACGCGGGTGCGCGCACCCTGCCCGAGTTCGCTGAGCGGGCCCTCGTGGGCATCCAGTCGGCCGCGGGCTACGAGGAGGGCAAGGCGCTCCCCGTCAGCTGGTGACGAGGCTCCCGTCAGCCGGTGAGGAGATGCCTGCCGACCGGTGACGGACGAGGCCTCCAGCGGCTAAGATTCCCTCTCTATGGATGACCCTCCGTCTCAGCCCGCTGCACCCTCCCACCATCCCGCTCCCTGGGGCGGTGCTCCGTCGTCGTGAACGAGTGGATCCTGCTCGCGATCGGCATCGTCCTCACGATCGGCACCGGCCTCTTCGTCGCCAGCGAGTTCTCGCTGGTCAACCTCGACCGCTCCGACCTCGAGGCCCGTCAGGCCAAGGGCGAGAAGGGGCTCGCGCCGACCATCGGCGCCCTCCGCATCACGTCGACGCACCTCTCCAGCGCCCAGCTGGGCATCACGCTGACGACCCTGCTGACCGGCTACACGATGGAGCCGGCGATCTCCCGGCTGCTCGCGCCGCCCCTCCTCGGCGTCGGCCTGCCCGAGCCGGTGGTCACGGTCGCCGGGCCCGTCGTCGCGATCGTCGTGGCGACCCTGCTCTCGATGATCGTCGGCGAGCTGGTGCCGAAGAACTTCGCGCTGGCGCTGCCGCTGCGGACGGCGAAGCTCGTGATCCCGTTCCAGGTCGGCTTCACCACGGTGTTCCGTCCCGCCGTGGCGCTCCTCAACAACACGGCGAACGCCATCCTGCGAGGTGTGGGGATCGAGCCCAAGGAGGAGCTGTCCGGCGCACGCACCGCCGAGGAGCTCTCGTCGCTCGTCCGCCGCTCTGCCTTCGAGGGCAGCCTCGCCCTCGACACGGCGACCCTGTTGGCGCGCACCCTGGCCTTCAGCGACCACACCGCCTCCGACGTGATGACGCCGCGTCCGCGCCTCTCGACGGTGACGCGCACCGACTCGGCCGAGACGGTGCTGCAGCTGGCGCGCCGTACGGGCCTGTCGCGGTTCCCGGTCACCGACGACGGGATCGACGACGTGGTGGGGCTGGTCCACGTCAAGCAGGCAGTGTCGGTCCCTCGGGAGAAGCGCGCCGACGTGCCCGTCTCGGCCCTGCTCACGGACGCCGTGCGCGTCCCCGAGACCATGACCCTCGACAACCTGCTCGGCGAGGTCCGCGGCCGCGGCTACCAGATGGCCGTCGTCGTCGACGAGTACGGCGGAACGGCCGGCGTCGTCACCCTGGAGGACCTCATCGAGGAGCTCGTGGGCGAGGTCTCGGACGAGCACGACCGCAGCCGGGTCGACGTCGTCCGCTCGCGCAACTGGCTCACGTTCCCGGGGCTCCTCCGACCCGACGAGCTGCTCGAGCGCGCCACGGTCAAGGTCCCGGAGGAGGGCCCGTGGGAGACCGTCGGCGGCTGGGTGATGAGCGAGCTCGGACGACTTCCCGTCGTCGGCGACGTCGTCGAGTCCGAGGCGGGCACGTTCCGCGTCGAGCGGCTCGACGGCCGACGGATCGACCGCGTCAGGTTCACTCCGACACCGGAGGACGCGATCGTCGAGCAGCCGGAGCGCGGCAGCCGCGCCGAGCGCGCGAGCAGGTCGGACCGCGCGGGCAGGTCGGGTGCGCCGTCGTCGATGCGCGACTCCGACGCCCGCGAGAAGGAGGCGACCCGATGAGCGACTGGTGGGGCATCGTCTGGCTCGTGCTGCTGCTGATGGGCAACGCGTTCTTCGTCGCGGCCGAGTTCGCCGTCATCTCGGCTCGGCGGTCGCAGATCGAGCCCAAGGCCGAGGCCGGCAGCCGTGCCGCGAAGACCACGCTCTGGGCCATGGAGCACGCGACGATGATGCTCGCGACGACGCAGCTCGGCATCACGATCTGCTCCCTGCTCATCCTGAACGTGTCCGAGCCCTCGATCCACCACCTCCTCGAGGGGCCGCTCGGCCTGACCGGGCTCAGCGAGCAGCTGGTGAGCGTCGTCGGGTTCGTCATCACGCTGCTGCTGGTGTCGTTCCTGCACGTCGTGCTCGGCGAGATGGTGCCGAAGAACATCTCGTTCTCGCTGCCGGACAAGGCCGCGCTGCTGCTCGCGCCGCCCCTGGTGGCCGTGGCGCGCCTCCTGCACGTCGTCGTGGTGTCGCTCAACTGGTCGGCGAACGCCGTCCTGCGAGCGTTCCGCGTCGAGCCGAAGGACGAGGCCGCCAGCGCCTACACGGTCGACGAGGTGGCCACGATCGTGGCGCAGTCGCAGCGTGAGGGCACCCTCCGCGACGGCAGCGGCACGCTCCAGGCGGCGTTCGAGTTCACCGAGAAGACGGTCGACGACGTGGCCGTGCCGATGTCGGGCCTCGTCACCCTGCCCGAGGACGCCACCCCGGGCGACGTCGAGCGAGCCGTCTCGCAGAACGGCTTCTCGCGCTACGTGCTCGTCGACGACGGCGGCGATCCGACGGGCTACCTGCACCTGAAGGACGTCATCGACCTGGACGAGGACGAGTTCGGCGACCCGGTGCCGCCGAAGCGGATCCGCCAGCTGATCTCGATCTACCAGGGCACCGACCTCGAGGACGCCCTCGCGACGATGCGCCGGAGCGGCGTGCACGTCGCGCGCTCGTTCGACGAGCGGGGCGACACCCAGGGCGTGCTGTTCCTCGAGGACATCCTCGAGGAGCTGATCGGCGAGGTGCAGGACGCGACCAGGCGGTCGTAGGCCCCTGCGGCGGACGACGGCCGCGCCGACCCCGAGGGGGCGGCGCGGCCGTCGTCGTGTGGCCGGGCCCGCTACGAGACGCGGAACGGCGCCCGGAGGTACTGCTCGGGCCAGTAGTCGAGCTCGACCCCCAGCTCGGCCGCGGCGCGCAGCGGGAAGTGCGGGTCGCGGAGGAACTCGCGGGCCATAAGCACGACGTCCGCGCGGCCCTCGGCGACGACGGCCTGTGCCTGCTGCGCGGACACGATGAGGCCGACGGCGCCCGTCTCGACCTCCGCGGTCTCGCGCACGTGCTGCGCGAACGGCACCTGGTAGCCGAGGCCGACCGGGATCGTCACCCCGGCGACGAGACCCCCGGTCGAGATGTCGAAGAGGTCGGCGCCCGCGTCGCGGCACCAAGCGGCCACGGTCGCGGTCTCGTGCTCGTCCCAGCCGCCCTCGGCCCAGTCGGTGGCCGAGAAGCGGACGAGCAGCGGCAGGTCGTCGCCGACCTCGGCCCGGACGACGCGGACGACGTCGACGAGGAGGCGCGCCCGGTTCTCGAGGGAGCCGCCGTGGTCGTCGGTGCGCTCGTTGCTGAGCGGCGAGAGGAACTGGTGCAGCAGGTAGCCGTGGGCGGCGTGCAGCTCGATCAGCCCGAAGCCGGCCTCGACCGAGCGGCGCGCGGCGGCACGGAAGGCCTCTACGAGCCCGGCGATCTCGTCGCGCGAGAGCTCGCGCGGCGCGGCGTAGCCCTCGAAGGCGATCGCGGAGGGCGCGACGGTCGGCCAGCCGCCCTCGGCCTCGGGGACGGAGCCCTGGACCTCGCTCCAGGGGCGGAACGTCGACGCCTTGCGGCCGGCGTGCGCGAGCTGGATTCCGGGGACCGAGCCCTGCGACCGCACGAAGGCCGTGATCGGCTTGAGGGCCTCGACCTGCTCGTCGTTCCAGATGCCGAGGTCCTGCGGCGAGATGCGGCCGTCGGGGGTGACCGACGCGGCCTCCGAGATCACCGCGCCCGCGCCTCCTCGTGCCAGCGAGCCGAGGTGCACGAGGTGCCAGTCGGTGGCGACGCCGTCCTCCTCCTCGGCCGAGTACTGGCACATGGGCGCGACCCAGAGCCGGTTGCGGAACGTCTGCCCGCGCAGCGTCACGGCGTCGAACAGGCCGACGGGGGCGTCGCCCTGCGTCGAGGCGGGAGGGGTGTCGGGGGTGGTCGAGGGTGCAGCGTCCGTCTGGGTCACGAGAGCGGTCATCGCCTTTCGGTGGGGTGGCCCGCCAGGCCCTCGACGAAGTGTCGGAGCGGCTCGGGGCCGGTGAACAGGTGCCCGGTGATGCCGAGCGCCTGGGCGGCCTCGACGTTGTCGGACCTGTTGTCGATGAACACCGTGTCGGCGGCGGTTGTTCCGAGCTCGGCGAGCACGTGCCGGAAGATCGAGGCCGACGGCTTTAGGTCGTCGAGCTCGGCGCTCACGAACACCTGCTCGAACAGGTCGCCGAGGGGCGAGTGGCGGAACGGCGAGGCGAAGTCCTGGCCGGCGTTCGAGAGGATCGCCAGGCGGGTGCCGCCGTCGGCCAGCTCGGCGATGACGTCGAGCGTGCCGGGCTCCGGCACGAACCAGGACGGGAAGTCGGCGGCCCAGAGCTCGTGCACCCGGGTGCGCGACCAGTCGGCGCCGGTGTCGGCCTCGACGGCGCGCCAGTAGCCCGTGGCGGTGAGCCGCCCGTGGTCGAGGGCGTGCCGGTGGTGGCCGTAGCTCGCCCAGAGCACGGCGGGGTCCACGCCTGCCAGCTCTTCGATGCGCCGACGCGAGGCGTCGTCCGGGAACCGCGAGATCACCTCGCCGTAGTCGAAGACGACGGTGCGGCCGGGGATCGAGATGCTCATCGGCCCACCGTATCGGCGGGTCGGGCCGTGGCCCGTGCAGAACCTGTGCCGACGGCCCGGACGCCGGCGCCGCGAGCCCGACTAGCGTCGGGGCGTGACCACCGACACGCACTCCGCCTCCCGCCCCGCGCCCTGGACCGCCGCCGACGCCGCCGACTGGATCGCCGTCCCTGAGGTCGACGACGACAAGTACAGCCGCGGCGTCCTCGGCGTCGTGACCGGCTCGACCGCGTACCCGGGGGCAGCAGTCCTCGGCGTGGAGGCCGCGCTGCACACCGGCGTCGGCATGCTGCGCTACCTGGGCCCGGCGCGCGCGTCGGACTTCGTGCTGCACCGCCGCCCGGAGGCCGTGACGAGCCCCGGCCGGGTGCAGGCCTGGCTGCTCGGCTCGGGGGTGGACCCCGACCACCTCGACGACGAGACCGCCGAGGGGTTCGAGACGGCCGCCTCCTCGGGGCTGCCCCTCGTGCTCGACGCGGGTGCGCTGTCGCTCCGCGAGCGGGCGACGGGGCCGGTCGTGCTGACGCCGCACTTCCGCGAGCTCTCGCGGGCGTCGGGCCGGTCGGTCGACGAGGTCGCCGCCGATCCTGCGGAGGCCGCGGCGCGCGCGGCGGGGGAGTGGGGCTGCACCGTGCTGGTGAAGGGCCACCGCACGCACGTCGCCTCGCCCGGCGGCACCCGGCTCGTCGCCGAGAGCGCGCCGACCTGGCTCGCGACGGCCGGTGCGGGCGACGCGCTCGGCGGCGTGCTGGGCGCGCTCGTCGCCACCCATTCACAGGAGGCGCTGGCGCAGGAGGACGCGCTCGCCCGGCTGGCCGTGACGGCCGCGGTCGTCCACGGTCTGGCCGCCGAACGTGCGAGCGGGGGAGGCCCCCTCACGGTCCTCGGCCTCGTCGACGCGCTCCCGGCGACGATCGCCGCCCTGCTGCGCGCCTAGGAGGCGGGGGTCGCCGAGACGAGGAACTCGACCGTTCCCGAGTCCTCGACCTGGACGAAGCCGAAGCTCGGCGCCTCGACGCCGTAGTCGCTGAAGGTCACCGGCACCGAGCCGCTGATCTGCACCCCGTCGCCCGAGAGGGCGGCCTGCAGCGAGACGGTGACGCTCTGGGTGACGCCGTGCATCGTGAGGTCGCCCGTCGCCTCGACGGTCTCGACGTCGCCGTCGGCGGGGACGCCGGCGTCGATGGGCTGGGTCAGCACGAAGGTCGCGGTCGGGTAGGTCGAGGCCTCCATGGCGTCGTCGCGGAAGTAGCCGTCGCGGTTGCCGCTGTCCGTGGCGATGCTCGCCACGTCGACGTCGATCGTGGCGGCCGTGACCGAGTCGCCCTCGACGGTGACGGTGCCGGTGACCTGGTCGGTCGTGCCCACGACGGTGACGTCGGTGCCGTTCAGCACCTCGTCGACGCGGTAGCCCGCCGTGCTGCCCTCGCCGACGTTCCAGGCACCGCTGAGGTCGCTCGTGTCGATGGTCGTCGCGCCGGGGGTGACCGAGACGGTGGGGGCGGCCTCGGGCTCGCCCACGATCACGTCGCGGTAGAACGCGGGGCCGGCGACGGCGGCGGTGACGCCGAGGCCCACCACGACGACGGCCGCGACTCCGAGGACGATTCCGGTCTTCTTCTTCATGGTGTGTCTCCTGGGGTCGGCTCGGGTGCTGCTCGGGCTGGTCGGCAAGGAGGAGGCGCCTGCCGAGGATGATGACGCGTCACCCTAGGGAGGCGCTGGGAAGGTGCAGGGACGGCACCTAGCCCGAGACGCGGGCGAGGAACTCCCTCGCCCGCTCGGTGCGCGGCGACCCGAAGAGCTGGGCCGGCGGCCCCTGCTCGGCGATGCGGCCGGCGTCGAGGAACACCACGCGGTCGGCGACGTCCCGCGCGAACGCCATCTCGTGCGTCGCCATGAGGATGGTGGTCCCCACCTCCTTGAGCGTGCGGACGAGGTCGAGCACCTCGCCCACGAGCTCGGGGTCGAGGGCGCTCGTCACCTCGTCGAGCAGCAGCACGGCAGGCCTCGGGGCGAGGGCCCGCGCGATCGCGACGCGCTGCTGCTGGCCGCCCGACAGGCGGTCGGGGTAGGCGCGGGCCTTGTCGCCGAGCCCGACGCGCTCGAGCAGCTCGAGGGCCCTCGCCTCGGCCTCCGCCCGGGGGCGTCGCAGCACGTGGCGGCTCGCCAGCGAGACGTTGTCGAGCACGGTGAGGTGCGGGAACAGGTTGTAGTGCTGGAACACGACGCCGATGCGGGCCCGGACGGCGTCGACGCGCACTCGCGGGTCGGTGATGTCCTCGCCGCCGAGCACGATGCGCCCGTCGTCGACCTGCTCGAGCAGGTTCACCGTGCGCAGCAGCGTCGACTTGCCCGACCCGCTCGCGCCGATCAGGGCGACGACCTCGTCGCGGGCCACGTCGAGGTCGATGCCGTCGAGCACGGTCGTGCCGCCGAACGACTTGCGCACGCCCTCGAGACGGAGGACGACGTCGGCGCCCGGCGCCGCGCCTCCCGCGGTCAGGTGGGCCTGGCCGTGGCCCTTGCTCTGGTCCTGCCCGTTCACACGACGCTCCCGGCCTGCTCGCGCCGACGGAGGCGCGCCGACAGCCAGTCAGTCAGCCAGACGGTCGGCAGGGCCAGCAGCACGAAGAGCAGCCCGGCGAGCACGTAGGGCGTGAAGTTCGCCGCGGTGGCCGTCTCGATCTGGGCGGCGCGCACGGCGTCCACGGCGCCGAGCACGGAGATGAGCCCCACGTCCTTCTGCATCGAGACGACGTCGTTCATCAGGGCCGGCGTGACCTTGCGGATCGCCTGGGGGAACACGACCAGCCGCAGGGTCGCCGCGTGGCTGAGCCCGAGCGAGCGGGCGGCCAGCCGCTGGGACGGGTGCACGGCGTCGAGCCCGGCGCGGATGACCTCGCTGACGTAGGCCGAGTACGTGAGGACGAGCGCCACGGTGCCCCAGACCTCGGCGGGCAGGCGCGGGATGCCGAGGCCGAGCCCCGGCACCCCGAAGCCGACGAGGTAGAGCACGATGATCAGCGGCAGCCCGCGGAACAGGTCGGTGTAGCCGCGCACGAGGGCGCGCACGGGGAAGAACACCGGGCCGCGCAGCGTGCGGAGGGCCGAGAGCAGGGTCGAGAGCACGGCGACGCCGATCAGCGCCACCACGAGCACCCTGACGTTGAGCCACAGCCCCTCCAGCACCCGCGGCCACGCCGCGACGAGGGTGGGCCCGTCGAAGAAGCTGAACCGCACGCGGTCCCAGCCGGGCGTGCTCGTGACGGCCCACCAGGCGAGGGCCGCGAAGGCGATCGTGCTGACGGCGGCGATCGCGACCGAGCGCACCGACTGGCGGCGCCGGAAGGCTCGCCGGCCGAGCTCGAGGTCGCTGACGGGAGGAGCGTCGACGGCGACCGCGTCGCGGGCTACGACAGCTCCGTCACGTCGTAGTCGGCCAGCCACTCCTGCTGCAGCTGGTCGAGGGTGCCGTCGGCGCGGAGGGCGTCGACGGCGTCGGTCACGTCGCCGGTGAGCCCGCTGCCGAGCGGCAGCACGATGCCGAGCTCGTCGCTCGCGCCGTCCTCCGCCGCGAGCTGGCCGAGCACCACGCCGCCCTCGACGAAGTAGGTGGCGGTCGGCACGTCGAGCACGATCGCGTCGACCTGGCCGGCCTCGAGCGCCGCCTTGGCGTCGTCGTTCGAGTTGTAGGCCTGCACTCCGCCCTCGGGGTCGATGACCTGCTCGGCCGCGGTGAAGCTCGTGGTGCCGCTCTGCGCGCCGATGGCGAGGGCGGCGAGGTCGGCGACGCTCGTGGCGCCCTCGGCCGCGGTGCCCGGCAGGGTGACGACGGCCTGGCGCGTCTCGTAGTACGGCGACGAGAAGTCGACGGCCCTCGCGCGCTGCTCGGTGATCGAGAACTGCTGCAGGTTCAGGTCGAACGTCTTCGGGCCGGGCGCGATGGCCTCGTCGAAGGTCGAGCGCACCCAGACGACGTCGTCCTCCGCGTAGCCGAGCTGGTCGGCCACGGCGTAGGCGAGCGCCGCCTCGAAGCCCTCGCCGGTGGTCGGGTCGTCGTCCTCGACCCACGGGCTGTAGGCGGGCTCGCCGGTCGCGATCGTCAGCTTGCCCTCGGTGACGAGCCCGTCGGCGGACCCGCCGGAGCCGGACGTGGGGGCGCAGGCCGACAAGGAGGCGGCGGCGACGACGGAGACGGCGGCGGCCGCGAGACGGAGACGGGTGCGGGGCATGAGGGGCAGGATATCCGTCCGCGGGTGCGGGCGGCGGCACCGGGGCGTCGTGTGACGCCGGACGGCTAGCCTTGCCCGCATGACCGTCGCCGCGCCTCCTCGTGCACCCGGCGCGGACGGCGTCTCGCGCCGCCTGCCCGCGCGCGTCGCGGCCCACCCCGCCGTGCTCTGGTCGGCCTTCGTGCTCGTGCACCTCGTCCTGGGCCACGCCGCCCTTACCGGGCCGAACCAGCCGCTGGGCGACGTCTGGAGCGTCTACCGCACCTGGATGCAGCAGGGCGTGGGAGGCGGCGACTGGGTGGGCGTGGACCGTGCGTGGGTCTACCCCCTGCTGGCAGCCGTGCCCATGCTGCTCGCCCGCGTCGGCGGCGACGCCCACTACGGCCAAGCGTGGCTGACGATCGTGCTGCTGCTCGACGCCGGGGCGTTCGCCGTGCTGACCGGCGGGCTCCGTAGGTCGTGGGCCCGGACGCGAGGCGCGCAGTCAGTGCGCGGACGCCGTCACGTCGGCGCGGCGTGGTGGTGGCTGCTCTTCCTCCTCGCCCTCGGGCCGATCGCCGTGGGGCGCATCGACGCCGTCACCGTGCCGTTCGCGATCGTCGGGATGCTGCTGCTGGCCTCACGGCCGCTCGCCGCCTCGGTCCTCCTGACCGTCGCCGCCTGGGTCAAGGTCTGGCCGGCCGCGCTGGTCGTCGCCGCCGTCGTCGCCCTGCGGGGCCGTGCCCGACGCGACGTCGTCGTGGCCGCCGTGTCGACGACCGTCGCCGTGGTCGCGATCTCGCTCGTCCTCGGCAGCGGGGCCACCGTGCTCGGCTTCGTGCAGGAGCAGGCCGGACGCGGGCTGCAGGTGGAGTCGCCCACCGCCACCGCGTGGCTGTGGCGGGCCGCGGCCGGGGTGCCGGGCACGTTCGTCTACTACGACCGCGAGATCCTCACCTACCAGGTGGAGGGCGACGGAGTCGGCGCCGCTGCGCGCCTCACGACGGTGCTGATGGCCCTCGTCGTGCTGCTCGTCCTGCTGCTGGGGCTGCGGGCCGCGAGGCGCGGTGCGTCGGCCGTGCACCTCCTCGCGCCCCTGTCGCTCGCGTTCGTGACCGCCCTCATCGTCACCAACAAGGTCGGGTCGCCGCAGTTCGTCGCCTGGCTCGCGCCTCCCGTCGTGCTCGGGCTGGTGCTCGCGCGGCGCGGGGGGCCGTCTGCGGCCCTGCCCGCGGGGCTCGCCGTGGGGATCGCCGGGCTGACGCAGGTCATCTACCCGTGGGGGTACCAGGCCCTGCTCGGCGTCGAGCCGTGGATGCTCGTGCTGATCACCGTGCGGAACGCCGCCGAGGTCGTGCTGCTCGTCGTCGCGCTGGTGCAGCTGTGGCGGGCTGGGTCAGGCAGCCGGGGCTGCCGTCCCGGCCACGACGGTGCCAGGATGGCCGCATGATCGTCGCCTTCTCCGTCTCGCCCAGCGGCGGTCCGTCCGCCGGATCGCTCGATCCCGAGGCGCACGGCGACTCGGTGCACGAGGCCGTGGCCGCGGCCGTGGCCGTGGTGCGCGCGTCCGGGCTGCCGAACCGCACCTCCTCGATGTTCACCGAGATCGAGGGCGAGTGGGACGAGGTCATGGACGTCGTCAAGCGAGCGACGGAGGCGGTGGGCCGGTACGGCACGCGCGTCTCGCTGGTGCTGAAGGCCGACATCCGTCCGGGCCGCACGGGCGAGCTCGACGGGAAGCTGGAGAGGCTCGAGGCCGCGCTCGACGACTAGCCGCGCACGGCCCGATCGGCGGGCTGCTGGGCGCACTGCCGAGGGCGCCTCGCCAGGTGATGCGGGATCGAGTCGGGTCCTGCGAAGGGCCTCAGACACCCGTGGGTGAGGGCGCGTTCACCCGTCCGTAGGGCAGGTGCTCGGCCAGGATGAGCTGGGAGTGACCACGTGGTTGCGCCTGTGAGCCAGAGGAGCCACCGTGAGACGTCCGTCCCTTGTCACCCTCGGAGTCACGGCCCTCGCCGTCGTCGCCAGCACCGTCACCCCCCTGGCATCCGCGCCGGCTCCGGCATCAGCCGCCGTCACCACGCCGGTCCTGAGCGTCTCGAGCACGCACGAGGCCGGCTACCCGAGGGGCCGGCAGCACGCAGGTGTCGGTTCATCCGCATCCATCAGTGCCGCGACCCTCACCGGCGGCGTCACCATGACCGGGACCGAGAGCAAGGCCGGAGCCGGTGACAGCGTGACCGTGTCCGTCCAGCCTCCGCAGGGGCAGCGGCTCGCCATCGGGCGCTACTCCATCGACTCTCGCGTCCAGGACGCCACCCGAGCGCGTGTGGAGATGTCCGTGGGCTCCCTCAGCGAGGGCTTCGTGGGCGACGTCGAAGTCCTCGATCTCGCTGCGGACGCCACGGGCAAGCTCACCCGCTTCGACATCGTCTTCCGCAACGGCACCGAGTCGCCCGCCTACGCCTACTTCGGCCAGCTTCGCCTCGGCCAGGCGGGAGACACCGGGGCAGTCCTGAGCGCGACGACCGTCCAGTACCCCGGTACGCCGATCGGCTCCGTGCCCACGAGCGCCACCGAGACGATCTTCAACACCAGCACCGCACCCCTCTCCGTCGGCACGGCAGCAGTCACCACCGGCTCGACCACCGACTTCAGGATCAGCGACGACACGTGCAGCAACACCACCCTCGCCGCCGGGGCGAGATGCACCTTCAAGATCGGCTTCGTCCCCACGAAGGCAGGACCACGCCAGGGCATCGTGACCGTCAGGGTCGGCGCGACCACGAAGCAGATCTCCCTCGCAGGCTCGGCCCCCCTGGGCACGACCGGGATCACGTACAAGGGCGACGACTACGTCTCCGGGGGCACCACTCACAGCTTCCCCGACGGATCCTTCACCACGGTCCTCGGCAGCAACGCCAGCGACGGCTACTCGTTCGTCCCGCTGCGCCCCTACGGACTCGACACCGGAGCAGACACCACGCGCGTCGACGTCGTTCGCTACGGCGGCGGCCCGTTGGCGATCGGCACCTTCGACACCAGCGAAGACACGGGGCCCGCTCCCGACTCGACCGCGAAGTACGGGCTCGCTGTCCGCGGATCCGGGCGTGGCTGCGGTTCCTACACCGGCAAGCTCACCGTCTCCGCGTTCGACGTCGACTCGGCCGGCGTCCTGACTTCTGCTCGCATGTCCTGGACGCTTCGGTGCACGTTCTCCGACGGCACCATGACCGGGTCCCTCAACTGGCGCAACCGAGCCGACAAGGCCGCCCCCCGTGCGGTGACGTCCCTCGGGGTCGCTGCCGCCGCGAGCGGCACTCGCACCGCGACGTGGCGCGCCTCCACCTCGACGGACAACCGGGAGACCTTCGTCCGCCTCGTGCCCGGCACGGTCAAGGGCGCCACGCCCACCAGCGGGCTGCCGGTCACCGTCACCAGCACCACTTCCGCGAGACTCCCGGCACTGATCACCGGCAAGAGGTACACCCTCGTCGCCTGGTCCGTCGACACCGCCGGCAACCTCGGGCCCCGTGTCGCCCTCCCCGTCACGGGCTGACAGCCGTCCGGGCGTCGTCGCTCTCGGGACGCCGACGTGACGCCCGACCCAGTCAGGACGAGCGGGCCGTCGTCGCGAGGCGACCGGATCGTCTGGGCTGTTGCCTGACCTGGCGAGGCCGTAAGATCGTCGTGATCGGGTCGAATCGATTCGAACCGATTCGACGCGATCGACGGGCCGCGTGCCCGTCGCTCACCAGACAGCTCGAGGGAGAGTCCCTGGTCCCCAGCCCGCCCCTCCGACCTCGAAGGCAGCCGCCCGTGATCGTCCTCACCACCCGTCGCAAGACACTCGCCCTGATCGCCCTCGCGCTCGGCGGCTTCGGCATCGGCTCGACCGAGTTCGTCGCCATGGGCCTGCTGCCGAACATCGCGCAGGATCTGCTGCCCGGCCTCTACGCCCAGTCGTCCGACGAGGGCATCGCCCGGGCCGGCTGGCTCGTCAGCGCGTACGCGCTCGGCGTCGTCGTCGGCGCCCCCACGATCGCGGCGATGTCGTCGCACCTGCCCAAGAAGAAGCTGCTCATGGGCCTGTTGACGCTCTTCGTCGTCGGCACCGTGCTGTCGGCGGTGCTGCCGTCGTTCGGCTGGGTGCTCGGGGCTCGTTTCTTCGCGGGACTGCCGCACGGCGCCTACTTCGGCATCGCCTCCATCGTGGCGGCGACCATCATGGGCCCCGGCAACCGCGGCAAGGGCGTGGCCCTCGTTCTCAGCGGCCTCACGATCGCGAACGTCATCGGCGTGCCGGCCATCACCGCCCTCGGCCAGGCGCAGGGCTGGCGCGTCGCCTACCTCGCCGTCGCCGCGATCTTCGCGCTGACCTTCGTCGCGGTCTGGCTGGCGGTGCCGCGCATGGAGGGCGACTCGTCGGCATCGATGCGACGTGAGCTGAGCGCCTTCAAGAAGCCCCAGGTGTGGCTGGTCATGGGCGTCGGCGCGATCGGCTTCGGCGGGTTCTTCGCGGTCTACAGCTACATCGCGAACGCGGTGACCGAAGGTGCGGGCGTCGACGAGGGCGTCGTGCCGTGGGTGCTCGTCGGGGTCGGCGTCGGCATGACGATCGGCAACGTGATCGGCGGCTGGGCGAGCGACAAGAACCTCAAGGCCGCGCTCACCGTGGGGTTCATCGGGTTGATCGCGGCCCTGGTCGCCTACGCGCTGCTCGTCGACGGCATCGTGGGCATCTTCGTGACGACGTTCTTCCTGGGCCTCGTCAGCTCGATGATCGGGCCGTCGGTCCAGTCGCGTCTGATGGAGGTGGCCGGCGAGAGCCAGGTGATCGGCGCCGCGCTCAACCACTCGTCCATGAACCTCGGCAACAGTGCCGGCGCCTACCTCGGCGGCGCCGTGATCGCGGCGGGCTTCGGCTTCGCCGCACCCGGCTGGGTCGGCGTGGCGCTCGCCCTCCTCGGCGTGGTGCTCACCGTGATCAGCTTCCGGCTGCAGAAGTCGGGCGACGCGCGCCAGGCGGCGCTCTGTGCCGCCGCCAGCGAGGCCGACCACAAGGAGGACACCGACACGGGGTCCGTCTTCGTGGTGCAGGGGCGCTAGCAGCGCCGCTCGAGCGGAACGGACGCGAAAAGGGACGAGATGCCCGGTGCCCCCGGCGATCTCGTCCCTTTTCGCGTATTTCGTGAGCGACGGCACGGCCGCCGCGCCCCGGCCGCAGCCGAGCAGCCCTAGAAGCTGGTCTGCGCCGGAGTGTCGGTCTGCAGCAGGATGCCGTCCGTGATGGCGCGCTTCCGCAGCGCCACCTTCGTGCCGACGTCGTAGCCCGCCACGCGGTACTTCTCGCGGATGCGCTTGAGGTAGCTCTTCGCCGTCTCTTCGCTGATGCCGAGCTGGTACGCCACGGCCTTCACGGGCTCGCCGCCGCCGTAGAGTGCCATGACTCGCCTCTCCTGGGCGCTGAGCTTCGGCACCCCGCCGATCTCGGCGGCGTTGAGCGCGAGGTCGAGCTCGGCCGAGATGTACGACTCGCCCTTGGCGGCGGCCCGGATCGCCTCGACGATCATCTCGGCGTCCTCGCTCTTGACGAGGTAGCCGAGAGCGCCGGCGGCCAGGGCCTCACGGACGACGTTGGGCTCGGAGTAGGTGCTCATCAGGACCGTCTTGACACCCGTCGTCTTCAGGGTGTTGATCTTGAGCGAGATCGGGATGTTGTCCTTGAGGTCGAGGTCGAGCAGCACGACGTCGACGGGGAACTCGGGGTGCGTCAGCAGCTCGGGCCAGGACGCCACGGCGGCGACCATCGAGATGTCGCTGGCTGCGCCCCGGATCCACTCGCTCAGGGCGCCCAGGAGCATCTTGTGGTCGTCGACCAGGGCCAGACGGATGCGGTCGTCGGGAGTCGTCACGGGGCGGTCCTTCTTTCTGAGGAGGTGGTGTCCATGCTAGACGGACTGGTCGAGGTGCAGACGGCCCTGTCGCGGGGGGTCACGACTCGGCCGGGTTGTCGACGACGCAGTGGATGCGGAGCCTGAGGCTGGACTCGTGGGTCGACGCCGAGTACTCGCCGACGCGCTCGAGGGCGCTCCACGTCGCGGGGGTCACCCGGTTGCGCCGGATGCCGGTGGTCGAGACGACGATCGGGACCTCGACGCTGCGACCTGCCAGGGAGGCGATCGACTGCGTGACGGCGGCCACCGGGCCCAGCGTCAGCGTGATCGCCGCGCTCGGCGCCCTCGTCTTCGAGTCGCCGAGCAGGAGCCACACGGCCTGCAGCAGGCCGTCGCGCTGTGGCGGCGCGAGCAGCCCCGCGAGCGACGACGGGTCGACGAGCGTCACCGAGCGTCCGAGGTACTCGGACTCGGTGACGGCGTGGTGCAGCCAGGTCTCGCGTCGGCCCTCGATCAGGTGGAGGCGCAGCTCGGTCGCGAGGGACGCGGCCTGCGAGGCCACCTTGGGAGACAGGGGGAGCGGCACGTCGCCGCCGGCGACGCCGTCGAGGAGCTTCTCGGCCGCGAGGTCGAGGCGGGCCAGCTCGTCGCTCGCGAGCATGCCCACGGCGAAGCGCGGCTGGGACACGTTGCTCTGCACGAGGACACGGTCGAGCTCGACCTGCACCATCCGTCGGAACCGCTGCACGACGGAGACCGCGACGGCGCCCGGGAGCACGGCCAGGGCGACGATGGATATCTGCTGGGGCACGGAGTCGGCCGTGAGGGGAGTCGACGCGACGACCATGACGGCGAAGCCGACGAACAGGAGCCCGACGGCGACGACGATCTCACGGGCGGGCCGGAGCGTCACGACGGGCAGCAGGCCGAAGCCGACGGCGACGCTCGCCGTGGCGTAGGCGCCGACGTCGTGCAGGGGCCAGACGGCGACGAAGTCGAGGGCGACGACCACGACGAGGATCCCGCCGATGACGGCGAAGACCCCGCCGGTGAGGCGCTCGCCCCGGATCGTGACGAGGGCCGCGGTGCCGACGAAGACGGCGATGTAGAGCAGCCAGGCGACGAGCGCCGGCGCGACCACCGGGTAGTCGCCGAGGTGGCTGAGGAAGAAGACCAGGCCGTAGACGGCCTGCACCGCGGCGACCACGGCGGCCCCGAGCCCCAGGTAGCCGGTCCCGAGGGTCGCGCCGGCCGCGCGCGCCTGCCGCAGGGAGCGGGCGCCGGTCGAGCCGATCGGCAGGCCGCGGGCGGCCCTCCGTCCGCGCTGCACCCCGAGGGTGTTCTCGTCGATGCTCATCGCGGTGCCTCCAGGACGACGGTGGTGCCGGCGCCGGGCGACGAGAAGAGGCGGGCGCTACCGCCCACCTCGCGCAGGCGGCCGACGACGGACTCCTTGAAGCCGAGGCGCTCCTCGCTCACGCCGTTCAGCTCGAAGCCGACGCCGGCGTCGGTGACCATCGCCCGCACCATCGAGTCGTCGTGGATGATCGTGACGTGGGCCTCGGTCACGCCCGCGTGTCGCCGCACGTTCTCGAGGCACTCGGCGAGCGCGAGCAGGAACGCGTCGAGCACGTGGGTCGGCAGCAGCACCTGGCCGGTGCCGTGCCAGCTGACCTCGAGGCCCATCCGGCCGAACCGCTGCTTGACCGATTCGAGCGTCTGCCCGAGCGGCGACTCCTCGACGGTCTCGAGCGTGTACTCGCCGGAGGCCTGCGGCTGGGGCGTCCCGCCGAGTCGCAGGTGACGGAGCAGGCGCGCGTCCTCGGCCGCCTGCGCCTGCAGCGCCTCCGGGGTGACCCCCACGCCCGAGTGCGCGAGCAGGGTCAGGGTGGCCAGGACCGTGTCGTGCAGGAGGCGCGCGCCCTGCCGGCGCTGCGCCTCCGTCTCGCTCGCCTGCCGTTCCGCACGGTGGGCGTTGCCGATGCTGTAGATGCGACGGGCCGCGAGGGGCACGGCGCGGCCGAGCCAGATGCCGACCACGAAGACGAGGACCCAGCCGAGCACGACGGCCGCGACGGGGAACGTGAGGACCGACCCCGTGGCCAGCGAGACGCACGCGACGGAGACGGCGAAGGCGACGACGGCGGTGACGACGCGGATGCGGCTCGTGGACAGGACGAACGCGAACGACGCGTTGGCGCCTCCTGCGAGGGGGATGACCGCCGTCGCGACGGCCGCGTCGGCGGGGGCCCCGAAGGGGAGGAGGGCGACCACGGTGGCGGCGAGGCCGGCGGCCATGCCGCCGAGCACGGCCCAGCGCGAGCCCGACCTGCCGACGACGACGAGGGCCGCGACCAGGACGGCGACGAGCGCGGCCACGAGGGCGAGGTGGGCCGGCTCGGTCACCCCCGGGAACGCCAACGCCACGAGGGACACCCCAGCGCACGCGATCCCCAGGGTTCGCGTGGTGGAGCTCAGGAGCCGATCGCGTTCCTGGGCGAATATGTCCATGGTGATCCAACGTGTCCGGACGACGTGGTGCGTGCCTGTCGGGTGACAGCGACCCCTCATGTTTTCACATGTACAGGTCCTGTGAGGCCCACGGGCGCGCGCGACGCGCCGTGGAGGTGCGGTTCGCTCGCGTCGAGGTCAGCAGCCGATCGGGGGACGTGTCGGCCGAAATGGGGACACGTCGACCGGGCTGACCCGGACGGCTCCGGACCGACCCTGGACGGCTCCGGACCGACCCGGACGGGGCTCAGGGCTGGCTGGCGAGCAGGCGTCCCAGGTGCCGGCCCACCGCGTCGTCCTCGATGAGGAAGCCGTCGTGGCCGTACTCGCTGGCGACGACGACGGCCTCGGCGCCGTCGAGGCCGTTCGGCAGGTGCCGGGCGATGGCCTGCTGGTCGCGGGCGGGGAACAGCCGGTCGCTGTCGACGCCGAGCACGAGGGTCCGCGCCGTGACCCGCCCCAGCGCCTCCTCGACCCCGCCGCGGTCGCGGCCGACGTCGTGGGAGTTCATCGCGCCGAGCAGGACGACGTAGCTGCCGGCGTCGAACCGCCGCGTGAACTTGGCGCCGTGGAAGTCGAGCCAGCTCTCCACCTGGAATCGGCCAGGCCCGCCCAGGGGCGAGATGTCGCTCTGCCAGGCCCGCCCGAACCGGGCTGCGAGCTCTTCGGGCGAGCGGTAGTTGAGCAGGGCCATCCGCCGGGCCAGGGCGAGGCCGCGCCAGGGCCCCTCGCCGTCCGCGGCGTCGTAGAAATCGCCCCCGGCGAAGGCGGCGTCCATGCGGATCGCCTCCGTCTGCACCGTGTTCAGGGCGATCTGGTCGGCGCTCGCCAGCGGCGGCGCCGCGAGCACGGCCAGCCGCTCCACCCTGTCAGGGTGCGTGACGCCCCACTCCAACGCGTGCATCCCGCCCATCGATCCGCCGACGACGGCCGCCCAGCGCTCGACGCCGATCGCGTCCGAGAAGGCTGCCTGGGCGGCGACCTGGTCGCGGATCGTCAGGTGCGGGAACCTCGAGCCCCACTCGACCGCGTCGGGCCCGAACGACGACGGACCGGTGCTGCCCTGGCAGCCCCCGAGCATGTTGGGGGCGACGACGAACCAGCGGTCCGTGTCCACGGCGAGGCCCGGGCCGACGATCCCGCCCCACCAGCCCGCGGTCCGGTGGCCGGGGCCGGCCGGCCCCACGACGTGGCTGTCGCCCGTGAGCGCGTGCAGCAGCAGCACGGCGTTGTCGCGTGCGGGGGAGAGCTCGCCCCAGGTCTCGTAGGCGACCCGGACCCGGTCGAGCGACGTGCCGCTCTCGAGGTCGAGCCGGTCGAGCGAGACGAACGAGCGATCGCCCGGGTCGTCGCCGTCTCGCCAGGCGCCGGTGACGGGCGGGCGGGCCAGCATGGCGAGCCGGGTGCGCTCGCTGACGACGCTCGACGGGACGGTGTCCTCGGGGGTGCTCTGCCAGTCCATGTGCTGC
This sequence comes from Frigoribacterium sp. ACAM 257, assembly GCF_007954365.1. GTDB lineage: Bacteria > Actinomycetota > Actinomycetes > Actinomycetales > Microbacteriaceae > Frigoribacterium. The sequence goes on from NZ_VOLO01000001.1 coordinate 648,447, forward strand.
CCATCCTGGTGGACCCGAGGAGGCGCGGCCCGATTGTTACGCCCGCCGCGCCTCCCCGGTGCGGCCTCAGGAGGTGCGGAGCGCCTCCTGCGTGACCGCGCGCGCCGCCGCGAAGCCGGCGTCGAGGTCGGCCTTGAGGTCGTCGACGTTCTCCAGGCCGACCGAGAGCCGGACGAGGCCGGGGGTCACGCCGGTCGTGAGCTGCTGCTCGGGGGTCAGCTGCGAGTGCGTCGTCGAGGCAGGGTGGATGACGAGGCTCCGCACGTCGCCGATGTTCGCGAGGTGGCTGAACAGGCGCAGCCCGTCGACGAGGGCCCGGCCGGCGTCCACGCCGCCCTTGAGCTCGAACGAGAGCACGGCCCCGACGCCGCGGGGCGCGTACTTGTTCGCCGCCGCGTACCAGGGGCTCGTCGGCAGCCCGGCGTACCAGACCGCGGCCACGTCGTCGCGGGCGTCGAGCCACTCCGCGATCTCCTGGGCGTTCTGCACGTGCCGCTCGATGCGCAGGCTCAGCGTCTCGATGCCCTGGATGAGCGAGAACGCGCTGTCGGCGCTGTTCGAGGCGCCGAGGTCGCGGAGCAGCTGCACCCGGGCCTTGATGACGTAGGCGAGGGCGTCGCCCACCGCCTGCGTGTAGACAGCGCCGTGGTACGACGGGTCGGGCTGCGTGAGGCCGGGGAAGCGCTCGGCGTTGGCGCTCCAGGAGAACGTGCCGCCGTCGACGATGAAGCCGCCGATCACGGTGCCGTGCCCGCCGAGGAACTTCGTCGCCGAGTGCACGACGATGTCGGCCCCGTGCTCGATCGGACGGATCAGGTACGGCGTCGCGATCGTGTTGTCGACTATCAGGGGCACGCCCTCGGAGTGGGCGACGCCCGCGACCTTCTCGATGTCGAGGACGTTGATCTTGGGGTTGCCGATCGTCTCGGCGAAGAAGAGCTTCGTGTTCGGCCTGACGGCGCGGCGCCACTCGTCGGCGTCGTCCTGGTCCTCCACGAAGGTGGTCTCGATGCCGAGCTTCGCGAGCGTGTAGCGGAACAGGTTGTACGTGCCGCCGTAGATCGACGACGACGAGACGATGTGGTCGCCCGCCTCGGCGAGGTTGAGCACGGCGAAGGTCGACGCGGCCTGGCCGGACGCCACGAGCAGGGCGCCGACGCCGCCCTCGAGCGCGGCGATGCGCTGCTCGACGACGTCGTGGGTCGGGTTCATGATGCGCGAGTAGATGTTGCCGTTCTCGGCGAGCGCGAAGAGGTCCTGGGCGTGCTGCGAGTCACGGAAGACGTACGAGGTCGTCTTGTAGATCGGCGTCGCCCTGGCGTGGGTCGTCGGGTCGGGGCGGGCCCCGGCGTGGATCTGCTGGGTCTCGAACTTCCAGTCGGGCGTCTCTGCGCTCATGGTGTGCTCCTGCGTCCGGGTCGGGGGTGCTGCGGGTCCGTGTCACGGTACGGAGGCGGGGCGCCGGTGTCCACGGCAGGGGACACGGGGCGTAACGGGTGGCGTCCCCGGGTCGCGCTAGCGTGGGCGACGGCCGGCGACGGCCACCACCGACGAGGACGAACGAGCGAAGAGGACGGCACATGGCGAAGCGGGCACTGGTCACGGGAGCGAGCTCGGGCATCGGCGCGGCGACGGTGCGGCTGTTCCGGGCACGGGGCTGGGACGTGCTGGCGGTCGCCCGGCGCGAGGACCGCCTCCGGGCGCTCGCCGACGAGACGGGCGCGACCTGGTTCCGGGCCGACGTGACGAGCGACGACGACGTCGCGGCCCTGCGCGCGCACGTCGACGAGACCGGGCCGCTGCACGTGCTGGTCAACAACGCCGGCGGCGCCTTCGGCCTCGACTCGGTCGAGCACGGCTCGGTCGACGACTGGCGGCGCATGTTCGACGTCAACGTGCTCGGCACGAAGCGCGCCGTGTCGGCGCTGCTCCCGGCGCTGCGGCGAGGAGCGGAGGAGGCGGGCGGCGCGGACGTCGTGACGGTCACCTCCATCGCGGGCCACGTCGCGTACGAGGGCGGCGGCGGGTACAACGCGTCCAAGTTCGCGGAGCACGCGCTCGTCGCCGTGCTGCGGCTGGAGCTCGCGGGGGAGCCGATCCGCGTCGTCGAGATCGCGCCGGGCATGGTGCACACGGAGGAGTTCTCGCTCGTCCGCTTCGGCGGCGACCAGGCACGGGCCGACGCGGTCTACTCGGCGGTGCAGGCGCCCCTCGTCGCCGACGACGTCGCGGAGTCGATCGTCCACTCCGTCGAGCTGCCCGCCCACGTCAACCTCGACCTCGTGACGATCAAGCCGGTCGCGCAGGCCGCGCCGCACAAGGTGGCGAAGGGGCCGCTGCGGGTCAGCCGCGACTGACGTCGGTGCCGGTGCCGGTGCCGGTCTCGGCGCCGGTGCCGCTGTCGTCGACGTCCTCGCGACCGGCCGCGCGCAGCAGGTCGGCGAGGTCGCCCTCGACGAGCCCGCGGATGCGCTCGTCCCGCCCGTCGTCGTAGTCCGGCGCGGGCGACGCGGCCCAGCCGAGCCGGTCGACCACGGTGCTGCCGACGTCGTCCCAGGCGCGCGACCTGGCCGCCTCGACGACGCCGCGGACGAACGCGTCGTCGTCGCGCCTCCTCGTCAGCTCGGCGGCGAGCGCCTTGGCGGTCGCCTCGCGGAGCTTCAGCGCCCCGGCGTCGTCGGTGCGGTAGTCGAACTGGTGCCGCGACTGGCCGTAGGCGCGGCCGGTCTGGCGGCGCAGGCGCCGCACGCGGGCGGCCCCGGACCGCTGCTGCTCGGCCAGGCGGGCCATGTCGTCGCGGACGACCTCGGTGGCCACGGCCTCGTCGAAGGGCAGCGCCTCCTGCAGCGCCCGCCGGATGACGTGGTTGGTCGCCGAGACCACGAGGGCCGAGCGGACGATCAGGAAGCCCTCGTCGACCGACCGCTCGAGGGCTGTTCGCTCGGCGCGGCGGCGCTGGCCGGGACCGTGGGGCACGGGCAGCCTCCTGGGGGACGGGCGCCGCAGACGGCGGACGGCGAGGTGGACGGGCACCAGGCTAGCCACGTGCGGCGGAGGCTGTGACGGCGCACCGGGGAGCTGTCTACGGTGGCGACATGACCGCCTCCCCGCGGGACGCCTCCCCGGTGTCCGCCGCCGCGCCTCCTCTGCTCCGTCGCCCGTTCGTGCGTCAGCACTGGGGCGACCTGGCCTTCGCGCACTGGCGGGTGGAGCCCGAGCGGGTCGCCCCTCTGCTGCCGCCCGGCACCCGGCCCGACGTCCACGACGGGTCGACCTGGGTCGGGCTCATCCCGTTCCGCCTCTCGGGCAGCGCGTTCGGCCCGTTGCCCGCCGTGCCGTGGGCGGGCTCGTTCCTCGAGACGAACGTTCGGCTCTACTCGGTCGACGACCTCGGTCGTCGCGGCGTCGTGTTCCGCACCCTCGAGGCGCAGAAGCTGCTGCCGGTGCTCGGCGCGCAGGCGGGCCTCGGCCTGCCCTACCGCTGGGCGTCGATGACCCGGCGAGAACGAGGAGGCGTCGTCGAGTACGCGTCCCGCCGTCACGGCCCCGGGGCGCGGCCCTCCAGCCGCCTCGCCGTCCGCCCGCTCGCCGACGAGGTGGTCGGCGACCCCCTCGCGGACTTCCTCACCGCACGCTGGGGGATGCACGTGGCCCGCGGCGGACGCACCCGGTACTGGCCGAACGAGCACGCGTCGTGGCGGCTGCGCCGCGCGGAGCTCGTGGACCTCGACGACGAGCTCCTGGCCGACTCGGGCCTGCCGGGGGTCGCCGACCGCGCGCCTGACTCGTTGCTGTGGTCGGACGGCGTCGACACGGTGTTCGCGCCTCCCGGCGGCCGGTGGGAAGCGCCCCGTGCCTGAGGGCGGGAGATCATCTTCGTGACGTCGGCCCGGGCAGCGGCCACGTTCTCGTCACGGTGTGCCTCCAGCTGCGCCGGCCCCTCGACCCCCTTCACGGTCCTCGCGGCGTAGCCGTCCCGGACGGTCGACCTTGACGCATATTGATATTTACAATATGTTGTGCCCAGATGCTCAGCCACTGGCTGACCGAGGCAGAAGGGTCGCCACGATGGATCTGACCACACGAGGATCGGACTCGGTCCGCGACGACGCACCGCTCGTGCTCGACGCCGATCGCCACGACGCGGTCGAGCGCTTCCCTCGCCTGCGTCGCGCCCCGCTCTTCTCCCTCGACTGGCTCGACGTCCCGAACGACGTCGGTCGAGCCGGCATGCCGCTCGGCACGTGCCTGGTGCTGCGCTGCACCGGCGGACGGGTTCCCGAGAACGTGGTCGTCGAGCTCGCGGACGGCGACGTCCGCCGCACCGACGCGCTGGGTCAGCACTCCGAGCTGGGCATCGCGACGCCGCTCGAGCTCACCGCCCTGGTCGACATCGGCACCGTCTTCGTCGAGTGGTCCTCCTCGGGGGGCGCCCGTCGCACGACCTGGCTCCGCGTCCCGCCGGTGCCGTCCCGCTACCGTGTCCGCCTCCGGGGCCCCGTCCAGTAGACCCGGCCTGCGACGGCACCTGTCCGTCCCGTCGGCCCGGACGCCGGGCAGGGTCACGCGGAGCGACGCCCCGCGACCCCGCCCCCCCCGGCGTCGCCGAGCACGCCCCGGCCCGGTACGGTTGCGGGATGGTCTCCTCACCCGACGCCCCGTCCGACCTCGACCCTTCGTCGGCCGGAGCGGCCCCCGTCGTGGTGGAGGACGACGTGGCAGGCGACCCCGACGCGTCCGCACCTGCGGCCCCGTCTGCGCTCGTGCCCTCGCCTGCGTCCTCGGCCGAGCGCGAGGTCCTCGGCTGGCTCGAGTTCGGCGAGGCCGCACGCCACCTCGCCCGCGACGTGGTGGCGGCCGACTTCACGCCCGACGTGATCGTCGCCGTGGCCCGGGGCGGCCTCGTGCTGGCCGGCGCCATCTCGTACGCCCTCGACACGAAGATGTGCGGGTCGATCAACGTCGAGTTCTACACGGGCGTCGACGAGCGCCTGCCCGAGCCCGTGCTGCTGCCCCCGACCCTCGACGCCCCGGCGCTCGCGGGCAAGCGCGTGCTCGTCGTCGACGACGTCTCCGACTCGGGCCGCACGCTCGCCCTCGTCCGCGACCTGCTGGCCGAGGTCGCCTCCGAGGTTCGCACCGTCTGCTTGTACAGCAAGCCGCAGACGATCCTCGAGCCCGACTTCACGTGGAAGCGCACCTCCCAGTGGATCACCTTCCCGTGGAGCGCCCTGCCTCCCGTGACCCGCGACGCCGGGCAGGGGGACGCCTCGTGAGCATCCACCTGGTGGGCGGCGGCTGGGACCCTGACGAGCCCGGGCTCTACGACCTCTTCGTCGCCGAGGCGGCGGTCCGAGGCCGTGCCGTCGGGCGCGAGGTCCCGCGCGTCGGCGTCCTCGTCGTCGTCGCGGACGACTCGCCCTCGGAAGACTGGCGCACCGGGTTCCCTGCCCTCATCGCGTCCGGCGGTCGCTGCGAGGTCGTCACGACCGTCGTCGAGGCCGGCGAGGTCTTCGACACCCGGGTGCTCAGCGACGTCGACGGCCTCGTCGTCGGCGGCGGGCTGACGCCGGCCTACCTCGAGGCGGTGGCTCCGCTGGTCGACCAGGTGCGCCTCCTCGTGAGCGACGGCCTGCCCTACGTCGGGTTCTCGGCCGGGGCGGCCATCGCGGCCGACCGTGCCCTGCTCGGCGGCTGGCTGATCGGCGACGTCCCCGTCTGCCCGCAGGACGCCGCTGAGGACCTCGACGAGGTCGAGCTCGGCGAGGGCCTCGGGCTCGTCGACCTCGCCGTCGACGTGCACGCCGCCCAGTGGGGCACGCTCACGCGCCTCGTCGCCGCGACCGAGGCCGGCATGGTCCGAGGAGGCGTCGCGATCGACGAGCACACCGCCCTCGTCGTCGGGGAGGGCGCGTTGACCGTGCTCGGCCGCGGCAGCGTCTGGCGCGTGGAGCCGCAGGTCGACGAGCAGGGCGACGTCGTCGGCGTCTCCGTCGGCTCGCTGGGCGCGGAGTGATCGCCCGCCCGCTCGCCGACCTCGTGCACCCGAGCTGGGCTGCGGCCCTCGAGCCCGTCGCGCCGCTCGTGGCCGACATGGGCGAGTACCTCCGCGCCGAGGTGCGCGCCGGTCGCGGCTACCTCCCCGCCGGCGAGGCCGTGCTGCGCGTCTTCACGACGCCGCTCGACGAGGTGAAGGTGCTCGTCGTCGGGCAGGACCCGTACCCGACGCCCGGCCACCCCATCGGTCTCTCGTTCGCCACCGCTCCCGACGTCCGTCCCGTGCCTCGCAGCCTGGCGAACATCTACCGCGAGCTGCACGACGACCTCGGCCACCCGCCCGTCGCGCACGGCGACCTCACGTCGTGGCAGCGCAGCGGGGTCATGTTGCTCAACCGCGTGCTGACCGTGCGTCCCGGGGAGGCCGGCTCGCACCGCGGCAAGGGCTGGGAGCCGGTGACGCAGCGTGCCGTCGAGGTGCTGGCCGCCCGCGGCGGGCCGCTCGTGGGCCTGCTGTGGGGGCGCGACGCGGCCTCGCTGGTGCCGATGCTCGGCGACGTGCCGACCGTGCAGTCCGCTCACCCGAGCCCGCTCTCCGCGTCGCGGGGCTTCTTCGGGTCGCGGCCCTTCAGCAGGGTCGACGCGCTGCTCGTGCAGCAGGGCGGCACGCCGGTCGACTGGCGCCTGCCGGACCTGCCCTGAGCTGGCTGGCCTGCCCGCGCCTCCTCGTGGCCGGTGCCGCGCCTCCTTCGTGATCCAGGAGATCGCGGGCCGCGCCTCCTGGATCGTGCACGGCTCAGGACTCGCGATCCCCCCGCTGCGCGATCCAGGACCCGTCTTCCTGAACGAGGAGGCGGCAGCGTGCCAGAGTGGGGACGTGCTCGAGGAGGAATACCAGCAGAGGCGGCAGCTGCCGCGCCGACTTCGTCCGGCGCCGGCCCCCGAGCCCGAGTTCTCGTTCGAGATCCGGCCGCTCGAGCCCGCCGACCTCCCGTACGTGCGGGAGATCTACGCCCACTACGTCGCGAACTCGAGCGTCACCTTCGACGAGAAGGCGATGACGCTCGCCGAGTGGCGACGCAAGGCCGCCGTCGGGCAGAAGCTCGGCATGCCGTTCCTGGTCGCGGTCAGCCCGGCCGGCGAGGTGCTCGGCTACGCCCACGCGGCTCCCTGGGGCGGCAAGGCCGCGTACCGGTACACGGTCGAGACGTCGATCTTCCTGCGGGCGGCGACGACGGGACGCGGACTCGGCCGGGCCCTGCTGGAGGCGCTGGTCGAGGCCTGCAGGGAGGCCGGCATCCGCGAGATGATCGCGGTCATCGCCGATGCGAAGGCCGACGCCTCCATCGCTCTGCACTCCCGGCTCGGCTTCGTGGAGGTCGGCCGGATGGGACGGGTCGGCTTCAAGTTCGGCCGCTGGCTCGGCACCGTCACGATGCAGAAGTCGCTCAAGAAGCGGCGCGGACGCGACAAGCCGTGACACGGCCGCCCGCGCCTAGGCTCGACGCGTGTTCGAACTCCACCACCTCAGCGCCCAGGAGCAGTGGGACTGGCTCCGCCGCGGCGAGGTCACGCCCCGCGAGCTGACCGACCACTACCTGGCACGGATCGACCGGCTCGACTCGGGCGACGACGGCGTCGGCGCGTTCGTCGCGGTCGGGGCCGACGCCGCCCGCGACCGGGCCGACGCTCTCGGGCGCGCAGGCCGCAGCACGGCGCCGCTCTGGGGCCTTCCCCTCGCCGACAAGGACCTGACCGACCGCGCCGGCCTGCCGACCGGCCTCGGCTCGCGGCTCTCCCGCGGGCGCGTCCCCGAGCAGGACTCGGAGATCTCCGCGGTGCTGGGCGAGGCCGGCGCGGTCAGCCTCGGCAAGACCGCGACGCCCGAGTTCGGCCTCACGGGCTACACCGAGCCGGTGGTCGGGCCCGTCACGCGCAATCCGTGGCGGCGCGATCTCGGCGCGGGCGGCTCCAGCGGGGGAGCGGCCGCCGCGGTCGCCGCCGGGCTGCTGCCCTTCGCGCCCGGCTCGGACGGCGGGGGCTCGATCCGCATCCCCGCAGCCATGACCGGGCTCGTCGGCCTCAAGCCGTCCCGGGGCCGCGTGCCCGCACAGTCGGGCATCACGAGCCTCGGCGGACTCGCCGTCGGCGGGCCGATCGCCCGCACGGTCGCGGACGCCGCGATGCTGCTCGACGCCATGGTCTCGCCCGACGGCCGGGCGCCGCGCGACCACTTCGCCCTGCGGGCGCCAGGCTCGCCCGACGGGGCGTGGCTCGGCACCGCCGTCCGCGGCGAGGGGCGGTTCCAGCTCGGGGTGCTGACGGCCAGCCCGTGGGACGACGCGTACGACGTCCGGGTCGACCCGCGCCTCCTGGGGGTGCTGCGCGACACCGCCGACCAGCTCGACGCCCTCGGGCACGGCGTGGACGACGCGTCGCTGCCGGGCTCGGACCCGGGGGCGCCGAACTACCCGGCCCTGTTCCGGACGATCTGGCAGGCCAGCGCGGCGGGCATCCCCGCCGAGACCGACGACGACTTCGCGCTGCTCGAGCCGATGACCGCCTGGCTGGTGCGGCGCGGCCGCGAGCTCGGCGCCCGCGAGCTGGGCGCTGCCCTCGCCGGCCTGAGCGCCTTCGAGCAGAGCGTGATCGCGGCCTTCGACCGCTTCGACGCCGTGCTGACGCCGTCGCTCGCGCTGCTGCCGCCGGCCCTCGGCTGGCACGACGCCGACGACCCTGAGCGCGCCTTCGAGCAGCAGTGCCTCGTGTCGCCGTTCACCTCGTTCGTCAACGTCGCGGGCCTGCCCGCGATCACGCTGCCGGTGGCAGAGGTCGACGGGCTGCCCGCCGGGGTGCAGCTGATCGGCCGGCCGGGCCGGGAGGACGTGCTGCTCGCGATCGGCGCCCAGCTCGAGCGGCGCCTGCGCTGGCAGCGACGGCATCCCGACTGCTGGTGAGGCGCGGCTGACCTGCGCGGCCGCCCCCGCTCGACGACGGGCCCGGGTCAGGGGCCGTCGAGCGTCGGCACCGACGCGATGAGGCGCTTCGTGTAGTCGTGCTGCGGCCGTCCCAGCACGTCGGCGGTGGCGCCCTGCTCGACGATGCGCCCGCCCTGCAGCACGGCCACGCGGTCGCTCAGGTGCTGCACGAGCCCGACGTCGTGCGACACGATCAGCAGCGACAGCCCGAGGGCGTCGCGCAGCTCGGCCAACAGGCCGAGGATCTGCGCGCGCACCGTGACGTCGAGGGCGCTCATCGGCTCGTCTCCGACCAGCAGGTCGGGGCCGTGCACGACGGCGCGGGCGAGGGCGACGCGCTGACGCTGGCCGCCGCTCAGCTCGTGCGGCCACAGGTCGACGCCCCGGGGCTCGAGGCCGACGCGCTCGAGCACCTCGGCAACCATCCGGCGGTGGTCGCCCGGCACCCGCAGCAGGCGAAGCGGCTCGGCCACGACGTCGCCGATCCGCATGCGGGGGTCGAGCGAGCTGTACGGGTCCTGCAGCACGACGCCCGTGCGGCGGCGCAGCCAGCGGAGGCGCGAGGCGCGGTCGGGACGCACCTCGCGCCCGTCGAACGTCACGGTGCCGGCGGTCGGCCGGTCGAGGGCGAGCAGGAGCCGCACCAGGGTCGACTTGCCCGAGCCGGACTCGCCGATCAGGGCGACGCTCTCGCCCCGTCCGACGTCGAGGTCGGCCTCGACGAGGGCGTGCCGCACCGGCCCCGGCTGGAACGGCGACCGGCGGGGGAGCGTGAAGGTGCGCGAGAGGTCACGGCCGCTCAGCAGCGGCCCGGGGCCGGTGCCTGCGTCGTCGTGCTGCGTGTCCGAGCCGGTCACGGTGCCCTCCAGGTCGTCGCACGCGTCGCCTCGACGAGGCCGCGCGTCACGGGGTGGGCAGGCGAGCCGAGGAGGCGGGCGACCGGCCCGCTCTCGACCACGCGTCCCCGGGACAGCACCGCCGCCTCCTCGGCCACCTGCGCCAGCACCGCGAGGTCGTGCGTGACGAACAGGAGCGAGGCCCCGCGCTCGTCGACCAGCCGTCGGAACAGGGCGAGCACCTCGGCCTGCGTCGTCACGTCGAGGGCGGTCGTCGGCTCGTCCGCGAGCAGCACGGCCGGGCGGGCGATCAGGGCCGTCGCGATCACGGCTCGCTGGCGCTGGCCGCCCGACAGCTGGTGCGGCCACGAGTCGGCGACCGACTCGTCGAGCCCGACCTCGGCCAGGGCCTCGACGGCGCGGCGGCGCGCGTCGGCCCGGGAGACGCGGCCGTGCAGGCGCAGCGGCTCGGCCACCTGGCGCCCGATGGTCATGACGGGGTCGAGGGCCGTGCGCGGGTCCTGGAAGACGGCGGCGATCGTCGCTCCCCGCAACGGGGCGAGCTGCCGGTCGGAGAGGCCGACGAGCTCGCGGCCGTCGAGGCGGATGCTGCCCGTCACGACGGCCTGCGGCGGCAGCAGGCCGAGCACGGCGAGGGTCGTCATCGACTTGCCCGAGCCCGACTCGCCGATCAGGCCGAGGCGGGCTCCGTCGGCGAGGTGCAGCGAGACGCCGTCGACGACGCGACGGCCGTCGATCGTGACGGTCAGGTCGTCGACGTCGAGGCTCACGAGGACGCCCCCCTCAGCCTCGGGTCGGCGGCGTCGCGCACGGCGTCGCCGAGCAGGTTGAGCGCCAGCACGGTCAGCGTGATGGCCAGCCCCGGCCAGACGATCGTCCACGGGTGCACGCCGAGGAACTTCTGCAGGTCCGCGAGGAGGCGCCCCCACGAGGCCGTCTCGGCCGACGCCCCGTAGCCGAGGAACGACAGCCCCGCCTCCGCGAGGATCGACGTCGCCATCGCGAGGGACAGCTGCACGACGAACACCGGCGCGATGTTCGGCAGCACGTGCCGCAGCAGAACGGTCGCGGTGCCGGCGCCCGACGCGCGGGCGGCCGTGACGTAGTCCTCCCGCGCGACGCGGCGGATCTCGCTCCGCGAGACACGGGCGATGGTCACGCCGTAGCCGAGGCCCGAGGCGACAACGACGACCCCGAGCGACCCACCGAACGCCGCGGCGAGTGCCATCGCGACGAGGATGGTGGGGAACGCGACGAGGACGTCGATGAGGACGGCGACCGACTCGCGCACGATGCGTGCGGTCAGCGAGCCGAGGGCGGCGAGGCCGAGCCCCACGACGAGCGCGAGCACCCCGGCCGACACGGCCACGACCACGGTGGTGCCGCTCGCCGCCATCAGGTAGCTGGCGATGTCGCGGCCGACGGCGTCGGTGCCGAACAGGTGCCCGCCCGACGGGGGCAGCCAGGCCGAGTAGGGATCCGTGCGGAACGGGTCGGCCGGGGTCCAGACCCGGCTGACCGCCGCGGCGAGGGCGACGAGGGCCAGCCAGGCGACGGCCGCCGCGCCCTGGGGTCGGCGCAGCAGGGAGCGCACGAACGAGCCGCGCCTCATCGCTCGACCTCGCGCAGCCGGGGGTCGAGCCGCCTGTGCGCGACGTCCACGAGCAGCCCGACGAACAGGACGATCGCGGTGAGCGTCATCAGCTCGCCCTGCACCTTCGTGAGGTCGCGGCGGCCCACGTCGGTGACGAGCATCCGTCCGAGGCCGGGAAGCGTGAAGAGCTGCTCGACGACGACTGCGCCGACCACCAGGCCGACGACCTGCAGGCCGAGCACGCTGACGACGCTGAGCATCACGTTCGGCAGGCCGTGCCGGAGCAGCGCGCGGTCGAGGGTCATGCCCTTGGCCGCGGCGGCGCGGAGGTAGTCCTGGTCGAGCGCGCCGATCGCGGCCGACCGGGTGAAGCGCAGCAGCACCGCACCCTCGATGATCCCGATCGTGAGGGCGGGCAGCACGAGCGAGCGCAGCGCCCGCCCGGGATCCTGCCAGCCGTCGAGCGGCCAGCCCTGGGTGGGCAGCCAGCCGAGCGTCACCGCGAAGAGCGCGATGAGGAGCATGCCGAGCCAGACGGCGGGCACCGCGGCGAGCAGCTGCGATCCGACGCCGACGACGAGGCCGACGGGACGGCGGTGCCGGGCGGCGGCCCAGACGCCGGCGGGGACGCCGATCAGCAGCCCGAAGACGAGCGACAACCCGGCGAGCGGCAGGGTGACGCCGAGCTTCTCCGCGATCTCGCCGGCGACGGGGCTGCCGGTCACGAGCGAGTCGCCGAGGTCCAGCCGCAGCAGCCCGCCGGCCCACTCCAGGTACTGCGCGACGATCGGCCGGTCGAGGCCGAGCTGTTCGCGCAGCGCCGCGACCTGGGCCGCCGAGCCCGTCGTGCCCGCGATCGACTGCGCCACGTCGCCCGGCAGGAGGCGGAGGGTCGCGAAGATCAGCACGCTCGCGACCACGAGCCCCAGGGCGAAGAGGGCGGTGCGTCCGAGCAGGAACCGGGTCACTCCGTGACGGCCAGCGCGGACAGGTCGAGGCGGGTGCTGGTGGACGACGTCGGGAAGCCCGTGACGCCGTCGCGCACGGCCGTCAGCGTCGTCGCGGTGTAGAGCCACTCGGCGGGGGCGTCCTCCGACACGATCCGGGCGGCCTCGGCGAGCTTCGAGGCGGCGACGTCGGGGTCGGTCGCGGCCAGCGACTCGGCGTAGAGCTGCTGGACGGGAGCCGAGTCGTAGCCCCAGTAGTACGTCGGGTCGGCCCAGTTCGAGAAGTCGTGGGTCTCGGCGTGGTTCACCATGCTCAGCTGGAAGTCGCGCGTGCCGCCGTCGGCGGGCGGCGCGAGCACGTCGTTGAGCCAGGTCGTGAAGTCGACCTGCTGCACCGTCAGCGTGACGCCGACGTCGGCGAGCTGGGTGGTGAGCACGTCGCCGATCGCGGCGGGGTAGAAGTTCGCGTACTCGAGCGTGAGGTCGAGGTCGTCGGCGTGGCCCGCCTCCGCCAGGAGCTGCTTCGCCTGGTCAGGGTCGTAGGCGTCGACGTCGGTCAGGTCCTCGTAGCCGGGGTCGAGCTCGGGGATCGGGCCGCCCTGGTCGACGGCCGAGCCGCCCACGGCCGCGATCAGCGCGTCGTTGTCGACGGCCATCCGGATCGCCTGGCGCACCCGCGGGTCGGTGAAGGGGGCGACGGCGTTGTTGAAGGCGAGGGTGTACTTGTCGGTCGTCTGGCCCTGCTCGACCGTGATGCCGTCGACACCGTCGAACTGAGAGGCGAGGGTCGCGTCGACCGCCGTCTGCACGTCCAGGTCGCCCGAGAGGGTCGCGTTGATCGCGGCGGAGCCGTCCGTGACGTAGCGGAACACGACACCGGCGACGCCCGCGGCCTCGCCCCAGTAGTCGTCGTTCCGCTCGAGGCGGAGGCTGTCGCCCTGGGTCCACGAGGCGAGCGTGAACGGCCCCGTGCCGTTGGCGGTCGTCGAGAGGTCGTTGGTGGCCGCCTGCTCGAGCACGAGCCCGGCACGGCCCGTCAGGGCGAACAGCAGGGCTGAGTCGGGCTGCGTCAGCGTGAGCACGACGGTGTCGTCGGCGGGGGAGCTGACGTCGGCGACGGAGGCGAGGTCGGCGTGGCCGGCGAGCGACTCGTCGTCGGCGACCTGCTGCAGCGACCACACGACGTCGGCGGCGGTCATCGCGGCGCCGTCGTGGAAGGTCACGCCGTCCTGCAGGGTGAACGTGTAGGTCAGGCCGTCCGCGCTGATCGTGTGCTCGCTGGCCAGCACGTCGACGATCTCGTTGTCCTGCGTGCGGCCGACGAGGCCCTGGTAGACGTTGTCGATCAGCACCTGGTCGAGGGCGATGCCGGAGGTGGTGCGGACGTCGAGGTCGGAGGGCTCGAGCACGAGGCCCACCGTGACGGTCGCGTCGGCACCGCCGCGTGGGGTGTCGGAGCCGCCCGCGGTGCACCCGGCGAGCAGGGCGAGCGAGGCGGCGGCGGCGACCACGGGGACGAGGAGGCGGGAGGGGCGCATGGCGGTGGAGGTGCCTTTCGGGAGCGGTTCGGGTCGGTGCGCGTCGTCGCTCGTGGCGACCTGCGCACTCCGGTCGAAGGAGGACCGTCGTCGCTTGTGGACGTCGGACCGCGGCTGGCGCGTCGTCGCTGCCGGACTGACGCGCCGCCCCTCGCCCCCGGGTCGCTGCCGGACCCGTGGACGTCAGAGAATCTACTACACGGGCGTCGGCCGGGCGCGGGGCTGTCGGGCGTGCCTGTGCACCTGCCCCGAGGGGCAGCCGCCGAGTGGCGGATGAGGCAAGGCTCACCTACATTGAACGGGACATGATCCTCGACTTCGCCGACCCGCCCCTGCCGTACGACGCGATCCGCGTCCTCTTCGCGGGCGACGCCTCCTCGGTCCCGACCCTCCGGGCCATGCTCGCCGCGCTGCCGATCTGTGCGCGCGGCCAGGTCTTCGTCGAGGTCGACACCGCCGCCGAGATCGAGTCGCTGCCGTCGCCCGGCCGCGTCACGGTCACCTGGCTCGCTCGTGACCGCCGCTCGGGCGCTCCCGGCACCGGGCTCTCCTGCGCGCCCGGCGAGGCGGTCGAGCGCGCAGTCCGTGCCTGGCTCGCGGAGATGTACGTCGACGCCGACGCCCTGGCCGAGGCCGAGCACCTGATCTGGCTCGGCGGCCCTGAGGGGTTCGCCTGGGACCTGCGCCGGGACCTGCACGACATGGTCCCCTCTGCCCAGGACGCCTCGCGCGACCGGGGCGCGACCGCGGTCTGAGCCCGGGCCTCCAGGCCGGTGTGGTCGACACCTGTCGCTCGACGTCGAGATGATCCCTGGCGACTTAGGTTAGGCATGCCTTAGGCTCGACTCGTGACGATCACCGCAGAGGCCCCGCCCGAGGCCCGCCAGAAGCCCGCCCACCGCCCGTACCGGGTGCGCGTCGCGGCCCTGCAGGCCCTGAGCCCGCACTTCGTCCGCGTGACCTTCACGGGCGACGACCTCGGCGACTTCGGGGTCGACGGCCTCGACCAGCGGATCAAGCTGGTGCTGCCGCTCGAGGCCACCGGCTACGACACGTTCCCTACCGACGACTGGTGGCCGTCCTGGCGTGCCCTGCCGGCCCACCAGCAGAACGCCTTGCGCACCTACACGGCCCGCGCCGTCCGGCCGCAGCTCCGCGAGGTCGACGTCGACTTCGTCAGCCACGGCGACCAGGGAGCCGCGGCCGCGTGGCTCGCCCGCACCCGCGTCGGCGACGAGGCGATGCTCATCGGCCCCGACGCGACGAGCGGCGTCACCGGCAGCGGCGTCGAGTGGGCGCCCGGCCGTGCGTCGACCGTGATGATCGCCGGCGACGAGACCGCCGTGCCCGCCATCTCGTCCATCGTCGAGTCGCTGCCGGCCGACGCCAGGGGCTGCGTGTTCCTCGAGGTGCCGACCGCCGGTGACGTACTGCCGCTGGTGGCGCCGCCCGGCGTGGCCGTGCACTGGCTGCCTCGCTCCGGTGACGGTGCGGCGCAGCACCCGGCCGGTGGCGAGGGCGTCGCCTACGGAGTGCCCTTGCAGACTGCGGTGCGCGGCTGGACCGCGCGCTACGTGACGGCCTGGCACCGCGGCGTCGACCTGGAAGAGGTCGACATCGAGCACGACATCCTCTGGGACGTCCCCCAGGGCGAGGCGCAGCACGGCGCGGCCCTGCAGGGTGAGCTGTACGCGTGGCTCGCGGGGGAGGCCGGCGCGATCAAGGCCCTGCGACGGTTCCTCGTGAGCGAGGTCGGCGTCGACCGCCGCCAGGTCGCCTTCATGGGCTACTGGCGGCTGGGCCGCGCCGAGATGTAGCTCCCGGCGGCCTGCCGGTCAGACCTGGGGGTCGACCCCGACGATCTCGCTCGTCCTGTCCCACAGCGCCTCGGCCAGCAGGTCGTCCTGCGCGTGGCGGTGCAGCCGCCCGTGGGGCTTGAGCTGGTCGAAGTAGGTGCCGTTCTCGACGCTGACCGAGCTCGGGCCCGACAGCTGGATCAGGGGCACGGCGCCCGCGTGGGCCGAGATGCCGTAGTTGCCGTTCGAGAGCACGTTCGCCATCCGCCACATCGGCGACGACGAGCCGAACGACGTCTTGACGATGCCGGGGTGGAACGAGAACGCCTCCAGTCCGGTGCGCCGCGCGAGCTCGCGGACGAACAAGATCGTCTCGATCTTGCTCGTGCCGTACTGGCGCCAGCCGCCGAGCCAGGGCCGCTTCGCCCAGTTCAGGTCGTCGAGCCGGACGCTGCCGAACAGGTTGGCCACGCTGGCCGTCGAGACGACCCGGCCCGAGCTCTCGAGCAGCCGGGGCAGCAGGAGGCGCGTCAGCAGGAACGGAGCCAGGTGGTTCGACTGCAGGATGCGCTCGTGCCCGTCGTGGCTGAGGCCCCGCTCGCTCACGAGGCCGCCCGCGTTGTTGGCCAGCACGTCGATGCGCGGGTACGCCTCGAGCAGCTCGTCCGCGAGGCGGCGCACGTCGTCGAGCCGGTCGTAGTCGGCCAGGAAGGCGCGACCGCCGACCTGGTCGGCGACGGCGCGGGTGCGCTCGGCGTTGCGGCCGACCACGGCGACCTGCGCGCCTCCCGCGGCGAGCTCGATCGCCGCCTCCCGGCCGATGCCGCTGCTGGCTCCGGTGATGATCACGGTGCGGGTCATCGATAGCCGCCTTCCTCGAGGCCTGCCTCGATCTCGAACCTGTTCGTCAGCGGGTCGCTGCCGGCCAGGAAGTACAGGAACGGCATCAGCATGCCGTACTTCTGCCACTGCCTCACGTGGACGGCCTCGTGCTGCAGCACGCGGGGGCCGTCCTTGTCGCGGGTCAGGTAGACCCGTCCGACGCAGGTGCCGCCCCGCTTGAAGGCCCACCGGGGGAGGCCCCGGCAGACGATCAGGTCGCCCACGACGCGCACCCGGCCGACGCTGAGCGGCACGCCGATCGCGAGTCCGACCGCGGTCGCCCAGGCACAGCCGAGGCGCGAGACCGGCGAGTCGAGGAGGGGGTTCCTCACGGACGCCCGTAGGCGTCGAGCAGGCGCAGCCAGATCTCGCTCACCGTCGGGTAGGCGGGGACGGCGTGCCAGAGGCGGTCGATCGGCACCTCGCCGACCACGGCGATCGTGGCGGCCTGGAGCAGCTCGGCGACGTCGGGCCCGACGAAGGTCGCGCCCACGATCACCTTGCGGCTCTCGTCCACGACGATCCGCGCGTGCCCCTCGTAGTCGTCCGAGTGCAGGGCCGCCCCGGCGACGCCGGCGAGGTCGTAGTCGACGACCTTCACGTCGATGCCGCGCTTCTCGGCGGCGTCCGCGGTGAGGCCGACGCTCGCGACCTCGGGGTCGGTGAACGTCACCTGGGGAACGGCGGCGTCGTCCGCGGTCGCGACGTGGGCGCCCCACGGCTCGGTCTTCAGCTCACGGCCGAGGGCGCGGGCAGCGATGACCTCGCCGGCCGCTCGGGCCTGGTACTTGCCCTGGTGGGTGAGCAGTGCACGGTGGTTGACGTCGCCGACGCCGTAGAGCCAGTCGGTGCCGTGCACGAGCAGCGTGTCGTCCACCTGCAGCCAGTCGCCGGGCTCGATGCCCACGTTCTCGAGGCCGAGGTCGGAGGTGCGCGGCACACGGCCCGTCGCGACGAGGATCTCGTCGGCGATCACGACGCTGCCGTCGTCGAGGGTGACCTCGACCGTGTCGTGCTCGGTCCGGAGGACGGAGGCGGGGGACGAGCCTGTGCGCACGTCGACGCCTCGCTCGCGGAGGCTCTTGCCGACCAGCTCGCCGGCGAAGGGCTCCTGGCCGCCCAGCAGGCCGCTGCGGGCGATGACCGTCACCGTCGAGCCGAGGCCCTGGTAGGCGGTCGCCATCTCGAGGGCGACGACGCCGCCTCCGACGATGACGAGGCTCTGCGGCACCGTCTGGGCGCTGGTCGCCTCGCGGCTCGTCCACGGGCGGGCCTCGGCCAGGCCGGGCACGTCGGGGAGCAGGGCGGTGGAGCCGGTGGCCGCGACCACGGCATGTCGGGCGGTGTGCACGGTCCCGTCGACCGTCACCTCCTTGACGCCGGTGATGATCGCGTGGCCCCGGAGCAGGGCGATGCCCGCGCCCTCGACCCAGTCGGCCTGTCCCGAGTCGTCCCAGCCGCTCGTGAACGAGTCGCGTCGGCGCAGCACCGCGGCGACGTCGACGTCGCCGGTCACGGCCTGGGCCGCGCCCCCGACGGACTTCGCGGCCCGGATGACCGAGGTCGAGCGGAGCAGGGCCTTGGACGGCATGCAGGCCCAGTACGAGCACTCGCCGCCGATCAGCTCGGCCTCGACGAGGGCCACCTCCAGCCCGCTGCGGGTGGCGTAGTCCGCCACGTTCTCGCCGACCGCGCCGGCTCCGATCACGATGAGGTCATAAGTCGTCATGGCTCAGACGGTAGTCCTGCGGGCCTGTCGAGCACCGGGGGAGTCCCCGGGGCGCACATGCACGATCGCTGTACGATTTCTGAGTACTGCGTGACAGGCGGGGACGCGACGGGCCCCGAGGCGTACGGTGCTGGAAAAGGCGCAGACAGCGCCTGTAGCGAGGAGGTCACCATGGGACTCGACGACAAGATCAAGAACGCCGCTCAGGACATCGCCGGTAAGGCGAAGGAGGCCATCGGAGACCGCAAGGGCGACGACAGCCTCAAGGCCGAAGGTCAGAAGGACCAGGCCGGCGCGTCCGCCAAGAAGGTCGGCGAAGGCGTCAAGGACGTCTTCAAGTAGGTCGATCCGCCTCGTTCTCGAGCCCGTCTTCCCTCAGGGGGAGGCGGGCTCCTGCGTGTCCGGGGCCCGCGGCGTCCGGTCTCGTCGTCGTCTGCGCTGCGGAGGGCGACACGAGGAGGCGGTCAGTCGCCCTCGTACTCCGCCGTCGTCCTCGAGAGGAACGCCTCCATGCCCCGGCGCGCGTCCCCGGTCCGCATGAGCCGCACGAGCTCCGGCTGCAGCTGCGCCTCCGCGGCGGCGTCGCCCTCCCGCACCGCCAGCCGGGCGGAGGCCAGCGTCGCCTGCACGGCCAACGGCGCCTGGGCGGCGATGCGGTGCGCGAGCTCGAGGCCGCGGGTGCGGGCCTCGCCCTCGGGGACGACCTCCTGCACGAGCCCGATGCGCCGCGCCTCCTCGGCGTCGAACAGGTCGCCGGTGAGCATCCAGCGCATCGCGTCCCCCCAGCCGACCCGGCGGGGGAGCCGGATCGTGGCCCCGCCGAACGGGAGGATCGCGCGGCTCACCTCGATCTGCCCGAAGCGGGTGCCGACCTCGGCCACGACGACGTCGCTCGCGAGGGCGAGCTCGACCCCGAGCGTGAGGCAGGTGCCCTGCACGGCGGCGACGACGGGCTTCGTGAGCGCGCGCCCCTCGACCTGCCAGGGGTGCAGCCCGCCCTCGGGCACGACGTCGAGCCCGTCGTCGCCGACTGCCGGGGCGACGTCCCCGAGGTCGAGGCCCGCCGTGAAGTGCTCGCCGTGGCCGACGAGCAGGCCGGCCCGCAGGTCGGGGTCGCGGTCGAGCAGGCCGTAGGCGAGCGAGAGCTCGCGGAGCATCCGCAGGTCGGCCGCGTTCCGTTTCTCGGGGCGGTCGAGGCCGATGACGAGCACGTGGCCGTCGCGCTCGACGGAGACGCGTTGCCGGTCCTCGCCGACGGGTCCGTCGTCCTTCCCGCCCGCGCTCATCGGGCGAGCGCCCCGACGACGCGGAGGATGGTGCCCATGTCGTCGGCCGCGGCGGCCGAGTCGACAGGGGCGAACGAGCAGATGCCGGCCCCGACGAGCGCGAAGCGCTCCTTGAGGGCGGTGATCGTCGCGATCAGGACGGCAGGGTCGAGGCCGAACGGCACGGGCTCGAGCAGCCCGTCGAGGGTTCCCGGGTCGAGCACGTCGAGGTCGACGTGGACGTAGACCTCGGTCGCGCCCGTCGCGGCGACGGCCTCGACCACCTCCTCGGGGGTGAGGTCGAGCGACGAGACCGTGCGGACCCGGCGGCTCTCGACCCAGGTGTCCTCGGCGTCGTCGTAGGTGCGGCTGCCGGCCAGCACGATCCGGCCGGGCTCCAGACGCCGGGCGCCAGGGCCGGCCTCGAGAGCGCCGAGCTCGTCGGTCCCGTCGCCGGTCAGGGCGCGCAGCACCATCCCGCTGAAGGCACCGCTCTCGCTGGTGCGCGGGCTGTGCAGGTCGGGGTGCGCGTCGAACCAGACGACGGCGGTGTCGGGGCCCAGCGCGTGCTGCACCGCTGCGTACTCCACGCCGCAGTCGCCGCCCACGACGAGGGCCGGCGACGCCCCGGCCTCGAGCTCGCGACGGAGGGACGCGGCGACGGCCACGACCGACGAGAACCTGTGCACCCGGGTGCCGAGCGAGTCCCCGGCGCCGACCGGCACCTCCACCACGGTGGTCGACTTCGTGGGCAGGTCGCCGAGCACGGCGTACGCCCCCTCGGCGAGCCGCATCGCCCTCGACGACGGTGAACCCTGCCACTGCGGAACCACGACGAACCTCATGCGCGTGAGTCTGGCACAGGGCGGTCCGCCGAGCGCCGGGGCCTGCTCACCGTGTGGTCAGGAGGTGCTCGCCGCCCGGTGGTCACGACCAGCTCGGCGCCAGGGCGTGCTGACGCTGGCGACGAGCCGCTCGAGCGGGCCGCGTCCGACGAACCGGCGCCAGAGCACGGCCCAGGCGAGGGTGAGGACGATCGCCGCGACCAGCCAGCCGAGGGGCAGGCCGTAACGGCCGCCGTCGAGTCGGTAGAGCGTGAAGAGGGGAGCAGTCAGCACCAGGTGCGCCGCGTAGATCGTGAGCGGCTGGCTGCCGACGGCGGCGAGCGGCGAGAGGCCCGTCGCGAGGAGGCGTCCGCCGGGCCAGGCAGGCCGGGTGGCGAGCAGCAGCAGGCCGACGACGGCCAGGGCCGTGCCGCCCGATCCGACGATCTCCGCCGGTGCGCCCTCGTGCGCCGCCGGGTCGAGGGCAGGCCACGAGGAGGCGCCCGGCAGCCACCGGGACCCGTAGCCGACGACCGCCGCCACGGTCCCCCCGACCAGCAGGACGACTCCGGTGCGCAGCCGACGAAGGTCGCTCCGGGCGGCGGCGAGACCGACGAGCAGGAAGGGCAGCCAGACGAGCGCCGGGTACGAGCCGACGAGCAGGGCGTCCTGTGCCAGGCCCACGATCCCGCCCGCGAGCGGACTGCCGAGGTTCGTCACGGGCACCTGGTCGGCGAGCCACGGGGCGACGACCGTCACGACCGCGGCCAGCGCGAGGAGCACCGCCCGCGGCGCGAAGAGGACGAAGGCGAGCAGCGCGAACATCACGCCGTAGTAGGGCAGGATCACGAGGACGTACTCGTTCCAGGCCTGCAGCACGAGGCCGAGCAGCACGAGGACCGCGGCCCGGATCAGCACGGAGCCGACGACCGGGGCGCGGCCTCCCCGTGCCGTCGGGCGCGACCCGCCCGACGAGAGTCCCAGCGAGATGCCCGCGAGGGTGGCGAACAGGATCGCCGAGCGGCCGTCGAAGACGCGCTCGTCGAGCTCCGCCCGCGGCCACATGTGCGCCGCGAACATGCCGAGCACCGCCAGCCCCCGCGCGACGTCGACCGCGACGACGCGCGACGCCCCGCCGCCCGGCCGGTGGACGGCGGGAGGCGGGGCGAGGGAGCCGGAGGCGGTGGTCACGCGTCGAGCGCGCCCAGCTTCAGCGCGGCCAGGCGCGCGTCGACCTCGGTCTGCTGGTCGAGGTCCTCGAGGCCCTCGAACTGCGCGTCGAGGCTGGACGCGGCGAGCTCCTGCTGGCCCAGCACCTTCGCCTCCTCACGACGGACCTTGTCCTCGAAGCGACCGATCTCGCTGGTCGGGTCGAGCACGTCCATGCTGCCGAGGGCGTCGGCGACCTGCGACTGCGCGGCCGCGGTCTTCGACCGGGCGACGAGCTCGTTGCGCTTCGAGTCGAGCTGGTCGAGCTTCGACCGCATGCCCGTGAGGCCGGCCTTCAGCTTGTCGACGACGACCGTCTGCGAGGCGATCGTCGGCTCGGCGTCCTTCGCCTCCTTCTCGGACGAGATCTGCTTGCCGAGGGCGACCTTGGCGAGCGCGTCGAACTTGTCCGCGTCGGCGGCGTTGCCGGACGTGCGGAGCTGGTCGGCCTTGTTGCTGGCGGCGAGTGCCTTGCGCTCCCAGTCGGCGGCCGCGGCGACGTCCTCCGCGTGGTCCTGCTCGAGCAGCCGCAGGTTGCCGATCGTCTGGGCCACGGCCGACTCCGCCTCGGCGATGCTGTTCGTGTAGTCGCGCACCATCTGGTCGAGCATCAGGGCAGGATCTTCCGCCTGGTCGAGCAGGGCGTTGATGTTGGCGCGGGTCAGCTGTGCGATCCGGCCGAAGATGGACTGCTTCGCCATGGTGGTGTCCTCTCGTGGGTGGTGCGTCGATCCCGCCGGGCGGCGCCCGCCGGGGAGTCTGGTCGTGCTCGTGCTCGTGCTCATGGTCGTCGTCTGCGTCAGGGCTGCGCGGCCTCGGTCAGAACCGTCCGCCGCCGGAGCGACGTCCGCCGCCACCGCCTCCGCCGCCCCCGAAGCCGCCGCCCCCGCCGCTGCGCCCGCCGAAGCCGCCCAGACCGCCGAGACCGCCGCTGCCGAAGCCTCCGCCTCGCCCGCCGCCGCCCCCGCCGAGCAGCCCGCCGAGGACGATCCCCGTGACGATGCCGCTCAGGTCGGCCCCGCCGCCGCGTCCGCCGCCCCCGCCGAACGGCACGCCCTGCTGGTACGACGAGACCTCGGCCTGTGCCTCCGACGCGGCCGTGCCGGCCAGCTGCACGGCGAGGTGCGCCTCGCCGAGGGCACGGTCCCGGTCGGAGGTCGCGAGCGAGACGGACGTCGCGAGGTGACGCTCGGCCTCGGACAACCGGGTGCGCGGCTGCGGGCCTACCGCGCCGCGTCGTGTCTCGATGAAGTCGCGGGCGGCGCTGATCTGACTGCGCGCCGTGAGGAGCGCCTGGTCGAGGGCGGCCTGCACCCTGCGGTCCTTCTCCACGGCGTCGCGGAGGGCGACGAGGGCGGCGTCGACGCGCACGTTCGCGGCCTCGAGGCCTGCCAGCACGGCGAGTGGATCGTCGGCCTGCGTCTCGCCGAGGGCGACGGCCGCGCGTGCCGCCGCCACCGAGCCCGAGACGTCGACTCCCTCGGGCACGCGATCGGCCGGCAGGCCCTCCGCGGCCGCGATGTCGCGCCGCAGGTCCGCCGAGAGCGCGGCGATGGTCGTGCCCGCGGTGCGCAGGGCCTCCGCCGCCTTGTCGACCGAGCCGACGAGCTGGTCGACCTGGCCGAGCGACTGCCTGGCCGCACGCACGGCGCCGACGGCCTCGCCGGTGTCGCCGCGGCCGATCGAGTCGGTCGCCGCGGCGGCGGACTCGTCCGCGAAGTCGAGGAGGCGCTCGGCCTGGTCCGGGGCGTCGGCCACCGTGGCCACGGCCCTGGTCGAGTACGTCTGCCGGAGCTGGGTCAGGAGCTCCCGTGCACGCCGCACCTTCTCGCGCCGGCCGGCGACCTCGCCGGGCAGCGCGGCCGCATCGCGGGGAGCGCGCTCCTCGTCGGCGCGGAGGGCGTCGAACGCCGCCGACTGCTCGTCGAGCGACCGTCCGGCCTCGTCACAGAGCTGGACGATGCGCTCGGTCCACTCGCGACGCTGCTCGGGCGAGTCGGGCACGGAGTCGTCCAGCCGCTGTTGCAGCTCGAACGCCTCCCGGGCCTGTTCCCTCGCCTCGGTCAGCGCGGCGGCGAACGGCGCGACGGCGTCGTCGCCGAACTGCGCCGCGGCGAAGCCGACCTCCTGCGCCCCGGCGGTCAGCTCGTCGTCGAGGGCGACGAGCAGGGCGGCCGCGCGGCGGTCCAGCTGAGCCTGCGCCTCCTCGGCCGACCGGAAGGCCCGGCGACGGGCACGGGAGCGGACCACGCCGAACACGACGGCGCCGGCGGCCGCCAGCACGACGAGCGCCACGAGCACCCAGAGCAGCCAGGAGAGGTCGGGGCCGGCCGCGTCGTCACGGATGCCGTCGGCGAGGGCCACCGCGGCGCCCGCCCAGTCAGAGTCACGGAGGCGGGGCTCCAGCACGTCCGACTGCAGCGCCTCCTGCTGGGCTGCCGTCACGGTCGAGCTGGACGAGACCGACAGGTCGTAGACCCGGTCGTCGACCGCCACGCTCAGCAGCACGTCGTCTGTGCCGAGCTGGTTGCGCTCAGCCGTCGCGAGGCCCCAGGCCGCGCTGTCGGCGGGGGAGTCGAAGGCGTCCACGTAGACGACGAAGAGGTCGATCCCGGCGTCTGCGGAGAGCTGGTCGAGGCTGTCCGTGACCTGCGACTCCTGCGCGGGAGAGAGGACGCCGGCGTCGTCGAGGACGTAGGCACCAGAGAGGTCGACGGGCGCCGTCGCGAGTGCAGGAAACGCCCCCAGGCCGACCGCCGCGGCGACCGCGAGCAGGCCGGTGACGCCTGCCGTGATGGCCCGGCGCGTGCCCTGGCCTCGTCGTCGACCCTTCGCGCTGACGGTCACGGTGCTCCCCTCGGTGTGATGGCTGGAGTCTAGCCACGGGGCCCCTGCCGGAGTCCGGCCCGCAGGCGTCGTCGTGGAGGACCGCGTCTGCACCGTGCCGGGGGAGGAGCCGCCTCAGTCGACGAAGAGGAGGACGATCGAGGCGACGGCGCAGACGGCACCGACGGCGATGAGGATCCAGCCCACGGTGCGGAGGGCCCGGCCGTCCTCGTGCGGCGGGTCGAGCCGCGGCCTCGAGGGGCGCCACGGGTCGTAGTGCACCGCGAGCTCCGTCTCGACGGGGGTGTCGACGGGGTGGTCGTCGAACTCCGTCTCGTGCAGCTCGCCGGAGGAGTCCATCCACCGCGCGGTGGCCGCGTGCGCCCAGTCGGGCGCGGGGATGACGACGGCGACCGTCTGTTCCCACCGACGAGAACGGGAGCGCATGACGCTGCCGGCGAGCAGGAAGGGCGTCCCGACGATGAACCCGAACCAGCCGAAGAGCTCCACGACGGGGGAGATCACGGTGAGGGCGTCGGACACTCGTCGATCGTACTGTGGCCGGGCCCCGTGGTCCTGCCGCCCTAGACTCGTCCTGCCCCGACGACCCCGGAGACCGCCGCCCGTGACCCGCCCCGCCGCCCTCGAGCGAGTGCCAGCGCCCCTCCTCGCCGTCGCGGCCATCGTGTCGGTCCAGTTCGGCGCTGCCCTGGCTCGCAGCCACTTCGACGCCGTCGGTCCGCTCGGCGCGGCGGCGCTCCGCCTCGGGTTCGGCGCACTGGTGCTGCTGCTCGTCTTCCGGCCGCGGGTCCGCGGCTGGACCCGGCGCACCTGGCTCGGCGTCGTCCTGCTCGGCGTCGCCCTCGCCGGGATGAACCTGCTCATCTACCTGGCCATCGACGTCGTGCCCCTCGGCGTCGCCGTGACGCTCGAGTTCCTCGGGCCGCTCACGGTCGCCCTCGTGCAGACTCGACGGTTCGTCGACGCGGCCTGGGCCCTCCTCGCGTTGACGGGGGTCGTCGTGCTCGGCCTCGACTCGAGCGGCGCGACCCCGCTCCTGGGCGTCCTGCTCGCCCTGGGGGCAGGCGCGTTCTGGGCCGGCTACATCGTCGCCAACGCCAGTCTCGGCCGTGGCGACGACTCGCTCGGCGGCCTCGCCGTCGCGATGACGGTCGCCGCGGTGGTCGTGGTGCCGCTGGGCGCCGGTGACGCGGCCTCGGCCGTCTCGGCCGACCCGAGCCTCCTGCTGGTGTTCCTCGTCGTCGCGGTGCTCACGAGCGCCCTGCCCTACTCGCTCGAGATGGTGGCCCTGCGGCGGCTGCCGACACGGGTGTTCGGGGTCCTGTCGAGCCTCGGCCCGGCGACGGCCGCGCTCGCGGGCCTCGTCGTGCTCGGCCAGGCGCTGGGGGTGCGCGAGCTCGTGGCCCTCGCCCTCGTGACGGTCGCGAGCGTCGGCGTCACGGCCACGTCTCGACGGCCTCGTCGCGACCGGCCGCTCGTGGAGCCGCCGCCCACCTGACGCCGTACCCCTACGGCACCCGTTCCGCCGACGGGTGAGGGGCGGGCGGTCCTGGAGGCCAGGGCGAGCGGTCGTGGTCGGGTGTACCCCGTTCACGGGGCTGCGCGGCGGCTTCGCGGGGTAATCTCCGGAGATCGGCCCTACCCGAGGCCGCCTGACCCGAGGAGGACATCATGGGTGCTGTTCTTGAGAGGACTTCGCGAGCGGAGGTCGTGCCCCTGGGCGACGGCTTCCACCGGGTGTCCACCCCCACCGCCGGCGTGATCGGCTTCGTGCACGAGACTGAGGGCCGTTTCGAGGTGCTCCGTGGCCGCGTCCGATCGGCCACACGTGCCGAGGGCGCCTACCGCACGCTCGACGTCGCGGTCATCGCGCTGACGTACAGCTGAGCCCGCGACGCGCAGTCGACCGTCAGCAACGGCGCCGACGGTCGACTGCGCACCCGACGACGAAGGCCCGCCCGACGACGAAGGCCCCGCAGCTGCGGGGCCTTCGTCGTTCCCGACCGGCAGGTCGAGGAGGTGCGGGTGCCCCCAGAAGGATTCGAACCTTCGCCCCTGCCTCCGGAGGGCAGTGCTCTATCCCCTGAGCTATGGGGGCCAGGGACGTCGACAAGGCTAGCAGCGATTGCCGGCGGTCACGGACGTGCTCGACGGACGCGGCGGCGGGACGAGAGCAGGCTGGTCTCGTGACTCCTCCCGACTCCGCTCCCGGCGCCTCCTCGTCCTCTCCGTCCTTCCGCGACCGCGTGAGGGGGGCGGCGTCGCCGAGCCCCGACGTCGGCGGCCTCGACATCTCCTCGACGCCTGCCGACCCGGTCGCGCTGTTCCTCGAGTGGCTCGACGCCGCGGTCGCCGCCGGTGTCGTCCAGCCGCACGCGTTCACGCTGTCGACGGCCTCGACGGCGTCGGGCCCCACGGCCCGCACGCTCCTGCTCAAGGACGTCGACGACGCCTTCTGGTTCACCTCGTCGGCCCTGAGCCCGAAGGGTCGACAGATCGCCGAGGACGAGCGCGTCGCGCTCACATTCTTCTGGGCGGCGCAGGGGCAGCAGGTCCGCGTCGTCGGCTCGGCGGTGCCCGGTCCGCGTGACGTGGCCGAGCAGGACTTCCGCCACCGGCACCCCGACTCCCGTGCCGTCGCCGTCGCCGTGCCGCAGAGCACCGAGATCGACGACGTCCGGGTGGTCGACGAGGCGCTCGACCGGGCCCGCGCCGAGGTCGAGGCCGACGACGACCTCGTGCCCGACGACTGGACCGCGTACCGGGTGCTGCCCGTGTCGGTCGAGTTCTGGCAGGCCACGACGGGCCGCGACCAGGTGCGCGTGCGGTACGACCGGGTCGGCGAGGACTGGCGCCGCGCCTCCCTCTGGCCCTGACCCCGCCTGGCCCTGACCCCGCGACGTAACGGCGCGACACACAGCTGGCGAGGTCGGCGACCGCCGACGACCATGGAGCCATGACCTCCTCCCTCGTCCGCCCCGGGTCCGCTGCCGTCGTCGCCGCGCGCCCGATGCTGGCCGTGGTCGAGGTGACGGCCGACCGTCCGCACGCCCCGCGCTACCACGCCTACGTGCAGACCCTCAACGAGCGGATCGTCGAGGCCGCGAGGGCCCTCGGCTGGGACGCTCGTCGGTTCGCCGCCGGCGACCTCGGCGCGACGGAGCTGCTGCGGGTCACCGAGGGCGCGTCGGCGATCGTGATCGCCGGGGGAGAAGACCTCGACCCGGCGGCGTGGGGCGGTCGGGGCGGCTACGAGGGCGAAGGCCGTCACGACGAGGAGGCGGACGCCGGCCAGATCGCGCTCGTCCGTCGTGCGCTGGTGCGGTCCACCCCCGTCCTCGGCATCTGCCGCGGGCACCAGGTGATCGACGTCGCCCTCGGCGGCACCCTCGTGCCGCACCTCGACGACGCCCACGGGATCCACCGCGGCTCGGGGGCCGTCGAGAGCCTCATGGTCGACCACGACGTCGAGGTCGTCGCCGGCAGCCGCACGGCCGCTGCCCTCGGGAGCACGACGGCGAGGGTGCGGAGCGCCCACCACCAGGCCGTCGACCGGGTCGGCGAGGGCCTGCTCGTCGTCGCCCGCACGGCCGACGGCGGGGTGGAGGCGGTCGAGCACGAGAGCGCACCGATCACGGGCGTGCAGTGGCACCCGGAGGACCGCGGCGCCGACCGGGCACAGCTGCCGCTCCTCCTCTCCCTCCTCGCGGGGCAGGCGGGCGTCGTCTCCCTCGCTGCCTGACCGGCGCCTCCCGCGCGTCGTCACGACGGCAGTCGTCCCGCCATCGGGCCCTCCGTCGCCCAGCCGGTAAGATCGACGACCGTGACTCCCGCCGAACTCTCCACGTCCCTGCTCGCCGTCGTCGACGGGGTGCTCCAGCGTCGAGGCGTTCCCGCCGACGTCGTCGTGACGCCCGCCGACGTCGTGCTCGAGCGGCCCCGCAACCGAGACCACGGCGACTGGACGACGAACGTGGCCATGAAGTTCGCGAAGCGCGTCGGCGCCTCGCCCCGCGACCTGGCGACCGAGATCGCGGCCGAGCTGGCCGAGGTGGACGGCGTCTCCGACGTCGACGTCGCCGGCCCCGGCTTCGTCAACGTCCGCCTCGACGCCGCCGCGGCCGGCCTGCTCGCGAGGACGATCGTCGAGCAGGGGGCCGCGTTCGGTCGCGGCACCTACTACGACGGCGTCACCATCGACCTCGAGTTCGTGTCGGCGAACCCCACGGGGCCGATCCACATGGGCGGCGTCCGCTGGGCGGCCGTCGGCGACAGCCTCGCGCGGGTCTTCGAGGCGCAGGGCGCGCTCGTCACCCGCGAGTACTACTTCAACGACCACGGCGGTCAGATCGACCGCTTCGCCCGCAGCCTCGTGGCCCGGGCGCTCGGCGAGCCGACCCCCGACGACGGCTACGGCGGGCAGTACATCGGCGACATCGCCGACCGCGTCCTCGCGGCGACCGACGTCGACCTGCTCGCGCTGCCCCGGGACGAGGCACAAGAGGCGTTCCGTGCCGCCGGCGTCGACTTCATGTTCGCCGACATCAAGCAGTCGCTGCACGACTTCGGCGTCGACTTCGACGTCTATTTCCACGAGAACGAGCTGCACGAGTCGAAGGCCGTCGAGCGTGCCGTCGCCCGCCTCCGCGAGCTCGGGCACGTCTACGAGGCCGAGGGCGCGACCTGGCTCCGCACCACCGACTTCGGCGACGACCGCGACCGGGTCGTCATCAAGACGGACGGGGAGGCGGCCTACATCGCGGGCGACCTCGCCTACTACCTCGACAAGCGCGAGCGCGGCTTCGAGCGGAACCTGATCATGCTGGGCGCCGACCACCACGGCTACGTCGGCCGCATGATGGCGATGTGCGCCGCGTTCGGCGACGAGCCGGGCGTGAACCTCGAGATCCTCATCGGCCAGATGGTGAACCTGCTCCGCGACGGCGAGCCGATGCGCATGTCGAAGCGGAACGGCACCGTCGTCACGATGGAGGACCTGGTCGACGCCGTCGGCATCGACGCGGGTCGGTACTCGCTCGTCCGCAGCCCGGTGAACAGCTCGATCGACATCGACCTCGACCTGTGGACCAGGCGCACGAACGACAACCCGGTCTTCTACGTCCAGTACGCGCACGCCCGCACCAGGTCCGTGGCGCGCAACGCCGAGGCCGCCGGCGTGACGCGTGACGCGTTCGACGCCTCCCTGCTCGTCCACGAGACCGAGAGCGCCCTGCTCGGCGCCCTGGCCGAGCTGCCCCGCGTGGTCGTGCAGGCCGCCGAGCTGCGCGAGCCGCACCGGGTCGCGCGCTACGTCGAAGAACTCGCCGGCACCTACCACCGGTGGTACGACAGCTGCCGGGTCACCCCCCTGGGCGACGAGGAGGTGACCGACCTGCACCGCACGCGCCTCTGGCTCAACGACGCGGCCGGGCAGGTCATCCGCAACGGTCTCGGCCTGCTCGGCGTCTCCGCCCCCGACCGGATGTGACGAGGGCATGAGCGACGTCGACGACTTCTTCGCCGAGCGGCCCGTGCCGCGCCGCCGTGCGCGGGGCGCCGCCGCGGGCCTCTTCGTCCTGTTCGGCGTGCTGGTCGTGCTCGCCGTCCTGGCGGTCGTCGCGGACGTGGTCACCCGCAGCCTGGTCGAGCAGCGCGCCGCGGCCGAGATCGCCACCTCCACCGGGCTGGACGACGTGGCCGTCGACGTCCACGGCGTCTCCGTGCTGTGGCAGATCGCGCACGGCTCGCTCGACGACGTGACCCTGTCGTCGGGCTCCGCCGGCGATCCGGTCTCGTTCACGGTGGACGTCAGCGACGTCCCGACCGACCTCGAGGGCACCTCCGGCCCGGTGACGGGCACGCTCACGGCCGACTCCGCGACGGTGAGCTCCCTCGAGGGGATCGAGTCGGTCGGGGCGTCGGTGGCGCTCGGCACCGACGAGATCACCTACTCTCGCTCTTTCGACCCGCCGTTCATCCCGCCCGTCGCCGTCGACGTCACGGCGACGCCGGCCCTCGTCGACGACGGGCGCGCCCTCGACTTCGCGCCGACGCGGGCGTCCCTCCCCGACGTCTCCGTCTCGCTCGACCTCACCCCGTTCCTCGGGGACTTCGCCGCGCGGATCTGCGTCGCGGAGCAGCTGCCGCCCGGCGTCGTCCTCACGTCGGTCGACGTCGAGCCCGACCGGGTGCAGCTCGGACTCCGGTCTGACGGCCTGCCCCTCGACTCCTCCGCGCTGGCGGCGAAGGGCACCTGCGGGTAGTCGACGCCGCGTCCTCGTGCGTCCGCCGCCAGCGGCTCCGTCACGGTCGGCTGCTGTCGGTAGGCTCGACCTCGTCCCGCTCCTCTCCGTCCCCACCGAGGTCCCCTTGTCGCAGAACCCCCTCGCCCCTGCCTGGCTGCTCGAGCCCGACGACGTCGACGCCCTCGCCGCCTCGGTCTGGTCCCGCGGTTCGCAGCGTGGCGACGACGGCGTCGTCGCGGTCGCCGGCGTCCCCGCCACCGAGCTCGTCGCCCGCCACGGCAGCCCGCTCTACGTCGTCGACGAGGACGACTTCCGAGGCAGGGCCCGCGGCGCGAAGGAGGCGTTCGACCGAGAGCTCGGACGCATCGGCACCAGCGCGATCGTCTACTACGCCGCGAAGGCGTTCCTCTCCGTCGAGGTCGCGCGCTGGGTGGCCGAGGCGGGCCTCCGCGTCGACATCTGCACGGGCGGCGAGTTCGCCGTCGCCGCGGCGGCCGGCGTCGAGCCCTCGCGCATGGCGTTCCACGGCAACAACAAGTCGCTCGCCGAGATCGACCGCACCGTCGCGGCGGGCATCGGCAACATCGTCGTCGACAACGCGGACGAGGTCGTGCGGGTCGCCGAGGCGGCGTCGCGTCACGGCGTCGTCCAGTCCGTCCGCGTCCGGGTCAACAGCGGCGTGCACGCGTCGACCCACGACTACCTCGCCACCGCACGCGAAGACCAGAAGTTCGGCATCACCCTCGCCGACGCGCCCGCCGTGGTCGCCGAGATCCGTCGTCGTCCCTCCCTGCGGTTCCTCGGTCTGCACTCGCACATCGGCTCCCAGATCTTCGGCTCGGACGGGTTCGGCGAGGCCGCACGCCGCCTCCTCTCCCTGCACGCCGACCTGCTCGCCGGCGGTCCCGTCCCCGAGCTCAACCTCGGCGGCGGATTCGGCATCGCGTACACGTCGGTCGACGACGCTCGCCCGCTCGACGAGCTGGCGGCGGCGCTGGCCGACATCGTCGCGGCGGAGTGCGCGAGGCTCGGCATCTCGCTGCCGGTGGTGGCCGTCGAGCCCGGCCGGGTGATCGCCGGGCCCGCCGGCACCACGCTCTACACGGTGGGGACGGTCAAGGACGTCGCGGTCACGCTCGACGAGCGCACCGGCGAGACCGCCGTGCGACGCTACGTCAGCGTCGACGGCGGCATGAGCGACAACGCGCGCCCGGCCCTCTACGAGGCCGACTACTCCGCACGTGTCGTGAGCCGCGCCTCCTCGGCGGGCCCCGCCCTCGTCAGGGTCGCGGGCAAGCACTGCGAGAGCGGCGACCTCGTCGTGCTGGCCGAGTACCTCCCCGCCGACGTCGCGCCGGGCGACCTGCTGGGCGTGCCCGCGACGGGCGCCTACTGCTGGAGCCTCGCGAGCAACTACAACCACGTCGGGCGCCCCCCGGTCGTCGCGGTGCGAGACGGGTCCTCCCGGGTCGTCGTGCGCGGCGAGACCGAGGCCGACCTGCTGGCCCGCGACGCCGGTCTCGACTGACCCTCGCTCCGCACGTCACCCGACCACCCCCCTTTCCCCCAGCTCACGGCGCCCCGACCGGGACCGCCTCCAGAGAACGGATCACCATGGACGAATACCGCGACGTGAGGGTCGCCCTGCTGGGCGCCGGATCGGTCGGGTCGCAGGTGGCCCGCCTGCTCCTCGAGCACGGAGACGAGCTCGCGGGGCGGGCCGGCGCCGGCCTGCAGCTGGTGGGCATCGGCGTCCGCGACGTCGACGCGCCGCGCGACGTCGACCTGCCGCGCGAGCTGTTGACGACCGACCTCGAGTCGCTGATCCTGGGGGCCGACATCGTCGTCGAGCTCATGGGCGGCCTCGAGCCGGCTCGTCACCACGTGCTCCAGGCTCTGCTGTCGGGGGCCGACGTCGTGACGGGCAACAAGGCGCTGCTCGCGCACCACGGCCCCGAGCTGTTCGCGGCGGCCGAGCAGGTCGGCGCACAGCTCTACTACGAGGCGGCCGTCGCCGGCGCCATCCCGATCATCCGGCCGCTGCGCGACAGCCTCGCGGGCGACCGCATCCGCCGCATCATGGGCATCGTCAACGGCACGACGAACTTCATCCTCGACCGGATGGACACGGACGGCGACACCCTGGAGGACGCCCTCGCGACGGCGACCGAGCTGGGCTACGCCGAGGCCGACCCCACGGCCGACATCGAGGGCTTCGACGCGGCCCAGAAGGCGAGCATCCTCGCGAGCCTCGCCTTCCACACGACGGTGCCCCTCTCGGCCGTGCACCGCGAGGGCATCACGTCCGTGACGCACGAGCAGGTGCAGGCGGCACGCAAGGCCGGCTACGTGGTCAAGATCCTGGCGATCTGCGAGCGCCTCACCGACGCCGACGGCGTCGACGGGGTCAGCGCACGCGTCTACCCCGCGCTCGTCCCGCTCGACCACCCGCTCGCCGCCGTGCACGGCGCGAAGAACGCGGTGTTCGTCGAGGCCGAGGCCGCAGGCGACCTGATGTTCTACGGCGCCGGCGCCGGCGGAGTGGAGACCGCGTCGGCGGTGCTCGGCGACCTCGTGTCGGCTGCGCGCCGCCACGTGGTCGGCGGCCCGGGCGTCGCGGAGTCGACCCAGGCCGACCTGGCCGTCCTGCCCATCGGGCACGTGGTGACGAGATACCAGATCACCCTCGACGTGGCCGACCAGCCCGGCGTCCTGGCCGAGGTCGCGACGGTGCTCAGCCGACACGGCGTCAGCGTGCACAGCGTCGAGCAGACCGGGGGCCTCGAGCCCGGCGCGTCACGCGACGAGGAGGCGGCCCCCGCGACCGCTACCCTGATCATCGGCACGCACCGTGCCCGCGAGTCCGACCTCGCCGCCACGGTCGTCGCCCTCCGCAACACCACGGTCGTGAACA
Organism: Frigoribacterium sp. ACAM 257; assembly: GCF_007954365.1. Classification (GTDB taxonomy): domain Bacteria; phylum Actinomycetota; class Actinomycetes; order Actinomycetales; family Microbacteriaceae; genus Frigoribacterium. Next base: position 682,069 of record NZ_VOLO01000001.1, read on the forward strand.
CCGTCACGAGCGTGCTGAGAGTCGAAGGAGCCTGATGGCCCACCAGTGGCAGGGTGTCCTGCGCGAGTACGCCGACCGTCTCGACGTCACGGAGGCGACTCCCGTCGTCACCCTCGGCGAGGGCGGCACGCCCCTCATCCCGGCACCGGCGCTGTCCGCGCGCACCGGGGCGAAGGTGTTCGTCAAGTACGAGGGCATGAACCCGACCGGCTCCTTCAAGGACCGCGGCATGACGATGGCCATCTCGAAGGCCGTCGAGCACGGAGCGAAGGCCGTCATCTGCGCCTCGACCGGCAACACGTCGGCGTCGGCCGCCGCGTACGCCGCCCACGCGGGCATCACCGCGGCGGTCCTCGTGCCCGAGGGCAAGATCGCCATGGGCAAGCTGAGCCAGGCCGTCGCGCACAACGGCCAGCTCATCCAGATCCAGGGCAACTTCGACGACTGCCTCGACATCGCGCGCGACCTGGCCGCCAACTACCCGGTGCACCTCGTCAACTCGGTCAACAACGACCGCATCGAGGGGCAGAAGACCGCGGCGTTCGAGGTCGTCGACGTGCTCGGCGACGCCCCGGACTTCCACTTCCTCCCCGTGGGGAACGCCGGCAACTACACGGCGTACACCCGCGGCTACCGCGAGGACGTCGAGGCCGGCCGGTCGACGCGCCTGCCGCGCATGTTCGGCTTCCAGGCGTCCGGCTCGGCGCCCATCGTGGCCGGCGAGGTCGTGAAGCACCCCGAGACCATCGCGAGCGCGATCCGGATCGGCAACCCCGCCTCCTGGCAGCTGGCACTCGAGGCCCGCGACCTCACGAACGGCTGGTTCGGCGCCATCACCGACGACGCCATCCTCGCGGCGCAGAAGATCCTGGCGGCCGAGGTCGGCGTCTTCGTCGAGCCGGCCTCGGCCATCAGCGTGGCTGGCCTGCTCGAGCGCTCCGACGCGGGAGTCGTCCCGGCGGGCGCGACGGTCGTCCTCACGGTCACGGGCCACGGCCTGAAGGACCCGCAGTGGGCGCTGCGCCGCGCCGACGGCTCCGAGGTCACGCCGACGGTCGTCGAGAGCGACACCTCGCGCGTCGCCGAGGTGCTCGGGCTCGTCCCGGCGTCTGCATGACCGAGGCACGCCGATGACCAAGGTGGGCGACCCGCGCTCGGTCCTGGTCCGGGTGCCGGCGACGTCCGCGAACCTCGGGCCGGGCTTCGACACGCTCGGGCTGGCCGTCTCCCTGTACGACGAGCTCGTGGTCACGACGACCACGAGCCCGGGCGTCGAGGTGCACGTCGAGGGGGTCGGCGCCGGCGAGGTACCCACCGACGAGGGCAACCTCGTCGTGCAGGCGATCGCCGCGGCCTACGCGTCGGTCGGGCAGCCGCTGCCGGGGCTCCGGCTCCGGGCGCGCAACGTCATCCCGCACGGCCGCGGCCTCGGCTCGTCCGCCGCCGCCATCGTCTCCGGCGTCGTCGCGGCCAAGGGCCTGCTCGAGGGCGTCGTCGACTTCTCGTCCGCCGACCTGCTGCGTGTGGCGACCGAGATGGAGGGCCACGCCGACAACGTCGCGCCCGCCCTGTTCGGCGGACTGACCATCGCGTGGATGACCTCGTCCGGGCCGGCCCACAAGCGCCTGCTGGTGCACCGTGGCGTGTCGCCCGTCGTCTTCGTGCCGCAGTCGACCCTGTCGACCAAGCTCGCACGCAGCCTCCAGCCGGCGTCGGTGCCGCACGAGGACGCGACGTTCAACGTGTCCCGCTCGGCGCTGCTCGTGGCGGCCCTGATCCAGAGCCCCGAGCTGCTCCTCGCCGCGACGGAGGACAGGCTCCACCAGAGCTACCGGGCGAGCGCCATGCCCGAGACCGATGCCCTGATCACGATGCTGAGGAACGCCGGCCTGGCCGCCGTCGTCTCCGGCGCGGGTCCCTCGCTGCTGGTCCTCGGCAGCGACCCCGCGCAGCGCTTGTTCGCGGCGGATCTCGTGGCCGAGCACTCCCTGTCCGACTGGCGCGCCGTCATGCTCGCCGTCGACCTGCGGGGTGCTACAGTGAAGCCGCACCCGGTAGAGAATCAAGATCCCCTGGGCATCTAGCAGCACCTCCTCGGTTCTCGAGTAAGTGCGTCGAGTCCCCAGGCTCCCCGATCCCCCCGGGCCGCACATCCCGTAGTGCACATCTCGCAGTGTGCGTCCGCCTGTCTGGCGTACGTGCACCGCACCTCCGTGAGCTCCCCTGCGCATCCCGCGCAGCGCGCAACCGCGCAGGGCCTGCCGACAGGGCAGACCCCAGGCCACGAGGTGTGACCAGCTCAGCCTCGCGGCTCTCGCGGGGGAGCGGAAGGAACCCAACACCAGTGTCAGACGTCGACATCCGCAACTCTGCGGACACCACCGCCGAACTCAGCGCCATGCGCCTCCCGCAGCTCCAGGCCCTCGCCTCCTCGCTCGGCATCAGCGGTCTCTCCAAGCTCCGCAAGGGCGACCTCGTCGCCGCGATCGCCGCCGTGCAGGCGCAGTCGGCCGGGGGCAGCGCCGCCCCGGCCGAGGCCGCCGAGCCCGTCGTCGAGCAGCCCGTCGCAGAGCAGCCCGTGCTCGACGTGCCCGTCGAGACGCCCGCCGACGTGCCCGTCGAGGTCGCCGCAGGCACCGAGCCGGCCGAGGCCGCTCAGGTCGCCGCCGCCGACGAGGCGCCCGTCGCCCCGACCCGTGCCCGTCGCGGATCGCGACGCGCGACCGCCGCTGCCGGCGCCCCCGCCCAGCGCGGCGCCGGCGACCACGTCAACGGCGGAGAGTCGGGCGTCGAGCCCGTCCTCCAGGCCCCCGCCACGACCCCGGTCGAGGCTCCCGCCGCGCAGGCCGAGCAGGCTCCCGCCGAGACCCTGCAGGAGGCGCCGGTCGCCGCCGAGCGTCCGTCGCGCAGCCGCCGTGGCTCGCGCCGCGCCTCCGACACGACCGTCGCCGAGGCGCAGGCCGCGGCGCAGGGCGAGCAGGCAGCCACCACGGACGCCGACGCGACCGCCGACAGCGATGCAGGCGTGGCCGCAGGCGCTGACCAGGGCCAGGGAGACCAGGGCCAGGGCGACCAGACCCAGGGCGACCAGGCCGGTCAGCAGGGCGGCGGACGCCGCAGCCGCAGCCGTGGTCGCGGTGACCGCAAGAACGGCCAGGCCGGTCAGCAGCCGACGAACGGCGACCAGCAGCAGGGCCAGAAGGCCGACCCGCAGCAGGGCGGTCAGCAGGATCGTCAGCAGGGCGGTCAGAAGCTCGACCAGCAGCAGGGCGACCGCCAGCAGCAGGGCGACCGTCAGCAGCAGGAGCGACAGCACCAGGACCGCCAGCAGGGCACCGGCCCTCAGCAGCAGGACGAGAACGGTCGTCAGGGCCGTGGCCGTCAGCGCGACCGCAAGCGCGGCCGCGGCGTCCAGACCGACGAGTTCGAGCCCGAGATCTCCGACGACGACGTCCTCATCCCCGTCGCCGGCATCCTCGACGTGCTCGAGAACTACGCCTTCGTCCGCACCACGGGCTACCTGCCCGGCGCCAGCGACGTCTACGTGTCGCTCGGCCAGGTGAAGAAGTACCACCTCCGCAAGGGCGACGCCGTGGTCGGTGCCATCCGCCAGCCGCGCGAGGGCGACCAGGGCCAGGGGCGTCAGAAGTACAACGCCATCGTCCGGATCGACTCGATCAACGGCCAGCCCGTCGAGGAGGCCGCGAAGCGCGTCGAGTTCGGCAAGCTCACCCCCCTCTACCCGCAGGAGCGCCTGCGCCTCGAGACCGAGCAGCAGAAGCTCTCGACCCGCATCATCGACCTGGTGTCGCCCATCGGCAAGGGCCAGCGCGGCCTGATCGTCTCCCCGCCCAAGGCAGGCAAGACGCTGGTGCTGCAGGCCATCGCCAACGCCATCGCGGTGAACAACCCCGAGGTGCACCTCATGGTCGTCCTCGTGGACGAGCGTCCCGAAGAGGTCACCGACATGCAGCGCACGGTCAAGGGCGAGGTCATCGCCTCGACCTTCGACCGTCCTGCTGAGGACCACACGACGGTCGCCGAGCTCGCCATCGAGCGCGCGAAGCGCCTCGTCGAGCTGGGCCACGACGTCGTCGTTCTGCTCGACTCGATCACCCGTCTCGGCCGCGCCTACAACCTGTCCGCCCCGGCTTCCGGCCGCGTGCTGTCGGGCGGCGTCGACTCGTCGGCCCTCTACCCGCCGAAGCGCTTCTTCGGCGCCGCGCGCAACATCGAGAACGGCGGCTCGCTGACGATCCTGGCGACCGCGCTGGTCGAGACCGGCTCGAAGATGGACGAGGTGATCTTCGAGGAGTTCAAGGGCACCGGCAACATGGAGCTCCGCCTCTCCCGTCACCTCGCCGACAAGCGGATCTTCCCGGCCGTCGACGTCAACGCCTCCGGCACCCGTCGGGAAGAGATGCTCCTCAGCCCCGACGAGGTCAAGATCACGTGGCGCCTGCGCCGTGCCCTCGCCGGGCTCGAGCAGCAGAAGGCGCTCGAGATCGTCCTGGGCAACCTCAAGGAGACGCAGTCGAACGTCGAGTTCCTCGTGCAGATCCAGAAGTCGATGCCCGCGAACGGCCACGACGCCGGCCACAAAGACCACTGATGTTCGAGTCGGTGTCCGTGCTCCTCGCGGAGCACGACGACCTCCAGACGCAGCTCAGCGACCCCGCGGTGCACGCGGACGCGGCGCGCGCCAAGAAGATCAACCGTCGCTACGCCGAGCTCAGCCGCATCGTGGCTGCGCACTCGGCGTGGCAGCAGGCGGTCGACGACCTCGAGGCCGCACGCGAGCTCGCGAAGGAGGACGAGGCGTTCGCCGACGAGGTGCCCGCGCTCGAGCAGGGTCTGGACGAGTCCCAGGAGAAGCTGCGGCGCCTCCTGATCCCTCGTGATCCCGACGACGGCCGCGACGTGATCATGGAGATCAAGGGCGGCGAAGGAGGCGCGGAGAGCGCGCTCTTCGCCGCCGACCTCCTGCGCATGTACCTGCACTACGCCGAGGGCATGGGCTGGAAGTCCGAGATGATCCAGAGCGACGACAGCGACCTGGGCGGCTACAAGAACGTCCAGGTGGCCATCAAGTCGAACGCCACGGATCCCTCGCAGGGCGTCTGGGCCCACCTGAAGTACGAAGGAGGCGTGCACCGCGTCCAGCGCGTGCCCGCCACCGAGTCCCAGGGCCGCATCCACACCTCCACGACCGGTGTCCTCGTGTTCCCCGAGGTCGACGAGCCCGAGGAGGTCGACATCAACCAGAACGACCTCAAGATCGACGTCTACCGGTCGTCCGGGCCCGGAGGCCAGTCGGTCAACACGACCGACTCCGCCGTCCGCATCACCCACCTGCCCACGGGCATCGTGGTCGCGATGCAGAACGAGAAGAGCCAGCTGCAGAACCGGGAGGCCGGCATGCGCGTGCTGCGGGCGCGCATCCTCGCGCGTCAGCAGGAGGAGCAGGCCGCCATCGCGTCGGACGCCCGCAAGAGCCAGATCCGGGGGATGGACAGGTCGGAGCGCATCCGCACCTACAACTTCCCCGAGAACCGGATCGCCGACCACCGCACGGGCTACAAGGCGTACAACCTGGACGCCGTGATGGACGGCGCGTTGCAGCCCGTCGTCGAGTCCTGCATCCAGGCCGACGAAGAGGCCCGGCTCGCCGAGATCGGCGACACCGCGTCGTGACCGACGCCGCCGAGGCGCTCGGGCGCTCCCGCACGGTCGACTCCGCCCTCGTGGCGGCGTCGGCCGTGTTGTCGTCGGCGGGGGTGCCGACGCCCGACGTCGACGCCGAGCTCCTGCTCGCTCACGTGCTCGGCCTCGGTCGTGGGGTCGTCCGAGCCAGAGCGGTGACGCGATCCGCCGTGACCGCCTCCGACGCGTCGGCGTTCGGGGAGGCGGTGCGACGTCGTGCCGCGCGCGAGCCCCTGCAGCACATCACCGGCACGGCGGCCTTCCGGTCGATGCACCTGCACGTCGGCCCGGGGGTCTTCGTTCCCCGTCCCGAGACCGAGGGCGTCGCCCAGCTGGCGATCGACGCGCTGCGCGCGGCGCCCGGCGAGCGTCCCGTGGCCGTCGACCTCGGCACGGGCAGCGGCGCGATCGCCCTGGCGATGGCGACCGAGGTGCCCGTCGCGTCCGTCGTCGCGGTCGAGCTGTCGCCGCACGCGGCCGTCTGGACCCGTCGCAACATCGCCGCGGTCGGCGCCGGCAACGTGTGGCTCGTCGAGGGCGGCCTGGCCGGCGCGTTGCCCGAGCTCGACGGCACCGTGTCCGTCGTCGCGTCGAACCCCCCGTACATCCCGGTCGGCATGGTCCCGCGGGACCCCGAGGTCCGGCTGCACGATCCCGAGCTCGCTCTCTACGGGGGAGCGGACGGCCTCGACGTCGTGCGCGACCTCTCGGTGACGGCCCTCCGCCTCCTGCACCCCGACGGCGTGCTCGTCGTCGAGCACGGCGAGGAACAAGGAGGCGCGATCCGCGATCTCCTGGACGCCGACGGGTGGCGGTCCACGGTCACGCACCCCGATCTCGCCGGTCGCGATCGCGCGACGACGGCGGTGCGCTGACGTCCCCTCCAGGTCGTCCGCACTATCATCGTCAGGTCATGGCCTCCCTCTACGACCTCTCCGTCGACTCCGAGCTGCTCGCCGGCATGCGCCGGGCCCGTGGCGCCGTCGGGCGCGGCGAGCTCGTGGTCCTGCCCACGGACACGGTCTACGGCGTGGCCGCCGACGCGTTCGACCCCGGCGCGGTGCAGAAGCTCCTCGACGCGAAGGGGCGGGGTCGTCAGTCGCCGCCTCCCGTCCTCATCAAGGGCCTGGACACGCTCGCCGCACTCACCTCGACGGTCCCCGACGTGGTGAGGCCGCTGCTGGACGAGTTCTGGCCGGGGCCGCTCACGGTGATCTTCCGCGCGCAGGCGTCCCTCAGCTGGGATCTCGGCGAGACCCGCGGCACCGTCGCCCTGCGCGTGCCGAGCCACCCCCTCACCCTCGAACTGCTCGAGGAGACCGGTCCCCTCGCGGTCTCGAGCGCCAACCTCACCGGCCAGCCCGCGGCCGAGACCGCACAGGCGGCGCTCGAGATGCTGGGCGACTCGGTCGCCGTCTACCTCGACGCCGGCCCCGTGGGCGACGGCTACGAGCGCCGACCCGGCGCCAACACGGGCTCGACGATCGTGGACGCGACGGGCGCGGCCGACGGCGTCCTCCGCATCGTGCGGCACGGCGTCCTGCCCGACTCCGAGATCAGACGCGTCGTCGGGGCCGACGCACTCGCGTGAGGTACTACCTGCTCGCGATGGTCATCGCGGCAGTCGTCAGCTTCGTGCTGTCCGTCGTCGTCTGGCGCCTCGGCCTCAGGTTCAAGCTCTACCCGACCATCCGGGAGCGCGACGTCCACAAGACCCCGACTCCCCGCCTCGGGGGAGTGGCGATGTGGGCGGGCATCGTCGTCGCCCTCCTCGCCGCCTGGTTCGTGTTCCCGTTGATCTCGGGCGTCGACTACTTCCGGCTCGTGTTCGCGGACCCTGGTCCGCCTCTGGCGATCCTGGGGGCGGCGACGATCATCGTCGTGATCGGCGTGGTGGACGACCTCTACGACCTCGACTGGATGACCAAGCTCGCCGGCCAGATCATCGCGGCGGGCGTGCTCGCCTGGCAGGGCGTCCAGCTGGTGTCGCTGCCGATCGGGGGCAGCCTCGCCATCGGTTCCCCGTACATGTCCCTGATCCTCACGATCCTGGCGATCGTGCTCGTCATGAACGCGGTCAACTTCATCGACGGCCTCGACGGGCTCGTCGCCGGCGTCACGATCATCGCGAACAGCGTCTTCTTCATCTACAGCTTCGTCATCTCGATCACCATCGGCCAGACCGAGTACTTCAACCTCGCCGCTCTGCTCACCGCCGTCCTGATCGGCGCCTGCCTCGGGTTCCTGCCGCTCAACTGGCATCCCGCCCGGCTCTTCATGGGCGACGCGGGGGCGTTGCTGACCGGGCTGATCATGGCGACGAGCGCCATCTCCGTGACGGGGCAGATCGATCCGGCCACGATCTCACGGTCGGCCCTGCTGCCCGCCTTCATCCCGATCCTGCTCCCGTTCGCGGTGCTCGTGGTGCCGCTGCTCGACTTCGGGCTCGCCGTGCTCCGCCGCGTGAGCGCCGGCAAATCGCCCTTCACGGCGGACCGCAAGCACCTGCACCACCGTCTGCTCGACATGGGCCACTCCCACTTCCAGGCCGTGCTGATCTTCTACTCGTGGACCCTCGTCGTCTCCGTGGGCTGCCTGATGTTCCTCTTCGTCAAGCCCTCCTGGCTCGTCGGCCTGTTCCTGGGCGTGGGCCTCGTCGTCTGCGCAGTCCTCACGCTCGCACCGCTCAGCCGTCGGAAGCGCGTCGAGGTGGCCGTGCAGAGCACTCGCAGCGAAGCTCTCGCGGCGAGTGCGTCCGGCCGGTTCGACCCGCTCGACGAGGCCGCGGAGGTCCTCGACCCGTCCGACACCGACACGGCCCAGAACGCCGTGGTGCCCGAACTGACACCCCCGGAGGAACGCCCATGAACGCCCGCTCGATCTTCACCAAGATCCTGACCTACACGGGACTGCTGGCCCTCGTGATCGCCGTCGTCGGAGGTGGCCTCGGCTTCGCCTACGCGGGCACGGACGGCCTGTGGAGCGCCCTGGTCGGGGTCGCCCTGGCAGTCGTCTTCGCGGGCATCACCGCGGCGAGCATGCTCATCGCCATCCGGTTCCGGCTGGCGGCCTTCTTCGGCATCGTGATGGGCGCGTGGTTGCTGAAGCTCGTCATCTTCGTCGTGCTGCTGGTGCTCGTGAAGGACCAGCCGTTCGTGAACGACCTCGTGCTGTTCCTGGCGCTGGTCGTGTCGATCGTCGGGACCCTCGCCATCGACGCGCTGGTCGTGGTCCGCGGCCGGCTGGGCAACGTCAGCGACGCCGTCCTGCCGCCCGCGCCTCAGGACTGACGGAGCCTCGGCCCGCCGCCCGGCGTCCCCTTTAGGCGTGGACGACGCGGTCGATCGATCATGTTCCTTGCAGGGCATGAAAAGACCGCCGTCGATTCGTGCCAGCACCGAATACCTTGATAGAGTCTTGACCGTTCCCCGGCCGCGATTCTCTGCGGGTTCGGATGACAACCCCACCAATCGTCGCGACACTTCAGGGTGCTCGCCCCGACACAGGAGATAGCGCTGATAGCGAACGCTGTGAACCTGCTCTCCGCTGCCGAGACCGGCCACGGAGACGGGGGATTCCACGCCCCGACTCTTGACGAGTTCTTCCCGTCCGCGATCTTCCTCGAAGGCACGCCCTTCGAGCTGAACCGCATCATGCTGGTCCGCCTCTTCGCGATCGCCGTCATGCTGCTGCTCTTCTGGCTCGCCCTTCGCAAGGGGCGGCTCGTGCCGTCCCGCGGCCAGAGCATCGCCGAGCTCGGCCTCGACTTCGTCCGCGTCCAGATCGTCGAAGAGATCCTGGGCGAGAAGCTGGGCCGCAAGTACCTGCCGTTGCTGGCCGCCATGTTCTTCGGCATCTTCGCGATGAACATCACGGGCATCGTGCCCGGCCTGAACATCGCCGGTACGTCCGTCGTCGCCATGCCGCTGCTGCTCGGCGTCGTGGCCTACGTGATGTTCATCTACGCGGGCTTCCGCGAGGTGGGCGGAGCGACCTTCTTCCGGAACGCCCTGTTCCCGGCCGGTGTGCCGTGGTACATGTACATCCTGTTGACCCCCATCGAGTTCATCAACATCTTCATCGTGCGGCCGATCTCCCTGGCTCTGCGACTGCTGCTGAACATGATGGTCGGCCACCTCCTCCTCGTGCTCTGCTTCGCCGCGACGCACTTCTTCTTCTTCAGCATGAGCGGCGGGTTCATGGCGTTCGGCGCCCTGACCCTCATCGGCGGGTTCGTCATGACCATCGTCGAGATGGCCGTCGCCGTGCTGCAGGCCTACGTCTTCACGCTCCTCGCCTCGGTCTACATCCAACAGGCCGCGTCGAACGAACACTGAGCGTCGAACGAACACTAAGAACGACGGGGCCCGTCGCCTGACGAGCCCCGCCCAACCGGAAGGAAACACAAGTGGACACCACCACGATCCTCGCTGAGATCAACGGCAACATCGCGACCGTCGGCTACGGCCTCGCAGCGATCGGCCCCGGCATCGGCATCGGCATCGTCGCGGGCAAGACCGTCGAGGCCATGGCACGTCAGCCCGAGCTGGCCGGCCGCCTCCAGGTCACGATGTTCCTCGGCATCGCCTTCACCGAGCTGCTGGGCTTCATCGGCCTCGCCGCCGGCTTCATCTTCTCCTGATCAGTTAGGACGACACACCGATGATCGAGACGATCCTCGCGGCCGAGGGCGGTGCTCCTGAGGGGGCGGCCGTCTTCTTCCCCGCCGGTTACGACATCCTCTGGTCTCTCGTCGTCTTCGTGGTCATCGCCGCGTTCTTCGGGATCTTCGCGATCCCGAAGTTCCGCAAGATCCTCGACGAGCGTGCCGAGCGCATCGAAGGCGGCATCGCCCATGCCGAGGCCGCACAGGCCGAGGCCGCGAAGGCCCTCGACGAGTACAAGAAGCAGCTGGCCGACGCTCGCGCCGAGGCGGCTCGCATCCGCGAGGCAGCTCGCGCCGAGGGCGCGGAGATCCTCGCGGACCTCAAGCAGCAGGCTCAGGCCGAGTCCGATCGCGTCACCGCGAACGCCCACGTCCAGATCGAGGCCGAGCGTGCGGCTGCTGTCGCGTCGCTCCGTGCCGAGGTGGGCTCGCTGGCCATCGACCTCGCGTCGGGCGTCATCGGCGAGTCCCTGACGGACGACGCCAAGGCGTCTGCCGTCGTCGACCGCTTCCTGGCGGACCTCGAGGCAGAGCAGAACTCGAAGGCGGGCCGCTGACGATGGGCTCCATGTCCCGCGAGGCGCTCGGGTCGGCGAGGTCCACCCTCGCCGACCTCGGCGCTGCTGCCGACCTGGCCACGGGCCAGCAGGTGCTCGACGCAGGTCGTGTCATCGGCGGCAACGTCCAGCTGCAGGCCTACTTCGCAGACCCCGCCGTCGACGCCGCCACGAAGAAGCAGCTCGTCGACCGCGTCTTCGGCGCCTTCACGGAGCCCGCGCGTGCGCTGGTGCTCTCCGTGGTCGGTCGACGCTGGTCCTCGAAGCGCGAGCTCCTCGCGGGCATGGAAGAGATCGGCATCCGTGCCGTGGCCTCCACGACGGCCGACGGCACCTCGATCGCGAACGAGCTGTTCGCGTTCGACGCAGCCGTTCGTTCCGACTCGTCGCTCGAGCTAGCGATCGGCACCAAGCTGAGCGACCCTGAGGCGAAGGCCGGGCTCGTCCTCCGACTCCTCTCCGGTCGTGCGAGCGAGCAGACGATCACCATCGTCAGCCACCTCGTCCGTCAGCCTCGCGGCCGACGGATCGGCGAGCTCCTGCGCACGGCAGCCGAGATCGTGTCCGACCAGTCGGACCAGCTCGTCGCGACGGTCACGACCGCTCGCGTCCTCGACGACGCGCACGCAGCCCGCCTCGAGCAGGGTCTGTCCCGACAGTTCGGGCGTAGCCTCCGCATCAACCAGGTCGTCGACCCGGCCGTCATCGGCGGCCTCCGCGTCCAGGTCGGCGACGAGGTCATCGACGGGACCGTCGCCACCAAGCTCAGCGCGCTCCGCCTCCAGCTCGCCGGCTAGGCACGCACCCCACACAGACTCGAGGCCCCCTGAAGCCTCGCTACGAATAGGAATCACAATGGCAGACATCAAGATCAGCCCCGATGAGATTCGCGATGCGCTGAAGGACTTCGTGTCGTCGTACGACCCGTCCAAGGCCTCGACGACCGAGGTCGGCTACGTCACGGACGCCGCGGACGGCATCGCGCACGTCCAGGGTCTCCCCGGCGTCATGGCGAACGAGCTCATCCGCTTCGCGGACGGCACCCAGGGCCTCGCCCAGAACCTCGACGAGGACGAGATCGGCACCATCGTGCTCGGCGAGTTCTCCGGCATCGAGGAGGGCATGGAGGTGACCCGCACCGGCGAGGTCCTCTCCGTCCCCGTGGGCGACGGCTTCCTCGGCCGTGTGGTCGACCCGCTGGGCGCGCCCATCGACGGTCTCGGCGAGATCGCGAACGAGGGCCGTCGTGCCCTCGAGCTCCAGGCCCCCGGCGTCATGCAGCGCAAGTCGGTGCACGAGCCGATGCAGACCGGCATCAAGGCCATCGACGCCATGATCCCCGTCGGCCGTGGACAGCGCCAGCTGATCATCGGTGACCGCCAGACCGGCAAGACGGCCATCGCGATCGACACGATCATCAACCAGAAGGCCAACTGGGAGTCGGGCGACGTCAACAAGCAGGTCCGCTGCATCTACGTGGCCATCGGCCAGAAGGGCTCGACGATCGCCTCCGTCAAGGGCGCCCTCGAAGAGTCCGGCGCCATGGAGTACACGACCATCGTCGCCGCTCCGGCCTCCGACCCTGCCGGCTTCAAGTACCTCGCGCCGTACACGGGCTCGGCCATCGGCCAGCACTGGATGTACGGCGGCAAGCACGTCCTCATCATCTTCGACGACCTCTCGAAGCAGGCCGAGGCCTACCGTGCCGTGTCGCTCCTCCTGCGTCGTCCGCCGGGCCGCGAGGCCTACCCCGGCGACGTCTTCTACCTGCACTCGCGTCTCCTCGAGCGCTGCGCGAAGCTGTCGGACGAGCTGGGCGCCGGCTCGATGACCGGTCTCCCGATCATCGAGACGAAGGCCAACGACGTCTCGGCCTATATCCCGACGAACGTGATCTCCATCACGGACGGCCAGATCTTCCTGCAGTCCGACCTGTTCAACGCCAACCAGCGTCCCGCTGTCGACGTGGGCATCTCGGTCTCGCGAGTCGGCGGCGACGCGCAGCTGAAGTCGATCAAGAAGGTCTCCGGCACGCTCAAGCTCGAGCTGGCGCAGTACCGCTCGCTCGAGGCCTTCGCGATGTTCGCCTCCGACCTCGACGCGGCGAGCCGCCGACAGCTCGCTCGTGGCGCGCGCCTCACCGAGCTGCTCAAGCAGCCTCAGTACTCGCCGTACCCCGTCGAGGACCAGGTCGTCTCGATCTGGGCCGGCACGAACGGCAAGCTCGACGAGGTTCCCGTGCCCGATGTGCTGCGCTTCGAGCGCGAGCTGCTCGACTACCTCGGCCGCAACACCTCGGTGCTGTCTGACCTCCGCGAGAAGAACGTCCTGTCGGACGACATCGTCTCGGCGCTCGACGCCGGTGTCGACGCCTTCAAGCAGGAGTTCCAGACGGGTGAGGGCAAGCCCCTCGCCTCGGTCGGCAGCGAGCAGTTCGAGGCCACCGACGCCGCGGACGTCAACCAGGAGAAGATCGTCAAGGCCAAGCGCTGACGCGCTGGACCGACGATCACGACTGACGAGACAACAGGAGAGTCATGGGAGCCCAACTACGGGTCTACCGCCAGAGGATCCGCTCCGCGCAGACCACGAAGAAGGTCACGCGTGCGATGGAGCTCATCTCGGCCTCGCGCATCCAGAAGGCGCAGGCCAGGATGAAGGCCTCGGGGCCGTACTCGCGTGCCATCACGCGGGCAGTCTCGGCCGTGGCGACGTTCTCGGACGTCGACCACATCCTCACCACCGAGCCCGCGACCGTCGAGCGTGCCGCGGTCGTCGTGTTCACGTCCGACCGTGGCCTGAACGGCGCCTTCAGCTCGAACACGCTGAAGGAGGCGGAGCAGCTGGCGACGCTCCTCCGCGGACAGGGCAAGGACGTCGTGTTCTACCTCGTCGGCCGCAAGGCGCAGAACTACTTCGCGTTCCGCAAGCGCGACTCGGAGCAGATCTGGACGGGCAACACTGACCAGCCCGAGTTCGGCACCGCGAAGGAGATCGGCGACGCAGTCGTGGCGAAGTTCCTCACGGACGCCTCCGAAGGCGGCGTCGACGAGATCCACATCGTCTACAACCGCTTCGTGAACATGGTCAGCCAGGTTCCCGAAGTCGTGCGTCTTCTTCCCCTGGAGGTCGTCGAGGGCGTCGAGGCGCCCGCCGACGACGAGATCCTGCCGCTGTACGACTTCGAGCCCGACGCCACCGAGGTGCTGGACTCGCTGCTGCCGGTCTACATCGAGAGCCGCATCTTCAACGCGATGCTGCAGTCGGCGGCGTCCGAGCACGCTGCTCGCCAGAAGGCCATGAAGGCCGCCAGCGACAACGCGGACACCCTCATCCGGGACTTCACCCGCCTGGCGAACAACGCTCGCCAGGCCGAGATCACGCAGCAGATCTCCGAGATCGTGGGCGGCGCAGACGCCCTCAGCTCGGCCAAGTAGATCTGCCCCCCAGCATCACCATCCGAAGAGAGAGAAGCCATGACTGACACCGCAACCGCGCCGGTCGCGACCGAGTCGGCTCCCGGCGTCGGGCGAGTCGCCCGGGTCACGGGCCCCGTCGTCGACATCGAGTTCCCGCACGACGCCATCCCGGGCGTGTACAACGCGCTCCACACGACGATCACCATCGGCGACACGACGAGCGAGCTGACCCTCGAGGTCGCGCAGCACCTCGGCGACGACCTGGTCCGTGCCATCGCCCTCAAGCCCACGGACGGCCTCGTCCGCGGGCAGGAGGTCACCGACACCGGTGCGCCGATCTCGGTGCCCGTCGGCGACGTCACCAAGGGCAAGGTCTTCAGCGTCACCGGCGAGATCCTCAACCTCGAGGGCAACGAGCAGGTGGAGATCACCGAGCGCTGGCCGATCCACCGCAAGCCGCCGGCCTTCGACCAGCTCGAGTCGAAGACGCAGCTCTTCGAGACCGGCATCAAGTCGATCGACCTCCTCACCCCCTACGTGCAGGGCGGCAAGATCGGTCTGTTCGGCGGTGCGGGCGTCGGCAAGACCGTCCTCATCCAGGAGATGATCCAGCGTGTCGCGCAGGACCACGGCGGCGTGTCGGTCTTCGCCGGGGTGGGGGAGCGAACCCGCGAGGGCAACGACCTCATCGCCGAGATGGACGAGGCCGGGGTGTTCGACAAGACCGCCTTGGTGTTCGGCCAGATGGACGAGCCGCCGGGGACGCGTCTCCGAGTGGCCCTGTCGGCGCTGACGATGGCGGAGTACTTCCGTGACGTGCAGAAGCAGGACGTCCTGCTCTTCATCGACAACATCTTCCGCTTCACGCAGGCCGGCTCCGAGGTCTCGACCCTTCTCGGTCGCATGCCCTCCGCCGTGGGGTATCAGCCGAACCTGGCCGACGAGATGGGCGTTCTCCAGGAACGCATCACCTCGACGCGTGGGCACTCGATCACCTCGCTGCAGGCGATCTACGTGCCGGCTGACGACTACACCGACCCGGCCCCCGCCACGACGTTCGCGCACCTGGACGCCACGACGGAGCTGTCGCGTGAGATCGCGTCGCAGGGCCTGTACCCGGCCATCGACCCACTGACCTCCACCAGCCGCATCCTCGACCCCCGCTACCTGGGCGAGGCGCACTACAACACGGCCATCCGGGTCAAGGCGATCCTGCAGAAGAACAAGGAACTCCAGGAGATCATCGCCATCCTCGGTGTCGACGAGCTCTCCGAGGAGGACAAGATCACGGTTGCGCGAGCGCGCCGGATCCAGCAGTTCCTCTCGCAGAACACCTACATGGCCAAGAAGTTCACGGGTGTCGAGGGCTCCACGGTTCCCCTCAAGGAGACGATCGAGTCCTTCACCGCCATCGCGGACGGCGAGTTCGACCACGTCGCCACGCAGGCCTTCTTCAACGTCGGCTCCATCTCCGACGTCGAAGAGAAGTGGGCTCAGATCCAGAAGGAGAACGGCTGATCGTGGCTGCTCTCACCGTGAGCGTCGTCTCGGCCGACCACGAGGTGTGGTCGGGCGAGGCGTCGTCCATCGTCGCCCGTACCGCCGAGGGCGAGATCGGGATCCTTCCGGGTCACGAGCCTCTCCTCGCGATCCTGGCCACGGGCAAGGTCCGCGTCCGCCTGACCGACGGCTCCACCGTCGAGGCGACCGCGGACGACGGGTTCCTCTCCGTCGAGAACGACACGGTCACGGTCGTCGCGCGCAACGCGCAGCTGGCCTGACCATCGTTCGTCCTTCCGCCTGATCCACCGTGCTGTTCCTGCTGCCCCCGTCCGAGACGAAACTCGACGGGGGCAGCGGCATGTCCGGGCTCGATCTCGCGTCGTTGTCGTTCCCGCAGCTCGGCGACGCGCGCCGTGACGTCAGGGACCGCCTCCTCGCCCTGTCGTCGGACCGGGAGGCGGCGATGGCCGCCCTCAAGCTCGGGCCGCGTCTCGCCGCCGAGGTCGATCGCAACAGGGTCGTCGACTCGTCGCCGACGCTGCCTGCCCTCGCCCGATACACCGGTGTCCTGTTCGACCCCGTAGGGGTCGATGATCTCGACGAGCCAGGGTGGCGCTGGGCGCACCGCCACGTCGTCGTCCACTCCGCGTTGTTCGGGCTGATCCGGGCAGGTGACCCGATCCCGGCCTACCGCCTGTCCCACGACTCCCGGCTTCCAGAGGCGTCGCTCAGGTCCACCTGGGCCGCGCCGGTCTCGTCGCTCCTGGCCGAGATCGTGGACGGGGGCGAGTTCGTGGTCGATCTCCGGTCGGAGGGCTACGTCGCACTGGGTCCGGCTCCGCGCGGCGGTTCGGCATTCGTCCGTGTGGTGTCCGACGCGACCGGTCGACGGCGAGCGCTCAACCACTTCAACAAGAAGTCCAAGGGGCTGCTCGTTCGTCGCCTCGTGCGCGATCGCCCCGTTCTCGTCACCCTGGACGACCTGCTCGAGTGGGCACGAGAGTCCCGGATCGTCCTCGAGCCGATGCCTGACGGGGAGCTCGCGCTCGTGTCCGAGTCCGTGCTCGGCGCCGACGTTCAGGCGACCGGGACTGGCCCGACCCGGTAGACGATCCCTTCGTGGCGCAGCAACCACTGCTTGGTGGGCACGCCTCTGCCGACCGTGTACCCGGTGACGCCGCCCGTACGGCCCAGCACCCTGTGGCACGGGACGAGCAGCGGAAGGGGGTTCGACGCCACGGCGCCCCCGACGGCTCGCCCGGCCTGCGGACTGCCGACGGCCCCGCCGAGGCGGCCGTACGTCGTCGTCAGTCCCCACGGGACGGTGAGGAGCGCCGACCAGACGGAGAGCTGGAACGGGGTGCCGATCGGGCGGATCGGGAGATCGAACTGACGCCGACGGCCGTCGAAGTAGTCGTGCACCTGGCGCCGGGCCGCCTCGAGCAGGTCGTCGGTGTGCTCGGCGAGGCCGTCGTGGGGCAGGCCTCGCCCGTCGTCCACGAGGACCCGCTCCACGGCGTCCAGCCGACTGTGGATCTCGATCCGGCCGACCGGGGAGTGGAGCCGCACGAAGCGCACGTCGCCCGGGTCGTCGTGCAGCCCCGGCGGCAGCGGGGGGACGAGGGCGAGGTCGGGCATGGGGTCACGCTACGGAGCTGCCTCCCCCGGGGACGCGATGCCGGACGGCGCCTGTGGAGGGGCGCGCTGAGCCGCCCGCTGGGGAGTGATCACGGCAGTGGTGTCCTCGACGACGAGGTGGCGAGTGCGGGGGAGCGGTCGACGGTAGCGTCGTCGTGGGGTGTGACGCGCCTCCTCGACCACCGCCTCGTGAGGACACCGTGAACCGATCAGATGAGCACGAAGACGCCGAGCTCGACGACACCGTCCTCGCCGTGCGCCCCACCACGAGGTCGACGATGCCAGACGAGGACACGGTCGTCCGGCCCCGCGCCGCATCGGCGGACGAGCGCGACGCCGCGCCGTCCGCCGCCTCGCCTTCGCCCGTGCGGCGCGCGCACGCCGTCCGGGTCGGCCACCAGGCCCATCGACTCGACGCTCCCGTCGTCGTGGGGCGGCGCCCGGCGGCGCCGCGCGTCGCGACGGGTGCTCCCGTCGTCCTCGTCGCCGTGCCCTCGCCTGCCGGCGAGGTGTCGAGCAGCCACGCCCGCGTCGAGCAGGTCGGCACGACCGTCGTGGTCACCGACCTGCGCTCGACGAACGGCACGGTCGTGACGATGCCCGGCCGTCTTCCCGTGACTCTCCGGCAGGGCGAGTCGTGCGTGGCGCTGGCAGGGACCATAGTGGACGTCGGCGACGGCAACCTCCTCGAGATCCTCCCGCCTCCCCGATCCGCAGCCCAGGAAGAACCTCGCCCGTGACAGAGCTCGGCCGCCCCACGACCGCCCACCCCCTCGCCTCCGGCGCCCCCGGCCTCACGATCGACTGGGCCGGCGTCACCGACGTGGGCCTCCGTCGTGCGCACAACGAGGACAGCTACGTCGCCGAGGCCCCGGTCTTCGTGGTCGCCGACGGCATGGGCGGACACAGCGCCGGCGACGTCGCCAGCGACGCCGTGGTGCGGCGGGTCGCGGAGGCCGCCGTCCGCGACCGCCTGAGCACGGACGAGCTCGAGGAAGCACTGAGGCGCGCCACGGCGGACATCGCCGTGGCAGCGGCCGAGACCGAGCTCGGGGTCGGCACGACAGCCACCGGCGTCTTCCTCTCGGGCGACGAGGACGAGGCCGAGTTCACGGTCTTCAACGTCGGCGACTCCCGTGTGTACCTCGTCGCCGACGGCGTCCTGCAGCAGGTCACCGTCGACCACTCCGTCGTGCAGGAGATGGTCGATGCCGGCCTCCTCCGAGCAGAGGACGCCGAGTCCCACCCGGACAGCAACGTCATCACGCGGGCCGTCGGCTTCGACGTCGACCAGCGTCCCGACTACTGGCGCGTGCCCGCGCGTGCAGGCCTGCGCCTCCTCGTGTGCTCGGACGGGCTCACGAAAGAGCTGTCCGGCGCCGACATCGAACGCGTGATGGCCTCGCAGCCGGAGTCGCACGCCGCAGCGTCGGCGCTCGTCCGTGCCGCCGTCGAGGCCGGCGGACGCGACAACGTCACGGCCGTCGTGGTCGACGTCCGGGGTACAGAGGGCGAGCCGGTCGAGGCGTAGCCGGGGCCGCTGCGCACAGGCGTCGGCGCGTCCTCCCTCCCCCGAAGTGGGGGCGGGCGGGGCGTCCCCCGTCCGAGCCGGACGGGGCACGGTCCCCGAGGGCCCGACCTACAATGGCCAGGGCCGACAGCGTGTCGGCGCGCCCTGCGCGGGCGCATGCCGGAGACAGCCGAGGAGGGTGACGTGGCACGACGACTGCCGTCTCCGCCGCCGGTGCTGCCCGGCTTCTCGCACGTCCACGTGCTCGGCTCGGGCGGGTTCGCCGACGTGTTCCTCTACGAGCAGAACATGCCGAGGCGCCAGGTCGCCGTCAAGGTCATGCTGACCGAGGTGGTCAACGACCAGGTCCGCCAGATGTTCCAGGCCGAGGCCAACCTCATGGCCCAGCTGAGCGCGCACCCCTCGATCCTCACGGTCTACCAGGCGAGCGTCTCCGCCGACGGGCGCCCCTACCTCGTCATGGAGCTCTGTTCGTCGTCCCTGAGCGAGCGCTACCGTCGAGACCGCATCCCGGTCGCGGACGTGCTGCGGATCGGCGTCAAGATCGGCAGCGCCGTCGAGACGGCTCATCGGCAGGGCGTGCTGCACCGCGACGTCAAGCCCTCGAACATCCTCATGACGGCCTACGGCCACCCCGTCCTGTCCGACTTCGGGATCGCCGCCTCGCTGAGCGAGAGCGAGCCGCAGGAGACCGTCGGGATGTCGATCCCGTGGTCGGCCCCCGAGGTGCTCCTCGACGAGACGAACGGGACGATCGAGTCGGAGGTCTGGTCCCTGGGTGCGACCGTGTACTCGCTCCTCGCCGGCCGCAGCCCCTTCGAGATCCTCGGCAGCGACAAGAACGGCGCGTCCGACCTGATCGGTCGGATCGACAAGGCGAAGCTCGCGCCGACCGGCCGCACCGACGTCCCCGCGAGCCTCGAGCGCATCCTCGCGCGGGCGATGTCGAGGCGGCCGGAACACCGGCAGGCGAGCGTGCTCGAACTGCTCCGCGAGCTCCAGCAGGTCGAGTCGGAGCTCGGCGTCGGCCAGACGCCCATCGAGGTCGCCGTCGACGACTGGGCCCTCGCGACCGTGGCCGATCTCGAGGACAGGACGCGGCTCCGCGGCGCAGCCCCCGTGCAGTCGACTCGACGTCGCCGCCGGCGTCGTCGAGTGACGGAGGCGCAGGCGGCGGCCGTCCACGGCTCCGGTCTCGGCCGCAGCCGGGCCGTCCTGCGCAGCACCGGCACGCGGCCCGCGCCGCGCAGTCGTCGTGCCCTCGTGCTGGTGTGGTCGCTGATCGCCGCGGCCGTCGTCGCGATCGGCCTGGGTGCCACGGCCACCCTCGTCCTCGTGCGGGCGACGTCGACCGAGATCCCGCGCGTGTCCGAGATCTCGGCCACGTCCGAGGGGTCGTCGGTCGTCTTCACGTGGAGCGACCCCGGGCTCCGCTCGGGTGACGCCTACATCATCTCGACGGGCTCGGACACGAGCCAACAGACGTCCAACCGTTTCGTGGCCGGCGCCTCCGAGACGGGCGAGCAGCTCTGCATCACGGTGAGCGTCAACCGCGCGGGCCAGAGCGGCGAGCCGAGCGGCGAACGGTGCGCCGTGGTCGGGGGCGGCGAGTGACGCGCCTCGGCGCCTGGGCCCGGGCTCGCCGGTCGGCCGTGGCGACCGGGGTGAGCGCGGTCGTGATCACGGCGCTCGTCGTCACCGTGGCCGTGGTCAGCACGGGGTACGAGGCGCAGCGCCTCGACCTGGACGACGGCACGGTGTGGGTCGCCAACGGGTCCCGGACGGCTGTCGGCCGGGCCAACACCGACGTCGCCGAGCTGAACGCGGCCGTCCGCAGCACCGGAGGCGACCTCTCCGTCACCCAGTCGCCGGACGCCGTCCTCATGGTCGACCGCAGCAGCGCGACGGTCGGCATCGTCGACCCGGCGACGTCCACGGTCGGCGACAGCGCGCCGTTGCCGCCCGAGTCGCCCGACGTCCTCCTGACCGGCGACCGCGCCGTGGTCGTGTCGGGCGGCACGGGCGAGCTGTGGAGCCTGCCCGTGTCGGACCTCGCGTCGTTCAGCTCAGAGGACGACGCCGATCTCAGCCTCGGCGAGGACGCCGTGACGAGCGTCGCCCCCGACGGCACGATCACCGTCTTCTCGGCTGCCAGCGGCGACGTGTCGCGAGTCGCCTCGGGCGACGCCTTCGACGTCGACTCGACCCGATCGACGGCCCTCGCAGGGCCGGGGGAGCACCAGGTCACGAGTGTCGGCACGCACTGGGCCGTGCTCGACGTCGACGCGGGGCACCTCGTCGTCGACGGCGAGGAGGTCGACCTCTCGGGCTCCGCCGCGGGCGGCCTGGCCCTGCAGCAGGCGTCCGACGACGGCGACGGCGTCCTCGTGGCGACGAGCGAGGCGCTCCTGCGCGTCCCGTTCGGCGGGGGCGAGCCGAGCGAGGTCGTGACCGGCCAGACCGGGCTGCCGGCCCGGCCGGTCGTCGTGGGCTCGTGCACGTGGGCGGCGTGGTCAGGCGGCACCGCCTGGAGCGACTGTTCCCGTTCCCGCGGCGGGGTCCTGCAGCTCGACGGGGTCCCGGGGGCGGCCCCCCTCGTGTTCGACGTGAACGGGCGGCGCACCGTGCTCAGCGACCCCGTCGGAGGCGGCAGCTGGGCGGTGCAGAGCCGTGGTCAGCTGATCGACAACTGGGACGAGCTGCTCGACCGAGACGACGAGCAGCAAGAAGAAGAGACCGACAGCACCGACGAGCCGCCCGAGCTGGACCCAGACCAGAAGCCCCCGGTGGCGGTCGACGACGACCTCGGCGCGCGCCCCGGCAGGGCGAGCACCCTCTCCGTCCTGCTGAACGACTACGACCCGAACGGCGACCCCCTGGTCGTCGACCAGGTGTCCGACCTCGACCCGGCCACGGGCCGTCTCGACGTCGTCAACGACCGTCAGCAGGTGCTGCTCACGCTCACGGACGAGGCAGCCGGTGCGTTCACGTTCGACTACACGATCAGCGACGGGCGCGGCGGAACGGCGACGTCGACGGTGACGATCACCGTGCGTGAGGCCGGGGAGAACAGCCCGCCGGCACAGGTGCGGCGGACCTCCGCCGACGTGTCGTCGTCGGGGCGCGTGACGACGTCCGTGCTCGGCGACTGGGTCGACCCCGACGGGGACGCCTTCTACCTGACGAGCGCCGTCGGCGACGAGGGCGTCTCGTACAAGCCGTCGGGCGACGTCGTCTACCAGGACGCCGGCTCGGGCGCGACCACGCTCGACGTGGGCCTCGTCGTCTCGGACGGCCAGGCCGAGGGGCGCGGCAGCATGACGATCCGGGTCGCGGGGTCGTCGCCGCTCACCGCCGACTCGTTCTCCGTGCAGGCCTACGCGGGTCAGCAGCTCACGGTGCGGCCCCTTCCCTACGCGAGCGGAGGATCCGGCTCGATCCGGCTGAACAGCGTCCCGGCGAAGAACGGCTCGATCGTCACCCCGAGCTACGAGTCGGGCACGTTCCGGTTCGTCAGCGACGAGGTCAGGACCCACAACCTCGAGTACTCCGTGACCGACGGCGACCAGACCGCCACGGGCACGATCCGGGTCGACGTCCAATCGCCGCCCGACCCGTCGAGCCCCCCGATCACGACGCCCAAGACGGTGTTCGTCGAGACCCTCAGCAGTCAGACCCTCGACGTCGTGGCGACGGACCACGATCCCGCCGGGAACGTGCTGATGGTCACGTCGACCTCGGAGGTCCCGCTGTCGTCCGGAGTCCGCGTCGAGACGCTCGACCAGCGGTACCTGCGCCTCACCCTCGCTGCTCCTCTCGACCAGGGCCCGGTCACCTTCACCTACACGGTCACGAACGGCCTGGCCTCGGCCGAGGGTACGGTCACGGTCATCGAGACGCCGCGCCGCTCGCAGACGCAGCCGCCGGTCGCGACCGACGACCAGGTGACGGTCCGCGTCGGGGACGCGATCGACATCGACGTGCTGGCCAACGACGAACAGCCCGACGGAGACGAGATCACCCTCGTGCCGGACCTCGTCCAGGACGTCCCGGCGGACGGCGGACTGCTCTTCGCGTCCGGCTCGATCCTCCGGTACCTCGCACCGACGACGCCGGGCAACGTCACTGCCGTCTACGCGGTGGAGGGCCGAGACGGCCAGCGCGACACCGCGCAGGTCACGATCGCGGTGCGCGAGGCCGACGTCGCGACCAACAACCCGCCCGTCCCGCAGACGGTGACGGCCCGGGTCGTGGCGGGCGAGTCCGTCCGCGTCACCGTTCCCCTCGACGGGGTCGACCCGGACGGCGACAGCGTCTCGCTGCTCGGCGTCGGCACGAACCCGGAGAACGGCAGCGTGACGAGCGTCGGCACCGACTCGATCCAGTACGAGGCGAACGGGACGAGCGCGGGCACCGACACCTTCACCTACACGGTGGTCGACGGGCTGGGGGCCCGGGCCAGCGGCAAGGTCCGGATCGGCATCTCGGCGCGGGCCGACGGATCCCGCAACCCGATCGCCGTGGCCGACGACGTGACCATGCGGCCGGGCGGCACGATCACCGTCCGGGTGCTCGACAACGACTCTGACCCCGACGGCGGCGCCCTCACGGTCACCGGTGTCGAGGCCAACGACGTCGACACGTCCGCCGAGGTCGTCGACGGCGCCCTCGTCGCGGTCCGCCCCCCGGCTGCCGAGGGGCAGTACGGCCTCGTCTACACGGTCGAGAACGACCAGGGCGGCTCGAGCTCGAGCTTCGTCACGGTCGACGTCGACGCCGACGCTCCGCTGAACCGTCCCGTCGTGGACGACACCGTCCTCGACCTCAGCGACATCGCGGGACGACAGTCCGTCGACGTCAACGTCCTCACGAACGCCTTCTTCGCGGACGGCCCGGCGTCGTCGCTGGGCCTCGACCTCACGCCGGGCTACGGCGGCACCAGCCAGGTGACGCCCGACCGCCGCGTGAGGGTGACGAT
The DNA here is from genome assembly GCF_007954365.1 of Frigoribacterium sp. ACAM 257. Taxonomy (GTDB): domain Bacteria; phylum Actinomycetota; class Actinomycetes; order Actinomycetales; family Microbacteriaceae; genus Frigoribacterium. The sequence goes on from NZ_VOLO01000001.1 coordinate 706,064, forward strand.
CACCGACTCGAGCCAGATCATCCCGTTCTCGGTGTCGCACCCTGACGACCCCGCCGTGCGCACCTACGCCTTCATCCGGGTCCCGGGCTTCGACGACGCGCTCCCGCAGCTGGACAAGACCGCACGTCCCCTCACGGTGGTGAGCGGCGACCGCCTCACGATCGACCTCACCCGGTACGTCATCGCGGCCGGCGGCAAGACCGTCCGACTGACCGGGGAGGACTCCGTCAGGGCCACCCACGCCGACGGGGCCGACCTGGTCGTGGGCCCGACCACGCTCGCGTTCACGTCGGAGGACCTCTACTTCGGGACGGCCTCGGTCTCGTTCGAGGTGACGGACGGCTCGTCCGCCGACGACCCGGCGGGCCGCACGGCGACCCTGGTCCTGCCCATCACGGTCACCCCGCGCGAGAACCAGCCGCCGACCTTCACCGGCACCTCCGTCGATCTCGAGCCGGGGCAGTCGCGGACCCTCGACCTGCAGCGGCTCACGTCCTACCCGTATCCCGACGACGTGGCAGAGCTCCGCTGGACCGCGGACGCCCAGTCCGTGCCCGGCTTCGCCGTCGACCTGTCCGGCCGCGAGATCACGATCACCGCCGACGCGGGAACGCCCAAGGGCACCACGCGGGCGCTCCCCGTGACCGTGGCCGACGCCGTGACGACGGGTCAGCCAGGCTCGATCCGACTGGCCGTCGTCGGGTCGACCAGGCCGCTGGCCCAGCCCGCGGCCGACACGCAGGCGGTGCGTCGCGGCACCTCCGCCACGATCGATGTCCTCGCGAACGACCAGGCCACGAACCCGTTCCCCGGCCAGCCCCTCCGGGTAGTCGACATCCGAGGGCTCGGGGGAGGCGGGCTGCCGGCGGGCGTGAGCGTCACGCCCAGCGCGGACAACCGCACCCTCGCCGTCTCCGTCGGGCAGTCCGCGCAGCCCGGCGACACGAACCTCCAGTACCGCGTGGCCGACGTCACGGACGATCCCGACCGCTACGTCTGGGGCAACGTCACGATCTCTGTGCAGGACGTCCCCGACGCCCCGGCGGCCCCGGTGCGCACCGGCACGTTCACGGGCGGCCAGCTGACCCTGAGCTACGCGGCGCCGCAGGCGAACAACTCGCCCCTGACGCGTTTCCGCCTGACGGGCACCGGCAGCGCTGGTGGCTCGTACTCGAAGGACTGCGGGCTCTCGACGGTCTGCACGCTGACCGACCTGGACCCCGAACAGACGTTCCGGTTCACGGTCGTCGCCACGAACGCCCTCGGCGACTCGGCTCCCAGCGCGGCCAGCCCCTCGTACAGCGCCGACTTCGTCCCGGCCCCGCCGACCGGCGTCACCGTGAGGCCGTCGTCGACGACGCCTGGGGCGCTCGACGTCTCGTGGGAGCCGGTTCCCAAACCCGCTCGTGGAACGTCCGTTCTCTCTGCGGGTGGATACGTTGTTGAGGTTAACGGCTCAGTTGCGCAGACAGTTTCGGGCTTGAGTACCACATTGACCGGTCTGAGCGCTGGTTCCGTCTATTCGGTGACCGTCTACGCCCGAAACCGGGCTCAGGTCAGCAGCGAAGCCGATTGGGCTCGAAGCGCTGGGCGTACGGAAACAGCCTTCGGCTATCCCAGCGGGACGGGGCCGAGCGCCGCTGCTCAGTCCAACGGCAGCATTCAAGTCTCCTGGACCAAACCGCAAGATCTGGCGGGCGATGGGTCGATCTCCTACCAGGTCTTCCGTTACGACGGGACCCCTTCGACAGCCCAGTGTGGACGTTCAGGAACGCCTTTCACGCCGGCGGAGGGGGTGCTTTCGATCACGGACACGACGGCCGCGCGCGGTGGTAACTACGTGTACGTGGTCAATGCAAGTAATCGGTCCGGCCTGTGTTCCGCAAGCGCAACTTCCTCGATCGGGGCCGCCCCTGGAACGGTAGATGCGGCCCTGACGATGAGTCAGCAGGGCAATCAAGTTGATGTTCAAGTGGAACGGCTAAGGGAGTCGACGGGGGCTTCCGGTGTCAGCTACCAGCGGCTCTCAGACGGTGACTGGGTGCCAGTGTCAGAGGGAACATTCATTACCGGTGTCAGATTCGGCACGCAATATGGCTCACCCGTTGACGTTTCATTCCGGGCTTGTCGAGCTGCAAGTTGTTCGGACCAGGTGACCACGGTCAGGAGCGATAGGCCGCTCCAGCTCGAGGCGAAGATCCGTTCATGCGTCGTTTCATCATCGGATGCGCAGAGCAGGCTTGACTACGTACCTCCAGCCAACGCAGGTGTCAAAGACACCGACGTTAGCTACAAGGTTGAGTATGAGAGGCCCGCACCCAGCATTCTTGACCCGAACCGTTACGCGTGGGCTTCGGCCGCGGATGACCAGTTCGTCGTTCCGGACGATGCACGGGCCGCGCGAATCAAGGCCACGGTGCTGGGGTTCGAAGCAGCCGAGTTCACCTTGACTGCCTGTTCGCCTGCTCCGCCGCTTTGATTTTGAGAACAAGCATCGTCGGTCCAGAAGTGGAACTGAAGACACCCACCACCACGAGAGAGACGAACACCGCATGAGCATGACCCCCGAGCAGGCGACCTGGTTCTCCGAGATCTTCGGGCGCCTCGTCGCGAACGTCGACCAGGTGCTGCTGGGCAAGACGTTCGTCGTGCGCCTGTCGTTCACGGCGCTGCTCAGCGAGGGGCACCTCCTGCTCGAGGACTTCCCCGGCACGGGCAAGACCTCGCTCGCCCGCGCCATCGCGCAGAGCGTGCAGGGCACGAGCAACCGCGTCCAGTTCACGCCCGACCTGCTGCCCGGCGACATCACCGGCGTGAGCATCTACGACCAGAAGGCGGGGGAGTTCGAGTTCCACCGCGGTCCGATCTTCTCGAACATCGTCCTGGCCGACGAGATCAACCGGGCCAGCCCCAAGACCCAGTCGGCCCTGCTCGAGGTCATGGAGGAGAACCGCGTGACGGTCGACGGCGTCAGCCACGACGTCGGCAGCCCCTTCATGGTGATCGCCACCCAGAACCCCGTCGAGCAGGCCGGCACGTACCGTCTGCCCGAGGCCCAGCTCGACCGGTTCGTCATGAAGACGTCGATCGGGTACCCCGACCACGCGGCGACCGTCCGCATCCTCGAGGGCTCCGCGACGCGCGTGCACGAGGGCAGCCTCAGCCCCATCGTCCAGGCCGGCGTCGTCACCGAGATGGCGCAGCTCGCCCGCACGGTGCACGTCGAGTCGACCATCAGCGACTACGTCGCACGGCTCGTCGAGGCGACCCGGACCGCGGAGGAGGTGCGGCTCGGCGTGAGCGTGCGAGGCGCCCTGGCGCTCGTCCGCACGGCCAAGACCTACGCCGCCTCCCACGGGCGCCACTACGTCGTGCCGGACGACGTCAAGGCCCTCGCCGAGCCCGTGCTGGCCCATCGCCTGGTGCTCGACCCCGAGGCGGAGTTCGACGGCGTCACCCCGTCGAGCATCGTGAGCCAGCTGCTGATCGAGACTCCGCCGCCCTCCGAGCGGATCGCCGTGTGAGCGACGCCGGACCAGGCAGCACCGACAGCCGCGCCCGTCGAGACCGGGACTCCTCCCGGGGCCGGACGCAGACGCGCGGCGGCCGCACGCAGTCCCGAGCGGGCTTCGACAGCGGCTTCGCGACGGGGACCCAGGGCCTCACCAACGCGCGCACGCGGATCGTGGGCGACCGTTCCGGTCCCGTGGCGGACGCGCTCGTCCTCGGCGTGCGCCTCCTCCGCTCTGCCAGGACGTGGCTGGGTCGGGCGTTCAGGGCAGTGTCGGGCGTCGTCACCCCCGTGGGCTGGGCAGTGCTCGTCGTGGTGCCCGTCGGCTTCGTCGTCGGCTACCTGCTCGGCTGGCTCGAGCTCGTCGTGGTCGCCTGGGCCGCGCTCGTCGTCCTCGTCGTGGCCGGGCTGAGCCTCATCGGCCGCAACGCGTTCCGGGTGGCCCTCGAGATCCCTCACGAGCGAGTCACCGTCGGGGAGCCGGCCTCGGGCAGCGTCGTGGTCGAGAACCCGACCCGCCGGCGCATCCTGGGCGTCTCCGTCGAGATCCCCGTCGGCGCGGGGCTGGCGGAGATCAGCCTGCCCGGTCTCCGCGCGGGCGACAGCGTCACGGAGCCGTTCTCGGTTCCCACCCATCGGCGGGGCGTCGTCCGGGTGGGTCCCGTCCGCACCGTTCGGGGCGACGCCGTCGGCCTGGTCCGGCGCGAGCTCGAGTGGACGGGCGTCACCGAGATGTTCGTCCATCCCCGAACGATCGGCATCCCGAGCACGAGCACGGGCCTCATCCGCGACCTCGAGGGCAACCCGACCCGCGACCTCTCGCCGAGCGACATCTCGTTCCACGCGCTCCGCGAGTACCAGCCGGGCGACGAGCGGCGGAACATCCACTGGAAGTCGACGGCGAAGACCGGCACCTACATGGTGCGGCAGTTCGAGGAGAGCAGACGGAGCCACATCGTCATCGCGCTCAGCCTCGCGAGCGCCGACTTCGCCTCCGACGACGAGTTCGAGCTGGCCGTGAGCGTCGCGGGGTCGCTCGGGGCGCGTGCGGTGCGCGACGCCCGCGAGGTGAGCGTCGTCGTCAGCGAGCGCACGCCCGAGTTCGCCAAGCGGAAGACCCTGGAGATCCGGTCGCTCAGCACCCTGACTCGCACGCGCCTGCTCGACGACCTCGCGGTCGTCGAGCACGCGGAGTCGGCCCTCGGCATCGTCGACCTCGCGCGGGTGGCCGGCGACCGCGTCGCCGGCGTCTCCGTGGCGTTCCTCGTGGTGGGCAGCACCGCCACCCTCACGCAGCTGCGCTCCGCCGGACTGCACTTCCCGGTCGGAGTCGAGGCCGTCGCCATCGTCTGCGACCCCGAGGCCGTGCCCGGGATGACGCGCATCAGCGACCTGACCGTCCTCACCATCGGCTACCTCGAGGACCTGCAGAAGTCGCTGGCCCGGGCGGCCGCCACATGAGCCACGCACCGGCTGCCGCCCCGGCCCGGCCCGGCGACCTGCGGACGCGGGTCCGCCGCCCTCGGCTGCGCGCCTCCTTCGTCCTGCTGGCGACCGGGCTGCACGTCCTCGCCCTGCTCGCGGCCGCGGCGGTCTTCTGGCCCGTCTACCAGAGCGCCGAGTTCGTCGTCCTCGCCCTGGTCACGGTCGCGGCCGGCAGCGTCGTCGCCGTCGCCGGGGCCGTGCTGCGGCTCTCCAGCTTCTGGGTGCTGCTGCTCACCGTCGTGGCGTACCTGCTGCTCGGCGTGCCGCTCGCCGTCCCGTCGCAGGCCCTGTGGGGCGTGGTGCCGACGCTCGGCGGCCTCGGCCAGCTCGTCACCGGTACGGCGCTGGCCTGGAAGCAGCTCGTCACGATCACCCTCCCGGTCGGCAGCTACGAGTCCCTGCTCGTGCCGGTCTTCGTGCTCCTGCTGCTGGCGTCCGTCGTCGGTCTGACGACGGCCATCCGGTCGCGTCGGGCCGAGCTCGCCGCCCTCGGCCCGGTCGTCGTCTGGGTCGCGGGCATCGTGCTCGGCCCGGTGCAGGCGTTCCTGCCGGTCTTGTCCGGGCTGACCGTGCTGGTCGTGTCGCTGGTGTGGGTCGTCTGGTGGCGTCTGCGCCGCCGCCGAATCGCCGTCGAGGCGCTGGGACGAGGCACGGGCGCCTCGCGGGCACACGGCCACGGGTCCGTCGCCAGGAGGGCCGTCGCGGGCACCGCGGTCACCCTCGCCGTCGCGGGCGTCGCCGCGGCGGGTGCCGCGACCGTGCTCCCGCCCGCCGCAGAGCGCACCGTCGCCCGGACGGTCGTCGTCCAGCCCTTCGACCCCCGGGACGTGGTCAGCCCGCTGACGCGCTTCCGCGTCTACGAGCAGGACCCGACCGTCGACGAGACCCTCTTCGAGGTGGAGGGACTCACGGCCGGCCAGCTGCTGCGCCTCGCGACGCTCGACACGTACGACGGCGTCGCCTACACGGTGGGCAGCGACAGGGTCACGAGCGAGTCCGGCTCGTTCGACCGGGTGCCGTCCGTGTTCGACCAGTCGGGGGTCGCTGGTCGCCAGACCACGATCGCCGTCACCGTCGACGGCTACGACGGGGTCTGGTTGCCGACCGTCGGCAAGTTCGAGTCAATCGACTTCGGCGGCGCGACCGCCACCGACCGGCGAGACGCCTTCTTCTACAACGACACGAGCGGGACCGCCGCGGTCGTCGGCGGGCTCGCGGAGGGGGACAGCTACCGGCTCGAGGCCGTGCTGCCCGACCAGCCCGCCGCCGGCGCCCTCGACGGCCTCACGCCCGGCTCGGCCAGGGTCCCCGCGCCGCGTGCGGTCCCCGACGAGCTGACCGATGCCGTGCAGGAGGCGGTGGAGGGCGTGCAGGAACCGGGCGCCCGGCTGCAGGCCGTCCTCGCCGTGCTCGCCCAGGACGGCTACATCAGCCACGGCGTGGGCGCCGACGAGCCCGTGAGCCTGTCGGGCCACGGCTCGGCGCGCATCGCGCAGCTCTTCACCGACCCGGTCATGGTGGGCGACGCCGAGCAGTACGCGACGGCCGCGGCCCTGATGGCCGACGAGCTCGGGTTCCCCTCACGGGTCGTCATGGGCTTCGTTCCTGACGCGGACGACCTGGCCGACGCGGCGGGCCCCGTGCCCGTCCGCGGGGGAGACGTCACCGCGTGGATCGAGGTCGACACGGCCCAGGCGGGGTGGGTTGCCCTCGACCCCGTTCCGGCCGAGCGTCCCATCCCCGAGGACGTCGTGCAGGACCCGAGCGAGGTGTCCCGCCCCGAGTCGGTCGTGCAGCCGCCGCCCCAGGAGCCCCAGGTGCGCGACGACCAGACGCCTCCTCAGTCCGAGCAGGAGGATCCCGACACGTCGCCCGCCTGGCTCGCGGTGCTGCTCGTCGTCGTCCGGGTGGTCGGCTGGGCGGCACTCGTCGCCGGCGTGGTCGCCGCACCGTTCCTGGCAGTGGTGGCGGCCAAGGCGCGCAGGCGTCGTGCCCGACGTCGCGCTCCCGACGCCGCGTCGCGCATCACGGGCGGCTGGCGCGAGTTCGAGGACGCCGTCGTCGACCACGGGATCGAGACGCCCCGGTCGGGAACGCGGAGCGAGGTCGCGCAGGCCGTCGGAGGGGCCCGGCCGGCGGTGCTGGCGCGCGTCGCGGACCGAGCCGTCTTCGCCCCGACGCCGCCGCCGATCGAGGACGCCGACCGCGTGTGGACGGCCGTGGCCGAGATGCGCCGGTCGCTCGACGCCGACCTGACGCGGTGGCAGCGAGCCAAGGCCGCGGTCTCGCTCCGCTCGCTCCGTGGATACCATGGCGGGACACGTCCCGAGCGTTAGAGGTCCTGATGCACTGCCCCACCTGCGACAGCCCGTTGCCCGTCGGCGCCATGTTCTGCGGAGTCTGCGGCAGGGCCGTCACGAGCGCCGACGTCGCCGCGGCGGCCGCTCGGGGCGACGACGGCAAGGCGTCCGACACCGGGTCACAGGCAGAGCCGCCGGCCTGGCGGCTCCGCCAGCCGCCCCGGCCCTCCACGTCGGGCGACGCGCCCTGGTGGGTCCGTGACCGCGGCGTGGAGCAAGACCTCCTCGAGCAGCGTCCGGCAGAGCAGGGACCTGCAGAGCAGCGACCGGCAGAGCAGGGACCGGTCGAGTCGAACACGGTCGACCACCCAGCCGAGGAGGCGCCTCCCGCCTGGGTCGTCCCGGCCCGGCCGGTCGAGACGCCCGAGTCGCACGACCTGACGGTCGATCGCGAGGCGGAGGCCCGCGCCCGCCAAGACGGTCTCTCGTCCGAGACGTCCGACTCGTCCTCGACCGGCACGGAGCAGGAGTCGGGGGCCCCGGCGGCCGAGGTCCCGGCGCCCGCGGCCCCGTCGGCTCCCGAGGTCCCGGCCCCCGCGGCCCCTCCGGCCTCCGAGGCTGCTCCGGTGCCGCTCAGGGTCCCGGAGGTGCACGCCGACAACGGCCCCCGTCCGACGTCGGCGCCCCTGTGGACCGCGTCGTTCGCCCCGCGTCCCTCCGAGGCTGAGGCCGAGGCCGAGGCCGAGCCCGACGCCGCGGCGCCGCAGGACGAGACGGCCGGCGCGTCCCGTGCGCCGGTCGCCGACGAGGCGGACCAGGTCGTCGGCGCACCCGCCGACCTGCCCGCCGGTGAGACACGTCCGGCTCAGGCTGACGACGACGCCGTCGAGCCCGACAGCGACTCCGCCGGCGAGTCGGAGCCCGACCCCGAGCCCGGCGTCGCCCCCGACCCCCAGCCGGAACCGGAACCGGAACCGGCACTGGCACCTGCACCCGCACCCGCACCCGATGAAGAGGCTCCCGGTCGGCCGAACTCGGTCGGCACGGCCGTGCCCGTGCCTCTTCGTGCGCCTGCCCCCGACGGCGTCGCCGGCGACACGGCCCCCGTCGTCCCGGTGACGCGGGCCGTCCCCGGGAGCTCCCCAGCGGTCGCCCCCGTGTCCGTCGGCGACCCCGTGCCCCTGGTCGAGCCCGGGCAGCAGAAGGTCGTCGAGCACTGCACCCACTGCGGTGCCCTGCTCGACGAGGACGACATCTTCTGCCCCGAGTGCGGCGCCGTCGTGCAGTCGGTGGCACTGTCGTTCACCGGACCGGTGACGCCCCTCCCGCCGGAGTGGCGTCCGAGCGCCCCTGCTGCGGAGTCGGCGTCCGAGTCCCGTCCAGCCGTGCAGGAGGGCGACCCCGCGGCCCGGCCGGTCGACGAGCGACCTGCGGACCCGGTCACCGAGCACGCGGTCGAGCCGCTCGCCAGGCCCGTGGTCGAGCAGCCCGCCGAGCAGCCCGCCGAGCAGCCCGCCGAGCCGCCCGCCGAGCCTCCGGTGCGACGCGGGGCGGTACCGGGGCACTGGACGGAGGCGACGGGCCATGGCAGCGCGACCGCCCTTCCCGAGCTGCCGCCGATGCCGGCGTCCTCGCCGGCGTCGGCGTTGTCGGGAATCCTCGCCGGCGACGGCCGTTCCCGTCTGGTCACGGACGACGACGTCGACGAGACCCGTCTGGTCCGGAGAGGGCCGGTGGGCACCGAGTACCTCCTCCAGTTCAGCACCGGCGAGAGCGTCACCGTCGACGGAGCAGGCCTGCTCGGGCGTGCGCCGTCGCCTCAGCCGGGCGAGCGCTTCGACCATCTCGTGCGCATCGCCGACCCGGGCAAGTCGGTCTCGAAGACCCATCTCGAGTTCGGACAGGAGCTCGGTGCCCTCTGGGTCAGCGACCGCTGGTCCGGCAACGGCACCGTCGTGCGACCCCACGAGCAGCCGGCGCGACGTGTCGAGCCCGGCACCCGCGTGCGCGTCGCGAGGGGCACCAGGGTCGAGATCGGCGAGCAGTTCTTCATCGTGAGCTGATCCCTCCCCAGGAGGCACGACAGGCAGGGTCCGGACGTCGGGCTGGGGAAGCTCACCACGAGGTGCGTCCGTCGTGATGGGCTGGCCTCGTGTCCGACCCCGTCCTCCGCAGCAGCGCCTCCGCCTCCGTCGTGTTGCCCGGTCCGCCGACCAGCCCGTCGCCGTGGGCCCTCGCCGTGGCCGCCGCCGTGGTCGCCGGCGTGGCGGTCGGCGGTGCAGGAGCTGCGCGGGCAGACCTCGACCTCGTCGCGGCGCTCTCCTCGGGGGCGTCGGTCATGGCGGCCCAGGCCCTCGGACTGCTCGCCTCGCGACGGGCCAGCCGGGTCGCGCACGGCCGCTGGGACAAGGCCCTCGACGAGACCGAGGCGGTCTGCCTCGCCCGGCTCGAGTCCCGTCGTCGGGCCCTGCTCCGTCTCTGGCCGACGTCGGCCGACCTCGCGGACCGACTGCGTCGAGGTGAGGCCTCGCCGGTCGTCGGCCGGCCCTCGCTCGTCGTGCTCGGCGTCGGCACGGTCGAGAGCGGCATCGTCCTCCTGGGCGACACGGGCGGGGCCGTCGTGGGCCCGGCGCGCGCCGTGGCTCTCCGGGAGCGCGTCGCCGACCTGCCGGACGGACCGCTCTGCGTCGACACGGCGGGGGGCCTGCACGTGAGGGGACCGAGCATCCTCGCTCGTTCGCTGGCGGGCGGCTACCGTGCCCAGCTCCGGCACCGAGGCGCTGACGAGTGCGTCGTGACCTGGCAGTCGGTCGGGGCTGCTCCCGCCGAGGCGAGGCTGGGCCCGACCGCAGGAGGCGGGGCCTCCCTCGCCGCCTGCGTCCTCGAGATCTCGAGCCTGGGTGCCGTGACGGTCGTCCGCCGTGACGGCTCGGCCTGCGAGGTGCCGGTCACGCCCGCGTGGACGTCCCTGCTCGACGCCCCCGGTGCCTCCGGTGCGCTGGACGTCCCGGGTCGTTCCGAGGTGCTCGACGGTCTCGGGGACAGGAGGCGGGAGCCGCTCAGGCCCGAGTGCCGGTGAGCCCCTCGCCGAGGCGGAGGGAGCCGACCGGGACCCCGCCGCCGAGCACCTTCTCGAGCGTGGCCGAGGTCACGCGGTCGGCGGCGGCCTGCTCCACGACGCCCTGCTCGACCAGGAGGTGCAGGGCGACGAGCGTGCCGGCGCGGACGTTGCCGTCCAGCACCTTGACCGCGACGCCGACACCGCCCGTGGTGCCCATCACCATGACGCCCTCGGCCCCCAGCTTCGCGAAGACGCCGAGCTCGTCGATCGTCACTGTGTTGTCCCGTCCCGGTCCGTCGATCGCCCACGCGTCGGCGAGCACCGAGCGGACGAGGTGCCCGGCGTCGGGGTCGCGGTCGTCGCGCACGTCGCCGGCTGACCCGGCCACCCGGGCGACGGCCCGCGCGAGTCCCGTGACGGTCGTGGCGAACACGGGCGCGCCGCAGCCGTCGGTGCCGGCGTGGTCGATGACCTCGCTGGTGAACTCGGCGACGGTCTCGCGCACGGCGGCCTGCAGCGGGTGGTCGATCGCGGTGTAGGTCGCCGTGTCCCAGCCCTGCGCGTCGCAGGCGAGGAGGAACGCGGCGTGCTTGCCCGAGCAGTTCATGGCTGCGCGTCGGGGCTCGTCGAGCAGGCGGGCGCTGCGGCGGTCGCCGGGCCAGTCCGCGGGGCAGAGCAGGTCGTGCTCGTGGTGGTCGCCGCGGGCGAGCATCGCCTCGACGACCTCGAGGTGGGCGGACGTGCCCGCGTGGCTCGCGGTCGACAGCACCGCCTGCGGGCCCTGCAGCTCGACGCCGGCGCGCAGCACCGTGAGCGCCTGCAGCGGCTTGAGGCACGACCGCGGGTAGATCGAGGCTCCGACGTCGCCGACCGAGCGCAGGACGGCTCCGTCGGGCCCGACGACCACCCCGGCGCCGAGGTGCCTGCTCTCCTCGAGACCGGAGCGGACGAGGACGGCGAGCTCGACGCTCCCGTCGGCGGTCAGGGGGCGGCGCGTGCCGGCCGCAGAGCTGCTCAGGTGGGTCATGATGGGGAGTGTATCGACGCCCCGAGGAGGACCCCGTGCTCGACCACCACTACGCAGTCGACCTGGCCTGGACCGGCGACCGGGGCGTCGGCACCGCGTCGTACCGCAGCTACGGCCGTGACGCCACCCTCTCCGCCGCCGGCAAGCTGCACGAGATCGAGGGGTCGGCCGACCGCACGTTCCACGGCGACGCCGATCGCTGGAACCCGGAGGAGCTGCTGCTCGCTGCCCTGGCCGAGTGCCACCTCCTCAGCTACCTGCACGTGGCCGCGTCCGCGGGCGTGGTGGTGCTCGCCTACCGCGACTCCGCCGAGGGCTCCATGACGCAGACCTCCGACGGGGGAGGGCGCTTCACGTCGGCCACGCTGCGGCCCGTCGTGACCGTCGCCGACGCGTCCATGGTCGAGCTCGCGGGCACCCTGCACGCCGAGGCCGCCCGCAAGTGCTTCATCGCGGCGTCCGTCGCGTTCCCCGTGGGCCACGAGCCGACCACGCTGGTGGCCACGGCGTCCTGATCCCTGATCCCTGCTGCCGCGCCGTGGCAGGCAGACGGCCGTTCAGCAGCCCCTCCGACGCGGTGGGGCAGAATGGGCGGGACCGGTGCCCTGTGCGCCGCCCCGGCCCCGAGCCGTCCCCGCCCCTCGATCGAGAGACTCCCATGCGCCGCTCCCTCTCCCTGCTCGCCGTCCCCGTCCTCGTGCTGGGCCTCGCCTCCTGCGCCTCCGAGGCGAGCACCGGCGACACCGCGACCTCCGCGCCGTCCTCGTCGTCGAGCGCCCCCTCCGACGTGCCCACCCGCGCCAGCGGCGAGGCGCAGGAGGCGCAGGCCGGCTTCCCGACCGTCGAGCTCGACTCCGACGGCCGCCCGACCGTCACGCTGCCCGGCACGGAGGCGCCGACCGAGCTGCAGGTCGAGACCCTGATCAAGGGCGACGGCGCCGTCGTCGAGGACGGCGCCCAGGTCACCGTGCAGTACCAGGGGTCGCTCTGGAGGGACGGCACGGTCTTCGACGAGAGCTGGAAGCGCGGCGAGCCGACCACCTTCGGCACCGGCCAGGTCATCCCCGGCTTCGCCGCGGGCATCGTCGGCCAGACGGTCGGCTCGCAGACCCTCGTCGTGATCCCGCCGGCCGAGGGCTACGGCGACGCCGGCGCCCCCCAGGCCGGCATCGCGGGCGACGACACGCTCGTCTTCGTGATCGACATCCTGGCCGCGAACTGACCGTGACGGCTGCCGGTCGCCGCGCGCGCCTCCTCGGCCTGATCGGGGTCCCGCTCCTCGCGGCGGCCCTGGTCGGCTGCACGGACGACGCGGCGCCCGAGCCGTCGGCGACCACGCCCGGGGCGAGCGCGGCCGCGACGGCCTGCCTCGGCGGCGGGGCCGAGGCCGACTCGGTCGAGGTGTCGGGCGAGGTCGGGCAGAAGCCGACCATCGCACTGTCCGGCCCCCTCGGCGCGGCGACGAGCCAGCGGGCCGTGGTCTCGCAGGGCACCGGGCCCGAGACGAAGTCCGGCGACGTCGTCCAGGTGGCCGTGACGGTCTTCGACGCGACGACCGGCGCCGAGCTGAGCTCCGCCGGCTACGAGCGCGGCAGCGGCGAGCAGCTCACGATCAGCGCCGACTACTACGTGCCCGGCCTCGAGGCCGCGCTGCTCTGCAACCAGGCCGGCTCCCGCTCGGTCACGGTGGCCAGCGCCGCCGACATGCAGCCGGCCCAGACGGGCACCGCCCCGCCGAACGCGGCGGCCGTGATCGTCGTCGACACGTTCTCGATCGTGCCGACGCGCGCGACCGGCGTCGACCAGCCCGCGCAGTCGGGCTTCCCCGAGGTGGCGCTCGCCGACGACGGCCGTCCGACCGTGACGATCCCCGACGCCGACCCGCCGGCCGAGCTGCAGGTCGAGGTGCTCAAGAAGGGCGACGGCGAGGTCGTCCCCGACCCGGCCAACGTGACCGTCCAGTACCAGGGCGTCAACTGGCGCGACGGGGAGGTCTTCGACGAGAGCTGGGGCAAGGGCACCCCGACCCCGTTCTCGACCGCGCAGGTCGTCCCGGGCTTCGCGGCGGCGATGATCGGCCAGACCGTCGGCTCGCAGGTGCTCGTCGTCGTCCCGCCCGCCGAGGGCTACGGCGACGGCGGACAGCCGAGCGCAGGCATCGAGGGCGGCGACACGCTCGTGTTCGTCATCGACGTCCTCGCCGTGGCCTGAGCGGCACCTGCTCAGCACGGGCCGAGGGCCGGCCACGCCCCTAGGCTGACCGCATGCGTCGCGTCATCCTCCTCGGCTCCACCGGCTCCATCGGCGTGCAGGCGCTCGACGTGGTCGCCGCCAATCCCGACCTGTTCACCGTCGTCGGGCTTTCGGCCGGCTCGAACGCCGCCCTGCTGGCCGAGCAGGCCGCCCGCTTCGGAGTCGAGCACACCGCGCTCGGCACCGACGAGTCGGTCGCCCTCGTCCGCGACGTCGAGGCCGACGTCGTCGTGAACGGCATCACCGGGAGCGTCGGCCTTGCGCCGACCCTCGCCGTGCTCGACTCGGGCGCCACCCTGGCCTTGGCCAACAAGGAGAGCCTGATCGTCGGCGGCGACCTCGTGCGCCAGCGCGCTCGTCCCGGCCAGATCGTGCCCGTCGACTCCGAGCACTCGGCCATCGCCCAGGCGCTCCGGTCCGGCGACCGCGGCGAGGTCCGTCGTCTCGTGCTCACCGCCTCCGGCGGGCCCTTCCGCGGCCGGACGCGCGCCTCCCTCGCCGACGTCACCCCCGCCGAGGCCCTCGCGCACCCCACGTGGGACATGGGCCGGGTCGTCACGACCAACTCGTCGACCCTCGTCAACAAGGGGCTCGAAGTGATCGAGGCGCACCTGCTCTTCGACGTCGACTACGACCACATCGACGTGACGGTGCACCCGCAGTCGATCGTGCACTCCATGGTCGAGTTCGTCGACGGCTCCACGATCGCCCAGGCGTCGCCGCCCGACATGCGGCTGCCGATCTCGCTCGGGATGGCCTGGCCCGACCGCGTCCCGGGCGTGGGCGTGCCGCTCGACTGGACCACCGCCTCCACCTGGACCTTCGAGCCGCTCGACGACGAGGCCTTCCCCTCGGTGCTGCTCGCGAAGCAGGTCGGCCGGGCGGGCGCCACGTGGCCGGCCGTGTTCAACGCGGCCAACGAGCAGGCGGTGCACGCGTTCCACGACGGCAGGGTCGGCTACCTCGGCATCCTCGACACCGTGCGCGAGGTCGTCGACCGGCACACGGCCGGGCCGAGCACCCTCGAGGGCGTGCTCGAGGCCGAGCGCTGGGCCCGCGAGGCGGCCGACGCGCTCCTCGCCCGCTAGCGACGCCGGTCCGTCCCGCCGGGGCCGGGCACCCCTCCGAGTCGAGGAGGCGCGGGCACCGACCGCTCACAGCGTCGCCATGGCCGGCGCGGGGCCGGTTCCCCGTCTCGGACGGCTACCCTTGCCCGGTGGAAACCGTCCTGCTCTACCTGCTCGGCATCGTCGTGATCGTCATCGGGCTCGCCGTCTCGATCGCGCTGCACGAGATCGGGCACCTCGTGCCGGCGAAGAAGTTCGGCGTCAAGGTCGGGCAGTACATGATCGGCTTCGGGCCGACGATCTTCTCCCGCCGCCGGGGCGAGACCGAGTACGGCGTCAAGGCGCTGCCGCTCGGCGGCTACATCTCGATGTCGGGCATGTACCCGCCGGCACGCGACGGCCAGAAGGGCCGCACGGCGAGCACGGGCTTCTTCCAGACCCTGGTGCAGGACGCACGCACCGCGAGCGCCGACACAGTCGACCAGGGCGACGAGCACCGCACCTTCTACCGGCTGCCCGTCTACAAGCGGATCATCATCATGCTCGGCGGCCCGACGATGAACCTGCTCATCGCGATCGTGCTCTTCACGATCCTGCTGTGCGGCTTCGGCACGGCCCAGTCGAGCACCACCGTGGGCCTCGTGAACCAGTGCGTGCTGCCCGCCGGGTCGACCGAGACCGAGTGCCCGGCCGACGCCACGGCGGCGCCTGCCTTCGCGGCCGGGATGGAGAACGGCGACCGCATCGTGTCGATCGACGGCGTGGCGATGACCGACGGCGACCAGGTGACGAGCGCTTTCCGTGCCGCCCCCGACGAGGCGCTCAGCGTCGTCGTCGAGCGCGACGGCAGCGAACAGACGCTCGAGGTGACACCCGCGCTGTCCGCCCGCCAGGTGCTCGACTCGGCTGGCGTGCCCGTCGTCGGCGACGACGGCGCCCCGGTCACCCAGGAGGTCGGCTTCGTCGGCATCGGCTTCGCGACGGTGACGGTGCAGCAGCCGATCACGGCCGTGCTGCCGACCGTCGGCACGAACATCGGCCACGTCGCGAACGTCATCGTGCACCTGCCGCAGCGCATGGTCGCCGTCGCCCAGGCCGCGTTCGGCGGGGGAGAGCGCGACGCCAACGGCCCCGTGAGCGTCGTCGGCGTCGGCCGGATGGCAGGCGAGGTGGTCAGCCTCGACACCGTGCCGTTCATCGACCGGGCCGCGTTCCTCGTGAGTCTGCTCGCCAGCCTCAACGTCGCCCTGTTCGTCTTCAACCTCGTGCCGCTGATGCCCCTGGACGGCGGCCACGTGGCCGGTGCGCTCATCGAGGCGATCCGTCGTGGATTCGCCAAGCTGTTCCGCCGCCCCGACCCCGGGCCCGTCGACACGGCGAAGGTCATCCCGCTCACCTTCGCGGTGGTGATCGTCCTGGGCGGCATGGGGCTGCTGCTCGCGTACGCCGACATCGTCAACCCGATCTCGCTGATCCGCTGATCTGCTGAGCGTCCTCGGCCCCGGCATCGTGCGCCCAGCGCACGGGTCTACGATCGAGGACGTGCCTGCAGTCAATCTCGGAATGCCGAAGGTCCCCGAAACCCTTGCCCCGCGACGCAAGTCGCGGCAGATCAAGGTCGGCAAAGTCCTCGTCGGAGGCGACGCTCCCGTCAGCGTCCAGTCGATGACCACCACGCCCACCACCAACATCAACGCGACTCTCCAGCAGATCGCCGAGCTCACCGCCTCGGGCTGCGACATCGTCCGCGTCGCCGTCCCGAGCCGCGACGACGCCGAGACGCTGCCGATCATCGCGAAGAAGAGCCAGATCCCGGTCATCGCGGACATCCACTTCCAGCCGAACTACGTGTTCCAGGCGATCGACGCCGGCTGCGCGGCCGTGCGCGTCAACCCCGGCAACATCCGCAAGTTCGACGACCAGGTCGGCAAGATCGCCGCCGCGGCGAAGGCCGCCGGCGTGTCCATCCGCATCGGGGTCAACGCCGGCTCGCTCGAGCCCAGCCTGCTCCAGAAGTACGGCAAGGCCACGCCCGAGGCCCTCGTCGAGTCCGCGGTGTGGGAGGCGTCGCTCTTCGAGGAGCACGACTTCCACGACTTCAAGATCTCGGTCAAGCACAACGACCCGGTCATCATGGTCAAGGCCTACCGCCAGCTCGCCGAGCGCGGCGACTGGCCCCTGCACCTCGGCGTCACCGAGGCGGGCCCCGAGTTCCAGGGCACGATCAAGTCGGCCACGGCCTTCGGCATCCTCCTCGGCGAGGGCATCGGCGACACCATCCGCGTGAGCCTCAGCGCTCCTCCCGCGCAGGAGGTCAAGGTGGGCCTCCAGATCCTCCAGTCGCTGAACCTGCGCGAGCGCAAGCTCGAGATCGTCAGCTGCCCCAGCTGCGGTCGCGCACAGGTCGACGTCTACAAGCTCGCCAACGACGTCACCGACGGCCTCGAGGGGATGACGGTCCCGCTCCGCGTCGCGGTCATGGGCTGCGTCGTCAACGGCCCGGGCGAGGCTCGCGAGGCCGACCTCGGCGTCGCGTCCGGCAACGGCAAGGGCCAGATCTTCGTCAAGGGCGAGGTCATCAAGACCGTGCCCGAGTCCGAGATCGTCCAGACCCTCATCGACGAGGCCAACCGCCTGGCGGCCGAGATGCCCCCGGGCGAGGTCGGCTCGCCGCAGGTCCTGACGGTCTAGTCACGCGCGCCGCCCGGCCCGCAGCTCACTGCACCGGGAAAAGTGCACTGCACCGCGTTTCGTGCACTGCACCGTATCCGGACCCGGTGCAGTGCACGAAACGCGGTGCGATGTCGCACGGCGAGGCGGCGACGGAGAGTCGGCTGAGGCGAGTCGGCGGCGGCCAGCTGTCGCGAGACAGCGGCCCCGGCCGCGAGGCCTGCCCCCGGTCTGCGCCACGTCGCCTGCATCCCCGGGTCTCGCCGCACCTCCTCGAATCCAGGAGGTGCGGGTCGAGCAATCCTGATCCGTGCACGATTCAGGAGCCCGAGTCCTGCGCAACCGCAACTCAGGACTCAGAGTCCTGAATGGGAGGGCACCGAGCGCGTGCCGTGCGATGCCCTCGTGTCGTTCGCCGCACCTCCTCGAGCTCAGGAGGCGCGGGTCGGGATGTCCTGACCCGTGCACGCATCAGGAGCGCGAGTCCTGAGCAACCGCATTCAGGACTCGGAGTCCTGAATGCGGCGGTCGGCCCACGCCGGTGTGTCGCCGTGTGACGCGCCGATTGTGACCCGGTCCGCCTCTCCGGTCACGATGGAGGGACGCACGGTCGTGGTGCCGGCACCAGCAGCCGGCGACGTGCGCAGCACCGTCTGAGAGGAACGTCATGTCCGAGGCAACACCCCTGATCGAGGCCCCGAAGAAGAAGCGCGGACGCCTGGTCGCCCTCGTCGTCGCGGTCGTCGTCGTGCTCGCCGCCGTGGGCGTCGGCATCGCCGTCGCGAACCGGGGAGGGGACGCCGTGCGGATCGGCGTGGTCGGCGCGAGCGACCCGTACTGGGCGACGTTCACGCAGGCAGCCGCCGACGAGGGCATCGACGTCGAGATCGTCGACTTCGCCAACTACGAGCAGCCGAACCCGGCGCTGACCGAGGGCGAGCTCGACCTCAACCAGTTCCAGCACATCGTCTACCTCGCTCAGTACGACGTGTCGGCCGACGCCGACCTCGTGCCGATCGGGTCGACGGCCATCTACCCGCTGCCCCTCTACTCTCAGGAGCACACCTCGCTCGGCCAGTTCAGCAAGGGCGACACGGTCGCCGTGCCCGACGACGCGAGCAACCTCGCCCGTTCGCTGCTCGTCCTGCAGTCCAACGGCCTGATCGAGCTGAAGGACGGCGGGGACGTCTTCTCCGGCCTCGACGACATCGACACCGAGG
Source organism: Frigoribacterium sp. ACAM 257 (assembly GCF_007954365.1). GTDB lineage: Bacteria > Actinomycetota > Actinomycetes > Actinomycetales > Microbacteriaceae > Frigoribacterium. Next base: position 724,658 of record NZ_VOLO01000001.1, read on the forward strand.
CCTCGACGGTCACGGTCTCGCCCGTCGCCGCCGACCTGGCCGCGACGTCGCTGCCCGACTTCGACGGGGCGATCATCAACAACGAGTACGCGACCAAGGCGGGCCTCTCGCCCGACTCGATCATCGCGACCGACGACCCGTCCGACCCTGCCTCGCTGCCGTACGTCAACGTCTTCGCGACCCGCGAGGGCGACGCGGACAACGAGACCTACCAGAAGCTCGTCCAGATCTACCAGGACACGAAGTCCGTGACGGACGGCGTGGTCGAGAACTCCGGCGGCACGGCGCTCGTCACGAAGGTGCCCGTCGCCGACCTGCGCGAGTCGCTGGACCAGACCAAGGAGCTCGTGGAGCAGAACGGCTGACGCCGCCTGCCCCGCCGGGCCCGACCCGCTCGCCACGACGGCGCGCGGGTCGGGCCCTTCCGACCGTGACGAGGAGACCATGCCCGCCATCACCCTGACCGACGTCGTCAAGACCTATCCGCCCCGAGAGAAGGGCGCCGCTCCGCTGACGGCGGTCGACGGCGTCAGCCTCGAGATCGCCGACGGCGAGATCTTCGGGATCATCGGCTACTCCGGCGCCGGCAAGAGCACGTTGGTGCGGCTGATCAACGCCCTGGAGCCGACCACGAGCGGTCGGATCGAGATCGACGGGCGACCCGTGACGGGGCTGCGCGAACGCGAGCTGCGGGGGGTGCGCGCCGGCATCGGGATGATCTTCCAGCAGTTCAACCTGTTCTCGTCGAAGACGGTGTGGGGCAACGTCGAGTTCCCCCTCAAGGCAGCCGGCGTGCCCAAGTCCGAGCACCAGCGACGCATCAGCGAGCTGCTGCACTTCGTCGGGCTGGCCGACAAGGCCCACGCCCGTCCGGACCAGCTGTCGGGCGGGCAGAAGCAGCGCGTCGGGATCGCCCGCGCGCTCGCGACGTCCCCCGGCGTGCTGCTCGCCGACGAGGCCACCAGCGCGCTCGATCCCGAGACCACGCAGGAGGTGCTGGCCCTGCTCCGGCGGGTCAACGCCGAGCTGGGCATCACCATCGTCGTCATCACGCACGAGATGGACGTCATCAAGTCGATCGCCGACCGCGTCGCGGTGATGGACCGGGGCCGGGTCGTCGAGATAGGGCGCACCTTCGAGGTGTTCTCCGCCCCGCGCGAGGCGTCGACCCGGCGCTTCGTCTCCACCGTCGTCGCGGGCTCGCCGCAGGGCGACGACCTCGCGGCGCTCCGTCGACGCCACGAGGGCCGCCTCGTGACGGTCCGCGTCTCCGAGGGCGGGGTCGACCAGCAGCAGGTCTTCGGCGTGCTGGCCCGCCACGGCGTCCGCTTCGAGATCGTGTTCGGGGGCATCGACGAGATCGGCGGTCGCACCTTCGGCACCCTGACCCTCGCGCTCACGGGTGCGGACGCCGACGTCTCGGCCGCCGTCGCCGAGCTCGGCGACGCCGCCGCCGAGCTCCCCGCCACGACCCAGGACGCGGAGGCGCGCTGACCATGGAATCCCTCATCGACCTGCAGCCCCAGCTGTGGAAGGCCGCCTACGAGACGGTCTACATCGTCGCCCTGACCCTGCTCTTCGGCGGGCTCGGCGGGCTCCTCCTCGGGCTCGCCCTCTACCTCACTCGCGAGGGCGCCCTCTTCGCGAACCGCGTCGTCTTCGGCGTGCTCAACGTGGTCGTCAACGTGTTCCGGCCCATCCCGTTCATCATCTTCCTCGCGGCCGCGCAGCCCCTCGCCCGCGCCGTCGTGGGCACCGGGGTCGGCAACACGGCCATCATCTTCACGCTCTCCCTGGCGGCCTCGTTCGCCATCTCGAGGATCGTCGAGCAGAACCTGCTCACCGTGCAGCCGGGCGTCGTCGAGGCGGCCAGGGCGGCCGGTGCCGGGCCGTTCCGGATCATCGGCAGCATCGTGCTGCCCGAGGCGCTCGGCCCGCTGATCCTCGGCTACACGTTCATCTTCGTCGCGCTCGTGGACATGTCGGCGGTCGCCGGCTACGTCGGCGGCGGCGGGCTGGGCGCCTTCGCCCTGCTCTACGGCTACCGGCAGTTCGACCCCGTGGTCACGTGGGGCGCGGTGCTGCTCATCATCGTGCTGGTGCAGCTCGTCCAGTTCCTGGGCAACCACCTCGCGAGGAGGGCGCTCCGGCGGTGACGTCGGACGCCTCGGTTACAGTGGGCCGCGTGACCGACACCTCGACGACGCCTCCGCCTCCCGCCGCGGTCGGCACCCCGATCAGCCCCGCCGACCTCGAGCGGGCGGCCAGCGTCGTCGGTGCCGTGTCGCACGCGTTCTCGCGCAAGGTGGTGGGTCAGACGGGCCTCCGCGACACGCTGCTGATCGCTCTCATCACCGGCGGCCACGTGCTTCTCGAGAGCGTCCCCGGGCTGGCCAAGACGACCGCGGCGGCGACGCTCGCGCAGTCCGTCGAGGCGAGCTTCACCCGCATCCAGTGCACGCCCGACCTGCTGCCGAGCGACATCACCGGCACCCAGATCTACGACGCCCAGAAGTCGACCTTCGTCACGCAGCTCGGCCCGGTGCACTCGAACTTCGTGCTGCTCGACGAGATCAACCGCTCGAGCGCGAAGACCCAGAGCGCGATGCTCGAGGCGATGCAAGAGCGACAGACGAGCATCGGCGGCACCGTGTACCCGCTGCCGCGGCCGTTCCTCGTGCTCGCCACACAGAACCCGATCGAGCAAGAGGGCACGTACCAGCTGCCCGAGGCACAGCTCGACCGGTTCCTCCTCAAAGAGGTGCTCGACTACCCGTCTCCCGCCGAGGAGGCCGAGGTCATCCGGCGCATCGAGGCCGGCGTCTACGACGAGCAGCAGGTCGACGCCCCCACGGGCGTGTCGCTCGACGACGTGGTGTGGCTGCAAGAGCTGGCCAAGCGCGTCTACGTCGACGCGTCGATCGTCAACTACATCGTGCAGCTGATCTACGTGACGCGGCACCCGCAGCAGTACGTCCCCGGCAGCCTGGCCGACTACGTCCAGTTCGGCGCGAGCCCGCGGGCGAGCATCGCCTTCATGCAGGCCGCGCGCGCCCTGGCCCTGCTGCACGGTCGCGACTACGTCATCCCGGAGGACGTGAAGCACCTCCGGCACGGTGTGCTCCGTCACCGCATCATCCTGGGCTACGAGGCGACGGCGGACGACGTGGCCCCCGAGACGATCATCGACGCCGTCTTCGCCTCCGTGCAGACTCCCTGACGACCGTGGCGAGCCTCCTCCTCAGGGTGCGCACGAAGATGTCCCTGTTCGCGCACCGCCGCACCCTCGACCTGCTCGAGGGCGGCTGGGCGTCCGTCCACCACGGGCGCAGCCACGACTTCGACGACCTCAGGGCCTACGTGCCCGGCGACGAGGTGAAGGACATCGACTGGAAGGCCACCGCGCGTCACGGCGAGCCGCTGGTGAAGCGCTACGTCGCCAGCAGGAGGCGCTCGCTCGTCCTCGTCGTCGACACCGGTCGCAACATGGCCGCGACGGCGGCCAGCGGCGAGACCAAGAAGGAGATCGCGATCATGGCGGCCGGCGCGCTGGGCTACATCGCGTCGCGGCACGGCGACGTCGTCGCCCTCGTCGCCGGCGACGAGGGCGGAACCGTCGCCCTGCCTGCCGGCGCCACCGAGGCGCATCTCGAGCGCCTCCTCCGCCAGGTCGACCGTCGGGTCTCGCTCGACGCCCCTCGGAGCGACCTCCGGGCGGTCCTCGACTGGGTCGCCCGGGGAGTCCGGCGCCGGTCGATCCTCGTCGTGGTGACCGACGACGTCGTCGTCGACGCCGAGCTGGTGCGTCTGCTCCGGCGGCTCAGGGCACAGCACGAGATCGTCTGGGTCACGGTGGGCGACGCCGACCTCATGACGAGGTCGGGCCACGCGCGGGACGTGTACGACGTGCAGGAGGTGACGGCTCTCCCGGCGTACCTGCGCGAGAACGCGGCGCTGCGACGCGCCTTCGACGAGTCGTCGGAGCAGCGTGCGGACGACGCGGGCCGCCAGCTGCAGGCGCTGGGCATCAGCAGCCAGAGGCTGCCGAGCCAGGCTGCCGTGGTCCCGGGGCTCTTCACGCTGATGGAGAAGCACCGCCGTGCTTGACGACAAGGGCTTCTTCGGTCCGTACCAGTACCCGCTCTGGGGCCTGTGGCTGGTGCTCGGCCTGTTCCTCCTGGCCCTCGTCGTCGCGTGGATCGTGTTCGTGCTGCGCTTCTCCGCCCGGCGACTGCCTCCGTCGGCCCGTCGCGCTGCCGCGTCGGCCGTCGTCGACCTGCCGTCCGTCCGCTTGCGCTACCTGGGCCTCATCGACGAGGTGCAGGCGGCCTCGCGCGACGGCCGCCTCGGCGAGCGGGCCGTGCACAGCCGGCTCAGCCTCCTCCTCCGGTTCTTCGTGCACGAGACGGCGGGCGCGGACACGCACGTGATGACCCTGGCCGACCTGCGCGAGGCCGATCTGCCCCGCGTGGCCGACGCGGTCGAGCAGTGGTACCCGCCCGCCTTCGCCCAGCAGCACCCCGGCGACCCCGACCGGGCGGCCGAGACCGCTCGCGAGGTGGTGCGCTCGTGGTCCTGATCTGGTGGTGGGCACTCCTGGCGGCCCTCGTCGTGTCGGGTCTCGGCGCGTGGCTCTGGCTCGTGGCGCGCCGCCGCGAGCGTGCCCGACTCCGCCGTGCCGGCACCCCGGTCGCCCACAGCGAGCGCCTGACCGAGCTCCCCGTGTACCGGCGGCTCGTCGCGCGCTACCGGGCCGCCCTCGTGGGCGCTCTCGTCCTCGTGATCGCCCTCGCCGGGCTCGGCGCCCTCCTGGTCGCGCGGCCCGGCACGGTCCAGGTCGTCGAGCCGCCCTCCTACAAGCGCGACATCGTCCTCTGCCTCGACGTCTCGGGGTCGATGACCGAGGTCGACTCCCAGATCGTCGCGACCTTCGCCGAGCTCGCCTCGGGGCTCGACGGGGAGCGGATCGGCCTGACCCTGTTCGACAGCTCGTCCGTCCAGGCCTTCCCGCTCACCGACGACTACGACTTCGTCGCCGAGCAGCTGGGCCGGTACCGTGCCTCGTTCGACAGCGCAGGAGAAGACGGCACGCGCTACTGGACGGGAACGGACCTCGGGCAGGGCGCCTCGCTGATCGGCGACGGCCTCGCCTCCTGCGCCCTCAGCTTCGACGGAGGCAGCGAGAGCACGCGACCGAAGTCGATCGTGTTGGCGACCGACAACTACGTGAACGGCGCGGCCCTGCTGACGCTCGACGACGCCGGGCAGCTCGCGACCGACCGCGGCATCAGGGTCTACGCCCTGAACCCCGCCGACTACTCGGACGACGCGGTCGCCGACGAGGTCGCCGGCGAGCTGCGCACGGTCGCGGAGTCGACCGGGGGCGGCTACTACGCGCTCGACGGCGCGACGACCGTGACCGAGGTCGTCCAGCGGATCGACGACCAGGAGGCGGGCCTCTTCACCGGGACCCGTCGCCTCGTCACGACCGATGCCCCGCAGGCCGCGGTGATCATCGCGCTCCTGGCGGCCGCGGCGTCGTTCGTCCTGCTCTGGCGGGTGCGGCTGTGACGGCCGTCGCCGGCTCGCTGCCCGCCGCGGTGGTGCTGCAGCCCGTGCTCCCGTGGTGGCTGCTCGTGGCCGTCGGCGGCGCTTTGCTGGGCTTCGTCGGGTGGAGGGTCGTCGCCGAGCGAGGCGACCGCCGCCTCCTCCGCAGCTGGGTGCGTCGCCTCGTGATCGTCGCGCTGCTGCTCGTCGTGGCCGTGCGTCCCGGCGTGCCCGGAGGCAGCGCGCAGGCGTCCTCGGCGGCGCTCAACGTGTTCTTCGTCGTCGACACCACCTCGAGCATCGCGGCGGAGGACTGGGACGGCGACCGCCCGAGGCTCGAGGGCGTCCGGAGCGACGTCGACGACATCGCGAGCGAGCTCGCCGGCGCCCGCTTCTCGCTCATCTCGTTCGACAGCACCGCCGTGCTCCGCACCCCGCTCACCGACGACGCCGCGGCCGTCGTGACGGCGGCCTCCGTGATGAACCAGGAGATCACCTACTACTCCAGCGGCAGCAGCATCACCGAGGCCTCCGAGCTCCTGGCCGAGCGGCTGCGGGAGGCGCGCGAGGCCGACCCCGAGAGGGCGAACGTCGTCTACTACCTGGGCGACGGAGAACAGACGGCCGACGAGGCGCCCGGCTCGTTCGCGGCGGCCGCGGCGGACGTCGACGGGGGAGCCGTGCTCGGCTACGGGACGGCCGCGGGCGGGCGCATGAAGGTCTTCGACGGGTACGGCGACGCCTACAGCAGCACCGAGTACATCAAGGACAGGACGCAGCCGGGCGAGCCGGACGCCCTCTCGGTGATCGACGAGGACGCCCTCCGCACGATGGCCTCCCAGCTCGGCGTCGACTACGACCACCGGGAGGCCGACACGGGCGTCGAGGCCGTCGTCGCCGACGCCCGCGACGGCGCGGTCGACTCCGACGAGGGGCGTGCCGAGGCCGTCGTCGACCTCTACTGGATCGCCGCCGTCCCGCTGTTCCTGCTCGCCCTGGTCGAGGTGGCCGTCGTCGCCCGCGCCCTCGCCGAGATCCGCGTCCGGCCCCGGGCCGACCGCACACCAGGAAGGACGTCGTCGTGACCGACACCCTCGCCGCTCGGCCGGTCGGCCCTCCGCCCGCCGGCGAGCCGGACCGCGACCGTACGGCTGCCGCTGAGCCGAGCGTCGAGCAGTACCGTCGGCGGCTCCGCCGTCGCCTGTTCCTCTGGTCGGCACCGGTCGTGCTCGTCGTGCTCGTCGTGGCGCTGAAGCTGCTCAGCCTCCCCCTCTTCGCAGCGCTCACGCAGCACGCTTACGAGGGGCGCGCCTTCGAGCGCGCCGCCTCGCTCACGGCGCCCCTCGGCGTGGCGAACGTCGTCGAGCCCTGGGTGCACCACTTCGACCGCGGCACGGCCTGGGCGCAGGTCGGCGTGCTCGACGTCGCCCGGGACGAGTTCGTCACGGCGCTCGACCTCGCCCCCGAGGGGGACGAGACCGTCTCGTGCGTCATCCGCACCGATCTCGTCCTCGTGATCGAGGCGCAGGGGGACGCCGCCCTGCTCGAGCTGCGGTACGCCGACGCCGAGCAGCTGTACGAGCTCGGGCAGACGACCATCGACGACGCTCCCGAGGGCTGCTTCCAGCCGCCGGACGACCCTCAGCAGCCGGACACGTCGCAGCCCCTCGACGACGCGCAGGGCAGGCTCGGCGACAAGCAGCAGCAGGCCGAGGGCGGCGACCAGGGCGACCCCTCCGGAGGCGACGGCTCGGATCCCGGCCAGGGCGGCGGGGACGACGGAGGCGACTCCGGCTCCGGCGGCGCCGACCCGCTCGACCAGCTGCAGCAGCAGGGCGACGAGAGCCAGCAGGAACGCCAGCAGGACGCCGACCGCGAGCGGTACTACGAGCAGGCGCCGGGGGAGTACGACGGCAAGCCCTGGTGACGCTGGCCGGCACCGGCACCGGCACCGGCCTCGGGCCGCCGAGCCTCGCCACCTGAGGCACGCCCCTATGCTGGGCGGGTGTCCACGCGCCTCTCCCAGCTCTTCGTCCGCACCCTCCGTGAAGATCCCTCCGACGCGGAGGTGACCAGCCACCGCCTCCTCGTCCGGGCCGGCTACATCCGCCGCCAGGCCCCCGGCGTCTTCGCCTGGCTGCCCCTAGGCCTCCGGGTCAAGGCCAAGATCGAGGCCGTCATCCGCGAGGAGATGACCGCCGCGGGTGCGCAGGAGGTGCACTTCCCTGCCCTGCTCCCGCGGGAGCCATACGAGGCCACCGGCCGCTGGACCGAGTACGGCGAGGGCATGTTCCGCCTCAAGGACCGCAAGGACGCGGACTACCTGCTCGCCCCGACGCACGAGGAGGCCTTCACGCTCCTGGTGAAGGACCTCTACTCGTCGTACAAGGACCTCCCGCTGACCCTGTTCCAGATCCAGGACAAGTACCGCGACGAGGCGCGGCCCCGTGCCGGCCTGCTGCGCGGCCGCGAGTTCACGATGAAGGACGCCTACTCGTTCGACGCGAGCGACGCCGGGCTCGAGGCCAGCTACCAGCTGCAGCGCGACGCCTACGAGCGGATCTTCACGCGTCTCGGCCTCGAGTACGTCATCGTCCAGGCCGACGCCGGCGCGATGGGCGGCTCGCGCTCCGAGGAGTTCCTGCACCCCACCGAGGTCGGCGAGGACACCTTCGTCCGCACGGCCGGCGGCTACGCCGCGAACGTCGAGGCCTTCACCACGGTCGTGCCCGAGTCGATCCCCCTCGAGGGGCTCGCCGAGGCCGTCGCCCTCGAGCCCGCCGACACCCCGACCATCGCCGGGCTCGTCGAGCAGCTGAACGACTCGCACCCGCGCGACGACGGCCGTCCCTGGACCGCCGGCGACACCCTCAAGAACGTCGTCGTCGCCCTGGTCCACCTGGACGGCACCCGCGAGGTCGTCGTCGTCGGGCTGCCCGGCGACCGTGACGTCGACGTGAAGCGCCTCGAGGTCGCCTTCGCGCCGGCCGAGGTCGAGGCCGCCGGCGACGCCGACTTCGCGCGGCACCCCGTGCTCGTCAAGGGCTACCTCGGGCCGCAGGTGCTCGGCAGCGAGTCCGAGTCGGGCATCCGCTACGTCGTCGACCCGCGGGTCGTCGACGGCTCCGCCTGGGTCACCGGCGCGAACGCTCCCCGCCTGCACGTCTCGGGCCTCGTCGCCGGCCGCGACTTCGTGCCGGACGCCGTCATCGAGGCGGCACAGGTGCGCGAGGGCGACCCGGCCCCCGACGGCTCCGGCCCCATCGAGACCGCCCGCGGCATGGAGATCGGCCACGTGTTCCAGCTCGGCCGCAAGTACGCCGAGGCGCTCGGCCTCAAGGTGCTCGACGAGAACGGCAAGCAGGTCACCGTCACCATGGGCTCGTACGGCATCGGCGTGACGCGCATCCTCGCGGTGATCGCCGAGGCGAACAACGACGCCAAGGGCCTCGTCTGGCCGGCGAACGTCGCGCCGTTCGACGTGCACGTCGTCGCGACGGGCAAGGACCCGGTCGTCTTCGAGGTGGCCGAGGCGCTCACCGCCGCGCTCGAGGCGCACCGCCTCGACGTGCTCTACGACGACCGCCCCAAGGTCTCGCCCGGGGTCAAGTTCGGCGACGCCGAGCTGCTCGGCGTGCCGCAGATCGTCGTCGTCGGCCGCTCGGCGGGCGAGGGGATCGTCGAGCTCTGGGACCGCCGCACGGGCGAGCGCACGCCCGTCCCGGTGGCCGAGGCCGTCGCGGCCCTGTCGGCTCCGCGCGCCTCCTGACGTCCCCGGCCCGCGCCTCCGCATGTCCTCCGGGACGCAGGAGGCGCGGGTCGCGCACGGTGCTCGGCCTCCGTCGCTCTCGGGTACCGTAGGGGGATGCTGTGCGCGCCACCGTGCGCGCAGCCTGAAGATCTGAACAGTGGAGGCCCTCAGTGGACATCGACCTGAGCGTGCTGCGCCTCATGGAGCGCGAGCGCGAGATCCCCTTCGAGGAACTCGTGGGGATCATCGAGCAGGCCATCCTCACGGCCTACCTCAAGCACACCGACCAGCCCGAGAGCCGCGTGCCGGCGGCCAGGGTCGAGCTCGACCGCAAGAGCGGACACGTGTCCGTGTTCGCGATCGAGCGCGACGAGGAGGGCGAGGTCGTCGGCGAGTCCGTCGACAGCCCCAGCGACTTCGGCCGCATCGCCGCCTTCGCCGCGAAGCAGGTGATCAACCAGCGCCTGCGCGACATCGGTGACGACAAGGTGCTCGGCCAGTTCAAGGGCCGGGAGGGCGACATCGTCGCCGGCGTGATCCAGCAGGGCCCCAACCCCCGCATGGTGCACGTCGACCTCGGCACGATCGAGGCCATCCTGCCGCCCGAGGAGCAGGTCCCCGGCGAGAAGTACGTCCACGGCTCGCGCATCCGCGTCTACGTGACCGGCGTCAGCAAGGGCACGAAGGGGCCGCAGATCACGGTCTCGCGGACGCACCCCTCGCTGGTGCGCAAGCTCTTCGCGCTCGAGGTGCCCGAGATCGCGAGCGGCGTCGTCGAGATCGTCTCGCTGGCCCGTGAGGCCGGACACCGCACCAAGATCGCGGTCCGCGCCACCGAGCCCGGCGTCAACGCCAAGGGCGCGTGCATCGGCGAGATGGGCGCTCGGGTCCGCGCCGTCCAGACCGAGCTCGGCGACGAGAAGATCGACATCGTCGACTACTCGAGCGACCTGCCCGTCTTCGTCGCGAGCGCGCTCTCGCCGGCGAAGGTGTCGTCGGCGTTCGTCATCGACCAGGCGACCAAGGCCGTCCGCGCCCTGGTGCCCGACTACCAGCTGTCCCTCGCCATCGGCAAGGAGGGGCAGAACGCCCGTCTCGCCGCGAAGCTCACGGGCGCGCGCATCGACATCCAGCCCGATTCGATCCTCGAGGACTAGGCCTGGATGTCGAGGCGCGCGCCGGGTCGACGACGCGCCAGCGTCGGCGGTCCGGTCCTGTGCCTGACCCATCCAGCCCGATTCGATCCTCGAGGACTAGTCGACCTCGACGCCGGGGCGGACGGCACACCACGCCGTTCGCCCCCGGCGTCTCCCGTCCGCCGACCCGAGGGGGTAGAGTGGTACCCGTAAGAACGTGCATCGGTACTCGAGCGCGCGCTCCACGGTCCTCACTCGTGAGGGTCGTCGCCCGTGACGGACGCTTGGTGGTCGATGAGACCGCCACGCTGCCCGGGCGGGGTGCGTGGTTGACGCCTTCGATGGACGCGTTCGAGTCGGCAGTGAAACGCAGGGCCTTCCGCCGTGCGCTCCGCCTCGACTCCGAGCCCGACACCGAGCCGCTCCGCGACCACCTGACGCGGCTGCGAGCCGATGCGCACACCCCGAGTTCCACCACGACCACTGGCCACGACAGAACAGGCTGACAGGCACATGGACAACTAATGAGCGGCTCGAAATGAGACCCGTCCAGAACTGACGGCTCCCTCCTGACCGGGAAGGGGCCCGAGACAGGAGAACTGTGGCTAAACCACGCGTACACGAGATCGCCAGCGAGCTGGGGATCGACAGCAAGACCGCACTAGAGAAGCTCAAGGAGATGGGCGAGTTCGTCAAGGGACCGTCCTCCAGCGTCGAGCCCCCCGTGGCCCGCAAGCTGCGCCAGGCCTTCGCCGGTGCCGCCGCAGCGGCGCCCAAGACCGCTGCCGCGCCCTCCGCGAGCACGAAGGCGTCGGCCCCCGCCGCCTCCTCGGCTCCGAAGCCCGGCGGGCCCCGTCCCGCCGCCCCCAAGCCTCCCGTCGCCGAGCAGCCCGCTGCTCCCGTCGAGGCCCCTGCCGCCGCTGACGACACGGAGGCGGCACCTGCCCCCGTGGCGCCGCTGACGGTCGCAGAGCGTCAGGCCCAGGCCGAGGCGCAGCGTGCCGCGGCCGCTGCCGCCAAGGAATCCGGCGCCGCGCCCGTCGCCGACGCTCCCGCCGAGTCCGGCGCCTCCGCGCCCAAGCCCGGCGGGCCCCGCCCCGGGGCTCCGGCTCCGCGCCCCGGCAACAACCCGTTCGCCAGCAACCAGGGCATGGGCCGCCCGAGCGCGCCCCGTCCCGGCGGCTCCGGCGCCGCGACCAGCATGCCCCGCCCCGGCGGAGCAGCAGGGCCGCGCCCGATGGCTCCCCGTCCCGGTGCTCCTCGTCCGGGCGCTCCGCGTCCCGGCGTCGGCGCCAGCCCCCGCCCCAACGGCTTCGGCCAGCGCCCCGCCGGTGCCGGCGGTCGTCCCGGCGGTGCCGGCGGCGGCTTCCAGCGTCCCGGCGGCGGTGCTCCCGGCGCGGCCGGCGGCTTCCGTCCCGGCTTCGGCGCTCCCCGCCCTGCGGGCGGCGGCGGCGGTGGCCGTGGTCGCGGCCCCGGCGGCGGCACGGCCGGCGCGTTCGGTCGCGGCGGCGGCAAGAGCAAGGCACGCAAGTCGAAGCGGACCAAGAGGGCCGAGTTCGAGATGCGCTCCGCCCCGTCGTTGGGCGGCGTCAGCGTCCCCCGCGGCGACGGCAGCACGATCGTCCGCCTTCGTCGCGGCGCGTCCATCAGCGACTTCGCCGACAAGATCGACGCCAGCCCCGGCAACCTGGTGACCGTCCTCTTCCACCTGGGAGAGATGGCGACCGCCACGGAGTCGCTCGACGACGCGACGTTCCAGGTGCTCGGCGAAGAGCTGGGCTACCGCATCCTCGTCGTCTCTCCCGAGGACGAGGACAAGGAGCTCCTCGAGGGCTTCGACATCGACCTCGAACAAGAGCTCGAGGACGAGGACGAGGCCGTGCTGCAGGTCCGTCCGCCCGTCGTCACGGTCATGGGCCACGTCGACCACGGAAAGACCCGACTGCTCGACGCGATCCGCAACGCGAACGTCGTCGCCGGCGAGGCGGGCGGCATCACGCAGCACATCGGTGCCTACCAGGTCTGGGCGCCCCACGAGGGCGTCGAGCGCGCCATCACCTTCATCGACACCCCGGGCCACGAGGCGTTCACCGCCATGCGTGCCCGCGGTGCCCAGGTGACCGACATCGCGATCCTCGTGGTCGCGGCGGACGACGGCATCATGCCGCAGACGGTCGAGGCGCTGAACCACGCCCAGGCGGCCAACGTGCCGATCGTCGTCGCGGTCAACAAGATCGACAAGGAGGGCGCGAACCCGGCCAAGGTGCGTCAGCAGCTGACCGAGTACGGCCTGGTCGCCGAGGAATACGGCGGAGACGTGATGTTCGTCGACGTGTCCGCACGCGACAACAAGAACATCGACGCGCTGCTCGAGGCCGTCCTCCTCACGGCCGATGCCGGTCTCGACCTGCGGGCGAACCCGGACAAGGACGCTCGTGGAGTCGCGATCGAGGCGCGCCTCGACAAGGGCCGCGGCGCCGTCGCGACCGTGCTCATCCAGTCGGGCACCCTGCGGGTGGGCGACGCGATCGTGGCGGGAACGGCCTACGGCCGGGTCCGCGCGATGATGGACGAGAACGGCGACACCGTCGACGAGGCCTTCCCGAGCCGTCCCGTGCTCGTGCAGGGGCTCTCGAGCGTTCCCCGTGCCGGCGACACCTTCCTCGTCACCGAGGAGGACCGCACGGCCCGTCAGATCGCCGAGAAGCGCGAGGCCGTCGAGCGCAACGCGTCGCTGGCCAAGGCCCGCAAGCGCATCTCGCTCGAGGACTTCACCCGTGCTCTCGAAGAGGGCAAGGTCGAGGCGCTCAACATCATCATCAAGGGCGACGTCTCGGGTGCCGTCGAGGCGCTCGAGGAGTCGTTGCTCAAGATCGAGGTGGACGACAGCGTGCAGCTGCGCATCATCCACCGCGGCGTGGGCGCCGTGACCGAGAGCGACGTCAACCTGGCGACCGTCGACAACGCGGTCATCATCGGGTTCAACGTCCGACCGGACACGAAGGCCCGCGAGCGTGCTGCCCGAGAGGGCGTCGACGTGCGCTTCTACTCGGTCATCTACGCCGCGCTCGAGGACATCGAGAACTCGCTCACGGGCATGCTCAAGCCCGAGTTCGAGGAGAAGCAGTCCGGTGTCGCGGAGATCCGCGAGATCTTCCGCTCGTCGAAGGTCGGCAACATCGCCGGCGTCATCGTGCGGTCGGGAACGATCACGCGGAACGCCCGTGCCCGTGTCATCCGCGAAGGCGTGGTGGTCGGCGACAACCTCGCCATCGACTCGCTGCGTCGCTTCAAGGACGACGTCACCGAGGTCCGCACGGACTTCGAGGCCGGCATCGGTCTCGGCAAGTTCAACGACATCCAGATCGGCGACGAGATCGAGACCATCGAGATGGTCGAGAAGCCGCGGGGCTGACGCCCGGCGACGCATCGTCAGAGGCCCTGCCACGACTACGGTCGGGGCGGGGCCTCACCCCTCTCGCCCCCGGGCGAACAGCAGAAGGAGCAACGAATGGTCGACGCACAGCGCGCCCGCAAGATGGCCGACCGCATCCACGAGATCGTGGCGCGGCGGCTCGAGCGCGGCATCAAGGACCCGCGCCTCGGGTTCGTCACCATCACCGACGTCAAGGTGACGGGCGACCTGCAGCACGCGTCCGTGTTCTACACGGTCTACGGCACCGACGAGGAGCGCGCGGACACCGGTGCCGCCCTCAAGTCCGCCACCGGCATGCTGCGCAGCGAGGTCGGCAAGAACATCACGGCCCGGCTCACCCCGAGCCTCGAGTTCATCCTCGACGCCCTGCCCGAGAACGCGGCGTCCATCGACCGCCTCCTGCAGGAGGCGCGCCAGCGCGACCACGAGAGCCAGACCGTCGCCGCCACGGCCGAGTACGCGGGCGACGCCGATCCCTACGTCAAGCCCCGCGACGAGGACGACTACGACGACGACCTCGACGACGACGCGGCCGACGAGGTCGTGCCGGTCCTCGACGAGGCCGACGTCGAGTCGGGCGCCGTCGACGACGGGATGGTCGAGCCCGACGGCTCCACCCGCTGACTCAGCTCGGCAGCGACCAGCCCTCGTCGGCCGACCCCGTGGCCAGCCCGTCACGGAGAAGGCCGGCGAGGGCTCTGTCGCGCTGGTCGGCGTCGGGCCACACCCGGGCGAGCTCGTCGCCCGTGACGGGCACGTCGCTCGCCCGGAGCTCGGCCATGACCAGTCCGCGCACCTGGCGGTCGGATCCGGCGAAGGCGGCCTGGCGGCGCAGGGGAGGACCGGCGTGCTCCGGCCGGCCGGCCAGCACCCACGCGCACTGCGCGACCAGCGGGCACTCGTCGCAGCGCGGCGACCGCGCCGTGCAGACGAGCGCGCCGAGCTCCATCACCGCCGCGCTGGCGACCCGGGCCTCGTCGACGTCGGTCGGCAGCTGCGACTCCATCGCCGGCAGGTCGCGGCGCGCGTTCGGGGCCCAGGGCTCGGCCAGGCCCTCCACGGCGCGGGCGAGCACTCGACGGACGTTCGTGTCGACGACCGGGTGCCGGTGGCCGTACGCGAACACGGCCACCGCGCGCGCGGTGTAGTCGCCGACGCCCGGCAGGGCGAGCAGCTCGGGCACGGTCTCGGGCACGACGCCGCCGTGCCGCTCCGTGATGAGGACGGAGGCGCCGTGCAGGGCGAGCGCGCGGCGCGGGTACCCGAGCCGGTCCCACGCGCGCACCGCCTCCGAGGCAGGGGAGGCGGCGAGGTCGGACGGCGTCGGCCAGCGCTCCAGCCACTGCTCGAGCCGGGGGACGACCCGCACGACCGGTGTCTGCTGCAGCATGACCTCGCTCACGAGGGTGCCCCAGGCCGTGAAGCCGGGCCGGCGCCAGGGCAGGTCCCGGCCGTGCTCGCGGAACCACGTCGAGACGGCAGGGGCGATGGTCACCGGACGATCCTACGGGCGCTCGGACCGCTGTCGGCGGCCCGGCCTAGGGTGACCGCATGACGACTCGCTGGGCCCCCGCCAAGAAGGACACGCTGCGCGCTCTCGCGACGGAGATCCTGCACAACTACTCGAGGGGTCGGGCGTTCGTCGCCGTCGACGGCCCCGCGGGTGCTGGTCAGTCGGCCTTCGCCGACGACCTCGCGGCCGCCCTCGTCGAGGCCGGCCACTCGGCCTTCCGTGCGTCGGTCGCCGACTTCGGCAGGCCGAGGGGCGAGGGAGGCGCGGTGGCCGACGGCGAGCCCGCCCCCGTCGACGGGGCGGTCCTCCGCCGCGTCCTCGTGGAGCCGTTCCGGCTGGGCGGCAGCACCGCGTGGGTCCCCGCCGCGTTCGACAGCGCGTCACAGCGCGAGGTCGAGCCGCGCTGGGTGACCGGCCCCGACGACGCCCTGCTCGTCGTCGACGGCGAGGCGCTCGGCCGCCCCGAGCTGGCGGGTCTCTGGAACTACACGGTCTGGGTGACTCCCGGCGGCGGCCGCGGCGGCCTGCGGGCCGTCGCCACTGCCGTCGTCGACGTATCCGACGCCGAGCACCCGCGCCGCGTGTTCGACGACGCGTGCTGAGCGTCGGCCAGGGCACGGTGCGGTAGCGTCGTCGCGTGAACAGCGGCATCCTCCTCGTCGACAAGCCGCAGGGCATCACCAGCCACGACGTGGTCGCCCGCGTCCGCAAGGCCGCCGGCACCCGCAAGGTCGGCCACGCGGGCACGCTCGATCCCCTCGCCACCGGCCTGCTCGTCCTCGGCCTCAACTCGTCGACCAGGCTCCTCACGTTCCTCGTCGGGCTG
The DNA here is from genome assembly GCF_007954365.1 of Frigoribacterium sp. ACAM 257. Classification (GTDB taxonomy): domain Bacteria; phylum Actinomycetota; class Actinomycetes; order Actinomycetales; family Microbacteriaceae; genus Frigoribacterium. The sequence continues at coordinate 740,867 of NZ_VOLO01000001.1, forward strand.
GACAAGACGTACGAGGCGACGATCCGGCTGGGCGTCTCCACCGCCTCCGACGACGCCGAGGGCGAGGTCACGGCGACCGCCGACGCGTCGGGCGTGGCCGACGACGCGGTGGACGCCGGCATCGCCGACCTCACCGGGCCGATCAGCCAGGTGCCCACGACCGTCAGCGCCATCAAGGTGGGCGGTCGTCGGGCGTACGACCTGGCCCGAGAGGGCGTCGAGGTCGAGCTGAAGGCGCGCGACGTGGTCGTCTCCGAGTTCGTCGTGCTCGATCGACGCGACGTGGTCGTCGACGGCGTGGCCGTCCGTGACCTCGACGTCCGGGTCAGTTGCTCGTCGGGCACCTACGTGCGGGCCCTGGCCCGCGACCTCGGCGGCGCCCTGGGCGTCGGCGGGCACCTCACCGCGCTGCGGCGCACGCGGGTCGGCTCGTTCGACGTGGCCGACGCCGTGGTGCTCGAGGGCATCGAGGTCGCTCCGGCCCTCCTGGCTCCCTCGGCCGTCGCCTCCTCGTTGTTCCCCGTCTGGTCGATGACGGCCGACGAGGCGATCGACCTCGGCCACGGCAAGCGGCCCACGACCGGCCGCGCCGACACCGAGGGCCCCGTGGCCGCGGTGACCGCCTCGGGCGACCTCGCCGGGCTGGTCTCGGTGCGCGGCGGCCGTGCCGTGCCCATCGTCAACTTCCCGACCGACGAGGTGAACGCGTGATCGAGTGGTTCACGTGGGCCCAGGTGATCGTGGCCTGCGTCGCCGGCCTCGTCTGCCTGGTGGCAGGCTTCTCCGGCAAGCTGCCGAACGACATCACGGTCGGCGCCACCGCTCTCGTGCTGCTCCTGCTGCTGGTGCAGCTGGTGGTGGCGATCGTCGCCCCGTTCGCGGGCAACCCGCCGACGGGGAACGTCGTCGAGTTCTACATCTACCTGGTCTCGGCGATCCTGCTGCCGCCGCTCGCCGTCGTGTGGGCGCTCGTCGACCGGACGCGATGGAGCAACCTCGTGCTCGCCGCGGCGGTCTTCGCGGTCGCCGTCATGGTCTACCGCATGCTGCAGATCTGGACCGTGCAGGTCGCGTGAGGGCCGCCTCCTGCGCCCTGGCGGCGGTGCACAGCCGCGCGCCATATCCTTGTCGGTGATGGTCACTCAGAAGTCTTCTCGTGCGGTCGGCGTCGGCCGGGTCCTCATCGCGGTCTACGCGGTGCTCGCCCTGGCGGCGACCGGCCGGTCAGTGTTCCAGATCCTCGAGCAGTTCGACGAGGCGCCGCTCGCGTACACGCTGAGCGCCCTCGCCGCCGTGGTCTACATCGTCGCCACCGTGTCGTTGATCCGCCGCGGCCGCACGTCGTACGCCGTCGCCTGGGCGACCATCTCGTTCGAGCTGGCCGGCGTGCTGATCGTCGGGCTGGTGACCGTGCTCGACCCGGAGCTGTTCCCCGACGACACCGTGTGGTCGTGGTTCGGGCGCGGCTACGGCTTCGTCCCCCTCGTCCTGCCGGTGCTCGGCATCCTCTGGCTGCTCCGCTCCCGGCCCGCGGTCGCCGCCGAGGCGGACGCCGCCGACCGGACGGAGTAGCGAGCGTGCAGTTCTGGGACGCCCTCGCCGACGTGCCCGCCGACGTCGGCCCGACCGCGGTGACCATCGGCAAGTTCGACGGCGTGCACGTGGGCCATCGGGCGGTCATCGACCTGCTCGAGCAGGTCGCGGCCGAACGGGGCCTGACGTCCGCCGTGGTCACCTTCGACAAGCACCCGCTGGCCGTGCTGCGGCCGGGCTCCGTGCCGCGCTCGCTCGTCAGCAACCGGCAGAAGCGCGAGCTGCTCGAGGCCGCCGGGGTCGCGGCGACGCTCATGCTCACCTTCGACGACGAGCTGCGGAGCCTCACGCCGGCCCAGTTCGTCGACCGCATCCTCGTCGGTGCCCTGCACGCTCGTGTCGTCTTCGTCGGCGACGACTTCCGTTTCGGCGTCCGGGGCAGCGGCGACGTCGACACGCTGCGCGAGCTCGGCGCCGAGCGCGGGCTCGAGGTCGTCTCGATCGACGACGTCCGTCTCGGGGGCGGGCGCCGCGCCTCCTCGACCTGGATCCGGGAGCTGCTCGAGGCCGGTGACGTGGGGCGCGCCGGCGAGCTGCTCGGCCGTGAGCCGGCCGTCCGCGGGATCGTCGTGCACGGCGAGCAGCGCGGGCGCGAGCTCGGCTTCCCGACCGCCAACCTCGCGCCCGACAGCGAGGGCTACGTCCCGGCCGACGGCGTCTACGCGGCCTGGGTGCTGGTGGGCGACACGACCTATCCCGCCGCCGTGTCGGTGGGGCACAACCCGACCTTCGAGGGCGTGCCCGAGAAGCAGGTCGAGGCCCACCTGCTCGACGTCTCGTTGGACCTCTACGGCCAGGAGCTGACGGTGAGGTTCGTCGACTGGGTCCGCGGCAACGTCGCCTTCGAGGGCATCGACGCGCTGATCGAGCACATCCGCGCCGACGTCGTCCGCACGCGCGAGGTCCTCGGCCTGTCCTGAGACCGGCGGCGTACCGTCGTGGGCATGCCTCCTGAGAACGACGTCACGCGCGACACCGATCCGGCCGTTTCCCGTCGGCGCATCCTCGTCACCGGGGCCACCGGCTACATCGGCGGCCGCCTCACCCCGCGCCTCGTCGAGGCCGGGGCCGACGTGCGCGTGCTCGTGCGCTCGCCCGAGAAGCTCGCCGAGGTGCCGTGGGCCGGCGACGTCGAGGTCGTCCAGGGCGACCTCACCGACCGCGAGTCGGTCCGTCTCGCCCTCGACGGGGTCGAGGTGGCCTACTACCTCGCCCACGCGATGGGCAGCAAGGGCGACTTCGAGCGGGCCGAGGCCGAGGCCGCCCACGTCTTCGCCGACGCCGCCCGCGACGCCGGCGTCGCACGCATCGTCTACCTCGGGGGCCTGCACCCCGACGGGGAGCTGTCGAAGCACCTCCGGAGCCGTCGTGACGTCGGCGACGTGCTGCTCGCGAGCGGCATGCCCACCGTGGCCCTCCAGGCCGGGGTGGTCATCGGCTCCGGCTCGGCGTCGTTCGAGATGATCCGCCACCTCACCGACGTGCTGCCGTACATGCCCGCGCCGAAGTGGGTCCGCAACCACATCCAGCCGATCGCCGTGCGCGACGTGCTGCACTACCTGATCGGCTCCGCCGACGTGCCCGCAAACGTCAACCGCACCTTCGACATCGGCGGCCCGGACGTGCTGCGCTACGGCCAGATGATGAACGGCTACGCGCTGGAGGCGGGCCTCGCGCAGCGCCCGATCGCCTCCCTGCCCGTCTTCACGCCCTGGCTCGCCTCGCAGTGGGTGAACCTGGTCACGCCGATCCCGCGCGCCCTCGCGATCCCGATCATCGCCTCCCTGCAGTACGACTGCGTCGTCAGCGAGGACGACATCGACGACGTCGTCCCGCCGCCCGCCGAGGGGCTGCTGCGCTACCGGGCCGCCGTCCGGCTGGCCCTGCAGCGCGAGAAGGACGGTGAGGTCGAGACCAGCTGGCAGGACTCGTCCGTCGCGGGCGCCCCCAGCGACCTGCTGCCGAGCGACCCGGACTGGTCGGGGCACACCGTCTACACCGACGACCGCGAGACCGACTCGAGCGCGTCGCCGGAGGCGCTCTGGCGAGTCGTCGAGGGCATCGGCGGAGAGAACGGCTGGTACTCGTTCCCGCTCGCCTGGGCCGCCCGCGGATGGATGGACCGCCTCGTCGGGGGAGTGGGGCTCCGTCGTGGTCGCCGCAGCGCGACGTCGCTCCGGGTGGGCGACGCGCTCGACTGGTGGCGCGTCGAGACCCTCGAGCGCGGCAGGCTGCTGCGGCTGCGCGCCGAGATGAAGGCCCCGGGGGGCGCCTGGCTCGAGATGCGCGTCACCCCGCGCGAGGGCGGCGGCTCGCACTACCGGCAGCGTGCCGTGTTCTTCCCGCACGGACTCGGCGGCCGGTTGTACTGGTTCGCCATCCTGCCGTTCCACGGAGTGATCTTCAGCGGCATGCTGCGGCGGATCACGGCCACCGCCGCTCGCGACGTGTCGGGCTCCGGCTCTGCGGGCGGCTCCCGGGGCGGCGAGCCCGTGGGGGCCGAGGTCGAGGCCGGCGTGGCGCGGTCGTGACCCTCACGGCCGTCCTGGCGGCCACGCCGACGCCGCTCTACCCGGCCGACCCCGGGGTCGGGTCGCCCGTGCCGCTCTGGCTCGGCGTGGCGTTCGGCGTGCTCGTCGTCGTCGCGTCGTTCGTCGTCCTGCTGCCGAGCGTCCGGCACGCCCTCGACCGCGTCGCCGCCCGGCGACCCCGCCGTTTCCGTCGCTGACGCGCCTCGGGCTCCAGGGCCCCGCCACCGTGCGGGTCGTGCGCAGCCGGTCAGCGGTACGCTTCCCCGAGACGACACGCCGGGGGCCGTCCGGCCCCTCGGCACATCGACACCACCCGGAGGTACCCATGGCGCACGGCGAGAGACTGGTCTTCGTCGGAGACAGCACGACAGCAGGCGGCGACTGGTCGGCCTGGTTCCCTGACGACGAGGTCGTCGCCCTGGGCCGTGACGGCGACACGACGGCGACCCTGACGGAGCGGCTCGACGAGGTCGTCGCGGCACGGCCCGACTCGGTCGTCCTCCTGATCGGCAACGAGGACTTCACGGCCCGCCGCACCGTCGAGCAGGTCGTCCGTGGCGTGGAGTCGCTCATGGTCACGATGCGCCGCGAGCTCCCGGGGACGCGCCTGCTGCTGCAGTCGATCCTCCCGCGCACCGCGGACCAGGCACCCCGCATCCAGGACGCGAACCGGCACCTCCGACAGTTCTCGTCGACGGTCAGGGCCCAGTGGCTCGACCTGTGGCCGGCTCTCGCCGACGAGTCGGGCGAGGCCCTCCGCGCCGAGTTCACCACCGACGGCGTGCACCTGAGCGACGAGGGCTATCGTGCCTGGGTCGCCGAGCTCGTGCCCGGGCTCGAGCGGCTGCGCGGCGAGCCGCCGATGAGCCGCCCGCTCACGGTGCTGCACGTCCCCTACGACATCGACTGAGGTGCACCCGTCCAGGAGGCGCCTCCACACCCGCCGCTAGGCTCTCCCGGGGCGCGATCGCGCCTTCCCGTGCATCGACGAGAGGCGGCTCCGTGCCCACGCCCCAGGCCCCCGACTTCCTCCGCCCGGCCCTCGCGCCGGGCCTGCTGGGCGCCGTCGTCCTGACGGTCGGGGCCTTCCTGCTCGACTCCGACACGTTCACCGTCGTCCGCTACGTCGTCGCGATCCTGGCCCTGATCATGGCGGTGTTCGCCTGGCGTGGTCGTGCCTGGTGGGCGGTCGTGCTCCTCGGCGCGGTCGCCGTGCTCTGGAACCCCGTCGTCGTCGTGCCCCTGAGCGGCCAGCCCTGGGCCGCGATGCAGTTCGCGGCGGCCGTCGTCTTCATCGTCGCGGGCGTCCGCACCAAGGTCCCGAACACCGAGGCGGGCCGCGGCGCCGGAGGTGGTCGTCCCGCTCAGGGACGACGTCGCTGACCAGCCGCCGGCCCCCTGGACGCGGCCCGCTCCGCAGACCGCTAAATTAGGTCACGACGTGCACAGCCTGCCCGAGGCGAGCACAGGAAGTTGAGCCTAGATGGTCACCGAGATCACCGGAACGACGGAGAGTCCGCTCCTGACCCCCCGTCCTCGAGCCGGTGGTCTGGACCGCGACGACGTCGTGGTGCGCAAGGGCCAGTTCACGCTCCTCAACGGCCATCTCACGCCGCAGCAGTCGATGATCGAGGACTTGCTGTTCATCCGTCAGGTGCTCGACGAGGCCGAGGTGCCGTTCCTGCTCGTCCGCGGCAACGACGTCCGGCCCGTGATCGCCGTCGACACCGTCCACCGTGCCGCGTTCGCCGCCGCCATGGCCGAGGCCGCCGCGACGGAGCCCTTCTACGCCAAGCCCCCCAAGGGCCAGGCTGTCCTCGTGTCCGAGGGCGGGCTCGAGTCCGAGGACGACCGCATCTTCCGGCTCTACCGACCGCGCGTCGAGCCCATCGGACGGCTCCGCTACGGCGCGGGCACGGCCGTCCAGGTCGAGTTCTGGATCCTCACCGACGACCAGGTGCTCGTCCCGGTCGAGAACGCGCTCATGCGCACCGACCTGCCTCGCTCCGAGGCCGTCGAGGAGACAGTCGAGCGCTACGGCATGCAGTGGCCCACCCTCGCGCACATGTTCGACGACCACGCCACGGACATCACCTTCGACGTGGACATCGTCTTCTCGTGGGTCGACGGCAACTCGGTCGAGTACCAGCGCGCCCGGGCAGCCAAGGCGAAGAGCCACGTGGTCGGCGAGGGCGACGACGCCCCCGCGCGGTTCCGGCAGATCGACGAGCTCAAGTACGCCCTGCGCTCCGTCTACATGTTCGCGCCGTGGGTGCGCAACATCTACATCGCGACCGACTCGCCCGTGCCCGAGTGGCTGGGCGACCACCCCCGGGTCCGTGTCGTCCGCAGCGAGGAGTTCTTCTCCGACCTGTCCTGGCTGCCGACCCACAACTCGCAGGCCGTGGAGTCGCAGCTGCACCACATCGAGGGCCTCAGCGAGCACTTCCTCTACTCCAACGACGACATGTTCTTCGGTCGACCCGTCGCTCCGTCGATGTTCTTCTCACCCGGCTCCGTGTCGAAGTTCATCGAGGCCGACACCCGGATCGGCCTGGGGCTGAACAACCCCGACCGCAGCGGCTTCGAGAACGCCGCGCGGGTGAACCGCCGCCTCCTGCAGCAGCGCTTCGGCCGCGTCACGACGCGGCACCTCGAGCACACGGCGGCGCCGCTCCGCCGCAGCGTCATGTTCGAGATGGAGCACGAATTCGCCGACGACTTCGCCGCCACGGGCGCCAGCCCGTTCCGCGCGAAGGAGAACATCTCGGTCACCAACTCGCTCTACCACTACTACTCGCTGATGACGGGGCGGGCGATCGTCCAGGAGAACGCGAAGGTGGCCTACGTCGACACCACGATGGTGTCGGGGCTCGCGTCGCTCTCCGAGGTGCTCAAGAAGCGCTCGTTCGACTTCTTCTGCCTGAACGACGGGAGCTTCCCCGAGGTCACCGACGAGGAGCGCACCGGCACCGTCACGGACTTCCTCGAGCGGTACTTCCCGTTCGCGGCGCCGTGGGAGCAGGCCGAGATGGACCGCATCGCCCGCGAGGCCGCCGAGCAGGAGCGCCGCACGCTCCGGGCCGGCGGCCCCCAGGGCAGCATCGAGTCCTAGGAGGCGGGCGTCGCGCCGGTACGACCGCCGGCGGCGTCCTCGCGCCGACCTCCGCCTCGGAGCTCGCCCGCGGCGGTGAACCGCGCGCCGGGCTCGTCCGAGAGCCCGGCGTCGATGCGGCCTCGCATCTCGTCGCTGATCGGCGGGAGCGCGTCCCGGGGGAACCACCGCGCCTCCGTGTTCTCGCCGTCGGCCGGGGCGGGCTCGCCCGAGACCCAGCGCAGGGCGAAGGTGTGGTCGAGGTAGCTCGCCTGGTCGCCGTTCGGGTAGACGACGACCCCGGTGACCCCGACGGCCGCGAGACGGACGGGCTCGGCCGTCACGTCCGCCTCCTCGAGGACCTCGCGGGCGGCCGCGTCCGCAGGGTGCTCACCCGGGTCGACGATGCCGGTGACCGGGGTCCACGCGCCGGTGTCCGAGCGGCGGACCATGAGCACCTCGTCGCCCTTCGTCACCACGGCCGTCACGCCCGAGAGCCAGAGCGGGGCGGTGCCGACGGCCGCGCGGAGGGACAGGACGAAGTCGGGAGTGGCCATGCCCCGAGCCTACTGAGGCGCCCCGCGGCGGCTCCTCGGGTCGCGTTCCGGTCGAGGGCGGGTCATCTCGGCCGAGGGCGGGTCCGGCGTGACCCGCCCTCGAGGCAGGCGACCCGCCCTCGACGGGTTCGCGGCGGCGACACGGGGCGGCAGTCCTAGGCTGGGCCGGTGCACGAGGACCAGGTGAGGCGCGGCCGCGACGTGCGCGGCATGCGCGACATGGCGGGGGAGGCCCTGCTGCTCGGCGCGGGCGGACGCGCCATCCTGCTCCAGCTCGCCTGCCCGGGCGTCGGCCACGGCGTGGCCGAGCACAGCGACTTCGTCGACCGGCCGCTGCAGCGCCTGCACGGCACGATGACCTACCTCTACGCGATCGTCTACGGCAGCGACGGGGAGGCCGCGGCGGTGCGCCGTCTCGTCGACCGGGCGCACGCGCCGGTCCGCAGCGACGCCTCCTCGTCCGTGGCCTACGACGCGCACGACCCGCAGCTGCAGCTCTGGGTCGCCGCCACGCTCTACGACTCCGCCGTCGACCTGTACGAGCGCGTGTACGGCGCCATCGCCGCCCCCGAGGCCGTCTACCGCGACTACGAGCTCGTCGGGACGGCCCTGCAGCTGCCTCCCGGGGCCTGGCCCGCCGACCGCGCCGCGTTCCGTCTCTGGTGGGACGCCCGTCTCGACGAGCTCGTCGTCGACGACGTCACGCGCGACGTGGCGCACCAGCTGCTGCACCCGCGGGCCGTGCCCCTCGCGCTGTGGCTCGCCATGCCGCTCGCCCGGCTCGTGACGACGGGGCTCCTGCCTGCGAGCCTGCGCCAGGCGTTCCGCCTCCCGTGGGGGCCCGTCAGGGCTCGGGCCTTCGACGCGGTGCTGCTGGTGTGCCGCATCGTCGTGCCGCGGTTGCCCGCTCGGCTGCGGCACGTGCTCCGGGACCACTACCTGCGGCGGCTGCGCGCGTACCTCACACGCGGCTGACCTGGGTCCGCTCGCGCACGGCGAACCGGGTGATGAGCCGCGGCGGCACGTGCGCGGCGGCACACGCGCTCGGAGCGTGTCGAGCCCGGAGCGTGTCGAGCTCAGTGCGTGTCCAACTCAGTGCGTGTCGACTTCAGAGCGTGTCGAGCTCAGTGCGTGTCGAACTCAGTGCGTGTCGACTTCAGAGCGTGTCGATCGGACCGGTCAGCGCGAGGTCGCGCACGACCGGCACGGGCGCGGTGTCCGTACGGCGGTGCCGGGGCGCGGCCGGCTCGATCCGCACCCCCGCGACGGCCAGGCGCTCGGCCGTGGACTCGCTGGAGACCGGCTCGCCCACCGTGTCGTAGGTGCCCATCGGGACGACCGAGTGCACGACCGTGTCGCGATAGAGGTGCACGAGGTTGAACGACTGGGCGCCGTCGCGGCCGCGGGTGCCGCCGAGGCGCGCGTTGAGGTCCTGGGTGTAGCAGGTGGCCGAGGCGACGCTGACCGGGACGCCCGCGAACATCGCCGTCGTCGAGAAGTGCAGATGACCGGCGATGACGGTGCGCACGTCGCTGCCCTCGATGACCTCGGCCAACGAGGCCTGGTCGCGCAGCTCGACGAGCACGCTGAGGTCCTGCACGGAGGGGACCGGCGGGTGGTGCATGGCGATGATCGTGCCGTCGGGGGCGGGGGTGCTGAGCTCCTCGGCCAGCCAGTCGAGCTGGGCGCCGCTGAGCTCGCCGTGGTGGTGCCCGGGCACGCTCGTGTCGAGCGTGATGACCCGGAGGCCGTTGACGTCGTACACGAGGTCGACGGGCCGGTCGGAGGGGAGCTGCCCGAAGAGCTGCTCGCGGAAGGCGCCGCGCTCGTCGTGGTTGCCCATGGCCCAGATGACCTGGGCGCCGAGCCGCTCGGCTGCGGGCTCGAGCAGTGCCCGGAGCTTGCGGTACGCCTCCGGCTCGCCCTTGTCGGTGAGGTCGCCCGTGAGGACGATCGCCTCGGGACGGACGCCCGACGCCTCGATCTCGCGGACGATCTGGCCGAGGCGGGCCTCGCTGTCGACGGCCCCGTAGAGGGGCCCGTCGCCTCCGACGAGGTGCGTGTCGCTGAGGTGCAGGACGAAGTGGTCTGGCCGGGGGTGCTCGGCCGTCCGGAGATCCATGAGTGCTCTCATTCGATGTCACCGACGGGGGCCTCGGGATCGGGACCCTCGTTGTGTGTTCGACACCAGTCCATCATCCGGTAGCTCCGCGTGGGGTGAACGGACCTGCGTGTTCCGGTGAACGGTGGGCGAACTCAGGGCCGGACCCGAGGCGGCAGCGCGCAGGAGGTGCGGCCGGAGGCCCCGGGACCGGCCCGGTGACCAGGCGGTGCGGGTGCAGATGGTGCGGGTGGGTCAGGGCTTGAGGACGACCTTGATGCAGCCGTCCTCCTTCTTCTTGAAGAGCTCGTACATCTCGGGCGCACGGTCGAGGGGCACCGGGTGCGTCGTGAGGTCCTCGGTGCCGAGCGGGTCGGACGGGTCCTCGACGAGGGGCATCAGCGTGTCCATCCACTTGTGGACGTTGCACTGGCCCATCCGGATGGTGATCTGCTTGTCGAAGAGCGTGAGGAACGGCGTCGGGTCGGCGGTCCCGCCGTAGACGCCGCTGAGCGAGACGGTGCCGCCGCGGCGGACGACCTCGAAGGCGAGGTGCATCGCGCTGAGGCTGTCGACGCCGGCCTTCTGCATCAGCGCCTGGCCGACCTTGTCAGGAAGCGCCGCCGCGAACTTCTGCACCATGCTCACGCCGCCGTGGTCGTGGGCCTCCATGCCGACTGCGTCCACCACGGAGTCGGGTCCGCGGTCGTCGGTCATGCCCTTGACGACGTCGGCGACGTCCTTGGTCAGGTCGAGGACCTCCACGCCGTGGCGCTCGGCCATCGCGCGACGCTCGGGGACGGGATCGACGCCGATGACGCGGAAGCCCTTGTGGACGCCGATGCGCGCGGCGAACTGGCCGACCGGGCCGAGGCCGAGGACGACGAGGGTGCCGCCCTCGGGGACGTGTGCGTACTCGACGCCCTGCCAGGCGGTGGGCAGGATGTCGCTGAGGAACAGGTAGCGCTCGTCGGCGAGGTCGTGACCGACCTTGACGAGGTTGGCGTCGGCGAGCTTGATGCGCAGCTGCTCGGCCTGGCCGCCGGGCACCTGGCCGTAGAGCTTGGTGTAGCCGTAGAGGGTCGCACCCGAGCCGTACTCGGTGACCTGGGTCGTCTCGCACTGCGAGAAGAGGCCGCGCTGGCACATGAAGCACTCGCGGCAGGCGATGACGAAGGGGACGACGACGCGGTCCCCGACCTGGATGCGCGACACGGCGGAGCCGACCGCGGTGACGACGCCCATGGTCTCGTGGCCGAGCACGTCGCCCTTGTCGAGGTAGGGGTCGAAGACGTCGTAGAGGTGCAGGTCGCTGCCGCAGATCGCGGCGGAGGTGACCTTGATGACCGCGTCGGTGGGGTCGACGATCTGCGGGTCGGGCACCTCGGTCACGGCGACGTCGGCGATGGACTGGTAGGTGAGAGCCTTCATCCGCCCCGTCTACGCCGGGGGACCGGGAGCCCCCTGGGCCGAGGGGTACACGACTTTCGTCGTGTTGCGGACGACCTGCGAGGTGCATGCCGGGACGACGACGGCGGCCGCCCCCGTGAGGGGACGACCGCCGTCGGACGGTGCCGCGCGTGCGCGGGACCGGGTGCTACGCGTCGACCGCGACCTGGGTCGCGACGATGTTGACGACCTTGCGGCCGCCCTTGTTGCCGAACTCGACCGCGCCGGGGGCGAGGGCGAACAGGGTGTCGTCACCGCCACGACCGACGTTGGCGCCGGGGTGGAAGTGGGTGCCGCGCTGGCGGACGATGATCTCGCCGGCGAGGACGACCTGGCCGCCGAAGCGCTTCACGCCGAGGCGCTGTGCGTTCGAGTCGCGGCCGTTACGAGTGGACGATGCGCCCTTTTTGTGTGCCATGTGGTGTCAGCTCCTGGGATGTCTTCGGTGTCGCGGCGCTACTACTTGGTGGTGATCGAGGTGATCTTGACGCGGGTCAGGTCGGCACGAAAGCCCATGCGACGCTTGTAGCCGGTCTTGTTCTTGTAGTTCTGGATGACGATCTTCGGGCCGCGGAGGTCGTTCAGGACCTCGCCCTCGACGGTGACCTTCGCGAGGTCGTCGCCGGTGAGGATCGTGTCGCCGTCGACGTGCAGGACGGGGACGAACGAGACGGTGTCGGATGCCGAGGCCTTGAGGCGGTCGACGGTCAGGATCGTCCCGACCTCGACCTTCTCCTGACGGCCGCCGGCGCGCACGATTGCGAATGCCATGGGAACTCCTGGGAAGTGTGAGGGTGTGACGCCCGGATCGCCGGACGACGTCGCGCTGCCGCTCGGGCAACTTGGATAGTCTTTCACAGATGTCACGACCGATCAAACTTCGACGCCCGCCGCAGTTCACGGCCGAGATCGTCGACGACGCACGGGGGCGCCTCCTCGACCTGCTCGCCGACCTGCGCACCCTGACGACCGAGCACGGCGACGACATCGAGGTCTGGGGCTCCGCCGTCACGGCCGCGGGCTGGGAGATCGCGAGCCTCGGGCAGTGGCTGGCGCTCGAGGGGGAGGCGGTCCTGCTGCTGGGGGGCGCCTCCTACCCGGAGATCGCCGAGCACCAGGGCACCAGCGCGTCGGCGGTCCACGGCCGGGTCGGCCGGTCGCTGACGCTCGCGCCCTACGCGCAGGCGGCCGGGCCCGACGGCGCCACGACGCGGGTGACCGCGGAGGGGCTGGCGCAGGCCCGGATCGAGTACTCGGCCGAGGCAGGGGCCGACGGGACCTCGCCCGGAGGCGAGGACGGCGACGTCGCGGGCAGCTCGTCCGGCGACTCGCTCGTGGAGCGGCTGCCCGAGGTGATCCGCGCCGGCGCCCGCCGCACCGCCGAGATAGTCGCGGCGCTTCCGGGCTACCGACGCTCGAGCGTGCTCTCGACCCTCTCGGTCCTGGCGCGACAGGGCGTCATCGTGCGGACCGGCCACGGCGTCTACGCCCTGCCGCCCGCCGAGAGCGGGACGGCAGCGGCGCAGACGCCGTAGACCTGCGGTGTCTTCTCGATCAGCTTCCCGGGACGAGTCCCAGCGCGGCCTGCTCGGCGTCGTCGAGCATGCGCGACCGGATCAGGAACCGGCGCCCCTCGGGCGACTCGACCGAGAAGCCGGCGCCCCGGCCCGCGACGACGTCGATCGTGAGGTGGGTCCACTTCCAGTACTCGAACTGGCTGCGCGACATGTACACCTCGATCGGGTCGAGGCCGTCGACGTGGAGGTCGCCGAGGTGGACGTCGACCGTGCCGACCCTGAAGAAGCCCACCGGGTAGCACATCGGCGACGAGCCGTCGCAGCAGCCGCCCGACTGGTGGAACATCAGCGGGCCGTGCTTCGCGGTGAGGTCGACGAGGAACGCCGCCGCCTCCGCGGAGACGTCGACCCGCGAGGGCGGGGCGACCGCCTCGGGGGCCGGGGCAGGGTCGGCCGGGCCGACCCGCGCCTCCTTCGCTGCGGTGCTCATCAGAAGAAGCCCATCGGGCCGTCCGCGTAGCTGACGAGGAGGTTCTTCGTCTGCTGGTAGTGGTCGAGCATCATCTTGTGGTTCTCGCGCCCGATGCCGGACTGTTTGTAGCCGCCGAACGCCGCTCCCGCGGGGTACTGGTGGTACGTGTTCGACCAGACGCGACCGGCCTGGATGTCGCGGCCGGCCCGGTAGAGCTGGGCGCCGTTGCGGCTCCACACCCCGGCGCCGAGGCCGTAGAGGGTGTCGTTGGCGATCTTGATCGCGTCGTCGTAGTCGGAGAAGCTCGTGAGGCTGAGGACGGGGCCGAAGATCTCCTCCTGGAAGATGCGCATCGAGTTCTTGCCCTCGAAGATCGTCGGGTTCACGTAGTAGCCCCCGGTCAGGTCGCCGCCGAGGTCGGCTCGGTCGCCGCCGAGCAGCAGCGTCGCGCCCTCCTGCTTGCCGATGTCCATGTAGCTGAGGATCTTCTCGAGCTGGTCGTTCGAGGCCTGCGCGCCGATCATCGTGTCGAGCGACAGGGGGTCGCCCTGCTTCACCGCCTTGACCCGCTCGATGCCGTCGGCCGTGAACTGGTCGTAGATCGACTGCTGCACGAGTGCCCGGGACGGGCAGGTGCAGACCTCGCCCGAGTTGAGGTTGAAGAACGAGAAGCCCTCGAGCGCCTTGTCGTAGAAGTCGTCCTGCTCGTCGGCGACGTCGGCGAAGAAGACGTTCGGGCTCTTGCCGCCGAGCTCGAGGGTCACGGGGATCAGGTTCTCGCTGGCCATCTGCATGATGAGCCGGCCGGTGGTCGTCTCGCCGGTGAAGGCGATCTTGCGGATGTTCGGGTGGCTGGCCAGGGGAGCGCCGGCCTCGACGCCGAAGCCGTTGACGATGTTGAGGACGCCGGCGGGCAGCAGGTCGGCGATGAGCCCCATGAAGACGTGGATCGACGCTGGGGTCTGCTCGGCCGGCTTCAGCACGACGCAGTTGCCCGCAGCCAGGGCGGGGGCGAGTTTCCACACCGCCATCAGCAAGGGGAAGTTCCAGGGGATGATCTGCCCCACCACGCCGAGCGGTTCGTGGAAGTGGTAGGCGACGGTGTCGCCGTCGATCTCGCCGGTCGAGCCCTCCTGGGCGCGGATGGCGCCGGCGAAGTACCGGAAGTGGTCGATGGCCAGGGGCACGTCGGCGGCGAGCGACTCGCGGATCGGCTTGCCGTTGTCCCACGTCTCGGCGACGGCCAGCATCTCGAGGTTCGCCTCCATCCGGTCGGCGATCTTGTTGAGGATGATCGCGCGCTCGGCGATGGTGGTGCGCTTCCAGGAGTCGAAGGCCCGCCACGCGGCCTCGACCGCCCGGTCGACGTCCTGTGCGTTGCCCCTGGCGACCTCGGTGAAGGGCTTGCCGTTCACCGGGCTGGGGTTCTCGAAGTACTGTCCGCTCGCCGGGGCGACGTACTCGCCGCCGATGAAGTGGTCGTAGCGGGCCTCGAACTGCACGGCGGCGCCCGGCTGGCCGGGCTGCGCGTAGGTGCTCGGGGGAGTGGTGACGGTCATGGCTGTCCCTTTCGACGACGGTGTCGGAGGCCACGGATCGCGCGGCCCGTGGGGTCAGGGTAGGTCGGCCGGGGTTGCGGCGAGTTGCGCGACGAGACCGGCCCGGCGGGGCGACCGCGGAGGCAGCAGGCGGAGCAGCTCACGACGGGCCAGGTCGTCGTCGCGGCCCTGGGCGGTGGCGACCCACTGCAGCAGCACGTCGGCCGAGCCGGAGGTGCGCAGGGACTCGCCGAGGCGTCGGACGAGGTCGTCGCGGAGCCCCTCGACGCCCGGGGCCGACGAGCCCGGCAGGAGGAGGCCCGTGGCAGCACGGAGGGCGGCGCGGTGCGCGCCCCGGTCGAGCAGGTCCACGACCTCGTCGGCGTCCGTGGCGAGTCTCGTCGGCAGCCGGTACGGCCGGGACGTCGGCACGAGCGCGGGGGCGACCGACTCGAGCGCGTGGCGGAGCCGGACGAGCTCGGGCCGCAGGGTGCCCACCGCTCCGCGCTCGCCCCAGACCGCCTCCGCCAGCGCCTCGGCCGACCAGCCCTCCGGACGCGCGGCGAGCAGCAGGAGGAGCTCGGAGTGCCGTGCGCTCAGCGTCGTGGCCAGACCGGCGGCGTGCAGGACGGCCTCGTCCCGGCCGAGGACGTCGAGCCGCGGCGGGGGCGGCGGGGTCGACCTGGCGGAGGGGTGAGCTCGCGGGCGTCGGGCGGGGCGGGAGGTGCGCGTCCTCGACAGCGCGAGCTCCGCCTCCATCGCGGCGACCGTCGCGCGCAGCAGCGGCAGCGTCTGCTCGCCGGCGGCCCTGTCGTCACCGGTGATGTCGACCACGCCGATGACGCGTCCGTCGGCGGGGTCGTGCACCGGGACGGCGGTGCAGCTCCACTCCTGCACGAGGTGGGAGAAGTGCTCGGGGCCCCTGACCTGCACGCCGCGGTCGAGCTCGAGGGCGGTGCCCGGTGCGGACGTGCCGACCCTCGACTCGGCCCACCCTGCCCCGGCGACGAAGAGCATCGACTCGGCCCGGCGTCGTGCCTCGCGGTCGCCCTCGACCCAGAGCAGGCGCCCGCGTTCGTCCCCGACGGCCACGAGCAGGCCGCTGCCCTCGACGTCGTCGAGCAGCAGCCGCTGGACGACGGGCAGCAGCAGCGCGAGCGGGTGCTCACGGCGCCACTCGGCCAGGTCGTCGTCGGGCAGCTCGAGACGGGGCAGGGCGTCGGGGTCGACGCGCTGGTCGGCGGCTCGCTGCCAGGACGCCGCGAGGAGGAGTCGCCGCGCGGCCCCGTGCGAGGCGCGTGCGGACGGCGGATCGGGTCGCGCCGCTGCCATGTCGCCCCTCGTCGTCGAGCGGATGCGTCGCGCCTCGCTGTCGGGCGGGGCGTCGTCGCCGTGGTGACGGCAGCCTACGTCGCGGCCGCCCGGGGCGGAAGGGCCGCGGTGCCGAGCAGGGAGCAGGAGTTGTCGACGCTGGCGGGGCGGGGCGGGGCGGGGCGGGGCGGGGCGGGCGCGGGGAGGTGCGGAGCGGGTCAGCGGGCGCAGTCGATGCAGAGGCGGGCGGTGGGCCTGGCCTCGAGACGCGCCGCGCCGATCCGAGCGGCGCAGCGCTCGCAGCGGCCGAAGGTGCCGTCGGCGAGCCGGCCGAGCGCCGCCTCGGCGTCGGCGGCGCGCTCGAGGGCCGAGCGGCGGACCGCGTCGAGCTGCGACCGTTCGTAGGCGATGGTCGAGCCCTCGGGGTCGTGCTCGTCGTCGACGTTGGCCCCCTCGCGGGCCGCGGCCACCGCTTCCATGTCGGTCAGCAGTCGCTCGGCCAGCCCGATGGCCTCGTCACGGGTGCGGCGCAGCTGATCGGCAGGGTCGCTCACGCGACGAGCGGCGGAACCCGCTCGCCCTCGGGCGGCGCGGCCGGGGGAGTGCCGTCGCCGAAGGGGCGACCGCCGAGCTGCTCGCGACCGTGCTCGGTCAGCCAGCCCGACGGGTCGGGCCCTGCCGGGATGATGCCCGTCGGGTTGATGTCGCTGTGGACCACGTAGTAGTGGGCCTTGATCTGGGCGAAGTCGACGGTGTCGCCGAAGCCGGGCGTCTGGAACAGGTCGCGGGCGTAGGCCCAGAGCACCGGCATCTCGGCCAGCTTCGAGCGGTTGCACTTGAAGTGCCCGTGGTAGACGGCGTCGAAGCGGGCGAGCGTCGTGAAGAGGCGGATGTCGGCCTCGGTGATCGTGTCGCCGACGAGGAACCGCTGGTCGGCGAGACGCTCTGACAGCCAGTCGAGTCTCTGGAAGAGCGTGCGGTAGGCCCGCTCGTAGCTCTTCTGCGAGCCGGCGAACCCGGCCCGGTACACGCCGTTGTTCACGTCGCGGAACACGACGGCGTTCACCTCGTCGATCTCGGCGCGCAGGTGCTCGGGGTAGAGCTCGGGGGCACCCTCGCGGTGGTGCTCCGTCCACTCGGTGGCGAAGTCGAGGGTGATCTGCGGGAAGTCGTTGGTGACGACCTTGCCGGTCGGCACGTCGACGATCGCGGGCACGGTGATGCCGCGGGCGTAGTCGGGGGTCCGGGCGAAGAACGCCTCCTGCAGCCGCTCGATGCCGAGCACCGGGTCGCGGCCGTCGGGGTCGAGGTCGAAGGTCCAGCTGCGGGCGTCGTGGGTCGGCCCCGGCAGGCCCAGGGAGATCGCGCCCTCGAGGCCGAGGAGCCGGCGCGAGATGACGGTGCGGTTGGCCCAGGGGCAGGCACGAGCGGCGACCAGGCGGTAGCGGCCTGCCTCGACGGGCCAGCCGTCGACGGCGTCGCGCGTCACGCGGTCCTCGATGTAGTTGGTGTCGCGGGTGTACTCCTGGCCGGGCTCGACGTACGTGCCCTTCGCCTGCTGCTCGTCGCTCATGCCCGCCACCCTACGCAGACGCGTCCGGGAGGCCTCATGCAGACGCGTCAAGGAGCCTCACGCAGACGCGTCCGAGAGGTCGGGCAGCTCGTGGCCCTCGGTCGGCGTGTCCGCCGCGCCCGCCGCCGCGCGGCCAGCCTGCCAGTCGCGCCACATCGCCTTCAGGTCCCAGGCGGCCTCGGCCTCGAGCGAGATGCCGCGCTCGCCGGTGCGGCGGGTCCGGCCTTGGATCAGCAGCAGCTTCGTGCCGAACAGCAACGGCCCCGACCTCGCCTGAGCCTCCTCGAAGAAGGTCGCGTCGGCGCATCCCGTGCCGTCGTCGACGCTGATGAAGACGACCCGTTTGCCGCTGCGCATCGGAGGCGTCTGGGTGGCGATCCGGATGCCCGCGACGAGGACGGTGGTGCCGTTCCAGTGGTCGCGGAGGTCGGCTGCCCGGACGACGCCGAGGTCGTCGAGCATCGGGCGGTAGCTCTCGATCACGTGCTCGCTGACCTCCATCGAGAGGATGTCGAGCTCGTCGCCCACCCTGTCGCGCAGGCTCACGTCGGGAGTGCCGGTGGGCACCTCGGCCGAGTCGTCCACCGAGAAGTCGAGCTGGTTCTGCACGTCGGAGGCGCGTGGCCGTGCGGTGCGCTGCGTCAGCGACCGCACACGGGCGAGCACGTCGCCCCTCGTCCTCCCTGGGCCGGCCAGGGAGTCGAGCGCGCCGACCTGCGCCAGTCGCTCGATCAACCGCCGCGACGGCGTGGCCCGCTGCCAGAAGTCGGTGATCGACTCGTAGGGCCTGCCCACGACGATGCGGGCGAGCTCGGAGTCGCTGATGCCGTGCACGTCCGAGAGCGACAGGCGGATGCCGAGGTCGCCGGGGCGGCCGGGCGCGATCGGAGTCGCCGGGGCGCGCACCCGCTCGACCCTGTAGACGTCGGTCGACGCGTTGACGTCGAGCGGCAGCACGGGCACGCCCATGCGCCTCGCCTCGGTCAGCAGCAGCCGCTTGGGGTACATGCCGGGGTCGTGGGTGAGCACCCCCGCGAGGAACTCGGCCGGGTAGTGGGTCTTCAACCAGGCGGTCTGGTAGGTGGGCAGCGCGAACGCGGCACCGTGCGCCTTGCAGAAGCCGAACGAGCCGAACCCCTTGAGCACCGCCCAGATCTTGTCGACCTGGGCGTCGGTGAACCGCCTCCTGCCGTCGTCGTCGACGTTCGCCGTCGTGCGCCGCCGGAACTCGACCTCGAGGGCGTCGTCGGCTCCCTTGCCCATGTGCCGACGGATCTCGTCGGCCTCGGCGAGGGTGACCTCCATCGTCGCCTCGAGGATGCGCAGCACGTGCTCGTGGTAGATCACGACGCCGTAGCTGTCGTCGAGGAAAGGGGCGAAGCTCGGGTGCAGGTAGTCGGGGCGCTGGAATCCGTGCTTCGTGTCGAGGAACGGCGCGACCATGTTGCCCTTCATCGGGCCGGGGCGGAACAGCGAGATGTCGGCGATCAGGTCGCTGTAGCGGTCGGGCTGCATCTTGCCGATCAGCTCGCGCTGCCCGGGGCTCTCGATCTGGAACATGCCGAGGGTGTGGGTCGTGCGGATCGCCTCGAAGGTGGGTTCGTCGTCGTGCGGGATCTCGTCGAGCTCGACCCGCCCCTGCCGGTTGACGTAGTGGACGTCGACGGAGAGCCCGCCGGCCAGCGCGGCACGGGCGCCGTTGACCCGCTCGATCTCGTCGAGGGCGTAGGCCATCGAGCTCTGCATGCGGACGCCGAGCACGTCGAGCTTCAGCAGCCCGGCGTCGTTCATGTCGTGCTTGTCGAACTGGCTCATCGGCAGGCCAATGCCGCTCGGCTGCACGGGGGTCGTGCTGAGCAGGTCGGAGTCGCCGAGGATCACCCCGCACGGGTGCATCGAGATGTGCCGGGGCAGCCGGTCGAGCCGCTCGGTCAGGTCGACGAGCAGGTCGATCTGGCCGTTCTGCCTGGCGAGGTCGGCGATGGCCCTCAGCTCGGGCTTCTCGGCCATCGCGGTGCGGAGGTCGCGGGCGTTCGAGCGCCAGACGTTGTTCGCGACGAGGTCGATCTGGTCGTCGTCGAGCCCGAGGGCCTGGCCGGCGTCGCGCACCGCCCCCCGGCCGCGGTAGGTCGACTGCATCGACATGAGGGTGACCCGGTTGCTGCCGTACCGGTCGAAGATCGCCCGGTAGATCTCGTGCCGCCTGGCCGACTCGACGTCGATGTCGATGTCGGGCAGGGTCTCGCGCTTGTTGCCGAGGAACCGCTCGAACAGCAGGTCGTGCTCGATCGGGTCGACGTTCGAGATGCGCAGCAGGTAGGTGACCAGGCTGCCGGCGCCCGACCCGCGCGCGGCGTTCCGCACCCGCATGTCGCGCATCAGCGCCGACACGTCGGCCACGGTGAGGAAGTAGCTGGCGAAGCCGAAGCCCGTGATGATGCCCAGCTCGTAGCGCATCCGCTCGTCGACGGTGCGGCGGAGCGCCTGGTCGGCGTGGCCGAAGCGCTCGGTGACGCCCGCCTCGGCCCGGCGGAACAGCACCTGGTCGGGGTCGCCGTCGACGCCGATCGCGCTCAGCTCAGGCGTCTTCGGCCGACGCCAGCGCAGGTCGGCGTCGGGGTCGAGCCGGCAGCGGTCGGCGAGCCGCTCGGTCTCGGCCAGCATCTCCTCAGCCGCGCGGCGAGGGCACGAGGAGGCGTCGGCCACGAGGGTCGCCAGCGCCCGCATCTCCTCGCCCTCCTTGAGCGACGCCTGGGCGTTCGGCTGCGGCGTGAACGCCCCGAGCGGCGCCAGGTGCCCCGCCGAGTCGAGCACGTCGGCCGTGACCGCGCCGTCGGGGTCGAGGTAGCGCACCGCGTTGGTCAGCACGGCGGGCACCCCGACGTGCTCGGCCAGCTCGAGCATGCGCGCCGCGTGCCGAACGCTGCGGCTCTCGCCCGGCTCTGTGAGGTGGCAGACGACCTCGACGACCACGCCCCCCGGCAGCTCGCGCGCCCACGCTGCCAGCGATGCCGCCGCGGCCGTGTGCCGCCCCTCGGCCACCAGCCGCCCCACGTCGGAGTCGGGCCCGAGCAGCACCGTCGCGTCGGCGCCCTCGTCTCCGCGGAGGAACGCCCTCAGCCGCGAGCGGGGGATCGTCGCCACGCTGTTCGCGCTGCCGCTCACCCGCCGCGTCGCCCGGCCGTGCGCCGCGCTGATCAGTCGGCAGAGAGCGGCCCAGCCCGAGCCCGGACGACCCTCGCCCGCCCCGTGCGCGAGCACCACGATCCGGTCGACCGAGGAGGCGCCCGCCCTGCCCCCGGGACCGGCGCCGGCCGACGCTCCCCCCGCCTCCTGCGCCCTGCCGCCCACCGCCTCGTCGACCGTGTCGTCGACGCAGCCGAGCTCGACGCCGACGATCGGGTCGATGCCCGCCGCCCGGCAGGCGCCGATGTGCCGGATCGCCCCGTAGAGGCCGTCACGGTCGGTGATCGCCAGCGCGTCCGCGCCGTGGGCGGCTGCCCGCTCGACGAGCTGGGCCGGCGGCGTCGTGCCGTAGTGCGCGCTGAACGACGACGCCACGTGGAGGTGGGTGAAACGCATCGTGCTGCCTCGGTGCTTCTCTCGTCGGACCTCCCGGCCGAGGTCGGTTCGAACGTGTGTTCGACGAGTGTACGTCGCTCAGGCGGGGTACGACGACCCAGGCGGCGACCGCGCACTGCTGTCATCATCGTCAGATGCCCGACCGAGGAGCCGCCGCCCAGCACACCGCCCGCACCGCCTCCCGGTGGACGCGGACGCTGCTGGCCCAGCCGCGCCTCCTCATGGCGGCGAAGGGGGCGCTCGCCGCGGCCCTCGCCTACTGGATCGCGCCCCACGTGCCGGGCGTCGCCGCCGAGTACCCCTACTACGCGCCCCTGGGGGCCGTGCTCGCGCTCTGGCCCACCGTCAAGACCTCGCTCAAGCAGGGGCTGCAGACGATCCTCGGCCTCGTGATCGGCGTGCTGCTCTCGACGACGGTGTTCGCCCTGCAGGACGGGCAGCCCGGCGTGCTCGCCGTGGCGCTGGTCGTCGGCCTGGGGACGCTCATCGCCGGCATCCGCTGGCTCGGGGCCGGCCGCGACTGGGTGCTCACCGCCGGGCTCTTCGTGCTGCTGCTCGGGGGAGCGAACGCCGGGGACTACTCCACCGGCTACGTCGTCCAGATCGGCGTGGGGGTGGCGGTGGGCGTCCTCGTCAACCTCCTCCTGGTGCCGCCGCTGTACACCGGCCGCGCCGAGCAGCGGCTCCGGCTCGTGCAGGCGTCGCTCGCCGACCGGGCCGACGACGTCGCCACCGTGTTCGAGGCGCACTGGCCGATCGAGGACGACGACTGGGAGAGGCGCGTCGCCGTCCTGCCGAGCACGCTGCGGCACGTCCGCGACAGCGTCGCGTACGCCGACGAGTCGCGACGCCTCAACCCCCGGTGGCTGCTGCGACGCCGCGACCTGGGCTCCGAGTACGCCGACCTCGTCGTCTTCGAGCGCGTGGGGTTCCACCTCCAGGACCTCGCGGAGGTCTCCGGGATCCTCGGTCGTCGCATCGGTCGCCAGATCGGCATCGTCGACGACCTCGCCCCCGTCGTCGCCCGCGCCGTCCGCAGCGTCGGCGAGGTGATCAGGAGGCGCGGCGGCGACGACCGGGACGCCTTCGTCTCCGCTCGCCGCGACGTCGAGGAGCTCTGGAGGGCCGTCGACTCGCACCGTGAGCTGCCGACGGTCGCCACGAGCGGCGGCGTGTCGGTCGCCGTCTCGCTCGGGCGGATCATCGCGGCGCTCGACCCTGACGACTCGACGGCACCGCGACCCGACGACGAGGCGGTCGGCGACCTCGACGGCGACGGCGACGTCGACGCGGACGACGGCACGGCCGCGGTCGGCGGCACCACGAGCACCGGCCCCGTCGACGACCCCACGGCGCCCCGCGACACCGCCCCGCGCGACAGCGAGCGACGCCAGGAGGCGCAGGGCCCGGCTGCCGACGGCGAGGCGGAGGACGCTCCCCGCGAACGCTGACGGCGTCCGGCGCCCCGGCGCAGTACGGTGGGGGAGGCATCGTCGCCGAACGCCCTGTCGCGCCCTGCGTCGGTCTCGCGCACGCCCCTGCGGCGTGTCGCGACCCCGCCCCGGCCCGGCAGCCCGTACCCCTCACACACCGAGCGGCGATCCGTCGCCGCCCTCACGGAAGCCGTACCTGTGACAGACACCACCACCCTCATCATCCTCGGAGCCTCGGGAGACCTGACCGAGCGCCTCCTCCTCCCCGGCCTCGCGAGCCTCCTCAAGAGCGACCGCGGCGTCGACGTGCAGCTGATCGGCACCGGCCGCAGCGAGCGCAGCGTCGACGAGTGGGACGACGTCGTGAAGACGGCGTTCAACGGCGACGCCGGCAGCGACCTGGCCAAGAAGACGCTGGCGTCGAGCCGGTACATCCAGGGCGACCCGACCACGGTCGAGCACCTGAAGGCGCTCTTCGAGGCGTCCGAGGGCACGCCGGTCATGTACTTCGCGCTGCCCCCGGCGATCAGCACCAAGGTGATCCAGGCGCTCGCCGAGATCGACCTGCCCGACGGCCTCCGCCTCGCCCTCGAGAAGCCCTTCGGCTCCGACGAGGCGAGCGCGCGCGAGCTCAACGCCGAGCTGCTGAAGATCGTGCCGGAGGAGCGCATCCACCGCACCGACCACTTCCTCGGCCGTGCGACCGTGCTCAACATGATCGGCCTGCGCTTCGCCAACCGCCTCTTCGAGCCGGTCTGGAACAGCGACAACATCGAGAAGGTGGAGATCTTCTACGACGAGGTCCTCGGCCTCGAGGGCCGGGCGCAGTACTACGACAAGGCCGGTGCACTGATCGACATGATCCAGAGCCACCTGCTGCAGGTGCTCGCCGTCATCGCGATGGACGCCCCGTCGAGCATCGACTCGGTCGAGCTCCGCAGCGAGATCGCCCGCGTCCTGCGCGCCACCTGGGTCAAGGGCGGCGACCCCGTCGCCTCCAGCCGTCGCGCGCAGTACGCGGCCGGCACGATCGACGGCAAGGAGGTGCCCGCCTACGCCGACGAGGACGGCGTCGACGTCGAGCGCCAGACCGAGACGCTCGCCGAGGTCGAGTTCGAGGTCAAGACCCGTCGCTGGGCGGGCGTCCCGTTCGTCCTGCGCTCGGGCAAGGGCATGACGAAGATCCGCAAGGAGGTGCTGATCACCTTCAAGCCGGTGCCCGCGCTCCCCGAGGGCCTGCGCGGTTCGTCGACCCCCGACACCCTGCGCATCGAGATCAGCCCCGAGACGATGGAGCTCGGCGTCACCACGAACGGCGTCGGCAACCCCTTCGACCTGGAGAAGTCCACGTTCCAGGTGACGCTCGGCAAGCCTGAGCTGACCCCCTACGGCGAGGTCCTCAGCGGCATCTTCCACGACGACCCGACACTGTCGATCCGCGGGGACGTCGCGGAGCGCTGCTGGGCGATCGTCGCCCCGGTGATCGACTCCTGGAAGGCCGGCGACGTGCCGCTCGACACCTACGCGGCCGGCTCGACCGGCCCGTCGGACTGGCCCGCCTGAGCCTCGACGCTCCCGCAGACGACGGCCGCCCCGCTCATCGAGCAGGGCGGCCGTCGCCGTCTGCCTCGCCCCTCAGGCCGGGGCGGGGGCCGGGGCCTGACGGGCCTTCGCGATGGCGTCGGCGGCACGGACGAGAGCGAGGTGAGAGAGGGCCTGGGGGGTGTTCCCGACGTGGCGCCCCGTCGCGACCTCGATCTCCTCCGAGAGCATCCCCACGTCGTTGCAGTAGCCGACCAGGCGGTCCATCAGGGCCACGGCGTCGTCGACCCGACCGGACGCCGCGTACTGCTCGGCGAGCCAGAACGAGCAGGTGAGGAACGGGTTCTCCGCGCCGCTCAGCCCGTCGACGCCGCTCTCCGTCCGGTAGCGGCGCAGCAGGCCCTCGTGCAGCAGGTCCTCCTCGATGGCCGCGACGGTGCCGAGCATGCGGGGGTCGTCGGCGGCGACGAAACCGACCTGGGCCAGCTGCAGCAGCGACGCGTCCACCTCAGTCGTGCCGTAGTACTGGGTGAAGGTGCCGCGGTCGGCGTCCCAGCCCTTGGCCTCGATCTCCGTCCGAACCTCGTCCCGGAGCGCTCGCCACCGGTCGACGGGGCCGTCGAGGTCGAACTGCTCGACGCCCTGGATCGACCTGTCGAGCGCCGCCCAGATCATGGCCCTGGAGTGGGTGAAGTGCTGGAGCCCGCCGCGGATCTCCCAGATGCCGTTGTCCGGCCGCGTCCAGTTGTCCTCGACGTACTGCATCAGGGCCCGCTGGAGCGGCCAGGAGTACTCGGTCTCCTCGACGCCCAGCATGCGGGCCTCGTGCAGCGCGACCATCACCTCGCCGAAGATGTCGCCCTGGTACTGCTTGTAGGCCGCGTTGCCGATGCGGACGGGGGAGGCGCCTCCGTAGCCCGGCAGCTGGCCGAGCTCGCTCTCGTGCAGGTAGCGCTCGCCCGCCAGGCCGTACATGATCTGCACGTCGGCAGGGTCGCCGGCGATGGCCCGCAGCAGCCAGCCGCGCCAGCGGTCGGCCTCCTCGGCGTAGCCGTGCAGGATCAGCGCCTGCAGCGTCATGGAGGCGTCGCGAAGCCACACGTAGCGGTAGTCCCAGTTGCGGGAGCCGCCGAACTGCTCGGGCAGGCTCGTCGTCGCGGCCGCCACGATGCCGCCGGTGTCCTCGTTCGTGAGTGCACGCAGGATGAGCAGGGACCGATGGACCTCGCGCGCGTAGGCCCCGGGCACCGTGCACCGGGCCGCCCACTCCTGCCACCACGCGACCGTCTCGTCGAGGCGGGCCGACACGTCGATCGCGGCTGGCGGCTCCCGGTGCGAGGGATACCAGGTGAGGCTCTGGTCGACGGTCTGGCCGGCTGAGACCTCGAACTCCGCCTCGTGGGTGTGGTCGGTGGCGGTGAGGCGCGGGCCCCGGACGACGACCGCGTCCGGCCCTGCCGTGGCGACGAGGGCCGTCCCGTCGGCCTCGGGCACCTGGCGCACCCAGGGGACGGCCGTGCCGTAGCCGAAGCGGATGGCGAGGTCGACGTGCATCGTCACCGTCCCGGACAGGCCGGTCACGCGCCGGACCACGTCGGCCCGCCGATCGCCGTACGGCATCAGGTCGGTGACCTCGACCACCCCGGTCGGGGTCGTCCAGGTCGTGACGAGCACGAACGTCCCGTCGACGTAGCGTCGGGTCGACGTGGCGGCGGCGTCTCGGGGAGCGACCAGCCACCGGCCGGAGTCGTGGTCGCCGAGCAGGGCGCCGAAGGTCGACGCGGAGTCGAAGCGGGGCAGGCAGAGCCAGTCGATGCTGCCGTCGGTGCCCACCAGGCAGCCGGTGTGCAGATCGCCGATGAGCGCGTAGTTCTCGATGGCCAGGGGCATGGGCACATCCTGCCAGCGGCTGCTCGGATCCAGCCCGGCTCGGCCGAGCGGGCCGGTTCCCCGCGCAGCCGGCTCAGCTCAGCTCAGCGCTGCAGCGTCGGGTCGGGCCAGAGGGTCTCGACCAGCGGCTTCTGTCGACGGGCGCGAGCCCACACGAAGAAGCCCACGAGGGTGAACGCCCCGTAGAAGACGTACATGAGACCCGAGGCGTAGTAGCCGGCACTGAAGAGCAGGGGCGTGCCGACGAGGTCGACGGCGACCCAGATCAACCAGAACTCGACCCAGCCCTTGGCCATGCCCCAGGTAGCGAGCAGCGAGCCCGTGAAGATCCAGGCGTCGGCCCAGACCGGCTCGTACGAGCCCAGGGCGCTGAAGACCGGGGTGAGGACGGCGGTGCCGCCGAACAGGGCCACGACGAGCACGACCCGGTTCTTCGCGCCGGCCCAGCGAGGCTCGACCGGGGAGCTCGCACCTCCGTCGCGGGAGCGGCTCCAGCGGTACCAGCCCCAGATCGAGACAGCGATGAACATCACCTGGCGCCCGGCCTGGCCGAGGAGGTTCACGGGGTTCGGGGTGTCGAACACGGCGCCGAGGAACACGGTGAAGAGCAAGGCGTTGCCCACGATGCCGACCGGCCAGGCCCACACCTTGCGGCGCATGCCGCCCAGGGCGCTCAGCAGGCCGAAGACGTTGCCGATCACCTCGCGCCACAGGATCGTCTGGTCGCCCAGCACGAGCTGCGCGTCGAACAGCCAGCGGATCAGGGTCATCGTGTCCTCCTCGTCGGTGACGACGCCGGGCGTCGTCGGATCGGGGAGGAGGCGCGACCGCAGGCGCGATCGACGCTCGCTTCTCTCATCCAGACTTTACTGTCGGCTCCAGAATGGTCCTTCTCAGGACTGTCACTGGATCAGCCTCTCGGTGTCGAGAGGGTCGCGGGCTGTCACCGCCGGTACGGAATCACACCGTCCCCGAAGCACTCGTGAGAACGAGTCTTGCACCCCGGGCATTCCCGGGGGCGTCGAGCGTCTCACGGCGTCACGCGAACAGCTGCTGCTCGACCCTGTCGTCGAACACGCCGAGCAGCAGCCACGAGCCGTCGGCGCCGTCACGGGCGAGGTCGAAGGTGCCGTCGACCCGATGCGCCCCGTCGGTCAGCGGCAGGGCGTCGACCCGCCAGACCGGCAGCTCGAGCAGTGCCTCGCCGGCGCCCCGGGGCGCCCTGGCCGCCGACCGCCACCACTCGCGGCGGGTGACCCACCTCTCTGGCGGGCTCACCACGCCGTAGACGACCCCGCGCCAGACGAACCGCAACGGGGCCCCGCCCTCGGTCGTCTCGACCGGCACCGCTTCGTCGACCTTCATGCCGCCTCCTCGTTCGAATGTGTGTTCGAACACGAGTGTAGGTCGGGCCCCCGACATCGGCCAGGGCCCCGGCATCACCAGGGCAGCAGGTTCTCCGCGACGTGCCGCACGACCCGGTCGGGCACGCCGGCCTCGTCCGCGAAGCCGCGCCAGCCCGCGACGGCGTCGTGCACCTCCGCGACGATGTCCGAGGCGCCGGGCACGAGGTGCCGGTCGGCGAGGCGCATCACGTCCGCCTCGACAGGGTCGCGCCACACGCCGTCGACCCCCATCAGGTGCTGGTACGTGAACCGGCCAGCCGGGTTGTGCGCGAACGTCAGGTCGTACGCCGGGGCCAGCTCCCACGACGCCGACGCCGACGCCGACCGGAGCAGGAACGACGTGTTCTTCGTGTGGTCGTCGTTGTTCGCCGCCAGCACGTTGAAGACCATGCGCCGGAACGCCTGCGGCAGCGCCTCGCTCCCGACGACGCGGGCCGTCACGTCGAAGAGCTGTCCGTAGTCGTGCACCTGCCGCTGGCGGTAGTCGAGGTGCGCCGTGCCGCAGAGGGTCACCGCATGCGCCTTGCCCGACTCCAGCCGGTCGAAGCGCCGCGTCATGAAGTGCGCCCTGTCGCCCTCCTCGAGCAGCCGGCACTCGGTCATGTCGATGCCGGCCGCCCCGGCCATCGCCGAGTACGCCAGCTCCACCCGGCCCGACGAGTCGCCCTGCCCGAGCTCCGAGTCGGCGCCCATGCCGTCGAGCTTCAGCAGCCAGTGCTCGAAGCCCTCGGGGGCCGGCAGCTGGCCAGAGCGGACCTCGCCCGTCTCCCGGTCCCACGCGATCACGGCCTTGGCCCTGGCCCCTCCCGCCGACGTCCCCACCTGGATCAGGGAGCGGATCGCCGACTCGGTCTCCCGGTCGCTCGAGAACTCGGCGTCGAGCACGCTCCTCGCGCCCTCGACCAGGTCGCTCAGCTCGACGGCGCTCGTGGTCCGGTGACGCGGCCCCCTCGACGGCCGGAACTCCAGGGCGCCCATCGCGCGGTCCGCCATGTACGCGAGTCGATCGAGCGGCGTCGCGGCTCCGCGCCCGACTCCCTGTCGGGCCAGCCACGCGTCGATCACCGCGTTCCCGAAGTCGTCGGGCAGGGCATCGGCCAGCAACGCGGGGAGGCGGTGGAACGTCGCCTCCGGCAGCTGGGGGAACACGTGACGGCGCCGACGCACCGGCATGGTCAACGGGGCGAGCTCGACCCCCTTCGCCGCCCACTCGGGGTAGTACTCGAACACGTACGCCCCGAGCGCGGGATCGAGGGCGACCGCGCCGACCCGCTCTCCCCAGGCCGTGACCTCGACGGCCTGGACGGGCACCCAGCTCACGATCCGTCTCTCCTGCGCGGTGTCCGTGGTCGATAGACGCGACGACGCGGGGCCGGGTCCGCCGACCGGAGGACGTCGATGGGGCTCACGGCGCTCGCCGGGGCCAGGGCGTCGAGGGCGTCCTCGGCGCCGAGGGCCCGCAGCACGCGCACGAGGCTGGCGAGGGTGCTCCCGCGGCCGTTCTCGAGCGACTGGAGCGTGCTGGTCGAGAGGTCGGCACGCCGCGCCAACGAGATCTGGTCGAGGCCGGCGTCGAGCCGGAGGGCTCGGACCTGGCTGCCGATGCGTGCTTCCCACTCGTCGGTGGAGCGCACGGGCGCGTCGGAGGGCGGCTGATCGATCATGGGTCTCCTGTACGTGGATTTTCCAGCATAAGAGCCAGATCGAGGCCTGGCAACCGGATTTCCCGTCATAGGAGGACCGCAACTCCCCGCTGTCAGGTCAGGCGTCAGGGGGTGCTGACGACCCCGGCGTCCGTCAGCTGGTCCCAGAGCCCTGCGCCGTCCGGTGCCGACACCCACGCGACATCGGTGCCCTGGGCGTGCTCCGACCGAGACCGCCCGCCGGCCAGGACGGCCTCGCTGGGCGACAGCTCGCGGATGGCGACGGCGGCGACGTTCTCGGGATGGTCGTGCAGGAAGCGGCCGTAGAGCTCTTCGTCGTGCTGCCCGTCGTCGCCGACGAGGAGCCACCGCACCTGCGGGAACTCCTCGGCGAGTCGATCGAGCGAGCCCTGCTTGTGCAGGCGCCCGCTGCGGAAGAAGCGGTCGTGCGTCGGCCCCCAGTCCGTGAGCAGCAGGGGACCGCGAGGGTAGAGGTTCCGGGACAGGAACCGCGAGAGCGTCGGAGCCACGTTCCAGGCGCCCGTGGACAGGTAGACCACCGGGCAGCCCCCAGAGGAGGCGTGGAGCCGTTCGTAGAGGACGGCCATGCCGGGCACCGGTCGCCGCGCGTGCTCGTTGAGGACGAAGGTGTTCCAGGCGGCCAGCAGGGGCCGCGGGAGCGACGTGACCATGACCGTGTCGTCGATGTCCGACACGATGCCGAAGCGCTCGGCGGGGTCGATCACCGCGACCGGCGCCTCCACCGGCAGCGAGCCCTCGGTCGTGATCGTCACGACGTGCCAGCCCGGCGCGAGGTCCGACTCCAGCCGCACGTCGAGGACGCCGCCGCGATCGGTGGTCACCGTCTGCGTCCGGCCGCCGATGGTCACCTCGACGACGGCGTGCTCGACCGGCACGCTGGTGAAGCTGCGCCAGCCGCGCACGTTCGCGCGGTCGGCGCCGTCGAGGGTGCCGGTGCGCGTGAGCAGCACCCGCGAGAGCACGCGGACCCATCCGCTCGAGCCGTAGCCCGTGTACGGCACGATCGTGGGGCGGAGGCCGCGCTTGCGAGCACGCTTCTCACGGAACCGGTGCACGGAGTTCTCGATGCGCGCCGCCCGGTGCAGGAGGGGCTCGACAGCGGCCGGGGCCGTCTTTCGGGTGTCGGGCATCCGGTCATCCTCCCACGGTCGCCCGACCGAGCGCCGTCACCTCGTCAGACGGGCGACAGCAGGGAGGGGGAGTCGTTCGCGACCGATCCGACGTCGGGGGAGACCTCGTGCACGACGAGTCGCGCCGCGATCTCGTCGGACAGCCCCGCCACGCCCTGCAGCAGGTCGTCGTCCCCCTCGGTCTCGGGGTCGAGCCAGTCGTCCATCACGTCGGCGCCCACGAGCACGGGCATCCGGTCGTGGACGGTCGCGACCGGACCCGAGGAGGCGCGCGTCAGCACCGTCGTGGACAGCAGCCACCGAGACGGCGACCCCACCGCGGCGCCGGGGTCTCGCCACCACTCGTACAGAGCCGCGAACAGGAGGACCTCGTCGTCGGGGAGCCGCACGGCCACGGGCCGCCTGCCGCCGTCGGGCAGCACCTGCCACTCGTACCAGCCCGTCGCCAGCACGAGGGCCCGCCGCGTGGCCAGGGCCTCGCGGAACATCGGCTTCTCGGCCGCGGTCTCGGCCCGCGCGTTGAACACCGGCGGACCCGCCGGGCCGTCCGAGCCGGACGGGACGAGGCCCCACCGAGCCGCGGCGAGTCGTCTCACGGGGGGCCCGCCCGCGTCGTCCCCGCGCGGCGCCGCGTCGATCAGCACGGTCACCGGGCGGGTCGGAGCGATGTTCCAGGAAGGGTCTGGGAGACTGTCGCCCGAGACGTCGACGTCGAACAAGGGCACCAGGTCGCTCGAGGCACGCGCCATCACGAATCGTCCGCACATGCGCACCATTCTCCCGGCTGCGACCGACATCGGTCGACGAGGTCGCCCAGACGCCCCCCTCGGGGCCCTGACCCAGCCGGTCACGGCCCGTACCGCATGCACCACGTCGCACCGCACGCACCACGTCGCCCCGGCGGCGCCGCACGAAGGAGAACCCCTTGCTCGTCACCGACCTCCACGACGCACTGCCCGGGGGTTCGTCGCTTCTCAGGAACGAGCCCGTGCAGGCGCGCAGCTCCGCGCGGCTCACCGGCCTCCTCGACGCCGCCGCCGCGATCATCGACGAGATCGGCTACGAGCGCCTGACGACGGCGATGGTCGCCGAGCGCGCCGGCGCCTCCATCGGCACGGTCTACCGGTACTTCCCCGACCGCATCGCCGTCGTCGACGCCCTGGCGCTCCGCTGCGTCCAGCGCCTGACGAGCCGGGTGGCCGACGCCCTCGACGCGGACGGTGCCGCCGACTGGCGCGGCGCGGTCGACATCGTCATCGACTCCAAGGTCGAGCTCTACCGCAACGAGCCCGGCTTCCGGGCGATCCGCTTCAGCGACGCTCCCGACGCGGGCTCGCCGCAGGCCACCTCCTCGCTCAGCCCCTTCGCCGAGGCCGTGCTCGGCATGTTCGAGCAGCGCTTCGGCGTCGTCCGTGACGCCGAGTCCGAGCTCGCCGTCCAGGTCGTCGTCGAGATCGGCGTCTCGCTCCTGGCGCGGGCCTTCCTCTCGGGCGGCGAGGGCGACGCCCGCTTCGTCGACGAGTGCCGCCGCGTGTCGAAGTCGTACCTCGAGGCGCATCTGACCCTCGGCTGACGCGTCGGCGGGCCCCCACGGTCCGTTCTGCGACACGGACGAGGCAGGAGCGGCCCTCGTCCGTCGTCGTGTGGTTCAGTGTCGGGACTGGCAAGTGTCGATTCGTGCTGCCCACGAGGAATGAGCCACCCATGATCGAGTTCACCTCGGTGACCAAGCAGTACCCCGACGGCACCCTCGCCGTCGACGACTTCAGCCTCGTCATCCCGTCCCTCAAGACCACCGTCTTCGTCGGGTCGAGCGGCTGCGGCAAGACCACCATCCTCAGGATGATCAACCGCATGGTCGACCCGACCAGCGGGTCGATCGAGATCGACGGCGACGAGATCGGCGGCCTCGAGCCCGTGGGGCTCCGCCGCAGCATCGGCTACGTGATGCAGAACTCGGGCCTGCTGCCGCACCGCCGGGTCGTCGACAACATCGCGACCGTCCCCGTGCTCAAGGGCGTCTCCAAGAAGGAGGCGCGGAGCCGGGCCCTGGAGCTGATGGACACGGTCGGGCTCGACCGCTCCCTCGCCGACCGCTGGCCGAGCCAGCTCAGCGGCGGCCAGCAGCAGCGCGTCGGCGTCGCCAGGGGCCTCGCCGTCGACCCGAACATCCTCCTGATGGACGAGCCCTTCGGCGCCGTCGACCCGCTCGTCCGTGCCGACCTGCAGCGTGAGCTCGTGCGGCTGCAGCGCGACCTCGACAAGACGGTCGTGTTCGTCACGCACGACATCGACGAGGCCTTCCTCCTGGGCGACCAGGTCGTCATCCTCGAGAAGGGCGGCAAGATCGCCCAGAAGGGCTCGCCCGCCGAGATCCTGTCCGACCCGGCCAGCGACTTCGTGGCCGACTTCGTCGGCTCGAACCGGGGCAAGCGGGCCCTGCACATCGAGCAGACCGCCACCGGCCAGGTCGTCGTCGACGACGACGGCCGCACGACCGGCGTGCTGACGGCGCCCGGCACCGTGCCGCGCGCGAGACCGGCCGGCCCGAGCGAGGCCGGTGCCGTCCAGGCCCCGGGTGCCCCGGCGCAGGGTGGGCACGCGTCGTGAACTGGATCTGGTCGAACGCCGACTACATCTGGGACAAGACGCTGGTGCACCTCGCCCTCAGCGTGCCTCCTGTCGTCCTCGCCTTCGTCATCTCGCTGCCGATCGGCTGGCTCGCGAACCGCTATCGCGTGTCGCGCGGCATCCTGACGGTCGCAGGGCTCTTCTACGCGATCCCGTCCCTGCCCCTGTTCGTCGCCCTGCCGGCGATCGTCGGCACGTCCCTCCGCAGCCCCGTCAACATCGTCATCGGCCTGACGCTCTACGGGGTGGCCCTGATGGTCCGCTCGGTCGCCGACGCCCTGGGCGCTGTGGAGGTCGACGTACGGCAGTCGGCCACGGCCGTGGGCTACTCGAGCTGGCAGCGCTTCTGGCGCGTCGAGTTCCCCCTCGCGGGCCCCGTCATGCTCGCCGGCCTCAGGGTCGTGGTCGTCAGCACGGTCAGCCTCGCCACCGTCGGCGGCGTGCTGGGCGTCAACGGCCTCGGCCTCCTCTTCATCGACGGCTTCCAGCGGGACATCCCCGAGGAGATCCTCGCGGGCATCGTGGTCACCATCGTCATGGCGCTCGTCCTGGACGGGCTGCTCGTGCTCCTCGGTCGCGCTCTGATGCCGTGGAGCCGTCCCGGCAGGCCGCGCCGCGCCTCCTCGAGGCGGTCGTCGGCCCGCTCGTCCGGGAGCGGCGCCTCCGCGCCCCGGACGACTCGGCGAGAGGCGGTGCGCTCGTGAACTTCTTCGCGGAGGCATTCGCGTTCATCGGCGACGGCAGCAGCTGGGTCGGCCCGAACGGCATCCCCGCCCGCCTCGGCGAGCACCTCTGGTACTCGGTCGTGGCGGTCGCCCTGGCGTCGATCGTCGCGATCCCCGTCGGCTTCGCCATCGGCCACACCGGTCGCGGGCGCGCGATCGCGGTCGCGGTCTCCGGGGGAGCCCGGGCGCTGCCCACCTTCGGCGTCATCACGCTCGTCGCGGGCTGGGTCGGCATCGGCCTGACGGCTCCGATGATCTCGTTCGTCATCCTCGCGATCCCCTCGGTGCTCGCCGGCGCCTACGCGGGGTTCGAGGCCGTCGACCGCTCCACCGTCGACGCCGCCCGCGCCGTCGGGATGACCGAGTGGCAGATCGTCACGCGGGTCGAGGTGCCCCTCGGGCTGCCGCTGCTGATCGGCGGGATCCGCTCGGCGGTGCTGCAGGTCGTCGCGACGGCGACGCTCGCGACCATCGTCGGCTCCGGCGGCCTCGGCAGCTACATCATCACCGGGCTGCGCGCGAACGACTACGGCACGATGCTCGCGGGCTCGATCCTCGTGATCGCCCTCGCGGTCGCGCTCGAGGTCGTCTTCTCCGTCGTCCAGCGACTCGTCGTCCCGGCCGGCGTCACCGCCGGGCGTCCCACCGACTCCCGCGCGCGCGTCGCCCGACGCGCCCCGGGCACCGCAACACCCCTCCAGGAAGGAACACAGTGAACAACACAGCGAAGAAAGGCCGGCTCACCGTTCTCGGTGCAGTCGCGATCGGGGCCGTGGTGGCCCTGGCAGGGTGCTCGTCGAGCGACCCTCTCAGCAGCGGCTCCGACGACACGGCGTCGTCCTCCGACGCCCTGGTGATCGGCTCGCAGCAGTACTACTCGAACAAGATCATCGCCGAGCTCTACGCCCAGGCGCTCGAGGACGGCGGCTACACGGTCGACCGTCAGTACGACATCGGCCAGCGCGAGGTGTACCTGCCCGAGCTCGAGAGCGGCAGCATCGACGTGTTCCCCGAGTACTCCGGCAACCTCCTGCAGTTCTACGACGCGGAGACGACCGCCAAGACGCCCGACGAGGTGGAGTCGGCCCTCGCCGACGCGCTGCCCGACGGCCTCACCAGCCTGACCGCCGCCGAGGCGACCGACCAGGACAGCTACAACGTGACGAAGGAGTTCTCCGAGGAGAACGGCATCACGAGCCTGGCCGACCTCAAGGACTACTCCGGCTCGATCGCCCTCGGCGCCCCGCCGGAGAACGTCGACCGTCCCTACGGCCCTCCCGGCCTGAAGAGCATCTACGGCGTCGACGTCACCTCGACCCCGATCGACGACGGAGGCGGCCCGCTGACGGCCAAGGCGCTGTCGGACGGCAGCGTCCAGATCGCGGACCTCTACTCGGCCAGCCCGCTGATCGTCGAGAACGACTTCGTGACCCTCGACGACCCCGAGAACATGATCCTGCCGCAGAACGTGGTGCCGATCGTCTCGGACAAGGTCGACCAGGGCGCCCAGGACATCATCGACGCGGTCGACGCGGCGCTGACCTCGGCCGACCTGCAGGAGATGAACTCCAGGAGCCAGACCGACAAGGAGTCCGAGGGCACCATCGCCAAGGACTTCCTCGAGAGCAAGGGGCTCGTCGGCTGATCAGCGACGTCTGACGCTCGACGAGCGAGGGGGAGGGGCCGGCACGGACGTGTCGGCCCCTCCGTCGTCAGCGGCCGTGATCAGCAGCCGTCGTCAGACGGCGTCGTCGTCAGGGCGGGCCATGTGCTTCTCCTCGCGTCGGTGCACGAGCCGCTTGACGAGCAGCACCACCACGGCGAACGCGACCACGATGCCGACGAAGACGTAGCCGGCCCCGTGCAGCCGGTCGGCGAGCTCGCGGTAGCTGCCGGCGGCCGCCGCGCCCACCGACACGTACGCCGTCGCCCAGAGGAGGCAGGCCGGCGTCGTCCAGGCGAGGAACGTCCGGTAGCGCATGGGGCTCGTGCCCACGGTCAGCGGGATGAGCGAGTGCAGCACGGGCAGGAACCGCGACACGAACACCGCGATGCCGCCGCGTCGGGCGAGGTAGTTCTCGGCCCTGGTCCAGTTGTGCTCGCCGAGGCGCCGGCCGAGACGGCTGCGCCGGATCGCCGGGCCGAAGTGCCGCCCGAGCGCGAAGCCGATGCTCTCGCCCGTGAGGGCGCCGAGCACGAGGGCGACGACGAGGGAGGCGAACTCCACCGGGCCGACCACTGCGGTCGCGGAGACGACGGCCACCGTGTCGCCGGGAACGAGGAGCCCCAGCAGGACGCTCGTCTCGAGCACCATGGCGAGCCCGGCGAGCAGGGTCCGGAGGAGCGGGTCGACCGACTGCACGAGGTCGAGGAGTCCTGTCAGCACGTCGTCCACCCGGCCGATCCTATGCACTGCCGGCCGGGAGCCCCCTGGTCCGGCAGGTCGGTCAGGACCTCGCCGGGAGCGGGCGGCGCAGGGCGTCGAGGCGAGCCTGCCACGCCGCGAGCCGCCCCGGCTCCTCCGCCGGCGACGGCCCGTCGACCCACCCGTCGACGATCCGGACGCCGTGCAGTGCGCTGAGCGACCAGATCTCGGCACCGTCCAGCTCTGCCGGGGTCGTCCGGTCGTGGAGCACGTCGACGCCGAGCACGGCGGCGAGGGTCAGCACCGTGCGCGACGTCACCCCCGGCAGGCGGGGCAGGTCGTCGGCCGGCGTGCAGAGGGAGTCGCCGCGCCACCAGACCAGGGAGCTCCACGCCCCCTCGACGACGTGGCCCTCGGGGGAGAGGATCACCGCCTCCTCGGCTCCCCTCGCCGATGCCTCCGCCCGCAGGTCCCCGAGGACCGCGAGGTCGGGCCCCTTGACGAGGGGCGACGTGCGTGGGTCGCGGGCCGCGGTCGCGACGCGCACGGATCTCGTGCGGTCGGGAGCGGTCCGCAGCCGGGCCCGGAGCTCGGGCGCCCCTGCCGAGCGGGAGCGGACCAGCTCGACCCGGGGGAACCAGGCGCCGTCGCGCGGCAGGCGGTCGACGACCCCGCCCCAGAAGGCCGCGGCGTCGTCGTCGGCGACGAGCCCCGTCGCCGCGACGGACGACGTGAAGCGGTCGCGGTGCACGTCGAGGGCACGGACGGCACCGTCGAGCACGAGCCACGAGTCGGCCACGAGCACGTCGCCGTTCGGGGTGCCGGGCGACGCCGCGAGCGCGCCGTCGCGCCACAGGAGTGTCTCGCCGGGGCTCATACACTCAGGGTATGCGTCTCCCGGTCCACCGTCGCCCGCTCCCGTGGCGGGACCCGGAGGCCGTGGTGCTCGCCCTCGCGAGCACGGGCGACGTCGCCTGGACGGACGCCGGGCCGGGTGCGTCGTCCGGTCGGTCGGTCGTCGCCTGGGGGCCCGACCTCACGGCGACGGGTCCCGACGCCCTGGCTGCCGCGTGGGCGGAGCTCCGTGCCGTCCTCGCCGAGCCGCGGGACGACGCCGACCCGCTCGGGCCGACCGGCTGGCTCGGCTACGGCGTCGGCACCTGGCTGCTCGACCGGGACGCGACCGTCGGCGAGGGCCGGGGGGCACCTCCGTCGGTCACGGCCGGGCTCGTGCCCGACCCGGACGCCCCCGCCGACCTCGCACTGCTGCTGGTCGACCGCGCTGTGGTCTTCGACCACGGCGAGCGAACGGTGGAGGCGGTAGTCCTGGGCGACGACCGGTGGCTGTCGGACCTAGCCGCGGCCTGGTCGGCTGTGCCCGAGGGCGACCCCGAGCCCCCGTCGCAGCCCGGTGCCCCGACGCGCCCGGCCCGACGCCGGCACGCCGACGCTTCCTACCTCGCGCTCGTGTCGCGGTGCCAGCAGGCCATCGCGGCGGGCGAGGCCTACGTCCTCTGCCTCACCACGACCACCACCGTCGAGGGCGACGTGGACGACCTGGCCGTGTACCGGAGGCTGCGCCGGTCCTCTCCGGCCCCGCACGCCTCCTTCGTGCGGATCGGGCCCACGTCGGTGCTCGGGGCGTCGCCCGAGTCGTTCCTCAGGGTCGTCGCGGAGGGCGCGGTGTCGTCGTCGCCGATCAAGGGGACGCGGCCGCGGTCGTCGGACCCTGCGACCGACGCGCGCGCCGCCGCCGAGCTCCGCGCCGACGAGAAGGAGCTCGCGGAGAACCTGATGATCGTCGACCTGGTGCGCAACGACCTGACCCGGGTCGCGGCGCCCGGCAGCGTGACGGTGACCGAGCTGTTCGCCGTGCGGTCGTACCGGCACGTGCACCAGCTGGCGAGCACGGTGACGGCCGTCCTGGCGCCCGGCCGCACCGCCCTCGACGTCGTCGAGACGGCGTTCCCCGCGGGGTCGATGACCGGTGCGCCCAAGCGCCGGGCCGTGCAGCTGCTCGCCGAGTGGGAGGGGAGCCCCCGCGGCGTGTACGCCGGGGTCGTCGGCCGTCTCGGCCTCGACGGCTCCGCCTCGCTCGCCATGGCGATCCGGTCGATCGTCGTCGAGCGGGCCACGTCCCTGCGCCCCGGCCGCGCCAGCGTCGGCGCCGGGGGAGGCATCACCGCGTCGTCGGTGCCGTCCGTCGAGCTCGAGGAGGTGCGCCTGAAGTCGGCCGCCCTGCTGCGCGCCCTCGACGCGGTCCCGGGGGGCGCCTCCTCGGCCCCTGCCGTGTCGACGCCGCCCGTGCCCTGACGGGCGGATCGGCCCGCTACCCTGGACGACGGACCGCCCCGCGCGCGTGCCCCTCAGGGCGCCCTCGGGCCGCCCATCTCCCCACCGCAGCGATTGAGAGTCCCGTGGCCCACGAGCACGACACGACACCGTCCGCCGACCAGGCGTCCACTACCCCGGCCCCCGGCACGCCGGGCGTCTCCGAGGGCGAGACGGAGCGTGCCTACGACCCCGCCCGCCTGCAGCAGAAGTGGCAGGCCGTCTGGGAGGAGGCGAAGCCCTTCGCCGTCGACCCGGACGACAAGCGGCCGCGCAAGTACATCCTCGACATGTTCCCCTACCCGTCGGGCGACCTCCACATGGGGCACGCGGAGCAGTACGCGCTCGGCGACATGGTCACGCGCTACTGGCGCCAGCAGGGCTTCAACGTGCTGCACCCGATCGGCTGGGACAGCTTCGGCCTGCCCGCCGAGAACGCGGCCATCAAGCGCGGGGTCGACCCCCGCGAGTGGACCTACGCGAACATCGCCCAGCAGAAGCAGAGCATGAAGCTCTACGCGCCCTCGTTCGACTGGGACAGGGTGCTGCACACGAGCGACCCCGAGTACTACAAGTGGAACCAGTGGCTGTTCCTGCAGATGTACGACAAGGGCCTCGCGTACCGCAAGGACAGCTGGGTCAACTGGGACCCGGTCGACCAGACCGTGCTCGCGAACGAGCAGGTGCTCGCCGACGGCACGTCCGACCGCTCGGGCGCCGTCGTCGTCAAGAAGAAGCTGACGCAGTGGTACTTCAAGATCACGGACTACGCCGACCGCCTGCTCGACGACCTCAACCAGCTCGAGGGCCACTGGCCGACCAAGGTGCTGAACATGCAGCGCAACTGGATCGGCCGGTCGATCGGTGCCGACGTGCACTTCGAGATCGAGGGCAGGGAGGAGCGGGTCACGGTGTTCACGACCCGTCCCGACACGCTCTGGGGCGCCACCTTCATGGTCGTCGCGCCCGACTCCGACCTCGCGGCAGAGCTCGTCGCCGACGCGACCGACGACGTGAAGGAGGCCTTCGCCTCCTACCTCGTCGAGGTGCAGAAGGCGACCGAGATCGAGCGACAGTCGAGTGAGCGCCCGAAGACCGGCGTGCCCCTCGGGCGCGTCGCGGTGAACCCCGTCACGGGCGACCCGATGCCCGTCTGGGCCGCGGACTACGTGCTCGCCGACTACGGCCACGGCGCCGTCATGGCCGTGCCCGCGCACGACCAGCGTGATCTCGACTTCGCCCGCAAGTACGACCTGCCGGTCCGCGTCGTCGTCGACACCAACGCGCCCGTCACGGGCGTCATCCCGAAGCTGCAGCTCGACGACGAGGGCCAGGCGATCCTGCCCGACGACCTGCCCGACCTCGACCCGGCGTCGACCGGAGTCGCCCTGACCGGCGAGGGCCGGCTGATGAACTCGGGGCCGCTCACCGGCCTGAGCAAGTCGAACGCGATCAAGCGCGTGATCGAGCTCCTCGAGCAGACGGGGGCCGGGAAGGCCGCGAAGACGTACCGTCTGCGCGACTGGCTCATCTCGCGGCAGCGCTTCTGGGGCACGCCGATCCCGATCGTGCACGGCGCCGACGGGGTCGAGGTGCCCGTGCCCGTCGACCAGCTGCCCGTGCTGCTGCCGTCGACCGAGGGCCTCGACCTCAAGCCCAAGGGCAGCTCGCCGCTCGGAGCGGCCACCGACTGGGTGAACGTGCCCGACCCGCGCGACGGGTCGCCCGCCCGTCGCGACGCCGACACGATGGACACCTTCGTCGACAGCTCGTGGTACTTCCTCCGGTTCCTCGACCCGACCGACTCCGAACGGGCCTTCGACCCGGCCCAGGCCAGCAAGTGGGCCCCCGTCGACCAGTACGTGGGCGGCGTCGAGCACGCGATCCTGCACCTGCTCTACGCGCGCTTCATCACCAAGGTGCTCTTCGACCTCGGGCACGTCGACTTCACCGAGCCCTTCAGCGCCCTGCTGAACCAGGGCATGGTGCTGCAGGACGGCGCGAAGATGAGCAAGAGCAAGGGCAACGTCGTCAGCCTCTCCGACGAGATCGCGAAGCACGGCGTCGACGCGATCCGCCTGACGATGGCCTTCGCCGGCCCGCCCGAGGACGACATCGACTGGGCCGACGTCTCGCCGGCCGGGTCCGCGAAGTTCCTCGCCAGGGCGTTCCGGCTGGCGACCGACGTCGACAGCCCGCGGGACGTCGTGTGGGCCGAGGGCGACCAGGCGCTGCGCCGGGTGACCCACCGGTTCCTCGCCGAGGCTCCCGGCCTCAGCGAGGCGTTCAAGTACAACGTCGTCGTCGCTCGCCTGATGGAGCTCGTCAACGCCGTCCGCAAGACGATCGACAGCGGCGCCGGCGCCGCCGACCCGGCCGTTCGCGAGGCGACGGAGACGGTGGCCCTCGGCCTCTCGCTCTTCGCGCCCTACACGGCGTCCGAGATGTGGGAGCTGCTCGGCTACGACGGCGTGGGCCTGGCCCACTTCGGCTGGCGGCGAGCCGACCCGACGCTGCTCGTCGAGACGAGCGTCACTGCGGTCGTCCAGGTGAACGGCAAGGTGCGCGACCGTCTCGAGGTCTCGCCCAAGATCACGTCCGACGAGCTCGAGGCCCTGGCGAGGGCCTCGGCCGCGGTGCAGCGTGCCGTCGGCGACAAGCAGATCGTCAACGTCGTCGTGCGGGCGCCCCGCCTCGTCGCCATCGCGGTGAAGTAGCGCACTCGCTCCTCCCCGTCGCCGACCGGCCGTCCTGGTTCCCCAGGGCGGCCGTCGTCGTCTGCGGGGGCTGAGTCGCTCCTCCTACGGTCGGGGGATGGTCGTCGACTTCCGTTCCGCCCCTGATCCCGCGGCCCCCCGCGGGCCTCGCTGGCGGCTCGGGGTCGGCGCGGTGGTGGTGCTGGTGCTGGCCGTGCTCGCGGTCACCGTCGCGGTCTCGGCGACGGCGACTCGAGGAGGTGCGGGCGAGACCGCGATCACGTCGCGGCCGACGTCGGCCGATGAGCCGGTCGGGGCGTCCGGGCCGCCCGGGGCGTCGGGAGCACCCGTGGCGTCCGGCTCGCCGGTCTTCGTGCACGTGCACGGGAGAGTCGCCGCGCCCGGCCTCTACGAGCTGGCCTCCGGGGCGCGTGTGGTCGACGTCGTCGCGGCGGCGGGGGGCTTCGCGGCCGACGCGGAGCAGGGCGCGGTGAACCTGGCACGGCTCCTCGTCGACGGTGAGCAGCTGTACGTGCCCGCGGTCGGGGAGGCGCCGGCGGACGGGCTCGTCGGCGGGTCGGTCGCCGGGTCGGCAGGCGGGGTCGGCGACGGCGCGGGTGGTGCGGGCGCCGGCGCGGGCGGAGGGGCGTCCGCGGCCGGCGGGGCTCTCGTCGACCTCAACTCGGCCGACGCCGCCGCGCTCGAGACCCTTCCCGGGGTGGGGCCGGCGACCTCGGCGGCGATCCTCGACTGGCGCCGGGAGAACGGCGGGTTCCGGTCGGTGGACGACCTGCTCGGCGTCAGCGGGATCGGCGAGAAGACGCTCGCGAAGCTGGCCCCGCTGGTGAGGGTGTGAGGGCGCCGACGCAGGTCGACGTCCGCTGGGCGGCGCCGGCGGGGGCGTCCTGGGTCGTCCTCGTCGTGGTGCTGCCGCGTCCCGAGCTGCACGTCGCGGTGAGCGCCCTGCTCCTCCTCGTCGGCGCCGCCGCCCTGGGCGGTGCCGTCGTGGTCGGCCGGCGGACTCGGCGTGGGTCGTCGGCGTCGGCGTCTGCGTCGGGCTCGTCGGCTTCCCGCGTCGTCCCTGCCCTGGCGCTGGTCGCGCTCGTGGCGCTCGTGGCGGGGCTCGTGCTCGTGAGCGCTGCCGCTCGACAACAGGTGCGCTACCCGGAGGCGCTCGTGGCCCTGTCCGGCCACGCCGCGGACCTCCACGGCACGGCCAGGGCCCGCGTGGTGCCCGGCACGCGAGCCGCGCAGGTGACGGTGGACGAGGTCGTCGTCGACGACGAGGTCGTCTGGCGTGGCCGGGCGTCGTTCCTCCTCCTCGGGCCGCGCGTCCCGGAGGGATCGACCGTCGAGGTGGGGCAGCAGCTGGCCGCCCGGGCCTCGGTCCTCCCTGTCGAGCCGGGAGACGACGTCGCCTTCGTCGCGGCGGCGCGCGGTCAGGTCGTCCCCGGGGCCACGCCCTCCGGCGCGGCGGGCGTGGCCGACTCGGTGCGTTCCGACTTCCGCGGCGTGACCGCGGAGCTGCCGGGCGACGGCGGCAGCCTCCTGCCCGGGCTCGCCGTGGGGGACACGTCCGCCGTCGACGACGAACTCGACGAGGCGATGAAGGCGTCCTCGCTGTCGCACCTGACGGCCGTCTCAGGATCCAACTGCGCCGTTCTCGTGGCACTCGTCATGCTCGTCGGCGGGGCGCTCGGAGTGCCGAGGACGGCACGCCTCCTGCTCGCGGCGGTCCTGCTCCTCGCGTTCCTCGCGCTCGTCACCCCCGAGCCCAGCATCGTCCGCGCCTCCGTCATGGCACTGGTCGTGCTCGGGCACCTCGCGGCAGGACGCCCCGTGTCCGGGCTGCCCGTCCTCGCGTTGGCCGTCACCGGGCTCCTGGTCGTCGATCCCTGGCTGGCTCGAGACCTCGGATTCGCGCTGTCGGTCCTCGCCACCGCAGGGCTCGTCGTCCTCGCCGCGCCCCTGGCCGCCGCGTTGGCCTCGTTCCTGCCGCGCCCGTTGGCGGCGGTGCTCGCCGTCCCGGTCGCGGCCCAGCTCGCCTGCCAGCCGCTGCTGCTGCTCCTCGACCCGCGGCTGGCCGTGCACGGCGTCGTGGCGAACGTCCTGGCCGAGCCGGCGGCGCCCCTCGCGACCGTCGGCGGACTCGTTGTCTGCGCGACCGCCTCCTGGGCGCCGGGCTTCGCAGAGCTCGCCGCGCGCGCCGCGTGGGTGCCGTCGACGTGGGTCGGCGCCGTCGCCCGGTCCGCCGCGTCCTGGCCGTTCGCGCGGGTGGAGATCGCGGGCGGGGCGATCGGGGTCGTGCTGATGGCCGGGTTCTCCGTCCTCGTGGCCGGGGCGGTCCTGGCACGGTCTCGGGGGCACGTCCGGCGAGCGGCGGTCGTGCTGCTCGTCGGCTCGCTCGTGGTCGCCGCAGGCGCCGTGGCGGGCGTCCGCGCGGGGGAGCGCAGCGTCGTGCCCGACGGCTGGACCATCGCCCAGTGCGACGTCGGACAGGGCGACGCGGTGCTCGTCCGGAGCGCCGACCAGGTCGCCCTCGTCGACGTGGGCGACGACGAGGAGGCGCTCGGCGGCTGCCTCCGCCGCTTCGGGGTCGACCGGATCGACCTCCTCGTGCTCA
Organism: Frigoribacterium sp. ACAM 257; assembly: GCF_007954365.1. Classification (GTDB taxonomy): domain Bacteria; phylum Actinomycetota; class Actinomycetes; order Actinomycetales; family Microbacteriaceae; genus Frigoribacterium. Next base: position 784,642 of record NZ_VOLO01000001.1, read on the forward strand.
CCCACTTCGACGCGGACCACGTCGGAGCCGTCGACGTGGTCACGGGACGAGTGGGTCGCGCCCTGGTCGGGCCGACGGCGAGCCCCGACGACGAGCACATCGTCGACGACCTGGCCGGCAGCGGCGCGGAGGTCGTCGAGGTCGCGGTCGGCACGGGGGGAGTCCTCGGCGAGCTCGGCTGGTCGGTGCTCTGGCCGCTGCGGACGGACACGGCGGGCAACGACGCGAGCGTCGTCGTCCTGTGGCGGCCCCTGCCCGGCTGCCGCAGGGACTGCCTGTCGTTCGTCGACCTGGGAGACCTCGCCGCGGCTCCGCAGCGTCGCCTCCTCTCGGCGGCGGGACAGGCCCTGCGCGGCGTCGACGTGGTCAAGGTCTCCCACCACGGCTCCGCGGACCAGCACGCCGCGCTGTACGACGCTCTCGGCGCGGCCGTCGCGCTCGTCGGGGTCGGCGCCGACAACACGTACGGGCACCCGCGCAGAGAAGCGCTCGACATGGTCGAGGAGGCGGGCGCCGAGGTCACGAGGACCGATCTCGACGGCGACGCCGCCGTCGTGGTCGGCGACGCAGGCCTGCGGCTCTGGCGCCAGCACGCCTCGGGGGCCGAGTCGGACGACGAGAGCTCGGCCGAGCCCTCGGCGTCGGGGGAGGCCGTTACGCTGGGTCGAGGACGTCCGAGGCGTCCTCGACCGAGGAGGACCGTGGCCGCGAGAACCACCGGAAAGCCGACCAAGAAGGCGGTCGTCGCCGTCGACCAGGTCCCGTGGCACGCCATCCGACCCGCACCCGTCGTCCTCGTCAGCGGGCCGGAGCAGTTCCTCGCCGAGCGCGCCGTCCGTCAGCTCCGTGACCAGCTCGTCGCCGAGGATCCGAGCCTCGAGGTCCACGACCTCGAGGCCGACCACTACCAGCCGGGTGAGCTCATCACGCTCGCGAGCCCGTCCTTGTTCGCCGAGCCGCGCCTCCTTCGCGTGGTGTCGGTCGAGAAGTGCACCGACGCGTTCCTCACCGAGACGCTGCGATACCTCGAGTCGCCGGCCGACGACACCTATCTCGTGCTGCGGCACGGCGGGGGAGTGCGCGGCAAGAAGCTGCTCGACACGATCCGTGCGGGCGTCGGCGGGGGCGTCGAGGTCGTGTGCGCGGAGCTCAAGAAAGACACGGAGAAGCACGACTTCGCCGCGGGCGAGTTCCGGTCCGCACGTCGCCGAGTGTCGGGCGGCGCCCTGCGAGCGCTCGTGACCGCCTTCTCCGACGACCTGGCCGAGCTCGCGAGCGCCTGCCAGCAGCTGATCTCGGACGCGGCGGACGAGATCACCGAGGCGACCGTCGAGAAGTACTACGCGGGCCGGGTCGAGACGAACGCCTTCAAGGTCGCCGACGCGGCGATCGCGGGGCGCCAGGGCGAGGCGCTCGTGCTCCTGCGGCACGCCCTCTCGTCGGGCGCCGACCCGGTGCCCGTCGTCGCGGCCTTCGCGATGAAGATCCGCACCATGGCGAAGGTGCAGGGGGTCTACGGCCCGTCCGGCCAGCTCGCGTCGCGCCTCGGCATGGCCCCGTGGCAGGTCGAGCGCGCACAGCGCGACGTCCGGGGCTGGAGCGAGGACGGCCTCGGCCGGTGCATCGAGCTGCTCGCCGAGACGGACGCCGCGGTCAAGGGCGCCCAACGCGACGCGATCTACGCGCTCGAGCGGATGGTGACGACCGTGGCGACCAGGGGCGCCGTCGGGCGCTGACCGGGCACACGCGAAGGGCCCCGTCTCGGTCGAGACGGGGCCCTTCGCAGCGAGCGCGAGGCGCTCAGGTGATCAGGCTCAGAGAGCGCCGACCTGCTTCGCGATCGACGACTTGCGGTTCGCGGCCTGGTTCTTGTGGATGACGCCCTTGCTGGCGGCCTTGTCCAGCTTCTTCGAGGCCAGGGCGAGCGATGCGGTCGCCTTGTCCTTGTCGCCGGCGACGATGGCCTCGCGCGCGGCGCGGACGGCGGTCTTCAGCTGGCTCTTGACGGCCTTGTTGCGGTCCTGGGCCTTCTTGTTGGTGCCGATGCGCTTGATCTGCGACTTGATGTTCGCCACGTTCGCTACTTCCTGTTTCGTGTGTCGGGGCCTGCGGCACCGAGATGCGGCGCCGTGCCCGGGGGACGGTTCTGTGAGGTGGTGCTGCGAGCCGACCGGGAAGGGACTGGCTCTTCTCGGACTGCCGCCGGTGGTGCCACCGGAGCGGCTCTCGGCTGCGTTCGCGATCCGTCACGTCAGACGTTCCGCGCAAGCCAACAGGCAACGTTACCAGCACGTCGCCCGACTCTCAATGATAGGGCGTCCCCGACGGGCTCCGGTGACCCGGCGGAGGGGCGTGTCGCCCGTAGTACGGTGCCGTCATGCCGTCGCTCGCCCCGCACATCGCGTCCGTCCCCGCCTCGGGCATCCGCCGGGTGTTCGAGCTCGCTGCCGGCCTGGACGACGTGGCCATGCTGGTCATCGGCGAGCCCGACGTGCCGGTGCCGCACCACGTCGGCGACGCGGCCCGCCGTGCCTGGTCGGAGGACCGCACCGGCTACACGCCGAACGGCGGCATCGCCCCGCTCCGCGAGGCGCTCGTGGCCAAGCTCGCCCGCGAGAACGACCTGCACGTCCACGTCGAGCAGGTCTGGGTCACGGTCGGGGCGACCCAGGCGCTGTACCAGGCCATGGGGCTCGTCCTCGCGTCGGGCGACGAGGTGCTCGTGCCCGACCCCGGCTACACGACGTTCTCGATGAACGCGCACATGCTCGACGCCGTCCCCGTGCCGTACGCGCTCTCGCCGGATCACGGCTTCCTGCCCGACCTCGAGGCGATGGAGGCGGCCGTCACGGACCGCACCCGGGCCGTCGTCGTCAACTCGCCGTCGAACCCCCTCGGGGTCGTCTGGCCGCGTGAGGTGCTGCAGGGGCTGCTCGACCTGGCCGCCCGACACGACCTGTGGGTGATCAGCGACGAGGTCTACGAGTACTTCACCTACGGGACGCCGCACGTCAGCATCGCCTCCCTCGACGCCGACGACCGGGTCTTCAGCGCGTTCTCGCTGAGCAAGACGTACGCCATGACCGGCGTCCGCGTCGGCTACCTCGTGACGCCGCGCGGCCTGGCCCCGACGATGCGCTCGGTCCAGGAGGCCATGATCAGCTGTGTCGCCGAGCCCGACCAGCACGCTGCCCTGGCGGCCGTCACGGGCGACCACGGCCCGGTGTCCGAGGCCCGGGAGCACTATCGCCGCAACCTCGGGCTCGCCACGGACCTCCTGGCCGAGCGCGAGATCGTGCACCTCGACCCGCAGGGCGCCTTCTACCTCTGGATCGACGTGAGCCACGCGTCGCAAGGCGACGTCGCAGGCTGGGCCGAGCGGTTCCTGCTCGAGCAGCGAGTGGCCGTGGCCCCGGGCAGCGCCTTCGGCCGGTCGGGAGAGGGCTGGATCCGGATCTGCCTGGCCGCGGCTCCCGAGGTGATCGAGCGCGGCCTCAGGGCCCTCCCCGCGCCCGGTGCCTGACGGGGACGCCCCCGCCTCGATCCGGGGGTCTGCCCCCTTCAGGCGGGCTGCGCCTCCTTCGTAGGCTCGAGACATGACGAACACCGCACCCTCCACTCCGCCCCTCGCCGCGCACGCCGCGGCCCAGTCCGCCCCTGCCGCCGCCGGGGGCCTCCACTCGCCGTTGAGCGTGACGAGCCTCGTGCTCGGCATCGCGTCCGTGGCTCTCAGCTTCACGTTCGTCGTGCCGATCGTCGGCGTCGTGCTCGGCGTCCTCGGCCGACGCCGCGAACCCGAGGGCCGGACGATGGCGCTGATCGGCATCGTCGCCTCGGCGGTGATGCTGCTCGGCAGCGTCGCGTTCGTCGTGGTCGGCCTGCTCGCCGCGGTCCCGATCGGCCTGGCCGGCCTGTTCCACGTGCTCGGCTGACGCCCTGGGCCCCGTGTCCAGCCGACGGTCGGTCCGCAGCCCGGCGTCGACGCGCGCCGGCCCGCGCGCCGCGTCGACAACTCCTGACCGGTGCGCCGTGGGGTGTCGTGGGCGCCTGCGGCGGCTCGGCGGCCGTTCACGCATCAGGAGTTGCCGACACGGTTCCCGAGCGCGACGTGGGAGAATCGAGGCGACAACCGCCCGCCACCCCCAGAGGACCGTGTGAGCCCCCTAGCAACCCGTGCACTCGAGCCGGCGAAGACCGCGCCCGAGCACATCCGCAACTTCTGCATCATCGCGCACATCGACCACGGCAAGTCGACGCTCGCCGACCGCATGCTGGGCATCACCGGCGTCGTCGAGGACCGGGCGATGCGCGCCCAGTACCTCGACCGCATGGACATCGAGCGCGAGCGCGGCATCACGATCAAGAGCCAGGCCGTGCGCATGCCCTGGGAGCGCGAGGGCCAGACCTTCGCCCTGAACATGATCGACACGCCGGGCCACGTCGACTTCAGCTACGAGGTCAGCCGGTCGCTCGCCGCGTGCGAGGGCGCGATCCTCCTCGTCGACGCCGCCCAGGGCATCGAGGCCCAGACGCTGGCCAACCTCTACCTGGCGCTCGAGAACGACCTCGAGATCATCCCGGTCCTCAACAAGATCGACCTGCCGGCGGCCGACCCGGAGAAGTACGCGGCCGAGCTCGCGAGCCTCATCGGCGGCGACCCCGCCGACGTCCTCCGCGTGAGCGGCAAGACGGGCGTCGGGGTGACCGAGCTGCTCGACCGCGTCGTCGACCGCATCCCGTCGCCCACAGGCGACTTCGATGCTTCTCCCCGCGCGATGATCTTCGACTCCGTCTACGACAGCTACCGCGGCGTCGTGACCTACATCCGCATGATCGACGGCACCCTGCACCCGCGCGAGAAGGTGCAGATGATGTCGACGAAGTCGACGCACGAGATCCTCGAGATCGGCGTGTCGTCCCCCGAGCCGACGCCGAGCCAGGGGCTCTCGGTCGGCGAGGTCGGCTACCTGATCACCGGTGTGAAAGACGTGCGGCTCTCCAAGGTCGGCGACACCGTCACCACCTCCGCGAAGCCCGCCACGGAGGCGCTGGCCGGCTACGTCGAGCCGCTCCCGATGGTCTACTCGGGCCTGTACCCGATCGACGGCAGCGACTACCCCGACCTGCGGGAGGCCCTCGACAAGCTCAAGCTGTCCGACGCGGCCCTCGTCTACGAGCCCGAGACCAGCGTCGCGCTCGGCTTCGGGTTCCGCTGCGGGTTCCTCGGCCTGCTGCACCTCGAGATCATCACCGAGCGCCTCGAGCGCGAGTTCGGCCTCGACCTCATCACCACGGCGCCGAGCGTCGTCTACGAGGTCACCACGGACGACAAGCAGACGGTGACCGTCACGAACCCGAGCGAGTTCCCCGGCGGCAAGATCGCCAGCGTGAGCGAGCCGATGGTCAAGGCGGCGATCCTCGCCCCGAAGGACTACGTCGGCGTCATCATGGAGCTCTGCCAGCAGCGCCGCGGCGCCCTGCTCGGCATGGAGTACCTCGGCGAAGACAGGGTCGAGATCCGGTACGCGATGCCCCTCGGCGAGATCGTCTTCGACTTCTTCGACAGCCTCAAGTCGAAGACGGCCGGCTACGCGAGCCTCGACTACGAGCCCATCGGCGACCAGGAGGCCGACCTCGTGAAGGTCGACATCCTGCTCCAGGGCGAGCAGGTCGACGCGTTCAGCGCGATCGTCCACCGCGACAAGGCCTACGCGTACGGGGTCCTCATGACGGGCCGCCTCCGCGAGCTCATCCCGCGCCAGCAGTTCGAGGTGCCCATCCAGGCCGCCATCGGCGCCCGCATCATCGCGCGCGAGAGCATCCGGGCCATGCGCAAGGACGTCCTCGCCAAGTGCTACGGCGGCGACATCAGCCGCAAGCGCAAGCTGCTCGAGAAGCAGAAGGAGGGCAAGAAGCGCATGAAGACCATCGGTCGCGTCGAGGTGCCCCAGGAGGCGTTCATCGCCGCCCTGAGCGGCGACACCGAGGCGAAGAAAGAGAAGAAGTAGCCGACATGCGCCGATCGACCCACGCCGAGACGCACACGACCTACGGCGAGGTCGGGGCGACGCAGGCGCCCGACCTGATGCAGTACCCGCCGAAGGGCTTCCGCCCGGCCGAGTACCGCACCCGTGTCGGCCACGGCGACGCCCGCTTCGAGGCGGCGTGGATCGCCACGATGACCTGGAAGATCCAGGAGCGGAGCGGCATCGAGGTCCGCGTCGACTCGGTTCCGCCCGTCGAGGAGGGCGGCTACCACCCCGTCACCTTCGACGACGACGGCGTCCCGGTCGACCCTGCCCACTGGGAGCAGGGTCGCGACGAGTCGCGCTTCGCCCCCGACGGCACGGCTTTCCTCACCGCCGGAACGACGGCGACCCTGTCGATCTCGGCCTACGGCCGCAGCGTGCAGGCGCCCGTCCGGGTCGTCTACGTCGTCGACGAGCCGAGGCGCAAGGGCTTCGCCTACGGCACGCTCGACGGCCACCCGGAGAGCGGCGAGGAGAGCTGGGTCGTCGACCAGACCGACGACGGCTCCGTCTGGCTGTCGATCCGCTCGTTCTCCCGCCCGAGCACCTGGCGCTGGAAGCTCGTCGAGCCCTTCATGCGCCGCCAGCAGGCGATGTACACCCGTCGCTACCTGAGTGCCCTCAGCCTCAGCGAGCCCGACGTCCCCGCCGAGGCCGACATCGACCTCGAGGCCGCCGCCGAGGCGGCGCACGACGACGAGATCCGCGAGCCCGGCTCTCGCCGGTCGGGCGACTGACGGTGCCCGGAGCCCTTCCCCTCGGCGACCCTGCCCCCGTCGACGGCTCGCTGCCGGCCTCGGTGCTCGACGGCGTCGCCGACCGCAACTTCGGCGTGTACCTGCACGTGCCCTTCTGCCGGGTCCGCTGCGGCTACTGCGACTTCAACACCTATACGGGCGACGAACTGCGCGGGGCCCGGCGAGACGACTACGCGCAGGAGGCGGTGGACGAGGTGCGCCTCGCCGGTCGCGTCCTCGAGGGCGCCGGGCTGCCTCCTCGTCCGGTCTCGACCGTCTTCTTCGGCGGCGGCACGCCCACGATGCTGCCGCACTCCGACCTCGCCGCCATGCTCTCGTCGGTGGTCGACACCTGGGGGCTGGTCGACGGCGCCGAGGTGACGACGGAGGCGAACCCCGACTCGGTCGACGCCGAGTACCTCGAGGCGCTGGCGGCCGCCGGCTTCACGCGGGTCAGCTTCGGGATGCAGTCCGCTGTGCCGAGCGTGCTCGCGACCCTCGAGCGGACGCACGACCCCGAGCGCGTGCCCCTCGTCGTGCGCTGGGCGCGCGACGCCGGGCTCGACGTCAGCCTCGACCTCATCTACGGGACCCCCGGCGAGACCCTGGACGACTGGTCCCGGTCGCTCGACGTCGCCCTCGAGCAGGAGCCCGACCACCTGTCCGCGTACTCGCTCATCGTCGAGGACGGCACGAAGCTCGCCCGGCAGATCCGCCGGGGCGAGGTCGCCCAGCCCGACGACGACACCGCCGCCGACATGTACGAGCTCGCGGACGACCGCCTGGCCGCCGCCGGCTACGGCTGGTACGAGGTGAGCAACTGGGCTCGCGACGAGCAGCACCGCTCGCGCCACAACCTGTCGTACTGGCAGGGCCACGACTGGTGGGGCGTCGGCCCGGGCGCGCACAGCCACGTCGGCGGTGTCCGCTGGTGGAACGTGAAGCACCCGGCCGCCTACGGCCAGCGCATGGCCGCGGGGGAGTCGCCCGGAGCCGGCCGCGAGACCCTCGACGCCGAGACGCGCCGGGTCGAGCGGGTGCTGCTCGCGGTCCGGATGCGCGAGGGCCTGCCCACCTCCGACCTCGATCCCGAAGGCCGGGCGGCCGTGGCGGGGCTGATCGCGGACGGCTGGGTCGAGGGGCGCGAGGCCCTGGCCGGCCGCGTGGTCCTCACGCGCACGGGACGGCTCATGGCCGACGCCGTCGTCCGTCGGCTGCTGCCGATCTGAGTCCGGTCCTTCCCGGGCGCGCCCGTCCAGCGACGTCCTGCCGAGACGACGCGAGGCGCGCCTCCCGAGCGGGGAGACGCGCCTCGACGAGCGTGCCGGCGGGCTACGCCTTGATGAACTCGATGCTCAGCGGGTACTTGTAGTACTCGCCGCGGTTGGCGGCCAGGGCGGCGATGATGCCGAAGACGATCACGAGGATGCCCGCGACGAGCGTGATCACCAGGCCGATGCCGAGGAACGACGTCGCACCTCCGATGACGTACGCGATGACCATCGTCAGCTGGAAGTTCAGCGCGACACGGCTGTGCTCGCGGACGAACGGCCCGCGGTCCTTGAGCACGAGGTAGCCGACCAGCGGCGCGACGAAGCTGAGCAGGATGCCGCCGACGTGGATCAGCGTGGCCCAGAGCTTCTCGTCCTCAGGCCGCAGGGGCTGCGCGGGCTGGGGGGCGCCGTAGCCGGGCTGCTGGCCGTAGCCGGGCTGCTGCGGGCCGGGCTGACCGGGCTGCTGGCCCCAGCCGGGCTGCTGCGGGCCGGGCTGGCCCTGGCCGGGCTGCTGGCCCCAGCCGGAGCCCTGCGGGTCGTTCGGCTGGGAGGGAGGGGTGTCGGTCATCTGCTCACCTGTTCGTCGTCGTGGGCCCGACCGCGTCGAGGCGAACGGGCGCGTCGCGGGTGGTCGGTGCTGGCCTCCCTGCCGGACGAGGTCGTCCGGCGGGCGTCACGGCGAGCATAGGGCAGGAGGTGCGGGTCGAGTAGGCCCGGACGGCGGCGTGACGTAGGATTGGCAGTCTGGCATGACGAGTGCCAGCGGGCTCGGGTCGTCAGCCCTGACGACTCCGCCGCCGGCCGTGCGAGAGGGAGGTGCGTCGTGGTCTCGGAACGTGGTCTCGAGGTTCTGCGCGTCATCGTGCACGACTACGTCGCGTCCCGCGAGCCCGTGGGCTCCAAGTCGATCGTCGAGCGGCACCACTTCGGCGTCTCCGCCGCGACCATCCGCAACGACATGGCGCTCCTCGAAGAAGAAGAGCTGATCGCGGCGCCGCACACCTCGTCCGGTCGGGTGCCGACCGACAAGGGCTACCGGCTCTTCGTGAACCACCTCGCCGACCTGCGACCGCTCAGCGCCGCCCAGCGCCAGGCGATCGAGACGTTCCTCGGCGACTCGGCCGACCTCGACGAGGTGCTCGGCCGCACCGTCCGGCTCCTGTCGCAGCTCACGAACCAGGTGGCGCTGGTGCAGTACCCCTCGTTCTCCCGTGCCCGAGTTCGCCACGTCGAGCTGGTCAGCCTGGCCGAGCGACGCGTCATGACGGTGCTCATCACCGACACGGGCCAGGTCGAGCAGCGGCTCGTCGAGCTGCCCGTGGCGGTCGACGACGAGTTCCTCGCCGAGCTCCGCCGAGCGCTGAACGCGGCGGTGGGCGGCACCGAGCTGAGCGCCGCCGCCGCCCTCCTGGCCGACCTGCACGAGGGGTTCCGCCCCGAGCACGCCGTCGTGGTCGGCCTCGTCGTCGCGAGCCTGGCCGAGCAGCTCGCCGCGGGGCGGCAGGAGCGTCTGGTGATGGCCGGTGCGGCCAACCTCGTCCGCACCGGCGACGACTTCAGCGGCGACCTCTATCCGGTCCTCGAGGCGATCGAGCAGCAGGTGGCCCTCCTGCGCCTCTTCGGCGAGATGCAGCTCGACGCGGTCGACGTGGCGGCGAGCATCGGACGGGAGAACGCCTCCTTCGGCCTCTCACAGGCGTCCGTGCTCGCGAGCGGGTACACCTCGACGGGCAGCGAGGTCGCGCGCCTCGGCGTGCTCGGCCCGATGCGCATGGACTACTCGACCAACATGGCCGCCGTGCGTGCGGTGGCCCGCTATCTCTCGTCCTTGCTCTCCGAGCGCTGACGACCCGCACCTCCTCGGTCCTGCGCCCCGGCGCCGCGGCCCCTGACCAGCCCCCACGAGACCACCCCCAGACACCAGAGGCAGACGAGAACAAGTGGCAGATCATTACGACGTGCTCGGAGTCGACCGTTCGGCGACGCCGGACGAGATCAAGAAGGCGTACCGCCGGCTCGCGCGCGAGCTGCACCCGGACGTCAACCCGAGCCCCGAGGCCTCCGAGCGCTTCAAGGACGTCACGCACGCCTACGACGTGCTCAGCGATCCGCAGCAGCGCGAGCGCTACGACCTCGGCCCGCAGGCCGGGTTCGGCGGCGGCGGCGGCGCAGCCGGCTTCGGCGACATCTTCGACGCGTTCTTCGGAGGCGGAGGAGGCGGCGGCCAGCGGCAGGGCCCCCGGTCACGTCGCGAGCGCGGCCAGGACGCCCTCCTGCGCCTCGAGGTCGACCTCGAGGAGATCGTCTTCGGCACGACCCGCGACATCGAGGTCGACACGGCCGTCCTGTGCGAGACGTGCAACGGGTCGTGCTGTGCGCCCGGCACGTCGCCCCAGACCTGCGACATCTGCAACGGCTCGGGCCAGATCCAGCGCACCGTCCGGTCGCTGCTCGGCAACGTCATGACCTCGAGCCCCTGCGGCACCTGCCGCGGCTACGGCACCGTCATCCCGAACCCGTGCCCCACCTGCCAGGGCCAGGGCCGGGTCCGGGCACGCCGCACCATCCCCATCGACATCCCCGCGGGCGTCGACACGGGCATCCGGCTGCAGCTGCCGAGCCAGGGCGAGGTCGGCCAGGCCGGTGGCCCCAACGGCGACCTCTACCTCGAGGTCAAGGTGCGCCACCACGACATCTACAGCCGCGACGGCGACGACCTGCTCGCGACGCTCGAGGTCCAGATGGCCGACGCCATCCTGGGCACCGAGACGACCCTGCACGCGCTCGACGGCGAGGTGGAGATCGAGCTGAAGCCGGGCACCCAGAGCGCCGACGTCATCACGATCCGCGACCGGGGCATCACGAAGCTCCGCGGCACCGGGCGCGGCGACCTCAAGATCGGCGTGCAGGTGGTGACGCCCACCAAGCTCAGCCACAAGGAGCGAGAGCTCATCGAGAAGTTCGCGGCCGGTCGCCGCTCGGCGGCGCCCGAGCTCTCGCAGTTCCAGCAGGGCCTGTTCGGCAAGCTCCGCGACCGGTTCCTGCACTTCTGATCGTGGCCCACTTCTACCTGGTCGACGACCTCGCCGACGCGTCCGTCGGCGGCACCGTCGTTCTCGAGGGGCAGGAGGCTCGCCACGCCGTCACGGTCAGCCGCGTCAGGGTCGGTGAGTCGTTGTCGCTCGGCGACGGGCGTGGCACCTCCGTGCGCGGTGAGGTCGTCGAGGCGTCGGACTCACGGCTGACGCTGGTCGCGGCCGAGGTGACGAGGACGGAGCGACCCCTGACCAGGCTCGTGCTCGTGCAGGCCCTGGCCAAGGGCGACCGCGACGAGCTCGCCGTCCAGGCCGCGACCGAGCTCGGCGTCGACGAGGTCATCCCGTGGTCCGCAGCGCGCAGCATCTCCCGCTGGGAGGGCGCCAAGGTCGCCAAGGGCGCTGCCCGGTGGCGCTCGATCACGCGGGAGGCGACCAAGCAGGCGATCCGGCCATGGGCCCCCGAGGTCTCCGACCTGTCGACGACGAAGCAGGTCGCGGCGCGGGCCGCGGACGACACGGCGCTCGTTCTCGTGCTCGAGCCGAGTGCCGAGCGGGCGCTGTCCGACGTCGTCGTCGAGGGCGGGGGAGGCGCGCCGTCGTCGGTCCTGGTGGTGGTCGGCCCCGAGGGCGGCATCTCGCCCTCGGAGCTCGAACTGCTCGCGAGCGCGGGGGCCGTGCCGGTGCGGCTCGGCGACGCCGTGCTGCGCACCTCGACGGCGGGGCCGGCCGCCCTCGCAGTCCTGAGCGTGCGGCTCGGGCGCTGGTAGGCGCCGGGGCCGCCGGCGGGGCCGTGGCGCCGTGCCGGCGGTGAGGACCGTTCCGTCGGTGGGGGCCGTGTCGGCGGCCGCGACTACCATGGGACGCATGTCCGAGCCAGAACCAGCACCGACCGAGGCGTCGGTCTTCAGCCGCATCATCGCGCGCGAGATCCCCGCCGACGTGGTCTTCGAGGACGACTCGGTGATCGCCTTCCGTGACATCGCGCCCCAGGCGCCCTTCCACGTGCTCGTCGTGCCCAAGACGTCGCGTCACCGCGACGTCGTCGAGCTCGCGGCCGCCGATCCGGCCCTGCTCGCCCACGTCGTGTCGACGGCGTCGGCGCTCGCCTCCGACCCGGCCCTCCTCGGCGACGAGGTCGTGGCGGCCTCGGGCGGCACGGGCGAGTTCCGACTGATCTTCAACACCGGCGCCTCCGCCGGCCAGACCGTGTTCCACGTGCACGCCCATGTGCTCGCAGGCCCCCTCGAGGAAGGCTCCCTTGCCCACTAGCGAGACCCGCTCCACCGACCCTCAGCCCGCAGGCGAGGGCACCACGCGCGTCGACCTCACCGTCGACGGCGTCGCCATGGTCCAGCTGCTCGGTCCCCAGGACCGCCTGCTGCGCACCGTCGAGAAGCAGTACCCCGACGTGCGCGTGCTCGTCCGGGGCAACGAGGTGGCCCTCGAGGGCCCGACGGCGTCCGTGAGCCGCGCCCGGGTGCTCGTCGACGAGCTCGTCGGACTCGTCCGCGGGGGCCACGACCTCGCGCCGGCCGAGGTCGAGACGTCGGCGAAGTTGCTCGACTCCGGAACGGCGGCGCCGTCCGACGTCTTCGGCCAGCCCATCGTCTCGAGCCGTGGCAAGGCCGTGCGCGCCAAGACCCTCGGCCAGAAGCAGTACGTCGACGCCATCGACGAGCACACGATCACGTTCGGCATCGGCCCCGCAGGCACGGGGAAGACCTACCTGGCGATGGCGAAGGCCGTGCAGGCCCTGCAGCGCCGCGAGGTGCAGCGCATCATCCTCACGCGCCCCGCGGTCGAGGCCGGCGAGCGGCTCGGCTTCCTGCCCGGCACGCTGACCGACAAGATCGACCCGTACCTGCGCCCGCTCTACGACGCCCTGAACGAGATGATGGACCCGGAGATCGTGCCGAAGCTCCTGGCGGCGGGCACCGTCGAGGTGGCGCCCCTGGCGTACATGCGCGGCCGGACGCTGAACGACGCGTTCGTCGTGCTCGACGAGGCGCAGAACACGACGCCCGAGCAGATGAAGATGTTCCTCACACGACTCGGGTTCGGCTCGCGGATGGTCGTCACCGGCGATGTCACGCAGGTCGACCTGCCCACCGGGGCCAGCGGCCTCCAGCTCGTCACCCGTGTCCTCGACGACATCGACGACATCCACTTCGCCCGACTGACCAGCGACGACGTGGTCCGTCACACTCTCGTCGGGCGGATCGTCGACGCCTACACGACCTACGACGCCGAGCGGCAGGCCCAGCGGCACGAGCGAGAGGCGGCGGCGGCCTCGGCGCCGGCCTCGGGCATCGCCGGCGACGGCGTGGACCGTGCCGAACGTCGTTCGTCAGCGAGCCGCGACCGGCTCCCGAAGAGAGGCACCCGATGAGCATCGAGGTCAACAACGAGTCCGGCCTCGAGGTCGACGAGGCCGCGATCCAGCGCCTGGCGACCTTCGCGCTCGACCAGATGCACGTGCACCCTGAGGCCGAGCTCGCGATCGTCTTCGTCGACGAGACGGCCATGGAGCAGCTGCACGTCCAGTGGATGGACGAACCCGGGCCGACCGACGTGCTCAGCTTCCCGATGGACGAGCTCCGGCCCGGCACGGAGGACGAGCCGACGCCGGCCGGACTCCTGGGCGACATCGTCGTCTGCCCGCAGGTCGCGGTCGCCCAGGCGGCGACGGCAGGCCACAGCCCTCTCGACGAGATGCTGCTGCTCACCTGCCACGGCGTGCTGCACCTGCTCGGCTTCGACCATGCCGAGCCCGACGACGAACGCGAGATGTTCGGTCTCCAGCGCGAGATCCTCGCCGCGTTCGCCGGCGCCGACGAGAGACGGTGACGCCGTGATGGTCGCCGTGTTCGTCATCGTGGCCGTCGTGCTCGTCGTCCTCGGGGGCCTGCTCGCGGCCGTCGACTCCGCGTTGGGCGTGCTCAGCCGGGGCGACCTGCTCGAAGAGGCGGAGCAGTCGCCCCGCAGCAGCGCCGCGTTGTCGGCGGTCGCCGCCGACGTCGGCGCGCACGTCAACGCCGTCAACTTCATGCGGATCCTGGCCGAGACCTCGGCAGCCGTGCTCGTCTCCCTGTCGTTCGCCTTCTCGGTCGAGCCCTGGTGGCTCGCCCTGCTGTCGTCGGCCCTGATCATGACGCTCGTGTCGTTCGTCCTCGTGGGCTCGAGCCCCCGCAGCGTCGGGCGTGCTCATGCTCGCGGCCTCGTCGTCGCCACCGCGGGTCTGGTCCGCGGCGTCCGCGTCGTGCTCGGCCCGTTGGCGGACGCCCTCGTCGCCCTCGGCAACAGGGTGACGCCCGGCCGGCCCCGCAGCGCGTCCTTCTCGTCGGAGGAGCAGCTCCTCAGCATGGTCGACGAGGCCACCGAGCTCGACGTGCTCGAAGAGGACGACCGGGAGCTCATCCACTCGATCTTCGAGTTCAGCGACACGGTGGTCCGCGAGGTGATGGTGCCCCGCACGGACATGGTCACGATCGAGTCCACGGCCTCCGTCCGGTCCGCCATGAGCCTGTTCCTGGGGCGCGGCGTCTCGAGGGTGCCGGTCGTGGGCCGTGACAGCGACGACGTCGTCGGGGTCGTCTACCTCCGTGATCTGGCGAGACGGCTGCACGAGCACGCCGGCGACGACGACGCCGCGGTGGCCGCCCTCGCCCGCCCGGCGGTGTTCGTGCCCGAGTCCAAGAAGGCCGACGACGCGCTCCGTCAGATGCAGCTCGACAAGAACCACCTCGCGATGGTGGTCGACGAGTACGGCGGCATCGCCGGCCTCGTCACGCTCGAGGACCTCATCGAGGAGCTCGTCGGCGACATCAGCGACGAGTACGACCGGACGGTGGCCGAGCACCGCGAGATCAGCCCCGGGGTGTTCCGCGTGAGCGCCCGGCTCGCGGTCGACGAGCTCGGCGACCTCTTCGGCATCGAGCTCGACGACGACGACGTCGACTCCGTGGGGGGCCTCCTGACGAAGCAGCTCGGGCGCCTGCCCGAGAAGGGCTCGATCGTCACCGTCTCCGGGCTCGTGCTCACGGCCGACCGCACGGAGGGACGGCGTCGCGACCTGCAGACCGTCCTCGTCGAGCGCGACCCTGCCCTGGTCTCCGCCCAGGACGCCTTCACCGACCCCGACTCCATCACCTCCCCGAGAGAAGCACCATGACGACCACCGGCGACGACACCGCTCTGCCCTCCATGCCTCCCGTCGGCCCTGACCACCGGGCGGGCTTCGTCTCGTTCGTCGGGCGGCCCAACGTCGGCAAGTCGACCCTGACGAACGCTCTCGTCGGCGAGAAGGTCGCGATCACCTCCTCGAAGCCCCAGACGACCCGTCGCGCCATCCGTGGCATCGTCCACCACCCGGCCGGTCAGCTCGTGCTCGTGGACACCCCCGGCATGCACCGCCCACGGACCCTGCTCGGCGAGCGCCTGAACGACGTCGTGCAGACGACTCTGGGCGACGTCGACGTGATCGGGTTGTGCATCCCGGCCGACGAGAAGATCGGTCCGGGCGACAAGTTCATCAACGAGCAGCTCGACGCGTTCCCGCGGGCCAAGAAGGTCGCCATCGTCACGAAGACGGACACGACGTCGCGACCGGCCGTGGCAGAGCAGCTGCTCGCCGTGAGCCGCCTCCGAGACTGGGAGGCGATCATCCCGCTCTCCGCAGTCGGCGACGTCCAGCTCGACGTCCTCGCGGACGAGCTCATCAAGCTCATGCCGCTGTCGCCCGCGCTCTACCCGTCGGACGCCGTGACCGAGGAAGTCCTCGAGGACAGAGTCTCGGAGTACATCCGGGAGGCGGCGCTCGAGGGCGTGCAGGACGAACTGCCGCACTCCCTCGCGGTCACCATCGACGACATGGTGCAGCGCGACGACAAGGACATCCTCGAGATCTACGCCAACCTCTTCGTCGAGCGCGACAGCCAGAAGGCGATCGTGATCGGCAAGGGCGGCGCGAGGCTGCGCGAGGTCGGCGCCCGGGCACGCGCGCAGATCGAGCCGCTCGTCGGGCACCAGGTGTTCCTGTCCATCCGCGTCAAGGTCGCGAAGGACTGGCAGCGCGACCCGAAGCTGCTGGGTCGCCTGGGCTTCTGACCCAGGTCGCGAGCCCTCCCTCCACAGGATGATCCTGGTCGGCCGCTGGTCGTCGGGAGCTCGACAGGCGCCCCGGCCCGCACCGTCGAGCCCTACGCTCGTCGGATGAGCTTCCGCCGCCTCGCGCCCTACCAGGTCGTCGTCGACGTGTCGGCGGCCCTCCTGCTCGGGTTCGTCTCGCTGCTGTTCCTCGACGGCGACCTGACCGGAGCCCTCGTCGTGCTCGGCATGGTCGTCGCAGCGGCGATCCGGCGCGTGTCCCCGTCGGTCGCGCTGACGCTCGCCTGGGTCGTCGCCCTGGGCGAGATGGCGTCGCTGACGACGCCGGGCATCAGCAACCTCGCCGTCTGCGCGATCCTCTACACGGTCGCCGCCTACGGCAGCGAGCGCGCGAAGTGGGCGGGTCTCGGCTCGGTCGTGGTGGGCGCGATCCTCGGCACCTTCTACGTGTCCGCCGTCCAGACGTCGTTGTTCGGCATCTCCTACGACGTCTACGGCATCACCGACGTCGTCCAGATCCTCCTGCAGCTCGGCATCACCTTCCTCGGCTTCCTCGGGCTGCTCGGGCTGCCGTGGGCGGCCGGGCTGCTGACCCGGGCACGGTCGACCGCGAGGGTGAGCCGCGAGGCCCAGCTCACCGCCGAGCGCGAGACCGCACGCGCAGAGGGCGACGCTGCTCGGGCGGAGCGGGAGGCGGCGCGGGCCGAGCGCGACATCGCCGTCGAGCAGGAGCGCAACCGGATCGCCCGCGACATGCACGACGTGGTCGCGCACTCGCTCGCCGTCGTCATCGCCCAGGCCGACGGTGCCCGGTACGCCGCGAGGGTCGACCCCACGAGCGTCGACGAGGCTCTCGTGACCATCGCAGGCACGGCCCGTGAGGCACTCGGAGACGTGCGCGTCCTGCTCGGGCAGCTCCGACACAGCCAGGGTGAGGCGCCGCAGCCGGCGCTGGGAGATCTCGACCGCCTCCTCGACCAGATGCGCGGCTCGGGTCTCGAGATCGACCACCGTGTGCACGGCGAGCCCCAGCAGCTGGGCACCAACCGGCAGCTCGCCGTCTTCCGCATCGTCCAGGAGTCGCTGACCAACGCGCTTCGGCACGGCGCGCGAGACGCCCCGGTCGGCGTGCTGTTCGACTGGCGCTACGACGCACTGCACCTGGTCGTCTCCAACGTGGTGCGGCCCGTCACCGAGCCCGTGGACCCGCGGTCCACGGGAGAACTGCGCCGAGGCGGCCACGGACTCGACGGCATGCGCGAGCGTGCCACGCTCGCGGGGGGATCGCTCACCACCCAGGACGCCGACGGCCGCTTCGTCGTCCACGCCATCGTGCCGACCCTGGCGCTCACGCAAGAAGTAGGGATGATCCGATGACCACCACCATCCGCGTCGCCCTGGTCGACGACCAGGCGCTCTTCCGGGCGGGCATCAAGATGCTCGTCGGCTCGCAGCCCGACCTCGAGTTCGTCGGCGAGGCGAGCGACGGCGAGGAGGGCGTGGCGATGGTCGCGGAGGCCCGTCCCGACGTCGTCCTGATGGACATCCGGATGCCCGTGATGGACGGCATCGCCGCGACCAGCGCGGTCCTGGCCCAGGCCGAGGCGGCAGCTCGGCGGCCGCCTCGCATCATCGTGCTCACGACCTTCGACCTCGACGAGGCGGCCACGAGGGCGATCCGCGGCGGCGCGAGCGGCTTCGTCCTCAAGGACGCGGATCCCGAGTTCCTGCTCGCAGCCATCCGCACCGTGCACTCGGGCACCGCCGTCATCGCGGCCTCGGCGACGCGCGAGCTCTTCGAGCACTTCGACGGGCGCTCGTCGCGGGCCGCGTCGATCCCGCCGGCGTTCGGCACCCTCACCAGCCGTGAGCGGGACATCTTCGACCTCGCGGCCCGCGGGCTGAGCAACTCGGAGATCGCCGGACGTGAGTTCCTCAGCGAGGCCACGGTCAAGACGCACATCAGCCGGGTGCTGTCCAAGCTGTCGCTGCGCGACCGCGTCCAGCTGGTCGTCTACGCGTACGAGCACGGCATCACCGAGTAGGCACCGCCGACCGGCGGGCCGGACGACTCGCTGGCTCGTCCGTCGCCGACGTGGCTCGGGTGCTAGATTCGCCTCGTGCTGTTCGGTCTGCTCCTCCTTAGCTGCCGCGACGAGTCCTGACCCAGGCCTCCCTCGTCGCGGAGTTCGTCGTCGGCCGACACCATCCACGCGCTGAGGCCCCGTCGTCGGGGCAGAGAAGACCTGAGTCATGAAGAACGCACAGATCCCCTCCGGGATGCCGATCCACAAGTACCGCCCGTTCCACGAGCAGATCGCCGTCGACCTGCCCGACCGGACGTGGCCGTCCCGCCGCATCACCGAGGCGCCGCGCTGGTGCGCGGTCGACCTCCGTGACGGCAACCAGGCGCTGATCGACCCGATGAGCCCTGAGCGCAAGCGGATCATGTTCGACCTGCTCGTCGGCATGGGCTACAAGGAGATCGAGGTCGGGTTCCCGAGTGCCTCGCAGACCGACTTCGACTTCGTCCGCAGCCTCATCGAGACGGGCGCGATCCCCGACGACGTGACCATCCAGGTGCTGACGCAGGCCCGTGAGCACCTCATCGCTCGCACCTACGAGTCGATCGCCGGGGCGAAGCAGGCGATCGTGCACCTGTACAACTCGACCAGCGTCCTGCAGCGGGACGTCGTGTTCCGCACGGACCGGCAGGGCATCGTCGACATCGCCCTCGAGGGCGTCCGTCTGTGCCTCGAGGCGGAGAAGACCGTCCCCGAGACGGCCGTCTTCTACGAGTACTCGCCCGAGAGCTACACCGGCACCGAGCTCGACTTCGCCCGCGACATCTGCAACCAGGTCATCGAGGCCTTCGACGCGACCCCCGAGCGCCCCGTCATCATCAACCTGCCGGCGACCGTCGAGATGGCCACGCCGAACGTGTACGCCGACTCGATCGAGTGGATGCACCGCAACCTCGCCCGCAGGGACAGCGTCATCCTGTCCCTCCACCCGCACAACGACCGCGGCACGGGCATCGCCGCCGCCGAGCTCGGCTACCTGGCCGGTGCCGACCGCATCGAGGGGTGCCTCTTCGGCAACGGCGAGCGCACCGGCAACGTCGACCTCGTGGCCCTCGGCATCAACCTCTTCACGCAGGGCATCGACCCCCAGATCGACTTCAGCGACCTGGACAAGGTCAAGCGCACCGCCGAGCACTGCAACCAGCTGCCGGTGCCGGAGCGCAGCCCGTGGGCGGGCGATCTCGTCTACACGGCATTCAGCGGCTCCCACCAGGACGCCATCAAGAAGGGCTTCGAGGCCATGGCTGCCGAGGCCGAGGCGAGGGGCACGAGCGTGGACGACCTCGTCTGGGCCGTGCCGTACCTGCCGGTCGACCCGAAAGACCTGGGCCGCAGCTACGAGGCCGTCATCCGGGTGAACTCGCAGTCGGGCAAGGGCGGCGTGGCGTACCTGCTCAAGGCCGACCACGCGATCGACCTGCCGCGCAAGCTGCAGATCGAGTTCAGCGGCGTCGTCCAGGCGCGCACCGACGCCGAGGGCGGCGAGATGTCGAGCGCCCACATCTGGTCGATCTTCCAGGACGAGTACCTCCCCGCCCCGATCGACGACGACAAGTGGGGCCGGTTCGAGCTGACGCGTACGGGCACGTCGAGCTACATGGGCGGCGTGACGTCGCTCGACGTCGACCTGCGCGTGGGCGAGACGGTCGAGTCGACCTCAGGCCGGGGCAAGGGACCGATCGACGCGTTCATCCAGGTCCTGGCCGGCCACGGCGTGCGTGTCGAGCTCTACGACTACGTCGAGCACACCCTCAGCGCCGGCGGCGACGCCCAGGCCGCGGCGTACGTCGAGCTCGACGTCGACGGCACGCGGCTGTGGGGCGTGGGCATCGACGCCGACATCTCGACGGCGTCGCTCAAGGCGATCGTCTCCGCGGTCAACCGCGCCGTGCGCCGCACGTCCGGGGTCCGCGAACTCGCCAGCGCCTAGGCGCCCGGCCCGCCCGGCGGCAGCCAGGCACCGTGTCGGCAACTCCTGAAGCGTGCGCGGTCGTGAGCACGGACAGCCGTGAGCGACGGCGGCGTCGCCGCGACCGTCAGGAGTTGCCGACACGGATCGCGTCTGCACGTGCACCGGCGCCTTCGGCACCGCGCCGGTGCACGGAAGACGTCAGCGCTGCCGCGCCGCTGCACGGAAGACGTCAGCGCTGCCGCGCCGCTGCTCGGGAGGCGTCAGCGCGGCCGGCGCCAACGCGGCAGCCGGCTGAGGGCGCGCTGTTCGGGCAGGGTCCAGCCGAAGCGGACGGCGAGCAGCCGGATCACGAGCGTGACCGACGTCCCGATGATCGCGGAGAGCGCCACCGGGGCCCCGATCGACACGAGCACGACGAGCACGACGGTCCCGGCGGCGGCGGCCACGGCGTAGAGCGACCCGACGTGCATCATCGCGATGGTCAGGTTCATCAACAGGTCTCGCAGCACCGAGCCCCCGACCGCGGAGATCACCCCCACGAACACGGCGGGGATCTCGGGCAGCCCGAGCGCCAGCGCCTTCGTCGAGCCGATCGCACCGAACAGGCCGATGGTGAGGGCGTCCAGGGCGGTGATCAGCCCCGCGAGCCGGTGGAACAGGCGCTGCAGAGCCATCCCGACGAGGGCGGCGGCCACGGCCACGAGCAGGTACCAGTTGCTCGACATGGCGCGGGGCACCTGTCCGAGCAGCACGTCGCGGAGGATGCCGCCGCCGAGCCCGGTGGCGATGCCGATGATCGCGACCCCGAGCAGGTCGAGGCGCCGGTCCTTGAACTCGGAGGCGAACATGGCGCCCTGCAGGCTGCCGACCCCGACGGCGAGGAGGTCGGCCCACAGGGGGATGGCGAAGGCCGTGGCGTGCATCCTGCACTTCTACCACGCGTGGGATCATGGGCGAGTGCCCGTCTACCGAGATGAATGCGTCGTGCTGCGCACCCACAAGCTGGGTGAGGCGGACCGCATCCTCACGATGCTCAGCCGCCAGCACGGCAAGATCCGGGCCGTGGCCAAGGGGGTGCGACGCACGGGCTCGAAGTTCGGCTCACGGCTCGAGCCCATGATGGTCGCGGACGTGCAGCTCTACGAGGGCCGGTCGCTCGACGTGGTGACCCAGGCCGAGTCGCTCGGCTCGTACGGCGCCCTGATCGCGGCCGACTACGCGAGCTACACGGCCGGGAGCGTCATGGTCGAGACGGCCGACAAGCTGACCGACGCCGAGGCCGGCCTGCAGCAGTACCTCCTCCTCGTCGGTGCCCTGCGGTCGCTGAGCCGGCGGGAGCACGCCCCCCAGCTGACCCTCGACTCCTACCTGCTCCGCGCGCTCAGCATCGCCGGCTGGTCGCCGAGCTTCGGCGACTGTGCCGTCTCCGGCGCGCCGGGGCCGCACTCGGCGTTCGTCGTCCAGCTCGGGGGAGTGGTGGCCGACAAGCACGCGCCTCCGGGGGCTCCGCGACTGGCACCTCCTGCGCTCGGGCTGCTCTCGGCGCTGTTGACCGGCGACTGGGAGGCGGCCGACGCGACCCCGGACGCGACCCGCAACCAGGCGAGCGGCGTCGTCGCCGCGTACACGCAGTGGCACCTCGAGCGCGGCCTCCGCTCGCTCCAGCACATCGACCGCGAGCCAGGCCGGGCACTGCCTGCGGCCGCCAGGGAAGGCACCCCGTGAAGAAGACCCACCGCGACGCCGTCGACTGGCGTCCCCTCGACTGGACGGGCCTCTACCCGCCCGAGCTGCCCCGGGGCGCCGTCCCCGAGCACGTCGCGATCGTCATGGACGGCAACGGTCGATGGGCGAACGCGCGAGGCCTGTCCCGCGTCGAGGGCCACAAGCAGGGCGAGGCCTCGCTGCTCGACGTCGTCGCCGGCGCGATCCAGCTGGGCGTGAAGCACCTGAGCGTCTACGCCTTCTCGACCGAGAACTGGAAGCGCTCGCCCGACGAGGTGAAGTTCCTGATGGGCTTCAACCGCGACGTCCTGCACCGGAGGCGCGACCAGCTGAACGCCTGGGGCGTGCGCGTCCGCTGGGCAGGGCGCAAGCCGCGCCTCTGGGGCTCCGTCATCAAGGAGCTCCAGTACGCCGAGGAGCTCACTCGTCACAACGACGTGCTCACCCTCACCATGTGCGTCAACTACGGCGGCCGCACCGAGATCGCGGACGCCGTTCGGGCGATCGCCGAGGACGTTGCAGCCGGGCGGGTCAAGCCGTCCGGCGTCAGCGAGAAGCTCATCCAGCGCCACCTGTACGCGCCCGAGCTGCCCGACGTCGACCTCTTCGTGCGCAGCTCCGGCGAGCAGCGGACGAGCAACTTCCTCCTGTGGCAGTCGGCCTACGCCGAGATGGTGTTCCTCGATCGGCTCTGGCCGGACTTCACCCGGACCGACCTGTGGGAGGCGGTCGTCACGTACGCGAGACGCTCTCGCCGTTTCGGCGGGGCCGTCGACGCGCCCACGCCGGTCGTGGACGCCGAGGGGAGCACGAGCACCAGCGGCTAGAACTGGATGTTCGCCCCGAGGAAGATCCGCTCGGCAGGCCAGAGGAACTGCAGCGTCAGCGGCCCGTCCGCGGGCCGGTGGAACCAGGCGTTGGCGAACACGGCCGACTCGCCCGGCAGCAGGTACCAGGTCGCCGCGTCGGACGGGAACGCCGACTCGAGCGACGTCGAGTAGCCGGCGTCCGTCAGCAGGTCCTGCCCGGAGAACACGTCCTGCTGGGCCAGGTCGTTGCCGTAGGCGGAGTAGTCGGCGCTCAGGTCGGTGAGGTCCAGCCGACGCTGCGAGTTGTTGGCCAGCACGTAGGCGGTGGCCTCGACGGCGGTGCCGGCGGGGTAGGGGTCGCTGCCGTCGGGCCGCGCGTAGATGGAGGGCGCCGTGGTCGTCAGCGTGCCGACGCTGTAGACGTAGATCGTGAGGTCCTTGTAGTTGACCTGGTTGAGGAGCGTGCCGCCCGGCGCCAGCTCGTCGGGCGAGGCCCCGCTCGTCCCGCCGCCGGTGCCCGGTGCGCCCGTCACCTGGGGCTGCGGCGCCTGGGTCGCGGTGCCGCCCAGGCCTGAGCCGTCGTCGACGCCGCCCTGGCCGACCGGCTGCAGGGTCGTGAGGTCGGGGAAGCAGGCGGTGAGCCCCACCAGCACGACGGCGGCGAGGCCGACGGCGGTCAGTCGTCTCTTCACGGAGCGGGCACCCTTCGTCTCGTCCCGTCAGCCTAGCTCGGGCCGCCGACGGCGCCCTGCGGCCCGGCCACCTCGAGGCCGTGCCTCCCTGGCAGCACCCCGGACACCGCCTCCGTCAGGACTCGGATGCTGGGCACGCGCCGGGCTCCGCGGCGGTGCGCGACCGCGATCACCCGCGCGACGGACGGGGGCAGGGTGACGACCCGCACCTCCTCGGGGACCGCCGCCGACTGCAGCGACAGGCCCGGCAGCAGCGCGATCCCGAGACCGGCCGCGACCAGGCCGAGCACGGCGAGGGCGTTGTCGGTCTCGAGGACGATGTCAGGTGCGAAGTCGGCCGCGGCGCACGTGGTCAGGAGGTGGCCGCGGCAACGCGGGCAGCCGCCGATCCAGCGCTCGGCGTGCAGTGCGCCGAAGTCGTCGCCCTCGACGAACGGGTGGGCGCGCGGCAGCACGAGCACGGTCCGGTCGACGAACAAGGCGGTCTCTCGGAGCGACTCGGGCACGCTGTCGCGATCGGTCGCGGTCCTGCCCGCGTGGCGGAACACGACCGCGGCGTCGACGGCTCCGTCGCGCAGCAGCGTCAGAGCCTCGGGAGGCTCGGCCTCGACGTAGTCGACCTGCAGGCCGGGGTGGCTGGCGCGCAGCCCCGACAGGACGTCGGGCACGAGGGTCGAGGAGGCGCTGGGGAAGCCCGCGAGCCGCACCCGTCCCGAGGTCGCGCCGCCGAGGTGGTCGAGCTCCTGGCGCGCCGCGTCGAGGGCGGCCTGCACGTGGACGGCGTGCTCTGCCAGGCGCCGTCCGGCCTCGGTGAGCTCGACCCCGCGGCCCGCGCGCAGGAGGAGGGGGTGGCCGACCCGGGCCTCGGCACGCCTCAGGTGCTGGCTGAGGGCGGGCTGGCTGTAGCCGAGCTCGGCGGCGGCGGCCGTCACCGTGCCGGTGTCGGCGACCGCCCGCACGATGCGGAGGGTCAGGAGGTCGAGGTCGTCGGTCATGCTCGAACCATAACTCCGCGTTATGACTGGCGTCACCATCCTGGTCTTGTCGTGCGGTGGCGCCCGGCCCAGGCTGGGGCCATGCAGGACACGAGCAGCACGATCTCCGTCGCGGACGCGGCCTCCCGTTTCGCGAGCGGCACCGGGTACCTCGCCGCGTGCACCATGGGGCTGCCCCTAGCGGACACGCTCGCGGCCCAGCGCGACGACCTCGAGCGCTGGACCACCGGCTCGCGCTCGCCCGTCGACTACGGGGACGTCGTCGAGCAGGCCCGGGCCTCGTACGCGCGGCTGGTGGGCGTGCCCGTCACGAGCGTGGCCGTGGGCTCGCAGACCTCGGCCATGGTCTCCGTGGTCGCCGCTGCCGCTCCCGACGGCGCCGAGGTCGTCTGCGTCGACGGCGACTTCAGCTCCGTCGTCTACCCGTTCCTGCAGCAGGCGCACCGAGGCGTGACCGTCCGCAGCGTCCCCGTCGACGAGGTCGCGGAGGCCGTCGGGCCCGGGACGTGGTGCGTCGCGTGGTCGGCCGTGCAGTCGGCGACGGGCGTCGTGGCCGACGACGCACGGATCCGCGCCGCGGCCGCCGCTCACGGCGTCCTCACCGTCTGCGACGTGACGCAGGCCGCCGGCGTGCTCCCGGTCGACGCCTCCTCGTGGGACGTCTCGGTCGGGCACGCCTACAAATGGCTCTGCTGCCCCCGGGGAGCGGCGTTCATGACCCTGTCCGAGCGTGCCCTGGCGCAGCTGCGGCCCGTGCAGGCCGGCTGGTACGCGGGCGACTCGGTCTGGTCGTCCTGCTACGGGCCCGCGATGCAGCTCGCCCACGACGCCCGCGCCTTCGACGTGTCGCCGGCCTGGCCGGCCTGGCCCGGCGCCGCTGCCGCCCTCGAGACGTTCGCCCGGCTCGACCCTGCCGAGACCTGGGCGCACGCCAGCGGGCTCGGCGACGAGCTCTGCCGACGCCTCGACCTGCCCGACCAGCACCAGGCGATCGTCACCTGGGCCGACCCCGACGGCCGGGCCGCTGCCTCGATGGGGGAGGCGGGCCTCACGGTCTCCGCCCGGGCCGGTCGCGTCCGGGTCGCCTTCCACCTCTGGAACACGAGCGAGGACGTGGAGGCGGTCGTCGCCTCCCTGGGGCGGTGACCGGGACGGTCGGGGCGGCCGGGGCGGTCGGCCCGATCGGGCGAGGCCGCCCGCGCGGCTAGAGTTGCCGGGTACCTCGACCGCCGGGCCCCCGAGCCCGGACCGATCCTCTGGAGCACACCCCGTGGCAGCACCCAACCGTCTCGATTCCGTCATCGCCCTGGCCAAGCGCCGCGGGTTCGTCTTCCAGTCGGGCGAGATCTACGGCGGTTCCCGGTCGGCGTGGGACTACGGGCCGCTCGGCGTCGCCCTCAAGGAGAACATCAAGCGCCAGTGGTGGCAGACCGTGGTGCAGGGCCGCGACGACGTCGTCGGGCTCGACTCCGCGGTCATCCTGCCTCGCCAGGTGTGGGAGGCGTCAGGCCACGTCGAGGTCTTCAGCGACCCCCTCGTCGAGTCGCTGCACACCCACAAGCGCTACCGGGCCGACCACCTCCTCGAGGCGTACGAGGCGAAGCACGGCCACCCGCCCGAGAACGGCCTGGCCGACGTGCGCGACCCCGAGACCGGCCAGCCCGGCTCGTGGACCGAGCCCCAGAACTTCTCCGGCCTGCTCAAGACGTTCCTCGGGCCGGTCGACAACGAGCAGGGGATGGCTTACCTGCGCCCCGAGACGGCCCAGGGCATCTTCACCAACTTCGACAACGTCCTCCAGTCGTCGCGCATCAAGCCGCCCTTCGGGATCGGCCAGATCGGCAAGAGCTTCCGCAACGAGATCACTCCCGGCAACTTCATCTTCCGGACGCGCGAGTTCGAGCAGATGGAGATGGAGTTCTTCGTCGAGCCCGGCAGCGACGAAGAATGGCACCAGTACTGGATCGACGCCCGCTTCCAGTGGTACGTCGACCTCGGCATCGACCCCGAGAACCTGCGTCTCTACGAGCACGCCGCCGAGAAGCTCTCGCACTACTCGAAGCGCACCGTCGACATCGAGTACCGGTTCCGCTTCGCGGGCGGCGAGTTCGGCGAGCTCGAGGGCGTCGCGAACCGCACCGACTACGACCTCAAGACCCACGCTGCCGCCTCCGGCAAGGACCTGTCGTACTTCGACCAGGCCAAGAACGAGCGCTGGACGCCCTACGTCATCGAGCCTGCTGCCGGCCTCACCCGGTCGCTCATGGCGTTCCTCGTCGACGCGTACACCGAGGACGAGGCGCCCAACGCGAAGGGCGGCGTCGACAAGCGCACCGTGCTGAAGCTCGACCGCCGTCTCGCGCCGATCAAGGTCGCCGTCCTGCCCCTGAGCCGCAACGAGCAGCTCTCGCCGATGGCGCGCGGCCTCGCCGCGGACCTCCGCAAGTACTGGAACATCGACTTCGACGACGCCGGGGCCATCGGCCGTCGGTACCGTCGCCAGGACGAGATCGGCACGCCGTTCTGCGTCACGGTCGACTTCGACTCGCTCGAGGACGACGCGGTGACGGTCCGCGAGCGCGACACGATGGAGCAGCAGCGGATGCCCCTGTCGGCGCTGCGCGGGTACCTCGCCGAGCAGCTGCTCGGCGCGTAGCGCGCGTCCCGGCCCGCCGGGCCGCACGTCCCGTCGGGCCCTGGCCCCGTCGCGCGCCTCCCGGGTCGCCCTGCCCCCGGGCCTGCCGGGTCGCCGTCAGGGCCTGGGCCCCGTCGCCGGTCGGCAACTCCTGACCGGTGCGCCGTCACCGTCGCACGCGGCGGGCTCGCGTGCGACTGCCCGCGCTCGTCGCAGGAGTTGCCGACGCCGGCTGTTCCGCGGCTCGCACGGCGCACAGCCTGCGCGACCGCTGCTCGCGGGCACGGGCACGGGCCCGGGCCCGGGCCCGGGCTGCCGGGTGCGCCGCTCGCGGTCGGCAACTCCTGATCGGGGTCGCCCGAGGCGCTTCGCGGCCGCAAGTCGGTGCTCCGTGCGTCGCGGTGTTCAGGAGTTGCCGACGTGCACGGGTCGGCCCGAGCACCGAGCACCGAGCACCGAGCGCCGGGCGCCGGGCGCCGGTACGCAGCGTCGCGGGTGCGTCCTCCCCGCCGTCGAGCGGTGCTCGTCTCGTCCACACGCTGGCTCTCCACCCCGGCGCTGCGAGCACATGGACGACCATCCTCGTGCGATGACGACGATCCGAGAGCTGGTGGCCGCGGCCGGCGGGCTGCTGCACAAGCGCGACCTCGTGGGCCACGGGGCGACCGACAGGCACCTCACGGCGGCGGTGCGGGCTCGGGACGTCCGGCGTCCGCGCCGCGGGTGGTACTCGACCTGGCCGTCCACCGACCCGAGGTTCGTCGCCGTCGCGGTCGGGGGGAGGCTGACCGGGGCAGCCGCGCTCGCCCTCCTGGGCGCGTGGGCCTGGGACCGCCGTCCCCCCGACGTCGTCGTCTCCGTGCCCCGCACCGCGTCGCGCCTGAGACGCCGCCGGGGCGTGCGCGTCGTGTGGGACGGAGGCGACGTGGTCGATCGGGGCGGGACCGCGACCGTCGACGCCCGCGACGCCCTGGCCCGCGCCGTGGTCGAGGCGCCCTCCTTCGAGGATGCGGTGGTCCTCGCCGACTGGGCTCGGTCCGTCGAGCTGATCACCGAGGCGGACGACCGTGCCGTCCTCGGGCGGCATCGACCGGACGCGTCGGGGCTGGCCGACTGGAGCGACGAGGGCGCACAGAGCATCCTCGAGAGCGCGGCGGGCACCCGCCTGCGCCTGGCGGGCCGCGTCGTCGAGCGTCAGGTCGTCGTGGGGCCGCGGGGCGAGGCGGTCGACCACGTCGTCGACGGGACGGCGTCGCTCGAGACGGACGGTCGCGAGCACCACGCCGACCACTTCGAGCGCGATCGCCGGAAGGACCTCCTGACGATCGCAGCCGGGTTCGTGCCGTGCCGGGTCAGCTACCGGCAGGTGCGCGAGGAGTGGGCGGCGGTGCAGGAGGCGGTGGACCGGCTCGTGGGCCTCGCCGGCGGCCCGCCGCCCTCCGGGCGCCCCGAGGCGCGGCTGCCGCGCGTGCTGGGCGCGAGGGGCCGCCGCCGCTGGAGGCTGGGGCGTGACCCGGGAATGCGTCGGACCCGCACCGACTTTGCCCTGTCGTGACCGACACGACCACCGCCTCCTCGTCCCTCGCCAGCTCCCCGATCAAGGTCGACGTCTGGAGCGACATCGCCTGCCCGTGGTGCTACATCGGCAAGCGCAAGTTCGAGGACGCGGCATCGCGTTTCGACGGCGAGGTCGAGGTCGAGTACCACTCCTTCGAGCTGTCGCCCGACACCCCGGTCGACTTCGAGGGCGACGAGGTCGACTTCCTCGCGAAGCACAAGGGCATGCCGGCCGACCAGGTGCGCGGCATGCTCGACCAGGTCACCGGCGTCGCCGCCGAGGTCGGGCTCGCCTACGACTTCGGGTCCCTGCACCACACGAACACGGTGAAGGCGCACCAGCTGCTGCACTTCGCGAAGGCTCACGGCCTGCAGCTCGAGATGACCGAGCGGCTGCTCGCCGCCTACTTCGTCGAGGGCCGTCACGTGGGCCGCGTCGCGGACCTCGGCGACCTGGCCGCCGAGGTCGGCCTCGACCGCGACGAGGTCGTCGCGGCGCTCGAGTCCGACCAGCACCTCGCCGACGTGCGCGCCGACCAGCAGCAGGCGCAGGCGTTCGGCATCACGGGCGTTCCTTTCTTCGTGCTCGAGGGCAAGTACGGGATCTCGGGTGCCCAGGCACCCGAGGCGTTCCTCGGCGCCCTGCAGCAGGTGCAGTCCGAGCTGGCCGCTGCCAGCGGCACCGCGTCCGTCCCGGGCGCGGACACGACCGGGACGGACGCCGTCCGATGAGCCCGTTCGCCATGCTCGGCGACGCGGACGCCCTCGCGTGCGAGGGCGACTCGTGCCTGCTGCCGGCGGCGGTCGCCACCGTCGGCGCGCTGACCCCGAGCGCAGCACCGGTCGGCGCCTTGACCCCGAGCGCAGCACCGGTCGGCGCCTCGACGCCGAGCGCGACACCGGCCGACGTCCGGACCGAGGCGGACCCGGCCCCGGAGGCGGCGGTCAGTCGCTGATGTCGGCGACGGTCGCGGAGTACGCCTCGACGAGGTCGTCGGCCTCGACGAACGCGCTGAGGCCGGGGCCTCCGGCGCCCATGGCCACTCGACGCCCGACGATCCGTTCGTCGGCCACGACGGGCCAGGCGGTCGAGCTGCCGATCGGCGTGATCGTGCCGCGCTCGAAGCCCGTCGCGTCGAGAGCGACCTCCGCCGTCGGCATCGAGAGCTTGTTGACACCCACCGCCGTCCGCAGCTTGCGCCACGAGATCTGTCTGTTCCCCGGGACGAGCGCGAAGAGGAACGACCCGTCGTGCCTCTTGACCACGAGGCTCTTGACGACCGAGGACGGGTCGACCCCCAGCAGGGCCGCCGCCGCCTCGAGGCTGTCCGCCGCCGGGCGCGCGACGATCTCGACGGGGAGGCCTCGTTGCGCGGCGTCGGCGAGGAGGCGCTGCGTGCCCGGCCCCTGCACGGCGTCCGGTACCGCGGCGTCGTCCACAGGCGAGGCGTCGGAGGCTGTCGAGGCAGAGTCGCTCATGGGAGAATCGTACCGATGACCACCACCACCCTGCCTTCCCCTGGCCTGTCGATCGGACCGATCGACGTGGCCTCGCCCGTCGTCCTCGCGCCGATGGCCGGCATCACGAACACGGCCTACCGCCGCCTCTGCCGCGAGCACGGCGCCGGCCTGTACGTCAGCGAGATGATCACGAGCCGCGCCCTCGTCGAGCGCACCCCCGAGTCGATGCGGCTGATCACGCACCACGAGAGCGAGACTCCCCGCAGCATCCAGCTCTACGGCGTCGAGCCGAACACCGTGGCGGAGGCGGTGACCATGCTGGTCGCCGAGGACCGCGCGGACCACATCGACCTCAACTTCGGCTGCCCCGTGGCGAAGGTGACGCGGCGCGGCGGGGGAGCAGCCCTCCCCTGGAAGATCGGGCTCTTCCGCGAGATCGTCGAGCGGGCCGTGAAGGCCGCCGGCGACGTCCCCCTGACCGTGAAGATGCGCAAGGGCATCGACGACGAGCACCTCACCTACCTCGAGGCGGGCCGCGCCGCTGAGGGCGCGGGCGTCGCGAGCGTCGCGCTCCACGCCCGTACCGCCTCCGAGTACTACTCGGGCCAGGCCGACTGGTCCGCGATCGCGAAGCTGAAGCAGACGGTCACGAGCGTGCCCGTGCTCGGCAACGGCGACATCTGGTCCGCGGCCGACGCTCTCCGCATGGTCGACGAGACGGGCTGCGACGGCGTCGTCGTCGGTCGGGGCTGCCTCGGGCGCCCGTGGCTGTTCGGCGACCTCGCGGCCGCGTTCCGCGGCGAGGAGCAGAAGGCCGAGCCGGCCCTCGGCGAGGTGGCCGCGGCCTTCCGGCGGCACGCCGAGCTGCTGGTCGAGTTCTACGACGGAGACGAGCCGCACGCCTGCCGTGACATCCGCAAGCACGTCGCCTGGTACTTCAAGGGCTATCCCGTGGGCGGCGACACGCGAGCCGCGCTGGCGGCCGTCGAGTCGCTGCAGCAGATGGACGACCTGCTGGCGACGCTCGACGCCGATCAGCCGTACCCCGGCGACGCGGCGGAGGGCCCGCGGGGCCGCGCCGGCAGCCCGAAGCGGCCGTCGTTGCCCGACCGCTGGCTCGAGAGCCGCGAGCTCGACGAAGCGTTCCGCGGCGAGCTCGTCGCGGCCGAGCTGCACCACAGCGGGGGCTGAGGCGTGTCCTCCCCGGCGTCCGTCCGTCCCGCCTCCCTGATCCCGTCCGACCCCGTCAGCCCGAGAGGCCCCCGGTGACCACTGCCTCCCTGCACGGCGTCGGCGTCGAGTACGCCCCCGCCGACTCCGAGCGCTGGCTGCCCGAGCAGCACTCGAACCGTCGCAGCGACTTCGCCCGCGACCGCGCTCGTCTGCTGCACTCGAGCGCGCTCCGCCGCCTCGCCGCCAAGACGCAGGTGCTGAGCCCGACTGCCGGGCTCGACTTCGCCCGCAACCGCCTCACCCACTCGCTCGAGGTGGCGCAGGTCGGCCGCGAGCTCGCGACGAGCCTCGGGCTCGACCCCGACGTCGTCGACACGGCGTGCCTGGCACACGACCTCGGCCACCCGCCGTTCGGGCACAACGGTGAGCGCGCGCTCAACGAGTGGGCCTCGGGCATCGGCGGCTTCGAGGGAAACGCCCAGACGCTCCGACTGCTGACGCGCATCGAGCCGAAGGTCATCGACGCGACGGGGCGCAGCTTCGGCCTGAACCTGACCCGGGCGAGCCTCGACGCGAGCTGCAAGTACCCGTGGCCGGCGGCCCAGGGCGTCCCCGACCCGGGCGGACGCATGAAGTTCGGCTTCTACGACGACGACACGGCGGCCTTCGACTGGCTGCGGGCCGGTGCGCCGAGGCGTCGCCGGTGCATCGAGGCCCAGGTGATGGACCTTTCCGACGACATCGCCTACTCGGTGCACGACTTCGAGGACGCCGTGGTGAACGGCTACGTCGACGTGTCGAGCCTCGGCTCGCCCGACGGCCACGAGTCCCTGGTCACGGCCATGCACGCGTGGGTCGGCGGCGAGCTGAGCCGTGACGAGCTCGTCGAGGCCTTCGACCGCCTCCGGCGGCAGCCCTTCTGGCTGCGCTCCTACGACGGCGGCCGCCTCGACCAGGCGCGGCTGAAGAACCTGACCAGCCAGCTGATCGGCCGCTTCGCCGGCTCGGCCACGCAGTCCACGCGCGAGTCGTACGCCGAGCAGTCCCTCATCCGCTTCAGCGCCAGCATGGTCATCTCTCCTGACGTCATCGGCGAGATCGCCGTGCTGAAGGGGATCACGGCGGCGTTCGTGATGACCCAGGGCCACCGGCAGCCGATCTACGAGCGTCAGCGCGAGGTCCTGACGACGTTGTCCGACGCCCTCTGGGCGACGGGCGACTCCGAGCTGGACCCGGGCTTCCGTGCCGACTGGGCCGTCGCCGACGACGACTCCGGCAGGAGGCGCGTGGTCGTCGACCAGGTCGCCTCCCTCACCGACCAGAGCGCGGTCAGCTGGCACGACCGCCTCGTCGGCGCCCGATGAACGGCCCCGCGACCCGGCCCGCGGACCGCCGGGTGGTCGGCCCCGCGACCGGGCCTGCGTTCCGAAGGGAGACCCTCCCGTGCCCGGCTTGATCAAGCGCGACGACATCGACGAGGTCCGCTCCCGCACCAACATCGCCGACGTCGTCGGCGACCACGTCACGCTCAAGGGCGCGGGCGTCGGCTCGCTGAAGGGCCTCTGCCCGTTCCACGACGAACGCAGTCCGAGCTTCCACGTCCGTCCCCAGGTCGGTCGGTACCACTGCTTCGGCTGTGGCGAGGACGGCGACGTCTACAGCTTCGTGATGAAGACCGACCACACGACGTTCCAGGAGGCGGTGGAGCGGCTGGCGAGCCGCATCGGCTTCACGCTGCGCTACGAGGACGGCGGCCAGGCGAGCGACCACGGCGGCCGTGCGCGTCTGATCGCCGCGAACGAGGCCGCGCGGGAGTTCTTCGTGCAGCACCTGACCGCCGCGGACGCGGACCCTGCCCGCCGGTTCCTCGGCGAGCGAGGATTCGACCCTGCCGCGGCCGAGCGCTTCGGCGTCGGCTTCGCGCCGAAGTCGTTCGACGCCCTCCGCTCGCACCTCAAGGGCGCGGGCTTCGCCGACGAGGAGCTCGTCACGGCCGGCCTGCTGAGCCAGGGCGACCGCAGCCCCTACGACCGGTTCCGGGGGCGTCTGGTGTGGCCGATCCGCGACGTCACCGGGTCGACCATCGGCTTCGGCGCGCGCCGTCTGCTCGACGACGACAAGGGGCCCAAGTACCTCAACACGCCCGAGACGCCGATCTACCACAAGTCGCAGGTCCTCTACGGGCTCGACCTCGCCCGTCGGGACATCGCCAAGGGCAAGCAGGTCGTCATCGTCGAGGGCTACACCGACGTCATGGCCTGCCACCTGGCGGGCGTGACGACCGCGGTGGCGACGTGCGGCACCTCCTTCGGCGTCGACCACATCAAGCTGCTGCGGCCGATGCTCGGCGAGAGCGCCGGGCACGACCTCTCGGCTCTCGGCCAGGTCGTCTTCACGTTCGACCCCGACGAGGCCGGCCAGAAGGCAGCCTCTCGCGCCTTCGCCGAGGAGCAGCGCTTCCAGACCCAGACCTTCGTGGCGCTCCCGCCCGAGGGCCTCGACCCGTGCGACCTCAGGCTGGCGAGGGGAGACGACGCGGTCCGTCGCATGATCGACACCCGGCGGCCCATGTTCGAGTTCATGATCCAGCGCAGCGTCGTGGGGTTCGACCTGGAGACGGTCGAGGGGCGCGCCAGCGCCGTCCGTGCAGCGGCGCCGGCTGTCGCGTCGATCCGCGACAACTCGATCCGGCTCGGCTACGCGCGCTTCCTCGCCAAGGCCGTCGGGGAGGACACGGAGACCGTCGTCGAGGTCGTCACGTCCGTGATGCGCCAGGCCCAGGCGACCGCGTCCGCGCCTCGTGCCCTGCCTGCCAACGCCTCCGAGGGGCGTCAGTCGATCACGAGCCTGCCGCCCCTCCCCGAGGAGCCGGCCGGTCCGAGCCTCATGACGCTGCCGGGGGACCTGACGACGCGGACGGAGCGGGACGCGGTGATGGCGATGCTGCAGCACCCCGACGCGGTCGGCTTCGAGCTCATGCGGCGCGCCGTCCGGGCGCGCCTGGAGACCTCGTCGCTGGCGGTCGTCCGCGACGCCATCGGGGCCAGTCTCGACAAGTTCGGCGACGCCTCCTGGTTGGACGTCGTGCTCGACCAGACGCCCGCGCCGTTCGACGCCCTGGCGAAGGAGCTGGCGGTCGCGCCGATCCCCGAGCGGCAGGACAGGGAGATCACGACCTACTGCCGCGGCATCGTGGTCTCGGTCGTCGAGCGTGACCTCATCCGCGAGAAGTCCGAGCTGATGGGCAGGTCGTTCCGCACCGACGTGAAGACCGACCCGGAGAAGTGGCGTGAGATCCAGGTGCAGCTCGCCGCGCTCGAGGGCGAGCGGAGGGCGCTCACGGCCGAGCAGTGAGACCCGGTGAGCGACGGCGTCCGAGGCGCGGGGAAGCTCGCGGACCACGTGGCAAACTTCGTTGCGAGTTTGTAAACGATCGCCTATCGGTTGCAGCCGAGAGCTGTCTGTGTGTTACCAATAGCTACCCCCCGTGCAGTGCCGCACCCACAGCTGCGGCCTCGGGGTCCCTGCACACAGAGAAAGAGGCAACCGGAATGACATCCGACTCCAGGCTCAACCGTCGCGTCCTCGCCGTCATGGGGGGAGCAGCCGCCACGGCTCTCGTCCTGGCCGGCTGCGCGTCCGGCGGCGACGCGGCCGACGACGCGCTCAACGGCATCAGCGTCGGCACCACCGACGTCATCACTTCGCTCGACCCGGCCGGGTCGTACGACAACGGCTCGTTCGCGGTGCAGAACCAGGTCTTCGGGTTCCTCCTGAACTCGCCCTACGGCAGCCCGGACGTCGAGCCCGACCTCGCCGAGTCGGCCGAGTTCACCGACCCGACCACCTACACGGTCACCCTCAAGGACGGCCTCACGTTCGCCAACGGCAACGCGCTGACCTCGAGCGACGTCAAGTTCACGTTCGACCGCCAACTGGCGATCGCGGACGACAACGGCCCCTCGTCCCTGCTCGGGAACCTCGCCGGCACCGAGGCCCCTGACGACAAGACCGTCGTCTTCACGCTCAAGGGCGCCGACCAGACCTGGCCCCAGATCCTCTCGAGCCCCGCAGGGCCCATCGTCGACGAGGACGTCTTCTCGGCGACCAGCCTCACCGCCCCGGACGACATCGTCGACGGAAACGCCTTCTCCGGGCAGTACTCGATCACCGACTACTCGGAGAACGAGTCGATCCAGTACGCGGCCAACGAC
This sequence comes from Frigoribacterium sp. ACAM 257, assembly GCF_007954365.1. Lineage (GTDB taxonomy): Bacteria > Actinomycetota > Actinomycetes > Actinomycetales > Microbacteriaceae > Frigoribacterium. The sequence goes on from NZ_VOLO01000001.1 coordinate 820,083, forward strand.
TCGTACGACGGCGTGCTGGGCGCGGCGGCGACCGACTCGATCACGGCGACCTACTACACGGAGGAGACCGACCTCAAGCTCGCCGTGCAGGAGGGCGACGTCGACGTCGCGAACCGCAGCCTGAGCCCCACCGACCTCGCCGACCTGGCGAAGGACGACTCGCTGACCGTGCACAACGGCCCCGGCGGCGAGACGCGCTACATGGTCTTCAACTTCGACACGATGCCCTACGGCGCGACCCAGCCGGACGCCGACGCGGCGAAGGCCCTGGCTGTCCGCCAGGCCGTCGCGAGCGTCGTCGACCGCGAGGCCCTCGCCAAGGAGGTCTACAACGACACCTACACGCCGCTCTACTCGGTCGTCCCCGACGGCCTGACCGGCGCCACCAAGCCCCTCGAGTCGCTCTACGGCGACGGCCAGGGCGGCCCCGACGCGGACGCCGCGACCTCGGCGCTGTCGACGGCCGGCGTGGACGTGCCCGTGCAGCTCGACCTGCAGTACAGCCCCGACCACTACGGCGCGTCGAGCGACGAGGAGTACGCCCTGATCAAGACGCAGCTCGAGGCGTCCGGCCTGTTCACCGTGAACCTGCAGTCGACCCTGTGGGACACCTACTCGACCGAGCGCCGCCAGGACGCCTACCCGGTGTACCAGCTCGGCTGGTTCCCCGACTTCTCGGACGCCGACAACTACCTGTCGCCGTTCTTCGTGAAGGACAACTTCGTCGGCAACCACTACGACTCGGCGGCCGTCCAGGCCCTCCTGTCGCAGGAGATCGCCGAGGAGGACGAGACGGCCCGCACCGCGCTCATCGGCGACGTGCAGGACGCCGTCGCGGCCGACCTGCCGACGCTGCCGCTCCTCCAGGGCACGCAGGTCGTCGTCTCGGCCAGCGACGTCCAGGGCGTCGACGACACGCTCGACGCGTCGTTCAAGTTCCGCTACGGAGCGCTCAGCCGCTAGTCGGCAGGACGACCGCCTCACGGCACGACGCGAGGGGTGCTCCGCCCACGGGCGGGGCACCCCTCGCGTCCGCCCCCGTTCCACCCAGAAAGGCACATCGACGTGACAGTGCTCACCGGCGACCAGATCGCCCCCGAGCGGCCCGCCCCGGCGGCCCCCCGACGACGCCGAGCAGGCGGCGGAGGCGGTGGTCTCGGACGCTACCTGGTGGTCAGGGCCCTCCTCATCATCCCGACCGTCTTCATCCTGGTCACGCTGGTGTTCTTCCTGATGCGTGTGGTCGGCAACCCGATCACCGCCTCGGTCGGAGACCGACTGACGGAGGCGCAGCTCGCCGAGCGGCTCGCCGCGGCCGGCTACGACCGGCCGATCATCGTCCAGTACGTCGAGTACCTCGGCCAGATCGTGCGCCTGGACTTCGGCACGACCGCCACGGACAACCGCCAGATCAGCGACATCATCGTCACCTACGGCGCCGCGACACTCGAGCTCGTGATCTACGCGCTCGTCGTCGCGCTGGTGATCGGCATCCCGCTCGGCATGCTCGCCGCCTACCTCCGCGACCGCTGGCCCGACGCCGTGCTGCGGATCCTCGCGATCTTCGCCTACGCCACGCCCGTCTTCTTCGCGGGCCTGCTGCTCAAGCTGACCTTCTCGGTCTGGCTCGGCTGGCTCCCGCTGAGCGGGCGCGCCGACACCCGGATCGCGATCGCCCTCGGCCGGATCGAGAACCCCACCGGCATCTACATCCTCGACGCGCTCCGGCTCGGCAACTCGACGATCACCCTGAACGTCCTCAGCCACGCGGTGCTGCCCGCCCTCACGCTGGGCCTGCTCACGGCGGGCATCTTCCTCCGCCTGGTGCGGACGAACGTCATCGGCACGCTCGGCTCCGAGTACGTGGACGCCGCCCGCTCCCGCGGCGTGTCCGAGCTGCGGCTCGTGCGGAAGCACGCGCTCAAGCCCGCGCTGATCCCGATCATCACCGTGATGGGCCTGCAGATCGCCATGCTGCTCGGCGGCTCGGTGCTCACCGAGACGACCTTCGGCTGGCGCGGCCTCGGCTTCCAGCTGCAGCAGTACCTCTCGGCGCGCGACTTCGTCGCCGTGCAGGGCATCGTCGCCGTGCTCGCCGTCATCGTCGCCGTCACCAACTTCGCGGTCGACGTCGTCGCGGCCCTCATCGACCCGAGAGTGAGGTACTGACCGTGTCGACCACCACCTCCGGCGTCCTGTCCGACCGGCACGAGCCCCTCTGGAAGCGCCTCCCGATCGTCGCCCACGTGCGCCGTTCGGTCGGCCTGCAGCGCGGCATGCTCGTCGCCGGCATCGTCATCTGCGTCGCGTTCATCGTGCTCGCCGTCTTCGCCCCCTTGATCGCGCCCTACGGCTACGGTCAGCTCAGCGACGACGGCGGCACGTTCGCGCGCCAGGCCGCGCCCTCGGCCCAGCACCTCTGGGGCACCACCGTCGGCGGGTACGACGTCTTCAGCCGCGTCGTGTGGGGCACCCGGACCGCGATCTCCGTCGTCGTCGTCGCGGTCGTGCTCTCGATCGTGCTCGGCGTCGTCCTGGGCCTCGTCTCCGGCTACCTCGGCGGCTGGGTCGACCGCGTGCTCGTCGTCGTGGCCGACGCCGTCTACGCGTTCCCGTCGCTGCTGCTCGCGATCGTCGTCTCGATCGTCATCAGCGGCGGCCAGTCGAGCCTCTGGGGCGGCATCCTCTCGGCGGGCATCTCGATCACCGTCGTGTTCGTGCCCCAGTACTTCCGGGTCGTCCGCGCCGAGGCCGTCCGGCTCAAGTCCGAGGCGTTCGTCGAGTCGGCCAAGGTCGTCGGCAGCAGCACGCCGCGCATCATGTTCAAGCACGTGCTCCGCAACGCGACCCGCAGCTTGCCCCTCATCCTGACGCTGAACGCGTCGGAGGCGATCCTCACCCTGGCAGCGCTCGGCTTCCTGGGCTTCGGCATCGGCCCGACGTCGGCCGCCGAGTGGGGCTACGACCTGAACCGAGCGCTCAGCGACACGGCGAGCGGCATCTGGTGGACGGGCGTGTTCCCCGGCGCGGCCATCGTCCTCATGGTGCTCGGCATCACCCTCGTGGGCGAGAGCCTGAACGACCTGGCCGACCCGCGCCTCCGGACGCGTCGCCGGGCCGGGCGCACCCAGAAGGCCGGACGCCGCGGTGCCGGCAGCACGACGACCACGACGGCCGCAGCGCCGGTCGAGCCGCAGGAGGCGACAGCATGACCGCAGGACCGCTCGACCAGGGTGCACAGGCCGCCCAGCCCGTCCGCCACGCCGCCCACGACGTCCCGCGCGACGAGCGCGACGTGGCCGTCGGCATCACCGACCTCAGAGTCACGTTCGCGACCGACGGCGGCGACGTCGCGGCTGTCCGCGGCGTGACCCTCGACGTGCGCGCGGGGGAGGTGCTCGCGATCGTCGGGGAGTCGGGAAGCGGCAAGTCCGTGACGGCCAAGACGATCCTCCGCCTGCTGCCCGAGACGGCGGTCGCCGCCGGCGCCGTCGTGCTGTCGGGGAAGAACGTCCTCGAGATCGGCCGGGGCGCCGTGCGCGAGATGCGCGGCACCGAGGTCGCGATGGTCTTCCAGGAGCCCTCGACGGCTCTCAACCCCGTCTACACGGTGGGCTGGCAGATCGCGGAGGGCATCCGAGCCCACGGCAAGATCGGACGCAAGGAGGCGCGCTCCCGGGCCGTCGACATCCTGCGGAAGGTGGGCATCCCCGACCCCGAGACCCGCGTCGACTACTACCCGCACCAGTTCTCCGGCGGCCAGAAGCAGCGCGTGGTCATCGCCATGGCCCTGGTGCTGAACCCGTCGGTCATCGTCGCCGACGAGCCGACCACCGCGCTCGACGTGACGGTGCAGGCCGAGATCCTCGACCTGCTGCGCCGCTGCCGCGACGAGTTCGGCACGGCCATCGTGCTGATCACCCACAACATGGGCGTCGTGGCCGACCTGGCCGACCGGGTGGCCGTGATGTACCAGGGCGAGGTCGTCGAGCAGGCGACCTCGGAGGCTCTGTTCGCCTCGCCGCAGGACGACTACACGAAGCGCCTCCTCGGCAGCGTGCCCGTGCTCGAGCCGCGCGGCGCCCAGGTGCAGGCCGGCGAGGCCGACCGCGACGTCGTCGTGCGCGCCACGGGCCTCGAGATCGAGTACCCGGGTCGTCTCGGCCGCGGCGGGTTCCGCGCCGTCAAGGGCGTCGACTTCTCCATCGCGAAGGGGGAGGTCCTCGGCCTCGTCGGCGAGAGCGGCTCGGGCAAGACCACCATCGGCCGCGCCATCGCCGGCCTGACCAAGGTGACCGGCGGGTCGCTCGAGGTGCTGGGCGTCGAGATGAACGGGGTGCACGAGCGCGAGTTCAAGCCGCTGCGCGCCGACATCGGGTTCGTCTTCCAGGACCCGGCGTCGAGCTTCAACCCGCTGCTGACCATCGCCGAGTGCGTGGCCGAGCCCCTCATCGTGCACGGCCGTGCGGGCGACGCGCGTGCCGCGCGGCCGCGCGTCGACGAGCTGATGGAGGCGGTGCAGCTGCCCAGGGCGTTCGGCGACCGCTACCCGCACGAGCTGAGCGGCGGCCAGCGTCAGCGCGCGAGCCTCGCGCGCTCCCTGGCGCTCGAGCCGAGCCTCCTGATCGCCGACGAGCCGACGAGCGCGCTCGACGTGTCCGTGCAGGCGCGGGTGCTCGAGCTGTTCCGCGAGCTGCAGGCCGACCTCGGCTTCGCGGCGCTGTTCATCAGCCACGACCTCGCCGTCGTGAACATGCTCGCCGACCGCATCGGCGTCCTGTACCACGGCGACCTCGTCGAGAGCGGCCCGAACGACCAGGTGCTCGGCGCGCCCGAGCACCCGTACACGCAGCGGCTGCTCGCCTCGCTGCCCGTGCCCGACCCGGCCGAGCAGGCGGCGCGACGGAGGCGGCTGGCCGAGCTCGACGCCCGCACGGCTGCGAGCGAGGTAGCGTGACGCGGTGAGCTCCGCACTCGACCTCGACCTCGGCCGGCCCGTCACCACCGACGACCTGTCGCTGACCTATCCGGCCCGCGCCGGCCACCCGGCACTCCGGGCGGTCGACGGCGTCACGCTCGACGTCCGGCCCGGCGAGATCGTCGCGGTGCTGGGCGAGAGCGGCTCGGGCAAGTCGACCCTCGCCCTCGCCGTGGCCGGCCTCGTCGGCAAGGGGCGGCCGCCCGAGGGCCGACCGCAGATCAGCGGGGGAGCGGCGAGCGTGTTCGGCCTCGACCTGGCCCGCGCCTCCGCGCGCCGGCGCGATCGTCTCTCAGCGGTCCTCGGCTACCTCGCGCAGGACGACGGCGAGGCCCTCAGCCCCGACCTCACCGTCGGCGAGGCCATCGCCGAGCCGATCTACCTGAGGGACCGGCACTTCGACCGCCGTGAGGCCGGGCGCCTCGTGACGGCACTGGTCGACGCGGTGCACCTCCCTCTCGGCACGATGCTCAAGCAGACCTGGGAGCTCAGCTCGGGACAGCGACAGAGGGTGGCGCTGGCCCGGTCCCTCGTGCTGGAGCCGCGCCTCCTCGTGGCGGACGAGCCGGCGCGCGGCGTGGACGTCCTCGTGCGGCAGGCCGTTCTCGACGTGATCAAGAACCTGCACGCCGACCGCCAGTTCTCGGCGATGGTCGTCACCTCGAGCGTGTCCGAGGCGCGGGCGATCACCGACCGCGTGGCCGTCATGCGAGGCGGTCGTCTGGTCGGGTTGGGCCAGATCGACGAGGTGCTCCGTGACGGGGTCGACCCCTACGTCAAGGTGCTCTCGACGACGACGCCGATCGACGTGATCAGGCCCGACGAGCGCCGGCGCGACGAGCGTCGGCCCGACGAGCGACGGCCCGACGAGCGACGGTCGTGACGGCAGGAGGCGCGCGCGGCCACCGGGCGGCGGCCGTCGAGGCGGCGGACCTGCCTCCGGAGCGCCGCCCTCGACCCGGCTCGGTCAGCATCGGGCCGCGCAGCTCGTCGGTCTTCGCCGACGCCGTGCAGGAGGCGGGCGGCGACCTCGTCCCGCTCGGCCCCGACACACGGGGCCTGATCTGGCTCTCGTACCGCGACGTCGCCGGTCTCGAGGCTGCCCTCGCCGCGCACCCCGGCATCCAGTGGGTACAGCTGCCCTGGGCCGGCGTGGACGCCTTCGCGGGCGTGCTCGCGGCGCATCGCGACCGGGCCCTCCCGCTCTGGACGAGCGCGAAGGGCGCCTACGCCGAGCCGGTCGCCGAGCACGCGCTGGTGCTGCTGCTCTCGCTGCTGCGGGTCGTTCCCTCCCGGGTCCTGGCGTCGTCGTGGCAGACCGAGCAGCGGGGCATCTCGCTCTACGGTCGGCACGTCGTCATCGTCGGGGCCGGGGGGATAGCCCGTGAGCTGGTGCGTCTCCTGGCGCCCTTCGAGGTACGGGTCACGATCGTGCGACGCACCGCCGAGCCCGTCGAGGGCGTGGACCGGACCGTGTCCGTCGACCTGCTCGACGAGGTGCTGCCCACCGCCGACGTGGTCGTCGTGGCGGCGGCCGCGACCCCGGGCACCGCCCGGCTCCTCGACGCTCGCCGGCTGGCCCTGCTCCCGTCCCGTGCCGTGTTCGTCAACGTGGCCCGGGGGAGCCTCGTCGACACCGACGCCCTCGTCGCCGCCGTGCGTGCGGACCGGCTCTGGGGCGTCGGCCTGGACGTCACCGACCCCGAGCCCCTGCCGGACGGGCACCCGCTCTGGGGCGATCCCCGGGTGATCGTGACGCCGCACCAGGCGGACACTCCCGAGATGACGGCGCCGCTCCTCGCCGGTCGCATCCGCCACAACGTCAGGGCCCTGGCCGGCGACGGGAACTTCGTCGGCGTCGTGGACACGATCGCGGGCTACTGAGCCGCCGGGCTCGTCGGGCCCGCCGCGACCGATCGCCGAGGAGGTGCGCGACGCGCCCGGCGGTCACCTCGTGTTCAGAGACGGCCGCGACATGCGCTAGAGTTGTGTCCGCTGTCAGGGACTCCGGTCCTGGGCAGCTGCCATTCCTCGATAGCTCAATTGGCAGAGCAGCCGGCTGTTAACCGGCAGGTTGTTGGTTCGAGTCCAACTCGGGGAGCGAAGGCCCAGCGGCTCCACCCGCTGGGCCTTTTCTCGTCTCTGCGCCGGACGAGCCTCAGTCGTCGAGGTGGTCGACGCCCGGCAACCAGGTCTTGCCCGGCACGCCCCACCCCGACTTCTTGACGCTCTTCGCGGCGGCCTTGTGCAGGGGGTGCTCGAGGCGGTCCGCGTAGAGGATGCCGTCCAGGTGGTCGTACTCGTGCTGGAAGATGCGGGCGAGCCAGCCGTGGGCCTCGATCTCGTACTCGACGCCGTCGAGGTCCGTCGCGCGGAGCAGCACGCTCTCGGCCCGGCGCAGCGGGAACCGCTCGCCCGGGATCGACAGGCACCCCTCCGACTCGTCCTCCTCGTCGAGGGGCTCGATGTCGAGCGGGCTCTGCCAGAGGGTCGGGTTGACGGCGACGCCGCGCCAGGACTCGCCGTCGTCGTCGACCCAGGAGTACACGAAGAGACGGAGCCCGACGCCGACCTGCGGGCCGGCGAGGCCCACGCCGGGCGCGGCGTCCATCGTCTCGAACATGTCGGCGACGAGCGTCCGCAGATCGTCGTCGACGGCCTGCACCTCGGCGGCTCGGGCGTGGAGGACGGGTTCTCCCGTGATGGTGATCGGTCGTACGGCCATTCGCCCAGACTATCCAGCGCGCTGCCGCTACCGTGTCACCGTGAGCGCTGACCTCGGGGACCTGACCGCCCAGGTGTCGCTGACCCCCTACCAGGCCCTCGGCATCCCCATCGCCCTCGTCGGCGCCGTGTTCCTCTCCATCGGGGCGCAGCTGCAGAGCCGTGGAGTCGAGAAGGTCGAGCGGCGCCTCGGGGCGGCGCAGAGCGGCATGAGCGTGCGCCAGGTCGCGGCGCTGGTCGGCAGGCCGTCCTGGGTGGCCGGCACGCTCCTCCTCGGTCTCGCCGTCGTCTTCCAGCTGACCAGCCTCAACATCGCCCCCCTGCTGGTCGTTCAGCCGCTCGGTGCCGTGGCACTCGTCGTCACCGCGGTCGTCAACGCCCGGGTCACGAAGCAGCGTCTGAGCGCGAAGGTGAAGCGGTCGATCGCGCTCTGCGTGGGCGGCATCGGGCTCTTCGCGACCGTGGCCGCGTTCGCCGCGACCGAGACGCCGATCACGACCCGGCAGCTCGTCACCGTGCTCGTGCTGCTGCTCGTCGTGGGGGCCGTGCTGGCAGCCGCCTTCGTCGTGCTGCGGCACCGCCGGAACGTCCTCTTCTACGTCATCGGCGCGGGTGTCCTCTACGGGTTCGTCGCGACCCTCGCCAAGGTCGTGCTGAACCGCATCACGTCCGGCACCTTCGACTGGCTCGAGGTCGTCTGCATCGTCATGCTGGTCGCGGCGGCCGTGCTCGGGGGCTACTTCGTGCAGAACGCGTACTCCTCGGGGTCGCCCGACCTGGTGATCGCTGGCCTGACCGTCGTCGACCCCATCATCGCCGTGACGATCGGCATCGTCGTGCTCGGCGAGGCCGCGACGGCGCCGCCGATCGCCGCGGTGCTCTTCCTCGTCGCGGGGGCCGTCGCGGTCGCCGGCGTCTTCCAGCTCGCCAAGCACCAGCCGCAGAAGAAGAGGGTCAGCTGAGCTACCGTGGTCGACGCGGGTCCGCGGGAGCCCTGTCGTCCGGCCCGCTGTCGCCCCACCTCCCGCACCCGGGCCCGACCATCCCTCACGACAAGGACTGACCACGTGACCGACGCCGACGGACCGACCGATCCGAGCGACACCGCAGCCTGGGCCGACGCGCCGAGGCTGACCGTGCTGATCGCCGCCGACACGTTCCCGCCCGACGTCAACGGGGCCGCGAACTTCGCCGAGCGGCTCGCCGTCGGCATGGCGGCCCGGGGCCACGACGTGCACGTCCTCGCCCCCGCGGCCAGCCGGAAGCACGGCACGTTCCTCGAGCAGCACGCCGGCGTGACGCTGACGGTGCACCGGCTCTACTCCACCCGGTGGCCCCTGCACGACTGGCTGCGCTTCGCGACGCCGTGGCGGGCCGAGGCGAACGCCGAGCGGGTGATCCGTCAGATCCAGCCCGACGTCGTGCACATCCAGTCGCACATCGTGATCGGCCGCGCGGTGGTCCGCGTGGCGAACCGCCTCGGCATCAGGGCCGTGGCGACCAACCACTTCATGCCCGAGAACCTGCTCGAGCACACGGGGCTGCCCCACGCGCTCCGTGCGACCGCCGTGAAGCTCGCCTGGGCCGACGCGAGCCGCACCTACCACCGCGTCGAGTCGATGACCACGCCGACCGACAAGGCGGCCCGGTTCCTCGAGAAGGCCATCGACGTCGAGGGCGTCCTCGCGGTGTCGTGCGGCATCCAGGCGTCCGACTACACGGCTCGTGAGGACCGGCCAGAGGGCAACCGGGTCGTCTTCGTCGGGCGGGTCACGGCCGAGAAGCAGATCGACGTGCTGCTGCGGGCCATGACCCTGGTCGACCCGGCGCTCGACAGCACGCTCACGATCGTCGGCGGCGGCGACCTCCTGCGCCAGCTCCAGCAGCTCAGCGTCGACCTCGGCCTCGCCGGACGAGTGACCTTCGCGGGGTACCTGTCGGACGCCGAGCTGCGTCGCACCCTCGCCGACGCGACCGTCTTCGCCATGCCGTCGATCGCCGAGCTGCAGAGCATCGCGAGCCTCGAGGCGATGGCCTCGGGCCTGCCGATCGTCGTCGCCGACGCCATGGCCCTGCCGCACCTCGTCGACGACGGCCGCAACGGGTGGCTGTTCCGTCCCGGCGACAGCGCCGACCTGGCGGAGAAGCTCACCCGGGTGCTCACGGCGTCGGACGACGAGTACCTCGCGATGCGACGCGCCAGCCTGCGGATGATCGAGGGGCACGACATCGAGCGCACGCTCAACGTCTTCGAGGGCCTGTATCGTGGGCAGCCGGTGGCTCCCACCACCGACGTCGTCTCGTCCTGACCTCGCCCGCGGGTGCTGGTCGCGCAGTCGACACGGGGCGGTAGCTCAGCCGGTTAGAGCAGTCGACTCATAATCGATCGGTCACGGGTTCAAGTCCCGTCCGCCCTACTGCCGTGGCTGTGCCGTGCCACGGGGCGCGCTCGCCTCCCAGCGGCACGCCTCGCTCGTCTGGCAGCATGGCCCGATGTTCTTCAGCAAGAGCGCCGGCCCCGACCACGGGGACGAGTCCCTCGAGTCCGTCGGCGCCGAGCCGCGCATGGGCGTAGGGGCGCAGGTCTACGTGCTCGACTCCGACGACGATCCGACGTCGCCGTGGCCCTTCGGCCCGACGGGCGTGGTCATGCGTGCAGGTGGCTCGGCGTGGCAGGGCGTGTCCGCGATCGGCGGCTCGGCGCGGACGTGGTGGGTCGAGTTCGACTCGCCCCAGCTCGACCGTGACGGCGACGGGCCGGTGCAGAGCGCGCAGGTCGCCGAGCGCTTCCTCCGCCTCGCGCCTCCGATCGCACCCCGCTGACGCGGGCGGGAATACTCACACCCGACCTGTCGTTCACCCATTTACATGCAGACGCATGAACTAGATCTGAGGTGAGACCATGCAGTTCGGAGTCTTCTCCGTCGGCGACATCACGGCCGACCCGACCACCGGCAGGGTGCCGACCGAGCACGAGCGCATCAAGGCGATGGTGACCATCGCCCAGAAGGTCGAGGAGGTGGGCCTCGACGTCTTCGCCGCCGGCGAGCACCACAACCCGCCGTTCGTGAACTCCAGCCCGACGACCCTGCTCGCCACGATCGCCGCGACGACCGAGCGCATCCAGCTCAGCACGGCGACGACGCTCATCACGACGAACGACCCGGTGAAGATCGCCGAGGACTTCGCGATGCTGCAGCACCTCGCCGACGGCCGGGTCGACCTGACCCTCGGCCGCGGCAACACCGGCCCGGTCTACCCCTGGTTCGGCAAGGACATCCGCCAGGGGATCAACCTGGCCATCGAGAACTACGCCCTGCTGCGGCGCCTCTGGACCGAGGACGTCGTCGACTGGAAGGGCCACTTCCGCACGCCGCTCCAGGGCTTCACCGCGACGCCCCGTCCGCTCGACGGCGTGGCGCCGTTCGTCTGGCACGGCTCGATCCGCAGCCCCGAGATCGCTGAGCAGGCCGCCTACTACGGCGACGGCTTCTTCGCCAACCACATCTTCTGGCCGGCATCGCACACGAAGCAGATGGTCGAGCTCTACCGCAGCCGCTTCGAGCACCACGGCCACGGCCGCGCCGACCAGGCGATCGTCGGTCTCGGCGGGCAGGTCTTCATGGCCAAGAACTCGCAGGACGCGAAGCGCGCCTTCCGCCCCTACTTCGACGAGGCCCCCGTCTACGGCCACGGTCCGAGCATGCAGGACTTCACGAGCCAGACGCCGCTCACCGTCGGCAGCCCGCAGGAGGTCATCGACCGCACGCTCGGCTTCCGCGAGTACGTCGGCGACTACCAGCGCCAGCTCTTCCTCATCGATCACGCGGGCCTGCCCCTGCAGACCGTCCTCGAGCAGCTCGACATCCTCGGCGAGGAGGTCGTGCCCGTGCTCCGCCGCGAGTTCGCGTCCCGTCGTGCCGCGGGCGTCCCCGACGCGCCGACGCACGCCTCCCTCGTGGCCGCGGCCGCCGCCTCCGCCGCGACCTCGTCCGTCACGTCCTCGGCCACGGCCGACGCCGCGTCTGTCCCGAGCCTGTAGGAGGCGCCCCGTGAGCACCAGGAAGATCGTCGTCCTCTCGGCAGGGCTGGGTCAGCCCTCCTCCACCCGGCTCCTCGCCGACCGTCTCGCCGAGGCGAGCGCCCGGGCCCTGCTCGACCAGGGCTCGCCCGCCGAGTTCCGCGTCGTCGAGCTCCGGGACCACGCCCACGACGTCACCGACGCCATGCTGACGGGGTTCCCGTCCGAGGCGCTGGCCGACGTGCTGGCGGCCGTCGGGGCCGCGGACGGGGTCGTGGCCGTCACGCCCGTATTCACCGGCTCCTACAGCGGCCTGTTCAAGTCGTTCTTCGACGTGCTCGACAACACGGCCCTGACCGGCACGCCCGTGCTGATCGGCGCGACGGCGGGCACCGCTCGGCACTCGCTCGTCCTCGACCACGAGCTGCGCCCGCTCTTCTCCTACCTGCGTGCCGTCGTCGTGCCCACCGGCGTCTTCGCCGCGGCGGAGGACTGGGGCGCCGGCGACGCGACGACCACGGGCCTGCCCGAGCGCGTGACGCGCGCGGCGGACGAGTTCGCCGCGCTGGTGTCGCTGAGGCACACCGAGCGCCGCGACCCCTTCGCCGACGTCGTCTCGTTCGAGGACCAGCTGGGCCGGCTGGGCGTCCAGGACGACGTCTGACGCCGTCCGACCCGCTGCGTGTCCGCCCGTCCGCAGCCGTGCCGACGGACGAGCAGCACGTGACGGGTCGATGATGGTCTCGCCCGTCGCGTCGACCCGCGCGCACCCCGAGGAGGACACATGACCGACACCCGCAGCCCCGCCGACGAACTCGGCCGGTTCCACAAGGCTCGGCGCGCACGCGCCGTCAGCCCTCACGGCCCCCTGGCTCTCGTCAACACCCAATGGGTCGACTCGGTGCAGCCCGTGTGGGGCGTGGCCGGCTCTTGGGCGCCGGCGCCGGACGGCCTGGCGGGCCTGCTCGTGACCGCGGCGGCCGCCGACGGCGTGCGCGTCGACGGCGACCTCGTCGACGGGACGGTGCTCGTCGCGGGCGACGACGCGGTGACGCCGAGCGTCGTCCAGTTCTCCGACACGCTGAGCGGCACCGTCATCGCCAACGACGACCGCTCGAGCTGGGGCCTCCGGGTCTGGGACGCGGACTCCGAGGCGATCCGGCGCTTCGGGTCCATCGACTCCTTCGAGCACGATCCCGCGTGGGTGGTCACGGCGGACTTCGTCCCGACCGAGGCCGGCACCCAGGTCGACATCCGCCACCAGGCAGACCTCGACCTCAGTCGCCCGAGACCGCTGCCCGGCCTCATCCGCTTCTCGCTCGGCGGCGTCGACCACGAGCTCGCCGCGTTCCCGAGCGGCTCGGGCGAGCGCCTGCAGCTCGTCTTCGGCGACGCGACCAACGGTGACAGCACCTACTCGGTCGGGCGGTTCCTCTTCCCGACCCCCGGCGACGACGGCACGATCGTGCTCGACTTCAACCAGGCCGTGCTGCCTCCCTGTGCGTTCTCGTACGCCTTCAACTGCCCGATCCCGCCGCCTCAGAACCGCCTGTCGATGCCGATCGAGGCCGGCGAGAAGAACGTGCTCGACCGGGACGGCGCCCTGCTGCACTGACGCTCGGTGTCGGTCGGCAGTGGGATGATCGACGGATGTTCCTGCTCGTCCGCCGCCTCCCCGACGGCGACGTCGAGCTGACGACCTGGAGTCGTCCCGCGCCGGACCAGGCACTCGTCACGGCGGGCGTCGAGGTCGTCGCGGACGCCGACCTCGCCGAGGCCGTCAGGAGGCGCGAGTCGGGTCCCGGGGGCGCGACCGGCCCCCGCTGGGTCTGGGACGACACCCCGCGGTGGTACCCGCGCCTCCTCGAGGCGGGCGTCCGCGTCGCGCGCTGCGTCGACCTGCGGCTCTGCCACGCGCTGTTGCGGGCGGCCGTCGCGACGACGGGCTCCGAGCTGCACGGCGCGGCTCGCGGTCCGTGGGACGTCCCGCAGGGCGCCGACGGCCCTCGTGACGGGCTCTTCGACGTGCTGCCCGAGTCGCTGCCCGACCCGGCGGGGGAGTTCGTGCGGCAGCGCGCGGCGATCGAGGCGAGCCCCGAACGGGCACGCCTCGAACTCCTCACGACGGCCGAGTCGACAGGTGCGCTGATCGCCGTCGAGATGCGGCACCACGGGGTGCCCTGGTCGGCCAGGGTGCACGACCGACTGCTCAGCGAGGCCCTCGGCCCGCGCCCGGCGACCGGCGAGCGTCCCGCCCTCATGCGCGAGGACCTCGACGAGGTGCGCCGCCGCCTCGACGCGCCCGACCTCAACCCCGACTCGCCCGCCGAGCTCGTGCGTGCCCTCAACTCGGCCGGCGTCCCCGTCACGTCGACCACGAAGTGGGAGCTCGAGCGACACGCGCACCCCGCCGTCGAGCCCCTGCTCCGGTACAAGAAGCGACAACGGCTCCTGGTCGCCAACGGCTGGGCCTGGCTCGACGCCTGGGTGCGTGACGGGCGGTTCCGGCCCGACTACGTCCCCGCCGGCAGCGTCACGGGTCGCTGGGCCACGAGCGGAGGAGGCGCCCTGCAGCTGCCGAGGGCCGTCCGGGCGGCCGTCGTGGCCGACCCCGGCTGGAAGCTCGTCGTCGCGGACGCCTCTCAGCTCGAGCCGCGCATCCTCACCGGTCTGTCCGGCGACCGCGCGATGGCCGCGGCGGGGGAGGGCGACCTCTACGAGGGCATCGTCGCGAGCGGTGCCGTGGCGAGCCGGGCCGAGGCGAAGGTGGCGATGCTCGGCGCGATGTACGGCGCGACGCAGGGCGAGAGCGGCCGACTGGTGCCGCGCCTTGCGCGCCGGTTCCCGCACGCGATGGCCCTGGTCGAGGCGGCCGCGCGGACGGGCGAGCAGGGCGGCGTGGTCCGGACCCTCCTCGGGCGGACGTCGCCGTCGCCCGCCGACGCCGCGGCCTCCGACGAGCTGCCGCCCGAGATGCCCCGCGCCGAGGTCGGGCGCGACGCCCGGTCGTGGGGGCGCTTCACCCGCAACTTCGTCGTGCAGGGCACGGCGGCCGAGTGGGCGCTGTGCTGGCTGGGCGCGTTCCGCCAGGCGCTGCACGATCGCTTCGGCGACCGTGGCGACGACGCCCCGCACCTCACGTTCTTCCTGCACGACGAGGTCGTGGTGCACGCGCCGGCGGACACGGCCGACGAGGTCGCGCACCTCGTGGTCGAGGCGGCGGCCGCCGCCGGTCGCATGCTCTTCGGCGATGCACCGGTGCGGTTCCCCCTCACCGTGGCCGTGGTCGACGACTACGCCCAGGCCAAGTGAGAGGCGCACGCCGCCCCGGGGACGCACCCGCCGACTCCTTGCCAGCTGTTGCACAGTTGTGACCCCCAGGCAGGGCGTGTCATGATCGACCCTGCGGGCACAGGTCCGCTCACAACCGAACACGCACGAGAGCACGCACACGGTCCACGTGTCCACAGGTCGATGGGGAAGTCGCACCTAACGGATGGAGGAATCGTGGCTGCTGCAACGGCTAGGGGAGTGCTCTTCGTGCACTCGTCCCCTCGTGCACTGTGCCCGCATGTCGAGTGGGCGGTCGGTCGAGCCCTCGGGCACGCCGTGAACTTCGCCTGGGTGGCGCAGCCGGTGATGTCGGGCGCCCAGCGCACGGAGTTCTCCTGGCAGGGCGACGAGGGCGCCGGTGCGCGCATCGCGTCGGCGCTGCGCGGCTGGGAGCACCTGCGCTACGAGGTGACGGAGGATCCCGGCGAGTCGATCGACGGAGGGCGCTGGATGCACACGCCCGATCTCGGCGTCTTCTTCGCGCAGACCGACACTGCCGGCAACACCGTGGTGCCGGAGGACCGCATCCGGTACGCCATGGACATCGCCGGCTCGAACGCGCTCGAGCTGCACCGCGAGCTGCGGCTCGCCCTCGGCCAGGCCTGGGACGACGAGCTCGAGCCGTTCCGGTACAGCGGCGAGGGCAACCCGGTCGTCTGGCTGCACAAGGTCGGCTGACCCCGACGCACCCGGACCGCGTGACGAAGGCCGGTGGCCCCGAGGGGACACCGGCCTTCGTCGTGCCCGGCGCGGAAGCCGGCGCGGTGCAGGGTCAGACCGAGCGGAACGCGACGACGGCGTTGTGCCCGCCGAAGCCGAACGAGTTGCTGATCGCGACGATCTCGCCGTCGGGCAGCCGGCGGGGTTCTCCGACCACGACGTCGAGGTCGATCTCGTCGTCCATCTGCGTCACGTTGATCGTCGGGGGAGCGAGGCGCTCGTGCAGGGCCTTGACCGTGAAGAGGGCCTCGATCGCCCCGGCACCGCCGAGGAGGTGGCCGGTCGACGCCTTGGTCGCCGAGACGATCAGCGTCGGGGTGTGATCGCCGAAGACCCGCTTGATGGCGTGGTACTCGGCGATGTCGCCGACGGGCGTGCTGGTCGCGTGCGCGTTGACGTGCACGACCTGGTCGCGCTCGACGCCGGCGTTCTCCAGCGTCGCGATGACCGCGCGGGCAGCACCCGTGCCCTCGGGGTCGGGAGCGGTGATGTGGTACGAGTCGCTCGTGACCGCTCCGCCGAGCAGCTCGGCGTAGATGCGGGCACCGCGGGCGAGCGCGTGCTCCTCGGTCTCGAGAACGAGCGCCGCGCCTCCTTCGCCGAGGACGAAGCCGTCTCGGGTGACGTCGTACGGGCGGGAGGCGGTGGCCGGGTCGTCGTTCCGCTTCGAGAGGGCCTGCATGGCCGCGAACGAGGCGAGCGGCATGGGGTGGATGGCCGCCTCGGAGCCGCCGGCGACGGCGATGTCCGCGAGGCCTGACTGGAGGTGGTCGTAGGCCATCGCGATCGACTCGGTGCTGGAGGCGCAGGCCGACACGACGGTGCGGGCGCCGGCGCGCGCGCCGAGGCTCATGGAGATCGCGGCGGCGGGGCCGTTCGGCATCAGCATCGGCACGGTCATGGGCAGGACGCGACGCGGACCCTTCTCACGGAGGGTGTCCCAGGCGTCGAGCAGGGTCCACACGCCGCCGATGCCGGTGGCCCAGTCGACGATGAACCGCTCGGGGACGACCTCGGGCGAGCCGGCGTCGGCCCACGCCTCGCGTGCCGCCGTGAGGGCGAACTGGCTCGAGGGGTCGAGGCGCTTGGTCTCCCGACGGTCGAGCACGTCGGCCGACGGCACCTTCGCCTGGCCGGCGATCGTGACGGGGAGCTCGTACTTGGCGACCCATTCCTGCTCGAGGGTCGTGATGCCGGACTCGCCGGCGAGCAGGGCGTTCCAGCTGTCGACGGCGGTGCCGCCGAGGGGGGAGGTGCCACCGAGGCCGGTGACGACGATCTTCTTGGTCATGACGATTCTCCTGGAGAGGCGGTGCGTCCCTCGGCGGGCACGGAGCCCGAGAGGGGGGACGGAGAGGCCCGGTCGCCCCGAGGGGAGACCGGGCCGTCGACGTCTAGTCCTGTGCCTTGGTGATGAAGGTGACGGCGTCCCCGACGGTCTTGAGGTTCTTGACCTCTTCGTCCGGGATCTTCACGTCGAACTTCTCCTCGGCGTTGACCACGATGGTCATCATCGAGATGGAGTCGATGTCCAGGTCGTCGGTGAACGACTTGTCCATCTCGACGGTGTCGGTCGCGATGCCCGTCTCGTCGTTGACGAGCTCGGCCAGGCCGGCGAGGACTTCTTCGGTGGACAGTGCCATGGTGTGTTCTCCTTGAGGGGGTGTCGTGGTGACCGGGGTAAAGCCTATACAGGGCGAGGGCGGCGAGCCGTCGCGGCGCGCTACGGGAGGACGACGACCTGGGCGCCGAAGACGAGGCCCGCGCCGAAGCCGATCTGGAGCGACAGGCCGCCGCTGAGCTCTGGGTTCTCCTCGAGGAGGCGGTGGGTCGCGAGCGGGATGCTGGCGGCCGACGTGTTGCCGGTCGTCGCGATGTCTCGGGCGATCACGACGGTCCCGGGCAGGCCGAGCTGTTTCGCGAACTCGTCGACGATGCGCATGTTGGCCTGGTGCGGCACGAACGCCGAGAGCTGGTCGGCGGTGACGCCGGCCCGCTCGAGGGCCTGCTTGGCGACCTTGACCATCTCCCAGACCGCCCAGCGGAACACGGTCTGGCCCTCCTGGCGGAGCGTCGGCCAGGCGACGTCGCCGCCCCCGGCGCGGTACTCCTGCATGGTGTTCGTCATGCGGATCGCGTCCCACTTCGAGCCGTCGCTGCCCCACACGGTGGGCGCGATGCCGGGGGTGTCGCTCGCGCCAACGACCGCGGCGCCCGCCCCGTCGCCGAGGAGGAACGAGATGGTGCGGTCGGTCGGGTCGATGAAGTCGCTGAGCTTCTCGGCGCCCACGACGAGCACGTACTCGGCCAGGCCCGACTTCACGAAGGAGTCGGCCTGGGCGATGCCGTAGGCGTAGCCGGCGCAGGCCGCGGAGATGTCGTAGGCGGCGGCCGGGTTCGCGCCGATCTTCTCGGCGAGCAGCGAGGCGACCGAGGGTGTCGCCACGCCTCCGCTGATCGTCGAGACGAGCACGACGCCGATCTGGTCGGGACGGATGCCGGCCTTGGCGATCGCCTCGTTCGCCGCGGCCTCGGCGAGGTCGACGACGTGCACCTCGGAGGACGCCCTGACACGGGTCACGACGCCCGTGCGCTGCTGGATCCACTCGTCACTCGAGTCGATGGGCTCGACGATGTCGGCGTTCGGCACGACCTGGTCGCCACGAGCCGCACCGATGCTGAGGATGCGCGTGTACTCGGCGCCGTGGTGCTGCTTGAGCTGGGGGGTGGTCATTCTGCTCCCTCGAGGAGGTCGACGGCGGCCTGCAGGTCGTCGGGGGTCTTCACCGCGACGGAGGGGACTCCGCGCAGCGCGCGCTTGGCGAGGCCCGTCAGGGCGCCCGCGGGGGCGAGCTCGACGATGCCGGTGACCCCGGCGTCGGCGAACGAGGTCATGACGGCGTCCCACCGGACGGGCGAGGACACCTGGCCGACCAGCAGCTCGACGAAGCGGCTGCCGGAGTCGACGGCGCTGCCGTCGTTGTTCGTCCAGAGACGCAGGGTCGGGTCGGAGGTGGTGACCGAGGAGGCGGCGGTTCGGAGTCGCTCGACGGCGGGTTCCATGAAGCGCGTGTGGAACGCCCCGGCGACCTGCAGCGGCACGACCCGGCTCTTGGCGGGCGGCTCCGCCGCGAGTGCGGCGAGTGCGCTCAGCTCGCCGGCGACGACGACCTGCCCGCCGCCGTTGTGGTTCGCGGCGGTGAGCCCCAGGGCCTCCAGGCGGGCGGCCAGCTCGGCCTCGTCCCCGCCCAGGACGGCGCTCATGCCGGTCTCGACCCGCGACGCGGCCTCGGCCATGGCGCGGCCGCGCTCGGCGACCAGGCGGACGGCGTCGTCGTCGGTCAGGACCCCGGCGACCGCCGCCGCGGTGAACTCGCCGACGGAGTGGCCGGCGACGCCGCCGACACGGCTGCGGTCGACGCGGGAGAAGAGGGCGCGGGCCGTGAGCAGCCCGGCGGCGACGATGAGGGGCTGGGCCACCGCGGTGTCGCGGATGGTGTCGGCGTCGGACGTCGTCCCGTGGGAGACGAGGTCGACCCCGGCCGACTCCGACAGCGACTCGAGGAACTCGCGCTGGGCGCCGTCCTCCAGCCAGGGCTCGAGGAATCCGGGGGACTGGGAGCCCTGTCCGGGCGCTACGACGACGATCACTCGACCATCATGCCAACGACGTGTCCCGTCCGTGTGGAGCAACTCGACCAAAGATCGCCGTGGACACTGTGGATGGCCACAGGGGGCGCCGGCGGGCCGCGGTCGTGGGGCCGTCTCAGCGTCGGCGCGGCCCCTGGCCGTCGGTGTCGGCGATGGAGCCGAGGATGAGGGCCGACTGCAGCACGATGGCCTCCCGTGACCCGGTGGCGTCCCAGCCGATCACGTCGGACACGCGCTTCAGTCGATAGCGCACCGTGTTGGGGTGCACGAACAGCTCGCGTGCCGTGGCCTCGAGCGAGCGGCCGTTGTCCAGGTAGCACCAGAGGGTCGTGAGCAGCTCGGTCGAGTGCGTCTTGAGCGGCTTGTAGATGCGGTTGACGAGAGTCGACCGGGCGAGCGGGTCACCGGCCAGCGCCCGCTCGGGGAGCAGGTCGTCGGCGAGCACGGGACGCGGTGCGTTGCGCCACGACCGTGCCACCGCGAAGCCGGCGAGGGCGGCCTTGGCGCTCTGCGCGGCCTCGACGAGGCTCGGCACCTCGTGGCCGAGCACGAGGTGGCCGTCGCCGAACCCCGGCTCGAGGGCCGAGGCGATGTCGGTGAACGGGGGCTGGGAGGTCGATTCGCCGTTCTCGTCGGTCTCCTGCTCGGCGCGGCCGATGACGAGCACGAGCCGGCTGCCCTGCACGCCGATCAGGACGTCGGCGTCGAGGTGCCGCGCCGTCCGGCGGAGCTGGTCGACGTCGAGCACGCGCGGCGCCGTCCCCACCAGCACGGACACCTCGCCGTGGCCGTGCCAGCCCAGGGCGGCGATGCGGCTCGGCAGCTCGTCGTCGTACTCGCCCCGCAGGATCGAGTCGACGACGAGTGCCTCGAGCCGGGCGTCCCACAGGCCGCGAGCCTCGGCCGCACGGGCGTAGACGTCCGCCGAGGCGAACGCGATCTCCCTCGAGTACAGAAGGATCGCCTCCCGCAGGCTGTCGTCGCCGTCCTTGACGCGCTCCTCGACCACCTCGACGGTGACCCGGATGAGCTGGAGGGTCTGCTGGAGGCTGATGGACCGGAGCAGCTCCCGCGGAGCCGCGCCGAACACGTCGGCGGCGATCCACGGCGTCGACCGGGGGTCGTCGAACCAGCTGATGAAGGAGGTGATGCCCGCCTGGGCGACCAGCCCCACCGCCGAACGGCGGCCGGGCGGCATGTCGCCGTACCAGGGCAGCGTCTCCTCCAGCCGCTTGATGGTCGCCGTCGACAACTCGCCCGACACCGTCCGCAGCCACGCGAGCGTGCGCTCCTTCGTGGCCGCGGACGGCTCCATCGGCGAGGCCGGGACCCGCTCGGCGCTCACGCGGTCGTCAGCTCTCCCCGCCGGCGGTGCCGCTGGTGCCGGCCGTCACGTCGTGCAGCTGGTAGCGGTCGATCGCCTGCTGGACGACGCTGCGGTCGACGTCGCCGCGACGGGCGAGCGCCTGCAGCGTCCGGACGACCATGGACGGGCCGTCGATCTTGAAGAACCGACGAGCAGCCGCGCGGGTGTCCGAGAAGCCGAAGCCGTCGGCTCCGAGCGTCAGGTAGTCACCGGGCACGTACTCGCGGATCTGGTCGGGCACGGCCGCCATGAAGTCGGACGTCGCGATGACCGGGCCCTCGGAGCCCTGGAGCTTCTCGGTGACGTAGGGCGTGCGGGGCTCGGCGCTCGGGTTGAGGAAGTTGTGCTCCTCGGCCTCGAGGCCGTCGCGGCGCAGCTCGTTCCACGAGGTGACGCTCCACACGTCGGCGGCGACGTTCCAGTCGTCGGCGAGCAGCTGCTGAGCCTCGAGGGCCCAGCGCACGCCGACGCCCGAGGCGAGCAGCTGGGCACGAGGGCCC
Source organism: Frigoribacterium sp. ACAM 257 (assembly GCF_007954365.1). Lineage (GTDB taxonomy): Bacteria > Actinomycetota > Actinomycetes > Actinomycetales > Microbacteriaceae > Frigoribacterium. Next base: position 841,376 of record NZ_VOLO01000001.1, read on the forward strand.
AGGTTCTCGGCGCCCTTGAGCTTGTAGATGCCGCGCACGACGCCGTCGACGTCGAGGTCGTCCGGCTCGACGGGCTGCTGCATCGGCTCGTTGTAGACGGTGATGTAGAACATGACGTTCGGGTCGTCGTGCGACGGGGTGCCGTCGTCGTTCTTCCCGTACATGCGGTCCATGCCCGCCTTGACGATGTGCCCGAGCTCGTAGCCGTACGCCGGGTCGTACGAGACCACGGCGGGGTTGGTCGAGGCGAGCAGCAGCGAGTGGCCGTCCGCGTGCTGGAGGCCCTCGCCGGTCAGCGTCGTGCGGCCCGCCGTGGCGCCGATGATGAACCCGCGGGCCATCTGGTCGCCCGCGGCCCACATGGCGTCGCCGGTGCGCTGGAAGCCGAACATCGAGTAGAAGACGTAGACCGGGATGAGCGGCTCGCCCTGCGTCGAGTACGACGTGCCCACGGCGGTGAAGGCCGCGAAGGCGCCGGCCTCGTTGATGCCGACGTGCAGGAGCTGGCCCTGGGGGCTCTCCTTGTAGGCCAGCAGCAGCTCGCGGTCGACGGACGTGTAGTGCTGCCCGTTGGGGTTGTAGATCTTCGACGTCGGGAAGTACGCGTCCATGCCGAAGGTGCGGGCCTCGTCCGGGATGATCGGGACGATGCGGTGGCCGAAGTCGGGGGAGCGCAGCAGGTCCTTGAGCAGGCGGGCGAAGGCCATCGTGGTGGCCACCTCCTGCTTGCCCGAGCCCTTGCGGACGACGTCGTAGGACTTCGCCTCGGGAACCGCGATCTCGGTGTACTTGCTGCGGCGCTCGGGCACGTAGCCGCCGAGGGCGCGTCGGCGCTCGTGCAGGTACTGGATCGCCTCGTCGCCGTCGCCCGGGTGGTAGTAGGGCGGCAGGTACGGATCTTCGTCGAGCTGCGCGTCGCTGATCGGGATGCGCATCTCGTCGCGGAACTGCTTGAGGTTGTCGAGGGTGAGCTTCTTCATCTGGTGGGTCGCGTTGCGGCCCTCGAAGGCCGGGCCGAGGCCATAGCCCTTGACGGTCTTCGCGAGGATGACCGTGGGCTGGCCCTTGTGCTCGCTGGCGGCCTTGAACGCCGCGTAGACCTTCTTGTAGTCGTGGCCGCCGCGCTTCAGGTTCCAGACCTGGTCGTCGGTGAAGTCCTTGACGAGCTCGAGGGCGCGCGGGTCGCGGCCGAAGAAGTTCTCGCGGACGTACGCGCCGCTCTCGGCCTTGTAGGTCTGGAAGTCGCCGTCGGGCGTCGTGTTCATCAGGTTGAGCAGCGCGCCCTCGGTGTCACGGGCGAGCAGGTCGTCCCACTCGCGGCCCCAGACGACCTTGATGACGTTCCAGCCGGCGCCGCGGAAGAAGCTCTCGAGCTCCTGGATGATCTTGCCGTTGCCGCGGACCGGTCCGTCGAGTCGCTGCAGGTTGCAGTTGATGACGAAGTTGAGGTTGTCGAGCCCCTCGTTGGCCGCCACCTGGAGCTGGCCGCGGCTCTCGACCTCGTCCATCTCGCCGTCGCCGAGGAACGCCCAGACCTGCTGGTCCGACGCGTCCTTGATGCCGCGGTTGGTGAGGTACTTGGCGACCTGCGCCTGGTAGATCGCGTTGATCGGCCCGAGGCCCATCGACACGGTCGGGAACTGCCAGAACTGCGGCATCAGCCGGGGGTGCGGGTACGAGCTCAGGCCCCCGGTGGGGTGAGACTTCTCCTGGCGGAAGCCGTCGAGCTGGTCGGTGCCGAGACGCCCCTCGAGGAAAGCGCGGGCGTACATGCCGGGGGAGGCGTGGCCCTGGAAGAAGACCTGGTCGCCGCCGCCCGCGTGGTCCTGGCCGCGGAAGAAGTGGTTGTAGCCGACCTCGTAGAGGGCAGCCGAGGAGGCGTAGGTCGAGATGTGGCCGCCGACCGAGACACCGGGACGCTGGGCGCGGTGCACCGTCACGGCCGCGTTCCAGCGGACCCAGCGGCGGTAGCGCCGCTCGAGTTCTTCGTCGCCGGGGAACTCCGGCTCGTCCTCAGGGGCGATCGTGTTCACGTAGTCCGTCTTGGGGACCATGGGGACGCCGAGGTGCAGCTCGCTCGACCGCGAGAGCAGGCTCTTCATGATCTGACGTGCGCGCTCGTGGCCCTGTGCCGCGACGAGGGAGTCGAGCGACTCCCTCCACTCGGCGGTCTCCTCGGGATCCTGGTCGGTCGTGTCGACCGTGTACGGATCCTGATCGTTTACCGTCACCCTTGACCTCTATCACTCGTGTGTGGTGGACAACAGCCGCGGCCCCACGGGGGCGCACGGCGGCCAGCTCGACGCGGCTCGGGTCCCGGGTCGTCGTCGCACACTGACCGTCCGAGTCTAGTTGGCTCGGCCGGCGCAGGCTCGGCACGCCCTGGGAGAACGTCCTCGCGCGCGGTCCCGAGGGGCGTAGCATCGCTCATCGTGTTGACGTCGGTCGCCCGGACCGGCGCGGAAGGAACGTGCTCATGGCGCTGGAGAACGACATCCAGGCTCCCGACTTCGATCTGCCGAACCAGTTCGGCGAGCACGTGCGCCTGGCGGACTACCGCGGCGTGCGCCCCGTCGCCCTCGTCTTCTTCCCGCTGGCCTTCTCCAGCACCTGCACCGCCGAGCTGTGCACGCTCCGCGACAACCTCTCGATGTTCCAGGACGCCCGGGTCGAGCTGATCGGCATCTCCGTCGACTCGAAGGCCACCCTGCGTGCGTTCGCGGAGGAGGAGGGCTATGACTTCACGCTGCTGGCCGACTTCTGGCCGCACGGAGAGGTCTCGAAGGAATACGGGGTGTTCCTCGAGCACAAGGGCTTCGCCACCCGCGCGACGTTCCTGATCGACGTCGACGGGGTCATCCGCGAGCACTTCCTGACCGAGCCCGGCCAGGCACGCTCGCTGGCCGACTACCAGGCCGCGCTCGACCAGCTCACGTCCGTCCCGGCCTGACCCGCCGTCAGGGCCGGTCCGCAGGAGGCGTCGGCCGGGTCTGCGACGCGCTAGCCTGTCTCCTGCTCGCCCGGCCCGCCCGGCGCGAGGGCCTTTAGCTCAGTTGGTAGAGCGCCACGTTTACACCGTGGATGTCATCGGTTCGAGCCCGGTAGGGCCCACTGATCACCTCAGCGGCCCGGCGACTCGTCGGCCTGGCTGCCCTCGCCTCGCGGGAACCGGGGACCACTGCGTCCTCAGGCCTCGGTGACCGCCTCGGCGGCAGTGCGGCGCGCTTCCTCGTCCTCGGAGAGCGCCCAGCTCGCCAGCAGGGCTAGGCGCTCGGCCGAGATCGAGGCCGGTTCGACGCTGTAGACGAAGAGGGTGAGGCCGACGTCGGCGGTGAGCTCCATGCCCTCGTACGAGAGCTCCAGCTCGCCGACGACGGGGTGGTTCAGCTTCTTGGACCCGGTGCGGTGGTAGCTGACGTCGTGCGCCGCCCAGCGGATGCGGAACTCGTCGCTGCGGGTCGCGAGCTCGCCGACGAGGTCAGTGAGCGCCTTGTCGTGCGGGTTGCGTCCGGCCTCGGCGCGGAGGATCGAGACGGCGGCGTCGGCGGTGCCCTCCCAGTCGACGAAGAAGTCGCGGGCGCGGGGGCTGAGGAAGGTGAAGCGGGCGGTGTTCGCCGGGCGTGCCGGGTCACGGAAGACCTCGGAGTACAGGGCCCTGCCCAGCACGTTGGCGGCGAGGAAGTCCCCTCGACCGTTGCGCACCCACGCGGGGGCGTCCACCGAGTCCAGCACGCGCTGCACGACGGGCCGCACCCGCTGTGACGGGGTGCGGCGGCGGGTCACGGGCGACGCGTTGGCGGTGCGGGCGAGATCGAAGAGGTGACCTCGCTCGGCCTCATCGAGCTGAAGTGCCCGCGACAAGGCCTCGAGGATGCCCTCGGAGACCCCGGAGAGGTTGCCGCGCTCGAGCCGGACGTAGTAGTCGACGCTGACGCCGGCGAGCATCGCGACCTCCTCGCGGCGGAGGCCGGTCACGCGGCGGGTGGTTCCGAAGGCAGGGAGCCCTGCCTGCTCGGGGGTGAGCCGGCCGCGCCGGCTGACGAGGAACTCGCGCACCTGGGTCTGGTCGTCCATGCTCACCAGGCTAGGCGCGCGCGGGCCAGGGAGGGAGGCCCCTGCAGTACCCGTCAGTCAGGCGCCGTCAGGGCCTGGCAGGCAGCGCGGGATCCGAGTGATCTGTCTCAAATTTGAGAGTGATCCGACCGTGGATCAGGAGAGAAGCAGCCCGCAGGGAAGCGTGACGGGCAGATCTGTCTCGGTTTGCGTCCGGCGTCCGGCCGGCCAGCAGTCGGGCTGGCCGGCCTGCCTGCCGCGGGTCGCTCAGGCCTCGGGGATGTCGCGGCCGAACGCCTCGAGGGTGACGTCCTCGGGCTCGGGGCCGCCGCGGACGCCGGTCTCGAGCTCGTCGATGCGGGCGATGTCGTCGGCGGTCAGGGTGAAGTCGAACACGTCGACGTTCTCGAGGATGCGCTCACGGCGCACCGACTTCGGGATCACCTGGCGCCCCTCCTGGATGTGCCAGCGGAGCATGACCTGGGCGGTCGTCTTGTCGTGGGCGGAAGCGATCTCGGTGAGGACGGGGTCGGTGAACGTCGTGCGGTCGCCGTCGCCGCGGTAGCTCGTGATGCCGCCGATGGGCGACCAGGCCTGGGTGAGGACGCCTGCTGCGGCGTCGGCGTCGATGACGTCCTCCTGGCGGAAGTAGGGGTGCGACTCGATCTGGTTGATCGCCGGGACGATGCTCGTCGCGTCGGCGAGCTGCGCGAGGTGGGCAGGCATGAAGTTGCTGACGCCGATCGACCGGACCTTGCCGTCCACGAGGAGCTGCTCCAGGGCTCGGTAGGCGGCGATCGTCATGTCGAACTCGCCCGGCAGGGCCTGGTGCAGGATCAGCAGGTCGAGCTGCTCGACGCCGAGCTTGCCGGCGCTCTTGTCGAAGGCGTGCAGGGTCTCGTCGTAGCCGTAGTCGCTGATCCAGATCTTCGTCTCGACGAAGACCTCGGAGCGGTCGAGGCCGGAGCGGCGGATGCCTTCGCCGACCTCGCGCTCGTTGCCGTAGGCGGCCGCCGTGTCGACGTGGCGGTAGCCGGCCTCGAGGGCTGTCTGCACGGCAGCGACGGTCTCCTCGGGCGGTGTCTGGAAGACGCCGAGGCCGAGCTGGGGGATGGTGATGCCGTTGTTGAGCGTGAACGTGTCCATGCCTCGACGCTACGACCGGGGCGGTGTCCGTGACAGGGTCCGTCAGTACCTGTGGGGCACGGAGGCGCGGGCATAGCGTCGAGGGACCGACACGAAGGAGAACCACATGGAACACCGTCTGCTCGGCCGCACGGGAGTGCAGGTCAGCCCGCTCGCCCTCGGCACCATGATGTTCGGCCCCTGGGGTAACGACGACGAGGACGACTCCGTAAGCATCATCAACCGCGCGCTCGACGCCGGCATCAACTTCGTCGACACGGCCGACGTCTACTCGGCCGGCCGCTCCGAGGAGATCGTCGGCAAGGCGATCCAGGGCCGACGCGACGACGTCGTGCTCGCGACGAAGTTCTTCATGCCCATGGGCGAGGGCGTCAACCGCTCGGGCGGGTCGCGACGCTGGATCGTCCGCGAGGTGGAGGAGTCGCTCCGCCGCCTCGGCACCGACCACATCGACCTCTACCAGGTGCACCGTCCCAGCCCCACGACCGACGTCGAGGAGACGCTCGGCGCCCTCACCGACCTGGTCCGCCAGGGCAAGGTCCTCTACGTCGGCTCGTCGTCGTACGCGGCCAGCGAGATCGTGGAGGCGCAGGTCGTCTCCCGAGACCGCCACCTGGAGCGCTTCGTCACGGAGCAGCCGCCGTACTCGATGCTCGTCCGCGGCATCGAGTCCGACGTGCTCCCCACCACTCAGCGCTACGGCATGGGGACCTTGACGTACAGCCCGCTCGCGGGCGGCTGGCTCTCGGGGAAGTGGCGCGACGGCAAGGCGCCGACCCCCGCCTCCTCGGCTCGCCCCGGCGCCCGCTTCGACATGACGACGGCGGCCAACGGACAGAAGCTCGAGGCACTCGCTGCGCTCACCGACCTCGCCGACGAGGCCGGGCTGACCATGATCGAGCTGGCGATCGGGTTCGTGATCCGTCACCCCGGCGTGACGTCGGCGATCATCGGGCCGCGCACGATGGAGCAGCTCGAGTCGCAGCTGCCCGCCGCCGACGTCGTCCTGAGCGACGACGTGCTCGACCGCATCGACGAGATCGTCGCCCCCGGCGTCACCCTGAACCCCGACGACGACAGCTACGGCACGACAGAGCTCGCCGTCGCGGCGCGGAGGCGCTGAGCCCGGCATCCGGGGGAGGAGGAGGGCTCGGGGTACAGCCGCATCCCCATCTTTGGGGACACGCGACCCCTTACCGCGCTGGCGACCCGTCGGTACCGTCACATCGTCGGCACCGTGCCGATCCTCGCGAGTCCCTACCCGACCGGCACCACCGGGGGCTCCCGAGGCGCTACCCGAGAGACCTCCCGACATGTCCCGAACGATCAGGCGCGCCCGCTGGACGCGCCGTGCCCGCTGGGCAGCCCTGCCCGTCGCCGTGATCGCCTCCGGCGCGATCATCTCGACCGCCTCGTACTCGGCGTTCTCCGCCACCACGTCGAACCCGACCAGCAACTGGTCGACCGGCACCGTGCAGCTCTCGGACGACGACTCCGACGTCGCCCTGTTCTCGGCGTCGGGCCTGAAGCCGGGCGACACGGGGACCAAGTGCATCACGGTCACGTCGAAGGGCACCCTGCCGTCGGCGGTCAGGCTCTACGGCACCTCGGCCACGACGACGAACTCGCTCTCGTCCTACCTCGACCTGCGCATCGTGCAGGGCACCGGCGGGTCGAGCGCGTCGTGCGACGGGTTCACGCCCGCGACCCAGGACTCCCAGGTCTGGTCGGGCACCCTCGCGGACTTCGCGGGGCAGCGCACCGGCTACGCGACCGGTGCGTCGACCTGGTCGCCGTCGGGCACCGCCCCCGAGTCCCGCTCGTTCCAGTTCACCTACACGCTGAGCTCGGCCACCCCGAACACCGGGCAGGACTCCCGTGCCGCCCTCGCCTTCACGTGGGAGGCGCAGACCCGCTGACCCGTGGTCGACCCCGGTCGACCACCGAGAGCGGGAAGCTCTGTCATGACCACGACCACCACGCTGCAGCACGGTCGCACGGCCTTCTCCTTCTGGGGTGCCCTGTGCGTCGCGACGTGTGCGCGGGTGGTCCTCACGACGGCCGTGTGCCTCCTCCTCTGGGCAGCCGTGCCGGCCCTCTGGGGCTGGTCGCCGACGACCGTGGTGTCGGGGTCGATGGCGCCGGCGATCGTCGCGGGCGACGTCGTCGTGGCGATGCCCCTCGGGGCCGACGAGCTCGTCCCCGGGCAGGTCCTGCTCGTGGACGACCCCGACCGACCGGGCGAGCTGCGGCTGCACCGGCTGGTCGAGAGCACCGCCGACGGGCTCCGGCTGCAGGGCGACGCCAACGCGGCGGCCGACTCGAGCCCGGTCCCTGTCGAGGACGTCCGCGGCGTGGGCGTCCTGCTCGTGCCCGCCGTCGGCTCCCCGATGCTCTGGCACGGCGGCGACCGTGTGGCCGGCGGCCTGCTGGCGTCGCTGGTCGTGCTGATCCTGATCGCCCTGACCCGACTCGAGCCGAGGGGCGACGAGGAGGTGGTCGACCCGCTCGGTCCTTCCCGTCACCGTGCGCGTGTCCCCGTGACGACCCGGACCTGGGCAGCCAGGGCGTCGGGGACGGTGCTCGCCGTCGTCGGCGGCGTCGCCGTCCTGGTGCTCGTGGTGGGCTCGAGCCACTCCGCGTTCGCGGGCACGACCTCGACGGCGAGCAGCCTCGCCACGTCCCGTTTCGCCTGCCTCGACCGCCCGGTCGCCGCACAGGCGCACTTCGCGTACCAGTACAACGACGGCGTCGGGACGTCGCTGCGGGACAGCAGCGGCAACGGGCGGGCGGGCACGCTCACGCAGGGCGCGGCCATCGAGAGCGGGACCTGCGCGTCCGGTCCGAGCCCGTGGCTGACGCTCGACGGGGTGGCAGGGCAGGTGACGACAGCGGAGCGGCTGCGGGCCCCCCAGGTCTTCTCGATCGAGACGTGGTTCCGGACGACGACGACCTCCGGCGGCAAGCTGGTCGGCTTCGGCAACAGCCAGGCGGGGGCGTCGACCCAGTACGACCGGCACCTCTACCTCACGAACCGGGGCACCCTCGTCTTCGGCGTGTACAGCGGCCAGCAGTACACGATGTCGAGCACCGCCTCCTACACCGACGGGGCGTGGCACCTCGCCACCGTCACCCTCGACGGGTCCGGCATGGTCATGTACGTCGACGGGGCGCAGGTGGCGTCCTCGCCGCAGGCCTCGGCAGAGAACTTCTTCGGCTGGTGGCGGATCGGCTACGACACGGTGGGGGGAGTGTGGCCGGAGGCGCCGTCGAGCCCGCACTTCCGGGGCGATCTCGAGAACACGACGGTCTACGACGTCGCCCTGTCGGGGGCCGACGTGGCTGCCCGCCACGCCGCTGGGCGCTGAGCGAGCCCGCCGCCACGGGGCGAGGGGCCGGGACGTCCGTGACGGCCCGGCGCACCCCCGCGACGGCAGCGGTCGTCGCCTAGCGGCGGGCGGCGCTGCGGCGTCCCGAGACGGCGACCCAGATCGCGAGGACGACGATCGCGCCGATGATCGAGCCGATGATGCCGGCGGGCTGGAAGAAGCCGTCGGTGGGGTCGTGCTGGAACAGCAGGAAGCCGAGGAACCCGCCGACGAACGAGCCGATGACGCCGAGGAGGATCGTCATGGCGATCGAGAGGCCCTGACGCCCCGGGACGACCGCCCGGGCGATGAAACCTGCGATGAGGCCGATGACGAGCAGGCTGATGATGAGACCGATCATGGTGTTCTCCTTCCGGGAGAGCTGAGCGACCGGCACCGTCGGTGCCGCGGAGTCGCGCAGCTCAGCAGACCACCCCTGGAGGTGTGGCGGCACACCCCTCGGGGTGGGATGGTGTCGTCATGCCCCTCGCCCCGACCCGCTCGATCACCGTCGCCCTCGTCGACGACTACGACGTCGTGCTCGCCGGCCTCGCCCACATGTTCGACCAGTACCGCGACCGGGTCGTCGTCGCCGAGATCGACGCGACGACGGCGCTGTCCGACGAGGTCGACGTCGTCCTGTACGACTCCTTCGCCCAGCCCGAGTCCGACCACCACGAGCTCGCCGAGCTCGTCGCGAACCCCGCGGCCGGCAGGGTGGTCGTCTACACCTGGAACTTCCACCCCGAGCTGGTGGAGGCGGCCCTCGCGCAGGGCGTGCACGGGTACCTGTCGAAGACCCTCACGGCACGCGAGCTCGTCGAGGCGCTCGAGGCGGTGCACCGAGGCGAGCAGGTCGTCAGCGACGTCCGGGGCCGCGCGCCGAGCGCCCCCGGCCTCGACTGGCCCGGCCGCCGCGAGGGCATCACCGACCGCGAGTCGGAGATCCTGGCGCTGATCACCCAGGGCAAGAGCAACGCGGAGGTCGCGGCCTTGACGTACCTGAGCCCGAACACCGTGAAGTCGTACATCCGATCGGTCTACCGGCGCATCGGTGCGACCAGCCGCACGCAGGCCGTGCTCTGGGGCGTGCAGAACGGCTTCCGCCCCGACCACCACCGGATCGACCACTGGCTCGGCGGTCCCTAGGGAGTCGGACGCGCCTCCGCGATCCGTCAGGTCGGCGGCCGCTGCGCGCCGGGCTGCGGCGACACACGGCGTCACGGGACGACGCAGGACGTGACATCCGCTCGGTCTGCACCCGCTCCTCCCTATGCTCGGCGACACCCCGGGCGGGCAGCCCCGTGAGGGGCCCGCCCGATCCGACACCTGGGAGCCGCCATGATCAGCCTCGAGCAGCTGACGAAGGTCTACGAGACCAGCTCGTCGCGCACGACCGTCCTCGACCGTGTCGACTTCTCGGTCGCGAGCGCTGAGATCGCCGCCGTCGTCGGGCCGAGCGGCGCGGGCAAGAGCACCCTCGCGCAGTGCGTCGGGCTGCTCGAGCGTCCGACCTCGGGCTCGGTCGTCGTCAACGGCGACGACCTGACCCGACTCGGCGAGCGCGACCTGCGCGTCGCCCGGCGGCGCATCGGGACGGTGTTCCAGTCCGACGGCCTCTTCGGTCGGCGGACGGCGGCGCAGAACGTGGCCCTGCCGCTCGAGTACCTCGGCGTCACCACGGCCGAGAAGAAGCGCCGCGTCGCCGAGCTGCTCGACCGGGTCGGGCTCGGACACCGCGCCGACGCCCGACCGCACGAGCTCTCGGGCGGCCAGCGGCAACGTGTCGGCATCGCCCGCGCCCTCGCGCTCCGGCCGAGCGTGCTGCTCTCCGACGAGGCGACCTCGGGCCTCGACCCCGCGTCCACGGCGTCGATCGTGGCGCTGCTCCGCGAGCTGCGCGACGACCTCGGCCTGTCGATCCTGTTCGTCACCCACGAGATGGACACCGTGCTGCAGATCGCCGACAGCGTGGCCCGTCTCGACCACGGTCGCATCGTCGAGCGCGGTCGCGTCGTGGACCTGCTGCGCGACCCGTCCTCTGCCCTCGGCGCCGCACTGCGACCGGCCCGCCCCGCCGCCGCGGCCCCCGCGGGCGCGACCACCTGGCGCCTGGACTACGTCTCGGCCGACGTGCCGTCCGACTGGCCGACAGCGCTCGGCTCGGCGCTCGCCTCGGCCGTCTCCCTGCTCGGCGCGTCGATCGAGACCCTCGGAGGCGCGACCGTCGGACACGCGACCGTCGCCGTCCCCGAGGCGGTCGCCCACCGCGTGCCCGAGGTCGCCGCCGCGCTCGGCCTCGGCGCCCGCCCGCACGACGCCCTCGTGCCCGTGTCCGGTCCGCCTGCCCCCGTCACGCCTGACGCCGAGAAGGAGCTCGTCCGATGAGCCTCGCAGGCACGTCCCTCGCGACCACGCTCCTCGAGACGACCGTGCTGCCGACGGCAGTCCTGTCGGCAGGCACGAGCCCGTCGTCCGCCTACGACAACTCGGTGCCCCTGGCGGAGATCCCCGCCCTCGTGCTGCCTGCCCTCGGCGACACGTTCGTCATGGTCGGCATCGTCATGGCGATCGTCGTCGTGGTCGGCGTGCCGCTCGGCGCGCTGATCCACAACATCGGGCCGGCCGGCCTCACGCCGAACGCCCCCGTCCACACCGTGCTCAGCGCGGTGATCAGCATCGGGAGGTCCCTGCCCTTCCTCATCCTGATGGCGTCCATCGTGCCGTTCACGCGATTCGTCACCGGCACGAACATCGGCATCGCGGCCGCCGTGGTGCCCATGTCGATCGCGGGCATCGCGTTCTTCACGCGCATCGTCGAGAACTCGCTGCGGAGCGTGCCGTCCGACCGGGTGCGGGTCGCGACCGCCAGCGGCGCCTCGCGCCTGCAGATCGTCCGCACGGCTCAGCTCTCCGAGGCGCTGCCCAGCCTCATCGGCGGCCTGACAATCAACACGATCGCCATGATCGAGTACTCGGCCATCGCCGGCACGATCGGCGCCGGCGGCATCGGCTACGTCGCGGTCACGTACGGCTACCAGCGCTTCGACCACGCCGTGATGATCGTCACGATCGTGCTGCTGATCGCCACCGTCGCCGCCGTCCAGCTGCTGGGCGACGCCGCAGTCCGCGCGACGAGCCCCGAGCCCGTCGCCCGCCGACGCTGGTGGCGTCGACGCGCCGCCGACCTGCCTCCCGTCGCCGCCGGGGCCTGAGCCGCGCTGCGCCTCCTCGCCTCTCGTCGGCCGACAGCACAGCACGACGGCACCGCACCACGTCCGTACCTCCACCGCACACCGCAGGGACCCCCTGCTCTCACCCCGAGGACACCCATGCCCGAGAACACCTCTGCCCCCGAGCCCGCCACGCCCGCGAGCGACCACGGCTTCGAGCTGAAGCGACGCCGCCGCTGGCCCTGGATCGTCGGAGGAGCGGTGGCGGTCGTCGCCGTCGCCGCCGCGATCGTCGTGCCCCTGACCGCACCTGCGGGGCCGGCCGTCGCCGAGCCCGGTGCGACGCTGACCGTGGCCACGGCCGAGGGCAACGCCTCGGAGCAGGCACTCGTGCAGTTCGTCGCCGACGAGGTCGCGCCGAGGTACGGCATCACCGTCGAGTTCCGAGGACTCAGCGACAGCAACACGATCAACCGGGCCGTCAGCGAGGGCGAGATCGCCGGCACGGTCTACCAGCACGAGCTCTGGCTGAGCCAGGTCCTCGCCTCGAACCCCGACTTCAGGGAGGAGGCGGCGACGCCCGTGTTCCGCTGGGGCTTCGGCCTGTGGTCCTCGAAGTACACCGACGTGAGCCAGCTGCCGGACGGTGCGACCGTGTCGCTCTACTCCGACCCGGCGAACGAGGCGCAGGGGCTCTGGGTGCTCGAGCGTGCCGGCCTGATCACGCTCGAGGACGGCGTCGACAAGGCACACGCGACCCAGGACGACATCGCCTCGAACCCGAAGGGCCTGAAGTTCACCTTGCTCGACTTCGCCGCCCAGTCTCGGGCGCTGCCCGACCTCGACGCGGCCGTCGGCTACACCGAGTACTACCTCGCCGCCGGCGTGCCGATCGAGCAGCAGTTGTTCGCGCCGGCCGCGCCCGACGAGTTCGCCGGGCAGCTCACGATCGGCAGCGACTGGGCCGACGAGGAGAACGTGAAGAAGCTCGTGGCCGCGTTCCGGGACCTGGCCGTGCAGGAGTTCCTCGCCACCGACTCCCGCGTGAAGGGCATCCTGCTGCCGCTCGACGCGAGGTGAGGCCACGGGCGCGGGAGGCGCGGGCGGGCTCGGCCGAGCCGGTCCGGGACGGTGCCGGCACAGCCTCGTCCGGGCACGGTGCGCCTCCTCAGCCCCTGCCTCCGGGCGTGGTCTGCTGGGTGCATGCCTGACACGAGCGAGCTGACCACGTACCTGCCCTGGGCGGTCGCCGCCGTCCTCCTCATCGTGCTGATCGTGCTCGTGGTGCTGCTGCGTCGACGGGCGACGGCGGCGCAGGAGGCGCTGCGGACCCGCGAGGACGCGCACCGCAAGGCGCTGGACGAGGCCACGGCCGAGCGCGAGCGGGCCGCGCGCGACGCCGCCGAGGCCCACGCCCGCGAGATCGAGCAGGTCGAGGCACGTCGGGTCGACGCCGAGACGTCCGCCCAGCAGAGCCGCGCCCTGGTCGCGGCCGGGGCGAAGTGGGAAGAGACCTCCCGTCGCATGGTGCTCGACGCGGTGACCGACCTCGGCCTCGACGGCGTCCTCGTGACCAACCTCGTCTTCGTGCCCGTCGACGCGACGCGGACCCGGCAGTTCGTCGCCCAGGTCGACCACGTGCTCCTGCTCCCCACGGTCGCCCTCGTGATCGAGAACAAGGGGTGGAAGGGCGTCGTGCTCGACGGCGTCCATCCCCGGGACGCCGGCTCGTCGTTCGCGACGCTCCTCGGCGACCTCGAGCTGGAGCCGCCCTTCGCGGTCCAGGTCAAGCGCGACTCGCTCACGTCGCTCGAGCTGCGCACGCACGACCAGGGCCACGCCCCCCGCAAGCAGGTCCGGCGCCAGGCGCAGCGCATCTCCGACCTCGTCCGTGCCGAGACCCACCGCAAGCCGTGGTTCGACACCGCGGTGCTCTACTCGCACCCCGACGCCGACGTCCACGCGGACCCCCTGGCCGACGACGAGGGCGTGAGCACCGTGGTCATCGCGAGCCAGGCGCAGCTCCGCGCCCACCTGGAGGAGCTCGTCCGGCGCCGTCGGCCCGGCCCCGACAGCCCCCGCCTCGACGAGCTCTCCGCGCTCTTCTCCGGTCTCGGGGCCGACGTGACGCCCTTCGGCCAGCCGGTCGAGCGTGCGGCGGCCGCGGGCACGGGAGGCCCGGAGGCCGCGGCGCGTGAGCCCGACGACGCGCACTCCTCGCCGACGCAGGCGTAGCGCTCGTCTGTCGCCGCGCCTCCTGCAGGCACTGCACGCAGCAGGCCGATCCTCGGCCTCCTCGGGGCGTCCTGCCAGGCACGGAACCTTGCTCGGCCCCTACCGTCGACCCCCTCGGCGCCTGACCGGCGCGAGGACGACGGGAGACGCGCCGATGAGGCTGACCGACACGAGCGACCTGTGGTGGAAGACCGCGGTCTTCTACAACCTCGACGTCGAGACCTACCTCGACCGGGACGACGACGGCGTCGGCGATCTCGACGGGTTGGCGCACCGACTCGACCACCTCGCCGAGCTCGGCGTCACCTGCCTGTGGCTGGCGCCGTTCTACCCGTCACCCCAGCGCGACAACGGATACGACATCGAGGACTACTACGGGGTCGACCCTCGCTACGGCCACCTCGGCGACCTCGTCGAGGTCGTGCGCACCGCCCACGACCGGGGCATGCGCGTCATCGTCGACCTGGTGGTCAACCACACGTCCGACCAGCACCCCTGGTTCCGGGAGGCGCGCAGCAGCCCCGAGAACCGGTACCGCCGGTTCTACCAGTGGCGCGACGACGTCCCCGAGGACGCCCCGGAGAGCATGTTCCCCGACGTCGAGGACGGCGTCTGGCACTTCGACGACGAGGCGGGGCAGTACTACAGGCACTCCTTCTACCGCCACCAGCCGGACCTCGCCACCGACGACCCGGTCGTCCGCGAGGAGATCGCCAAGGTGATCGGCTTCTGGCTGCAGCTCGGCATCGACGGGTTCCGGGTCGACGCCGTGCCGCACCTGATCGAGGGCGACGACGGCCCCGAGCACGACTTCCTGCGCACGCTGCGGCGCTTCGTGTCCCGACGCAGCGGGCACGGCGTGCTGCTCGGCGAGGTCAACCTGCCCTACGACGAGCAGCTCGCGTTCTTCGGCGGCGAGGACGGCGACGAGCTCACCATGCAGTTCGACTTCGTCGGCAACCAGGCGCTGTACCTGTCGCTCGCGCGACAGGACGCGACCCCGCTGGGGGAGGCGCTCGAGGCTCGACCTGCCCTGGCCCGCGGCAACCAGTGGGGCAACTTCGTCCGCAACCACGACGAGCTCACCCTCGACCAGCTGAGCGAGTCCGAGCGGGGCGAGGTCTTCGCGGCGTTCGCGCCGGAGGAGGGCCAGCGCATCCACGGCCGCGGCATCACGCGCCGGCTGCCGCCGATGCTGGAGGGAGACCCTCGCCGCGTCCGCATGGTCTACAGCCTGCTGTTCTCGCTCCCCGGCTCGCCGGTGCTCTACTACGGCGAGGAGATCGGCATGGGCGAGGACTCCCGGATCGAGGGCAGCCGCGGCGCCGTCCGCACCCCCATGCAGTGGACCGCGGAGGCGAACGGCGGGTTCTCGGCAGCCGCGGCCGACGTCCTCGTCTCGGCGGTGGTCACGGGCGGCAACGCTCCGGAGCACGTCAACGTCTCCCAGCAGCGGCACGACCCGGGTTCGCTGCTCGCCTTCGTCTCGCAGCTGACCCGCGCCTACCGGGCGGCGCCCGAGATCGGCTGGGGAGAGCTGTCCGTCCTCCGGCAGCCGCACGCCTGCGTGCTCGCCCACAGCGTGGACAGCGAGCTCGGGCTGCTCGTCGCGGCGCACAACTTCGCCCCGGACGGCCGGTCGTTCCGTGTCGAGCTCGAGGGCGCGACCGACGAGTGGCAGGTGGTCGACGTCCTGGCCGGCGACGGTGCTGCCCGACCGCTCGACGACGGCGGCGTCGAGATCGAGCTGGAGGGCTACGGCCACCGCTGGCTGCGCGTGGTGCGCCCGGGGGAGAAGCGCCTCCTCTGACGCCGGACTGCCGCGCGGGCCTACTGGACCGACGCGGTCAGCCGTGCCACGTTGTCGAGCACCTGCAGGCCCGCGGGCCGCGACAGCCAGCCCTCGAGCGTGATCTCGCGCGACTTGCGGCGGTAGTCGTCCTCGATCAGGCGGACCTCGTCGACGAACGACTTGCCGTGCACCATCAGTGACACCTCGAAGTTGAGGCTGAACGAGCGCATGTCCATGTTGCTCGAGCCGATCACCGCGACGGTGTCGTCGACCGTGAAGTGCTTCGAGTGCAGCACGATCGGCCGCTCGTAGAGGAAGATCCGCACGCCGGCTCGCAAGAGCGTCTCGTAGTACGACCGCTGGGCGTGGTAGACCATGAACTGGTCGGCCACCTCGCAGGCGAAGAGCTGGACCTCGACGCCGCGCTCGGCAGCCGTCGTGATCGCGTAGAGCATCGAGTCGTCGGGGACGAAGTAGGGGCTCGCGATGATGAGCCGTTCCTGTGCGCCGTAGACGAGGGCGTTGAAGAGGCGCAGGTTGTTCTCGCCGTCGAAGCCCGGGCCGCTCGGCACCACCTGGCACTCGAGGCTGTCGGGGCCGTGGCGCTGCTCGATCAGCGGCTCGGCCTCGGCGTCGGTCGGCAGCTCGTCGGTCTCGCTGTACCAGTCCGTGATGAAGAGGGCGTTCAGGCCGACGGCGGCAGGCCCCTCGAGCCTCACCATCAGGTCCTTCCACTGCAGCCCGCGCTTGATGTTGCCGCGCTTGTTGTAGCTCGGGTCGGTCATGTTCTGCGATCCGGTGAAGGCGACGTCGCCGTCGACGACGACGATCTTGCGGTGGTTCCGCAGGTCGGGTCGGCGCCAGGCGCCCTGGAACGGCCGGAAGGGCAGCATCTCCTCGAACCGGATGCCCGAGTCGCGGAGCCACTGGCGGGTGACGCGGCCCTGAGGGTTCCGCATCGTGGCCCAGTGGTCGTAGAGCACCCGGACGGCGACGCCTCGCGCGTGCGCGCGCTCGAGCGCCTCGAAGAAGAGGAAGGTCGACTCGTCACGCGTGAGGATGTAGAACTCGACGTGCACGTACCGCTCGGCCTCGTCGACGGCGGCGGCCATGGCGGCGATCGACTCGGCGTAGTCGGGCAGCAGTCTCGCCGTGTTGCCGGGCAGCAGCGGCATGGCGCCGAGCGTGCGGTTCAGGGTCACGACCGTGCCGAACCACGGCGGGCGGGGGTCCGTCACCGCGTGCACGTCGTCGATGCCCTTGGTCGCGTCGAGGATGCGGTCGTTGATCTCGCGCTGCTTGTCGCGGCGGTCCTGGGGGAGCTTCGAGCTGCCGAGCAGGCCGAAGAGCACGCTGCCGGGGATCGGCGACACGAAGATCGCCAGCAGCCAGGCCATCGCCGAGCTGGGTCGCCGGTTGCGGGGCACGGCCACGACGGCCACGACCCTGATGAGGATGTCCACGACCAGGATCACCGTCGGGAAGTGCTTGAAGATCCTGCGCCACGTCATGCCCTGATCTTGTCAGCCCCGCGGCGGTGCCGTCACCGTTCTTCGCCCCGGGGACATGTGTGTTGCACTATACGCCCTAGAGTGCAATAGTGCTCTCCGGGCACCCGCCCTCCGGCGACGTCGCCGCACCGCGCACTGCGCACCGACGATCGAGAGGAGGCGCCCCGTGAGCACCGAGACCGTCCCGCCCGTCAGCAAGGCCGCGATCCGCCGTCTGCGGACCCGCTCCGAGCTCGTGGGCGCGGCCCGCCGGCTCACCGCAGAGCACGGGCTCGCCGGCTTCACGATCGAGCAGCTCTGCGACGAGGTCGGGATCTCGCGGCGCACGTTCTTCAACCACTTCGCGTCCAAGGACGACGTGGTCGTCGGCGTCGGGCTGGACGACGACGAGGACGAGGCGCTGGAGGGCTACGCGTCCTCGAGGCGCGACCCGCGCCTCCTCGTCTTCTCGACGACTCTCGACGACCTCGCCGCCCTCGTGGTGCAGCGGGTCGAGCACGTGGGGCTGACCCGCGAGCGGGCCGCCGAGTTCAAGGCGGCGCTCGACCGCGAGCCACGGCTGCTGCAGGCGATGCTGGCCCAGGGCGACGAGCAGCAGCGCCGCGTCGCGGCCGCCGTGGCGTCGCACGAGGGCGTCCCGGTCGACGATCCGCGCATCGGCGTGGTCGTGGCCGTCGCCGGTGCGCTGGTGCAGCGCGCCATGACCCGTTTCTTCTTCGACGAGGGCCCGCCGGGCCTCCGTTTCGACCACGTTCTCCGTGACCAGCTCGCCCTCGCCCGCGAGCTCTTCTCCTCCGCACCGCCCCTCGACCAGGAAGCACGCTGACACGACCATGACCACCACCACCGCGAAGACGGCCGACGCGCCGTTCCTCCTCACCCAGAGGCGGATCTGGATCATCTTCGGCGCCCTCATCTCGGGCATGCTCCTCTCGAGCCTCGACCAGACCATCGTGTCCACGGCCATGCCGACGATCGTCGGCGAGCTGGGCGGCGTCGAGCACCAGGCCTGGATCACCACGGCCTACCTGCTCGCGACCACCATCGTCATGCCGATCTACGGCAAGTTCGGCGACGTGCTCGGTCGACGGAACCTCTTCCTCGCGGCGATCGCGATCTTCACGCTCGCGAGCATCGGCTGTGCGTTCGCCACGGACTTCTGGGCCTTCGTCGTGTTCCGTGCGGTCCAGGGCCTCGGCGGCGGCGGCCTGATGATCCTGTCGCAGGCGATCATCGCCGACATCGTGCCTGCCTCCGAGCGAGGCAAGTACCTCGGCCCGCTCGGCGCCGTGTTCGGCCTCTCCGCGATCGGCGGCCCGCTGCTCGGCGGCTTCTTCGTCGACCACCTCACCTGGCAGTGGGCCTTCTACATCAACGTGCCCGTCGGCATCGCCGCGTTCGTCATCGCCTGGATGGCCCTGACCCTGCCGAGCAAGAGGGCCACGAAGCGCGTCGACTGGCTGGGCGTCGTGCTGCTCTCGGCCGCCACGACCTGCCTCATCTTCTTCACGGAGTTCGGCGGCCAGGCCGACCACGGCTGGGGCGCGCCCGAGACGTGGCTCTGGGGCGCGGGCGTGCTCGTCGCGGTCAGCGCGTTCGTGCTCGTCGAGTCCAGGGCCGAGGACCCGATCATCCCCTTGTCGTTCTTCCGCAACCGCGTCTTCGTCCTGGCGACGGCCGTCGGCTTCGTGCTCGGCATCGGCATGTTCTCGGCCATCGCCTTCGTCCCGACGTTCCTGCAGATGTCGTCCGGCGCCTCCGCGGCGGTGTCCGGCCTCCTGCTGCTCCCGATGATGGCGGGCCTGATCGGGACGTCGATCCTGTCGGGCAACCTGATCACCAAGACGGGGCGGTACCGCGTCTTCCCCATCGTCGGCACGCTGCTCACGGGCGTGGCGATGGCCCTCTTCACGACCCTCACGGCCGACACGCCCCTGTGGCTGATCTGCGTGTTCCTGCTGGTCTTCGGCGCCGGGCTCGGCCTCATCATGCAGGTCGTGGTGCTGGTCGTGCAGAACTCCGTCGACGCCGCGAACGTCGGCACCGCCACGAGCACGAACAACTACTTCCGCGAGGTAGGCGCGGCCCTGGGCGTGGCCATCTTCGGCGCGCTCTTCACGAGCCGCCTCACGGAGAACCTCACGAGCGTCTTCACCGGTGCGGGCGCCTCGGGCGGCGATGCCGCCCAGGCGACCGCGACGCTCGACCCGGCCGCGCTGAACGAGCTCCCCGAGGCGATCCGTCGCCAGGTCGTCGAGGGGTACGCCGACGCCCTCGCGCCGGTGTTCGCCTACCTCATCCCCTTCATCGCGATCGCCTTCGTGCTGGCGCTGTTCCTGCCCCAGATCGCGCTCAGCGACGTCGCCGGCATGGTCGCGCGCGGCGAGGCGGTCTCGGGCGACGAGGCGGAGCAGCTCGAGAATGAGGCGCGCGGCCGGTCGACGGGCGCGGTCGCCGAGGCGGCCACCGCGTCCGCGGTCGCGGCGGGAGCACCCTCGACGGCGGTCGGCGACGACCCGCGGGGGAGCGCCGCCGGCTCGACCGGCGACGACGGCGCGGGCGGCGGACGAGCACGCCGCGACGGCGACCGGCGCCCCTGACGTCTCGCGGCCGCGGGGTGCCCTTCCGGGAGAGGTGCGCCCCACGGCCGCGGCGGCACGAGATGTCCCGGTCGCACCGGCGAGTCCGCCGGGCGTCGGACGTGGCTCGACGTACGATCCGACCATGAGCGAGAGCACCGGCACGACGGAGTGGGACGTCGACGTGCTCCCCGTCGAGGCGCCGCCCTCGCCGCGAGGAGCGCGCACCTCCGTCCCGGCCGCCCCCGCCGACGACCCCACCACCTCGTCGCAGGCCCCTGCGGCGCACGAGCAGGAGCACCGCCCCGTGACACCCGTCCTCGCACCCGAGGCCCCCGCACCCGAGGCCCCCGCACCCGCTGCACCGTCCGACGTCCTGGTCTCCCGCCGCGATCCGCGACCGGTCTCGGTGCCCTCGCACCGTGCGGACACGACGGACGACGTCGTGCCGACCGACCCGACCGAGCCGCGGCCCGCCAGCGTCGCCCGGCACTCCGTCGAGACCTCGGCGATCACGCTCCCCGTCTTCGCGCCGGACGTCGACCCGTCCCTGCCTCAGCCGCCTGACCGCCTGACCCTCGACGACGACGTGCTCGTGAGGATGGTCGAACGCCGTCTGGACGACACGGCGACGGTCGACCTCATGGCCGTCGTGCAGGCCCAGCTCCAGGCTCGCCGCGTCGAGGCCGCCCGCTTCGCCTCGTGGGCGCGCGAGATGGACCGTGTCGGCACCGACGAGGCGGCCGACGCCCTCGAGCGCACCAGGCTCCGCTTCACGGGCGTCATCGACGTCGTCCTGCCGATCGATCTCGCAGACGCCGTCGAGGCGGAGCCCGAGGCGTCGCAGGGTCGAGCCTCCGGCGAGGCGTCGTCGAGCTCGGTCGTTCCTCTTCCCCTCGCCTCGACCGACGTCGCTCCGGACGCTGCACCTGCACCTGCATCCGCCGTGTCCGGGTCCACGGCCGCGCTGGCCCCCACGGACCCGCCGGCAGCGGGGTCAGCCGCTCCTGCCGCCGCGGTCGCCGAGACGGCCCGGCCGTCCCGCGAGGCCGACCGGTCCGCCCGCCCGGCACCGCGCCTCCTCGTCGCCGCCGGTCTCGGCGTCGCGGCCCTCGTCGTCCTCGCCGCCGTCGTGCTGACCCTCGCCGCACCCGCGCTGCTCGCGTCCGCCGTGCTGGCGACGGTGGCGGTGCCGGTCGCGGGCGGCCTCGGAGGTGCAGCGGCACTCGCCGCCGTCGTCCACGGGCCGGCCGACGCCGCACGCGTCGCCGTCCGCGGCCCCGTCGCCGTCGTCTCGGGGATCGTCGTGTCCGCCGGCCTCGGCTACGGCGTCCTGGTGACCGCCCCGGCGTCGCTCGCCTGGCAGGGCTGGCTCGTGAGGCTCGTCGGCTTCACGGGCATGACTCCCGGCATCGCCGTCGTCGCCGCGCTCCTGGTCGCCGCCGCCTCCGCGTTCGTGGTGGCCGTGCTCGTGACGGGTCTGCGGCCGAGCTCCCGCCGCTAGGCTGAGGCGATGTCCACCCTCGCCTCCGTCAACGCCGTCGTCGAACGACTCTGGCCGCTCTCCGGCGCCGAGTCGTGGGACTCGCCCGGGATCGTCGTGGGCGATCCCGACCAGCCGGTCACGCACGTCCGCCTCGCCGTGGACGCGGTCCTCGAGGTCGTCGACGAGGCCGTCGACATCGGTGCGGACCTGCTGCTCGTGCACCACCCCCTCCTGTTCCGCGGGGCGACCACGATGGCCGAGAGCACGACCAAGGGCGCGGTCGTCTCCCGCCTCGTCCGCGCCGGCTGCGCGCTGATCGCCGCTCACACCAACGCCGACGTCGTCGAGACCGGCACCTCTCGCGTCGTCGCCCACCAGCTCGGCCTCGTCGACCAACGGCCCGTCACCGCGGGCAGCACGAGCTCGACGGGTCTCGGCGTCACCGGCCGACTGCCGCGGCCGATGAGCCTCGTGTCGTTCGCTCGCCAGCTGGGCGAGCTGCTGCCGCCGACCGCCGCGGGCATCCGCGTGGCCGGCGACGCCGAGCGCGTCGTCGAGACCGTGGCCCTCTGCGCCGGCGCCGGCGACTCGCTGCTCGACCACCCCGACGTCCGTGCCGCCGACGTCTACCTGACGAGCGATCTGCGCCACCACCCCGCGAGCGACGCCCGCGACCTGATGCTGCTCGGCCGGGGCCCGGCGCTCGTCGACGTCTCGCACTGGGCGAGCGAGTGGCTCTGGCTCGACACGGCCGCGGCCCAGCTGCGCGAGGCCCTCGACGACGTCGAGGTCACGCTCAGCGACCTCCGCACCGACCCCTGGGACTTCACGGTCGTGCAGTAGCCGACCCCCGCCTCCTCGTCTCCGGGCCGACCGGCGACGCCCTCGACACGACCGCTGCACCACGACCACGAAGCAGGCACCATGGCCTTCCAGGCAAGCCCCTCCGACCAGGCTCTCCTCCTCGACCTCCAGGCTCTCGACACGTCGCTGCAGCAGCTCGCCCACCGCGCGGCGAACCTGCCCGAGATCGCCGTCCTGGCCACGATCGACGGGGACGCCTCCCGTCTCCGCAGCCGCCTCTCGTCCGAGCAGGGCGCCTGGGAGGACGCGCAGACCGAGCTGACCCGCATCGAGTCCGACGTGGCGGTCGTGGTGGCCCGTGCCGAGCGCGACCGCACGCGGCTGGCGTCGTCGTCGTCGGTGAAGGACGTCGCGGCGCTCGAGGGCGAGCTCGTCGCCCTCGCCCGGCGGCAGAGCGACCTGGAGGACGCACAGCTCGAGGTGATGGACCGGGTCGAGTCGCTCGGCGCGGTCGCCGCCCTGACGAAGTCCGAGCTCGACCAGATCGAGACCCGCCGGTCCGAGGCGGCCGAGGGGCGCGACGCCGGGCTCGGCAGGCTCGAGGTCGAGCGCCGCGAGGTGGACGCCGACCGTGCCGCCATCGCCGAGAAGGTGCCGGCCGAGCTGCTGGCCCTGTACGAGCGCCAGCGTGCCCGCTACGGCGTGGGCGCGTCGCTGCTCCGCGGCGGGGTCTCCAGCGCGAGCGGGGTGACGCTCACCGGCAGCGACCTCGCGGCCGTTCGGTCCGCCTCCGCGTACGACGTCGTGCTCTGCCCCGACAGCGACGCGATCCTCGTCCGCACGGCAGAGTCGGGCATCTGACCGCACCGTCGCGGTCGACGCGCTCCGCCCGCTAGCATGGTCGACGCGGACGGGTCGGCAAGACGGTCGCGTCACCACGGGGTCCGCCCCGCGGTGCCGAGGAACGTCCGGGCTCCACAGAGCAGGGCGGTGGGCAACACCCACCCGGGGCGACCCGCGAGACAGTGCAACAGAGAGAAGACCGCCACGGTCGTCGCCGAGAGGCGGCGCCGGGGTAAGGGTGAAACGGCGGTGTAAGAGACCACCAGCGGTTCGGGTGACCGACCGGCTATGTAAACCTCGCCCGGAGCAAGGTCAGACAGAGGACGCCGAGGCTGCTCGCCGAGTCCTCGGGTAGACCGCTAGAGGGCTGCGGCAACGCAGTCCCGAGAGAGATGGCCGTCCATGGTGCTCACGCACCGGGACAGAACCCGGCGTATCAGCCGGCCCGTCCGCCTCAGCCGTGCACGCGGCTGACCACATGACGTGAGGGGCCCTGGCCCAGGAGGCGCGCCTCCCGGGCCAGGGCCCCTCTCGTCGTGCCCCCGCTCGCCTCAGGCGGCCGGACGAGAGCCCTCGGCGAGAGCCGCGGCGCCCATGATGCCGGCGTTGTTGCGCAGCACGGCGGGCACGATCTCGGCGCGCAGGTCGAGGAGGGGCAGGAACTCCTCGTGGTGCTTCGAGACCCCGCCGCCGACGATGATGCGCCGCGGGTAGAGCAGGGCCTCGAGGTGCGAGTAGTACTTCTGCAGGCGCTTTGCCCAGTGCTTCCAGCTGAGGTCGTCGCGCTCCTTGGCAGCGTACGAGGCCTTCGTCTCGTAGTCCTTCCCGCCGATCTCGAGGTGCCCGAGCTCGGCGTTCACGATGAGGACGCCGTCGTTGATGAGGGCGGTGCCGATGCCCGTGCCCAGCGTCGTCATGACGACGAGGCCCGGGACGTCCTTGGCGGCGCCGAACCGCGTCTCGGCGTAGCCGGCGGCGTCGGCGTCGTTGACGAAGTGGATCGACCTGCCCAGCGTCTTCTCGAACAGCGCCTCGGCCTCGAAGCCGATCCACTTCTTCGAGACGTTCGCCGCCGACAGGGTCTTGCCGTCCATGATGGCGGCCGGGAAGCAGACGCCCACCGGGATCGTGTCGTCGTCGAGACCGAGCTCGTCGACGATCTGCTTCACCACCGCGACGATGGCGTCGGGCTCGCCGCCCTCGGGAGTCGCCTTCTTGATGCGGTCGGTGAGGAGCTCGCCCGACTCGACGTCGACGATCGCCCCCTTGATGCCGGTGCCGCCGATGTCGATGCCGACTGCTCTCTGTGCCACGGGTCGTCCTTCTTCCTGGTGCTCGTCGTCAACTGAGGGTGAGGACGTCGGCACCGCGTTCGGTGACGACGAGGGTGTGCTCGAACTGGGCCGTGAGCGACTTGTCACGGGTCGTGACCGTCCAGCCGTCGGCCCAGATGTCCGCCTCGACGCCGCCGAGGGTGAGCATGGGCTCGATGGTGAAGACCATCCCGGGCACCATGACGTCGTCGAACTGCGGAGCGTCGTAGTGGGGGATGACGAGACCGGAGTGGAAGGCACGACCGACGCCGTGGCCGGTGTAGTCGCGCACGACCCCGTAGCCGAAGCGCGCCGCGTACGACTCGATCGCACGGCCGATCACGTTGACCTCGCGACCGGGTGCGACGGCCTTGATGCCGCGGCGCAGTGCCTCGCGCGTGCGGTCGACCAGGTCGAGCGTCTGCTGCGCCGCCTCGCCGACCACCGCTGTTCGGTTCAGGTCGCCGTGCACGCCGTCCTTGAAGGCCGTGATGTCGATGTTCACGAGGTCGCCCTCGACGAGCACGGTGTCGTCGGGGATGCCGTGGCAGATGACCTCGTTGACCGACGTGCAGACCGACTTGGGGAACCCCCGGTAGCCGAGGGTCGACGGGTACGCGTCGTGGGCCACCAGGAACTCGTGGGCGACCCGGTCGAGCTCGTCGGTCGTCACGCCGGGACGGATGGCCGCCTCGACGGCGTCGATCGCCTGCGAGGCGATGCGGCCGCTCGCGCGGATCAGCTCGATCGTGGGCGCGTCGTGGACGTCGCCGCCCGTGTAGGGAGCGGGCCCCGCCTTGCCGACGTACTCGGGTCGGGCGATGGACGAGGGGACCGGGCGCAGCGGCGAGACGCGGCCAGGGGTCAGTGATCCGTCGAGGTCCCGGGGCATGCCGTCCAGCTTAGGGGGAGGGCGGCTCGCCCGGGCGCGGCCGCGCTCCCGCCGTCGACCGGATGGACCGGCCGTGACGGCGTAGCCTCGCCCCCATGACGAACGAGTTCTGGTTCAACACCCGCACGCACGAGGTGGAGGAGGGCAAGGTCTCGCCCGCGGTCGACCGCGCCGGGCCCTACGCGACCCGCGAGGAGGCGGCAGCCGCGATCAGGACGATCCAGGAGCGGAACGCCCGCCTGGACGCGGAGGACGCGGCCGACGCCTGACGCGTCCCGACGACGCGTCAGGCACCGCCGTGACGCTGTCGGACGGACGCGTCCACTAGCCTCGACGCAGAGCAGAAAGGCTGTCGATGGACAAGCAGAGGGACTTCGTCCTCCGGACGATCGAAGAACGCGGCATCAAGTTCATCAGGCTCTGGTTCACGGACGTGATCGGCACCCTGAAGTCGGTCGCCATCGCTCCGGCCGAGGTCGAGGGCGCCTTCGCCGAGGGCATCGGCTTCGACGGCTCCGCCATCGAGGGCCTGACCCGGTCGTACGAGGCGGACGTGCTCGCGCAGCCCGACCCGACCACGTTCCAGATCCTGCCGTGGCGCGGCGAGATCGACCCGACCGCGCGCATGTTCTGCGACATCACGACGCCCGACGGCCAGCCCGCGGTCGCCGATCCGCGCAACGTGCTCAAGCGCACCCTCGCCCGCGCCGGCGAGCGGGGCTTCACTTTCTACACGCACCCCGAGGTGGAGTTCTACCTGCTCAAGGACGCGCAGGGCGGCCCCGACGGGCCCCAGCCGGTCGACTCGGCCGGCTACTTCGACAACGTCCCCGGCGGGACGGCGCACGACTTCCGCCGCCGTTCCGTGCGCATGCTCGAAGACCTCGGCATCTCGGTCGAGTTCAGCCACCACGAGGCCGGCCCCGGCCAGAACGAGATCGACCTGCGCTACGCCGACGCGCTGACCACCGCGGACAACATCATGACGTTCCGCACGGTCATCAAGGAGGTGGCGATCGAGCAGGGCGTGTACGCCACGTTCATGCCCAAGCCCTTCAGCCAGCACCCCGGTTCGGGCATGCACACGCACATGTCGCTCTTCGAGGGCGACGGCAACGCGTTCTACGAGGCGGGCGCCGAGTACCAGCTGTCGCGGATCGGGCGGCAGTTCATCGCCGGCCTGCTCCGCCACGCGCCCGAGATCACGGCCGTGACCAACCAGTTCGTCAACAGCTACAAGCGCCTGTGGGGCGGCGACGAGGCCCCGAGCTTCGTCACCTGGGGCCACAACAACCGCTCGGCTCTCGTCCGCGTGCCGCTCTACAAGCCGAACAAGGGCAACTCGAGCCGGGTGGAGTACCGCGCCATCGACTCGGCGGCGAACCCCTACCTGGCCTTCTCGCTCATGCTGGCCGCCGGTCTCAAGGGCATCGAGGAGGGCTACGAGCTCCCCGCCGAGGCGGAGGACAACGTCTGGGGCATGAGCGACGCCGAGCGCCGGGCCCTCGGCTACAAGCAGCTCCCCGCGAGCCTCGACCACGCGCTCTCGATCATGGAGGACAGCGAGCTCGTCGCCGAGACGCTCGGCGAGCAGGTCTTCAACTACGTGCTGCTCAACAAGCGGCAGGAGTGGAAGTCCTACCGCGCCCAGGTGACGCCGTTCGAGCTGCGCTCCAACCTCGAGATCCTCTAGCGGGCTGACCCGTCATGCCCCGAGCCGCGACGGCGCTGTCGGACCTGGCGCGGCTCGGGTTCGCCGAGCTCGGCACCGCGCGCGAGCGACTGGACCGCCTCGTCGAGGCGACCCCGTCGCTCGCGTCGGCCGTCGCCTCCTTCGCCCGCAGCCCCGATCCCGACCAGGCGCTGCTGCACCTCGAGCGCTTGCTCGAGCGGTCGCCCGCCGGGGTCGCCGCCTTGCTCGAGGCCGGTGCGGGGGAGCGCCTGCTGCGCCTCCTCGGATCGTCGTCGGGCCTCGCCGAGTTCCTCCTGCGTCGTCCGGCCGAGCTCGAGCTCCTGACCCAGCCCGCGCCCGTCCCGTGCACGCTCGACGAGTACGTCCGCGACCTGACGTCACGGGTGTCCGGCCTCGTCGACGAGGAGGCGCGGGTCGCGCTCCGCGTCGGCTACCGACGTCACCTCGTGCGGATCGCGAGCTGGGACCTCGACCGGACCGACCCGGTCGAGGCGCTGCCCGTCGTCGCCGCGGGCCTCGCCGACCTGGCGGGTGCTGCGCTGCACGCGGCCCTCGACGTGGCCAGGCGCGAGGTGCCCTTCCCTGCCGACGACGTGGCCAGGACCCGTCTCGCCGTGATCGGCATGGGCAAGGCCGGGGCCCGCGAGCTCAACTACCTGAGCGACGTCGACGTCGTCTGGGTGGCCGAGGGCGCCGACGAGCTCGAGAACGGGCGGGCCGTCGAGATCGGCACCCGGCTGGCGATGCACACCGTGCGCGCGATCACCGATCTCGCCCTCGAGCCCGAGCTGTGGGAAGTCGACTCGAACCTGAGGCCGGAGGGCAAGGACGGCGCCCTCGTCCGCACGCTCGAGTCGCACGTCGCCTACTACGAGCGCTGGGCGAGGGGGTGGGAGTTCCAGGCGCTGCTGAAGGCACGTCCCCTCGCGGGGGACGCAGACCTCGGCGCCCGGTACGCCGAGCGCATCGCGCCGTTCGTCTGGTCGGCGGCGCAGCGAGAGGCCTTCGTCGAGTCGGTGCAGGCCATGCGCGAGCGCGTCACCGACCTGCTGCCCGCCGACGAGGTCGACCGTCAGCTGAAGCTCGGCCCCGGCGGCCTCCGCGACGTCGAGTTCACGATCCAGCTGCTGCAGCTGGTCCACGGCCAGGCCGACGACGGCGTGCGGCAGCGGTCGACGCTGGAGGCGCTGGCCGCGCTGGCGAGGCGCGGCTACGTGGGCCGTGCGGAGGCGGCCGAGTTCGATCGCGACTACCGCGTGCTCCGCGTGCTCGAGCACCGCGTCCAGCTCACCGACCTGCGTCGGACGCACCTCATGCCCACCGACGAGAACGCTCTCCGGGTCCTGGCCCGTGCCTCCGGGCTCGGCTCGTCGGGCACCGGTCTCGTCGAGACCTGGCACGAGGTCAAGCGGCGTGTCCGCACCCTGCACGAGCGGCTCTTCTACCGGCCTCTGCTCTCGGCGGTCGCGGCCCGCCCGGAGGAGGACCTGGCACTCAGCACCGACCAGGCGGCCGCCCGGCTGGCCGCCATCGGCTTCTCGGACCCCCGCGGCGCCCTGGGGCACATCGCGGCCCTGACCGGGGGAGTCTCCCGGCGGGCGAGCATCCAGCGTCACCTCCTGCCCGCGATGCTCCAGTGGTTCGCCGACGGCACCGACCCCGACCTCGGGCTGCTCGCCTTCCGTCGGCTGAGCGACGGGCTGGGCGAGTCGTACTGGTTCCTCCGGATGCTGCGGGACTCGTCCGGCGCCGCCCACCGGCTGACGACCGTGCTGTCGTCGTCGACCTTCGTCGCCGACCTGCTCGACCGGACGCCCGAGGCAGCGGCCTGGTTCGAGTCCGACTCCGAGCTGCAGCCGCGGACCCTCGCGAGCCTCCTCGACGAGACGCGGGCCACCGTGGGCCGGCACGAGTCGGGGGAGGCGGCGGCCGGCGTGCTCCGGCAGGCCCGGCGCCGAGAGATCCTGCGCCTGGCGATCTCGGGGATCCTGGGGCTCGTCACCATCGACCAGCTCGCCGAGGGACTGACCGACGTGACGACGGCCACCATCACCGGCGCCCTCGCGCTCGCGCGCCGTGACGTGCCGGACGTCGAGATGGTCGTCGTGGCCATGGGTCGCTACGGAGGACGCGAGCTCGGCTTCGGGTCCGACGCCGACGTCCTCTTCGTGCACCGAGGCGCGGAGGGCGACGACACGGCACAGCGACGCGCCGCCGGCGTCGTGGCCGAGATGGGCCGACTCACCTCCGACGCGCTCGTGCCGCTCGACCTCGACACCGGCCTGCGCCCCGAGGGGGGGAACGGTCCCGTGACGAGGTCGCTCGCCTCCTACCGGGCCTACTACGCCCGCTGGTCGCTGACGTGGGAGGCCCAGTCCCTCCTGCGTGCCCGTGTCGTGGCCGGCGACGACGGCCTGGGGGCGGAGTTCACCGCGCTGGCCGACGAGGTCCGCTACCCGACCGCCCTCTCCGACCAGGAGGTGCGCGAGGTCAAGCGGATCAAGGCGCGCGTCGAGGCGGAGCGGCTCCCCAAGGGCGCCGAGCCGTCCCGCCACCTCAAGCTCGGACGGGGATCGCTCAGCGACGTCGAGTGGTTCGTCCAGCTGCTCCAGCTGCAGCACGCGCACGACGTGCCGGGCCTCCGCACGACCTCGACCCTGGCCGCCCTCGACTCCGCCGCGACGGCCGGGCTGGTCGACGCGGACGACGCGGACAAGCTGCACGACGCGTGGCTGATGGCCTCGCGAGCCCGCTCTGCCGTCGTCCTCTGGACGTCCCGCACCTCGGACGTGCTGCCGACGGACCGACGGCAGCTCGAGGGCGTCGCCCGCCTGATGGAGTACCCGCCGGGGTCCGCGACGCGGCTCGAGGAGGACTACCTCGCCGTGACCCGTCGAGCTCGCGCCGTCTTCGATCGCGGCTTCTACGGCCTCGACGAGGCGCCGGAGCCTACAGCCTGATCTGGTCGGGCACGACCGGCAGCCGGTCCTGCCCGCCCGACACGCCCGGGATGCACCCACCCGAGGGGTGATGCCCGATTAGGTCACGGGTGATTTTCCCGTACCCCGAAAAGGGGGTGCGTACCCCAACCGACATGTCAGTCGTGTTTCGGTCGTGTCTCGACCTGGCACTCGAGCCGGACGCGCGCCGTGGGCGTCCCTTCTGTCCGCGCGTTCGTGCGTGACTCATCCGCACGAGGCGGCAGTGAGCCGTGACCAGCACTTAGTGCATTCGGCACCCGTGGCCCTGGACGATCTGACAGAGCGGCCTGTCGAGGACCCACCGGCACTTCCCGGTGCCCGGGCGCTCTGTCGGCATTTCGTGCGACACCGATGTGAGGACAAGGTCGTACCCCGCACTGGCGGCTTGCGTCCCCGAACGGGTGGCCGGTTGTGAGTCCCCTCCGAACCGCCCCAAGATTGCACCGACCCGACAGACCCCTTTCCTCGACGACGCGGAATCATCCCTTTCCCATCCCCGTGAGGCGGCCCTCGTGTTGACTTTCATCCTCCAGATCCGATCCATGGCAGGCGGCCACGCCGAGCTGTACCTGTTCGCGGTCTACTCCGCGTTCATCTGGATCCTGTGGATCGTCAAGGTGCTGCTCTCGCGGCGGTACCGCCCGTTCACCGGCGAGTTCTCCGGCTCCACCAGCGTCGTCGTCCCGGTGGTCGACGAGCCCCTCGACCTGTTCCGCGACGTCATCGGCCGAATGGTCGAACAGCGACCCGGCGAGATCATCGTGGTCATCAACGGCAAGCCGAACCCCGAGCTCGCCGCCGTCTGCGACGAGTACGCGCCTCTCGTCCGCTGGGTGCACACCCCCATCCCCGGCAAGCGCAACGCCGTCATGATCGGCACCGAGCTCAGCCGCGGCGACATCACCGTCCTCGTCGACTCCGACACCGTGTGGACGCCGGGCACGCTCTCCGAGCTGGTCCGTCCCTTCGCCCACGAGAACGTCGGCGGCGTCACCACCCGCCAGCGCATCCTCGAGCCCGAGCGCAGCTGGATCACCCGCTGGGCCGACTGGCTCGAGAACTCGCGGGCCCTCTACTCGATGCCGGCCCAGAGCGTCCTCGGGCAGATCGGCTGCCTGCCCGGCCGCACGATCGCGTTCCGTCGCGAGATCCTCGTCCGCGTCATGGACAAGTTCATGACCGAGAAGTTCATGGGCGTGTTCCTCGAGGTCAGCGACGACCGCACCCTGACGAACCTCACGCTGAAGGAGGGCTACCGCACCGTCTACCAGCACACGAGCCTCGTCTACACGGATGCGCCGCTCGAGGTGAAGAAGCTCTTCAAGCAGCAGCTCCGCTGGGCCCGCGGCAGCCAGTACAACACCTTCCGGATGATGCCGTGGATGCTCGGGCACGCTCCGATGCTGGCCTTCTTCTTCGCGATGGACATCATCCTGCCGTTCCTGCTGATGGGCGTCATCGGGGGCTGGATCTACCGGGGCATCACCGGACAGGGCGTCAACCTGTACCGCGGCATCCTCGCCGAGTACGGCGTCTCGACCGGACTGGTCAGCATCGTGGTCCTGATGGTGCTGTCGTCCGTCCTCAGCATGGCGATCCGGCAGATGCGGCACCTGGCCGAGAAGCCCTCCGACTTCGTCCGGCTGCCGGTGTTCATCATCGTGTCGACCTTCTTCCTCATGCCGATCCGCGTGATCGGGTTCTTCCGGATGGGGCACGCCAGCGGCTGGGGCACCCGAGCAGGGGCCTACGCCGGCGGTGCCGCCGACGACGCGGCGCAGCAGATGGCGCACCAGACCGCCGGCGACGACTCGCTGCGGGTGCTCGAGCGCGAGTTCGACGACGAGGCCGACCCCGGCGTGGACGCCCTGTTCGACTTCGGCGGCACCTCGACGCCGGCCGGGCCTACATCCGACGCCACCACGGTCCGTCGCGACGACACCGGCGTGGTGCTCGTCCGCAGCCACCGCGCCGAGACCGCCGTCGACACCTCGCCGTCGCCCCAGGGCGACGCAGTCAGCACGTCGTCGGCGACCGCCTTCGCCGCGGCCACGGCCCCCGTGGCCGCGGTCGCGCCTCCTCGTCGTCGTCTCAACCCCAAAGCCGGCTTCCCGTACCTGATCGGTGCCGTCATCATCGCCCTGGAGGTGTGGTTCATTGTCTGAGTCCCCGCAGACCTTCGTCGCCCCGCTGCACGTGCAGTCGGGAGCCTGGTGGGCCTCGTCCCACGGGAACGCCCGCCGGACGGCGCTCGGCGCGACCGCCTCCGTCGTCCTGCTGGCCATGATCTCCTGGCTGATCTGGATCTCCCCGACGGACAACCCCGTCCGCACTGCCGTGCAGGAGGCGGTCGGCACCACGCCTGCGCAGGTGACCAGCCTGAAGGAGGACCGCTCCGCCCTGCTCGACCAGCTCGTCGCCGCGAAGCAGCAGCTCGCAGCCAGCAAGACCGAGCTGGCAGAGGTGCAGCAGCAGGCCTGGACGTCAGAGGGGCAGCTCACCGACGCACAGGCTCGCCTCGCCTCGGCCCAGGACTCGCTCCGGGACGCCCAGACGGCGGCCGGCGGCGGCTCGACGACGGGCGGCTCGACGACGGGCGGCTCGGGCACCGGGACGAGCACGGACGGCGGCGGCCCCGGCGGCGGCCAGGCCGTGGTGGTCCCCGGGCCGGGGCGCGACGACGGGAACGACTCCGGCGACGGCGAGGGCGCCGGGAACGGCGACGGCAACGGCAACGGCTCCGGCGACGGCAACGGCTCCGGCGGGGGCGGCACGGTCGGGCCCGTCCCGATCACGGCTCCCTCCCTCGCTGACATCATCTCGCCCGAGTCGCGGTACTTCGGCCTGTACACGGCCCAGTCGCCCTTCAGCTGGTCCGAGTTCGACGACGTGACCACCAAGATCGACGCCCAGCCGAACATGGCCGGCTACTTCCAGGGGTTCGACCAGGAGTTCAACGCCACCGCCGTCAACCGGTCCTGGGCCAAGGGCGACCTCCCCTTCCTCACCTGGGAGTCGCGACCGATCGCCGCCGCCAACGACGCCGTGGTCGACCCCGACTACGAGCTGAGCAAGATCATCGACGGCGAGTTCGACGAGTACCTGACGCGCTGGGCCGACGCCCTGGTGGCCAACGGCCTGCCGCTGGCGATCCGCCTCGACCACGAGATGAACGGCAACTGGTACCCGTGGGCCGAGGGGGTCAACGGGAACGAGACGGGCGAGTACGTGACGATGTGGAAGCACGTCCACGACCTCTTCGAGGCACGCGGCGCGAACGAGCTCGTGGCCTGGGTCTGGGCTCCCACCCGGGTCGAGGGCGTGCCCACGAAGAACCGCACCGTCGAGTACACGGACAGCCTCTACCCGGGCGACGACTACGTCGACTGGGTCGGCATGACGGGCTACCTCCGCAACAGCGTCGAGACGCCGCAGAGCGGCGACTTCGACGGCACGTTCGGGAAGACGCTGGCGCAGCTGCGGCAGATCACGACGAAGCCGATCATCCTCGCCGAGATGGGCGCGGCCGAGCTCGGCACGACCAGGGACGCTCAGAAGCCCCGGTGGATCGACTCCCTCTTCGCCGAGCTCGCGAGACCGGAGAACGACGACATCATCGGCTTCGCCTGGTTCAACCTGACCGCCACCACCGTGTCGAGCGGCTCGTACCTGACGAACGACTGGCGGATCACCTCCCGGCAGGACTCCCTCGAGGCCTTCCGGCGCGGGATCGTCCGGACCGACACGGACTTCGCCCTGAGGCCGCTCCCGTGACCGCGGCGCCCTCGTCGGGCAGATCGCCTTCGCGGGCTCCGTCCTCCGCCACCAGAACCGCCCCAGCACCCCTGACTGCAGCACCCCAGATCGCGAGGAGCGCATCATGAACGAGAACACCCGCCCCGCCGACGGCGCCGGCACCGACCCCCAGTCCGTCGACGCCGCCGTGACGTCGGCCTCGACCAGGCCCCGCATCAGCGTGATCGGAACCGGCTACCTCGGCGCCACCCACGCCGCCGCCATGGCCGAGATGGGCTTCGACGTCATCGGCGTCGACACGGACCCCGCGAAGGTCGAGGCTCTCAGCCAGGGCCGAGTGCCCTTCTTCGAGCCGGGCCTGCCCGAGCTGATCCTGCGACACGTCCAGTCCGGACGCCTGCTCTTCACGACCGACATCGCAGAGGCCGTCGCCCTCTCCGACGTGCACTTCATCTGCGTCGGCACTCCGCAGCGCCGGGGGAGCCACGCAGCCAACCTGAGCTACGTCGAGGAGGCGACCCGCAAGGTCGCCGAGTCGCTCAGCCACGACGGCCTGATCGTCGGCAAGTCGACCGTCCCGGTCGGCACCGCGGCTCGCCTCCGCGAGATCGTGGCCGGCGCGCTGCCGACGGGGGTCTCGGCCGACGTGGTGTGGAACCCGGAGTTCCTGCGCGAGGGCCACGCCGTCGAGGACACCCTCCGTCCCGACCGCATCGTCTTCGGCGGCACCGACGTCCGGAGCGAGGCGATCCTCCGCGAGGTCTACGCCGAGCCCATCGCGACGGGCACGCCGGTCATCTCGTGCGACCTGCCCACGGCCGAGCTCGTCAAGGTCAGCGCGAACGCGTTCCTGGCCACGAAGATCTCGTTCATCAACGCGATCAGCGAGCTCTGCGAGGCCGCGGGGGCGAACGTCTCGACGCTCGCGGACGCCCTGGGCTACGACGACCGGATCGGCCGCAAGTTCCTCAACGCAGGGCTCGGCTTCGGGGGCGGCTGCCTGCCCAAGGACATCCGTGCGCTGATGTACCGTGCGAACGAACTGGGCGCCCACCGCGCCGTCGGCCTCATGCAGCAGGTCGACGAGATCAACATGGCCCAGCGCCAGCGGGTCATCGACCAGGCCATCGACGCGTGCGGCGGCTCCGTGCTGAACCGCCGCATCGCCGTCCTCGGCGCGGCCTTCAAGCCGCACACCGACGATGTCCGTGACTCGCCGGCCCTCAACGTGGCCGCCGCCCTGCACCTGCGCGGCGCACAGGTGCTGGTGGTCGACCCGGAGGCGACCCAGACCGCCCAGCGCAGCTTCCCCACCCTGTCGTTCGCCGACGACATCGAGGAGGCGGTCACCGACGCCGACGCCGTTCTGCTCCTGACGGAGTGGCCCGAGTTCGTCAGCGCCGAGCCCTCCGCACTCGCGCAGCTGGCCGCCAACCCCGTCGTCGTCGACGCCCGCAACGCGCTCGACGCCGAGGTGTGGTCGAGCGGCGGCTGGGAGGTGCGTCCGCTCGGCGGTCGCCGCACCCCGGCTCAGCGTCGCGTGCTCGCGGGGAGCAGCCTCCCCGCCTGACGTCGCGGCCACGACGGGAGAAGGCCCGCACCCCGAGGGGGTGCGGGCCTTCTCGCGCGCCGTCCGGCGACAGCCGAGCTGGTGTCGACTAGACGCCGAAGTAGAGCTCGAACTCGAAGGGGTGCGGGCGCTGCGCCATCGGCAGGATCTCCTTCTCGCGCTTGTACGCGATCCAGGTCTCGATCAGGTCCTCGGTGAAGACGTTGCCCTTGGTGAGGAACGCGTGGTCCGCCTCGAGCGCGTCGAGGGCGCCGTCGAGGGACGCCGGCACCTGGGGGATGCCCTTCGCCTCCTCCGGGGGCAGCTCGTAGAGGTCCTTGTCGACGGGCTCATGCGGCTCGATGCGGTTCTGGATGCCGTCGAGACCGGCCATCAGCTGGGCGGCGAAGGCGAGGTACGGGTTCGACGCCGCGTCGGGGACGCGGAACTCGATGCGCTTGGCCTTGGGGTTCGTGCCCGTGATCGGGATGCGGATCGCGGCCGAGCGGTTGCCGGCCGAGTACACCAGGTTGACGGGGGCTTCGAAGCCGGGGATCAGTCGGTGGTACGAGTTGATCGACGGGTTCGTGAAGGCGAGCACGGCGGGAGCGTGCTTCAGCAGGCCGCCGATGTACCAGCGCGCCAGGTCGGAGAGACCGCCGTAGCCGTTCTCGTCGTAGAAGAGGGGCTTGCCGTCGCTCCAGAGCGACTGGTGCGTGTGCATGCCCGAGCCGTTGTCGCCGAACAGCGGCTTGGGCATGAAGGTCGCGACCTTGCCCCACTGCTCGGCAGTGTTCTTGACGATGTACTTGAACTTGAGGATGTCGTCGGCCGCGTGGACCATCGTGTCGAACTTGTAGTTGATCTCCTGCTGGCCGCCGGTGCCGACCTCGTGGTGCGCGCGCTCGAGCTCGAGGCCCGAGTCGATCAGCTTGAGGCTGATGTCGTCGCGCAGGTCGGCCGTCTTGTCGACGGGGCTGACCGGGAAGTACCCGCCCTTGTAGGCAGTCTTGTTGGCGAGGTTGCCGCCCTCCTCGACGCGGCCCGTGTTCCAGGCGCCCTCCTCGCTGTCGACGCTGTAGAAGCTGGCGTTCTGCTTCACCTCGTAGCGGACGTCGTCGAAGATGTAGAACTCGGCCTCGGGGGCGAAGAACGCCGTGTCGGCGATGCCCGTGGAGGCGAGGTACTTCTCGGCCTTCTTGGCCACCTGGCGCGGGTCGCGGCTGTAGAGCTCGCCGTTCCGCGGGTTGAAGATGTCGAAGACGAGGACGAGGGTGCGCTCGGCGCGGAAGGGGTCGACGTAGCCGGTGGTCACGTCGGGGATGAGCTGCATGTCCGACTCGTGGATCGAGGCGAAGCCGCGGATGGAGGACCCGTCGAAGAGCTGGCCGACGGAGAAGAACTCCTCGTCGACCGTGGACGCGGGGATGTTGAAGTGCTGCTGGACGCCGGGGAGGTCCGTGAACCTGATGTCGAGGAACTTGACGTCGGTGTCCGTGATGAACTTCAGCACCTCGGAAGAATCGGTGAACATCTAGGTGTCTCTCCAATGGGCTCAGATCGGTCAGACTGCCGGACGCAGCCTTCGACGACGTTATGGCGAGGCCGTTTCGTCGCGGTGTCCTCATTGTTTCAGAGATGTTACGGGTGTCGCGTCGGTAGGCTCTGCGTCATGCACGACGACCGATACCGACCTCCGTCCGGTCCCGTGGACGGCGGCGAGGCGCCCCGCCAGGACTGGCCGGGGCAGCGTCTCGGCCTGCCCCGCACGGGTCCTCGGTCGATCGCCCGGGTCGGCCGCCGCCTCGCTGGCGTGTCGATCGACTGGGCCATCGCCTACGTCGTCGCGTTCGCCTTCTTCGACGGCCAGGGGCTCGCCATCTCGGTCGTCTTCAGCGTCGTGCAGATCGTGTTCCTCGTCACCCTCGGCGGCACCGTCGGCCATCTCGTCCTCGGCATGCGCCTCGTCCCGATGGCGGGCGGGCGCACCGGCCTCTGGCGCCCGGTCGTCCGCACGCTGCTGCTCGCCCTCGTGATCCCCGCGGTCGTCTGGGACCAGGACCAGCGAGGCCTGCACGACCGCGTGGCCGGGACCGTGCTCGTCCGCGTCTGACGGACGCCACAACAGACGGAGGCGCCCGTCCCCTCGAGGGGACGGGCGCCTCCGTCTGTGGCTGGTCCGGTCAGCGGCCGGCGTGGATCAGCGCGGGCGTCCGGCTCGCACCTTGAACGGGTCGACCCCCTTGGGGATCGGCAGGCCGTTCTTGCCGAGCGACTGGAGGCGGTTGCTCACGGCGAGCACTTCGTTGCGGTTCAGCGACGACTTGATCTTGTTCATGCGGCCGGCGATCTTGTGCAGCGGCACGGACTCGGCGTCGGGGCCGACGTGCAGCACCGTGATGGGGACGTTGGGGAGGATGCGCGCGACCTTCCGTCGTTCCTCGTCGACGAGCTTCTTGGTCTGGGCGACCGAGCCCTCGCCGATGAGGACGACGCCGCCCTTGCCGACGGCCCGGTAGACGGCGGCCTGCGAACGGCCCTGCACGGCGACGGGCATCTCCGCGGCGCGCCACGAGCGGCGGAGGCCGCTCTTCATGACTGCGCCGACGGCGCCCGGCTGCCCCTCGATCTGTGAGTAGGCGGCCCTCTCCGCCTTGCGTCCGAGGACGATCAGCAGCAGCAAGATGCCGAGCATCACGCCGACCACGATGTAGAGGACGAGTGCCAGGACGTTGCCGGCGGAGAGGAAGAGGCCCGCGAGCACCCCGGCCGCCACGGGCAGCAGCAGCGCCAGCAGCATCAGCGGCAGCGCGGTCTTGTCGACGCGGCGGGTCATCTTGAACACCTGCCACATCTGCGTGAAGCGGCCCGGTTCCTTGGGCGGCTTCGGGGACGTGTTCTCCGGTGACGTGCGACGTGCCATGCAGACCAGGATACGGGGTCGGGGGCCGCCGTGGGTCCTCCCCGGGCGCTCGACGTCGTCGTCTCTCCCCGGCCAGCACGAGGAGGTGCGGGGCAGCGACCCCGCGACGGCCACGCTGGGCCCATGGTCACCTCGTCGCTCGGCCCGTACCGCCTCGACCAGGGGTCCGTCTGGCCTCCTCCTCCGGGCGGCACGGTCGAGGGAACGTCCCCGGGAGGGCGACGGGTGGTGCTTCGTCGCTCGTCGCCGGCCCTCGTCGCGGCGGCCGACTCGACGCAGCACCCGCACCTCCTCCGGCCGCTCGACGTGCTGGCCGACGGCGACGGCGTCCTCGTCGTCGTCACGGACGGGCCGGCGGGCGAGCGACTCGACGTCTGGGCCCGACGGCGGGGGACGATGTCGGGCGGAGAAGCCGTGACGATCCTCCTGCCCGTGATCGCGGCCGTCGCCCATCTCGCTCGGCGGGGAACCGTGCTCGACGACGTCGGCCTGGAGCAGGTCGAGGTGGACGGCAGGGGTGCTCCGGTCCTGGTCGGGGGCCGCGTGGCCCGGCTCGGTGCTCAGCCGCCCGGATCGGTGCCGGGCGGCGCCCTGGCTCTCGTGCGGGCCGTCGCCCGCGAGCTGCCCCCTCACGAACGGGACCGGCTGACGGACGAGATGGGGACGGAGGCGAGCGTCGAGGAGCTCGTGGAGCGGGTCCACGACCTGGCTCGGCCGGTGCCGTTGCCGACGGTCGTCCCGAGCGCCGACACGGCAGCGTCCAGGGTCGAGTGGCGACCTCCGCCTGCGGAGCCGACGAGGTCGGGCTGGACGAGCGTCCTGCCCGAGTCCGCCCTGCTGGACGGGCTCGCGGACTGGTGGGAGGCCGTGTCCGCCGTGCCCGTCCTGGGCCGCCTGCGGTCGGTGAGACCACGCTCCTGGGTGCTGGGCGGGCTCGTGGTCCTCTCGCTCGTGGTCGGCGCCGCGGTCGTCCCGGGGAACTCGGGATCCGACGTCCCGTCGGCCGACACGGTGCAGCCCGCCCCGACGCCGTCCACCGGGTCGACCTCCGACGCGGCCCCTCCTGACGGAGACCCGGGGGCTGTCGCCTCCGTCCACGACGGGGCTGCCGACGACCCCGTGAGCCAGGAGGAAACGGCCGTGCGGGGCGACGACGCGATCGCCGCCGCCACGGTCCTGCTCCGAGCCCGTGTCACCTGCGCGCGAGAGCCCTCGACGTCGTGCCTCGCTGACGTGGACCAGGCCGGCTCGCCCGTCTCGGCAGGCGACTCTCTGGTGCTGACGGACATCGAAGCCGTCGACGACCTCGTCCTGCCCACGGACGTGGTGTCCGAGGTGCAGCGGCTGGGGGAGACCGTGCTCCTCGCCTGCCGCACGTCGGACGACGAACCGGCCTCGGTCCTCGTGGTGAGGACCGAGGCCGGTTGGCGACTCAGAGAGGTGCTGCGCGGTTGACCCGCGCCGTTAGGCGTGGTGGCTCAGATCCCCAGCACGCCGGCGAAGTCACCCGCCTCGAGGCGGCTCTTGACCGCCACGAGGAACCGAGCCGCGTCTGCGCCGTCGACGATGCGGTGGTCGTAGGACAGAGCCAGGTAGACCATCGAACGGACAGCGATCGCATCGGCGCCGTCGACCTGGACGACGACGGGACGCTTGACGACGACGCCGGTGCCCAGGATGGCGACCTGGGGGAGGAACACCACGGGGGTGTCGAAGAGCGCCCCGCGCGAGCCCGTGTTCGTCACCGTGAAGGTGCCGCCCGCCAGCTCGTCGGGCTTCAGCTTGTTGTCCCTGGTCCGCTGTGCGAGGTCCGCGATCTGGGCAGCGATGCCGGCCAGGTCGAGGTCCGATGCACCCTTGATGACGGGCGTGAGCAGGCCGCGCTCGGTGTCGACGGCCATGCTGACGTTCTCGTGGTCGGGGTAGACGATCGAGTCGCCGTCGACGGTCGCGTTCAGCTTCGGGTGCGCCTTGAGCGCCTCCGCCGCCGCCAGGGTGAAGAACGGCAGGAACGAGAGCTTGTTCCCGGTCTTCTCGAGGAACGCGGCCTTGTTCGCGTCACGGAACGTGGCCACGGCCGTGACGTCGACCTCGACGACGCTCGTGAGCTGGGCCATCGCCTGCATCGACTGGACGGCCCGCTCAGCGACGACCTTGCGCAGGCGGGTCATCGGCACGGTGGTCCCGCGGAGGGGCGAGACCTCGACGGGCGCGGGTGCCGACGAGCCGGCTGTCGACGACGAGGTCGCTGCGGCCTCGGCTGCGGCGATCACGTCCTCCTTGCGGATGCGGCCGCCGACCCCGCTGCCGCTGAGGGTCGAGATGTCGACGCCCTTCTCGTTCGCGAGCTTCCGAACGAGGGGAGTGACGTAGCCCGTCGGAGCCTGCGACGCGTCGGACGAGGCCGACGGCGCCGCTGCCGGAGCGGCAGCGGGTGCGGGGGCAGCAGGCGCCGGAGCGGCAGCCGGCGCAGCTGCTGCGGGCGGCGCCGCCGCTGCGGGTGCCGCTGCGGCGGGGGCAGCCGCAGCGGCCGGGGCGGTGGCAGGAACGGCCGGTGCCTGGTCGGCAGGCTGCTCGGCAGCCGGGGCAGGGTCGACGTCGTCGGCAGGCGCGGGCGCGTCGGCGTCCGACTCCTCGCCCGGGGCCGGTGCCGCGGACGACGCGACGACGGCGTCGTCCGCCTCGTCCTGGCCGCCCTCGGCCGAGGCCTCGGGCTGCGAGCTCTGCTCTGCCGGGGCGTCGTCGGGGGAGTCGCCGCCCTGGCCGCTGCCGTCCCCGATGCGGACCAGAGCGGTCCCGACCTCGACGGTCTCGTCCTCGGGCACGAGGATCTCCTCGATGACGCCGGCGACGGGGGAGGGGATCTCCGTGTCGACCTTGTCGGTCGAGACCTCGAGCAGGGGCTCGTCGACCTCGACCCGGTCGCCGACGTTCTTCAGCCAGCGGGTGACCGTGCCCTCGGTGACACTCTCTCCGAGTGCCGGGAGGTTGACGGATTCGCTCATGCGGGGGACTCCTTCGAAGACATCGTGTGTCTGTGTGATCGGGTGGTGCGGAAGTGTGCGGGTGCTGCGGGTGTGACAGGGGACGCGACTACATCGCGTGGAGCGGCTTGCCGGCCAGTGCCAGCATCGCCTCTCCGAGGGCCTCGTTCTGGGTCGGGTGGGCGTGCACGAGGGGCGCGACGTCCTCCGGGTAGGCCTCCCAGTTGACGGCCAGCTGGGCCTCGCCGATGAGCTCGCCGACACGGGCGCCGATCATGTGGACCCCGACGACCGGACCGTCGACGACGCGGACGACCTTGACGGAGCCGCTGGTGCCGATGATGTGGCTCTTGCCGTTGCCGGCGAGGTTGTAGTCGTAGCTCGTCACCTTGTCGGCACCGTGCTTCTCGGCCGCCTTGGCCTCCGTCAGGCCCACGGACGCGACCTCGGGGTCGGAGTAGGTGACCTTGGGAATGTTGGTGTCCTCGATGACCTGCGGCGCCAGGCCCGCGATCTCCTCGGCGACGAAGATGCCGTGCTGGAAGCTGCGGTGCGCGAGCTGCAGGCCGGGGACGATGTCGCCGATCGCGAAGACCCCGGGGACGCTGGTGCGGAGTCGCTCGTCGGTGATGACGAAGCCGCGGTCGATAGTGACCCCCGCCTCCTCGAAGCCGAGGCCCTGGGTCGAGGGGCCGCGCCCGACGGCCACGAGGAGCAGGTCGGCCTCGATGGTCTTGCCGTCCTCCAGGGTCACGACGACGCCGTCGTCGCTCTGGGACACGCTCTCGAAGCGGACTCCGAGCGAGAAGCCGATGCCGCGCTTGCGGAACGCGCGCTCGAACTGCTTCGAGATGGACTCCTCCTCGTTGGGGACGAGGTGGGGGAGAGCCTCGACGATCGTGACGTCGGAGCCGAAGGACTTCCAGACGCTGGCGAACTCGACGCCGATCACGCCGCCGCCGAGGATGGCGACACGGGCCGGCACGTGGTCGAGGGCAAGGGCGGCCTCGCTCGTGATGACCTTGCCGCCGATCTCGAGGCCGGGGAGGCTGCGGGAGTAGGAGCCGGTCGCCAGGACGACGTTCTTGGCCGTCAGCGTGGTCTCGCCGACCTGGACGGTCGTGGGCGACGTCAGACGGCCCTCGCCCTCGATGACCGTGATGCCCCGCGCCTTGACCAGGCCCTGCAGGCCCTTGTACTTGCTGGCGACGACGCCCTCGCGGTAGGCCGTCACGGCGGGGATGTCGATGCCGTGGAAGTCGGTCGACACCCCGTACTTCGCTGACTCCCGCGAGACGTCGGCGACCTCGGCGGAGTGCAGCAGCGCCTTGGTCGGGATGCAGCCCCGGTGGAGGCAGGTGCCGCCGAGCTTGTCCTTCTCGACCAGCGCGACGCTCAGCCCCAGCTCGGTGGCCCGCAGGGCCGCGGCGTATCCGCCGCTGCCGCCACCGAGCACCACCAGGTCAAAATTCTGTTCCGACACCCAGCAACTCCCTCGTGCGTTCGGAGGTACCCGAGGCGGGAAGGACGCCGTCGTGGTGACGTCGGCGTCGCGTCCGCGTCCACCTCGGTGAGGAGGAGGCGGCGTCGCCCGGGGGACCGATCTCGGCGGGTCGCTCCCGCCTCCTCGACCCTACTACGCAGCCGAAAAGTCGCGGGCCAGCTCTAGCAGCGTTCTCACGGAAACGCCGGTCGACCCCTTGCCCGTGTAGCCCCAGCCGCCGCCCTTGTTGTTGGAGGGGCCCGCGATGTCGAGGTGAGCCCAGGGCAGCGGCGTTCCCGTGCCCTCCTTCTCGCCCACGAACTCGTTCAGGAACACGCCCGCGAGCAGCATGCCGGCCGCGGTGTTGCCCGGCGTGGCGTTGACCAGGTCGGCCACGTCGGACTTGAGCCTGCTGCGGAGCTCGCCCGGCAGCGGCATGCGCCAGGCGGCCTCGCCGGCACGGTCGGCGAGCTCGACCACGCGACCCGCGAGGTCGTCGTTGCCCATGACCCCGACCGTGCGCGTGCCGAGCGCGACCACCTGGGCGCCGGTCAGGGTGGCGACGTCGACGATCGCGTCGGGCTGCTCCTCGCTCGCGGCGACCAGTCCGTCGGCCATGACGAGGCGGCCCTCGGCGTCGGTGTTCG
Source organism: Frigoribacterium sp. ACAM 257 (assembly GCF_007954365.1). Classification (GTDB taxonomy): domain Bacteria; phylum Actinomycetota; class Actinomycetes; order Actinomycetales; family Microbacteriaceae; genus Frigoribacterium. The sequence continues at coordinate 884,587 of NZ_VOLO01000001.1, forward strand.
TGACCTCGACGGTGGTGCCGCCCCGGATGGTGAGGACGTCGTCGGGACGGATGGCCGTGCCGCTCGGCATGTTCTCGGCGACGCAGAGCCACGCGGTGAGGCGGACGGGGAGCTGCAGCCGCGCGGCGGCGACGACGACCGCGAGCACGGTGGCGGCGCCCGTCATGTCGTCCTTCATGCCGAGCATGCTGCCCGCGGGCTTGAGCGAGAGCCCGCCGGTGTCGTACGTGATGCCCTTGCCGACGAGCGCCAGGTGCTTCGACGCGCCCTCCGGCGAGTAGACGACCTTGACGAGACGAGGTCCGCGGCTCGACCCCTGGCCGACGCCGAGGATGCCGCCGAACCCGCCCTCCCGCAGCTCGTCCTCGGCGAGGACGGTCACGTCGAGGGGCAGGTCGGCGGCCAGCTCGACGGCGTGGTCGGCGAGGGCCTGCGGGAACATCTGCTGCGGGGGAGTGTTGGCGAGGTCCCGGACGGTGTGCACGGCCTGCGCGACCACGGTCGCCTGCCGCACCGTCGGCTCCTCGACCTCGAGGTCGGCGGCGAGCACCAGCGTCCGGGCGTGACGCCTCGACTCGGACGCCGACGACCCGCGGAACGCGTCGAACTCGTAGGAGGCGATGGCCGCGCCCTCGAGGGCCGCCAGCGCCTCCGCCTCGGTCGAGACGGGCAGGTCGAGCACGACGCGGTCGACGCCGGTCAGCTGTCGGATCGCCGCGCCGGCCGCGTAGCGGAGGGCCTCCGCGTCGACGACGTCGCCCAGCCCCACGAGGGCGGTGACGACGGCGGCGCCGGTCCCCGGGAGCCGGACGAGCTCGTCGCGGGCGCCGGTCACGCCGAGCGCCCGGAGGTCGGAGGGCAGGCCGGGCACGTCGCGGGTGACCGAGGGGCCGTCGGCTCCCGTGACGACGCCTACGACGAGGACGTCGGCCTCGACCTCGGCTGCGGGGGAACGGGTGGTGGACAGGAAGAGCTCGGTCATCCCTCGATCGTAGCCACCGCGGGTGTTCGCTCAGGGCACGTCGCCGGAGCAGGCCGGTGCCGGGCGCGTTGCCTAGCATTGACGGCATGCACGACCCCGCCGGACTCTACGACCTCGCTCCCGACGCCTCCGACGTTCCCGAGGGGCTGCCCCTCGTCGCAGGACTGACGGGCTCCTCCGACGCGGGGGGCGCCGTAGGGCAGCTCGCCGAGTTCCTCGTCGCCGAGCTCGACCACTCGATGGTCGCGTCGTTCGACGCGGACGAGCTCCTCGACTACCGCGCCCGTCGCCCCGTCTTCACCTTCGACCAGGACCACATCTCCGAGGTCGCGACCGCTACCCTGTCGCTCCGGCTCGTGACGGACGACATCGGCCAGCCCTTCCTCCTCCTGTCGGGGTTCGAGCCCGACTTCCAGTGGCAGCGGTTCACTGCAGCCGTGGTCGACCTCGTCCGCCGCTACCGGGTGTCCACCACCACCTGGGTCCACTCGATCCCGATGCCGGTGCCGCACACACGGCCCATCGGGGTGACCGTCAGCGGCAACCGCGCCGATCTCGTCGAGTCCCTCTCGGTCTGGCGGCCCGTCACCCAGGCCCCGGCGAACGCGCTGCACCTCGTCGAGCAGCGGCTGGGCGACTCCGGGCACCCGACCGCCGGCTTCGTGCTCCTCGTGCCGCACTACCTCGCGGACACCGAGTTCCCCGACGCCGCCGTGGCGGCCCTCTCGAGCATCAGCGCCGCGACGGGGCTCATCTTCCCCACCGACCGGCTCCGCTCGGAGGGGCGCGACTTCCTCGCCAAGGTCGACGAGCAGGTGCACGGCAACCACGAGCTCTCCCGATTGGTCTCCACGCTCGAGGAGAGGCACGACACGTACATGGAGGGCAACCCCCTCCCGTCGCCGCTGACCGACCAGGACGGGCAGGTCCCGTCCGCGGACGTCCTCGCTGCCGAGCTGGAGCGGTTCCTCGCGGGGCGCCGCCCCGACGACGAGGCCTGAGGGGCCGCCGCGCGGTTCGCGGCCCTCTCGCTCTCGTGCCCGCGGCCTCGCCCGTGCCCCGCACGGAGGGCCGGGGCGGCCACTAGGGTCGTCGGGTGAACTCGTCGCGTGCCTGGCTCGTCTGGGGCGCTGCCGTCCTCGCCTACGTCGTCGCCGTCCTGCAGCGCTCTTCGCTCGGCGTCTCCGGCGTCGAGGCGCAGCAGATCTTCGGCATCTCCGCGTCGACGCTGTCGACCCTGGCCGTCGTGCAGCTGGTCGTCTACGCGGGTCTGCAGATCCCGGTCGGCGTGCTGCTCGACCGGGTCGGACCCCGTGCGCTCATCGTGGCCGGCGGTGTCCTGCTCGTCGTCGGGCAGTCCGTCGTCGCGTTCGCGCCCCCGCACATCGGCGTGGCGATCGCCGGGCGCGTGCTCGTGGGAGCCGGCGACGCGATGACCTTCATCAGCGTCATCCGCCTGCTGCCCGCGTGGTTCCGCGGGCCGATCCTGCCGCAGATCTCGCAGTGGACCGGCAACGTGGGGCAGCTCGGGCAGGTGCTCTCCGCCGTTCCGCTCTCGCTCGTCCTGCACGGCAGCGGATGGCGCCCGGCGTTCCTCGGCGCGGCGGGACTCTCCGTCGTGGCCGTCGTGCTCGTGGTCCTCGTCGTGCGCGACTCGCCCCTCGGCCGTCCCGCCGGGTCCGCCGGCACGACCTGGCGCGACGCCGGTCGTCAACTCGCGGAGAGCGTCCGGCGACCGGGCACTCGCCTCGGGTTCTGGTCCCACTTCGTGACCCAGTCGTCGGGGACCGTCTTCAGCCTGCTCTGGGGCGTGCCGTTCCTGGTCGGGGCCCTCGGGTTCTCCGCCGCACAGGCGTCCGGCATGCTCACGCTCCTCGTGGCCTCCGGCGTCGTCGCCGGCCCGGTCCTCGGACTCCTCACCGCGCGCTTCCCCCTGCGCCGCTCGAACCTCGTCCTCGGCATCGTCACGGCCCTCGGGATCACCTGGACCGTCGTGCTGGCATGGCCTGGACAGCCGCCGCACTGGCTGGCCTACGTCCTGGTGGTGGTGCTCGGCGTAGGCGGCCCCGGCAGCCTGATCGGCTTCGACTTCGCCCGTTCGTTCAACCCCGTCCGCAGTCTCGGCGTCGCGAACGGCATCGTCAACGTCGGAGGGTTCCTGGCGAGCTTCGTGATGATGTTCCTCATCGGCGTGGTGCTCGACCAGCTCGACGCGACGCGGGTGGCCGGCGGGGGGACGAGCGACCTCTTCTCGTTCGACTCGTTCCGGATCGCCTTCCTCGTGCAGTACGTCGTCATCGGGGGAGGTGTCGTCGGGCTCGTCCTGGAGCGCAGGCGGACTCGGCGCCTGCTGCACCTCGAGGAGGGGATCCAGGTGGCGCCGCTGTGGGTCGCGCTCAACCGGAAGTGGCAGGCCCGGAGACGACGGAGTTCCTGACGACGGGAGGGGACCGTGGTCGGCGTGGCCGACCAGACGTGCAATAATCGGAGTCGGACCCGTTCATGTCCCGTGCAGGTGCCCGACCCTCATCGGTGCGCTCGTCTGCGCGGACTTGACATGGGTCCTAGTACTGCCCGAAAGGCGCGGTGCTGCCCGCAAGGCCCGTGCGCTGCCCGACGAGACCAGTGCGCCCGGAAGACCCAGTGCAGATGAAGTGGAAGGTGTTCGCATGGCTACTCGCAGCAAGGCGACCACGGTCGTCGACGAGACCGTGACCGACGGCGCGGTGCTCGAGAACGAGCCCGCGACGACCGAGGAGGCGCCCTCGGCGCCCGAGAAGGCACCCGCCAAGCGGGCGCCCGCCAAGAAGGCGACCGCGGCGAAGGCGCCCGCCGCCAAGAAGGCGACACCGGCGAAGGCGGCACCCACCAAGGCGGCAGCCGCCAAGGCGGCGAAGGCGGCAGAGGCGGACGACGAGGCCGAGCCCGCCGACGTCGACGCGGCAGACACCGATGCGGACGACGCCGGCGACAAGGCAGCAGCTCCTGAGGTGCTCCCCAAGGGCGCACTCGTCATCTCGCAGGACGACGACGACGAGATGCCCGTCTACTCGACGACGATCACCGGTGCGACCGCCGACCCCGTCAAGGACTACCTGAAGCAGATCGGCAAGGTGGCCCTTCTGAACGCCGCCGAGGAGGTCGAGCTCGCCATGCGCATCGAGGCCGGTCTCTTCGCCGAGGACAAGCTCTCGAACAGCACGGGCCTCAGCAAGGAGCTCGAGCGCGAGCTCCGCTGGGTCTCCCGCGACGGCCAGCGAGCCAAGAGCCACCTCCTGGGTGCCAACCTGCGCCTGGTCGTCAGCCTCGCCAAGCGCTACACGGGCCGCGGCATGCAGTTCCTCGACCTGATCCAGGAGGGCAACCTGGGCCTCATCCGTGCGGTCGAGAAGTTCGACTACACGAAGGGCTTCAAGTTCTCGACCTACGCCACGTGGTGGATCCGCCAGGCCATCACCCGCGCCATGGCCGACCAGGCCCGCACCATCCGCATCCCCGTGCACATGGTCGAGGTCATCAACAAGCTCGCCCGCGTGCAGCGCCAGATGCTGCAGGACCTGGGTCGCGAGCCCACGCCCGAAGAGCTGAGCCGTGAGCTCGACATGACGCCCGAGAAGGTCGTCGAGGTCCAGAAGTACGGTCGCGAGCCCATCTCGCTGCACACCCCCCTCGGCGAGGACGGCGACAGCGAGTTCGGCGACCTCATCGAGGACACGGAGGCGGTCGTCCCCGCCGACGCCGTGGGCTTCACCATGCTGCAGAAGCAGCTCGAGTCGCTCCTCGACAGCCTGTCCGAGCGTGAGGCCGGCGTCATCCGCATGCGCTTCGGCCTCGGCGACGGCATGCCGAAGACGCTCGACCAGATCGGCGACACCTTCGGCGTCACGCGTGAGCGCATCCGCCAGATCGAGTCCAAGACGATGGCCAAGCTGCGCCACCCGTCCCGGTCGCAGTCGCTCCGCGACTACCTCGAGTAGGCCCGTGCGATACCTGTTGCCCGTGCTCGCGGGCCGTCTCGTCCGTGCGGTCGCGCGTCTCCGCGGCGGCGGCTCGGCCTATCCCGGCCGCACCGTCCTCGCGCTGGCGCCCGACTTCCTCACCCACGTCTCGTCCCAGTTCGAGCAGGGCGTCGTCTTCGTCCTCGGCTCGAACGGCAAGTCGACGACCACGATGATGCTGACCGAGACCCTGCGTGCCCACGGGCTGCGGGTCTTCACGAACCCCACCGGCGCCAACCTGCCGCAGGGAATCGCCTCGGCGTTCCTCCGCGAGGTGACGCCCTTCGGGAACGTCAAGCACCACATCGGCGTGATCGAGGTCGACGAGGCCTTCGCCGTCGAGCTCACCCGGTCGCTGCACCCGTCGACGGTGTTGATGCTCAACGTGCAGGTCGACCAGCTGTACCGCTTCTTCGAGACGGAGCGGGTGGGCACGATGATGACGGACACCGCCGCCCTGGCCACCCGTGCCGTCGTGACGAACCGCGACGACCAGCACCTCGCGCCCTACGAGGCGCAGCCGGGCCAGACGGTCACCCGGTTCGGGGCTGCCGCCGACGTCGTCGCCGCTGCCCCCAACGGGCTGCAGAACGCTGACGACTTCTCCCGTGAGGCCGACGCCACGCGCCCCGTCGAGGCCGAGGTCGTGCGGATGGACGGCGACAGGGCGAGCATCCGTGTCGGCGAGTCCACGGTCGAGGTGCGGCTGCCCGCCCGTGGCCTGCACTACGCCGTCGACGCGGCCGCGGCACTGCAGACCGCGTCCGTCGTCCTCGGGCGGACCGTCGAGCAGGAGGCGGTGGCCCGCGCCTTCGACACGATGAAGCCCGCCTACGGCCGGGGCGAGCGCATGTCGCTCGGCGCCGACGAGGCCGAGTTCATCATGTTCAAGAACGCGGCGAGCCTGCAGCTGAACCTCGACGCGCTCCCGCAGGACACGGAACAGGTCATGCTCGCGATCGACGAGGGCACGCCCGACATCTCGTGGATCTACGACATCGACTTCTCACGCCTCGACCATGTCGACGTGCTCGCCGGCGCCAAGGCGTGGCAGCTCGCACTGCGTCTCGAGCACGAGGGCATCCCCGTGCACGTGATCGAGGAGGACATCGCGAAGGCGATCAAGCTGATGAGGGCTCTGCCCTCGCCGAGCGACCGCACGAAGCACTTCGTCACGAACTACGAGCAGATGATGCTGGCCCGCCGCATCCTCGGCCACCCCGACCTGGAGAAGACCGCGTGAGCGCCGACACACTCCGCCTCGTCCACCTCTACCCCGAGCAGCTCGGCGTCAGCGGCGACCGGGGCAACGTGGCGACGCTCGTGGCGCGGGCCCGGCGGGCGGGGCTCGAGACGGAGGTCGTCGAGTACCGCGTGGGCGACGACGTGCCCACCGTGGCGGACGTCGTGCTCCTCGGGCACGGACCGCTCTCGGGAGTCCGCTCGGTCAGCGTCGACGCGCAGCGGCTCCTGCCCGCACTCGAGGGATTCGCCGCCTCAGGCGTCCCCGTGATCGGGGTCGGCGGCGGCATGGAGCTGTTGACCAAGGGCGTCGTCACCGAGCAGGGCGAGACCGTGCCCGGCATCGGGTTCTTCGACGCCACGGTGCGACGGGGCGCCCCGCGTCGGACGAACTACTTCCAGGTGACGACGACCTACGGCGGGGACGAGCTGACCCTCTTCGGCTTCGAGGACCACGCCGCCCACCTCGAGCTCGGCGCCGGCGTCGAGGCCTTCGGTCGCGTGGTGCACGGTGGAGGCAACGGGACCGACGGCGCCGAGGGCGTCGTGCGCGGCGCCTCCTTCGGGACGCAGCTCAAGGGGCCGCTGCTGCCCCTCAACCCGGCGCTGAGCGACCGGGTGCTCCGCGCGGCGCTGACGCGTCGCAGCATCTCGTACCACGCGGGGGAGGCGCACGCGAAGCTCGACGAGTACGCGGAGCAGTCGCAGCGGGTCATCCGTGAGAACCTCGAACGGGCCTTCAAGGCCATGTGACGTCGTCCGGCGCGCCCCGACCGACGAGAAGGGCCCGCGTCCTCACGGATGCGGGCCCTTCGTCGCGTCGCCGGGGTGCTGTTCCCCGGACGACGTCAGTTCTGGTGGAGCTTGGAGCTCTCGTCCAGCCACTCGACGGCGGTGGGCTGGAGCTTGTCCTTGACCTTGGCACCGTGGTGCGCGCAGAACAGCAGCTCGCCGCTGGCCATGGTCGCGCGGACGTAGGCCTGCGCCCCGCAGCTGTCGCATCGGTCGGCGGCGGAGAGCTGGTAGCGGGAGCCGAGCTCGTCGACGGCGGTGTGGTCGGTGGCCATCTGAGTCATGTGATGCTCCTCCTGACGGTGGTGCTGTGGATGTGAAGACCTCATCAAAACACGCGCTCCCGGGTATCGGGTGCGATCCGAGCCGATTTCGCTCATCGCGTAGTGACGGAGGGGGGCGAGCGCCTCCCGGGACTGTCCGTGGGCGCTCGTAGGATGGAACCAGACCCCTCCCTCCGGAATTCCCGCCGGTCGGCTCTGCCTCGCGTCAGGAGAACACCATCGCCACGTCGGACTACTCGGCTCGCCACCTCTCGGTCCTCGAGGGGCTGGAGGCCGTCCGCAAGCGTCCCGGCATGTACATCGGGTCGACCGACTCGCGAGGCCTCATGCACTGCCTGTGGGAGATCATCGACAACTCGGTCGACGAGGCCCTCGGCGGGCACGGCGACGCCATCGACGTCGTCCTGCACGCCGACGACAGCGTCGAGGTCCGCGACACGGCCCGCGGGATCCCCGTCGACATCGAGCCCAAGACGGGGCTGACGGGCGTCGAGGTCGTCTTCACCAAGCTGCACGCGGGCGGCAAGTTCGGCGGCGGCTCCTACGCCTCGTCGGGCGGCCTGCACGGCGTCGGGGCGTCCGTGGTCAACGCGCTGTCCGAGCGGCTCGACGTCGAGGTCGACCGTGGCGGCAAGACGTGGGCGATGTCGTTCCGCCGGGGCGAGCCCGGCACGTTCGCCGACGACGGCGCGCCCACCCCGGACGCGCCGTTCACGCCGTTCGTCTCGGGCAGCGTGCTCCGCGAGGTGGGCAAGGTCAAGCGCGGCGTGACCGGCACGCGCATCCGGTACTGGGCCGACCGCCAGATCTTCACCCGTGGCGCGTCCTTCCAGCCCGACGAGCTGTCCGGGCGCGCGCGCCAGACGGCGTTCCTCATCCCCGGGCTCACGCTCCGCATCCGCGACGAGCGGCCCGGGTCGCTCACAGACGGGGGCTTCCCGCACGAGAGCACGTACCGCTTCGACGGCGGCATCAGCGAGTTCGTCGAGTTCCTCGCCCCCGACGCGCCGGTCACCGACACCTGGCGCATGACCGGCACGGGCACGTACACCGAGACGGTCCCGGTACTGACCGAGGGCGGCGCCATGGTCGCCACCGAGCTCGAGCGAGAGTGCGAGGTCGACATCGCCCTCCGCTGGGGCGGCGGCTACGAGACCGTCCTGCGCAGCTACGTGAACATCATCGCGACGCCGAAGGGCGGCTCTCACCAGACGGGCTTCGAGGCGGGGCTGCTCAAGTTCATGCGGCAGCAGGTCGAGCTCGCGGCACGACGGCTCAAGGTCGGCACCGACAAGATCGAGAAGGACGACGTGATGGCGGGCTTGACGGCCGTGCTCACGGTCCGCCTCCCCGAGCCGCAGTTCGAGGGCCAGACGAAGGAGATCCTCGGGACGCCGGCCGTCCGGGCCATCGTCGCGAACGTCGTGCAGACGCGCTTCGCCGAGCTCTTCGCGTCCGCACGCCGCGAGGACAAGGCCCAGACGGCCCTCGTGCTCGACAAGGTCGTCTCCGAGATGAAGTCGCGCATCGCGGCGCGGGCCCACAAGGAGACCCAGCGGCGCAAGAACGCGCTCGAGAACTCGTCCCTGCCGGCCAAGCTCGTCGACTGCCGCTCGAACGACGTCGGCAACAGCGAGCTCTTCATCGTCGAGGGCGACTCGGCGCTGGGCACGGCCAAGCTCGCCCGCAACAGCGAGTACCAGGCGCTGCTGCCGATCCGGGGCAAGATCCTCAACGTGCAGAAGGCGTCGGTCAGCGACATGCTCTCGAACGTCGAGTGCGCCTCGATCATCCAGGTGCTCGGAGCGGGGTCGGGCCGGTCGTTCGACATCGACGCCGCGCGCTACGGCAAGGTCATCATCATGAGCGACGCCGACGTCGACGGCGCGCACATCCGCACGCTGCTCCTCACGCTCTTCTTCCGGTACATGCGGCCGATGATCGAGGAGGGCCGCGTCTTCGCGGCCGTGCCGCCGCTGCACCGGGTCGTCGTGATCAACCCCGGCAGCAAGCCGAACGAGACGATCTACACGTACTCCGAGAAAGAGCTGCAGACCCTCCTCGCGAAGCTGCGCCGCTCGAACAAGAAGTTCCAGGACCCGATCCAGCGCTACAAGGGGCTCGGAGAGATGGACGCCGAGCAGCTCGCGACGACCACGATGGACCGCTCGGGTCGGATGCTGCGGCGGGTGCAGGTGAACGACGCCGAGGCTGCCGCCCGCGTCTTCGAGCTGCTGATGGGCAACGAGGTGGCTCCCCGCAAGGAGTTCATCATCGACGGCGCCGGCCTGAGCCGGGAGCGCATCGACGTCTGATCCACCACGGCGGCCGCAGGGTCAGACTGAGCCGCCGTCAAGGGTCACTCGGGTTCGCTGCCCGCGGGCGCCCCGGTCGCCGCGTCGGTGACGTGGGCCAGCGACGCTCCCACCGTGGCGACGAGCGCCTGCAGCGGCGTGCCGGAGGCGTCCCGGCGCACGAGCGTCTCGGGGAGCGACCTGACGCCTCCGTCGACCGCCACCGCCCGCGCCGGGGCAGGGCCCACCCAGGCGAGCGACAGCTCGGACTCGCCCTTGAGCAGCGCATGTGACCGCACGCCCCCGGTGGCCCGGCCCTTGGCGGGGAACTCGGAGAAGGCGCTGATCTTGGCGCGCCCGGGGTCGGTGCCCTCGAGCGCACCGGCGGCGGACGAGATCGTGGTGACCACCGCCTCCTGCCCCTCGGGCACGGCGCCGAAGAACACGACACGAGCGTCGGGAGCCACGGAGACGCCGGCGACGCCGCCGCCGGCGGGACCCTGGGGGCGGACCGACGAGGCCGCGAAGCGCAGCAGCTGCGTGCTGGAGGTCACGAAGACCAGCTCGTCGTCGTCCGAGCCCTGTGCCGCCCCGACGACGGTGTCGCCCTTCTTGAGGGTGATCACCGGGAACTCGGGCTTCGGCGGGTACTGGCCGGTGGCCACGCGCTTGACGACGCCCCGCGCGGTGCCCAGGGCGATCGGACGGTCAGCGGTCAGCGAGACGAGCGCCAGGACGCGCTCCGACTTGTCGGCGAGGCCCAGGTAGTCGCGCACGGGGACGCCGGCACCGAGCTGCACCGAGGTGGGCGGCACCGCCGGCAGGTCGACCGGCGTGAAGCGGAGCAGCCGGCCCGTCGTCGTCACCGCGCCGATCTCGGCTCGCGTGGTCGTGTCGATCGACGAGAGCACGGCGTCGTGCGACGTCCTGCGCGACGGGGGAGCGGGGGTGTCGGCCGACGGGTCCTGGTGGTCGACCCGCAGGAGGCGCCCCGTCGTCGACAGGAACACCCGAGTGGGCGTGTCGGCGATCTCGAGCACCGGGGCGTTCTTGCCCCGGCCCTGCTTCGCGATGCTCGGGGCCGCCTCGGTGAGGAGGGTGCGCCGGGGCGTGCCGAACTGCTCGGCGATGTCGGCGAGCTCGCTCGAGACGAGCGCGCGCAGTCGCGCCGGGTCGCCGAGCAGCGCCTGCAGCTCGGCGATCGCGGCCCGCAGCTCGTCGCGCTCGGTCTCGAGCTCGACCCGGCTGAACTTGGTGAGGCGCCGCAGCTGGAGGTCGAGGATGTACTCGGCCTGGATCTCGCTGAGGTCGAAGACCTCGCGGAGCCGAGCCCGCGCCGCGGCGGTGTCGTCGCTCGAGCGGATCACCTGGATGACCTCGTCGATGTCGAGGATGGCGATCAGGAGGCCCTCGACCAGGTGGAGGCGCGCCTCCTTCTTGCCCAGGCGGTGCCGGGTGCGACGGGTGACCACCTCGACACGGTGGCCGACGTAGACCTCGAGCATCTCCTTGAGGCCGAGGGTCCGGGGCTGGCCCTCGACGAGCGCGACCGCGTTGATGCTGAAGCCGTCCTCGAGGGGGGTGTAGCGGTAGAGCTGCTCGAGCACGGCCTCCGGGCTGAAGCCCGTCTTGACGCCGATGACGAGGCGCAGGCCGTGCGTGCGGTCCGTGAGGTCGGTGACGTCGGTGATGCCCGTGAGCTTCTTCGCCTGGACGCCGTCCTTGATCTTCTCGATCACCTTCTCGGGGCCGACGAGGTACGGCAGCTCGGTGACCACGAGACCTGACTTGCGCGCCGTGATGCTCTCGACCTGCACGCGCGCCCTGGTCTTGAACGAGCCGCGCCCGGTCGCGTAGGCGTCGCGGACCCCGGCGAGACCGGAGATGGTGCCGCCGGTGGGCAGGTCGGGGCCGGGCACGAAGGCCATGAGGTCGTCGAGGCTCGCGTCGGGGTGGTCGATCAGGTGCCGGGCAGCGCCCACGACCTCGACGAGGTTGTGCGGGGCCATGTTCGTCGCCATGCCCACGGCGATGCCGCTGGCCCCGTTGACCAAGAGGTTCGGGAACGCGGCGGGGAGCACCTCCGGCTGCATGAGCTGGTTGTCGTAGTTCGGCACGAAGTCCACGACGTCCTCGTCGAGGCTGCGCGTCATCGCGAGCGACGCCTCGGCGAGCCGAGCCTCGGTGTACCGCGGAGCGGCCGGCCCGTCGTCGAGCGAGCCGAAGTTGCCGTGGCCGTCGATCAGCGGCACCCGCATCGTGAACGACTGTGCCTGGCGCACCATCGCGTCGTAGATGGCCGTGTCGCCGTGCGGGTGCAGCTTGCCCATCACCTCGCCGACGACCCTGGCGCTCTTGACGTGTCCGCGGTCGGGTCGGAGGCCCATCTCGGACATCTGGTAGAGGATGCGCCTCTGCACGGGCTTGAGCCCGTCCCGGGCGTCGGGCAGGGCCCGTGAGTAGATGACCGAGTAGGCGTACTCGAGGAACGACCCCTGCATCTCGAGCGAGACGTCGATGTCCTCGATGCGCTCTCCGGAGTCCGTGGGGCCGGTGGTGTTCTCGGTCGTCGTCATGCACTTCTCTGGGGCAGGAGGTGCGCGAGGCACCTGGGCGGGCTGTCGGCGAGGGGAGGAGGCGGCAGCGGCGGGAAGGAGGTCCGCGCGCGGACCCGCTGTGCCAGACTGGTGCCGATGACGACCATCGTACCGGCGCGTCCCCCCGGCGCGGTGAGCCTGGCCGACGTCCTCCCGTCCGTCCTGGCGGCCCTCACCGGCCGTGTCGGCTCCCTCCCCCTGCCTCCCGCCCGCTCGGCCGTCGTGCTGGTCGTCGACGGTCTTGGGTCAGCGAACGTCGGAGCCCGCCGCGGCCACGCCCGGCACCTCGGGAGCGTCTCGGGCAGCCTGTTCTCCGGCTTCCCGACGACCACCGCCTCCGCCCTGACGACCTTCACGACCGGTCGCCTGCCGGGTGAGCACGGCCTCGTCGGCTACTCGGTGCTCGACGCCGAGCGCGACCGCGTCGTCAAGCAGCTGTCCGGCTGGGACGCGGGCATGCGCCCGGACACCTGGCAGCTCAGCCGGACGGTGTTCCAGGAGGCCGCCGACCTGGGCGTCGCGAGCGCGGCCGTCGGCCCGGCGCGCTACGCCCGGTCGGGCCTCACGGAGGCGATCCTCCGGGGTGCCACCTACGAGGCTGCCGAGTCCGTGGCGGACAGGTTCCGTCGGGCACGCGACCTCGTCGCCGGCCCCGGGGCCGCGCTCGTCTACCTCTACGTGCCCGAGCTCGACATGATCGCTCACCGTCTCGGCTGGCAGAGCGACGAGTGGACGGCAGCCCTCGAGGAGGTGGACGGCGAGATCGGCAGGCTCGCCGCCGCCCTGGGGCCCGACGAGGGCCTCGTCGTGACGGCCGACCACGGCGTCCTCGACGTGGGGGAGCGAGGCCGCGTCGTCTTCGGCGACCGGGCCTCGCTCGTGGACGGCGTCCGGCACGTCGCGGGGGAGCCTCGCTGCCTCCAGCTGCACTTCGAGCCGGACGCGTCGCAGGCCGTGCGGGCCGCCACGCTGGCGGCGTGGCGCGAGACGGAATCGGACCGCGCCTGGGTCGTCACCCGGGAGGAGGCGGTGCAGGCCGGCTGGTTCGGGCCCGTCGACCCTGTGGTCGCCCCGCGCATCGGCGACGTGCTGGTCGCCGCCCGCAAGGGCGTCGTCTGGTACGACGGTCGCTCGACCGGAGGCCAGGCAGGGTCGATGATCGGCCAGCACGGCTCGTGGTCGAGCGACGAGACCCAGGTGCCCCTTCGCAGGTTCGGCGCCTTCGCCCGCTGACCCGGGGCTCGTGTGCTGCGGTGTCCTCGCTCAGGCCGGGTCGTCGTCCGATCGTGCGCCGAAGACGATCTCGTCCCAGCTCGGCATGGAGGCGCGGCCACGAGACTTCTTGGCGCCGCCCTGTCCGGGCACGACGCCGTCCGGTCCGGGCATCGCCGGGCGGCGGCCGCCGCGGAGCTGGCCGGTCGCGCGAGGGCGCTGGTCGCCGCTCGCCGAGGCCGGAGGACCGGACGGCAGGGACTGCGACCCCGTCTCGCCCTCGGGAAGGTCGAAGTCGTCGAGGGGCACGTCGATGACTCGGACGGAGCCGGCGGATCGGTCGTCGCGCGACGGGTCGTCCGGGAAACGGGCTGCCTCGCGTTCGCCTCGGCGGCGGCGCAGCGCCTCGAGCAGGTCGGCGGTCTGGGCGTGCGGGTCGCCGGCCGAGGCCTCTGGGTCGCGATTCGTCGCCGCGAGGGAGGCGGGGGAGCGGACGTCCTGCCGGGCGACCGCCGCGGGACGGTCATCACGGTGCGGGGCGTCGGCCGCCTCGTCGAGATGGTCCTCCTCGCTGCTCGTCCGCTCGACCAGGAACGCGCCGCTGTCGAAGCGCCCCGCCAGCGGCTCGTCGTCGTCTCGGCCCAGGCTCACGGCGCGCAGCCGAGGGACGAGGGGACCGACGTCGGCCGAGTGCTGCGAGAGGGCGCGAGCGTCGCCGGCGTGCGGGACGAGGGAGAGCGCCTTCGGGTCGAAGCGCCAGGCGGCGTCGCGCGAGACCTCCTGCGTCACGTACGAGACGGAGACGAGCCAGCCGTGCTCGGCGTCCCTGTAGCTGGTCCAGTGCCGGTCGGTCGCGTCGGCCGAGTCGAGACGGGACTCGATGACGCCGCCGAACGAGGACTGGTCCCCGTCGGGCTGGACGTCCGAGGCGACGGTGACCGCGACCCCGAGCGCCGTGCGGAGCGCGTGCGACCGCTCGGCGAGCACGGGGCCCTCGAAGCGTCGGACGTAGGCCAGGTCGGCACCCGTGCGCTCGGCCGCCTGCTCGGGCGAGAGGCCCGAGCGGATGAGCGACTGGATCTCGCGGGGCGGTGCCTTGCGCTCGACGGGGGCGCTGTCGGGGGCGGCGGCGCGCAGCTGCGACCTCAGCGACGGGGTGACGGGGAGCCGGTACTCGGCCCCGCCGTCGGCGGCGACGACGAGCGCTCCGCTCTCGACCCCGATGACCCTCAGATCCTGCATCTCGCACGCCTTTCCGCCGTCGTGTCCTGGCCAGAAGGGTCCCACGTCAGAGGCGTGTTCCCGGGAATGGAACGGGCGTGCCGCGAGTTCCTCCAGGGCGGCCGAGAGGCCCCTTCGGCGGGTTTGCTATTCGACAACGAGTGATGCAAACTGTGCCCGCCGAATTCGGTACACGAACTTCGGTACACGAACTATTGAAGAACTGGATGGGCATGGCCACCGACTACGACGCACCTCGCAAGAACGACGACGACGGCTCGGAGTCGATCGAGGGGCTCAAGGAGCGCACCCCCGACAAGACCACCGGAGTGATCGACGACGACGCGGACAACCCGGGCTCGTTCGAGCTGGCCGGCCAGGATCTCTCCGACCTCGACCTCGACGTCGTCGTCCTGCCCCCGCAGGTCGACGAGTTCACCTGCGTCGAGTGCTTCCTGGTGAAGCACCGCTCGCAGCTCGACCACGAGACCAAGCTCGGGGCTATCTGCCGGGAGTGCGCTGCCTGAGCGTCTCCAGGCGGCGGACGACCTCGTCGGGACGTCGCGTCGACACCAACCAGTAGGGTGCGGGATCCGTCCCGTCGGTGAGGGAGATCCGCACCACCGGCTTCACCCAGCCACGGAAGAGGGTCCAGGCTCGCGCGTCGAGCCCGGGCCCTCTCTGCTGTGTGGCCTCTGCTCCCGAGAAGCCGCGCACGTCCCCGATCTCGTAGGGGAACAGACGTGCGCGCCCCGCCGAGAACGCTTCGTCGTCGATGGTCAGCACCGGCGAGGTGACGACGAGGGCGATCACGATCGCGGCGTAGAAGAGGACGGCCACGACCACCCCGACCACCTGGTCGATGGGCAGGAAGACGAGCAGGGTCGCGGGCACCACCAGGGCGGTCGCGACGAAGACGGTGGCCGGCGGCGTGAGCCGTTCGCGGTACGGGTTCATGAGTCCATTCGACCAGACTTCTGCACTAGCCTCGACACGTGACCCCGACCCTCGACGTCCCCTTCACGGCCGACCGAGCCGGCGCCTCCTCGTCCCCTGACGACCGGGCACCCCGCTACGCGCACCCCGGCGACGCCGGCGCCGACCTGCTCTCGTCCGAGGCCCTGGTGCTCCGCGCGGGCCACCGGGCCCTGGTGGGCACGGGCGTCTCGATCGCCCTGCCCGAGGGCCACGCGGCGTTCGTCGTCCCGCGCAGCGGGCTCGCGGCCAAGCACGGCATCACCGTCGTCAACAGCCCCGGCACGGTCGACGCCGGCTACCGCGGCGAGATCAAGGTCACGCTCCTGAACACCGACCTCGAGTCGGACCACCAGATCGAGGTGGGCGACAAGATCGCCCAGCTCGTCGTCGTGCCCGTCGTCCGGGCCTCGTTCGTCCCCGTCGACGCGCTGCCCGAGAGCAGCCGGGGCACGGGCGGCTTCGGCTCCACGGGCTACGCACACACCACCGGAGGCACCGCATCATGAGGAAGTCGAAGCGCGAAGCGCAGCAGCTGGCCGAGATCGAGGTCGAGACCGCCGACCTGACCGACGTCGAGGTCGACATCGAGGCCCTGGACGACGCCGAGGTCGAGGTGTTCGACGACTCGAAGTCGGCGCCGGCCGACCGGGCCGACGAGGGCCCCCTCGACGAGACCGAGGCGAATCCCGTCCGCCCCTACGTCGACCTCGGCGGCGTGAAGATCGTCCCGCGCGACGGCCTGCACCTGCGGCTCGAGGTCGAGGAGGGCAGCAAGCGCGTCGTCGCCGTCGGCCTGGACTTCGCGAAGTCGACACTGCAGGTGCAGCCCTTCGCGGCACCCCGCACCACGGGGCTGTGGAACGAGATCCGCGAGCAGATCAGCGAGCAGATCCAGAAGCAGGGCGGCACGACCACCGAGGTGGACGGCCCCTTCGGCCCTGAGGTGCGAGCCGAGATCCCCCTGATGGGCGGCGACCCCGGCAGCACCCGCCTCGCCCGCTTCATCGGCGTCGACGGCCCACGGTGGTTCCTCCGCGGCGTGATCGCCGGCGACGCCACGGTCGACGACGAGGCGGCCGCCAAGATCGAGGAGCTCTTCCGCAGCATCGTCGTCGTCCGGGGCACCACCCCGATGCCGCCGCGCGAGCTCATCCCGCTCAGCATGCCCAAGCCGAGCGCGGTCGACGCGGCCGCGGGCCCCGCCGACCAGGCCTGACCCGATGGCCCAGGACGGGGCGACGGACCATCCCGGCGACGAGCCTCCGGCCCCTGGCGACCACCGTGCCGGCCCCGGCGACGAGTCGGTCCTGGACGATCCTCGCGTGTCGCTGGCCGCACAGCTGCGGGCGGCGGCGCAGAAGGCGGGGATCGGCCAGGTGGCTCCCGGTGAGGTCCCCACCGCGTCCGCGCTGCTCTCGGCCATCGGCGGCGTCCGCGGCCTCGCGGAGTCGATCGTCCCGGGACTCGGGTTCGTCGTCGTCTACACGATCACCGGAGAACTGCTCCCGTCCGTGCTGATCCCGGTCGCCCTCGCCGTCCTCTTCGTGCTCTCCCGGGCCGTCCAGCGCGGGCCGGTGGCGCAGGCCCTGGCCGGTGTGCTCGGCGTCGCCTTGTCCGCAGGCATAGCGCTGCTCAGCGGCCGGGCCGAGGGCAATTTCGTCCCCGGAGTCGTCATCAACGCGATCTCGCTCGTGGCGATGGTCGTCAGCATCGCAGTCCGCTGGCCGCTGGTGGGCGTCATCGTCGGCCTCCTGACGAACGAAGGAGGCGCGTGGCGGCAGGACCGCGCCAAGCGTCGTGTCCTCGTGCTCGTCACCTGGCTGTGGGCGGGGCTCTTCGCGGCTCGACTGGCGGTGCAGCTCCCGCTCCTGCTGAGCGGGCAGATCGCCGCTCTCGCCACGCTCAAGCTCCTCATGGGCGTGCCGCTCTACGCGGGCCTCCTCTGGGTCACGTGGCTGCTCGTCAGGACGGTGTACCGCGGCCGGGCCTCCGGCGACGACGCGGTCGACGCTCGGGGCCCCGTCAGCTAGCGCACCGCCTCCGGTGCTAGGTTTGTCTCGACATCAAGACAGTTCGACGACATGCGCCCCTGCACCGGTCGACGACTTAGGCTGACCTCGCTGGTGCGGTCCCTCGTCGTCGGGTCATGATGAGGGCGAAGTCCAGCAAGGGAGACGGCACGTGTCTGCAATCAACAGCTTCAGCTCGAAAGACGTCCTGACGGTCGGCGGCACCGACTACGAGGTCTACCGCATCGACGCGGTGGACGGCTCGCAGAAGTTGCCCTTCAGCCTCAAGGTCCTGCTCGAGAACCTGCTCCGCACCGAGGACGGCGCCAACGTCACGGGCGATCAGATCCGCGCCCTCGGCTCGTGGCAGCCGACGGCCGAGCCCGACACCGAGATCCAGTTCTCGCCGGCGCGCGTCGTCATGCAGGACTTCACGGGGGTGCCCTGCATCGTCGACCTCGCCACCATGCGCGAGGCGGTCTCGGCCCTGGGCGGCGACCCCACCAAGATCAACCCGCTCGCACCGGCCGAGCTCGTGATCGACCACTCGGTCATCGCCGACCTCTTCGGATCGGCCGACGCCCTCGAACGCAACGTCGACATCGAGTACGAGCGCAACGGCGAGCGGTACCAGTTCCTCCGCTGGGGCCAGACGGCCTTCGACGACTTCAAGGTCGTGCCGCCCGGCACCGGCATCGTGCACCAGGTAAACATCGAGTACCTGGCGCGTGTCACCTACAGCCGCGAGGTCGACGGCGTGCTCCAGGCGTATCCGGACACTCTTGTGGGCACCGACTCGCACACGACGATGGTCAACGGCCTCGGCGTGCTCGGCTGGGGTGTCGGCGGCATCGAGGCCGAGGCGGCCATGCTCGGCCAGCCCGTGTCGATGCTGATCCCGAAGGTGGTGGGATTCAAGCTCAGCGGGTCGATCCCGACCGGCGTCACGGCGACGGACGTCGTGCTGACGATCACGCAGCAGCTCCGTAGCCACGGAGTCGTCGGCAAGTTCGTCGAGTTCTACGGTGACGGCGTCGCCGAGGTCCCCCTCGCGAACCGCGCCACGATCGGCAACATGAGCCCCGAGTTCGGCTCCACCGCGGCGATCTTCCCCATCGACGACGTCACGCTCGACTACCTGCGGCTCACCGGCCGCAGCGACGCGCAGATCGAGCTCGTCGAGGAGTACGCCAAGCTCCAGGGCCTCTGGCACGACCCCTCGGTCGAGCCCGTCTTCAGCGAGTACCTCGAGCTCGACCTGGCGACCGTAGTCCCCTCGATCGCCGGCCCGAAGCGCCCTCAGGACCGCATCGAGCTGACGAACGCGAAGACCCAGTTCGGGGTCGACCTCGACAACTACGCCACGACCGACCACTCGATGGTCGACGCCGCCGTCGAGGGCACGTTCCCGGCCTCCGACCCCGTCGGCTTCACGGCCGAGGACGAAGACTCCTCGCACGCCCATTCGCACTCGCACACCTCGCATGCCCCGTCGACGGTGTCCAAGCCGACGCAGGTCGCCCTCGACGACGGATCGACCTTCACGCTCGACCACGGCGCGGTCGCCATCGCGGCCATCACGTCCTGCACGAACACGTCGAACCCGTCGGTGATGCTCGCGGCCGGCCTGCTCGCCCGCAATGCCAGCCAGAAGGGGCTGAAGGCCAAGCCGTGGGTCAAGACGACCCTCGCACCCGGCTCGAAGGTCGTGACCGACTACTACGAGAAGGCCGGCCTCACCAGCTACCTCGAAGACCTGGGCTTCTACACCGTCGGCTACGGCTGCACGACATGCATCGGCAACTCGGGGCCCTTGCTCGACGAGATCTCGACCGCCGTCCAGGACAACGACCTCGCCGTCACGGCCGTCCTCTCGGGCAACCGCAACTTCGAGGGCCGCATCAACCCCGACGTCAAGATGAACTACCTGGCGAGCCCGCCCTTGGTCATCGCGTACGCCCTGGCCGGGTCGATGAACTTCGACTTCGAGAACGACGCACTCGGCACGTCGTCCGACGGCAGCGACGTGTACCTGCGCGACATCTGGCCCGATGCGGCCGAGGTGCAGTCGACCATCGACTCGTCGATCGACACCGACATGTTCACGCACGAGTACGCCGGCGTGTTCGACGGCGACGAGCGCTGGCGGTCGCTGCCGACGCCCACGGGCGCGACCTTCGAGTGGGACCCGGAGTCGACCTACGTGCGGAAGCCCCCGTACTTCGAGGGCATGACGCTCGAGACGACCCCGGTGACGGACATCGTGGGCGCCCGCGTGCTCGCCAAGCTCGGCGACTCGGTCACGACCGACCACATCAGCCCTGCCGGCTCGATCAAGATGGACAGCCCTGCCGGCCACTACCTGGCCGAGCACGGCGTCGACCGCAAGGACTTCAACTCCTACGGCTCGCGTCGCGGCAACCACGAGATCATGATCCGCGGCACCTTCGCCAACATCCGGCTGCGCAACCAGCTGCTGGACGGCGTCGAGGGCGGCTACACGCGCGACTTCACGCAGGCCGACGCGCCCCAGTCGTTCATCTACGACGCGAGCGCCCGGTACCAGGAGCAGGGCACGCCCCTCGTCATCCTCGGCGGCAAGGAGTACGGCTCCGGCTCGTCGCGTGACTGGGCGGCCAAGGGCACGAGCCTCCTCGGCGTCAAAGCGGTCATCACCGAGAGCTTCGAGCGCATTCACCGCTCGAACCTGATCGGCATGGGCGTCGTCCCGCTGCAGTTCCCGGCGGGCGAGACCTGGGAGTCCCTGGGACTCGACGGCACCGAGTCCATCAGCATCCACGGGCTCGAGCAGCTGAACGAGGGCACGACGCCGAAGACCGTGCACGTGACCGCCGAGCCGACCGAGCACTCGGCCGACGGCGCCCGCACGATCGAGTTCGACGCCGTCGTCCGGATCGACACGCCGGGTGAGGCTGACTACTACCGCAACGGCGGCATCCTGCAGTACGTCCTGCGCAGCCTGGTCTAGCCGCACCCCGAGGCCCTCGACGTCGTGTCCGCACGTCGCCGGGGGCCTCCCGGCGTTCCCCGCGGTCCGCGCCTAAACTGAGGATCGCCGCCTCCGGGCTGCCGGAAAGGAAATCCCGATGAGCATCCTCGAGACGATCAAGGGTCCCCGCGACCTCGATCACCTCACCGACCAGCAGGTGATCGCGCTGGCCGCCGAGATCCGCCGCTTCCTCGTCACGGAGGTGTCCAAGACCGGCGGGCACCTGGGGCCCAACCTCGGCGTCGTCGAGCTCACGCTGGCGATGCACAGGGTCTTCGAGTCGCCGCGCGACGCGTTCGTCTTCGACACCGGCCACCAGTCGTACGTGCACAAGCTCGTCACCGGGCGGCAGGACTTCAGCGGGCTGCGCCTGCGCGGCGGCCTCGCCGGCTACCCGCAGCGCTCCGAGTCGGAGCACGACATCGTCGAGAGCTCGCACGCCTCCAGCAGCCTCTCGTGGGCCGACGGCATCTCGCGGGCGTTCCAGCTCACGGGGCAGTCGGACCGTCACGTCGTCGCGGTCGTGGGCGACGGCGCGCTGACCGGCGGCATGACGTGGGAGGCGCTGAACAACATCAGCGACGACAACGGTCGTCGTCTCATCATCGTCGTCAACGACAACGGCCGGTCATACGCGCCGACGATCGGCGGCATGGCGCGGTTCCTCAACACCGTCCGCACCCGCAGCACGTACCGCGACATGCACCGCGGATCCGAGGCCGTCTTCGACCACCTCGGGCACCCCGGCCGTGCCCTCTACCGCGGCGTGCGGGGCGGCCTGCACGGTTTCCTCAGCCGGTTCACGAACAACGAGGCCCTCTACTCGAACCTGGACATCAAGTACCTCGGCCCGGTCGACGGCCACGACCAGAAGGCGATGGAGGAGGCGCTCACCCAGGCGAAGGACTACGGGGCCCCCGTCATCGTCCACGCCATCACGGAGAAGGGGCGCGGCTACGACCCGGCCCGCGCCGACGTGGCCGACCAGTTCCACGCGGTCGGCCAGATCGACCCTGAGACGGGCGAGCCGCTCGAGACGACCAACGCCCCCTCGTGGACGAGCGTCTTCGCGGACGAGATCGTCTCGATCGCCGAGCGCGACGAGACCGTCGTGGGCATCACCGCGGCCATGCTCCGGCCGGTCGGGCTGCACAAGCTCGCCGAGCGCTTCCCGAGCCGCGTCCTCGACGTCGGCATCGCGGAGCAGCACGCCGTGACGAGCGCGGCGGGCCTGGCCTTCGGCGGCCTGCACCCGGTGGTCGCGCTCTACGCCACCTTCGTTAACCGTGCCTTCGACCAGGTCCTGATGGACGTCGGCCTGCACCGGGCGGGCGTGACGTTCGTCCTCGACCGGGCCGGCGTCACCGGC
The DNA here is from genome assembly GCF_007954365.1 of Frigoribacterium sp. ACAM 257. Classification (GTDB taxonomy): domain Bacteria; phylum Actinomycetota; class Actinomycetes; order Actinomycetales; family Microbacteriaceae; genus Frigoribacterium. The sequence goes on from NZ_VOLO01000001.1 coordinate 906,575, forward strand.
CCCGACGGCCCCAGCCACCACGGCATGTGGGACCTGGCGCTCCTCCAGATCGTCCCGCACATCCGCCTCGCCGCTCCTCGCGACGCGTCTCGGCTGCGGGAGGAGCTCCGCGAGGCCGTCGCCGTGACCGACGCTCCGACGGTGGTCCGCTTCTCGAAGGGCAGCGTCGGCACGGAGCACGAGGCCGAGTCGCGCCTCTCCGACGGCGTGGACGTGCTGGCGAGCGACGAGCGGCGCGACGTGCTGCTGGTCTGCGTGGGGCCGATGGCCACCGTCGGCCTCGACGTCGCCGAGCGCCTCGCGGCGCAGGGCATCGGGGCGACCGTCGTCGACCCGCGCTGGGTCGTGCCCGTGCCGCGGTCGATCATCGAGCTCGCCGCCGAGCACCGCCTCGTCGTCACCATCGAGGACGGCGTGCGCGTCGGCGGCATCGGCACCCGGGTCCGTCAGGACCTGCGCGAGGCCGGCGTCGACACCGCGCTCACCGAGCTCGGGCTCCCCGACGAGTTCCTGCAGCACGGCTCGCGTGCCGAGATCCTGGAGGAGGCGGGCCTCACGCCCCAGCACATCGCCCGGGACGTAGTGGCCCAGGTCCTCGGCAGCAAGATCCCCGTGGCCCGTCCGCTCGACGACGCATCGTCACGTCGGGTGGACGCGCAGCAGGACTGAGCGTCCGCGCACAGCACGATGAGGCAGGGCCTCGACGACCAGGTCGTCGAGGCCCTGCCTCGTGACGGGACGAGCGCCTCCTCGGCTGCCGCCGGGACGTCCGGCTCAGGCCGAGACGCGTGCCACGTGCTCCGGGCCGACGACGAGCGGGTCGTGGAACGTGCGTCCCCGCACCCGCTCGGAGGCGCCGACCCGGTCGAGGTAGGGCGTCACCCCGCCCATCTGGAACGGCCAGCCGGCGCCGAGGACCATGCACAGGTCGATGTCCTCCGCGGCGGCGACGACCCCGTCGTCGAGCATGCGGCCGACCTCGTCGGCGAGGCCGTCCTCGATGCGGCGCCGCAGCTCGTCGTCCGTGAGGGGAGTCCCCTCGCCGGCGACGAGCGCGACGGCCTTCTTGTCGAAGCCCTTGCGGCGGCCCTTGGCGTCGCGCTCGAAGACCCGGCCGTGCTCGGCGAGCAGGTGCAGGCCGTCGCTGGCGAAGAAGCGCTCGGGGAACGCCGCGTGGTGCGTGTCGAGCACGTGCGCCCCGACGGTGAGGCCGACGAGCTCGAGCAGCTCGAACGGGGTCATCGGGAGGCCGAACGGCGCGGTGGCCCGCTCGACCGTCTCGAAGGGCGTGCCCGTCTCGACCGCGTGCATGGCCTCGCCGAGCAGCTTGGCCAGGATGCGGTTCACCACGAAGCCAGGCGTGTCGGCGGTGATGACCGCGTTCTTGCGGAGCGCCGCCGCCGTGACCATCGCGGTGCTGAGGGTGGGGTCGTCGGTGGCCGGTGCCTTCACGACCTCGATCAGCGGCATGACCGCGACCGGGTTGAAGAAGTGGAAGCCCACGAGGCGTTCGGGGTGAGCGAGGCGGGCCCCGATCTGCTCGACGCTGAGCGAGGAGGTGTTCGTGGCCAGCACAGTGGTCTCCGAGACGACGGCCTCCACGTTCGCGAAGACCTGTTGCTTGACGCCCAGTTCTTCGAAGACGGCCTCGATCACCCAGTCGGCGTCGGCGAAGTCGGCGAGGTCGGTCGTGCCGGTCACGAGTGCGGTGAGCCGGTTCGACTCGTCGCCCGAGATGCGCCCCTTCTCGGCGAGCTGGAGGATCTCGCCGCGGATGCGCTCGACCCCGGCGTCGACACGGGCCTGGTCGATGTCGGTGATGACCACCGGGACCTGCAGCCGCCGGACGAAGAGCAGCGCGAACTGGCTGGCCATCAGGCCGGCCCCCACGACGCCGACCTTGCCGATCTTGCGGGCGACGTCGGGGGAGGGAGCCCCGGCCGGCTTCTTCGCCCGCTTCTGGACGAGGTCGAACGCGTACATGCTGGCGTGGAACTGGTCGCCCGAGACGAGCTCGGCCAGGGCCGCGTCCTCGGCGGCGAACCCCGTCGCGCGGTCCGTGTTGCGTGCCGCCTCGAGCAGGTCGAGGGCGACCCAGGGGGAGCGCGCGACCGTGCCGATCTTGGACTCGAGCGATTTGCGGGCGATCGAGATCGCGGCGCCCCACTTCACGGCGCGCTCGATCTTGCCGGGCACGTTCGGCCGGGCGACCTTCGTGCGACCCGCCACGACGCCGTCGGCCCAGCGGATCGAGTCCTCGAGGAACGCGGCCGGGCCGCACTCGACGTCCACGATGCCGAGCTCGAGGGCCTGCGCGGCCTTGAGGGTGCGGTTGTTCTTGAGCGGATTCTCGAGGACGACCTTGAGCGCGTTCTCGATCCCGATCAGGTTCGGCAGCAGCCAGGCGCCGCCCCACGCGGGGACGATACCGAGGAACACCTCGGGCAGGGCGATGGCCGCCGCGGACGAGTCGACCGTGCGGTAGTCGGCGTGCAGGGCTATCTCGAGCCCGCCTCCCAGGGCCAGGCCGTTCACGAAGACGAACGTCGGCACCCCGGCGTCGTGCAGCTTGCCGAGGGTCGAGTGGCCGAGGCGAGCCAGCTCGCGGGCCACGTCGCGGCTCGGGATCTGGCTGACCTTGCTGAGGTCCGCACCGGCCGCCAGGAAGTACGGCTTGCCGGTGACCGCGATGGCCTGGACCTCCCCACGGGAGGCGCGGGCCCGGAGGTCGTCCAGGGTCTCGGACAGCTCGACGAGCGTCGCGGGCCCCAGCGTGCTCGGTCGTTTGTGGTCGCGGCCGTTGTCGAGGGTGACGAGGGCGAGGACGCCGCCCGAGGGCAGCGGCACGTCGCGGACGAACGAGTGCGTCACCACCTCGTCGGCGCTGAGGGCGGTGAGCTGGTCGACTGCGCTGCTCACGATCGAGCCGCCTTCCGTGAGTAGTGGGGGTTCTCCCAGATGACGCTGCCGCCCTGGCCGAGGCCGACGCACATGGCCGTGAGCCCGTAACGGACCTCGGGGTGCTGCTCGAACTGGCGGGCCAGCTGGATCATCAGGCGGACGCCCGACGACGCGAGCGGGTGGCCCACGGCTATGGCGCCGCCCCAGGGGTTGACCCGGGGGTCGTCGTCGTCGACGCCGAAGTGGTCGAGCAGCGACAGCACCTGCACGGCGAAGGCCTCGTTCAGCTCGAACAGGCCGATGTCGTCGATCGTGAGCCCCGCCTTGCGGAGCGCCTTCTCGGTCGAGGGGACCGGACCGATGCCCATGATCTCGGGCTCGACGCCGGCGTAGGCGAAGCTGACGAGGCGCATCTTCACACCGAGGCCGAGCTCGTCGGCCGCGCCGCGGGAGGCGAGCAGGCTGACCGTCGCACCGTCGTTCAGCCCCGACGAGTTGCCGGCCGTGACCCGCCCATGGGGGCGGAACGGCGTACGGAGCCCGGCCAGCCCCTCCATCGTGGTCTCGGGGCGGGGAGCCTCGTCGCGCGTCGCCAGGCCCCAGCCCTCGGGCGTCTGCACCGCGACCGGCACGAGGTCCGGCTGGATGTGGCCCGCGTCGTAGGCGGCGGCGAGCTTCTGCTGGGACCGCAGGGCGAAGCGGTCGGAGCGCTCCTTGGTCAGCTGCGGGAACCGGTCGTGGATCCGCTCGGCGGTCGAGCCCATGTTGAGCGCATCGCCGCTGACCAGCTTCTCGGTGAGGAACCGGGGGTTGGGGTCGGCGGCGAAGCCCATCGGGTGCCGGCCCATGTGCTCGACGCCGCCCGCGAGGACGACGTCGTAGGCGCCGAACGCGATGCCGCCCGCGAGTGTCGTGACGCTCGTCATCGCGCCGGCGCACATGCGGTCGATCGCGAAGCCGGGCACCGACCGCGGGAGGCCCGCCAGGAGGGCTGTGGTGCGGCCGAGGGTCAGGCCCTGGTCGCCCTGCTGCGTCGTGGCCGCGATCGCGACGTCGTCGACGCGCTCGGGAGGCAGCGACGGATTGCGCTCGAGCAGGCCCTTCATGGCCTTCACGACCAGGTCGTCGGCCCTGGTTCCCCAGTACATGCCTTTTTCTCCGGCCCTGCCGAACGGGGTGCGTACCCCGTCGACGAAGACCACGTCTGTCGTGTCGGCCACAGTGCCTCCAGTGCTCGGAACTGCTCCGATCCTAGGGAGGGGCCTGCTGCCGGCGGAATCCTTCGCGGATTGCTACGAAGCGTCGGCGGGGTCGCTCTCGGGCTCTTGGTGGGCGTCGACAAACGCCTCGGCCAGTCGCTCGGCGACGGCGTCGACCTGCCACCGTCGAGCGCCGAGCTCGACGAGGGCTGCGGCGAGGGTCTCGGTGTCGAAGGGGATCGGCGGCTCCCAGCAGAGACGTCGCAGCAGCTCGGGCGTGAGCAGGTTCTCGACGGGCAGGTCGAGCCCCTCGGCGATTTCGGCCACCGCGGGGCGGGCGTGCCGGAGGCGCGCGTCGGCCATCGGGTTCTTGTCGGCCCAGCTGCGGGGCGGCGGCAGGGTGTCGCCGGCAGGACCACGGGACGAGGGCAGGTCGCGGGTGGCCATGCCGCGCTCGATCGCGGCCCACCAGCGGTCCAGCTCGCTCCGGCTGGCGCGGCCGACGAACTCCTTGAGCCCGGCGAGGGCGCGCTTGTCGGCGGGCTGCGCCTTGGTCGCGGCGACGAGCGACTGGTCGGGGACCAGGCGTCCCGCGGCCGTGTCGACCTGGCGTGCGTAGTCGTCCCGCGCCTGCCAGAGCTCGCGGGCCACCGCGAGCGACCGGGCCCCTCGGACGGTGTGCAGGCCGGTGAGGCGCCGCCAGGGCTCGGCCTTCGCCGGCTTCGCCTCGCGCGCCACGGTCGCGGCGAACTCCTCGCGGGCGATCTCGAGCTTGCCGTCGCGCTCGAGCAGCTCGGCCATCGCGTCGCGGAGGTCGACGAGGAGCTCGACGTCGAGGGCGGCATAGACGAGCCAGCTCTGCGGCAGCGGCCGGGTCGACCAGTCGGCCGCCGAGTGCTCCTTGGCGAGATGGACGCCGAGCAGCTGCTCGACCACGGCGCCCAGACCGACCTTGGGCAGGCCCGCGAGGCGGGCGCCGAGCTCGGTGTCGAAGACGAGGTCGGGGTCGAGTCCGACCTCGCGCAGGCACGCGAGATCTTGGCTGGCGGCGTGCAGCACCCACTCCTCATGGCCGATGACGGCCTGCAGCTCGTCGAACGAGCCGATCGCCGGCGGGTCGAACAGGAAGACCCCGCTGCCGCGACGGAACACCTGGATGAGGTAGGCGCGCTGGGAGTACCGGTAGCCGGAGGCGCGCTCGGCGTCGATCGAGACGGGTCCGTGCCCCGCGGCGATCGCCTCCACGGCCTCGAGGTACGCCTCACGGTCGCCGATGACGTGCACCTCGCCGTGCACCGAGTCGGCGGTCGCCGCACGGGGCGTGACGATCGTCGGAGCGACGGTGACGGCGGGGGAGGGGACCGACGACGCGTCGGCGGGGGATGACTCGGGTGTGGGGGTGCTCATGTCTCCGTCGTTCCGGGGTCAGTCGCGGCCCACGCGACGCGAGGCGAGGAGCGTGACGCCCTCGACGGTCGGGGGGAGGCCCGCGAGGGTGCAGATGAGCTCGCTCCACGCGGCGACGTGGGGGGCGAGGTCGGTGCTGGTGGGGGTCCACGAGGCGCGCAGCTCGAGCTGCGCCCCGTCGCCCTGGGCGGCGAGCTCGCCGTAGCCGGACGAGAGCACCTTCGTGGCGGTGCCCGACGCGGAGTGCCGGGAGGCTCCTCCTGCGTCGAGGGAGTCGACGAGCCACGACCACGCGACGTCCGCGACGAAGGGGTCGAGGGCGAGGTCGGTCTCGAGCGGGGCCTGCGCGAAGCAGACGACGCGGAAGACGCCGCCCCACGCCTCGGGCGCGCTCTCGTCGTACAGCAGGACGAAGCGCCCGGTGCCGAGCTCGGCGTCGGCGCGGCCGGACGCGCCCACGACGTCTCCGGCGAGCGCGAGGGCGTGCGGGGCCAGACCGCCGGGGGCGGGGATCTCGGTCACCGCGAGGTCGTCGCGCGAGAGCGCCTCGCGGACGGCGGCCGACGCGGCGGCGAACGCGGTCGGGACCGCGGGCGAGGAGGTGTCGGACACCTCAGCAGACTAGGCTCCGAGCCGGTTCACAGGCGGGCGGCACGCCGCAGGTGCCTCCGTGCAGCTGCGCGGTGCAGGTGCTCCGATCCGCCCCGTCCGTCCGGAGGTCTCGATGTCACGTCTCCCACGCCCTCGCCGCACCCGGGCGGCCGTCGCGGGCCTCGTCGTGTCGGTCTCCGTCGGGGGCACGGTCGTCGCCGCGTCCCTCGCGCTGGTCGCGGGCGTCGTCGCCATGGCCAGGAAGGTCGTCACGCCGGCCCGCCGACGGTCCGACGACGTCCGCGTGCTCGGGCACGACCCCGTCGCCGGGACCGTCACCCTCTCGGCCGACGCCGACACGCGCCTCCCCGGCCGCTACAGCTTCTGGTTCGACCACGGCAGGGGACACGCCCGCCTCGGCGAGGTCGTCGAGGAGGAGGGGCGGCGGGTCGTGCGCCGCGTCGAGGTCGTCGACGAGGGCGACCTGACCACGGCGAGGACGGGCCGCATCGGCGGCTGGCTGTGGCGGTCGCCGCGCGACGCTGGCCTCGCGGTGGAGGACGTCGAGGTCGACACGCCGGTCGGCCGCGCGCCGGCCTGGCTCGTGCCGGGGCCCGACGGCACCGAGGGGCCGTGGATGATCGGCGTGCACGGACGCGGCGTCACCCGGGCGGAGACCGTGCGCGCGGCTCCCGTGTTCCACCGCGCCGGGCTGACGTCGCTGCTCGTCTCGTACCGCAACGACACCGAGGCGCCCCGGTCCGCCGACGGCCGGTACGCGCTCGGCGACGCGGAGTGGACGGACGTCCAGGCGGCCATGCGCTGGGCGGTGGACCAGGGTGCGACGTCGATCGTGCTGATGGGCTGGTCGATGGGCGGCGCCACCGTGTTGCAGGCCGTCACCCGCGCCGAGCTGCGCGACCGCGTCGTCGGGATCGTGCTGGAGTCGCCCGTCGTCGACTGGCGCACCACTCTCCGGTACCAGGGCACGGCCATGCGCGTGCCGCGGGTGGTTCAGGAGCTGGCGATGCGCCTCCTGCAGTCTCCTCGGGCGTCACGGCTGAGCGGCAGGGCGGAGCCCCTCGACCTCGACCGGCTCGACCTGGTCGAGCGGGCCGGCGAGCTGCGCGTCCCCGTGCTGGTGCTGCACAGCGACGACGACGGCTTCGTGCCGTCGACGGCCTCGCACGCCCTCGCCGCCGCCCGGCCGGACATCGTGCAGCTCGAGGTGTTCGAGGTCGCCCGGCACACGAAGATCTGGAACTACGACCCCGAGCGCTTCGAGGCGGTCATCGCCGAGTGGCTGGGCCGTCTGCCACGAGCCAGCGTGCGTACAGGGCGCTCTGGTCGTCCATCATCAGCTGGCTGAGGGAGAGCCGCGACGGGTCGAACCGCTCCCGGCCGAAGACGGGCAGACCGCTGCCGATCACGACGGGCGAGGTCGAGAGGCAGAGCTCGTCGACGAGGCCGTCGTGCAGCAGCTGTCCGGCCAGCGAGGGGCCGCCCTCGCAGACGAGGGAGCGCAGGCCGTGGCTCCTGAGGCGGTCGACGAGAGTCGCCATGGCGACCTGCCCGTCGTCGTCGTCGACGACGAGCACGGCGGCCCGGGCCGCGACGTCGGGGCCGAGGGTCTCCGTGACCCGGTCGACCGCGGCGGCGGGGCATACGACGACGACACGGTCGGCGCGCTCGGGGTCCATCCGGTGCCCGCTCAGGTCGCCGCTCGCCGTGAGCACGACGAGCTGGGCGGAGCGGGGCACCCGGTACCCCTCGGCTCGGACGCTCGCGGCGCCCACGAGGACCCCGTCGGCGAGGTCGCGGATCGCGGCCAGCACGGCGCGGTCGTCGGCGTTGCTGAGCGTGTCGGAGGTGCCGTCCTCGCCGGCGGCGTCGCCGCTGACGGCCGTGATCAGGTTGAGGCGCAGCCAGTCGGCCGCAGGAGGCGCGTAGAGCTCTCGCAGACGCGCCCGCCCCTCGTCGGTGTCCGCCTCCACGACGGTGCCGAGCTCGGCGGCGACGTGGCCCTCGGCGCCTGCACCCGACGCCGGGGCAGGTACCGGGTGCAGCACCCGCAGGGTCACGCCGCGGACTTCTCTCGGACCTGGCGCTTCGCCCGCGCGAGCAGCGCCGTCATCCCCCGCACCCGGAGCGGGCTGACGGCGACGCCGAGGCCGATGGTCTGCGGGTAGTCGTCGGGGACGTCCTCGAGGACCTCGCGCACCGACAGGCCGCTCAGTCCCTGGGCCAGGATCGAGGCGAAGCCACGGGTGGTGGGCGCCTCGCGCGGAGCCGTCGCGTGCATCGTCACCACGTCGTCGGCGACCTCGACGAAGATGAACACGGGCGACTGGCACTCCTCCACGCGCTCGAGGAGGTCGGGGTGGCCCTCGTACTCGGCGGGCAGCGACGGGAGCTCGTTCGAGAACTCGAGCAGCAGCTGGAGCCGGTCCTTCACGTCGAGGGCGAGGAAGTCCTCCCGGGTCTCGGCGAGGACGCGGGGGAGCGCTCGGGGCTCGGAGGCCGACACCGCGCTCAGCGCCCCGGGACCGTGCCGGGCTCGACGCCCTGGACGATCGGCACGCGCACCGCGCTGCCCCACTCGGTCCACGAGCCGTCGTAGTTGCGGACGTTCTCGAACCCCATCAGGTGGTGCAGCACGAACCAGGTGTGGCTCGACCGCTCTCCGATGCGGCAGTACGCGACGACGTCGTCGCCCGCGGAGAGACCGGCGCCGTCGCGGTAGATCGCGTCGAGCTCGCCGAGGCTGCGGAAGCGGCCGTCCTCGGCCGCGGCCTTGCCCCACGGCACGTTCTGCGCGGACGGGATGTGCCCGGCGCGCAGCGCGCCCTCCTCGGGGTAGGCCGGGGCGGTCGTGCGCTCGCCCGAGTACTCCTCGGGGGAGCGGACGTCGATGAGCGGCGATCCGAGGTGCGCGAGCACGTCGTCCTTGTAGGCGCGGATGCGGCGGTCGTCCCGCTCGACGACGGGGTAGTCGGTCGGGACCGGCTCGGGGGCGTCGGTCGTGTACTCACGGCCCTCCGCCTCCCACGCCGCCCGGCCGCCGTCGAGCAGGCGCACGTCGTCGTGGCCGAAGAGGGAGAAGACCCACAGCGCGTAGGCGGCCCACCAGTTGTTCTTGTCGCCGTAGATCACGACGGTGCTGTCGCGCGCGATGCCGCTGCGGGACATCAGGGCGGCGAACGCCTCGCCGTCGACGTAGTCGCGCTGCACGGGGTCGTTCAGGTCGAGGTGCCAGTCGATCTTGACCGCGCCCGCGATGTGGCCGGTGTCCCAGAGGAGCACGTCCTCGTCGGACTCGACGACGACGAGGCCGGGCGTGCCCAGGTTCTGCTGCAGCCAGTCGGTGCTGACGAGGCGCTCGGGGTGGGCGTACTCGCTGAACCGTGCGGACGTGTCGTGCTCGACGACCATTGCTGTACCTCCTGGGTCGGCCCCGAGGGGCTGGGTGGCGCTGCGGGCTGGTGGTGCGGGGCTTGGGCGACGCTTCGGCGGGCGGTGCCGCCGGGGCGGCGGATAAGATCGCCGCGCGGCCCCGTCGAGGCTACGCACCCTCGGTGCGTGCCGACCGGGTCCCTCTGACTCTGACACATCTCGCGCCCCTGGCATTCCCCGGGGACGCCCGCCACGACGCCTGCGAGGTCGCACCGATGCCCACCGAACACGTGCCCGCCGGACCTCACCGCTCCGTGGTGTCGCTCGTCGACCGTGCCCCGACCATCACGGGTGCCGAGATCGTCGCCGAGCTCGTGCCGCCGCGCCAGTTCGCCGAGGCGTCCCTCGAGAACTACCGGCCCGACGACGCGTTCCCCTCCCAGGCCGAGGCGGTCCAGGCCGTCGCCTCCTTCTGGGCCTCCGCCGAGCGCCCGTCCCGGCGCGGGCTGTTCCGACGCCGTCCCGAGACCGAGGAGGCGCCTCCCGGCCTCTACCTCGACGGCGGCTTCGGCGTCGGCAAGACGCACCTGCTTGCCGCGGCGTACAACCGCGCGGCAGGTCGGCGCTACTTCGGCACCTTCATCGAGTACACCGCTCTCGTCGGCGCGGTCGGCTACGCGGGGGCGGCGAAGCAGCTCGAGGGCGCGGCGCTCGTCTGCATCGACGAGTTCGAGCTCGACGACCCGGGCGACACGATGATGATGACGCGTCTGCTCGGCGACCTCGCCGACGCCGGCACCCGGATCGCGGCGACCTCGAACACGCCGCCGGGAGCCCTCGGCGAGGGGCGCTTCGCCGCCGCGGACTTCCTGCGCGAGATCCAGGGGCTCTCCGACCGGTTCCGCACCCTGCGCATCGACGGGAACGACTACCGGCGCCGTGAGGTCGAGGCGCGGGCGCACGTCGTCGACGACCTGGACGCAGCCGTCGCTGCGGTCGCGGGCACCGCCTCCCTCGACGACTTCGGCGCCGCCGTGCAGCACTTGTCGACCGTGCACCCCAGTCGCTACGTCAAGCTCATCGGCGGCCTGGACGCCGTCGGGCTGCGCGAGGTCACGCCGCTCAGCAGCCAGACCGACGCCCTGCGCTTCGTCGCGTTCGTCGACCGTCTGTACGACGCCCAGGTGCGCGTGCTCGCGACCGGGACGCCCCTCGACGAGGTCTTCAGCGACGAGATGCTCGCGGGCGGCTACCGCAAGAAGTACCTCCGCGCGACGTCGCGGCTCGTCGCACTGACCTCTTCCTAGACCGCTCCGGACAGGTCAGGGGCGGCGTCCCTGCCGTCCCTGAGTCTCGGGAAACGCGTTGTTCACACGGGGCCGGATCCTGTTACATCGCCGAAACACGGGTGCACACGGTCCGAAACGAGGCGCCGCGACACTGGGGACCGCACCGCCCGAGCCCACAGCTCACAGCCCGCTCACCCTCGCGGACGGGTCGGGACCGGTGCGCCCCTGGCTCCCGAACTCGAGAGGTACCACCCATGGATCAAGGCAACACCGCGTTCATGCTGATCTGCGCAGCACTCGTGCTGCTCATGACGCCTGGACTGGCGTTCTTCTACGGAGGCCTCGTCAAGGCCAAGAGCGTCATCAGCATGATGATGCTCAGCTTCGGGGCGATGGGCCTCATCGGCGTCCTGTGGGTGCTGTACGGCTACGCGATCGCCTTCGGCAACCCGACCTCCATCCCCGGCGGCTCCGACGCGTTCGTCGGCATTCAGGGCTGGTTCGGCATCGACACCGCGTCGCTCGGCCTCGACTCCGCGTTCCAGGACAGCCTCGCCCCGGCCGGCGACTACCCGACGATCGCCTTCGCAGCCTTCCAGGCGACCTTCGCGATCATCACCGTCGCCCTCATCTCGGGCGCCATCGCGGACCGTGCCAAGTTCGGCGCGTGGATGATCTTCGCCGGGGTCTGGGCCACGGTCGTCTACTTCCCCGTGGCGAGCTGGGTCTTCAACTTCACCACCGACGACGACGGCAACGTGGTCGGCGGCTGGATCGCCGCCATGGGCGTCATCGACTTCGCGGGCGGCACGGCCGTCCACATCAACGCGGGTGCCGCTGCCCTCGCCCTGGCGCTCGTCCTCGGCAAGCGCGTCGGCTTCGCCAAGGGCGCCGACAAGCCGCACAACCCGCCCTTCGTGCTGCTGGGCGCCGGTCTGCTCTGGTTCGGCTGGTTCGGCTTCAACGCCGGCTCGGAGCTCGCCGCCGACGGCGTGGCCGCCCTCGCGTTCCTCAACACGATCGCCGCGCCCGCGGCCGCCGTCCTCGGCTGGCTCGTCGTCGAGAAGCTCAAGGACGGCAAGGCCACCTCGGTCGGCGCCGCTTCGGGCGCCGTCGCGGGCCTCGTCGCCATCACCCCGGCCTGCGCCGCGCTGACCCCCGGCTGGGCCGTCGTCCTCGGCGTCGTCGCCGGCGCCGTCTGCGCGCTCGCCATCGACCTCAAGTTCAAGCTCGGCTTCGACGACTCGCTCGACGTCGTCGGCATCCACCTCGTCGGCGGCCTCCTCGGAACGCTCTACCTGGGCATCTTCGCGAACGACACCGGCCTGATCTTCTCGGGCACGTTCACCCAGCTCGGGATCCAGGCGCTCTCGGCCGTGGCCGTCATGCTCTACTCGTTCGTGCTCGCCTTCGTCATCGGCTTCGCCATCGAGAAGACCATCGGCTTCCGCGTCAAGAACGAGGACGAGGTGGCCGGCATCGACCTCGCCCTGCACGGCGAGGAGGGCTACGTGCTCGAGAACGCGCGCGTCTAGCGCACCGCCTCGGCGCAGCTCGTCAGAACGGCCCCGGTCCTCGCGACCGGGGCCGTTCTGCGTGCCCGGCCGCCGTGCGTGCCGGGCCGTCGACACCCGCGGAAGCCGCGCGGACCCTCGTGAGCGCCGCAGGGTGTGCGCGGCTTCGAGGGGTGCCGGCAGCCGAGGAGGCGCGGGCCGAGCACCGGGGGAGCCGCCGGCAGCCCCCTGGACCAAGTCGGCGGACGACACGAGCTCGACGACGACACGAGTCCGCGTCCGGGAACGACGAAGGCCCCCGATCTCTCGGGGGCCTTCTGCGTGTGAGCGATACTGGGATCGAACCAGCGACCTCTTCCGTGTCAGGGAAGCGCGCTACCGCTGCGCCAATCGCTCATGCTTGTTCAGTTGTCTTCGTCTCGGGGAGACGAATCGATCATAGACCCAGAGGGTGGTCCATGGAGGTGGAGACGGGATTTGAACCCGCGTGAACGGCTTTGCAGGCCGGTGCCTCGCCTCTCGGCCACTCCACCACATGAGATACTCCCAGAAGGAGCCACCATCGGTGGACTCCCTCTGGTGAGCTTTACACTCGAGCGGATGACGAGATTCGAACTCGCGACCCTCACCTTGGCAAGGTGATGCGCTACCACTGCGCCACATCCGCATTTCGTTTCGCATTGCTGCGATGTTTCTTTTCGCATCGCTGCGATGTTTCTTTTCGCATCGCTGCGATGTTTCTTTCTTTTCGCATCGCTGCGAACAAGAAGAACACTACCCAGACCCTGGACAGAAAACAAATCGAGAGATGTTCGTGTCTTGGCCGCCTCCTCGACGCCTCGCCGGAGGTGCTGCCGGCCCCCTCGAATGGCGTCGGAGCCAGAAGATCCACTAGTATCGACGAGTCCCGATCAGGGGCGATTGGCGCAGTTGGTAGCGCGCTTCCTTCACACGGAAGAGGTCATCGGTTCGAGTCCGGTATCGCCCACCACGTTCTTCCTGTCATGTGACGGACCACGATCATGGCCTGACCCCGCTCCCCGTCGCCGTCCGTGCGCCCGGTCATCGTCGAACTCGCCCTCTGTCATGGCCCGCGGCCACGTCCGGAGGCCTCCGTCGCACCGATCACCACCCCGTACCCGTTCGACTCCGCCGAGCAGCAGGCCAGTGGGATCGACAACATGAGGATCATTCCGCTACGGTGTTGACCACTCCTAGAGGCCCGATGCGAGGACGCCACCCGACGGCGTCCGAGCGCCGCTGGACACCCGCAGCAGCCGGGTCCTCGTGTCACCTCGGCCCGAACCGAGACTGGGGGAGTCGCGGGCGCCGGCCCTCACCTGGCCGGCGCCCGTCCCCGCCGTTCGCCGGCAGCCGGGAGGATCGGCACCGGTCCACGTCGAGGACTCGGGGAGTGGCCTCGACGCGCAGGGCGACTTCGGCGCCGGCCAGCTGCACCGTGACCAGGTCGTCTGGCGGCACGGGTGGAGAGCCCCCCGCCTGACGCTGGCTTCCGGTGCTCGGGCACGCTCTCTTCCCACCGTCGGGCGGGCAGGTCCAGCACGACGCCGACAGGCCCCATCTCGTGCTGGTGGCGGTTCGCTCGTCGGCACCTCGGTGAAGGGCAGCGGCTCACCTCGTCGTCGAACGGTGCCAGGATCGGGGGATGCGCGCCGTCCAGTACGACCACTTCGGGTCCGCCCCGACCATCGTCGAGCTTCCCGACCCAGCAGCGCCGGCGGACGGCGTGGTCGTCAGGGTCGCTGCGACCGGGGTCTGCCGCAGCGACTGGCACGCCTGGAAGGGGCACGACGACTCGGTGCGGCTGCCACACGTCCCCGGGCACGAGTTCGCCGGCGTCGTCACCGCAGTGGGCGCGGACGTCACCCGGGTCTCCGTCGGCGACCGCGTCACCGCGCCGTTCGTCTTCGCGTGCGGCACGTGCGGCGAGTGCCGGGCGGGGGCGACCCAGGTGTGCACCCGCCAGGAGCAGCCGGGCTTCACCCTGCCCGGCTCCTGGGCCGAGTCCCTGGTCGTCCCGCACGCCGACGTCAACGTCGTCGCACTGCCGGACGCCGTCGGGTTCGCGGCCGCCGCCGCACTCGGCTGCCGCTTCGGGACGGCGTACCACGCGCTCCACGAGCGGGCCAGGGTGAGCTCGGGTGAGCAGGTCGCCGTCTTCGGCTGCGGCGGGGTCGGCCTCTCGGCGATCACCGTGGCCGTCGCGGCCGGTGCCCGCGTCGTCGCCGTCGACATCTCGCCCGCGGCGCTCGAGCGGGCTGCCGCCCTCGGCGCCGACGTCGTCCCGATGGACGACCAGGCCGTCGACACGGTCAGGGACCTCACCGGAGGCGGTGCGCACGTCGCCCTCGACGCCTACGGCAGCCGCGCCACGTCCGCCGCCTCGGTCCGCTCGCTCAGGCCTCGGGGTCGGCACGTCCAGGTGGGGCTGCTCCTCGACGACGAAGCCGCCCCCGTCATCCCGATGGGCCGGGTCATCGCCGACGAGCTCGAGCTGCTGGGCAGCCACGGCATCTCGATCGGCGAGTACGCCGCCATGATCGCCGACGTCGTCGCTGGCCGTCTGCGGCCCGAGGAGTCGATCGGGCTGACGATCGGCTTCGAGGACCTGCCGAGCGCCTTGGCCTCCATGGACCGCCCGGCGGCCACCGCCGGGATGACGGTGGCCGTCTGGTGACCGGTCGGGCCTGCGACCTGCCGGTCAGCTACCTGCTCGCCAGCGACCTGCTGGTCAGCTACCCGCCGGTGGGCCCGTAGAAGCTCTCGATGTCGGCGAGCTCCATCTCGGCGGTCTGCTGGATGAGCGACAGCAGGTCCTTGTCGAGCCCGGGCGAGAACTCCTCGAGACGCTCGGGCGAGATGGTCGACGGGGCCCCCTTCGGCGCCTGCTCGGTCGACGACAGCTCGGTGCCGTCGCCCGAGGGTGAGCTGCCCTGAAAGATCTTGCCTGCCTCCGACTTGCCGTCGAGGTCGAACGTGTACTGCTTGCTCTGCAGCCCGAGGTCGACCAGCTCCTTCACCTCGGGGAACTGCTCGGCGTTGGTCTTCGGGATCGGCAGCAGCTTGCCCCAGTCGACGCCGAGCGTCTCGAGCGCCTTGGCGTAGGCGTTCTCGTGCGCCTGGTCGCGGACGATCAGGTACGCGACCGTCTTGCGGGCGACGGGGTTGTCCGTCATCTCGTAGATGCGGCTCTTCTGCAGTCGGCCCGTCGACTCGAGCATGAGGTTGTAGAGCAGGTCGAGGGGCAGGTTGCCCGAGTTGTAGACGTAGCTGCCGCTCCAGGGGTTGCCGACGGAGTCGACCGGCAGCGCGCCCTGAACGCCCACGAGGTAGTGGTGGATGTTGCCCGTGTCGAGCGCGATGTTCAACGGCGTGGCCCCGCCGGCGCCTGGGGTGTCGAGCGGGTCGGTCAGCGTGCCGGTGTAGTCGGGGCTGCCGTCGAGGAGCCTCGAGATCGTGGTGCCGATCAGCTCGACGTGGCTGATCTCCTCGGTGCCGATGCCCTGGATGAGGTCGCGGTACGGCTTCGCCGCCGGCCCGCGGAAGTTCATCGCCTGGAACAGGTACTGCATCATGGTGCGCATCTCGCCGAACTGTCCGCCGAGGCCCTCCTGCAGGGCGTTGGCCGCTGCGGGGTCCGGCTCGCCGTCGGCGATGTCGTTGATCCAGGTCTGTGCGTGGAAGTACATGGTTCCTCCCTGGGCGCCGGTCGGCAGGGGTACAGACGGGGGACCGGGCAGCGGGGGACGAGACGGGGGACCCACGAGACGGGGGACCAGACGGCGGGGGACAAGCGCGCAGGCCGCTCAGGCCGTGACGCGCTCCCAGCCGCCGTCCTCGGCGACGCGCACCGCGCCTCCTTCACGGAAGGCCTCGAGCCAGCCGCCCATCGGCCACTCGCCCCATCGCTCGGCGAACCGACGGCCGTTGCGGAGGATGTCGTCGAGGTGCTGCCACGGCGGCGACGTCGTGGGGTGCCACTGGTGGTAAGCGTGCGCGCCGCCGACCCAGACGAGGGGGAGGCCGAGCGACCGCGCGGTGAAGGCGAAGTCGGTGTCCTCGCCGCCGTAGCCCTCGTAGCCGGGCTCGAAGCCCCCGGTCCGCCCCCAGGCGTCGGCTGCCAGGGCGAACGAGAGCGACCAGAAGAGCGGGTACTCGTCGTGCCCCGCGACGATCGTCTCGCCGGCCGCCGGCGCCGGGCGTGCGGTGTGCGGTCGCGTGGCGGCAGAGAGCGAGTCGTCGTCGAGGCCGACGTGCCCTTCGGGCAGGTACGTGACCGGGCCGCAGAGCAGCGCGTCCGGGTGCACCGCCGCGGCGGCCTCGTAGCCGGCGACCAGGTCGGGACCGGGGACGCAGTCCGCGTCGAGGAACACCACGAGCGACGCGCCGAGGGCGATCGCCCGGTCGGCACCTGCGTTGCGGCCGGTCGCGAGGCGCAGGCCGTCCGGCCCGGGGGGCACGTGCAGCACGTGCGCGTCCGCCAGCTCGGGCAGCGCGGGCGCCGGCGCCTCGTCGAGCCAGACGACGACGTGGGGGACCGAAGGCCGGAGGCGCGCTAGTGCCTCGCGCTGCGGCAGGAGGTGGTCGAGACGGGCTGCCGAGCACAGGGTCACCGCGACCGTCGAGACCGGCGTCGAAGTCTGCTGCCCCGTCACCGGGCGACCTCGGCGATCACCGCGGCCGCACGGGACGCTGCCCCCTCGACCTGCCAGAGCGACCAGTCGGGAGCGAGCGAGCGCGCCCGGTCGAGCAGCCCCGGCCACAGGTCGGGTACGGGCCAGCCGTCCTCGGGCACGACGGCGAGCCCCCGGTCGGCGAGGAGGCGCGCGGTCGTCCGCTGCTCGTCGAAGGGACGGTCCTGGGGCACGACGACGGCGCGGGAGCCGGCCGCCGCGAGGTCGGCGACGCTGTTCTGGCCGGCGGCCGAGACGACGACCTCCGCCCCGCGGAGGAGCGGCCACGGGTCGTCGACCCAGCTGTCGGGCGACGCGCCGAGCACGGACCAGCGCCAGGCAGGCGTCGCCGCCGAGGCCTCGGCGACACGCTGTGCGAGGCCCTCGCGGCCTTCGGCACCGCCGCCGGCCAGCACCAGGACCGTGCCGGCTGCAGGCGAGTCGGGGCCGTCGACCCGTCCGTCGTGCCGGGAGATCCCGCCGACGAGCCGGACCCTGTCCCGGACGCGGTCGAGAGCGGGCGAGACGTGCAGTCCCTCGGCCCAGGGCGCGAGCACACGGTCGGCGGCGTCCCAGCCCAGAGTGTGCGGGGCGTCCGACCGGTCGCCGGGCTGGGCGACGACGACGGGCGGGACGCCGAGCAGGCGGACGAGCAGCGTGACCTCGACCGAGACGTCGACGACGAAGGCGCGGGGACGGGCGTGCGCGATCCACGCCGCCACCGCGGCGAGGCGTCCGGCGTGGCCGTCGTGGTGCAGTGGGGCCCAGTGCAGCAGCCCCCGCACAGTCGGGTCGGTGCCCGAGTCGGGGTCACCGGGGGCCTTGGTCGTGCCGTCGGGTGCGACGACGTCATGGTCGTCCCGGGGGAGCTGCAGCCAGGTGGTGCGCTCGGGGAGGACGACCGGAGCGGCCAGGGAGCTGAACACGACGACGTCGGCGTCGAGGTGCGGCCGCACCGCGAGCAACCGGGTCAGGTGCCCAGCACCGTGGTGGTGCACGTACCAGCCGACGAGGGGACGCGCGGTCACGCGGCGGCCTCCGGGGCGAGCGGGGCACCGGCCTTGCCGGCGCCGGCGAGGTGACCGGCGACGAGGGCCTCGTGCACCTCCTCGACCACCTCGGCACGGCGGTGCAGCGAGAAGCGCTCCAGGGCGTCGGCGCGCACCCGCCGGCGGAAGCCGGGCGTCGTCGACGCGGCGTCCGCGAGACCCGCGGCGAGGTGGGCGAGCCCCACCACGTCGCCCCGAGCCACGAGGCCCGCGCCGATGCTCGAGCCGACGACCTCGGGCACGCCGCCGGTCGCGAACGACGCCACCGGCGTGCCGGCCGACAGCGCCTCGGCGATGACGAGCCCGAACGGCTCGTCCCAGCAGGGGGTGACGAGGGCGCATGCCGAGTGTCCGACGAGCTCCGCGAGATCCGGCTGGCGCAGCGGACCCACGTGCTCGGCGTCCGCTCCCAGCAAGGGCAGGACCATAGACTCGTGGTAGTCGACGTCGCCGACACGACCGGCGAGGACGATGCGCCGGCCGGCCAGGCGCGCGGCCTCGATCGCGAGGTGAGGGCCCTTCTCGGGCACGATCCGGCCCGTCCAGACCAGGTCGTCACCCCCGGGGCCCAGTGGCCAGAGATCGGTGTCGACGGCGTTCGGCAGGACCCGCGCCTCGACCCCCTCGGCTCGCCAGGCCGCGGCGGTGTGCTCGCTCACGGCCAGGAACGCGCTGCGCGGCTCGCCGCCCGCGCGGTGGTGCGCGAGCAGGTCGGGCAGGGTCGGGGTGTGCAGGGTCGAGACCACGGGCACGCCGAGCTCGCCGGCGCGCGACAGCACGTGACCGCTCAGGGAGTGGTTCTCGACCACGTCGATCTGGTCGGCGTGGTCCCGGATCCAGTCGAGCGCCCGGTGCAGCGCCGGCACGGCCACCTCGAGGTAGCCGTCCGGGTACGTCGAGTCGGTGGCGTCGGCCGGGTCGTCCCAGTGCACCGCAGGCAGGGCGAACTCCGGGGGCCCGCCGAGGAGGTCGTCGCTGCCCTCGACGGCGCAGAGCAGCACCTCGTGTCCGCGGGCGCGCAGCACGCGCACCTGGTGCCAGACGCTCGACTCCAGGCCGCCGGCGTGCGGCTCGGCGATCGGGTAGCGCAGGGGGGCCACGACGACGATGCGGCGAGGGCGCTCCGCCGTGCGCGCGGGCTCGCCGAAAGCCGACGACGAGGAGGCGGCTCCCGTCCCGGGCAGGGCCGTCACGAGACGAGCTCCGCGGGTCGGGCGGCAGACGAGGACGCGGCGGTGCTCGGCGCCGGTCGGGCCGTGGCCGAGGCGACGGCGCGCTCGTAGGCGGCGAGGTGCGCCTGCGCGATCTCGTCGCGCTGCGCCCGTCGCTGTTCGCGGCGCCCGGCCACGAGGGCTCGGCGGGACGCGGAGCCGGGCCGGGCGGACACGTCGGCGCGCGCCCGCACGAGGGAGTCGACGGCGGCCGCCAGCTGGTCGGCGTCGCCGGCGTCGAACGACGCGGTGTCCCCGGCAGCGGGGTGCTGGTCGTCGACGTGGCCGACCCGCGGCGCCGCGACGGGCACGCCCAGGTCCCAGCTCAGCTCGACCCAGCCGGAGTGCGTGCCGTGCGAGTAGGGCAGCACCACGACGTCGAGGTCGGCCAGCGCCTCCGCGAGCTCGTCGTCGTCCAGCCGCGGGTGGACGACCAACGAGACGTCGAGGTGACCGGGGGCACCGGCGACGAGGGCCCGCACCTCGGCGAGCGCCACGGCGTCGCGGACGCGCTCGTTGACGTCGACCCGCACGGTGACGGGCCGGCCGGCCGCGGCCAGCAGCCCGGCCGCCGCGATCAGGGTCGACACGGAGCCCGGGCCGTCGACGTTCGGCCGAAGGTCGCGCAGGCTGACGCCGACGACGACCTCGACGTGGGCGGTGCCGGTCGGGGCGACCGCGTCGAGGGGCAGGAGGTGCGGGTGCGGAACGACGACGGGCCGGCGTCCGAAGGTGCGCTCGATCTCGGCCGCGGCGCCCTCCGTCAGCGTGAGCAGCTCGTCCGACTCGGCGACGAGCAGCCCGAGGTGGGCGAGGTGCGGCGCCTGGTCGACGAGCTGGGGGTTGACGAGGTCGTGCACGGTGTGGACGAGGGGGATCCGGGCGGCACGGGCGGCGTCGACCACACGGCGGAGGTGCCCGAGGTCGTACGACTCGGTGCCGAAGTGCACGTGCAGCACGTCGACCTCGGCCGCGTGCTCGGCGATCCAGCCTGCGTCGAGGACGACGGGCGGCCACCACCGGGCGGGCTCGGCCGGGTCGGGCAGCGGGTCCGCGAGGCGGATCACGGCACGGCTCACGGCGGAGTCGTCGACCGGCTGGAGGTGCCGCACGTACGGGTGGCCGGCAGGCACGGACGCGACGCGCAGGGCGTCGCGGGCGGGCGGCGGGGTGTCGATCATCGGGCCTCCTCGGCTCAGTCATTGCGCGACGGTCGGCGGAGACCGTCGTGAGGTGAGCCGGGGCGACTCGGGGACCCTGGGGAGACCGGGGGCCCGGTTCGCGTCGAGGGAGGGGGCCGATGGGAGCGGCCTCTCTGCACCATAGCCCGCGACGGCCCCCCGTGCCCGCTCGCGGATGCTGGCCCTCGCGGCCCCCCATCCAGCACGATGGAGTCGTCGCGTCCGCCGCTCGCGGGACGTCACGGAGAGGCACCATGACCCAGCACACCCCGGCCGTCGACGGCCGCACCCGTCACTACGGGCACTTCTACGGTCTCGGCGAGCCCGAGGGCGACGGTCCCGTGGCCGTCGTGATCGGCAACTGCCAGGCCGAGTCGCTTCGGGTCGCGCTCGACGGGCAAGGACTGCGCACCGTCCGGACACCTGCTGTTCACGAGCTCGTCATGGCGGACCTGCCGCACCTGGACCGGTGGCTGGCCCGCGCCTCCCTGCTCGTCTCGCAGCCGGTGCGCGACGACTACCACGACCTCCCCCTCGGCACGCGGCAGCTGACCGCCCGGCTCGGCTCCGGGGCGCGGGTCGTCGCGGTGCCCGTCATCCGCTTCGCCGGCCTCTACCCGACGTCGGCGATCGTCCGGCCGCCGCGCGATCCGTCGCTGACGCCGCCGCTGGTCGACTACCACGACCTCGTCGTGCTGGCCGAGGCGGCCGCCCGGCGTGACGGCACGACGCCCCCGACCCCGCGGCTGGACCCGGAGGCCGTCCGGTCGGTCGCCGCGCTGTCGCTGCACGAGCTGCGGAAGCGCGAGCAGGCGCACGACGCTGTGGTCGTCTCCGACCTGTTCGGCGACCCGTCCTTCGCGCAGATGCGCACCCTCAACCACCCGGGCAACCCCGTGTGGACGGCGCTCGCGTCCCGGGTCCGTGACCGGCTGGGGCTGCCCGAGCACGTCGTCGACCCGGGGCGGCAGCTGCTCGACAGCGTCCACGCACCCCGGCTGCAGGCGGTCGTCGACGCCTTCGGGCTCGACGAGGCGCCCACCGACCACTGGGTGATCGAGGGCACGCGCGTGCCCGCGGACGAGGTCAAGGAGGCGCACCTCCGGTGGTACGAGCGCGAGCCGCAGGTCGTCGACGCCGGCCTCACCCGCCACGCCGACTCGCTGGCCCTGCTGGGGCTCGCGTGACCGCCGGGCTGTCAGGCGTACCGGCTCTGGTCGTGACCGACGACCCCCAGCACGGCGTCACGGCCCTCGCCCGCCGCATCGCCGACGCGGTCGCCCGTCGCACCCGGCGCGACCTCGTGGTCTCGCCGGCCGAGCTGACCGGGCCGACGCCGCCCGCCTCGGCCCACCTGCACTTCACCGACCGGCTGTGGGCGTCGTCGCCGGAGGACGCCGCCGACCGCCTCGTCGACCTGGCGGGCCGGGTCGCGCTCACGGTCACCCTGCACGACCTGCCGCAGCCGTCCGACGGCGAGCGCAACCTCGTCCGGCGCGGCCACTGCTACCGGCGGGTGGTCGAGGCCGCGGCGGGCACGGTCGTCAACAGCGAGCACGAGGCGCTGCTGCTCGCCGAGCACACGACCGCTGCCGTACGGCCTGCCGTCGTCCCCCTCCCCGTCGACCTCGCGGCGCCGCCCTCGGAGCGTCCCGCGCCCGACGGCACCGCAGCCGTCATCGGCTTCGTCTACCCGGGCAAGGGCCACGCGGAACTCGTCGACGCCGTCGCCCGGCTGCGGGGCCGCGGCGACGACCCGGCGGGGGCGCTGCGCGTCGTCGCCCTCGGCCGTGCCAGCGCGGGCCACGAGGCCGAGACCGACCAGCTCGTCGCGGACGCCGCCTCCCGCGCCGTCGTGCTCGACGTGACCGGGTACCTCGACGACGCGGTGCTCCTCGACCGCTGCCGTCGCGCCTCCGTGCCCGTCGCCGTGCACCGGCACGTCTCGGCGTCGGGCTCGATCGCGACCTGGATCGGCGCCGGGCGACGCCCGATCGTTCCGGACACGCGGTACTCCCGCGAGATGGCGGCGCTCCGGCCCGGCACCCTCACCCTGATCGACGACGATCCCGACGCCCTGGTCGACGCCGTCGCCCGGGCCGCGGCCGACCCGGACTCGACCTGGCTGGCCCCCGACGCCGTCACGACGCCCGGCATCGACGACGTCGCGGCCGCGTACCTCGAGTGGTGGGCCGGCCGCGAGCGCTCGGGGGCGACCTCGTGACCGACGCGCGACGAGACGAGGAGGCGGGTGCGCTGTCCCCGAGGCGGCCCAGGGGAGTCCCCGGCAACCGCTGGGACCTGCTCGACGGCCTCGTCCCCGACCCGCTGCCGACCGTCTCCGTCGTCGTGGCCCACTACCGCCAGCAGGCAGAGCTGGACCGGACCCTCGCCGCTCTCGCGCGACAGGACCACCCGGCCGACCTGCTCGAGGTCGTCGTCGTCGACGACGGCTCGCCCGAGGCGCCCCGGGTGCCGGCCGGCGTGCGGCTGGTCGTCCAGGCCGACGAGGGCTTCCGGCTGTCCGCCGCCCGCAACCTCGGGGTGCGCTCGTCGACGGGCGAGGTGATCTGCTTCCTCGACGCTGACACGGCGCCCGAGCCCGGCTGGGTGACGGCCATGTCGAGGCTCCCTGCGCTCGCGTCGGAGGCCGTCGTCGTCGGGAGGCGCCGGCACGCCGACTTCACCGGCGTCGCCGTCGAGGCTCCCGTCGAGCAGGAGGGACCACGGCACGAGCTGCCCGCACCGCGCTGGCTCGACGACGCGTACCGGGGCAGCCGCGACCTGCTCGACGCCGACGACCGCTCGTACCGACACGTCATAGGCGCCGTGCTCGCGTGCTCCCGTTCGTTCCTCGAGACCGTCGGCGGCTTCGACGAGGACTTCACGACCTACGGCGGCGAGGACTGGGAGTGGGCCTGGCGTGCCTGGCGCGGAGGCGCGCTGCTCGCCCACGAACCGGCCGCCGTCGCCTGGCACGACGGCCCGGACTGGGCCGGCCGCGACTCGGTCGACCGCCAGCGGCAGAAGAACGGCGAGACGCTCGTGCTCAGCGGCCTCGTCCCCGTCGAGGGCTCGCGTCCGCGAGGGCTGCGCGGGGCGACCCCCGACGTGCTGGTGCGGCTCGCCGCGGCGCCCTCGGCGGGCACCGCCTGGCTCTGCGTCGACACCGTCCTGGCCGCGCTGCCCGGCTCCGTCGTCGTGGTGCCCGACGAGCACCTGTCCGTCTTCGGCGCCGACGCCCGGGTCGTCGGCGCCTCGGCCGAGGCCGCCGCCCGGGCGGCGCGCACGGCGCGGGTGACCGTCGACCTGCCGGCCCCGGTGCGCGTCCGCGACGCCGCCCCCCTGCTCGAGGCGGTCTCCTCGATCGGCGTCGGGGTCCTCGGCACGGTCGAGGTGACTGACGACACGGCCGACCAGGGAGGGGGTGGCCCGGTGCTGCGCATCCGGTCGAGCCGGGCCGAGGCGCGCGCCCTCCTGCACGGGACCGAGGAACTCTTCGAGACCCGCAGTGGCCGAGCCCGGTGGTGCGAGCGGATCGAGGGCGAGCCCTCTCTCGCCGCCTACCTGGGCGGCTGGGGCTGAGAGCACGCGTCACCCCGTGATAGCGACAAGGCGACGCAGCCTTCTCCGTCGTCTTGTCGCCTTCGCGGAGTTTCCCGGCGGTCGGCGGCCCGCGCGCCATCGACCGTTCACCCGCCCTCCACCCGACGCCCCCCGGCACGACGCCGGGCCTCCCTACCGTGCACGCAGGCCGACCGACGCCCCTCCGCGAGCTGATCCCCAGACGCGACCGGCGGCCGAGCTCCAGGAGGACCCACCCGTGATCGACAAGCGATACCTCGCCGCCGCCGCCGCCCTCGGCGCACTCGCCCTCGGCCTGACCGGCTGCTCGGCCTCCGCTGACGCGTCCGACGTGGCTGGCGCCTCCGGCACCGACGCCGCCACCGCGACCAGCGCCGCCGACCTGGGCGGCATGGACGCCCTCGTCGCCGCCGCCGAGGCGGAGGGCGAGCTGAACGTCATCGCCCTGCCCGACACGTGGGCCAACTACGGGAAGATCATCGACGCCTTCGAGGCCGAGTACGACATCACGGTCAACTCGGACAGCCCCGACGTGTCGAGCGCCGAGGAGATCACCGCGGCCCAGAACCTGGCGGGCCAGGACGGCGCCCCCGACGTCTTCGACCTCGGCTCGGCCGTCGCGCTGGCGAACACGGACCAGTTCGCGCCCTACAAGGTCACCACGTGGGACGACATCGCGGACGACCACAAGGACGCGGACGGCACCTGGGTCTACGACTACACCGGCCTGATGTCGGTCGGCTACGACGCGGACGCCGTCCCCGAGCCCACCAGCCTCGACGACCTGCTCGGCGACGACTACAAGGGGAAGATCGCGATCAACGGCGACCCGACCCAGGCGGGCGCGGCCGCTGCCGCCGTCCAGTGGGCGGCCCTCCAGGACGGCGGCAGCGCGGACGACGTGCAGCCCGGCATCGACTTCTTCGGCCAGCTGGCGGACGCGGGCAACTTCCTGCCCACCGACCCGACCCCGGCGACCATCGCCTCGGGCGAGACCCCGGTCGTCTTCGACTGGAGCTACAACAACCTCGCGGCCGCGGCCGACGCGGGCGGGCGTGACTGGAAGACCGCCGTGCTGCCCGGCACGGCCCTCGCCAGCTACTACAACCAGGCGATCAACGTGGACGCGCCGCACCCGGCCGCCGCGCGGCTCTGGCAGGAGTTCATCATGAGCGATACCGCGCAGAACCTGTACCTCGCCGCCGGCGCCTACCCCGTCCGGCTGGCCGCGATGGTCGAGGCGGGCACCGTCGACCAGGACGCCCTCGACGCCGTGGGCGAGCAGCCCGAGGACACCGTGCAGCTGACGAGCGAGCAGACCGAGGCCGCCTCGGCCCTGCTCGCGCAGTCGTGGTCCGCGGCGATCGGCTGATCGTGACCACCCTGGCGGAGACCGTCCCCCAGGCCTCCGTCACCCCGGACGGCGCCGTACCCACGAGGGCCCGGCGCCGTCCGGCGGCGTGGTGGGGGCTCACGCCGTTCGTGCTGTACGTGCTGGCGTTCCTCGTGCTGCCGTGCCTGCTCGCGCTCGGCACCGGCCTCGTCGACGGCGACGGCCGGCCCACGCTGTCGAACCTGACGGCGCTCGGCGACCCCGTCGTGCTGCGCACCTTCGCGAGCTCGTTCCTCGTGTCGGGCGTCACCGCCGTCGGGGGAGCGGTCGTCGGCGCCGTCGTCTGCTGGGGCCTCACCGCCCTCCGCCCCGACGGGCTCGTGCGCAGCCTGGTCGACGGCGCCGCCAGTGTGCTCGCCCACTTCGGCGGCGTCATGCTCGCCTTCGCGTTCACCGCGACGATCGGCATCCAGGGCGTCGTCACGCAGCTGCTGCTCACCCGTGCGGGAGTCGACATCTTCGCGGGCGGAGCCTGGATCTACGAGGTCCCCGGCCTCCTCCTGCCCTACCTGTACTTCCAGGTGCCGCTGATGGTCATCACCTTCATGCCCGCGGTCACCGGACTCAAGCCCCAGTGGCAGGAGGCGGTGGCCACCCTCGGCGGCACCGCCCGCCAGCACCTGCTGCGCGTCGTCGTCCCGGTGCTGGCGCCCGCCTTCGCCGGCAGCCTGCTCCTCCTCTTCGCGAACGCGTTCTCGTCCTACGCGACCGCCGCCGCCCTCATCAGCCAGGGCTCGCAGATCGTGCCGCTGCAGATCCGCGCCGCGCTCGTCAGCGAGACGGTGCTCGGCCGGGAGAACGTCGCCGGCGTGCTCGCCCTCGGGATGGTTCTCGTGATGGTCGTGCTCATGGTCGGCTACTCGCTGCTGCAGCGCCGCACCGACCGGTGGACGCGATGAGCGCGTCCGGCCGCGGCACGAGCCGCGGCCCCGGCCCCGGCGCCGCCTCGCCCGCCGCCCGTCGCGCCGCCCTCGTCGTCATCGGCCTGGTCTTCGCCGTCCCGATCGCGGCCATGGGCGCGTTCTCGCTGCGCAGCGCGGACGGCACCGGCCACGACCTCGGCCACTGGCTCGCGCTGGCCGACCCGGAGAACGGCCGCGTCTACCGGAACCTCGTCGAGGGCGTGACGAACAGCCTCGTGCTGGCGGTCGTGACCGCCGTGCTCGTCCTCGTGATGCTCGTGCCCGCGATGGTGCTCGTCCACCTGCGATACCCGCGCCTGTCGCGCGTGCTCGAGTTCGTCTGCCTCGTGCCGATCACGGTGCCGGCGATCGTGCTGGTCGTCGGGCTCGCACCCGTCTACTCGGTCGTGGCGCGCCTCCTCGGCTCGGGGGCCTGGACGCTCGCCCTCGCCTACGGGGTGACCGTGCTGCCGTACGCCTACCGCGCCGTGCAGTCGGACCTCGCGGCGACGGACCTGCGGACGCTGACCGAGGCCTCGCGGACCCTCGGGTCGAGCTGGCTCTCGACCCTGGTGCTCGTCGTCGTGCCGAGCCTCCGCCGCGGCCTGCTCGCCGCGGCCTTCATCACCGTCGCCGTCGTGCTCGGCGAGTACACGATCTCGTCGCTGCTGAACCGAGTCACCCTGCAGACCTCGCTCGTCCAGATCAGCCGCAGCGACCCGTTCGCGGCCGTCAT
Source organism: Frigoribacterium sp. ACAM 257 (assembly GCF_007954365.1). GTDB lineage: Bacteria > Actinomycetota > Actinomycetes > Actinomycetales > Microbacteriaceae > Frigoribacterium. Next base: position 933,620 of record NZ_VOLO01000001.1, read on the forward strand.
CGTGGCCCTCCTCGCGCTCGCGTTCGCGTTCGTGCTGCTCGTCGTGATGGGCCGAGTCGGCTCGATCGGCACGGCGCGTCCCGCCGTCCCCTCCTCCACCTCCCGGAAGGCCCTCTCGTGACCGCCACCCTGCCCGAGCGGCCTGCCGCCGCCTCCTCCACGACGCCCGTCCCCGAGGGCGCGACCGTCGCCTTCCGGTCGGTGGCCAAGGAGTACGCCGGGCACCGCGCCCTCACCGGCTTCGACCTCGACCTCGGCGCCGGCGAGCTGGTCGCCCTGCTCGGGCCGTCCGGCTGCGGCAAGACCACGGCGCTCCGCAGCCTCGCCGGGCTCGAGGCCGTGACGAGCGGGACCGTCTCGATCGACGGCCGCGACGTCGTCGGCGTCCCGACACACCGCCGTGACGTCGGGATGGTGTTCCAGGCGTACTCGCTGTTCCCGCACCTCACGGTGCAGCAGAACGTCGAGTTCGGCCTGCGGATGCGACGCGTGGCCCGGGCCGAACGGGCTCGACGCGCCGCCGAGATGCTCGACCTCGTCGGGCTCGGCGACCTCGGCACCCGGTACGCCCACCAGGTCTCCGGCGGCCAGCAGCAGCGCGTCGCCCTCGCCCGGGCGCTCGTCACCCGGCCCCGCGTGCTGCTGCTCGACGAGCCGCTCAGCGCCCTCGACGCGAAGGTGCGCGTCCAGCTCCGCGACGAGATCCGGCGCATCCAGCGCGAGCTCTCGATCACGACCCTGTTCGTCACCCACGACCAGGAGGAGGCGCTGGCGGTGGCCGACCGCGTCGCCGTCATGCGCGCGGGCGGCATCGAGCAGATCGGTGCGCCGGAGGAGCTCTACGCGACGCCGGCGACGCAGTTCGTCGCGGAGTTCGTCGGGACGAGCAACCGGCTGCGCTCGGAGGTCGTCTCGGGGCGGGTCCGGCTGCCCGGGGGAGAGGTGCCCGCCGTGGGTGCCTGCGCGGACGGCCCGGTCTGGGCCTACGTGCGGCCGGAGGACGTGGTCTTCGCCGAGCGGGGCCTCGCCGGGACGGTCGAGCAGGTGTCGTTCCGCGGGGCGACCGTGCGGAGCGTCGTGCGGACGGCGGGGGACGTGCTCATCACGCTCGACCACCGGGCCGACCGGCGCCGTCCGGTCGGCGACGCGGTCTGCCTCGCCATCACGGCGCAGGCCGTGGCCGTCGCCGCGATCGACTGAGTCCGCAGCGGACGGGGCGGCGTCGGGCCGGGCCCTGACGACGCATGCCGTCGCGGCTGCGGGCTAGTCGTTCTTCTTGGTCTTCTTCGTGGCGATGGCGTCCCGCTCGCCGCGCAGCGACTGGACGGTCTCGGGGTCGAGGAAGTCGACGAACGGGTTCGGCTGGCCGGTCTTGTCCGCGACGACCTGCGTGTAGGCCGAGGCGGCCTGACGCACCTTCTCCGTGGCCCGGCCCGCGCGCTTGGCGCTCACGGGACGATCGCTCATCACCTCGCCGTGGTGCTCGAGGGCCTTGACGAGGGACTTGAGGGCTGCGTCGATCTTCTTGCTCACGGGGGCATTGTGTCGCACCGAGGTTAACGCGCAAGTCGATGTCCCCCGGTCGGCCGTCGACGTCCCCCGACGGCGACAGGTGTCGATCTCCTCACCAGGGACGAGCGGGATGCTCCTCGAGGACGACGCAGCGTCGTGCCGTGTGCTCGTAGCGTCGACCCGACGCCGATCGCCGGTGTCGGGGGAGGCCGCCGTGAGCAGTGCACGATCCGTGGCGAGCAGTCGCGCAGGAGGCGCCGGCCGCCTCCACGAGGCCGCTCGCGACCTCGTCGCGTTCGGCGTCCAACAGGCACTCTCCTGCGCCTTCGCCGTGGCGGTGCTCGTGGGCCTCGCGGTCACGAGCGTCGTCGACGTCGGGCTGCCGCGCTACGACGCGATGCTCGTCTGGTGCGTGCTCGTCCAGGTCGTCTTCGTGGCGACGCGGCTCGAGACCCGCGACGAGCTCGTCGTGATCTGCCTGTTCCACCTCCTGGGCCTCGGCCTCGAGGTGTTCAAGGTGGCGGTCGGGTCGTGGTCGTATCCCGAGCCCGGCGTGCTGCGGATCGGCGACGTCCCGCTCTACAGCGGCTTCATGTACGCGGCGGTGGGCAGCTACGTCTGCCAGGCCTGGCGGCGCCTCGACCTGCGGGTCGACCGGCTGCGGATGTTGCCGACCCTCGCCCTGGCGATCGCCTTCTACGTCAACTTCTTCACGAACCACTGGGTCGTCGACCTGCGCTCGGCGCTGCTCGGCATCGCGGTCGTGCTGCTGGGCCCGAAGGGCGTGACGTTCCGGGTGCGGGGCCGCGACAGGCGGATGCCCCTGCTCGTCGCCTTCGCCCTGATCGGCTTCTTCATCTGGGTCGCCGAGAACGCCGCGACCCTGATGGGCGCCTGGACCTACGCCTCGCAGGCCGACGGCTGGTCGATCGTGCACCCGAGCAAGATCGGCTCGTGGATGGTGCTCGTCGTCTTCAGCTTCACGCTGGTGCTGTGGCTGAAGCAGCGCCGAGCAGGCTGACCACGGCGTCGAGCAGGGCGCGCGCCGTGTCGGCCTTGGTGCCGCTCGACTCCCCGACGACGGCGCCCTCCCGACCGAGCAGGACCGCGACGGACTCGTCCCGGCCGAAGCCCTCGGCCCAGCCGACCTGGTTGAGCACGAGCAGGTCGGCGGGCTTCCGCGCGAGCTTGCGGCGGCCCAGGGCGATCAGGTCGTCCCGCCCGGTCGAGGTCTCGGCGGCGAAGCCCACGACGACCTGGCCCGTCCGGCGCCGTGCCACGAGGCCGGCCAGGACGTCGACGGTCCGCACCAGGTCGAGGGTGAGGCGGTCGCCCGCGTCGTCCTTCTTCAGCTTGGCGTCGGCGACGGAGGCGGGCGTCCAGTCCGCGACCGCGGCCGCCATCACGACGACGTCGGCCTCCTCGGCCGCCGCCGTGGTGGCGACGTCCAGCTCGGCCGCGGTGCCGGCGGTCCGCACCTCGACACCGGCCAGCTGCGCCACCGCAGCCGCGACCTCGTCGTCGACGTGGGCCGCGACGAAGACCACGCGGGCGCCACGGGCCGTGGCCTCGCGGGCGACGGCGAGGCCCTGCTTGCCGCTCGAGCGGTTGCCGAGCCAGCGCACGGGGTCGAGGGGCTCGCGCGTCCCGCCGGCCGTGACGACGACGACGCGGCCGACGAGGTCGCGACCGGCCAGGTCACGCCGCCGCGCCTCCTCGGCCCGGCCCGCGACGACCGCGAGCGCCGCGTCGACGATCACGTCGGGCTCGCTCAGCCGCCCGGGGCCGCTGTCGCCGCCGGTCAGCGGGCCGTCGTCGGGACCGACCACGACGACGCCCCGCGCACGGAGCAGCGCCAGGTTGTCGCTGGTCGAGGCCGCCTGCCACATCTGCGTGTGCATCGCCGGCGCGACGACGAGCGGGGCCGTGCTCGCGAGCACGGTCGTGCCGAGCAGGTCGTCGCTCAGCCCGTGGGTGAGCTTCGCGAGGGTGTGCGCCGTCGCCGGCGCGACGACGATCAGGTCGGCCTGCTGGCCGAGGGCGACGTGGCGGACCTGCGCGACGTCGTCGAAGACGGAGGTGTGCACGGGGTTTCGGCTGATGGCCTCGAGGGTGGGCGCGCCCACGAAGCGGAGCGCCGCCTCCGTGGGGACGACGTGCACGTCGTGGCCGCGCAGCACGAGCTCGCGCACCACGGACACGGCCTTGTAGGCGGCGATGCCGCCGCAGATGCCGACGACGACGGTCAGCCGACGGGCGTAGGCGCCGACTGCGTCGTCGGCTGCTGCTGCGGCTGCCGTGTCGGCGGCGGTGCTGTCGGTCACGGTGGAGCCCCTGTCGGTCGGCCGCCGAGCTTGTGCCCGTCGGCGGGTAGCGTTGCAGCCACCACGATGCCGCATCCCGACGGATCGTGCCGGAGGAGGCCGCACGGTGTGCACCGTCGTCGTGTCCGTCGCCCCCGGCACCGAGTGGCCGGTGGTGTTCCTCGGGCTCCGCGACGAGTCGGCCGACCGCCCCTGGGATCCTCCGGCCGCCTGGTGGCCCGAGCTCGGCGACCGCGTCGAGGGCCTGCACGACCGCGAGGCCGGGGGAGCCTGGCTGGCCACTGCCACCGGGCCTGCCCGTGCCTCCGTCGTGCTCAACCGGCGTGAGCAGCCGCCCGTCCCCTACGGCGGCTGGCGCACCAGGGGAGACCTGCCGCTCGAGGCCGCCGCCGCCGGGCGGCTGCCGACCGGCCGTCCCGGCACCCGCACCTTCAACCTCCTCTCGGCCGACGCCTGCGGAGCCGTCCACACGAGCTGGGACGGCGACCGGCTCGAGAGCGTGCCGCTCGCCCCCGGCGTGCACGTCCTCACGCACGGCGCCCCCGACGACGACCAGGTGGCCCGCGTGGCGCGGTGGCTGCCGTCGTTCCGCGGCGTCGCGGCACCGACGGGCCCCCTGCCCGCGCACGACGAGGGCAGCTGGCGGCCGTGGCTCGACCTGCTGCGCGAGAGCAGCGCGCTGCCGCTGTCCGACGAGGAGGCGCTGGTCCGTGCCGACCTGCTGCAGGGCACCTGGTTCGGCTCCCTCTCGCTCAGCCTGGTCGCGCTGTCCGCCGACCGCGTCCTCCACGAGCACCTGCGGCTGGACGCCGGCTCAGGCGTCGACCTCCCGGGAGCCCTCGCTGCCCGCTGACCCGCCTCGGGTGGTCTCCCCGGCGTCATGAGGAGACACGGGGAATCACCGCCGCGCCTGCGCGGTTAGGGTCGGAGGCCCGGCAGACCCGGGCAGCTCATCGACCAGGAAGACCACCCGTGACGTTCTCGACTCCTCGCCTCTCCCGCACGACCCGGATCCTCGCCGTCGGCGTCGCCTCCGCCGCAGCCCTGGTGTTGACGGCGTGCGCCCCTGCCTCGACCGACGACGTCGTCTCGCAGACCGGCAACGCCACGGCGGACACCAGCGCGGCGAAGAGCCTCTCCGACATCCAGGACGCCGGCGTGCTCGTCATCGGCACCGAGGGCACCTACCAGCCCTTCACCTACCACGAGGGCGGCTCGGGAGCCCTCACCGGCTACGACGTCGACGTGGCCACCGCCGTCGCCGGGAAGCTGGGCGTCGAGGCCAGCTTCCAGGAGACCCAGTTCGACGCCCTGCTCGCCGGGCTCGACGCCGGGCGCTTCGACGTCGTCGCGAACCAGATCTCGATCACCGACGAGCGCGAGGCGACCTTCGACTTCTCGACGCCGTACACGGTCAGCCGCGGCGTCGTCGTGACGGCCGCCGACGACACCTCGATCACCTCGCTCGCCGACCTCGCGGGCAAGACGACCGCGCAGTCGCAGTCGAGCAACTTCTACGACACGGCGAAGGACGCCGGCGCCGACGTGCAGGTCGTCGAGGGCTGGGCCCAGTCGGTCGCCCTCGTCGAGCAGGGGCGCATCGACGCCACCGTGAACGACGAGCTGACCTTCCTCGACTACGTCAAGACCAACCCCGACCAGGCGGCGGCAATCAAGATCGCCGCGACGACCGACGACGTGTCGCGCTCGGCGCTCGTGACGACCAAGGGCAGCGACGACCTCGTGCAGGCGATGGACGACGCCCTCGCCGAGCTGAAGGCGGACGGCACCCTCGCGCAGATCTCCGACAAGTACTTCGGCCAGGACGTCAGCGAGTAACGTGCAGTCCTCACTCGACCTCTTCGGCCGGGCGTTCTGGCCGATCGCGTCGGGTGCCCTGGTCGCCTCGATCCCGCTGGCCCTCGCCTCCATGGCGATCGGTCTGGTCATCGCCCTCGTCGTGGCGATGATGCGGTTGTCGGGGCGCGCCTGGCTGTCCGGGCTGGCCCGGTTCTACACGTCGGTGATCCGGGGCACGCCGCTGCTGGTGCAGTTGTTCGTCGTGTTCTACGGGCTGCCGTCGATCGGCGTCCGGCTCGACCCGTGGCCGAGCGCGATCATCGCCTTCTCGTTGAACGTCGGCGGCTACGCGGCCGAGGTGATCCGGGCGGCGATCCTCTCCGTGCCCAAGGGCCAGTGGGAGGCGGCGCACACGATCGGCATGTCGCGTCCCCTGGCGCTGCGGCGCATCATCCTGCCGCAGGCGGCCAGGGTCTCGGTGCCGCCCCTGTCGAACACGTTCATCAGCCTCGTCAAGGACACCTCGCTCGCGAGCGTCATCCTCGTCGTGGAGCTGTTCCGGCAGGCCCAGCAGATCGCGACCGTGTCGAACCAGTTCCTGCTGATCTACCTCGAGGCGGCCCTGATCTACTGGGTGATCTGCCTCGTGCTGTCGTTCGGGCAGGACGCCCTCGAGAAGAGACTGGACCGACATGTCGCCCGCTGACCCGCCTCTCTCCGGCGCCTCCTCCCGACCCGGCCGACCCGGCCAGGCAGCCTCGCTCGTCCTCCGCGTCGAGGGCCTCCGCAAGTCGTTCGGCTCCACCGAGGTGCTCAAGGGCATCGACCTCGAGGTGCGACGCGGCCGCGTGGTCGCGATCATCGGGCCGTCCGGCTCGGGCAAGACGACCGTGCTGCGGTCGCTGAACAGCCTCGAGGTGCCCGACGGCGGGCGCGCCACCCTGTCCGACGGGCGCGTCGTCGACTTCGGCGGCAAGGTCGCCAAGCGCGACCTGCTCGCCCTCCGCGACCGGTCGTCGATGGTGTTCCAGCACTTCAACCTGTTCCCGCACCTCACGGTGCTGCAGAACGTGGTCGAGGGCCCGATCCGAGTCCAGGGCCGTGACCCCGAGGAGGCGCGGGCCGAGGCTCGCGAGCTCCTCACCCGGGTGGGCCTCGAGTCCCGCGTGGACGCCTGGCCGGTCGAGCTGTCGGGCGGCCAGCAGCAGCGCGTCGGCATCGTCCGCGCCCTGGCGCTGCGGCCGGAGCTGCTGCTCTTCGACGAGCCCACCAGCGCGCTCGACCCCGAGCTCGTCGGCGACGTCCTCACCGTCGTGAAGGAGCTCGCGGACGAGGGCTGGACCATGGTCGTCGTCACCCACGAGCTCGAGTTCGCCCGCCGGGTCGCCGACGAGGTCGTCTTCATGGACGACGGCGTCGTGGTCGAGCGCGGAGCTCCCGCCGACGTACTGAACCGCCCCCGCGAGCCGCGCACGCAGCAGTTCCTCCGCCGCGTGCTCAAGCCCCTCGACGACTGACCTCGCTCCGCCGGCGGCTGCGGGAACCCGCCGCACCCCGCCGTCCGGCTAGAAGTCGAACAGGTTGCCGCGGAGACCGCCGTCGCCGAGCTCCTGCCTGAGCACCCCGCGCCGCCGCAGCACCGGCACGAGCTCGTCGAGCATCCGGTGCACCGTGACGGGGTGCAGGTCGCCCGAGAAGATCATCCCGTCGCTGCCGCCGTCGTCGCCGAGCTCCTCGACGAAGTCGGCGAACTCGTCCGCCGTCCCGACGAACCCGGCCCGTTCGCTGACCAGGCCCTTGCGCGCCTTCACGGTGAGCAGCTCGCGCAGGGTCGCGTCCGCGAACGACCCCGCGCCGCCGAGCAGCCCCTTGATCGAGCCGTGCGACACGTGCTCGCCGAAGACGGCGGGGTCGACCGGCCGGTCGAGGTCGAGCGTCGTCAGGTCCGTCTCGAGGTCGCTCGACTGGCCGAGCGCGATCGCCCGCAGCACGTCGTCCGACGGGTGTCGGGACGCCTCGACGACCCGCACCGCCTCCTCCCGGCTCGGCACGATCTCGGGCTTGACGACGAAGAGCACCCGGATGTCGGACGCCGTGCGTCCGCGCTCCGTCGCGGCGCCCAGGATCCGAGCCCGGTAGTCGCGCACGCTCCCCGCGTCGAGCGGCGCGAGGGCCAGCTGCACATCCGACTGGGTGCCGGCGAAGGCGAGACCGCGAGCTGACCCTCCTGGCGAGACGACCACCGGGTCGCCGCGCTCGAACGGCACCGCGTTGAGCGGCCCCGCGACGTCGAAGTACTCGCCCTGGTGGCGGAACGCGTCGAGGGCGGCCCCGTCGGCGAAGCGACCGGTGCTCGGGTCGGCGACCAGCGCCTCCTCGCCCCAGCTGTGCCACAGGCGGCGGACGACGGCCATCCACTCGTCGGCGCGGTCGTAGGCGGCGTCGTGCCCGAGGGCAGGCAGGCCGAAGTGCCGTGCGCTGCCCGTGTCGGTGACGAGGTTCAGGCCGAAGCGGTCGTCGCTGAGGTGGGCCAGTGTCGCGAACTGGCGCGCGGCGAGGTAGGGCGGGTACGCGCCCGCGTTGATCGTCGGCGCGATCCCGATGCGCGACGTCGCGGCGAACAGGTACGGCGTCAGCATGAGCGGGTCGTGCTTGGGACCGCCGTAGGCGCCGCGGACGCGCAGGTCGAGCGTCTCGGGGGAGCCGAGCGAGAGCGCGTCCTCCATGATCACCAGGTCGAGCCCCGCCTGCTCGAGCTCGCGCACCGACTGCTGGTAGAGCGCGGGCTTCGTCCAGTCGTGGTTCCACTCCCGGTACGGGTTGCCCCAGCCCTGCGGGCCGAAGCCGCGCGAGAAGAACCAGCCGAAGTGCTGCAGTCGGGTCACGCCGCGTCCTCCTCTGCGGTCGGGCGCAGCCGAGGAGGCGCGGCGTCGGCCACCGGGACCGCGCCCGGGAGACGGGACGCCCCGGCCGAGCGCACTGCGGCCAGGCCGCGCCCGAGGTCGCGGAGCAGGTCGTCGACGTCCTCGATGCCGACCGACAGCCGCAGCAGCCCCGGCCAGATTCCGGCGGCGAGCTGCTCGTCCGGCGTCCGCAGCGCGTGCGTCGTCGTGCCCGGGTGCAGGATCAGCGACCGGACGTCGCCGAGGTGCGTCATGCGGCTGAACAGCTCGACGGCGTCGACGAACAGCTCGGCCGCCTCGATGCCGCCGCGCAGGGTGAACGAGAAGACGCTGCCCGCGCCCCGGGGCAGGTACCGCTCGGCGAGGGCGTGGTGAGGGCTCGACGCCAGGCCCGCGTAGTCGACGGACTCGACCTCGGGCTGCTGCTCGAGCCACGCGGCGACGGCCAGGGCGTTGGCCGAGTGCCGCTCGACGCGCAGCGACAGCGTCTCGACGCCCTGCTGGACGAGGAACGCGTTGAACGGCGACGGCGTCGGTCCGATCCGCGCCGCCACGACCTCGCGGGCGTACGCGAGCGCGGCCCGCCCGCCGAACCGCTCGGCGTAGCTGGCACCGGCGAGAGCGCGACGAGGCTCGACCAGGTGCGGGAACCGCGGCGTCCCGCTCGCGTCGACGACGGTCCAGTCGAACGCCTCGCCCGTGACGACGACGCCGCCGAGGGCGGTGCCGTGCCCCGCGAGGAACTTGCTCGCCGAGTGCAGCACGAGGTCGGCCCCGTCGTCGAGCGGACGCCAGAGGTACGGCGACGCGAGCGTGTTGTCGACGACGAGCGGCAGCCCGGCCTCGTGGGCCACCCCGGCGATCGCCGCCACGTCGAGCAGGTCGTTCTTCGGGTTCGGGATCGGCTCGCCGTAGAGGAGCTTCGTCTCGGGACGGATCAGCCGGCGCCAGGACTCGGGGTCGCCCGCCTCGTCGACGAACGAGACCTCGATGCCGAGCCGGGCGAAGTTGTCGACGAAGATGCCGCGCGTGCCCTCGTAGATGCTGCTCGCGCTGACGAGGTGGTCGCCGGCCTCGAGGAGGGCGAGCAGCGCGACCGTGATCGCCGCCTGGCCGGTGCCGACGAGCAGCGCGTCCGTGCCGTGCTCGAGCTGGGCGAGGCGGCGCTCGACGGCGGCCGTGGTCGGGTTGCCGCTCCGGGTGTAGACGTAGCCGGGGTCGTCGCCGGCGAAGCGGTCGCGGGCCTGGGCGAAGTTCTCGAAGACGAAGCCGGCGCTGAGGTGGATCGGCGAGACGCGGGCGCCGAAGTCGGCGTCGGTAGCGGCGCCTCCGTGCACCTGCTCGGTCGTGAACCCGTGTCGGTCGTGGTCTGCTCGCTGGTGTGCCTGGCTCACCGTGCGCCTCCTCTCATCCGTGTGCTCAGCCGAACAGGCGCGAGCTCGCGATGCGCGCGCCCTCGCCGAGCGCCGCGAGCTTCGCCACCGCGATCTGCGGGTGGATGCGCCCGCCGAGGCCGCAGTCGGTCGACGCGACGACCCGCTCGGGCCCCACCACCGACGCGAAGGCCTCGATGCGGTCCGCCACGAGCTCTGGGTGCTCGACGACGTTCGTCGCGTGGCTCACGATGCCGGGGATGATCTTCTTGTGCGCAGGCAGGTCGAGGTCGCGCCAGACCTTCCACTCGTGCTCGTGCCGCACGTTGGCCGCCTCGAACGAGTAGGCGCCGGCGGTGATCTCGAGCATGAGGTCGGCGATGTGCCGGAACTCGATGTCCGTCGTGTGCGGTCCGTGCCAGCTGCCCCAACAGAGGTGGAACCGGATCTGGTCCTCTGGCAGGCCGCGCAGGGCGTGGTTCAGCGCCTCGACCCGGATCCGCGTGAAGGCGCGGTAGTCCTCGACGCTCGGCTCGGGGACGATCTGGTCCCAGTTCTCGGCGATCGACGGGTCGTCGATCTGCACGGTGAGGCCGGCCTCGACGATCGCCGTGTACTCCTCGCGCAGAACCTCGGCCCAGGCCCAGATGTGCTCCTCCTCGGTCGCGTAGAAGTCGTTCGCGATGCGGGCGCCGCTGCCGGGGGAGAGCGAGGTGATGAAGCCGGACGACGGGTCGGCTCCGGTCGCGGCGAGCCCCGCCTTGAGGTTGGCGATGTCGGAGGCGATGGCCGACTGCCCGACGTAGGCGAGCGGCCCCGTCGTGCTGGGGAACGCGGTCGCGGTCTTGCCGGTGCTGATGCCCGAGGTCGGGTCCTGGTAGGCCTCGGCGAAGATCGTCCAGTCGCGCCGGTCGGGGAACGACGTCAGGCGCACGTTCCCCGGCGACGAGCGGACCGGCTCCTGCGAGAAGATGTCCGCGCCGGTGACCGACAGCCCCGACACGCGCTGGAACGAGTACGACCACCACGCGCCGTAGTCGACCGCGCTCGTCATCGCCTTGCCGTACTCGCCGTCGCCGACGACGGTGATGCCGAGGTCCTGCTGGCGCCGCACCAGGTCGACCACCGCGGCGGTCAGCAGCTCGTCGAACTCTGGCGTGCGCTCGAGCGTGAGGCCGTCGTCGGCCAGGCGGCGGGCGTCGTTGGCCGCGATGAGCTCGGGCGTGCGGGGCAGGCTGCCCGCGTGGCTGGTCTCGATCCTCTGGTTCGTCATGTGCCGATGCTGGTCCTCGCCCCCGCCCGTGTCACGTGCCTGCGTCACGCGCCGTCACGAAGGCGCAGGAGGCGGCGGTCCGGGAACAGGACCGGCGCCCTGGTCGTTGCCCTGGTCGACCACAGATCGGCCCTGGCTACGATCGTCGGGAAGGGACACAGTGACTCAGACACAGAACCAAGCACCCACCCAGCAGCAGGCCGTCGCCCGCGCCCTCGACGACGTCGAGGTCGAGCGCCTCCGCGCCGACTTCCCGATCCTCGCGCAGCAGGTCTCGGGCGAGCCCCTGGCCTACCTCGACTCCGGCGCGACGGCCCAGCGCCCGCGCTCGGTGCTCGACGCTGAGCGCCGGTTCCTCGAGACCGAGAACTCGGCCGTGCACCGCGGCGCGCACACGCTCGCGGCCCTCGCGACCGAGGCGTTCGAGGAGGCGCGCGAGACCGTCGCGCGGTTCGTGGGCGCCGCCTCCCACGAGGTCGTCTGGACCGCGAACGCGACCGACGCGATCAACCTGGTCGCGCACGGGTTCACGGCCGCGACCCTCGGCCGCGGCGGCGAGGCCGCCCGCCGCTTCGTCCTGCGGCCCGGTGACGAGATCGTCGTGACGGAGGCCGAGCACCATGCGAACCTGGTGCCGTGGCAAGAGGTGGCGGCCACCACCGGAGCCGTCCTGCGCGTCGTGCCGGTCGACGACGACGGTGTCTGGACGCTCGACGACGCCCGTGCGGTCGTCACCGAGCGCACGCGGGTGCTCGCCGTCGCCCACGTCTCGAACGTGACGGGGCTCGTGGCGCCCGTCGAGCAGCTGGTCGAGCTCGCCCACGGGGTCGGCGCGCTAGTCGTGCTCGACGCCTGCCAGTCGGTGCCCCACCGCCCCGTCGACTTCCGCGCCCTCGGCGTCGACTTCGCCGCGTTCTCCGGCCACAAGATGCTCGGGCCCACCGGCATCGGCGTGCTCGTCGGCCGTGGCGAGCTGCTCGACGCCCTGCCCCCGTTCCGCACGGGAGGCTCGATGATCACCACCGTGACGCTCGAGTCCGCCGAGTACCTGCCCGCGCCACAGCGCTTCGAGGCCGGGACGCAGCCGGTCTCGCAGGCCGTCGCCCTCGCCGAGGCCGTGCGCTACCTCGAGGCCGTCGGCCTCGAGCGCGTCCGCGACCACGAGGAGGCGCTGGCCGAGCAGCTGGTGGTCGGCCTGGCCGCGCTCCCCGGCGTCCGCGTCGTCGGGCCGCCCGCCGGCGTGCCGCGCTCGGGCCTCGCCAGCTTCGTCGTCGACGGCGTGCACGCGCACGACGTCGGCCAGTACCTCGACGCCCAGGGCATCGCCGTGCGCGTCGGCCACCACTGCGCCCAGCCCCTGCACCGGCGGCTCGGCGTGACGGCGACGACGCGAGCGAGCACGTACCTGTACACGACCGCCGCCGAGGTCGACCGGCTGATCGCCGGCGTCGCCGGGGTGCGCGGCTACTTCGGGGCGGAGGACGCCCGATGAGCGCCTCCCTCGACTCGCTCTACCAGCAGGTGATCCTCGACCACGCGAAGGCGCGACACGGCGACGGCGAGCTCCCCGCCGCCGACGCCGAGCACTTCGAGCGGAACCCCACCTGCGGCGACGAGATCACCGTGCGGGTCCGGCTCGAGCCGGGCACCGATCGCGTGGCCGACCTGCGCTGGCAGGGCGCGGGCTGCAGCATCTCCATGGCGTCGGCGTCGGTCCTCTCCGGCCTGGCGCCGGGCCGTACCCTGCCCGAGCTCGGGGCGCTGGTCGACGAGTTCCGGGCGATGATGCGGTCCCGCGGCGCGGGCGAGCCCGACGACGAGGTGCTCGGCGACGCGGTCGCGCTGCACGGCGTCTCGAAGTTCGTGATGCGGGTCAAGTGCGGCATGCTCGCCTGGGTCGCCGCCGAGGCCTGCGGCGCGGAGCTCGCGGCCCGCTGAGGGCCCGGTCCGACGGCGTCCGCGAGGCGGCGGCGTCGGCAGCAGGGGCCGCGCCGATCCGCACTAAACTGGCGCCCGTCCCCGATCGTCAGGAGCCCTCCACCGTGTCAGACCAGCCAGTCCCCGAAGCCGCCGCCGTTCCCGAGAGCATCGCGACCGTCGAGGCGACCGAGACCACGACGGGGCTCGAGCTGTTCACGGACAAGAGCGTCGTCGCGATGCGCGTCGGCGGCGAGCTCCGCGACCTCGCGTCCGAGCTGCACGCGGGCGACGTCGCCGAAGCCGTCACCGTCGGCTCGCCCGACGGCCTGGCCGTGCTCCGCCACTCGGCCGCGCACGTCATGGCGCAGGCCGTGCAGGGCATCAACCCGGAGGCGAAGCTCGGCATCGGCCCGCCCGTCACCGACGGCTTCTACTACGACTTCGACGTCGCCGAGCCCTTCACCCCCGACGACCTCAAGGCGATCGAGAAGGGCATGGAGCGGATCATCCGTCAGGGCCAGCGATTCCGCCGTCGCGTCGTCACCGAGGCCGAGGCCCGCGCCGAGCTCGCCGGCGAGCCCTTCAAGCTCGAGCTGATCGGCCTCAAGGGCGGCTCGGCCGACGAGATCGGCGACGACGGCGAGTCGATCGAGGTCGGCGGCGCCGAGCTGACCATCTACGACAACGTCGACCCGAAGTCCGGCGACGTGCTCTGGTCCGACCTCTGCCGCGGCCCCCACGTGCCGAGCACCCGGGTCCTCGGCAACGCCACGAAGCTGATGCGCGTCGCCGCCGCCTACTGGCGCGGCTCGGAGAAGAACCCGCAGCTGCAGCGCATCTACGGCACCGCCTGGCCCACGAAGGACGAACTGCGCGAGTACCAGGCCCGGCTCGAGGAGGCGGCGAAGCGCGACCACCGCAAGCTCGGCGTCGAGCTCGACCTCTTCTCGTTCCCGGACGAGATCGGCTCGGGCCTCGCGATCTTCCACCCGAAGGGCGGCATCATCCGTCGCGAGATGGAGGACTACTCGCGCCGACGCCACGAGGCAGCCGGCTACGACTTCGTGTACACGCCGCACATCACCAAGGCGAGCCTGTTCGAGACCTCGGGCCACCTCGGCTGGTACAAGGACGGCATGTTCCCGGCCATGAAGCTCGACGAGGCCAGGAACGACGAGGGCGAGGTCACCCGCCAGGGCGCCGACTACTACCTCAAGCCGATGAACTGCCCGATGCACATCCTCGCGTACCGCTCGCAGCCGCGGTCGTACCGCGACCTGCCGATGCGCCTCTTCGAGTTCGGCACCGTGTACCGCAACGAGAAGTCGGGCGTCATCCACGGCCTGACCCGCGTGCGGGGCATGACCCAGGACGACGCGCACATCTTCACCACGCGCGAAAAGATGAAGGAGGAGCTGACCGGCACCCTGAACTTCGTCCTGTCCCTGCTCCGTGACTACGGCCTGACCGACTTCTACCTCGAGCTCTCGACGAAGGACCCGGTCAAGTACGTCGGCGACGACGACATCTGGGACACCGCGACGCAGACCCTCCGCGAGGTCGCCGAGGAGTCCGGCCTCGAGCTCGTCCCCGACCCGGGGGGAGCCGCGTTCTACGGCCCCAAGATCTCGGTGCAGGCCCGCGACGCCATCGGCCGCACCTGGCAGATGTCGACCGTCCAGCTCGACTTCAACCTGCCCGAGCGCTTCGAGCTCGAGTACGCGGCCGCGGACGGCACACGGCAGCGTCCGGTCATGATCCACCGTGCGCTGTTCGGCACCATCGAGCGCTTCTTCGGCGTCCTCACCGAGCACTACGCCGGGGCCTTCCCCGTGTGGCTGTCCCCGGTCCAGGTCGTGGCGATCCCCGTGGCCGACGAGTACGGCGACTACCTCGACGACGTCGTCCGCCAGCTGCGCGAGAAGGGGGTCCGCGCGCAGGTCGACCACGGCGACGACCGGTTCCCGAAGAAGATCCGCACTCACACGAAGTCGAGGGTGCCCTTCCAGCTCATCGCGGGCGAGGAGGACCGCGTCGCCGGCGCCGTCAGCTTCCGCTACCGCGACGGCTCGCAGGAGAACGGCGTGCCCGTCGCCGACGCCGTGGCGAAGATCCTCGAGGCGATCGAGACGAAGGCCCAGGTCTGACCGTGGGGGAGGGTGCCGACGAGACGTCCGCCCACGTCGAGTCGGCGGACGGCTTCGCGTCGGCGCCCGACGCGTTCCAGCGCCTCTGGACCCCGCACCGTGCCGTGTACGTCAGCCGCGGCCAGGGCGCCCACGACGACGCCTGCCCGTTCTGCGCCGCCCCCTCACGGAGCGACGACGACGCGCTGATCGTCGCCCGGGGGCAGCACGCGTTCGTGCTGCTGAACCTCTACCCGTACAACCCCGGCCACCTGCTGGTCTGCCCCTACCGGCACATCTCGACCTACGACCTGGCGACGCCCGACGAGGTCGCCGAGATCGGCGCCCTGACCCAGACCGCCATGCGTGTGGTCCGCGAGGTCTCGCACGCCCAGGGCTTCAACATGGGCATGAACCAAGGGTCCGTCGGCGGTGCCGGCATCGCCGAGCACCTGCACCAGCACGTGGTGCCGCGCTACGGCGGCGACTCGAACTTCTTCCCGATCATCGCGCAGACGAAGGCCGTCACGCAGCTGCTCGGCGACGTCCGCGAGGCGCTGGCGGCCGCCTGGCCTGCCGGGCAGGACCAGGCCACTCGGTGACCCGCGGCACATCGGCGACGCACGCCCCCGGCCAGCGCCTAAACTGAGGGCATCATGAGCGACAGCACCCCCACCTCCGTCCCGTCCGCCGGCAGCACGACCGGATCGGACCGCGTCAAGCGCGGTCTCGCCGAGATGCTCAAGGGCGGCGTCATCATGGACGTCGTGAACGTCGAGCAGGCCAAGATCGCCGAGGACGCGGGGGCCGTGGCCGTCATGGCCCTCGAGCGCGTGCCCGCCGACATCCGCTCGCAGGGCGGCGTCGCCCGCATGAGCGACCCCGACATGATCGACGAGATCATCGCCGCCGTCTCGATCCCCGTCATGGCGAAGGCGCGCATCGGCCACTTCGTCGAGGCGCAGATCCTCCAGACGCTCGGCGTCGACTACATCGACGAGTCCGAGGTGCTGAGCCCCGCCGACTACGTCAACCACATCGACAAGTGGAACTTCACGACCCCGTTCGTCTGTGGTGCCACGAACCTCGGCGAGGCGCTCCGCCGCATCACCGAGGGCGCCGCGATGATCCGCTCCAAGGGCGAGGCCGGCACCGGCGACGTGTCCGAGGCGACCAAGCACATCCGCACCATCTCGAAAGAGATCGCGCAGCTGCAGGGCCTCAAGACCGACGAGCTGTACGTGGCGGCGAAAGAGCTGCAGGCGCCGTACGAGCTGGTGAAGGAGATCGCCGAGACTGGCAAGCTCCCCGTCGTCCTCTTCACCGCCGGCGGCGTCGCGACGCCCGCCGACGCGGCGCTGATGATGCAGCTGGGCGCTGACGGCGTCTTCGTGGGCTCCGGCATCTTCAAGTCGGGAAACCCGGCCGAGCGCGCCGCCGCCATCGTCAAGGCCACGACGTTCTTCGACGACCCGCAGGTCGTCGCCGACGCCTCGCGCGGCCTCGGCGAGGCCATGGTCGGCATCAACGTGCCCGACCTGCCCGCGCCGCACCGCCTCGCCGAGCGTGGCTGGTAGCCGACACGAGGAGGCGGCGGCCCCGCGGGTCGGGGTCCTCGCCCTCCAGGGCGACTTCCGTGAGCACATCGCGGTGCTGACCGCCCTCGGAGCGACCGCCGTGCCCGTGCGCCGGCCCGACGAGCTCGCGGGCGTGTCCGGCCTCGTCATCCCCGGCGGGGAGTCGACCGTGATGGACAAGCTGAGCCGCACCTTCGGCATGGCCGAGCCGTTGCGTGCGGCCGTCGACGCGGGCCTGCCCGTCTACGGCACCTGCGCCGGGCTGATCATGCTGGCCGACCGGGTCGTGGGCGGGCCGGCGAGCCAGCACACGACGGGGCAGCGCACGATCGGCGGGCTCGACGTCGCCGTTCGCCGCAACGCCTTCGGCGGTCAGAACGAGTCGTTCGAGACCGACCTCTCCGTGCCCGTGGTCGGCGATCCGCCCGTGCACGCCGTCTTCATCCGGGCGCCCGTGGTGGCTGAGGTGGGCCCCCTCGCCACCGCGATCGGCGTGCTCGACGACGGTCGCGTGGTCGCCGTCGAGCAGGGCAACCTGCTCGGCACCTCGTTCCACCCCGAGGTGAGCGGCGAGCTCCGGTTCCACGCCCGGTTCCTCGACAAGGCGCGCGCCTGGTCCTCGCGCTGACGCACCTCCTGGTCCCGGCTCCGCCCCGGCCCCGGCCCCGGCCCTGACCCGGAGCCGTCGCTGCCTCCTCGGCGGCGGGCCTGCCGGTAGGATGGTCCGGATCGTCAACCGGAAGTGAGGAGCACCGTGTCCGGGCATTCCAAGTGGGCCACGACCAAGCACAAGAAGGCCGTCATCGACAGCCGTCGCGCCAAGTCGTTCGCCAAGCTCATCAAGAACATCGAGGTCGCGGCCAAGCAGGGCGGGGCCGACATGTCCGGCAACCCGACGCTGGTCGACGCCGTCCAGAAGGCCAAGAAGACCTCGGTCCCCAACGACAACATCGACCGCGCCGTCAAGCGCGGGGCGGGCCTCAGCGGCGAGTCCGTCGACTACCAGACCATCGTCTACGAGGGCTACGGCCCGAACGGCGTGGCCCTGCTGATCGAGTGCCTCACCGACAACAAGAACCGCGCGGCGGCCAACGTCCGCACGGTGATGTCGCGCAACGGCGGCACGATGGCCGACCCGGGCAGCGTCGCCTACAACTTCAGCCGCAAGGGCGTCATCGCCGTCATGAAGACCGACGGCCTCAGCGAGGACGACGTCCTCGCGGCCGTGCTCGACGCCGGGGCCGAAGAGGTCACCGACCGTGGCGAGGGCTTCGAGATCGTGACGGAGCCGTCCGACCTCGTCCCGGCCCGCACGGCCCTGCAAGAGGCAGGGATCGACTACGACTCCGCCGACGTCGAGTTCGTTCCCGGCCTCAAGATCGAGGTCGACCTCGAGACCGCCCGCAAGGTGTTCCGTCTCGTCGACGCGCTCGACGACGACGACGACGTCCAGAACGTCTACGCCAACTACGACGTCCCCGCCGACGTGCAGGCCGCGCTCGACGACGACGACGACTGAGCCGCCGAGGTGACCCTGCGGGTGCTCGGCATCGACCCCGGCCTGACCCGCTGCGGGGTCGGGGTCGTCGAGGTCGACGCGACCCGCCGGGCCACCCTCGTGGCCGTGACCGTGATCCGGTCGCCGGCCGACATGCCGCTCGAGCAGCGCCTCCTCACCATCGGCCGGGGCATCGAGCAGCTCGTCGACGAGCACCGGCCCGACGCCATGGCGATCGAGCGCGTCTTCGCGCAGAACAACCTGTCGACCGTGATGGGCACCGCCCAGGTGAGCGGCCTGGCGCTGCGCGCCGCTGCCGAGCGCTCGGTGCCCGTCGCCATGCACACGCCGTCCGAGGTCAAGGCGGCGGTGACCGGCTACGGCTCGGCCGACAAGGCCCAGGTGGGCGCGATGGTCGCCCGCCTGCTCGGCCTCGCCGAGGCGCCGAAGCCCGCCGACGCGGCCGATGCGCTCGCGCTGGCGATCTGCCACGCCTGGCGTCGTGGCGGCGTGCCGTCGGCGCCCGCCGGCGCAGGCCTCACGGCCGCGCAGAAGGCGTGGCGCGAGGCGGAGAAGTCGGCACGGACTCCTAGGCTGGGCAGATGATCTCGAGCGTCCGCGGCACCGTGCTGTCCGCCTCCGGCACCAGCGTCGTCGTCGAGGTCGGGGGAGTGGGCCTGCGGGTCGGCGTCACGCCTCAGCTCGCCCTGACCGCCGCGGTCGGCACGACGCTCCAGCTGTTCACGACGCTGATCGTCCGAGAAGACGACCTCTCCCTCTTCGGCTTCGCCGAGCTCGAAGAACTCGAGGTCTTCGACCTGCTGCGGAGCGTCACCGGAGTCGGCCCGAAGTCGGCGCAGGGCGTGCTCGCCACGCTCAGCCCGTCGCAGGTCGCGCACGCCGTCGCGGACGACGACGACGCGCCGTTCCGACGCGTGTCCGGCATCGGGCCCAAGACCGCGAAGCTGATCGTCCTCTCGTTGACGGGCAAGCTCGACGTCCGGGCCGCCGCGCCCACCGTCACCGCCGCCTCCTCGACCTCCGCCGACGTCCTGACCGCCCTCGTCGGGCTCGGCTGGTCCGAGCGGGAGGCGCAGGCCGCGGTCGACTCGGTCGTCGCCGATCGCGGACCCGACGTCGCCGTCTCCGTGCCCTCGCTGCTGCGCGCCGCCCTCGGCCACCTCGGTCCGCAGAAGTCGCTGGGCTCGCGCGCGTGACCGACGCCGACCTCACGCGGCCCGTGGTCGAGTCCGAGGCCGAGCTCGCCTTCGAGGGCGCGCTCCGGCCCACCTCCCTCGACGAGTTCGTCGGCCAGAAGAAGGTGCGGGGCCAGCTCGAGCTGCTGCTCAAGGCGGCGTCGATGCAGGGGCGGACCCCCGACCACATCCTCATGGCCGGCCCTCCCGGCCTCGGCAAGACCACCCTCGCGATGATCGTCGCGCACGAGAGCGGGCGCCCGCTCCGGATGTCGTCCGGGCCGGCGATCCAGCACGCGGGCGACCTCGCCGCCGTGCTCTCGGCCCTCGTGCCCGGCGAGGTGCTCTTCATCGACGAGATCCACCGCATGGCGCGCTCTGCCGAAGAGATGTTGTACCTCGCCATGGAGGACTACCGGATCGACGTCATGGTGGGCAAGGGCGCCGGGGCGACCAGCATCCCGCTCGAGCTCTCGCCCTTCACGCTCGTCGGCGCCACGACGCGCAGCGGCATGCTGCCGAACCCCCTCCGCGACCGATTCGGCTTCACCGCGAACCTCGAGTTCTACGACCAGGCCGAGCTCACGGAGGTGCTGCGCCGAGCCGCGTCCCTGCTCGGCATCCCCGTGGACGGCGACGCCCTCGCCGAGATCGCCGGTCGTTGCCGCGGCACGCCGCGCATCGCGAACCGCCTCCTCCGTCGCGTCCGTGACTACTCGCTGGTCCACGGACGCGATGCCGACCTCGCCACCGTCCGTGACGCCCTGTCCCTGTACGACGTCGACGACCTCGGCCTCGACCGGCTCGACCGCGAGGTCCTGTCGACCGTGCTGAAGAGGTTCGGCGGCGGCCCCGTCGGGCTCGGCACGCTCGCCGTGTCGGTCGGAGAAGAGGCGGACACGATCGAGGCCGTCGTCGAGCCGTTCCTCGTGCGCATCGGCCTGCTGATCCGAACGCCCCGAGGTCGAGTGGCGACGCCGGAGGCCTGGCGGCACTTCGGCCTGCCGCACCCGTCAGGGGCGCTGTTCGGCGATGAACTATGATCGCCGCTAGGCCTGTCGGCGCGAGGCGCCCTCACCACCGCCCGCGCCGCCCATCCCCACGAGCTTCGAAAGGCAGTTCCTCATGGACGCCACAACAGTCATCATGGTCCTCCTCCTGGTGGTCCTCGTCTTCTTCATGTTCCGCAACAAGCGCAAGCGCGACGCCCAGCAGGCGACCCTGCAGTCCAAGATGGTCCCCGGCGTCGAGGTCATGCTGAGCTTCGGCGTCTACGGCACGCTCGTCTCCATCGACGACGAGGCGAACATCGCCGAGGTCGAGGTCTCGCCCGGCACCGTCCTGCGCGTGCACCGCCAGACCCTGGGCCGCGTCGTCGAGCCCGTCGTCGCCGACGACGACGTGGTCTCCGAGGCCGACGAGCTCGACGCCCGCCCGGCCGACGACCTGATCGCCGACGACACCACGACCGCCGACCGCACGTCGCCCGCCTACGGCGAGCGAGTCGACGAGACGCGCCTCGACTCCACCACCGACACGGACAAGCCGAACAAGGCCTGACCCGCCGACAGCCGGGGCCAACTCGTGAGCCCCGGCCCAGACGACGGCGCGCGCCCCTCGGGGCGCGCGCTCCCATGAGAAAGCAGAACCTCCGTGGCACGTTCGACGCCGGTCAAGAAGGCAATTCGTTCCCTGACGTGGTTGCTCGTCATCATCGCCGGCCTCGCCGCGCTGAACGGCACCGCCACCGCCCTCAACGACTCGGGTCGTGACGGCTGGTGGGACGGCGCGAGCTGGGTCCCCGAGCTGGCGCTCGACCTGCAGGGCGGCACGCAGATCACCCTCGCCGCGCAGCTCGACAACGGCCAGTCCGTGTCCAGCCAGCAGCTCGACCAGGCCGTGACGATCATCCGTCAGCGCATCGACAGCGCCGGCGTCTCCGAGTCGGAGATCACCCGCCAGGGCGCCCAGAACATCGTCGTGTCGATCCCCGGTCGGCCCGACAACGAGACGCTCGAGCGCATCGAGGCCTCGGCGCGGCTCACCTTCCGCCCCGTCCTCTACACCGAGGCCGTGAGCAACGCCGCGGTCGGCGGCGACGACGCCGACGCCACCGCCAGCCCGTCCGCGACGCCCTACACGCCGAACCCCGACCTGAACTCGACGCCGACGGCCTCGCCGACCAACGCCTCCGACCTCAACTGGATCACGGAGCAGCTCGCTGACGAGTACACCAACTACCAGTGCGCGGCCGACAACGACCTGTCGACCGCGCGGGACGACGAGCCGCTGGTCACCTGCTCGACCGACGGCACGGCGAAGTTCATCCTCGGCCCCGTCGAGGTCCAGGGCAGCGAGATCAGCGACGCCACGAACGGCCTCGCCACCGACTCCCAGGGCAACTCGACGAACACCTGGGCGGTCAACCTCGAGTTCGACGGCGAGGGAACCGACCAGTTCCGAGACGTGACCTCGCGCCTCGTCGCGCTGCAGGCCCCGCAGAACCAGTTCGCGGTGACCCTCGACAACCAGGTCATCACCGCACCGTCCGCCAACGCCGCCATCACCGACGGCAACGCCCAGATCACGGGCTCGTTCACGCAGGAGACGTCGAAGACCCTGGCGGATCAGCTCAAGTTCGGCGCCCTGCCCATCAGCTTCTCCGTGCAGAGCAACGAGAACATCACCGCGACCCTGGGCCAGACCCAGCTGGTGAGCGGTCTGATCGCGGGTCTCATCGGCCTGATCCTCGTGGTGATCTACTCCCTGGTCCAGTACCGCGCGCTCGCCTTCGTCACCGTCCTGTCGCTCATGATCGCCGCCCTGCTCACGTACCTGGTGATCGCGATCCTGTCCTGGCGTGAGGGCTACCGCCTGTCGTTGGCGGGCGTGACGGGGTTGATCGTGGCCATCGGCATCACGGCCGACTCCTTCATCGTCTACTTCGAGCGCATCCGCGACGAGCTGCGAGACGGCCGCATCCTCGAGAGCGCCGTCGAGTCCGGCTGGAAGCGCGCGATCCGCACGATCGTCGCCTCCGACACGGTCAACTTCCTCGCGGCCATCACGCTGTTCATCCTCGCGGTGGGCAACGTCAAGGGCTTCGCGCTGACGCTCGGCATCACCACGGTGATCGACCTGATCGTCGTGGCCCTGTTCACCCACCCGATGCTGCAGCTCATCGCCAGGACGCGCTTCTTCGGCGAGGGGCACTCGTTCAGCGGGCTGAACCCGAAGGCGCTCGGCGCCGTCTACCGCGGCCGGGCGCAGTTCCGCACCCCCGTCCCCGCCGGGGCCCGCAAGGGCGCCGGAGGCCGCGAGGCCGCGAAGCGCCAGACCATCGCCGAACGCAAGGCGGCGGAGAGCACCAGCACCCGAGTCGACGACTCTGCGCGCGATGAAGGGAAGGACAGCTGATGGCCAGCTTCTCCAAGTTCGGCAACGACCTCTACACCGGGGCGCGTTCCTACGACATCGTGGGTCGTCGGCGCACGTGGTACATCATCGCCGCGGTCGTCATCGTGATCTGTGCGACGGTGCCGTTCCTCCGAGGCGGTTACCACTTCGGCATCGAGTTCACCGGCGGCTCCGAGTTCCAGGTGGCCCAGCCCGCCGAGCTCGACCAGGACGTCGCGACTCAGACGGTCGACGAGGTCGCCCCTGGCTCGAACCCCCGCGTCACGCAGGTCGGCAACGACACCATCCGCGTGCAGACCTCACAGCTCGAGGCGACCCAGACCAACGACGTGGCCGATGCCCTCGCGACGGCCTACGACGTGCCTGCCGAGCGGGTCACCTCCTCGTTCATCGGCGCCTCCTGGGGTGCGGACATCACGGGCCAGGCCATCAAGGGCCTCGTGATCTTCCTCATCCTCGCCGCGATCGGCATGACCCTGTACTTCCGCACGTGGAAGATGTCCCTCGCCGCCATGACGGCCCTGCTGCACGACCTCGTGCTGACGGCGGGCATCTACGGCATCGTCGGGTTCGAGGTCACTCCTGCGGCCGTCATCGGGTTCCTCACGATCCTCGGGTACTCGCTCTACGACACCGTGGTGGTCTTCGACAAGATCCGAGAGAACACGGCAGAGGACGGCGAGGGCTCGAGGCGCACCTTCGGCCAGTCGATCAACCTCGCGATCAACCAGACGCTGGTCCGGTCGATCAACACCTCGGTCGTCGCCCTGCTGCCCGTCGCCGCGATCCTCTTCATCGGCGCGTTCGTCCTCGGTGCCGGCACGCTCCGTGACATCTCGCTCGCCCTCTTCATCGGCATCCTGGTGGGCACCTACTCGACGATCTTCATCGCCTCCCCGCTCTACGCGACGCTCCGGATCGGCGAACCCGACATCAAGAAGCGCGACGACCGCAAGCGAGCCGACCGTGCCCGCGACGCGGACGCCGCCGCGGCCTCGGTGATCGCGTCGTGAGCGTGCCCCTGGGCGGAGGTCCCACCTCCTCGATGCCCGAGGTGACCGCGCAGGAGGCGGTGGCCCTGGTGGGCGACGGCGCCTACCTGCTCGACGTGCGAGAGCAGTCGGAGTGGGACGAGGGCCACGCGCCCCAGGCCGTGCTCGTGCCCCTCTCCGAGCTGGCCGACAGGGTCGACGAGGTCCCCGCAGACCGCGACGTCCTCGTCGTGTGCCACTCCGGGATGCGCTCGATGCGAGCCACCGCCGCGCTCCTCCGCTCCGGCCTCCGTGCCGTCAACGTCGAGGGCGGCATGCTCGCCTGGCGAGACGCTGACGGCGACGTCGTCAGCGAGGGCGACGGCCGCCCGACGGTCGGCTGACCGGGAGCGAGTAGCGTTGTCCCGACTCGTGCACGACCAGGCGCCCGTTCCCGGAGGCGCGTCATCGTGCGCGAGCGACGACGAGGAGGCGCGGTCGTGACCGAGATCACCACGAGGGAGACCCCCGCGGGCCCCGAGCAGGGCGGCACAGCCTCCCTGCGCACGCTCTTGCCGCGGCTGTTCTCCCGCAGCCAGCCCGCCGGCGCCGTCGACCGTCTCGTCAAGACGGTCCGCATGCACCACCCCAAGGCCGACCTCGTCGTGATCGAACGCGCCTACACCGTCGCCGAGAAAGCGCACCGCGGCCAGCTCCGCAAGAGCGGCGAGCCCTACATCACGCACCCCGTGGCGGTCGCCCAGATCCTCGCCGACCTCGGCATCGGGTCGAAGACGATCGCCGCGGCGCTCCTGCACGACACCGTCGAGGACACCGACTACACGCTCGACATGCTGCAGCGCGACTTCGGCGACGAGATCGCCATGCTCGTCGACGGGGTCACGAAGCTCGACAAGCTGAAGTACGGCGACAGCGCCCAGGCCGAGACCGTCCGCAAGATGGTCGTCGCGATGTCGAAAGACATCAGGGTGCTCGTGATCAAGCTCGCCGACCGGCTGCACAACGCGCGCACCTGGGGCTTCGTCGAGTCGTCGTCGGCGACGCGCAAGGCGACCGAGACGCTCGAGATCTACGCCCCCCTGGCTCACCGGCTGGGCATCCAGGCCATCAAGTGGGAGCTGGAGGACCTGAGCTTCGCCGTCCTGCACCCGAAGCTCTACGTCGAGATCGACAACCTCGTCAAGCAGCGCACCCCGCAGCGCGAGCAGTTCGTCCAGAACGTCATCAACGCGGTCAAGTCCGACCTCAAGTCGACGAAGATCCGCGGCGAGGTGGTCGGCCGGCCGAAGCAGTACTACTCGATCTACCAGAAGATGATCGTGCGGGGGCGCGAGTTCGACGAGATCTACGACCTCGTGGGCATCCGCGTCCTCGTCACGTCGCTGCGTGACTGCTATGCCGTGCTCGGGTCCATCCACGCCCGGTGGAACCCCATCCCCGGCCGTTTCAAGGACTACATCGCGACCCCGAAGTTCAACCTCTACCAGTCGCTCCACACGACGGTGATCGGCCCCAAGGGGCGACCGGTCGAGATCCAGATCCGCACGCACGAGATGCACCAGCGGGCCGAGTTCGGCGTGGCGGCGCACTGGAAGTACAAGCAGAGGATGAACGGCGGTCGGGACGACACGGCGACCGGCGCCCGGACCGAGACCGACATGGCGTGGCTGGCGCACATCTCCGACTGGCAGGCGGAGACCGCCGACCCGGGGGAGTTCCTCGACAGCCTCCGCTTCGAGATCGGCGCGAAAGAGGTGTACGTCTTCACGCCCCAGGGCAAGGTCATCGGCCTCCCCTCGGGAGCGACGCCCGTCGACTTCGCCTACGCCGTGCACACCGAGGTCGGGCACCGCACGATGGGCGCCAAGGTCAACGGCCGTCTCATCCCGCTCGAGAGCGTGCTCAACAGCGGCGACGTCGTCGAGGTCTTCACCTCGAAGAACCCGGACTCCGGCCCCAGCCAGGACTGGCTCGGCTTCGTCAAGAGCCCGCGTGCCCGGAACAAGATCCGGCAGTGGTTCACGAAGGAGCGACGCGACGAGGCGATCGAGCAGGGCAAGGACGCCATCGCCCGCGCGATGCGCAAGCAGAACCTGCCGCTGCAGAAGTTGATGAACCAGGACAGCATCACCGAGGTGGCGTCCCAGCTTCGCTACGACGACGTCTCGAGCCTCTACGCCGCCGTGGGCGAGGGCCACCTCTCGACCCAGTCCGTCATCGAGAAGGTCCTGGCCTCGGTCCAGCAGCAGACCGAGGTCGAGGGGGAGTACGAGTTCCCGAGCAAGGGCGTCTCGCGTCCCCTCCGCAACAGCGACTCGGGCGTGCTCGTGCGGGGAGCCCCTGACATCCTGGTCAAGCTCGCCAAGTGCTGCACTCCCGTCCCCGGCGACCAGGTCGTCGGCTTCGTCACGCGCGGCCAGGGCGTCAGCGTGCACCAGGCGACCTGCCACAACGTCCAGGGCCTGATGCAGGAGCCGGAGCGGATGATCGAGGTCGAGTGGGCCCCGTCGTCCAAGAGCGTGTTCCTCGTCCAGATCCAGATCGAGGCGCTCGACCGCGCAGGGCTGCTCTCGGACGTGACCCGGGTGCTGTCCGAGCACCACGTGAACATCCTCTCGGCCAACGTCTCCACCTCCGACGAGCGGCTGGCGATCAGCCGCTTCGTCTTCGAGATGGGCGACACCACGCACCTCGACCGCGTCCTCAACGCCGTCCGTCGCATCGACGCCGTCTACGACGTGTACCGGGTCAGCGCAGGCTGACCCGGGTCGACCCCGTCCCCGGGGCGCCCACGGCCGTAGGTGCGCGTCAGACGGGCAGGGGGTCCACGAGCGTCCGCAGCCGCGCTGCCGCCCGTCGGCGGCCCGGCAGTCGGCCGTGCCGTCGGACCAGGCCAGTCACCCGGCGCGGATCGACGCCGTGGTCCGTGAGCAGGGTCCGCACCAGTCGCTCGGCGTCGCTCGACCAGTCGTCGGCGCGGAGGAGGTCGAGGACGGTGCGCGTCGGGGACGTCACCCTCACTCGACCGAGCTGGGTGATCTCGTCGTCGTCGATCAGCACTTCGCCGACCGTGATCCGTGGCCGGTCGTCGTGGTGCCGCGCCCACGACGGCACCACCGCCTCCAGGTGACGAGGGGCCGCCGCTCGCGCGCCCCAGATCCAGGCGGCCGTGCCTCGTGCCGCCACGACGACCGGGCCGAGGGAGTCGGCCAGGGCGGCGGCCCTGAGCCAGGCGTCGTCGGGATCGGCGACCGACGCCCAGCTGTCCGCCACTCGGCAGACGTCGCCGTCGAGCCCGGCGGCCTGGAGCTCGACGTCGGGGAGGTCGCGCGGGGTCAGGAGTCGGGGCAGGGTCGGGGACACGTCCCCAGCCTGGCCGACCGTCGCCCCCATGACGAACCGCCCGCCGGCCCCTGTGGAGAGCGACGGGCGGTCGGGGCCGGGGGAGGCGCGGGTCAGGACCCGAGCGCGTCCAGCCAGACGCGACGCGCGTCGAGAGCCTCGCGCGCCTCCTTCACCTTGCGGGCGTCGCCACCAGCCTCGGCCGCGGCGAGTTCGTCCTCGAGCTTGGTGATCGCGTCCTGCAGCTGGCTCGCGAGGCCCTCGGAGCGTGCCTTGCGCTCCGGGTTGTTCTTCTCCCAGTGCGTCTCGTCCAGCTGGCGGACGTGCGACTCGACCTTGCGCAGGCGGTCCTCGACGGGGCGGACCTGGTCGCGCGGCACGCGACCGATCTCGTCCCAGCGCAGCTGGATGGTGGTCAGGGCCTCGCGCGCCGACACGCGGTCGCCGTTCGTGAGGATCTTCTCGGCGTCGTCGAGCAGGGCGAGCTTCGCCGTCAGGTTGTCGGCGTACTCGGCGTCGTCCTGTGCGACGATCTCGCCCTTGGCGGCGTAGAGCACGTCGCCGGCGCGCTTGAAGCGCGCCCAGAGCGCGTCGTCGTACTTCTTGCCCGCACGGCCGGCGCGCTTCCAGTCGTCGAGCAGCCGCCGGTACTCGGGGATGCCGTCGGCGCCCTTGCTCGCCAGGGCGTCCGCCGACTCGACGAGCGCCTGCTTGCGCTGGCGCGCCTCGCGGTGCGTGGCGTCGAGGTCGGCGTAGAAGGCCTTGCGGTGCTGGTCGATGGTCGACCGGGCGGCGCGGAAGCGCTTCCACAGGTCATTGCCCTCGCCCTTGGGAATCCGCGGGCCCTCGGTCTGGTGCTTCTGCCACCGCGCGAAGATGTCGTCGACGGAGGCGGTGACCTGCTTCCACTGCACGCGCGCAGGGTCCTGTGCCGCGAGCGTCTCCGCCTCGACGACCAGGGACGTACGGTACACGACGGCCTCGGCCAGAGCCTCCTGGGCCTCGGCGCTCTGCTTCTCGGTGAGCTCGCCCACCGTGCTGTCGAGGGCGTCGACGCGGGTGCGGAGCGCGGCGACGTCGCCGACGGCGCTCGGCTCGACGAGCAGCTGCTTCAGGTGCGCGACGGTCTTGGTCACGTCGGAGGCGGACGCGCCCCGCTTGACCCGTTGCTCGAGCAGCGTGACCTGCCCGTTCAGCTCGGTGTACTTGCGCTCGTAGTAGGCGAGGGCCTCGGCGGGCGTGGCGTCGGGGTACTGCCCCACAGCCCTCTCGCCGTCGCCCTCGCGCACGTAGACGGTTCCGTCGTCGTCGACGCGGCCCCAGGGTGCCTGATCGTCAGTAGCCACTGTCATCCCTTGCTGGAGGTGCTCGTCGCGGAGCCCAGGACGGGCCCCGGCGATGGGTGCCCAGCCTATTGCACGAGCAGGGACGCCCGCCTACTCCAGGGTCAGGGACGTGATCGTGGTCGGGACGACCGGGGCGCCGTCGTTAGGCGACTCGGCCGTGGAAGGCGTCAGGCCCGCGTCCGTGACGTTCGCCGTGAGCTGGTCGAGGCCGCTCGTCACCCGCCCGACGACGGTGTAGCCGCCCGTCGACGCGTCGAGGTAGGTGTCTCCATAGGTGACGAAGAACTGGGTCGACTGCGAGTCCGGCTCGCCGCCCCGCGCCATCGCGATGGTGCCGGTCGGGTACAGGCCGTCGGACGGCACGTTCTCGAGGGGCCCGAACGTGAAGCCCGCGTCGCCCGTGCCGTCGCCGTTCGCCGAGCCGCACTGGATGAACTTCGCCGTCTCGGCGTCGCTCATCCGGTGGCACGTCGTGTCGGTGTAGAAGCCCTGCTGCGCGAGGTCGATGATCACCGACGCGGCCTGGGGCGCGGCGGCCCCGTCGAGCTCGATCCCGAGCTGGACGTCGTCGTTCAGGTCGAGCTGTCCCGTCCAGGTGCGCCCCTCGGCGATGTCGGAGCTCGGGACGTCCCCGGTGGCCGACGCCGACGGGGACGGGCTGGCGGAGGCGGTGGCCTCGTCGCCGCTGCCGTCCGTGTTCCACACGACCTGGGTCACGACCGCGAGCCCGACCACGACCACGACGCCGACGGCGGCGAGGAGGTTGTCCCGGCGGCGACGGCGCACCTGCGTCTCGTGCACCTGCTGGCGGGCCGTGTACGCCCTCAGCCGGTCGCGTGCCTCACGGTCCTGGTTCCTGCTCGGTGCCACGTGTCCTCCATGCCGGTGATGTCCCGCACGACCTTATCCGAGGTGCCCTCCGGCGTCGGCGGCCCGGTCTACCATCGGTACCCATGAGCCCTCTCCCGCAGAGCTCGACCCCACTCGCGGTCCGCATGCGCCCCACCAGCCTCGACGAGGTCGCCGGCCAGCGACACCTCCTCCGACCCGGCTCCCCGCTCGTGACCCTGGCAAGCGACACGACCGGTGAGCAGGGCGCCGTCTCCGTCATCCTCTGGGGGCCGCCCGGCACGGGCAAGACGACGCTCGCGCAGGCGATCGCCCACACGTCGGGGAGGCAGTTCATCGAGCTCTCGGCGGTGACGGCCGGCGTGAAGGACGTCCGGCAGGTGATGGAGAAGGCGCTGACGAACCGTGACCTCTACGGCACGACGACGGTCCTGTTCCTCGACGAGATCCACCGCTTCACGAAGGCCCAACAGGACGCGCTGCTGCCCGGCGTCGAGAACGGCTGGGTGATCCTCATCGCCGCGACGACCGAGAACCCGTCGTTCTCGGTGATCACGCCGCTCCTGTCGCGGTCGCTGCTGCTCACGCTCGAGCAGCTGAGCGACGACGACCTCGGCGACCTCGTCCGACGGGCGGTCGTCGACCCCCGCGGCCTGGCCGATCGGGTCGTCCTGGACGACGAGGCGCTGGCCACGATCGTCCGCCTGGCCTCCGGCGACGCCCGGCGGGCGCTGACCGCGCTCGAGGCCTCCGCCCACTCCGCGGCCGCGACTGCGGAGGAGGCGAGGGGAGCCCGTCCTGTCGACCCGTCCGCGGACGCGGACGCCGACTACGACCCCGACGCCGAGTACGACGACCCGGACGACGCCGACGACCGGCCGGTCATCACGGCCGAGACGGTGGCGCAGTCCGTCGACCGCGCGCTCCTCCGCTACGACCGCAACGGCGACGAGCACTACGACGTCATCAGCGCGTTCATCAAGTCGGTCCGTGGCTCCGACGTCGACGCGGCCCTGCACTACCTCGCCCGGATGATCGAGGCCGGCGAAGATCCGCGCTTCATCTGCCGGCGCATCATCGTGTCCGCCGGCGAGGACATCGGCATGGCCGACCCGAACGCGCTCACGGTGGCCGTCTCGGCGGCCACCGCCGTACAGATGATCGGAATGCCCGAGGGGCGCATCCCGATGGCCGAGGCCGTCGTCTACCTGGCCACCGCCCCGAAGTCGAACCGCTCGTACAGCGCCCTCGACGCGGCGATCGCCGACGTCCGCGCGGGCGCCGCCGGTCCCGTGCCGAAGCACCTCCGGGACGCCCACTACCCGGGGGCGAAGCGGCTCGGCCACGGCAAGGGCTACAAGTACTCGCACGACTCCGAGTTCGGGGTCGTCGAGCAGCAGTACCTGCCCGACGAGCTCGTCGGGCGCACGTACTACGACCCCACGGCGAACGGGAACGAGCGCGACGTCGCCGCTCGGCTCGAGAAGCTGCGCCGGATCACGCGCGGCGGCTGAGCCCGGGGCAGGCCTGCTTCGACACGCCCGTCGGCGGGGGTCGACCGCCCGACGGTGCTCCTGTATGCTCGGGTGGTTGCCTGCACTCGGGCGTCGACGCGCGGCTGCTGATGACGACCCGACCAAGGCGGTCAGACCTGTAGCCGGTCTCCGCCGCGGCGATCATCCCTCTTGTTAGGCCCGTCGGCGCTCACGCGCCAGGCCGGCGAACACCACCACCGACAAGATCTCGATAGGAACACGCATGTCCACCAAGTCCCGCACCCGGAGCAAGACGCGTCTCTCGCGTGCTCTCGGCATCGCCCTCACCCCGAAGGCCGCCCGCTACCTCGAGAAGCGTCCCTACGCTCCCGGCGAGCACGGCCGCACCAAGCGCAAGACCGACAGCGACTACGCCGTCCGTCTCCGCGAGAAGCAGCGTCTGCGTGCCCAGTACGGCATCCGCGAGGCACAGCTCAAGATCGTCTTCAACGAGGCCCGCAAGGCCTCGGGCCTGACCGGTGAGAACCTGGTCGAGCTGCTCGAGACCCGTCTCGACGCCCTCGTCCTGCGTGCCGGCTTCGCCCGCACCACGGCGCAGGCGCGCCAGATGGTCGTGCACCGGCACATCCTCGTCGACGGCAAGCTCGTCGACCGCCCCTCGTTCCGCGTCAAGCCCGGCCAGATGATCCACGTCAAGGCCAAGAGCGAGACCACCGAGCCCTTCCAGGTGGCCGCGGCCGGCGGTCACGTCGACCTGCTCCCCAAGACCCCTGGCTACCTCGAGGTCGAGATCGACAAGCTGCAGGCGCGCCTCGTGCGTCGCCCGAAGCGCGCCGAGGTCCCCGTGACCTGCGAGGTCCAGCTGGTCGTCGAGTACTACGCCGCCCGCTAGTCGCACCGGTACACCCGTACCACCACAGAGGGAGCGCTCCACGTCGCGTGGGGCGCTCCCTCCGTCGTTCCCGGGGGAGGTACGTCCTCCGTCGTTCCCGACGGACGACGGCGACGAAGTAGGCTGACGTGTCGTCTCGTGTGCTCGTCACGGGACACGTCGTGAGGAGCACCCGTGAAGAACCTGGTCCTGCTGTCCGTCGGAGTCGCACTCGGCCTCGTCGGTGCGCACCTCCTCAACTCGACTCCGCGCGGCCGCCGGTTCTTCGGCGAGCTCGACGGCGGACTCGACCACTTCCGTGCCGCGGTCGTCGACGGGTACCGCTCCCGCGACGCCGAGCTGCGCGGCACCGACCCGCACGACGACGGCACGACCAGCGCGAGCTGACCGCGTGGGGGCCCGAGCGCCTCCTCGTCAGCAGCCCCATCGACCGACCCCTCCTCAGGAGAACCATGCAGACCGCCGAGATCCGCCGCCGTTGGCTCGACTACTTCGGGGAGCGCGGGCACACCGTCGTCCCGTCCGCCTCGCTGGTCAGCGACGACCCGTCGTTGCTCTTCACCGTGGCCGGCATGGTGCCGTTCATCCCGTACCTCACCGGTCTCGTGCCGACGCCGTACGCGCGGGCGACCAGCGTGCAGAAGTGCATCCGCACCAACGACATCGAAGAGGTCGGCAAGACGCCGAGGCACGGCACGTTCTTCCAGATGAACGGCAACTTCTCGTTCGGCGACTACTTCAAGGAGGAGGCGATCGGCTACGCCTGGGAGCTGCTGACCTCGAGCGAGGCCGACGGCGGCCTCGCGTTCTCGCCCGACGACCTCTGGGTGACGGTCTACGAGCAGGACGACGAGGCGATCGCCCTCTGGAAGAAGGTGGCCGGCCTCCCCGACGAGCGCATCCAGCGACTCGGCAAGGACACCAACTACTGGCACACCGGCCAGCCCGGACCTGCAGGTCCGTGCTCCGAGATCTTCTTCGACCGGGGCCCGGCCTACGGCGCCGACGGCGGCCCGGCGACGGACGACGACCGCTACGTCGAGATCTGGAACCTCGTGTTCATGCAGTACCAGATCGAGAACGTCCGGTCGAAGGTCGACTTCGACATCGTCCGCGAGCTGCCGAACAAGAACATCGACACCGGCATGGGCCTCGAGCGCGTCGCCTTCCTCAAGCAGGGCGTCGACAACATGTACGAGATCGACCAGGTCCGTCCCGTCCTCGACGCCGCTGCCGAGCTGTCCGGTCGTCGCTACGGCGCGGTCCACGACGACGACGTCCGCATGCGCGTCATCGCCGACCACGTGCGCAGTGCGCTCATGCTCATGAGCGACGGCGTCCGGCCGTCGAACGAGGGCCGCGGCTACATCCTCCGGCGCCTGCTGCGACGCTCCGTCCGCTCGATGCGCCTCCTGGGCGTCGAGGGCACGACCTTCCCGGTCCTGTTCGCGGCGTCCCGCGACGCGATGAAGTCGGCCTACCCCGAGGTCGAGCGCGACTGGGACAGGATCTCGGGCCTCGCCTTCGCCGAGGAGGAGACGTTCCTCCGCACCCTGGCGGCGGGCACGAGCATCCTCGACATCGCCGTCGACGACACCAAGAAGGAGGCGGCGCCCGGCACCTCCCCCCGGCTCGCCGGGGACACGGCCTTCCTGCTGCACGACACCTTCGGGTTCCCGATCGACCTCACCCTCGAGATCGCCGAGGAGGGCGGGCTCACGGTCGATCGCGATGCGTTCGACCGGCTGATGAGCGAGCAGCGCGCCCGCGCCAAGGCCGACGCCAAGTCGCGCAAGGTGGCCCTCGCCGACCTGAGCGTCTACAGCGCGTTCCGCGCGCAGGGCGAGACGGTGTTCACGGGCTACGACGTGCTCGACACCGAGACGCGCGTGCTCGGCCTGATCGTCGACGGCGCGAGCGTCGACCGTGCCGTGGCGGGCGACATCGCCGAGGTGATCCTCGCCGAGACTTCCCTGTACGCCGAGTCGGGCGGCCAGGAGGCCGACGCCGGCAGCATCGTCGGCACGGGCTTCGACCTCGAGGTCCTCGACGTGCAGAAGCCGGTCAAGGGCCTGGTCAGCCACCGTGTGCAGGTGCGATCGGGCGAGGTCGGGGTCGGGGACGCGGCGACCAGCGTCGTCGACCCTGCCTACCGCCGTGGTGCCACGCAGGCGCACTCTGCGACCCACCTCGTGCACGCTGCGCTCCGGGAGGTGCTCGGCCCGGAGGCTCACCAGGCCGGCTCGTACAACAAGGCCGGCTACCTCCGCCTCGACTTCAACTGGAGCCAGGCGCTCAGCCCGGCCACCCGCAGCGAGGTCGAGGAGGTCGCGAACGCGGCCGTGCGCGACGACCTCGCGGTCACGACCCGCGTGCTGCCCCTCGACGAGGCCCGCTCGCTCGGCGCGATGGCGCTCTTCGGCGAGAAGTACGGCGAGACGGTCCGCATGGTCGACATCGGCGGCCCGTGGTCGCGCGAGCTCTGCGCCGGCACCCACGTCGCGACGAGCGCGCAGATCGGTCTGATCAACCTCGTCAGCGAGACCTCGGTCGGCTCGACGAACCGCCGGGTCGAGTCGCTCGTCGGCCTCGACGCCTTCCGTGACTTCGCCGCCGAGCGGGCCATCGTCTCCCAGCTGACGTCCTCGCTCCGCACGCCGCGCGAGCAGCTCCCCGAGCGGATCGGCGACCTCGTGTCGAGCCTGCGCGCGGCGGAGAAGAAGATCGCCGAGTTCGAGTCGGCGCAGCTGTCGCTGCGCGTTCCCGCGCTCGTCGAGCAGGCGTCGCCGGTCGGGTCCCTCACCGTCGTCGCCGAGTCCGTGGGCACGGTCAAGACGACCGACGAGCTGCGTTCGCTCGTCCTGTCGGTGCGCGAGCGCCTCGGCAGCGACTCGGCCTCGGTGGTGGCACTCGCCGCCGACGTGGCGGGCAAGCCCGCCGTGATCGTGGCGACCACGGCGTCCGCCCGGTCGGCGGGCGTCAAGGCGGGCCAGCTCGCCCGCACGGCGGCGGGGATCCTCGGCGGCGGGGGCGGCGGCAAGGACGACCTGGCCCAGGGCGGCGGATCCGACGTCGCAGCGATCGGCACGGCGCTCACGGGCATCGTCGCCGCGCTGGGGTCCTGAGCACCGCATGAGGACGGGCGTGCGCCTCGGCGTCGACGTGGGCAGGGCCCGCATCGGGGTCGCCAGGACCGATCCGTCCGGGATGATCGCGACGCCCGTCGAGACGGTGCCGCGCGCGGCGTCCGGATCGGCGGACGTCGACGCGATCCTGGGCCACGTGGCCGAGCTCGACGCCGTGGAGGTGGTGGTCGGCCTCCCGCTCTCGCTGTCCGGGGCCGACACCCTGTCCACCGGCGACGCGCGGGAGTTCGCCGCCGCCATCGCAGCCCGGTGTCCGGTGCCCGTGCGCCTGGTCGACGAGAGACTGTCGACGGTGAGCGCACAGACTGCACTTCGCGCCTCCGGGCGCAAGGGCAAGAGACAACGATCCGTCATCGATCAAGTCGCCGCTGTTATCATCGTCCAGCACGCGCTCGAGCTGGAGCGGTCGAGCGGTCTCCCGCCCGGCCACCTGGTGAGCGCCCCGGTCGCCGACGGCGGCGCCGGAGACCGACCCGACACCGACGAGAGACGATGACGCGTGGCCGACGATCCGAACTGGGACGACATCTTCGCCTCCCAGCCCCCCACCGAGCCGAAGGGCGACGCCGGTCGCCCTCCCGCCGCCGCTCCGACGTCTCGCCGGGCCACCCGCGAGCAGGAGAAGGCGCCGCGTCGCTCTGAGCGTCGAGCGAGCCGGGACGACGGCGGCCCCCGGCCCCGTCGGAGCCGCAAGGGCGGCGTCGTCCTCCTCGTCATCGCCCTCGTCGTCGTGGGCGGCGGGACCGCCGGCGTCGTCGCCGCGTGGGGCGCGGTCGCGCCGCTCGTCGCCAAGCTGAGCGGGAACGACGCGCCGGAGGACTACCCGGGCGCGGGGAACGGGACCGAGGTCTCGTTCGCGATCACGAGCGGCGAGAACGGCTCGGACATCGCCACCAACCTCTTCGACAGCGGAGTGACCGCCAGCTTCGAGTCCGTCTACTCGATGCTCGTCGCGGACACGACCCTCACCTTCCAGCCCGGCACCTACACGCTGCAGCAGGAGATGAGCGCCACGTCGGCGGTCACCGCCCTGCAGGACAGCGCCAACCGGGTCACCGACAAGCTCGTGATCCCCGAGGGCACCGCCGCCGTCGACGTCTACAGCCTCATCTCGTCGGCGACCGAGATCCCCGAGGCCGACGTCCAGGCCGCGGCCGCCGACGTGGCGTCCTTCGGCCTCCCTGCCGAGGCCACCTCGCTCGAGGGCTGGCTGTTCCCCGCGACGTACGAGCTCGACCCCGGGCTCGACGCGCACGGCTACCTGCAGCTCCTGGTCGACACGATGAAGCAGCGTCTGGTCGACGCCGGCGTGGCACCTGCCGACCAGCAGCACGTCATCGTCTTCGCCTCGCTGATCCAGCGCGAGGCCGGCCTCGCCGACGACTACCCGAAGGTCGCGCGGGTCTTCCAGAACCGCCTCGACGACGGCATGCTCCTCCAGTCCGACGCCACCGTCGCCTACGGCACGGGCAACACGCACCGGGTCACGACGACCGACGAGGAGCGAGGCGACGAGTCCAACCCCTACAACACGTACCAGCACGTCGGCCTGCCGGTGGGGCCGATCTCCAACCCGGGCGACCTCGCCATCAACGCGGCGATCGCCCCGGCGGACGGCACGTGGCTCTACTTCGTGACCACCAACCTCGACACGGGAGAAACGACGTTCTCCACCACGCTCGCCGAGCACGAAGCCGCCGTGAAGGTGTGGCAGGCATGGATGCGGGAGCACCCCGAGTACCAGTGACCGCCTCGACCGACACGACCGCCGGACGCCCGGCCGCGCTCGATCGCCCCGTGGCGATGATCGGCGCGATGGGCGCGGGCAAGTCCAGCATCGGCAAGAAGCTCTCCCGCCGCCTCGGCGTGGGGTTCCTCGACACCGACCGCCTGCTCGTGCAGCGGCACGGCCCCGTGGCCGAGATATTCGCCCGAGACGGAGAGCCGCGCTTCCGGGAGCTCGAGCGCGAGGTCGTCGCCGAGGCGCTCGCGTCGACCGGCGTCGTCTCGCTCGGAGGAGGCGCGGTGCTCGACCCGCTCACCCGGGAGCGCCTCCGGGGCGCCTCGGTCGTGCTCCTCACCGTGACGCCCGAAGCCGTGGCGGCTCGGCTCGAGGGCTCCAGCCGCCCCCTGCTGGCCCAGGGCGGCATGGACGCCTGGCGGGCCATCGCCCTCGAGAGGGAGCCCGTCTACCGCAACCTCGCCGACCTCG
The DNA here is from genome assembly GCF_007954365.1 of Frigoribacterium sp. ACAM 257. GTDB lineage: Bacteria > Actinomycetota > Actinomycetes > Actinomycetales > Microbacteriaceae > Frigoribacterium. The sequence continues at coordinate 970,814 of NZ_VOLO01000001.1, forward strand.
TCGTCGACACGTCCCGCCGCCCCGTGTCCCACGTCGTCGACGACGTGGTGGCCTGGCTCGCGGGTGCCGCCCCCGCCGCCGCCGCGGCACCCACCGATCTCCGCCACCGACAGGAAGACGACGCATGACCGACGAGACGACCGACGTCACCACCATCCGCGTCGAGGGCGACGCGCCCTACGACGTCCTCGTGGGGCACGGGGTGCGCGCCCGCATCCCCGAGCTGCTCGGCCCTCAGACGAAGAAGGTCCTGATCGTCCACGCGCCGACGCTCGGGCGCAAAGCGAACGAGCTCCGCGACGCCCTGGTCGAGGCCGGCCTCGAGGCCCTCATCGCCGAGGTGCCCGACTCCGAGGACGCCAAGCGGGTCGAGGTCGCGGCCTTCTGCTGGCAGGTGCTCGGCCAGGCCGACTTCACCCGGACCGACGCGGTGATCGGCCTCGGCGGGGGAGCCGTGACCGACCTGGCCGGCTTCGTCGCGGCGACGTGGCTCCGCGGGGTGCAGCTCGTCCAGGTGCCGACGACCGTGCTCGGCATGGTCGACGCGAGCGTCGGCGGCAAGACGGGCATCAACACGGCCGAGGGCAAGAACCTCGTGGGCGCGTTCTGGGCCCCGACGGCCGTGGTGGCCGACCTCGACATGCTCGACACGCTGAGCCGCAACGAGATCCTCGCCGGCTTCGCCGAGGTGGTGAAGGTCGGCTTCATCGCCGAGCCCGAGATCCTCGACATCGTCGAGGCCGACGTCGACCGTGCCGTCGACCCGACGACCCCCGAGTTCCGACGGGTCGTCGAGCTGTCGATCGCCCTCAAGGCGCGGGTCGTCGGGCAGGACTTCACCGAGCAGGGCCTCCGGGAGATCCTCAACTACGGGCACACGCTCGGCCACGCCGTCGAGCACGCCGAGCGCTACCAGTGGCGGCACGGTGCCGCGGTGTCGGTCGGGATGGTCTTCGCCGCCGAGCTCGGACGACTGACCGGGCGACTGTCGGACGACGCCGTCGACCGCCACCGGCGCATCCTCGAGTCGCTGACCCTGCCGACGAGCTACCCGCTCGGCCGCTGGAACACGCTGCTCGCGACGATGCAGCGAGACAAGAAGGCCCGCGCCGGCATGCTCCGCTTCATCGTGCTCGACGAGATCGGCAAGCCGACGATCGTCACCGGCCCCGACTCGAGCCTGCTCTTCGCGGCGTACCAGGAGATCGGCTCCTGAGGGCTCGCGGCCCGTCCGCTACACTCGAACCCGGCCAGATCCGGCCCCACCCACCTCACTCCCGATCGGACCTCGCACGCATGGCGACCACCAACGACATCAAGAACGGCGCCGTCCTCGACCTGGACGGCCAGCTCTGGAACGTGATCGAGTTCCAGCACGTGAAGCCGGGCAAGGGCGGCGCCTTCGTCCGCACCAAGATGAAGAACGTGCGCTCGGGCAAGGTCGTCGACAAGACCTTCAACGCCGGCACCAAGATCGAGTTCGCCAACGTCGACCGCCGCGAGTACACGTACCTCTACGCCGAGGCCGACGGCTACGTCTTCATGGACACCACGGACTACGACCAGATCAACGTGCCCGCCACCATCGTCGGCGACGCGAAGAACTTCATGCTCGAGAACCAGAACGTCCAGATGGCGCTGCACGACGGCAACCCGCTCTACATCGAGCTGCCCGCCTCCGTCGTCCTCGAGGTCACTTACACCGAGCCCGGCCTGCAGGGCGACCGCTCCACCGGCGGCACGAAGGCGGCCACCGTCGAGACCGGCTACGAGATCCAGGTCCCGCTGTTCCTCGAGACCGGCACCAAGGTCAAGGTCGACACGCGCGACGGCGGCTACCTCGGCCGCGTCAACGAGTAGTCGGCGGCCACCCGCACAGTGAGCGCACGCACCAAGGCGCGGAAGCGCGCCCTCGACGTCCTGTACGTCGCCGACATCCGCCAGATCAGCATGACCGACGCCCTGGCCGCCGAGACGGCACGGGCCCGTCAGGAGCCAGAGCGGAACTCCAGCTGGGGCTACGCCCGCGACCTCGTCCAGGGCGTCATCGACCACCAGGGCGAGATCGACGAGCTGATCGAGACGTACGCCCAGGGCTGGACGATGGCCCGCATGCCGACGCTCGACCGGGGCATCCTCCGGATCGGCGTATTCGAGCTGCTGCACAACGACGAGGTCCCCGACCACGTGGCGATCAGCGAGGCGGTCGAGTTGGCCCAGTCGCTCAGCACGGACGACTCGGCTCCCTTCGTGAACGGGTTGCTCGGGCGCATCGCCACGAGCGGCTAGGCTCGGTGCCGGCCACGGGCACCCTCGACGGGGGCGACGGAGCCGGCACCACCACCACCGACGTCCTTTAAGTTCCGTCCCGAGAGGCGGGGAAGGAGGTCCGATTGAGCACACGCACCGTGCTGAGTCAGGCTGACATCACGCGCGCCCTGACGCGCATCTCCCACGAGGTCCTCGAGTCGAACCGGGGACCCGACGGCCTCGTCGTGCTGGGCATCCCCACGCGAGGCGTCGTCCTCGCCGAGCGGATCGGCGCCCAGCTCTCGTCGATCTCCGGCGTCGCCGTCCCGACAGGCTCCGTCGACGTGACCATGTACCGCGACGACCTGCGCCGCAACCCGACGCGGGCGAGCCAGCCCACCCGGCTGCCCGACGGCGGCATCGACGGCGCGACCGTGGTGCTCGTCGACGACGTCCTCTACTCGGGGCGCACGATCCGCGCCGCGCTCGACGCGCTCAGCGCGCTCGGTCGTCCGAAGGCCGTCCGCCTCGCCGTCCTGGTCGACAGGGGCCACCGCGAGCTGCCGATCCGGGCCGACTTCGTGGGCAAGAACCTGCCGACGTCCGCGGCCGAGCGCATCTTCGTGCGCCTGCACGGCGTCGACGACGACGAGCTCGTCGCCATCGAGGGCGGTGAGGGGTCGTGAAGCACCTCCTGAGCACGGCCGACCTGAGCCGCGACGACGCCCTGCGGATCCTCGACGTGGCGGAGGACATGGCCGACGTCTCGACCCGGCAGGTCAAGAAGCTGCCGACCCTGCGCGGCACGACCGTCGTGAACCTCTTCTACGAGGACAGCACCCGCACCCGCATCTCGTTCGAGGCGGCGGCCAAGCGACTCAGCGCCGACGTCATCAACTTCGCGGCCAAGGGGTCGAGCGTCTCGAAGGGCGAGTCCCTCAAGGACACGGCCCAGACGCTCGCCGCCATGGGCGCCGACGGCATCGTCATCCGGCACCCGGCGTCCGGCGCGCCCCGCGTCCTCGCGGACAGCGGCTGGGTCGACGCCGGGATCGTCAACGCGGGCGACGGCACGCACGAGCACCCGACGCAGGCCCTGCTCGACGCCTTCACGATGCGCCGTCGGGTGCACGGCGACGCGAGCCGCGGCCGCGACCTCGACGGCCTCGAGGTGCTGATCGTCGGCGACATCCTGCACTCGCGGGTCGCGCGGTCGAACGCATGGCTGCTGCGGACCCTGGGTGCCCACGTGACGGTGGTGGCGCCTCCCACGCTGTTGCCGGTCGACGTCAGCCGCCTGGGCGTCGACGTGCACTACGACCTCGACGAGGCCATCGCCCGGGTGCAGCCCGACGTGGTCATGATGCTGCGCATCCAGCAGGAACGCATGGCCGAGGCGTTCTTCCCCAACGCCCGCGAGTACGCGCGCTCCTGGGGCCTCGGGGCGGCGCGCTTCCGGTCCCTGCCTCCCGCGGCGCTCGTCATGCACCCCGGCCCGATGAACCGCGGCCTCGAGATCGGCGACGACGCCGCAGACTCGCCTCGCTCCACCGTGCGCGAGCAGGTCGGCAACGGCGTGGCCGTCCGGATGGCCGTGCTCTACCTCACACTCGCCGGCGACCGGGAGGACTCCCTGTGACCACCACCCACCTGATCCGCGCCGTCGAGACCGTCGACGGCACCCGAACCGACGTCCTCGTCCGCGACGGGGTCGTCGTCGAGCTCGGCTCCGGCCTCAGCGCCGCGGGGGCCGAGGTGATCGACGCCGACGGCCTGCTCGCGCTGCCCGGCCTCGTCGACCTCCACACGCACCTCCGCGAGCCGGGCGGCGAGGGCGCCGAGACCGTCCTCACCGGGTCGCGCGCGGCTGCCGCCGGCGGCTTCACCGCGGTCAACGCCATGGCGAACTCGTCGCCGGTCGCCGACACCGCGGGCGTCGTGGAGCAGGTCCAGGCCCTGGGCGAGCGAGCGGGCTACGTCACGGTCCGGCCGATCGGCGCCGTCACCCAGGGCCTCGAGGGTCGCCGCCTCTCGGAGATCGGCGCCATGGCCCGGTCCCGAGCGGCCGTCCGCGTCTTCTCCGACGACGGCCACTGCGTCTCCGACCCCCTGCTGATGCGTCGCGCGCTCGAGTACGTCAAGGGCTTCGGGGGAGTCGTCGCCCAGCACGCACAGGAGCCGCGCCTCACCGAGGGGGCCCAGATGAACGAGGGCGCCCTGTCGGCCGAGCTCGGCCTCGGCGGCTGGCCCGCCGTCGCGGAGGAGTCGATCATCGCCCGCGACGTCCTGCTCGCCGACCACGTCGGCGCCCGCCTGCACGTCTGCCACGTCTCGACCGCCGGCAGCGTCGAGGTCGTGCGCTGGGCCAAGGCGCGGGGCATCGACGTGACCGCCGAGGTCACGCCGCACCACCTCCTCCTCACCGAGGACCTGGTCTCGAGCTACGACTCGCGCTACAAGGTCAACCCGCCGCTCCGCCGGGCAGAAGACGTGGAGGCGCTGCGGGCGGCCCTCGCCGACGGCACGGTCGACATCGTCGCCACCGACCACGCCCCGCACACCTCGGAGGCGAAGCACTGCGAGTGGGACGCCGCCGCGAACGGCATGGTCGGCCTCGAGAGCGCCCTCTCCGTCGTGCACCGGACGATGGTCGAGACGGGCCTGATCGGCTGGGCGGACGTGGCCCGCGTGCTGTCGGTCTCCCCGGCGCGGATCGGGCAGGTCGAGGGGCACGGACGACCGCTGGCCGTCGGGGAGCCCGCCGAGCTGACCCTCTACGATCGAGGGGTGAGCAGGACCTTCGGCACCGAGCACCTCGCGGGCCGCAGCCGCAACTCGCCCTTCCTCGGGTACACGTTGCCCGGGCAGGTCGTCGCGACGCTGCACCAGGGCTACGCCACCGTCCGTGACGGCCTCGTCGTCGACGAGCACGAGATCGCCGACCGCGCCGCTCGCGTGGCCGCGGCGGCCGTGCTGGCCGCCCCCGAGCCTGCAGGTGCTCCGTGAACCGCTGGGTGATCGGGGCGGGCATCCTCGTCCTGCTCGTGTTCGTCGTCCTCCTCATGGTCCGCTCCTGGCGCGCCCGAGGTCGACGGCAGGCGGACATCGCCCTGCCCGAGACGGCACCCGACGTCCTCTCGCCGGCCCTCGTCGAGCACGACGGGTTCTACGTCGCGACGACCCGGGCGGGCGACCCGCTCGACCGGATCGTGGTCGGCGGGCTGGGCTTCCGGGGCAGGGCCGTCATCTCGGTGCACCAGGAAGGCGTACGCCTCGAGATCGCGGGCGAGCCCGCGAAGCTGGTCCGCGCCTCCTCGATCCGCGACGTCGGCCGCGCGACCTGGACCATCGACCGCGTCGTCGAGACCGACGGGCTCGTGCTCGTCGCCTGGAGCCTCGGCGACACCGACGTCGACACCTACCTGCGCGTCACGGACGACCCCCGCCCGCTCGTCGACGCCGTCCGCACCATCACGACCTCGGCCCCCGCGGCCGGCACCACCACAGGAGAGCAGACCATTGACTGACGCGTCCACCACCACCCGGGCCGTCCTGGTGCTCGAAGACGGGACCCGCTACGCCGGCCGCGCCTACGGCGCCGTCGGGCGGACCCTCGGGGAGACCGTCTTCGCCACCGGCATGACCGGCTACCAAGAGACGCTGACCGACCCGTCCTACGCCGGGCAGATCGTCGTCATGACGGCCCCGCACATCGGCAACACCGGCGTGAACGACGAAGACCCCGAGTCGCGCCGCATCTGGGTCTCGGGCTTCGTCGTCCGCGACGCCAGCCGCGTCGTCTCGAACCACCGCGCCCAGGGCAGCCTCGACGACCAGCTCGTCGCCGACGGCGTCGTGGGCATCCGCGGCATCGACACCCGCGCGCTGACCCGTCGTCTCCGCGACGTCGGCTCGATGCGCGGCGGCGTGTTCAGCGGGGCCGACGCCGAGCTCGGCGACGACGAGCAGCTCGCCCTCGTGCGCGGCTCGGCCGACATGCGCGGCCTGAGCCTCTCGAGCCAGGTCTCGACCGTCGAGCCCTACGTGCTCGAGGCCGAGGGCGAACTCGTCGGCTCGGTCGCGGTGCTCGACCTGGGCGTCAAGACGTCGACGCTGCGCTACCTCGCCCAGCGCGGCTTCCGCGTGCACGTCCTCCCGCAGGACACGACCCCCGAGCAGCTCCGCGCCCTCGCGCCCGACGCGCTCTTCTTCTCGAACGGCCCCGGCGACCCTGCGGCCAGCGACGCCCAGGTCGAGCTGCTGCGCGGCGCCCTCCGCGACGGCCTGCCCTACTTCGGCATCTGCTTCGGCAACCAGCTGTTCGGCCGGGCCCTCGGCTTCGACACGTACAAGCTGCCCTTCGGCCACCGCGGCATCAACCAGCCGGTGCTGGACAAGACGACCGGCAAGGTCGAGATCACGAGCCAGAACCACGGCTTCGCGGTCGACGCGCCCGTCGAGGGCGTGCTCGACTCGCCCGCCGGCTTCGGCCGCGTCGAGGTCAGCCACTTCAGCCTCAACGACAACGTCGTCGAGGGCCTCCGCGCACTCGACATCCCGGCCTTCTCCGTGCAGTACCACCCCGAGGCTGCAGCCGGCCCCCACGACAGCAACCACCTCTTCGACCGCTTCCGCGAGGCGGTCGTGGCTCGGAAGTCCGGCCAGCCCGTCGACTTCGGCTCCGACCTCGAAAGCAGCAGCAACTGATGCCCAAGCGCGCAGACATCAACTCCGTCCTCGTCATCGGCTCCGGGCCGATCGTCATCGGCCAGGCGGCCGAGTTCGACTACTCGGGCACCCAGGCGTGCCGCGTCCTCCGCGAAGAGGGGGTGCGCGTCATCCTCGTGAACCCGAACCCGGCCACGATCATGACCGACCCCGACTTCGCCGACGCGACCTACGTCGAGCCGATCACCTCCGAGGTGCTCGAGGCGATCATCGTCAAGGAGAGGCCCGACGCGATCCTCCCGACCCTCGGCGGCCAGACGGCGCTGAACGCGGCGATCGCGCTCGACGAGGAGGGCATCCTCGCCAAGCACGGCGTCGAGCTGATCGGCGCGAAGGTCGAGGCCATCCAGAAGGGTGAAGATCGCCAGCTCTTCAAGGAGCTGGTGCTCGAGTCGGGCGCCGACGTCGCGAAGTCCTACATCGCGCACACCGTCGAGGAGGCGGTCGACTTCGCCGAGGACCTGGGCTACCCGCTCGTCATCCGTCCGTCGTTCACGATGGGCGGCCTCGGCTCGGGCTTCGCGTACACCCGCGACGAGCTCGTCCGCATGGTCACCGACGGCCTGCACCAGAGCCCCACCACCGAGGTCCTGCTCGAGGAGAGCATCCTCGGCTGGAAGGAGTACGAACTCGAGATGATGCGCGACACGGCCGACAACACGGTCGTCGTCTGCTCGATCGAGAACGTCGACCCGGTCGGCGTGCACACGGGGGACTCGATCACCGTCGCGCCCGCGCTGACGCTCACCGACCGCGAGTACCAGAACCTCCGCGACATCTCGATCGACATCATCCGTCGCGTGGGCGTCGACACGGGCGGCTGCAACATCCAGTTCGCGATCGACCCCGCGGACGGCCGCGTCATCGTCATCGAGATGAACCCGCGCGTCTCGCGCTCCAGCGCGCTCGCGTCGAAGGCGACGGGGTTCCCGATCGCCAAGATCGCCGCGAAGCTGGCGCTCGGGTACCGCCTGGACGAGATCCCGAACGACATCACCAAGGTGACGCCCGCCTCCTTCGAGCCCACCCTCGACTACGTGGTCGTCAAGGTGCCGCGGTTCGCCTTCGAGAAGTTCCCGGCGGCCGACACGACGCTCAGCACGACGATGAAGAGCGTCGGCGAGGCCATGGCCATCGGCCGCAACTTCGCCCAGGCGCTGCAGAAGTCTTTGCGCTCGCTCGAGAAGCGCGGGTCCAGCTTCCACTGGGAGGGCGAGCCCGGCGACCGGGAGGCGCTGCTCACCCTGGCGCACACGCCCACCGACGGCCGCATCGTCACCGTCCAGCAGGCCCTCCGCGCCGGCGCCACGGCCGAGCAGGTCTTCGACTCGACCGCGATCGACCCCTGGTTCATCGACCAGGTCGTCCTGATCAACGAGGTCGCCGACGAGATCGCCGCCGCGCCCGAGCTCGACGCCGACCTGTTCGCGCACGCCAAGGACCACGGCTTCAGCGACGTGCAGATCGGCCAGCTGCGCGGGCTCGGCGAGCAGGAGGTGCGCGAGCTGCGCTGGTCGCTCGGCGTCCGCCCCGTGTTCAAGACGGTCGACACCTGCGCGGGCGAGTTCCCCGCGCTCACCCCGTACCACTACTCGAGCTACGACCTCGAGACCGAGGTCGCGCCGAGCGACCGCCGCAAGGTGATCATCCTCGGCTCGGGCCCGAACCGGATCGGCCAGGGCGTCGAGTTCGACTACTCGTGCGTGCACGCCAGCTTCGCCCTGAGCGACGCGGGCTACGAGACGATCATGGTCAACTGCAACCCCGAGACGGTCTCGACCGACTACGACACGAGCGACCGGCTCTACTTCGAGCCGCTCACGCTCGAGGACGTCCTCGAGGTCGTGCACGCCGAGTCCGCCAGCGGCGAGCTCGTCGGCGTCGTCGTGCAGCTCGGCGGCCAGACCGCCCTCGGCCTCTCCAAGGGCCTCGAGGCGGCCGGCGTCCCGATCCTGGGCACCTCGCCCGACGCCATCGACTCGGCTGAGGAGCGGGGGCTGTTCTCCGCGATCCTGGACGAGGCCGGCCTGCTGGCCCCCCGGAACGGCACCGCGACCGACTACGAGAGCGCCGTCGCCGTCGCGGAGGAGATCGGCTACCCCGTCCTCGTCCGCCCCTCGTACGTGCTCGGCGGCCGCGGCATGGAGATCGTCTACGACAGCCCGTCGCTCGCCGACTACTTCGTCCGCGTGAGCGACCAGGCCATCATCGGCCCGGACGCGCCCCTGCTCGTCGACCGGTTCCTGGACGACGCGGTGGAGATCGACGTCGACGCCCTCTACGACGGCACCGAGCTCTACGTCGGCGGTGTCATGGAGCACATCGAGGAGGCGGGCATCCACTCGGGCGACTCGAGCTGCACCCTGCCGCCGGTGACGCTCGGCAGGGGCGAGATCGACCGCGTCCGCGAGGCCACGCTCGCCATCGCCGAGGGGATCGGCGTCCGCGGCCTGCTGAACGTCCAGTTCGCGATCGCGGCCGGCGTGCTCTACGTGATCGAGGCGAACCCCCGGGCGAGCCGCACGGTGCCGTTCGTCTCGAAGGCGCTCGGCATCCCGCTCGCCAAGGCGGCGTCGCTCGTCATGGTGGGCCAGAGCATCCGCGAGCTCGTCGAGGGCGGGCTGCTGCCCGCCCAGGACGGCTCGGACGTGCCGCTCGACTCCCCGATCTCCGTCAAGGAGGCGGTGCTCCCGTTCAAGCGCTTCCGCACGAAGGAGGGCCAGGTCGTCGACAGCGTCCTCAGCCCCGAGATGCGCTCGACCGGCGAGGTCATGGGCATCGACCGCGACTTCCCCCGGGCCTTCGCGAAGAGCCAGACGGCGGCGTACGGCGGGCTGCCCACCACGGGCACCGTCTTCGTCAGCGTCGCCGACCGCGACAAGCGCGCCATCGTGCTGCCCGTCCTGCGCCTCCAGCAGCTCGGCTTCCGCGTGCTCGCGACCGAGGGCACGGCGACCGTGCTCATCCGCAACGGGATCGCGGCCGAGATCGTCGGCAAGTTCAGCGCCGGCGGCGAGAGCGTCGTCGACCTGATCAACCGAGACGAGGTCGACATCGTCATCAACACGCCGAGCGGCTCGAGCGCCCGCGCCGACGGCTACGAGATCCGCGCCGCCACCGTCGCGGCCGACAAGGCCCTCTTCACGACGATCGCCCAGCTCGGCGCGGCGGTGGCGTCGATCGAGGCCATCCACACGCCGTTCGAGGTCACGAGCCTGCAGGACTACGGTCTGGCGCGGGCGGCACGGCGGTGACGGTCGACCCCGGCGCCTCTGCCGTCCCGGTCGACGGAGCCGCCGCCTCCTTCGGCACTCGCCTGGCCGACGTCCTCGAGGCGTCCGGCGGCCTCTGCGTCGGCATCGACCCGCACGCCTGGCTGCTCGAGGAGTGGGGGCTGCCGACAAGCGCGGCGGGCGTGCGCGAGCTCGGACTGCGCGCGGTCGAGGCGACCGCCGGGTCGGCCGGGGTCGTCAAGCCCCAGGTCGCCTTCTTCGAGCGGTGGGGCTCGGCCGGGTTCGCCGCGCTCGAGGACGTCCTCGCGGCCGCCAGGGACGCCGGCCTGCTCGTGATCGGCGACGCCAAGCGCGGCGACGTCGGCAGCACGATGGACGGCTACGCCGATGCGTGGTTCGCCCCCGACTCGCCCTTGCGGGTCGACGCCCTGACGGTGTCCCCGTACCTCGGCTTCGGCTCCCTGCGGGGCACGATCGACCGGGCCAGGCAGGTCGGCGCAGGGGTCTTCGTCCTCGCGGCGACCTCCAACCCGGAGGCGCGTGCCGGCCAGACGGCACTCGTCGCGGCCGCCGACGGCACGTCACGCACCCTGGCGGCAGGTATCGTCGACCAGGTGCGAGACGACGACCAGGCAGCGGGGGAGACCCGACTAGGCTCCGTGGGCCTCGTGCTCGGAGCGACCGTCGACCTCGCGTCGTACGGCATCGACACGGCAGCGTTGACCGGAGTCCCGGTCCTGGCGCCCGGCTTCGGCCACCAGGGGGCTCGCGTCTCCGACCTGACGGCCCTCTACGGCACAGCAGCGCGCGCCGTTCTCGTCTCGACCTCCCGAGGCGTCCTCGCGGCCGGCCCGGACGGGATGGCCGCGGCCGTCCGCGGCGCCGCGGAGGAGGTGCGCTCGTGCCTCGCATGACCCCGCCGCCGGTCGACCGTGCGGCTGCCGCGCGAGCAGCCGTCGCCGCTCGTCGTGCCCGCGCCGCCGTCAAGGCGTCGGTCGCCGAGCGGCGGCGAACGGCCCTCGACGTCGCCGAGGCCGCCTGGGCCGGCGAGCCGACGGCGCCCGAGGCGACACTGCGCGTCCGTGAGCTCCTCACCAGCATCCCCGGCATCGGGCCGACCCGTGTCGCCCGCATCATGACCGACCTCGGCATCGCCGAGTCGAAGCGCGTCGGCGGCCTCGGCGTCCGGCAGCGTCGGATCCTCGGCGACTGGCTCGCCGTGCGCGAGGCACGCGGCCGGGTCCGCTCGCGCCTCGTCGTCCTCGCGGGCCCCACCGCCGTCGGCAAGGGCACGGTCTCGACCCACATCCGTGAGAACTACCCCGACGTGCACCTCTCCATCTCCGCGACCACCCGCGCCCCGCGCCCGGGCGAGGTCGACGGCGTGCACTACTACTTCGTCGACGACGCCGAGTTCGACCGGATGATCCGCGAGCGCGAGCTGCTCGAGTGGGCCACCGTGCACAACTCGTACCGCTACGGCACGCCGCGGCCCCCGATCGACGCCGCGCTGCAGGCCGGGCGGAGCGTGCTGCTCGAGATCGACCTGCAGGGCGCCCGCCTGGTCCGCACGGCCATGCCCGAGGCGATCCTCGTCTTCCTGCTGCCGCCCACCTGGGACGAACTGGTCCGCCGGTTGATCGGCCGGGGCACGGAAGACGCGGCCGAGCAGCAGCGTCGGCTCGAGACCGCGAAGGTCGAGCTGGCCGCCCAGGACGAGTTCGACGTGAAGGTCGTGAACCACGACGTGCCCGAAGCGGCCCGCGAGGTCGTAGAATTGATGACTGCGCCCGAGGACGCACGCCCGCGGGCGTGACTCGCGCCCCGACCTCCGCACCTGCCGGTGCCTGACAGAACCCCACAACGAGGAGTACCCATGGCCGACAAGAACAAGGGCATCATCGATCCGCCCATCGACGAGCTGCTGTCGAAGGTCGAGTCGAAGTACGCGCTCGTCATCTTCGCGTCCAAGCGCGCACGTCAGATCAACGACTACTACGCCGACCTGCACGAGGGCAGCCTGTTCGACAACGTCGGCCCGTTGGTCGACAGCACCATCGACGACAAGCCGCTCTCCGTCGCGATGCACGAGATCAACGAGGACAAGCTCGAGGCCAAGCCCCTCCCCGCCGTCGCGGAGTAGCCACCTCACGATCGTCCACGGTCACCGTCTTCCCGCGACAGTGACGGTGGGCCGTCGTAGCATCGAACGAGGCCCCCTGGGAGACCGTCCCGCGGGGCCTCGCCGCGTCCGACGACGCTCGGTGCCCTCGGCACCGCCCTCGAACTCGCCCTCTACCCCGGAGCCCCTGTGACCTCGACCGACGTGACCCCCGCCAGCAGCACGACCGCCTCGACGAGCCTCCGGCTCTTCACGTCGGAGTCGGTCACCGAGGGCCACCCCGACAAGATCTGCGACCAGATCTCGGACGGCATCCTCGACGCGCTGCTCGCGGTCGACCCGCAGAGCCGGGTCGCCGTCGAGACGATGGTGACGACCGGGCTCGTGCACGTGGCGGGCGAGGTGACCACCAAGGGCTACGTCGACATCCCCACGATCGTCCGCGACCTCATCGTCGGCATCGGCTACGACTCGTCCGCCGTCAGCTTCGACGGCCGCACCTGCGGCGTCGAGGTCTCCATCGGTGCCCAGTCGCCCGACATCGCCCAGGGCGTCGACACGGCGCTGGAGGCGCGGGGCGGAACCTCCGACGACGCCCTCGACCGGCAGGGCGCCGGCGACCAGGGCATCATGTTCGGCTACGCCACCAACGAGACCCCGCAGTACATGCCCCTGCCCGTGTGGCTGGCCCACCGGCTCGCCGAGCGGCTGGCGCACGTCCGCAAGAGCGGCGAGCTCGACTACCTCCGGCCCGACGGCAAGACCCAGGTCACGGTCGGCTACGACGGGGTCGTCCCGCGCACGGTCGACACGGTCGTCGTCTCGACCCAGCACTCGCCGAGCGTCTCGAGCGAGCAGCTCGAGGCCGACGTCATCGCCCACGTCGTGCGACCGGTGCTCGACGAGGCCGGACTCGACTCCACGGACACGCGCTTCATCATCAACCCCACGGGTCGCTTCGAGATCGGGGGCCCGCAGGGCGACGCCGGCCTCACGGGCCGCAAGATCATCGTCGACACCTACGGCGGGGCGAGCCGTCACGGCGGCGGCGCCTTCTCGGGCAAGGACCCGTCGAAGGTCGACCGCTCGGCCGCCTACGCCATGCGCTGGGTGGCCAAGAACGCCGTCGCGGCAGGCCTGGCCGACCGCATCGAGCTGCAGATCGCCTACGCGATCGGCCGGGCCGCGCCCGTCGGGCTCTACGTCGAGACCTTCGGAACCGGCCACGTGGCCGACGAGGTCATCATCGATGCCGTCCGACAGGTCTTCGACCTCCGCCCCGCGGCCATCATCCGCGACCTCGACCTGCTCCGGCCGATCTACGCGGCGACCTCGACGTACGGGCACTTCGGCCGCGAGCTCCCTGAGTTCACCTGGGAGGCCCTCGACCGCGTCGACGCGCTCCGGGCCGCCGCCGGCCTCTGACCCGTCGCTCGTGAGCGTGCCCGTCCCGAGCGAGCGGTCCTCGCCGCGCGCGGTGGCGCGGGTGCTGGTCGAGTCGCCGTTGCCGCAGCTCGACCGGCTGTTCGACTACGCCGTCCCGCAGCACCTGCGCGACGAGGTCGTGCCCGGCATCCGGGTCAAGGTCCCGCTCCGGTCGGCCGGGCGGATCGCCGACGGGTTCGTCGTCGAGGTGGTCGAGTCGTCAGCGCACGGCGGCGAGCTGAGCGAGGTCGAGGCGATCGTCTCGACCGCCTCCGTGCTGGCCCCCGAGGTGTTCGCCCTGGCCAGGACCGTGGCCGACCGTGCGGGCGGCTCCGCCAGCGACGTGCTCCGCCTCGCGGTGCCGCCCCGCCAGGCGAGGGTCGAGAAACAGGTGCTCGCGGCCGCGACGGCCGCCGCCGAGTCGGGCGAGACGGTCTCGTACCCCGTCGTCGTCGCCTCCGAGGTCACCGGCTACGGCGCGGACCAGCTCGCGGGCATCGTCGCGGCCCGCGGCCGCGCCGCCGTCGACGCGGTGCCGCTGCTGGACGAGCTGCCCGACGGCTCGTGGGTCGGCCGGTGGGCCGTCACGGTCGCCCAGCTCGCGTCGGTGGCCCTGGCCGCGGGCGAGAACGCGATCGTCGCCGTGCCCGACCACCGCGACGAGGACCAGGTGCTGCGGGCCCTGGCCGCCCTGCTGCCCGCAGAGAGCGTGGTGCGGCTCGACTCGAAGCAGTCGAACGCCGACCGCTACCGGTCGGTGCTGCGGGCGAGGGGCGACCAGCCGCTCGTCCTCGTCGGCAACAGGTCCGTGCTCCTCGCGCCGTCGGCGCGTCTCGGCCTGATCGTCGTCTTCGACGACGGCGACCCCCTGATGGGCGAGCCGCTGAGCCCGTACGTGCACGCCCGCGACACCGCGCTGGTGCGGCAGTCCCAGCAGCAGACGGCACTCGTGTTCCTCGGCCACGCGCGCAGCACCGACGTGCAGCGCCTCGTCGAGATCGGCTTCCTCGCGGAGGTCCGTCCCGATCCGCGCTACCAGCCCCGTGTCGTGCCCACCTCACAGCAGCCAGCCCAGGACGGCTTCGCCGCACAGGCACGGATCCCCTCGACGGCCTGGACGGAGGCGCGGGCCGCGGTCGAGCACGGGCCGGTGCTCGTGCAGGTGGCCCACCCCGGCTACTCGCCGCGCCTGGCGTGCACCGAGTGCGGCGACACGGCACGGTGCACGCGCTGCGGCGGCCCGCTGGTGCAGCGTGCGCAGGGCGCACAGCCGGCGTGTTCCTGGTGCGGCGCCCTCGCGGTGGGCTGGCGCTGCTCGACCTGCGAGGGCACGCAGATGAAGTCGGTGGGCACGGGGGCGTCCCGCACGGCCGACGAGCTCGGCAAGGCGTTCCCGGGGGTGCGCGTGATCGTGTCCGACGGCTCCCGCCAGGTGACGCACGTCGACGCCGAGCCCGCGATCGTGGTCGCCACGCGGGGCGCCGAGCCGATCGCTCCCGGCGGCTACCGGGCCGTGCTCCTGCTCGACGGCGAGAGGATGCTGGCTCGCGAGAGCCTCCGCGTCGCCGAGGACTGCCTCCGCTGGTGGGCCAACGCCGCGGCCCTGGCGGCCCGTCGAGCCCCCATCGTGCTCGTCGGGGTCGGCGGGGCCATCGCCTCCTCGCTCGCGACGTGGGAGCTGGCCCGGTACGCCTCCGGCGAGCTGGCCGACCGACGCGAGCTCCGGTTCCCGCCCGCCGTGCGCGTCGCGACCGTCACGGGCGGGGTCGAGACCGTCGCCCGCGCCCTCGACGAGCTCCCCGAGGGCGTCCGCAAGGAGACCCTCGGGCCGGTCGACGTCCCCGACGCCGGCGTCCGCGCCATCGTGCGCTTCGACTACGCCAGCGGACACGACGTCGCGCAGGTGCTGCGGTCGCAGGTCATCCGCGCCGCGACGGAGCGCCGGAAGGCGATCGGCTCTCGACGCGGCCGGGGCCTGCCTACACTCAGGGTGCGGTTCGACGACGTCGAGCCGTTCACCGACTGACCTCCAGGATTACCTTGCGCCTCGTCTTCGCCGGCAGCCCGTCGGCCGCCGTCCCGTCCCTGACCGCCCTCGCCGCGAGCGAGCACGAGGTGGTCGCCGTCGTCACCCGCGACGACACGCCGCAGGGCCGTCGCCGTGTCCTCACCGCGACCCCGGTCGCCCTCGAGGCCGAGCGCCTCGGGCTGTCGGTCGTCAAGACGCGGAGGATCACCGAGGACGTGGCCGAGCGGATCGCCGCCCTCGACGCCGACCTCGGGGTCGTGGTCGCCTTCGGTGCCCTGCTCCGCGAGCCCGTCCTCTCCGCGCCCCGGCTCGGCTGGGTCAACCTGCACTTCTCCCTGCTCCCGCGCTGGCGCGGGGCTGCTCCCGTGCAGCGAGCGCTGATGGCGGGCGACGAGACCACGGGCGCCGTGGTGTTCCAGCTCGTGCCCGAGCTCGACGCCGGCGACCTGCTCGGCACCCTCGAACGTCCCCTCGACGGCACGGAGACCGCCGGCGCCCTGCTCGACGAGCTCGCCGCGAGCGGTGCGGACCTCCTCGGCGACGTCGTCGACCGGCTCGCCGCGGGCACGGCCGGGGCGGTCGTCCAGGTCGGCGAGGTGACCCTCGCCCCCAAGCTCGTGCTCGACGACGGCGCGCTCGACCTCTCGCTCCCGGCGACCCAGGTGGTCGACCGCTGGCGGGGCACCACGCCCGAGCCCGGCGCCCACCTGCCGCTCGGCGACGCCCGGCTCAAGGTGCTCGAGCTCCGCGCCGCGGACGTCGACGACGCAGCCGACGGCGACGACGCGGCGGGCCGGGAGCCGCTCGCACCGGGGCGGATCTCGCTCCGGGGCCGCCGCCTCCTGGTGGGCACGGGGAGCGCACCGCTCGAGCTCGTCCGCGTCCAGCCGCCCGGCAAGAAGCCGATGGCCGGAGCCGACTGGAGCCGCGGCCTGCCGTCGACCGACGACGTCCTGCTGACCGCGACCCACACGACCGCCACCACCCCCGCCACGACCGACGAGGAGGCCCCCACGTGAGCCGAGTCCAGCCCGCCCGCCAGGTCGCCCTCGACGTGCTGCGCGCCGTGGCCGACGACGACGCCTACGCCAACCTGCTGCTGCCCGCCCGCATCGCCCGGGCCGGCCTCGACGCGCAGGACGCGGCCCTCGCGACCGAGCTCACCTACGGCACGCTCCGCATGTCGGGCTACTACGACCGCGTGGTCGCCCTCGCCGCCCGGCGCCCGGCCGACGCGATCGACCCGGCGCTGCTCGACGTGCTCCGGCTCGGCGTGCACCAGCTGCTGTCGACCCGAGTCGCGGCCCACGCGGCCGTCGACGAGTCGGTGGAGCTCGCCCGCCAGGTCGGGAGCCGCGCCGGCACCGGCTTCGTCAACGGCGTCCTCCGGACGGTCGGCCGGTCGACGCCCGACGAGTGGCGCGAGCGCGTGCTCGCCGCGACGACCAGCGACGACGACCGGCTCGCCGCCGAGTGGTCGCACCCGGTGTGGGTCATCCGCGCCCTGCGCCGATCGCTCGCGGCCGAGGGCCGTCAGGACGAGCTCGTCGACCTGCTCGCCGCGGACAACGTGCCGCCCAGGGTCAGCCTCGTCGCCCTGCCGGGGCTCGCCGAGCCGTCCGAGCTCGGCGGCGACGACGCGCTGCTCTCGCCGCTCGCGCGTGTCAGCGCCGGGGGAGACCCCGCGCAGCAACCCGTCGTGAGCGCCGGTCGCGCCCGCGTCCAGGACGAGGGCTCGCAGCTGGCGGCCCTGCTCCTCAGCCGTCACCACGACGTCGTGCCGGGCGAGCGCTGGCTCGACATGTGCGCAGGCCCCGGCGGCAAGGCTGCCCTGCTGGCCGCCGAGGCAGCCAGGCTCGGAGCGCAGCTCGTCGCCAACGAGCTCGTCCCGGCCCGCGCGGGCCTCGTGCGCCAGGCCCTCGCGGTCGTCCCCGGGGACGTCGACGTCCGCGAGGGCGACGCCGTCCGCTTCGGCGTCGACGAGCCCGGCGGCTACCAGCGCATCCTGCTCGACGCGCCGTGCACCGGCCTGGGCGCCCTCCGCCGTCGACCCGAGGCTCGCTGGCGCAAGCAGCCCGCAGACGTGGGCGAGCTCACACGCCTCCAGGCCGACCTCTTCGCCAGCGCCCTCGACGCTCTCGCGCCGGGCGGGCTGCTCGCCTACGTCACGTGCTCGCCGCACCTCGCCGAGACGCGTGCGATCGTCGAGTCCGGGCTGCGTCGCCGCGACGACGTCGAGCTGCTCGACGGTCCCGAGGCGGTCGCCCGTGTCGCCGTGGGCGAGGTCGACCTCGCCTCCGGGCCCTACGTCCAGCTCTGGCCGCACCGCCAGGGCACGGACGCCATGTTCGTCGCCCTCGTGCAAAAGCGAGACTGAGGCAGGAGACCGCCTGGGGCCGAGGAGGCGCGTCGCCGGTAAGCTCGTCCGGTGTCCGTTCGCATCAGCCCCAGCATCCTCTCGGCCGACTTCGCCAACCTCGAGCGAGACCTTGGCCGGATCTCCGACGCGGACCTCGTCCACGTCGACGTGATGGACGGGCACTTCGTGCCGAACCTCACCCTCGGCCTGCCGGTCGTCGAGCGACTCCAGCAGGTCAGCCCGGTGCCGCTCGACGTCCACCTCATGGTCGAGGACGCCGACCGCTGGGCGCCCCGCTACGCCGAGCTCGGCGCGTTCTCGGTCACGTTCTCGGTCGAGGCGGCTGCCGACCCCGTGGCGACCGCACGGGCGATCCGCAGCAACGGGGCCCGCGCCTCCGTCGCCCTCAAGCCGGGAACCGACGTCGAGCCGTACCTGCAGAGCCTCGACGAGTGGGACATGATCCTGGTCATGACGGTCGAGCCGGGCTTCGGCGGGCAGTCGTTCATGCCCGAGACGATGCCCAAGCTGGCTCGTGCTCGCGACGCGGTCCGCGCCTCCGGCCTGGACGTCTGGCTCGAGGTCGACGGCGGCATCGGCCTCGACACGATCGTGACGGCCGTCGAGAACGGTGCCGACACGGTCGTGGCCGGGTCCGCCGTCTATGGCGGCGAGCCCGCCGAGCGCATCGCCGCGCTGAGGGCGGCCGCGGCGACGGTAGCCTTGTCGTCGTGAAGTCCTTCGACCAGCTGTTCTCCGAGCTCAGCGACAAGGCCCGTGACCGTCCCGAGGGCAGCGGAACCGTCGCCGAGCTCGACGCCGGCGTCCACCAGATCGGCAAGAAGATCGTCGAGGAGGCCGCCGAGGTGTGGATGGCCGCCGAGTACGAGGGCGACGTCGCCACGGCAGAAGAGATCTCGCAGCTGATCTACCACGTGCAGGTGCTGATGATCGCCAAGGGCCTGACGCCTGACGACGTGTGGCGACATCTCTGAGCCCGTCCCCACCACCTCACGACGTGACGCCGCCGACCCGCGGCCCCAGAACGGACAGCTCACCATCATGCTCCGCGTAGCAGTGCCCAACAAGGGCTCCCTCAGCGAGACCGCCAGCCAGATGCTCCACGAGGCCGGCTACCAGGGTCGCCGCGACCCGAAGTCGCTCTACCAGGCCGACGAGCGCAACGGCGTCGAGTTCTTCTACCTCCGCCCGCGCGACATCGCTACCTACGTCGGCCAGGGCGCTCTCGACGTCGGCATCACCGGCCGCGACCTGCTGCTCGACTCCGGCTCGACCGCCGGCGAGATCGCGCCCCTCGACTTCGCCTCCTCGACCTTCCGCTTCGCCGGCCCGGCCGGGCGCTTCCGCGAACTGGCCGACCTCGAGGGCCTCCGCGTCGCGACGAGCTACGTCGGCCTCGTCGGCGCGTTCCTCCGCGACGCCGGGGTCACGGCCCAGCTCGTGGGCCTCGACGGCGCCGTCGAGAGCGCCGTCAAGCTCGGCGTGGCCGACGCGATCGCCGACGTCGTCGAGACGGGCACGACCCTCCGCGCCGCAGGCCTCGAGGTCTTCGGGCCGGTCATCCTGCAGTCGACCGCCGTCCTGATCGCCTCCGACGCGCAGGCCGCGGGCATCGACGTCCTGCACCGTCGCCTCCAGGGCGTCCTCGTCGCGCGACGCTACGTGATGATGGACTACGACGTGCCGGTGTCGGCCCTCGACGCGGCGACCGCCGTCACTCCGGGCATGGAGTCGCCGACGGTGGCGCCCCTGCACGACGCCGACTGGGCCGCCGTCCGCGTGATGGTGCCGCGCGGCGACACCAACCAGGTGATGGACGCCCTGTACGACCTGGGCGCCCGGGCCATCCTCGTGAGCCCGATCCACGCCGCGAGGCTCTGACCGTGACGGCCGCCGATCCGTCCCTCGCGGTCCGCGTCGTCCCCTGCCTCGACGTCGCCGCCGGGCGCGTCGTCAAGGGCGTCAACTTCCTCGACCTGCGCGACGCGGGCGACCCCGTCGAGCTCGCCCGCACCTACTACGAGCAGGGCGCCGACGAGATCACGTTCCTCGACGTCACCGCGACCGTCGACGACCGGGCGACCACCTACGACGTCGTGCGGGCTACCGCCGAGCAGGTCTTCATCCCGCTGACCGTCGGCGGGGGAGTCCGCTCCACCGACGACGTCGCGCGCCTCCAGGCGGCGGGTGCGGACAAGATCGGCGTCAACAGCGCGGCGATCGCCCGCCCTGCGCTCGTCGGCGAGATCGCCGACCGCTTCGGCGCTCAGTGCGTCGTCCTCTCGCTCGACGTCAAGCGGTCTGCGCGCATGCCCTCCGGCTTCGTCGTGACGACCCACGGCGGCCGCACCGAGACCGACATCGACGCCGTGGCCTGGGCACGCGAGGCCATCGAGCGCGGTGCGGGCGAGCTGCTCGTCAACAGCATCGACGCCGACGGCACGAAACAGGGCTTCGACCTCGAGCTGGTGGCCCTGATGCGGTCGAACAGCCGTGTGCCGGTCATCGCGTCGGGCGGGGCCGGTGCTCTCGAGCACTTCGCCCCCGCCGTGGCCGCCGGCGCCGACGCCGTGCTCGCCGCCTCCGTGTTCCACAACCGCGAGCTGACCGTCGGCGACGTGAAGCGCGAGCTGGCGGCCTCCGGCGCCGTCGTCCGATGACACCGGGAGTCCCCATGACCCACCAGACAGCGCCCGACGAGGCCCTCACCCGCGAGACCGTCGGGCCGGTCGTGGCGCGCGCCCGCTTCGACGCGAGCGGCCTCCTGCCCGCGATCATCCAGGACGCGGGCTCGAGAGACGTGCTGATGATGGGCTGGATGGACGAGGAGGCGCTGCGCCGCACCCTGACCGAGGGTCGCGTGACCTTCTGGTCGCGCTCCCGGCAGGAGTACTGGCGCAAGGGCGACACCTCCGGCCACGCCCAGTTCGTCCGCGCGGCCGCCCTCGACTGCGACGACGACGCCCTGCTCGTGACAGTCGAGCAGATCGGCGCCGCGTGCCACACCGGTGCGCACTCGTGCTTCGACGTCGACCCGCTCAGCCCGGCCACCGCCTCCTCGACGGACGCGTGCACCGACGGTGCCGACCGGGACGACGCAGGGGAGGCCGACCGTGGCTGAGCGCTCGTCGACCACGCGCGCCGCCTTCGACGGGCTGCTCGACGGCCACCGCGTGGTCCCCGTGGTCCGCGACCTCTTCGCGGACGGCGAGACGCCGGTGGGCATCTACCGCAAGCTCGCCGCCGGCCGTCCCGGCACGTTCCTCCTCGAGTCCGCCGGCCAGGGCGGCATCTGGTCGCGCTGGTCGTTCGTCGGCGTCTCGTCGTTCGGCGTGCTGACGACGCACGACGGCGAGGTCCGCTGGCTCGCGCACGGGCTCGACGCCGAGCGTGCCCTCGGCGGCGCGACCGGTCGGCCGCTCGAGGTGCTGTCCGCACTGCACGAGCGCTGGGCCACGCCGCGCATCCCCGACCTCCCGCCGCTCACGGGCGGCCTGGTCGGCTTCGTCGGCTGGGAGGCGGTCCGCGAGCTGGAACACCTCCCCGACGTGCCGCCGGCCGACTTCACCGTCCCGTCACAGGCGCTGAGCTTCGTCTCCGAGCTCGTCGCGCTCGACCACCGCACCGGTGCCGTGATGCTGATCGCGACGGTCCTCAACGACGGCGTCGACGACTCGGACAGTCTCTGGGCCGATGCGCAGTCCCGTCTCGACCGCCTCCAGTCGGGCCTGGCGGCACCGAGCGAGACCTACCTCTCCGACGTCGACCTGGGCGTCCAGCCCTCACCGGTCGACCGGACGCCCCGGGCGGAGTACGCCGAGGCGATCGAGCGCTCGAAGCAGTTCATCGTCGACGGCGACGTGTTCCAGGTCGTCGTCTCGCAGCGTTTCGACCACGAACTGAGCGCCGACGCCCTCGACGTCTACCGGGTGCTGCGCACCCTCAACCCGAGCCCGTACATGTACCTCGTCAGCCTCGAGGACGCCACGGGCGAGCCCTACCAGATCGTCGGCTCGTCGCCGGAGGCGCTGGTCAAGGTCGACGGACGGCGCGCCTTCACCCACCCCATCGCCGGGTCGGCCCCCCGCGGCGCGACGCCGGAGGAAGACGGCGCACACGCCGAGCGCCTTCTCGGCGACGAGAAAGAGAGGGCCGAGCACCTCATGCTCGTCGACCTGGCCCGGAACGACCTGCTGAAGGTCTGCACGCCCGGCACCGTCGAGGTGACCGAGTTCATGCAGGTCGAGCGCTTCAGCCACATCATGCACCTCGTCTCGAGCGTCGAGGGCGATCTCGCCCCGGGCCGGAACGCCATCGACGCCTTCCGCGCGACGTTCCCCGCCGGTACGCTCTCGGGCGCGCCGAAGCCGCGCGCCCTCGAGATCATCGACGAGCTCGAGCCCGCCCAGCGCGGCGTCTACGGAGGCGTCGTCGGCTACTTCGACTTCGCCGGCTCGGCCGACGTCGCGATCGCCATCCGCACGGTCCTCCTGCAGGGCGGCGTCGCCCGCGTCCAGGCCGGTGCCGGCCTCGTCGCCGACAGCGACCCGGACGCCGAGGCACAGGAGGCGCGCAACAAGGCCGCTGCCCCCCTCCGCGCCGTCGCCGTGGCCAACGCCATGACGAGGCTCCGCTGATGGCGCCCCGGCGGCTCAAGCTCGTCACGATCCTCGTCGGGGTCCTCCTCGCCGGCGTCGGCCTGCTCACCTGGACGCAGCCGTGGTTCGGCGTCGTCGTGGAGTCCCCGCAGAGCGGGCAGCTCGACCTGACCGCGGCCGGCGACGTCGCCGGGTCGCCCGTGTCCGCGCTCTCCCTGGCCGCCCTGGCCCTCGTGGGCGCCCTCACGATCGCGGGGCGCGTCTTCCGGGTCGTCCTCGGGCTGCTGCAGGTCGCGCTCGGAGCCAGCATCGCCGTGACGGCGGGCACCGCGCTCTCCGACCCGGTCCGCGCCTCCGGCAGCGTCGTCACCGACGCCACCGGCGTCGACGGCCAGGACAGCCTGCGCGCGCTCGTCTCGTCGACGTCGGCCACCCCCTGGCCCTGGCTCGCGCTCGTCGTCGGCGTGCTCGCCGCCCTGCTCGGCGTGGCGATCGTCGTCACCTCGGGCGCCTGGCCGCAGGCCGGGCGCAAGTACACGGCCACCCGGCTCGTGCCGGCCGACCCGGCGAGCGACCCGAGCGCGACCTGGGACAGCCTCTCGGTGGGCGACGACCCCACCGACCCGGACGAACCGGCTGCCCCGATCGACGACGCAGGTCCCCGTCCGGGCCCCGGCGACCGACCCAGCCGGTAGACTCGACCCCGTACCGCACTGATCCGAGGAGCACCGTGAGCCAGCAGATGACGAAAGCCGCCGAGACCGAGACCGCCGACGACCTCGGCCACGGGAACTCCCCGGCGGCCTGGACGGCCGTCGTGATCATGTTGGTCGCCTTCTCGATCGGCACGGTCGCCTTCTTCTTCGCCGTCGTGTGGGTGGTCTGGGCCTCCGCCGCCCTGCTGCTCGTCGGCCTGGTCGTCGGTCTCGTGCTCAAGCGCGCCGGCTACGGCGTCGGCGGCCACCGCTACGTGCCGAAGGCGCACAACTAGGTGCTCGACGACCTGTACGCGGGCGCACTGGCCGACGCCGGGGCCCGCCGCGACGCCCTGCCCTTCGCCGCCGTCGAGGCCGCCGCGCTCGACCGTGCCCCCGCGCTCGACGCCCGGGCCGCCCTCGCTCCCGCAGCCGGCGTCAAGATCATCGCCGAGGTCAAGCGCGCGAGCCCCTCGCGGGGCGACCTGCACGCGATCCCGGATCCCGCCTCCCTGGCGCTGTCCTACGCCACCGGGGGAGCGAGCGCGATCAGCGTCCTCACCGAGGGGCGCAAGTTCAAGGGCAGCCTCGCCGACCTCGAGGCGGTGCGCGCCGTCGTCGACGTGCCCGTGCTCCGCAAGGACTTCATCGCCGACCCGTACCAGGTCTTCGAGGCGCGGGCGGCAGGCGCCGACCTGGTGCTGTTGATCGTCGCCGGCCTCGAGCAGGCCCGTCTCGTCGAGCTGCACGACCTCGTGCGCGAGCTCGGCATGACCGCCCTCGTCGAGACGCACTCGGCCGACGAGGTCGCTCGCGGCCTCGACGCCGGGGCCGAGGTGCTCGGCGTCAACGCGCGCGACCTCTCGACCTTCGAGCTCGACCCCGACCTGTTCGGCCGGCTGGCCGACTCGATCCCCGCCGGCGTCACCCGCGTCGCCGAGTCCGCCGTCATGTCGCCCGCCGACGTGGCGCACTATCGTCGCGCCGGCGCCGACGTCGTGCTCGTGGGCGAGGCCCTCGTCACGCACGGCGACCCCGTCGACGCGCTCACCCGCTTCCTGGAGGTCTGACCGTGGCACTGAGAGACGAGACCGGGCCGTACTTCGGCTCCTTCGGCGGGCGCTTCGTCCCCGAGTCGCTGGTCGCGGCGCTCGACGAGCTCGACGCCGCCTACAAGGCCGCCGCCGTCGACCCCGAGTTCCAGGCCGAGCTGGCCGCCCTGCACGCGACGTACACGGGTCGCCCGTCCATCGTCACCGAGGTGCCCCGGTTCGCCCAGCACGCCGGTGGTGCACGCATCCTCCTCAAGCGCGAAGACCTGAACCACACCGGCTCGCACAAGATCAACAACGTGCTGGGCCAGGCGCTGCTCGCCCGCAAGCTCGGCAAGACCCGCCTGATCGCCGAGACCGGGGCCGGCCAGCACGGGGTCGCCACGGCCACCGCCGCCGCCCTGTTCGGGATGTCCTGCGTCGTCTACATGGGCCAGGTCGACACCGAGCGCCAGGCGCTCAACGTGGCGCGGATGCGCCTGCTCGGCGCCGAGGTCGTCTCGGTGACCACGGGCTCTCGCACCCTGAAGGACGCGATCAACGACGCCATGCGCGACTGGGTGGCCAGCGTCGACACGACCCACTACGTGCTCGGCACGGTGGCCGGTCCGCACCCGTTCCCCGCGATGGTGCGCGATTTCCACAAGATCATCGGCGAAGAGGCGCGCGAGCAGGTGCTCGCCCTCACGGGCCGGCTGCCCGACGCCGTGACGGCCTGCGTCGGCGGCGGCTCGAACGCGATGGGGATCTTCCACGCGTTCCTCGACGACCCGTCGGTCGAGCTGTGGGGCTACGAGGCAGGCGGCGACGGCGTCGAGACGGGTCGCCACGCGGCCTCGATCACGCTGGGCCGCATCGGCAACCTCCAGGGCACGAAGTCGTACCTCATGCAAGACGAGGACGGCCAGACCCTCGAGAGCCACTCCATCTCGGCCGGCCTCGACTACCCGAGCGTCGGGCCCGAGCACGCCTGGCTCGCCGAGAGCGGCCGCGCCCACTACGAGCCCGTGACCGACGCCGAGGCCATGGCGGCGTTCAAGCTGCTCACGCAGACCGAGGGCATCCTGCCGGCCATCGAGACGGCTCACGCCCTCGCCGGCACCCTCAAGCTCGGTCAGCGCCACCCCGACTGGACGATCCTGGTGTCGATGAGCGGCCGGGGCGACAAAGACGTGGCGACCGCGAGCCGCTACTTCGGGGTCCTCGACGAGGAGGCGCAGCAGCTGTGAGCGACATCACCTCCGCCCCACAGACGGGCAGCAAGGTCGCGACGGCCATCCGTGCCCGTCGCGACGCCGGCACCGGCGCCCTCATCGGCTACCTGCCCGTCGGCTTCCCCGACCTCGCGACGAGCATCGAGGCCGCGGTGACCCTCGCCGAGAACGGCGTCGACGTCATCGAGCTCGGCCTGCCCTACTCCGATCCCGTCATGGACGGGCCCGTCATCCAGGCGGCGACGCAGCGGGCCCTGGCCGAGGGCTTCCGGGTCCGCGACGTGTTCACCGCCGTCCGCGAGATCACGTCGCGCACCGCGGCCCCGGTCGTCGTCATGACGTACTGGAACCCGGTCGAGCAGTACGGCGTCCGGCGCTTCGCCGACGACCTGGCTGCAGCGGGGGGAGCCGGGCTCATCACGCCCGACCTCATCCCCGACGAGGCCGCCGCCTGGCTCGAGGCCTCCGAGGCCACGGGCCTCGACCGCGTGTTCCTCGCCGCTCCGTCCTCGAGCGACGACCGCCTCCGCCAGTCCGTCGAGCGGAGCCGCGGCTTCGTCTACACGGTCTCGACGATGGGCATCACCGGCGCACGGACCGACGTCGACTCCGCGGCCCACACGCTCGTCGACCGGCTGCGCGCCGTGGGCGTCGAGCACGCCTGTGTCGGCCTCGGCATCTCGACCGCGCAGCAGGTCCGCGAAGTGCTCGAGTACGCCGACGGGGCCATCGTCGGCTCCGCGTTCGTCCGGGCCCTCGCCGACGGCGGGCTGCCCCGCCTCGCCGAGGTGGCCGCCGACCTGTCGTCCGGCGCCGCCCTCCGTCCCTGACGTCCGACGCCGACGACGGCCCGCGCTAGAGTCGTCCTCGCGTCGGCCCGCCGTCGTCCCGTAGTCCCCCCTGAAAGGCGCCCCGAACGTGTTCGTTCCCCTGAGCATCCCGAGCCCCTCCGTCGACTGGCAGTACTTCGACCTGACGAGCTGGATCAACTCGACGTTCGGCGCTGCGCTGCCCGGGTCCCTCCGCATCCACGCGTACGCGATCTGCATCCTCGTGGGCATCGTCGCGGCGGTCCTCCTCACGAACAAGCGTCTGACCGACCGGGGCGCCGAGCGCTGGGTCGTCATCGACGTCGCCATCTTCGCCGTCCCGCTGGGCATAATCGGAGGCCGGTTCTTCCACGTCGTCACCCACCCCGCCGACTACTTCGCCGGGCAGGAGTGGTGGCGGGCCTTCGCCGTCTGGGAAGGCGGGCTCGCCATCTACGGTGCCCTGCTCTTCGGCGCCCTCGGCGTCTGGCTCGGCTGCCGCGCCTCCGGCCTGCGCTTCTCCGTGTTCGCCGACGCGCTCGCGCCCGGGCTGCTCGTCGCCCAGGCCTTCGGCCGTCTCGGCAACTGGTTCAACCACGAGCTGTTCGGCCTGCCGACCGACCTGCCCTGGGGCCTCGAGATCGAGTCGACCAACCCCGCCTACCCGGTCGGCCTGCCCGAGGGCACGCTGTTCCACCCCACCTTCCTCTACGAGATCATCTGGATGCTGGCCGGCGTGGCCGTCCTCCTGCTGATCGAGCGCAAGACGCCGATGCAGTGGGGCCGCGCCCTGGCGTTCTACCTGGTCTGGTACGGGATCGGCCGCTCGGTCTTCGAGTCCATCCGCACCGACCCGAGCCTCCTCTTCTTCGGCATCCGCACCAACGTCTGGGCTTCCTTCGCCGCGATCGTCCTCGGCATCGCGATCTGGGTCGTGGCGAACCGCCGCCACACCGGCCTGCTGCCTGGTCCGTACGTGCCGGGGCGCGCGCCGTCCGATCGTGCGGCTGAGGTAGACTCGCGCGACACGTACACGGAGGACGACGACGAACCCGAGTTGGTCACCGTGGCATCATCGGACGACAACACCGAGACCACGCCACGCTCCTGAGCCAGACGGGCACGGTCAGCACTCACGACCCGCCTCGCTCCCTCAAGAGCACCCTCCGCGACGAGCACCGCCTCACGGCTGCCACAAGCAGCCACGGGAAGTCACGCTGCGCCGCACCCGGGCCCGCCACCACCGCCCGGACAGCACCTGCCGACGACGGCCGCCTCCGCGGCGTCGTCTCGACGACGGGCCGACGACGTCCCGACCCCCATCGGATCTCCCCGTGAGGACGGATCACATGGCGCTCACGCCAGTTCACCAGCAGTTCAGCACCGTTCCCGCTGCTGCGGGCCTGTATGACCCGCGCAACGAGAAGGACGCCTGTGGCCTCGCCATGGTCGCCACCCTCCGCGGGACCCCGGGCCACGACATCGTCGACGCCGCACTCGGGGCCCTCCGCAACCTCGAGCACCGCGGCGCCATCGGCTCCGACGCGGGCACGGGCGACGGGGCCGGCATCCTCTGCCAGGTCCCCGACGCCTTCCTCCGCGCCGTCGTCGACTTCGAGCTGCCCGAGGCCGGGCAGTACGCCGTGGGCATCGCGTTCCTGCCCACCGACGAGCAGGAGCGGGCTGAGCTGAAGACCGGCGTCGAGCGGATCGCGAACCTCGAGCAGCTCGACGTGCTCGGCTGGCGCGAGGTGCCCGTGCGCCCCGACGAGCTCGGGACGCTGGCCCGCGGCGCGATGCCGGCCTTCGAGCAGCTCTTCGTCCGCAGCCGTCGTCACGGGGCCGACGGCGAGCTCCTCTCGGGCGTCGCGCTCGACCGCCAGGCCTACCGTCTGCGCAAGCGGTCCGAGTCGAAGCTCGGCGCGTACTTCACGTCGCTCGGCAGCCGCACCATGGTCTACAAGGGCATGGTCACGACGCTGCAGCTCGAGCCCTTCTACCCCGACCTCAGCGACGAGCGCTTCGCCTCGAAGCTGGCCGTCGTGCACTCCCGGTACTCCACCAACACGTTCCCGTCCTGGCCGCTCGCGCAGCCGTTCCGGATGATCGCGCACAACGGCGAGATCAACACGGTGCGGGGCAACCGCAACTGGATGCGGGCCCGTCAGTCACAGCTCGAGTCTGAGCTGCTTGGCGACCTGAAGCCCTTGCTCCCCGTGGTCAGCCCTGGGGCGAGCGACTCCGCGTCGTTCGACGAGGTCGTCGAGCTCCTCAGCCTCACCGGTCGCTCGCTGCCGCACGCGATCATGATGATGGTCCCCGAGGCATGGGAGAACCAGGTCGACATCGACCCGACCCTGCGCGACTTCTACGAGTACCACTCGATGATCATGGAGGCGTGGGACGGCCCCGCTGCCATCACCTTCACCGACGGCAGCCTCGTGGGCGCCACCCTCGACCGCAACGGCCTGCGCCCGGGCCGCTACCTGGTCACCGACGACGGCCTCGTCGTCCTCGCCAGCGAGATCGGCGTGCTGCCCGACATCGACCCCGCGAAGATCGTCCGCAAGGGCCGTCTGCGCCCCGGCAAGATGTTCCTCGTCGACACCGAGGCCGGCCGCCTGATCGAGGACGACGAGATCAAGCGCGACCTCGCCTCGTCCGAGCCCTTCGGCGAGTGGCTGGCCGAGGGCCGCATCCGCCTCTCCGAGCTGCCCGAGCGCGAGCACATCGTGCACACGCCGGCCTCCGTCATCCGCCGTCAGCGCACCTTCGGCTACACCGAAGAAGAGGTGCGGATCCTCCTCACGCCCATGGCGAAGACCGGGGCGGAGCCCCTCGGCGCCATGGGCAGCGACACGCCCATCGCGGTCCTGTCCGAGCGCCCGCGCCTCCTCTTCGACTACTTCACGCAGCAGTTCGCGCAGGTGACGAACCCGCCGCTCGACTCGATCCGCGAGCAGGTCGTCACGTCGTTGTCGCTCGGCCTCGGCCCGGAGCGCAACCTGCTCTCGGCGACCCCGGAGCACGCGCGCCAGGTCGTGCTCGACTTCCCCGTCATCGACAACGACGAGCTCGCAAAGATCCAGCACATCGACCCGAGCCCCGGCTCGCGTGTCACCTCGACCATCCGCGGCCTGTACCGCGCCGACAAGGGCCCCCGTGCCCTCGAGAAGCGCATCGCGGCCATGTGCAACGAGGTCGACGACGCCATCGAGGCCGGGGCCGAGTTCATCGTGCTCTCCGACCGCGACTCGAACCAGGACTTCGCGCCCGTCCCGTCCCTCCTCATGCTCGCCGCGGTCCACCACCACCTGATCCGCACCGAGAAGCGCATGTCGGTCGGCCTGATCGTCGAGGCCGGCGACGTCCGCGAGGTGCACCACGTCGCCACCCTCATCGGCTACGGCGCCTCGGCGATCAACCCGTACCTCGCCATGGAGACCTGCGAGAACCTCGTCCGGTCGGGCATGATCACCGGCATCTCGCCGGAGGACGCCGTCCACAACCTGATCAAGGCGCTCGGCAAGGGCGTGCTCAAGATCATGTCCAAGATGGGCATCTCGACCGTGTCGAGCTACGCCGCCGCCCAGGCCTTCGAGGCCGTCGGCCTCAGCCAGGAGTTCGTCGACACCTACTTCACCGGCACGTCGAGCGTGCTCGGCGGGGTGGGCATCGACGTCGTCGCGTCCGAGAACAAGCAGCGCCACACCAGCGCGTACCCGACCGACGGGTCAGTGGTGGCGCACGAGCGCCTCGCGACCGGTGGCGAGTACCAGTGGCGCCGCGAGGGCCCGCGTCACCTGTTCAACCCCGACACCGTCTTCCGCCTGCAGCACGCGACGCGCACGCGCCGGTACGACATCTTCCGCGAGTACACGAAGCTCGTCGACGACCAGTCGGAGGACCTGATGACCCTGCGCGGGCTCTTCTCGTTCCGACAGGGCCTCCGCCAGCCCGTGCCGCTCGACGAGGTCGAGCCGATCGAGTCGATCGTCAAGCGGTTCTCGACCGGCGCGATGAGCTACGGCTCCATCTCGAAGGAGGCGCACGAGACCCTCGCGATCGCCATGAACCGCCTGGGCGGCAAGTCCAACACGGGCGAGGGCGGCGAGGACGTCGACCGACTGCTCGACCCCGAGCGCCGCAGCGCGGTCAAGCAGGTCGCGTCGGGTCGGTTCGGCGTGACGAGCATGTACCTCACGCACGCCACCGACATCCAGCTCAAGATGGCCCAGGGCGCCAAGCCCGGCGAGGGCGGGCAGCTGCCCCCGACCAAGGTGTACCCGTGGGTGGCACGCACCCGCCACGCGACGCCGGGCGTCGGCCTGATCAGCCCGCCGCCGCACCACGACATCTACTCGATCGAAGACCTGAAGCAGCTCATCTTCGACGTCAAGCGCGCCAACCCGACGGCCCGGGTGCACGTCAAGCTCGTGAGCCAGTCAGGGATCGGCGCGGTCGCCGCGGGCGTGACGAAGGCCCTCGCCGACGTGGTCCTCGTCTCGGGCCACGACGGCGGCACGGGCGCCAGCCCCCTCAACTCGCTCAAGCACGCCGGCACGCCGTGGGAGATCGGCCTCGCCGAGACCCAGCAGACGCTGATGCTCAACGGCATGCGCGACCGCGTCGTCGTGCAGGTCGACGGCCAGATGAAGACCGGTCGGGACGTCGTGATCGCCGCGCTGCTCGGCGGCGAGGAGTTCGGCTTCGCGACCGCCCCGCTGATCGTCGAGGGCTGCATCATGATGCGCGTCTGCCACCTCGACACCTGCCCTGTCGGCGTCGCCACGCAGAACCCCGAGCTCCGCGCGCGGTTCTCGGGCAAGCCCGAGTTCGTCGTCAACTTCTTCGAGTTCCTGGCGCAGGAGGTGCGCGAGATCCTCGCCTCCCTCGGCTTCCGCAGCCTCGACGAGGCGGTCGGCCGCACAGACGCCCTCGACGTGGACCGTGCCCTCGACCACTGGAAGGCGTCGGGTCTCGACCTCTCGCCCGTGCTGGTGGGGCCGAAGTTCGACGACGACGAGCCCCGCCGCAACCACCGACAGCAGGACCACGACCTCGAGTCGCACTTCGACGTCGAGCTGATCGCCCTCAGCGCCGACGCGCTCGAGAACGGCGGCCGGGTCGCGATCTCGCTGCCCATCCGCAACACCGAGCGTGCCGTCGGCACCATGCTCGGCCACGAGGTGACCGTGCGCCACGGCGAGAACGGCCTCCCCGAGGGCAGCATCGACGTCACGCTGACCGGGTCCGCCGGGCAGTCGCTCGGCGCGTTCCTCCCGGCGGGCATCACGCTCCGCCTCGAGGGCGACAGCAACGACTACGTCGGCAAGGGCCTGTCGGGCGGCGTCGTCGTCGTGCGTCCGTCGCGGGAGAGCACCTTCGTCGCCGAGGACAACGTGATCGCCGGCAACGTGATCGGCTACGGCGCGACCCAGGGCAGCCTGTTCATCCGTGGCATCGTCGGCGAGCGCTTCCTGGTCCGCAACTCCGGAGCCAGTGCCGTCGTCGAGGGCGTGGGAGACCACGCGCTCGAGTACATGACCGGCGGGCTCGCCGTCATCCTCGGCGACACGGGCCGCAACCTCGGCGCGGGCATGTCGGGCGGCACGGCCTACGTGCACCGCCTCCGCAGCGAGCGCGTGAACGCCGAGTCGTTGGCCTCCGGCGAGCTCGAGCTGCACCCGCTCGGCAGCGCCGACGTCGAGATCCTCGCCGACCTCCTGTCGCGGCACCTCGCCGAGACGGGCTCGCCCGTCGCCGAGCGCCTGCTCGCCGACGTCGACGCCTCGGCGTCCGAGTTCGTCAAGGTCCTGCCGCGTGACTACGCCGCCGTCCTCGCCACCCGGCAGACGGCCGTCGACGAGGGTCTCGACCCCGATGGCGACGAAGCCTGGAAGCGAATCCTGGAGGTGACCGGTGGCTGATCCGAAGGGGTTCCTGAAGACCCAGAAGCGCGAGCTTCCGAAGCGTCGTCCCGTGTCCGTGCGTCTGATGGACTACAAGGAGGTGTACGAGCAGCAGGAGAGCGGCGAGCTCCGCCGGCAGGCGGGCCGCTGCATGGACTGCGGCGTGCCGTTCTGCCACCAGGGCTGCCCCCTCGGCAACCTCATCCCCGAGTGGAACGACCTCATGTGGCGCGGCGAGGGCCGGCAGGCCAGCGAGCGGCTGCACGCGACCAACAACTTCCCCGAGTTCACGGGCCGCCTGTGCCCTGCGCCCTGCGAGGCATCCTGCGTGCTGGGCATCAACCAGCCGCCGGTGACCATCAAGCAGGTCGAGGTCAGCATCATCGACCAGGCCTTCCAGTCGGGCTGGGTCACGCCGCATCCGCCCGAGCGCCTCACGGGCAAGACCGTCGCCGTCGTCGGGTCCGGCCCGGCCGGTCTCGCGGCCGCGCAGCAGCTGACGCGCGCGGGCCACACCGTCGCCGTCTACGAGCGCGACGACCGCATCGGCGGCCTCCTGCGCTACGGCATCCCCGACTTCAAGATGGAGAAGAAGCAGATCGAGCAGCGGCTCGCCCAGATGCGGGCCGAGGGCACGCGCTTCCGTGCCGGGGTCGAGATCGGCCGCGACATCGCCTGGGACGACCTCCGCGCGCGCTACGACGCCGTCGTGGTCGCCACCGGCTCGACGGTGCCGCGTGACCTCGACATCCCCGGCCGCGACCTCTCCGGTGTCCACTTCGCCATGGAGTACCTGGTGCAGCAGAACCGCACCGGCGCCGGCGACCGGGTCGACGACCAGATCACGGCGGAGGGCAAGCACGTCGTCGTCCTCGGCGGCGGCGACACCGGTGCCGACTGCATCGGAACGGCGCACCGTCAGGGCGCCCTGTCCGTGACGAACCTCGCGATCGGCCAGCAGCCCCCGGAGGAGCGGACCGAGTCTCAGCCCTGGCCCACCTTCCCGACGCTGTTCGAGGTCGCCAGCGCCCACGAGGAGGGCGGCGAGCGGATGTACCTCGCCTCCACCGTCGAGTTCCTCCACAACGAGGTCGGCGAGGTCCGCGCCGTCCGCGTGGCCGAGACCGAGTACCTCGACGGTCGTCGCGTGCCCAAGGCGGGCACGGAGCGCGAGATCCCCGCCGACCTCGTCCTCCTCGCCCTCGGCTTCACCGGTCCGGAGCGAGACGCGATCGAGCAGCAGCTGCGGGTGCCCTTCGACTCGCGCGGCAACCTCGACCGCGGCGGCGACTACCAGACGTCCGAGCCCGGCGTGTTCGTGACGGGCGACGCCGGCCGCGGCCAGTCGCTCATCGTGTGGGCGATCGCCGAGGGCCGCGCGGCGGCCTCGGCCGTGGACGCTTGGCTCGAGGGCGAGACGATCCTGCCGTTCCCGGTCAAGCCCACGGATCGCGCCATTTCGGTCTGACCCGGCACGAGTCGGGAATAAGGTGGTGGGACGGGTCCTCAGCCGTCCCACCCCCCTACCTACAGTAAGGAACACATGAGACGCGCAAAGATCGTCGCCACCCTCGGGCCGGCGACGTCGAGCTACGACGACATCCGGGCCATCATCGACGCCGGCGTCGACGTGGCCAGGATGAACCTCAGCCACGGCAGCTACGACGTGCACGAGTCCGTCTACGCGAACGTGCGCAAGGCCGCGGCGGACGCTGAGCGTCCCGTGGCCGTGCTCGTCGACCTGCAGGGCCCGAAGATCCGCCTGGGCAAGTTCTCGGACGGTCCGCACGACCTCGCGGTCGGCGACGTCTTCAAGATCACGACCGACGACATCCTCGGCACGAAGGAGATCTGCGGCACGACCTTCAAGGGCCTGCCCGGCGACGTCGCCGTCGGCGACCCGTTGTTGATCGACGACGGCCGCGTCAAGCTGCGCGTGCTCGAGACCGACGGCACCACAGTGACGACCGAGGTCGTCGTGGCGGGCACGGTCTCGAACAACAAGGGCATCAACCTGCCCGGCGTCGCCGTCAGCGTCCCCGCCCTGTCCGAGAAGGACGAAGCGGACCTCCGCTGGGGCCTGGCCCTCGGTGCCGACTTCATCGCGCTCTCGTTCGTCCGCGACGCCGACGACGTCACGCGGGTGCACGAGATCATGGCGGAGGAGGGGCGCCGTCTGCCCGTCATTGCCAAGATCGAGAAGCCGCAGGCCGTCGACAACCTCGAGGCCATCATCGACGCGTTCGACGGCATCATGGTCGCCCGTGGCGACCTCGGCGTGGAGCTGCCCCTCGAGGCGGTCCCCATCGTGCAGAAGCACGCCGTCGAGCTGTCCCGCCGCATGGCCAAGCCGGTCATCGTCGCGACGCAGATGCTCGAGTCGATGATCTCCAGCCCGATCCCCACGCGCGCCGAGACGTCCGACGTCGCCAACGCCGTGCTGGACGGTGCGGACGCGGTCATGCTCAGCGGCGAGACGAGCGTGGGGGAGTACCCCGTCGTCACGGTGCAGACCATGGCACGCATCGTCGCCTCGACCGAAGAACACGGCCTCGAGCGCATCCCCCCGCTCGGCACGAAGCCGCGCACGCAGGGCGGCGCGATCACCCTCGCGGCGGCCGACGTCGCCGACTTCGTCCAGGCGCGCTACCTGTGCGTGTTCACCGAGTCGGGCGACTCCGTGCGTCGCATGTCGCGCCTCCGTCACTCGATCCCGATCCTGGCCTTCACGCCGAACGAGGCGACTCGTCGCCGCATGGCTCTCAGCTGGGGCGTCCAGTCCTTCCTGGTCGAGAACGTGACCCACACGGACGCCATGTTCGAGCAGGTCGACGACATCCTGCTCGGCAACGCGCTCGCCCTCTCGGGCGAGAAGGTCATCGTGATCGCCGGGTCCCCTCCCGGCATCGCGGGGTCGACGAACGACCTCCGGGTGCACCGCGTGGGCGACGCCCACGGCGAAGCCGCGCCGGCCTACGCCAGCAAGAACTAGCTCGCACGCTCGGCCCGGCCGGGTCGCCTCCTCGGAGGCGGCCCGGCCGTCGTCGTTCCCGGGCCCACAGATTGCGGGCGTAGCCTCCCGCCATGTCCGTCGGCCCGTCCCACCCCCGTTGCTTCGTCGTGGGAGGTGCCCTGTGGGTGGTGCCGAGCGGGACCGGCCACGACGTGGACGCGACCAGGCGCAGCCGGGCGGGCACCGGGCTCGCTGCCGACGGCCGGTCGTCCCTCGTCGATGCCTGGACCCTCACCGGGGGAGTGACGGGCGGCTTCTTCATGGGGACCGTGGCGGGTGCCGTCTGGCACGTCCGGGGACTCGTCGACCTCGTGGCGTTCGTCATCTCGGGCGCTGCCGTCGGGGCCGTGCTCGCGATCGGCACGAAGCGGCTCTTCGCCGACTTCAGTGAACCGGGCCCGGGTGACGCACAGTCCGTCGCGACCGACCGCGACCTGCCGGCCGTCCGTGTGCCGTGGGA
Organism: Frigoribacterium sp. ACAM 257; assembly: GCF_007954365.1. Classification (GTDB taxonomy): domain Bacteria; phylum Actinomycetota; class Actinomycetes; order Actinomycetales; family Microbacteriaceae; genus Frigoribacterium. Next base: position 1,006,734 of record NZ_VOLO01000001.1, read on the forward strand.
CGTCGCGAACGCGGCACCGAACGACGCCTCGGGCGACGAGCTCGCCCTGTGGTCCCTCCGGGCCGAGCGCTGGCGCCTCGCTCGCGCCGCCGTCGAGGCCAGGGCCCTGCGGGTAGATGCGGACCCTGACGACGGGGGAGCCGAGGCAGAGACGGAGTACCGCGGAGCTGCGGCGGACTACGAGCCCGTCGCGCGCCTCCTGGGTCTGCCGTTGCCGCTGCCTCTCTGACCGCCTCCCCGCGGCAGCCGTCGTCGCACCGCTCCGCCCGCGGCCCGCGCCGACGCACGACTCGGCGTCGGCAACTCCTGAAGCGTGCTCGGCGACACCTGCCGCCGGCCCGACGTGCGACAGCGCCGACGCACCCGTGAGGACTTGCCGACGCGAACCCGCCGTCGACATCGCACCGGGAGGTCGGCACCGGGCCGACTGCTGGTGGCCAGTCCGGAGGAGGTGCGGGCACGAAGAAGCCCCGATCCGCCGGAGCGGATCGGGGCTTCAGTGTCGGAGACGATCAGATCGTCACCATCGGCGTCTCGAGGACGCCGCCGAGTCAGATGACGCGGATGTTCTCGGCCTGGAGGCCCTTGTTGCCCTGAGCCGTGTCGAACTCGACCTTCTGGTTCTCCTCCAGGTTGCGGTAGCCGTCGCCGGCGATCGCGGAGAAGTGCGCGAAGACGTCAGTGGATCCGTCGTCGGGGGTGATGAAGCCGAAGCCCTTTTCGGAGTTGAACCACTTAACGGTACCTGTTGCCATTTTTCTTGTTCCTTCAATCAGAGTTGTCGATCCCGATTTCGAGATCGCTCGTCGCGGTGCCTTTTTGTCCGCTCCCTCTGAGAACGACGCCTCCAGGTCGGCGTTCCGGGGAACGACGACCTGGCACGTCGCGAGATACAAATGCGTAACACAACAACCAGTTCCCCCAGCGTAGTGCACGAGCGGCCCGTGTCCACTGTTTCGACACACGAAGTCGAGATCGTCTCGATCTTCTCTGGTGGTCGTGCCACGTCGGCACCGCGCAGACGCCGCGGGCAGGGGGAGGGGAGTCGTCGACCGTGCCGGATGTGGGACTCGAACCCACACGCCCTCTCGGACAGAGCATTTTGAGTGCCCCGCGTCTGCCATTCCGCCAATCCGGCTCACGACGACGAGGCGAGAATACCGTAGGCTCTGCTTCGTGAGTGACCAGGAAGCAACACCAGCAGCACCCCGTCGCGTCGTCGTCGCAGAGGATGAGTCCCTCATCCGTCTCGACATCGTCGAGATCCTCCGCGACAACGGATTCGAGGTGGTGGGCGAGGCCGGAGACGGCGAGACCGCCGTCGCCCTCGCGACCGAGCTCCGCCCCGACCTCGTCATCATGGACGTCAAGATGCCCAAGCTCGACGGCATCTCGGCCGCCGAGACGCTGAGCAAGAACCACATCGCGCCCGTGGTCCTGCTGACTGCCTTCAGCCAGAAAGAGCTCGTCGAGCGAGCCAGCGAGGCCGGCGCCCTGGCCTACGTGGTCAAGCCCTTCACCCCCAACGACCTCCTGCCCGCGATCGAGATCGCCCTCTCGCGCTACACGCAGATCATCACGCTCGAGGCCGAGGTCGCCGACCTGGTCGAGCGCTTCGAGACCCGCAAGCTCGTGGACCGCGCCAAGGGCCTGCTCAACGAGAAGATGGGCCTCACCGAGCCCGAGGCGTTCCGCTGGATCCAGAAGGCCTCGATGGATCGCCGGCTGACCATGCACGACGTCGCCCAGGCGATCATCGAGCAGCTGAGCGTCAAGAAGTAGCGAGCGGCGTACCCGCCCGCGAGGAGAGGCCCGTCCCTGGTGGGGCGGGCCTCTCCTGCACCGTCAGCCCCGGGCGTCGGTCAAGTAGTTGGTGATGCGCACGGTCGAGAGCAGGCGTCCCTCGTCGTCCGTCATGACGACCTGGTGCGTCGCGAGGGTGCGGCCGAGGTGGATCGCGGTGCAGGTGCCGGTCACCCACCCGGTCGTGGCCGACCGGCTGTGGCTGGCGTTCAGCTCGATGCCCATCGCGAGGCGCCCCGCCCCGGCGTGGACGTTCGCCGCCACGGAGCCGAGGGTCTCGGCCAGGACGACGTGCGCCCCGCCGTGCAGGATGCCGACCGGCTGGGTGTTGCCCTCGACGGGCATCCGGCCGACCGCGCGCTCCGCGCTCATCTCGAGGATCTCGATGCCCATCTTCTCGGCGAGGGCGCCGACGCCGCGGCGCCGGAAGAGCTCGACCGCGTCGTCGCTGAGCGCCGCGTCGGGACGCACGGTCCGCTCGGCGTCGTTGGACGAGAAGGAGGTGGTCGCGTCGGTCATGGTGCTCCGGATCCGCTGTCGGGGGCGCCCGCTAGGCTGACGGGGTGTCGGACGAAACGAAGCCTACCCTCCTGGTCATCGACGGCCATTCCCTCGCGTTCCGGGCGTTCTACGCCCTGCCCGTCGACAGTTTCGTGAACCGGGAGGGGCAGCACACGAACGCCATCCACGGCTTCATCTCGATGCTGCTCAGCCTGCTCAAGAACGAGAAGCCGACCCACCTCGCTGTCGCCTTCGACATCTCGCGGTTCTCGTTCCGCACTCGCGAGTACCCCGAGTACAAGGGCACGCGCTCCGAGACGCCGGTCGAGTTCGTCGGCCAGATTCCGCTCCTCCAAGAGGCCCTGCACGCGATGGGCATCACGACCATCACGAAAGAGGACTTCGAGGCCGACGACATCCTCGCGACGCTCGCCGTTCGCGGTCGCGACGACGGCTACCGGGTCCTCGTCGTCTCCGGCGACCGCGACGCCATCCAGATGGTCAACGACGACGTCACGCTGCTCTACCCCTCGGCACGAGGCGTCAGCGAGCTCACGCGATACGACCGCGACAAGGTGTTCGAGCGCTACGGCATCGAGCCGCACCAGTACCCCGAGATCGCGGCTCTCGTCGGCGAGACCAGCGACAACCTGATCGGCATCGACAAGGTCGGCGAGAAGACCGCCGTCAAGTGGATCAACCAGTTCGGCAGCCTCGACGAGGTCATCGCCCACGCCGACGAGATCAAGGGCGTCGTGGGCGGCAACCTGCGCGAGCAGAAAGAGCGCGCGATGCGCAACCGACGCCTGAACCGCCTCGTGACCGACGTCGAGCTCCCCGTGGCGCCCCGCGACCTCGAGCGCCGCGCCGTCGACGCCGAGGCCGTCCGCGAGCTCTTCGACAAGCTCCAGTTCCGCACCCTCCTCGAGCGGGTGCTCACCCTCGCCGACGCGAGCGGCGCGACGCCCGACGCCGCGGGCGAGGGCGCCGTCGTGGCCGCCCCGGCCGGACTGCCCGTCGTGCGCACCCTCGTCGACGAAGAACTCGCCTTCTGGTTGAGGAAGCACGCGTCCGACCCGGCCTCGCCGGTCGGGCTCAGCGTCGAGTACGGCGCCGAGGGCGTCGTGGGCCTCGGCATCTCGTCCCACGACGAGTCCGCGTATGTGCCGTGGGCCACGGGCCGCGGCGACTACGTGGCCCTCGAGGCGTGGCTCGACGCGGACTCGCCCAAGGTGCTGCACGACGCCAAGCGTGCGTACAAGGCGTTGTCCAAGGCGGGGCTCGCGCTCACCGGCATCGCGGGCGACACGCGGGTCGCGGCGTGGCTGCTCAGGCCGGGCCGCACCTCCTTCGCCCTGACCGACCTCGTCTACGAGCAGCTCGGCGAGACCCTCCCCGTCGCCGACCCGAACCAGCTCGTCCCCGCCGACGAGCAGGTAAGCGTCGCGACGGAGGCCTGGTACACGCTCCGGCTCGCCGAGTCGTTCCACGAGTCCCTCGACGAGGGCTCCCGCACCGTCCTCACCGACCTCGAACTGCCCCTGGTCCCCGTGCTGGGCGACATGGAGCTCACGGGCGTCGCGGCCGACCACCCGGTCCTTGCCGAGCTCTCCACGCGTCTCGGCGAGACGGCGGCAGGTCTCGCGACGGACGCGTTCGCCGAGATCGGCCGCGAGGTCAACCTCGGCTCGCCGAAGCAGCTGCAGGAGGTCCTGTTCGAGCAGCTCGAGATGCCCAGGACCCGGGCGACCAAGACCGGGTACTCCACCGACGCCGCATCTCTCGCAGACCTGCAGGAGAAGCACCCGCATCCGTTCCTCGGGCTGCTGCTGCAGCACCGCGACGCGACCAAGCTGCGGCAGATCATCGACACGCTCGACAAGTCGATCGCCGACGACGGCCGCATCCACACGACGTACGACCAGACGGGCACCACCACCGGCCGCATCTCGTCCGTCGACCCGAACCTCCAGAACATCCCGGTCAAGGCCGCCGTAGGCCGCGAGATAAGGGCCGCCTTCGTGCACGGTCCCGAGTACGAGACCCTCCTGACTGCGGACTACTCGCAGATCGAGATGCGCATCATGGCCCACCTCTCCGGCGACGCCGGGCTGATCGAGGCCTTCAACGCGGGAGAAGACCTGCACCGCTTCGTCGGCGCCCGCATCTTCGGCGTCGAGCCGGCTGACGTGAGCCCGGCGATGCGGACCAAGGTGAAGGCGATGTCGTACGGCCTCGCCTACGGCCTCAGCGCCTTCGGCCTGTCGAAGCAGCTGCGCATCGAGAGCTCCGAGGCGAAGCAGCTGATGACCGACTACTTCGAGCGCTTCGGCGCCGTGAGGGAGTACCTCCGCAACGTCGTGGAGAAGGCGCGTGAAGACGGCTACACCGAGACGATCTTCGGTCGCCGGCGCCCCTTCGCCGACCTCAAGTCGCCCAACCGGGTCCTGCGCGAGAACGCCGAGCGAGCTGCGCTCAACGCGCCCATCCAGGGGTCGGCTGCCGACATCATGAAGAGGGCGATGCTCGGGGTGCGCAGCGAGCTCGACGAGCGCGAGATGGCCAGCCGCGTGCTGCTGCAGGTCCACGACGAGATGATCGTCGAGGTCGCGCCGGGCGAGGTCGACGACGTCCGCGACATCGTCAGCCGTCGCATGAGCGGGGCCGCCGAGCTCCGCGTGCCGCTCGACGTCAGCGTCGGCCTCGGCGGCAGCTGGGACGCTGCCGCCCACTAGGGCGAGGGGCCATTGGCCCCTGAAACGGGCACAAGCGGGGCCGACACGCGCGTCAGACTTGACCGGCAGGCCCGAACGGACTTATATAAACCCGGAACAACATCTGTTCTCGTTCCGCCTGCCCCAGCTGTCCACCCGCTATCCCCGCTCGGCCTCACCGCCCCGCGAGCCGCACGACTGACGACGGAGTCTCCGCGCATGTACGCTCCCGAGCGCCACCAGCAGATCCTGGACTCGGCGCGCACGCGCGGCCGCGTCGAGGTCGCCGGCCTGGCCCGAGAGCTGTCCGTGACGCCGGAGACCGTGCGTCGCGACCTCACGGCCCTCGAGCGTCGGGGCGTGCTGCGACGCGTGCACGGCGGCGCCATCGCCGTGGAGCGTCTCGGGATCGAGCCCCACGTCGCCGACCGCGAGGGCTCCGCCGCCGGCGAGAAGGAGCGGATCGCCCGCGCAGCCCTCGACGAGCTGCCCGACGGCGGGTCGATCATCGTCGACGCCGGCACCACGACGGTCCGGTTCGCCGAGCTGCTGCCCACCGATCGCGAGCTCACCGTCGTGACGCACTCGCTGCCGGTCGCGAACGTGCTGGTCGCCCGGCCCAACGTGACCCTGCACCTCCTGGGCGGGGTCGTCCGCGGCCGGACGCTCGCGGCCGTGGGGGAGTGGACCCGCACCCAGATCGCCGAGGTCTTCGCCGACGTCGCCTTCATGGGCACGAACGGCCTGTCCGCCGAGCGGGGCCTCACGACGCCCGACCTCGCCGAGGCGCGGGTCAAGAAAGCGCTGATGGCGGCGTCCCGGCGCACGGTCATCCTCACCGACCACTCGAAGTTCGGCCGCGAGGACTTCGCCCGCGTGGCTCCCCTCTCCGAGGTCGACACGGTCATCACCGACACGGGCGTCGACGCCGACCTCGCGGACGACGTCGAGCGCTCCGGCCCCCGGGTGGTGATCGTGTGATCGTCACCGTCACCCTCAACCCGAGCCTCGACCGCACCGTCGAGGTCGGTCGACTCGACCGCGGCGACGTCGTCCGCACCGGCGCACCGCTCCTCGAGCCCGCAGGCAAGGGCGTCAACGTCGCCCGTGCCCTGACTGCGCACGGCGTGCACAGCGTGGCCGTCCTCCCGGTCGGCGGCCGCGAGGGCGCCGAGCTGAGCGCCCTCCTCGACGCGGCCGGTGTCAGCGCGCGCTACGTGCCCGTCTCGGGTCGCACCCGGTCGAACCTGACCGTCGCCGAGCCCGGCGGCACGGTCACCAAGCTGAACGAGCCCGGTCTCGCGCTGAGCCACGACGACCTCACCGCCATCACCGCGGTCGTCAGGGCCACGGCGGAGGACGCGACCTGGGTCGTCGTGTCCGGCAGCCTGCCGCCCGAGATCAGCACGGCGACCTTCGCCCGCTTCGTCGACGACGTCCGCCGCACCGGGGCGAAGCTCGCGGTCGACACGAGCGGCGACGCCCTGTCCGCGGCGGTCGAGGCACGTCCCGACCTCCTGAAGCCGAACCTCGCCGAGCTCGCCGAGCTCGCGGGCCGGTCGCTCGACACCCTCGGCGACGTCGTGGCGGCCGCCGAGGCCGTCCGCGCCTCCGGGGTCGGCACCGTGCTCGTGAGCCTGGGAGCGGAGGGCGCCGTCCTCGTCGGCCCCGACGGAGTCGTCGTCGGCACGTCGCACGTCGCCGTCCCGCGCAGCACGGTCGGCGCGGGGGACAGCTTCCTCGCCGGCTACCTCGCGACCGAGACCGCAGGAGGCGCCCCCCGCGACGCCCTCCTCGCCGCCCTGACCTGGGGTGCCGCAGCCACGAGGCTGCCCGGCACCACCGTCCCGGCACCGTCCGACCTCGACGCCTCCGAGGCGTCGCTCCTGGCGCAGCCGGACCTGACGAGCCCGCTCGTCGGGGACGCGGCCGCCGCCTCCTCGATCCCCACCCGACGCACCACGTCCCTGCCCACCACCCTCACCGAGACTCACCACTGAGTACGAAGGAGTACCGCCCCTCATGTCCGAATTCACCCCCACGGTCACCGGAACAGGAGTCCGCGCGCGCGTCCAGCGCTTCGGCGGCTTCCTGGCCGGCATGGTCATGCCGAACATCGGCGCGTTCATCGCCTGGGGCCTCATCACGGCCCTCTTCATCCCGACGGGCTGGACGCCCAACGAGACCGTCGCGTCGCTCGTCGACCCGATCATCCTGTACCTGCTCCCGATCCTGATCGCCTACACCGGTGGACGCATGGTCCACGGTCAGCGCGGTGCCGTCATCGCCTCGATCGCCGTGATGGGCGTCATCGTCGCGACCGACAAGCCGCAGTTCCTCGGCGCGATGATCGTCGGCCCGCTGGCCGCGCTGCTGCTCAAGCAGTTCGACCGGGCGCTGGACGGTCGCATCAAGTCCGGCTTCGAGATGCTCGTCAACAACTTCTCGCTCGGCATCTTCGGCGGGGCGATGGCGATCGGTGCCTACTTCGGCATCGCGCCCCTGACGTCCGGCCTCACGACCGTTCTCGGCAACGGGGTCGACTTCCTCGTGGAGCGCGGCCTGCTGCCCTTGGCGTCCCTGCTGATCGAGCCGGCCAAGATCCTGTTCCTCAACAACGCCATCAACCAGGGCGTGCTGACGCCCCTCGGCATCGACCAGGCTGCCGAGTCCGGCAAGTCCATCTTGTTCATGCTCGAGTCGAACCCCGGTCCGGGCCTCGGCATCCTGCTCGCGTTCCTCTTCTTCGGACCGCGCGCCATCCGTCCGTCGGCGCCCGCAGCGATCATCGTGCAGTTCTTCGGCGGCATCCACGAGATCTACTTCCCGTACGTGCTGATGAAGCCCATCCTGCTGATCGGCGCCGTCCTCGGCGGCGCGACCGGTGTCGGCTTCTTCCTCCTGACGGGGGTCGGCCTGGTCGCGAGCCCCTCGCCCGGCAGCATCATCGCCTACGCCCTCGTCGCCGCCCCCGGCGACTTCCCGGTGATCCTGGTCGGCATCCTGCTGTCCGCCGCCGTCTCGTTCGTGGTCTGCTCGTTCCTCATGGGCTTCGGCCGCAAGGAGAAGCGCGAGGCCGCCGCCGAGGACGACGCCGCCCAGGCGCAGGCACTCGCCGACGCCCAGGCCGCCACGGCCGCCAACAAGGCGACCAGCAAGGGCACGGCCGCGCCCTCAGCGTCCAACTGATTGACTCGGGGGGCCGGCTCCGGCCGGCCCCCCACCCTGAGAAACAAGGAGACTGACATGGCAACCCTCGACGGTTCCTCCATCAAGAAGCTCATCGTCGCGTGCGACGCGGGCATGGGCAGCAGCGTCATGCTCGCCTCGACCCTGAAGAAGCAGCTCAAGAAGAGCGGCGTCACCGTCGAGCACTCGCCCGTCGCCGACATCCCGGCCGACGCCGACGTCGTCGTGACGCAGAACAACCTCGCCGAGCGTGCGCGCGGCGTCGTGCCGAACATCCCCGTCGTCCCGTTCCAGCTGTTCATGGGCGACCCCTCGGTCGCCAAGGTGGTCAAGGCCATCCAGGACGGCACGACGGTCGAGGTCTGACGATGGCGGACCAGCAGGCACCCGAGCTGACGTCGCTCCTCGCGGAGTCGTCGATCCGTCTCGACGAGAGGGCATCGAGCCGCGACGAGGCCATCCGCGCCGCAGGCCAGGCGCTGATCGAGGCCGGGGCGATCGACGAGTCCTACGTCGACGCCATGTTCGAGCGCGAGAACTCGGTGTCGACCTACGTGGGCGAGGGCGTCGCGATCCCGCACGGCACGCTCGCCGGCAAGGACTCGGTGAAGAAGGACGCGCTCGTCGTGCTCCGCTTCCCGACCCCGGTCGACTGGGACGGCAACGAGGTCTCGGTCGCCGTCGGCATCGCCGCGGCGGGCAACGGCCACATCGCCATCCTGAGCCAGCTCGCCAGCATCCTGATGGACCCCGACTCCGCCGCCGCGCTCCGCGGTGCCACGACGACGTCGGAGGTCTACGAGCTGCTCGCGTCGACCGACGACGACGAGTGACGGGCGGCTCGGTCTCCCCGTGAGAGCAGCGAAGTGGTGGGCCCCGGGCGACGTGCGTCTCGACGACGTGTCGACGCCCGGGGCCTCTCGCGGTGAGCTCCTCCTCCGTGTCGACAACTGCTCCGCCTGCGGCACCGACCTCAAGATCATGCGGTCGGGGCACCCCCACATGACCGGCCCGCAGGTGATGGGACACGAGGTCGCGGGCACCGTCGTCGAGGTGGGCGACGGCGTGTCGGGCTGGTCGGCAGGGGATCGAGTCCAGGTCATCGCCGCCGTCCCGTGCGGCACCTGCGACGTCTGTCGGGCGGGCCGGCCCAGCGTCTGCCCGCTTCAGACGAGCATCGGCTACCAGTACGCCGGCGGCTTCGCCGAGTTCATGGTCGTCCCTGCCGCCGTCCTCGCCGTCGACGGCGTCAACCGGATCCCCGACCACGTGTCGTCCGAGGAGGCCTCGCTCGTCGAGCCCCTGGCCTGCGTCCTCAACGGACAGGAGCTCGCGAGGGTCGGGACCGGCGACAGCGTCCTCGTCATCGGATCGGGGCCGATCGGCTGCATGCACGTCCGGCTCGCGCGAGCCAGGGGAGCGCGGCAGGTGATCCTCCTCGACGCGAACGCGGATCGTCTCGCACGGGCCGCTGCCCTGGTCCGCCCTGACCTCGCCGTCGCGGTGGAGGCGGGTGCGGACGGCCGGCAGGACGTCCTCGACCAGGTGCGCGCCGCCTCCGGCGGTCTCGGCGTCGACGTCGTCATCACCGCGGCGGCCTCGCGACCGGCCCAGGAACGGGCGCTGGCCCTCCTCGCACCCGGCGGCCGCCTCAGCCTCTTCGGGGGCCTCGCCCGCGGAGACTCGCTGATCAGCATCGACTCGAACCTCGTGCACTACCGTGAGCTGACGATCGTGGGCGTCAACGGGTCGAGCCCGGCACACAACCGCGAGGCACTGCGCCTCATCGCCTCGGGCGAGGTCGTGGTGGGCGACCTCGTCACCCACCGCTTCCCGCTCGAGCGCCTGCACGACGCCCTCGAGGCCATCGCCAGCGGCGAGGCCATCAAGGTCACGATCGAGCCTCACCCCCACGACTGACACCGTCCAGGGCCCCGGCCCGCACCTCGACCAGACCGGTCTCGACCAAGGAGAAGAAATGCCAGAACGCACCGTCACCATCGCCTCGAGCGTCGGCCTGCACGCCCGTCCCGCCTCGCTGTTCAGCCAGGCCGCCGGCAAGAGCGGCGCGAAGGTCACGCTGACCTCGCCCGCGGGCAAGACCGTCAACGCCGCCAGCATCCTCGGCGTCCTGTCGCTCGGCATCGGCCACGGCGACGAGGTCGTCCTCGCCACCGACGGCGACAACGCCGACGCGGCCCTCGACGAGCTGGCCACGCTGCTCGAGACGGACCTCGACGCCGAGTAGCGCCCGTCCGTCCTGCGGGGCGTCGCGTCGACACCGGTCGAGGCGACGCCCCGCCGTCGTATCGCTAGCCTCGACCCATGACCGAGCCCACGACGCCTCCCGTCCGCCCGCAGACCCCGATCGACGGCATCGCCGAGCGCTGGGTCGACCAGCTCGTCGACCTCGACCCCACCACCGCGACGTGGATCGGACGCGAGGGGCGCACGGGCGAGTACGGCGACTACTCGCCCGCCGGGCACGAACGCCAGGTCGAGGCCGTCCGGCGTGTGCTCGCCGAGCTCGAGGCCGCGTCGCCGGTCGACGACGTCGACCGCGTCACCCAGGACGACCTGGGGGCCGAGCTCCGCCTCGACCTCGAGTACGCCGAACAGCGCCTGCAGCTGCGCGACCTCAGCGTCCTCGCGTCGCCGATCCAGGCGATCCGCGACGTCTACGACCTCATGCCCACCGAGACCGAAGCCGACTGGGTCGACGTCGCGTCGCGACTCGGCCGCGTCGACCGGGCCCTCGCGCAGCTGGTGGAGACCCTCCGGCAGGGCATCGCCGAGGGCGTCGTCCCGGCGCGGCGCCAGGTGGAGGCGGTGGCCGAGCAGTGCGCCCGGATCGGGTCGCCGGACGGCTTCTTCGCCGAGCTCGCCTCGTCCGCGCGACTGGCCGACGGCACCGCCCCCTCGTCGGCGCTCGCGTCCGACCTCGCGAGGGGCGCCTCCTCGGCGGGGGAGGGCTACCTCGCCGCCCGCCGGTTCCTCCTCGACGAGCTGTTGCCGGCGGCCGCGGTCGAGGACGGCGTCGGCCGCGACGCCTACGCCCTGCACTCGAGGCGGTTCCTCGGAGCGACCGTCGACCTCGACGAGACGTACGAGTGGGGACTCGACGAGCTCGCCCGCATGACGAGCGAGCAGGAGGCGGTGGCTCGCGAGATCGAGCCGGGCGCGGACGTCGCGCGGGCGATCGCCGTCCTCGACGCCGATCCCGCGCGACAGCTCGAGGGCACGGAGGCGCTGCAGCAGTGGATGCAGCAGCTCAGCGACCGCGCCGTGGCCGAGCTCGCCGGCACGCACTTCGACGTGCCGGAGCCCGTCCGGCGTCTCGAGTGCCGCATCGCGCCGACCAGGGACGGCGGCATCTACTACACGAGCCCCAGCGACGACTTCTCCCGCCCCGGCCGCATGTGGTGGTCGGTGCCCGAGGGCGTCACGCGCTTCGGGACCTGGCGCGAGACGACGACCGTGTTCCACGAGGGGGTGCCGGGGCACCACCTCCAGCTCGGCCAGGCGGTCTACAACAGCGCGCTGCTGAACACCTGGCGCCGTCAGCTCGCGGGCACGTCGGGGCACGCCGAGGGGTGGGCCCTCTATGCCGAGCGGCTGATGGACGAGCTCGGCTGGCTGTCCGACCCGGGCGACCGCCTCGGCATGCTCGACGGTCAGCGGATGCGCGCCGCCAGGGTCGTGCTCGACATCGGCGTGCACCTCGGCAAGAAGTTCCCCGGCTCGACCGAGCCCTGGAGCCACGCGAACGCGCTCCCGTTCATGCGCGCCAACGTCAACATGGACGATGAGTTCGTCCGTTTCGAGGTCGACCGCTACCTCGGCTGGCCGGGCCAGGCGCCCTCGTACAAGGTCGGTCAGCGCATCTGGGAGGACCTGCGGGCCGAGCGGGCTCGTCGCGAGGGGGCCGACTTCGACCTCCGCGCGTTCCACCGCGAGGCGCTCCAGCTCGGGGGCGTCGGGCTCGACACGCTGCGGCGCGCGCTGCTCTCGTAATCGTTGCCCGCCGGGGCGACGCGCAGGTAGTATGTACCAGCGCTATCTGCGCCGATCTGTCCGCACGCCGCGGTCGACACCCCCGAGAAGGCCCAGCCCTCCGGGACGACCACGGCCCGATACATGCTTTCACTGGAGCACTAACTACATGACAACCGTAACGACCAAGGCACCCAAGCAGGTCGCCATCAACGACATCGGATCCGCTGATGACTTCCTGGCCGCGGTCGAGAAGACCCTGAAGTTCTTCAACGACGGCGACCTCATCGAGGGCACCGTCGTCAAGATCGACCGCGACGAGGTCCTCCTCGACGTCGGCTACAAGACCGAGGGCGTCATCCCCTCGCGCGAGCTGTCGATCAAGCACGACGTCGACCCCACCGAGGTCGTCGAGGTCGGCGACACCGTCGAGGCCCTCGTCCTCCAGAAGGAGGACAAGGAAGGCCGTCTGATCCTGTCCAAGAAGCGCGCTCAGTACGAGCGTGCCTGGGGCGACGTGGAGAAGATCAAGGACGCCGACGGCGTCGTCACCGGAACGGTCATCGAGGTCGTCAAGGGCGGCCTCATCGTCGACATCGGCCTCCGTGGCTTCCTGCCCGCGTCGCTCATCGAGCTGCGCCGCGTCCGCGACCTCACGCCCTACCTGGGCCAGGAGATCGAGGCGAAGATCCTCGAGCTCGACAAGAACCGCAACAACGTGGTCCTGTCGCGCCGTGCGCTCCTCGAGCAGACGCAGTCCGAGAGCCGCACCACGTTCCTCAACAACCTGCACAAGGGCCAGGTCCGCAAGGGCATCGTCTCCTCGATCGTCAACTTCGGCGCGTTCGTCGACCTGGGCGGCGTGGACGGCCTCGTGCACGTCTCCGAGCTCAGCTGGAAGCACATCGAGCACGCCAGCGAGGTCGTCGAGGTCGGTCAGGAAGTCACCGTCGAGATCCTCGAAGTCGACCTCGACCGTGAGCGCGTGTCGCTCTCGCTCAAGGCGACGCAGGAGGACCCGTGGCAGGTCTTCGCCCGCACCCACGCGATCGGACAGGTCGCGCCGGGCAAGGTCACGAAGCTCGTCCCCTTCGGCGCGTTCGTCCGCGTCGCGGACGGCATCGAGGGCCTCGTGCACATCTCCGAGCTGTCGGCGAAGCACGTCGAGCTGGCCGAGCAGGTCGTCGCCGTCGGCGACGAGGTGTTCGTCAAGGTCATCGACATCGACCTCGACCGTCGCCGCATCTCGCTGAGCCTCAAGCAGGCCAACGAGGGCGTGGACCCCGAGGGCACCGAGTTCGACCCGGCGCTCTACGGCATGCTCACCGAGTACGACGACCAGGGCAACTACAAGTACCCCGAGGGCTTCGACCCGGAGACGAACGAGTGGCGCGAGGGCTTCGACTCGCAGCGCGAGAAGTGGGAGCAGGACTACGCTGCCGCCCAGGCTCGCTGGGAGGCGCACAAGAAGCAGGTCGCCGCGTCGCTCACCGAAGAGGCCTCCTTCGAGGCTCCCTCGGGCTCGACCTTCTCGAGCGAGACCGCCGGTGCCGGCACCCTCGCCGACGACGAGTCGCTCGCAGCACTGCGCGAGAAGCTGTCCAGCAGCAACTAGTCACACCCAGGTCGCGGCGCCTCGGCGCCTGACCGACTCGAACGGCGGCCCCCTCCTCGAGGGGGCCGCCGTTCGGCGTTCCCGGGCCGCGGTCCCAGGTAGCCTCGACGCATGTTCGTCTGTGGCCTGACCGGTGGCATCGCCGCCGGCAAGAGCGTCGTGTCCCGCCGTCTCGCCGAGCGGGGTGCGGCACACGTCGACGCCGACCAGCTCGCGCGAGAGGTCGTCGCTCCGGGAACGCCCGGCCTCGAGGCGATCCGGCGGCGCTTCGGCGACGACGTCCTCACCCGCTCGGGAGAACTCGACCGGCCAGCGCTCGGCGCTCTCGTCTTCTCCGACCCGGCGGCCCGTCGGGACCTCGAGGCGATCACCCACCCGGCCGTCCGCGAGCTCTCCCGGCGACGGATGGAAGAGGCCGTTGCCGACGACCCCGCGAGGGTGGTCGTGTACGACGTCCCCCTCCTGGTCGAGACGCGGGGCGCGGGCGAGTTCGACGTGGTCGTCGTCGTCCACGCGCCTCGCGAGGTGCGGTTGACGCGTCTGGTCGAGCTCCGGGGGATGAGCCCCGAGGAGGCGGTCCGCCGGGTCGACGCGCAGGCCGACGACGACGCCCGTCTCGCCGTCGCTGACCTCGTGGTCGACTCGTCGATCTCGCTGGAGGCGACGCTCGTGCGGGCGGACGAGGTCGCCGAGGTGCTCCGTTCGCTGTCAGCGGCGAAGGCGGCGGGGCCCTCGGGGCCGAGTGTCAGTGGTCGCTCCTAGACTCGGAGACATGGAACCGACCCGTAGCGTCCGCCCCTTCGAAGTAGTCAGCGAGTACGAGCCGAGCGGTGACCAGCCGGCCGCCATCGCCGAGCTCGCGGGGCGCATCAACGCGGGCGAGACCGACGTCGTGCTGCTCGGCGCCACCGGCACCGGCAAGTCCGCGACCACCGCCTGGCTCGTCGAGCAGGTCCAGCGCCCGACCCTCGTCCTGGCCCACAACAAGACCCTCGCCGCGCAGCTCGCCAACGAGTTCCGAGAGATGTTCCCGCACAACGCCGTTGAGTACTTCGTCTCGTACTACGACTACTACCAGCCAGAGGCGTACGTCCCGCAGACCGACACCTTCATCGAGAAGGACAGCTCGATCAACGCCGAGGTCGAGCGGCTGCGGCACTCCACGACCAACTCCCTGCTCAGCCGACGCGACGTCATCGTCGTCTCGACCGTGTCCTGCATCTACGGGCTCGGCACCCCCGAGGGGTACATGCAGGCGATGATCGCCCTGCAGGTGGGCATGAAGATCGACCGAGAGACGCTGATCCGGCGCTTCGTCTCGATGCAGTATCAGCGCAACGACATCGACTTCTCCCGGGGCAACTTCCGGGTGCGCGGCGACACCATCGAGATCATCCCGATGTACGAGGAGCTCGCGATCCGCATCGAGATGTTCGGCGACGAGATCGAGGCCCTCTACGCCTTGCACCCGCTGACGGGCGACGTCGTCCGCACGATGGACTCGGTCTCGGTGTTCCCCGGCTCGCACTACGTCGCGGGCACCGACGTGATGCACCGCGCCATCGGCACCATCAAAGAAGAACTCGCCACCCGTCTGGACGAGCTCGACAAGCAGGGCAAGCTGCTCGAGTCGCAGCGCCTCCGCATGCGCACGACCTTCGACCTCGAGATGATGGAGCAGATCGGGTTCTGCAACGGCATCGAGAACTACTCCGCTCACATCGACGGCCGGGGTCCGGGCGAGGCGCCGCACTGCCTCCTCGATTACTTCGCCGACGACTTCCTCGTCGTCATCGACGAGTCGCACGTGACGGTGCCGCAGATCGGCGCGATGTACGAGGGCGACGCCTCACGCAAGCGCACCCTGGTCGACCACGGCTTCAGGCTGCCGAGCGCACTCGACAACCGCCCGCTGAAGTTCGAGGAGTTCCTCGGCCGGGTCGGGCAGAAGGTCTACCTGTCGGCGACCCCTGGCAAGTACGAGCTCGGCATCACCGACAGCGTGGTCGAGCAGATCATCCGCCCCACGGGCCTCGTCGACCCCCAGATCGTGGTCAAGCCCTCCGAGGGCCAGATCGACGACCTGCTCGACGAGATCCGCGTCCGCGTCGAGAAGGACGAGCGCGTGCTGGTCACGACGCTCACCAAGAAGATGGCCGAAGAACTGACCGACTTCCTCACCGAGGCAGGCGTGCGGGTGAGGTACCTGCACTCCGACGTCGACACCCTGCGACGAGTCGAGCTGCTGACCGAGCTGCGCCAGGGCGTCTACGACGTCCTCGTCGGCATCAACCTCCTCCGTGAGGGCCTCGACCTGCCAGAAGTGTCGCTGGTCGCCATCCTCGACGCCGACAAGGAGGGCTTCCTGCGGTCGTCGACGTCGCTCATCCAGACCATCGGACGCGCGGCCCGCAACGTCTCCGGCGAGGTGCACATGTACGCCGACGTCATGACCGACTCGATGCGCAACGCCCTCGAGGAGACAGACCGCCGGCGCGAGAAGCAGGTGGCCTACAACCTCGAGCGCGGCATCGACCCGCAGCCGCTCCGCAAGAAGATCGCCGACATCACCGAGGTCCTCGCTCGCGAGGGCGCGGACACGGCCGAGCTGCTCGCCGGGCGTCAGGGCGGCAAGCGCGCACCGACGCCCAACCTCCGACGTGAGGGCAAGGCCGCGAACGCGGCCAACGGGCTCGAGTCGATCATCGCCGACCTGAACGACCAGATGCTCCAGGCGGCCGCCGAGCTCAAGTTCGAACTCGCCGGGCGCCTCCGCGACGAGGTCGCCGACCTCAAGCGAGACCTGCGCCAGATGGAGGCGGCCGGCCATGCTCGCTGATCGCCGCCTTCGTGTCGTCGTCACCGGCGCGACCGCCGGGCTGGGCTACTTCGCGGCCGAGCGCCTCGCAGCCCTGGGCCACCAGGTCGTTCTCGCTGCCCGCAGCCCGGAGCGCGCCGTCCGCGCGGCCGACGCCGTGCGCGACCGCGTCCCCGGCGCCGACGTGTCGACCGTCGACCTCGACCTGGCCGATCTCTCCTCGGTGCGCTCCGGCGCGGACGCGCTCACGGCCGCCGGCGGCGTCGACGCGCTCCTCGCGAACGCAGGGGTCGTCGGCTCGCGCCGACGCCAGACGACGGCCGACGGATTCGAGCTCCAGTTCGGCACGAACCACCTCGGTCACTTCGCGCTCGTGTCCCACCTCCTGCCGGCCTTGTCCGAGTCGCCTCGGGGACGTATCGTCCACCTCGGCAGCATCAGCCATCGCTTCGTCCGCCTCGACCTCGACGATCCCATGATGGTCTCGAGCTACTCGGGGGCCGTCGCCTACGCGAGGTCGAAGCTCGCGGTCATGACCTTCGGCATCGAGCTCGACCGGCGCCTCCGGGCCTCGGGGTCGTCGGTCTCCAGCGTGATCGCGCATCCCGGCCTGTCCTTCGAGTCGCTCAGCGACCCGAGACCGCCCGTCGTCGAGCCGAGGCGACCGCCCGCCGTCGTCACCTCGGCCATGCACGCGTTCTCGCAGGGCAAGGAGGCGGGGGCCGAGCCGCTCGTGCACGCGACAGTCGGTACCGACGTGCAGGGCGGGGAATACTGGGGCCCCTCCGGGGGGTTCCAGCTCACCGGTGCCCCTGCTGTCGTCCCCACGAAGAAGCACGCGCGAGACCCTGCCTCCGCGGAGCGGCTCTGGACCGTGTCCGCCGAGCTCACCCACACAGAACCCGTCCTCTAGCGCGCGGACGCTCCTCCTGACCTGTCCGTCGGGCCGATCTGACTGTCGGCCGACCTCGATGTCAGGGGCTTCCGTAGAATGGTAAGAGTGTCAATCTCACCCGTAGAAGGTTCCTCCGTGCTCAGCGTGCGGGGTGCCCGAGTCCACAACCTCGACAACGTCGACCTCGAGATCCCGCGCGACTCGATGGTCGTCTTCACCGGCCTCTCGGGGTCGGGCAAGTCGTCTCTCGCGTTCGACACGATCTTCGCCGAGGGCCAGCGCCGCTACGTCGAGTCGCTCTCGGCCTACGCGCGGCAGTTCCTCGGGCAGGTCGACCGCCCCGACGTCGACTTCATCGAGGGCCTGAGCCCCGCCGTGTCGATCGACCAGAAGTCGACGAACCGCAACCCGCGTTCCACCGTCGGCACGATCACCGAGATCTACGACTACATGCGCCTGCTCTGGGCCCGCATCGGCATCGCGCACTGCGCCGTGTGCGGCGAGGTGATCAGTCGCCAGACCGTTCAGCAGATCGCCGACCAGCTGATGACCCTCGAGACCGGCACTCGCTTCCAGGTGCTGAGCCCCGTCGTGTCGCAGAAGAAGGGCGAGTTCGTCGACCTCTTCGCCGAGCTCGCCTCGAGCGGCTACTCCCGTGCGATCGTCGACGGCGAGCAGGTCCAGCTGAGCTCGCCCCCCAAGCTCAAGAAGCAGGTCAAGCACGACATCTCGGTCGTGGTCGACCGTCTCGTCGCCTCCGACGAGGGCCTCACCCGCCTGACAGACTCGCTCGAGACGGCCCTGCGCCTCACCGACGGCCTCGTCACGGTCGACTTCGTCGACACGGACGCGGGTGCCGCGGGCAAGTACCGCACCTTCTCCGAGAAGCTCTCCTGCCCGAACGGCCACCCGGTGCAGCTCACCGAGGTGGAGCCCCGCACCTTCTCGTTCAACGCCCCGTTCGGTGCCTGCCCCGAGTGCTCGGGCCTCGGGACGCGGATGTCGGTCGACACCGACCTGGTGCTCGGCGACCCCGACCTCAGCCTCGCCGAGGGCGTCATCCTGCCCTGGACGAACTCGGGCAAGGGGCTCTACAACTACTTCCAGAAGCTGCTCGAGGGGCTGGCCGCCGATCTCGACTTCAGCCTCAAGACTCCGTGGCGCGAGCTTCCGGCGCGCATCCAGCAGGCCGTCCTGCAGGGCAACGACTTCGAGGTGACGGTGAAGTGGAAGAACCGCTTCGGCCGTGAGATGAAGTACTCGACCGGGTTCGAGGGCGTCATGCCCTACATCGAGCGGAAGTACGCCGAGGCCGAGACCGACACGCAGCGTCAGCGCTACTCCGAGTACCTCCGCGAGATCCCGTGCTCCGTCTGCGGCGGCAAGCGGCTGAAGCCCGAGGTGCTCGCCGTCACGGTCGCCGAGCAGAGCATCGCCGACGTCGCCGAGCTCAGCCTGACCGACGCGTTCGCGTTCATGAACGGGCTCACGCTGACGACCCGCGAGGCGCGCATCGCCGCGCAGGTGCTCCGCGAGATCCGCGTGCGCCTCGAGTTCCTGCTCGAGGTGGGGCTCACTTACCTGTCCCTCGGCCGTGCCGCGGGGTCGCTCTCCGGCGGCGAGGCCCAGCGCATCCGACTGGCGACCCAGATCGGCTCGGGCCTGACGGGTGTGCTCTACGTGCTGGACGAGCCGAGCATCGGCCTGCACCAGCGCGACAACCGACGGCTGATCGACACCCTCGTCAAGCTCCGCGACCTCGGCAACACGCTCATCGTCGTCGAGCACGACGAGGACACGATCAAGACCGCCGACTGGGTCGTCGACATCGGACCGGGCGCCGGCGTCAACGGTGGCAAGGTGGTGCACTCGGGCAGCTATGAAGACCTGCTGACCAACACCGAGTCCTACACCGGCGACTACCTCGCCGGCCGCCGCTCGATCGCCACGCCGACCACGCGTCGCCCGGTCGACCGCGACCGGGTGGTCTCCGTCGTCGGCGCGAAGGCCAACAACCTGCGCGACGTCACCGTCGACTTCCCGCTCGGCGTCTTCGTCGCGGTGACCGGCGTAAGCGGCTCGGGCAAGTCCTCCCTGGTCAACGACATCCTCTACAAGGTGATGGCCAACAAGCTGAACGGTGCTCGCCAGATCCCGGGGCGCCACCTCCGCGTCACCGGTCTCGAGCACCTCGACAAGGTGGTGCACGTCGACCAGGCGCCGATCGGTCGGACGCCGCGCTCGAACCCCGCGACCTACACCGGCGTCTTCGACCGGATCCGCAACCTGTTCGCCGAGACCGTCGACGCCAAGGCCCGCGGCTACCTGCCGGGCCGGTTCAGCTTCAACGTCAAGGGCGGCCGCTGCGAGAACTGCGCGGGTGACGGCACGATCAAGATCGAGATGAACTTCCTGCCCGACGTCTACGTCGCCTGCGAGGTCTGCGGGGGCGCGCGGTACAACCGCGACACCCTGGCGGTCCAGTACAAGGGCAAGAACATCTCCGAGGTGCTCGACATGCCGATCAGCGAGGCGGCCGACTTCTTCGAGCCCATCTCGGCGATCTCGCGGTTCATGAAGACCCTGGTCGACGTCGGCCTGGGCTACGTGCGCCTCGGCCAGAGCGCGACCACCCTGAGCGGCGGCGAGGCGCAGCGCGTCAAGCTGGCGACCGAGCTGCAGAAGCGCTCGAACGGGCGCAGCATCTACGTGCTCGACGAGCCCACGACGGGCCTGCACTTCGAAGACGTGCGCAAGCTGCTGCTCGTGCTCGACGGTCTCGTCGACAAGGGCAACACCGTCATCACCATCGAGCACAACCTCGACGTGATCAAGTCGGCCGACTGGCTGATCGACATGGGGCCAGAGGGCGGCGCCGGGGGAGGCACGGTGCTCGCCACCGGCACGCCCGAGCACCTGGCGACCGTGCCGGAGAGCCACACGGGCGTCTTCCTCGCGGAGATCCTCGAGTCGGGCCACGCAGCACCCGGTCCGGCCGCGGCCAAGAAGAAGAAGACCGCGACCACGACGGGCACCCGGCGGCGGGAGGCCGTCGAGGCTCGATGAGCAACACCGTCTCGTGGCGTCCGCCGGCGCGTGAGATCCCGACCGACCCCGGGGTCTACCGCTGGCGCGACGAGCGCGGCAGGGTGCTCTACGTCGGCAAGGCGAAGAATCTTCGCGCCCGGCTCAGCAACTACTTCGCTCCGTTGCCGACCCTGCACGAGCGCACGCGACGGATGGTCCTCACCGCCCGCAGCGTCGAGTGGACGGTCGTCGGCAGCGACATCGAGGCGCTGCAGCTCGAGTACACCTGGATCAAGGAGTTCGACCCGCCGTTCAACGTCAAGTTCCGTGACGACAAGACCTACCCGTTCATGGCGGTGACGCTCGGCGACGAGGCCCCGAGGGTCATGGTGACGCGCAACCCGCGGATCAAGGGCGCCAAGTACTTCGGGCCCTACCCGAAGATCTGGGCCGTGCACGACACGATCGACCAGATGATCAAGGTCTTCCCGATCCGCACCTGCTCCGACAGCAGCTACAAGAAGGCGATGGAGACCGGCAAGCCGTGCTTCCCGGGCCAGATCGGTCGCTGTGGCGGACCCTGCTCGCACAAGGTCTCGATCGAGGAACACCGCGCGATCGTCGACGAGTTCGTCAAGTTCATGGGCAGCTACGACAAGAAGGTCATCGCCGACAAGCAGAAGGCGATGAAGACGGCCGCTCTCGAGCAGCGCTACGAGGAGGCGGCCCGCTACCGCGACCAGGTGCAGGCCCTCGAGGCGGTGCTCGACAAGTCGGCGGTCGTGCTGCGCGACTCCGTCGACCTCGACCTCTACGCCCTCGTCGAAGACGAGCTCGCCGCCGCCGTGCAGCTCTTCACCGTCCGCGGCGGTCGCATCCGCGGTTCCCGCGGCTGGGTCGTCGACAAGGAGATCGACATCACGTCGGGCGAGCTCGTCGAGCAGGTGCTGCAGGGCCGCTACACCGCGGGCTCAGAGGTGCCCCGCGAGATCGTCGTGACGACGGTGCCCGACGACAACGACGCTCTCGAGGCAGTCCTGAGCGAGATCCGGGGGAGGGGCAGGGTGCAGGTGCGCACCGCTCAGCGCGGCGAGAAGGCCGCGCTCATGCAGACGGCCACACTCAACGCGCAGCAGTCCTTGATGCTCTACAAGACACGTCGCAGCGCCGACTTCGCGACCCGGTCGACCGCCCTGGCCGACATCCAGGAGGCGCTCGGCATGACCGAGGCGCCGCTCCGCATGGAGTGCTACGACGTCTCGCACCTGTCCGGCACCAACATCGTCGCCTCGATGGTCGTCTTCGAGGACGGCCTGCCCCGCAAGGACCAGTACCGGCGCTTCAACATCCCGCAGTCGACGGACGACACCGAGTCGATCTACCAGACGCTCAGCCGTCGGCTCTCGCGCCTCGACGACGAGCTCGCCCCGGTGGCCGAGGTCGGTGAGGAGCGCAAGCGCTTCGCCTACCGCCCGAACCTCTTGATCGTCGACGGAGGCCAACCCCAGGTGGCCGCCGCACGTCGGGCGCTCGACGACGCCGGGGTGACCGACATCGCGCTCTGCGGCATCGCCAAGCGGCTGGAGGAGATCTGGCTGCCCGACGACGACTTCCCCGTCATCCTGCCGCGCAACTCCGACGCGCTCTTCCTGATCCAGCGGATTCGCGACGAGGCTCACCGGTTCGCGATCACGCACCAGCGACAGCGACGCAAGCGCGACATCACGACCCAGCTGGCCGAGATCCCGGGCCTGGGGCCGTCGCGTGTGGCACGACTGCTCAAGCACTTCGGCTCGGTGAAGCGGCTCAAGCAGGCCACGCCGGACGAGATCTCGTCGATCCGGGGCATCGGGCCGACGCTCGCGGCGGCCGTCGTCGGTCAGCTGGGGTCCGCAGAGCTCGGCGACGGCGAGTCCGAGGCCACGGTCGAGACCGACGACGCCCGCGCTCCCGCCTAGACTCGATCCGCCCGTCCCGCACCGACCCGCCACCAGCGAAGGCCCCGCCACCATGAGCGACGCACACGAGCAGCAAGAGGTCATGATCGTCACCGGGATGTCCGGGGCCGGCCGGTCGACCGTCGGCAACGCCCTCGAAGATCTCGGCTGGTACGTCGTCGACAACCTGCCCGCCCAGATGCTGCGCCCCCTCCTGGACCTCGCCGAGCGCGCAGGTGACTCCCTGCCGAAGATCGCCGCGGTGGTCGACGTCCGAGGCGGCCGGCTCTTCTCCGAGGCGCAGGAGGCGGTGCGCACCCTCCGGGAGAGCATGCCGAGCAAGGTGCGGGTCCTGTTCCTCGACGCCACCGACGCGGCCCTCGTCCGCCGCTTCGAGCAGGTCCGTCGGCCGCACCCGCTGCAGGCCGACGGCACGTTGCTCGACGGCATCGTGGCCGAGCGCTCCCGGATGGAGGAGCTGCGGGAGACGAGCGACGTCATCATCGACACCTCAGAGCTCAACATCCACCAGCTCGCCACGACCATCACCGAGAAGTTCGCCGAGTCCGAGCGGGCGGGCGTCCAGGTGACGGTGCTGAGCTTCGGCTTCAAGTACGGGCTGCCCGCGGACGCCGACATGGTCGGCGACGCGCGTTTCCTGCCGAACCCCTTCTGGGTCCCGGAGCTGCGGTCGCAGACGGGTCTCGACGAGCCCGTGACGAGCTACGTGATGGCCCAGAGCGGGGCCCACGACTTCGTCCGTGCGTTCGGGGCCGCCTGCGAGCCCGTGCTGGCCGGCTATCAGCGCGAGAACAAGAGACACGCTACGATCGCCATCGGCTGCACGGGCGGGAAGCACCGATCCGTCACCCTGGTCGGCGAGCTGGCGGCGCATCTGCGCGGGCTCCCCGGGGTGGCCGTCGCCGTGAAGCACCGCGACCTGGGCCGGGAGTGACCCGGCGGTCGCACGGGCGCGCCCTCCGGCTGCGCGGGGCCGTGCCCCGCACGCCCGACAACGACTGATGAAAGAGGAACGACCAGTGGCACAGACCGCCGACGTCAAAGAAGAACTCGCCCGCGTCGAGGTGAGCAGGACGACGGTCCGGGCCGCCGAGGTCGCGACGATCCTGCGGTTCGCCGGCGGACTGCACGTCATCTCCGGGCGGATCGCCGTCGAGGCCGAGCTCGACAGCCCGGTGATCGCCCGCCGTGTCCGCAAGGACCTCGCGGAGCTCTACGGCGCACGCAGCGACGTGTCCGTCGTCTCGGCGTCGGGCACGCGACGCACGACCCAGTACCTCGTCCGCGTCCACGAGGCAGGCGAGACCCTGGCCCGACAGACCGGGCTCATGGACGCACGCCGACGTCCCGTCCGCGGCCTGCCGAACCGTCTCACGACCGGGTCGCGCGACGACCTCGCGGCGATCTGGCGCGGGGCCTTCCTCGCCCAGGGCACCTTGACCGATCCCGGCCGATCCGCCTCTCTCGAGGTCGTCTGCCCGGGCAACGAGTCGGCCATGGCGCTCGTCGGCGCGGCCGGCCGGCTCGGCATCCCGGCCAAGGCCCGCGAGGTCCGCGGGGTGCACCGGGTGCTCGTCCGCGAGGGCGAGGCCATCAGCGCGATGCTCACGGTCATGGGTGCCCACAAGAGCGTCAGCGAGTGGGAGGAGATGCGCCAGCGCCGCGAGGTCAGGGCCACGGCCAACCGCCTCGTCAACTTCGACGACGCCAACCTCCGACGCAGCGCCCAGGCGGCCGTCGCCGCGTGTGCCCGGGTCGAGCGGGCGATGGAGCTGCTCGGCGACGACATCCCCGACCACCTCAAGTACGCCGGCGACCTCCGACTGGCCCACCGCGACGCCAGCCTCGACGAGCTCGGCCACCACGCCGACCCGCCCATGACGAAGGACGCGGTCGCCGGCCGGATCCGTCGTCTCCTGGCGATGGCCGACAAGAAGGCCTCCGACCTCGGCCTCCCCGGCACGGAGGCCAGTTTGCCCTCCGACCTCGACCTCGACTGAGGCCTCCGACGCAGGCGTCGCGCCCGGGGTCACGGAGGCGGTCGACTGGTACTGTCGTAGACGGACGCGAAGCCCGGTCGCCCCGGCCGGATCGTGAGCCACGGGCCTGGTCGCCCGCCCCCTCCACGCGTCCCCGCGACGCCTGATCAACAGGAGTTCCCTTGACCGTCAAGATCGGCATCAACGGCTTCGGTCGCATCGGCCGCAACTACTTCCGCGCGGCGCTCGCCAAGGGCACCGACATCGAGATCGTCGCCGTCAACGACCTCACCGACAACGCGGCCCTCGCGCACCTCCTCAAGTTCGACTCGATCACCGGCCGCCTCGACGCCACCGTCGAGCTCGACGGCGACTCCATCGTCGTCGACGGCAAGCCGATCAAGGTCCTCGCCGAGCGCGACCCCGCCAACCTGCCCTGGGGCGAGCTGGGCGTCGACATCGTCGTCGAGTCCACCGGCTTCTTCACGAAGGCGGAAGACGCCCGGAAGCACATCGACGCCGGCGCCAAGAAGGTCCTGATCTCGGCTCCCGCCACGGGTGACGACGCCACGATCGTCCTCGGCGTCAACGAGGGCATCTACGACCCCGCGAACCACCACATCATCTCGAACGCGTCGTGCACGACGAACAGCCTCGCGCCGCTCATGAAGGTCTTCCTGGACAACTTCGGCGTCGAGCGCGGCCTCATGACGACGGTGCACGCGTACACCGCCGACCAGAACCTGCAGGACGGCCCGCACAAGGACCCGCGTCGTGCTCGCGCCGCCGCGGTCAACATCGTCCCTACCTCGACCGGTGCGGCCAAGGCCATCGGCCTCGTCATCCCCGAGCTCTCCGGCAAGCTCGACGGCTACGCGCTCCGCGTCCCGGTGCCGACCGGCTCGATCACCGACGTCACGCTCATGACGAGCACCCCCGTGACCGTCGAGCAGATCAACGCGGCCTACAAGGCCGCCGCCGAGGGCGACCTCAAGGGCATCCTGCTCTACTCCGAGGACCCGCTGGTCTCGTCCGACATCACGACCGACCCGCACTCGTCGATCTACGACTCGGGCCTCACGAAGGTCATCGGCAACATGGTCAAGATCACGTCCTGGTACGACAACGAGTGGGGCTACTCCAACCGTCTCGTCGACCTCACGAAGTACGTCGCCGACCGCCTGTAGGCGTCTGCACCACGATCGACCCGGGAGGCGGTCAGGCCCTCGGCCTGGCCGCCTCCTCGTCTCACTACCGACACCTCCCACAGAATCGAGTCCCATGACCCTCCGAACCCTCGAGTCCCTCGGCTCGACGTCGGGCAGGCGCGTGATCGTGCGCTGCGACCTGAACGTCCCGCTGAAGGACGGCGTCATCACCGACGACGGCCGCGTCCGCGCGTCCGTCGGCACCCTGGCGACGCTCGTGGCCGACGGCGCCCGCGTCGTCGTGATCTCGCACCTCGGTCGCCCCGACGGCCAGTCCGTCGACGAGTTCAGCCTCCGCCCCGTGGCCGAGCGCCTCGGCGAACTGCTCGACGCCGACGTCTCGTTCGTGCCGTCCACCGTCGGCAGCGAGGCCGAGGAGGCGGTGGCCGGCCTGGCCGACGGCCAGGTGGTCGTTCTCGAGAATCTCCGCTTCAGCCCGGCGGAGACCAGCAAGGACGCCGACGAGCGCCGCGCCTTCGCCGAGCAGCTCGCCGCCCACGGCGACCTGTTCGTCTCGGACGGCTTCGGCGTCGTGCACCGTGAGCAGGCCAGCGTCTACGAGCTGCCGCAGCTGCTCCCGAGCGCGGCCGGCTCGCTGATCGAGACCGAGCTCTCCGTCCTGGAGAAGCTCACCGAGACGCCCGAGCGTCCCTACACGGTCGTGCTCGGCGGCTCCAAGGTGTCGGACAAGCTCGGCGTCATCGAGCACCTCCTGCCCCGGGTCGATTCACTCCTCGTGGGCGGCGGCATGCTCTTCACGTTCCTCGCCGCGCAGGGCCACGCCGTCGGCGGCAGCCTGCTCGAGAAGGACCAGCTCGACCGGGTGAAGGGCTACCTCGCCGACGCCGACGAGCGCGGCGTGCAGATCGTCCTGCCCAGCGACGTCGTCGTCGCCTCGGCCTTCTCCGCCGACGCCGACCACGTGGTCGTCCCCGCGGACGGCATCGAGACCTCCGAGCTCGGGGACGGGGCCATCGGCCTCGACATCGGGCCGGACACGGCGACCCGCTTCGCGGAGATCGTCGCCGCCTCGAAGACCGTGTTCTGGAACGGCCCCATGGGCGTGTTCGAGTTCGACGCCTTCGCGCACGGCACGAAGACCGTCGCCGAGGCGCTCACGCGCGTCGACGGCCTGGGCGTCGTCGGGGGAGGGGACTCGGCCGCGGCCGTCCGTGCCCTCGGCTTCGACGACGACCAGTTCGGCCACATCTCCACCGGTGGTGGAGCCAGCCTCGAGTTCCTCGAGGGCAAACGACTCCCCGGACTGGAGGTCCTCGGATGGTGACCACACGCACGCCCCTCATCGCCGGCAACTGGAAGATGAACCTCGATCACCTGCAGGCCATCGCCTTCGTGCAGAAGCTGGCGTGGAGCCTGAAGGACGCGAAGCACGACCAGGCTTCCGTCGAGGCCGCAGTCTTCCCGCCCTTCACCGACCTGCGGAGCGTCCAGACCCTGCTCGACGCCGACGGGCTCTCACTCGCCCTCGGGGCCCAGGACCTGTCCTCCCACGACAGCGGCGCCTACACCGGTGAGGTGTCCGGAGCCTCCCTGGCCAAGCTCGACGTCCGGTACGTCCTCGTCGGCCACTCGGAGCGCCGTACCCTGCACGCCGAGGACGACGGCGTCGTCGCGACCAAGGTCGCCGCGGCGCACCGGAACGGACTCGTTCCCGTCATCTGCGTCGGCGAGACGGCCGATGACCTCGAGACGCACGGGCCGAGTGCGGTCCCGGTCGCCCAGCTCCGCGCCTCCCTGGCGGAGGTCCCGGCCACGGCCGAGATCGTGGTCGCCTACGAGCCGGTCTGGGCCATCGGCTCGGGCAAGGCCGCGACGGCCGAGCAGGCCGAGCAGGTGTGCGCCGCACTCCGCGAGGCCCTCGTCGAGCTCGTCGGGGCCGACCGCGCCGCGGCGACGCGCATCCTCTACGGCGGCTCAGTGAAGTCCACCAACATCGCCTCGTTCCTCCGCGAGCCGAACGTCGACGGCGCGCTCGTGGGCGGAGCGAGCCTCGACGTGGACGAGTTCGCCCGGATCGTGCGCTTCGAGTCCCACGTCGGCGTCTGACGTCGACCGACAGACGGGTCCCTCTCCCGCCCGCGGGTGAGGGACCCGTCGCCGCGTGCGGCAGTTATACTCGTCAACGGTCTCACCGCATCGAAAGGTCCCCCTTGGAAATTCTGCAGGTCATCCTGCAGGTGCTGCTCGGAATCACGAGCCTCCTGCTGACCCTCCTCATCTTGCTGCACCGCGGTCGCGGCGGTGGTCTGTCCGACATGTTCGGCGGCGGCGTCACGAGCAACCTCGGCGCGTCCGGGGTCGCCGAGCGCAACCTGAACCGCATCACCGTGTTCCTCGGGCTCGTCTGGATCACGTGCATCGTGGTCCTGGGCCTCATCACGAAGTTCTCGGCGGTCAGCTGATGGCCTCGGGAGGAAGCGCCATCCGCGGCTCGCGCGTCGGCGCCGGCCCCATGGGCGAGCAGGACCGCGGGTACCACGCCGAGCGTGTGACCATCTCGTACTGGGACGCCCTGGGCAACGAGGTCGTCCGCCACTTCGCGGCGAACGTTCCTGACGAAGAGATCCCCGAGACGGTGGACTCGCCGTCGAGCGGACTCCCCGCGGGGCGCGACAAGGCCAACCCGCCGACCGTCGCCAAGCTCGAGCCCTACAAGACGCACCTCGCGTACGTGAAGGAGCGGCGCTCGGAGGAGGAGGCGGCCCAGCTCCTGGAAGAGGCGCTGCAGCAGCTGCGCGTCCGCAGAGGCAAGGCCTAGCCAGACATCGCGACCGGTCCCCTCCGGCCGCTCACAGGAGAAGCCCCGCAGCAGAGCTGCGGGGCTTCTCTCGTTCCCGGGCCTGGTCCTGACGAGGACCAGGCCCGTCCGTCTCAGTACGTCGAGGCGATGAGGTTCTCGGGGACCTCGGACGCGGCGTCGCTGTCCACGAAGAAGACCGTGCGCTTGCGGCCCTTCACGCCGGCCACGGGGACCTGGTCGGCACCGGCACCCGCGAGAGCAAGGCCCAGCGACGAGGCCTTCTCCGCGCCGGCCAGGATCATCCAGACACGCTGCGAGTTGTTGATGACCGGGAGGCTCAGCGTGAGGCGGACGGGCGGCGGCTTGGGGGAGTCGTCGACCGTGAGCACGGTGGGCCCGCTCATGCGCACCTGTTGCGCGTCGGGGAAGAGCGACGCGACGTGGCCGTCGGGCCCGACGCCGAGCAGGGTGATGTCGAAGCGAGGTGCGTCATCGTCGCCCTGCGCGTGCTCGAGCAGCTCTGCCCGGTAGGCGACCGCGGCTGCCTCGACATCGTCGAAGTCGCCGACCGCACCGAACCGGTGCACGTTCTGCGGCTCGACCCCGATGTGCCCCAGCAGGTCGATCTCGGCCTGACGATCGTTGCGGTCGGCGTGGCCGCCCTCGACCCAGCGTTCGTCGGCCCACCAGAACGAGACCTTCGACCAGTCGACGCTGTCGCGCGCCGGGGAGGCGTTGATCGCGGCGAGCACGACCGTGCTGACCGACCCGCCGCTGACGACGACCGAGGCGTAGTTCTGCTCCTCCAGCACGTCGATGATCTTGGTGATGAAGCGCGCGGCGACCGAGGCGCCCAGCGATTCCTTGTCGGGGTGAACCAGCACCCGGCGTTCGTTGCTCACTGTGTCAGTCTGCCTTAGTTCTCGACGGGCTCGGCCAGCTGGCGGACACCCTGCTTCACGACCTCGCCGAAGAGGTCGTCGGGGTCGAGTCTACGGAGTTCCTCAGCCAGGCAGTCACGCAACGACCGGCGTGGCAGCGACAGGTCGTGGGTGGGCTGATCGGGCTGCGTCAACGTGGCCACGTCGACGACGGCGCGCTCCAGCACGATGGCTCCGGAGGGGCGGACGAGCCTGACTCCGTGGATGCCGCTGGAGCCGTTGCCCCGCGTCAGCTCGTTCAGGACCGGCACCTGCAGCTGCAGCCGGAGCCACGCCGCGAGCAGCAAGGTGGACGGCGAGTCCGGCGCCCCGTCGACACGGACCTCGGTGACGGGCTCGTACGGCGGCTGGTCGAGGACGGCTGCCAGCTGCGTACGCCAGAGCGTGAGACGCGTCCAGGCGAAGTCGGTGTCGCCCGGCTGGTACGTCTCGGCCAGGTCGACGATGCTCTGGCGAGGGTCCTGCTGACTGGCCGCGTCGGTGATCCGGCGCTGGGCGATGCGGCCGAGAGCCGACTCGGCCACGACCTCGGGAGCGCGTCCGGGCCACCAGACGACGACCGGGGCATCCGGCAGCAGGAGACCGGTGACCAGCCCCTCCTCGTCGCTCGCGGTGTCGCCGTAGGCACGCAACAGGATGACCTCGCTGGCCCCGGCGTCGCCGCCGACCCGGATCTGGGCGTCGAGCCGGGGCTCCTCGTCGTCGCCGCCCGGAGCGGTCGACACGACGATGACGCGCATGGGGTGCTCACGAGACGCGTCGTTCGCGGCCTCGATGGCCTCCTCCTCCTCACCGTGGCTCGTCGAGATGATGAGGGTGAGCACGCGCCCGAGCGCGACGACACCGCCCTCCTCGCGGATGGTGACGAGCGTCTTCTGCACTCGGCTGATGGTGCTGGCGGGCAGATCGACGATCACGGGCGTCTCCAGGTACGGCCGTCACGGGCCATGAGTTCATCGGCGGACTGGGGGCCCCACGTTCCGGGGCGGTACTGCTCGGGCTGGCCCTGGGTCGCCCAGAACTCCTCGATCGGGTCGAGGATCTTCCAGGAGAGCTCGACCTCCTCGTGACGCGGGAAGAGGGGCGGGTCGCCCAGCAGCACGTCGAGGATGAGGCGCTCGTAGGCCTCGGGGCTCGCCTCGGTGAAGGCGTGGCCGTAGCCGAAGTCCATGGTGACGTCGCGCACCTGGGTGCCGATCCCGGGGACCTTCGAGCCGAAGCGGAGGGTGACGCCCTCGTCGGGCTGCACGCGGATGACCAGGGCGTTCTGGCCCAGCGAGGTCTGCGTGCCGAAGATGTTCTCGGGCACCTGCTTGAAGACCACGGCGATCTCGGTGACGCGACGCCCGAGGCGCTTGCCGGCCCGCAGGTAGAAGGGCACGCCGGCCCAGCGGCGAGTCGCGATCTCGAGCTTGACCGCCGCGAACGTCTCGGTGACGCTCTCGGGGTTCATCCCCTCCTCGTCGAGGAACCCCAGCACCTTCTCGCCGCCCTGCCAGCCCCCGGAGTACTGGCCACGGGCGGTGCCTGCGGCGATGTCCTCGGGGATGCGCACCGCGGAGAGCACCTTCTCCTTCTCGGCACGGAGGTGAGACGCCGCGAACGTGACCGGCTCCTCCATGGCAGTGAGGGCCAGGAGCTGGAGGAGGTGGTTCTGGATGACGTCGCGGGCGGCACCGATGCCGTCGTAGTAGCCGGCACGGCCGCCGACCCCGATGTCCTCCGCCATCGTGATCTGGACGTGGTCGACGTAGTTCGAGTTCCAGAGGGGCTCGTACATCTGGTTGGCGAAGCGGAGGGTCAGGAGGTTCTGGACCGTCTCCTTGCCCAGGTAGTGGTCGATGCGGAAGACCGAGTCGGGCTCGAAGACGCTCTCGACCACGGCGTTCAGCTCGCGGGCGGTCTTGAGGTCGCTGCCGAACGGCTTCTCGATGACCACCCGACGCCACGCGCCGTCCTTCTCCTCGGCCAGGCCGCTGCTGCGCAGCTGCTCGGTGACCATCGGGAAGGCCTTGGGCGGGATCGAGAGGTAGAAGGCGTGGTTGCCCATCGTGCCGCGCTCCCGGTCGAGATCCTCGATCGTGTCCTTGAGGCGCGTGAACGAGTCGGCGTCGTCGAAGGTGCCCTGCACGAAGCGGAAGCCCTCCTTCAGCTGCCGCCAGACGTCCTCGTCGAAGGGGGTACGGGCGTGCTGCTTGACGGCCTCGTAGACCACCTGCTCGAAGTCCTGGCCCTCGAACTCGCGGCGGGCGAACCCGACGAGCGCGAATCCGGGCGGCAGCAGGCCGCGGTGGGCGAGGTCGTACACGGCGGGCATGAGCTTCTTGCGCGACAGGTCGCCGGTGACGCCGAAGATGATGAGGCCGCTGGGCCCGGCGATCCGGTTGAGGCGTCGATCGGAGGGCAGCCGCAGGGGGTTGTGCTCCGGCGTGATCTCGACGGGTGACATCGTGGGGGTTCCTTCAGGGTCGTTCTCTCGGGCACGGTCTCACGTCACGTGGTCGTCGTGACCACGGCGAAGGGGGCCGGCGTCCTCTCGGACACCGGCCCCCTCGTGCTCAGCGGACTGCGGCGAGCAGCGCGGGCAGTGCGCCCGCCACGTCGTCGACGGTCAGCCTGAGCACCGGACGACCGTGGTCGGCGAGCACGGTGGCGTCCCCGGCGGCCTGGGCCTGGACGAGCTGACCGAACGTGAACGGGCTCTCCGGGATCTCCAGGTCGGTCGCGGCCGTCTGGGTGATCTGCAGGAACACGCCGTTGGCGGGCCCGCCCTTGTGGTACTGGCCCGTGGAGTGCAGGAAGCGAGGTCCCCACCCGAAGGTGACGGGTCGCTGCGTGCGCGCCGCGAGAACGTCGCGGAGCTCCTCGAGCTGCGGGTAGGCCACGCGGTCGGCGTAGGCCTGGATCGACAGGTAGCCGTCCTCGGTCAGCGCCGACAGGAGGGCCGAGACGGCCGACTCGAGCGAGTCGCCGAGCTCGACGCCGCCGACCTCGCGGACCTCGACGCCCTCGGCGGTGAACGCCGGGGGAGTCGGGGCAGGACGGTCGTCGAGGAGGGCACGCGTGGCGACCTTGGCCGACTCGACGTCGGGCTGGTCGAACGGGTTGATGTCGAGCAGGCGCCCGGCCACCGCGACCGCGTACTCCCAGACCATGATCTGGCCACCGAGCGAGCCGGAGATCTCGACCTCGCCGGGCGCGACCTCACGGGTCTCCGCCGCGTTCGCGACCAGGCGGACGACCTGCACGTCGTGCAGGCCCAGGCTGATCTCAGGAGCGTCCTTGCCCAGGACGACGGGCAGGAGGCCGCGGCCCTGCTTGCCGGTCGACTCGGCGATCAGCTGCTCCGCCCAGTCGGGGAACCCGATGATGTGCGTGCCGTCGGCGACGAGGGCGATCTTGTCGCGCAGCGGCGAGGTGCCGGCGAGGACGGCGCCCAGCACGAGGCCGGGGTTGTCCGCGCTGTCCTGAGACAACTCGACCGTGACGGCGTCGGCCTCGGCCAGCAGCTCGCGGATGTCGGCGCCGGCGAGGCCGGACGGCACGAGGCCGAAGGCCGACAGCGCCGAGTAGCGGCCGCCGATGGCGGGGTCGGCGTTGAAGACCCGGTAGCCGGCCTCACGAGCCTGCCCGTCGAGGGGCGAGCCCGGGTCGGTGACGACGACGATGCGCTCGACGGGGTCGATGCCGGCGTCGCGGAAGGCCTTCTCGAAGGTCTTGCGCTGGCTGGCGGTCTCGACGGTCGAGCCGGACTTCGACGACACGACGAGCACGGTCCGCTCGAGGCGGTCGTGCAGAGCCGTGAGGACCTGGCCGGGCTCCGTGGCGTCGAGCACGGTCAGCTCGACGCCGTAGGTGCGCGTGATGACCTCGGGGGCCAGCGACGAGCCGCCCATGCCCGCGAGCACGACGTGGTCGACGCCCTTCGCGGCGAGCTCCTCGCGCAGCGCGTCGATCTCGTCGAGGAGGGGCGTGGAGACCACGACGGCCTCGGTCCAGCCGAGGCGCTTGGCCGACTCCTCCTCGGCGTCCGGGCCCCAGAGGGTGGGGTTCTGCGCCGTGATGCCGGAGGCGACGAGGTCGCTGACCAGCTGGGGCACGACGGTCTCGACGGCGGTGGCCGCGTCGCCGCTCGCGGCGATCGTGATGGTCACTTGGCGTCCTCGGCGGTGGGCTTCGAGGACTCGAGGGCCGCGGTCACGGTGTCGAGCAGCTCGTTCCAGGAGACGATGAACTTCTCCACGCCCTCCTTCTCGAGCAGCTCGGTGACCTCGTCGTACGAGACGCCCTGGGCCGCGATCGCGTCCATGACCTCGTTGGCGGAGGCGTAGGAGCCGCTGATCGAGTCGCCGCGGACCTCGCCGTGGTCGAAGGTCGCCTCGAGGGTCTTCTCGGGCATCGTGTTCACGACGTCGGCGGCGACGAGCTCGACCACGTAGGTCGTGTCGAGGACGGCAGGGTCCTTGACGCCGGTCGAGGCCCAGAGGGGACGCTGCCTGTTGGCGCCGGCGGCGAGCAGGCCCTTCGCGCGCTCGGTGTCGAAGGCCTGGACGTAGGCCTCGTAGGCGAGCTGGGCGTTCGCGACGCCCGCCTTGCCCTTGAGGGCCTTCGCCTCGTCGGTGCCGACGGCCTCGAGGCGCTTGTCGATCTCGCTGTCGACGCGCGACACGAAGAACGACGCGACGGAGTGGATCTCGCTGATGTCGATGCCCGCGGCCTTGGCCTGCTCGAGACCGGTGAGGTAGGCGTTGATGACCGCTCGGTAGCGCTCGAGGCTGAAGATCAGGGTGACGTTGACGCTGATGCCCTTGGCGATCACGGCGGTGATGGCCTCGAGGCCCTCGACCGTCGCGGGGATCTTGATGAGCGCGTTGGGACGGCCCACCTTGGCGGCGAGCTTGACGGCCTGGTCGATGGTGCCCTGCGCGTCGTGCGCGAGGCCCGGCTCGACCTCGATCGACACGCGGCCGTCGAAGCCCTTGGTGTCGTCGTAGATGCCGCGGAAGATGTCGCAGGCGCGGGTGACGTCGTCGGTCGTGATCTCGAAGACGGCGTCGGTGACGCTCACGCCGGTCTTGGCGAGCAGCGCAACCTGGTCGTCGTACGCCTCGCCCTTGGCGAGTGCCGAGGCGAAGATGGTCGGGTTCGTGGTGACGCCCACGACGTTGCGCTCGGCGATCAGCTTCTCGAGGCCGCCGGCGTTGATGCGCTCACGCGAGAGGTCGTCGAGCCAGATGCTGACGCCGGCTGCGGAGAGCTGTGCGGTGTTCGTGTCGGTCATGTCGTTCTCTTCTCTCGTGCCGGCGCTCAGAGAGCGGCCAGCGAGTCCTTGACGGCGGCCACGGCGGCTTCGGTGGTGATCCCGAACTCGCGGTAGAGCGTCTTGTAGTCGGCGGAGGCGCCGAAGTGCTCGATGGAGATGCTGCGCCCGGCGTCGCCGACGATGCCGCGCCACGGGAGCGCGACGCCTGCCTCGATCGAGACGCGGGCCTTGACGGCGGCCGGGAGGACCGCCTCCTTGTACTCGGCGCTCTGCTCGTCGAACCACTCGAGGCTGGGGGCCGACACCACACGGGCGTTGATGCCCTCGCCGCGCAGGACCTCACGGGCCTCGACGGCGATCTGCACCTCGGAGCCCGTCGCGATCAGGATCACGTCGGGCGTGCCGCCGGGAGCCTCGGCGAGGACGTAGGCGCCCCTGGCGACGTTCTTGGCCGACGCGAAGGTGTCGCCCTCAGCGTCGCCGTCCCCGCGCTCGAAGACGGGCAGGTTCTGGCGGCTGAGCGCCAGGCCGGCCGGGCCGTCGAAGCGGTCGAGGATGGTCTTCCAGGCCCAGGCCGTCTCGTTGGCGTCGGCGGGGCGCACGACGGCGAAGTCGGGGATGGCGCGCAGGGCGGCGAGCTGCTCGACCGGCTGGTGGGTCGGGCCGTCCTCGCCGAGCGCGACGGAGTCGTGGGTCCAGACGTACGTCACCGGCGACTTCATCAGGGCGGCGAGACGCACGGCAGGGCGCATGTAGTCGCTGAAGATGAGGAACGTGCCGCCGAACACCCGCGTGTTGCCGTGCAGGGCGATGCCGTTCATGATCGAGCCCATGGCGTGCTCGCGGATGCCGAAGTGCAGCACGCGACCGTAGGGATTGCCCTGCCACTCGTGGGTCGACCACTCGGTCGGCACGAACGAGCCGCCGCCGTTGATGGTCGTCAGGTTCGACTCGGCGAGGTCGGCCGAGCCGCCCCAGAACTCGGGGACGACGCCGGCGATGGCGTTGATGACCTTGCCGGAGGCGGCTCGGGTCGAGACCTCCTTGTCGGTCGGGAAGACCGGCAGCGCCTCGTCGAGGCCCTCCGGCAGCTCGCCCTTGAGGACGCGGTCGAGGAGGGTCTTCTTGTCGGGGTTGGCCGAGGCCCACTCGTCGAACGACGTGCGCCACTCGGCGTGCTGCGCCTGGCCGCGCTCGACGGCCTTGCGGGTGTGCTCGAGGACCTCGGGGGCGACGTCGAAGGTCTTCTCGGGGTCGAAGCCGAGGACTTCCTTCAGGCCCGCGAGTTCTTCGGCGCCGAGCGCCGAGCCGTGGATCTTGCCGGAGTTCTGCTTCTTGGGCGAGGGCCAGCCGATGATCGTCTTGAGGATGATCAGCGAGGGCTTGCTCGTCTCGGCCTTGGCGGCCTCGATCGCGTCGTTGAGGGCGGCGACGTCCTCGACGTACTCGCCCGTCTTCTTCCAGTCGACGACCTGGACCTGCCAGTCGTACGCCTCGTAGCGCGCGTGCACGTCCTCGGTGAAGGCGATGTTGGTGTCGTCCTCGATGGAGATCTGGTTGGAGTCGTAGATCACGACGAGGTTGCCGAGCTGCTGGTGGCCGGCGAGCGACGACGCCTCGCTGGTGACGCCCTCCTGCAGGTCGCCGTCGCCGGCGATGACGTAGACGAAGTGGTCGAACGGCGAGGTGCCGACGGCGGCCTCGGGGTCGAACAGGCCGCGCTCGAAGCGTGCGGCGTAGGCCATGCCCACGGCGGACGCGAGGCCCTGGCCGAGCGGGCCCGTGGTGATCTCGACACCGTCGGTGTGGCCGTACTCGGGGTGGCCGGGCGTCTTCGAGCCCCAGGTGCGCAGCGCCTTGAGGTCGTCGAGCTCGAGGCCGTAGCCACCGAGGTAGAACTGGACGTACTGGGTGAGCGAGCTGTGCCCGACCGAGAGGACGAAGCGGTCGCGGCCGATCCACTCGCTGTCGCTGGGGTCACGACGCATGACCTTCTGGAAGAGGAGGTACGCGGCGGGCGCGAGGCTCATCGCCGTCCCCGGGTGGCCGTTGCCGACCTTCTCGACCGAGTCGGCCGCGAGGACGCGGACCGTGTCGACGGCCTTGTTGTCAATGGATTCCCACTGCAGATCTGCCACTTGGAGATGACCCTTCTTGTTGCGAACTGCGCGGGGTCGATTCGCTCCCGCGCTGACATGCGCCTGCCGAGACGTCGTCGGCTGCGGCCGCTCGGGCACGGACCGGAGGTCGCGCGACAGGGAGCCGATGGTTCGATGTCGAGGATTCCGTCGCCGTGCGGGCGTGCGACTGGCAAGCACCTGCAAGTATAGGGACGAAAGGGCTCGCTCCGCCCGCAGGAAGCGCCCCGTTCCGCCGTCAGCGTCGCCGGTCTTCGCCTAGACTCGCTGGTTCGCCTAGACTCTCCGCGCCGAACCCCACATCTCGTCAGAGGGACCAATGACCGCAGCCATCGACACCCGCCCCACCACCGGACCCCGGGGCATCCGTCGCAAGGCTGGCGCCTACGTCGCGCTCACGAAGCCCCGCGTGATGGAGCTGCTGCTCGTCACCACGGCCCCGACCATGTTCCTCGCCCAGGGCGGCGTCCCGAACCTGTGGCTCGTCGCCGCCACCCTCATCGGCGGCGCGCTCAGCGCCGGCTCCGCCTCCGCGTTCAACTGCTACATCGACCGCGACATCGACCGCATCATGAAGCGGACACAGGGCCGGCCGCTCGTCACCGGCGAGGTGACGGACCGGGAGGCGCTGGCGTTCTCCTGGATCGTGGGCCTCGCCTCCATCGTCTGGCTGGCCCTCACGGTCAACCTGCTGTCGGCGGCGCTGTCGCTCGGCGCGATCCTCTTCTACGTGGTCGTCTACACGCTGTGGCTCAAGCGCCGCACGCCGCAGAACATCGTCTGGGGCGGCATCGCCGGGTGCATGCCCGTCCTGATCGGCTGGGCCGCCGTCACGAACGACCTCAGCTGGCCGCCGGTCATCCTCTTCATGGTGATCTTCCTCTGGACGCCGCCGCACTACTGGCCCCTCTCCATGAAGTACCGGGACGACTACGCCGCCGCGTCGGTGCCCATGCTCGCCGTCGTCCGCGGCCGGTCGTCCGTCGGCCTCCAGGTGATCCTCTACGCGTGGGCCACCGTCGCCTGCTCGCTGTTGCTCGTCCCCGTCGCCCACATGGGCGTGCTCTACACGGTCGTCGCCCTCGCGAGCGGCACCTGGTTCGTGTGGGAGTCGCACCGCCTGTACAGCCGTGCGATCCAGCACGTCGCCGAGGTCCGTCCGATGCGCGTGTTCCACAGCTCGATCACCTACCTGACGCTGCTCTTCATCGCCGTCGGCATCGATCCGCTGCTGCCGTTCTAAGGCGCCCGGTGACCTCCGGCACCGAGGACGTCCTCGACTGGACCGTCCGAGAGGGGCGACCCGACGACGTCGACGCACTCGCCGACCTCAAGCTCGCCGCCCTCGAGCCCGACCTGAAGCGTGCGGGTGTCTGGCGTCCGCCATACAACCGTGCGCGCTTCGAGCGCGAGTTCGTGCCGACCGAGACCCGCGTGGTCGAGGCCGAGGGGTGCCTCCTCGGCTGCCTGGCCGTGCACCCCGAGGGTGACGACGTCTGGCTGCGCCACTTCTACCTGGCCGAGGAGGTGCGCGGCCGGGGAATCGGTACGCGCCTGCTCACGGAGGCGCTCGCCTCGCTCGGACCGCGGCCCGTCCTGCTCGACGTGCTGACGGGCAGCCGCGCGGGGGGCCTGTACCTCCGGCACGGCTTCGTCGCGGTCGAGGACGACGGCGTCGACGTCATCATGCGGCGGGACGCACCGGACGCCCCGGACGGGCCCGACGCATCGGACGCGTCCGGCGCTCCGGCCGTCGTGGCCGCTCAGACGCGGACGGACTCCGCGGAGTCGACCGTCAGCTGAGCCTCGGACGGGCTCTGGTCCTCACGCAGCGAGAGGACGAGTGCGGTCGTCGCGGCGACCAGGAGGGCTGCCAGCACCATGTGCGAGCCGACGAGGAGCGGCGGCAGGCCCGTGCGCGCCTGGGCGATGCCCACGGCGATCTGGACGAGCTCGACGCCGAGGAGCGCGAGGGGGAACCGGCGCGGGAGACCGGTGCGGAGAGTCCAGACGACGACCGCGAGGGTCAGCGCGAGGGTCGCG
This sequence comes from Frigoribacterium sp. ACAM 257, assembly GCF_007954365.1. Taxonomy (GTDB): domain Bacteria; phylum Actinomycetota; class Actinomycetes; order Actinomycetales; family Microbacteriaceae; genus Frigoribacterium. The sequence continues at coordinate 1,045,580 of NZ_VOLO01000001.1, forward strand.
TAGGCGGGCCAGCTGTGCACGTGGTCCATCACGGCAGGGTCGAGGCCGTTGCGGGGCGTGGCCGCGTCGCCGGCGTGCGGTCCGGAGCCGGTGGTGAGGACGCCGACGACCACGGTCAGGAGGACGACGCCGGACAGCACGTGCACGAGCCGGGCGTAGGCCGGGGGAGTCGCCGCGTGGTGCCCGCGCGGCCCGCGGAGCACCCGCCAGACGAGCACCGTCGACAGGGCCACGAGGGCGATCGAAACGAGGAAGTGCGCCCCGACGATGTAGGGGTTGAGACCGGTGAGCACGGTGATGCCGCCCAGCACCGCCTGGAGCGGGATGCTCATGCCCTGGGCGAAGGTCAGCCAGAAGAGCTCCCGACGCTGCTTGCGCATGCGAAGGACGAAGAGGAACGCGAGCACGACGACCGCAGTGAGGACGAAGGTGAGGAGGCGGTTGCCGAACTCGATCACCCCGTGGATGCCCATCTCGGGCGTGCTCACGAACGAGTCGGCGGTGCAGCGCGGCCACGTGGGGCAGCCGAGACCCGACCCGGTCAGCCGCACCGCGCCTCCGGTGCCGATCAGCAGGACCTGGCAGACCAGCGAGGCCCAGGCGATGAACCGGACGCGTCGGTCGGTCGTCGTCGGCAGCCACCGCCAGAGACGCGTCACGGGTCCGGGTCGGGTCACCTGTGCGTTGCTCACGAGTTGCTGCCTTTCGTCACATCCGCCGCTCTGCCCTGTAGAATCGATGAGTTCAGGGACACACCCGACACGGGCGTCGACGACGACGCCCGAGGGCCGTGGGATCCGCAGAAGCGGTACGCGGACCTCACATCAGTCTAGGCAACGCCGGCTCCGCCTCCGCTCCACGCAGGCAGCCGTCGCAGCTCGACCGGGAGTCCGTCTCGCAGCGCGAGCAGCTGGGCCCCCATCCGACGGGGAATGGTCACGACCCGACCCACGTTCGGCCCAGCAGAGAAAGAGGTAGTCATGTCAGACGTGTTGATCGACCGACCAGAGCTCGAGAGCCTGGGGCAGTACGAGTTCGGCTGGTCCGACTCCGACGCAGCGGGCGCCTCCGCGCGCCGTGGCGTCTCGCCCGAGGTGGTGACCGACATCTCGGCGCTCAAGAGCGAGCCGGAGTGGATGCTGAAGAACCGGCTCAAGGGCCTGGCGCTCTTCGAGCGGAAGCCCATGCCGACCTGGGGCGCCGACCTCTCCGGCATCGACTTCGACAACATCAAGTACTTCGTCCGCTCCACCGAGAAGCAGGCGACGACGTGGGAGGAACTCCCCGACGACATCAAGAACACGTACGAGAAGCTCGGCATCCCCGAGGCAGAGCGCAACCGTCTCGTCGCGGGCGTCGCCGCCCAGTACGAGTCCGAGGTCGTCTACCACCAGATCCGCGAGGACCTGGAGGAGCAGGGCGTCATCTTCATGGACACCGACACGGCCCTCCGCGAGCACCCCGAGATCTTCCAGGAGTACTTCGGCACGGTCATCCCGGCCGGCGACAACAAGTTCGCCGCGCTGAACACGGCCGTCTGGTCGGGCGGCTCGTTCGTCTACGTGCCGAAGGGCGTCCGGGTCGAGATCCCGCTGCAGGCCTACTTCCGCATCAACACCGAGAACATGGGCCAGTTCGAGCGGACGCTGATCATCGCCGACGAGGGCAGCTACGTCCACTACATCGAGGGCTGCACGGCGCCGATCTACAAGAGCGACTCGCTCCACTCGGCCGTCGTCGAGATCATCGTGAAGAAGAACGCCCGCGTGCGCTACACGACGATCCAGAACTGGTCGAACAACGTCTACAACCTCGTGACGAAGCGCGCCATCGCCCACGAGGGCGCGACCATGGAGTGGATCGACGGGAACATCGGCTCGAAGGTGACGATGAAGTACCCCTCCATCTACCTCGTCGGCGAGCACGCCAAGGGCGAGACCCTGTCCGTCGCCTTCGCCGGCCCCGGCCAGCACCAGGACGCCGGCGCGAAGATGATCCACATGGCGCCCTACACGACGTCGTCGATCGTCTCGAAGTCGATCGCCCGAGGGGGCGGCCGTGCCGGGTACCGCGGCGAGGTCCGCGTCGACGACGCGGCACACCACTCGGCGAACACGGTGCGCTGCGACGCACTGCTGGTCGACACCATCTCGCGCTCCGACACCTACCCGGCGATCGACATCCGTGTCGACGACGTGCAGCTCGGCCACGAGGCGACGGTGTCCCGGGTCAGCGAGGAACAGCTCTTCTACCTCATGTCGCGAGGCATGGCGGAGGACGAGGCAATGGCCATGATCGTGCGCGGGTTCATCGAGCCGATCGCCCGGGAGCTGCCGATGGAGTACGCGCTCGAGCTCAACAAGCTCATCGAGATGAGCATGGAAGGATCAGTCGGCTAGATGTCCGCCGCAGCACCCACCACCACAGACACCGCGCCCGAGGGCGTCCAGCACGGCGCAGGGGCGCACAGCGACGGCGGATGGGGCCTCGTGCCCGTCCAGACCCGTTCTGGCCGCTTCCGCTCCACCGACCCCGCGGCCTTCGCGGCCGTCACCGGCCGGGAGGTCGACTGGAAGCTCAGTCCTGTCGACCGCCTCCGTCCGCTCATCGACGGTCCGCTCGACGGCTCGCCGTACGCGTACCTCGCTCGGGAGACCGGCGGGGCCGCCGTCGAATGGCTCGACCGGGCCGACGCCCGCGTCGGGCGTGCCGGCGCGCCGGAGGACAAGGCCTCGGCCAACGCCTGGGCGTCGACCGAAAAGGTCCTCGCCGTGACCCTGACCGGGGACGAGCCGTCCACGGTCACGATCGGCCGGAGCGGCCTCGACCGCGAGCCTCGTGCCGGCCACACCGTCATCCACGCGACGGCGAACACCCGCTCGATGGTCGTGCTCCGCAACACCGGCTCGGCGCAGCTCGTCGAGAACGTCGAGATCGTCGTCGACGACGGTGCGCACCTGACCGTCGTCACCCTGCAGGAGTGGGACGACGACGCGATCCACCTGGCGAGCCACTTCGCCACGATCGGTCGCGACGCGCAGCTGAAGCACTTCGTCGTCTCGCTCGGCGGCTCGGTCGTGCGGGTCAACCCCTCGGCCCACCTGGCCGGGCAGGGCTCGGACACCGAGCTCTACGGCGTGTACTTCGCCGACGCGGGCCAGCACCTCGAGCAGCAGGTCTACGTGCACCACGACGCTCCGAACAGCCGCAGCCGGGTCAACTACAAGGGCGCGCTGCAGGGCGTGGGCGCCCGCACGGTCTGGATCGGCGACGTCCTGATCGCGCGCACGGCGCCCGGGACCGACAGCTACGAGCAGAACCGCAACCTCGTCCTCAGCGAAGGCACGCGGGCGGACTCGATCCCGAACCTGGAGATCGAGACGGGCGACATCGCCGGAGCGGGCCACGCCAGCGCCACCGGCCGGTTCGACGACGAGCACCTCTTCTACCTGCAGTCCCGGGGCATCTCGGAGCACGAGGCTCGCCGTCTCGTCGTCCTCGGGTTCCTCAGCGAGGTCGTGCAGAAGATCGGCGAGCCCGAGTTGCAGGAGCGTCTCATCGACGCTCTCGAGGTCGAGCTCACCGCCGGTGAGGGCCTCCCGACGGCAGGCGGCGCCGCCTGATGGCCGGGGTCAAGGTCTGCGGCGTCGACGACGTCACGCCGGCCCAGGCGATGCGCGTCGTCGTCGAGGGGGTCGCCGTCGCCGTCGTCAAGGACAGCTCGGGCGACATCCACGCGATCGGCGACACCTGCACCCACGGCGACATCTCGCTCTCCGAGGGCTTCGTCGAGGACGACACGCTCGAGTGCTGGGCGCACGGCTCCAAGTTCGAGCTGACGACCGGCAAGCCGCTCACCCTCCCTGCCTACGAACCCGTCCCGGTCTTCCGTGTCACCGTCGTCGACGGTGACGTGTACGTCGACACCGCCGCGTCGTCCGCCGACGTCGCACAGTAAGGAAAAGAACGCATGTCCACTCTCGAGATCCGCGACCTCAAGGTCAGCATCGACACCGACCAGGGCGTCAAGCCCATCCTCAAGGGCGTCGACCTCACCATCAACGAGGGCGAGATCCACGCCGTCATGGGCCCCAACGGCTCCGGCAAGTCCACCCTCGCCTACACGATCGCCGGGCACCCGCGCTACAACGTCGACGGCGGCAGCATCCTGCTCGACGGTCGCGAGGTGCTCGACATGTCGGTCGACGAGCGGGCCAAGGCCGGTCTCTTCCTGGCCATGCAGTACCCGGTCGAGATCCCCGGCGTGACGGTCGCCAACTTCCTCCGCACCGCCAAGACCGCCCTGGACGGCGAGGCTCCCGCGATCCGCACCTGGATCAAGGACTTGCGCACCCACATGAGCGACCTCAAGATGGACGCCTCGTTCGCGGAGCGCAACGTCAACGAGGGCTTCTCGGGCGGCGAGAAGAAGCGTCACGAGATCATGCAGCTCGAGCTGCTGAAGCCGAAGTTCGCCGTCCTCGACGAGACCGACTCCGGTCTCGACGTCGACGCGCTCAAGATCGTCTCCGAGGGCGTCAACCGAGCCAAGGCCAACACGGGCCTCGGCCTGCTGATGATCACGCACTACACGCGTATCCTCCGGTACATCAAGCCCGACTTCGTCCACGTCTTCGTCGACGGCCACGTCGCCGAGCAGGGCGGCCCCGAGCTGGCCGACCGTCTCGAGGACGAGGGCTACGACCGCTACGTGTCCGCTGCGGCCGCCGCGGCTGCCGAGACGACACCGGCGGTCAGCTGACCATGGCCGTCGCCCTCGCCCCGGAGAAGTTCGACGCCACGATCGAGGCGCTCAAAGAGGTGGTCGACCCCGAGCTCGGGGTCAACATCGTCGACCTCGGCCTGATCTACGACCTCGCCATGGACGAGGAGCACGAGAACGCCCTCATCATCAGCATGACGCTGACGTCGGCCGGCTGCCCGCTGACCGACGTGATCGAGGCCGACACGGCCAACGCGCTCGACGGAGTGGTCGACGCCTTCCGCATCAACTGGGTCTGGATGCCTCCGTGGGGCCCGGACCGGATCACCGACGACGGCCGCGACATGATGCGCGCGATCGGCTTCTCGATCTGACCCACCCCGCACACGAAGAACGCCCCGGTCTATGACCGGGGCGTCCTTCGTGTGCGGGGGAGCTGGGTGCGGGTCGCGCCTACTTGCCGAGTCGCCCCAGCGCACGCCACGCCAGCGGCAGGGCCGACGCTGCGATCAGCCACTTCGCGACCCCGCCCACGATGAACGGGTACACGCCGAGCGCCAGGACGCTGCCGAGCGACGCGTCGATGCCGAGCGAGTTCAGCACGACCGCCATGTAGGGGAGCCCCGTGGCGAACGGGATGAGGCTGGCGAGGAAGAACGCGGCAGCGGACAGGGCCCACTTCTTGTCCCAGTCGCGCTGGGAGAGCCAGCCGATGACGAGCGCGGCCGGGACGAAGCCGAGGATGAAGCCGAAGCTCGGACGCAGCACGCTCAGCGGCCCGCCGGAGAACTCGGCGAAGATCGGCAGCCCGGCGACGCCGAGGACGAGGTACGTGAGCATCGACAGGGCGCCGCGTCGGGCCCCCAGAGTGGCACCGACGAGCATCACGGCCAGGGTCTGACCGGTGATCGGCACGGGCCACATGGGCACCTGCACCTGCGCCAGCGCCGAGGTGAAGGCGACCCCGCCGAGCACCAGGGCGGTGTCGGTGGCCCAGCTGCGGGCGACCAGCCGGTCAGCGAGGACCGGCCGCGAGATCGATGCGGCGGTGTCTGTCATGCGAGTCTCCTAGTATGGGAAGGTTGATCGGCCGAGCGGCTGGTCGGCAGCGCAGTGCTGCGACCCCTCTCCACGCGACGTCCTCATCCTAGAGGCGGCCCCACGCCGGGCCCCGTTGTGGACATCTCCCCAATCGATTGGACTTCTGCTGTGCTTTCCGTGCACGATCTCGAGATCCGCGTCGGCGCGCGTCTGCTCATGGCCGACGTGAGCTTCCGCGTCGACAAGGGCGACAAGATCGGCCTCGTCGGCCGCAACGGCGCAGGCAAGACCACCATGACGAAGACCCTGGCCGGTGAGACGATGCCGACCGGCGGCAAGATCGATCGCCACGGCGAGATCGGCTACCTGCCGCAGGACCCGCGCAGCGGCAACCCGGAAGACCTCGCCCGCACGCGGATCCTCGACGCCCGTGGCCTAGGGCAGCTGCTGCTGGGCATCCAGGAGGCGACCCAGGCGATGGGCGACGCCGATCCCGACGTCGCGGCCCGGGCGATGAAGCGCTACGGGGACCTCGACGACCAGTTCAACGCGCTCGGGGGCTACGCCGCCGAGGCGGAGGCCGCGTCCATCGCCAGCAACCTGAGCCTGCCCGACCGCATCCTCGACCAGCCCCTCTCGACCCTGTCGGGTGGTCAGCGACGTCGCATCGAGCTCGCGCGCATCCTCTTCTCCGCCGCGGACACGATGATCCTCGACGAGCCGACCAACCACCTCGACGCCGACAGCGTCGTGTGGCTGCGCGAGTACCTCAAGACCTACCAGGGCGGCGTCATCGTGATCAGCCACGACATCGAGCTGGTCGAGGAAGTCGTCAACCGCGTCTTCTACCTCGACGCCAACCGCCAGGCCATCGACATCTACAACATGGGCTGGCGCAACTACCAGCGCCAGCGCGCCGCCGACGAGGAGCGTCGCAAGAAGGAGCGCAGCAACGCCGAGAAGCAGGCGTCTGCTCTGCAGAAGCAGGCTGCTCGCTTCGGGGCGAAGGCCTCCAAGGCCGCCGCGGCCCACCAGATGGTCGCCCGCGCCGAGAAGTTGCTCTCCGGCCTCGAGGAGGTCCGCGCCGTCGACCGCGTCGCCAAGCTGCGGTTCCCCACGCCGGTCGCCTGCGGCAAGACGCCCCTGATGGCCTCGAACCTGTCGAAGAGCTACGGCTCGCTCGAGATCTTCACCGCCGTGGACCTGGCCATCGACCGGGGCTCGAAGGTCGTCATCCTCGGCCTGAACGGTGCCGGGAAGACGACCCTGCTGCGCATCCTGGCGAGCGTCGACGAGCCCGACACCGGCCAGCTCGAGCCTGGTCACGGGCTCCGTGTGGGCTACTACGCGCAGGAACACGAGACGATCGACGTCAAGCGCAGCGTGCTCGAGAACATGGTGTCGTCGTCGCCGAACATCACCGAGATGGAGGCGCGGCGCGTGCTGGGCTCGTTCCTCTTCACCGGCGACGACTCGGCCAAGCCGGCCGGTGTGCTGTCCGGCGGCGAGAAGACGCGCCTCGCGCTGGCGATGATCGTCGTCTCGGGCGCCAACGTTCTGCTGCTCGACGAGCCCACGAACAACCTCGACCCTGCCAGCCGCCTCGAGATCCTCGACGCGCTGGCGAACTACGAGGGCGCGGTCGTGCTCGTCAGCCACGACGAGGGGGCCGTCGAGGCCCTGAACCCCGAGCGCGTCCTGATCATGCCCGAGGGCACCGAGGACCACTGGACGCCGGACTACTCGGACCTGATCAACCTGGCGTGACCCAACTGGCCAGAGCCACCTAGTCTGATCGATCTGCCCTGAGCACCGTAACCGTCGGGCGGTGACGTCCTCAGCGCCCGGCGGCGTCGAGCAGCTCGTCTTCTTCTTCGTGGTCCGAGCGCGGACGGGAGGCGCGTCGACGCTCTCGCTCGGCCGCCTCCTCCGGGGTCTCGTCGTCCGCCGCGTCGAGCAGCCGGTTGCGGCGCTCCTGCCGGAAGACGTAGAAGAGGAACCCGAAGGCGCCTACCGCGAACATGATCCACTGGACGAAGTACGACAGGTTGAGCCCCGTGTCGATCTCGGGGGCACTCGCCTTCACGGGAGCGGTCGCAGGCGCCGGGTCCTCCGACGCGAGCAGGCCGTAGCTCGAGTCGTAGATCTCGCCGTCGACCCGCTTCTGCACCTCGCTCAGCTGGATCGTCGCGATCTGGTTGGTGCCCGGGACGCCGGTGCGGTCGCCGAGCGCGGGCTCGCCCGGCTTGAGCCGGGCCGTCACCGTGACCTCGCCGGACGGCGGCGCCGGGACGACGTCGGGGGCGTCCTGGTCGTTGCCCGTGGGCACCCAGCCGCGGTCGACCACGAAGACGTCGCCGCCGGTCACCTGGAACGGCACGAGGACGTCGAACCCGGGCTGGCCGTTGAGGGGTCTGTTGCGGACGAGCAGCTCCTCGTCGACGAGGTACCGTCCGGTCATCGAGACCGGCTGCCACTCGAGCGCTGGATCATACGAGTCCAGTTCGGGCACCGCCTCCTGCAGGGGGATCGGCGCCGCGTCGTACCGCTGCTCGAGCTGGTGGACGACCGCCATCTTCTCTTCGTGCCGGCTCCACTGCCAGTGGGCGAGGAGGCCGCAGATGATCGCGAAGACCACGACGACGGCCAGGTAGCCCAGCCACTTCGAGGCGGTCGTCGCCCCGGGGGCGCTCAACGCGCCTCCTGCTCGACCCGGTCGACCGTCTCGCCCGCAGGCGTGAGGACGACCGGGAAGTCGCGGGCCCGGAGGAACTCGGCGAGGTAGTCGACGTGCTCGTCGCAGGCCGACCAGATCTTGACACGCTCGAGGCCGTGGATCTTGGGGTTGCGCCAGTTGACGGCGTGCACGGCGGCGGCGGTGCACCCTGCCCGGGAGCACTGCACGTCTCCGGGGCCCTGCTGCCCGATGCCGAGCATCACCGGGGCACTCCGTCCGAGCCGACGACGGGGTCGTCGTCCGGGTCGTGCGCCGCTGGGGGAGTCCAGGGCTGCTGGGGCCCCCTGTACACCTCGAGACCGCCCGGTCGCTCGACGTCCTGGCCGCTCTCGTGGCCCACGTTCGCGAGGACGACGGCCACGTACGGGATCACGACGGCGCCGAAGACGGGGATCAGCGTCCACCAGCTGAGCGGGATGACGAAGCAGAAGATGATGCAGACGATGCGGATGCCCGTGGCCAGCAAGTACCGGCGCATGCGGGCATGACGGTCGTCAGCAGGCGACGGGGGGAGCGTGGTGATCGGGGTGGATGTCTTCATGGCCTCACGGGCTCGGGACGCCGAGGGTCGGCGGTTGACTAGATCGTAATCCCGGCGTCCGACAGTAGGCTGGCACGCGGTCCACGGACATGAGGACCCGCTGACGCCCACACCGAGGAGCACCATCATGACCACCCCCCGCACCGTCCTCGTCACCGGCGGCAACCGAGGCATCGGCTTCGCGATCGCCGAGGAGTTCGTCGCCCAGGGCCACCGCGTCGCCGTCACGGCGCGCAGCGGCCAGGGCCCCGAGGGCACGCTCACGGTCGTCGCCGACGTGACCGACGCCGCCAGCGTCGACGCCGCCTTCACCGTCGTGGAGGCCGAGCTCGGCCCGGTCGAGGTCGTCGTCGCGAACGCCGGCATCACGAAGGACGGCCTGCTCATGCGCATGAGCGAGGACGACTTCACCTCGGTCGTCGACACGAACCTCGGCGGGGCCTTCCGCGTCGTCAAGCGCGCGTCGAAGGGCATGCTCAAGGCCCGTTTCGGCCGGATCGTGCTCGTCTCGAGCGTCGTCGGCCTGCTCGGCGGCGCCGGACAGGCGAACTACTCGGCGTCGAAGGCGGCCCTGGTCGGCTTCGCACGGTCGCTCACGAGGGAGGTGGGCGCCCGTGGCATCACCGCCAACGTCGTGGCCCCGGGTTTCGTCGAGACCGACATGACGGCCGTCCTGCCCGACGAGCAGCAGGCCGAGTACAAGAAGAGCATCCCCGCGGGACGCTTCGGCACGGCCGCGGAGGTCGCCAAGGCGATCACCTGGCTCGCGAGCGACGACGCCGGCTACATCTCCGGCGCGGTCGTGCCGGTCGATGGCGGCCTCGGGATGGGCCACTAGGCCCCTCGGCCGCGACTGTTGCCGGCTCAGCCGCGGAGGCCGAGCAGCGGCAGCACCTGCGACAGGTCGCAGTGCGTCACGACGACGTCGGCGTGGTCCCGCACCCGGGGCTTGGCGTTGAACGCCACGGAGAGGGCGGCGGCGTCCATCATCAGCAGGTCGTTCGCCCCGTCGCCGACCGCGACCGTGCGGCCAGGGGCGACACCCGCCTCCTCGGCCCACTCACGGAGGGCGGCGGCCTTGCCCGCCGCGTCGACGACGGGGCCGTCGACGCGTCCGGTCAGGACGCCGTCGACGACCTCGAGCCGGTTGGCGCGCCAGAAGTCGAGCCCGAGGCCCTCGGCGATCGGGTCGAGCACCTCGTGGAACCCGCCCGAGACGACTCCTATCAGGCTGCCGTGGGCGTGCAGGCCCGCGACGAGCTCGGGGACGCCCGCCGTGAGGCGGATCTGCGAGGCGGCGTCGGCGAAGACCGTGGAGGGCAAGCCCGCGAGCGTGGCCACCCTCGCATGCAGGCTCTCGGCGAAGTCGAGCTCGCCGGCCATGGCACGCTCGGTGATGGCGGCGACCTCGTCCCGCGCACCGGCCGCGTCGGCGAGCAGCTCGATCACCTCATCTTCGATCAGCGTGGAGTCGACGTCGAGGACGGTGAGGAAGCGGGGCACGCGATCACCCTAGTGTCCGGCCACCGAGCGCCAGGACGCCGCCGTCACCGTTCGTCACTCGACGAACGACGACGACGCCGTCCTGGCGGGAGAGCAGGGCTACTGGTCGACGCGCACGCCCTTGCCCACGACCGTGATGCCCGACGGCGTCACGGTGAAGCCCCTGGCCCGGTCTGCCTCGGCGTCCACCCCGACGGAGGCACCCTCCGCGATCACGACGTCCTTGTCGAGGATCGCCCGGTTCACCGTCGCGTTCGGGCCGATGTGCGCCCGTTCGAAGACGATCGAGTCCACGACGCGCGATCCCGAGTCGAGCGTGCACCACGGGCCGAGGACGCTGCGCTCGACGTGGGCGCCGGACAGGAGCGACCCGAGCGAGACCACCGAGTCGATGGTCGTGCCGAGGTTGCCCAGCCCGTCGCGGACGAACTTCGCCGGCGGCGAGTTCAGCTGCTGGCTGAAGATCGGCCAGTCGGTGTTGTAGAGGTTGAAGATCGGCAGCGCCGAGATCAGGTCGCGGTGCGCGTCGTAGAACGAGTCGATGGTGCCGACGTCACGCCAGTAGTAGCGGTCGCGCTCGGTCGATCCCGGGACCTCGTTGCGGTTCAGGTCGTAGACGGCGGCGTCGCCACGGGACACGAAGTCGGGGACAATGTCGCCGCCCATGTCGTGGTCCGAGTCGGCCTTCTCGCCGTCACGGAGCACCGCGTCGATGAGGACGTCCGCGTCGAAGACGTAGTTGCCCATGGAGGCGAGGATCTCGTCGGGGGAGTCGGGCAGGCCCGTCGCGTCCTTCGGCTTCTCGAGGAAGCGCCCGATGCGGGTCGGGTCGTCGGGATCCACCTCGATGACGCCGAACTGGTCGGCCAGCGAGATCGGCTGACGGATCGCGGCGACGGTGACGCCGGCGCCCGACGCGATGTGCGCCTCCACCATCTGCTCGAAGTCCATCCGGTAGACGTGGTCGGCGCCGACCACGACGACGATGTCGGGCTTCTCGTCACGGAGCAGGTTGAGGCTCTGCAGGATCGCGTCGGCGCTGCCGGCGAACCAGCGCTTGCCGAGCCGCTGCTGCGCGGGCACGGACGCGACGTACGCACCGAGCAGTCCCTCGATCGACCAGGTCTGCGAGACGTGGCGGTCGAGGCTGTGCGACTTGTACTGCGTCAGCACGACGATCTGCCGCAGGCCCGAGTTGATGAGGTTCGAGAGCGCGAAGTCGATGAGGCGGTAGTTGCCGCCGAAGGGGACGGCGGGCTTCGCCCGGTCGGCGGTCAGGGGCATGAGGCGCTTGCCCTCGCCCCCGGCCAGGACGATCCCGAAGATCTTCTTTGATGCCATGTCGCCAGAATGGCACGTTTCTGCGACGCACGACTACGGTGATGCTCGTGCGAGTCGATGTCATCACGAAGGAATATCCGCCGAACGTCTACGGAGGCGCAGGCGTGCACGTCGTCGAGCTCGCCAAGGCGCTGAGGCAGTCGATCGAGGTGCAGGTCCGGGCCTTCGGCGACGTGGACCCGGAGCCCGACACGACGGGCTACCCCGACCTGGCGGAGCTCGCCCAGGTGAACGGTGCACTCCGCACCCTCGGGACGGACGTCCGCATCGCCCAGGACGTCGCAGGTGCGGACATCGTGCACAGCCACACCTGGTACGCCAACGCCGCAGGCCAGCTGGCCCAGATGCTGCACGACGTCCCCCACGTGCTCACGGCCCACAGCCTCGAGCCGCTCCGCCCCTGGAAGGCCGAGCAGCTCGGCGGCGGCTACCGAGTGTCGAGCTGGATCGAGCGCCAGGCGTACGAGACGGCCGATGCCGTCATCGCCGTGAGCGAGGGCATGCGCCGCGACATCCTCCGTTCGTACCCCGGCATCGACGAGCAGAAGGTCAGCGTCGTCTACAACGGCATCGACCTCGACGCCTGGCAGCGCGTCGACGACGCCGACGTCGTCCGCGAGCTCGGCATCGACCCGGACCGGCCGTCGGTCGTCTTCGTCGGCCGCATCACCCGCCAGAAGGGCCTGCCGTACCTGCTGCGCGCGGCGAAGCTGCTGCCCGCGGACGTGCAGCTGGTGCTCTGCGCCGGCGCGCCCGACACCCCGGAGATCATGGCCGAGGTGAGCGGGCTGGTCCGCGAGCTGCAGGAGGAGCGGACCGGCGTCGTCTGGATCGAGAAGATCCTGCCGCGTCACCAGCTCAGCGCCGTCCTCAGCGCCGCCACCACCTTCGTCTGCCCCTCCGTCTACGAGCCCCTCGGGATCGTCAACCTCGAGGCGATGGCCTGCGGCGTACCCGTCGTGGGGTCCGACACGGGCGGCATCCCGGAGGTCGTCGCCGACGGCCTCACCGGTCGCATCGTGCCCCTGGACCAGGCCCAGGACGGCACCGGGACGCCCCTGGACCCGGAGAAGTTCGTCGCTGATCTCGCTCGCGTCCTCACGGAGGTGGTCTCCGACCCTGAGCTCGCCCGCCTGATGGGACGTGCCGGTCGGATGCGCGCCGAGAGCGAGTTCTCCTGGACGCGGATCGCGGACCGCACCCTCCAGGTCTACGGCTCCCTGCGTCGATAGGCTGTCCACCATGCCTACCGTCCTGCAGCTGACCGATGTCTCCCTCGTCCGCGGCGGCGTGCCCGTCGTCGATTCGCTGAGCTGGACCGTCGACTCGGACGAGCGCTGGATCGTGCTGGGGCCGAACGGCGCCGGCAAGTCCTCCCTGCTCCAGGTCGCCGCGGCGCAGACCCACCCGAGCTCCGGCACCGCCGAGGTGCTGGGCGGGGACCTGGGGTCGGTCGACCTCTTCGACCTCCGCCCCCGCATCGGGTTCGCGTCCACGACCATCGCCCGGCGGATCCCGGCCAAGGAGAAGGTCATCGACGTCGTCCTGACGGCGGCGTACTCCGTCACGGGCCGCTGGAACGAGGAGTACGAGCACGTCGACGTGCGTCGTGCCCACCGCGTGCTCGACGAGTGGAGCCTCGACCACCTGTCGGAGCGCACGTTCGGCGAGCTCAGCGACGGAGAGCAGAAACGCGTCCAGATCGCACGCGCGGTCATGACCGATCCTGAGCTCCTGCTGCTCGACGAGCCCGCCGCGAGCCTCGACCTCGGAGCCCGCGAGGAACTGCTGCGGATGCTCTCCGGCTACGCCCGGTCCGAGGGCGCCCCCGCCATCGTCATGGTCACCCACCACGTCGAGGAGATCCCGCGAGGGTTCACGCACGCACTGCTGCTCGACCACGGCTCCGTCGTGGCCGCCGGGCCGATCGACGAGGTCGTCACGGCCGAGACCCTCGGCGCCACGTTCGGAGTCGAGCTCGAGGTCACCGCAGAGGACGGGCGCTACACGGCTCGTGCGGCACGCTGACCGGACGACTCCCCAGACCGTTTCGCTCCTCGGACACGGGCCCCGCGTCTGGTATCGTTGCCAGCTGGCCCGGAGCACTCGTGCGGGGCCTCCCTGAACTCAACACCACCATCCGCCGCTAGACCTAGGACTCTCATGCAGACCGACATCCACCCCGAGTACAAGCAGATCGTCTTCCGCGACCTCGCATCGGGCGCCACGTTCCTCACGCGCTCCACGACGACGAGCGACAAGACCATCGAGCTCGACGGGGAGACCTACCCGGTCATCGACGTCGAGATCTCGTCCGAGTCGCACCCGTTCTACACGGGCAAGCAGCGCATCCTCGACTCGGCCGGTCGCGTCGAGAAGTTCAACTCGCGCTACAAGAACTTCGGCAAGTAGCAGCACTTCGGGGTCACGACCCTGATGAACGTCGAGAGGCGGTCCACCTCGGTGGGCCGCCTCTCGTCATGTCCGCGAATCGGCGCGTCCGGAGTTCCGTCCGCCGCACGCCTCAGGAGACGGGCAGCGAACGATGCGGCCACTCGCCCGACGTCGTGAACGTCGGGTCCTTGCGTCGCTTGTACTCCTGGAACGACGCCGCCTGGGTCGAGCACCAGCCGACCTGGAGGTCGTGGAGGGCGGTCGTCGGCACGTCGAGCTGCTCGGGGTAGCGCTGCGCCATCGCCTGCGCCACCCGACCCGCGGCCACGGCGTCCGCGCCGGCGTCGTGCGCGTCGTCGAGGACGACGCCGTAGACGCCGGCGGCTGCCTCGAGGGTGCGCTTGCCCTTGCGGAACCGGTCGACCGCCTTGTCGATGACGAGGGGGTCGACGACGCAGCCGATCTCTCCGACCTCGCCGAGCGGCTCGATCCCGTGGCGGCGCGCCTCGCGGTCGAGCAGCGTCAGGTCGTAGGGCGCGTTGTAGACGACCAGCGGCACACCGCGGGCGAAGACGGCGCGGACCGCCGCGACGATCTCGGCGACGACCTCGGCAGCCGGTCGACCCTCGGCACGCGCACGCTCGGTCGTGACGCCGTGGACGGCACTCGCCTGCTCGGGGATCTCGACGCCCGGGTCGGCCAGCCACTCGCCGTGGGCGACCGTCTCGCCCGTCGCGTCGATGAGGCCGACGTGGGCAGTGACGATGCGGGCCGTCTCGACGTCGATCCCGGTCGTCTCGAGGTCGAACACGCCGAGCGCCTTCCACCACGCCGACGGAAGGTCGCCCGCCGCGCCAGGTGACGCGAGGACGGGAAGGGACGGCACGGTCTCGGCAGGGTCGGTCTGGCTCACCCTCTGAGCCTAGGAGGCGCCGCCGACAGCCGGGGCCGACGCGGCGGGCACGTCGCCGACGTGCAGCCAGAAGAACTGCTGCGTCCCGAGCGTGATCGTGACCTTGCCCTCGTCGTCGAACGACGGGAACTGCGCCCCGCCGAAGAGGTCGAAGAGCGTACGGCCGGCCAGGTGAGGCGCGGTGACGGTGACGGCCGACGGGTTGTGCGCGAAGGAGAACACGCAGAGGACGTCCTCCGCGGAGGCGCCGAACTGGGTGCCCTCGCCCTCGTACGACCGGACGAACGCGAGCACCGACTCCTGGTCCGTCTCGGCCACCTCGAGGGTGCCGAGCCCGAAGACGGGGTGGGCCTTGCGGACGTGGATGACGTTCCGCACCCAGTGCAGCAGCGAGCGCGACTGGGCGAGCTGGCTCTCGACGTTGACCAGGTTGTAGTTGAAGACGAGCGACTGCACGACGGGCAGGAAGAGCTTGCCCGGGTCGGCCGTCGAGAAGCCGGCGTTGCGGTCGGGCGTCCACTGCATCGGAGTGCGCGAGGAGTCGCGGTCGGGCAGCCAGATGTTGTCGCCCATCCCGATCTCGTCGCCGTAGTAGAGGAACGGGCTGCCGGGCAGCGCGAACAACAGCGCGTGCACGAGTTCGAGCTCGGCCCGCGAGTTGTCGAGCAGGGGAGCGAGACGGCGGCGGATGCCGATGTTCGAGCGCATCCGGGGGTCGTACGCGTACCAGCCGTACATCGCCTGGCGATACTCCTCGCTGACCATCTCGAGGGTGAGCTCGTCGTGGTTGCGGAGGAAGACGGCCCAGGCCGCCCCCGGCGGCACCTCGGTCGTCTCGGAGAGGATGCGCTTCAGCTCGGAGCCGTTCTGCGCCCTCAGCGAGTAGAAGATGCGGGGCATGACGGGGAAGTCGAAGGCCATGTGGCACTCGGGCTCTTCTTCCGTGCCGAAGAAGGCGGCGGTCTCGGCCGGCCACTGGTTCGCCTCGGCGATGAGCACACGACCGGGGAACTCGTCGTCGACCATGCGACGGAGGCGCTTGATGAACTCGTGGGTCGCTGGCTCGCCCTCGCCGTTGCCCTCCTCCGTCTCGAAGAGGTAGGGGATCGCGTCGAGCCGGAGGCCGTCGACGCCCAGGTCGAGCCAGTGCCGGACGACGTCGAAGACAGCCTCCTGCACGGCGGGGTTCTCGAAGTTGAGGTCCGGCTGGTGCGAGAAGAAGCGGTGGAAGAAGAACTGACGGCGCACCGGGTCGAACGTCCAGTTCGACTCCTCGGTGTCCACGAAGATCACGCGGATGTTCGAGTACTCCTCGTCGGTGTCGCGCCAGACGTAGAAGTCGCCGTACGGGCCCTCAGGGTCCTCACGCGACTGCTGGAACCACTCGTGCTGGTCGGACGTGTGGTTCAGCACCATGTCGATCACGATGCGCATGTTGCGCTCGTGGGACTTCGTCACGAGGTCGCGGAACTCGTCGAGGGTGCCGAACTCGGGCAGGATCGCCTTGTAGTCGGCGATGTCGTAGCCGCCGTCGCGCAGGGGCGACTGGAAGAACGGCGGGAGCCAGAGGGCGTCGACCCCGAGCCACTGCAGGTAGTCGAGCCGCGAGAGCAGCCCCTGGAGGTCGCCGGCGCCGTCGCCGTTGCTGTCGACGAACGAGCGGACCATCACCTCGTAGAACACGGCACGTCGGTGCCACGCGGGGTCGAGGGTCAGTCCGGGCTGCTGGATGGGTGCAGTGAAGCTCACCCGGCCAACTCTAGGACGGCGCACGGCCGAGCGCGCGCGTTCCGCCGGGACGGCGTCCGTAGACTCGGCCCGTGATCGTCAGAGAGCCCCGTGTCCCGTCGCCGTACCGGCGCCTCCTCGAGTCCGTCTCGGTGCGCGAGGACGTCGTCCGAGTCGCGGGCAGCGACACCGCCTGGTGGACCTACGACACGCCGGGGGCCGACGACGACAGCCCGGTCGTGCTCGCGGTGCACGGCTTCCGGGGCGACCACCACGGCCTCGAGCCTGTCGTGGCGCACCTCACGGGCGTGCGGGTGGTCATGCCCGACCTGCCGGGCTTCGGCGAGTCGTCGCCGCTCGACGGCGAGCACAGCGTCGCGGCCTACGCCATCTGGCTGACGGCCTTCGCCGCCGCCGTCGGGCTCGACGAGTCGGTCGTGGTGCTCGGGCACTCTTTCGGGTCGATCGTGACCTCAGCCGCTCTCGCGGACGGGCTCCGTGCCTCCCGGCTGGTGCTGGTCAACCCGATCGCCGCGCCGGCGCTGTCCGGCCCACGCGGCGTCGTGACCCGCCTCGCCGTCTTCTACTACTGGGCCGGCGCAGCGCTGCCCGAGGCCGCGGGGCTGTCCGTGCTGCAGGCCGCGCCGGTCGTGCGCTTCACGAGCCTGGCCATGGTCAAGACGCGGGACAGGGGCCTCCGCCGCTGGATCCACGACCAGCACGACTCGTACTTCTCGCGCTTCGCGGACCGGCGCGTCGTGCTCGACGCGTTCCGCGCCTCCGTGTCGAGCGACGTCAGCAGCTACGCGGCACGCGTCGCCGTGCCGACGCTGCTGATCGCCGCCGACCGGGACGACATCACGGCGCTCCCCGCTCAGCACGACCTGCGGGCGCTGTTCCCCGACGCGCGCCTCACCGTGATCGACGGCGTGGGGCACCTGATCCACTACGAGAAGCCGCAGGAGGCGGCCGCCGCGATCCAGGGATTCGTCGCGTGAGGATCGCCGTCGACTGTCGCTACGTCCGCACCGGACGCCACGACGGCATCAGCCGGTTCACGGCCGGCGTGGTCGGCGCTCTCGCGGAGATCGTCCACGGCGACGACGAGGTGGAGCTGACGATGGTCGTCTCCGACCTCCGCCAGCTCGACAAGCTGCCCGACCTGCCGCACCTGCTCGTATGCGACCCGACGAGCCCGCGCGAGCCGCTCGTCGCCCTGCAGGTCGCGGCGGCCCGCCCCGACGTGGTGTGGTCGCCCATGCAGACGATGGGATCGTGGGGCCGCCGCTACGCCCTCGTGCTGACCCTGCACGACCTCATCTACTACACGAACAGGACGCCGCCTCCCGAGTTCGCCCTCGCGCTGCGCCTGCTCTGGCGGGTGTACCACCTGGCCTGGTGGCCCCAGCGGCTGCTGCTCGACCGGGCCGACGCTGTCGTCACCGTCAGTCGGACCACCAGGTCCGAGATGGCGCGCCACCGCCTCACGCGGCGACCCGTCACCGTCGTCACGAACGCCGCCGACCCGGTGGCCGACGCGGCGCCCCGCACGGCGCCGACGCATCGCGACCTCGTCTACATGGGGTCGTTCATGCCGTACAAGAACGTGGCTGCGCTCGCCAGGGCGCTGCCCCTGCTCGACGGGCATCGACTGCACCTGATGAGCCGCGTGTCGGAGCGGGAGCGCGCCTCCTTGACGGCCCTCGCCCCTGCCGGCTCGCTCGTGTTCCACGACGGCGTGAGCGACGAGGAGTACCGCGCGGTGCTGCTGGGCGCCACCGCCGTGGTGACCGCGAGCCGCGCCGAGGGCTTCGGGATCCCGCTCGTCGAGGGCATGTCCCTCGGCACGCCGGCAGTCGTCAGCGACATCCCGATCTTCCGGGAGATCGGCGGGGACGCGGCCCTGTACTTCGACCCTGAATCTCCGTCGTCGATCGCGGCGGCGGTGCGCCGGCTCGAGGGGGAGTGGGCGGCACGGTCGGCGGCGTCGCTGCAGCAGGCGGCCCGCTTCAGCTGGGCGGCCTCGGCGGAGGTGCTGCTCGAGCTGCTGCTGGCGACCGGGCGTGCCCCGTCGCGCGGACGCGGGCGCCTTGGCCGCCGCCGGTAGTCAGTCGGCGCCGCGTCGCAGCTGACGGCGGTGCCCCCCGCACCCCGCGCCGCGCCTGCGACTCGAGGGCGGGTGTTCCGGGTCGAGGGCGGGTCGCGGAGAACCCGCCCTCGACCCGGATTACCCGCCCTCGGCAGCACTGAAGCGCGCACGACGGGTAGAGCAGAAGCACAGGAGGCGACGGCTGCTGCAGCTCAGGCACCCCTACTTCTCGAGCGCGTTCTGCCGGTCGAACGAGGGGGTGCCGGCGCACTCGGACTCGTCCTCGAGCGGGTCGTCGAACTCGCGGAGCACGAGGGCGTCGTCGCGCAGCTCGAACGAGTGGATCGAGCCGTTGCGGATGGGCGTCCCGAGGTGCAGGACGTCGTCC
Organism: Frigoribacterium sp. ACAM 257; assembly: GCF_007954365.1. Taxonomy (GTDB): domain Bacteria; phylum Actinomycetota; class Actinomycetes; order Actinomycetales; family Microbacteriaceae; genus Frigoribacterium. The sequence goes on from NZ_VOLO01000001.1 coordinate 1,064,978, forward strand.
CCGGCCACGTGCGTGACCACCGCGCGGATCACGGCGCCGTGCGTCGCGACGACGACACGCCCGTCCCCGCTGCCGACGCCCGTCGAGCGCGCGATCTGGACCAGGGCCGGCAGCACCCGTGCGAGCAGCTCGCGACGGCTCTCGCGACCGGGCACGGGAGTGCCGACGGGGAACCTCCGCTCGACCTCGCTGCCGGTGAGGCCCTCGGCGTCGCCGTAGCGCCGCTCGGCGACGGCAGGGACCAGCTCGGGCGCGGGCAGCCCGAGCCGTGCGGCGATGATCGAGCCGGTCTCGGCGGCACGCGAGAGCGGACTGGCGACGACCCGGTCGAAGGAGCGGCGGGCGAGCAGGCCGCCCGCGTCGGCCGCCTGGGCACGACCGAGGTCGTTCAGGGGGATGTCCGTCGTGCCCTGGATGCGCCGTGCGCGGTTCCAGTCGGTCTCGCCGTGACGGACCAGGTAGAGCAAGGTCATCGCGTCTCCGCAGTGGGGTCGGGCGTGGGAGCCGGCACGAGGCGCTCGACGAGAGCGGCGAGGGTCTCCGTCGTCCCGGCGTCGATCTTCACGGCGGCCCGCGCGTCGCCCTTGGTCTCGCCCCGGTTCACGATGACGACGGGCAGGCGGCGCCTGGTCGCCTGGTCGAGCAGCCGGATGCCCGAGTTGACGACCAGCGACGACCCGACCACCAGCAGCGCCTCGGCGCCGACGACGAGCGACCGAGCCTCGGCGAACCGCTCGACGGGCACGAACTCGCCGAAGAAGACGACGTCGGGCTTCAGCACACCGCCGCAGACCGTGCACGACGGGACCACGAAGGCGTCGATGTCGTCGACCTCCACGTCGCCGTCCGGGGCGAGGCGGACGCTCTCGGGCTCGTCGATCCACGGGTTGTCCCTGGCCAGGCGCGCGGCGACCGTGTCGCGCGCGAACGACTGGCCACAGGTGAGGCAGAGCACACGGTCGACGGTGCCGTGAAGGTCGACAACGCGCCGTGACCCCGCCCGCTCGTGCAGCGCGTCGACGTTCTGCGTGACGACGCCGTTGACGACGCCGGCGCGCTCGAGCTCGGCCAGGGCCCGGTGCCCGCCGTTCGGCGCGGACGCGCTGAAGGTCTTCCAGCCGACGTGGCTGCCCGCCCAGTAGCGCTTGCGGTAGCGCTCGCTCGAGAGGAACTGCTGGAAGGTCATCGGGTTGCGCGGCGGCGCTCCTGCCCCCCGGTAGTCGGGGATGCCCGAGTCGGTGCTGATGCCGGCGCCGGTGAGCACCGCGACGCGGCGGCCGGCCAGGACCTCCACGGCGTCGTCGACGCTGTCGCCCGCCGGGGCCGAGGAGGCGCGGGCCGACCGGGCGGGACCGGCGGCGGCCGGCGGCGTGGCCGGGTCAGTCACGGTGGGGCCTCCTTCGGGGCAGGTCGACCGCCAGGAGGGGTCGACGTCAGCCTAAACGGCGCGGCCTGGCGATTCGTTCCCCTGGCGTTAGCCTGGACCTCGTCCCTGCCCCCTCGTCCTCCCGTGCCGCCTCACGCGTCGCCGCCGACCGGACGTCCTGCCCTGGAGCGCCGTGCGCATCACCCGCATCACCGATCTCGACCGCCCCGACCTCGCGGACTACGCCCGGCTGACCGACGTCGCGCTCCGCCGCGTGTCGGAGCCCGAGGGCGGGCTGTACATCGCCGAGTCGAGCAAGGTCATCGAGCGGGCGCTGCGTGCCGGGCACGTGCCGCGCTCGGTGTTGATGACCGAGCGCTGGCTGGCGGACGTCGAGCCCCTCGTGGCGCACCTCGACGGAGAGATCTTCGTCGGCGACGCGGCGCTGCTCGAGACGCTGACCGGCTACCACCTGCACCGGGGGGCCCTGGCCGCGATGCACCGGCCCGAGCTGCCGAGCGTCGAGTCCCTGCTCGAGGGCGCGCGACGCGTCGTCGTCCTGGAGGACATCGTCGACCACACGAACGTGGGCGCCATCTTCCGCGCGGTCGCCGGCCTCGGCGCGGACGCGGTGCTCGTCACCCCCCGCTGCGCGGACCCGCTCTACCGGCGCAGCGTGCGCGTCAGCATGGGCACCGTGCTCCAGGTGCCGTGGACGCGCCTCCCGGAGTGGCCCCTCGGCGCCGAGCTGCTCCGCGACGCGGGCTTCGAGGTCGCGGCGCTCGCCCTCGCCGACGACGCGGTGCCCCTCGACGAGTACGCCGCCTCCGCGCCCGATCGCGTCGCTCTGCTGCTCGGCACCGAGGGGGACGGCCTGAGCCGGGACGCGCTCCGCGCCGCCGACCGGGTCGTGACGATCCCGATGCTGCACGGGGTGGACAGCCTCAACGTGGCCGCCGCCTCCGCCGTGGCCCTCTGGGCGCTGCGCGTGCCGCCCGTCGCGGGCGCGTCGACGCCCGGCACCGGCACCGGCACCGACGCCGACGCCGACGCCGACGCCGGGGGAGCGTCGCCCTCGTGACGAGCCGCGCCGTCCTGAGACGACGCCGGGCCGCGGTCGGCGGCCTCGTCGTGCTGGTGCTCGCCGTGGGCACCTACCTGCCCCTCACCTTGCTGAGCCCGCTCGCCCCGGCGGCGGCGGCGGCGTCCACCTGGGAGGCGCCCGCCCAGCCCGGCGCACAGCTCGCGTTCCCCTCGTACGGCGCCACGGCCGTCGAGGCCCTCGGGTTCGACGAGAGCCTGACCACGAGCGGGGACGCGCAGCCGAGGCCGATCGCCAGCATCAGCAAGGTCGTGACGGCCCTCGTCGTCCTCGACGCGAAGCCGCTCGACGGAGGCGACGGGCCGTCCGTGACGCTCACCGCCGCCGACGCGGCCCTCTACGACACGTACCGCGCGGTCGACGGGAAGGTCGTGCCGATGACGGCGGGCTCGGTCCTCAGCGAGCGACAGCTGCTCGAGGTGACCTTGATCGAGTCGGCCAACAACTACGCGACCTCGCTGGCACGCTGGGCGTTCGGGTCGGACGCCGCCTTCGTCTCGGCGGCGGCCGCGTGGCTCGCCGAGAACGAGCTCTCCGCGACGACCATCGTCGAGCCGACGGGGCTGTCTCCGCAGAACACGAGCACGGCTGCCGACCTCGTGGCCCTCGGCGCCCTCGCCCTCGCCGACCCCGACGTGGCGGCCATCGTCGGGACCGACGAGACGACGATCCCGGGCGTGGGCGTCATCGACAACTCGAACGAGCTGCTCGGCCTCGACGGCGTGAAGGGCATCAAGACCGGCACCCTCGACGAGGCCGGTGCGTGCCTCCTCTTCGCGGCCGACTTCACCGTCGCCGGCCAGACCGTGACGGTGGTCGGGGTGATGCTCGGCGGCGTGGACCACGACTCGCTCGACGCGGACGTGCAGCGCCTGCTGCAGAGCGTCACCGGCAAGTTCCAGACCATCACGCTGACCGGCGAGGACGACGTCTGGGCGCGCTACGACCTGCCCTGGGGCGCCTCTGCCCAGGCCGTGGCGGCCGGGGGCGCCGACCTGCTGGTCTGGGGCGACAAGGCGGTCACGTCCACGGTGCGCACCGACGAGGTCGGGCCCGGCGCCGCCGGCAGCGAGGTGGGCACCGTCCGCTTCGACGTCGGGGGCCAGGAGGTGGACGTGCCGCTCGTGCTCGACGCGACGATCCCGGAGCCCGGCGCGTGGTGGCGGCTGACGCACCCGCAGGACGTCCTCGCAGGACGCGGCTGACGCCTCCTGCGGGCTGCGGTGCAGCCCCTACGGCTGCTGCTCGTCGCGGTAGATGACCGTGACGGCGTCGGGCCGCTTCGCCTGCCGCCCGTCGCCCGACGACTGGTGCCGGATGCGGCGGACCACCCAGGGCACGAGGTACTCGCGCGCCCAGCCCATGTCCTCGGAGCGGGCCTGGCGCCAGGGACGGCGCTCGAGCGGCTCGGGCCGCCACGGCTCGAGGTCGTTCTCGACGGCGAGGGCGCCGAGCACGGCCCTGGCGATCGTGTGGTGGCCGAGCGGGCTGAAGTGCAGCCGGTCGGGCGCCCACATGCGCGAGTCGGCGAGCTGACGCAGGGCCCACATGTCGGCGACCACGGCGTCGTGCTTCAGCGCGATCGCGTGCACGTGCTCGTTGTAGATGGCCACCTTGCCGCGGAGACGCCCGAGCACCGGCGTCAGCCCGATGTCCGGGCCGGTGAACACGACCACCGTGGCGCCCTGCGAGCCCAGCTTCTCGACGAGGGCGTCGAAGCCCGCCGCCACCTGGTCGGGGTCGGTGCCGGGGCGGATGATGTCGTTGCCGCCCGCCGAGACCGAGATGAGGTCGGGCCGGAGCGACAGGGCGGCGTCGGCCTGCTCGTCGACGATCTGCTGCAGCAGGCGCCCCCGCACGGCGAGGTTGGCGTAGGCGAAGTCGTCGGCGGACGACCCCAGCACCTCGGCCACCCGGTCCGCCCAGCCGCGGTGGCCGCCGGGCGCGCGCTCCTCCGGGTCGCCGATGCCCTCGGTGAACGAGTCCCCGATCGCGACGTACCGGGACCAGGGATGCAGCTGCGTCATGGCCTCCACGTTACCGCCGGGTGCCGAGGTGGCTACCCTCAGGGCATGACCGACGGCACCGGACCTGGCACCGCCTCCTCGTGGTCGCCCTCGGCGCTGCTGCCGGACGACCTGCTCGCCCGCTTCCGCGAGCGTGCCGCCGGTCACGACCGTGACGCGGCGTTCCCCCACGACGACTTCGCCGAGCTGCGCGAGCGCGGGTACCTGACGGTCTTCGTGCCCGAGGGCGAAGGAGGCGCGGGCCTCGGACTCGAACAGGTCGCGGCCCTGCAGTCCCGCCTCGCGGCCGCCGCTCCCGCCACCGCCCTCGCGGTCGGGATGCACCTCGTCTGGACGGGCTGCGCCGCCGTGCTGCGCGCCAGGGGAGACCGCTCGCTCGACCTCGTGCTCGCCGACGCGGCGGCGGGCGAGGTGTTCGCCTTCGGGGTGAGCGAGCCGGGGAACGACCTCGTCCTGTTCGACTCGGTCACGCGCGCCGAGCCGACGGTCGACGGCGGCTGGCGCTTCACCGGCACGAAGACGGCGACCTCGCTGTCGCCGGTCTGGACCCGGCTGGGCGTCTTCGGCCGTGACGACACCCACCCCGCGGCGCCCGTGCTGGTGCACGGCTTCGTGCATCGCGACCAGCCGGGCTGGACCTCGCTCGGCGACTGGGACACGATCGGCATGCGCGCGACCGAGAGCCACAGCACCCGGCTCGACGGCGTCGAGGTGCCCGCGTCGCGCATCGTGCGGCAGCTGCCGGTCGGGCCGAGTGCCGACCCCCTCGTGTTCGGGATCTTCGCCGTGTTCGAGACCCTCGTCGCCGCCGTCTACCGGGGGATCGCACGCCGCGCGGTCGAGCTCGCCGTCGAGTCGGCGTCCGGTCGGACGTCGCGACGGACGGGGGAGTCGCTCGCCCTCGACCCGATCGTGCGCTGGCGAGTCGCCGACGCGCGACTGGTGCTCGACGGCCTCGAGCCGCAGGTCGACTCGCTCGCCCGTGACGTCGACCGGCTCGTCGACCACGGTGCCGACTGGTCGCCGTTGCTCGTCGGCCTCAAGACACGCGTGACCGAGGCGGCACGCGCCGTGGTGGACCAGGCGGTGGCGGTCGCCGGCGGCGGATCGTACCGGGCGTCGTCAGAGCTCGGGAGGCTTCAGCGCGACGTCCTCGCCGGCCGGTTCCACCCGTCGAGCACCGACTCGGCGCACGCCACCATCGCTGCACGGCTGCTCGGTCCCTCGGAGCGGTAGCCCGCCTATCGGCACCCGCACCGGCGCCCGCGGCGGCCGCCGGCCGACGATGTCGGCGGTCCGTGTGAGGATCACCGGGTGAGCAAACAGGACGGCAGCGGGCGCCTCGTCACCGCGGACCCCACCGACGACGTGTCGGCGCCGATCCTGCACGTCGACATGGACGCCTTCTTCGCGTCCGTCGAGCTGCTCGACCGTCCCGACCTCGTGGGCAAGCCGGTGGTCATCGGCCACCGGTCCGACCGCTCGGTCGTCACTGCGGCGACCTACGAGGCGCGCAAGTTCGGCGTCAACTCCGCGATGCCCATGGCGATCGCGCTGCGCCGCTGCCCGCAGGCGATCGTGCTCGAGCCGCACGGCGAGAAGTACCGGCACTGGTCGTCGGTGGTGATGTCGATGTTCGACGACGTGACGCCTCTGGTCGAGCGGCTCGGCATCGACGAGGCCTTCCTCGACGTCTCGGGCGCGATCCGGCTGATGGGCCCGCCGTGGCAGATCGCGACCGAGCTGCGGCGACGAGTGCACGCCGAGACGGGCCTGCGCTGCAGCATCGGGGCCGCGTCGACGAAGTTCGTCGCCAAGCTCGCCTCGAGCGTCTCCAAGCCCGACGGCCTGCTCGTCGTGCCGCACGACCAGACCATCGCGTTCCTCCACCCACGCCCGATCAGCGCCCTCTGGGGCGTGGGCGGCAAGACGGAGGAGGTGCTCGCCAACCTGGGCCTGCGCACCGTCGGCGACGTGGCGACGGCCTCGCCGGACACCCTCGTCCGCGCGGTCGGGGCAGCGGCGGGTGCGAAGCTCCACGACCTGGCATGGGCCCGCGACCCCCGCCGGGTGCACACCGACACGACCGAGAAGAGCGTCGGACACGAGATGACCTTCTCGACCGACGTCGTCGACCCCGACGTCATCCGCCGCGAGCTGCTGCGGCTCAGCGACAAGGTGGGGGCTCGGCTCCGCGCGGCCGGCCTCAGCGGCCGCACCGTGGTGCTGAAGCTGCGCACCACCGACTTCGTGACTATCACCCGGTCACGCACCCTCGCCGACCCGACCGACCTCGGACGCCGCATCTACGACGAGGTCCGCTCGGTGTACGAGGCGACGGGCAAGCAGCACGAGCGCATCCGGCTCGTCGGAGTCCGCGTCGAGCAGTTGGGCGCCGCCGGCGACGGCGGGCTCTCGCTCGGCCTCTGGGACGACGACGCAGAGTGGCGCGAGGCGGAATCGACGATGGACGCCCTCCGGGCACGCTTCGGTGCTGCGGCACCCACGCCCGCGTCCCTGCTTCGCGCGGGCGGCGACGACTCCCGGCGTCGATCGCGGCACGATCGAGACCGACCGGGCCGTGACCGACCGGCCGCCGCCGGCGAGTAAGATCGGGCCAAGTGAGCACAGCGTACGAGGACGACCCGGCCGGGGGTGCCGGCGACCAGGCCGGGGCCGACGACCAGACAGGCACGGACGACCAGCTCGACCTGGGCGAGGTCGGTGCCACAGCGGGGAACTCCGCTGCCGAGCACCTGTCGCCCGCGTTCCCCGAGCGAGCAGCCTGGGGCACGGCGAGCAAGCTCCGCGCCTGGCAGGCCGAGGCCCTCGAGCAGTACTTCGCCTCGTCCCCCCAGGACTTCCTGGCGGCCGCGACGCCCGGGGCCGGAAAGACGACCTTCGCACTCCGCCTCGCGACGGAGCTGCTGTCGCGGGGTGAGGTCGACCGCGTCGTGGTCGTCGCCCCGACCGAGCACCTGAAGCGACAGTGGGCGGACGCGGCCGACCGCGTGAACCTGAGGCTCGACCCCATGTTCAAGAACGCCGATGTCTCGTTCGGCCGGCACTACCACGGGGTCGCCGTCACCTACGCCCAGGTCGGCATGAACCCCAAGGTGCACGCCGACCTGACGGCTGCCGGCCGCACGCTAGTCATCCTCGACGAGGTGCACCACGGGGGCGACGCCCTCAGCTGGGGCGACGGCATCCGCGAGGCCTACGGCCGGGCGACGCGTCGGCTCTCGTTGACGGGGACGCCGTTCCGCTCGGACACGGCTCCGATCCCGTTCGTCACGTACGCCCCGGACGAGCAGGGCATCCGCACCTCCCGGTCCGACTACTCGTACGGCTACGGGCGCGCCCTGGCCGACGGCGTCGTGCGTCCGGTGCTGTTCATGGCCTACGCCGGGCAGATGCGCTGGCGCACCCGCATGGGCGACGAGATGAGTGCGACCCTCGGCGAGGCGGTCACCAAGGACATCACGGCCCAGGCCTGGCGCACGGCCCTGTCGCCGCAGGGCGACTGGATCCCCGCCGTCCTGTCGGCGGCCGACACCCGTCTGACCGAGGTCCGTCGCGGCGTCCCCGACGCCGGCGGTCTCGTCATCGCCACCGACCACACGGCCGCGCGGCAGTACGCCGCGGTGCTGCAGAAGTTGACGGGAGAACGACCCACGGTCGTCCTGTCGGACGAGAAGGCCGCCTCCGACCGGATCCAGGCCTTCTCCGACGGCGACGCGCGGTGGATGGTGGCCGTGCGGATGGTGTCCGAGGGCGTCGACGTTCCCCGCCTCGCCGTGGGCGTGTACGCCACCTCCGCGTCCACGCCCCTGTTCTTCGCGCAGGCCGTCGGCCGCTTCGTCCGCGCGAGGCGCCGGGGCGAGACCGCGTCGATCTTCCTGCCGAGCGTCCCCAGCCTGATGGCCTTGGCGGGGCAGCTCGAACTCGAGCGCGACCACGCGCTCGACCGGCCGGAGAACGCCGACGACGGCATCTTCGCGCCGGAGGAAGACATGATGGCGGCCGCCAACCGCGAGGAGAAGGCCTCGAGCCTGCTCGACCAGCAGCCCTTCGAGGCGCTCGACTCGCAGGCGTCGTTCGACCGTGTCCTCTACGACGGCGGCGAGTTCGGCACGGGCGGCGAGATCGGCAGCCTCGAGGAACTCGACTTCATCGGGATCCCCGGCCTCCTCGAGCCCGACCAGGTGCGCGACCTGCTCCGGCAGCGGCAGGCGAAGCAGGCCACACGGTCGCGCAAGACGGGCCTGCCGACCGTGACGGCGCCTGCGGCGGAGGCACGTCCGCTGTACCAGACCATCAAGGAGCAACGACAGGAGCTGAGTCGTCTGGTGTCGATCTGGTCGCGGGTGTCCAACGAGCCCCACGGCATCATCCACGCCGACCTGCGACGGGTCAGCGGCGGGCCCTCGGTGGCCCAGGCGAGCACGGAACAGATCCAGAAGCGCATCGACGTGCTCAGGGGCCGGATCGGCAACCGCACCTAGACGACGCGCCTAGCCTGACTGGCGTGCAGACCTTCCTCCCGTATCCCGACTTCGTCGAGAGCGCGCAGGTGCTCGACCAGGCGAGGCTCGGCAAGCAGCGCGTCGAGGCCCTCCAGGTGCTGAGAGCGGTGACCCTGCCCGGCTACGGCTGGCAGAGCCACCCGGCCATAGCCATGTGGCGCGGCCATCGGACCGCCCTCACCGCCTACGCCCTCGCGATCACGGACGAGTGGATCGCCCAGGGGCACGCCGACACCGTCCGCCCGCAGGTGCTGGAGTTCGCCCCCGTCCTGGGCGACGTCGTCGCTGATCCTCGGACGGGAACGGAGCCTGGACGTCCGGCCGCGGCTGCCGCCCTGGTCACCGCCGACCTGCCGAGGTGGCTCGGCGACGACGCCGTGCACCGCAGCCACCGGTCGAAGCTCGTGCAGAAAGAGGCCGAGTGGTACCGGGGCAGGTTCCCCGGTGTTCCCGACGACCTCGACTACGTCTGGCCCGGGGCCGATCCCGGGACCGCTCCGCCCACCGACGACGCGGCCCTGTCCTCGACCCGACGCGCGTGGGTGGTCCGCCCCGGGGACGCCCAGACCGGCGACGACTGGCGCCGAGCGGGCGTCGTCACCGTCGCGGAGTCGTCGTCCAGGGGCCGGACCACGCCCGCCTGGACGACGCAGCGCGACGCGTTCGCTGCTCTCGGAGAGGGGGAGGTGGTCGCCGTCCCGGACGCCGGACAGCAGTCGTTCTCGCTCGGCCGACTCGTCGGCGACGCGGTCGCCGCGCAGGACGACGACCGGGCGCCCGTGCTGCTGCGCCGGGTCGAGTGGGACGCCCTGGAGGTGCGGCGACACGAGCTGCCCGATCCAGCACTCGCCCAGGACACCCGCACCGTGTTCCCCCTCGCGCTCGCCTGACCGCCTGGCCGACGTGGCCCGGGCCGGGCCTGGTGACCGTCGTCCGGCTACCATCGGTCCATGCTCGACCGCGCCTCCGACGACCGCTGGTTCGTCCGCCGGACGCCGGACGGAGCGGCCATGGCCGTCGTCGAGGCGTTCGGGAACGGCTGGCGGCTGCGTCGCTGGTCGTTCGTCGAGTCGGAGCAGGACGCCCTGGGGGTCTACACGTCGGCCGAGCTCGCCGAGACCGCCTGGTGGCGGCACCTCGACCAGGGACGAGGTCAGCGCACCGTGAGCTCCTCGGAGAGCCGCAGGCGCCTCGGGGAGGGCTGAGGCCGCGAGCACCGTTCGTCGTCGGGCACCGGCGCGGATCTGGCTGCGGAGGGAAGCACCACGCCGTCCGACGCGCACGTGAAGACGGCCCGGACGGCGAAACGACGGCTCTCGGCGAGGTGCGCCAGCGCGAGCCGCCAGGCGCAGTCGGGATCAGTGTCGACCCGGGGCCCTGGTCGCTCGAGGACGAACACGACGGAAGCCACGCCGAACTCGGCCGAGACCGCGTCCAGGGCGTCGCCCCAGCGCTCGACCGCGGACCGGTCCGGACGCTCGGGGATGCCCTCGAGGGGCACGACCATGGGGAGCTGGACGTCGTCGGAGTCGAGGAAGAGAGTCCAGAGCTGCCTCCGCACGGCCACAGGGACGAGGACCTCGACCCGGGTGAGCAGGTCGTGGTCGGACACGAGCGGCCGGTGCGGGTCGGCGGCAGGAGAGGACGGGGAGGCGAGGGGGACGGTCATGGGGCCAGGGTCGCCTCCCGGCGTCCGTCTCGGACCGTCGTCCACAGGCGGCGAGCCGAGACCGCTCCCGGGACGACCCTGGGGAGGGACGAGCTGAGGGGCGACCGCACCGTCCGTGACGGGGCACCTCCTCAGCGCGCCTCCTCAGCGCATCTCCTCAGCGGGCCCGCTCGGCGGTCGCCGTCTCCTGTGCCGGAGCCCCGCCCGACAACGCGCGCAGGGCACGCCGCAGCACCGTGCTGGACGTGCTCATCGTGTACGGGAAGTACACGACCTCCACGCCGACCTCGGCGAACTCCCGCTCGAGGCGGAGGCCCTTCTCGGTGCCCCGCCAGTCGTCGCCCTTGAAGAAGACGTCGAACCGCAGCTCGCGCCAGACGTCGAGCTTGTCGGGCACAGTCTCGGCGTAGGCGGTGTCGACGACGTCGATGTGGTCGACGATCTCGAGCCGCTCCGCGAGGGGAACGACGGGCGTGATGCCCTTCGTCAGGGCGAGCATCTCGTCGGACACGACCCCGGCGATCAGGTGGTCGCAGTGCTGGCGGGCGTGCCGGAGCAGGTTGAGGTGCCCGATGTGGAACAGGTCGAAGGCACCTGCGGCGTAGCCCACGCGACCGGCGCCTCCGGGGCGCTCGAGGGTCGACGTGGTGGTGGTCGTCGTGGTCGTCATGACGTCACTTCCTCGAGCACGGGGGCCCGGTGGTCGGCTGCGCGCCAGTCGGCGCGGGGGTCTCGTCGTCGGGGGAGGGGCGATCCGCAGAGCAGGACGCCGAGCGGCTCGACTCCCCTGCTGCGGAGCTGCTCGTGCATCAGCGAGAGCTGCTCGTGGGTGGTGCGGCCCTCGGCTGCCACGAGGAGGACCACGTCCGAGTGCGGGGACAGCGCCCACGCCGGCATCGGGCGCGACTTCTCGGAGGCGAGGGCCACGACCACGTCGACGCCGCTGCTCACCTCGTCCAGGAACCGAGCAGTGAGGACCGTGTCCCCGCCGAGCACGGCAGCGGCGACGTCCAGGGGCACGGGGACGTGCTCGCAGCCGGCGCCGTCCAGGGAGCGGGCCTCGGGCAGGACGTCGTCGTGGACCGTGGAGGGCCGCGACAGGGCACGGGAGTCGAAGTCTCCCTCGAGGATGGCCGTGTGGTACCCGGCTGCACGAGCTGCACGGGCCAGGGCCCCGTCGACGCCCGCGACTCCTGCGGTGCTGAGGGTCCCCGTCGAGTCGTCGGGCCGGACCAGGAGGAGACGGCGCGGAGCCAGACCGCCGCGCAGCTCGGCGACGGCCGCCAGTGCGTCGCGGGCCGCGGCACGCTGCCTGCCGGTCGAGCCGCGACCTGACGTGTCGTCACGGCGCCGGAGCGGCGGGAGGACGCCGACGACGGGGAGGCCCGTGAGGTCGCGGACGTCCGAGACCGTGGACACGCGCGGTCGGCGACGGAGCCCCGCCCAGGACGGAACGAGGCCCACGAGGACACCGGCGATCGCCCCGAGGACACCTGCTACGACGACCGCGGCCGGACTGGCCTCCACGGTGCGGGAAGAGCCGAGGACCAGGCCGGAGCCCACGGCCGCGCCGACGACTCCCGATCCGATCAGGAAGGGCCACCACGCGGTGAGCTCCCAGGCCCGCGGCTGACGGCGGTGGGTCACGAGTCCCCACCCTGCGCCGGTGCGGTCGTGGTCAACGCCGACGCCGTCCTCGGGAGCGCCGCGAGCTCGCGGAACCACTTCGGCAGGGCCAGGGCGAGGTACGCCGTGTTCGCCACGAGCAGCGCGACGTAGACCACCGTGAAGGCGGGCGACCAGGCGAGGAGGAGGAACGCGAGGCAGAGGAGGCCGTAGTCGGTGGGCACGACGGCCAGCGAGTAGAGGGCGCCCGTGCGGGGACGCACCACGGTGGGGCTGCCCCGCCTGACCGAGTCGGCGCGGCGGAGCTGCTCGGTGAGCACGATGGCGAAGAAGGCCACGGTCGCGACGGCCTGGTAGACGAGCGGGAGGGCGAGGATCGCCTCGCGACCCTCGGGCTCCCGCAGCCAGGACGCGAAGACGGCCAGGTGCAGCACGGCGATCTTGGTCGCGTCGATGACGTGGTCGAGCCACTCGCCGGCGGGGCTGCCGCCGCCTCGCAGGCGGGCGAGCTGCCCGTCCGCGGAGTCGAGGGCGTAGCCCACGACCAGGAGCAGGACGACGGCCGCGGCGACCAACAGCCCCGAGGGGAGCGCGGCCACGAGTGCGATGCCGGCGAAGGTGCAGACGGCGCTCAGGGCGGTGACCTGGTTCGGCGTGGCTCCGACGACCCAGGCGGCGGCAGCGGCCCAGCGGCCGAGGCGGCGGTTGACGAACCGAGAGTAGGCCGGCGCGCCGCTCGACGACTTCTGCGCGGTGGCGAGGGCGGCCAGCGCGGCTCCGTAGCGTCGGGGGACGACGAGGGCCTCCCCGCCCGCGACGGGTGCGGTGCGGGTCACGAGGCCACCGCCACGGGCAGCGCCGCGTCGAGGTCCTTGTGGAGGTGCAGCTCGCCCAGCACGACGCCGGCGAGGCGCCGACGCATCCGGTCGGGCGTGAAGCGCTCGGCCCATGTCTCGTGGGCGCGGACGCCGGCCGTGGCGAGCTGGTCGACGTCGAGGCCCGCGAAGAGCTCCGCGAGCCCGTCGACGTCGCGTCGGTCGAAGAGCCACCCGGTCCTGCCGTGCTCGACGACCTCCTCCGGTCCGCCGCTGCGGCTCGCGATGACGGGGCGTCCCTGGCTGAAGGCCTCGAGGGCGACGATGCCGAAGCCCTCGAGGGTGTCGGTGGGCAGCACGACCGCGTCCGCCTCGCGGACCCACGCGGACGCGTCGTCGACCTCGCCGACGACGGTCACGGTCTCGGGTCGGCTCACGACAGCCGCGACGAGCCCGGGCACGTCGACGCCCGTGCCGGCGGCGGGAGGACCGCCCAGGACGGTCAGGTGACCGGGGCAGCCCGCCGCGTTCCAGGCGGCCAGCAGGGTCGCGTGGCCCTTGTGGGGGTTCCAGCGGCTCGCGACGACGTAGTGGGGGAGGCGGTGCTCCGGCGGCGCGGTCAGCTCGGCGTCGCGACGTGCCACGCCGTTGTGCACGACCTGGGCACGGTCGTCGTCCTGCAGGCCGGAGCTCTCGAGGACGGAGCGGGACACGGCGACCAGGGACGTGCACGACCTCGCGAGCACCGACAGGCCGGTGCGGTCCCCGTCGCCCCACGGCTCCTGGAGGTGACCCACCACGCTGTCGACCCGCGCGAGGCGGGCGAGAGGGGCGACGGCGAGGCACGCGCTCGTGGCGCACCAGACGAGGTCGAAGTGCCGGCCGGCGAGACGGGCGGTCGTCTTGGCGGCGTCCCGGACGAGGCCGAACATGCCGCCGAGGCGCATCCCGCGTCGGCGCAGGATGGGAAGGGGAGCGCGCTCGACGCGCGCGCCGCGCTCACGCAGCAGCGGCCCGAGTGGGCCCGCCGCGACGTCGGTCGGCAGCCAGACGGTGACGTCGAGGTCGTCACGCGCAGCGAGCTCGCTCACGACCTCGAGCACGATGCGGTCGGAGCCGTAGAGCTCGTCGGACGAGTGCACCACGAGCACGCGCCCGCGACGAGAGCCGGCACGCCGCTGCGGCACCTCGGCCAGTGCGTGGCCGATCGTGTCGACCGGGCGGCGTGCCGCCTCCGTCGTGCTGGTCGTCCTGGTCATGTCGATGGTCATCTGTTCCCCCGTGCAGTCGTGGTGCGTGTCGTCGTGGTGCGTGTCGTCGTGGTGCGTGTCGTCGTGGTTCGTGTCGCGGTGGTGCAGCCGGTCGTCCGGTCGTTCGTGGTGCGCATCAGTACGCGCCCTCGTGCCGGACCAGCACCCGGAAGGTGCGCCAGATGATCACGAGGTCGACGGCCATCGACCAGTTCTCCACGTAGTAGAGGTCGAGTCGGACGCTCTCCTCCCAGCTGAGGTCGCTCCGGCCGTTGACCTGCCACATGCCGGTCAGCCCCGGCTTGATGTAGAGACGGCGGTGGACGTGCGTCTCGTAGTCCGCGACCTCGCGGGGCAGAGGGGGCCGAGGCCCCACGATGCTCATGTCGCCGCGGACGATGTTCCACAGCTGGGGCAGCTCGTCGAGAGACCAACGTCGCAGGACGCGGCCGATCTTCGTGACTCGCGGGTCGTCCCGCATCTTGAAGAGCACCCCCGCGCCCTCGTCGCTGGCGGACAGGTCGTGGAGGAGGACCTCGGCGTCGACGACCATCGAGCGGAACTTGATCATGTCGAAGGTGCGGCCGTCCCGGCCGACGCGGCGCTGCCGGAACAGCACGGGCCCGGAGCTGTCGAGGGCGACCAGGGCGGCGAGGACGCCGAGCAGAGGCGAGAGCACCAGGAGGGCAGTGCCGGCGAGGGCGACGTCGAAGAGCCTCTTGAGCACGTGGCGCGGGCCGTCGAAGCTGGGGATGTCGACGTGCATGAGGGGAAGGCCCTGGACGGGACGGAACGTGATGCGAGGCCCGGCGATGTTGGTCAGGCGAGAGGCGAGGACGAGCTCGGCGGCACGCCCCTCGAGCTGCCATCCGAGGTCACGCAGCCAGTCGTGTCCGAGCCCGAGGTCGCCCGCGACGATGACGCTGCTGACGTTCAGCTTCCAGACCGCCCTCGGCACGTCCTCGACGCCCGCCACGATCGGGACGACGCGGTCGCCGACGAGCACGCCGCCCGCCTCCGGGTCGAGCGTCACGGCGCCGACGATGTCGTACACGGTCCCGTGCGTGCGGTCGACTCGGTCGACGACGTAGCGGATGTCCTCGCGGCTGCCGACGACGACTGCCCGGGAGAGGAAGTGGCCCGTCCGTCGCTGGGCCTGGAGCCACCGGCGCATGGACCAGCGGACGACCACGAGCGCGCCGCCGCCGAGGGGGAGAGCGACGAGGAAGTACATGCGGCCGCCGACGCCGCCGTCCAGCGAGGCCAGCCAGATGGCGGCCACGGTGAAGGCCAGCAGCGTGGCGTTGCCCACGCGTCGGTACTCGGCCGCGCCGGTGCCGACGACCGCGAGCTCACGCGTCCGGTAGAAGCTCAGGCTGGCCGCCCACACGAGGCCGACGAGGACGGGGACCCAGACGACGTCCGCGACCCCTGCGACGACGTGGTCGACCGTGAGTCGCTCCGTGACGACGGCGGTGCGGACGCTCGCGACGACGGCGGCCGCGACCACCGAGGCCGCGACGACCGCGGTGTCCGCGAGCCGGAGACGTCGGCGGTACCGCAGGGCCCAGGGCGCGCCCGACTCGGCGGCGGCCGTCGCCTCGGCGCGGCGTCGCTCGGCGGCGGGGTCCTGGGGACGGACGGCGTGGCTGGTCGAGGTCGGGAGGTCGACGTGGACGACGGGGAGAGGGGCGGCCGATCGGTCCGTCGGGTCGACGGTGAGGCGTCTGCGCATGGGGAAGTGCTCGCTCGGGTAGGCGTGGCGTCCCTCGGCGCCTTCGGGGGCGGCCGGGGGACTGGAGGGCGACGACCGGGTTCGGGTCGGGCGTCGGCCCGGAGACGACGGCGGCACGGTGCAGGATGCTGCGACGTGCCGACGTCGCCATGGCCGCATTTCGGGTGCGGCCGTTCGGGTAGGCGACGAGCGGGAGGCTCGGAGTGCGGGTCGACGAGCCGGGGTGGGCTCGACGGGTTCGGGTTCGGGTGTCGGGTGTCGGGTGTCGGGTGTTTCGCGTCGCGTTCGGGTGCGACAGGGATCGGCGCACGGGTCGACCGTGACCGCGGGACGGTCGGGTCGACGAGAGCGTCGGTGGCTCGGTCGACGTCGGGTGGCGTCGGGAGCCGTTCGGGTGTCGAGGGCGGGTTTCGGGTCCGCCCTGCTCGGCGGTGGGGCCGCCGGTGGTTCACTGACGACTCTAGGCCGCCACGCCCCCCCGACGGGGACCCCCCGTTCTGGGGGGCAGGCACCCCGTCGGCAGGATCAGACCCTGCCGCGTCACCCGGAGGGGGGCCCAGCCACCCGTGGACCTGCTGCCCGCACCTCGGGGTCGCCCGACCCCGAACCTGCCTGGGGAACGATCCGGGCCGGCGGGGTGCGCTTCAGCAGAAGTGCTGATGGGAGACCGCTTTGGTGCCGGCCTGACGGCGTGTGCACCCGCCAGGCTCGTGTCCTCGCCTGCCCGGGCGCCGTCCCGACGCCGACCCGCGACCCGTGCCCCGATCGGACAGGGAACGACGAACGGCAGGTGTCCCCACCTGCCGTTCACCCTGCGTCTAACCCGTGTTAATCACCCCACGGGCGATGGTTCACGGGCGTGTCACGAAGCCCTTCTCGACCATCCAGTCGAAGGCGACGTCGGCTGGTTCCTCGCCTTCCACGTCGACGCGGCGGTTGAGGGTCCGCAGCTCGTCGTCCGTGAGCGACGGCGAGATCTCGTCGTAGACCTCGGCGAGCTGCGGGTACTGGCGCAGCACGTCGTCGGTCAGCACCGGCGCCACGTTGTAGGCCGGGAAGAACCCCTTGTCGTCCTCCAGGACCGTCAGGTCGAGCGAGTCGATGCGCCCGTCGGTCGTGAAGACCTCGCCGAAGTTGCAGCGGCCCCGGTCGGTGGCCTCGTAGACGGTTCCCGTGTCGAGGATGCTCACGTTGCTCGTCGGGACGCCGTCGGCGGCGCCGAGCTCGAGGCCGTAGCGCTCGAGCATCGGGGCGAACCCGTCCGCCCGAGAGTTGAACTCGGCCTCGACGCAGAACGTCCGCTGCTCGACCGGGAGTGCGGCGATCTGCGACAGGGTGGCGACGTCGCCCAGCTCGGCCACCGCCTCCGACCGGACCGCCATCGCGTAGGTGTTGTTGAGCGGTGCCGGCTCGAGCCAGACGAGGCCGTTCGCCTCGTCGGCGTCGCGCACCGCCGTGTACTGCTCCTCCTTGTCGGGGATGCCCGCGGCCTCGCCGAGGTAGGTGAGCCAGGCGGTGCCCGTGTACTCGTAGGTCATGTCGGCGCCGCCGTCCAGCATGAGCTGGCGGACGGCGACGCTGCCGGGCACGTTCGTCATGTCGGTGACCTCGAAGCCGGCGGCCTGGGCGGCGAGCACGGCGATCTTGCCGAGGATCAGCTGCTCCGTGAAGTTCTTGGCCGTGACCGTGATGGCGGCGTCGTCGGGGAGGTCGTCGATCGCCTCGATCGAGCCGGGCGCCACCGCCGGCACGAAGGCCGTCGCGGGCTGCAGCCCGCAGCCCGTCAGCAGGGCGGCGGACGAGGCGGCGACGATGCCCAGCAAGGAGGCGCGGCGCAGCGCCCGCAGGCGGACGCGCGGGGAACGGGCGGAGGTCATCGGAGGCCCTTCGGTGTGGCGACGTGCTCGACCACACGGCCGAGCCAGTCGATCAGGAGCGCGAGCAGCGCAACGAGCAGGGCACCCGAGACGAGCACCTTCGGGAGGAACAGGTTGACGCCGGTCGTGATGAGCAGCCCGAGGCCGCCGGCGCCGATGAAGGTCGCGAGTGCCGCAGAGCCGACGAGCAGCACGAGGGCAGTCCGGATGCCGGACAGCATGACCGGCACGGCGAGGGGCAGCTCGACGCGGAACAGCACCGACGCGGCGGACATGCCCATGCCTCGGCCGGCCTCGACGAGGCGCGCGTCCACGCTCTGCAGGCCGACCATGGTGTTGCGCAGCACCGGGAGCGCCGCGTAGAGGACGAGCGCGATCACGGCGGTCCAGAACGAGAAGCCGAGCCACAGGGCGAGCAGCACGATCAGGCCGACCGCGGGGGCCGCCTGCCCGAAGTTCGCGAGCACGAGCACCGGCCCGGCCGCGCGCCGGAACGGGCGGCGGGTGAGCAGGACGCCCAGCGGCACGGCCAGCACGAGGACGATGGCGGCCGACGCGAAGGTCAGCGCCAGGTGCTCGCCCGTGTACGAGACCAGCGCCGAGGGGTTCAGGGTCGTGCGCTCAGCGGTGGTCAGGTCGGCGGTCGTCAGCCAGACGACGAAGGCGACGAACACGACCGCGACGGCGGCCGGCTGCACGACGAGCCCGAGCCAGGCGGGTCGGCGGCGCCGGGCGCGACCGTCGGACGAGGAGGCGGCGGGGGCGTCCGCGACCGCAGTCACGGACGGTCCCCGGCCGGGCCGACCTCGTCGACGGGCGGAGCGTCGTGCGTCTGCCCGACGACGGGCAGCTGCCCCGTGTTCGTCCCGACCGGGGCGTCGTCGAGGTCGACGGCCGCGGCGCGCCGGGCCCGGGTGATGGCCTCCATGACGACCTCGACCGTGATGACTCCCACGAAGGCGTCGCGGCGGCCCGTGACGAGCGCGGCGCCGGCGCTCGAGACGAGCATCGTGTCGAGCGCGTCGTTGAGGGTCGCGCCGCTGCCGATGACGGGCAGATCGGGGTCGACGCCGTCCGGGACGACGTCGAGCCGCGAGAGCTGCCGCAGCGACGGCCACCGAGCAGGGCGGGCGCGGTCGTCGACGACGACGGCGTGCTCGTGTCCCGCGGCCTCGACCCGGGCGGCCACCTCGCGGCCGGACTCGCCGGCCTTGGCGACCACCGCCTCCGCCAGGTCGACGTCGCGCACCCGGGTGAGAGTCAGCTGCTTGAGCCCCGCGCCCGAGCCGATGAAGTTCTCGACGAACTCGTTCGCCGGCTCGGCGAGGATGCGCTCGGGGGTGTCGTACTGCACGATGTGCGCGCCCTCGGAGAAGATCACGATCCAGTCGCCCAGCTTCACGGCCTCGTCGAAGTCGTGGGTGACGATGACGATCGTCTTCTGCAGTTCTTGCTGGATGTTGATCAGCTCGTCCTGCAGGCGCTGGCGCGTGATCGGGTCGACGGCACCGAAGGGCTCGTCCATCAGCAGCACGGGCGGGTCGGCGGCGAGGGCCCTGGCGACTCCGACGCGCTGCTGCTGGCCGCCGGACAGCTCGCGGGGGAACCGGTCGCGGTAGGTGTCCGGGTCGAGCGAGACGAGCTCGAGCAGCTCGTCGACGCGGGCCGCGACGCGGTCCTTCGACCAGCCGAGCATCTTGGGGACGATGGCGATGTTCGCCGCCACGGTCATGTGCGGGAACAGCCCGCCGGCCTGGATCACGTAGCCGATGCGCCGGCGCAGCTCGTCGCCGTCGATGTCGGTGACGTCGTCGTCGCCGAGCACCACCCGGCCCTCGGTCGGCTCGATCAGTCGGTTGATCATCTTGAGCGTGGTCGTCTTGCCACAGCCCGAGGGGCCGACGAGCATGACGATCTTGCCGGCCGGGATCTCGAGGGTGATGCCGTCGACGGCCGGCGCGGACTGTCCCGGGTAGCGCTTCGTCACCTGGTCGAGCAGGATGCTGCGGCCCGACACCTCCGTCGCGGACGAGGAGGCGGTGGGGGAGTCAGTTCTGGACACGGATGCCTCTCGAGATGGTCAGGCGGCCGAGGCCGACGAGCAGGAGGTCGAGCACGAGGGCGAGGACGACGACGCCGACCACCCCGGTGACCACGGAGGCGAGCGCGTTCGCGCCGCCGGCCCGGGACAGGCCCGAGAAGATGAAGCCGCCGAGGCCGGGCCCCAGCGAGTAGGCCGCGACGGCGGCGATGCCCATCACCATCTGGGCGCTGACGCGCACGCCGGTGAGGATGATCGGCCAGGCCAGGGGCAGCTGCACCTGCACGAGGGTGCGGAAGCTCCCCATGCCGATGCCCCGCGCGGACTCGACCAGGGCCGGGTCGACCTGGGTCAGCCCGACCACCGCGTTGCGCAGCACGGGAAGGGTCGCGAAGAAGGTGACGACCACGACCGCCGGCACCACCCCGAAGCCGAGCGGCACGATGAGCAGCCCGACGACGGCGAAGGACGGCAGCGTCAGCCCGATGGCCGAGATGCCGTTGGCCACGGCGGTGAGGCCGGGCACCCGGTACACGAGCGACGCCACGACTACCGCGATGACGACCGCCAGCACGAGGCACTGGACCACCAACGAGAAGTGCTGCCAGGAGGCGAACCAGATCTGGTCCCACCGCCCCGTCACGTAGTCCCACGCCATCTGATCCCCGTTCCCCGTCACTCGCTCGTCGACCCGTCTGCACGGACGCCCGGCCTGGACCGGGCGATCGGCGTCCACCATAACGAGGACACGTCGGGTCCTGTCCAGGTGACAGGACCCGTCGGGGGCCCCTGCGGGCGGGGATCGTTACCTGACGAGGTGACGGAACCCCCGGTCAGGCACGGGCACGCACCGGAGCCGGGGGAAGTGTAACGATCGCGGGCGGAGACGGGGGAGGCGCGGTGCAGGTCGCCCTGCACCGCGCCTCCTGCGGTCGTCGCCTCGTGCAGCGACTAGGCCGAGGGCACCCGCGCGGACGCCTTGTGACGAGCTCCGTGGTGCTCGTCGGGCAGCCGGTCGCCGCGCCCGAACAGCTTCTGGCGGAGGGTGCCGGGCTCGTACTCGGTCGGGTAGACGCCGCGGGCCTGCAGCACCGGGACGACGTGCTCGACGATGTCCTCGAAGGTGCCGGGGGTGATGGCGTAGGCGAGGTTGAAGCCGTCGACGTCGGTCTCGGCGACCCACTCCTGCAGCTGGTCGGCGATCTGTTCGCCCGAGCCGACGATGCGGGGGCCGAGCCCACCGATGCCCGCCGCCTCGGCGATGTCACGGATCGTCCACTCCTTGCCGCTGTCGCCCGCCTGTGCCTGGAAGTTGGCGAGAGCCGACTGGATCGCGTTGCTCTCCACGTCGCCCACCGGGTCGTCGAGCGAGTACGTCGAGAGGTCGACGCCCATCCAGCCCGACATGAGGGTCAACGCGCCCTCGTGTGACGCGTACCGCTGGTACTCCGCGTGCTTGGCCTCGGCCGCCTCGGGCGTCGCGTCCGTGATGATGGTCAGCAGCGTGTAGATGCGGGCGGAGTACCGGTCGCGGCCCGCCTCCTCCAGGGCGTCGCGCAGCTTGGTGACCGTCGCGGCCAGGCGCTCCTTGGTGGGGGCGGCGACGAAGATCGACTCGGCGTTGCCGGCGGCGAAGCGGATGCCGCGCGGCGAGGCGCCCGCCTGGTAGATCACGGGCGTCCGCTGCGGGCTCGGCTCGGAGACGTGGATGCCGGGGACCTTGTACCAGGTGCCCTCGTGCCCGATCTCGTGCACCTTCGTCGGGTCGGTGAAGACGCCCGTCTCGCGGTCGCGGACGACGGCGTCGTCCTCCCACGAGCCCTCCCACAGCTTGTAGAGCACCTCGAGGTACTCGTCGGCCTGGTCGTAGCGGTCGTCGTGGTCGAGCTGGTCGTCGGCGCCCATGTTGCGGGCGGCGCTCGGCAGGTAGCCGGTGACGACGTTCCAGCCGACCCGGCCGTCGGTGAGGTGGTCGAGGGTCGACATGCGACGGGCGAACGGCACGGGGTGCTCGTAGGCGGTGCCGGCGGTGATCCCGAAGCCGAGGTGCTCGGTCGCGGCCGCCATGGCCGAGACGAGCAGGATCGGGTCGCCGACCGGCGTCTGCGTGCCGTTGCGGAGAGCCGCGTCGTGGTTGCCGCCGTAGACGTCGTAGGTGCCGAGGACGTCGGCGATGAAGAGGCCGTCGAAGCGACCGGCCTCGAGGAGGCGCGCCAGGGAGGTCCAGTAGCTCAGCTTCGTGTAGTCGGGCGAGCGGTCGTCGGGGTGCCGCCAGAGACCGGGGGACTGGTGCCCCACGCAGTTCATGTCGAAGGCGTTGAACCGGATGCGTCGAGTCATCCGGCCATCGTCGTCGCGCGCCGCGGCGGGCGCCACAGGCCTGCAACACGGCGTCACACGCGACGCCTAGTCTTGGTCGGTGACCCGCCCTGCACCGCCCCGCCGAGACTCGCCCCGTCCTCCTCGTGCGCGTCTCGGACGGGACGTCGTCGTCCTCGGCGTCATCGCCTTCTTCGTCATGGTCGGCTTCGGGGTCGTCGTGCCCGTGCTGCCCGTCTACGCCGCCAGCTTCGGTGTCGGCTACGTCGCCGTCGGCGCGGTCCTCTCGGCCTTCGCGCTGATGCGCCTCGTCGCGAGCCCGTTCGTCGGCAGGATGATCGACGTCGCGGGCGAGCGGGTCGTCCTCTCGGTCGGCATCGGCATCGTTGCCGTCTCGAGCGGACTGGCGGGCCTGGCGCACGACTACGTGCAGCTGCTGCTGCTGCGCGGGGTCGGCGGCATCGGCTCGGCGATGTTCACCATCTCGGCGATGACGCTGCTGCTGGCGTCGACGACGCCCGACCGCCGGGCGCGGTCGATCGGCTTCTACCAGGGCGGGTTCCTCGTCGGCGGCATGGCCGGGCCGGCGCTCGGCGGACTGCTCGCCACGATCTCGCTGACCGCGCCGTTCTTCTTCTACGCGGGCACGCTCGCGGTCGCGGGCGTCGTCGGCATCCTGCTGCTCAGCCCCCCGCGACGAGGCGACGCGGCGGCCGCCGCCGCGGCCGCCGAGCCCGCGCGCCCTCTCGCCGACGTGCTCCGCGACGTGCGGTTCAGGGCCGCGTGCGTGGCGAGCTTCGCGCAGGGCTGGTCGTCCCTCGGCGTCCGCAGTGCGCTGGTGCCGGTGCTGGTCGTCGAGGTGCTGCTGCAGCCCACCTCATGGACAGGCGTCCTCTTCGCGGTCGCCGCCGTGGCGCAGACGATTGCGCTCGCGCCCGCGTCCCGCTTCGTCGACACCGTGGGTCGGCGACCCGCTGTGATCGGCTCGTTCGCAGTGGCCGCGGTCTCGCTCGCCGCCGTCCCGTTCGCCCCAGGGCTCGTGACCCTAGGCGCGCTGCTGGCCGTCTACGGCGTCGCGACGGCCTTCATGGGCACGGCCCCGGCCGCTCTCGTCGGCGACGCGGCGGGTGCCCGGGGCGGTCGTCCGGTGGCGATCTTCTCGATGTGCTCGGACGTCGGCGCGATCGCGGGCCCCCTGGTCGCGGGGCTGCTCGTGGACGTGGCGTCGTTCGAGGTCGCCTTCGGAACGGCGGCGGCACTGCTCGCGCTCAGCGCGATCGTCGCGATCCGGCTGCCGCGCGGCATCCCCGTTCCGCAGCCGTAGCGGGGGCTCGCGGTCGACCCACTGCCTGTCCCATCAGGTCCCACCGTCGTGTCCGACACCTCCCGGATACGGTTCGACAGGCGTTCTCGCCCGCGGGTGGTTCATCGGGACACCTACTGGGGCCCGTCTTGACCGGCTGAGGTCAAGTGGCGCCTGGCCTGCGGATTCGCGTATGCCTGTCCCGCAAAAATGCCCGGTGAAGGGGGTTTGAACGCTACAGTCATCGGATGCTCACCGGATACGCCCGCGTCTCGACCTCAGGACAGGATCTCGCTGCCCAGCGCGACGGTCTCGCAGCACTCGGTGTTGACGATCAACACGTGCATGTTGACCACGGGCTCTCGGGCACGACTCGAGCCCGTCCCGGGCTCCAAGAAGCTCTTGCGGCGTGCCGTGCCGGTGACGTTCTGGTCGTCACGAAGCTCGACCGCCTCGCCCGTTCACTCCGGGACGCGACGGATATTGCGGACGAGCTGACGAAGAAGGGCGTGGCCCTGAACCTCGGGGGAGCGGTCTACGACCCCACCGACCCTGTGGGCCGGCTCCTGTTCAACGTCCTCGGCATGGTGGCCGAGTTCGAGGCCGACCTGATTCGGGCCCGCACCCGGGAGGGCATGGCGATCGCGAAGGCCGCCGGCAAGCTCCGCGGCCGCAAGCCCAAGCTCACCGCCTCGCAGGAAAAGCACCTCGTACAGCTGCACCGCACCGGGGCCCACACCACCAGCGAGATCGCTGAGCTTTTCGGTGTCGCGCGATCGACCGTCTACCGCGCCATTCATCGGGCCGCGTAATGGTCTCTTCAGCGTAAACAATCGGGGGGCACGTCAGCATTTCCCCGGGCATGGGCAACGGTGGTAAGCCCAATGCATCACCATGGGGCCATGGACGAGCAACTTTGGGCCGGTGTGTGGTGGATACCCGGTGAGACCGGCGAGCACACCGGGATACTTCGGCTCCAGCGTGATGGCTCAACGAGCCTCGAGCTTGTGGGCGGCTTTGATCCAATGGACACTTTTCAAAGTGAGACAGGAACTGAGATCGTCGGTTCGAGGCTGTTTCCTCTCATCCACGGCATAGCCGAGGGCAAGAAAATAACTCTTCTCGGTTCCATCCCGGTGATGTCTCGTGGTGGTTTCATGTCCCCGCGATTCCAACGCGTGCAACCTAACCAAGCCTTGGTAGGCGTGCACCTGGAAAGCCGAGAAGAGACGGTTTTCGAATCTGCTTATCTGTGGGTCGAGAACATGACCGCGTGGATGCAGCAGCCCAACCTCATTCGGCCATTCGAGTACCCCTCCACGGATATCTACGCAGCGCAACTGGCGAAGACTGAGCCTCAGTCCATCACCGTCGACGGCTGGACATACGTAGTGGAGATGGTCCGTCGGGACTTCCGGCATAGCCAAACCCGCGGAGGGGAAGCGCTTGAAGGTGGAGTGGAGGCCGTCATCCATGTCACAGCGCCTGAACCGGCCGGCCTCCAAGCTTTCAATTCTGTGACCTTGGAATTCATGGATTTTCTCACTCTTGCCAGCGGGGAAGCGAGTGGCCTGTACAAGGCCGAGTACGTGCTCGCCGAACGAGAAACTTGGACAGATCCTCGTGTCGACCCGCCGGTCGAAAACGAACGCTCTACCTACGTCGAAAACTACGGCCGCCGGGTCTTCTCGGCCCGTCCAGACGAAAAAGCTCCTGACCTGCATTACTACCGCTTCACGGCACGCGACCTTTCCTTCGTCGAGGCCTATCCGGCCTGGCTTCGCATTAGACGTCAGGCTTCAGACGCCTGCAATGTCTACTTCGGACTTGATTACTCACCTCCAGGATTCACCGAGACAAGGCTCTTCAGCGTTGCGACGGTTGTCGAGTCACTCCATGCGTCCCTTTTTGGTGACGCAGGAGCCCCCCATGACAGCACGACAGTGCAGGAGCTCCGCAACAAGGTGAAGGCCGCACTCGCGGACGAGGATGCGGACTTACGCGACCTTGCGCTCCGAGGGTTGAAGCCTGGCCCGACCTACGCCGAGCGGGCAAGGTATCTAGCGTCAAGGCCGGCTAGCGAGGCCCTGGCTCTCCTCATCCCCGACATTTCGACCTGGGCAAAGCGACTAACCCGAGCGAGAAACGGACTTGCTCACGAAGCAGGTAAGGGCATCACAGAAGACGCGTTCGAGCTCGAATGGGACAGCCGAGCCGTTGTAGCTCTCGCCCTCATGGCTGAGCTTGGTCTAGGCGACGGTGTTCAGTTGAAGGCGGCGCAAGACTCGCTAGCTCGCCCCCGGTGATCTTGACATGACGCTCGGCTTGGTCCGTGCTTCAGTAGCCGCCTTAAGTGCACGGAGTTCGCGAGAGCCCCCTGTAGCGTGCGCGGTAGGGGAGCGCTCAGCGGCCAATAGGTCCACCGGGGATCACGCTGGGTAGAGAGCTCATTCTTCAGGGGCCCGCTATGAGGGTGACGAGCACGAAGAGTGCCGGCACGCAGACGAGCCCGAAGAGGGCTGAGCCCACAGCCCACACGCCCTTGCTGTTCACGCCGATCTTTCGGTCGAGAAGTGCTGCGAGTGTGCCCCCGAAAGCCAGGAGGGGAGGGAGGGGCAGGAGGAACAACGCGAGTCGCGCGCCGCCCGAGACGTAGGGACTAGGCAGCAGAGGGAGCAAGACGAGGAGTACGACAGCTGCTGCGAGAAGCACAGCAGCGATGCGAGGTGCCCGCCGCTGCTGAGGGCGAGACTGGGTGCCGTCGTCGTAGGGCATGACCCATCATCTCTCTGACTCGGTGACAGCTAGGTCGCAAGACTTGGCCTGCCCGATTGAGGATCGGTCACCGGTCGAGGCGGCCCAGGCATCATTGGGGCATGAGAGCGGGGACAGTCACCTACAGGCAGACCCTTGCTGGCGTCTTGGCTGTTCTCAGCGATGTCGACCCGTATGGTCTCGAGCCTGGTTCGCCGGAGGGCGCTCCGCCGGATGAGTACGAGATGGAGGCAATCGACCTAGTTCGCATTCTTCTTAAGGCCGGCGCCGTCACGATCCATGATGTCGAGGCGGTTTGGATGCGCTGGTTCTCTGAGTCGCTCGTCCTTCGACTCGGACCGTCCCGAATGGCACAACTGGTCGATCGACTTAACCGACTCGTGGACGGCGCCCGGTAGGGGATCGGCCACCGGCCGCGCCCTGATCTAAACGAACCAGCTCGTGGCGTATAGAACGACTCCGACGGCCAGAGCAATGGCCCCGACCAACAGCACACGACGCTGCTTGCGTCGTGTCAGTTGCTTTCCCTGGCTGTACTTCACGCCGACGTAAGCGAGCATGCTCAGAGCGACGAATAGACAGGGGAAGTACGCGAGTTGGAGCCACTCGGAAGTAGTCATCCTGCATGTTCTCGCGAGGTGGTCATTGCACGGTGGCTCCGCGGCAACGTCGCAATAGCCGATCGGCATTCGGCGCGCAGGAAAAGCCTGTGGCTACTTCTGCATCTTGTGACCTGGGACAGGGTCGAGCACCCTTCTCCGGAACGGGTGACCAGGGGAGGGTGCTCGCTCGAGAAGGGTTTGGTCTACCTCGAGAGTCCCTGAGCATGTGTTCGGGCACACGCCTTACGAACTCTCAAGAACGTACCTCAATCATGAGGAGAAGTCAGTTTGATTGTGGATTTTGAGCCGTTGCGGGCACAGGCGGTGCGCCGCAAGTGCCCGATAGGGGATCGGCTAACGGCCTGCCACCAAGCTGACTCGGCGCAAGCCGCAGCGGTCTACGTGAAAAGCGCCAGGGGAAGCGACACCACGAAACATACGGGCGGCACGATCGCGATGCCACCACAGACGCCGGCCCATCGGCCAGCGCGGCCGCCTAGCGCTCCGGCGATGAGTGCGAGCACAATCGAGGCGACCAGCAGGAATGGCACGGCGAACCAGACCATTGAGGTCCACTCTGCGGCGGAGAACCAGAGCCATGAACCCTCGGCGCAGGCCGTGACGAAGCAGACGATGAGGGTCAGCGGGGCGAGCAGCCGAGCCCGACCGGTCGGCTCGGTCTCGGGGGCGGGGCCGTCGCCCGAACGGGGTGACGGGTCGACGAGCGGGTCGCGGTGGGGCAGTGACGCCACTTCTGCCTCGGCCCGGCGGAGCAGTTCGCGGTCGGCCTCGTTCATGCCCTGACCCTAGCGCCGGCGTGGCCACCAACCGCGTTGGCACCCTTTAACTCGCCTCGCGCCCTCGACGACTCGAGTCCGGAGCGTGTCAGGTAGGCTATCGCTTACAGGCTTGGACTGAGAGTTGGTCGAATGCCTGCTCGATGACGATCTACGGTTTCCACGTCACCCCTCGGAGTCGCGTGTTCGGAAACGAGCCCGGTTAGGCTCTGGCTCACGAACGAGGAGGATGCGTGTCAAAGGCTCCGCAGGCGACGCCATATGAGGAAGCGATCATCGCCATCTGCTTGGGCGTTTTCTTCATCGGCATCGGCCTCGTCATGAAGTTCACGAGTCACGACCTTGGTGAGCCGAGGGGCCGGGTAGGACTTCCGGGCTGGGCTCTTGTCGGACTGCTGTGGATCAGCGGCGCCGGTGCAATCGGAGTGGGCATCATTCGGCTCCTTAGAGGCGCTCGTCCCTGAATCAGGTGCCCGGTAGGGGATCGGGCTACGGACGATCCTCTGCGTCTTTGATGCCTGCTGCCACGGCACGTCGAATCACCTAGTAGAGCGCGTAGAGAATTGCGCTCGTGATTGCAACGAAGAGGGCAGCGCTAGACAACGGGTCCATGACCCAACCGTACGAGGTGTCGTGGGCCGTAGTTCGGGAGTTGATCTCAGGAGCTGTCCCGATAGACGATCGTCGGGTGGGCTATGAGCGATATTGCCGTAACGGCAACCGGAGCAGAAGGGAGTCGCCGTGCACCGCGTCGTGCTCCTTCTCCCCTGTGATGACGAAACCGAGTTTGTCGAGCACGTTGAGTGACGCCGTGTTCCACTCACGGACCGTAGACGCCAAGCTGCCGTAGCCGACTGCTGATGCGCGGTCGACGATGACTCGGGATGCCTCCGTCGCGAAGCCTCGACCCCAGAACTTCCGCAAGAACTCGAACGCAAGCTCCGGCTCCTCCGGATGACCGACACTGTTCTCGACCAGGCCGCAGTATCCCACCGGTCCCGGAATGCCCAGCTGTGCCACGACGAACAAGCCCGGTGCCGGTGTCGGCTCGTATCTGCTCAGCCACCCCTGCATCTCAGCAACGGTGGGGCGACCGTCGGCAGAGAGGCGACGCTGTGCGGGCACCCGCTCGTCACGCTGTTCCCAGAGCTCGTGGTGGAATGCGGCGTCGGCAACCTCCCACGGGCGCAGTCTCAAGCGGTGGGAACGCAACTCGACCGGTTGCGCGTGCGCGTCGTGAAGCTCCATGGGAGCAGTCTGCCGTGCCTGATGGCTCAGCCGGAGACCGTCCCGATGAACCATCGTTCACCGAGATCAGTTTCGGACTGACCTATCGAGACAGCCGGTGCTCCGTAGGCGCGGGGGAGTGGCTAGCATCCGCCGGTGGTCGGTGACCGATCGTCTATCGAACGCCTCCCCAAACGGTGGAAGCACCTGCACGCTCCGGGTGCGAATGGTCAGACAGCAACCAGGGGTGGTGGAGTGGTGGACGACTCGATGATCGCGAATCCGCGACCGCGGAGCCGGCGCCGCTCGTCGGATAAGTAGCCCAGCAGGCGGTCGCGGGTTCCTCGGCTGTGGGAAACAACAAGCGCTACTGCCTTCTCGGAGTCCCTCGATCGGACGGCGGCGATGATCTCGAGATGTTCCGCGCGAGCGTGTGCACGGGACTCGGGAGTGCGCACCTCAAGCCACCGCGTCCGGCTGAGCCGGGTCAACGCACCACTCATCGCGTCGGCAAGGAACTTGTTGCGAGACAACCGGGCGAGAGCCACGTGGAAGTCCCCGCCGTCCCGAAGCCCGCTCTCTTCATCGTCCCCGTCGGGCATGTCGATGAGCGCCCGCAGAGCGGCCAGTTCGTCATCACCTGCACGCTCGACAGCAAGAGCAACAGCTGCGGTCTCAACCGCTTCCCGGTACTCCATCACGGCCCGAACCTCGGCCAGATCGATCGGAGTGACCTGCCACCCTCGACCCGATCGTTGAGTGAGCCCCTCGTTCTCCAACCGCATCAAAGCAGCTCGGATCGGAGTGCGTGACGCCCCGAGCAAGGACTCGAGCCCCCGCTCGCTCAACTTCTCTCCCGGCACCAGATCCAACGACAGGATCGCCGCCCGCAACCCCGGGTACACGCCGCTCTCGCTCGTACTCATCCTGACCCTCCTTCGGTATACCATCCGAGGATACCATTTCGGGTTACCACTTAGGCGAAGCCTGCGAAGTCCCTCACTCTCGGAGCACCCATGACCTCACTCAGATCGGCCTCGGACACGTCAGAGATCTGGCGTCGTAATCTCCTCGTGTGCGCGCTGGGCTCGTTCACGACCATCATCGGCATGACGCTTATCCTGCCGATCCTCCCCCTCTATGTCCGCGACCTCGGCGTCGAGGACCCGGCGGCGGTGACCCTCTGGTCGGGGATCGCCTACGCGGCCACGTTCCTGACCGCGGCCCTGACTGCCCCGTTGTGGGGATACCTCGGCGACCGGTTCGGCCGGAAGCCGATGCTGATCCGGGCGAGCCTTGGAATGGCGGTCGCGATGTCGCTCATCGGCCTGGCTCAAGACGTCACGCAGCTCGTGCTGCTGCGCCTGCTCGTCGGGCTCCTCGGCGGCTACGCCTCCGGATCCACCATCCTCGTCGCAGCGCAGACCCCGAAGGACCGCTCCGCCTGGGCTCTGGGCGTTCTCTCCTCCGCGATCATGGCCGGCACCATCGCGGGCCCTTTGATCGGCGGTACCCTCGCGCAGACCATCGGCGTGCAGGGCGCGTTCCTCGCAACCGGTGGACTGATCTTCCTCGCCTTCCTCGGCACCACCCTGTTCCTCAAAGAGATCCCGCGGCAAGGCTCGAAGTCTGCGAAGTCGAAGCGGTCGGGCTCCTGGGCCGCCGTCCCGCAGAAGCCTGCGGTCCTCGCCCTGCTCAGCCTGTCGACCCTGCTGATGTTCGCGACCATCTCCGTCGAGCCGATCATCGCCGAGCACGTCCGCACCCTCACCGGCACGACCGACAACACCGCCATCTACGCCGCGGTCGTGTTCTCCCTCACCGCGTTCGGCACGATCCTCTCCGGCCCGAACCTCGGCAGACTCGCCGACCGGATCGGACACCTGCAGGTCCTCACCATGAGCCTGATCGCCGCAACCCTCCTCCTCGCCGCCCAGTACTTCGCCGACGACCTGATCACCTTCGCGATCCTCCGCTTCCTCACCGGTATCGCTCTCGGCGGCATCACCCCCACCGTCGTCGCCACCATCCGCAGGCTCCTCCCTGACACGAGCGTCGGCCTGGTCCTCGGCTACAACGTGTCAGCGCAGTACATCGGCCAGGTCGCCGGCCCCATCCTCGCCGGATGGCTCGGCGGCACCACCGGCACCAACGCCGTCTTCCTCGCCACCGCCCTCGTGACCGCGCTGGGACTCATCACCGCAATAGCCATCCGACGCCACTTCACACACCAACTCGCCAAGTAGCCCCAGCCCGGTCCGGTAGCCGATCGGCTAGCGGACCGCCTCGTCGCCTGGAGAGCCCAAGGTCGTAGCGGTGTTCGCGGTCGCGTCACCTGTCCTCCCTCGATCTGCACGGGCCTGCCGACGCTCTCTCGCCTCAGCATCCTGGCGCTTCTGGGTAGGACTGGTTCTGGCAGTCCCGAGGATGGCCATCCCGAGCAGGGCCAGCACGATGATGAGGGCCACTGGGGCGATGACGATCGAGAGCACGGCGCCTCCGAGAAGTAGTGATGTCTGAAGTTAGCGAACTTCGACAGCGTGGTCGAGGCGGAAGGGCGGGGCCCGATAGGGGATCCGGTTGCGGGCATCAGGGCGGCCGCGACGGCGGGGTGTCAGGGCAGCAGCAACGACTCCAGTTCTTCGCGGTTGCCTCTGAAGGCGTTCATATCGATGAACTCTTCGTCGCCGTCGTACCCGTCGAGCTGCTCGCGTGCCGACCACTGCCAAAAGGCCCAGTCGCGGTCGTCGGTGAGATGCGGGGAGGTGGCGACCGAGCGGAACCAGATGGGGTTGTCGGGGTAGCTCCCGGCGAGGTATCGCTCGTACCAGTCGCGGGTCGCATACAGCACGGCCGGTCGGCCGTAGTGCTGTTCGATGGCAAGCAGGAGCGGGTCCAGCGCTTCCTTGACTGTGGCTGCCGGGGGAGGGGTGTCGCAGTACTCGCCGTAGCACTCGACGTCGACCACGACGGGCAGGTCGCCCCGGTTCCGGGAGACGGTGTCTATGACGTTGGCTGCTTGGTCCGTTCCCGGGCTGTCGACGCTGAGGAAGTGGTAAGCGCCGACGAGCAGGTCGGTGTCGTGGGCTTCGGCCCAGTTGTCGGCAAATCGGGGGTCTTGGTAGCTCGAGCCTTCTGTCGCTTTGATCCACGCGAAGTCGATGTCCTGCGACGCCAGGACGTCCCAGTTGATCGTGCCTTGGTACGCGGACACGTCGACGCCCTGCACCGGGTACCGGAGGGCCGTTGTGCGAGTGGGCCAGAGCGTGCCCGTGAAGAGAAGTGCGGCGATGACGAGCAACGTGAGGGCGACTGCGGCGGCCGAGATGGCGACTCGGCGCTGTCGGCGTCGTCGAGGAAGCGCGCCTGCTCGAGCTGAGGCGTCGTCTCTGTTCTCATGTTCGTTCACGTTGGGCTCCACAGGAGACGAGGCTACGAGGGCAGGGCGAGCGGGCACATTCTTGAACCCGCTACCGGTTCCGATAGACGATCCCAGTGCGTGCTGCAGCTCGCGGGGCGCCGAGCGAGTCGGTTTATCTCAGGGGTCGGTGCGCCTCCAGACCGCAACGACGTTCCGGCCGCCGACCTGTCCCTGGCCGTACTGCAGGTAGCCCGTCCTCTCCGAGGAAACGACGATCGAGTCGGCCCCGAGGTCCAGGAGCTCCTGCTCGACCATCGTGGAGTTCCCGGGGCTCTCCGGCAGCTGCTCGATGACCCAGCCGTCGGGCACCTCGACGGCGCCCTCGACGTACTCGATGCCCATGCCCAGCATCGAATGCTCCACGGCCTCCGAGGTGATGACC
This sequence comes from Frigoribacterium sp. ACAM 257, assembly GCF_007954365.1. Taxonomy (GTDB): domain Bacteria; phylum Actinomycetota; class Actinomycetes; order Actinomycetales; family Microbacteriaceae; genus Frigoribacterium. The sequence goes on from NZ_VOLO01000001.1 coordinate 1,097,838, forward strand.
TCGGCCCCCTCGGGGAAGTCCACCCCTGTCACGGCGCTGATGGTCTCAAGCGGTACGTCGTGGCAGCGCGTGGAGAAGGGGTTGCAGACGCCGTACTCGCCCGGCTCGTTCAGCTTCGTGTTCACCGCGATGATCGGCGCCGCCACGACACCCGCGACGATGAGCACGATGACCAAGAACAAGCCGACGAGCAGAAGCAACTGCTGGCCGAGGCGGGGCGTGGCGTACTCGTCCATCTGCTCATCCTCGGCGACTGCGTCCACGGACGCGTCCGTCTGGCGCCCGAAAGGGGTGCGCCCTGCGGATGAGTGGTCAGCCGGCGGTGTCCCAGGTCAGGAAGACCACCCCGACGAGGACCGGCACCAGGGACAGCAGCGCGATGATGACGCCACCGACGACACTAGCTGCGCGCTTGTCCATCGCCAGCCAGATGCCCCCGACGACGCCGAGGGCGCCGACGATGATCAAGGTCAGGGAGAACGCCAAAGGGGTCCTTTCGAGAGCGTCGATGGCTGGCTACGAGATGGAGATGCCCGCGCCACCGTCACCAGCAGCACCACGGCACCGATCAACAGCGGTACCAGCGATCCGACGATGACCACGACGCCGGCCGCGACGCTGAACTTCGCACTGACGACCTCTCGATTCCGAATGAGGAACACGCCGGCACAAAGACCGATGAGGCCTGCAGTGAGGCACACGAGCGCGAGGGGCACGGTGCAGATCCTGTCATGAGATGGATCGTCGATCGATTCAGGAACTGTCCCAGATGGGGATCGTCCTGCGGCCGCAGCGGAGTGGACCCGCGGGCTCGTTCACGGCCAGGATGAGGCGATGACAGAGCTGCAGGGCGCCGCCGTGGTCTTCGCGCCCCTGTTCGCGATCTTCGGGGTCTGCTTCATCGTGTTCCACCAGCGCATCTCCGACGCCGCTCGCAGGGCCTACGAGGATCAGGGGCGCCGGATCGGCCCCCAGACCCAGTCGCCAGGCCTGATGATCGTCGGTGGGATCGGCATGCTCATCATCTCGACGGTCATCGTGCTCTACGCCTTCACCGACGTGTTCCCGCCGCCTCCTCCGCAGTAGCTTTCGTCGGGAGCGCTGTCCTGGAGACGATCGTTCATCGAGATCGATTCCGGTCTGACCTGTCGACACAGCAGGGGCCCCGTAGCTGCGGGGGAGCGGCCAGCGTCCGCCGGTGGTCGGTGGTCGCTGACCGATCGGGAGTCGAGACATCGAGAACCAGACGACATCCGACAGCCGACGCGGACTAAGGGAGCTGTGGGGGCGCGATCAGTTCGAGGAATCCACCGAGGGCACCTTCGAGGTAGATGATGCGTGTGCCGGCTCGGGCACCACCAGTCATCCGGTGAGGTGTCCCGACTGGTCTCCAGCCGTGTCCGGCGCAGAGCTCGAGCACACGATCGAGGTCTGAGACCGTGAGCGCGATGTGCACCACGCCGACCTGTGCGGGCGAGCTGGCAGACTCGCGCAGTCGGGACGGGTCGTACTGCAGCAGCTCTATCCGATGGGGGCCGAGTGTCACCGTCGCTGCGCGGATCACGGCTCCACGGACGCCGGTGGTCGCCGCCGTGACTTCCTCGTCGAGCGTGAAGGTGCGCTCGAGCACGAACCCGAGACCGGAGCACCACAGCACCAGCGCGTCGTCGAGGTCGGCCACAGTGAGACCGGAGTGAGCGATGTCAGAGATGAGCGGTGATGCCATGACCTCAGTATCGAGCTCCGACACGCCTGTCTGAGGGAAGAAGGGCCCGACACCGATGGTTCACCAGGACGTGACAGGCTGCGGCGATGACTGACTCACCTGTTGTTCGAATGACTCTCTTGGATCAGGATCTCGGCGCCGTGACCAGCGTCTCGCACGTGGAGGTGCGGCGGATCTCGATCGCGCCCGCGACGACCGGCGGTGCCCACGTGCACAACGGGCCGGTCTTCGGCACGATCGAGAGCGGCTCGGTCACTTTTCAGATCGGCACCGGCACCGAGCTCGTCCTGAGGGCTGGTGACGTCTTCTACGAGCCGGCCGGGGTCGTGGTCTCGAAGTTCGACACCACCGATGAACCTGTGGTGTTCCTTGGCTACTTCCTGCTCGACGACGGCGCCGTTCCCGAGATCCGGTTCACCTCGTAGACCTGTCCGGCAGCGATCGAGTCGCTCAGGGTCTCGCCGACCCGAACTCTCCTGGCCGCCGGGTCTAGCGGGGATCGGTCGGGTCGTTACCGTTGAGGGATGCTTGGACATCTGACTGGTTCGCACGTCGCCGTCTTGGTCGGCGTGATCGTCCTCGCCGTCGCCCTGGTCGTTCTCGCTGCGTGGCTCATCGCCGTCATCGTGAGGCGATCGGGGCGACGATGAGAAGTCGAGTCTCGTGGGCGGTGGGAGGGGCATTCCTGTCCTTCGCCTACGTGGCCGTGGTGGGGTTCCTGACGCTCCGCATGATCGGCGTCCGGGGTGGTGCCGTGCTCGGCTTCGACAACTCACTCGTGGCGATCACGACTCCGCGTCCTGGGGTGCTCGAGTCGCTCGGCACGACCGTCGTCAGCTGCGTCGCCCTCCTGGTGCTCATCTTCGCTGCCCGACGACGACCCCTGGCAGACCAGCTCGCGCTTCGACTCAGCTTCGCGGCTCTGACCCTGGTCCAGATCGCCGTCAGTTCGATCGTCCAGATCCGGACGTATTCCCTCGTCCGGGGCCCGGATGACGAGCTCACCTCGTGGTGGGGTGGATGGCTCCTCAAGGTCGGGATCAATCCCGCGGCACACCTCACGCTGGCGGTGTCGATCTTCCTCGTCGTGACGACCACCCTGGTCCTGCGAGCTCAGCGCCACACCGGCGCGGCCGGTCCGTCATCGGACGGGCACGCCCGCTCCGTGTCCTGGAGAACGTGATCGCGGGGTATCTCCGCACTGGTCCCGGCTCGTCGACGGTCGGTCCGGCCTGGAAGCTCGTCGATGGGTGACCGCTGACGGATCGTCCTCGGGTCTCGTGGTCGGGACCGTGGGTCGAGTCCTCCAGGGGCGGGCCCGGAGCGGGCGATCCACCCGCCCGCCCCGGGATGCCGTCAGGGTGTGGGGTCGAGGAGGCGCCCGGTCCAGTCGCGCAGGGCGGCGACGGCCCGGCGCGATAGGGTCGCTCCCGGCACCATGCTCGCCGACCCGTGGAACGCCCCCGGCCAGACGTGCAGCTCCGCCTGCACGCCGGCCGCCCAGAGCGCGCTGGCCCAGGTGACGGTCTCGTCGCGGAACACCTCGGCGCTGCCGCAGTCGACGTACGCCGGCGGAAGGCCCGCGAGGTCGGTCGCGCGGCCGGGAGCGGCGTAGATCGACACGTCGTCGCCGCCGCGACGGTCACCGAGGTAGGCGTCCCAGCCGAACCGGGTCATCTCCCGGTCGGCGACGCCCACCCCGTCGAACTGCCGGGCAGAGACGGTCGCGTCACGGTCGTCGAGCATGGGGCTCACGAGCACCTGCCCGACGACGGCTGGCCCCTGTCGGTCGCGGGCGAGGAGCGCCGTGCCCGCGGCGAGTCCGGCCCCGGCGCTCTGGCCGACCAGGACGATCCGCTCGGTGTCGACGCCGAGCTCGTCGGCGTGCTCGGCGACCCAGACCAGGCCGGCGTAGCAGTCCTCGACCGGGTACGGGTCGGGGTGCTCCGGGGCGAGCCGGTAGTCGGGGCTGACCAGGACGACGTCGTGCACGAACAGCCAATCGTCGTACGAGTCGAGGTTGCCGAGGTGGTGGCCGAACATCATGCCGCCGCCGTGGATCGCGTAGGCGCAGGCTGCCGTCCCGGTGCGGCCGATGCGCTGGACCACCGCAAGGGCGATCGGGTCGCCGAGGTGCCCGGGAACGGTGATGCTGTGCCTCTCGAGACCGCGGGCGCGCAGTCCTTCGTCCAGCTGCGCCTCCGTCATGTCCAGCTGCCGCATGCGCGGCAGCATCTCGGCCTCGAGGCGGAAGCGGCCGCGGGCGTCCATCGCCTCCAGGAAGGACACGAACTCGGGGTCGAACGGCGGGCGGGGCAGGGCGGTGGTGTCAGGCACGAGAGGTCTCCTGGGTGGTGGGGGCGAGAGTGGTCGAGGGGGCAGGTTCAGAGGTGCTGGGGGCCAGGTCGGCGGTTCGTGCCCGGAGCATCCCGACCACGACGAGCACGGCGGCGACGGCGGCGAGGCCGAGTCCGGCGACGGTGAGGGCGTCCTCGAAGTCCGCGAGCCGCGAGGCCGTCCACGGGGTGGTCGTGATGCTGCCGGTGACGAACGCCGCGACGATCGTGCCCGCGGCGGTGACCGCGGCTCCTCCCGCGAGCTCGCTCGAGGTGTCGACGAGGGCCGCGCCGACCGACGTTCGGTCGGTGGGGAGGCCCGTGAGCACGGAGGCTCCGGCCACGACGCCGACGACGCGCATGCTTGCTGCGACGAGCACGAGAGCGACGAGCACCCAGACGTACCCGTGGCGGCTCAGGGCGCCGAAGACGGCGAGGCCGGACACGACCGCGGCCGCGCTGATCCACGCCGCCCGGCCGAGGCCGACCCGCTGCACGAACGGCCCCACGAGGCGGCCCCCGGCCAGGAGCACGACGACCTGCGGCAGCGTGCCCACGGCGGCGAGGGCCGGCGGCCAGCCCCAGGCGAACTGCAGCTGCAGCGTCACCAGGTACGACAGCCCGGCGACGGCGAGGCCCGACGCGGCCTTGAACGCCAGGCCGCTCGACACCAGGGGGCGGGCGAGCAGGTGCAGGTCGACCACCGGGTGCCGCGCCGTCCGCAGGCGCACGACGGACCCGGCGCCGCACGCGACCGTCAGCACGACGGCTGCCCACCCCCACGAGGAGGCGGTGGCCGGTCCGACGAGGACGGTCGGCGTCACGAGCAGTCCCGCCACGGTCGCGGTGCCGAGCAGCGCGCCGCCCACGTCTACGGGGTCTGACCGCAGCCCCACGGCGTCGTCCTGAGCGACGCCGCACCGGATGCCGACGAACGCCAGCACGGCGATCGGCACGTCGGCGAGCAGCAGCACCTGCCACGGGGCGACGGCGAGCACGAACCCCCCGACGGTCGGGCCGACGGCGAGGCCCACGAGCCCCGCGGTCGAGATCACCGTGAGGGCCCGGACGCGGAGGACCTCGTCGTCGAACAGCCGGAAGGCCAACGCCATCGACCCGGGGGTGGTCATCGCTGCGGCGACGCCCGTCAGCACACGGACGGTGACGAGCTGCTCGGTCGTCGTGACCGCCACGGTGGCGAGGCTCGCCACGGCCAGCAGCGCGAGGCCCGCGAGCATGACGCGGCGGCGCCCCACCCGGTCGGCGACGGCGCCGAAGAGCAGCATGAGCCCGCCGAAGGCGACCGCGTAGGCGCCCGACACCCACTGCAGGCCCGTCGTCGAGGAGCCCAGCTCGCGGCCGATCGTCGGCAGGGCGACGTTGAGGACCGAGGTGTCGAGCATCTCGAACAGGAACACCGCGGACAACCCGGCCAGGGCGATCCACGCGTCGGACAGCCGGGGAGGCGCGTCGCCGGCGCGCAGCCGACCGCGGGAGAGAAAGGTACTGGGGGACACGAGATGCACTCCTTCTGGGAAGAAGTGGCGACTCGTTCGATGCCGCGTGCGGGTGCGTCGCAGAGCGCGGCGCCTTTTACCTCAGTGGTGTGCACGATACACCTGCTGCTGCCCGAGAAGAAATGAAGGGCAGAGCCCGGGGCATCTCAGTCTCCGTCTCGAACGGGGATGGTTCGACAGGACGTGACAGGCTGCGGCGATGACCGACTCACCTGTTTCTCGAACGACTCTGGTGTTCCTCGGCTACTTCTTGCTCGACGACGGGGCCGTTCCTGAGATCGAGTTCACCCCGTAGGACTGTCGGTCCAAGTACGGTGCGCGAGCGACTGTGCCAGGCTTCCCGCAGATGACGATCACAAGCTCCCCCTGGGGTCACCCCGAGCCCCGCCGGTCGCGACTCCATCTCGACGTCGTGCCGGAGAGCATCCTCCACGCGTTGGCGGCAGGCGAGTCAGCCTCGCTCCCTCTTCGCCACGTGTCGCCCTATGTCGCAGGGCCCGAGTGCGTCGGTCTGTGGCGCATGAGGAGTGAGCAGATCCGCAGGACCCCCACAGATCTGCCGTGGATCACGCGCCTGATGATCGACCCGCAGGTCACGACGCCGGTGGGTCTGGCCGGCTTTCACGGTGCCCCGGACGAGGCGGGCATGGTGGAGATCGGGTATCGCGTCGATCCTGAGCTGCGCCGTCGGGGCTATGCGAGGAGATCCTTGGAGACGTTGCTCGCTGTCGCGCAGCGCCACCCGGACGTGAGCACGGTCCGCGCCACGGTCAGTCCCGACAACGTGGCTTCACGAGCACTCGTCACGAGCTACGGGTTCGTGGAGACTGGCGAGCAATGGGATGAGGAAGACGGGCTGGAGACCATCTACGAAGTCTCAGCGTCAGCAGCGCCGCCGTCGTGAGCGGTGCCCGATGAGGGATCCGGTACTGGGAGCGGCGCGACGACGGTGTTCCTGCCTGACGGCTGGTCCGTGGTGGCAGTCTGTTGGCTCTGGTCTAGGAGGCGAAGAGACGGAGTGTGTCCTCGCTGAGCGGGCGGTCGGCGAAGAGGAGTCGTACCGCATCCGGATCGGGATTGCCCGCGTCCGGGCCGCGCCACACGAGCTCGAGGCCGGCTCGCCGGGCCGCACGACGCGATCCCTCGTTGTGCTCGAGGAGGGACGCGACCAGCGGCAGGTCGCGCCCTGTCGCGGACGCTGCCTCGCGGGCTGCCGCGACGATCTCCTGCGCGTAGCCCCGTCCCCACGCTGATGGGGCCAGCCGATAGTAGATGTTCCATGCACGGCCCCCGCGAAGGCTGGGGCCTCCCATTCCGACCAACGCACCCGTTGCCGTGTCCCGCGCGACCCAGACATCGACGCCGTTGACCTCCCACCCCGCCAGGTACCGATCGACCAGTTCGCGGGTGTCCGCCAGCTCGGTGTGACGTGCGGACGGGAGGTGCTTCCAGACCTCGGGGTCGGCGTGGAGGGCATGGAGTTCCGGGAGATCTCGCTCGGTCGGGCGGGAAAGCGTCAAGCGCTCCGTCAGCGTCGCCTGGATCGAGTGTGTCATGTCCGCCATCCTCCCGTGCTTTGTGTCTGCGTCGACAGCGGTCGTCCGAGTTGAGCGGTGAAGTCTGGTGCTCGAAGCCTGGTGGAGGCACCCGACAAGGGATCGTTCACCGAGATCAGTTTCGGACTGACCTGTCGAGACAGCCGGAGCCTGGTAGCTGCGGGGCGAGTGGCTAGCCTCCGCCGGTGGCCCCCTCAACTGAGTCCTTACTCACACACTTGGGGGTCACCGAGCTGCAACGCTCTGGAGGTGACCGGCCATGTCTTCTGCAAACGCCTCATTCCCAGAACGGTGGCCCTTACGTGACGAACGCGAACCTTGACGAGATCCTGAGCAGGAGCCGACCGGCTCCGGCAGGAGATCGCAGTCCGTGGCCCTGTTGCTCAGCCGTCGAGCGATGGTGAGGAACTGCGCGCGCTGCTGCTCGAGCTGAGCTACCTCGATCAGGAGATCATCCGGCTCGTGCACTGGGAAGGCTTTTCCCTTGCCGAAGTCGCGACCATCTTGGACAAGAGACCTGGCACGATTCGGAGTCGTTACTCGCGCGCGCGCACTTCCCTTCGTGAAGCCATCGACGATCAAGGCGATGACATCTCATTCCGACCCACAGATCAAGCGGCGAAGCGCCCTGTTGCCGCGCGATGGAGGCTCCTTCAGTGGAGCGATTCTCGCCTCCGGCGCGATGGGGCGCGGTGCGGCGCGGCGCGGCGGGAGAGTGACTTCTGGCGCCTACGACTTCACTGTCACGAGGAAGCACCTGTTGCGCTCGTCAACGAGTTCGCCCGACCACGGTGTCTCAAGGTGTCCGTCGTCCTCGTCGTCGAATCCGCGCAGGGCCACGCCACTGGGAACGCGGAGAACTGGTGTCGAGGAACCATCCTCAGCGAGCACGAGGATGTCCACGACACGACCGCGGACACGAGTTTCGACGGGGGAGTCGTGGTGGGTCTCGATCAACCGCACTCGTCCGTCGGCGTCCCGCCAACGAAGACAGCCCAGGTCGACCACATCGTTGCGTTCGATCGCTGGACCGCAGCATTCGTGCTCCCAATCGCCCACTTCGACTGTGACGTTCAAGGGTGCTCCTTCCGTGGCTCGTGTCTGCACGGTAGCGGAGCCGAAGCTGGTTCCTGTCAGGGGATGGTCTAGCGCCCCGCACGAGCGGAGTACTCGGATCTGAGCGCGTCCACATTGTTCGACGCCAAGGGTGTCTCGGATTCACTGACAGACGACGCTCTGTGGGGCTTCGACAGGGAAATGACGCGCCTGGTGGGTACGCACGACGGGACGGACGTCTTCCTTGCGTCCGCGGAGTCAAGTGCCGGCGCGTGTCTTTTGGCGTGTGCGAGTGACGCTGACCGGGTCAGCGGATGTGTGGGGCAAGAGAAGCATCGGTGAGGTCAGGGGGCTGACCTTCGTCGTCCTTCCCGACGGCGCACCCGTTCCCGACGATGTTGACCGGGTCTCGGACAACGTCTCGTGCGCAAGCAATCCAAATAGGGCATCGATGGCTGGGCTGCTCACACGCGAGGTGACCCAGAGAACGCGTCTGTGAACGTGCCGACCAGGATCAAGACGGAGATGAGACCACCGACTGCGGCCGTGGTGGAGGTGATGACGGGGGACAGGGGTGCCCAGAGGGGCTCTGTCGCGAAGGTGTCGGATGCCTGTCGGGTCGGTGTCGTGGACCACGAGACTGCTCGTTCCTAGTGTGGGGAGCATGAACGAGACACGGATCGTCGATCTCCGGACCCAGATGGGTTGGACCCAGGAACGCCTCGCAGACGAGAGCGGCGTGACCGTCCGCACCGTCCAGAGACTCGAGGCGGGCAACGACGGAAGCCTCGACACGCTGTCGCGAGTGGCGCAGGCATTCGGTGTCCCGGTCCGCGAGCTCTTCGTCACCGTCGCCGAGGACGACTACGGCCGCTCGGTCACCGCCCTCGACGCGCGAGCGAGTCGCCAGAAGGAACGGCGGGGCCGTGTCGAGGAAGGCTTCCGAGCCTTGTACTACGGGGTGGGCGTGCTCTTCACGATCGCCGTGGTCGTCGCAGTCGCCACCGACGTCGTGCCGAACGTCGCGATCTTCTCGATTCCCGCCTACTGGGTCGCCGGGTGGCTGTTGTCGATGTTCCTGTTCCTCGTGGTCCTCAGCCCGCGCCTGGACCGCGCCTATCCCCTCTCCCGTGCCGCCCCGGATGAGGCGACGAGCAGGTAGGCACAGCGTCCCGACAGGGGATCGGCCACCTGGTCGGGACATGGTCTATCGGCGGCGAGACGTTCTTCTCGAGAAGAACGCGACGAGCCAAGCGAAGTGACAGATCGCCGCTCTATTGAGACGGCGGATCTCATCCCCTGAGTACCCGATAAGTTCGCGCCATGATCATCTGGCTGAACGGCACCCACGGAGTCGGAAAGACGACTACTAGTCAGCACGTGCAGGCGCTGCTGCCGAACTCCCGCATACTCGACGCCGAGAAGGTCGGAGAGGTCCTGATGGATGTGAATCCGGGATTGCCGGCCACGGACGACTTCCAGCACTGGGACCCCTGGCGCCCTCTTGTCGTCGAGACTGCACGTCGTGTTCTCGCCTTCACCGGCGGCGTCCTCGTCATGCCGATGACCGTCCTCGTCAAGAGCCACTGGACCGAGATTCGAGCTGGCCTCGCTGAGCACCAGATTCCCTTGCATCACTTCGTCCTACACGCCGACCAGGCCACGCTTCGGGATCGCATCCAGAACGATCCCGTGCTCGGGCCGTCGATGTTCAGATTCTCTCACCTCGCCCCGTACGAGGAGGCCGCGGGGACATGGCTGCACGATGATGCCCACGTCATCGAGACGTCGAAATGCACCCCGCGGGAGGCGGCGGAACACATCGTGGCGGCGGTCCCGACGTTGTGACCGAGGTGTCCGTGAAACGATCGCCCACCGGAATGAATCACTCCGCCTAGCGTGGTGACATGCGAATGCTCATTCTCGGAGGCAGCGGACTTCTGGGCGGTGAGCTGCTGTCACAGGCGCGGGCCATGCATATCGACGCGATCGGCACATCCACGCGTTCCACTACTCCTACGAGTGGAGACCATTGGCGGCAGCTCGACCTCCGCGACCGGCAGGCGACCATCGAGCTGGTCCGAGCCACTGGCGTCGACGTCGTGATCAACGTCGCGTATCGATAGTCCGATTGGTCCTCGACGGCGGATGGTGCGGCCAACGCCGCGATCGCGACGAGCTCGGCGGGCGCGCACCTCGTGTTCGTCTCGAGCGACGCAGTTTTCTCCGGGGCCGATTCACCGTATGCCGAACGGGCCCGGCCTGACCCGCGGACTTCCTACGGCGCCGCCAAGGCAGTGGCAGAGACGGCCGTGCGTGCCGTTGCCCCTGCCTCCACGATCGCGCGTACGTCCCTGATCATCAGCAGCAACGGGTCGTCCGTGCATGAGCGGCTTGCACACGCGGCTGCGCGAGGGGACGGGCGCCTCTTCACCGATGATGTTCGCTGCCCCGTCCACGTCACCGACCTCGCGGGCGCGCTCCTCGAACTGGCCCATACGAGACGGGATGGCATGCATCACCTCGCCGGTCCAGAGGCCATGAGTCGATACGACCTCGGCCGTTTGATCGCACTTCGAGACGGTCTCGATTCCACTCGCATCCGAGCCGCGCAACGTGCGTTCCTCCCCGTGCCAGGGGCCCTGGATGTCCGCCTCGACTCTCAGGCGACGCAACGCGCCATCACCACGAGACTTCGGGGTGCCTCTTCGTTCCTCACCACATCGGGTTAGGTGCGCAGCCTCCTCGCGTGTCCCGATAGACCATCAGCCACTGACCACGTATATCAGTTTGTTGGACAGCAAGCGACTCTCGGGGCATCCCCGTGCGCGAACCGGCGCGCTATGGTCCAGGCATGACGCGTCGTGCCGGCCTGACTTCCCGCCTCGTTCTGGTTGCCGGCTTGGCCGCGTTGGTTCTGGGCGTCGTCGTCCTTGCCATCGCGGCGGCGCAGCCGGTGTCTTTCGGGTGGTTCGCCTATGCCCCCCTGTCGGAAACGACGTTCGCCGCCGAGGGTGTGCGCGTGTTCTCGACCGCGAGCCTCGCGGGCGCGGTCATCACCGTCATCAGCTTGCTGGTACTCGCAGCATGGCTCGGCTACCGACAGGGTGTGCGCCACGCGCCGTGACGGGGCGTCTCGATAGACGATCGCATCACGGACGTCTCTCGGGTGCGGATTCATGTGCCGCGTCCCTGACGTCGGCCGTGACCGCGCGCCGGATCACCCGATCGAGCACGTATAGGAAAGCTCTCAGGAGCACGACAGGAGGGCTGCGCTCGTCAAACGGTCCATGTCTCACCGTAGGAGGCCCAGGCGTTGATCAAGTCTCTGGTCAGTGGTTCGTCTCGATTGGGGGATCGGATGTCGGACATGATCGCCTTCACTTCCCACGTCTAGGGTTTCATGGCCACTTGGCGGTAGGCGCCATAGAGGATGTCGACGTAGTCGGGGCACTCGGCCGAGCTGCCCCGAATTTGACCATCGGGGTTCGCGGTGAGGGTCATGCAAGCTATGAGGGCGCGGGTTTCTGAGCACCTGCTCGGCCTCGCCGTCCTGCGATGGGCAGCACGGCGCGCACGAAGCGAGCGAGGTACGCGCTGGGTCGTGGCCGCCGCTGCCGTTGTTGCCACATCTGCGATCGGTCTTGCGGTGTCGATGCAAATCAACGGTGGGGTCCTCGTCACCCCCGATGTCGGCGGCTACGCCCCGTGACGGCCATCAGTTGCAGGCCGGCTCAGTGCCCGGTTAGAGATCGGTCACTCGACGACTCGAGAATCCCTGAGGTGCTGGACGAGACTGGCTGCATCGTTCGTCATGGCAGCGAAGATCCGGTAGAGGGTCTCAGATCGACCAACTGGCCCCACTGCCCAGCAGATTTTCCCGAGGCCGTAGGCGATCCCGGCCTCGATGTGCGCCGCTGCGCCTGCGGGGAGGACCAGCACGAAGTGGTCGGCGCCGCGAAGTTCGGCCAGATCTTGGTCGAAGAGCTTCTGAATGCCCGGCGCATGAAGGTCCGCGTCGTCCGCGCCTCCCGCAAGGGCGAACTCGGCGGCGTCTTCGGCGTACTCGGCTCGGACAAAGCTGTATGACGATGCCCCCACCTCGTCGAGTGCCTCAACGACGTCGACGATGGCTGCGCGGTTGCGCCAACTACCTGCGACGAAGAAGTGACTCACGAGCCCACGGTACTGGTGCACTCACTCAGGGTGGGGATGCCCGGCAGGCGATCGATCGGGGGCGGCCCGGACCGAGTGCGGGTGATCGTCTCGGCCGCAGCAGCTGCGTGGCGGAGCGTCGTCCGGTCGCGATAGGCGTCCGTGTCCCGACGAGGAATCGCTGGCCGGACGAGCTAGGCCGTCAGGTGTTGTTCGATGCTGCCCCGGCCTGCGATCAGGGCGACGTCGGCGAGGGCGCCGTTGACCAGCGGCATCTGCGGGGGCTGATGGCCTGTGTCGAAGTCGAGGATCACCGGGACATCGAGGTCCCCTAGTGCTCGCCGCACGGCGTCTTCTTGCCTGAGGCCCGCGGTGTCTGGGCCGTTGGAGCGTCCGATGAGGACGCCCTCGGCGTCCTCGAACCATCCAGCCAGCCGGAGCGACCGGAGCATGCGGAAGACACCGATCGAGTCGGAGCTGGAGGCCTCGAGGTACACGAGGGTGCCCTCGGGGGCGTGCTCGCGGGCGAATCGGGGCACGTCTCCGTATCGTGTGCCTGCCAACAGCGACACGGTCTCGAGGCATCCACCGATGAGGCGACCACTCATGGTGACGGCATCTTCGCCGTCGAGCGTGCGCCACCTGGTCGGGGTCTCGTAGGCGCGATCCCGGGCGAGGGGCTCTTCGCTCCAGGCGACCCACGGACGGGAGCGGCGACGCGGTGCGCTGCGTTGCTCGAACGAGCTCCCGGCCGGCATGCTCGCGACGTCTGTCCAACGGCGGAACTCCGTCGGCAGCTCCCACGGCTCGTCCATGAGATTCGCGCCGTGCATCGTGGCCAGCCCGGTGAGGGTGGTCAGCGGCAACAGCAGGGTGGAGATGTCCGACCAGCCGACGAACCAGGTCTGGGCATCCGCAAGGGCTGACCAGTCGATGCCGTCCAGCAGCTCGATGGCCAACTCGCCTCCCCAAGGAGGCAGTACCGCGTCGCCGGAGCGGAACGAGTCGTGGAGGTCCTGGACGCGGTCGGCAGCGGATGCGGGAACGAGGCCGTCGATGGTGGCGTGATCCCTGACGTGCACATCGAGACCCCGGTCGGTCAGCGAAGCCACGGCTGCGCGGAGACGCTCGTGGAGTTCTTCGGGGACACCCATCGACGGAGCGGGCACTTCGATGCGTCCTCCTGCACGGAGCGGTGTCGGGTACGTGATGCCAGCCATCCGTCGACGCTAGCAATGCAGCGTCTGCTCCCGCCTCCTTGTCAGGGCCGACCCGCACTCCCAGTTCGCCGTCCTCGACGTCGCATCAGGGACATCCGCTCCCCTCCGGTCGCTCGAGATGCGACGAGAGTCGATGGCCGACGCGGGCTACGGGAGCTGTGGGGGCGCGATCAGTTCGAGGAATCCACCGAGGGCACCTTCGAGGTAGATGATGCGTGTGCCGGCTCGGGCGCCACCAGTCATCCGGTGAGGTGTCCCGACTGGTCTCCAGCCGTGTCTACCGCAGAGCTCGAGTACACGATCGAGGTCTGAGACCGTGAGCGCGATGTGCACCGTGCCGACCTGCGCGGGCGAGCCGGCAGACTCGAGCGGTCGGGGCGGGTCGTACTGCAGCAGCTCGACCCGGTGGGGGCCGAGTGTCACCGTCGCTCTCGCCGGCGCACGAGCACGACCAGGCCGCCGAGGAGGGCGGCCACGACGAAGGCTGCCGACATGACGGTCAAGACGCTGGCTACCCTCGACCAGAACGTGAACCAGTCGTTGCTGGGCAGTGTCCTGTAGGTCGCTGCCTGGCCTGCCTTGCGATCCTGTGTCCAGGTGATGAGGGCTGCGAGAGCGAGAGCCGAGGAACCCGCCACGAGCAGCGTCGTGAAGATCCGCAACGGTCGTCGGGTTGCCGGTAGGAGCCTGAACTCGGTCACGACCGGCGCGAGCTCCGACTCGAACTCATGGTGCGCGACGAGGTTGTAGTGCGGCTGCAGAGCGACGGGGCGAGCGAAGCCGTTCTCGTCCGCGACGGGCGTCCACTCTTCACGCGGAGCTGCTGCAACACGCCCGTGCTGCCGTTGCTACGGCGCGCAGGCTACCGAGAACTGCCGTACCAAGAGGGGATCCGGTCACGGACGATCCTCTGCGTCCTTGATGCCTGCTGCCACGGCACGTCGAATCACCCAGTAGAGCGCGTAGAGGATCGCGCTCGTGATCACGACGAAGAGGGCGGCGCCAGACAACGGGTCCATGACCCCACCGTACGAGGCGCGCCCCGGTCACCCGGGACGCGCCTCCTGCGCTCTGACGGTCGCGCTATTTCTTCGCGGCGCCGGCCTTCGTCGCGGGCTTCGCCGCGCTCTTCGACTCGGTCGCGGGGTCCGACTTCGGCTGGACGACCGGGGTCACCTTGAGGAACCCGGCACGCGGGTCCTTGAGGCCGACGAGCGGCGTCTGGTCGCGCCCGCCGAAGAAGTTCGTGATCCAGCCGGTGAGGATGCGCCACTTGCGGTTGAGCGTGGGCATCGCGTACAGGTGGTACCCGCGGTGGGCGAGCCAGGCCGGCACGTTCGTGACGGACACGCCCTTGAGCACACCCGCCCCCTTGCCGATGCCGTAGCTCGCGACGGTGCCGAGCGACTCGTGGCGGTACTCGGAGGCCGGGGCGCCCGAGAGAGCCGCGATCACGTTGTCCGCCACCGTGACCGCCTGGCGCACGGCGTTCTGCGCGTTCGGCGGGTAGTAGGCGGGCTGCTTCTCGGCGAGCAGGTTCGGCACCTGCGCGACGTCGCCGAGCGCCCAGACGCCGTCGAGCTTCTCGCCCTGCTCGGTCTCGACCTGCAGGGTGGCGCTCACGTTGACGTGGCCCTTCGGGCCGAGCGGCAGGCCGAGGTCGGCGACCACCGGGTTGGGCTTGACGCCCGCCGTCCAGACGATGGTGCCGGCGGGGATCGTCTCGCCGTCGCTGAGAACGACGTCGCCGTCGACGCACGAGGGCATCGTCGTGCCGAGGCGGACGTCGATGCCGCGGCCGCGGAGGTGGCCCAGGGTCCACTTCGAGAGCTCGGGGCCGACCTCGGGCGCGACGCGGTCGAGCGCCTCGACCAGGACGAAGCGGAGCTCGTCGCGCGACAGGGTCGGGAACTGGTCGACGGCCGCCTTCGCGGCGTCGTCCAGCTCGGCCATGGCCTCGACGCCGGTGTAGCCACCGCCGACGAAGACCACGGTGAGGAGCTTGCGACGCGTCGCGGCGTCGGTGACCGACGCGGCCTCGGAGATGTTGCCGAGGATGCGGTCGCGGACGTACTGCGCCTCCTCCACGCTCTTGAAGCCGACGCCGTTCTCGGCGAGGCCGGGCGTCGGGAACGTGCGCGTGACGGCGCCGAGGGCGACGACGAGCTGGTCGTAGGCCAGCACCTGGTCACGACCGTCGGCCGTGGTGACGGTGACCTTCTTCGCGGCCGAGTCGAGGCCCGTGACCCCGGCCTCGACCACGGACGTCTTGCGGAGCGCCTTCCGGAGCTGCACGGTCACGTCGCGCGGAGCGATGTGCCCGCCCGCGACCTCCGGCAGGAACGGCTGGTACGTGTAGTACGGCGACTGGTCGACCAGCGTGATGCTGGCGCTCTGCGGCGGACGACGCTTCTGGAGCTCGAGTGCGGCGGTGAGCCCGGCGGAACCGCCGCCGAGGATGATGATTCGCTGTGTCATGGATGTGTTCCTCCCTGCGACGACCGTACTCTGCGGGCAGCACGCGGGGCGAGCCGCCGGGCCGGGCTCGGCGATGCCCGGCCGCGACCGCGGCCGGGCACGACGGGGCCCGCGCACACGACGACGCCCCGGCCTGGAGGAGGCGCGGGGCGTCGTGCGGGGGAGCGCGACCAGGCTGCGTCAGCGGTCGGAGGGGACGTCCGAGTCGGTGTACGAGCCGTCGGCCTCGCCGTCGTGGGGGCCGGCCGTCGTGCCGCCGTCCTCCGGGATGTCGCTGTCGACGTACGAACCGTCCGACTCGCTCGACGTCGTGCTGTCGTGCGAGACGTGCGTGTCGCCGTCGACGTGGCCCTCGTGGTGCTCGTGCTTCTCGGTGCTGCTGTGCTCGGTGCTGGTGTGCTCGTCGTGGTCGTGCTGCTCGTCGGTGCCGTGGTGCTCGGTGCCCATGGGGTGCCTCCGTGTTCGTCGTGGCGGTCGGCGTCCTCGCCGCCCGTGCGGCTCACAGTAGACGGACGGGGTGTCCCGTGGGTCAGAACCCGTCAGAACCCCTCGTTCTCCCGGGTGACGTAGGGCGTCTCGAGCCGGTCGAGCTCGTCGTCCGTCAGCCAGAGGTCGGCCGACGCGACGGCGTCGTCGAGGTGCTGCATCTTCGTCGCGCCGACGATCGGCGCCGAGACGGCCTCCTGCTGCCGGACCCACGCGAGGGCGACCTGGGCGCGCGACACGCCCCGCTCCTCCGCCACCTCCGCCACGGCCGCGGCCACACGACGGTCGCCGTCCTCCTGCTGCTTGTAGAGGGTCTGGCCGAAACGGTCCGTCTCGGTCCGCGCCGTGGTGGCGTCCCAGTCGCGGGTGAGCTTGCCGCGGGCCAGCGGCGACCAGGGGACCACGCCGACGCCCTGGTCGAGGCAGAACGGGTGCATCTCCCGCTCCTCCTCCCGCTGCACCAGGCTGTACTGGTCCTGCATCGAGACGAAGCGGGTCCAGCCGCCGAGGTCCGCCGTGTGCTGCGCCTTCGCGAACTGCCACGCCCACATGCTCGACGCACCGATGTACCGCGCCTTGCCCGAGCGGACGACGTCGTGCAGCGCCTCCATCGTCTCCTCGATCGGCGTCTCCGGGTCCCAGCGGTGGATCTGGTAGAGGTCGACGTGGTCGGTGCCGAGCCGGCGCAGGCTGTCGTCGATCGCGCTCATGATGTGCGCCCGCGAGAGACCGGCTCCGTTCGGCCCGTCGTTCATCCGGCCGTTGACCTTGGTCGCGATGACGACCTCGTCGCGTCGTGCGAAGTCGGCGAGCGCGCGGCCGACGATCTCCTCGCTCGTTCCGTCGCTGTAGACGTCGGCAGTGTCGAACGTCGTGATGCCCTGCTCGAGGGCCCGCCGGATGAAGGGGCGCGAGGCCTCCTCGTCGAGGGTCCACTCGTGTGCGCCCCTGCCTGGCACGCCGAAGCTCATGCAGCCGAGGATGACGGTCGAGACCCGCAGGCCGCTCGTGCCGAGTCTGGTGTGCTCCATGGTGTTCGTCCTCTCGTCGACGCCGAGACTATGCCCGGCCGCGCAGCACGCCGGCCATGTGCGCGGTCGCGCGCCGCGCCTCCCTCGTCCAGGGCGCACCGACGAAGACGTGGAACGCCCCGCGGTAGACGCGCAGCTCGCCGGGTGCCCCGACCCGGGCGAGGCGACGGGCCAGCTCCTTCGCGTCGGCGACGAACAGGTCGCGGTCGCCCTGGTAGGTGAAGACGGGCGGGAGCCCCGCGAGGTCGCCGAACAGGGGACTGACCAGCGGGTCGCGCCGGTCGCGGTCACCGGCCCACCACGCGCCGGCGGCGACGAGGCCGTCGCGACCGAGCATGGGGTCGAGGTCGGCGAGCCACGGCACCTCGGGATCGCTCAGGGTCGCATCGAGCCAGGGCGAGACCAGCAGCACCGAGGAGGCGGCGGGCCGGCCCGTGTCGCGGTGCCGCATCGCCTGGGCGAGAGCGAGCGCGCCGCCGGCCGAGTCGCCGCCGAGGTGCACGACGTCGGCCCCTTCAGCACGCAGGCCGTCGTGCACGGCGTCGAGCAGCCGCACCGCGTCGTCGATGTCGTGCTCGGGCGCGAGCCCGTACAGCGGGACGGTGACCGTCACTCCGGAGGCGCGGACCAGCCGGGCGAGGAGGGCCCAGTGGGTGCGGAGGGCCGGGTACACGTAGGCCCCGCCGCACGTCCAGATCAGATGCGCCCCGGTCGCGCCCCTGCGCGGGGTGATGCGGACGACGCGCTGCCCCTCGACGGTCGTCTCCGTCACGACGGCGACGCGGTGCAGCCCGCGGGGGTAGGGCGCCGCAGCCTGGCCGCGCTTCACCATCTCGCGCCGCACGCTCTGCTCGCTGCGCGTCGTGCGGGGGAACAGGTACAGCAGCGAGCGCGTGGCGGCCATGAGGAGCGACATGAGCCGACCCTACGGCGCGTCGGCGGCGGCAAGAAGAAAGGCCCCGCCGAAGCGGGGCCTTTGTTCTGACACTGTCTCAACCAATGTCTCGATCTTGCGATCGGTGTCCGAGGGGGGACTTGAACCCCCACGCCCTATACGGGCACTAGCACCTCAAGCTAGCGCGTCTGCCATTTCCGCCACCCGGACTGGATGGTGCCTGCCGAAGCCGACCACGAAACACTAGCACGGCGTCGGACGCACTTCTGACCACGGGCAGGAGGCGGTCGCCGGGTACCGTGGACGGCATGACGACGAGCGCATCGCAGCCGGCCCCCGACGATCGCGACGAGAGGGTCGACCTCGACGAGACGGCCGTCATCGCCCGCGACCTGATCCGCTTCGACACCTCCAACTACGGCGGCGGCCGGTCCGAGGGCGAGGCCGATGCGGCCGAGTACGTCGCCGAGGCCCTCCGGGCGCTCGACCTCGAGCCGCAGCTGTTCGAGTCCGAGCCGGGCCGCGTCAGCGTGGTCGCCCGGGTCGAGGGCGCCGACCGCGCCAAGCCGGGCCTCGTGGTCCACGGCCACCTCGACGTCGTCCCCGCCGACCCGGCGAACTGGTCGGTCGACCCGTTCGCGGGCGTGGTGAAGGACGACATGCTCTGGGGCCGCGGCGCCGTGGACATGAAGAACATGGACGCGATGATGCTGACGTCGCTCGGCGACATCGTCCGCTCCGGCGAGCGCCCCGCCCGCGACCTGGTCGTCGGCTTCTTCGCCGACGAGGAGGCCGGGGGAGTGCTCGGCTCGCACTTCCTCGTGAAGGAGCACCCCGAGCTCTTCGCCGGGGCGACCGAGGCCATCAGCGAGGTGGGCGGCTACTCGACCTACATCGACGGGCGTCGCTCGTACCTGCTGCAGACGGGCGAGAAGGCCCTCATCTGGATCACGCTCCGCACGCGCGGCACCGCGGGCCACGGCTCGCAGATGATCCGCGCGAACGCGGTGACCCGGCTCGCGGAGGCGGTCGCCGCGCTGGGCCGCCAGGAGTGGCCGATCGCGCTGACGGAGACGACGACTGCCCTGCTCCGCGAGGTGGCCCGCATCCTCGACGTCGACGTGACGCAGACGGCGCCCGACGAGCTCGTGCTGCACACGGGCACGGCCCAGGGCTTCATCCGCGGCTCGCTCCGCACCACGACGAACCCGACGATGCTGACGGCGGGCTACAAGCACAACGTCGTCCCCGACACGGCGGAGGCGCGGGTCGACATCCGCTGCATGCCCGGCCAGGAGGAGGCGGTCCTCGCCCAGGTGCGCGAGCTCGTCGGCGACGACGTCGAGATCGAGACGGTGCACACGGACATCGGGCTGGAGACGCCGTTCTCGGGCGACCTCGTCGAGGCGATCACGGCGACCCTTCAGCAGCACGACCCCGGCGCGCCCGTGCTGCCGTACCTGCTGTCGGGCGGCACCGACAACAAGGCGCTGAGCCTGCTGGGGATCGCCGGCTACGGCTTCGCCCCGCTGCGCCTGGGGGAGGACATGGACTTCCCGGCCATGTTCCACGGGGTCGACGAGCGGGTCCCGCTCGACGCACTAGCCTTTGGCAGTCGCGTCCTCCGGGACCTCCTGGCGACCTACTGACACCCCCACCAGAAGGGCACCCCGCGTGGAGCATCTCCTCCAGGCACTCCTGCTCGGCCTCGTCCAGGGCCTGACGGAGTTCCTCCCCATCTCGTCGAGCGCGCACCTGCGCCTCGTCGGTCTCTTCTTCTCCGATCCCGACGCCGCCGCGGCCTTCGACCCGGGGGCGACGTTCACCGCCATCACGCAGCTCGGCACCGAGCTGGCCGTCGTCATCTACTTCTGGGGCGACATCAAGCGGATCGTCACGCGCTGGTTCCAGGGCGTCACCGGGAAGATCCCCCGCACCGACCCCGACGTCCGGATGGGCTGGCTCGTCATCATCGGCACGGTCCCGATCGTCTTGGTGGGCTACTTCGCGCAGGAGTACATCCGCACCGTCTTCCGCTCGCTCTGGATCGTCGCGATCGTGCTGATCGTCTTCGGCGTGCTGCTCGGCCTCGCCGACCGGCTGGGCAAGAAGACGGCCCGCTTCGACGAGATGACCTACGGCCACGGCATCGCCGTCGGCGTCGCCCAGGTCCTCGCCCTGTTCCCCGGCGTCTCCCGCTCGGGCGCGACGACGACCGCCGCGCTCAGCCTCGGCTACACGCGACCCGCGGCGGCCCGGTTCTCGTTCCTCCTCGCCGTGCCCGCGGTCTTCGGCAGCGGTCTCTTCGAGCTGGTCCAGAGCTTCAGCGAGCCGGGGCCCTACTCGCTCGGCGAGACGCTGGCCGCGACGGTCGTGGCGTTCGTCGTCGGGTTCGTCGTCATCGCCTTCTTCATGAACTACATCTCGAAGCGCAGCTTCCTGCCCTTCGTCGTGTACCGCATCCTGCTCGGCGGCGTCCTGCTGGTCCTGCTCGGGACGGGCGTGGTGGCGGCGTGAGGTCCTGGAACGCCCCCACCGTCCCCGTCCTGCCGGGCGACGCGCCGCTGCCGTCCCTCTGGGACACGGCCACCGCCTCCTTCGTGACGACCCTCCCCGTCGACGGCGCGGCGACGCTGTACGTCTGCGGCATCACGCCCTACGACGCGACGCACCTCGGCCACGCGAGCACCTACCTCGCCTTCGACTCGCTCGTGCGCGTCTGGCGCGACGCGGGCCTCCGGGTGACCTACGCGCAGAACACGACCGACGTCGACGACCCGCTGCTCGAGCGCGCCACGGCGACCGGCGTCGACTGGCGCACCCTCGCGGCCTCGCAGACCGACCTGTTCCGCTCGGACATGGAGCACCTCGCGGTGGTCCCGCCCGAGCACTACGTCGCGGTGACCGACGTCGTGGGCGACGTGGCAGACGCCGTCGCGGGCCTGATCGACTCGGGCGTCGCCTACCGGGTCGAGACCCCGGGCTCCGAGGCCGGCGACGACGTCTACTTCGACGTCCGGGGCGCCGAGCGCGACACCTCCTGGCGCCTCGGCCTCGAGAGCCGCTACGACGCCGCCACGATGGCCCGCTTCTTCGCCGAGCGCGGGGGAGACCCCGACCGCGACGGCAAGCGCGACCCGCTCGACCCGCTGCTCTGGCGTGCCGCCCGTGCCGACGAGCCGTCCTGGCCGTCGTCGGTGGGCGCGGGCCGGCCCGGCTGGCACATCGAGTGCACGGTCATCGCCGAGCAGCACCTCGGCGCCGCCGCCACGGTCGCGGGCGGCGGCAGCGACCTGGTGTTCCCCCACCACGAGATGAGCACGGCGCACGCGACGGCGATCACCGGCGAGCCGTCGGCCCGCCAGTGGGCGCACAGCGGGATGGTCGCCTACCAGGGCGAGAAGATGAGCAAGTCGCTCGGCAACCTCGTCAAGGTCAGCGAGCTCGTCTCCGCGGGTCACGACGCCCGTGCCGTCCGGCTCGCGATCACGGCGCACCACTGGCGGTCCGACTGGGAGTGGCTCGACGACGACCTCGTCGACGCCGAGCGCAGACTCGTCCGCTGGACGACGTGGGCGGACGGGGTCGGAGCACAGGAGGCGGGGGCCGGGACGACACCGCTGCTCGCGCTCCTTCGGGCAGCCCTCGCGGACGACCTCGACACGCCCAGGGCGATCCGGGCGGTGGACGACCACGTGGCCGCCGGGCGCACGGCGACCGCCGTCGACGTCGACGCGGTCGACGCGCTGCTCGGGATCGACCTCCGTCGCTGACCCGTGCCGGGCGGCGCCCTCGTCGACGCCGTCCCTGACGGACCCTCACGACACACGGTCCCTGACATACTGAACGGGATGTCTGCCCCCGACTGCCCCGCCGACGGGGACGAGACCGTCTGGCGGCGCGGCGCCCTGACCCGGCGACAGGCCAGGGGCGACGTCTGGCTGGCGGCAGGCCTCCTCGGCCTGGGTCTCGTCACCGTCTGGCTCGCCTCGGTCGCCGTCGAGGGCTCCGACGTCCAGGCCGCGGCTCCGCCCGAGGCGATGGCCTGGCTGGTCGCTCTCTGCGTCCCGACGGCGCTGCGGCGCCGCGCGCCCGTGACGGTGATGGCGGTCGTGAGCGCGGTCTTCATCCTCAGCCAGCTGCGCGGCTACCCCGACTCCATGGCCCCGTCGATCGTCGAGTTCCTGGTCATCTACACGGCGAACGCGTGGGCGCGGTGGCGGCGGGCGGCACTGGTCGGCAGCGCCGTCGTGACCGCCGCGATGCTCGTCTGGCTCGGCGTCGCCGTCCTCGGCCCGCTGCAGCAGGGCGGCCCGATGCTCAGCTCGACCGTCGCGGGCGTCGTGTACTCGTTCGTCCTCAACCTCCTGTTCTTCGTCTCCGCCGTCTGGTTCGGCCGGTCCTCCCGCGTCTCGGCCGCCCGCCTCCACGCCCTCGAGCGGGCCGGCGTCGACCTGCGTGCCGCCCAGGAGCTGGTGGCCGAGCAGGCCATCGGCGAGGAGCGCACGCGCATCGCCCGCGAGCTGCACGACGTGGTCGCCCACCACGTCGCCGTCATCGCCATCCAGGCCGGCGCGGCGCGGCGCACGCTCGACCGCCCCGAGATCGCAAGCGGCGCGCTCAGCGCCGTCGAGTCGACGGCGCGCACCGCCATCGACGAGCTGGAGCGTCTGCTCACGGTGCTCCGCTCCCAGGACCGCGCCCCGCACGAGGGCCCGACCGGGCTGGCCGCGCTCCCGCAGCTCGTGGCCGACACCCGTCGGCTCGGCCTCGACGTCCGGTTCAGCACCCACGGCGAACGCTTCGAGGTGCCGGAGAGCGTCGGCGTCACGCTGTTCAGGGTCGTCCAGGAGGCGCTGACCAACACCCTGAAGCACGCCTCGGCCGGCGTCGCGGACGTCCGCCTGCGGTTCCGCGACCGCGCGGTCGAGGTCGAGGTGACCGACGACGGAGTGGGCGGGGCGGGCTCCCGGCCGTCGCAGACGTCCGGCCCGGCCGGCTCGGGCCTCGGCCAGCGCGGGATGCGCGAGCGCGTCGACCTCCACGGGGGCGAGCTGCACGTCGGCCCGCACGCCAAGGGCGGCTACCGGGTGCGTGCCGTGCTGCCCGCGGTCCGCACCACCTCCCTCGCCGCCTCAGGACCCGCTGCACGGTCCGAACAGAGAGAAGGACGCACGACATGACCGCCGACGCCCCCGAGCGCCTCGCTCACGTCCCGCAGGCGACGCACCCGGTCCGGGTCCTCCTCGCCGACGACCAGGACCTCGTCCGTGCCGGCTTCCGGATCATCCTCGAGACGACTCCCGACGTCGTCGTCGTGGGCGAGGCCCGCGACGGACTCGAGGCCGTGGCGCTGGCCGCCTCGACGTCGCCGGACGTCGTCGTGATGGACGTCGAGATGCCCGGCATCGACGGCCTCGAGGCGACACGGCGCCTCCTCGAGGCGTCGGCGCCCGGCGGCCCGGCCGTCCTCGTCCTCACGACCTTCGGCCGTGGCGAGTACCTGTTCCGGGCACTCAGGGCCGGCGCGAGCGGCTTCCTGCTCAAGACGTCCAGCCCGGAGGAGCTCATCGAGGCGATCGCCGTCGTGCACCGCGGCGACGCCCTGCTCGCTCCCGAGCTGACCCGTCGGGTCGTCGCGGCCGCCATCGCCGAGGCCGTCCCGCCGGTCATCGTGCCGAGCCCCCGGCTCGCCGCGCTCACCGAGCGTGAGCGCGAGGTGCTCGACCGGATGGCCACCGGGTGCTCGAACGCCGAGATGGCCAGGGACCTCTACCTCGGCGAGGCGACCGTGAAGACGCACGTGTCGAACGTCCTGACGAAGCTCGGTCTCCGCGACCGGACCGCCGCGGTCGTGTTCGCCTACGAGAACGGCGTCGTGGTCCCCGGCGACGCGCCCAGCTGACGCGTCCTCGCCTGCGTCGGCGTCGGCGTCGGGCACCGGCGCCTCCGCCCTGCGGGTGACGACCTGTGGGTCGCGCGCCGGACGCCGGACGTCCGAGTCGCCTCCTACGCTGGGGTCGTCGGCCGAGCTGCGCCGACGCCACGGGGCCGCCCGGCGCTGCCCGGAGGGAGGGCCAGTGCTCCAGCTCGACCACGTCCGACGGTCCTTCGGCGGCCGCACCGCGCTCGACGACGTCTCGTTCGACGTCCCCGACGGACGACTGACCGGCTTCGTCGGGGCGAACGGGGCCGGCAAGACCACGACGATGCGCATCGTGCTGGGCGTGCTCGCGGCCGACTCGGGCGACGTCCGCTGGGATGGCGTCCCGCTCGGCGACGAGGTGCGCCGCAGCTTCGGGTACATGCCGGAGGAACGGGGCCTGTACCCGAAGATGACCGTCGTCGACCAGCTCGTGTACCTCGCCCGTCTGCACGGCGTCGGCCGAGCGGCGGCGAGGCGACGCTCGCTCGAGGTGCTGGACCGGCTCGGCCTGGTCCAGAGGGCGGGGGACAAGCTCGACAGCCTCTCTCTCGGCAACCAGCAACGGGTCCAGATCGCCGCCGCACTCGTCCACGGGCCGCGGATGCTGGTGCTCGACGAGCCCTTCTCCGGCCTCGACCCGATCGCGGTCGACGTGGTCGTCACGGTGCTGCGCGAACAGGCCGCGGCAGGCGTCCCCGTGCTGTTCTCGAGCCACCAGCTCGACGTGGTGGAGCGCCTCTGCGACGACCTCGTCGTGATCGCGGAGGGCAGGGTCCGGGCGGCCGGCCCGAGGGACGAGCTGCAGGCACGGTTCGCCCGGGCGCGCTGGCGCATCGTCGTCGACGACGACGCGGGCTGGCTCCGCGACCAGCCAGGGGTCACCGTCGTGGAGCTCGACGGGCCCGTGGCCCTCGTCGAGCTCGCTCAGGGCGTCGACGACCAGGCCGTCCTCGCGGCGGGGCTGCGGCACGGTCCCGTGCGCTCGTTCCACCCCGTCCTGCCCCGGCTGGCGGAGATCTTCGAGGAGGTCGTCCGATGACGCCCGTCGACCGTGTCGGCGACCGAGCCGCCTTCCGCCCCGGAGGTCACGGCCTCCTCTGGGTCGTCGCCCGCCGCGAGATGGCGGTCAAGCTGCGCGACCGGGCGTTCATCGTGAGCGGCGTCGTGATGCTGGTGCTGATCGCCGCCGCGCTCGTCGTGCCGGCGTTGCTCGCCGGCGGACCCGACCGCGTCGCCGTCCTCGACGCCCCGACCGCGGCCGTCGTCGAGGCGACCGGCGCGGACGCCGTCAGCACCCCGTCCGAGGCCGACGCGACGGAGGCGGTCCGCTCGGGCGACGTCGACGCCGCGGTGCTGCCGGACTCCTCGTCGCCCACCGGGCTCCGCGTCGTGGCCCTCGAGTCGGTCTCGTCCGTGCTGGTGCTCGGCGTCAGCGAGGCCTCGCCCGTCGAGCTGCTGGCGCCCGCCGACGCCGACCCGCTCGTCTCCGTGTTCGCGCCGCTCGCCTTCGGGATCCTCTTCATGACCACGTCGCTGCTCTTCGGGCTCAGCATCGCCCAGAGCGTGGTGGAGGAGAAGCAGACCCGCGTCGTCGAGATCCTGGTCGCCGCCGTGCCGGTGCGGACGCTGCTCGCGGGCAAGGTGCTGGGGGCCGCCATCCTGGCGATCGCGCAGACCGCCGTCCTCGCGGCGGCGGCGCTGGGCGGCCTCTCGCTGACGGGCCGGGCCGACGCGCTGCCTGCCGAGCTCCTGCCCTCCCTCGCGGCGGCGGTCGGCTGGTACGTGCCGTTCTTCGTCGCCGGGTTCTTGCTGCTGGCCGGCCTGTGGGCCGTGGCCGGCGCCCTGGTGTCGCGCATCGAGGACCTCGGCTCGACGACGACTCCCGTGCAGCTGCTGGTGATGCTCCCGTTCTTCGCGACGGTGTTCGTGAACACGCCGGGGCCGGCCCTGACGACGCTGTCGTTCGTCCCGTTCAGCGCGCCGGTCGCGATGCCGGTGCGGATGGTGCTGGAGGGCGGCGTCCCGGTGTGGCAGCCGGTCGTGGCCCTCGCGCTGCTCGTCGGGTGCGCCGCGGCCGTGGTGCTCGTCGCGGCACGCCTCTACGAGGGGTCGCTGCTCCGCACGGGCGGCACGACATCGGTCGGCCAGGCTTGGCGCCGCCGCTAGCCGACGCGCCTAGGGAGCAGGGGGCAGCCGCGGGTCGTCGGGGCTCTTGCCGTCGTTGCGGCGCAGGTACCGCTCGAACTCCTCGGCGATGGCCTCGCCGCTCGCCTCGGGCGAGTCGACCGTGTCGCGCGCCTGCTCGAGCTGCTCGATGTAGCCGGCCATGTCGTCGTCGTCCGAGGCGAGTGCGTCGATGCCCTGCTCCCAGGCGGCCGACTCGGCCTCGAGGTCGCCGCGGGGGATGCTGACGCCCGCGACCTCGTCGAGCTTCTCGATGAGCGCGAGGGTGGCCTTGGGCGACGGCGAGGCGTGCACGTAGTGCGGCACCTGGGCCCAGATCGACAGAGTCGGCACGCCGGCGGACTCGACCGCGTCCCCGAGGACGGAGAGGATCCCGACGGGGCCCTCGTAGGTGCTGCGCTCCAGGCTCAGCTCGCCCCGCACCTCCTCGTTGTCGCTGCTGACGAAGACCGAGATCGGGCGCGTGTGCGGCACGTCGGCGAGCATGGCCCCGAGGAACACCACGGCGGACACGTCGTGCACGTCGATCAGGTCGACGACCTCTGCCGCGAAGCCGCGCCAGCTGCGCGAGGGCTCGGCGCCGAGCAGCACGAGCACGTCGGGGGCGTCGCCCGCGGTGCTGCCGTCGGGCGTCGAGGCCACCTCCGGGGAGGCGTGCAGCTGGATCCGGGGCCACACGAGCGCACGGACCCCGTCGTCGTCGTACCCGACCTGCGGACGGTTGAACTGGTAGTCGATGTACCGCTCTCCGTCGAGCTCGGCGACCGGCTCGAGCGCGAGGGTGTCGACGATGCTGCGGGCGACCCCGCTGGCCGCCTCGCCGGCGTCGTTCCAGCCCTCGAACGCCACGACCAGGAGGCGGCCCGTCGCGAACGACGGCGTGCCGCTCACCGCCGACCCCTCGGTCGCCGTCTCGTCGGGCACTGCATCTTCACCGGGCACGGGATCCTCACCGGCCGGGCACGGTCCCCGGCGTCTAGCCCTCCACGATAGCCGTCCGACACCGTCGAGGAGGCGGCAGCGCGGCGGCCCTGACCGCTCCCGTAGACTCGTGCCCCGTGACCGACTCCCTGCCTGCCGCCGTCCTCTGGGACATGGACGGAACCCTCGTCGACACCGAGCCCTACTGGTTCGACTCCCAGGTCGACCTCGTCGCCTCCTTCGGGGGCACCTGGACGAAGGCCGAGGGCGACACCCTGATCGGCTCGGGCCTCTGGCACTCGGCCGCCGTCCTGCAGCGGCACGGCGTCGACCTGCCCGCGGACGAGATCATCGACCGGCTGACCACAGACGTGCTGACGCGCTGCGCCGAGCACGTGCCGTGGCGGCCGGGGGCACGCGAGCTCCTCGCCGAGCTGCGGGCGGCCGGCGTCCCGACCGCGCTCGTCACGATGTCGATCCGTCGCATGGCGCAGTTCATGGTCGACGCGATCGGCGACGACTCGTTCGACGCCGTCGTGGCCGGCGACGAGGTCGAGCACAGCAAGCCGCACCCCGAGGCGTACCTCCGCGGCGCCGAGCTGCTGGGCGTCGACGTGGCCGACTGCGTCGCGATCGAGGACAGCGTGCCGGGGCTCACCTCCGCCATGGCTGCCGGGGCAGTCGCCCTCGGCGTCGAGCACGCCGCGCCGCTCGCCGACGACTCCGGCTACGTCCGCCGGGACACGCTCGTCGGCGTCGGCCTGGCCGACCTCCGCGAGATGCACGCCGCAGGCCGCCGTGCCCGCGACGCGCGCACCTCCGACTCCTGAGCCCGGCGCCGAGCGCGTCGTCCCCTCCCGCACCGCGGCCCCGACGAGGGCCCGACAGAGAGCAGCACCCACCATGAGCGCCACCCGCCGACAGTCCGGCCCGTTCCTCGAGGGCGACAAGGTCCAGCTCACCGGCCCCAAGGGCAAGATGAACACCGTCGTGCTGACGCCCGGCGCCGTGTTCCACACGCACCGCGGCATGATCGCCCACGACGACCTCGTCGGCCTCCCCGACGGCTCGGTCGTCGCGAGCACGACGGGCGACGAGTACCTGGCCCTCCGCCCCCTGCTGAGCGACTTCGTCATGTCGATGCCCCGCGGCGCGGCCATCGTCTACCCGAAGGACGCCGCCCAGATCGTCGCGTTCGCCGACATCTTCCCCGGCGCCACCGTCGTCGAGGCCGGCGTGGGGTCGGGCGCCCTGTCGCTCTGGCTGCTCCGCGCGATCGGCCCCGAGGGGCGCCTCGCGTCGTTCGAGCGCCGCCAGGAGTTCGCCGACGTCGCGCAGGGCAACGTCGTCAGCTTCTTCGGCGCCGAGCCGCAGAACTGGACCGTGACCGTCGGCGACCTCGTGGAGGAGCTCGCGGCGGTCGTCCCCGAGGGCACCGCCGACCGCGTCGTCCTCGACATGCTCGCGCCGTGGGAGTGCGTCGACGAGACCGCTGCCGCCCTCACGCCCGGCGGGCTGGTGATCTGCTACGTCGCCACAGCGACGCAGCTCTCGCGGGTGGCCGAGGCGCTCCGTGCCTCCGGCCAGTTCACCGAGCCCGACGCGTCCGAGACGCTCGTGCGCGGCTGGCACGTCGAGGGCCTGGCCGTCCGCCCCGACCACCGGATGATCGGGCACACCGGCTTCCTGATCACGGCGCGGCGCCTGGCACCGGGCGCCGTGCTGCCCCAGCTCAAGCGCCGCCCGTCGAAGTCGGACTTCTCGGACGAGGACGTCGAGCTGTGGACCCCCGGCGCCCTGGGGGAGCGGTCGGCCAGCGACAAGAAGCTGCGGAAGACCGCGCGCCAGGCGCGCTCGGCGGCCGACAGCGCCGTCGCCGCGACCGAGAGCCTGACCGCCGACGGCGAGGACGACGACCGCGCCGACCGCGACGGCCCGGCCGACGGGTCGCACTAAGCTGTCCTCCGCATCACCAGCGACCCGCCAGTCGCGGCCCCCGGCCGCAGCCCAGGAAAGAGCCTCCGTGCGCAAGATCCCCGCCCTCGTCGTGACCGTCGGCCTGCTCGCCTCGCTGACCGCGTGTGCGACGACCCCCGCGCCGGGCTCCGCCGGGTGCCCGCCCACGGGCGACGCCGCCTCCGTCGTCACCGCCACCGGCGCCTTCGGCGAGAAGCCGGACGCCCAGGTCCCGAGCCCGATCGTCACGACCGAGACCCAGGTCTCGACACTCATCGACGGAACCGGCGACCGCATCCTCGAGGGCACCCCGGTCATCATCGACTACACCCTCTACGACGGCACCACGGGCGCCGAGGTCGAGGACTCGGGCTACGACGGCAGCCTCAGCGCGCCCATCACCGTCGGCGGGACCGCCCTCGCCCCGCTCGCGTCCGCGCTCGAGTGCTCGCGGGTGGGATCGCGCGTCGCGGTCGCCATCAAGGCCTCAGAGCTTTCGGCCTCGGTGAACGGCGGCGCGGGTGCCACGGACGACGCCCCCGACGCTGCCTACGTCGCGATCGTCGACATCCGCCAGTCGTTCCTCGCCAAGGCGAACGGCCGTCCCGTGCTCGCCGCCCAGGGCATGCCCGCCGTGGTCCGGGCCCCCGACGGCGCGCCCGGCGTCACCGTCCCCGCGGCGGCGGCGCCCACCTCGCCCGAGTCGCACCTCGTCCTGGACGGCTCCGGCCGTGAGCTCGAGGCCGACGACACCGCCGTCGTGCAGTTCACCGCCGTCACCTGGGCCTCGCCCTCGACCGTCGCCACCTCGTCGTGGACGAACGGTGGCTCCGCGACGTCGCTGCCGCTGGCGGACGAGCAGATCCCCGCGTCGATCCGAGACGCGCTCGTCGGCACGGCGATCGGCTCGCAGGTCATGGTGGTCGTGCCCGCCGACGAGGCCGGGGCCGTTCCTCAGCCGCTCGTCTACGTCTTCGACGTCCTGGGTGCCCTCTGAGCCGCCGCGACGGCGTGTCCTAGGATCAACCCGTGGCAGCCGTCCGCGCTCCGCGCATCCCCGTCGAGGAACGCCTCTTCAGCCTCGTCCTCGCCCTCCTCGCGACCGACGCCGGCCTGA
Source organism: Frigoribacterium sp. ACAM 257 (assembly GCF_007954365.1). Lineage (GTDB taxonomy): Bacteria > Actinomycetota > Actinomycetes > Actinomycetales > Microbacteriaceae > Frigoribacterium. Next base: position 1,128,398 of record NZ_VOLO01000001.1, read on the forward strand.
CGAAGACCGAAGTCCTCTCGACCGTCCAGGGCTACCGGCAGAAGTACCTCCCCGGCGGCGACAACGCGGCCCTCGAGCGACAGTTCGAGCGCGACAAAGACGACATCCGCGAGCTCGGGGTGCCGCTCGAGACCGTCGACGACCCCTCCGCTGCCGGTGACAACCACCTCCTGCGCTATCGCATCCTCCGCGGCGACTACGAGCTCCCGCTCGACATCTCGTTCTCGCCGGAGGAGACGGCGCTACTCACGCTCGCCGGCATGGTCTGGCGCGAGGGCACGCTCTCGGCCGAGTCTCGCCGCGCGCTGCTCAAGCTGCGGTCCCTGGGAGGCGCGACGAACGTCCCCGAGCTCGCCTACGCCCCGCGCGTGCGCAGCCGCGACGCCGCGTTCGAGCCCCTGCGGACCGCACTCGACCGCGGCGTGGTGGTCCGCTTCGACTACCTGAAACCGGGCGAGGCGGCGCCCCGTCGACGCGAGGTCGCGCCGTTCGCCCTCGTCCAGCACCAGGGCCGCTGGATGGTGTCCGTCGTCGAGCCCGAGACGTCGTCCCGCAAGAACTTCCTCCTGTCCCGCATCGTCGGCCCGGTGACGGTCACCGCGAAGACGTTCCCGCGGCCCGCCGACGCCACCGCCGACTCGACGCTCGAGGGCCTCGACCGGCTCTGGGAGCAGAACACGGCCACCGTCCGCGCCGCCCCCGACTCGGACGCCCGCACGCGCCTGAGCGCGCGACGCGGCACCGTCGCGGGCGACGACGACCTGCTGCTGGTGCACTACAGCGACCGTCAGGTCCTGGCCGAGGAGCTCACCTCGTTCGGGCCCGAGGTGGTCGTCCAGGCACCCGCCGAGCTGCGCGACCTGGTGGCCTCGCGCCTCCGTGACCTCGCCGCCGACCACGCCGCCACCGCAGGGGGAGCAGTCTCGTGACCGACCGACGACCCGCCCTGCACGCGACCGACAAGCTCGCGTTCCTGCTGTCGCTCGTGCCCTGGCTGATCGACCACGAGCGGGTCAGCGTCGCGGAGGCCGCCTCCCACTTCGGCGTCGGCGTGGCCGACATCCGCCGCGCGGTCGAGCTGATCGCGGTCTCGGGCATCCCGGGCGACACGGCGCAGTACCAGCACGCCGACCTGTTCGACATCGCGTGGGACGACTTCGAGCAGAACGACGTCATCGTGCTCACGAACCTCGTCGCCATCGACGACACGCCCCGTTTCTCGGCACGCGAGGCCGCCGCCCTGATCGCGGGCCTCCAGTACCTCTCGGCGCTGCCCGAGAACGCCGACAGGGGCGCCGTCGCCTCGCTCATGTCGAAGCTGTCGCGAGGCGCGTCGGGAGAGCCCAGCCAGGTCGCCGTGGCGCAGCAGGGGACGAGCGAGGTGCTGGCCCTCGTCCGTGACGCCGTCGAGCGCGGGGTGCAGCTCGAGTTCGACTACGCGGGGGTGCGCGGCCTCGTCGAGCGCCGCCGTGTCGACCCCCTCAGGGTCGAGTCCCTCGACGCCGACTGGTACCTGCGCGGCTGGGACCACCTGAGGGAGGCGCTCCGCACCTTCCGCCTCGACCGCATCGCCTCGCCTGCCCTCACCGACGCCCGCATCACGCACCGCGCCTCCGACCTCTCGCTGCCCGACACGCTCTTCGAGGGCTCTCCGGACGACCTCGACGTCGTCGTCGAGATCGACGAGGCCGCGGCGCCGCTGCTGGACGACTACCGGCCGGCCGACGTCGAGGACGCGGGGGAGGGTCGCACCCGCCTCACCCTCCGGGTAGGCCACGTGGGGACGGTCGCCCGTCTCGTCAGCGGGCTCCCCGGCCGCGCCCGCGTCGTCGCGCCGGACGAGGCACGTCGCGCCGTCGCCAGCTGGGCCGCCGAGGCCGCCGCCCGCTACGACGTCTGAGAGGCCCGCCTGCAGCAGCCGCTCGGGTCGCTCGACATCGGTCCGGTCGCCAGGTCGCGTCACAGGCAGCGGGTTACACTGGGGACTCCCCTTCCCGCTAGGAGACACCCCTCATGCTCGGAAACCTCACCGGCTGGCACCTGATCATCATCCTGGCGATCATCCTGCTGCTGTTCGGCGCCCCCAAGCTGCCCGCACTCGCGAAGAGCATCGCCCAGTCGATGCGCATCTTCAAGAACGAGATCGGCGACGACAAGAAGACCGGCGACGACGACGTCACCCGCAGCTCGACGACCGACGGCACCCGTCGCCGCGACGCCGACGTCCCGACCGTCCGCCCCACCAGCGGCGACGACCACCTGAAGAACTGACGCGTGGCCACGACGACGACTCGTGGCACCGACGAGGGCGACCAGGCACCCCGAGGCTCGCGGAAGCGCTCGGCCGACGGGCGCATGTCCCTGGGCGCGCACCTCGTCGAGCTGCGCAAGCGCCTCTTCCGCTCCGCCCTGGCACTGATCCTCGCCAGTGTCGCGGGCTGGTTCGTCTCCCAGTTCGTCCTCGACTTCCTGCGGCAGCCGGTCCTCGTGCTGGCGGGCGGCAACGCGAGCGAGGCCGTCCTCAACTACGGCCAGATCACGAGCAGCTTCGACCTGCGGATGCAGATCGCCGTCACCGTCGGCGTCATCCTCAGCAGCCCGGTCTGGCTGTACCAGGTCTGGGCGTTCATCGTCCCGGCCCTGGTCCGTCGAGAGAAGCTCTACGCCGTCGGCTTCATCGGCTCGGCCATCCCGCTCTTCCTGCTCGGCTGCCTGAGCGGCGTCTACGTCCTGCCGAACATCGTGAGGGTGCTCACGGGCTTCGTCTCGGAACAGGACGCGGCGATCATCGACGCCAAGCAGTACTTCGACTTCGTGCTCAAGCTCGTCCTCGCCTGCGGGATCGCGTTCGTGCTGCCCGTGTTCCTCGTCCTCCTCAACTTCGTCGGCGTGATCAGCGCGAAGGCCATCATCAAGGGCTGGCGCGTCGCCATCCTGCTGATCGCGGTCTTCACCGCCATCGCGACGCCCGCGGCCGACGTCTTCTCGATGTTCCTGCTCGCGGTGCCCATGGTGTTCCTCTACTTCGTCGCCGCCGGCGTCGCCTGGATCCACGACCGGGGCGTCGCCAAGCGCGCCGCGGCACTCGACGCCGAACTCGCCGGAGGGTGACCCCATGACCAGCAGCGACCTCAGCCCGGCCGCCCGCTTCGCCGCGTCGAAGAACCGCGTCCGCACGCCGCAGCTGCAGTCGTTCCGGTCACGTCTCGGCTTCTCACTCGACCCGTTCCAGGAGGCGGCCTGCGCCTCCGTCGAAGAAGGCTCGAGCGTCCTCGTCGCCGCGCCCACGGGTGCGGGCAAGACGCTGGTCGCCGAGTTCGCCATCCACCTCGCGATGCAGCACCCCCGCGACAAGGTCTTCTACACCGCGCCCATGAAGGCGCTGAGCAACCAGAAGTTCCAAGAGCTCGTGGCCGAGTACGGGGCGTCCGAGGTCGGTCTCCTCACCGGCGACACCAACGTCAACTCGCGCGCCCGCATCGTCGTGATGACGACCGAGGTGCTCCGCAACATGATCTACGCCGGCTCCGAGATGCTCGACGACCTCCGCTACGTCGTCCTCGACGAGGTGCACTTCCTGGCCGACCGCTTCCGGGGCGCCGTCTGGGAAGAAGTGATCATCCACCTCCCGCTCGACGTCCGGCTCATCTCGCTCAGCGCCACCGTGTCGAACGCCGAGGAGTTCGGCGACTGGCTGCAGACCGTGCGCGGCGGCACCGACGTGATCGTCTCCGAAGATCGCCCGGTGCCCCTCGACCAGCACGTCCTCGTCGGGGGCAAGTTCCTCGACCTGTTCGACTCGAGCGGGCAGGCGGCGACCAACCGCGTCAACCCCGAGCTGCTGCGGGCCACGTCGCTGTCGAGACGAGGAGGCGGCAGCCGGCGCGAGCGCGGCGGTCGCGACGGTTTCTCGGGCCGCGGCCCGCGCGGACACGTCGTGCCGCCGACGCAGCACGCCCAGGGTCGCCTCGACCGCTGGAAGATCGTCGAGATGCTCGACGACCAGAACCTGCTCCCGGCCATCTTCTTCGTCTTCAGCCGGGTCGGCTGCGACCAGGCCGTGAAGCAGGTGCTGCGCTCGGGCATCCGCCTCACCACCGCCGACCAGCGCCAGGAGATCCGCGAGATCGTCGAGGCCCGGTGCCGCACCCTGCGCGACGAAGACCTCGCGGTGCTCGGGTACTGGCAGTGGCTCGACGGGCTCGAGCGCGGGGTCGCGGCGCACCACGCCGGCCTGCTGCCCGCCTTCAAGGAGGTGGTGGAGGAGCTGTTCCAGAAGAAGCTCGTCAAGGTCGTCTTCGCCACCGAGACCCTGGCGCTCGGCATCAACATGCCAGCGCGCACGGTCGTGCTCGAGAAGCTCGAGAAGTTCAACGGCGAGGCCCGTGTGCCGATCACGCCGGGGGAGTACACGCAGCTGACCGGCCGCGCCGGCCGCCGGGGCATCGACGTCGAGGGCCACTCGCTGATCCAGTGGCAGCAGGGCCTCGACCCGCAGGCGGTCGCGAGCCTCGCCTCCCGACGCACCTACCCGATGAACTCCAGCTTCCGCCCGACCTACAACATGGCGGTCAACCTGATCGAGCAGTTCGGCCGGTCACGCACCCGCGAGGTGCTCGAGACGTCGTTCGCCCAGTTCCAGGCCGACCGCGCCGTCGTCGACCTCGCCCGCAAGGTCCGGACGCAGCAGGAGAGCCTCGACGGCTACGCCCGCAGCATGCAGTGCCACCTGGGCGACTTCGGCGAGTACACCACGATCCGTCGCGAGCTCGGCGACCTCGAGAAGCAGGGCGCGGCGAGAGCGGACGCGCAGTCGCGGGCCGAGCACGACAAGCGCCAGCGGCACCTCGCCGACCTTCGTCGTCGCCTGCGGCAGCACCCCTGCCACGCCTGCCCCGAGCGCGAGCAGCACGCCCGCTGGTCCGAGCGCTGGTGGAAGCTCAAGAAGCAGACCGACCAGCTCTCCGCCCAGATCCGCGGCCGCACCGGCGCCGTCGCCAAGGTCTTCGACCGCGTCACCGACGTCCTCCTCGACCGCGGATACCTCGAGCCGTCCGTGCCCCGTTCCTCCACGTCCGGAGCGGCAGCGCCCGGCTCCTCGCGACGAGGCGGCGACCGCACGGCCGAGGTCGCCGTGACGGCGACCGGACGCACCCTCCGGCGCATCTACGGCGACCGGGACCTGCTCGTCGCCGAGAGCCTGCGACTCGGGCTCTGGGACGAGCTCGACGTGCCGTCGATGGCAGCCATGGCCGCCACGCTCGTCTACGAGCCCCGCCGCGACGAAGGGCAGCTCAGCGAGCGGTTCCTGCCCCGTGGCGCCTACCGCGAGGCGCTCGACGAGACGCAGAAGCTGTGGGCCGAGCTCGACGACCTCGAACAGGAGCACCGGCTGCCGGGCAGCAACCCGCCGGCCCCCGGACTCGCACTGGCCATGCACCGCTGGGCCAGGGGAGCAGATCTCGACTCGGTCCTCGAGGACGCAGAGCTCGCGGCGGGCGACTTCGTCCGCTGGACCAAGCAGACCATCGACCTGCTCGACCAGTTGTCCGTCGTCGCCGACCTGCCTGTCGGTCCGGTCGCGCGCAGGGCCCTCGACGCCGTACGGCGCGGGATCGTCTCCTACTCGGCGGTCTGAGGCGGCGCTCGACAGGGCCGAACACACCCGCAGGAGGCGCGTCCCGCCTCCCAGCCTGACCCCCGTAGGATCACACGGTGCCCCTCCGCGTGACCGACTTCCGCCTGCCGCTCTGGGTGGCCGTCCTCGTGGCGGCCGGGGCCGGGGTCGTCCTCGACGCGGGCTTCCCCGACGGCGACGTCTGGCCTCTCGCGTTCGTCGGGATCGCCCTCGTGCTCGTGTCGCTCCGCGGCCGTCGAGCCGGGGGAGCGTTCCTCGTGGGCCTCGTCGCCGGGCTGTCCTTCTACCTCGTCCACATCTTCTGGGCGACGCTCTACCTCGGCCTGCTCCCCTGGATCGCGCTCTCGACCCTCGAGGCGCTCTTCTTCGGCGGGGGAGCGGTGCTCATCACCCTCGCCTACCGCTGGGTGCCCCGTGTCTGGCCCGGACTCGTGGGCCAGGCCGTCGCCGTCCCGGTCGTCGTCGCCGGCCTCTGGACGCTCCGCGAGTTCGTCGCGGGCAACTGGCCCTACGGCGGCTTCGCCTGGGGCCGCATGGCCTTGAGCCAGTCGCAGAGCCCGTTCGCCGGGCTCGTCGCCTGGGTCGGCATCTCGGGCCTGACCTTCCTGATGGTCGCGCTCGTGGCGGCCCTCGTCCAGCTCGCGCTGATGGTGACGCTGCCCCGCGCGACGCGGCTGCTCGCGGCCGCGATCGCCGTGGTGGCCGTCCTCGCCGTCCCCGCCTGGCCGACGTCGTCGAGCGGCACCGCCCGGATCGCCGGCGTGCAGGGCAACGGGCCGGCCGGCTACTTCGACGAGCGCGAGCAGGGCGACCTGCTCAACTCGCAAGTGCTCGCGATGAGCGGCCTCCAGCCCGGCGACGACCTCGACCTCGTCGTCTGGCCTGAGGGCGGCAGCGACCGCGATCCCACCCGTGATGCCTACGGCCGCTACGTCTTCGACGCGATCACCACCGGCTACGACGCGCCGCTCCTCTCCGGCGTCATCACGCAGAGCGACGACGGCGAGACCGTCTGGAACTCCTCGATCCTCTGGGACGACGGCGAGGTGCAGGGCCAGTACGACAAGAAGCACCCGATCCCGTTCGGCGAGTACGTGCCCGATCGCTCCTTCTGGCGCCCGTTCGCGCCCGACCTCATTGACCTCATCGCCCGCGACTACACGCCGGGCACGCGACCCGAGGCGATGACGATCGGCGACTTCACCGCCGGCATCTCGATCTGCTTCGACATCGTCGACGACCAGCTCGTCACGAACATGATGCGTGACGGCGCCCAGGTGATCATCGCGCAGACCAACAACGCCGACTTCGGCGACACCGACGAGAACGCCCAGCAGCTCGCGATCGCCCGGCTGCGGGCCATCGAGACGGCGCGCCCGGTCGTCAACGTCTCGACCATCGCCTCCAGCCGGGTCATCGACGCTCGCGGAGAGATCGTCGCGGGCGTCCAGGACTTCACGGCCGGCACCATGGTGCACACGGTCGATCTCGGCACCGGGACGACGCCCGCGGTCGTCGACAGCCGGGCGATCGAGCTGTTCGTCTCGTTCCTCGGGCTCGCCCTGCTGGTCCTCTCTCGCGTGCTGATCGGCGGTCGTCGGAGCCGACGCCGCCGCCTCCTCACCTCGGCTCCGTGGGCCGAGCTCACCACGCCCCTGCTGGCCGCCGAGAAGCCCGTGGCCCTCGAGGACGAGCTGGACGACCCCGATCAGTTCGACTCGGTGCGGCGTGGCCGCCGCCGCTGACGAAGCCCCGCGGGACGCACGGCGCCACGACCGGCAGGCTGCCACGGCGGTCACCCGGACGCACATCGGCCCCGGCGTCGTGACGACGACCGGGGCCGATGGTGGGGGAGCGGGCCAGAACTCGTGGGGCGAGCCTCAGGCTCCGATGGCCTGCTTGCCGCGACGCGCGCGGAGGAACGTCAGACGTTCCTCGAGGAGCTCCTCGAGCTCCTCACGGCTGCGTCGCTCGAGCAGCATGTCCCAGTGGCTCCTGGGCACCTTCACGTCTCCGGCCTCGATCTCGACGGGTTTGCCGTCCGCGGCGAGCAGACGACCTTCCTGGCCGCTCTTCGGCGACTGCCAGATGTCGGGGATCTCCGCGTCGGCCGCGAAGACCATGTCGAACTCCGTGCCGTCCGCCGTCTGGTACACGGCGCGCTTCCGGGGTGAGAACTCCACGCCCTCTTCGCTCTGCAGGCTCTGACTGCCGAGCCGCATGCCACGCAAACTGCGATCTGCCATTGTGTGGTCTCCTCTCGCGTTGCAATCTCCCGTTGTAACGTCAGGTCGGGTCCGCCTGTTTCATCCGAGACGGATTCACAGTCCGCTCACAGTGCCCTGGCAGTGGCCGCCCGCACCTCCGCGAGGGCGAGATCGGCCCTGTCGGACACGAGTCCGTGCACGCCGAGGGCGAGCAGACGGCGCATGGCGACGGGGTCGTTGACGGTCCAGACGTGGGTCTCGACGCCGATCGCCTCGAGGTCGCGGACCCGGCGACGGGTGACGACGCGGAGCGGGCCCTGCTGCTCGGGCACCTGGACGGCCCCGCAGCCACGGAGCGCGCGGGCCATCAGCCGTCGCCTGATCGGCGTGACGGGCACGGCGCCGAGGGCGACGACGGCGATCACGCCCCAGGAGGACGCCGAGGTGACGACACCGGGCAGCCCCGCCAGCACGCGTCGTCGGATGCGCTGGTCGAACGAGGTGAGCAGGACGCGGTGCTCGGCCCGTGCCCGCCGCACCGCGTCGATCGTCGGGCCGACGGCCTCGGCGACCTTGACGTCGATGTTGAAGCGGGTCTCGGGGAACGCTGCCAGAGCCTCCTCGAGGGTGGGCATCTCGTAGCCGCCGTCGAGCTGGACCAGTCGGACCTCGGCGATCGTCAGGTCGCGGACGGACACGTCACGACCCGCGACCCGCGAGAGGTCAGGGTCATGGCTCACCACGGCCACGCCGTCGCTCGTCGCGTGCACGTCGGTCTCGACGTAGAGCGAGCCCGCGGCGATCGCCTGGAGGAACGCCGCCGTCGTGTTCTCCGGCACCCCGATCGCGAGACCCCGGTGCGCGAGCACGCGCGGCGTCGGCCCCTCGAACCAGACGGAGGCGCGGGCCCGGCCCACTAGGGAGCTGCCGGGGGAGCGGTGGGCGGCACGTCCGTGCTGCCGTCCGACGACGTCGTGTCGGCGGCCCCCTGCGCGCCTGCCCCCGGGAGGTCGCCGGCTCCGGGGCGCGTGACCGTGGGAAAGCCGAGGTCGGGCTCGCTGCCGAGGTCGACCGTGGTCGCGAGGTCGGGCGTCTGCTCGGTCTCGGACACCTTCGTCGTGCCGCGATCGACCCAGCCGGGCGCCGACGGGTCCTTCGGGGCGAAGAACCCCGAGCCGATGCCCTTGAGCGCCTCGGTGAGCTCGCTCGGGATGATCCAGAGCTTGTTCGCCGAGCCCTCGGCCAGCTTCGGCAGGGTCTGGAGGTACTGGTAGGCGAGCAGCTTGGGGTCGGGGTCGCCCAGGTGGATCGCGTTGAAGACGGTGTCGATGGCCTCGGCCTCGCCCTGCGCACGCAGGACCTGGGCCCGAGCCTCGCCCTCGGCGCGGAGGATGGCGGACTGGCGCGACCCCTCGGCCTCCAGGATCTGCGACTGCTTCGTGCCCTCGGCGGTGAGGATCGCGGCACGACGGTTGCGCTCGGCACGCATCTGCTGCTCCATCGAGTCCTGGATGGAGAGGGGCGGGTCGATGGCCTTGAGCTCGACTCGCCCGACGCGGATGCCCCACTTGCCGGTGGCCTCGTCGAGGACGATGCGGAGCTGGCCGTTGATGTTGTCGCGGCTCGTCAGGGCCTCTTCGAGGTTGAGCCCGCCGACGACGTTGCGGAGGGTCGTCGTGGTCAGCTGCTCGACCGCACCGAGGTAGTTGGCGATCTCGTAGGTGGCCGCACGGGCGTCCGTCACCTGGAAGTAGACGACCGTGTCGATCGACACCACCAGGTTGTCCTCCGTGATGACCGGCTGCGGCGGGAACGAGACGACCTGCTCGCGCATGTCGATCAGCGGTCGGACCCGATCGATGAACGGGACGAGCAGGTTGAGCCCCGGCAGGAGGGTCTTGTGGTACTTGCCGAGCCGCTCGACGACGCCGGCGCTGGCCTGCGGGATGATCCGCACGGCTCGGAACAGCACGACGAGCACGAAGACGACGACGACTGCGACGACGACGACGGTCACGATGGTGGTGGGGTCCATGGTCAGTCCCTTCAGGCGGGGACGACCAGGGCGGTCGACCCCTCGATGGCGGTGACGACGACCGGCGCACCGGTGTCGAGGACGATCCCGGCCGACGCCGGGGGAGAGGGGAGGAGGCGGGCGGTCCACGTCTCGCCGTTGGCGAGCTTCACCTGGCCCCCGTCCACCCCGATCGGCACGACGACGGTGCCGCGGATGCCCATGAGGGCCGCGAGGTTGCTCGGCGTGGGATCGCCGCCCTTGCCGAGGGCGCGCAACAAGGGGGGACGGACGGTGAAGAGCAACAGCACGGCGATGAGCCCCGCGACGATCACCTGGAGCCACCACGGCGCCCCGAAGAGGCCGGCGAGCAGGCCGCCCACGCTGCCGATGGCGAGCATGAGGAACGTGAGCTCGAGCGTCGTCACCTCGATCACGACGAAGACGAGGAGCAGCCCGATCCAGATCAGCCACGCCCACTGGGTGACGACGTCCACGTCGGCCTCCTTCGCCTCGTGTGCAGCCGACCCGCTTCGTGGTCGATGCACCGTGTCCTCGACGGTATCAGGGGCGACCGACAGCCGGACGGGGACCGATAGTCTCGAGGCGGTCCACCGCGACCCGCCGCACGCCACCACGACAGTCTGGAGCCCACCGTGTCCAACCCCCTCGCCGCAGGATCCCTCGCCGGCAAGCGCGCCCTCGTCACCGGCTCGTCCCGGGGCATCGGCGCCGACACGGTCGGCTACCTCGCCGAGGCCGGTGCCCGGGTGGTCGTCAACTACCGCAACAAGGAGAAGCGCGCGCTCCAGCTGGTCGGCAAGATCGAGGCCGCGGGCGGCGGGGCGATCGCCGTCGGCGCCGACCTCACCGACGCCGAGAGCCTGGACGCCATGTTCGCGCAGGTGCGCGACGCGTTCGGCGGCCTCGACGTGCTGGTCATGAACGCCTCGGGCGGCATGGAGACCGGCATGGCCGAGGACTACGCGCTCACGCTGAACCGCGACGCGCAGGTCGCCCTGCTCACGGCCGCCCTGCCGCTGATGGCGCCCGGCTCCCGCGTCGTGTTCGTCACGAGCCACCAGGCGCACTTCATCCGCACCACGGAGACCATGCCCGAGTACCTGCCCGTCGCCCTGAGCAAGCGCGCGGGGGAGGACGCCCTGCGCGAGATGCTGCCGCAGCTCGAGGCAGCGGGCGTCGAGTTCGTCGTCGTGTCGGGCGACATGATCGAGGGCACGATCACCGCGACGCTGCTCGAGCGCTCGAACCCGGGTGCGATCTCGTCGCGCAAGGAGAGCGCCGGCAAGCTCTACAACGTCGCCGAGTTCGCCGCCGAGGTCGCCTCGGCCGTGGTCGACCCGATCCCGGCCGACCACACGCGCTACGTCGGCGACACGAGCGACTTCGCCCCGCTGGTCTGAGACGCGGGCACCTCGTGACCGAGCGCGTCGTCCGTCCGACCTCCCGCCTCCTCGTGCTCGACGAGGCGGACCGCCTGCTGCTGATGATGACGACGGCGCCCGACACGAGCGGGCACTCCCGCTGGATCACGCCCGGCGGGGGAGTCGATCCGGGCGAGGACCACCCGCAGGCCGCGGTCCGAGAGCTGCTCGAGGAGACCGGGCAGGTGGTCGCCGACGTCGGCCCCGTCGTCCGCGTCGACGACTTCGAGGTGCCGTGGGACGACGCCGACCACACGCACGGCCACGCCGAGTTCTTCGTGGTGCGCCTGCCTCACTTCGACGTCGTCGAGGACGGCTGGACCGACGACGAGCGCGTCGACATCCTCGAGTCGCGCTGGTGGACGCTGGCCGAGCTGGAGGCGACGACCGAGCCGGTCGAGCCGGTCGACCTGACGACGCTGCTGCGGAACGTGCTCGCACACAGCTGATCGGCCCCTCTCGAGCAGCCCGACTCGGCGCTGATAATGCACATTATGTCAGGTTTCTTGTCCGTACCCCCTCCTCCCGGGCGTCCGACAGGCCACCGGTGTTCAGTCGGCGCATGACCGACCACGAGACACCGGACGACGCCCACCTGCGCCCCGAGGGCGTCGACGACGCGACCGTCGCCGCACTGGGCAAGCTCTCCGAGGCGCTCGAGGTCGTCGAGCACGCCCGCGGCCTGCTCTACGGCTTCCACAGGCTCACGGGCAAGGCCGACCTCGCCCTCGGCGAGGCGGTCGAGCTGCTTCGCGAGGCAGGCCACGACGAGCACGCCGACGCGCTCGAGCGGGACCTGGTCGGTCGCAACGTCGTCGAGGGCCGCTGGACGTTCCAGCTCGTCGAGGACTACGACGACACGTACTGGTCGGAGTTCCGGCGCAGCGAGAAGACCGTCCGCGACGCACTCGCCGGCGGCAGGCGGCACGTCTTCGAGTCCGAGATGAAGGAGGAGCGGCGCAGCCCAGGTCGACGACACCACGAGGCGCGCCCCGCCGAGCAGCACGGCTCCCCCGGCGACGACTCCCGCTGACATCCCCCAGGCCTCCTGAGAACTGCCTCCGGCGGGCCGAGGCCGGACGGGCCACCTGGCAGGATGGCACGATGACCCCGCCCCCCGTCGACCGCCCTCGCATCGAGGCGGCGGTCGCCGAGATCCTCGCGGCCATCGGCGAGGACGGCACCCGCGAGGGCCTCCTGTCGACGCCACGACGCGTCGCCGAGGCGTACGCCGAGTTCTTCGCCGGCCTCGAGGTCGACGCCGCCGAGCTCGTCCGCTCCTCGGCCGTCGCCTCCGATCCCGAGAAGCTCGGCGAGCTGGTGGTGGTCCGCGGCATCGCGCTCCGGTCGGTCTGCGAGCACCACCTCCTGCCCTTCGTCGGCCAGGCCCACGTCGCCTACGTGCCTGGTGAGCGGATCGTCGGCCTCGGCACCGTCCCCCGGGTCGTCGACGCGCTGGCGTCGCGGCCCCAGCTGCAGGAGCGCCTCGGCGAGGAGATCGCCGACGCCTTCGTCGAGGGCCTCTCCCCCACGGGCGTGCTCGTCGTCCTCGAGGCGGTGCACGGCTGCGTCACGACGCGCGGCCCGCGACAGGTCGACAGCTCGACGATCACCGTCGCGAGTCGTGGTGCACTGGCCGAGCCTGCCGCCAGGGCCGAGGCGATCGCCCTGATCACCGCGGGAGACGGCCGTGGCTGAGCCGGGCCGTCCGCAGGCCGATCCCGCAGCCGCTGCCGCTGCCGCGACACCGTCCGTCCCGGTCTTCATCGCTCCCCCGCTGCGGATCCCCGTGCGCTCCGTCGGCCGCCGCACGTACGACTTCTCCCGGCAGGTGGCCGTGATGGCCGTCGTCAACCGCACCCCCGACTCCTTCTTCGACCAGGGCCGCACGTTCGCGCTCGACGCGGCCGTGCAGGCGGCCGTCGACGCGGCCGAGGCCGGCGCGGACTGGGTCGACATCGGCGGCGTCCCCTTCGCGCCGGGCCCCGAGCTGTCGGCCGCCGACGAGCTCGACCGGGTGCTGCCGGTCGTCCAGGCACTCGCTGCCGTGTCGGACGTCGTCATCTCGGTCGACACCTTCAGGCCCGAGGTCGCCGCCGCGGTGATCGAGGCCGGAGCAGGCGTCGTCAACGACACGACCGGGCTGCACGACCCGCGGCTCGCCGACGTCGTGGCCGACAGCGGTGCGACCCTCGTCGTGACGCACAGCCTCGCCGCCCCCCGCCGTCCGCACCCGCGGCCGCACTACGACGACGTCGCCCGCGAGGTGGTCGAGCTGCTCGCCCGGCGCGTCGACGTCGCGCTCGCCCACGGCGTCCGAGAGGAACAGATCATCGTCGACCCCGGCCACGACCTCAACAAGACGACCGTGCACACCCTCGAGCTGACCCGCCGTCTCGGCGAGGTGGCCGCGCTCGGGCACCCCGTGCTCGCGGCCGTCTCGAACAAGGACTTCGTGGGCGAGTCCCTCGACCGCGAGAAGCCCGACCGCCTCGCCGGCTCGCTGGCGGCCGCCGTCGCCAGCGTGTTCCTCGGCGCCCGCATCGTCCGGATGCACGACGCCCCCGCGGCCGTCGACGCCGCCCGCATGGTCGAGGCCATCCTCGGCTGGCGACGACCCGTGCACGCCGTGCACAACGTCTCGTGACCGGCTCGCGCGTGGTCCGAGTGGTCCCCGGAGGCCACGAGGAGGCGCCCCTCACCGACGCGGACCTGCTGGCGACGCTCTCCCCCCACGACCGCAGCCGCCCGTGCCTCAGGGTCAACTTCGTGACCACCCTGGACGGCGCCTCGACCTCTGTCGGCGTCTCCGGCTCGCTCGGCGGTCCGGCCGACGGCCGGGTCTTCGACCTGCTGAGGCGCGTGACCGACGTGGTCGTCGTCGGTGCAGGCACCGTCCGCGACGAGGGCTACGGCGCGATGCGGCTCGGCGACGACGCGGCGACCTGGCGAGAACAGGCCGGTCTCGCCCCCCAGCCCGCCTTCGCGCTCGTGTCCGGGTCCCTCCGGCTCGACCCCGAGTCGACCGTGTTCACCGAGGCGCCGGTGCGGCCGCTCGTCCTGACTACCGACCGAGCCGACCCGGGAGCGCGTCGGGCGCTCGAGCGCGTCGCCGACGTCGTGGCCTGCGGCGACGAGCGGGTCGACCCGCACCTCCTGCGCGACGCCCTGATCGAGCGCGGCCTCACGCAGATGCACTGCGAGGGCGGACCCCGCCTCTTCGGCGACCTGGTGCGGGCCGACGCCGTCGACGAGCTGTTCCTCACCCTCGCGCCGATGCTCGAGGGCGGCCACGGGCTGCGCGTCAGCCAGGGGGCCGAGGGCGACGACTCGAGCCCGCTGAGGCGCATGCGCCTCGCCCACGTCCTGCAGGACGCGGACGAGCTGCTCACCTGGTACGTGCGCGACCGCTAGCCGGCAGCCCCCTCGCCGAACCCGCCCTCGATCAGCTCGACGAGGTCGTCGACGGCCTGCTGGGCGTCCGGTCCGGTGGCCATCAGCGACACGGTCGACCCGATGCCGAGCCCGAGCCCCATGATGCGGAGGAGGCTCTTCGCGTCGACGCCGTTGACGGTGACGTCGGCCTGGAACCGGGAGGCGTGGGTCACGAGCTCGGCAGCGGGCCGGGCGTGCAGGCCCGACGCGTTGACGAGCACGGCCGACCGCTCGACGGCGTCGCCGCCGCGCAGCTCGCGCTCGTCGGCGTGCGGATCGGCTACGCCCGTCGCGCTGCGGGCTGCCTCGGCGACCTGGGCCAGCGAGCCGCCGGTCTCGGCCGCGACGGCCGCGGCCACCGCTCCCTCGACGATCGGCGCGTCGACGATGACGACGCGCTCCTTCTCGGCGTCGTCGAGGAAGTCGACCGCCGTCTCCGACGTGAGCAAGGCGGAGCCGAGGTCGCAGAGCACGACGACTCCCCCGCCTCCGTCGGCGGTGCCCAGAGCTGCGGAGACGGCGTCGAAGCTGGTGCCGATGCCGCCCTCGTCGGTGCCGCCGGCGGCGACGAGGGTCGTGGTGGGCGCCATCTGACGAGCGAGCTCGACCGTGCCCTCGGCGATCTTGGAGCTGTGCGAGACGACGACGATGCCGACGGAGGCCATGGTCACGCCTCCCCGGAGGTCGTCGCCGCGGCCGCCGCGACGTCGTCGGCGGCATCCGCGGCGGCCGCCAGGATGAGCGCGGACGACTGCGCGCCCGGGTCCCGGTGCCCCACCGCGCGTTCGCCCAGGTAGCTGGCGCGTCCCTTGCGGGCGACGAGCGGCTCGGTCGACGCGGCTCCGTCCGCAGCCGCGTCGGCAGCTGCTCGCAGCACCGACGTGGGGTCGCCACCGGCGTCCGCGGCTGCCTTCGCGGCATCCGACGCGGGCGTCCAGGCATCGATCATGGTCTTGTCCCCGACCTCGGCCTTGCCGCGCAGCACGGCGCCGTCGCGCGCCGCGGCCACGAAGGCCGCGACGGCGGCGGAGTCGATCTCCGTCGCGTCGCCGATCGCGCCGGCCCCCTTGAGGAACGCGGTGCCGAGGAGGGGCCCCGAGGCGCCTCCCACGGTCGAGATCAGGGTCGTCGCGACCATCTTGAGCAGGGCGCCGGGCGTGGCGTCGTCGGGCTGCGAGGCGAGCTTGGCGCGCACGGCCGAGAAGCCGCGCTCGAGGTTCTCGCCGTGGTCACCGTCGCCGATCTCGCGGTCGAGCTCGATCAGAGCGGCGCGGTTCTCGCTGACGGTGTCGGCCGCGCGCTCGACGAAGCGGCGGGCCCAGGTGGAGTCCAGTGTCATGTCGTCCTTCTCTCGGGTGTCTGGTCTGGTGGGCGGCGGGGTCAGCGTCCGCGGCGCAGGGCCGCGGTCTCGACGGGGGCGTCCCACAGCTCGGTCAGCTCGTCGTCGAGCGTCGTCACCGTGATGGACATGCCCTGCATCTCGAGCGACGTGACGTAGTTGCCGACGAGCGTCCGCGTGACCTGCACGCCCTTCTCGGTCAGCACCTCCGAGGCACGGCGGAACGCGACGTAGAGCTCGACGAGCGGGGTGCCGCCCATCCCGTTGACGAACAGGAGCACGCGATCGCCGGAGGCGGTGCCCAGGTCGTCGAGGACGGCGTCGAGCAGGCGGTCCACGATCCGGTCGACCGGCTCGAGCGGCACGCGCTCGCGGCCGGGCTCGCCGTGGATGCCGATGCCGATCTCGACTTCGTCGTCGGCGAGCGTGAAGCTCGGCTCGCCGGCGTGCGGGACGACGCCGGCGGTCAGCGCGACCCCCATCGTCCTGGTCGCCGCGTTGGTCCGGCGAGCCACCTCGGCCACCTGCTCGAGCGAGTCGCCGCGCTCGGCCGCGGCTCCCGCCGTCTTCTCGACCACGACCGTGCCGGCGACGCCCCGGCGGCCGGCCGTGTAGAGCGAGTCCTTGACGGCGACGTCGTCGTCGACGAGCACCGACGCCACGGTGATGCCCTCGGCCTCGGCCAGGTCGGCCGCGGTCTCGAAGTTGAGGACGTCGCCCGTGTAGTTCTTGACGATGTAGAGGACGCCCGCTCCCCCGTCGACGGCCTGGGTGGCGGCGACGATCGGGTCTGGCGTGGGCGACGTGAAGACCGGGCCCGGCACGGCCGCGCTGAGCATGCCGTGTCCGACGAACCCGGCGTGCAGCGGCTCGTGGCCGCTGCCGCCGCCGCTGACGATCGCGACCTTGCCGGCGACGGGCCCGGAGGCGCGGCGCACGAACGTCGGGTCGTGCGAGACGACCAGCAGGTCGGGGTGCGCGGCGCCGATGCCGGCCACCGCCTCCTCGACGACGTCCTTCGGATCGTTGATGAGCTTCTTCATCGAAGTCCCTCCCTGGAACGGGCACGGTGCACGGGCGGCACCGTCGCGCCTCGAAGCTACTCCGGGCAGGGCCGGTGCAGGCGGGGCGCGCGACGGCTCCCGTGCACATATGTGCATCCGTGGTGATTCGGGTGGCGGCCGGGGTGTTCCCCGGGTCTATGGTGATGCCACACGCTCACCGCGGAGGTGCACAGTCGCCCTCCGCCCGACGACTAAGGAAGGTCGACGTGGACCTGGGAACGATTTTTCTCTCTGAGCTGGTGGGCACTGCCATGCTCCTCACCCTCGGTGGCGGCGTGGTCGCCAACGTGGCCCTCACGAAGTCGAAGGGCTTCAACGGCGGCACCCTGATGGTGAACTTCGGCTGGGGCCTCGCGGTCTTCGCCGGCATCGCGGTCTCGTACAAGTCGGGCGCTCACCTCAACCCCGCGGTCAGCATCGCGCAGCTGATCCTCGGCAACATCGACTTCCCGCAGTTCCTCGTCTACGTCGCGGCGCAGATGGTCGGAGCGATCATCGGTGCGGTCATCGTCTGGCTGGCCTACAAGAACCACTTCGACGAGGAGCCCGACCCGGCCTCGAAGCTCGGAGTGTTCTCGACCGGCCCGGCCATTCGCAACTACGGGTGGAACCTCGTGACCGAGATCATCGGCACCTTCGTGCTGGTGTTCGTCATCATCGCCTTCACCAACGGCAGCGCAGCGCCGGTCGACCTCGGCGGCCTCGGCGGCCTCGCCGTCGGCCTCCTGGTGGTCGGCATCGGCGCCTCCCTCGGCGGCCCGACCGGCTACGCGATCAACCCGGCCCGTGACCTCGGCCCGCGCATCGCCCACGCCCTGCTTCCCATCAAGGGCAAGGGCTCGAGTGACTGGTCCTACGCCTGGGTGCCCGTCGTGGGCCCCCTGGTCGGCGGCTCGCTCGCGGCGCTCCTGTCCTACCCGCTCCTCCCCCTCATCAACGGCTAGCAGGCCCCCGGCAGGCAGCCGACGACCCCCCGTTCCACGACTGCACCGCGGGGACACCCGGGACACGCACCGGCCACGGCCGGGGCGTGTCCGCCCTGCTCGGTGCACACCATCAACGACGAAGGAGAACCACACGTGAGCGACGACTACATCCTGGCGATCGACCAGGGCACCACCAGCACCCGCGCCATCATCTTCGACCACTCCGGCTCGATCGTCTCGACCGGCCAGAAGGAGCACGAGCAGATCTTCCCGCGCGCCGGCTGGGTCGAGCACGACCCCGCCGAGATCTGGGAGAACACCCGCGAGGTCATCGGCCAGGCCCTGTCCCGCGCCGACATCACGCGCCACAACATCAAGGCCGTGGGCATCACCAACCAGCGCGAGACTGCCGTCGTCTGGGACAAGACGACCGGCAAGGCCGTCTACAACGCCATCGTCTGGCAGGACACCCGCACCCAGTCGATCGTCGACCGCCTCGCTGCCGACGGCGGCGTCGAGCGCTTCAAGCCCGTCGTGGGCCTGCCGCTCGCCACCTACTTCTCGGGCACGAAGGTCGTCTGGATCCTCGAGAACGTCGAGGGAGCCCGCGAGAAGGCCGAGGCCGGCGACCTGCTGTTCGGCACGACCGACACGTGGGTCCTCTGGAACCTCACCGGCGGCACCGACGGCGGCGTGCACGTCACCGACGTCACCAACGCCTCGCGCACCCTCTTCATGGACCTGGAGACGCTCGAGTGGCGCGACGACATCCTCGAGGCCTTCGACGTGCCCCGTTCGATGCTCCCCGAGATCAAGAGCTCGTCCGAGGTCTACGGCACGGTCGAGGCCTCCAGCCTCCTCCGCGAGGTCCCGATCGCCGGCATCCTGGGCGACCAGCAGGCAGCGACCTTCGGCCAGGCCGCGTTCGACCAGGGCGAGTCGAAGAACACCTACGGCACCGGCAACTTCCTGATCTTCAACACGGGCGAGGAGATCGTCCACTCGAAGAACGGCCTCCTCACGACGCTGGGCTACAAGCTCGGCGACGCGGCGCCGCACTACGCGCTCGAGGGCTCGATCGCCGTCACCGGCTCGCTGATCCAGTGGCTGCGCGACAACCTCGGCATCATCGGCTCCGCGCCCGAGGTCGAGGAGCTCGCCAAGAGCGTCGAGGACAACGGAGGCGTCTACTTCGTGCCCGCGTTCTCCGGTCTGTTCGCGCCCTACTGGCGCTCGGACGCCCGTGGCGCCCTGGTCGGCCTGACGCGCTACGTCAACAAGGGCCACATCGCCCGTGCCGCCCTCGAGGCGACGGCGTTCCAGACCCGCGAGGTGCTCGACGCGGTCAACGCCGACTCCGGCGTCGACCTCACCGAGCTCAAGGTCGACGGCGGCATGACCGGCAACGACGCGCTGATGCAGTTCCAGGCCGACATCCTGAACGTGCCCGTGGTGCGTCCGGTCGTCGCCGAGACGACCGCGCTGGGCGCTGCCTACGCGGCCGGCCTCGCGGTCGGCTTCTGGGAGACGCTCGACGACCTGCGCTCGAACTGGCAGGAGGACAAGCGCTGGACGCCGAACATCGAGGCAGACGAGCGCGACCGCACCCTCCGCCTCTGGAAGAAGGCCGTCACGAAGACCTTCGACTGGGTCGACGAGGACGTCAACTGACGCCAGCGCCACCTGGCGTGACAGCACGAGGGCCCGTTCCGTCAGGAACGGGCCCTCCGTCGTGTCCGGGACGACCGCCTCCTCGTGTCCGCGCCAGGCGCGACGCAGGAGGCGGTCGGTCGACTCAGCGCCGGGTGGCGGCCACCCAGTCAGCCAGCTTGCGGGAGGCGGCGCCCGAGTCGATGGCCTCGGCCGCGACGATGAGCTGCTCCCTGAAGCGGGCGAGGATCGGTCGGTCACGCTGGGCCGGGTCCTGGGCGAGGCGGTACGAGACGAGCCCGGCCGCGGCGTTGAGCAGGACGATGTCGCGGACCGGTCCGGTCTCGCCGTCGAGGACACGGCGAGCCACGCCAGCGTTGTGCTCGGCGTCGCCGCCCACCAGGTCGGCGATGGCCGCCCGCGGGATGCCCAGCTCGAGGGGGTCGAGGTCGTGCTCGGTCACCGAGCCTGCCGAGACCTCCCAGATGTGGCTGTGTCCAGTCGTCGTGAGCTCGTCGAGCCCGTCGTCGCCCCGGAACACCAGCGCCGTCGCCCCGCGGGTCTGGAAGACGCCGACGATGAGCGCCACCTTCTCGGGCGACGCGACGCCGACCGCGCTGGCCTCGGGACGCGCGGGGTTGACGAGCGGGCCGAGGAAGTTGAACACCGTCGGCACGCCGATCTCACGACGGACGGCCGCGGCGTGGCCGAACCCCGGGTGGAACGCGGCCGCGAAGGCGAAGGTCAGGCCTACCTCGCCGAGGACCTCGGCGACCCGGTCGGCACCGAGCCCCAGGTCGATGCCGAGGGCCGCCAGCACGTCCGACGATCCCGACGACGAGCTGGCGGCGCGGTTGCCGTGCTTGATGACGGGGACGCCGGTCGACGCGACGACGACGGACGCCATCGTCGACACGTTCACCGTGCCGAAGCGGTCGCCTCCCGTGCCCACGATGTCGACGGCCATGGAGTCGACGGGCAGGGGCACCGCGTGGGCCAGCACGGCGTCGCGGAAGCCGACGATCTCGTCGACGGTCTCGCCCTTGGCACGGAGGGCCACGAGGAACGCGCCGAGCTGGGCCGGGGTCGCCTCCCCCACCATGACGCGCTCCATCGCCCAGGTCGCCTCGCTGATCGAGAGGTCGTGCCCGGAGAGCAGCTGGTCGATGAGGAAGGGCCAGGTCAGGTCGTGGATCATGCCGTCAAGGCTATCGGCGCACAGGGTGGCCCATCACATAGCTCGTCGTCAACGCAAAATCCACCACCCGGGGTTTCCTGCGCAAACCCTGGGCCGGTTACCAGGCATAATGGTCCTCGTGACAAGTACCTCTCTCTCGAGACCTTCTGCAGGACCGGTCGTGAACCGGCCGAGCACGGTTGCCGTGGGCACCATCGTGTGGCTCGGCAGCGAGGTCATGTTCTTCGCCGGCCTCTTCGCGATCTACTTCACGCTGCGCAGCACCTCCCCGGGGCTGTGGGCTGCCGAGACCGCCAAGCTCGACGTGCCGTTCGCGCTGACGAACACGATCATGCTCGTGCTCTCGTCGGTCACCTGCCAGTTCGGCGTCTTCGCCGCCGAGCGCATGCAGGCTCGACGCACCGGCAAGCTCTTCCAGGTCGGCTCGTGGGGCATGGTCGAGTGGTTCTTCCTCACCTACTCGATGGGCGCCGCGTTCATCTGCCTCCAGGTCTTCGAGTACGCGCACCTCATCTCCGAGCACGTCACCCTGAGCTCCAGCGCCTACGGCTCGGCCTTCTACATGACGACGGGCTTCCACGGGGCCCACGTCATCGGCGGGCTCATCGCGTTCCTGCTCACGATCGGCCGCGCCTTCGCCGTCAAGAACTTCGGTCACAAGGAGGCGACGACCGCCATCGTCGTCTCGTACTACTGGCACTTCGTCGACGTGGTGTGGATCGGCCTCTTCATGGTCGTCTACGTCCTCAAATAGGCATTGGATCCCTCGCACAGCATGTTCCTCAAAAGCTCAGCAGCCTCGTCCTCTCCCGAGGGCCGTACGCCCAAGCGCCGCCCGGCCAAGACCGGGCGCCGCAGCCCCCTGGCCACGGCCTCCCTCCTCCTGGTCGGCCTGCTGACCACAGGTGGTGCCTACGCTCTGTTCTCGTCCACGGCCACGGCCGACGAGAGCACCACCTCGGCCGCGTCGCAGCAGAGCATCGACGAGGGCCAGAAGCTCTTCGCCTCGAACTGCGCCACCTGCCACGGACTCGCGGCCGACGGCACGGGCGAGGGCCCCAGCCTCATCGGCGTGGGCGCTGCCTCGGTCGACTTCCAGGTCGGCACCGGCCGCATGCCCATGGCCGCGAACGGCCCGCAGGCCGAAGAGAAGCCCACGCAGTTCACCGACGACCAGGTCTACGACCTCGCCGCGTATGTCGCCTCGCTGGCCCCCGGCCCCGCGATCCCCGACGAGGAGTACCTGCAGGCCGACGGCGACACCACCAACGGCGCCGAGCTGTTCCGCATCAACTGCGCCATGTGCCACAACGTCGCCGGCGCAGGAGGTGCCCTCACCGAGGGCAAGTACGCTCCGGCCCTCGACGGCGTCAGCGGTGCCCACATCTACGAGGCCATGCTCACCGGCCCGCAGAACATGCCCGTCTTCAACGACCTCAACCTGTCCCCCCAGGACAAGGCCGACGTCATCACCTACCTCAAGTACCTGGAGAACAACCCGTCGCCCGGCGGGTTCGAGCTCGGGAGCCTCGGCCCCGTCGCCGAAGGCCTGTTCATCTGGATCTTCGGCCTCGGCGCGATCGTCGCGGTGACCATCTGGCTCACCGCCCGGTCCAACTGACCCGCGACTCTCCCGCACTCCACGAAAGGCAAGAAACCATGGCACAGCACGACGACGAGGCCCCGACCGCGGGCTCGGCTGTCGAGAAGCATGAGCCTCGACAGGTGTCGGCCGGCACGGCCGTCGTCACGAAGGACGTCTTCGAGAACCCGGGTGAGCCGCCCCACCGCGACCGTGTCACCGACATCGACCCTCGCGCCGAGAAGCGCGCGGAGCGTCAGATCAGCCTCTGGTTCTTCCTCTCGATCGTCGGCAGCATCGGTGCCATCGGTGCCTACGTGGCCTTCCCGATCACGTCCGGCGACTCCGGCTCCGTTCGTCTGAACAACCTGTTCCTCGGTCTCGGCATCGCCCTCGGACTTCTGTCCGTGGGCATCGGGGCCGTGCACTGGTCGAAGACGCTGATGCCCGCCCGCGAGATCACCGAGATGCGGCACAGCACCCGCGGCACTGACGAGACCCGCGAGAAAGCCGTCGAGGTCTTCTCGCTGGGCAACGAGGAGTCCGGCTTCGGTCGGCGTGCCCTGATCCGCAACAGCATGATCGGTGCACTCGTCGCGACCCCGCTGCCCGCCGTCGTGATCTTCCGCGACCTGGCACCGGCAGAAGACCCCAACGCGGTCCTCCGTCACACCCTCTGGGAAGACGGCATGCACCTCACCCGTGATCCTGACGGATCGCGCATCAGAGCGTCCGACGTGACCCTGGGCTCGGTGTTCCACGTGATCCCCGAGAACCTGAACGAGTCGGAGCACCTCCTCGAGGAGAAGGCGAAGGCAGCCGTGCTGCTCATGCGCCTGAAGCCCGAGGACCTCAACATCCCTGAAGGCCGCGAGGGATGGCAGTACGACGGCATCGTCGCGTACTCCAAGATCTGCACGCACGTGGGGTGCCCTGTGGCGCTCTACGAGCAGCAGACACACCACCTGCTCTGCCCCTGCCACCAGTCGACCTTCGACGTGACGAACAACTGCGAAGTGATCTTCGGACCGGCCAAGCGGCCTCTCCCGCAGCTGCCCATCGCCGTGGACTCCGACGGGTACCTCGTCGCGCAGAGCGATTTCCACGAACCTGTGGGCCCTAGCTTCTGGGAGCGCGAAAAGTGATCACCACCACACCGGCACCGAGCACGGAGACGACCACGTCCGAGGGCTCCAACACCACCACCACGGCACCGGCCTTCGCGCCGACCAAGACGAACAAGATCTTCGGCGCCGCGGCGAACTACGTCGACGAGCGCACCAGCATGTCGGGCCTCGTGCGCGAGGTGGGACGCAAGATCTTCCCCGACCACTGGTCGTTCATGCTCGGCGAGGTCGCGCTTTACTCCTTCGTCGTGATCCTGCTCTCGGGAACGTTCCTGACGTTCTTCTTCCAGCCGTCCATGGCCGAGGTGAACTACAACGGCTCGTACGTGCCGCTCAAGGGCCTCAACATGTCGGCCGCCATGGCGTCGACGTTGGACATCTCGTTCGACGTGCGCGGCGGTCTGCTCTTCCGTCAGATCCACCACTGGGCCGCGCTGCTCTTCGTCGCCGCCATCATGCTGCACATGCTGCGCGTCTACTTCACGGGTGCGTTCCGCAAGCCGCGTGAGATCAACTGGGTCGTCGGCTTCACCCTCTGGATCCTCGCCATGGCCGAGGGCTTCACCGGCTACTCGCTCCCCGACGACCTGCTCTCCGGCAACGGTGCGCGGATCATCGACGGCATGGTGAAGGGCATCCCCGTCATCGGCGTCTGGATCTCGTACCTCCTGTTCGGCGGTGAGTTCCCCGGCACCGACATGGTGGCGCGCTTCTACTCGCTGCACATCATGCTGCTGCCGGCGCTGCTGATCGCCCTCCTCGGCGTCCACCTGCTGCTGCTCATCATCAACAAGCACACCCAGTGGGCGGGGCCTGGCAAGACGAACGAGAACGTCGTCGGCGTCCCCGTGATGCCCGTCTTCGCGGCCAAGGCCGGTGGGTTCTTCTTCATCGTCTTCGGCGTCCTGGTGCTGATCGCCTCGCTCTTCACCATCAACCCGATCTGGAACTACGGGCCGTACGACCCGTCGCCCGTGTCGGCCGGAACGCAGCCGGACTGGTACATCGGGTTCGCGGACGGCGCTCTGCGTCTCGTCCCGCCGGGCTGGGAGTTCCTGTTCTTCGGCTACACCGTATCCATGAACATCCTGGCTCCCATCGCGCTGCTGACCTTGTTCATCCTGGCCGTGCTGCTGTACCCGTTCCTCGAGGCGTGGGTGACCGGTGACAAGCGTGAGCACCACATCCTCGACCGTCCCCGCAACGCTCCCACCAGGACGGCGATCGGCGCCGCAGGCATCGTGCTCTACGCGGCACTGTGGGCCGCGGCCAGCTCGGACATCATGGCGACGCACTTCAAGCTCTCGCTGAACTTCGTCATCCACTCCGTCCAGGCCGTCCTGATCATCGGACCGTTCCTCGCCTTCTGGATCACCAAGCGCGTCTGCTTGGCGCTCATGAAGAAGGACCGCGAGATCGCGCTGCACGGCTACGAGTCGGGTCGCATCGTCCGCCTCCCCGGTGGCGAGTACGTCGAGGTCCACGAGCAGCTCGACGAGTACGAGCGCTGGCGTCTGCTGAACTTCAACGAGTACGAGCCGCTCATGATCCGTCCGAACGCGAACGGGCAGATCACTCCCCTGCAGCGCGTCAGGGCGTCGGTGTCGACCTTCTTCTTCGAGGACCGCATCGCGCCGGTCACGCGGTCGGAGATCGAGGCCTCGCACCACGACGAGCACTGACCCACCTGCACCACCCGAAGGGCCCGACCGCACCAGCGGTCGGGCCCTTCGCCGTCCGCCCGGCTCCACTGCTCCCCCGGGCCCCTTCTCATCTGCTTCCCGCACCCCCGGTCTCGTCTGCGCAAGACGGCGGCTCACCCGGCCGCCCCGGCCCGAGCACCCCCACGGCGGCTCCCCGTAGCCATCGACGGGGCCGGTAGCCCCCGCGGGCCCCAGAAGCCCGGTTCCCGTAGTCCTCCGCCGGCCCACCCGCCCTCGGGCAGGTTCCCGTAGCTCGCGGCGGATCGGTGTGCGCCCGCCGCCGACGACAGCAACCCGCTCGACCCTCTACCCCTGCCTCCGGACTCACGCACTCGCCAGCAGCCCCCCAGAGCGCCGCCGCACCCCGCTCCGCCCTCGGACGGGGCAGTGCGCCCCACGGCGGTTGTCGCTAGCCCGCGGCGGGTTCACGTGCCTCGCGGCGGGTTCCCATAGGCCGTGGCGGTCCGCACGGACCCGCCGGCGGCGACAGCCACCCGCCGACTCCGAACGATGAGCCGATGGAGCCGGTGGGGCCCACTGGGCTGACCCACGCACGTCGGATCCGGTGACCAGGGTGGAATGGGACAAGTCAACAGCGGGCCCCGGGTCGCCTCGTCGCCTTCGCGTCAGCAAGTACGAGTGTGCCCGAGCCTAAGGGACGGCAGCCACGTCGGCCGCGCAGACGCAGCCAGCCGCAGGCACCAACGACGGATGCCGCCCACCCGTGAGGGTGAGCGGCATCCAGGGGACGGTGACGTCAGTGGGCGAAGTTGCCCCGGTAGTACTCGTAGACCCAGCCGACGAGGGCCACTGCCACGAGCGCGCCGCCGATGTAGATGATCCACATGCCGACCGCGAGGGCCAGGAAGATCAGGCCGCAGGCGAAGGCCAGGACGATGGGCCACCACGACCACGGGCTGAAGTGCCCGAGCTCAGGGTCGCCGTCGTCGATGTTGGCGTCCGGACGGTCCTCTGCGAGCTCGCCGCCCTGGGCTGCGTGCGAGCGTCCCATGTAGAAGGCGAGGAAGACCCCCAGAGCTCCGGCAAGGCCGATGCCCATCGTGCCGGCCCACTCCACCTTGCCCGTGTCGATGAGGCTCCAGATGACGTAGACGGCATCCACGAAGAAGAAGAAGATCGCCAGGATCCAGAACAGGGTCGCGTTGGTTCTCATCGGACTACTTCACCTCGTTGCTGGATGCGTCGTACGTGGGGGCCTCGGGCGCGTCCTTGACCGGACCGATGCCGACGGGGATGCCCGCCTCGGGGTGGTTCAGGTCGAACGCCGGCGACTCCGAGCGGATGCGCGGGATCGACGTGAAGTTGTGACGGGGCGGCGGGCACGACGTGGCCCACTCGAGCGACCGGGAGTAGCCCCAGGGGTCGTTGACCTCGACCTTGGGCGCCCGACGCGCGGTGATGTAGACGTTGTACAAGAACGGCAGGATCGAGACGCCGAGCAACATGGCACCGATCGTCGAGAGCTGGTTCATCCACGTGAAGTGGTCCTCGGCCTGGTACGTGGCGTAGCGACGAGGCATGCCCATGACGCCGAGCCAGTGCTGGATGAGGAACGTCGTGTGGAAGCCGATGAACAGCATCCAGAAGTGGATCTTGCCGAGACGCTCGTTGAGCATCTTGCCCGTCCACTTCGGCCACCAGAAGTAGAAGCCGGAGAACATCGCGAAGACGACCGTGCCGAACACCACGTAGTGGAAGTGCGCCACGACGAAGTACGTGTCGGAGACGTGGAAGTCGAGCGGCGGCGACGCCAGGATGACGCCGGTGAGCCCACCGAAGGTGAAGGTCACCAAGAAGCCGATCGCCCAGAGCATCGGGGTCTCGAACGTGACCGAGCCGCGCCACATCGTGCCGATCCAGTTGAAGATCTTGACGCCGGTGGGAACCGCGATGAGCATCGTCATCAGAGAGAAGAACGGCAGGAGGACCGAGCCCGTGACGTACATGTGGTGCGCCCACACCGTGACCGACAGGGCCGCGATCGAGATCGTCGCGTACACGAGCGTCTTGTAGCCGAAGATCGGCTTGCGGCTGAAGACCGGGAAGACCTCGGAGACGATGCCGAAGAACGGCAGCGCGATGATGTACACCTCAGGGTGACCGAAGAACCAGAAGAGGTGCTGCCACAGGATGGCGCCTCCGTTGGCGGGGTTGAAGACCTGCGCGTCGAACACCCGGTCGAACCCGAGCCCGAACAGGGCGGCGGCCAGCACGGGGAACGCCATGATCACGAGGATCGAGGTGATCAGCGTGTTCCAGGTGAAGATCGGCATGCGCCACATCGTCATGCCGGGTGCGCGCATGGTCACGATCGTGGTGATGAAGTTGACCGAGCCGAGGATCGTGCTGAAGCCCGTCATGCCGAGCCCGAAGACCCACAAGTTGCCGCCGAGCCCTGGTGAGAACGTCGTGTCCGACAACGGTGCGTAGGCGAACCAGCCGAAGGAGGCGGCGCCCTGGGGGGTGAGGAAGCCGGCGACCGCGATGAGCGAGCCGAAGAGGTAGAGCCAGAACGCGAAGCCGTTCAGTCGCGGGAAGGCGACGTCAGGCGCACCGATCTGCAGGGGCATGAGCGCGTTGGCGAAGCCCGAGAAGAGGGGCGTCGCGAACATGAGCAGCATGATCGTGCCGTGCATCGTGAACAGCTGGTTGTACTGCTCCTTCGTCTGCACGATCTCGAGCCCGGGGGCGAAGAGCTGCGCGCGGATCAGCAGCGCCATGACGCCGCCGAGGCAGAAGAAGAGGAACGACGCGATCAGGTACATGTACCCGATGGTCTTGTGGTCGGTCGACGTCAACCACGTGACGACGACGTTGCCCTTGCGGCCGACCTTCGACGCTCCGAAGTTCTGCCCTGAGGAGGTTCCGCCTGTGGTGGGGCGGGTGGCGGTGGCTGTCATCGAACCCGTGCCTTTACTTCTCGTCCGAACCGGCGGCGACGGGCGCCTCGTTGTTCGGCTGGTTGGTGTTGGTGTTGTACTGGTCGCCGAGGAGGCCGGTGTTGCCCTCGTCGGCGAGCGTCGCGAGGTAGTCCTCGTACTCGCCCTCGGAGACGACCTTGACGTTGAACAGCATCAGGGAGTGGTACTCGCCGCAGAGCTCGGCGCACTTGCCCGTGAACGTGCCCTCTTTCTCAGGCGTGAAGTACATGAAGTTCGTCTTGCCGGGGATCGTGTCCTTCTTGTAGAGGAAGTCGACGATCCAGAACGAGTGGGCGACGTCGCGCGACTTGAGGTCGATCTGCACGGTCTTGTTCACGGGGAGGTACAGGACCGGGAGCTGGTCCTGGTCGACCTCGCCGCTCGGCAGTTCCTGGGCCTGGATGCCCTGGTAGTAGACGCTGTCGTCTTCCTGCTGCTGGTCGATGTAGTTGAAGTCCCACGCCCAGCGCTTGGCGTAGACGTCGATCTTGACGTCGGGGTTCGCGGTCGGCTCCTCGATGGCGGCCTGGTCGCGAGCGGTGAAGGCGAAGAAGCCCAGCACGAGGATGAGCGGCACGACCGTGTAGAAGATCTCGATCGGCATGTTGTAGCGGAGCTGGACGGGGAGGCCGGTCTGCCCCTTGCGGCGCCGGTAGGCGATGCAGGTCCAGATGATCAGGCCCCACACGATGAGCCCCACGATCAGCAGCACGATCCACGACGTGACCCAGAGGCCGATGATGCTGTCGACGTGGTTGGTCGTGCCCGCGGTGGTGGGGAGCCAGCCCTGGAGCTGTTCCGGCGTACATCCCGCGAGGACGAGGGCCATGACGGCGGCCACGGGGATGGCGGCCCAACGAAGACGGCGGTTAGAACGCACTGTTACCTCTCGGATGACACGACAGCTTGGGGGTCTTCCCAGTCTAGGACGGGACTTCCCTAGCCTACTCGCAGGTTGACCGGGCCTCTGCACACGGCCCCGCCGAGTCGTTCGAGCACGAGCCACCTGGACGCACGAGAGGGACCGCCTCTCGGCGGTCCCTCTGGTGTGGTGACCGGTCAGGAGCGCCCGGGAGGCGCCTCCTGCGTCAGTGGAAGCTGTCGCCGCAGGCGCAGCTGCCCTGGGCGTTCGGGTTGTCGATGGTGAAGCCCTGCTTCTGGATCGTGTCCTCGAAGTCGATGGCCGCGCCGTCGAGATAGGGAACGCTCATCTTGTCGACGACGACCTCGACGCCGTCGAAGTCGACCGTGGCGTCGTTCTCGAGGAGGCGCTCGTCGAAGTAGAGCTGGTAGATGAGGCCGGAGCAGCCACCGGGCTGGACGGCAACGCGGAGGCGGAGGTCGTCACGCCCTTCCTGCGTCAGGAGGCTCTTCACCTTGTCGGCGGCGGTCGCGGTGATCGTGACGCCGTGGGCGGTCGTCGTGTCGCCGGCGGCCGTCTCGACGGCGGGGGTCGCGGTGTCGGTCATGGAGCCTCCTCGGGTCGGTGCGCAGGGGCACTCGTCGTTGACC
Source organism: Frigoribacterium sp. ACAM 257 (assembly GCF_007954365.1). GTDB lineage: Bacteria > Actinomycetota > Actinomycetes > Actinomycetales > Microbacteriaceae > Frigoribacterium. The sequence continues at coordinate 1,158,180 of NZ_VOLO01000001.1, forward strand.
AGTGTAAGCAGCCCGTGCCGGGATTTGTTCCCGGCGACCAGGGCGGACGAGGCCGACGGTGCACAGGCGCCGTCGACCCCGCCGTGCCTCAGCTCCGGGCGTCGAGGCGGGCGATCAGCACGGCCTCGCTGAGCACGGCACGGTGCAGCACGCCGAGGTGCTGCGACTCGTTCGGGCTGTGCGCACGCGTGTCGGGGTCCTCCACGCCGGTGACGAGGATCTGGGCCTCGGGGAACGTCCGGACGAGGTCGGCGATGAAGGGGATCGAGCCGCCGATGCCGATCTGCAGGGGCGCCTCCCCCCAGGCCTCTGTCATGGCCGCGGTGGCCTCGGCGAGGGCCCAGCCGCTCGTGTCGACGAGGAACGGGTCGCCCTCGTCGACGTCGTCGATCTCGACGTGCGCGCCGAAGGGCGCGTGCTCGCGGAGGTGCGCCTCGATGGCCGTGTAGGCCTCGGACGCGGCCTGCCCCGGAGCGATGCGCGCGCTGATCCGGACGGACACCTCGGGCGACAGCGTGTTCGACGCGTTGGCGACGCTCGGGGCGTCGATGCCCGTGACCGTGATCGACGGCTGCGACCAGACGCGGCTGAGGAGCGGGCCCGTGCCGATGGGCGTCACGCCCTCGAGCAGCCCGGCCTCCTCGCGCAGCTGCTGCTCGCTCTGCTCGGGGTGCTCGGCCTCGCGGCTGCGCAGCCCGGCGACGGCGACGCTGCCCGCGTCGTCGTGCAGGGTGGCGAGCAGCTTCACCATCGCGAGCATCGCGTCCGGGACCGCGCCGCCGACCATCCCCGAGTGGGACGCGTGCGCCAGGGTGCGGACGGTCAGGCGGAACGTCACGTTGCCGCGGAGTCCGACGGTGATCGCGGGGACGGTCGTGCTCCAGTTGCCCGAGTCGGCGACGACGATGACGTCGGCCGCGAGGTCGTCGCGGTGCTGGCGGAGGAAGTCGGCGAACGAGCGGGAGCCGAACTCCTCCTCCCCCTCGATGAACACCGCGACGCCGACGCCCAGGTCGTCGCCGAGCACCTCGCGGACGGCCCGCAGCGCCGCCACGTGGGTCATCACGCCGGCCTTGTCGTCGGAGGCGCCTCGCCCGTAGAGGCGATCGCCCTTGACGGTGGGCTCGAACGGAGGCGAGTCCCAGTCGGCGTCGTCGCCCTGCGGCTGCACGTCGTGGTGGGCGTAGAGGAGGACCGTCGGCTTGCCGTCGCGCGCGGGGCGCCGGGCGAGCACGGCCGGCTGGCCGAGGGCGCCGGTGTCGCCGATCGGGGCACGGCTCACCTGGACCGTCTCGAAGAGGCCCGTGCCCCGCACGAGCTCGGCGACGGCCTCGGCGCTGGCGGCGACGTGCGCGGGGTCGAAGGCGTCCCAGGAGACGGACGGGATGCGCACCAGGCCGCCGAGGTCGGCGACGGCGGCGGGGAAGCCGCCCTGCACCGCCTCCGCGAGTTCGCTGACAGTACGAGGATCGGTCGGGGTCACGGGGTGCTGCGAGTCGGTCATGCAGGTAATCTTAGGAACTCGTTCAACCCCCGAGGACTCTCCGTGGCCAAGGCACCTGACAAGACCATCACGACGACCGTCGACGAGACAGAGTCGCCGACGACCGGCAAGGGACGGCCGACGCCGACCCGCCGCGAACGCGAGGCCGCCAACCAGCGCCCGCTCGTGGCCACCGGCAAGGAGGCGCAGAAGGCGCAGCGCGCCCGTCTCGCCGAGCAGCGCGAGCGCCAGCGCGTCGGGCTCGCGAACGGCGAGGAGAAGTTCCTCCCCGAGCGCGACAAGGGCGTGCAGCGAAAGTTCATCCGCGACTACGTCGACGCTCGCTACAGCGTCGGCGAGGCGATGATCCCGGTCATGGTGCTCGTCATCGTCATGAGCATCGTCCAGAACGTCGCGGTCCAGACGACGACGCTCTTCGTCCTCTGGGGCTTCTTTATCCTCGCTGTCGCCGACTGCCTCCTCGCCGGCCAGCGCGTCTCCTCGCAGCTGCGCGCGAAGTTCGGCGACGACGGCCTGCAGAAGGGCAACCGCTGGTACACCGCCATGCGGGCCATGCAGATGAAGCCCATGCGGCTGCCGAAGCCGCAGGTCAAGCGCCGCGAGTTCCCCACGCTGTAGCCAGGCCACGACGAAGGAGCCCCCGACCACGCGGTCGGGGGCTCCTTCGTGTCAGGCGAGCCTCACGGGGCGGCCGAGACCGATCAGGCTGTTCGGCGGAGGGCGCGCAGCCCTCGGTTGACCTTGCGGGCCCAGAGCGGCCCCTCGTAGAGGAAGGCCGTGTAGCCCTGCACGAGCGTGGCGCCGGCGTCGAGGCGCGCCTGCACGTCGGCCGCGCTCGTCACGCCCCCGACGGACACGACGCACGTCTCGTCGGGCAGCACCGAGCGCAGCACGCGCAGCACCTCGATCGACCGGGCCGCGAGCGGGGCGCCCGAGAGACCACCGGCGCCCGCGGCCTCGACGACGCCGGGCGGGGTCTGCAGCCCCGACCGGGAGAGGGTCGTGTTCGTCGCGATCACTCCCCCGAGCCCGATCTCGGTGACGAGCTCGGCGATGTGGCGGATGCCGTCGTCGTCGAGGTCGGGAGCGATCTTGACGAGCACGGGGGTGTCGCCCGCGGCGGCGTGGACGGCGCGCAGCAACGGCGACAGCTTGTCAAGCTCTTGCAGGCCGCGGAGACCGGGCGTGTTGGGGGAGCTGACGTTGACGGCCAGGTAGTCGGCGAGCGGGGCGAGCAGTCGCGTGCTGTCGAGGTAGTCGTCGACCGCGTCGTCGACCTCGACCACACGGCTCTTGCCGATGTTGACGCCGATCACCGGCCTGCCCGAGGCACGTCGCGCGCTGGTGAGCTCGTCGGCCGCCTGAGCCGCGCCTCCGTTGTTGAAGCCCATGCGGTTGACGACCGCCAGGTCGGGCACCAGGCGGAACAGCCTGGGTCGCTCGTTGCCGGGCTGGGCCCTGGCCGTGATCGTGCCGACCTCGACGTGGCCGAAGCCGAGCGCCCCGAGACCGGCGATGCCCGTGGCGTCCTTGTCGAAGCCTGCGGCGACGCCGAACGGCGACGCGAACCGGAGTCCGAGGGCGTCGACGGCCAGCGACGAGTGCGGCGCCGTGAAGCGGCGCACCAGCGGCGCGAGGCCGACCCGAGGGACGGCGCGGATGACCCGGGAGGCGAGGTGGTGAGCGTCCTCGGGGTCCATCTTCGAGAGCACCAGGTCGAAGAGGACCCGGTAGGGGGTCCTCACTCGTCGACCGATCGCGGCGTGCGCACGCGATCGCGGTGCTCGTCGCGCAGCTGGGTGATCGAGGCCTCGAAGTCCTCGAGGGAGTCGAAGGCCTGGTAGACGCTCGCGAAGCGCAGGTAGGCGACCTCGTCGAGTTCTCGCAGGGGAGGCAGGATCGCGAGGCCGATGTCGTTCGCCTCGATCTGCGACGTGCCCGACGCACGGACCGCCTCCTCGACTTTCTGCGCCAGGACGGCCAGGTCGCCGTCGGTGACGGGCCGGCCCTGGCAGGCCTTGCGCACGCCGGAGATGATCTTCTCCCGGCTGAAGGGCTCGAGCACGCCGTTGCGCTTGACGACGTTGAGGCTGGCCGTCTCGGTCGTGCTGAAGCGACGACCGCAGTTCGGGCACTGGCGTCGCCGGCGGATCGAAGTGCCGTCGTCGCTGGTGCGGGAGTCGACGACGCGGGAATCGGGGTGGCGACAGAAAGGACAGAACATGGTGTCCTCAGCGTACCGGGGCCCCACGCCCCGCCCCCTCGACGCCACGGGCGGGAGACGGCCGGCCGCGCCCTGCACGGGCGCCGTCGGGACGACCGGTCAGGGCTTGTGGAGACGCGCCGCGACGGCCTCGCCGTGGGCCGGCAGCAGCTCGGCACGCGAGAGGGCGACCAGGCGGTCCGCGACCTCGACCAGTGCGTCGTGCTCGTAGCGCACGATCTGCTGGGGTCGGAGGAACGTGTAGGCGCCGAGCCCGGACGAGAAGCGCGACTGGCCACCGGTCGGCAGCACGTGGTTCGAACCGGCCAGGTAGTCGCCCAGGCTCACGGGCGTGCTCGGGCCCACGAACACTGCGCCGGCGCTCGTGATGCCCGCGAGCACCGCGTCGTCGTCGTGCGTCTGGATCTCCAGGTGCTCGGGGCCGTACGCGTTGCTGAAGTCCACGGCGGCCGACAGGTCGTCGACGAGCACGAGGGCCGACTGGCGACCGTCGAGGGCGGTCTGCACACGGGTCGCGCTCAGCGTCCGCGGGACCAGCCGGACCAGCTCGTCACGGACGCGGTGGGCGAGTTCCTCGGACGTCGTCACGAGGACGGCCGCTGCCTCCTCGTCGTGCTCGGCCTGGCTGATCAGGTCGACAGCCACCAGGGTCGGGTCGGCCGAGTCGTCGGCGATCACCAGGATCTCGGTGGCACCGGCCACGGCGTCGATGCCGACGCGTCCGCGCACGAGCTGCTTGGCCGCGGCGACGTAGTTGTTGCCCGGACCGGTGATGACCTGGACCGGATCGAGCCCGATCTCGGGCACGCCGTAGGCGAGGGCCGCGATCGCGCCCGCGCCGCCCATGACGTAGACCTCGTCGATGCCGAGGAGCCCCGCGGCCCCGAGGATGACGGGGTGGACGGCGCCGCCGAAGTCGCGCTGGCCCGGCGAGACGAGGGCCACGGAGCCGACGCCGGCGACGAGGGCCGGCACGACGTTCATGACGACGCTCGAGGGGTAGACGGCCTTGCCGCCGGGCACGTACACGCCCGCCCGGGCGACCGGCTGCCACCGCTGCTCGATCCGAGCCCCCGGCGCCGGGACGGTGACGGAGCCAGCGGGCACCTGGGCCCGGCTGGCCTCGGTGACGCGCGCGATCGACTCGACCAGCGCCTCCTTCACCAGGGGGTCGAGCTCGTCGACGGCTCGGGCGATCGCGGCGGCCTCGACGCGGAAGACCTCGGTGCGGACGCCGTCGAAGCGCTCCGCCTGGTCGCGGAGGGCGTCCGCTCCGCGCTCTCGCACTGCCTGGACGATCTGTGCGGCCGCGCCCGAGGCGGCGGCGACGTCGACGTGCGACCGGGGCACGAGGCCCAGCAGGTCGGCGTGGGTAGGCTTGAGGCCCCGGAGGTCTGTGGTCTGGATCATGGCCCGTCGAGCCTAGCCCGAGCCGTCGCGGCGCGGGCGCGGCCGCTCCCCCGGCAGCAGCAGAGCACAGGAGGCGCCCACCCGTCATGTCCGACACCACCGCACCAGCAGCCGCCGCTGCACAGCCCGACCCCGCCGACCTCGCCGCCTTCAAGGCGGGCTTCCGGCGCCATGCCGCCGGGGTCGCGATCGTCACCGCCAGGGACTTGGACGGCCGACCCGTCGGCTTCACGGCGACGTCCCTCGCCTCGCTCGCGGCGGTGCCGCCCCTGGCGACCTTCAACATGGCGCGCACCGCCAGTTCATGGCGCGCGATCGAGGAGACCGACCGCGTCGTCGTGCACCTTCTCGGCCTCCGCAACCAGGGCCTCGCCCGACGCATGGCGGGGCCGGCGGCCGAGCGGTTCGAGGGCGACCACTGGAGCGAGGGGCCTCACGGCCTCCCGCTGCTGCACGACGTCACCGCCTGGATGACCGGTCGCATCGTCGAGAGGGTGCACGTGCACGGCAACGCCGTCGTCGTCGTCCAGGTCGAGGACGGCGGCACAGGAGCCGACGACGACGCGTTGCTGTACCACGACCGCCGCTGGCTCCGACCCGTGGGCCTCGAGGCCTAGGCAGGCCCTGCGTCCGGACCACGACGGCCCCGCGGACTCACGTCCGCGGGGCCGTCCTCCGCCACCGGAAGGGACAGGGGCCTAGACGAGGCAGCCTGGCCCGAGCAGGCTCTTGAGCTCGCCGTACAGGTCGGCGGTCACGTCGACCGGCATCGGGATCTCGAACGACCGCGCGACGTCGCCCTTGACGAGCCGGAGCCGGACCTCGGTGCCGCCTGTGTGCCGGCCGAGCACCGCCGCGAGCTCGGTGACGGTGTCGGTCGTGGCGCGGTGCTCGGGGATCTGCAGCACGAGAGGCCCCTGCGACGCGCCGACGCCGAGGTCGGGCATGAACATGCTCGCGGCGTGCATGTTCATGCCGTCGTCCCGCACGCTCACCCGCCCCTTCAGCACGATGATCGAGTCGCCGACGAGCGACGGCCCGAACTCCTGGTACGTCTTGCCCAGGAACATCGCGGAGATCTCGCCGCCGAAGTCCTCGACCGTGACGATCCCGTAGGGGTTGCCCGAGTTCCGTGCGACCCTGTGCTGGACGCTGGTGATCAAGCCCGCGATCGTCACCGTCTCGCCGTCGATCGCTGTCGGCTCGCTCGACAGGATGTCGGTCACCGTCGTGCTCGCGTGCTTCGCCAGGGGCAGTTCGAGCCCGGCCAGCGGGTGGTCGCTGACGTAGAGCCCCAGCATGTCGCGCTCGAAGGCGAGCTTGTCGCGCTTCGACCACTCGGGCCGCTCCGGCACGTGCTGGACGTCCTGCGGCTCGTCCCACAGGGAGTCGAAGTCGAAGCCCACCTGGCCGTTGGCCTCGGCCCGCTTCTCGTTGACGGCGGCCTCGACGGCGGACTCGTGGATCTCGACGAGGGCCCGGCGGGTCGAGCCCAGGCTGTCGAAGGCCCCGGCCTTGACCAGCGACTCGACCGTGCGCTTGTTCGCGACGGGGAGCGGGACCTTGCGCAAGAAGTCGTGGAACGAGGCGAAGGCCCCCTCTTTCTGCCGGGCGGCGATCACCTGGTCGACGACGTTGAACCCCACGTTCCGGACCGCGCCCATGCCGAAGCGGATGTCGTCGCCGACGGCCGCGAAGAAGCCGATCGACTCGTTCACGTCCGGCGGGAGGACCGTGATGCCCATGCGTCGGCACTCGTTCAGGTAGAGCCCGAGCTTGTCGCGCGAGTCGCCGGTGCTGGTGAGCAGGGCGGCCATGTACTCGGCCGGGTAATGCGCCTTGAGGTAGGCGGTCCAGTACGAGACGACGCCGTAGGCGGCGGAGTGCGCCTTGTTGAAGGCGTAGTCCGAGAAGGGCAGCAGGATGTCCCACAGCATCTTGACGGCGTCGGGCGAGAAGCCGTTGTCGAACATGCCCTGCTCGAAGCCCGCGTACTGCTTGTCGAGCTCGGACTTCTTCTTCTTGCCCATCGCGCGGCGCAGGATGTCGGCCTGGCCGAGCGAGAACCCGGCGACCTTCTGCGCGATCGCCATCACCTGCTCCTGGTAGATGATCAGGCCGTAGCTCGTCGACAGGATCTCCTTCAGGGGCTCCTCGAGCTCGGGGTGGATCGGCGTGATCTCCTGGATGCCGTTCTTGCGCAGCGCGTAGTTCGTGTGCGAGTTCGCGCCCATGGGCCCTGGCCGGTACAGGGCGATGACGGCCGAGATGTCCTCGAAGTTGTCGGGCTTCATCAGCCGCAGCAGCCCGCGCATGGGCCCCCCGTCGAGCTGGAAGACGCCGAGCGTGTCACCGCGGCCGAGCAGCTCGTAGGCCGCTCGGTCGTCGAGCTCGAGGTCTTCGAGGACGAGGTCGAAGCCCCGGTTGGTGCGGATGTTGTCGAGGGCGTCGTTGATGATCGTCAGGTTGCGGAGACCCAGGAAGTCCATCTTGATCAGCCCGAGCGACTCGCAGGCGGGGTAGTCGAACTGCGTGACGATCTGGCCGTCCTGCTCGCGCTTCATGATCGGGATGATGTCGATCAGGGGGTCGCTCGACATGATGACGCCGGCCGCGTGCACGCCCCACTGGCGCTTGAGGCCCTCGAGGCCGAGGGCCGTGTCGAAGACCGTCCTGGCCTCGGGGTCGGTCTCGACGACCGTCCGGATGTCGCCGGCTTCTTTGTAGCGCTCGTGGGCCTTGTCGAAGATGCCCGTGAGCGGGATGTCCTTGCCCATGACCGCGGGCGGCATGGCCTTCGTGAGCTTCTCGCCCATCCCGAAGGGGAAGCCGAGCACGCGACTGCTGTCTTTCAGGGCCTGCTTGGCCTTGATGGTGCCGTAGGTGACGATCTGGGCGACGCGCTCGTCGCCGTACTTCTCGGTCACGTACTGGATGACCTCGCCGCGGCGACGGTCGTCGAAGTCGACGTCGAAGTCGGGCATCGAGACACGGTCGGGGTTGAGGAACCGCTCGAAGATGAGGCCGTGGCGGAGCGGGTCGAGGTCGGTGATGCGCATCGCGTAGGCGGCCATGGACCCGGCGCCCGAGCCGCGTCCCGGACCGACGCGGATGCCGTTCTCCTTCGACCAGTTGATGAAGTCGGCGACGACGAGGAAGTAGCCGGGGAAGCCCATGCCGGTGATGACGCCGATCTCGTACTCGGCCTGCTTGCGGACGTCGGAGGGGATGCCGTCCGGGTACCGGTAGACCAGGCCCTTCTCCACCTCCTTGATGAACCAGGTCTCTTCCGTCTCGCCTTCGGGCACCGGATAGCGCGGCATGTAGTTGGCCGAGGTGTTGAACTGGACGTCGCAGCGCTCGGCGATGAGCAGGGTGTTGTCGCAGGCCTCGGGGTGGTCGCGGAAGAGGTGCCGCATCTGCTGGGCGGACTTCAGGTAGAACTCGTCGGCGTCGAACTTGAACCTGTTCGGGTCGTTGAGGGTCGAGCCCGACTGGACGCAGAGCAGCGCCGCGTGGCTCGTGGCGTCGTGCTCGTGCGTGTAGTGCAGGTCGTTGGTGGCCACGAGGGGCAGCCCGAGGTCTTTCGCGAGGCGGAGGAGGTCGCCCATGATCTGGCGTTCGATGCCGAGGCCGTGGTCCATGATCTCGGCGAAGTAGTTCTCTGCGCCGAAGATGTCGCGGAAGTCGGCCGCCGCCTTGACCGCCTCGTCGTACTGGCCGAGACGGAGGCGCGTCTGCACCTCGCCGCTCGGGCAGCCCGTCGTGGCGATCAAGCCGTCCGAGTACTGCGACAGCAGCTCGCGGTCCATGCGTGGCTTGAAGTAGTAGCCCTCGAGGGACGCGCGCGAGGACAGCCGGAAGAGGTTGTGCATGCCCGCCGTGCTCTGCGACAACAGGGTCATGTGCGTGTAGGCACCGGCACCGGAGACGTCGTCGCGCCCGCCGTCGCCCCAGCGCACGCGGGTCTTGTCGCCCCGGTGCGTGCCCGGGGTGATGTAGGCCTCGGTGCCGATGATCGGCTTGACCCCGGCGTCGGTGGCCGTCTTCCAGAAGTCGTAGGCGCCGAACACGTTGCCGTGGTCGGTGACCGCGACCGCGGGCATGCCCTGGGCGGCTGCCTCCGCGATCAACGGCTTGACCCGGGCTGCCCCGTCGAGCATCGAGTACTCGCTGTGGACGTGCAGGTGGACGAAGGAATCTTTCGAGGCCACGCGGCTCCTCGTCTGTGGTGGTTCGGCTGTTCAGCGGTAGACGGACAGCCTAGGCGGCACGGAGGACATCGAGAGCGTGCTGCAGGTCGTCGGGGTAGGTCGACCTGTAGACGACGGGCTCGCCGGTGCCCGGGTGCCGGAAGCCGAGCTGGACGGCGTGCAGCCACTGCCTCCCGAGGCCGAGGGCGGCCGAGAGCGTCGGATCGGCGCCGTAGGTCGCGTCGCCCACGCACGGGTGCCGCTGCGCCGCCATGTGGACGCGGATCTGGTGCGTGCGCCCGGTCTCGAGGTGGATCTCGAGCAGCGAGGCCGAGCGGAACGCCTCGACGGTCTCGTAGTGCGTCACCGAGGGCTTGCCGTCGACGACGACGGCGAACTTCCAGTCCGACGAGGGATGCCGGCCGATCGGCGCGTCGATCGTGCCGGTGAGGGGGTCGGGGTGCCCCTGCACGACGGCGTTGTAGATCTTCTCCACGGTGCGCTCGCGGAAGGCGTCCTTGAGCTGCGCGTAGGCGCGCTCGGACTTCGCCACGACCATCAGGCCACTGGTGCCGACGTCGAGACGGTGCACGATCCCCGCACGCTCGGCGGCGCCCGACGTCGCCACCTGGAACCCGGCCGCGGCGAGGCCGCCGAGCACGGTCGGCCCGGTCCAGCCGACGGAGGGGTGGGCGGCGACGCCGACCGGCTTGTCGACGACGACGATCTCGTCGTCGTCGTGCACGATGCCGAGGCCGGGCACGTCGAGCGGCACCACGGTGGGAGCTTCACGCGGCGACCAGGTGACCTCGAGCCAGGCGCCGGCCTCGAGCCGGTCGGACTTGCCCACGGGGCGACCGTCGACGGCCACTCCCCCGGAGCTCGCCACCTCGGCGGCGAAGGTGCGGCTGAAGCCGAGGAGCTTCGCGAGGGCGGCGTCGACCCGCTCGCCTGCGAGGCCGTCGGGAACGGGGAGCTGGCGGGACTCGCTCACGGGCGCTCCGTCGGTCGAGGCACAGGAGGCGCCGCATCGGCATCGGCACCAGTGCCGGACCGGGGCGAGGCCGTCCCGTCCACCGTCGCCTGGTCGGAGGCGTCACGGACGGCACCGGCCTTCGTGGTGCGGGTGCCGTCGAGGTTCACGCCCAGCAGCGTCAGCAGCAAGAGCAGGCCCATGCTGGACACGATGAAGATGTCGGCCACGTTGAAGATCGCCGGCAGCAGCGACGGGAAGTACAGGAAGTCGATCACGTGCCCCTGGCCGAAGGAGGGCTCACGCGTCAGGCGGTCGGTCAGGTTGCCGAGCGTCCCGCCCAGGAGCATCCCGAGCATGACTGCCCAGGAACGGGAGCGGATGCGCCGCGCGAAGACGACGATGGCCACCACCACGGCCGAGGCGGCGATCGAGAAGATCCACGTCGTGCCGCTCGCCAGGGAGAAAGCGGCCCCGGGGTTCCGGACGAAGTGCAACTGGAAGAACTCGCCGACGACGTCGACGCTCTCGCCCTCGACGAGACGCGTCACCACGAGGTGCTTCGACACCTGGTCGAGCACGTAGGCCGTGACAGCGACGAAGGCCAGCGCCGCGATGATGCGGACGCTGACCTTCGTCGGAGGAGTGCTCTGCGTCAAGACCTTAGTTGGAGCCGAAGCCCTGGGCGCTCGCCGGTGCGAAGCCGCTGGCGGGCTGCTGCTCGCCGGACTCGGCCTCGAGGTCGCGGAGCTGGCCCTCGATGTAGCCCTTGAGCTTCTGGCGGTAGTCGCGCTCGAAGGTGCGGAGGTCGTCGATGCGACGCTCCAGACCGGTCCGCTCGGTCGCCAGCTGCTCGAGCACCTCACGGCGCTTGGTCTCGGCCTCGGCCACGACCTCGCGGGAACGAGCCTCGGCCTCGGTCACGACGTCGCGCTGCTTGGCCTCCGCCTCGGCGACGAGGCGGGCAGAGGTCGACTGACCCTCGGCGATCAGCGCGTCGCGCTTCTCGACGCCCTCGCGGACGTGCTCCTCGTGGAGTCGACGTGCCAGCTGCAGGAGGCTGTTCGTGCTCTCCGTGTCGTCCTGGCTGGGCCCGGCGTAGGCCGGGACCGGCGCGACAGCCGCGGCGGCGACCGGCTCGGGCGCTGCCACGGGCTCGGGTGCCACCTCGACCGGGGCCGGGACCGACGCGGGAGCCGGCTCGGAGACCGGAGCGGGCTCGGCCTCGGGGACCGGGGCCGAGGCGGGAGCCTGTGCGGAGACGGGGGCCTGAGCCGAGGCGGGTGCCCCGGCGGCGACCGGAGCAGGGACGGCGGAGCCGCCCGCCGACTCTGCGGCCGTCAGCCGCTGTCGCAGCTCGTCGTTCTCCTGGCCGAGTCGTCGCAGCTCTGCGACGACCTCGTCGAGGAAGTCGTCGACCTCGTCCTGGTCGTAGCCCTCGCGGAACTTCGTCGGCTGGAACCGCTTGTTGACTACGTCTTCAGGCGTCAAAGCCATTGCCGTCACCTCGTGCATCTGTGGGATCACGTGATCGTGATCGTGGTCTGTGTCGTTCGACTACACCGTAGCGAACACTGGCCCTGGAGGGCAGCAAGGACGCGGACGCCCTCGCACCAGCCTACCCTCTCACCGCGCAGGGAGAGGCCAGGCCGGGCGTCATGCGTAGCGGAGCCCGCTTGCCACGCCCATGAGGATGACGACGGCGAGCATGATGAGGCTCCACCCGAAGTCGAGGGCCACCGAGCCGAGGCGCACCGGCGGCAGGACACGTCGGACCGCCTTGATCGGAGGATCGGTGACCGTGTAGGCGATCTCGGCCAGCACCAGCACGGGCCCCTTGGGACGCCATCCACGGCTGAACGACTGGGCGAGGTCGAGGACGAACCGCCCCCACATGAGGAGGAAGAACAAGAGGAGCGCGTAGTACGCGATCGAGGCGATCAGGAACGTCATCGGGGTGTCATCAGCTCACACTGGTCGGCGTGGTCGGGCCACGGAGAGGAGTCGGGGCGTCGTGACGCCGCCGCTCAGGACTGCGCGAAGAAGGACGCCTCGATGTCGGACTCTACCTCGGCCTGCTCACCGCTCACCGCGATGTGGGCCGGCGACAGCAGGAACACCTTGTTCGTGACGCGCTCGATCTTGCCGAAGAGACCCTGTGACAGGCCGCTGGCGAAGTCGACGAGGCGACGAGCGTCGGCCTCGGTCATCTGCGACAGGTTGATGATGACGGGGATGCCGTCGCGGAAGCTCTCCGCGATCGCCTGGGCGTCCTTGTACTCGCGGGGGTGGACGGTGAGGATCTCGTTCATGTCGTGGGGCACCGTGTTCTTCGAGGTGGAGGTCGAGCTGCGACGCAGGGGCGTCACGGGGGCACGTGTCGCGGCGGGGGCGGGCGCCGGCGAGGGGACGGGGGCGACCGGGGAGGCGTGGGTCGCGGCCGAGGACTGGCGGGCGGCCGGCTGTGCAGCCGGCTGCGGCTGCTGCCGCTGCGGCTCCTGCCGCTGCTCCTGCTCGTCGTACTCGAGTTCTTCGTCGGCGAGGCCCAGGTAGACCATCGTCTTGCGCAGGGGGTTGGCCATGGGGTGTCCTCCGGGTCGTGGGGCGTTGTGTCCGAGGTTAACGAGCTTCGGGCCTGGAACCCGTGATTGCCGTGCCGATGCGCAGGTGTGTCGCCCCCTCGGCGATCGCGTCGGCGAAGTCGTGCGACATGCCGGCGGAGATCGCGTCGGCGCCGGGGGCCATCCGGCTGACCCTCTCGGACACCAGGCGGAGGCGCGCGAAGGCCTGCCGGGCCGGCACGCCGAGCGGAGCGACGGCCATCAGCCCGCGCAGCCGCACGCCGGGTGCGGCGAGGAGACGCTCGACCAGCCGCTCGACGTCCGGCTCGGGGACGCCGCCCCGGCCCTGCTGCTCGTCCAGGGACACCTGGACGAAGCCGTCCACGACCCGGCCGTCGTCGACCCCGAGAGCGTCGACAACGCTGTCACGGTCGAGTGAGTGCACGGCTGAGACGTAGCGTCGGGCCTGCCGAGCCTTCTTCGACTGCAGCTGACCCACGAAGTGCCAGCGCAGGCCCTCGAGGTCGACGGTGTCCGCCGACTTGGCCTGCGCCTCCTGGTGCCTGTTCTCCGCCACGTCGCGAACGCCGAGGGCGTGGAGCTCGCGGACCAGCGAGGCCGGGTGGAACTTCGTGACGACGATGGTGGTGACCTCGTCGGCTCGTCGCCCGGCGGCCTTGACGGCGTCGTCGACGCCGGAGGCGACCCGGGCGAGACGTTCGCCCAGGTCGCCTCCGAGATCGAGACCGTCCGTCACGTGCTACTTGAGGAAGTCGGGCACGTCGAGGTCGTCGTCGCCGCCGTCGAACGCGGGGTCGACGGCCTGCGTCGCCGTGTGGTCGTCAGGTCGGCGCCACGAGGGCGTGTCGTGCGACGCCCCGCTGTCGGCGATGGCGGAGACGCCCGGCGTCGACGCCGCTGCCGGGGCCGCGTCGGACTCGACGAAGCTCGAGCGCCGGTCCTTCGTCTTCGCCGTGGGCTCGCCGCCGTCGAAGCCGGCGGCGATCACGGTCACCCGCACCTCGTCACCGAGGGTGTCGTCGATCACCGCGCCGAAGATGATGTTGGCCTCGGAGTGGACGGCCTCCTGCACGAGGCGAGCGGCGTCGTTGATCTCGAAGATGCCGAGGTTGGAGCCGCCCTGGATCGAGAGGAGCACGCCGTGGGCGCCGTCGATGCTCGCCTCGAGCAGGGGCGAGGCGACGGCGAGCTCGGCGGCCTTGATGGCCCGGTCTGCGCCTCGCGACGAGCCGATGCCCATCAGGGCCGAGCCCGCGCCCTGCATGACCGACTTGACGTCGGCGAAGTCGAGGTTGATGAGACCGGGCGTGGTGATCAGGTCGGTGATGCCCTGCACGCCGGCGAGGAGCACCTGGTCGGCCGTGCCGAAGGCCTCGACCATCGAGATGCCGCGCTCGGAGATCTCGAGGAGGCGGTCGTTGGGGACCACGATGAGCGTGTCGACCTCGTCCTTCAGCTGGGCGACGCCCGCCTCGGCCTGGGCCTGGCGACGCTTGCCCTCGAAGCCGAAGGGCTTGGTGACGACACCGATGGTCAGGGCGCCGATCGACTTCGCGATGCGGGCCACGACGGGCGCGCCTCCCGTGCCGGTCCCGCCGCCCTCACCGGCGGTGACGAAGACCATGTCGGCACCGGCCAGCGCCTCCTCGATCTCCTCCGCGTGGTCCTCGGCGGCACGACGACCGACCTCCGGGTCCGCTCCGGCGCCGAGACCCCGCGTCAGCTCGCGACCCACGTCGAGCTTGACGTCGGCGTCGCTGAGGAGCAGGGCCTGGGCGTCGGTGTTGATGGCGATGAACTCGACTCCGCGGAGACCGAGCTCGATCATGCGGTTGACGGCGTTGACGCCACCGCCGCCGACACCGACGACCTTGATCACGGCTAGGTAGTTATGGTTCGTTGTCACGTCCGGGCCTCCGCTGGAACCTTAACTCTGAAGTTGAAGGTAAGGGTTGTACATGGTATGCAAGTGCTGCAGTCACAAGTTAGGTGCCGCTGCCTGACGCGCGGTCCAGCCGGACAGGCGTGTCGCGAACGAACGGCGTGTCACCGGGTCCGGATGATGCCGTTGTCCGGCGCGGACACGTCGAACTCGACGGACGCGGCCGGGTCGCGCCTCGCCTGGTCGGCGATGAGCCCGGCGAGCACCTGCGCCTTCTCCGCCGAGTCGTCCGCGCTCCCCCAGACCACGCGCTCACCGGTCGAGAGCGACAGCGTGACGTCGTCCGCGGTGGAGGCGGTCGCCGAGTCGACCGTCTGGCGCAGCGCCTGCGGCAGTGCCAGCAAGACCTCGGCGGTGGAGCGGAACGCCGTCCCGTCCAGGGGGGCGCCGCCCACGTCGACGAGCGGGACTCCCTCCTGACGATCGTCGAGGCGCTGGACGACGACGCCGGCAGGGTCGACGAGGTCGAAGCCGTCGCCGGAGGACACCGTCGCGATCGGCTGACGCTCGGTCACCCGGATAACGAGGGTGTGCGGCGGCGCCGTCTCCGTGACGTAGCTCGCGATGAGGGGGAACTGCTCCAGCTCGGTCGTGATGCGCTCGAAGTCGATCCTCGCCAGCGGGGTGCCGAGCTGTCCGGACACCGCGGCCTGCACCTCCACGGCGTCCACACGGGCGGTCCCCTCGACCTCGATCTGCTCGAGCGAGAGGAGCGGCGAGAACACGGCGACGGCGACCGACGACCCGAGCAGCACGGCGACGGCACCTGCCGTGACCCACGCGGCGCGCCTGTGACGCGACCGCCTGGTGAAGCGCCTGACCTCGATCCGCTCCGAGCGCCTGCGCTCGCCCGAGGCGCGGCGTGCGGCGCGACGCGCCTCTGCGGCGCGCCGACGAGCGGCCTCGGCGCCTCCGGCGGGCTCGATGCGCGGAGTGTCGCCGGCGCTCGTCGCCCCCGGTCCGACGGGGACTTCGGGCCCGGCCTCGGACCGGTCAGTCGTCGGCGCCGCCCCGCGAGGGGCGAATCGGGAAGCGACCCCCGAGACGACGCGCGAGGCCGGACCCGGCGCGACGGACGACGGCAGCGGCACCGGCCCGGTCGGCGTGTCGTCACCAGGACCCGAGACGACGTGCTCGGAGGCAGGATCACGGCCCGGCTCGGCTCGCGACCGGCGGGGCCTCGCCGCGGCCAGCCGGTCGCGCAGGGACGACGGACGTGCCGCCTCCTCGTGCTGTCCGATGCCCTCGGAGCCCTCGGCGGACGGGTCGAAGCCCTCCGGGCGCCTCACGAGCGACCCCGGCCGGTCGACGCGGGTCGACTCGTGCTCACTCCCCGGACTCCTCCGCGGTCGAAGCGTCCGGCGCCGACGCGGCGTCGAGCGACCCGAGCAGCTGCGGCACGATGCGGTAGACGTCGCCGCAGCCGAGAGTGATGACGAAGTCGCCGTCGCGCGCGACGGCTGCGGTCCGGTCGGCGGCAGCCTGCCAGTCGGCGACGAAGTCGACCCGCGAGGCGTCGGCGAATCGATCGGAGACGAGAGCCCCGGTGACCCCGGGCTCGGGGTCCTCGCGAGCCCCGTAGACGTCGAGCACGATCGTGTGGTCGGCCAGGCGCTCGTAGGTCTCGGCGAACTCGCCCGCCATCATGCGGGTCCGGCTGTACAGGTGGGGCTGGTGCACTGCGATGAGGCGCCCGCCGCCGACGACGGACCGCGCGGCCTGGAGAGCGGCGGCGACCTCGGTGGGGTGGTGGGCGTAGTCGTCGTAGACGCTCACGCCGCGGACCGTGCCGTGCAGCTCGAACCGCCGCTCGGTGCCCCCGAACGTCTCGAGCCCCGCGACGGCGGCCTCCGGGTCGACGCCGAGGCCGACGAGCACGGCGAAGGCCCCCGTCGCGTTGACGGCGTTGTGGTGTCCGGGAACGCGGAGCTGGACGGGCCAGCTGACGCCCGCGTGGTGCAGCGTGAACGACACCGGGCCCGACGGGGCGACGTCGGAGAGGCGGACGTCCGCAGACTCGTCCTCCCCGAAGGTGACGACGTGCGGGTGCGTGAGCGCTGCCGTGACGCGACGCGCGCCGGCGTCGTCGGACGACACGACGACGAGCTCGCGGGCAGCGGAGGCGAAGTCGACGAAGGCGGCGTCGAAGGCCTCGTGCGAGCCGTAGTGGTCGAGGTGGTCGGCGTCCACGTTCGTGATGAGCGCCACCGACGTGTCGTAGAGCAGGAACGAGCCGTCCGACTCGTCTGCCTCGACCACGAAGAGGTCGTCCGAGCCGCCCTGCGCGCTGACGCCGAGCGACTGGATGACACCGCCGTTGACGAAGCTCGGGTCGTGGCCCGCCGCGAGGAGGGCCGTGACGACCATGCCGGTCGACGTCGTCTTGCCGTGCGCGCCGGCGACGGAGACCAGACGGTGCTGGCCGATCAGCCAGGCCAGCGCCTGCGACCGGTGGAGCACGGGCAGCCCGCGCTCGAGCGCGAGCTGGTACTCGGGGTTGTCCTGCCAGAGAGCACCCGTGACGACGAGGGTGTCCGCATCGCCCACGTTGGCCGCGTCGTGGCCGATGGCGATCTCGGCGCCGAGCTCGCGGAGGGCGGCGACCCCGGCCGTCTCCCGGATGTCGGAGCCGGTCACGGTGTGGCCGGCCGCGAGGAAGACGCGCGCGATGCCGCTCATCCCTGAGCCGCCGATGCCGACGAAGTGCACTCGGCCGAGCTCGGCCGGGATCTGCTGCTGGAGGTCGGGCTTGATCATGAGCGCTCGGGGCTCGCCTTCTCGGTCTGGTCGTCGGTGCGGTCGGTGCTGTCCGTGCGGCGGGTGCTCGCGGTGCGGGACGAGGCATGCCGCTGGGTGCGCGCCGGCACGTCGCGGTCGGCACGGGAGCGCCCCTCTCGTACGGCCTCGCGGACCAGCTCGACGGTGCGGTCGGTCCCGTCCAGCACGCCGACGGTGCCCGCCCGGACAGCCATCTCGGCGATGGCGGCCCGGTCCTGCAGGAGACTCACGAGCGTGGAGCGCACCCAGTCGGGCGTGAAGTCGGCGTCCGCGACGAGCAGCGCTCCCCCGGCCGCCACGACGTCGGTGGCGTTGTGGCGCTGCTCGCCGTTGCCGACGGGGTACGGCACGAGGACGGAGGCCAGGCCGAGGGCCGTCAGCTCGCTGACGGTCGCCGAGCCGGCCCGCGAGACCACGAGGTCGGCCGCGGAGAGCGCCAGGTCCATCCGGTCGCAGTACGGAAGGAGGTGGTGGTCGGCGAGGCCAGTCGAGCGCAGCTCGGACTTCTGGCCCGTCACGTGCAGGATCTGCCAGCCGGCGCCGAGCACGCTCGTCGCGGACCGGGCGATGGTCTCGTTCAGGCGCCGCGCACCCGACGAGCCTCCGGTGACCAGCAACGTCGGCTTGCGGGGGTCGAGGCCGAACTCGACCAGCGCCTCCTGCCGGCTCTCCCTGCGGTCGAGCTGCTCGATCTCGCGACGCAGCGGCATGCCGACCTGACGGCCGTGTCGGAGCCGGGTCGACCGGTGGACGACGCCGACGTGACGTGTGAACCACGACCCGAGCACGTTCGCGATGCCCGGCTTGGCGTTCGCCTCGTGCACGACGAGCGGGACGTGCGAGCGCCAGGCCGCGACGTAGGCGGGCGCCGACGCGTAGCCGCCGAAGCCCACGACGACGTCGACGTCGTGCTGGTCGAGCAGCTCGCGCACGCCGGCGACGGCCCCGCGGAGCGCTGCGGGGAACGTGAGGGCGGCGCGGGAGGGGCGGCGAGGGAAAGGCAGGCGGGGCACGGTGAGCAGCTCGTAGCCGCGCAGGGGGACGAGGCGCGCCTCGAGTCCCTCGACCGTGCCGAGCACCAGGACGGTCGAGTCGGGCTCGGTGTCGCGGATCCGGTCGGCGACCGCGAGCAGGGGGTTCACGTGCCCGGCGGTGCCGCCGCCGGCGAGGAGGTACGTCGTCACCGGAGAGACCCTACCCGCTGGCGCGGAGCACCCCGTCCCGCCAGCGGCTCCTCTGCGCGTCGTGCGAACGAGAGCACCACGCCGATGGCCGCGAGCGTCACGATCAGCGCGGAACCGCCGGCGGAGATCAACGGGAGGGGCACGCCGAGGACGGGCAGGAGGCCGAGCACGACGGCGATGTTGATGAGGGCCTGGCCGATGATCCAGGCGGTGACCGCACCGGTGACGACCCGCACGAACGGGTCGTTGGTGCGGCGGATGATCTTGACGAAGCCGACCGCGAGCACGACGAACAGCGCCAGCACGACGATCGCGCCGATGAGCCCCAGCTCCTCGCCGATGATGGCGAAGATGAAGTCGTTGTCGGCCTCGGGCAGCCAGGACCACTTCGACTTCGAGTTGCCGAGGCCGACCCCGAAAAGCCCGCCGGAGGCGAGGGCCCAGGTGCCGTGCAGGGTCTGCCAGCACGCGGCCTGGTAGTCGCTGGAGTCCGTGCAGCCGGACATCCAGGCCGCGATGCGCTCGTTCCGCGAGGCCGAGCCGGAGGCGATCAGGGGGATCGCCGCCGCCAGGAAGAGGACGGGCACCGCGAGGTACCGGAGGCGGACGCCGGCGAACCAGACGGCAGCGAAGACGAGGAGGAGCATGACCATCGTCGTGCCCAGGTCGCCGCCCAGCACGACGAGGCCGACCGCGACCCCGACGACGGGGACGAGCGGGATCGCGAGGTGCTTCCAGTCGTCGAGCAGGTCGCGCTTCACGGCGAGGATCATGCCGAGCCAGATGGCGAGGGCGAGCTTCACGGCCTCCGACGGCTGTGCGGAGAAGCCCTCGCCCAGCTGGATCCAGTTCCGGTTGCCGCCCACCTCGTAGCCGAGCGGGCTGAAGACCAGCAACTGGAGGAAGACCGCGGCGCCGAGGATGTGCCAGGCGTACCGGCGGTAGAAGGAGACGGGCAGCCGCGACGCGATCAACATGAGCGGGACGCCGATCGCGGCGTACATGCTCTGCCTCACGAACGCCCCGAAGAAGGACGTGTGCCTGGAGGCGATGTACTGCTCGACGGACGACGAGGACAAGACCATCACGAGCCCCAGCACGACCATGAACAGCGTCGTGCCGAGGATGAGGAAGAACGAGCCGGTCTCGGCCGCGAAGAGCTTCTTGACCGCGACGACGGCGGCGGCCTGACGAGCATCGTGGCCCGCAGACCGTGCGGCACCGTCATCGTCCCGCGGCCGGGTCGACTCAGTCGGCCGGCGACGCGGGAGGCTGGTGGGCTTCGTGGCCATCAGCGTCACCTCCCAGGTGGTGTGCGACCGCGGCGGCGAATGCCCGGCCGCGTGCGGTGTAGTCGGTGAACTGGTCGAAGGACGCCGCCGCGGGGGCGAGGAGGACGGTGTCGCCCGGCCTAGCCGCGGCCGCCGCCAGGCGGACCGCCGTCGGCATCACCCGCTCAGTGTCGGTCTCGTCGACCTCGAAGACGGGCAGCTCGGGGGCGTGTCGTCGGAAGGCCTCGCGGAGGCCCTCCCGGTCGACGCCGATCAGGACGGCGGCGGCGAGGCCCTCAGCCGCGTCGCGGACGAGGGGCTCGGGGTCGACGCCCTTGAACGTGCCGCCCACGATCCACACGACGGAGGGGAACGAGCCGAGCGACGCGTGTGCCGCGTGGGGGTTCGTGGCCTTCGAGTCGTCGACCCAGACGACGCCGCCCGACTCGGCCACCACCTCCGTCCGGTGGTGGTCGACCCGGAACGTGAGGAGGGCCTCACGGACGGCGGCCGGCTCGACGTCGACGGCCCGGACGAGCGCGGCGGCGGCCAGCACGTCCTCGACGAGGTGGTCGGCGGCGAGGCCGGCCGTCTCGAGCTCGGCCGTCGTCGCCAGCTCGAGGGCACGGTGGCGCCGCTCTGCCAGGAAGGCGCGGTCGACGAGCACGCCGCCGTCCTCGCCGCTGACGACGCCGAAGTCGCTCGGGCCGGGCGCAGAGAGCCCGAAGCCGACGGCGCGGCAGCCCTCGGCCACGTCGGCCTGCTCGACCATGTGGACGGTGGCCGCGTCGGCCTTGTTGTAGACGCACGCGGTGACGGTGTTCTCGTACACGCGGGCCTTGGCATCACGGTAGGCCTCGGCCGAGCCGTGCCACTCGAGGTGGTCGGACTCCAGGTTGAGGCAGACCGACGCGCGGGGCCGCAGGGCACCCGGTCCCTCGACGGGCAGCCAGTGCAGCTGGTGGCTCGACAGCTCGACCACCAGGACGTCGAGGCCCACCGGGTCGCGGACGGCGTCGAGCACCGGGACGCCGATGTTGCCCACGGCGGCGGCGCGTCGTCCGCCGGCGAGTGCCATCGACGTCGCGAGCTGCGTCGTCGTCGTCTTGCCGTTCGTGCCCGTGACGAGCAGCCACTCGGCGATCGTCGCGGTCTTGTCGCGGAGGCGCCAGGCGAGCTCCACGTCGCCCCAGACGGCGGCGGCGGACTCGACCGCACGCACGGCGAGGGGGTGGTGCGGGGCGAACCCCGGCGACAGGACGACGAGCTCGGGGTCGAACTCGACGACGCTCGGCGGGAGGTCGGCCATGGCGGGGTCGAGGACGAGCTCGGCCCCGATCAGGCCGAGCAGCTCGGCCCGGTCGTCGTCGACGCTCGGCGCGAGGACGACGACGCGGGCGCCGAGCTCGGTCAGCGTGTCGGCGACGGAGAAGCCGGTGACGCCGAGCCCGAGGACCAGCACGCGGAGGCCCGACCAGTCGGCGTGCCAGCTCGTGAGGCCGTCGAGCCGCGCCGCGAGGACGGGGTCGGAGGCGGAGTTCGTCATGACGTGCGCGAGATCCACTCGAGGTAGAAGACGCCGACGCCGGCGGCGACGAACAGCCCGGCGATGATCCAGAAGCGGACCACGACCGTCACCTCGGCCCAGCCCTTCAGCTCGAAGTGGTGGTGCAGCGGGCTCATCAGGAATATCCGTTTTCCGTGCGTGATCTTGAAGTACGCCCGTTGCAGGATGACCGAGCCGGTGACGACGATGAAGAGGCCGCCGATCAGCACGAGGAGGAGCTCGGTGCGGCTGAGGATGGCCAGGGCAGCCAGCGCGCCGCCGAGTCCCAGCGAGCCGGTGTCGCCGAGGAAGATCTGGGCCGGCGAGGTGTTCCACCACAGGAACCCGATCAGGCCGCCGCAGATGGCAGCGGCCACCACGGCCAGGTCGAGCGGGTTGGCGACCGTGTAGCAGGCCGCGCGGGTCGACTCGTCGAGCCGCGTGCTGAAGCACGACTGGTTGAACTGCCAGAACCCGATGAAGATGTAGGAGGCGATGGCCAGGATCGACGCCCCGGTCGCGAGGCCGTCGAGGCCGTCGGCCACGTTCACGCCGTTCGACGTGCTGACCGTGATCAGCACGACCCAGATGAGGAACAGCCCGCCGCCGGCGATCGTGCCGAAGAACATGAAGTCGAGCCACGAGATGTCTCGCACGCCGCTGATCATGGTCGAGGCGGGCGTGAGGCCGTTCTCGTTGGGGAACGAGAGCGCGAGCACGGCGAACACCGCACCGACCACCACCTGCCCCGCGATCTTCGCCCAGCCGCCGAGACCGAGGCTGCGTTGGTTGCGCACCTTGAGGAAGTCGTCGAGGAACCCGACGGCACCGAGGCCGACCATCATGAAGAGGACGAGCAGGCCGCTGTTGGTGATCCTGTCGGGACCGACGAGGTGGCCCACGAAGTAGCCGAGCACGGTGCCGATGATCAGGACGATGCCGCCCATGGTCGCGGTGCCCCGCTTGGTGTGGTGCGACTGCGGCCCGTCGTCTCGGATGAACTGCCCCCAGCCGAGGCGGTGGAACAGCCGGATGAAGAGCGGCGTCATCAGCAGCGTGAAGACCAGCGACACGGCGCCGGCGATGAGGAGAGCGATCACGCGGTCACCCCCGCGAGGCGGTCGCCGAGGTGGCGGAGACCGGCTGACTTCGACGACTTCACGAGCACGACGTCTCCGGTGCGCAGGGCCTGCCGGAGGAGGTCGTACGCCTCGTCGACGGTGTCGACCAAGACGGACTCGCCGTCCCACGAGCCCTCGAGGCCGGCGGCGACATGGATGTGCCGGGCCTCGTGCCCCACGACGACGAGCTGGCCGACGTTGAGCCGGACGACGAGGCGTCCGACGCGGTCGTGTTCCTCCCGGGCGAGGTCGCCGAGCTCGGCCATCTCGCCGAGCACGGCGATCGAGCGGCCGCCGGGCGGGACGATCTGGGCAAGGGTCTTGAGGGCCGCGGCGACGGAGTCGGGGCTCGCGTTGTACGCGTCGTTCACGACGGTGACGCCGTCGCCTCCGTCGAGCACCTCCATGCGCCAGCGCTCGGCGCGAGTGACGCCCTCGAGCACCGTGACGGCGCGGTCGAGGTCGAGGCCCCACTCCCCCGCCACGGTCAGGGCAGCGAGGGCGTTCATGACGTGGTGCTCACCGAGGATGCGGAGCCGGACGGCCCGGGAGACGCCGTCGTGGTCGAGCACGAAGGAGGTGCCCTCACGCGTGACCTCGAGGTCGGACGCCCGGTAGGCGGCCGAGTCGGTGAGGCCGAAGCCGACGACCCGGGCGGCCGTGTCGGCCGCCATGCCGGCGACGCGGTCGTCGTCGACGTTGAGGACGGCGGTCGCAGTCGAGGGCAGGTCGGTCACCATCTCGGCCTTGGCCGTGCGGGTGCCCTCGATGCCGCCGAAGCCGCCGGCGTGCGCGAGGCCCACCTTGAGGACGACGCCGGTGTCGGGTCGGGCGATCGCGACCAGGCGGGCGATCTCGCCCGGCCCGGAGGCGCCCATCTCGACGACGAGGAACTCGGTGTCGAGGTCGACGCGCAGCATCGAGATCGGCGCCCCGACGTGGTTGTTGAACGAGCCCTCGGGCGCCACGGTCGGGCCGACGTCGGAGAGGACGGCACGGAGCATGTTCTTGGTGCTCGTCTTGCCGTTGGAGCCCGTGATGCCGACGACGCGCAGGCGTCCGCCTCGACGGACGCGCTCCACGACCCCCGCGGCGAGGCGCGAGAGCGCGGCCACGCCGTCGTCGACGACGACCACGGGGACGGCCAGGTCGAGAGGGCGCTCGGCGACGACGACCACGGCCCCGGAGGCGACGGCCGAGTCGGCGAAGAGGTGGCCGTCGGTCTCGTCGCCCCGCAGGGCGAAGAACACGGACCCCTCGGTGACGAGCCGGGAGTCGGTCTCGACCGACCCGTCGACGACCTGGTCGGCGTCGGGGCCGCCCTCGGGGAGGTGCAGGGCGCCTCCGGCGATCTCGGCCAGCTCGGCCAGCGTGAGGGCGATCACTCGGCCCACCCGGCCTCTCGCAGCGCAGCACGCGCCTCGTCGCGGGCGGAGTACGGGGTCCGCTCGCCGCGGATGTCGCGGTAGTCCTGGTGGCCGGGGCCGGCCCAGAGGATCGAGTCGCCCTCGTCCGCCAGGGCGACGGCGGCGCGGATCGCGGCCTCGGGCGGGCTGACCTCGTGGATCTCGTGCCCGGGGATCGCCTCACGGGCAGCGTCGACCAGGGTCGCGCGGATGGCGGCCGGGTCCTCGAAGCGGGGGTGGTGGTCCGTGATGACGAGGATGTCGGAGCCCTCGACGGCCACGCGGGCCATGTCGCCGCGCTTGGTCTTGTCGCGGTCGCCGTCGGCGCCGAACAGCATGATGACCTTGCCGGGGGTGAAGCGCCGGACGGCCGCGAGGGTGGTGAGGAAGGCGTCGGGGCTGTGGCCGAAGTCGACGTACACGCTCGGGCCGCGGTCGCCCGAGACGCGCTCGGTGCGGCCCGGCAGGTAGGCGACGATGCCGCCCTCGGCCTCGAGGGCCTGCGAGATCGCGCCGAGCTCGAAGCCGGCCTCGACCAGCATGACGATCGCCAGCGCGGCGTTCGCGACCATGTGCCATCCGATGAGCGGCACCCGGGTGACGAGCTCGCGGTTCTCCGGGCCGGTGAGCCGGAACTCGGTCCACGCCGCCTGCTCGTCGAGGATCTCGACGCGCCAGTCGGCCTCGACGTCGGGGAGGATCGTGATCGTCGTCAGCGGCACGCGGGCGTTGTCGACGACGCGGTGCCCGTACGGCGAGTCGAGCGAGATCACCGCGCGCTTCGCCCGGTCGGGCTGGAACAGCGGCAGCTTCGCCTGGAAGTACTCCTCCATGTCGGCGTAGTCGTCGAGGTGGTCGTGGCTGAGGTTGGTGAACGCCGCCACGTCGAAGACCAGGCCGTCGACCCGGTTGCGGCTGAGGGCCTGGGCGCTGACCTCGACGGCCACCGCGCGCACCTCGCTCTCGCGCATGCGGGCCAGCAGGGCGTGCATCTCGCTCGCCTCGGGCGTGGTCAGGCGGCTGACGACCGTGAGGTCGCCGATGTGGCGCTCGGCCGTGCTGCTGAGGCCGGTCACGAGCCCGAGCTGGCGGAGGACGCCCTCGAGCAGGTAGGAGGTGCTGGTCTTCCCGTTCGTCCCGGTGACGGCGAACAAGAGGGGCGAGTCCTCGCCGCCGGTGCGGTAGATCCACGCCGAGACGTCGCCGAGGGCCGCGCGGGGCGAGTCGACGAGGACGACGGGCAGGCCGCTCTCCCGGGCGAGCTCGACGCCGGCAGCGTCGGTGAGCAGCGCGACTGCGCCGCCCTCGCGTGCCTGCACCGCGAACTCGGCACCGTGACGGTGCTCACCGGGGACGCCGACGTACAGGTCGCCGGGGTGGAGGTCCGCCGTGCTCAGCGTGACTCCGGTGACCTCGACGCCGTCGAGGGAACCCTCGTGCTCGAGACCGAACTCGCTGACCAGCTGGGCGAGGGACCTCGCCGACGGATGTTCCGGTCGAAGGACCGGGGGGATCCGGGCGCTCAATGAATCCTCTTCTCTCACCAGGTCTGGGGGATGGCCGGTGCGGGCTCCGTCGACGGAGGGACGCGGTACATCTCGAGGACCTGGGACATGATCTTGTTGAAGGTCGGCGCCGCGGCGGCCGACGTCTTCATGGTACTGGGCTTGGTGAAGGTCACGACGACGACGTACTTCGGGTCCTCGGCGGGGGCGATGCCCGCGACGGACACCACGCGGTCGGAACCGTAGCCGGTGCCGTCGGCGCGCGCCATCTCGGCCGTGCCCGTCTTGGCGGCGACGCGGTAGCCGGGGATGGTCAGCGCGTCCTTCTGCTCGCCGGCCGAGACGACGCTCTCGAGCATGTTGACGGTCGTGTCCGCCGCCCACGGCGAGACCACGGTGGTGCCCTCGACGGCCGGGGCCGGCGTGACCGTCCCGTCGGCGGCGGTGCAGCCCTCCACGAGCTGGGAGGGCAGCCGCACGCCGTGGTTGCCGAGCGTCTGGAAGATGCTCGCCACGTGCAGGGCCGTCGTCGAGACGCCCTGGCCGAACATCGTGTTGATGCTGGTCTGCTGGTCCCACGAGCTCGCGGCGCGGACGCCCTGGGTCGGCTCGCCGAGGAACCCGACGGCCGTGGGCTCGTTCAGGCCGAACTTCACCATGTAGTCGTACCGGGCCTGCGCGCTCAGGTTCTGGCCGAGCAGCGAGATGCCGACGTTCGAGGAGTCGCGGAGGATGCCGGTCAGCGTGAGCCGCTCGGTCGGGTGGAAGCTCGCGTCGTGGATCTCGCCGCCCCAGGGGAACGAGCGGGAGTAGGGCACGGTGGCCTGGCTCGTCGGCGTGGCCTTGCCCGAGTCGAGCAGCATCGCCGCCGTCATCGCCTTGAAGGTCGAGCCGGGCTCGTAGGAGGCGGTGAAGGCCTTGGAGCCGAGGTCGCCGACGTCCTTCGTCAGGTTGACGTCGTTCGGGTCGACGGACGGCCAGTCCGCGACGGCCATCAGCTTGCCCGTCGACACCTCCTGGACCACGGCGGTGGCCGACTCCGCCCCGATGGCCTGCGCCTGCTCGGCGATCGCCTGCTGCGCCATGTACTGCAGGTCTTTGTCGACGGTGAGCGCCAGGGTGCCGCCGGCCACCGCCTCCTTCGTGGTCACGGTGCTGCCGGGGAGCTGCACGCCGTCGGCGCCGCGCTCGTAGGTCTCGCTGCCGTTCGTGCCGGCGAGGCAGGAGTCGGCCGTGCGCTCGAGGCCCGCCTGCGGGCCGTCGGTGCCGACGAAGCCGGTGAGGTTGCCCGCCACGGAGCCGTTGGGGTAGGTGCGCGCGGACTGTCGCTCGAAGTAGAGCCAGGACACGCCGCTGTTCTTCAGGTCGCGGACCGCGCGGAAGGCGTCGACGTCGACGCCCTTCACGAGGAACGCGAAGTTGGCCTCGGGGTCGCGGGTGAGCGCCTCCTCCATCTTCGCCGTCGAGCCGCCGGTGATCTCGGCCACCTGGTCGAGCACCTGGTCCACGGACATGGCGACCTTGGTCTTCTCGCCGTCCGCGCCGGTCTGCGTCACGGTGACGTCAGCGGCGAAGGCCGGCGCGGCGGTGATGTTGTAGCGGGTGACGCTGCCGGCGAGGACGGTGCCGTCGTTCGCGGTGATGTCGCCCCGGTCGCCGTACGTCACCTGCTGGATCTCGCGCTTGTTCTGCGACTGCTCGTTGAGCTCCGCGGCCTGGACGAGCTGGATGTCGGCCAGGCGGACGACGAACACGCCGACCAGGGCGATCACGACGGCCATGGCCAGGGTGGCCCGGAGCCGGCGGCTGCGAGGGGCTGTGTTCACGAAGGTGTCCTCACCGCGGCAGGCCGTGTGGCGCCGGCCGCTGTCGTCGTCAGGTGCGCCGCGGAGGGCACACCGCTAGCGGGTCTGGGGAGCCGCGAGCTGGTCTGGGGCAGACGCTACCGACGGGGTGCCGGATCCCGCGGTCGCCGCGCCCGCGGTCGCGGACTCGGTCCCGCTCGCAGCCTGCGCGGCGGCGTCGGTCGTCGTGGTCTCGGCGGGAGCACCGTCGGTCGCCGCGCCGTCGGGCGCCGCGGTCGCGAGCGGGACGCCCTCCAGCAGGGTGTTCGGGATCAGGTTGTCGGTGCCGTCCGCCGTGCCGTCGGCCGGGGCCGGGTCGCCGTGCACCGCGCCGGTGGTCGGGTCGAGGTAGACCGGGTTCGAGTTGCGGACCATGCCGAGCTGCTCGGCGTTGTTCGCCAAGTTCTGCGGCGACGAGAGGACGTCGAGCTGCTCGGAGTACTTCTGCTGGTCACGCGTGAGCTCGGTCTTCTCGGCCTGCAGGTCGGAGATCGTGTACGCGCCGTCGCTGAGGGCGATGCTGATCGCGAGCTGCGTCAGGAGCAGGACGAACAAGGAGGCGGTGGCCACGAGTGCGTAGGCGATCCTGGGCCGTGCGCGACGCTGTGCCCGGCTCGTGACGATCTCGACCGGGGCCCGGCGGGGCTCGTGCGAGGGGCGGCGCTGCGGGATCGGGTCGATCGCGGCGTTGCTCATGCTGTTCTCCGGATTCGTTCGGCTGCGCGCAGTCGCACGGGCTTGGCTCGGGGGTTCAGGTCGATCTCGTCGGCCGAGGCCAGCTCGGCCCCGCGGACGAGGAGGCGGAAGCCGGGCCGGTGCTCCGGCAGCTCGACCGGCAGCCCCTGGGGCGCCGTCGAGGTGGTCCTGGCGGCGAGCTCGCGCTTGACGAAGCGGTCCTCGAGCGACTGGTACGCGAGCACGACGACGCGACCCTCGACGGCGATGCGGTCGAGGGCGGCGGGGACAGCCGCCTCGAGGGACGCCAGCTCGCCGTTCACCTCGATGCGCAGCGCCTGGAAGACGCGCTTGGCAGGGTGGCCCGCCCGCTGCAGGGCCATCGGCGTGGCGGCGATGAGGAGGTCGACGAGCTCGCCGCTGCGACGGAGCGGCGCCTCGGCACGGTGCTCCACGATGCGGCGGGCGTACCGGGGGCTGAGCTTCTCCTCGCCGTACTGGTAGAAGATGCGCCGCAGCTCGGACTCGGGGTACTCGGCGAGGATCGTCTCGGCCGTGACCGGAGAGGTCGGGTCCATCCGCATGTCGAGCGGTGCGTCCTTCGAGTACGAGAAGCCGCGCTCGACGCGGTCGAGCTGCAGGGACGAGACGCCGAGGTCGAACAGCACCCCCTGCACCTCCGAGATGCCGAGCCCGTCGAGGGCGTCGGCGACGCCGTCGTAGCGCGTGTGGACCAGACGGGCACGGTCGCCGAACGGTCGGAGGCGGTCCCCCGCGATGGCCAGCGCCTCCGTGTCCCGGTCGAGGCCCACGACGGTCAGGTCGGGGAACCGCTCGAGCATCGCGGCGGCGTGGCCGCCCATGCCGAGGGTCGCGTCGACCGCGACGGCGCCGGGGCGCGAGATCGCCGGGGCGAGGAGCTCGAGCGTGCGCTCGAGGAGGACTGGGGTGTGGATCTGTTCTGCCATGGCTGACCTGGACCTGGATCCCGGGCTCTGATCCCCATCCATCTCGACCTGGCACCGGGGAAGGTGCGCCAGGGCGGACGGCTGGGAGTCAGGGCCGAGGAGCTAGAAGAGCCCGGGGATCACCTCCTCCGTGGTGTTGGCGAACGCGGCCTCCTGGGCCTCGTAGTAGGTGTTCCAGGCGTCGGTGGCCCAGATCTCCGCGCGGTTGCCCGCACCGATGACCGTCAGGTCTCGACCGAGGCCCGCGTAGTCCCGCAGCTGCGAGGGGATGGTGACTCGGTTCTGCTTGTCCGGGACGTCGTCGCTGGCGCCCGAGAGGAACAGGCGCATGTAGTCGCGGCCCTCCTTGCTCGTGATCGGCGCCTGCCGGATGCGTGTGTGCATGTCCTCGAACTCGGCCTGGCTGAAGACGTAGACGCAGCGTTCCTGACCACGGGTCATGACCAGGCCGGAGGCCAGCTCGTCACGGAACTTGGCGGGAAGGATGATGCGGCCCTTCTCGTCGAGCTTGGGCGAGTAGGTGCCGAGGAACATGCCCCTCTCCCCCTCTCGCCCCGCACCCCGTTCGTGGCACGTGCCTCCACTTTACTCCACAATCCCCCACCCCGATAGGCGACGCGGGCACGCAGATGCCTTTTCTCCCCCCGGGGCCGCTCCAGTTCGGGGGTCGTGGGGGTGGAGGAGAAGGGAGGGGCCAGCGATGCCGACGATCACGGCGAGGAGTCGGAGAGGACCTCGGACCAGCCCCGAGACCCCTGCGCGCGCGAAAAAGAGGCCGGCCCGGAGGCCGACCCCTGA
The DNA here is from genome assembly GCF_007954365.1 of Frigoribacterium sp. ACAM 257. Lineage (GTDB taxonomy): Bacteria > Actinomycetota > Actinomycetes > Actinomycetales > Microbacteriaceae > Frigoribacterium. The sequence continues at coordinate 1,188,104 of NZ_VOLO01000001.1, forward strand.
GGTCGTGGTGCGAAGTGGAGGACTAGGAGCGGTCGCCGTCCTGACGGCGTTCCCACCGGTCGTTGAGGCGATCCATCATGCTGCCGCTCCGAGCGGGACGAGCTGCTGTCGGGCGCGCCGCGCCGGGAGCCGAAGGGCCGACCGACGGACGAGCCTGCGAGCCACGACGGGGAGGCGCCATCGCGAAGACCGCACCGGCCACGAGGAGCACGAAGCCGGCCACGCCGACGAGGGGACCCACGGGAGGAGTCCGGATGATGACGCCGGTGACGATGACCGCTATGCCGACGAGAGCCGCGAGCACGCCGATGACGACCATCGTGTAGTTCGGGCGCCCACGGCGCCCGCCGACCGTCGCCACGAAGTCGGAGTCGTTGCTGTAGAGGCTCCGCTCCATCTCTTCGAGGAGTCGTTGCTCCTGTTCGGAAAGTGGCATCTCTTTGTTCCCTTCGAGCACAGGCCCCGCGGCCTCGGGATCACCGCGTGTGGATACGGGCGAGTGTATGCCCGTGCGCTGTGGCTAGGCTAGGCAGCGTGGCTGAGAGTACGCGGTTAGTGGACGTCGTTCAAGAGCGCATCGATCGGTTCCTCGACGACCGCCGACCGGCCCTCCGGGGCATCGCTGACGACCTCTCCCCCTTCGCCGTCTTCTCGAGCGACCTGCTCCGCGGGGGCAAGCGGTTCCGTGCCCTCTTCTGCTACTGGGGATGGCAGTCCGTCGCCGGTCGCGACGCCGGGTTCGACCCCCTCGGCGCATCCGTCGACCAGCGCTCCCTCGACGCCGTGATGACCGCCTCCGTCGGGCTCGAGTTCTTCCACGCCGCCGCTCTCGTGCACGACGACATCATGGACAACTCCGACACGCGTCGCGGGCGCCCGGCCGCGCACCGCCGCTTCGAGGCCCTGCACCGCGACGGCGGCTGGCTCGGCTCCGCGTCCGGCTTCGGCACGTCCGCCGCGCTCCTCATGGGCGACCTCCTCCTCGCGTGGAGCGACGAGCAGATCAGCGAGGCCCTCGACGCGCTCGAGTCACGGGGCGCCGCGCTCTCCGCACGACGCGAGTTCAACCGCATGCGCACCGAGGTCACGGTGGGCCAGTACCTCGACATCCTCGAGGAGAACGCGTGGCGGAGCGTACCCGACGTGGACCTGCTGCCGCGGGCGCAGAGGGTGATCGTCTACAAGTCCGCCAAGTACAGCGTCGAGGCCCCGCTCACGATCGGAGCGGCCATGGCAGGCGGCTCGCAGGCGGAGCTCGAATCGCTGCGACGCTTCGGGCTGCCCCTCGGCATCGCCTACCAGCTGCGCGACGACCTGCTCGGCGTCTTCGGCGACCCCGAGGTGACCGGCAAGCCCGCCGGCGACGACCTCCGCGAGGGCAAGCGCACCGTCCTGGTGGCGACGGCCCGCCGAGCTCTGCCGCCGAGCTCGGTCCGTCTGCTCGACGAGCTGCTGGGCGACCCCGACCTCGACGACGACCAGATCGGCGTGCTGCAGGCGACGCTGAAGGAGTCGGGGGCGGTGGAGGCGGTGGAGCAGTCGATCACCGACCAGGTCGAGCGCGCCGTGGCGGCGCTCGGGAGCGCGGATCTCGCCCCGTCGGCCCGGGCCCAGCTCACGCGGCTCGCCGACACGGTGACGAAGCGCACCTACTAGGGGCCCCGGCCGTCACGGCGGGGCGACGACCAGGCGCAGCCGACGCTCAGAGGAGGCTCTGCGCCACCCGCCGCACCTCGGCCTTGCGCCCGGCCCGGAGGGCGTCCACCGGGGAGACGCCCAGGCTGTCCTCGACGGAGAGCATCCAGTCGAGCGCCTCGTCGTCGGTGAACCCGTTGTCGGCGAGGACGGTGGCGGTGCCGCGCAGCTCGTGCATCGGCTCGCCGTCGACCAGGAAGACCGCCGGGGTCACGACGACGCCGTCGACTCGGGTGGAGAGGAGGACGTGGTCCTCGAAGAGCCGGTGCACGCGACTGACGCTGAGGTCGAGCATCTCGACGAGGTCGGGCACGGCAAGCCACTCGGTGTTCTCGAACCACGGCTGCTGAGAGAGATCGGTCACGGGTCAACCTTGCCACGCTCACCCGTCGCTGCGTGCCGAGGCCGCGGAGAGCGACCCTCAGTCACACGCGTCACTCCCGTCACTGTGATTGACACGAGTGGTCAGCTGTGCCAACTTTGCAGCACGAGACACGCCGTCGCGGCTCAGGTCGTCGACGTGTCGGACGCCACGACCCGAGGATCACCTCATGAACGACAGCAGCTCGGACCGCGCCCTCGACCTCGACGGGGACGCCGTCGCGCCCCGACCCTCACGGCTTCCCGGCGCCGCCTTCGGTCGCGGGGCCCTCGACGCCGACGGACGCGGGGCTCGGTCCCGGGCCGCACGCTCCATGCTCCAGACGGTGCCCATCATGCTCGTCGGGTCGATGGCCCTCAGCCTCGGGATGACCGGCCCGATCGCCTCGCTCGCGCACGACCAGCAGCCCACGAAGAAGCCGCACGCCGCCCCGCGTCCGTTCTCGCTGCCCCCCACCGCCGCCGCTCCGGCCCCCGAGTCGACCGTCTCGACGGTCGACGTGGCGGCAGCGTCGCGGACGGTCCTCGCGCCGTCGACGTACACCGTGGTCGCCGGCGACACCGTCGCCAGCATCGCCGCCTCCTTCGGACTCAGCACCGCCTCCGTGCTCGCCCTCAACGGGCTCAGCTGGAAGTCGACCATCTTCCCCGGCCAGACGCTCAGCCTGGTCGCCTCCGCCCCGTCGCCCGCTCCGGCCGCGCCGGCCAGCGCCCCGCGGACGGCCGCCGCCGGCAGCTACACCATCGCTCGCGGCGACACTCTCAGCTCCATCGCCGGCGCGCACGGCGTGAGCACGGCGTCCCTCCTCGGCGCCAACGGCCTCAGCTGGTCGAGCATCATCTACCCCGGCCAGGTGCTGTCCCTCCCGGGCGGCGCCTCGACGGCCGCCGCCCCGGCAGCGCCGAGCGCCACCTCGTCCTCGTCCGCGGCGGGCGCCGGCCACGTCATCCGCAGCGGCGAGACGATCGCATCCATCGCCCGCCAGACCGGCACGACGGTCCAGGCCCTCCTCGCCGCCAACGGACTCAGCATGACGAGCACGATCTACGCGGGTCGCACCCTCGTCGTCCCCGGCACCTCGACGGCAGCTCCCACGGCGAGGACGGCCGCGGCCACCACCAGCGTCGCTCCGCTGACCACCGGCACCGCGCTCACGGCCGAGCAGCAGCAGAACGCCCGGGTAGTCATCCGGGTGGGGCGCGAGCTCGGCGTCGGCGACCAGGCCATCGTCGTGGCGCTGGCCGCGGCGGCGCAGGAGTCGAGCCTCAGGAACATCCACCACGGCGACCGCGACTCGCTCGGCCTGTTCCAGCAGCGTCCGAGCACCGGCTGGGGCACGCCCTCGCAGCTGACCGACGCCGTCCACGCCACGAAGCTCTTCTTCGGCGGTCGTTCGAACCCCAACGCGGGCAAGACGCGCGGCCTTCTCGACGTCCCGGGCTGGGCGTCCATGTCGGTCACCGACGCGGCCCAGGCGGTCCAGATCTCGGCGTACCCGACGGCCTACGCCAAGTGGGAGGCCCCCGCGCGCACCTGGCTCAGCACCCTGGGCTGAGCTGCCGACGCGACTCCGTGCGGACCTCGTTCGACACGCGCCGGTGAGCCGCGTCGGACACCGGCCCTCCGGCTCGTAAGATCGCCTCGATGAGCGCGAACCAGACTGACCCGATGATCGGCCGGCTCATCGACGACCGGTACCAGGTCCGTTCGCGCATCGCCCGCGGCGGCATGGCCACCGTGTACCTCGCCACCGACCTGCGCCTCGAGCGCCGGGTCGCGATCAAGATCATGCACGGGCACCTGGCGGACGACGCCTCCTTCAAGGAGCGGTTCATCCAGGAGGCCCGTTCGGCCGCGCGGCTCGCCCACCCGAACGTCGTGAACGTCTTCGACCAGGGCCAGGACGACGACAGCGCGTACCTCGTCATGGAGTACCTCCCCGGCATCACCCTGCGTGAGCTGCTGCAGGACCACAAGGTCCTCACGAGCGAGCAGGCCATGGACATCCTGGAGGCCGTGCTCGCCGGCCTGGCCGCCGCCCACCGTGCCGGCATCGTCCACCGCGACCTCAAGCCCGAGAACGTCCTGCTCGCCGACGACGGACGCATCAAGATCGGGGACTTCGGCCTCGCCCGAGCCGCGACGGCCAACACCGCCACCGGCGCCGCCCTGCTCGGCACGATCGCGTACCTCTCCCCCGAGCTCGTGACCCGCGGCGTCGCGGACACGCGGAGCGACATCTACGCACTCGGCATCATGCTCTACGAGATGCTCACCGGCGAGCAGCCGTACAAGGGCGAACAGCCCATGCAGATCGCGTACCAGCACGCGAACGACACGGTCCCCTCGCCGAGCTCGGCCGATCCGTCTGTGCCCGCCGAGCTCGACGAGCTCGTCCTGTGGGCCACGGCACGTGATCCCGAGCAGCGTCCGCGGGACGCCAGGGCGATGCTCGACCAGCTGATCGACGTCCAGCGCGTCCTCGCCGACCCCACCGGGGCTCCCCTCGGGCGCACCATGGTCCTGCCCCCGGCCTCAGCGACCATGGTGCTGCCCCGCGGCGCGACCGGAGAGACCCAAGCACTCCCCAAGGCGCGCCACCGGACGGGACCGGTCGGACCGGCAGCGGTCGACACGGCGGCCGAGCTCGGCCACGCGGCCCGGAGACGGCGGCGGCGGGGCTTCGTGTGGATCGTCGTCGTCCTCCTGCTCGCCGTGGCCGGCGGCGGCGCGGGATGGTGGTTCGGCGCGGGTCCGGGCAGTCAGGTGGCCGTGCCGGACGTCACCGGTCAGGACCCTGCCGCGGCCGCGTCCGTCCTCGAGGCGGCCGAGTTCGTCGTCGCGCCGGACAACGCCGCCGACTTCTCGGTCGAGGTGCCGACGGGACAGGTCATCGGGACCGACCCCGGCTCGTCCTCGCGCCTCCAGAAGGGCTCGACCGTCACGCTGGTCGTCTCACAGGGCCCGCAGCCGCTCGACCTGCCGACCGTCGTGGGGCAGACCGAGGACGCGGCCCGCGCCTCCCTCTCGTCGTTCGCCGTGCAGGACAGCACGACGCAGTTCGACGCCGCCGACCCGGGCACGGTGCTCGCCGTCTCGGGGGTCGACGCCACGGGCGCGGCCGTCGACCTGGCCGACACGGCCCAGTACGGCGAACAGCAGCCCGTCACCCTGACCGTGTCGCTCGGTCCTGTGCCCGACGTCGTCGGCCAGACCGTCGAAGAGGCCCAGGCCGCGCTCCAGGCGGTCGAGCTCACCGGCGTCGAAGCCGGCACCGAGTTCAGCTCCGACGTCGACGAGGGCTCCGTGATCCGCGCCGACCCTCAGCAGGACGGTCCGGTCCGTCCGGGCGCCTCGCTCGACCTCGTGGTCTCGAAGGGCCCGCCGCCCGTCACGGTCCCTGACGTCACGGGCAAGACGATCGACGAGGCGACGGCCCAGCTGCAGGCGCTCGGCCTCCGCGTGAGCTACGACCGGTGCACGGCCTTCACCTGCGCGTTCTACGACTGGGAGGCCAGGCTGCCCGTGCTGGCGACCGATCCCCCGGCGCAGAGCACCGCCGCGCGCGGCTCCACGGTGCGCCTCAGCTACCGCGTCGAGTGAGCTCGCGGCCGCAGTGACCGCGGGATCGCCTCCACCCCGGCCCTTGCCGTCGTCGGCAGGGACGACGACGGGCCCGTCTCGCTGAGGAGACGGCCCCGTCGTGTCGGCCGGCCCGGCGGCCGAGGGAGCTGGGCCTAGTTGGCCGCCAGCTCCTCCGCCACGAGGAACGCCAGCTCGAGCGACTGCATGTGGTTCAGGCGCGGGTCGCAGAGCGACTCGTACCGAGTGGCGAGCGTGGCCTCGTCGATGTGCTCCGATCCGCCGAGGCACTCGGTCACGTCGTCGCCGGTCAGCTCGATGTGGATGCCGCCCGGGTGCGTGCCCGCGGCACGGTGTGCCTCGAAGAAGCCCTTGACCTCGTCCATGATCTCTTCGAACCGACGGGTCTTGTAGCCCGTCGGGGTCGTGAGGCCGTTCCCGTGCATCGGGTCGCTGACCCAGAGCGGAGTCGCGTCGGCGCCCTTGATCGCCTCGAGCAGCGGAGGAAGCGAGTCACGGATCTTTCCGGCGCCCATCCGGGTGATGAACGTGAGGCGACCGGGCTCGCGCTCGGGGTCGAGCACGTCGATGAGACGGAGCATGTCGTCCGGCGTGGTCGACGGGCCCAGCTTGACGCCGATCGGGTTGCGGACCCGCGAGAGGAAGTCGACGTGCGCCCCGTCGAGGTCGCGGGTGCGCTCGCCGATCCACACGAAGTGCGACGACAGGACGTAGGGGTCGCCGGTCCGCGAGTCGATGCGGGTCATGGGTCGCTCGTAGTCCATCAGCAGCCCCTCGTGGCTGGTGTAGAACTCGACGCGCTTGAGCTCGTCGAAGTCGGCGCCGGCCGCCTCCATGAAGCGGATGGCCTTGTCGATCTCCTTCGCGAGGTGCTCGTAGGCGGCGTTGGCCGGATTCGACGCGAAGCCGCGGTTCCAGCTGTGCACCTGACGGAGGTCGGCGAAGCCGCCCTGCGTGAAGGCGCGGATCAGGTTGATCGTCGATGCAGAGGTGTGGTACCCCTTCACGAGACGGGCAGGGTCGGCCCGTCGGGACTCGGGCGTGAAGTCGTAGCCGTTGACGATGTCGCCCCGGTAGGCAGGCAAGGTCACACCGTCGCGGGTCTCGTCGTCGCTCGAGCGCGGCTTGGCGAACTGGCCTGCCATGCGCCCCATCTTGATGACGGGGACGGAGGCGCCGTACGTGAGGACGACGGCCATCTGCAGGATCGTCTTGACTCGGTCGCGGATCTGGTCGGCGGTGGCGCCGGCGAACGTCTCGGCGCAGTCGCCGCCCTGCAGCAGGAACGCGTCCCCGCGGGCCGCCGCGGCGAGCCGGTCGCGCAGCGTGTCGACCTCGCCTGCGAAGACGAGCGGAGGGAGCGCGGCGATCTCGGCCGACGCTGCCTGGACCGCAGAGGGGTCGGGCCACGCGGGCTGCTGCTTGATGGGGAGCGTGCGCCAGTAGTCGAGTCCGTCGATCACGTCGGTGGTGGAGGCGTCGGTGACGACGCCCGCGGACGGTTCGGCGATGGGGACCACGGTCTTCCTTGCGGCTAGGGCGAGCCAGGGACCGATCGATCCCGGCGGTCGAGCCTACCGCGCGGAGGCGACGCGCTTCTCCTTCACCGAGGACGCGTAGACGTCGGCGTACTCCTGGCCGCTCAGGGCGCCGAGCTCGTACATGATCTCGTCGGTGATCGACCGGAGGATGAACCGGTCGCCCTCCATGCCCTCGAACCTGCTGAAGTCGAGCGGCTCGCCGAAGACGATGCCGACCCGTCGGATCTTCGGGATCTTCGTGCCGGTCTTCATCACCTTCTCGGTGTCGATCATGGCGACGGGCACGACGGGGACGTGCCCCTCGAGGATCATGCGCGCCACGCCGGTGCGGCCTCGGTAGAGCTTGCCGTCGGGGCTGCGGGTGCCCTCCGGGTAGATGCCCAGCTGCTCGCCGCGGCGCAGGACCGACAGGCCCGTCGCGAGCGACGCCTCCGACGCCTTGCCGCCGGACCGGTCGATCGACAGCTGACCGGTGGCGGTGAAGAACAGCCGCATCGCCCTGCCCTTGATGCCCGACCCGGTGAAGTAGTCGCTCTTCGCGAGGAAGGAGATCCGACGTTCGAGCGCGAGCGGCAGGAAGATCGAGTCGACGAACGAGAGGTGGTTGCTCGCGAAGATCACGGCACCGGACGCCGGGACGTTCTCGAGGCCCCGGACCCAGGGCCGGAACACGGTGAGCATGAGCGGGCTCGCCACCATCGTCTTCAAGAACCAGTAGAGCATCGGGGCTCCTCCCTCTCGGCGGTCGGAGTCTATCGAGTGGACGCGTGCAGCCTGGCCAGGTCGGCGGCGCCCACGACGCCCGCGTCGTTGACCAGCTCGGCGATGACGAAGTCCGGTTCGGGGTGGAAGCCCCGAGCGGGCAGGTGCTCGTGGAACGCCTTGCGGACGGGGGCGAGGAGGAGCTCGCCCGACTGCGCGACTCCCCCGCCGAAGACGAAGACCTGGGGATCCAGGATGGCGGCGAGGGAGGCGGCGGCCTGGCCGAGCCACGTGCCCAGCTGGCGGAGCGCCTCGAGGGCCCCCGGGTCACCCGCCTGCATCAACGCGGCGACGTCGTGGCCCGAGAGCTCGCCCTTCTCGGCACGCACGGCCGCCAGGGCGGAGCCGACGCCGCCGAGGTCCGCGACCTCGCCGGCCATCCGCAGCAGGGCGCGGCCGGATCCGTACTGCTCGATGCAGCCGCGCGCACCGCAGCCGCAGGGCAGGCCGTCGGGCACGATGCGCATGTGGCCGAGCTCGCCCCCGGTGCCGAAGCCGCCGCGGAGCAGGCGGTCCTGGGCGACGACGGCCCCGCCGACTCCGGTGCCGATCGTGAGCATCGTCATGTCGCTCGCGAGGCGTCCGGCGCCGAAGCGGAACTCGGCCCAGCCCGCGGCGTTCGCGTCGTTGTCGATCGTGATGTGCAGGTCGAGCTGCTCGGAGAGCCGGGCCCGCAGGGGCTCGTTGCGCCACGGGATGTTCGGCGTGTAGTAGACGACGGACTGCGAGGCGTCGATGAACCCGGGAGCCGCGACGCCGGCGGCCACGACGTCGGGATGACGAGCCTGCAGCTGCTTCACCATGGCGACGACGGCGTCGACGATCGCGCCGGCGTCGCCGGCAGGGGTCGGGACCCTCTCTTCTGCGACGATCTCGCCGAGCTCGGTGACGACTCCGCCCGCGATCTTGGTCCCGCCGATGTCAATGCCTATTGCCTGCACGAGCGACGAGTCTAGCCTCGGGCGCTCTCCTGCCGTTCCCCGACGCCCCCAGATCGTCACGGGACGGACGGACGGGCCCCCGCTAAGCTCGTCGGACCCTGCCGGTGCCGAAGGAGCTGCCGTGAACGAACACACCGTCCCCCTCGTGGTCCCCGCCGACCCGACCGCCAACGCGACCGACCTGCTCGTGGAACGAGCCGCGTCGACGCCGAACGAGCCGTTGTTCTCCGTGCCCGACGGCACGGGCGGCTGGACCGACGTCACGGCTGCCGAGTTCGCCGCCCGTGTGCGCGAGGTCGCGAAGGGCCTCATCGCCGCCGGCATCCAGCCCGGCGACGTCGTCGGCCTGATGAGCCGCACCCGCTACGAGTGGACGCTGATCGACTTCGCCGTCTGGTTCGCCGGCGCGCTGCTCGTGCCGGTCTACGAGACCTCGTCGCCGAGCCAGGTGCACTGGAACCTCAGCGACTCGGGCGCCGTGGCGGTCATCGTCGAGACTGCGGACCACTTCGCGCGCTTCGACGAGGTGCACCCCGAGCTGCCGGACGTCGCCCACGTCTGGCAGATCGACCTCGGCGACCTCGACAAGCTCGCCCGCTCGGGGCGGGGCGTCTCGGACGACGAGCTCGAGCGCCGCCGCACGCTGGCGAACGGCGACGATCTCGCCACCATCATCTACACGTCGGGCACCACCGGTCGCCCCAAGGGCTGCATGCTCACCCACGCCAACTTCGTCGAGACCAGCCGCAACGCCGCGGTGGCCATGGGCGACGTCGTGGCGCCGGGCTCCTCGACCCTCCTCTTCATCACGACGGCCCACGTCTTCGCCCGGTTCATCGCCGTGTTGTCCGTCCACGCCGGGGTCAAGGTGGGGCACCAGGCCGACACCAAGCAGCTCCTGCCGTCGCTCGCCTCCTTCCGCCCCTCGTTCCTGCTCGCGGTGCCCCGCGTGTTCGAGAAGGTCTACAACTCGGCCGAGCAGAAGGCCGAGGCCTCGGGCAAGGGCGGCATCTTCCGCCAGGCCGTCGCCGTCGCCATCGCGCACTCCAAGGCCCTCGACGAGGGAACGGTGCCCGTCGGCCTGCGCCTCCGCTTCGCCCTCTTCGACCGGCTCGTCTACCGCAAGCTCAAGAAGGCGATGGGCGGGAACATCCGCTACGCCGTGTCGGGCTCCGCCCCTCTGGGCACGCGCCTCGGGCACTTCTTCCGCAGCCTCGACATCCGGATCCTCGAGGGCTACGGCCTGACCGAGACCACGGCGCCGGCCTCGGTGAACCTGGTGTCCCGGTTCAAGATCGGCACGGTCGGGCCGGCGCTGCCGGGTGTCTCGCTGCGGATCGACGACGACGGCGAGGTGCTGGTGAAGGGCGAGAACGTCTTCGCCGGCTACTGGAGGAACGAGGAGGAGACGGCCGCGGTCATGCAGGACGGCTGGTTCCGCACGGGCGACCTGGGCAGCCTCGACAGCGACGGCTACCTCACCATCACCGGCCGCAAGAAGGAGATCATCGTCACGGCCGGCGGCAAGAACGTCGCCCCCGCCGTGCTCGAGGACCCGATCCGGGCGAACCCGCTCGTCGGCCAGGTCGTCGTCGTGGGCGACCAGCGCCCGTTCATCTCGGCGCTCGTCACCCTCGACACCGAGATGCTGCCGGTCTGGCTCAACAACGCGGGCGAGGCGGCCGACATGCCGCTCGCGGAGGCTGCCGAGCACCCTGCCGTCCTGGCCGAGGTGCAGAGGGCCGTCGACCTCGCGAACGAAGCGGTGTCCCGCGCAGAGTCGATCCGCAAGTTCGTCGTCCTGCCGATCGAGCTCACCGAGGCCAGCGGCCACCTCACGCCCAAGATGAGCGTCAAGCGCGCCGTCGTGATCGAGGACTTCGCCGGCCAGATCGCCGACCTGTACTCGATCTACCCGAACACGGAGTCGGTCAGGACCGTCTCCCCGGCCGGCGAGGGCGGGCCGATCAGCTGACCCGTCGACCCCGTCGGCTCCTGGATGCCCAGCGCCGCGGCGCCCGTGTCGCCTCGGGGCTGCAGCTCAGGCCCGCCACCAGTCGCTCGCCCGGATCTGCCTCAGGGCGTCGCGGCGGGTCTCGGTCTCGAGGGTCATGACGTAGAGGGTGCCTGCGAGGTGGTCCGTCTCGTGCTGCAGCGCCTGTGCCATGAGGCCGTCGCCCTCGAGCACGACGGGGTCGCCCGCGAGGTCGATCCCCTCGACACGGGCGTGCGACCAGCGCGGAGTGGGGAACCAGAATCCCGGCACGGACAGGCAGCCCTCCTCCACGAGCTCCTTCTCGCCCGACACGTCGGTGATCTCGGGGTTCAGCACGTAGCCGACGTCACCGTCGACGTTGTAGCTGAAGGCCCGGAGCCCGACGCCGATCTGCGGTGCCGCCACGCCGGCCCGACCCGGCTCGCGCACGGTGTCGAGGAGGTCGTCGACGAGCGAGGCCAACCGGGCGTCGCCGACCCGGACGCGATCGGAGGGCGACCGGAGCACCGGGTCGCCGAAGAGTCGGATGGGGCGGACGCTCACGACGAGCACCTCCTGGGGGACGGGACGGAAAGGGGGGCTCGGGGCCACCGGAGAAGAGGGAGCCTGCCGGGATCGCCCGTCGAGCGACGTGGCGTGCAGGCGCTTCAAGAATAGTGACGGTATCGTCGTCGTCGTGCATGTACTCAGCGTCAGTTCTCTCAAAGGCGGCGTCGGCAAGACGACCGTGACGCTCGGGCTCACGTCGGCGGCCTTCGCCAAGGGCCTCAGGACCCTGGTGGTCGACCTCGATCCGCAGTCCGACGTCTCGACCGGTCTCGACATCACCGTCGCGGGCCACCTCAACGTCGCCGACGTGCTCGCGTCCCCGAAGGAGAAGACGGTCAGGGCGGCGATCGCCCCCAGCGGCTGGACCAAGGGCCGCACGGGCAAGATCGACGTCATGATCGGCAGCCCCTCCGCCATCAACTTCGACGGTCCGCACCCGTCCATCCGCGACATCTGGAAGCTCGAGGAGGCGCTCGCCAACGTCGAGGCCGACTACGACCTTGTCCTGATCGACTGCGCCCCCTCGCTCAACGCCCTGACACGCACCGCCTGGGCTGCCTCCGACCGCGTCACCGTGGTCACCGAGCCCGGTCTGTTCAGCGTCGCCGCGGCAGATCGCGCTCTCCGCGCGATCGAGGAGATCCGTCGCGGACTCTCCCCCCGCCTCCAGCCCCTCGGCATCATCGTCAACAGGGCTCGCGTCCAGTCGATCGAGCACCAGTTCCGCATCAAGGAGCTGCGAGACATGTTCGGCCCCCTCGTCCTCAGCCCGCAGCTCCCCGAGCGGACGTCGCTGCAGCAGGCCCAGGGCGCCGCAAAGCCGTTGCACGTCTGGCCGGGCGAGAGCGCACAGGAGATGGCGCGCAACTTCGACCAGCTGCTCGAGCGGATCATGCGCACGGCGAAGATCGGCGACTACGCGGAGCCTGCCCCGCGCTGACCGGGACGCCCGCCCTGTAGCGGCGGGACGCGACTGGCGACCTGCTGGACGCCCGACGCAGACGAATGGCAGGACTCTCCCGGCGACGAGATGCGGACGTCTGACGGAAGCGACCTGGCGGCAGGACCTCAGCTCGCGCGGTCGCCACGGCGAGCAGCGAGCTCGTCGGAGGGATCTGCGGCCGGGGTGCTGTCGAGCTCGACGAGGCTCGTCTCGACCTCGCGGAGGACCTTGCCGACGGCGATGCCGAACACGCCCTGGCCACGGCTGACGAGGTCGATGACCTCGTCGTTCGAGGTGCAGAGGTAGACGCTCGCGCCGTCGCTCATCAGCGTGGTCTGTGCCAGGTCGCTGACCCCCGCCTCCCTGAGCTGGTTCACGGCGGTGCGGATCTGCTGGAGGGAGATGCCGGTGTCGAGGAGGCGCTTCACGAGCTTGAGCACGAGGATGTCGCGGAAGCCGTAGAGACGTTGCGAGCCCGAGCCTGCGGCGCTGCGGATGGTGGGCTCGACGAGGCCGGTGCGGGCCCAGTAGTCGAGCTGGCGGTAGCTGATGCCGGCGGCACGAGCGGCGACGGTGCCGCGGTAGCCGCTGTCGGCGTCGAGCTCGGGCATGCCGTCCGTGAAGAGCAGGCCCCGCTCGTAGCGGGATCCCTCAGGGGAACCTGACTCGTTCATGCACTTGCCTTCCACGTCGTGATCTGACCCGAAACATTCAACGCAGGGTTGATGGTTCGACCTGGTCCCACGGTACCCACATCGGGCTCTCGTCGAGGCGACATCCGTGTCGAGGAGTCGGCGTGTCGAGGATATTCGTCGCCGGGCGTGCCGTCTACGTGTCGAGGCGGTCGAGGGCCGAGCGGATGAGCGAGGTACGGACGACCTCGAGCTGCCCGGCGAGTTCTCGGGAGAGCTCGGCCACGCGGGCACGACCGGCCGGATCGCGGCGGCGCGCCACCGATGACAGCGCGCTCTCGATCAGGCTGAGCTCACGCTCGGCGGCCGCTCGGAAGCTGCGCAGGTGGCGGGGCTCGATGCCCGAGCGACCGAGCTCGACCAGCGCCACGAGCACGGCGAGGGGCTCGTCCCCGTAGGTCTCGGACGGCGAGATCAGAGACGAGGCGATCGCGTCGTCGAGAAGGGCCGAGGAGGCGCCCGACTCGCGGAGCAGATCGGCACGGGAGAACCGGCGCACGGTCGAGAGCATCGACACGGGAGCGGAGCCGGTGGGGAGGGTCGACGGTCGACCGGCGTCGAGGTCGTCCAGGTGCTGCCGGATGACCTTGAGGGGCAGATAGTGGTCGCGCTGCAGTCCGAGGATGAAGCGGAGGCGCTCGACGTCGGCCGACGAGAACTTGCGGTAGCCCGATGCCGTGCGCACGGGCGTCACGAGCTGGCGCTCCTCGAGGAAACGCAGCTTGCTGTTGCTCAGATCGGGGAACTCCGGCTTCAGACGCGCCAGGACCTGCCCGATCGTCAACAGGTCGGACGACCCGGCCGGCGACGACCGGGCGGCGGCGGAGCCGGGCACTACTGGAGGGCCAGGTTGGCCAGGTCGACGCGCGAGGCGTAGAAGGTGAGTCGGAACTTGCCCACCTGCACCTCTGCGCCGTCGCTGAGCAGGGCCTCGTCGATGCGGACGCCGTCGAAGTACGTGCCGTTGAGCGACCCGAGGTCGTTCACCGTGAAGGTCGTGCCCGAGCGGCGGAACTCGGCGTGCTTGCGGCTCACGGTGACGTCGTCGAGGAAGATCCCCGCGTCGGGGTGTCGACCGGCGACGGTCACGTCCGAGTCGAGCAGGAAGCGCGCACCGATGTTCGGGCCCCGCCGGACGACGAGGAGAGCAGACCCGGACGGGAGGGCGGCCACTGCCTCGCCCTCGTCGGTCGTCGCGCCGCCCTGCAGGGCGGCGAGCTGCGCCTGGTACTCCTCGTTGAAGCTGAGGGTGGTGTCGACCTCACGGGAGGACCCGGGGACGCCCTGCACGGGCGTGTGCGCCGTGTGGTCACGGGCACCGTGGTCACGGGCACCCTGCTCGCGGGCGCCGCGCTCGTCGGGGCTGTGCTCGTCGGGCACGTGGTGAACGGGCTCTGCCATCGTGGACCTCCTTCGGATGACCAGCGTATCGGATCAGCGACGCCCGACGGCAACGCTTTTCCCACGGACAGCCTCGGGGCGGAGCGGTGTCCGTCGAAGGGCGGACACGGCCCTGGGCTGTCGGCTGTTCCTCCGAGAACTCACGACCGCCTCCTCGGCCGTTCATAGGAAATCGATGGGCGAGCGACGTTCCCTTGTCCTCATCACCTCGACCACCGCCTCAGGAGGCACCCCATGAACGACCGCGAGAGCGACGCCGACCGCCCCGCTGACCAGCCGACGCCCGCGACGACGCCGAGCCCGAGCCCCACCCCGGCCGACGGGGTCCCCGCGGGGACGCACCCGGCCGAGGCGCACACGCTCCCCCACCTGACGGGCTCCCCGGACGCCCGCTTCGTGTCCGCTCCGGTGGAGGACCCGGCCGCCACGCAGGGCGGCCCGACCGCCTCGACGGCCGCCCTGCCCCCCGCCTTCGGGCCCCGCCCCCCGCGTCGTCGTCGTCCTGCCCGGTGGGCCCTAGTCACCGGCGCTGCCGCGGTCCTCGTGCTCGGGGTCGGCGGTGCCGGCGTCGGCGCGTGGTCGCTCGGGCACTCCGTGGGCCTGGCCGCCGCCGAGGCACGGCAGCAGACCTATCAGCTCTCCCCCCAGCAGCTGCCCTCGCAGGGCTCGCCGTTCGGCAGCTCGGACGGATCGTCGTCCGGGAACCAGCTGCTCCCCGGCCAGGGCGGGACGGGCAGCGCCGACGGCACGGGCGACGCCGAGTCGTCGGCCACGGCGGCCACCGCGGAGGAGACGCAGGGCGTGGTGACGATCGTGAGCACCCTGAACTACGACTCGTCGTACAAGTCGGCCGGCACCGGCATGGTGATGACCGCGGACGGGCTGGTGCTCACGAACAACCACGTCGTCCAGGGCGCCACGAGCATCGAGGTCACCGACGAGACGACCGGGCGCACCTACACGGCGACGGTCGTGGGGACCGACGCCACGAACGACGTCGCCGTGCTGCAGCTCGAGGGCGCTGACGGGCTGTCTCCCGTCGACTTCGACGCGTCGGGCGACGTTGCCACCGGCGACGCCGTGCACTCGACGGGCAACGCGGGCGGCACGGGAGACCTCGTCACGGCCGAGGGCACGGTGCTCGCCACCGACCAGGCGATCTCGGTCGCCAGCGAGACGGGAAGCGGCACCGAGTCGTTGTCCGGCCTGATCGAGCTGCAGTCGGACGTCGTGTCGGGCGACTCCGGAGGGCCGCTGCGGGACGCCGACGGCGAGGTGGTCGGCATCGTGACGGCCGCCTCCTCGGGCACCGCCCCGATCACCGGCTACGCGATCCCGATCTCGCACGCGCTGTCGATCGCGGAGCAGATCGTCGCCGGCCAGGGCAGCTCCACGGTCCAGATCGGCCTGCCGGCGTTCCTCGGCGCGCAGATCTCGGGGACGGCCACGGGGACGGGGGCCGGTGTCGTCATCGCCGGCACCGTCCAGGGCAGCGCCGCAGAGTCGGCCGGCCTCGTCGCTGGCGACACCGTCACGGCACTCGACGGGACACCCGTCGCGGACGCCTCCGCGCTGACCGCGGCCGTCCAGGCGCACGACGCCGGCGACCAGGTACAGCTGACCTGGACGGACGCGGCGGGCACGAGCCACACCGCGACCGCGACGCTCGGCGAGGGCCCCGCGGCCTGACCACGGCACGCGCACGAAGGCCCTTCCTCCGACCAGGAGGGAGGGCCTTCGTGCGGTCAGCCGAGCAGGTCCAGGAGGCGGCGGGGACCCACGACGGATCCGCCCGCGGCGCGGACGCGGTCGGCCAGCTCACGGTCGGCCGTCACGACGACGACCCTGGGGACTGCTCCCCCCGCGGTCGCCGCGGCGACGCGCCGCTCGACCTCGACGACGATCGTGTCGTCGCCCTCGCCCGGAGCACGACGCACCGTGAGCCCGTCGACGTCAGCGGCGTCGCGCGCGTCGCCCTCGAGCACGACCGTGGTCGTGGGCCACCACGACGTGGCGGCGCCGGGACCCTCCGGCGGCGCGCCGGACAGGAGCGCGGCAGGGAAGCCGGCCTCGAGCGCGTCGGCCAGGGACCCGAGGAGGCGGGCGGCGCCTCCTGCGCGGTCCCGCCACCAGCCGTCGGGTCGGGACCCCACCACGTTCGCCGCGTCGACGACGAGGTGCACGTCGTCGTCGAGCTGGGCCCGGAGGCCGGGCCACGACGCCGCGAGCCCGGGGTGCAGCGGCAGGACGTCGAGCTCGGCCCGCGGCACCCACCGCAGCTGGAGGCTCTCGGCGTCGGAGATGACGGGCGCGAAGGCGCGCGTGACGGCCGCGACGACGGTCGTGTACGACCAGAAGCCGAGATCGAGGACCGACTCGGAGCGGAGGCGGAGGGCGTCCGCGGGGACGGCGGCCTCCTCGCCCGCCTCGCGCAGCGCCCCGGCGACGGCGGTCTCGTCGAAGTCCCGTGCGCCGCCCGGGAGGCCCCAGGTGCCGCCGAAGTGGCTCCACTCGACACGGTGCTGCAGGAGCACCCGGTCGTCGGCGTCGATCGCGAGGAGACCGGCCGCACCGGCTCGGCCCCAGAACCGACGTCCGTCGGGGCCCTCGACCCAGCCGTCGGCCGGCCCGTGCACGGTCACGACTGCTGCGACAGGACGACGAGCCCTGCCACGGTCCCGAGGACGGCGAAGGCGCCGAGCACGAGCCCGACGATCGCGAGGACGAGCCCGGAGCGGAGGGGGCCGCGGGAGCGCAGCGCCCTGCTGCGGCGGATGCCGAGCACGCCGTAGACGAGGGCGCCGAGCGAGAACACCACGTTGAGCGCAGGGATCGGCACCGCGAAGGCGAGCACGCCTGCCGCCACGGACAAGAAGGCGGCGACGGGGCGCTCGGAGGCGGGGCGGGGGTCGGCGTCGCGCGTCATCGCTGGTGCTCCTCGGGTCGGGGCCCCCAGGCTACCGGCCCCCGGTCCGGGGACGGCGCGGCACCCAACCGGCGGGCCGGGGACTCCGAACGAGGACAGGGGGCTGGCCCGGAACCCGATGTCGGGTCAGCCCTCCCTCCGGCTGGCGGCGTCTCGGCGCCCGCTGCCGTCACTGCTGCTGGACGGAGAAGACGTTCCCGGCGGGATCGTGGAACCAGGCGATGTCCGGACCGTGGCCCGAGGCCCGCCCGCGGACGACCTGGTCCTCGCCCGCCCAGGGCCCGCCGGGGTCGGGAGCGACTCCGCGCCCGGCCAGGTCGGCGAGGGCGACGTCGAGGTCGTCGACGACGAGGTTCAGCACGGTGAAGCCGGCCGGCCGGTGGTCGTCCTTGCCGTAGACGAGGACCCGCGCGGAGCTGCCGGGCAGCTCGAGCTGCAGCATCGTGCCGTCCATCAGCGGCGTGACCGCGAGTCCCATCACCCCGCCCCAGAACTCGGCCGCGGCCGGGACGTCGTCGACGCTGAAGCCGCTGTAGGCACTGACGGGCTCGAACACCGGGACCTCCTCGATCGGGTGACCAGTGTGCCCCTCCGGGCACGCCGGGGGAAGCGCCGCGCGTCGATCGACCTCGACCAGGACCACGACCTCGACCGGGGCTCAGACGAAACGGACGGTCTGCTGCAGGCGCTCGCGGATCTCGAAGACGTCGGAGAGCGCCGTCCGGTCGCCCAGCTCGGGACCGTGGCGGAGGACCTGGGCGAGGAGCGAGCGTCGGAGGACCCACGTGCTGCCCCGTCGCCCGCGCCCGACCTGCTCGAGCGCCGTGGGCAGGTCGTCGTCGGGCACGACGATCAGCTGGTGGGTGAAGGACACCCGGGTCTCGCGCCGCACGGCGCGCGCCTGCCGCGTCACGTCGCGGACCGGTTGCTCGTCGAGGGGGATGCCGGGGCCGACGAGATCGCCCTTGGACACCGTCACCTCGCTCCCCCAGTCGGACGACTGGACGGCGAACAGGCCGGAGGGGCCGAGCACGACGTGGTCGAGCTTGCCGTCGGAGCCGGCGTCGACGTCGCTCCAGATGGTGAAGCCGATGCCGAGCCCGGTCACGATGGCGACCGTCGCCTCCTCGGCCAGGGCGTCGGCGAGCACGTGCCGGATCTCCGGGGGCGCGCTCCGCACGAGGGCCTCGTCGTAGGGGTCGTCGAGGGGCACGCCGCGACCGACCCACTCGCGCATCAGCGACAGGTACCGCTCGCGGTTGGCCCCGCCGGGATGACCGTGCACTCGCGCTCTCGGACGGGAGTCCGTCCTCTGCGGGTCGCGGGGCGGGGGTGCCCAGCCGGGCGTGTGCGGAGCGGACGCGGAGAAGTCCGAGGCCGAGCTGCCGGACGCGGACGACGACGGGCGCCGACGGTCGTACGCGGCCCGCGCCTCTGGCGTGCCCACCGCCTCCCACGCCAGCTGCAGGTCGCGGAACGCGGAGGCGCTGCCGCCGAGGTCGGGGTGCGTCTCGCGGGCGAGGCGCCGGTAGGCCCGGCGCAGGTCGTCGTCGGAGGCCGTGGAGGGGACGCCGAGCACCTCGTAGGCGGTCGCGGAGGCAGGACTGGGCGTCACCCCGCCACGATATCGGGCCGGGGCTGGACTTCTCGTCGACGTCCACCGGACGCGGAGGCGCCCCGCCTACCGTTCACGGCACACGTCACCCAGGAGAGGAAGACCACGCCACCGGCATCCGCTGGGTCAGCGTCCCGACCGTCGCCTCGACGGATGCGCCGACCTCGGCCCTGGCCGTCGTCTACACGGACGAGGGCGAGTTCATCGAGTACCGGTTCTTTCCCCGCAACCCCGACCTCGTGCTGATCGACACCCAGCTCGTCGCGAACGCGCCCGTCCAGTTCTTGGTCGCCGGGATCGGCGACGCGCTGGCCACCTGGATCGAGGCCCGGGCCTCGGCGAAGGCGGCGGCCACCACGATGGCCGGCGGGCTCGCGACCCAGGCGGGCACCGCGCTGGCCGAGCTGTCCTGGCGCATCATCCACGAGAACGCCCTCTCGGCCCTCGACGCGGTGCGCGACGGCATCGTCACGCCCGCGCTCGAGTCGCTCGTCGAGGCCAACACCCTGCTGTCCGGCCTCGGCTTCGAGTCGGGCGGCCTCGCCGCCGCGCACGCGATCCACAACGGCCTCACCGCCGCGCCCCAGACGCACGGCCTGACCCACGGCCAGAAGGTCAACATCGGCTCGCTGACCCAGCTCGTGCTCGAGGGGGCGCCCCGCGCCGAGATCGAGGACTTCGTCGAGTTCACGACCCGCGTCGGCCTGCCGAACACGCTCACCGAGATCGGTCTGAGCCCGGACGACACCCGAGCGCTGGAAGCAGTGGCCGCGGCTGCCACGGTCGAGTCGGAGACGATCCACTCCATGCCGTTCCCGGTGACGGCCGACGACGTCGTGGCGGCGCTCACCTCGATCGAGCGCCTGTCCCGGTCCATCCGCGCCGAGAAGGGGCTGCCGGAGCCGGTGGAGTACGAGGCCGCGCACTAGCGACTCCTCCGGCACCGTGACCGCAGAGGGCCCGTCCACGATCGTGGACGGGCCCTCTGCGGTGTCGTCGGTCAGGCGCGCGCGGCGGCGCGGTTCGCCCGCCAGGCGCGCCAGCGCAGCCGGAGTCGGTGGGCGAGCCGGCGGACGGCCTGGGTGACGCGGTGCGCGGCCGGGAACTCGGTGCCGAGGACGGCGACCCCGACGAAGACGATCAACCATCCGGGACCGGGCAGGGGGACGAGCACCAGGCCGACGGCGATCACGACCACGCCCGCCAGCGCCACGCCCACCTTGTAGGCCACGCGGAGGCGGGGGTAGCCGTCGAGCTTCTCTCGCCCGGCACGCCACCGAGCTCGCGCCCGGGCGGCGCGGCCGAGACCCTTCTCGGAGGCGCCCGGAGGCGTCGCACCACCGGGAGCGCCGTCGTCGTGCGTGCCGGCGGCGGGCCGGGAGGGGGCCACGGCGGTCTCGGAGGTCATGCGGAGAACCTAGGCGGCTCCCCTGGCAGACCCCGCCGTGGCGCCTGCCAGGCACCTGGGCGCCGGTCGTTCCTGGGAACGGGGAGGCCGGGCGGGCGTACCCAGGAGGCAGGTCCCCTCCATGCGGGGACCGCCACGATCACGAGCGCCGCACCGCTGCGGCACGAGGAGGACCCATGAAGTCGAGGACCATCGGAGACGTCACCGTGAGCGCGATCGGCCTGGGCGGCATGCCCCTGTCGATCGAGGGCCGGCCGGACGAGAAGCAGGCGATCGCCACGATCCACGCCGCGCTCGAGCAGGGGATCACGCTGATCGACACCGCGGATGCCTACCACCAGCCCGGCACCCACGAGATCGGGCACAACGAGTCGCTGATCGCCCGGGCTCTCGACAGCTTCCACGGCGACACCTCCGACGTGCTCGTCGCGACCAAGGGCGGCCACCTCCGCCCCGAGGCCGGTTCCTGGGCGCAGAACGGCGACCCTGCCTACCTGAAGGAGGCGGCGCGCGCGTCCGCGCGACGCCTCGGCGTCGAGACCATCGGCCTCTACCAGTTCCACCGCCCCGACCCGGCCGTGCCGTACGCCGACTCGGTGGGCGCCCTGGCGGAGCTGCTCGACGAGGGCGTCATCCGCATGGCCGGCATCTCCAACGCGACGGTCGACCAGATCCGCGAGGCGAACGACGTCCTCGACGGGCGCCTGGTCTCCGTGCAGAACCAGTACTCCCCCGCGTTCCGCTCGAGCACCGAGGAGCTCGTGCTGTGCGACGAGATGGGCATCGCCTTCCTGCCCTGGAGCCCGCTCGGCGGCATCACGAACGCCGCGGACCTCGGCACGAAGCACGCCGTCTTCGCCGAGATCGCCAACGCGCGTCGCATATCGCCGCAGGTGCTGACACTCGCATGGGAGCTGCACGCGTCCGAGCTGGTCATCCCCATCCCCGGGTCGACTCGCCCGCAGACGATCATGAACTCGGCGACTGCCGCGACGATCAAGCTGTCCGCTGACGAGGTCCAGAGGCTGGACGTCGCCGCCGACGCAGCGTGACGTGACGGGCGCCTCCCCCGGGCGACGGCCCGTGCGGGCGAGGGTCAGTGGTACGGGTTCCGCATCGGGATCAGCTGCGGGCCCTCGCCCGGCAGGTCGAAGCCCTCGGGAAGGTCGGTCGCCGTGATCTGTCCCGGCAGCCGCGGGGCAGGGTCGAAGCCGCCCGGCGTGCGTCGCACCTGGCCGCGCAGCGTCAACGGTCCGCGGCGGAGCCGCTCGTCGAGACCCCTCGCCCACGTGGCCACCGCGAGGTCGTCGAGGGGCGTCTCGCCTTCTCTCTGCCAGACGAGCACCACCGACCGTGCCCGTACGTCGCTGGCCTGGTCGCGCACGACGCGCTCGAGGGAGGCGACGTCGCGTCCGTACGGCAGCCTGGGCAGGCCCCTCAGCCTGATGACGCTCGCGCAGGGGTACTCGCCTCGGTCGAAGAACGCGACGTAGGCCAGGTCCTCGTCACAGGGTTCGTCACAGACGACGCTCGCCCACTGGGCGAGAGCGGACTCGGACGAGGTGGCGGGCAGGGGCGGGACGGTGCGGTCAGTCGTGGTCATGGGGACCACCGTGCCGGACGGGCAGTCCCGGATCGACCCGCGCCTCCTCCGCTGTGGACACGGGCCGAGCTCGCGGAGCCTGGGGAGGAGGGACGACGGCGGACCTGAGGAGGGCGAACCCGGCAGGCGACCTCCCGGGCACACTGGGGCGATGGCTGCTCACGAGAACCCGCCCGTCGCCTTCCCCGACGGACGCACTGTGCCCGCGCTCGGACTGGGGACCTGGGAACTCGGCGACGACCCCCGGCGGCGGGACGCTGAGCTGGCGGCCCTCCGCGAGGGTCTCGACCTCGGCCTGACCTTGGTCGACACGGCCGAGATGTACGGCCACGGCGCCTCTGAGCAGCTCGTCGGCGAGGCGATCGCCGGTCGTCGGGACGAGGTGTTCCTCGTGAGCAAGGTGCTCCCCTCGAACGCGAGCCGCCGGGGCACCGTCGACGCCTGCCACGCCAGCCTGCGGCGTCTGGGAACGGACCGGCTCGACCTCTACCTGCTGCACTGGCGCGGCGGCCACCCGCTCGAGGACACGGTGGAGGCGATGGAGGCGCTCGTCGCCGAGGGATCGATCGGAGGCTGGGGCGTCAGCAACTTCGACGTCGACGACCTCGACGACCTCGTCAGGGCCACCGGTGGATCGTCGTCGCCCCAGACCGACCAGGTGCTCTACAACCTCGCCCGCCGCGGGCCGGAGCACGACCTGCTGCCGCGCCTGCGCGAGACGGGGACGCCGCTCATGGCGTACTCGCCCGTCGACCACGGCGAGCTCCTCGACCACCCGGTCGTCACCTCCGTCGCTGCCGATCTGGGAGTGACGCCGGCCCAGCTGGCGATCGCGTGGGTGCTCCGCCTCGCGCCCGACGTGCTGCTCGCCGTGAAGGCCGGCAGCGTCGAGCACGTGCGCGAGGACGCCGCGGCCCTGCAGGTCGACATCGACGACCAGGCCTTCGTGCAGCTCGAACGGGCGTTCCCGGCGCCGGCCCGCTCCGTGCCGCTCGAGGTGCGCTGACGTGTCGGCCCTGCGCGAGTTCGGCTCGGGCGTGGCCGTGCTCGGTCGGGGGCTGCGACTCTGGGGCACCTCGCCCCGGCTGATGCTGCTCGGCGCCGTGCCCGCCCTGATCGTCGGCGCCGTCTTCGTCGCTCTGCTCGTGCTCGTGAACGGACAGGCCGACGACTTGGCCGTCGTGCTGACGCCGTTCGCCGACCGCTGGCCCGAGTGGGGCCAAGTGCTCGTCCGGGTCGGCGTCGGCGTCGCGGTGTCGCTGCTGGCAGTGCTGCTCGCCGTGGTGACCTTCACCGCCGTGACGCTGCTCGTCGGCGATCCGTTCTACGAGCGAATCTGGCGGCACGTCGAGCAGAGCGAGGGCGACGCCCCGGCCGACGTCGAGCAGGGATTCTGGCGCGGCGTGCTGCGGAGCGCCGGCGACTCGGTCCGCCTGTTGCTCGCCACGGCGGCGGTCGGAACCTGCCTGTTCGTCGGCGGCTTCGTGCCGGTCGTGGGGCAGACCCTCGTGCCCGTGCTCGGAGCGCTCACCGGCGGGTGGTTCCTCGCAGTCGAGCTCACCGGCTTCGCCCTCGACGCGCGCGGACGGTCGCTCAGACAGCGCCGGGCAGCCCTGGCGGCGAACCGCTGGCGGACGCTCGGCTTCGGGACGGCGACCTGGTTGTCGTTCTTCGTGCCCCTCGGGGCCGTCGTCGTCATGCCCGCCGCCGTCGCGGGCGCGACCCTGCTCGCCCGCGACGCCGCCCGCGAGCAGGACGCGCGCGGCAAGATTCAGGAACTCACACCGCCGAGTTCCTGAGTCGTGCACGGATCAGGACCGCGCCTCCCCCCGCTGCACGGATCAGGACCTGAGTTCCTGAATGAGGAGCCGCACGGACAGGGGCGCGCTGGCGTGCGGCGTCCAGGTGCGACAGGGTGGTGAGGAGGCATCGCCGCCTCCATCCAGTCGAAGGAGACCGTATGAAGATCGACAAGGCCGAGGTCATCGTCACCAGCCCTGACCGCAACTTCGTCACGCTGAAGCTGACCACCGACGAGGGGGTCACCGGACTCGGCGACGCCACCCTGAACGGCCGCGAGCTCGCGGTCGTCGCCTACCTCGGCGAGCACGTCGTGCCGCTGCTGATCGGCCGTGACCCCGGCCGCATCGAGGAAACCTGGCAGTTCCTCTACCGCAGCGCCTACTGGCGCCGCGGCCCCGTCACCATGGCCGCGATCGCCGCCGTCGACGTCGCGCTCTGGGACATCAAGGCCAAGGTCGCCGGCATGCCGCTCTACCAGCTGCTCGGCGGCGCCTCCCGCACCGGCCTGCTCACCTACGGGCACGCCTCCGGGAAGGACCTGGACGAGCTCTTCGACAGTGTCCGCGACCACCAGGAGCAGGGCTACAAGGCGATCCGCGTGCAGACCGGCGTGCCCGGGCTGAAGTCGATCTACGGCATCGCCTCGAACGCCACCTTCGACGCCAACACCGGCGTGCGCTACGACCACGAGCCCGCCCAGCGCGGCGCCCTGCCGAACGAGGAGGACTGGGACACGCGCTCGTACCTGCGGCACGTGCCGACCGTCTTCGAGGCCGTGCGGAACGAGTTCGGGCCCGAGATCCCGCTGCTGCACGACGGCCACCACCGCATGACGCCGATCCAGGCGGCATCGCTCGGCAAGAGCCTCGAGCCCTACGACCTGTTCTGGCTCGAGGACGTCACCCCGGCCGAGAACCCCGAGGCGCTGCGGCTCGTCCGGCAGCACACGACGACTCCCCTCGCGATCGGCGAGATCTTCAACACGGTCTGGGACTACCAGCAGATCATCCGCGAGCAGCTGATCGACTACGTCCGGAGCGCGGTCACGCACACCGGTGGCATCACCCACCTGCGCAAGGTGCTCGACTACGCCGCGCAGTACCAGATCAAGTCGGGCATGCACGGGCCGACCGACATCTCGCCCGTCGGGATGGCGGCCGCGATGCACCTCGGCCTCGCGATCCACAACTTCGGGATCCAGGAGTACATGAAGCACGGCGAGAAGACCGACTCCGTCTTCCGGCAGAGCTTCACCTTCGTCGACGGGATGCTGCACCCCGGCGAGCAGCCGGGCATCGGCGTCGAGCTCGACGTCGACGAGGCCGGCACGTACCCCTACGAGCAGGCGTACCTGCCCTACAACCGCCTGGCCGACGGGACGGTGCACGACTGGTGAGCCGTCCCCCGCTGCTGAGCTGAGGAGGCGGCGGGCGGGTCAGTCGCCGCGGTAGGCGGCCTCGAGGTCGGCGACCACAAGACGGCCCATGCCCATCATCGCCTCCATCGCGCGGGAGGCGCCGGCCGGGTCGGCCCCGCCGACGGTCCGCTGCATCGCGCTCGGCACGACCTGCCACCAGAAGCCCCAGCGGTCGCGGACCCAGCCGCACCGCCCCTCCTGGCCGCCGTCGGACGCGAGGGCGTCCCAGATCCGGTCGAGCTCCTCCTGGTCGTCGACCGGCACGGAGAGCGAGACGGCCTCGTTGGGGACGAACCCCGGGCCTCCGTTCAGGCCCTGGAAGCCCTGGCCGTCGAGGTCGAACTCGACGACGAGCGCCTGACCGGCCAGGGCGGGGTCGGGGAAGTCGTCGGGGTAGCGCGACACGTGCGAGATGTGGGAGACCGGGAAGAGCGAGACGTAGAACGTCGCGGCCGCCTCGGCCTCGCCGTCGAACCACAGGACTGGGGTGATGCGGGGCACGGGGCGCCTCCTCGAGTCGGTCGCGTCGGCGACGGTGCCGGTGCGTGCCGCAGACGCTACCGCGCTCCGTACTCGTCCCGCACCCCGAAGTGGACGATGCACCCCGACGTATCGGGGTGCATCGTCCACTTCGGGGTGTCGCGGGGCAGGTCAGCCGATCAGGGTCTCGATCGGGCCGCGGACGAAGTAGACCAGGAACCCGACGGCGACGATCCAGAGCAGCGGGCTGATCTCGCGCGCCTTGCCCGAGAACGCACGGACGATCACCCAGGTGACGAAGCCGACGCCGATGCCGTTGGCGATCGAGTAGGTCAGCGGCATGACGATGATCGTGAGGAACACGGGCAGTGCGACGCTGAAGTCGGTCCAGTCGATGTCCTTGATCTGCGACACCATCAGAGCGCCGACGATCACGAGCGCCGCGGCGGCGACCTCGAGCGGCACGACCTGGGTCAGCGGCGTGAAGAACATGGCGAGGATGAAGAGCGCTCCGGTCACGACCGACGCGAAGCCTGTGCGGGCCCCCTCGCCGATGCCCGAGGCCGACTCGACGAAGACCGTGTTCGACGACGAGCTCGTCGCGCCGCCCGCGACCGCGCCGATGCCCTCGACGACGAGCGCCGACTTGAGGCGCGGGAACGTGCCGTCGGGCGCGGCGACGTCGGCGGCCTTGGCGAGGCCGGTCATCGTGCCCATGGCGTCGAAGAAGTTCGTGAAGACGAGGGTGAAGACCAGCATGACGGCCGACAGCCAGCCGATGCGCGCGAAGGCGCCGAAGCTGACGTCGCCGATCAGCGACAGGTCGGGCAGCGCGACGATCTGCGTCGGCAGCACCGGCGCGTTGAGGTTCCAGTCGTCGAGGTTCTGGCCGTTCGAGGTGGGCACCTGGAAGATCGCCTGCAGGACGATCGCGATGACCGTCGAGGCGACGATCCCGATGAAGATCGCACCGCGGACGCGACGGGCCATGAGCACGCCGATGACGACGAGGCCGATGACGAACGTGATGGTCGGCAGGGTGCTGATCGACCCGCCGTCGCCGAGCTGCACCGGGGGCGACGCGTTGCCGCTGGTGCGCACGAAGCCCGAGTCGACGAGGCCGATGAACGCGATGAACAGGCCGATGCCGACCGTGATGGCCGTCTTCAGGGCAGCGGGCACCGCGCTGAAGATCATGCTGCGGAGGCCCGTGACGGCGAGGATCGTGATGACGAGGCCGTTGATGACGACGAGGCCCATGGCCTCGGGCCAGGTCACGTCCTGCACGACCGTGACCGCCAGGAACGAGTTGATGCCGAGGCCCGCGGCGAAGGCGAACGGGAGTCGCGCGACGGTGCCGAAGAGGATCGTCATGACGCCGGCGGTGAGGGCCGTGACCGCGCCGACCTGGCTGTTCTGCAGCCAGCCGCCGAGCACGTCCTTCGCGGCCTGGTCCTCGCTGAAGCCGCCGAGGATCAGCGGGTTGAGGATCACGATGTAGGCCATCGTCACGAAGGTGACGACGCCGCCTCGGATCTCGCGGGCCCAGCTCGAGCCGCGGCCGGTGATCTCGAAGTAGCGGTCGAGGGCACCGGACACGCCGGGGCGGCGAGAGTCGGTGGACACGGGGGTGGTCATGAGGGCTCCCGAGGAGTAGGCGGCGAAGAGGGCGCGCGACTCTGGGCGCACTCTCAGCTTACGACGCCGAGGAGCCCCGGTCGGCCCGTCCGGCGACATCGGCCTCGACCGCCGCGGCGGCGATCCCGGCGACGAGCGCCTCGGCCCCGAGCGAGTCGGGAGCCCGGTCGTCGACGTCGGCGAGCGGCAGGACGAGAGGAACGCGGCGCCCGTCGACGACGACCCAGGTGCGGAGGGACTCCGGGCCGGCCGCCGCCTCCGGCGTGGCGCTCGCCAGCTCGTCGAGCCACTCGCACTCGGTCTCGATCCAGCGGGTGTGCACGGTGGGCTCGTGCTCGTCCACGAAGGCCGGGTCGTCGACGAGGAGGCGGTGGAAGCGCGCGGTGGTCGCGGGCCCCTCCACGACGAGGCCGTCGAGTGCGCGCCGTGCACGGCTCAGGGCCGCCCCGCGGTCGCGGCCCGTCACGACGACCGTGAGGAGGAGGGGGTCTCGACCAGCGGGGACGTCCGAGCCCGCGACCACGCCGGAGTCGATCCGCACGCCCGGCCCGCCAGGCACCTCGAGACGGCTCACGGGGGCAGGCGCGGGCAGGAATCCCCGACCGGCGTCCTCGGCCGTGACGCGGAACGAGATCGTGTGCCCCCGGCTCTCCGGCACGTCGACGAGGTCGAGCCCGAGTCCGCCCGCGACCAGCAGCTGCTGCCGCACGAGGTCGACGCCCGTGGCCTGCTCGGTGGCGACGTGCTCGAGCGGCAGCGCGGTGCCCACCTCGAGGAACGACACCTGGCCGGCCCTCGACACGAGGAACTCGACGGTGCCGGCGCCGCGGTACGAGACGGCCGAGCCGAGCGCGACGGAGGTGGAGGTGACGACCTCGAGCTGTTCGTCGGTCAGGTGCGGCGCCGGCGCCTCGCCGACGAGTTTCTGGTGCCGGCGCTGCACCGAGCACTCACGGGTGCCGACCACGACGATCCGCCCCTCGCCGTCGCCGAGCAGCTGGGCCTCGACGTGCCGCGGCCGATCGAGGTACTGCTCGACGAAGACCTCCCCACGGCCGAAGACGGCAGCCGACTCGCGCACGGCGGAGTCGAGCAGGTCGGCGACCTCGTCGAGTCGGCGCGCGACCCTGAGTCCGAGGCCGCCGCCTCCGTGGGCCGCCTTCAGCGCGATCGGCAGACCGTGCCGCTGGGCGAACGCGACGGCCTCGTCGGCGGAGCGGATCGGCTCCGAGGTGCCGACGACGAGCGGGGCCCCGACCGAGTCGGCGAGGGCGCGTGCCGAGACCTTGTCGCCCAGCAGCTCCATGGTCTCGGGGTCGGGGCCGACCCAGGTGAGGCCGGCGGCGAGCACGCGGCGCGCGAACTCGGCGCTCTCGCTGAGCGGCCCGCAGCCGGGGTGCACCGCGTCGGCGCCGCTGCGCTCCGCCACGTCCAGCAGCGCCGTCATGTCCCGGTACGCGTCGGTGCCGGGCAGCTCGTCGAGGGCCCAGGCCTCGTCCGCGGCGCGCACGTGCAGGGCGTCGACATCGTCCGGCGCGAACACCGCGACGGAGGGCAGGTCGAGGTCGGCGGCGGCGCGCGCGACGCGCACCGCCACCAGCCCGCGCTCGGCGATGAGCAGCTTCCTCACTGTTCGACCCCGCGCTCGCCCGCGGCGCGCTCGTCCACCCGCGCGTCGCGGCGCCCGCCTCGACGCCCCGCGCCGAGGTCGGGCCCGGGGACGACGCGGAACCGCACGCTCGCCCCGACGGGCACCTGGGCGGCACGGTCGAGCTGGTCGCCGACCACGCACGCGACGACGGGGTAGCCGCCGGTGACCGGGTGATCGGCCATGAACAGCACGGGCTGGCCGTCGGGCGGCACCTGCAGGGCGCCCGACACGGTCGCCTCGCTCGGCAGCTCGTGCTCGACGGCCCGCTCGAGGGGGTGCTCGCCCTCGAGGCGGAGCCCGATCCGGTTGGACTGCGCCGTGACCGTGAACCGCTGCCCCGTGAGGCGCTCGAGGGCCTCGGCGGTGAACCAGTCGTCCCGCGGGCCGAGCACGACGTCGAGCAGGGTGACCTCGTCCGGTGCCGAGACGGAGCGCTGTGCGTCGTGGGCCGAGGCCGCGACGCTCTCGGACCAGGCCCGGCCGACGCCGAGCTCGTCGCCGGCAGCGAGCCGGCCGGGGCCGATGCGCGCCAGGACGTCGCCCGACGCGCTGTCGAGCACGCTCTCGGCCTCCCAGCCGCCGCGGACGGCGAGGTACGAGTAGACGCCCCGAGGAGGCGCGCCCACGACGAGCACCTCGCCGTCGTCGAGTGCGAACGCGGCCCCCGGGACGGCGTGGCGGGCGCCGCGCGCCCCGTGCACGGTCAGCGGCACGGGCGCCCCGGCCACCGCGAGCACGAGGTCGCCGCGGGCGGTGGCCTCCAGGCCGCCGTAGGCGAGCTCGAGCGCCGCCGAGCCCGTCGCGGCGCCGACGAGGCGGTTGGCTTCGCGGAGAGCACGGTGGTCCATCGCGCCGGAGCGGGAGACGCCGAGCCCGGAGCGGCCGGGCCGCCCCAGGTCCTCGAGGATGCTGAAGGGGCCCGGCCTGGTCACGACGAGCGCGCGGTCGGGGCGGGGACGGGCGACGGGCACGTCCGCGGCGGGCCCGGGTACTGGCTCAGGCGCCGGCTCGGGAGCGGACGCAGCTGCGCGTGCAGGCCCTCGAAGCGCGGTGGATGCGGGCGCGGTGGTCCCTCGCTCGGCGCCCGTCGCCTCCTCGACTGCGGCCGCCCGGGCCGTGACGTCGACGAACCGGACGCGCATCCCCGGCTGCAGCAGGGCCGGGACGCGCTCGGCGAGGTCCCAGAGGGCGACGTCGGTGTGGCCGAGCAGCTGCCAGCCGCCGGGGCTCTCGCGCGGGTAGACCCCGGTGAACTCCCCCGCCATGGCGACCGCGCCGGCGGGCACCGAGGTGCGAGGCGTCGCGCGGCGCGGGACGGCGAGGGCCGGGTCGCCGCCGGTCAGGTAGGCGAAGCCGGGCGCGAAGCCCGTGAACGCCACGGTGTACGTGGCACCGGCGTGGCGGTCGACCACCTCGTGCGTGCTCAGGCCGCTCAGACGGGCGACCTCGGCCAGGTCCTCGCCGTCGTACCGGACGGGGATCTCGACGAGCCGCCCCTCGGTCGCCGCGTCCCGCGACGTCGGCAGCGACCGGAGGACGCTCATCAACGACGCGATCGGCAGGAGCGTGGGCAGGAACCGCACCGCGACGCTCCGCGCGGCAGGCACCACGTCGAGGATGCCCGCGACGGGCTGGGCGAGCAGGGCGCCGAAGAGGGCGAGCGACTCGTCCAGGCCGTCGGTCTCGATCAGCACTCCGTCGGTGCCGAGCGGCAGCACCCTGAGGTGCGCGAGCGCGGCGCCGAGGTCGACCTCGTGCCCGGTCACCGGGTGGCCGCCCCTGGGGCCTGCGGCACCGTGACGAACGGGCGGAGGCCGACGCCCGCCTCCTCGAGGGCGCTTCGCACCTGGGCGGCGATCGCGACGGCGTCGGGGCTGTCGCCGTGCACGCAGACCGTGTCGACGCACAGCTCGACGACTGCGCCGTCGACCGAGCGGACCGTCCCCGTCTCGACCAGCTGGAGGACGCGGTCGCGGACCTCGCTCGCGTCGTGCAGCACGGCCCCTGGTCGGCTGCGGGGCACGAGGGCACCGCTCGCGTCGTAGGCGCGGTCGGCGAAGGCCTCGGCGACGACGCGGAGTCCCTCCTGCTCGGCACGGCGGAGGAACGCGGAGCCGGCGAGGCCGACGACGGGCAGGGACGGGTCGACGCGGAGCACTGCCTCGACGACGGCTCCCGCGTGGACGGCTCCCCGGCCGTCGGCGTCGGCGACGACCGAGTAGAGGGCGCCGTGCGGCTTCACGTAGCGGACGGCCCCGCCGACCGCCCGGGAGAGCCCGGTCAACGAGCCGACCTGCCAGACGACGTCCGCGACGAGCTCGTCGTGCGAGGCCTCGACGTAGCGGCGGCCGAAGCCGACCAGGTCGCGGTACGAGACGTGCGCCCCGACGACGACCCCGCGACGGTGGGCCGCGTCGACGACGCGCAGCAGACCGGCCGGGTCGCCCGCGTGGAAACCGCAGGCGACGTTGGCGCTCGTGACGACGTCGAGCAGGGCGTCGTCGTCGCCGAGCGTCCAGCGGCCGAAGCCCTCGCCGAGGTCGGCGTTGAGGTCGATCGTGGTCATGCGGCGCCTCCCCTCGGCGGTGGTCGTGCGGTGCTCGGCTCGCGGGCCGATCGTCCACGGTACCGGTCCGGGGCGGGGAGGACGCCGGTCAGGAGGCGCGGCGCACGGCCAGCGCGCTCGCCACGAGCGGCACCTGGAGGGGCAGCCGGGCGACGGTCACGACCCTGCGGGCCGTCCCGGCGCGGCTGCTGCGGAGCGACCGGAGCGCCATCGAGACGTTCGCCGGGAAGACCGCGACGAAGAGCGCCGCCGCCAGGGCGCCGCCCGCCCGCCGCGTGGCGGTCGAGATCAGCGCGCCCGCGACGACGACCTCGGCGACGCCGGAGCTCGTCGTCCACAGGCGCGCCGGGCCGGGCATGCTGCGCGGCACCACCGCGTCGTAGGCGCTCGGGCGCACCAGGTGCAGCACGCCGGAGACGCCGCAGGCGGCTGCGAAGAGCAGCGCGGTGCGGCGGGCTGAGGCGCCGCGCGTGCGTCGGGCTGCGGCGGTGCGGGCGAGGCGGGTGCGTCGGGTGCTCATGCGGTCCATCCTGCTCGCCCGCGCCTCCTCGTCGGGTCTGCCCTGGCCGAAGGCGGGTATTCCGGGTCGAGGGCGGGTCCCGACCGACCCGCCCTCGACCCGGAATACCCGCCCTCGACGAGAGGGCGACGGGGTCGGAGGCGGCGCGGGCGTCAGACGGCGCGGCGGACGCCCCGGCTCATGATCGCCGAGGTGAGCGCCTCGACCGGCTCGCGCGGGGCGGCGGGGTTCGCGACGAGCACGTAGTCGACGTCGCCGAGGGCCGGCAGCGAGAAGCGGTCGCTGACCTTGACCAGGTCGGTGGGGATGAGCGAGAAGGGGAACACCGCGACGCCCATGCCCGCCCGCACGGCCGCGAGCACCCCGTTCACGTCGCGGGTGTTGCAGGTGATCCGCCAGGTGCGCCCGCTCGCCTCGAGGGCGCCGATCGCGAGCTGCCGGCTGAGGCTCGGCGCCTGGTAGGCGATCAGGGGCACCGGCCGGCCGGGCTCCACCTGCAGCTTCTCCTGGCCGATCCAGACCATCGTGTCGCCCGCGACCCGCCGGCCCTCGTCGGACTCGCCCGCCGTCTGCTTCACGAAGATCAGGTCGAGGTGGCCGGAGGCGAGACGTCGTCGCAGGGGACCGCTCTGGTTCACCGTCAGCTCGAGGTCGACGTCGGGGTGCAGCTGCCGGAAGTGACGCAGGATGCGCGGCAGCTGCGTGATCGCGAGGTCGTCCGCGGCTCCGAAGCGCAGGCGGCCGCGCATCGCCGACCCGCTGAACCAGCTCTCGGCCGCGGCGTGCGCGGCGAGGATGGTGCGGGCGAAGCCGGCCATCGCGTCGCCGTTGTCCGTGAGCCGCACGTCACGGGTGTCGCGGACCACGAGGGTGCGGCCGGCCGCCTTCTCGAGCCGGCCGACGTGCTGGCTCACCGTCGGCTGGCTGATGCCGAGACGGAGGCCCGCGGCCGTGAAGCTGCGGGTCTCGGCGACGGCCAGGAACGTCGTCAGCAGGGCAGGGTCGAACACGGCGAGCCTCCTCGTGGTGAATCAGAGCGTGCCATTCGAACAATGCATGACACTGATTCACACCATAGGGGGCCCGAATGACCCCTGCGGGCTTACCGTCGAGGGACGAGGAGGCGCGGCTCACCACCGCGAGGCCCCTCGGCTCCTCCCCCGGCGGCCGCGACCGCCCCGGGCCGCCCCCCAGCGCAGGAACAGTGATGTCCGCTCCGTCCACCGCCAGCACCCCGATCGTCGACCCCGCCGCCTCCTTCCCCGCCACCGCGCCGCTGCCCGTCGCGACGCAGCGCCCGCCGTGGCGGCACACCTTCATCGCGCTCAGCGTGCCGAACTTCCGGCTCTGGACGGTCGGCAACTTCGTCGCCATGACCGCCGGCTGGATGCAGCGAATCGCCCAGGACTGGCTCGTGCTCGAGCTGACCGGCAGCGCGACCGCCGTCGGGGTCACCGTCGCGATGCAGTTCGCGCCGATGCTCTTCTTCGGCCTGCTCGGCGGCGTGCTCGTCGACCGGTTCTCGAAGCGCGCGCTGATGGTGGTGACGCAGAGCGTCTTCGCGGTGCTGAGCATCGGGCTCGCCGTGCTGACCCTCACCGGCGTCGTCGAGGCCTGGCACGTCTTCGCCATCGCCTTCGCGACCGGTCTCGTGACCGTGATCGACAACCCGGCCCGCCAGGTGATCGTGAGCGAGCTCGTCGGCCAGCGCCACCTCCGGAACGCCATCAGCGTCAACTCGAGCGTGTTCCAGCTCGGCGGCATGATCGGCCCCGCTGTCAGCGGCGTGCTGCTGCTCGCGGTCGGCGCCGGGTGGGCCTTCGCCGTGAACGGCGTCGCCTGCCTGCTCGTGGTCGGCATGCTCGGCCTGCTCCGCACCTCCCAGATGACCCGCACCGCACCGGCTCCCCGGTCGCGCGGCCAGCTGCGCGAGGGCCTCGCGTACGCCCGGGCGAAGCCGACCATCCTCGTGCCGGTCGTGCTCGTCGCGTCCTACGCCGTGTTCGGCCTGACGATGCCCGTGCTGCTCGCGTCGTACGCCGACGAGGTCTTCGACGTGGGCGCCGGCGGCTACGGGCTCTTCAACTCGATGATCGCCGTGGGCGCCCTCACGGGCGCGCTGCTGTCGACCCGGCGGGCCACGATCCGGCTGCGCACCCTCGTCGTGGGCCTGCTCGTGACCGGCCTGCTGCAGGCGGGCGCCGGGGTCGTCGGCGGCGCCGCCGGCGTCGTGCCGTTCGCCCTGGTGCTCGTCTCGGTCGGGCTGGCGTCGCTGCTGTTCCTCACGTCGGCGAACCAGCTGGTGCAGCTGTCGAGCAACATCGGCATCCGCGGTCGGGTGATGTCGCTCTACGTGCTCATGCTGCTCGGCGGCCAGGCAGTCGGCGGTCCGCTGATGGGCGGGATCGTCGAGGTGCTCGGCACGCCGACGGCCATGGTGATCTCCGGCGGCGTGCCCGCGGTCGTCGCAGGCGTGACCGCCCTCGTGCTCGCCCGGCGCGGGCAGCTCACGCTGCAGATGCGAGTGCGGCGGCACCTGCCCGTCGTCGAGATCGCGGCGCGCTAGGCCGCCTCGGCCTCCGACACGTACCGGCGCGGCTTGCCCTCGCCGAGGTCGAGCAGTGCCGTCACCTGGCTGACGGCGACCTCCCGGCCGAGCAGCGCACCGAGGCGGGACGCGACGGTCTCGGGGTCGCCGCCCACGACGACCGCGCGCACCGCGCCTCCTCGTTCCTGGTGCACCGACCAGCCGTGGCAGCCCGCGGCCTGCAGGTGCTGCGTGAGGTCGACGCAGGGCACGACGGACCCGTCGGCGTGGGCGAAGACCGTCGGGTCCCGGCCCTCGAGGTCGGCGAGGGCCTGGCGACCGTCGACGTCGACGAGACGGGCGTGGTCGCCCGTGCGGTAGCGCACGAGGGGCAGCAGCGGGTTCTCGCCCGCCGTCACGACGATCTCGCCGCGCTCGCCCGGCCCGACGGGCTGCCCGGCCGGGTCGACGAGCTCGACGACGAGCCTCCGGTCGAGCACGACGTGCGGGCCGCCGTCGCTGCTGACGGCGATCGGCCGGGTCTCGTGCAGCCCGTAGACGTCGATCACGGGACAGCCGAAGGCGGTCTCGAGGTCGGCGCGAAGCGGCGCCGAGAGAGACGTCGCGCCCGAGAACAGGGCCAGGGGCGCCAGGTGACCGACCAGGGTCGGGTGCAGCAGCTCGGCCAGGCTGGTGGGGCTGCCGGAGAACACCTGCGGCCCCTGGTCGGCGAAGAAGCCGGAACGCCGGTCGAGGTCGCCCCACTGCGCGGGGTGCAGGTTCACCCTGGCCGTCGTCGACTGGCCGAAGCCGCTCAGCACCGACGCGTAGGTGAAGGCCTGGCGCTGGTGCACGACGTGGGCGAGCGCCATGCGCGACGGGTCGGGCCGCCAGTCGATCCCGAGGTCGCGCACCAGCGAGACGTACAGGTGGAAGGTGCGTGCCACCTCCTCGACGTGGTCGGGGATCAGCAGCGCCCGGCCGGTCGAGCCCGAGCTGCTGCCGTGGACCATCAGGTCGAGGTCGGCGTCGAGCGGCACGAAGGCGGCGACGTCGTCGACGAGGTCGTCACGCGTGACGAGCGGCCAGTCGTCGAGGCGGTCCCAGCCCGCGGCCCGTCGGCGGTAGGCAGGCAGTCGCCGGGCTGTGGCGAGGTGCTCGTCGAGCCACCCGTCGAGCGACAGCGGCGTCTGCGCGCGTTCGATCCCCGCGGCGGTGAGTCGATCGCCCGTCCGGTGCACCCAGGCCGGGGCCAGCGGGTGGTCGCGGAGGCGGTCGAGGCGCTGCCTGCCCTCGGGCGTGAGGGTCGGCCACCGCTCGGCGTCGGTGAGCGCGACGGAGGCGCCGGGCCGGTACTCGTCGAGGGCGAGGTGGTCGGGGGCGTCGGGATCCGGGGAGCCGGGATCGGGGGCGTCGGGGGCCGTCACGACGTCACTCGTGCCCCGGCCGGGCGGCCGCCTCGCGGGCCCGTGCCTCCCGGAGGCGCCGGAGCACCTCGACCCGGTGCCGCTGCTCCTCGAGCGCCTGGCCCAGCGACTGGTCGCGGCGCAGCGAGTCGCGGGACTCGAGCAGGGCGCGGGCCGTCGCGACGTCCTCGCCGGCGGGGAGCTGCCCGCTCCAGAACAGGAACGTCCGCGCCGCCTCGTCGCGCCGTTCGGCGTCGGCGAGCCACTCGCGCGGATCGACGACGGGGGCCAGCCGCCAGGCCATGGCCGCGAGCACGCGGGCGGCCGCCCAGGGCAGGAGGCGCGGGTCGGTCGGGCCCAGGTCGTCCTCGCTCGCCCAGGTCCACAGTGCCACGGCCGCCCCGCGTCGGGCCGCGTCGTGACGGTCGGCGTCGACGAGGGCCGCGACCTCGGCCGCCTGACGAGCCGGGGCGGAGAGCGGGGCGAGCGGATCGGGCACGAGCTCGTCGAGCACGTCGCCGACGAGAGCGCGCACGGACAATCCGGGCTCGAGGAAGCTCCGGGGCACGGCCGAGATCCGCCGGGCGACCTCGTCGATCGGCGGGCCGGGGGCGAGCCGCCGCCAGAGCTCTTCCTCGTCGTCGTCCCGCGCGAGCCAGCGGCCGAGCGGGGTCGTGTCGTCAGCAGCCACGGGTCTCCTCGGGTCGACGGGGCGGGTCGGCGAGGACGGCCGCGAGCTCCGCGCAGAGGCGGGGCGCGTCCTCGACGCCGGGCAGGACCCGCACGTCGTAGCCCGCCGCCTCGGCCTGCTCCGTCATCGCCGGCGACGCGCCGAGCACGACCAGCGTGGCGGTGTCGAGCACCCGGCGCACCCGGGGCGCGACCCCGGACAGCTTCGGCTGGCCCGCGCCGAACATCGAGGCCAGCCCGTCGTCGGACAGGACGACGAGGTGCCGGCGCACCGCGGGGTCGAGCCGGGTGCCCCGGTACCGGGAGGCGAGCAGGTCGAGCGGGAACGTGGTGCCGCCGCCGAAGAACGTGGTGAGGTCGCGGAGGGCCTCGACGCGGTCACGAGTGGGGCGGACTCCCCCGGCGACCTGTCCGGGGCTCGAGAACGAGGTGACGCGCACTCGTCCTCCCCCGCGCAGGACGGACAGCACGAGGATCGTCCCCGCCACGAGGGCGGCCGAGCCGCGCTCCGGCCCGGGCATCGAGCCTGACGAGTCGACCCACAGGTCGAGCTCGATCCCCTCCCGCCGGGGCGGCGGCGCGTCCGCCAGCGTGTCGCGTCGGCGGGTGGTCACGCCCGGCACGACGACTGGGGAGCGGGACAGGGTGGCGACCCAGTCGAGGTCGTCGACGTCGTCGCCGAGCTGCCACGACTCCAGGGCTCCGGGGATCGTGTCGTCGGGGTCGCTGCCGAGCAGGGCCGGCTGCGTCAACGGCCGGACCCAGCGCCGAGCCTCGGCGAGGTACCAGGCCGCGACCACACCGTCGGCGTCGGTGCTGCGCCAGAGCCGGAGGGTCTCTGCCAGTCCGTAGGCCTGGCCCTCGGCCAGGTCCCGCGGCGCCGCCACGGCCTCGACCTCGTCGCCCTCGTCGCCCTCGCCGCCCTCGCCGTCCGTCGGGTCCGCACCGTCGCCGCGGGCCGCCGCCGCCTTCTCGGCTGCTCGCCTCCCTGCGGCCACGCCGGGGTGCTCGGGGACGACCCGCAGGCGCGGGTCGCCGAGCACTGCCTCCAGCTCGGCGGCCGTCGGGACGCCCTCCGAGGAGGGACCGCCGCAGCCCTCCCCGGCAGACGGCCTGCTCGTCGGCCCTGCCCCCGGTGCCTGGTCGCCCTGACGTGTCCGGAGCACGGCGTAGGGAGCGAGGACCATGCCCGCGGGCAGGGCGCCCGACACGGGGTCGTCGGCGAAGCGACGCACCACGTCGGCGAGGAACTCGGCGTCGGGCCCCGGCGTCAGCATGCTGAGCTGCACGAGCTCGGCTCGCGCGATCACGGCGTCCTCCGCCGCCGCCTCGGCGAGTTCGTCGGCGGACGGCTCCGACGGCTCGGCAGGCTCCGACGGCTCGGCAGGCTCGGACGGCTCGGCAGGCTCGGACGACGGGCCGGGGGCGACGGCCCGCCGTGCGGCCGCCGCCGCACCGGCCGCGAGGTCGCCACGCTCCGCGTCGCCGAGCACATCGGGCGGCGAGACGTCGCAGAACGTGCCGGGCGGCAGCGACCACAGCAGCTCGTGGGTGCGGCAGTACACCCACCAGAGGGGTGACGAGTCGCCGCCCGGGCCGTTCAGCAGGCGCCACAGCGCGATCAGGTCCGGCTCGTCGGCTGTCCTGCCCGACCGCGCGGCCCGTCGCCGTTGCAGGCGCGCGACCCTCGCGTTGATCAGGAGGTCCTCCCAGAGGTTGGCCAGCTCGTGAGCCTCGGCCGGGTCGGACGGGCGCCGCCTGACCTCGCCGTGCCACGAGTCGAGCGCCGAGAGGGCCCTCGCCATCTGCTGGACGACCTTGAACCCGTCGAGGCGCGTGCTCGGCGCGACGACGTGGTGGCCGATCTCGTGGGCGAGGATCGACGAGAGGTGTCGCTCGGCCCCGATGCGCTCGACGAGCGCGAGGTCGACGGTGACCTCGCTGGGGAACTGGAACCAGGCGAAGCTCGACTCACCGGCGTCGGCGACGAACACAGGGTCGTGCAGGTCGACGCCCCAGAGCTCCAGCGCGTCGAGCCACGCGGCCCGCTGCCGAGGCGTCGGCGGCACGGCAGCCCCGGCGAGGGCCTGGCGCCCTGCTGGCGACCTCGTCCCCGGGGCGGTCACGACGCCTCCACCAGGAATGCCAGGCAGCTCGTCCATCGCAGGAGCACCGACGACCGCGCCTGGGCCACGGTGCCCCGCCGTCCTCCGCCGTCGGGGATCGCGAGGCCCGCCGGGACGTCGTCGGCGATCAGGACGAGGCTGTGGCCGAAGACGTCCGCGTCGAGCCGCCAGAGCTGGCTGCCCTCGGGCGGCCCGTCGACGCCCGGCTCAGGGGCCACCCAGAGGAGGTGGGCGCCGGCCTCGTCGAGCGGGGTCGTCCACTGCGGACGTGCCTGCCACGGCCCGCCCAGGCCACGGAACCCGCCCACGCGCGCTATGAGCCCGCCGGGCCGGCCGGGCGGCCACGCGAACGGGTCGGTGCGCTGCCCCTCGGCGAACGCGTCGAGGCGCGCCGCGTCGAGGCCGAGCGCGGCCGCGGCGGCCTCCGGCGAGGGCAGTTCGTCGTCGCCCCCACCGCCGAGCACCCGGTCCAGCCGCGCCAGAGCGTCCGCGCGCAGTCCGACGACCCCCGAGCGCCAGGCCGCGAGGGCCGAGAGGTCGCGGTGCCCCTGCTCGGGCCTGGACGACGACCGCTGCACGGCGAGCGCGGCCGTCAGCACGTGCCGCCAGCGAGTCGCGTCGCCGCCCCAGGCGACCGTGTTCCGTTCGGCACGCTCGGCGTCGAGGCCGGCGGCGAGACGAGGAGGCGCCGAGCCGTCGACGAGGACGCCGTCGTCCACGACGTGGCCCGCCCGGTGCGTCACGACCGGCCGCCCTCGAGCCAGGCGAGGTAGCCGGTGTACCGCTGGTGCACGTACTTGAGGGCGACGAGGTCGTCGTAGTGGCGACCGTAGAGCTTGCCGGCGCCGGCGATCGCGGTGATCAGCGCCTCCACGGCCGTCAGGCGGCGGGACGCCTCGACCCGGTCGACCCCGTCGAGCCCGCGTCCGAGCTGGGCGAGCAGCTCGGCCACCGGGTCGTCGCCGTCGCGGTCGAGGGCGGTGTACTGGCGGCAGCTCTGCTCGAACAGGTCGGCCAGCCAGCTCACGGCGTCGGCGGCGAGCTCGCGGTCGGTGCCCTCGTCGAAGCGGGGGTGCTGGGGATTCGGCAGCAGCTTGCCGCGCAGGGCGAAGGGCAGCACCGCCGCGACGTCGTCGAGGCCGACCTCGGCGCGGCCGCGGAAGAAGGCCATCGCCTTCGCGTAGCCGACCAGGGTCTGCAGGGCACGCACGGAGAGGCTGTTGACGGTCTGCGCCCCGAGGTCGACGGCGAGGTCGGCCCCCGTGTTCTCGTCGACGACGTCGGGGACGCGACCGCCCCCGGTCGTCACCGTGTCCTTCGTGCGGTACTCGAACCGACGGCCGCCGTGCTGCACGAACTCGAAGTGGCTGGAGAAGAACTCGATCCGGCGCCGTACCGAGGCGGGGATCGGCACGGCCCGCACCGCGGCGCGCAGCCGCGACTGCTCGTCGGGCGAGAGCACGAGCTCGGCGGGCACGTGGTCCTCCGGCTTCTCGCCGGCCTCGACCCGGGCGACCAGCTCGTCGAGGAACCGGCTGTTGAAGCCGAGCGCGGCCACGGTGACGTCCATCCGGTCGCGGAGCGCCTGGATGACGGGGAACGTGCCGCCGCCTCCGTCGTCGTTCGCGGTGAAGAACCAGCTCTCGACGCCCGACGGCGGCGTCGTCGAGCGCACCTGGTCGTGGCTCTCGACGTAGCTCTCGGCGACCATGGTGAGCAGGGCGGACTGCGTCTTGGTGGGGATGCGGTTGTACTCGTCGACGATCTTGACGGGCTCGGTGAGCCAGCCGCGCCAGGCGACGTTGACCTCGTCGAGGCTCGCCGCCTGCACGAGGTCGCGCGGCAGGGGCAGCCCGACGAGGTCGCTGACGGTCAGCTGCGGCTGGCCCTGCTGCACGTGCCTGCGCACGTCGGCGGGCGTCGAGCCGGCGAGCACGCCCATCAACACGGCGAGGGTCGTCTTGCCGCGGCCCGGCCCGCCGACGAGCAGGCACTTGCCGCCCACGGCGAGCGTGAGCAGGGGCAGCAGCACGTTCGACGAGTACGACTGCTCGGTCGGCAGGTCGAGCGTCGCGCCGGCGTCGCCGAGGGTGAAGGACACCGGGCTGCCCGACGAGAACTCGACGTCGTAGAACGGCGAGATGACCGCCTGGTTGACGAGCCAGTAGTAGGCGCGGCGCAGCTTCTCGTCGAGCGGCTCGGGCCCCGCGAGCGAGCCGTCCGGCTCGGCGAAGAGATCGTCCGCCGTCAGGTCGTGCGGCGGCCCCGGCGGGACCTGCCGGGTCGGCGACTGCGAAAGACGGTTCCAGCGATCCCCCATGTCGGCAGCCTAGCCGCGGCCCGACGCGTCGTGCAGCCGGTCGGCCTGCGCCTGCTGCTCGAGGGGCAGGGCGAAGCGGAGCGCCCCGGCCACGGCCTCCTCGACCAGGGGGACGGCAGCCGCGACGCGCTCGGCGACGCTGCCGCGCACCTCCGTCCAGGGCACCGGCTGCGCCGTCAGGACGTCGCGGAAGCGCTGCTGCATGTCGTGCCTCAGGTGCTCGCCGTCGCGCATCCCGTCGTCGACGAAGGGGATCTCGTCACCCGAGAGCAGGTAGAGCACGGGCCGGTGCTGCGCGGCCCTCGCCCACAGCGCCTCGGGCGCAGGGCCGACGTAGCGCTCGTGCCAGACCGCCGTCGCCAGCACGTCCGTGTCGCAGACGAGCAGGGGACGGGGCACGCGGCGGCGCGCGGCGTCCTCCCACCCGATCTGTCGGTCGACGATCAGCTCGAACTCGTCGCTCCGCCAGGGCGCGTCGAGCCCGCCGTCGCGGACCTCGCTGTGCAGTCGTCCGTACTCGGGCACCCAGTCGGTGCCGAGGGCCCTGGCCAGGGCCTCAGCCAGGGTCGTCGACCCGGTCGACTCGGCGCCGAGCACGACGACGCGCGGCGTCAGCCAGGCGCGGACGGACGGCGCGAGCGCCCACCAGAGCGCCGCCGGGTCGGCCCGGACCGCCGTGCCCGAGACCGGGTGCAGCATGCGTCCCGCGTCGACCTGCACCCAGGAGGCGCCGAGCCGGTCGGCGAGCTCGCTCCCGTACCCGTCGCTCGAGAACACGGCGTCGACGGGCCGGTCGAGCAGGCCCTCGATGACCACCATGTGCTCGGCCCACGCCGCGTCCGACCCGAAGTCGACCGGCGCGTCGTCCACGGCGGCGACGACGCGGGCGGTCGGGTGCTCCTCGCGGAGCCAGTCGGCCCGCACCTCGAGCGGGATGGACTCGACGGTGGCGCCGAGCACCTGGACGGTCACGCGGCGACACTGCTGCAGGGCTGTCCGGACCAGGTGCTGGTGGCCGACGTGCAGGGGATAGAACTTGCCGAGGACGAGACCGTGCTCGAAGCGCGGCCCGGGCGCCGAGGAGGCGGTGCCGGCCACGTCAGGGCGCCGCGGGGGCAGGCTGCGCGACCCGCGCCTCCTGCGGGTCGACGGCCTGCTGGAGGCGGCGGGCACGACGCCAGCCGACGAAGCCCGTCACGCAGAGGGCGATGAACAGCAGGTAGAGGGCGCCCGTGATCCAGAGGCCCTTGACCAGGTACAGGCCGATGTAGGCGACGTCGACGGCGATCCAGACGAACCAGTTCTCGATCCAGCGCCGGTTGAGCATGTACTGCGCCACGAGGCTGACGGTCGTCGTCGAGGCGTCGGCGACCTGCGTGGTCGAGTCGGTGAACGACGTCAGCACCCAGGTGAGCAGCAAGGTGCCCGCGACCGCCGCGACGAGGAGGGGCAGCCAGGCTCGGCGGGGCGTGCGCACGACGAGCGCCCGGTGGTCGTCGGCCCGGTGCCGGGCCCAGCCGATCCAGCCCGTGACGCCGAGCACGAAGTAGACGACCTGCAGGCCCGCGTCGGCGTAGAGCGCGTTCTCGACGAAGAGCACGACGAACACGACGTTGTTCGCGATGCCGATCGGGAACGTCCAGATGTTCCGCCTCGCCGCCAGCAGCACGCAGAGGGCGCCGGTGACGAAGCCGAGCACCTCGCTCC
Organism: Frigoribacterium sp. ACAM 257; assembly: GCF_007954365.1. GTDB lineage: Bacteria > Actinomycetota > Actinomycetes > Actinomycetales > Microbacteriaceae > Frigoribacterium. Next base: position 1,231,012 of record NZ_VOLO01000001.1, read on the forward strand.
AGTTCTCGATCAACCAGCCCATGGAGGTCGATCCTAGGGGCCGCCGAGAGGCCGGGCAGACCGATCGGTCGCGCTGGGCGGCGGCGCTGGACGGCGGCGCTAGACGGCGGCGCTGCGCCCGGGCGACCCGAATCGGATCGAGACGTCCACGCGCCACGCCTTCGGCTCGCCCGCGACGTGGGTGGTGCCGACGAAGCGCAGGCGCTCCCCCGCCGCCAGGCTGAGCTGGCCGTGCACGTCGAGCGACTCGCCGAGCCAGAACGAGATCTCGTGCTCGTCGAGCAGGTCGTCGTCCACCGTGACGCCGAAGCTGGCGCCGTCGAACTTCAGGGGCACGTCGCGGAACTCGAGCCGCGGGGCGTCGTCCGACCAGTCGGCCACCTCGGGCACCCGGGCCGCGACGATCGTCGCGTCGACGACCCCGTCGCTGCCCATGGTCACCGAGGAGGCGCGCAGGTCGACCCCGAGGTCGTCGCCGTCGATCCGGAAGCGGTTCTCCACGGGTCCCACGCTAGCGGCGCCTCCTCGTCTCGTCACCTGCGATCTCTGCGGCAGCGGCTGCCGTGACTCGGTCGAGGGCGGGTGTTCCGGGCCGAGGGCGGGTCAGCGGCGGCCCGCCCTCGACCCGGAATGCCCGCCCTCGACGATGAGAGAGGGCCAGACGGTGTGTGGTCGCCGATGCACGGGCGGCCTGGAGGAGCGCGGCCGGGTCCGGATGACTGGAGGAACGCAACCGAGACGCGGAGCGCAGCAGGAACGCGGGCGGAATGCAGGAGGCGGTGCATGCGTTGGCATCGAACATGACGAAGCGCATCGGGTTCCTCTCGTTCGGCCACTACCAGGACGTGCCCGGCTCCCGGACGCCCACTGCCCGGGAGGCGCTGGTCCAGTCGATCGAGCTGGCGGTCGCCGCCGAGGAGATCGGCATCGACAGCGCCTCGGTGCGCGTGCACCACTTCGCGAAGCAGCTGGCCAGCCCGTTCCCGCTGCTGGCCGCCATGGCCGCGCGCACGAGCCGCATCGAGCTCGGCACCGGCATCATCGACATGCGCTACGAGAACCCGCTCTCGATGGCCGAGCAAGCCGCGGCCGCCGACCTGATCAGCGCCGGCCGGCTCCAGCTCGGCGTGAGCCGGGGGTCGCCCGAGACGTCGCTCCGCGGGTACGAGGCGTTCGGCCACGTGCCGGAGGACGGCGAGACCGACGCCGACATGGCCCGCCGCCACACCGACCTGTTCCGCCGGGCGATCGACGGCGACGCCGTCGCGGAGAGCGACCCGCGCATGACGGGCTGGTCGAGCCCGCTCGCGATCGAGCCGCGGTCGCCGGGCCTCGGCGAGCGCATCTGGTGGGGCTCCGGCACCCGGGCGACCGCGCAGTGGACGGGCGAGCAGGGCATGAACCTGATGAGCAGCACCCTGCTCACCGAGGACACGGGAGTGCCCTTCGACGAGCTGCAGGCCGAGCAGATCGCGGTGTTCCGTGCGGCGTGGGCCGCGGCCGGGCACGCCCGCGAGCCGCGCGTCGCCGTCAGCCGCAGCGTCATCCCCATCACGACCGACGAGGACGTCCGCTACTTCGGCGTCCGCGCCCAGGCCGACTCGCAGGACCAGGTCGGGATGCTCGACGGCGTCCAGTCGCGCTTCGGGAAGAGCTACGTCGGCGAGCCCGACGTCATCGCCCGCCAGCTCGCCGACGACGCGGCCGTGCAGGCGGCCGACACCGTGCACCTCACGGTGCCGAACCAGCTCGGCGTCGACTACAACGCGCGGCTGCTGCGCACGGTCGCCGAGCACGTCGCGCCCGCGATCGGCTGGGTGCCGGCGTTCGGACGGGCGACCACCGCCTCCTAGCGGCGACCGCCCCTCCCGAGGCGGGCCGCGCCTCCTCGTCCCGTCGCCGCCCCGCGGCCTGTAGACATGTCTGCATGAACACGGACCTCGACGAGGCGGCCCTCCGCGCCTACCGCAGCACCCAGACCGAACCCGACGACTTCGACGACTTCTGGCGCAGGACCCTCGACGAGGCACGCGAGCACGACCTCGACGTGCAGGCGGAGCCGGTCGACACCGGGCTCACGACGGTCGACGTGCTCGACGTGTCGTTCCGCGGGGCCGACGGCCAGCGCGTGCGCGCCTGGCTGCGGGTGCCGGCCGGCGCCGCTGCCTCGGGCGAGCTGCTGCCGACGGTCGTCGAGTTCGTCGGCTACGGGGGCGGTCGCGGGCACGCGCAGCAGAACCTGTTCTGGGCCTCCGCCGGCTTCGCGCACCTGCAGATGGACACGCGCGGCCAGGGCTCGCTCTGGAGCCCCGGCGACACCGCCGACTCCGGGGGCTCGGGCCCGGCCGCCGACGGCGTGATGACCCGCGGGATCGACAGCCCCGAGAGCTACTACTACCGCCGCGTCTACACGGACGGGGTGCGCGCCGTCGAGGCGGCCCGGTCGCTCGACGTCGTCGACGCCGACCGCGTGGCCGTGCTGGGCACCAGCCAAGGAGGCGGCATCACGCTGGCCGTCGCCGGTCTCGTCGAGGGGCTGGTCGCGGCGGTGCCGCGGGTGCCGTTCCTCTGCGACTTCCGCCGCGCCTCCGTCATCACCGACAGCGACCCCTACAAGCAGATCGGGCGCTACCTCGCCGTGCACCGGCACCGCTCCGAGCAGGTGCACGAGGTGCTGTCGTACTTCGACGGGGTCAACTTCGCCAAGCGGGCGACGGCGCCCGCGCTGTTCTCGACGGCGCTGATGGACGCGACCTGCCCGCCGTCGACGGTGTTCGGCGCGTTCCACGCGTACGCGGGCGAGAAGCAGATCACCGTGTGGCCGTACAACGGACATGAGGGCGGCGGCGTCGAGGACGACCTCGAGGCGCTCGCGATGCTGCGCGGGGCGTTCGGGCTGTAGTCGCGGAGTCGGCGGGTCGCCGTCGCTCGCGGCGGGTCGCCGTCACTCGCGGCGGGTCGTTGCTGCGTGCGGCGGGTTCCCGTGCCTTACGGCGGGTGCGCGCTGACCCGCCCCGGGCTCCAGGAACCCGCCGACATGCCCTGGCACGACACAGAGGGGCCGAGCAGCTTCGCGCTGCTCGGCCCCTCTCGGTGCGGCGACCCGTGCGGCGAAGTGTCGGCCGCGGCGGACCCGCTCAGCCGATCGGCGTCGGGTTCGTCGGCAGCGGCGGAACCGGCAGCGAGCCGCGGATCTGGTTCTGCGCCTGGCACTGGCTCGTGCAGTTGGTGGCTCCGGCGCTCAGCTCGATCGCGTCCTCGCCGAGGACTCCCCCGAGGCGGCCGCCCGACTGGACGAGCCACTTCGTGACGGTGCCGGTCTGCAGGGTCTTCGTCGCGACCTGGGGGCTGTCCTTGCCGAGCAGCATCTGGTGCGCTCCGGCACCCGAGGTCACGGGGTCGACGCCGTCGCCGAAGTTGACCTTGCCCGTGTACTGGTTGACGAAGTAGAACAGGCCGGCCCCGAGGGTGTGCGTGAACTCGACGGGTGCGCCGAACTCGGACTCCATCTGGAAGATGCCGCCCTGGGCGCCGTCCTTCGCCTGGATCTTGAACTTGCCGCCCGCGGTGCTGAACAGGACGACGAGAGTGTCGTCCTTGACCTCGAGGCTCTTGATCGTCGCGCCCGCGAGCTGTGCCGGCGTGAGGGTCGGCACCTTGGAGGCGAAGACGACGGTCGGCTTCGTCACCATCCGCTGCGTGTCCGGCGCGCCGGTCAGCGTGTAGTCGTAGACGCCCAGGGTGGCGACGTCGATGTCGAAGCCGTTGTTGACGCCCCGCACCGCGATGCGGCCGGTCGGGACGATGCCGCCGACCTTGACGCTCTTGCCGGGCGCAGGGTCGTAGGTCGTGCTGCCGATCGTCACGCGGTAGTCGCCGCCCGCGCTGGTCTTGCCGGAGGCGCTGGCCGGGCCGGCCGAGAGGGCCAGCGACCCGGCGACGACGGCCGCGACGAGCACCGCCGCGCGGAGCTGACGGGCCGTGCGGCCGAGAGGTGTGGTGGTGGTCATGGCGGGCTCCTCGTGGAGGGTGGACGACCCGTCCCCCGGGCCTGCGACCACTCTCGCCGGGGCCGTCGCGCGGCACCATCGGACCTTGGTACTAGTACCCGTTGTCCCTCGCCCACAGGGCCGCGCTCGTCCGGTCGGCGACGCCGATCCGGCGGAAGACGCTGCCGACGTGCGCCTTGACCGTGCGCTCGCTGATGCCGAGCTCGGTGCCGATCTGCTTGTTCGCGCGGCCCCGGGCGAGGAGGCGGAGCACCTCGGCCTCCCTGCCCGAGACGAGCGGGGCCGGGTCGGGCACGTCGAGCGCGTCGGACACGTCGGCGGACGCCGGCGTGTGCGGCGCGGTCCTGTCCGGCAGCAGCGCCCTGGCGGCGCGCGGGTCGAGCGGCGCCCCGCCCGCCTCGGCGGCCCGGACCCCCGCGACGACAGTCGCGGGCTCGGCGTCCTTGAGCAGGTACCCGACGGCCCCCGCGGCCAGCGCCTCCCTGACCGAGGAGGCGTCGGGCACGGACGTGAGCACCACGACGTGCACGCTAGGGTCGGCCGCCACGATGCGGCGCGTCGCCTCGACGCCGCCGATGCCGGGCATCGAGAGGTCCATGAGCACGACGTCGGGCCGGTGCAGGGCGGCCGCGGCGACTCCTCGTTCGCCGTCCGCCGCCTCCTCGACCACCACGACGCCCTCGGCCTGGTCGACGAGCGACCGGAGCCCCTGGCGGACCAGCGGGTGGTCGTCGACCACGAGGACGCGGATCACGGCCGGCTCCCGGGGCCGACCGCGGCGGGCGGGGCGGCCACCGCCGAGGCCGGCAGGGCGAGACGCCACCGCGTGCCGCGGCCGGGCGCGGTCTGCACGTCGAGGCCCGCGCCTCCTGCGCTCGCGACGTCGGCGAGCACCCGCAGGCCGAAGTGGTCGGGCTCGGGGCGGGTCAGCAGCTCGGGGTCGAAGCCCGCGCCGTCGTCGGCGATCGTGACGACGACGCCGCCCTCGTCAGGACGGACCGCGGTGACCGACACGACGGAGGCACGGGCGTGGGCCACGACGTTCGCCAGGCACTCCTGCACCACCCGGAACACGAGCCGCTGGCCCTCGTCGTCGAGCGCGGCGAGCTCGTCGGCGGTCTCGGCGTCGAGCACGACCGCGACGCCCCGCGACCGCACGCCCGCCGCGAGGTCGTCGAGCGCCGGGCCGATGCCCGCCCGCGCGAGGTTGGGCGGGTAGATGTCCACCAACAGCGAGCGCAGGCCGCCGACGCTGCCGCGCAGTGCCCCCGCCACCCGGTCGAGCCCGTCGGCCGTGGTGTCGTCGCCGCGCGCCCTCGCCGAGCCGGACTCGGCCGAGACCGCGAGCGAGGCGCCCACGAGATCCTGCACCACGCCGTCGTGAAGCGCCCCCGCGATGCGGCGTCGCTCGTCGGCGCTCGCGTCGAGCGCCCGCTCGAGCAACGCCTCGCGCTGGACCCTGGCCCGGTCGAGGGCCCGCAGCAGCTGCCTCAGAACGGGCAGCAACAGCAGCACGACGAGCACGATGCTGCCGATCGTGATGCCCGCGAACCCGGCGAACAGCTGCCCGCTGCGCTGCAGCACCTCGTCGTAGCGGAAGTAGACCTCGAACAGCAGCGTCTGCCCGCCCGGCGTCTCGACGGCCCTGTAGGCCTCGAGCAGCTTGCCGCGGTCGCGCTCGTACTCGTTCTCGGGGGCTGTCAGGTCGCTGACCTCGGCCTCGACGCCCGTGCCGGTGCCGGTGCCCGCGGCGGCGAGCGCCTCGAGGTCGTCCTCGTCGAGCTCGAACCGGCGGTCGATCAGCGCGGGCTCGTCCGACCAGACGACCCGGCCGGTGTCGTCCCAGATCTTGACGCGGACGATGCTCGAGCTGAGGACGTGGTCGCGGACCTCCTCGTCCATCGCACGCCGCGCCTCCTCGTCGCCGTCGACCAGCGCGTCGGTGAGCGCCGGCTCGACGATCGCGTCGGCGATGCGGTCGGCGCGGTCGGCGGCGTCGCGGACCGACTCGGCCTCGGCGAGGCCGCGGGCGGCGAACAGGGCCGCGACCGCGACCGCCACGATGACGAGCACCGACACGACGGCGACCCAGGCGACGACGCCGGAGGGGCGGGGGTCGGCGGCGGAGGCGGTCGTGCGGTCGGCGGGCCGGGCGACGCTGGTCCAGCGCTGGACGGCGCCGCTGCCGCCCTCCCCCCGAGGTGTGCTCATCTGCACATCTTCGCCGATCTGCGTCCCCGCGGAACACGCGCCGCTGCCGCGTCGTTGACTGGGGGCATGAAGTCGATCACCTACACCGAGACCGGTCCGTCGTCCGTCCTGCACCTCGTCGAGCGCGAGCTGCCCGAGCCGGGGGCAGGCGAGGTCCGCGTCCGCGTCGTCGCGTCCGGCGTGAACCCGACCGACTGGAAGTCGCGCACCGGCGAGACGAGCGGCGGCGAGGTGCCGTTCCCCGTGATCGTGCCGAACCAGGACGGCGCCGGCGTCGTGGACGCCGTCGGCGAGGGCGTCGACGACCTCGCGGTCGGCGACCGGGTCTGGTCGTTCATCTCGGCGAACGGCCACGCGACGGGCACCGCGCAGGAGTACACGGTGCTGCCGCGGGCGCGCGTCGTCCCCCTCCCCGAGGGAGCCTCGTTCGACCTCGGCGCGAGCCTCGGCGTCCCGGCCATGACCGCGCACCGAGCGCTGACCGTGCACGAGGACGGCCCCTCGCGACTCTCGCCCGGCGCGCTCGAGGGCGTGGCCGTGCTCGTCTCGGGCGGCGCGGGAGCTGTCGGCCACGCCGCGATCCAGCTCGCCGCCTGGGCGGGCGCCACCGTGATCACGACGATCTCGAGCGACGAGAAGGCCGCGCTCGCCCGGGCGGCGGGCGCCCACCACGTCGTCAACTACAGGGAGCAGGACGCCGCCGCCGAGATCCGCCGCATCGCGCCCGACGGCGTGCAGATCGTCGTCGAGGTGTCGATCCGGCAGAACGCAGAACTGGTCGCGGCGGTCGTCTCGACCCGCGCCTCCGTCGCGATCTACGCCAACGACGGCGGCGACGAGGTGCAGCTGCCGCTCCGCGCGAACATGGGCACCAACACGCGCTACCAGTTCGTGCTGCTGTACACGGTGGGCGAGGAGGCGCTGCAGGCGGCCGCCGAGGACGTCACCGCGGCCGTCCGCGACGGCGCACTGCCCGTCGGCGAGGACGCGGGGCTGCCGCTGCACCGGTACAAGCTCGAGCAGACGGCGGCGGCACACGACGCCGTCGAGGGCGGGGTCACGGGCAAGGTGCTGATCGACGTCGCACAGGGCTGAGTTCGAGTCAGGCGGAGCGGGGCCGGTGCGGAATCCAGGAACGCCCCACCTCCTCCTGATCCGTGCACAGCTCAGGACGGGACCTCTCCCCACTTCGCGGCTCAAGCCCGATCGTCCTGAATGAGGAGGGGGACGGGGGGCAGAGGGGGCGGGCTAGGCTCGCCGGGTGCCTGCTGCCGCTCCCGCCCCGCTCAGTCCCCTGCAGGCCGAGGCACTGCGTGCGGGGACGCTCCCCCCGCTCGAGGAGGTGCGGCACGGCGTCTGGTCGCTGACCTCGCCGGCCACCTCCTCCGTCGCGGACGCCTCGTACGGCTACGTCGTCGAGGGCTCGGACGGGCTGCTGACGCTGATCGATCCCGGCTGGCCCTCCCCCGACGCCGTCGACCGGCTCGAGACGGCGCTGCACGAGATCGACCACGAACTCGCCGACGTCGCCCTGATCGTGGCGACCCACCTGCACGTCGACCACCTGGGGGCGGCCGACGCCGTCCGACGCGCCACGGGGGCGCGCCTGGCGATGCACCCGGCCGAGCACCGAGCGCTCGCGGGCCGAGCTGACGACGCGGTCGCGGCCGACGCCGACATCGCACGCTGGCAGGTGCCGGCCGAGGCGCAGGAGGCGCTGGTCGCCTCGTGGGGGTCGGGCCGCCTCCTCGTCGACGTCGTCCCCGACCTGCTGCTCGACGACGGCGACGAGCTCCCGGTCGCGGGGCGCCGCCTGCGGGCGGTTCACACCCCCGGCCACACGTCGGGCCACCTCTGCCTGGTCGAGCCCGAGCAGCGGCTGCTCTTCACCGGCGACCACGTGCTGCCGACCATCAACCCGGGGATCGGCCTCGGCGGACGCACCGCGACCAACCCGGTCGACGACGTGCTCGCCTCGCTGGCTCGCGTCGTCGAGCTCGACCGGCCGGGCGCCGACGGGCTCGAGGTCTGTCCCGGCCACGAGTACCGGTTCGTCGGGCTGACCGAGCGGGCGGAGGCGCTCGTCGCCCACCGCGGGGAGCGCACCCGCGACGCGCTGGGCGCCCTCGACGCGCTGCTCGGCGGCGCCGCCGGCAGCGCACCCGTTCGCGGCTCGGGCGCGGCACCGTCGGTGTGGCAGGTCGCCGAGGCCATGACGGGCTGGCGCGGCGGGCTCCGGTCGATGACCGGCCTGCCGCTGGCGTCCGCCCTGGCGCAGACCGAGTGGCACCTGCGCGCGGCAGGCCGAGCCGCCCACCTCGCGAGCTGACCGCCGTCTCCTCGAGCGCACTCAGCCTCGCGGCAGCGAGCAGACTCGGGCGATGACGCCGCCACGCACACCGAGCCCGTCCGCCGACGACGCGGCGAGCCCCGCCGCCGTGCCCACCGCCACCGACCCCGTCGCGCCCATGCTCGCGAAGGCCGTCGCGACCGTGCCCGACGCGGACAGCGTCGAGGGCGGCCTCTCGTACGAGCCCAAGTGGGACGGCTTCCGCGGCCTCGTCTACTGGGACGGCGAGCAGCTCGAGATCGGCAGCCGCGGCTCGAAGCCGCTGACGCGGTACTTCCCCGAGCTGGTCGAGGCCCTCGGCGAGAGACTGCCAGGGCCCTGCGTGCTCGACGGCGAGATCGTCCTGCGCCGGGGCGACCACGGCGGCGAGCGCCTCGACTGGGACGCCCTGTCGCAGCGCATCCACCCGGCCGCCTCGCGTGTCGCGAAGCTCTCGGTCGAGACCCCCGCCTCCTTCGTGGCGTTCGACCTCCTGGCCGAGGGCGACCACAGCCTCCTCGACCGGCCCTTCGGCGAGCGCCGTGCCGCGCTCGAGCGCCTGCTCGACGGGGCGGCGGCTCCCCTGCACCTCAGCCGCACGACGACCGACGCCGACGTCGCCCGTCGGTGGCTGGTCGAGTTCGAGGGCGCAGGGCTCGACGGCGTGGTGGCCAAGCCGCTCGCCGCCTCCTACCTGCCGGGGAAGCGGACGATGCTGAAGGTCAAGCACCGCCGGACGGCCGACTGCGTGCTGCTGGGCTACCGCGTGCACAAGAGCGGGCAGGGCGTCGGGTCGCTGCTGCTCGGGCTGTACGACTCCGGGGGCGAGCTGCGGAACGTCGGAGGCGCCTCCGCGTTCTCGGACGCCCGTCGCCTCGAGCTCGTCGACGAGCTCGCCGACCTGGTGAAGCACGACGACGACGGAGGCATCGCTCACGCCGAGACCGACCGCAGCCGGTTCTCGTCGGGCAAGGACGTCTCGTACGTGCCGCTCCGCCCCGAGCGCGTCGTGGAGGTGCGGTACGACCAGATGGAGGGCGAGCGGTTCCGTCACACGGTGCAGGTCGAGCGCTGGCGCGACGACCGCGAGGCCGCGTCGTGCGGCTTCGACCAGCTCGAGGTGCCGGCGGCGTACGACCTCGGCGAGGTGCTCGTCCGCCCCTGAGCGCCTCCTCGCCTCCTACGGCTGCTTCTTGGCGCGGCTCGGCTGCACGCGCGGCGGCTCGCCCGGCATCTTCGGGAAGTCGGGCGGGAACGGCAGCTCACCGAGCCCCGCCTCGACGTCGCGCTCCCACCAGGCGAGCAGCTCGTCCACGGTGCCGGGCTCGTCGTGCATCCGCTCCCACGGGTCGCCGGTCGCGGCGAGACGATCGGGCGCTGTCAGGACGGTGAACGCCGCGGGGTCGACCCCGTCGAGCTCGCTCCAGTCGAGGGGCGTCGACACGGAGGCGCCGGCCAGCGCCCGAGGAGACCAAGCACCCGCCATGGTTCGGTCCCGGTTCGCCTGGTTGTAGTCGACGAAGATCCGCTGCCCGCGCTCCTCCTTCCACCAGTTCGTGGTGACCGCCTCCGGCAGGCGGCGCTCGAGCTCGCGGGCCGCCGCGATGACGGCGTGCCGCACGTCGAAGAACTCGCGGGTCGGCTCGATCGGGGCGAAGACGTGCAGGCCGCGGTTGCCGCTCGTCTTGACGAAGGCGGTGAGACCGGCGTCGGCGAGCACGCGGCGGAGCTCGCGGGCGACCGGCACCGCGTCGGCCACGTCGGTCCCGGGCTGTGGGTCGAGGTCGATGCGGAGCTGGTCGGGCAGGTCGCTGGCGTCGGCCCGGGACGCCCACGGGTGGAACACGACCGTGTTCATCTGTGCCGCCCAGACCGCGGCGGCCGGCTCGTCGATGACGAGCTGGGGGTGCGACCGGCCGCTGGGGTAGGTCACCTCGACGCTGCGGACGTAGTCGGGCGCGCCCTTCGGCGGGTTCTTCGAGAAGTAGTCGTCGCCGTCGACCCCGGCGGGGAACCGCTGCAGAGACACGGGCCGCCCGCCGTTGGCCCGCACGAACGCGTCGCCCACCGTCGCGAGGTACGCAGCGAGGTCGAGCTTCGTGATCCCCAGGTCGGGCCAGAGCACCCGGCCCGGGCTCGAGACCCGGACCTCGCGGTCGCCCACCTGCAGCATCGTCGCCTCGCTCGCCATGCCTCACCGTATGCCCGGGTGCGTGCGGCGGGCCGGACGGGCCGCGGCGAGTACGCTCGGGCGGTGACCTCACCTCTCCGCATCGCGCTCGTCTCGCTCCACACCTCGCCGGGGGCCGAGCCGGGATCGGGCGACGTCGGGGGCATGAACGTCGTCGTGCGCAACCAGGCGGAGGCGCTCGGCGCCGCAGGCCACGAGGTCGAGATCCTGACACGGCGGTCGTCGCCCGACGAGCCCGACACCGTCGAGCTGGCCCCCGGCGTCGTGCTGCGCTTCCTGACCGCGGGGCCGGTCGAGGCCGTCCCGAAGGGCCGCCACGAGGAGTTCGTCGACGAGTTCCGCGAGCGCCTCGCCGAGCTGGGCCCCTGGGACGTCATCCACTCGCACCACTGGTTCAGCGGAGTCGCCGCCCTGCCGATCGCCCGCGAGCGCGGGATCCCCCACGTGCAGAGCTTCCACTCGATCGCCGCGGCGGACAGCACTCCCCTGTCGCACGGTGAACGCGCCGAGTCGCCCGGCCGCCTGGCCGGCGAGGCGATGCTCGCCCGCGAGTCCGACAGCGTCGTCGCGATCAGCCACGCCGAGGCCGAGACCGTCACGACCCGCCTGGGCGGCGACCCCGAGCGGGTCGCCGTCGTGCTGCCGGGCGTCGATGCCTCGCTCTTCCGGCCCCTCGCCGCGGGAGAGACGGCCCCGCACCCCACCGTCGTCGTCGCCGGGCGGCTGGAGCCCCTGAAGGGCCCCGACCTCGCGATCGAGGCCGTGGCCGCCGTGCCCGCCGAGCTGCGACCCGAACTGGTCATCGCAGGGGGCGCCTCCACCGAGTTCGTGGGCTACGAACGCGACCTGGCTGCGCTCGCCGAGCGGTCGGGGCTCGACGTGCGGTTCCTCGGCCCGCAGACCCGCTCGGGCCTGGCGAGCCTGCTCCGCGAGTCCCGGGTCGTGCTCGTGCCGTCGCACTCCGAGACGTACGGGCTGATCGCCCTCGAGGCCGCCGCCAGCGGGGTCCCGGTGGTCGCCGCCTCCTCGGGGGGCCTCCGCGAGTCGGTCGTCGACGACGTGACCGGCGTCGTGCTCGACTCCCGCGACCCGGTCGTCTGGGGCGAGACGGTGACCCGCCTGCTCGGGGACGGCGAGCTGTGGCAGCGGCTGGCGCGCGCCTCCCGGGAGCGCGCTCTCGAGCACCCCTGGTCGCTGTCGGCCGCCGAGCTGTCCGACGTGTACTGCCGGCTCGTCGGCAGCGACCCGTGCCGGGCGCTCGCCGCGGCGGGCGGGCGTCGCTGACCCTCGGGAACTCGACGAGCCCGCGGCCGCGCCGATCACGCCCCCAGCGCCCGCGTCTAGGCTCGGCCGGGGCGACGACGCCCGCTCGACCCGACCCTCCGGAGGCACCATGACCGACGACACGCTGCTGCGCACCCTCGCCGAGCAGGAGGAGCGCCTCACCTTCCGCAGGTTCACCACCGACACGGCCCTCGACCTCGGCGCCCACGTGCTCACCGGTGCTCGCCGTCGCGGCCTGCCCGTCACGATCGCCGTGCTCAAGGGCCGCCAGCGGGTGTTCCACGCCGCGCTTCCCGGCACCTCCCTCGACAACGACGAGTGGCTCGACCGCAAGGCCCGCGTCGTCGAGCGCTACGGCAAGAGCTCGTGGCGGGTCGGCGAGCAGTTCCGCGTCGACGGCTCGACCTTCGACGAGAAGTCCAGGCTCGACACGGCGCTCTACGCGGCGCACGGCGGGGTGTTCCCCGTGATCGTCCGCGGCGTCGGCATGGTCGGCTCGGTCGGCGTCTCGGGCCTGCCCCAGGCCGACGACCACGCGCTCGTCGTCGAGCTCGTCGAGGACTTCCTCGACCACGGCTACGACAGCTGATCGACCAGTTCCGCCCCGCAGCACACACCCCCGAGGAGGCGCGGTGACCGACGACGAGGCCGTCACGGCTGCCGACTCCCTCGCGCGCCTCCTCCGCGAGACCGCCGCCGAGCTCGACGCCCGGCACGCTCGCGACGAGGCGCTCGCCACCGTGAGGGCGTCGCGGAAGCTGCTGCTCGTGCACACCTCGGCGTCGATGCAGCCCGCGGGCCGGGCGTGGCGACTGGGTGTGCTGCTGCTCGACCGCGACGGTCGGGTCTGGGCCACCGGCCGCATCACCCGGGCGACCGAGCCGAAGAAGGAGCAGGGTCTCTCCGCATCGGTCGAGGAGCGCCGCGACGCCCGCCGGGCCGCCTCGAAGAAGTTCACCGAGGGCGAGGTGGTCAACTTCGAGCACGTCCGGCTGCCGCTCGACGCCGAATCGCTGCGGAGCGGGGCGTCCGATCCGCTCGTGCTGCGCGACGGGGTCGTGCACGTGCGCTGGGGCCGCGGCACCGACGAGGTGCGCGAGCTGCGCGCCTACCTGGCGGACCGGTCCGAGTTCGTCTAGGCCGCCTCCTCGGCCTCGTTGCACGCTCTGCAAGTTCTGGGACGGCACGTGACCCCGGCCGCGCAGCGGAGCAGGATGGGCCGTCAACCGGACCCGTGCAGCACCGATGCGCCCCAGGAGGCCCTCGTGTCGACGACCACCACCCCTCCCGACCAGCCGACGGCCGCCTCCGGGGCCGCCCCCGACGGGGACGACAAGACCGAGCTCAAGCGGGTCATCGGCCCGAAGCTGCTGCTGCTGTTCATCGTCGGGGACATCCTCGGCACGGGCGTCTACGCCCTGACCGGCCAGGTCGCCGCCGAGGTCGGCGGGGCCGCCTGGCTGCCGTTCCTCATCGCGTTCGGCGTCGCGCTCGTGACCGCCTTCTCGTACCTCGAGCTCGTCACGAAGTACCCGCAGACCGCCGGCGCCGCCCTCTACGTGCACAAGGCGTTCGGAGTGCACTTCGTGACGTTCCTCGTCTGCTTCGTCGTGATGTGCTCCGGCATCACCAGCGCCTCCACCGCCTCCCGGGCCTTCGCGGCGAACCTCGCGGTCGGCGTCGGGCTCGAGCTGCCGAACATCGCCGTGATGGGCATCGCGATGGGCTTCATGCTGCTCGTGATGCTCGTCAACTTCCGCGGCGTCAGCGAGAGCGTCAAGACGAACGTCGTGCTGACGCTGGTCGAGCTGTCCGGCCTCGTGATGGTCATCCTGATCGGCTTCTGGGCCATCGCGGGCGGGAACGCCGACCTGTCGCGCGTCACGATCTTCGAGACGCCCGGCGACAAGTCGCTGCTGCTCAGCGTGAGCACCGCGACTTCGCTCGCCTTCTTCGCGATGGTCGGCTTCGAGGACAGCGTCAACATGGCCGAGGAGACCAAGGACCCGAGCCGCATCTTCCCCCGCACCATGCTCACGGGGCTCGGCATCACCGCCGTCGTCTACGTGCTCGTCTCGATCTGCGCCGTCGCCGTGGTGCCCATCGGCGAGCTCGCCGACAACGAGACGCCGCTCGTCACGGTCGTGAACACGGCGGCCCCCGGGTTCCCGATCGGGCAGCTGCTGCCGTTCATCTCGATGTTCGCCGTCGCCAACAGCGCGCTGATCAACATGATGATGGCGAGCCGCCTGCTCTACGGCATGAGCAAGCAGGGCGTGCTGCCCGGGTTCCTGTCGAAGGTGCACCGCACCCGCCAGACCCCGTGGGCGTCGATCGTCTTCACCACCGCACTGTCGCTGCTGCTGATCGGGTACGTGTCGCTCAGCCCGGAGTCGCCCGTCGTCGCCGTGCTCGGCGGCACGACGTCGCTGCTGTTGCTCGTCGTGTTCGCGATCGTCAACGTGACGGTGCTCGTGCTGCGCCGTGACGACGTGGGCAGACACCACTTCCGGGCCGGGCGCGTGCTGCCCGTCGTGGGCGTCGTCGCGTGCCTCTGGCTGGTGCTGCCGTTCTCGTCCGGTCGCGGCGGCGAGCAGTACCAGATCGCGGGCATCCTGCTGGCGATCGGGGTCGTGCTGTGGGCCGTCACGATGATCTCGCGGCGCGGGCGCGGTGGCAGCAGCAGCAGCGACAGCGACAGCGACAGCGACAGCGACAGCGGCAGCGGAGCCGAGGAGGCGCGGGTCACGTCGACGGACGACGCGGGCGACCCCGAGGCGGTGCCGCCCGCCCGCTGACGCGGCCGGTCAGCGCGTCGTGCTCGAGGCCTCCCCGCCGGCGACGGTGGGGTCGGGACCCGGCTCGTAGTCGATGAAGGGCATCTCGCTGAGATCCAGTCGCGGGTTGGTGTCCTGGTTCTCGACGAGGTCGCGTGCCTCCTCAGCCGTGGCGACGCTCGGCATCGAACCGGGAAGGGGGCGCTGCGAGGACTCCCGCATCGCGAAGACCGCGACCGCGCCGACGAGCGACGTGGCCATGAGGAAGAACGCCGGCACGAGCTCGTTGCCCGTGAGCTGCAACAGCCCCTGGATGATGAGGGGCGTCGTGCCGCCGAAGACCGCGATGGCGATGTTGTACGAGATGCCCATCCCGCCGTAGCGCGACGCCGTGGGGAACAGCGCCGGCAGGGACGACGCCTGGCTGGAGACCCACAGCGCGACGCTGACGGCGAGCAGCGACAGGCCCGCGAGCGTGGTCGCGATGCTTCCGAGACCGATGAGCAGGAACGCGGGCAGAGCCAGGACGAGCACCGAGGCCGCCCCGAGCCACATCACCGGGCGTCGCCCGATGCGGTCGGACAGCCGGCCCGCGACGGGCAGCAGCAGGGCGAGCAGCACGAGGACGGGGATCGTCAACAGGGTGCCGTGCAGCGGGTCGTAGCCGAGCGAGTCGGTGAGATAGGTGGGCATGTAGCTCGTGAGTGCGTAGCCGACGGTGTTCGAGGCGGCGACGAGGCCGATCGCGATGAGGATCGGGCGCCAGTGCTGCCGGACGAGCGCGAGCGAGCTGCTCGGGCGGCCCTGCGCCTCGGCCACGGCCTCGTTCGCGCTCGCCTGTGCGTCCTGGGTGGCCTGGAACGCGGGCGACTCCTCGATCTTGAGGCGGAAGTAGATGGCGACGGTGCCGATCACGCCGGCGAGCAGGAACGGCAGGCGCCAGGCCCAGTCGGTCATCTGCTCCTCGGTGGTGAACAGCTGCAGCACCGAGACGACGGCGGCCCCGAGCGCGAAGCCCAGGTAACTGCCGAGGTCGAGGATGCTCGCGAAGAACCCGCGCTTCGCGTCGGGCGAGTACTCGCTGACGAATGTCGTCGCCCCGGCGTACTCGCCGCCGGTCGAGAACCCCTGGAGCAGCTTCAGGACGACGAGCAGCACGGGCGCCAGGGCCCCGATCGCGTCGTAGTCGGGCAGGACGCCGATGACGAACGTGGCCGCCGCCATCATGATGAGCGTCGTGGCGAGCACCTTCTGCCGCCCCACCCGGTCGCCGAGCCTGCCGAAGACGATGCCGCCGAGCGGGCGGGCCACGTACGTCGCCGCGAAGACGCCGAGGCTGAAGAGGATCTGCAACGACGGGTCCGCCTCGGGGAGGAACACGCGGCCCATCGTGACGGCGAGGTAGCCGTAGATCCCGACGTCGTACCACTCCATCGTGTTGCCGACGACGGTGCCGCCTATGGCGCGCTTCATCATCGCGGGATCGACGACCGTGACGTCGTCGACGCGGAGCCGGCGGGAAGGCGCCCCGGAGCCGCGGCGGCCGGCGTCGGGGGCGGGCTGGGAAGATCGGTCCATCGTGTGGTTCCTCTGTGTCTCCGGCGGCACATGTGGTGCGATGGCAGCCTCGGTGGGTGGTCGGGCGGCCAGTGTTCGGCCTCGTCAGGGGGGACCCGTGGGTGCGGCGGCTGGCAACGTTAGCGAGTCGCCGAGAGCGCGTTGCCAGCACATCCCCAGGTGTCGGCGTGTCGGATCCGCTCAGGAACGCCCCTTATCCTCGACCGGACCGCCGGACGACCGGCGGCCGCGGCGACGCCTCACCGAGGACGACGACGCGTCCCCCCGCCCTCGTCACCGCCCCGGGAGCCCGCCGTGCGCCGTCTCGTGATCGCCGCCTCCGTCGTGTTCTGCGGCGGGGTCGTCGCCCTCGTCGTGGCGCTCGTGATGGTCGTGGCATCGCTGGCCGGCACGCCGGACGAGCCGTCCGAGCCGGTCGCCGTGGGCGTCACGTGCCCCGACGTCGAGCCCGTCGTGGTCGGCACGATCAGCGTGCCCGCCGGGCCGATCGCCGGCTACTGCCAGGACAGGCTGATCAACGCCGCCTGGATCATGGAGGCGGCGAAGGCCCAGGGCATCGGCACCCACACCCAGGCCATCGGGGTGATGACCGCGATGGGCGAGTCGAGCCTCCGCAACATCGACCACGGCGACGAGGTCGGCCCCGACAGCCGGGGGCTGTTCCAGCAGCGCGACAACGGCCAGTGGGGCACCTACGAGCAGCGCATGGACCCGTACACAGCCGCGACGAGCTTCTTCACCAAGCTGGTGCGGATGCCCGACTGGAAGGAGCTCACGCCGACCCAGGCCGCGCACGCGGTGCAGGTCAACGCCGACCCCGACCACTACACGAAGTGGTTCGCCGACGCCGAGACGGTCGTCGCGGCGCTGACTGCGAGCCCTGCGCCGTAGCTCGGCGCGACCGGTTCGCCGGGTCGCGACCTCACCAGCCGAGGGTTCCGGGGGCTCCCTTGAACGGACCGACGACGCGCGAGGTGATCCAGCCGCCGTAGAAGTCGCCGTCCTGCGCCTCCACGACCTCGCCGTCGACCTCGCACGAGTCGAACCGGCTCGGATACAGCGCGACGTGGTCGGCGAGCATCTCGTAGCCGGGCCAGGGGCTCGGGTAGGTCCACCCCGCCGAGGAGGCGGTCGTGCCGCCGCCCCGGACGTCCAGGTAGCGGGCCGTCCCCTTGAACTCGCACATGCTGCGCCCCTCGCCCGCGGACAGGGCGCCGTCGACGAACGCCTCGCGGGGCAGGTACCAGACCGGCGGGTGGCTCGTCTCGAGCACGCGGTACGCGCTCGTCGTGTCGGCGACGACCTCGCCGCCGAGCCGGACGACCACGCGCTCGGGGCGTGCCTCGACGCGGGGCGGCCTCGGGTAGTCCCAGACGGATTCCTGGCCGGGCCCGGGCTCGACGCGCTTCGCTCTCATGGCGACATCCTGCTCCCGGCGGCTGGGCGCTCGACCGTGCCGCCGCCTCCTGCGCTCTGCCGTGCTGCGCTGCCTCCGCGACCGTCAGCGCGTGCCTCCTCGCCGCCTCCTCCGCTCTGATCCGCTGGCCTCGTTGTCGAGGGCGGGTCTTCCGGGTCGAGGGCGGGTCGCGCGGTACCCGCCCTCGGCCCGGAATACCCGCCCTCGGCGCAGGTGGGCCGCGGAAGAGGCAGCGGGCGCGAGCGGACGCTGCGGACACGAGGAGGAGCGGCGACGGGGCAGGAACGGAGACGGGGCGGCACGGTGACGGCGGCACCTGACAGGATGGCGGCATGAAGCTCGCCGAGGCCCTCATGACCCGCGCCGACCTGCAGCGACGAGTCGCCCAGGCACAGGAGCGGATCCGCCAGAACGCCCGGTACCAGGAGGGCGAGGAGCCCGCCGAAGATGCGGCGGCGCTCGTCGACGAGGTGTCGCAGTCGCTCGACCGCCTCGAGGAGCTGGTCGTGGCGGTCAACCTCACCAACGCCTCCGTGCGCCTCGCCGACGGCCGCACCATGACCGCCGCGCTGGCCCGTCGCGAGACGCTCCGTGCGCGGCACGGCCTGCTCTCGAACGCCGCCGACGCGGCGCAGGGCGGAGGCGGCGGCGGGTTCCGGCAACTGCGCAGCGAGCTCCGCCAGTTCGCCGCGCTGCCCGTCGCCGAGCTGCGCCGCCGGGCCGACGACACCGCTCGTGAGCTGCGCGAGCTCGACGTGGAGATCCAGCGCACCAACTGGGAGGCGGACCTCACGACCTGAGACGAGGCACCACCGCGCGCGGAGAGTCGGTAGACGCCTCCCGGAGCGAGCACGAGCCGTGGCCGGCGGTCATCCCGGCCCCTGTCGGCGCGAGGGCAGCGCCATCCCCGCATGATGCAGCCCTGCACGCCGCACAGGTGACGTCTCACCGACGACGTCTCATCACCGTGTGCTGGCCGGGCGACGTCGAGGGCGGGATCGGGGACCTCTCCGCGCTGCGTCGTCCGTGTGCGGTCAGGCGTCTCGTCGCACGGGCGCCGCCTCGCGGGGGGCGGGGGCGGGGCGGGCGCGGGTCAGTCGGCGAGGTCCGTGACGCGCGGTGCCCGGATCTGGGCGAGGGCCTCGTCGAGGCCACCGCGGGCCGGACTCACGACCGGCAGCTCGGCTCCCACGTGCACCGTGCCGGCGAGCGACCGCGTGTAGCGCAGGGTACGGGTGCTCGGGCCGCGGTTCGCCCGGCGGTCGCCGGCCTGCTCGATCCGGGCCGCGGCCCGCTCGGCACGGGCCGAGAGCACGGCGACGCGGCCCTCGATCCGGTCGAGCTCGAGGTGCAGCTTGCTGTCGCGCCGATGGGCCTTCCGCAGGTGCCGCCCGAGGTGCAGGAGGCGGTCGGTCGCGCTCGTGCCGTCGCGCAGCTCCGTCCGGTAGATCAGGTGCCCGATGCCGGCCATGACCACGCCGATCGCGACGCCGAGCAGCAGCGCCAGGGGCAGTGGCGCCCCCGACACGAGGGCATCGTCGACGATCCGCACGCCGATCAGGATGCCGGGCAGCACGGTCAGCACGTGCACGAAGACGAGCTGCAGCCGGAGCTGCGCCGCGCCGTCGGGCACGACGACCTCGCCGGAGTCGTCCTTGTGCGCCCGGTGGGCGTGCCCGAAGTGGTGCAGGGCGTAGGCGACCCCGAGCGTGAAGAGCAGCGCGAAGACGATCGACGTCGTGAACGCGATCGGGTCGGTCGCCGGCATGAACACGTCGACGTTCAGCACCCGGGACATGAAGTAGGCGAACAGCGCGAAGTCCGCGAGCACGAAGAAGAGCAGGAGGCGCTTGCGGGCCCGCGACTCGGTGCGGTGCTTCTCCGAGCCCGAGTCGAGCGACTCCTCGATCGCGATCGACAGCCGGTCCGTTGTCGCCTGGGCCTCGTCGCGGGTCACCGTGCGACCGGTCGTGTCGACGATCGGCTCGTCCCCCGAGCGCTCGAGGCGCCGGAGCACCTCGCGGTGCCGTGAGCTGAGCGCGGTCAGGCGCCTGGCCGCCGGGTCGAGCGCCTGCCGCGTGCGACGAGCCAGCCACCGCTCGGCCGCGACCTCGGTGCGGAGCCGGAGCGCCGCCTCCAGCGGGGTGTGGTCGTCCACGCCTTCTGGCAGGTCGGCGCGCAGGCGCTCGTCGTGCAGGCGAGGGGCGGTCGCGACGTGGCGCGCCGGGATCGGCCCGAGACCGATGACCGAGAGCGCGAGGTCGCTGCCGGGGAGCTTCTCGACGGCACGGGGACGCGGGGCCGTGCCCGCCGAGCGAGGCGCCGGGAGCGGCGACCCGGGCGAGAACGGCTCGTGCACCGGCCGGACGTCCGAACGAGTCGCTGCCGGAACGGCCGACGCCACAGGAGCGGCCGGCCACACGTCGAGGCGGTCCGTCGCGCGGGCGTCGGAGGACGATGCAGGCCAGCCGTCGAGACGCTCGGTGACCTGGTCGTCAGGGCGCGAGTCGGGGCGGGTGTCGGGACGGGAGTCGGGGCGGGTGTCGGTCATGACGCGGTGTCCTCACTGCGGAAGGTGATCTCGACGCGGCGGTTCTGCGCCGCGAGCTGGTCGTCGAAGACGCCGCCGGGCAGGTCGTCGACGACGGGGTCGGCGTCTCCGCGACCCACGACGTCGCCGAGCGTCCCGGCGGGAGCACCGAGACGCACGAGTGCGTCGTGCACCGCCTGTGCCCGGTCGAGGCTGAGCTGCTCGCCGTCGACGACCCCGGCACGGGTGTCGGCGGCGTGGCCGACGACGTCCGCCGTGACCCCGGACGGGCAGCGGCCGAGCTCGTCGGCGACGCCCTGCAGGGCCGTGTCGGCGGTCGAGCCGAGGTCGGCGGAGTCACCGCCGAAGAGCACGGCGGCCGACAGCACGAGCGGGGCGCTGCACGGCGTCGCGTCGCTCGTCACGGGAACGACGGGCACCGCCGAGGAGGCGATGGGCGCGTCCTGGGACGCGCCCGCTCCCCCGTCGGTGCAGCTCGTCGCCCCCGCGGCGTCGCAGATCGCGAGCCAGAGCTCGGACAGGCGGCTCGTGGACGAGATCGACGGCGCAGGCTGCGATCCGGCCGTGCGGCCGAGGCCGACGAAGGTGACGGCGTGTCCGCCGAGGTCGGGCAGGGCGCCCTGGTCGGCCAGCGTCGAGGCGATCGCGGCAGGGTCGAACGACCAACCGAGCTGCCGCAGGTCGAGAGGATCGGCGGTCTGCACGCCGCTCGACACGACGACGATCGAGCCGCCGTCGTGCAGCGCAGCGGCGGAGGAGAGCACCGAGAGCAGGTCGAGGCCCTCGCCGCCCGCCGTGAGGCCGGCCACGTCGGTGCCGAGACCGTCAAGGGCGTCGGCGACGGCCGCCTCCCTCTTGTCGGGGACCTGCTGCACCCGGTCGGCGGTCAGCATCGGCGTGAGGTCGTGGGACGACGCGGACGACGTGCCCTGCACGACGACGTCGACGCTGCCCTCGGCAGGCTGGTGCGCCGCGAGGGCGTGGGCGGAGACGGCGTCGGCAGCTCCCGCGCCGAGCGAGGGCAGCGGCTCGGCGGAGGTGGCGGTGAAGCCGAGCACGAGCGGCTCCGGCGACTCGAGGGAGCAGCCGGCCAGGGTGGTGAGTGCGACGGCGGCTGCTGCCGCGGCCGCGACGGCGCGCGCGGCCGCGCGGCGGGCGGGTCGCGCGGCGGCCGGTCGGGGGCGGTTCGCGGGTCGCGGGGACGCGGAGGGTCGTGGGGTCATGGAGGGTCCTCTGGATCGCGCGGGGCAGGCCCGCTCGGGGACGACGAACGTCCGGAACTCGAGCGTAGGAACGGGCCGCTCCCCGCCGCAGCCTGCCGAGGGATGACCGGGACCCTCCTCCGGGATGAACCGCGCTCCTCCTCAGGTCGCGGCCGCCGCCTCCTCGGCTCGCCCACCGGCCGTCGCCGATGCTCCTCCTCCGCTCCGCGGTTCGTCCCTCGCACCGTCGGCCCGCGAGTCCGGCCCGACCCGTCGAGGGCGGGTCATCCGGGTCGAGGGCGGGTCGCCGCGGACCCGCCCTCGGCCCGGACTACCCGCCCTCGAGAGAACTGCACTGCGCGCGGCTGGATCGCGCCCGCAGATGCTCGAGGGCGGGTCGGTGGCGACCCGCCCTCGACGCAAGGGACCCGCCCTCGACGGAACAGGGGCACGTGCGGCACGGAGCGGCGCGGCGGGTCAGGCGCCGAGACGGCCGGGCGGCGCGGCGGGTCAGGCGCCGAGACGGCCGGGCGGAGCGGCGGGTCAGGCACCGAGACGGCCGGGCGGCGCGGCGCGCACGTGCATCCGCTCGCCCTGGCGGCCGAACAGGCTGAGGAACTCGACGGCTCCGGGCCCGACCCGGCCGAACCAGTGCGGCGTGCGCGTGTCGAACTCCGCCGCCTCCCCCGCCGGCAGCACGAGGTCGTGCTCGCCGAGCACGAGACGCAGGCGTCCGCGCAGCACGTAGAGCCACTCGTAGCCCTCGTGCACCCGAGGATCCGGCTCGCCGGTCGGCACGTCCGCCTCGATGAGGTGCTTGAACGCCTGCAGCCCCCCGCCGCCGCGCGACAGGGGGACGATCGTCTGGCCGTGCATCGTGACGGGCCGCAGGTGGATCCGCGGGTCGCCGGTCTCGGGCGCCCCGACGAGCTCGTCGAGCGGCACGCCGTGCGCGCGGGCGAGCGGCAGCAGCAGCTCGAGCGCCGGCCGCCGCTGGCCCGACTCGAGCCGCGACAGGGTGCTCACCGAGATGCCGGTCGTCTCGGCCAGCTGCGACAGGGTGCGACCGCTCGTGGCCCGCAGCGCGCGCAGCCGGGGGCCGACCCCCGCGAGCACGTCGTCGGTCGAGGCGTCGCCCCCCTCGTCTGATGCGCCGGAAGGGCCGCGGGAGCGCTGACGATCGTGTGCCATGCCGTGATCTTGCCACATCAGCAACAGGGCTTGCAGGTCGGGGAGGTGCGGGTCGAGCATGATCTCAGGAGGTCACCCACCATGACGAACGCCCTGCAGTCCCCCCTCGACTCCCCCGCCGACGCCGGCCCACCCGCTGTCGACGACACGACCGCGGCACACTACGACGTGGTCGTGGTCGGAGGCGGCGCCGCCGGCCTCAGCGCCGGTCTCACCCTCGCCCGTGCGCGCCGCCGCGTGCTCGTCGTCGACGCCGGCGAGCCGCGCAACGCCCCCGCCGAGGGCGTGCACGGCTTCCTCACCCGCGACGGCATCGCCCCGCGCGACCTCACTCGACTCGGCCGCGCCGAGGTCGAGCACGTGGGCGGCGACGTCGTCGACGGGACCGTGACGCGACTGGAGCGGACCGGCGGCGACCCTGTCGACGCCTCGGACTCCGCCGGGACGCCGACCGCGGGGGCGAGCGCAGGAGGCGCCTCCTCGTTCACCGTCTCGCTCACGACACGGGGCGGCAACGTGCGCGTCGTCCGGGCCCGACGAGTCGTCGTGACGACCGGCCTCACGGACGAGCTGCCCCAGGTGGACGGCCTCGCCGAGCGCTGGGGCCGCGACGTCGTGCACTGCCCGTACTGCCACGGCTGGGAGATCCGCGACCAGGTGATAGGCGTGCTCAGCACGACCCCGTTCGCCGTGCACCAGGCGATGATGTTCCGACAGTGGAGCGACCGCGTGACCCTCTTCGTGCACGAGGCGCCCGAGCCGTCCGACGACGAGTGGGAGCGGCTGGCCGCCCGAGGCATCCAGGTCGTGACGGGCCGCGTCCGGTCGCTGCGGGTCGAGGGCGACGCGCTCACCGGCGTCGTCGTCGACGGCGCCCCCGTCGTGCCGGTCGACGCACTGGCCGTCGCCGCGCTCGTGCGCCCGAACGGCGACCTGCTCGAGCCGCTCGGCATGGTGCACGAGCCGCACCCGATGGGGCTGGGGACCGTGATCGCCTCGGACCCGTCGACCGGGGCCACGACCGTGCCGGGGCTGTACCTGGCCGGCAACGTCGCCGACGCGCGGATGCAGGTGGTCACGGCCGCCGCCTCCGGCGTGGGGATCGCGGTCTCGGTCAACATGGACCTCATCACCGAGGACACCGACCTCGCCGTGGCGGAGCGACGCCGGCCGTTCGGCGTCCGCGCCGAGGCGGAGAACACGACCAGGGTGCTCGGCGACCGCCGGCACGGACTCGAGGGAGCACGACGATGACGCAGACGACCGGGCAGCACCCGCACGACGAGGACCAGCCGGGGCACGTGCACGCACACGGAGGAGACCGCCACTCGCAGCACGCCTCGGAGGAGTGGGGCCGCGACTACTGGGAGGACCGCTACTCGGCCCCCGGCCTCCAGTGGAGCGGGCGTGCGAACCCCGTCCTCGTCGACGAGGCGAGCGGACTCGAGCCGGGTCGCGTGCTCGACGTCGGCAGCGGCGAGGGCGGCGACGCGATCTGGCTCGCGGGCCGCGGCTGGCAGGTGACCGCGATCGACATCGCGCAGGCAGCGCTGGACAAAGCGGCGGCCCGGGCGGCCGAGGTCGACGAGGAGGCGGCGGCCCGGATCACCTGGGAGCAGCACGACCTCGCCGAGTGGGCTCCCGCACCGGGGTCGGTCGACCTCGTGTCGTCGCAGTTCATGCACCTCGCCGACCCGGTGCGCGCCGCGTTGTTCCGGTCGCTGGCGGCGGCGGTGGCTCCCGGCGGGACCCTGCTCGTCGTCGGGCACGACGTGTCCGACCTGGCCGCGGGGGCCGGTCGCCACGGCAAGGAGGAGCTGATGTTCACGATCGAGGACGTGCTCGCGGCCGTCCCCGACGACGGCTGGACCGTCGAGGTGGCCGAGTCGCGGGCGCGGCAGGTCCCCGCGGCGGACGGCGGGACCACCACGGTGCGCGACGTGGTCGTCAAGGCGACCCGCGCCTCCTAGTCCGCAGCCCCGTGGCGCCGAGCGGGGTCAGCGGCGGCGGCGCAGGCGGTCGAGCACGACGCGGCGGTCGCGCCAGGCGCCCGTCGACCAGAGCGAGACGAACACGAGCAGCGGCTGGAACGGGAGGCGCAGCCAGCGCTTCGCGTCGGTGTCGAGGCCGAAGGCGCTCGTCCGGGTCACGAGCTGCGAGATGTTGCCCGGGAAGATCGCGACGAAGAACGCCGCCGCGACGAGTCCGACGGCCACGCGCCAGCGACCGAGCGCGATCAGCGAGCTGCCGAGCGCGATCTCGACGACGCCCGAGGCGAGCACGACCGCGTCGTCGTCGATCGGCAGCCACTCGGGCACCTGCGCCTGGAAGTCGTCCCGCGCGAAGCTGAGGTGGCTGGCGCCGGCGAAGACGAGCACGGCTCCCAGCAGGAGGCGGGCGACGGTCCGCGGGACGGACACGGGACGGGCTGTGGTGCGCTTCGACATCCGACCAGTCTGCTCCTGCCGGGGACACCGAGTGGTCGGTTCCGGTCGTTCCGTGCTGCACGGATGACCAGAACTGACCACTCGGCGGGCTAGGGCCGAGGCCCAGGCCCAGGCCCAGGCCGAGGCCCAGGCCCCCTAGCCGAGCGCGGTGAGCCGCAGCCGCATCGACCGCGCCGACGGCCGCAGCACGTGCGGCGCCGACACGTCGGGCCCGCAGGCCCGTGAGCCGAGCCCGTTCTGCGCCGCGTCGAGCCACAGGTAGGTGTGGTCGGGCTCGGGCAGCTCGTGCGGGTGGCGGGCGGCGTCGACCTGCTGGGCGGTGTGCCGACGCAGCGTGAAGCCCGGCAGGCGGCCGAGCTCGTCGCCGACGGCGTCGACCCGCAGCCAGTCGCGGCCGTCGGCGGCGGTCAGGTCGAGGCTGCGGAGGTCGCTGCGGTGGCCGCTCTCCTGCGGGCGGGCGTACTCGACGACGAGGTCGTCGACGGCCGCCGTGTACCGGCCGACGACCGCGGCGTGCCGGCTGTCCGGATACGACTCGTGCGGGCCGGTGCCGAACCACGACGCGGTCGCGACGTCGGTCGGCAGGTCGAGGCGCACGCCGACGCGCGGCCAGGAGGTGTCCCAGCCGGCCGTCGGCACGAGGTCGAGCGCCAGCCAGAGCTCGCCGCCCTCGAGCGACCAGCGCTCGTCGACGGTCACGGCCTGGCGGGCGTCGGCGGCGGCCCAGCGGGTGCGGACGTGCACCTGCGAGTCCGTCGCCGTGACCTGCTCCACCCTCGGCGTCATCCGGTCGAGGCCGAGCCGCAGCCAGGTGGTCTCGGCGCTCGGCAGCACCCCGACGAGGTACTGGTCGGCACGGTGCCGGTCGCGCATCACGTCGACGTCGCGGTCGCGCGGCACCCATCCGCGCCCCTGGTCGTTGTCCGTGGGCGCGCGCCAGAGCTCGAGCCGGGGCCCGTCGACGGGACGGCCGGCCAGGGTGACCAGACGTCCGTCGACGAACGACGCCGGACCGAGGTCGAGTCGACCCGAGGAGGCGCCCGCCAGCCGGTCGCCGGCCGCACCGGGCACGCCGGGTCGCAGCGTCGACGGCGCGCGCCGCACCGCGGCGGCAGGCGTGAGCTCGAGCTGGGCGGTCGCGATCACGTGCCCCGCGGGCGCCCACTCGGCGTCCGCGGCCGTGACGACCCGCACCGTCGCCCAGGTCTCGCCCGAGGTCGCGACCGGCAGCCCGGGGACGGCCAGGACGACCGTCTCCCCCGCAGCGAGGGCGTCGTCGCCGACGCCGGCCACGGGGAGGTCGGCGACCAGCGCCTCCTCGCCGTCGTGCTCGACCGTCAGCCGGATCACCACGTCGGAGGCGTCGGCCGAGTGCCGCAGGTTGGCGACCGTCACGAGCGCCTCGGCCCCGTCGTCGGCACTCCCGGCCTCGCCGGCAGCCAGCGTCACGCGGATCGGCGCGACGACCTGCGCCCACTCGTACAGGCCGGGCGACGGGGTGTCGTCGCTGAGGACCATCCCGTCCATGACGAAGTTCGAGTCGTGCACGACCTCGCCGAAGTCGCCGCCGTAGGCGAAGAACTCGGTGCCGTCGGCGGTGCGGTGGCGCAGGCCGTGGTCGCGCCACTCCCAGACGAAGCCGCCGTGCAGCCGCGGGAACTCGTCGACCAGCGCCTCGTACTCGTCGATCGCGCCCGGGCCGTTGCCCATGGCGTGCACGTACTCGCAGAGGAGGAACGGCTTCGACCGCTGGCGTGCCGCCTCGGCGGGCGTGCAGCCGAGCAGCTGCACCGATTCGTCGCCGCTGCCGATGGCGCGCGTCTCGTCGACGAACGAGTACATCCGCGAGTAGACGTCGGTGTAGGCGCCGGTGTAGTCGCCCTCGTAGTGCACGGGGCGACCGGTGTCGCGGGCGTGCGTCCACGCAGCCATCGCCGCGAGGTTGCGGCCGGTGCCGGCCTCGTTGCCGAGCGACCACATCACGATCGAGGGGTGGTTCTTGTCGCGCTCGACGGTGCGGACCATCCGGTCGACGTACGCGTCGTGCCAGGCCGCGTCGTCGCTCGGGTTCTCGGTCCAGGCGTCGCGCTCGAAGCCGTGCGTCTCGAGGTCGCACTCGAGCACGACCCAGAAGCCGAGCTCGTCCGCGAGGTCGAGGAGGCGCGGGTGCGGCGGGTAGTGCGACGTGCGGATCGCGTTCACGTTGAACTGCTTCATCTGCAGCAGGTCGCGGCGTGCCCACTCCTCGTCGAAGACGCGCCCGCGGTCGGGGTGGGTCTCGTGCCGGTTGACGCCGTGGAAGACGACGCGGCGACCGTTGACCGTGAACAGGTCGCCGTCGATCCGCACGGTGCGGAAGCCGAGCCGGAGGGTGACGACCTCGGCGCCGTGGGCGCTCGAGACCGTGGCGTCGTAGAGCCGGGGCGTCTCGGCCGACCAGGGCTCGACGCCCTCGGGCAGCTCGACGGGTGCGATGTCGGCGGCGGTCGCCCAGGTCACGTCGACGCCGAGCTCGGGCACCGCGAGGGTGACCGGGAACGAGTCCGGGGCGGCCGTGACCTCGGGGACGATCGTCGCGCCTCCTGCGGTCTCGCCCGCCGTGCCGTGCCAGGAGGTGCGCAGCCAGACGTCGTCGAGGCCGCCGACCGGGCGCGCCTGCAGCGTGACGCTGCGGAAGATGCCGGGCAGCCACCACTGGTCCTGGTCCTCGACGTAGCTCGAGGCCGACCACTGGTGCACGCGCACCGCGATCACGTTCTCGCCGGGGCGCACGGCGTCGGTGACGTCGAGCTCCTGGGCGAGGCGGCTGCCGACGCCGATGCCGACGTGCACGCCGTTGACCCAGACCGCGTACCGCGACTCGACGCCGTCGAACCGCAGCAGCACGCGCTCGGCGCCGTCGAACGAGTCCGGCAGGTCGAAGCGTCGGCGGTGGTCGCCGGTCGGGTTCGCGTCGGGCACGAACGGCGGCTCGGTCGGGAACGGGAACTGCACGTTCGTGTAGATCGGCGCGCCCCGCTCGCCGTCACCGGTCAGCACCCAGTGCGAGGGCACGGCGATCGACTGCCACGACGAGTCGTCGAGATCGGGGTCGCCCACGCCGTCGACGGGCTCGCCCTCGGGCAGCACGCCGCGGCCCCCGGGGGTGCCGGGCGCGCCGGGCAGCAGGCGGAATGCCCACTCGCCGTCGAGCGACAGGGTCGGCGCGTCGGTGTGCAGCCACGACCGCGCGGGGCTGCGGCGGCCCGTGCCGGGACCGGTGTCGGCGAGGTAGTCGCCGGGCGCCGGTGCGGCGCCCCTCGGCGAGGCGCGGGTCTCCGAGCTGTGGGTCGAGGGGGCGATGGACGAGGAGGCGGGGGTCGTCACTTGACGGATCCTTCCGTGAGGCCGCCGCGCCAGAAGCGCTGGAGGACGACCATGGCGATGACCAGCGGGATGATCGACAGCAGCACGCCGCCGGTCGTCAGCTGGTAGAACTCGGGCAGCCGGTCGGTCTGGCTGAGCCAGTTGTTGAGGCCGAGCGTGACGGGGAACTTGTCGACGTCGCTCAGCATCACCAGCGGCAGGAAGTAGTTGTTCCAGATGCCGACGAGCTGGAACAGGAACACCGTGACGAGCGCGGGCGTGAGGATGCGCAGCCCCAGGGTGTGGAAGATGCGCAGCTCGCTCGCGCCGTCGAGGCGGGCGGCCTCCATCAGCGAGGTGTCGACGGTGGCCTGGGCGTAGATCCGGCAGAGGAACAGGCCGAACGGCGAGACCAGCGACGGCAGCAGGACGCTCCAGTAGGTGTTCGCGAGCCCCATCTGGCTGAACAGCAGGAAGAGGGGCAGCGCCGTCGCCGTGCCGGGCACCAGCACGCCGCCGAGGATCGTGCCGAAGACGGCGTTGCGCCCGCGGAACTCGTACTTGGCGAGGGCGTAGCCGCCGGCCGCGGCGAAGTACGTCGCGATCAGGGCGCCGACCCCGGCGTAGAGCACCGAGTTGCCGAGCCAGCGCAGGAAGATCCCGTCGCCGTAGGTGAGCACCTGGCCGAGGTTGTCCCAGAGCGCGAAGTTCGGGGCGAACCAGAAGCCGAAGGTGCCGAAGAGGTCGCCCGTCGTCTTCGTCGCGGCGACCACGACCCAGTAGACCGGGATCAGGAAGTACAGCGCGACGACGACCAGCACGGCCGTGACGATGATGGTGGAGGCGCGGCTGCGGCCCGCAGACCTGTCAGGCCCGCTCGTCGCCGAGCGGCGGGCGGCGGCACGACCCTCGCCGGGCCTCCTGCCCTGGCCTGCCGTGACGATGGACTCGGTGTCGGTGGGCTGCTCGGCGAGCGAGGCGCTCGACGCGCTCGTCGCGGCGCCCGAGGCACGGGGGCTCATGCGGACTTCCTGTTCGTGATGGTGAGGAACACGATCGACAGCGTGAACGCGACGAGGGCGATCAGCACGGACTGCGCGGCGGCGACGTTGTAGTCGTTGTAGGCGAACGCCGTCGTGTAGGCGCTGAGGTTCGGCGTGTACTGGCTGTCGATGGCCGGGGCGACGCGCTGCAGCACCTGGGCCTCGGCGAAGAGCTGCAGGGTGCCGATGATCGAGAACACGGCGGTGAGCAGCAGGGCCGGGCGGATCAACGGCAGCTGGATGCTCGTCGCGACCCGGAGGGCCGACGCCCCGTCGACCTTCGCGGCCTCGTAGAGCTCGACCGGGATCGACTTCAGCTGGGCGATGATGATCAGCATGTTGTAGCCGGTGTAGCTCCACGTGACGATGTTGGCGATCGACCAGAGCACCGTGTTCGCGCCCAGGAAGTCGGGCGAGACGCCGAACACCTCGGCCACGTCGATGATCGGGCTGAGGCCCGGCACGTAGAGGAACGACCAGAGGATGGTCGCGATGACGCCGGGCACGCCGTACGGCAGGAAGTACGCGGCGCGGAAGACGCCCGGCCACTTGGCCGACGCGGACTCGAGCAGCAGCGCGAGCACCGTGCAGAGGATCAGCATGACCGGCACCTGGACGACGCCGAACAGGAACATCCGGCCGATCGACGCGACGAAGTTCGGGTCGCCGATCACCTGGGCGTAGTTGTCGAAGCCGGCGAACTCGGTGACGACGCCGGCCTCGCCGAAGAGGCCGCCGCGGGTCACCTTCGTGAAGCTCGACACGAGCGCCATGAGGATCGGGACGATGAAGGTGAGCAGGAACAGGGCGAGGAACGGGAAGAGCAACACCCACGGGGCGCGCTTGACGGCGCCGGACGAGGCGCCCTTCCTGCGGGAGGCGTCGCCGCCTCCGTCGCGACCGCGACCGGGCGCCGTGGCACGCGTGGCGGCCGCGGTCTCGGGCCGCGTCTCCATCCCGGCGCTCATGCGCTCGCCTTGCGGATCGAGAGGCCCTTGTTCTGCATCACCGAGATGATGTCCTTCTCGGCCTGCGCGACGGCGTCGACGAGCGTGCCGCCCGAGGCCTTGCCGCGGAAGCCGTCGCTCAGGATGTTGAACGACTGCTGCGTGACGGGCCACCAGCTCCAGTCCTGGTTCTGGCTGGACTCCTGCGTGGCGGGCACGAACACCTCCTGGTTGTAGTTCTGGCCGCTGAAGAAGGCGCTCGGCTTCTCACGGAGCGTGCCGACGACGTCCACGGCCGGCGACCAGCCGATGCCGCAGAACTCGATCAGGGCGTTGACGCCCTCGGGGGTGGTGGTCATCCAGACGGCGAACTCGAGCGCCTCCTGCGGGTGCTGGCTGTTCGCGAGGATCGCGGCGGTCGAGCCGCCGAGGAAGCTCGAGGCGTAGCCCGTGCCCTCCCACGTCGGCATGGGCGCGACGCGCCACTTGCCCTCGGCGCCGCTGACGCCCTGGATCAGGGCGTCGCCCCACGAGCCGGTCACGACGGAGGCGATCTTCCCGTCCGCCGCGGCCGAGAACCAGGCCGGCGTGTAGGCGCCGTAGGCGGTGGTGACGATGCCGTCGTCGATCGCCTTGTCGAAGAACGCCGCGACCTTGAGGGTGGCGTCGTCGGTCATGTCGATGACCCAGCCGTCGTCCTCCGCGGTGAACCAGGAGGCGCCGGCCTGCGTGGCGTAGGCGGCGAACAGCGAGGCGTCGGCGAGCGGGAACGAGTCCATCAGCACGCCGGCGCCCTTGAGCTCGCCGCCGACGGCGGCCCACTCGTCCCAGGTCGCGGGCACGGCCGCGCCGACCTGGTCGAAGACGGCCGGCTGGTAGAACATGCCCATCGGGCCGCTGTCCTGCGGCACGGCGTAGATCCCGCCCGTGTAGCTGACCTGGTTCCAGAGCGTGGGGTCGTAGAGGTCCTCGTACTGCTCGGCGCCGTAGCGCTTGAGGTCGACGACGCCGTTGGCGAGCAGGAACTCGGGCAGCGAGCGCATCTCGACCTGGGCGATGTCCGGCCCGGCCCCCGCGGCGAGCGCGGAGTAGAGCTTCTGGTACCCGCCCGCGTTGCCGCCGGGGATGAACACGGTCTCGACCTGGACGCGGTCCTGGCTCTTGTTGTAGAGGTCGGTGACCTGGTCGAGGCCCTTGAGCCAGGCCCAGTACTCGAGTCGGACCTTGCCCGCGGCCGGCGGGATGGTCGGCAGGGTGTTGACCGAGGTCGTGCCGGGCGTGGCGCAGCCGGCGAGGACGGCGGCGGCGGACGCGCCGAGACCGAGGCTCAGGAGCTGCCGACGACTGAGAGGACTCATCAGGACTCACTTCGTTGTGGACGGGACGGGACCGACGGTAACACGGGCTTTCGAGTGGTCGCTCGAAATTGATGTCGAGATCGACGCCGAGGAGGCGCGGGTCGTCGTAGGCTCCCGGTCATGACCGAAGGCGCTCCCGTCACGACCCGTGGCCCCGGTGCTCGCGGCGGCCGCGGCGGCCCTCGCGGCCCCTACGCGAAGTCCGCCGAGCGGCGGTCCGCGATCGTCGAGGCGGCGTTCGAGGTGTTCACCGCCCACGGCTACCAGGGCGGGTCGCTGCAGCGCGTCGCCGATCGGGTGGGCATGAGCCAGACGAGCCTGCTGCACTACTTCCCGTCGAAGAGCGACCTGCTGCTCGAGGTGCTGCGTCGCCGCGACCAGATGTCGAGCGGCGAGTTCGTCCGCGGCGCGGGCGCGCACCTCGCGGGCGACATCGAGCGCCAGGCCCGGTACAACGAGGGCGTGCCAGGGCTGATCGGCCTCTACACGGTGCTGTCGGGCGAGGCGGTCACCGAGGGCAACCCGGGCCGCGCGTACGTCACGGAGCGGCTCGCCGCCCTTCGGCGGGACTACGCGGCGGACTTCCGCGCACTGGCCGAGGTCGGCCGGCTGCGCGAGGGCGTCGACCCCGACCGGGCGGCCGCCGGGCTCGTCGGCCTGTGGGACGGCGTGCAGCTGCAGTGGCTGCTCGCGCCGGACGAGGTCGACGTGCCGCAGCTGCTGCGCGACTACCTCGACCTCGTGATCCTGCCTGCGGGTGCCGACGTCGAGACCGAGCCCGCGCCTCCTTCGACCTGACCCGGTCGTCGAGGGCGGGTAATCCGGGCCGAGGGCGGGTCCTGAACTACCCGCCCTCGGCCCCATTTACCCGCCCTCGACCTCTCTGCGTGTGCGGGCGGGCGGCGCGGGGCGGCGCGGGTCACTCGGGCAGCGCGGCCTGGCCCTCGCGCTCGTCGCCGGCGACTCCGGCCCGGAGGCCCTCGCCGCGGAAGAACGCCGGACGCAGCCGGGCGTTGACCAGCATCACCACGACGCCTCCGACCAGGATGGTGACGCCGAGCAGGAACACCAGGCCGACCCCGCCGATCTGCGAGCCGCTGCCGTAGTCGGGATCCATGCTGTCGATCAGCGTCGTGACGAACAGCACGGCGAGGATGAGCCCGCCGATGCCCGGAGCGACGATCTGGAAGAACAGGTTGCGAGCGCCGGTGCGCCACTGGTGCCGGAAGTACCAGACGCACGCGAAGGCCGTGAGCCCGTAGTAGAAGCAGATCATCATGCCGAGGGTGGTGATGGTGTCCCAGAGGACGTCCTCGCTGATGAAGCGCATCACCGCGTAGAAGACGCTCGCGACGACGGCGGACGCGAGGGTCGCGTACCCGGGCGTGAAGAAGCGCGGCGAGACGCGGGCGAACTTCGGCGACAGCGCGCCGTAGTGCCCCATGGCCAGCAGGGTGCGGGCCGGCGAGACGAAGGTCGACTGCAAGGAGGCGGCGGAGCTGCTCAGCACCGCCAGCGACATCAAGATGGCCAGCGGACCCAGCACCGGCCCGGCGAGCGCCGAGAACGCGTTGCCCTGGATGTCGGGGTTGCCGAGGCCGACGCCCTCGTCGCCGAGGCCCGCGAAGGTCATCGAGGCGAGCGAGACGAGCAGGTACACCAGCACGATGATGACGACGGTCAGGGTGGCGGCGCGGCCGGGGGTCGTCCGCGAGCCGCTCGTCTCCTCGGACATTGTCAGGGTGACGTCCCAGCCCCAGAAGATGAAGATCGACAGCGAGAGCCCGGCAGCGAACGCCGAGAAGGTCGGCACCGTCAACGGGTTGAACCAGTCGAGCGAGATCGCCGTGGCGTCGAACGCCGAGCCGCCGCCCACCCGGACGAAGGCGACGATCGCGAAGCCGACCAGCACGAGCAGCTGGAAGCCGACGAGCCAGTACTGCACCTTCTGGGTGGTCTGCATGTCGCGGTACGAGATGACGGTCGCCCCGGCCATGAAGGCCAGACAGGTGACGACGTTGATGAGCGGGTTGGCCGCCAGGTCGGCGATCGACGGATCCGAGAAGACCTGCCCGAGCAGCAGGTAGAAGAAGTCGACGGCGATGCCCGCGAGGTTGCTCAGCACCACGATGGTCGCGACCACGAGCCCCCAGCCGGCCATCCAGCCGACCCACGGGCCGAAGGCGCGGACGCCCCAGGTGAACGAGGTGCCGCTGTCGGGCATGGCGCTGTTCAGCTCGCGGTAGCCGAACGCGACGAGCAGCATCGGGATGAAGCCGACCAGGAAGATCGCGGGCAGGTGCGTGCCGACCTGCGCGATGGTCGGGCCGAGCGCCCCGGTCAGCGTGTAGGCGGGCGCGATGCACGAGATGCCGATGACGACGGCGCCGATCAGACCGACGCTTCCGGCGCTCAGCCCCTTGGACGACAGGGTCTGGTCGGCGGCGACGCCGGACTTCTTGAGGATGCTCACGGGGTGGTCCCTTCGGGGTGGGCGCCGCCCGGGGCGACGCCGGTCCAGGTCGTGCGGGCATCGTGGTCACGAGGAACCACCACGAGGGGGACGGGGACGCCGCGCACGATCTTCGCGGCGACGCTCCCGAGGAACAGCCGGCGGGGCTGGGCCAGACGGCTCGAGCCGACGAGGGCGAGCTCGTCGTCGCCCCAGGTGAGGGCGTCGATCGCGTCGGCGATCCTCGGGCCAGGGGCGATCTCGACCGTGACGTCGAGGTCGGCGGGGACGCCGTCGAGCGCGATGTCGCGCATCCGCTCCGCGTGCTCGCGCGCCTCGTCGTGCAGTGCCCGCTCGCGGTCGTCGCGGTCGCGGCGCTCGCCGTCCCCGACGGAGTCGAGCGGCACGAGCGAGACGAGCCGCAGCGGGACGCGCGCCGCGGCGGCCGTGGCCACCGCGGTGTCGACGACCGCGCGGGCGCCGGCCCGGGTGCCGACGGCGGCCGTCACGCTGCCGAAGCTGCGGACGCCCCGCTCGGCGAACCCGGCGGGGGCGATCGCGACGGGCACCCGTGCCGAGTGCACGAGGACTCCCCCGACGCTGCCGAGGTGCAGCCGCCCGAGCGTGCCCTCCTTGCCCGCGCCGATCACGATCGCGTCCGCCTCGAGGTCCGCGGCGGCCGCGACGAGGCCCTCCGCGAACGTCTCGGCCCTGACCAGGTGCGTCGTGGACGTGACGCCGGCCGGGATCTCGGCCGCCGCCTCCTGCAGCCAGCCGTCGGCGAGGTCGTCGAGGTGCCGCTCGTAGCTGGGCGCGGTGGGGACGAGGGAGGCGCGGCCCTGGTCGTGCAGGACCATCACGAGGTCGAGGCGCACGCCGAGCGTGTGCGCGAGGGCCGTGCCGAGGGCCAGGGCGTCGTGCCCCGCCGGGGTGTCCAGGTACCCGACGACCACGCTCCTCACGAGACGGCCGCTCCGGCGTCGGCGTGCTCGGGCTGCCATGCGGACGCGGCCTGCGGGGATGCGTCGGCCTGCGCGTCGCGCTCCGCGAGGATCTCGGCCGCGACGTCGTGCCCGACGCGGATCGCGCCGTCGACGTGCTGGAACCCCTCCGCGGCGATGTCGCTCGACGAGAAGCGGATCGGCCCGACGGGCACCCGCTGGTCGTGGCCCCAGCGGGAGAGGCCGCCGAGGTCGAAGCTCGTCGCGTACGCGCCTCCCGTCCACTCGTCGCTGGCCCAGTCGCTCTCGAAGTAGACGACCGGGTCCGTCGCCTGCTCGCCGTAGTACGACGCCAGCGAGGCGAGGATCGCCGCACGCCGCTCGTCGGCCGGCAGGGCGAGGAGGCGATCGGCCTTCTCGTCGCTCACGAAGCCGACCAGGGTGCCGCGCGGGTCGTCGTGGTTGGAGTTGTCGTACGCCTCGTGCACCACCTGGTACGGGCTGAAGGCCGTGCCCGAGAGGCCGGCGTCGCGCCAGAACGGCGTCTCGTAGACGGCGTGCACCTTGATGACGAGGCCGAGCGACACGTGCTGGTGCCACTGCTGGCGCAGGGCGGGCAGCGCGGGCAGGTACTCGATCCGCGAGTAGAGGTTCGGCGGCACGGCGACGACGGCCCAGCGGGCCGCCACGCGCAGCTCGGGCGTCGACGCGACGACCCCGTCGGCCGACCACTCGAGCGTCTCGACCGGCTGGCCGAGGCGCACGGCGTCGCCGAGCTGCTCCGCCAGGGTCAGCGGCACCCGCTGCAGCCCGCCCACGACGCGCTTGTCGAGGATGAAGTCGGCGTCGACGAGGTTGCTGAAGCTGCCGGCGCTCGACGCCATCTGCAGAGCCTGGAGCAGCGAGAACGAGTGGGCGGGCTTCGTGAGCATCGCGTCCGCGATGAACAGCGCGATGTTGGCCCGCGCCTCCGCGTCGTCGCTCTGCTGCTCGAGCCAGGCCGAGAACGAGACGTGGTCGAGCTCGGCGGCGCGCGGGTGCTCCCACGGCGCGGCGACGTCGGTCTCGGCCACGAGCTCGTCCATCACGACGATGAGCCGCTCGATCTCGGCCTGCGTGTGCTCGGAGGCAGGGAAGATGTCGCCCGTGAAGCGCGACGCCGTGCCGTCGGCCGAGACGTAGACGCTCTCGCCCTCACGCCAGCGGGAGTAGGTCTCGAGGCCGAGCTCGCCGAGCGTGGCGATCAGGGCCGTCTGGTCGGGCGACACCCACTGGCCGCCGAGCTCGAGCATCGCCCCGTCGATCGTCTCGGTGCGGAGCCGGCCCCCCACGCGGTCGCGCGCCTCGAGCACGATCACGTCGAGGCCCGCCGCGCGCAGGTCGGCGGCAGCGGTCAGGCCGCTGGCCCCGGCGCCGATGACGACGACGTCGCAGGTGGTGGTGTCGGTCATGGGGTGGTCTCCGTCGCTGGTGCGGGCACCGGGTGGGGTGCGTCGAGGGTGGGTGCGGGTCGAGTGGAGTCGGGTCGGTGCGGGTCGAGCAGCATCGCCGCGGCAGGTCAGGAGGCGGCGCGCGGCGAGGCGTGCGCGCTCATCACGTGCTTGACCCGGGTGTAGTCCTCGAGTCCGTAGGCGCTGAGGTCCTTGCCGTAGCCGGAGCGCTTGAAGCCGCCGTGCGGCATCTCCGCGGCGAGCGGGATGTGCGTGTTGATCCAGACGCAGCCGAAGTCGAGGTCGCGGGCGAAGCGCTCGGCCGTGGTGTGGCTGTCGGTCCAGACGCTCGAGGCCAGGGCGTAGGGCACGCCGTTGGCCAGCTCGAGCGCCTCGTCGGCCGTGCGGAACGACTGCACGGTGAGCACCGGGCCGAACACCTCGGCCTGGACGACGTCGTCGTCCTGCCGCACGCCCGTGACGATCGTCGGCGCGAAGTGGAACCCGGTCTCGCCCACGCGGTGCCCGCCCGTCGCCACCGTCGCGTGCGGCGGCAGCGACTCGACGACGGCCTGCACCGCGGCGAAGTGGCGCGCGTTGTTGAGGGGCCCGTAGGAGGCGCCCTCCCCGGCGTCGGGACCGGTCGTCGTGGCCTCCGCGGCACGGACCAGGGCGGCGACGAGGTCGTCGTGGAGCGACTCGTGCACGACGACGCGGGTGACCGCGGTGCAGTCCTGGCCCGCGTTGAAGAAGGCCGCCTCCGCGATCTGGGGGGCCACCACGTCGACGTCGACGTCGGCGAAGACGACGGCGGGCGCCTTGCCGCCGAGCTCGAGGTGCACCCGGGCCACGCGGTCGGCGGCCGAGGTCGCGACGGCGACTCCGGCGCGGACCGAGCCCGTGATGGCGACCAGCCCGGGCACGGGGTGCTCGACGAGGGCCCGGCCGGTGCTCGCGTCGCCGAGGACGACGTTGAACACGCCGTCGGGCAGGATGCCCTTCGTCAGCGAGGCGAGCACGAGGGTCGACTCGGGCGTCGTGTCGCTCGGCTTCAGCACGATCGTGTTGCCCGCGGCGAGGGCGGGGGCGATCTTCCAGATCGCCATCATCAGGGGGTAGTTCCACGGTGTGACCTGCGCGACGACGCCGATCGGCTCGCGGCGCACCGACGAGGTGAGCCCGTCGAGGTACTCCCCCGAGGCGATGCCGTCGAGCCGGCGGGCGGCACCGGCGAAGAAGCGCACCTGGTCGGCGCCGACGGCGACCTCCTCCGCGGCGATGATCGCCTTCGGCTGCCCCGTGTCCCGGTGCTGCGCCTCGACGAGCTCGTCGCTGTGCGCGTCGAGGGCGTCGGCGAGCGCGAGCAACGCGGCCTGGCGCACCGACGGCGTGCTGCGGCTCCAGCCGGGGAACGCCCTGGCCGCGGCCTGCACCGCCGCGTCGACGTCGGCCGCGTCGCTCACGGGCGAGACCGCGACGACCTGCTCGGTGATGGGCGAGACCACGTCGATCGTCGCGGTGCCGTGGGCGTCGACGGGGCGGCCGTCGACGAAGTTCTGCAGGGTCGCCATGGTGTCCTCTCGGTGGTGCTCGGTGCGGGTGCCGTGGTGCTCGGGGTCGGTGCAGTGGTGCTCGGTGCGGTGCTGGCCGGGCCGGGGCGGACCGGGCCGCCTCAGCCGTCCGGCTGCAGCGCGTAGGTGGTGTCGAGGTACTCGTGGATGCCCTCGCTGCCGCCCTCGCGCCCGAGGCCCGAGTGGCCGACGCCGCCGAACGGGGCCGCGGCGTTCGAGACCAGCCCCGTGTTGACGCCCAGCATGCCGGTGCGGAGCCGCCCGAGCATCCGTCGTCCACAGGCCAGGTCGGTCGTGAACAGGTAGGCGACGAGGCCGTAGGGGGTGTCGTTGGCCAGCCGGACGGCGTCGTCCTCGTCGCGGAACGTCGTGACGGCGGCGACCGGGCCGAAGATCTCCTGGTGCATCAGGTCGGCGTCGCGGGGCACGTCGGCGAGCACGGTCGGCGCGAAGAACGAACCGGGGCCGCCCGGCGCCGAGCCGCCCGTGACGACGCGGGCGCCTCGGGCCACGGCGTCGGCGACGAGCCGCTCGCAGGTCGCGACCGCGCGGTCGTCGATCAGCGGGCCGAGGGTCGTCCCGTCGGCGGTGCCGGGCCCGACGACCATCGTCTCGACGCGCTCGGCGAGGCGGCGCGTGAACTCGTCGGCGACCCGTTCGTGCACCAGCAGGCGGTTCGCCGCCGTGCAGGCCTGGCCGCCGTTGCGGAACTTCGCCAGCATCGCCCCGTCGACGGCGGCGTCGAGGTCGGCGTCGGCCATCACGACGAAGGGGGCGTTCCCGCCGAGCTCCATCGAGGTGCGGAGCACGTTCTCGGCCGCCTGCGCGATCAGCACCCGGCCGACCGCGGTCGATCCGGTGAACGAGAGCTTCCGGAGGCGCGGGTCGGCGAGCAGGGGGCCGGTCACCCCGGCCGCGTCCGTCGTCGTGACCACGGTGACGACGCCGTCGGGGACGCCCACCTCGCGCAGCAGCTCGACGAACGCGATCGTCGTGAGCGGCGTCAGCTCGGCGGGCTTGACGACGACCGTGCAGCCGGCCGCGAGCGCCGGCGCGATCTTGCGGGTGGCCATGGCCAGCGGGAAGTTCCACGGGGTCACGAGGTAGCTCGGCCCGACGGGCCGGTGGGTGACGATCATGGTGCCGGTGCCCTCGGGGACGGGCCCGTACCGGCCCTGGACGCGCACCGCCTCCTCGGAGAACCAGCGGAGGAACTCGCCCCCGTAGGCGACCTCGCCCCGCGCCTCGGCGAGGGGCTTGCCCATCTCGAGCGACATGAGCAGGGCGAACGAGTCGCGGCGCTCGACGAGGAGGTCGAAGGCCCGGCGCAGCAGCTCGCCGCGAACGCGCGGCGGCGTGGCGGCCCACTCGTCGGCGGCGGCCACCGCACGGTCGAGGGCACGGAGCGCGTCGGCGGGGCCCTGGTCGGCGACGAACGCGAGGACGTCGCCGGTGGCCGGGTCGTGCACGGGGAAGGTCGGGACGCCGCCGAGAGCGGAGGCTGCGGCGGCGGCACCGCCCTCGCTCACGAGCGCCACCACGTGAGGGGGGAACGCAGGCATCGCTGCGGCGTCAGGCCGCGCCGCCCGCGTGACCGTGGACACGTCGGTCATCAGGCGGACCCGAGCGCTGCAGCGACGACGTCGAGGCCGTCGTGGAGCAGCGCGTCGTCGATGGCGAGCGGCGGGAGGAACCGGATCACGTTGCCGAACGTGCCGCAGGTGAGGACGATGACGCCCTCGGCGTGGCAGGCGGCGGCGACCCGGCCGGTGAGGGCGGCGTCGGGCTCGCCGGTGAGCGGGTCGACGAGCTCGATCGCGATCATGGCGCCGCGGCCGCGGACGTCGCCGATGCGCGGGTCGCCCTGCTGCAGCTCGTGCAGGCGGCCGAGCAGCAGGTCGCCGATCGCCGTCGCGCGCTCGAGCAGTCCGTCGTGCTCGAACGACTCGATGGCGGCGAGCGCCGCGGCGCAGGCGATCGGGTTGCCGCCGTAGGTGCCCCCGAGGCCGCCGACGTGGGGCGCGTCCATGATCTCGGCCCGGCCGGTGACGGCCGAGAGCGGCAGGCCGCCCGCGATGCCCTTCGCGGTGACGACGAGGTCGGGCACGATGCCCTCGTGCTCGCTGGCGAACATGCGGCCCGTCCGGGCGAAGCCGGTCTGCACCTCGTCGGCGATGAACACGACGTCGTTCTCGCGGCACCAGGCGACGATCGCGGGGAGGAACCCGGGCGCCGGCACGATGAAGCCGCCCTCGCCCTGGATCGGCTCGATGACGACGGCGGCGAGGTTCGCGGCGCCGACCTGCTTCTCGATCTGCGAGATCGCGCGCGCCGCGGCCTGCGGCCCGTCGAGCCCCGCGTCCCGGTACGGATACGACAAGGGGGCACGGTAGATCTCGGGGGCGAACGGCCCGAAGCCGCTCTTGTAGGGCATCGACTTGGCGGTGAGCGCCATCGTCAGGTTCGTGCGGCCGTGGTAGGCGTGGTCGAAGGCGACGACGGCGGACTTCCGCGTGTACGACCGCGCGATCTTCACGGCGTTCTCGACCGCCTCCGCGCCGGTGTTGAACAGCGCCGAACGTTTGTCGTGGTCGCCGGGCGTGAGCCGGTTGAGGGCCTCGCAGACCTCGACGTAGCCGTCGTAGGCCGTGATCATGAAGCAGGAGTGGGTGAATCGCTGCACCTGCTCGACCACCGCCTCCACGACGCCGGGGGCCGAGTTGCCCACGCCGGTCACGGCGATGCCCGAGCCGAGGTCGATCAGGGTGTTCCCGTCGACGTCGACCAGCACTCCCCCGCCGGCCGCCTCCGTGAAGACGGGCAGCGAGACGCCGACGCCCGCGGCGACCGCGCCGCGCTTGCGCTCCATCAGCTCTCGGCTCCGCGGGCCGGGCACCTCGGTGACGAGGCGGCGGCGCTGCTCCAGGCCGGGGCCTCCGCGCGGGGTGGTGACTGTGGTGCTCGACATGCACTGGCTCCTTCGACGTTGCGGCGACTCTAGGGAGCCGGGGCGCCCCTCCTCGACCGACAGTTGGTCGCGCCTGGCCCGATCTTCTGCCAGATCGGCATGTCGGTGCTAGGTTCGGCGCGTGCGCCCCACGGTCCGAGCCCTCGTCCGCCAGGCGCCGCTCGGGCTGCGCCTGCTCGACCCGACGACGCGCACAGACGAGCCGCTCTCGTGGGTGCACAGCTCCGACCTGGTCGACCCGTCGCCCTTCGTGGCCGCCTCGACCATGCTGCTGACGACCGGCAGCCAGTTCCGCGCCGACGCGACGCAGGGCGACTACGACGCCTGGGTCGGCCGGGTCGTCGGCGCGGGCGTCGTCGCGCTCGGCTTCGGCGCCGGCGTGCACCGGCCCGGCACGCCCGTCGAGCTCGTGCTCGCCGCCTCCTCCCGCGGGGTGCCCGTCGTCGAGGTGCCCTGGCGCACCCCTTTCATCGCGGTCGCCCGCTGGGCGGCCGACCAGCTGGCCGAGGAGGCGCGCGACCGCGACCGCTGGACGCTGCGGGCCCAGCGCGCGGTCTCCGTGGCGGCCATCGGCGACGGCGGGCTCGACGCGGTGCTCCGGGTGCTCGGCGAGCAGCTCGGCGGGTCGGTCGTGCTGCACGGGACGGACGCCCCGGCCGGTGCGGGGCGGGGCGATGCGGGTGTGGGCGGTGCGGGTGTGGTCGAGGCCGAGGTCGCGCGGCTGCTCCGCCGCGGCGCCCGAGCCGGCAGCACGGTGACCGTCGACGACGGCGTCGTGTCGCTGCAGACCCTCGGGCGCCGAGACGGTCTCCGCGGCGTCCTCGCCGTCCGCACCCCCGGCGAGCTCGACACGGCCGCCCGCGCGGTCCTCACCAGCGTCGTCGCCCTCGCCGAGGTCACGCTCGAGCGCGACGTCGCCCGGCTGCGCGGGCAGCGCGAGCTGTGGCGGCAGGTGTGGTCACTGCTGGTCGCCGGACAGGTCGAGGTGGCACGGTCGATCACGCGGTCGGTCGGGGTGGGCATCGCCGCGGGACCGGTCGTCGTGGCCCTCGCCGCGCCTCCTCGTGACTCGCCCGACCGCGCTGCGGAGGCCGTCGAGCGGCTCGCCGCCGGTCGGCCCGACGTCTTCGTCGCGCTCGTCGACGGGACGATCGCCGTGCTCGCCGCCGAGAGCGCCGTCGATCTGCCCGCGCTCGCCGCCGCCCACGGCCTGCGGATCGGCGTCTCGGACGTCACCGACCTCGACCACCTCGCCGGAGCTGCGGCACAGGCCGAGCGCGCGCTGGCCGTCGCGACCTCGACCTCGTCAGCCGAGGAGGCGGTGGTCACCTGGGCGAGCCTCGCCGCCGGCGGCCTCGTGGCCGCGCTCTGGTCGGAGGGAGCCGCCGAGCTCGCGTCCTCCCGCCTCGCGCCCGTGGCCGCCATGCCCGACGGCGAGGAGCTGCTCGCCTGCTGCCGCACGTGGCTCGAGCACAACGGCGCCTGGGACCCGGCCGCCCGGAGTCTCGGCCTGCACCGCCACAGCCTCCGCGCACGGGTCGCCAAGGTCGAGGCCGCGCTGGGGCTGCCGCTCGACGGCTTCGCCGGGCGGGCCGAGCTGTGGGCGCTGCTGCAGGCCGCGGGCGCGGGCAGGCCCGGCGCAGGCGGGCCTGGCGCAGGCGGGCCCGGCGCAGGCGGGCCTGGCGCAGGCGGGCCCGGCGCAGGCGGGCCTGGCGCAGGCGGGCCTGGCGGGCCGGGCGCAGGAGGCGGCGTCGGGCCTCGCTGACGGTGGCCCGTGACAGCATGGCCGGATGACGACGAGCAGCACGGCCAGCACCGCCACCGACATCGACGCCGAGGCGCTCGAGCTGCTTCGGGCCCTGACGGGTCGTGACGACGCCGTGTTCCACGACGGCCAGCTCGAGGCGATCCGC
Organism: Frigoribacterium sp. ACAM 257; assembly: GCF_007954365.1. Taxonomy (GTDB): domain Bacteria; phylum Actinomycetota; class Actinomycetes; order Actinomycetales; family Microbacteriaceae; genus Frigoribacterium. Next base: position 1,274,168 of record NZ_VOLO01000001.1, read on the forward strand.
GCCCTCGTCGCCGACCGCCGACGCGCGCTCGTCGTGCAGCGCACGGGCTGGGGCAAGTCGGCCGTGTACTTCATCGCGACGCTGCTGCTCCGACGTCGGGGCGGCGGCCCGACCCTGCTGGTCTCCCCGCTCCTCGCCCTGATGCGCGACCAGGTGGCCGCGGCGAGTCGTGCCGGCGTGCGCGCGGTCGCGGTCAACTCCGCGAACGCGCACGAGTGGTCCGACGTGCAGCAGGCCCTCGCCGCCGACGAGGTCGACGTGCTGCTGGTCTCGCCCGAGCGCCTCAACAACCCGCGGTTCCGTGACGAGCAGCTGCCCGTGCTGGTGGCCCGCCTCGGCATGCTCGTCGTCGACGAGGCGCACTGCATCAGCGACTGGGGCCATGACTTCCGGCCCGACTACCGGCGGCTCGCCGACCTCATCCGCACCCTCCCGACGACGGTGCCCGTGTTGGCCACGACGGCGACCGCGAACGAGCGGGTCGTCGCCGACGTCGAGGAGCAGCTGACGGCGGGGCCGGACGACCAGGTGCTGACGATCCGCGGCTCGCTGGCCCGCGCCTCCCTGCGGCTCGGCGTCCTGACGCTGCCGAACTCGCGCGACCGGCTCGGCTGGCTGCTCAGCCACCTCGACGACCTGCCGGGCAGCGGCATCATCTACACGCTCACCGTCTCGGCGGCCGACGACACGGCCCGGCTGCTCCGCGAGGCCGGGCACGCGGTGCGCTCGTACTCTGGCCGCACCGACAACGAAGAGAGGGAGGCGCTCGAGGGCCAGCTCAAGCGCAACGAGCTCAAGGCCCTCGTCGCCACCAGCGCCCTCGGCATGGGCTTCGACAAGCCCGACCTCGGCTTCGTCGTGCACCTCGGGGCGCCGTCGTCGCCGGTCGCCTACTACCAGCAGATCGGCCGTGCGGGGCGCGCGACCGACAACGCCGACGTCCTGCTGCTGCCCGGCACGGAGGACGCCGAGATCTGGCAGTACTTCGCCACCGCCTCCATGCCGTCCGAGGCGCGGGCCTCGGCCGTCCTGGCCGAGCTCGGCGAGACGCCCCTGTCGACGCCTGCCCTCGAGGCCCGGGTCGACGTCAAGCGCTCGCCGCTCGAGCTGATGCTCAAGGTGCTCGACGTCGACGGCGCGGTGTCGCGGGTGCAGGGCGGCTGGGTCAGCACGGGTCGGCCCTGGGTCTACGACGCCGAGCGCTACGGGCGCATCGGCGAGGCGCGGGTCGCCGAGCAGCAGTCGATGATCGCCTACGAGCGCGCGACGACCTGCCGCATGCAGATGCTCCAGCTCGACCTCGACGACCCCGCGGCCGCGCCCTGCGGCCGGTGCGACGTCTGCGCCGGCGCCTGGTACCCGAGCGAGATCGGCGGCGAGGCCGCCGCGTCGGCCTCGACCTCGCTCGACCGGGTCGGCGTCGAGATCGAGCCGCGGGCCCAGTGGCCCACGGGCGCCGACCGGGCCGGCGTGCCCGCCAAGGGCAAGATCGCCGAGGGCGAGCGCGTCGAGACCGGCCGTGCCCTGGCCCGGCTCACCGATCTCGGCTGGGGCACGACGCTGCGCCAGGTGTTCGCCGCGGGTGCCGACGACGCGCCCCTGACGAAGGCCCTGCTCGACGGGGTGGTGCGCGTGCTCAAGGAGTGGCCGTGGGCCGAGCGTCCCGTCGGCGTCGTGGCGATGCCGTCGGCGTCACGCCCCCAGCTCGTCGGCTCGCTCGCCGAGGCCATCAGCACCGTGGGGCGCCTTCCCCTGCTCGGGTCGCTGACGCCGACGCGCCCCTCGGCGGGCCGGGGCAGCGGAGGAGGCGGCAACAGCGTCTACCGACTCGCCGACGTCTGGCAGGCGGTCGAGGTCGGCCCCGAGCTGGCGGCCGCGCTGGCGCAGGTCTCCGGGCCCGTGTTGCTGGTCGACGACCTGGTCGACAGCCGCTGGACGATGACGATCGCCGGGCGCGAGCTGCGCCGGGCGGGGGCGTCGGCCGTGCTGCCGTTCTCGCTGGGCGTCGTGGGCTGAGCCTCTTCGGCTGCGTGCCGCCGCCAGCTGGCGGGGCTCAGCGCACCGACACCGCGTGCTCGTCCCAGCCCTCCGCGCCGTTGGGCGCCGGCGGCAGTTCCGTCTCCGACTGCACCGTCCCGTCGGCGCTCGTCGCGCGGACGCGCAGCGTGTGGCCGCCCGACGACGCCGACCACCGGTAGACCCACTGCACCCAGGTGTCGGGCGAGATCGACTCGGCCAGCTCGGCCTCGTCCCACGCGCCTCCGTCGACCTGCACCTCGACGCGCGAGACGCCGGTGTGCGGGTGCCAGGCGACCCCGGCGACGGCGACCGTGCCGGCGTCCACGGTCGTGCCGGCGGCGGGCACGTCGATGCGCGACTCGAGCTTCACCGGGCCGAGGGCGTCCCAGCCGCGAGGGGTCCAGTAGCCCTCGGCGTCGGCGAAGCGCGACACCTCGAGCTCGGTCACCCACTTGGTCGCCGAGACGTAGCCGAAGAGGCCGGGCACGACGAGCCGGGCGGGGAACCCGTGCTCCTGGGGCAAGGGCTCGCCGTTCATGCCGATCGCGAGCAGCGCCTCCGTGTCGTCGTCCTGCAGCACCTCGAGCGGCGTGCCCGCGGTGAAGCCGTCGATGCTGCGCGACAGCACCATGTCGGCTCCGGCCTGAGGCCGCGCCCGTGCCAACAGCTCGCGGAGCGGGTAGCCCAGCCAGAGCGCGGTTCCGATCAGAGTGCCGCCGACCTCGTTCGAGACGCAGCTGAGAGTGGCGGTGTGCTCGACGAGCGGCAGGGCGAGCACGTCCTCGAACGTGAGCACCACCTCCTCGTCGACCAGGCCGTGGATGCGCAGCGACCAGTCCGCCGGGTCGATGCCGGGCACCCGCAGGGCGGTGTCGATCCGGTAGAACTCGTCGTTCGGCGTGATGTACGAGGTGAGGCCGTCGACGTCGAGGGAGGCGCCCGCGGGCACCGCCTCCTCGGCGGTCGCCGCGGCGGGCAGGCGCAGGGCCGCGCGCAGCTGCGTCACGTTCGCCCGCGTCGCGTTCCAGGCCCGGGCGCCGGTGCCGACGACGACCGAGGCGACGCCGGCGATCCCCGCCACGAGCACGAAGCTGCGGCGCTCGAGGTCGGGACCGCGCAGGGGCGGCGTGTGCGCCGACGTCTCGGACCAGCCGGTGCGGGTCGTCGCCCGCCAGCGCGAGAGCCGCCTGACGAGCGTCGTGAGCAGCAGCAGGGCGACGAGCGTGCCGACGGCCGTGGGCACCCCGTTGATGCTCGACGAGTCGGCGCGGGTCAGCACGGCGATCATCGCGAGCACGCCCCCGAGCCCGAAGACGACCTTGCCTGCCGGGGGTCGACGGAGCTCGGCGATGCCCGCGCCCGCGGTGATCACGGCCAGCAGCACGCCCATCAGGGTGAACAAGGCGATCTTGTCGCCGGTGCCGAAGAGGGCGACCATCGTGTCCTTGGCGACGGGAGGCGCCAGGTCGATCACCGCGGAGCCGACCGCGTAGAGCGGGCTGCCGCCGGGGCCGGTGACCACGGCGGCGAGCTCGGCCGAGGCGAGGAACGCCGCGGCCGACACGACGCCTGAGACCGCAGCCCAGCCCGAGGAGGTGCGGGTCGCCATGCCCTCGCGGGTCGCTGCGGCGGGTGACTCGAGGCGCACGGACATGCGGTCAGGCTAAGCGGCGCCGCTCGGGATCCGCTGGGGCCGGGCCCGGTCGCCAGGCCCCGGGCGCCGGGCCTCGGTCGACCGGCCCGGGCGCCGGGTCTCGGTCGACCGGCCCGGGCGCCGGGCCTCGGTCAGTCCTCGTCGTCGACGAGGCTCTCCATCAGCTCGGTGATGAACGCGACGGACGACTCGGACCCGGCGACCGGCTCGACGTCGTCGTCCGCGTCGACGACGAGCAACGGGATGCCCGGGCCGATCACGAGCTGCGCCATGTGGGCCACGCCGCCGAGACGAGCCGCGACCGGGACGCGGAAAGTGCGGTCGTCGTCGCTGAACTCCATGGCGGCGGCGAGCAGGACCTCGGCCAGCTCGTCGGTCACGATCAGTTCCTGGCCTGCGTAGAACAGCGTCTTCATGCCTGCCACCCTACGGGCGCGCCGTTGCGCACCCCGCGCACCCCGCGCCTCCTGCGGGCTGCCCGACTCGCGTGCCCCTGCCTCCTGCGCCCGGTCCCACCCCGCGCCCCCGTCACTACCCGAAAGCGACGAACCTCCGCGGAACATCACGTCGCTTCGTCGCTTCCGCGTCGTTTTCACGCCATACCCGCCCTCGACCAGCTGGCGGCAGCCTGCAGGAGGCGGCGGCACGGCTCGCGCGTGCCGTAGCCTCGGGCGCATGGCCCAGAAGCGAGCACCCCAGGTCGAGACCGGCGACGCGGACGTGACCCGCGCCTCCTTGGAGCTGTCGCTGCCGGTGTCGCTGCTGCCCGGCGTCGTGCGCCGCGCCGTGCAGTCGACGCCCGCGTTCTCGTTCACGTCTGCCGACGAGCAGGGCGCGCGGCTCATCCGCCGCTCGGCGACGGCGAGCGACGCGGACACGGTCCACCTCGTCTTCGAGGAGGCGGGTGCCGGCAGCCGCGTCTCGGGCGAGGTGCACGCGCCGGCCGGCACGATCGGCGTCAGCGTCAAGAAGCGCGACGCGGACACGATCGCCCTCTTCGACGCGATCGCGTCGGCTGCCGGCCCCTTCTAGCCTCCGCCCTCCGGCCACCCACGCGGGCGCCCCCTCCTCATTCAGGAACTTCGGTCCTGAGTCGCGCGGCGGGGGGAGCGCAAGTCCTGAGTCGTGCACGGAACAGGAGCCGCGCGGGCAGAGTTCCTGAATGCTGCCCGGTGGCGGCACCACCGTGCGCCGGTCGCGGGTCTGCCTCGTGCCGACGCTGCCGACGCTGCCGATGCTGCCGATGCTGCCGATGCTGCCGACGCTGCCGACGCTGCCGGTCAAGACGGTGCAGAGCGCCATCGGCTGACCCGCCCCGTCCTCGCGACCCATACCCGAACGGCCGGCCCCCAGGAGGAGCCGGCCGTGTCGTCGAGGACGCTGACGGCTAGGCCGAAGCCTCGTCTTCGTCGTGCCGGTCGATGCTGATCGTCGGGATGGACGCGGTGATGACCGATCCGTCGGCCCGGACCAGCCCGCGGAGGTCGCTCGTCGTCGGGACCTTCGTCGTGATGCGCGGCCCCTGGTCGTCGAGTGCGACGCGCACCGGCCGGTCCGTCGGCACCTCGACGCTCTCGCCCCGCACGCTGACCGTGAGGCCGTCGCCGTCCTCGATCGTGAAGACGATCTCGTCGAGGGCCAGGTCGACGCGGAGCCGGCTGCCCTTGACGGTGAGCCGGAACGTGAGCTCCTCCCAGTCGGCGGGCAGGCGCGGGTCGAAGCTGACGCCGCCGAGGTAGTCGCGCATGCCGCCGTAGCCGTTGACCAGCGCGCTCCAGATGCCGCCGGCCGACGCGACGTGCACGCCGTCGGCGGTGTTGCGGTGCAGATCGGCGAGGTCGACGTAGAGCGACGACAGGAAGTACTGCATCGACAGCTGGTGGTGGCCCACCTCGGCCGCGATGATCGACTGCACGACGCCCGACAGGGTCGAGTCGCCCGTCGTGAGGGCGTCGTAGTACTCGAAGTCGCGCAGCTTCTGCTCGGCCGTGAACTCGTCGCCCTGGAGGAACAGCGCCAGCACGACGTCGGCCTGCTTGAGCACCTGGAACCGGTAGATGACCAGGGGGTGGTAGTGCAGCAGCAGCGGGCGCTTGTTGGCAGGGGTGGCGTCGAGGTCCCACAGCTCCTTGTCGAGGAACTGCGCGTCCTGAGGGTGGATGCCGCGGTGCTCGTCGTAGGGGATCTCCATGGCCTCGGCCGCGAGGCGCCAGCCGGTGACCTCCTCCTCGCCGAGCCCCAGGCGCGTGACCATCCGTTCGTACGCGACCGGCGACTCCTCGGCGAGCTTCGCGACGTACCGCACGGCGGCGCGGAGGTTCGCCCGCGCCATGACGTTCGTGTACAGGTTGTCGTCGACGACGGTCGTGTACTCGTCGGGGCCCGTGACGCCGTCGATGTGGAACCGCTGGTCGCCGTTCGAGCGCCAGAAGCCGAGGTCGGCCCAGAGCCGGGCGGTCTCGACGAGGATGTCGACGCCGCCGCGCTCCATGAAGTCGAGGTCGCCGGTGGCCTGCACGTACTGGCTGAGCGCATGGCTGATGTCGGCGTCGATGTGGTACTGCGCCGTGCCCGCCGCGTAGTAGGCGGACGACTCGAGGCCGTTGATGGTGCGCCACGGGAAGAGCGCGCCGCGCTGGTTCAGCTCGACGGCGCGGTCACGGGCCGCGTCGAGCATGCCGAGGCGGAAGCGCAGGGCGTTCCGCGCGACGTTCGGAGCCGTGTAGGTGAGGAAAGGGAGCACGTAGATCTCGGTGTCCCAGAAGTAGTGGCCGCCGTAGCCGGACCCGGTGACGCCCTTCGCGGCGATGCCCTGGCCGTCGGTGCGGGCCGTGGCCTGGGCCAGCTGGAAGAGGTTCCAGCGGACGGCCTGCTGGATCTCCGGCTGGCCGCCCACGACGACGTCGGTGCGGGCCCAGTAGTCGTCGAGCCAGGTCCGCTGCTTGTCGAACATGGCCTGCGGCGGCTCCTCCGCGGCGCGGTCGAGGGTCCGGTCGCAGCGGTCGGCGAGCTCGCGCGGGGGCACGCCGCGGCTCGTGTGGTATGTCACCGTCTTGGTCATCCGCACGGACACGCCCGCCTTGGCGCGCACCCGGTACACGTGCTTCGACAGGTCGTCGTCGATGGACGACGACTCGTCCCACTCGTTCTCGGTCTCCATCACGTGGTCGGCGCCGACCGCGATGGTCATGCCCGAGTTGGTCGTGCGGTACCCGAGCACGGCGCGGGCGCCGCCGTTGCGGGCCAGCACCGGCTGCAGCACCCTGTCCTCGAAGGCCTCGGCGCGGCGCGGGTCGAAGGCGTCGGCCGCCGCGCGCATGCCGGCGTGGTACTCGTCGCCCATGTCCTGCCGGTTCAGGATCTGGCTCGAGATGAGCAGCGACGCGTCGGCGTCGAGCACGGTGACCTCGTACTCGATGATCGCCAGGTGGCGGTCCTCGAGGCTGACGAGGCGACGGCTCGTGACGAGCACGCGCTTGCCCGAGGGGGTCCGCCACTCGACCTCGCGGCTGAGCACGCCGTCCTGGAAGTCCAGCCGCCGGCAGTGCCGCAGGATGTCGGCCTCGAAGAGCACGAACGGCTCGTCGTCGACGTAGAGCCGGATCACCTTGGCGTCGGGCACGTTGACGATCGTCTGGCCGACTCGGGCGAACCCGAACGCCTCTTCCGCGTGACGGATCGGCCACGTCTCGTGGAACCCGTTCACGTAGGTGCCGAACGAGTGGCCGCCGCGGCCCTCGTCGGGGTTGCCGCGGAGGCCCAGGTAGCCGTTGCCGAGGGCGAAGATCGTCTCGGTGACGCCCTCGTCGCCCTGGCTGTACTCGTCCTCGACGAGGGCCCACTCGTCGACGGGGAACCGGCTGCGATCGAGCGGGTCGGAGGTGATGTGGTTCACGGCTGGGCCTCTGCGGTCTCGGTGCTGCTGGTGGGGGTCGTGCGGGCCGGGTCGGGCGTCGAGGAGGCGCGGGCCGAGCCGAGCGCGGCGACCACCTCCCGCAGGTCGTCGACGACCACGTCAGCGCCCGAACGGAGCAGGGCGTCTCGGCCTGTGCCGCGGTCGACGCCGAGCACGAGGCCGAACGAGCCGGCGCGACCGGCCTCGACCCCGCTGGTCGCGTCCTCGACGACGACGCAGTCGGCAGCCGTCAGGCCGAGGCGGCGGGCGCCCTCGAGGTAGGTGTCGGGAGCGGGCTTGCCGACGATGCCCTCGGCGGCTGCCACCGCACCGTCGACGATCACGTCGAAGCGGTCGCGCAGCCCCGCCGCCACGAGCACGGGCACGGCGTTGCGCGAGCTCGACACGACGGCGACCTTCACGCCCAGGGCGATCGCACGGTCGAGGAACTCGACGCTGCCCGGGTACGGCTCGACGCCGTTCTCGTCCAGCTCGGCCGCGAAGACGGCGTTCTTGCGGTTGCCGAGACCGCGCACCGTCTCGGTGTCGGCACTGTCGTCGTCCGCGCCCTCGGGCAGCACGACCCCGCGCGCGGCGAGCATCGCGCGGACGCCGTCGTAGCGCGGGCGGCCGTCGACGTGCTCGAAGTAGTCGGCGTCCGTGTACGGGGCGAGCCCGTGCGCGTCGAAATAGTCGTTGAACAGTCGGGACCAGGCGCGCATGTGCACCTCGGCCGTCGGCGTGAGGACGCCGTCGAGGTCGAAGAGGAGCGCGTCGAGCTCGCCGAGACGTGACGCGTCGCGCGGGAGGGTGGAGGCCATGCACAGATCCTTCGAGGAGGTGTCGGTCAGAGGCGTTCGGAGCGCCCCGGAGCGACGACGGCCCGATGCGCGAGACAAGTGTGGCACCAGCCGGAGGTCGACGGGAACGGCGGGCACGGCGGGCACGATGCGCCGTCGGACCGCGCGGGCGACGGCGACGGCGAGGCCGTCGAGGCCGTCGTCGATGTCGGCGGCACCTGACAGCATGGGGCCATGACCTCGTCCCCGGAGCCCGGTGCACCCGCGCCCCTGGTCGACGCCGTCGACGTCATCCGGCTCGTCGGGCCGCGCGCGTTCTCGCGTGCGAAAGAGTACGCGCGAGACGACCACGTCCTCTCCACCTCGTGGGACGTCGAGGGGCAGGCGCTCTCGGCCGAGGTGCGGGGCAGCGTCGCCGCCCCCTACCGGTGCCGGGTCGTGCTCGCGCCGGGTCGCGGCGAGCACGGACGCCCCACGAGCAGCGAGTGCAGCTGCCCGCTCGGCGGCGACTGCAAGCACGTCGCCGCGGCCCTCCTGGCGAACAACGCGCGCGTCCTGTCGCCGGGCGCGGGGCTCGTGCACACGGCCTCGAGCGCAGGAGGCGCGGGCTGGGCGACCGGGGGCGCCGGCGACGACGAGACGGCCGCCTCCTCCGGTTCCGCCCCTGCCGGTCCCGCCGCTGCCCCGTCCGCCGAGCCCGGGTCCCCGGCCGACTGGCGGTCCCGCCTGACGCAGCTCACCGACCCGCCTCGACCCGTCGACGCCAGGACGACGCGGATGGGGCTGCTCTTCGAGCGACGCCCGCGCGCACGGCCGTCGCGCAGCCGATGGGACGCACCGGCGCCGGCGCCGCTCGTCGACCCGCACGACCGGGCGTCGGGCGGCCTGGGCGGGGGCGGGCTCGGCGGGGGCGGGCTGGTGACGGGCGCGTCCCTCGGCGGGCCGGGGGGCGCCTCCTGGCGTCTCGGGGTGCGCCCGGTCACCCTCAGCCGCACGGGAAACTGGGTGCGGGGCGACCTCACGTGGACGTCGCTGCCCTACCAGATGAACCGCCTGCAGATCGCGGCCGACGTGCACGCCTGGTTCGGCCAGTTCGCGGCCCTGCACCGCTCGGTGCACGCGGCGTACGTGCCGGGCGAGAGCGACTGGCTGGTGCTCGACGATTTCTCCAGCCCGCTGCTCTGGCCCCTGCTCGCCGAGGCGGATCGGCTCGGGATCGCGCTGGTCACCGGCAAGCGCAGCACCGACGTCACCGTCGCCGGGAGCGCACGGGTCGCGGTCGACGCGCGCCGCGACGCCGACGGGGGCCTCGTCCTCGCGGCGGGCGTGACGGTCGACGGCGCGCTGCGCACCGGCGACGAGACCGGGACCGTGGCTGATCACGGCGTGTACCTCGTGACGCCCGACCCGTCGCTCTCGATCGTCCTCGCGCCGACACCGGTGCCGATCGGCGACGAGCAGCGGCGGCTGCTGTCGACGGCGCGCGAGCTCGTCGTGCCCGCCGACGACGCGGACGAGTTCCTCCGCGACTTCTACCCGTCTCTGCAGCAGGCCGTGGCGGTGACGAGCAGCGACGACTCGGTCGTGTTCCCCGAGGTGCTGCCGCCGCAGCTCGTGCTGACGGCCACGTTCGGCACGGGCGACAGCCTCGCCCTCGCCTGGCACTGGGACGTCGCGGGCCGCGTCGTGCCCCTCGGCTCGGCCTCGCCGGCGCCCGGGGTCGTCGTGCCCGACGTCGAGTCGTGGGGCGTCCCCGCGCGGGGAACGCGGCTGCGCGGGGTCGCGGCGGCGGAGTTCGCCCATGCCCGACTTCCCGACCTCGAGGCGCGGCGCGACGTCCGCGTCGACGTCGTCGGGGAGCGCCCCGACTACCGCGAGCTCACGGAGGCGCCGCACCTGACCGTGACGACGATCGAGACCGACAAGCGCGACTGGTTCGACCTCGGCGTGCTCGTCACGATCGAGGGCCGGACGGTGCCGTTCGTCCCGCTGCTGACGGCGCTGGCCAAGCGGCAGCGCAAGATGCTGCTCGTCGACAAGTCGTACCTGTCGCTGACCCACCCGGCCTTCGACGAGCTCAAGCGGCTGATCGACGAAGCGACCTCGCTCGACGAGTGGGAGGTCGAGACGCCCCGCATCAGCCGATACCAGGCTGGGCTCTGGGCCGAGTTCGACGACCTCGCCGACGCGACGGTGCAGGCTGAGAGCTGGCGGCGGACGGTGGGCGGTCTGCTCGCGTTGGCCGACGCTGCCGACGGCGACGCCGGGGCTGCCGCCCTCGCCACGGCGTCCTCGGCCACCGTGCCCGCCTCAGTGACGGCGACCCTGCGGCCGTACCAGCTCGAGGGCTTCCGCTGGCTGGCGTTCCTGTACGAGCACGGGCTCGGCGGAGTCCTCGCCGACGACATGGGGCTCGGCAAGACGTTGCAGACGCTCGCGTTGTTCGCGCACGTCCGAGAAAGGCAGAGCCGCGAGACCGAGGCGGCGAGCGCCGGCTCGCCCGGCGCCGACTCGCCCGGCGCCGACTCCCCCGGCGCCGACTCCCCCGGCACGCGCCTGCACGCCCCGTTCCTCGTCGTCGCCCCCACCTCCGTCGTCTCCGGCTGGGCGTCCGAGGCGGCTCGGTTCACGCCGGGCCTCCGGGTACGGACGATCACCGAGACCGAGGCGAAGAGCCGAGGGGGCCTGCGGGAGGCGGCGGCCGAGGCCGACGTGATCGTCACCTCCTACGCGTTGTTCCGTCTCGACTTCGCGCAGTACTCGGCGCACTCGTGGGCGGCCCTGGTGCTCGACGAGGCCCAGTACGTGAAGAACCCGCAGTCTCAGGCGCACCGCTGCGCCGTCGAGCTGGGGGCGCCCGTCACGATCGCCATCACGGGCACGCCCCTCGAGAACGGCCTGATGGATCTCTGGGCGCTGTTCCGCATCGTCGCGCCCGGGCTGCTCTCCACGAGCGTCCGGTTCTCGGACGAGTGGCTGAAGCCGATCGCGACGGGTGAGCGCCCGGAGCTGCTGCAGGCGCTGCGCCGCCGGATCCGGCCGCTGTTGCTGAGGCGCACCAAGGAGCTCGTGGCGCCCGAGCTGCCTGAGAAGCAGGAGCAGGTGCTCCGTGTCGACCTCGCGCCGGCGCACCGCGAGCTGTACGACGCGTTCCTGCAGCGCGAGCGTCTCAAGCTGCTCGACCTCATCGACGACCTCGACCGCAACCGGTTCATCGTGTTCCGGTCGCTGACCCTGCTGCGGATGCTCGCACTCGACGCCGTCCTGATCGACCCCGTGTACGACGACGTGCCCTCGGCGAAGCTCGATCAGCTGCTCGACGAGATCGACGACGTCGTCGCCGGAGGGCATCGCGCGCTCGTGTTCAGCCAGTTCACGTCGTTCCTGTCGAGGGTCGCCGACCGGCTCGCCGAGCGCGGGCTCGCGCACGAGTACCTCGACGGGTCGACGAGAAAACGGGCCGAGGTGATCGAGCGGTTCCGCTCGGGTGAGTCGCCGGTGTTCCTCATCAGCCTCAAGGCCGGCGGGGTCGGCCTCAACCTGACCGAGGCCGACTACGTCTTCGTGCTCGACCCGTGGTGGAACCCTGCCGCCGAGTCACAGGCCGTCGACCGCGCTCACCGCATAGGCCAGACCAAGCACGTGATGGTCTACCGGATGATCGCGAACGACACCATCGAGGAGAAGGTCCTCGCTCTCAGCCGCAAGAAGGCCGCCCTCTTCGACGCGGTCGTGGACGACGACGCCGTCTTCAGCTCGTCGCTCACCGCGGACGACATCCGAGGCCTGCTCGAGGCCTGAGGCGCGCTGCCTCCGAGCTGGCTGACGATCGCTCGCGAGTGCGGCGTACGGTCGCCGCATGGACGACACGACACCGACCGACCGCACGCCCGAGCGCGACGCCGCAGAGCTCGCACTCGCGATCGTGTCCCAGGCCGCCGCCATCACGCAGGGCGACGACGAGGCGCTCGACGCCAGCGACGACAACCTGCGCGAGGTCGTCGCCGATCAGGCGGACGAGCCGCTGACCGAACGGCAGGAGGCGGTCGTCTCGACCCTCGGAGCCGCCGGAGGCAGCTTGGCGGCCGGCCTCAGCGCCGCCCTCGCGGAAGCGCGTGGCGTCGACGCCACGGTGGTCCTCGGCGCGACGGCCCAGTCGATCCTCGCCCACGCGGACGACGTGCCCCTCGCGGAGGGTGCGCCCCGCGTCGACGACGCGTCGGACGGTCCGGCCGACGACCCGCGCCTCCCCTAGCTCGCGACCCGCGCCTCCCTCCCGGCGGCTGCCCTACGGCACCAGGCGCGCCGCGCGGTACCGGTCGAACAGCTCCGTGAAGGCCCGCTCCGTGCGGCGGAACCCGACGAACCCGGCCTCGCGGCTCTTGCCCATGTCGGTGACGACCTCCATCTCGCGGCCGAGGTCGGCGTCGGTGTGCCACCACGACGCGACCCGGGCGAGATCGGGCTCGACCAGTCCGTGGCGGGCGGCGAGTGCGGCCCAGTCGTCCTCGCGTCCGGCCATCTGCACCTCGAACGGCTGCGGCGCACCCGACGGACCGGCGACGAGAGCGGCGTCGACGCCGAGGTGCGCGGCGAGGCGCGGCCACATCCAGCGCCAGCGGAACACGTCGCCGTTCACGACGTTGAACGGCTCGTCCGCGCCCGCGGGATCGGTCGACGCCCAGACCATGTGGTCGGCGAGAAGGCCCGCGTCGGTCATGTCCGTGAGCGAGTTCCACTGCGTCTCGCTGCCCGGGAACACGAACGGCAGCCCGTGCTCGCGGCTCAGCGCGGCCGCCGCGGCGATGGTGAGGCCCATGTTCATCGCGTTGCCGACGGCGTAGCCGATCACGGTGTGCGAGCGGTGGACCGACCACGTGAAGCCCTGGCGCTCGGCAGCCCCGAAGAGCTCGTCCTCCTGCGCGTAGTAGAAGTTGGGGGTGTCGAGGCGGGGCTCCTCCTCGTGGAACGGCGTGTCGGGCATCTCGCCCGCGGCGTACGCCTCGAACGGGCCGAGGTAGTGCTTGAGACCGGTGACCAGCGCGACGTGCTGCACCGACGCGTGCGCGAGGGCGGCGAGCAGGTCGCGGACCATGCCGGCGTTGACGGCGATGTTCTCGGCCTCGGTCTCCTGGCGCGACCAGGCGGTGAAGAAGACGTGGGTGGGGCGTTCGCCGGCCAGCGCCTCCTGCAGGCTCTCGGCGCTGCGCAGGTCGGCGGCGATGCCGCGGACGCCGGGGGCCGAGGAGGCGCGGCGCGACAGCGCGAGGACGTCCCAGCCGTCCGCCGTGAGGCGCTCGACCAGCGCGGTGCCGGTGATCCCGCTCGCGCCGACCACGAGCGCGGTGCGCGGCGCGGAGGCAGTCGGACCGGAGGATGCGGCGGAGGCGGCGGAGGCGGCGGAGGCGGCGGAGGCGGCGGCGCTCGGGTCGGTCGGAGCGGCAGGGCGGGCGATGTCGGCAGAGCTCATCCGTGGTGCAACCGACAGGGCGAGCGTGCATTCCCGCCGCGCGGGGCCGCGCCTCTCCGCTCCGACCAGTGAGTTCTCGTCAGCTCTCGACGAGCAGGCCGGGTCGCCCTAGGCTCACGCGAATGAGGAACCCGTTCCGGCGCTCGACGACGAGCCCCCAGGACACCGCGGTCGAGCCCGAGAGCGCCCCCGTCGTCACGCGCGGGCCCGAGTCCGAGACCGAGCCCGCGACCGAGCCCGGCTCGCCCGGCTACCGCCTCCTGCCGTCGCCCCGCCCCGTCGGCGACCTGCCCGGCTGGGAGGGCCTGCACCGCTCGTACACCGACGTCGTCGGGTACTCGCACCTGGGCCACGTGTTCCTGCACGACCGGCGCGAGGGCACGTTCGGGGTGCTGCACCCCTTCCGCGACGCCTTCAAGGACTACGGCCGCTTCGACTCCCTGGAGCACTTCGACGCGATGGTCCTGTCCGACGAGGGCTTCGACGAGTTCGTCCTCCGCCGCCCCCACCTCGACGAGGTCGCACGCCGCACCGGCCCCCTCGGCCCCGACCAGGTCTACGTGCCCGTGCCGTACCCGATCCTCGGCGGCGACGAGTCGCCCGACAGCTACGACCGCGGCGACGTCTGGACGTTCCTCCGCATCGTCCCGCAGATGTTCGCCCGGCAACGCGCGCAGGAGGCGGAGGCCGAGACCGCGAGGGACGCGCCGGTCGACGAAGGTCGCAGCGACTCGCCGGGCGCGCCTGCCTAGACTCGTCCCGATGTCCGAACGCCCCGCCTCCGACCGACCCGCCGACCGCGACGGGACGCCGACCAGGTCGGGTGCGCCCGGCTTCGCCGACGGCCCGCGGGCGTACGACCCGCCGCCGCGTCGAGCGACCGCTCCCGGGCCGGCCGAGCAGGCAGCCGCCGCGGCCGACGAGGGCGGCCCGCAGGAGGTGCCGGGCACCTCCCGGAGTGCCTCCGCTCCCTGGATCCCCACCTACAAGACGCCCCCCAGGGCGCCGGCCAAGGCCCCCGCTAAGGGCGCCGCCAAGGCGTCCCCGGCCCAGCGACCGGCACGGGTGCGCCGCCGCCGGGTCGACGCGCAGGAGATGCGCGACGTCCGCGCCCGTCTGCGCGGCACGATCTACGAGGGCACGACGCCGGCCCACGGCCACCTCGGCGACCTCTACTCGCCGCGTCAGATCGTCGACTTCTGCCTCGACCTCGGGGAGGTGATGCTCGCCTCGGGCGCCGACGTCCGCACCGTCGAGGTCGCGATCGTCGCGGTCGGGACGAAGTGGAACCTCGCCCCGCTCGAGCTCGACATCACGGGCACCGCGATCACCGTGCAGTACACGCCCGTCGAGGGCCCGCCGCTCGTGAAGATGCGCGTCGTCGCGGCCGAGGGCAGCGACCTGCACCGGCTCTCGCTCGTCTACCAGATCGTCGACGAGCTGCTGCACGACGAGCGCGACATGACGAGCGCGGTCGAGGGGCTGGTCACGGTGCTGCGCTCTCCCCCACGCTGGCCGACCTGGATCACGGACGCGGCCATGGGCCTCTTCGGCGTCTCCGTCTCCCTGCAGGCCGGCGGCTCGCTCGCCGGCGCGGCGGGTGCCTTCGTCCTGATGGTCGGCGCGATGGTCCTCGGGCGCTGGCTCACCCGCAAGGGCATCCCGAACTTCTTCATCGTCGCCCTGCAGTCGGCGAGCGTCGCCGCCGTGGGGTCGCTCGCGATCTGGGCCGGCGCGGTCGGCGCCGGCAGCGCCGCCGCGATGGTGGCCGCCGTGGTGGTGCTGATCCTGCCCCACGTGACGATCGTCACCTGGGCCCAGGACGCCATCTCGGGCTTCCGCGCGATGGCGCTGTCCCGGGCGCTGATCATCGCCTTGATCGTGGCGGGGATCGCCGTGGGCATCCCCGGCGGGCTGGCCCTCACCTCCGGCCTGTCGATCGAGGTCGACCCGACCGACATCACGCTCCGGACCCTGCCGATCTGGCTCCTCCTCGTCACGACCTTCTTCGCCGCGTCGGCGACCGCCGTCACGCAGGGGGCCAACGCCCGCGTCGTGCCGGTCGCCATCGGCGTCGCGCTCGTCGGCACCGTCACCCTGTGGTGCCTGAAGCAGCTCGAGGTGCCGCTGCTGGGCGCGACGTTCCTGGTGGCCACCCTGCTCGGGGCGCTCAGCACCGTCATCGCGGCGCGCCTGCGGGTGTCGGCGACGGCCATCGCGGTGCCCGCGTTCTGCGGCTCGCTACTGCCGTCGCTCGCGGTCGCCTCCGCCCTGCTGAACGTCATGGCGGGCACGGGCGGCGCAGCGCTCGACGTGGTCGGCTCGGTGTCGACGACGCTCGCCATCGGCGCCGGCCTGGTGCTCGGCAGCCTCCTGGCCACGCCGGGGGCGCGCCGTTCGCTGCGACGTCGGGTGAAGCGCGTCGTCGTGCAGTCCGAGCGCCTCGACACGTCGCCGATCAGCATCATCGGGCCTGCCGCCGGCGACCCGCCCGCGCCGCGCGGCTGACGGAGCCCCCGCAGTCCTCTACCCTTGCAGGATGAGCGACACCACCGAGAACGACACGATCGACGCCGATGCACCCGAGATCGGTCCGACCTTCTCGGACCTGGGTCTCAGCGACCAGGTGCTCAAGGCGATCAAGGAGATCGGCTACGAGACCCCGTCCGCCATCCAGGCGGCCACCATCCCCACCCTGCTCGGCGGACGCGACGTCGTCGGCCTGGCCCAGACCGGCACCGGCAAGACGGCGGCGTTCGCGCTGCCGATCCTGTCCCGCCTCGACGTCTCGGCCAAGAAGCCGCAGGCCCTCGTCCTCTCGCCGACGCGCGAGCTGGCCCTGCAGGTCTGCGAGGCGTTCGAGCAGTTCGCCAGCGGCATGCGCGGCGTCCACGTGCTGCCCGTCTACGGCGGCCAGGCCTACGGCGTCCAGCTGAGCGCTCTGCGCCGCGGCGTCCACGTCGTCGTCGGCACGCCCGGCCGCATCATGGACCACCTGGCCAAGGGCACCCTCGACCTGAGCGAGCTCAAGTACCTCGTGCTCGACGAGGCCGACGAGATGCTCAAGATGGGCTTCGCAGAAGACGTCGAGACGATCCTCGCCGACACCCCCGACGACAAGCAGGTCGCGCTCTTCTCCGCGACGATGCCGCCCCAGATCCGTCGCATCTCGAAGCAGTACCTGAACGACGCCGAAGAGATCACGGTCAAGGCCAAGACCACGACCTCGGTCAACACGACCCAGCGCTACCTGATGGTGTCGTACCCGCAGAAGGTCGACGCCCTCACGCGCATCCTCGAGGTCGAGGCCTTCGAGGGCATGATCATCTTCGTCCGCACGAAGAGCGAGACCGAGACCCTCGCCGAGAAGCTGCGCGCCCGCGGCTACACCGCCGCCGCGATCAGCGGCGACGTGGCCCAGGCCCAGCGCGAGCGCACGGTCGGCCAGCTCAAGAGCGGCAAGCTCGACATCCTCGTCGCGACCGACGTCGCCGCCCGCGGCCTCGACGTCGACCGCATCACCCACGTCGTCAACTACGACCTCCCGATCGACACCGAGTCGTACGTGCACCGCATCGGCCGCACGGGTCGCGCCGGACGCAGCGGCGCGGCGATCAGCTTCGTCACCCCCCGTGAGCGCCGCCTCCTCGGCGCCATCGAGAAGGCGACGCGCCAGCCGCTGACGCAGATGCAGCTGCCCACCCTCGAAGACGTGAACGTCACGCGCCTCGCGCGCTTCGACGACCAGATCACGGAGGCGCTCGCCCAGGAGGCGCGGATCAGCGCGTTCCGCGACATCATCGGCCACTACGTCGAGCACCACGACGTGCCCGAGGCCGACGTCGCCGCTGCCCTCGCCGTCGTCGCCCAGGGCGAGACGCCCCTGCTGCTCGACCCGGCCGACGAGCGTCCCGCCCGTCGGGACGACCGTCCGGCGCGCGACGACCGCAGCTCGGGCTCGCGTGACGATCGTGGCGGGCGCGCCGACCGTGGCGACCGTGCCGAGCGCGGCCCCCGCACCTCGAAGCCGATGACCGCCTACCGCATCGAGGTCGGCCGTCGTCAGCGCGTCGAGCCCCGTCAGATCGTGGGTGCCCTCGCCAACGAGGGCGGCCTCAGCCGGGACGACTTCGGTGCGATCCAGATCCGCCCCGACTTCTCGATCGTCGAGCTCGCCTCCGACATCAGCCGCGACATGCTCGACCGTCTGGTCGACACCCGCATCAGCGGCACCCTGATCGAGATCAAGCCGGACCGTCGCAGCGGCGGCGCGCCCCGTCGCGACGCCGACCGCGACCGCAAGCCCCGCTACTAGCCGCTGGCTGCGGCTGCGGCTGCGGCTGCGGCTGCGGCTGCGGCTGCACGAAACACGCGTAAAGGGACAAGACACCTCCGGGCCCGAGGGTGTTTTGTCCCTTTACGTGTATCTCTCCCCCCTGATGCCGACGAGAGCAGAGGTCGCGACGCGGGCGGGGGCGGGGGCGGCACGAGCGCTGGAGTCGGGGCGCCGCGCGGGCACGAGCGCAGGAGGCGCAGCGCGCGGCGACCTACGCGGCGCGCTGCCGGCGCGCGCGCATCTGGCGCCGCACGAACTGGATCACGGCGAGCACCACCATCGCGGGGACGAGCACCGACAACAGGCCGCTGAGCCCGTTCTCGAGCATCCCGAGCGAGACCGTGTCGTCGGTCACCTGACGGGCGCCGACGAGCAGCGCGACGCCCAGGAGCGCCGTGACGAGCGACAGCACGGCGGCGAGGCCGAAGACCCTCAGACCGTCGCCGCGCACGATCTGGACGAGCCCGTCGAGCAGGAACGACCCGATCAGCGGCAGCGCGACCGCGAGCAACAGGACCCCCACGATCATCAGCAGCAGGCCCAGCAGGCCGGTGACGTCGAACACACGACCCCCCTCTCGTCGGAGCGACCCTAGCGACGTGGTCTGGGCGGCTCCTGCCGTCCAGCCGTGAGCGAGCCCTGGGGCACGACCCGCTCCTCCTCGTGCCTCGACCCGAAATGGGGCTGCCCGCCGCCGGGTGACGATCGGTAGGAAAGAGGGGCGCCGGCGCGGACGCCGCGCAGGGGAGAAGACATGCCGCTCGGGGGCCCGGGACCACGTGACTGGTCGCCGACGCGATCGGACGAGCCTGCCGCCGCGCGCCGTGTGCCGCAGTGGGCGTCGACGACGACCGCGACGACACGAGGAGGCGCCTGGTCGCTGCCGAGGAGGCGCTCGCCGTCCCTCGGGCTGGCCACGATCTCGTTCCTGACGGGCGTCCTCGCGCTCGGCGTGATGCTGCTGCAGCCGGCGAACGACCAGACGACCCACGGCTTCTTCCCGTCGACGGTCGGGGTGACGGCGATCGTGACGGGCGTGCAGGTGCTGAGGAGGGGCCTCGACGGGAACGTCCTTCCGCGGTTCCTGGCGCGAGCCGGCATCCTGCTCGGCGGTCTCGGGTCGGCTGCCGTCGCCTGGACCCTGGTCGCTTTCCTCGTGCTGCCACTCGGCGTCACGCTGCCCGCCCTGCCCACGAGCCTCGCGACCTGGCTTCCGGCGTCCGGCGCGTCCTTCCTCGGGCCTGCCCCGCTCGGTGCGCTGCCGGTCGAGGGCGGAGCGGCCGAGGGCGCCGCCGCGCCCGTCGAGCCCATCGGCCAGGAAGTGCTCCCCGCCCAGCCGCTCGCCCCGACGACAGCGGAGGACGAGGCGCTCGAGCTGAGCCGGGCCGCCGGCACGTTGGCGTTCGTCCTCGGCGAGATCCGTCCGGCCGGCTCCCCGTGGCCGGACCACCTCCTCCTGACGACCTCGCCCGGACCGGTCGGGGTGTCGTCGCCCGACGGCACCGCGCTCGTCACGCTGCCCGCGGGCACACAGCTCGTCTACTCGGTCACCTCGGACCGGTCCGTCTACGCCGTCGACCTGGTCGGGGGCGGGTTCGGCCGCACCGTGCACTACGACTCGGCGGCCGGGGTGGTCACGACGGGCTGAGGACCGGCCGTGACCGGGGACAATGGTCATGCGACGACGCTCGTCGCGTCTGCCCGCCTGCATGCCCGCCCCGCCCCGCCCCGATCCCGTGAGGACCGCCGTGAACACACAGCCCGAGGGCGTGCCCGCCCTGTTCGGCATCGTCCAGCTGGCCCTGACTCTCGGGGCCGTCGTGCCGCTGGCCGTGGCCGTGCTCGCCGTCGTGCTCTTCGTGCCGAGGCAGCGCAGGCGCACGACCGCGGACGACGCCCGCCGACTGCACGACCTGGCTCGTGTCGCCCTGCTCGGCTCCGGCCTAGCAGCCGCGGCGCTGCTCATCGGGCGTCTCGTGACGTCGGCGTCGGGGGGCGCCTCCTTCGTGTCGGGGGTGTCGTCGCCCCTGCTCGTGGTCGCGGTGCTGACGGTGGTCGTCTCCGGGGTGCTGTTCTTCGTGGTGGCGCCGAGGCCTCGCGACTGAGGGTGGCCACGGTGGCCAACCGCGGACGCGGCCGGCGCCGCACCGACGCGAAAGCGACAACCCGCCGCGATACATCACGTCGCTTTGTCGCCATCGCGTCGTCTCGCAGCGGCGAGGGCACGCGAAGCTGCTCGCGAACCGGCAGCGAGACGCCCGCCACGATGCCGAGCTGACGCGGGCGGGCTGGCGCGTCGTCCGCGTCTGGGAGCACGATCCCGTCGAGGTCGCGCTGGCGACCGTCGAGGCCGTTCTCATCACCGCCGCGGCCGAAGCCGCAGCGAGGCGCAAGACGACGTGAGAGCGACAAGGCGACGTGATCTTCCACGTCGCTTTGTCGCTCTCGCGTCGCCTAGCCCGGCTGGCCGCCCTCGACGAGCTCGATGAACCGCGACAACAGCCCGAGCCCCGCGATCGACGTCGGCATCGACGACGCCAGCGCCGGCGAGTGCACGAGCCATGCCGCCCACTTCGCCCGCGAGATCGCCACGTTCAGCCGGTTCGGCATCAGCAGGAAGTCGAGCCCGCGCGGGATGTCGGCCGCGGACGACGCGGCGAGCGACACGATCGCGACGACCGCCTCCCTGCCCTGGAACAGGTCGACCGTGCCCACGGTCGTGCCGGCGTGGCCCGCCTCGTCGAGCAGCTCGCGGATCACCGCGCCCTGCGCATTGTAGGGCGCGACGACGATGACGTCGTCGTCGGTCAAGGAGCGGGTGCCGTGCTCGTCGGTCCAGCGGCGGCCGACGACGTCGCGCACCAGCTCGACGACCCGCTCGGCCTCGTCGACCGACGACGTCGTGTCGCCCGCGTGCACGACGGGCGCGACGTGCAGCCCGGGCTCGACGCCCTCGAGCAGCCTCGACGGAGCGCGGGACTCGAGCTGCCCCGCGTACGAGAGCCGCGACACCGTCGCGGTCACCGCCGGGTGCATCCGGTACGTGCGCGACAGGAAGTACCCGAGCTCGGCCGGCAGCACGTCGTGCCCGTCGGCCACCCAGCCGAGCGCCGACTCGTCGACCGGCTCCGGGTGCGAGCCCTGGCTCACCTGGGGCAGCTGCTGCGGATCGCCGAGCAGCAGGAGGCGCTGGGCGGCCACCGAGGAGGCGATGGTCGGGGCGAGCGAGAACTGCCCGGCCTCGTCGACCACCAGCAGGTCGAGCGATCGGCGAGCGATCGTGTCGCCGTTGGCGAAGGTCCACGCCGTGCCGCCGACGACGCCGCCGGTCTCGCCCGCCCCGCCGAGGAAGCCGGCCACCGCGGCGCCGTCCTTGACCGGGGTCCAGGCCGCCGCCTCCAGCGCCTCGGCGTCGGTGCCCTTCTTGGGCACCTTGACGACGCGCGACGGGTCGACGCCCTTGGCCACGACGGCCTCGAGGAAATTCTCGACGACCGCGTGCGACTGCCCGACGACGCCGACGCGCCAGCCGTGCTCGGTCACGAGGCGGGCGACGACGTTCGAGCCGACGTAGGTCTTCCCCGTGCCGGGCGGCCCCTGCACGGCCAGGTACGAGTGGTCGAGGCCGAGCAGCGTCCGGGTCACGGCCGCGACGGTGTCGTCGCCGTCGACGGGCTCGACTCCCCCGCGCGGCGGCACCCGCCGCAGCAGGTCGAGAGCCGGGTCGGGTCGCATGGCCGGCAGCTCGTCGAGCAGGGCACGGCCCCACTCGGAGATGGCCTCGGGCTGGGGAGCTGCCCGAGGCGGGGCGGCAGGCGTCAGCGCGAGCGGGAACTGATGATGCGGCTCCCCGCCGCTCGCCAACGACTCCTTGACGAGAAGGACGACGCTGTCGCCGTCCGCGTCGACCTCGAGCACCGTGGCGCGCGCGGTCGCTCCACGGAGGCCGGGGCCCGCCGCTCGGACGGTGGGCGGCAGCGGGGCGTCGTAGACGACGTGCGGCGACGGGCCGCCCGCGCTGAGGCGGCTGCCCGGCCCGAGCGAGCCGACGAGGCGCAGGTCGCGCGAGAGGGTGCGGGCACGCGGCAGCTTCTCCCAGTCGCGGACGACCTCGGCCCGCTCGACGACGAAGACGTCGCGGGTGTCGCCCCACTCGTCGACCGGGCCTCGCAGGCGGTCGAAGTGCTCCTGCCAGAAGGTCTTGGCCTCACGCCGGTGGTAGTCGATCGCCGCCGCGGCGAGCGCCAGCGCCGTCTGGTCGGCGTCGCGGTCGAGCGGGTCGACCTCGGCGAGAAGGGCGGCGAGCTCGACGAAGACGGGGTCGGGCTCGGCCCTGACCCGCTCGTCGTCGACGAGCGGCAGCAGGTCGTCCGACGCGTCGACGTCGGCGTCCGTCGCGAAGCCGAGGAGCCAGTCGCGCAGGCGAAGCGTCGATCGGCAGTCGTACTCGTTGTAGTCGGCGACCTGGTCGAGCCGTGCCTGGCCGGACGGGTCACCGGCGCGCAGCGCGGTGATCGCCTCGACGTAGGCCGTGATGCTGTCGGCGGCGTTCACGACGCCCTCGTTGTCACGCAGGTCGGCCCCCATGTAGAGCGGCTCGAGCTTCTTGATCGAGTAGCTCCGCGAGCCGACCAGCAGCGCCTTCCGCACGATCGGGTAGAGGTCGACGAGGACGCCGTCGCGCAGGAGGTCGTCGACCTCCTCCTCGCCGACGCCGTGCCGGGAGGCCAGCGACAGCAGGTGCGTCCGCTCGTAGGAGGCGTAGTGGTAGATGTGCATGCCCGGGTGCGCTGCCCGTCGCTCGCGCACGAACGCGAGGAACTCGACGAGCGCACGCCGCTCTTCTCGAAGGTCGTGCGCCCAGAACGCCGTGAACCGTGCCTCCTGGTCGACGAGGCCGAAGAGGTAGTCGAGGCCCCAGGTGCTGCTGTCGCCCTCGGTGTAGAGCGGGTCGCCCTCGAAGTCGAAGAAGACGTCGCCGGGGTCGGGCGCGGGGATCGCGGCGAGCACCCCGGCGTCGACGAGCCGGACCTCTGGCCGTCCGTGCTCGCTCGCCAGCTGCAGCTGGGCCTGGCCCCGGAGGCGCGCGAGGGCGGCGCCGCCCACTCCCGGCACGCTGCCGGTGCTGACGGCCAGCTCGTCGATGCTGTGCACGCCGGCGTCGTTCAGCCGTGAGCGCTGCGAGAGCGTCAACCCGGCGACGAGAACGAGGTCGCGGTGCTGCTCGACCTGGGCCGAGCACTGTGAGCAGCGGCCACACGCGGTGACGCCGGGGGCGCCCCAGCGAAGCGGCGACGTCGAGTGCACCCGCTCGGCCACCACAGCACGCAGCTGGGCCTGCTGGGCGCGGAACACCGGCGCGATGTCGGCGAGGTCGTGCGTCGACCGCGACCCGTCGCCGAGCACGAGGTGCACCTGCGAGCCCACCGGGATGCCGAGCGCCTCGATCTGCTCGGCATAGGCCGCGAGCTGCAGCAGCGCGGGGATCTTGGCGTGCCGGGCCAGCTTCGTGTCGTAGACCTCGTACTCGCCGGCGTCGTTCCGCACCAGGAAGTCGCTGAAGCCGATGAACGCCCCGTCGAAGAACGTCGCCTGGTAGAGCACGTCGGCACCGGCCCGCATCGCTTCGGCGGCGGCATGCGCCGCCGCCGGGTACTCGTCGCGGGACGGCCGCTCGAACTCGACGACGTCGTGCGTCGCCCTCAGCTGCTCGAGGAACCGCACCTCGTGGTCGTCGCCGAGCCGCGCCGTGCGGTCGAGCATCGCGTCGGCCTCGTCGACCACCGCGTCGATCCGCCCCAGCTTCGCGTCGAGCCGTCGCAGGAAAGCCCACTCGCACGCGGCCCAGGTCGTGAGGTCGGTCGGGCTCGTCACCACGGTGTCGTCGGCGATGTAGATGGGGGCCTCCTGCTCTGACCGGCTGGTCGCGGACGCCGCCGTCAGGCGCGTCGCGTTCCGACGACGGTAGCGCGCGCCGCCGACACCAGGTCCCGGCCGGCGGCGCTCGGCCAGGTGCGGCGGGTTCCCGTATCCCTCAGCGGGCGGGCGCCCGCCCGCCGCCGGCGACGGGAGCCCGCCGAGGCCGGGCGCGCCGCCCACGCACGGTATCGTCGTCCGTCGACATCGAGCACGGTCGGCACGGCTCAGGAGGGGACGAACGGTGGACGAGACAGCAGCCCCCGAGACAGCAGCCCCAGCCCTCGAGACGGCAGCCCACGGAGGGCCCCTCACCCGCGACGACGTCCGCGACGTCTGGGAGGCAGACCCGACCTGGGCGCTCCTCCGCAGCACGAACAGCCGCTGGGTCGTCCCCCTCTTCTCCGAGCACCTCGAGCAGGCCGAGGGCCCGGTCTCGGCCGACTGGTTCCACCAGCGAGTCGCCGACGCCCTCGAGCAGAACGGCGCCGAGCAGAACGCCGCCGAACAGCAAGCCGATCACGCACGACACGACGGCGCCGGGCAGACCACAGCCGAGGAGGCGCCGCTCACCCCGGCCCCGGACGGCCCCGCACCCGAGACGCGCGCCACCCCGGCGGACTACTGCCGCAGCTGGGTCGACGCCCGGTGGCTCATCCGCACCCGCGCCTCCTCGGCGGACACGGCCCGTGCCGAGTACCGGCTCTCGCCCCACGCGCTCCGGGCGCTGCGCATCGTGCGCGAGCTGGTCGAGGCCGACAACGCCGTGAGCGAGGCACGGCTCGGCAGCATCGCGAACGCCGTCCGGCAGCTGGCCGGGCTCGCCGACCCGAGCGTCGAGTCGCAGCTCGGCCGGATCGACGCGCAGCTCGCCGACCTGCAGCGCCGTCGTGACCGGATCGAGCAGCACGGCACCGAGCCGGTCCCCCTCGACGCGCTGAGCCGTCAGCTGCACGAGGTCGTCCGGCTGACGGCCTCGCTGCCCGCCGACTTCCGTCAGCTGAGCGCGATGGTCGAGCAGCGGCACCGCGAGGTCGCCCGCCGTGCCGCGAGCCAGGAACTCGGCAAGGGCGCGCTCGTCGACCAGTACCTCCGCGAGAACGACCTGCTCGAGCAGACGCCGGAGGGGCGGGCCTACCGCGGCTTCGCGCAGATGCTGTCGTCGAGCGAGATCGACCAGATGCGTGCCGACATCGAGACGGTCCTCGCCCAGCCGGACGCCGCCTCCCAGATCGGCGAGCGCCAGCGCGCCCAGCTCGAGCAGCTCATCTCGTCGTTGCTGGCCGAGGAGCAGGCGGTGCAGGAGACCTACGGCCGCTGGACGTCGTCGCTCCGCCGTTTCCTCAGCCGCTCGGGCGCCGACCGGCACCAGCGGCTGCTCGCCCTCGCCGACCGGGCCCTCGACGCGGGTGCCGCCTGGGCCGAGCAGCGGCCGGGAGCCGCCGTGCTGCCCGCCGACGTGCTCGGCCTCGGCCCCCTCGACGCCGTCGACCTCACGCAGCTGCAGCTGTGGAGCGAGCGCGGCCGGCCCACCGTCGACGTGCAGGTCACCGAGGGCGACCTCGCCCTGCCCGAGGCCGACCGCGTCGCGCTGCGCCTCACCGCCGGCACGAGCCCCGCGGCCGTCGCGGGCACGCTCGACCGGCTCCTCGCCGAGCGTGCCGAGGTGTCGAGCACCGACGTGTGGCTCGCCACCGAGCCCGAGTTCCGCCGCCTCGGCCTCGTGCTGAGCATGCTCGACCTCGCCGTCGACCGGGGCCTCGTCACCGACGACCGCGAGTCCGTCGTGCTGACCGCCGACGAGGGAGGCACGGGCCGCGAGGTCGTGCTGCCCCGCCTCGTCTTCACGGCGCCGTCCTCCGCCCGTTCCCCGAAGCACCTCCAGGGAGACCCCGCATGACCGACGCGACCGCCACCTCGACGCCCGAGGGCGAGGTCGAGCCCGAGGTCGTGGCTCCCGACGCCGACGCTCTCGCCGCCCCCGGCACGCTCCCCCTCGCCGGCCGTCGCGCGCTCGTCACCCTGCTGACCCACCGCTTCGTCTCGCGGGCGAGGCAGAAGGAGGCGTGGGCCGGCCTCCTGGCGCACGAGGCCGACATCCGCGCCCGCCTGTCCGAGCTGTTCCTCGACCTCGAGGTCGACCACGGGCACGAGGTGGCGTTCAAGCGGCAGTCGGGCGGCGACGACGCCCCCGTGCTGCTGCGCCGCGAGAAGCCGCTGTCGCGCGACGCGTCGTTCCTGCTCGTGTTCCTGCGGCGCGAGCACGCCTACACCGACGGCGACGACGAGGCCGTCGTCGTCTCGCGCGACCAGGTCGCCGAGTTCCTCGGCCGGTTCCACGACGACACGGGGCGCGACGAGGTGCGGGCCGACCGCCGCGTCGAGGCCGCGATCGCCGCGATGGTCTCCCGCGACCTGCTCGAGCCCGAGCCCGACGACCCGCAGCTCTTCACGGTCTCGCCCGCGATCGTCCCCCTGGTCAGGCCCGAGCAGCTGGCGCACCTCGAGCAGGTCTACCTCGACGCCGCAGGAGGCGCGGGTCCCGACGTCGAGGTCGGTCCGGACCTCGACGAGGTCGAGCCGGACCAGGACGAGGAAGACGCCCAGCACCTCCCCGACCCCACGGCGGTCGCGCTCGACCTCGACCTCCCGCTCGACCTCCCCCGCGACACGGAAGCAGACCAGGCATGACCCCCGCCTCCCCCGCCGACGAGACGACCGACACGGCACCCGAGACCCCCGCGCTCGACGTCGACGTCACCCCCGACGACGCCCCCGACCTCGGGATGTTCCACTCCGGCCAGTACCGCATCGAGCTCGTGCAGCTGCTCAACTGGGGCAGCTACGCGGGCCTGCACCGCATGCCCGTCGGGCGCGGCGGCATCGCGATCCTCGGCCCGACCGGGCGGGGCAAGTCGACGGTGCTCGACGCGATGAGCGCCGTGATCATGCCGAACCCGCAGGAGTTCAACCGGGCTGCCCGAGACGACTCCCGCCAGCGCTCCGAGCGCACCGTGTACAGCTACGCCCGCGGCAAGACCGACGAGGTGCGCGACGCCGCCTCCGACCAGACGACGACGCGGTTCCTCCGTCCGCTCGGCGAGGCGTTCGCGAGCGGCTCGGCCATCACCTGGAGCACCGAGCTCGGCGAGACCCTCACCGCCGTCCGCCTCGCCTGGATCGGCCCCGAGACGTCCAGCCAGGACGAGGTCACCCAGTCGACCGTCTACCTGCTGGTGCGCGGCCGCTTCGACCTCAGCCGCCTGACCGAGGCGCGCCGCGACCCCACCAGCACCTCGCCGCTGACGAAGAGCTCGCTAAGCCGCCTCGTCGACCCGGCGCACGACCTGGTCACCTACTCGCAGCCCGAGCTGCGCGTCCGGCTCTGCGGCGTGCTCGGCATCGGCGGCAGCGACGAGTCGCAGCTCAAGGCGCTGACGCTGCTGCGCCGCGCCCAGGCGTCGAAGGGCGTCTTCTCGATCGACGAGCTGTTCACGCAGTTCGTGCTGACGCAGCCGAAGGCGCTGTCGCGCTGGGAGACGACGCTCGCCACCTACCGCGAGGCGTCGCAGCTCTACGACGTCTTCGAGACGACCCGCAAGAAGCTCGAGGTGCTCGAGCCCGTCCCCGCCCTCGCCGAGCAGTGGCAGGCCGCCGGCGACGACGCGACGGCCAAGCGACGGCTGCTGGCCGAGGGCGACGAGCCCGGTGCCGAGCCGAGCCGCCTGCGCGTCTGGCTGGCCGGCAAGGTCGGCGACTGGGTGGGCGGCGAGGTCGACCGTGTCCAGCTCGCGAAGCGCGAGGCGACCGAGACGAGGAGGCGCGCGGCCGACGACGAGGAGGTCGCGCTCCGTGCCCGCGAGCAGGCCCTCGCGCAGATCGCCGACCTCGGCGGCGACCCCTCGCACTCGCTCCGCGAGCAGGTGCGCTGGGCCGAGCACGCGCTCGCCCGCGTCGAGGCGCAGCACCGACGGTTCGCCGCGCCGCTCGAGGGCGTCGGCGAGGCCGTGCCGACCTCCGCGGACGAGCTCGAGGCACTGCGCGGACGCGCGTCGTCGCTGGCCGCCGAGGAGAAGACCGCCCGCCGCGAGCACGACGAGCTGCGCGGCGAGCTCGCGGCCCGGATCGCCGAGACGCGTCGTGCCGTGGGCGAGCGCCAGCGGCAGAAGGAGTCGTTCGAGCGCCGCCGCAGCAACGTGCCCGACGAGGCCGTCGAGCGTCGTCGCCGCATCGCCGACGGCACGGGCGTGCCCGTCTCGCGCCTGCCCTACGCGGGCGAGCTGATGGAGGTCGCCCCCGAGCACCGCGACTGGAGCACCGCGGTCGAGCGGGTCCTCGGCGAGCTGGCCACGCACCTCCTCGTCGACTCGGACGACTTCGCGGCAGTCCGCCGCTTCGTCGACGCCGAGGACATGCGCGGACGCGTCACCCTCGTGCCCGCGACTCCGGGCCTCACGCCGCGTCTGACGCCGATCGCCCGCACGGTGCCGTCGATGCTCGTGCTCGACGAGGCGAGCCCGTTCCGCGGCTGGCTGCACGACGAGCTGGTCGCCGAGCGCAGCGTGCTCTGCGTCGAGGGCGCCGACGACCTCGACGCACCGCTGCCCGACGGCGCGCGCGGGGCCGTCACCCGGGCAGGTCTCCGTACCGGAGGCGGTCATCGCGTCACGAAGGACGACCGTCGGATCCGCTCGTGGATCGGCCTCGACAACGCCGCCCGCGTCGCCGAGCTGGGCGAGGAGATCGACGAGCTGACCCGTTTCCTCGACGCCGCCCGTGCCGAGTGGGACGCCGCCGAGACCGTCGCCGGTGCCCGACGCCGCGTGGTCGAGACGATCGAGCGCGCGGTGGAGACGAGCTGGTCGGACGTCGACGCCGGCCCGGCTCGCGCCCGCCTCGACGACCTGCGCGGCCAGCTCGAGCGGGTCGCCCTCGAGCGACCCGAGGTCGCGACGCTGCAGGCCGCGGCCGCCGAGCACGACGAGGCCCGTCTCGAGGCCGTGCGCCGCGGGGCCGAGGTGCAGCAGGTGCTCGACCAGCTCGAGCAGACGCACGCCACCCTGGTCGACATCGAGGACGCGTTCAGCGACGCCCTGCACGGCGCCGACCCGCTCGACGACCACGAGCGTGCCCTGCTCAGCACGCTTCCCTTCACCGCGCCGCGCGAAGCCGCGGACGTCGAACGGTCCCGTCGTGACGCCGCGGCGCAGCTGCGGTCGCAGATCGACGCGCACGACCGCGAGCGGGGCCAGCACGAGCTGACCCTCGAGCTCGTCTTCGCGCGCTACCTCGAGCTCGACCGCAACGCCGGGATCGACGCGACGATCGACAGCCTGCCCGCCGTGCTCGCGATCCACCGCGGGCTCGTCGACGACGACCTGCCGCACGCCAAGGAGAGCTGGCTCGAGAAGGCCGGCAGCGACATGGGCGACAGCCTCCGCGCGCTGCTCGTGCAGATCGAGGAGGACGGCCACGTCATCCGGCGCGGCGTCCGCCCCATCTCGGAGGCGCTGCGCGCGATCGAGTTCCGCGAGGGGTCGACGCTCGACATCGAGCCGCGACCCGTGTCGAACAGCGACCTGGCCGACTTCCGGCGGACGCTGCGCGAGCACCTGGGCGGTGCGCGCGGAACTGCTTCGCGCGCCGGAGGCGCGGGCTCAGACGGCACGTCCATCCCGTCTCGGGAACCCGCCGAGGTCGAGCGACGGTTCCTCCGCCTCCGGCGCGATCTGGCCCACCTCGAGGAGCGCTCGAAGGTCGGCGACGCGTGGCGGCGGCGGGTGCTCGACGCGCGAGAGCACTTCCAGTTCCGGGCGATCGAGACGCGGGCCGACGGCACGCAGATCGTGCACGAGGGCGTCGCCGGCAAGTCGGGCGGCGAGGGCCAGGAGCTGATCGCGTTCGTGCTCGGTGCCGCCCTGCGGTTCCGGCTCGGCGACGGCACCGACCGGGTGCCGACCTACGCGCCGATCGTGCTCGACGAGGGCTTCGTCAAGGCCGACACGGAGTACACCGGCCGCGCCCTGTCGGCCCTGCGCTCACTCGGGTTCCAGCTCGTCGTGGGGGCCCCGCGCGACAAGGTCGCCGCCTTCGAGCAGCACGTCGAGAGCGTGGCCTACATCTCGAGCGACCCGACCCGCCCCGAGCTCTCGCGCATCTGGCCGCTCACGATCCGCGAGGCGATGGAGGTCGAGCGCCACGGCCTCGACCCGGCTCTGCTCGGCTAGCGGGCCAGCCCGGCTCCGCCTGCTCCCACCGCCGAGTGGTCGGGAACGGTCCTTCTCCCTCACGGGAAGGACCGTTTCCGACCACTCGACACTGCCCGTGCCCGTCAGACGTCGCGGGTGGGCGGGCCCGTGTAGTCCGCGAGGAAGCCCTTCGGCAGCGGGCCCTTGATGCGCTGGCCGGACTGCGACTCCTCCCAGGCGTGCGCGAGGATGCCGACCGACCGCGACAGCACGAAGAGGCCACGCGCGAGCTCGGGCTCGATGCCGAGCTCGCCGTAGACGACGGCCGAGACGCCGTCGATGTTCATCGGGACGTCCTTGGCCGCCAGTTCGTCCTCGATCGCGAGCGCGGCCGCGAGGTGCTCGCCCGCCACGACGCCGTCGTCACGTGCCCGCTCGATGAGCGTCAGCAGCGGGTCGCGGCGCGGGTCGCGCGGGTGCCACCGGTGGCCGAAGCCCGGCACGAAGGCGCCTCTCGCCTTGTACGAGGCCACGAGGGAGGCGGCGAGCTCGTCGAGAGGACGCCCCGCACCCAGCCCGCCAGCCGCCCCGATCCCGCCAGAGTCCGAGTCCGAGCCAGCACCCGCGTGCGCGGCGACCATCTCGTTCAGCAGCGCGACGCACTGCTGACCCGCGCCTCCGTGGGTGTCGCCCAGCACGTTGACCCCGTTCGCGATGGCCGAGTTGAGGCCGACGCCCGAGGTCGCCGCCATGCGCGCGCTCGCGATCGACGGCGCCTGCGGACCGTGGTCGACGCTCGCGACGAGGGCGGCCTCGAGCAGGGCGGCCTGCTCCGGCGAGGGCAGCTCGCCGCGGGTCATCAGCCACACCGTGCTGATGAAGTCGACGTTCCCGATCAGCTGCTGCACGGGGTAGCCGCGCAGCTCGATGACCCCGGGCTCGATCTTGGTGATCGCAGTCGACCACCACGCCGTCGTCGACGCGAGCCGCGCCTCGAGCCGAGCGTTCTCGGCCTGGGCGGCGGCCAGCTGCTCCTCGAGCGGACCAGCAGCGGCACCGGCACCAGCACCAGCACCAGCACGAGCACCAGCCGAGCCCCCGCTCACACCGCACCTCCCTCGTGCAGCGCGCAGATCTCCGCCGCGTCGTACCCGAGCTCGGCCAGCACCTCGTCCGTGTGCTCGCCGAGCAGCGGCGGCGGCACGGTCGGCGCTCCCGGCACCCCGTCGAAGCGGATCCCGTGCCCCATGACGCGCAGCGGCGCGTCGCCGGCGACTCCCCCGGGGAAGGGCAGCGAGTGCACCAGCTCCCGGTCGCGCACCTGCGGGCTGTCGAGCATCTCGGCGACCGTGAGCACGGCGGCCGCAGGCACTCCGGCGTCGCTGAGCAGCGTCTCCCACACGGAGGCGGGCCGCGAGGCCAAGGCCTCCTCGAGCGCAGCGGTCAACGCAGCCCGGTGCACCTTGCGCGCCTCCCGCTCGGCGAAGCGAGGGTCGGCGACGAGGTCGGGGCGGCCGACGACGCCGCAGAGCAGCTCGAACTGCTCCTGCTTGTTGGCCGCGATGTTGAGGGCGCCGTCGCCCGTCGCGAAGGTGCCCGACGGGGCCGCCGTCCCGTTGTCGTTGCCGAGCGGCTGCGGCTCGGTGCCCGCGACGAGGTGGTTCGAGACGACCCAGCCCATCGCGGTCGCGGCGGTCTCGAGCATCGAGACGTCGATCACCGAGCCGACGCCGGTCCGCTCTCGGCCGAGCAGCGCCGACGAGATGGCGAAGGCGGCAGCCAGACCACCGAGCGTGTCCGCGATCGGGTAGCCGGCGCGCAACGGAGCAGTAGAGGGAGTGCCGGTGACGCTCATCATCCCCGAGCTGCCCTGGATGATCTGGTCGTAAGCCGGCTTCGACCGCAGCGGTCCGGTCTGCCCGAAGCCCGAGATCGCCGCGTAGACGAGCCGCGGGTTGATCGCGCGGAGCGCGTCCCAGCCGAAGCCGAGCCGCTCGAGCACCCCGGGCCGGAAGTTCTCGAGCAGCACGTCCGACTCCGCGACCGCCCTGCGGAGCACCTCCGCGCCTCCCTCGGTCTTCAGGTCGACCGTCAGCGAGCGCTTCTGGGCGTTCTGCGCCAAGAATGAGATGCCGAGGAGGCGCCCGTTCAGCTCGGCAGACGCGCCGAGCTGGCGGGCCAGGTCGCCGCCCCTCGGCGTCTCCACCTTGATCACGTCCGCTCCGAGCAGGGCCAGTTGGTAGGCCGCATAGGGCCCGGCCAGCACGTTCGTCATGTCGAGGACGCGGATCCCCTCGAGCGGGCGAGGCCCGGGCGCAGACCCGGGCACGGTCGACCCTGCGGGTGGGGCGTCGGTCACGCGTTCTCCTTCTCTCGGGCGTCGAGCGCGTCGCCGGAGGCGGCGCCGCGAGCAGCCCGACGACGCGCGCGGATCTTCGTGACGGCGGCCCCCGCGACGGCGACGACCAGCACGGCGTAGAGGGTGACCGTGATCCCGCTCGACACGAGGATCGACGGGTCGCCCTCGCTCACGAGCAGCGCCCGGCGGAACTCCGTCTCGGCGAGCGGCCCGAGGATGATCGCGATCAGCATCGGCGCGACCGGCAGCCCGTAGCGGCGCATCAGGAACCCGATCAGCCCGATCACGGTCACGAGCGCCAGGTCGAGGATCTTGCTGCTCGTCGCGTAGACGCCGAGCATCGCGAAGACGGTGATGCCCGCGTAGAGGTAGTGGCGCGGCACCTTGAGCAGCTTCGCCCAGAGCGGCGCGAACGGCAGGTTGAGGATCAGCAGCACGACCATGCCGACGAAGAAGCTCGCGAGTAGCGCCCACACGAGGTCCGGCGCCCGCTCGAAGAGCAGGGGGCCCGGCTGCAGCCCGTACTGGCGGAAGGCGGCCAGCAGGATCGCCGCGGTGGCCGATGTGGGGAGACCGAGCGCCAGCAGCGCGCCCATCGCGGTGCCGGCGGTCGCGTTGCCGGCCGCCTCCGGCCCGGCCACTCCCTGGATCGCGCCGCGACCGAACATCGGCGACTTCCGGCGAGCGTCGAGCCGCTTCTCGGTGCCGTACGCCAGGAAAGTCGGCACCTCGGCCCCGCCGACCGGGATGATGCCGAACGGGATGCCGATCGCGGTGCCGCGCAGCCACGCGGGTGCGGCCGACCGCAACTCGCGACGGGACAGCCAGAGGCGGCCGGTCGAGCGGAGCAGCTGGGTCTCGTCGCGCGAACCCCGACGGGCGGCGACGCTGAAGACCTCGCCGAGCGCGAGCAGGCCGACCGTGATCACGACGATGTCGATGCCGTCGAACAGCTCGGGCACGCCGGCGGTGAAGCGCGAGGCGCCCGAGATGCCGTCGATGCCGACGACCGAGATCGCCAGGCCGATCGCGAGGGCGCCGAGGCCCCGGACGACCGACTCGG
Source organism: Frigoribacterium sp. ACAM 257 (assembly GCF_007954365.1). Taxonomy (GTDB): domain Bacteria; phylum Actinomycetota; class Actinomycetes; order Actinomycetales; family Microbacteriaceae; genus Frigoribacterium. The sequence continues at coordinate 1,307,868 of NZ_VOLO01000001.1, forward strand.
TCACGACCGCCGAGATCGCCACGAAGGCGAACACCGCCAGTGCGAGGTACTCGGCCGGCCCGAACAGCGTGGCGAGCTCGGCGAGCCGCGGCGCGAAGAACACCACGAGGATCGACGCGACGATGCCGCCGATGAAGGCACCGATCGCCGACGTGGCGAGCGCCTGGGCGGCCCGTCCGCTGGTGGCCATCTTGTGGCCCTCGATCGTGCCGGCGATGGCCGTGCTGTTGCCCGGCGTGTTCATCAGGATGCCCGAGATCGAGTCGCCGAACAGGCCGCCGAAGAGCACCCCGGCGAACATGATGAAGGCGCCGATCGGGTCGAGCGAGAAGGTGACCGGCAGGAGGAGCGCGACGGCCATCGCGGAGCCGAGGCCGGGCAGCACGCCCACTGCGGTCCCGAGCAGGGCGCCGATGAGCACCCAGAGCATGTTGATCGGCGTGAGGACGGTGGCGAAGCCGTCGCCGAGGTTCGCGAGCGACTCCATCAGAGGATCCCTCCCAGGACGCCCGGAGGCAGGTTGAGGCCGAGACCGGCCGAGAAGGCGAGCTGCACGATCGACGAGATCGCGAGCGACAGGAAGATGTCGAAGATCGGACGCTGGCTGCCCAGCGCCCGGGCGACGCCCCAGAACAGCAGGGCGCCCGCGAGCAGCCAGCCGAGCGGTGTGAGCGCCGCGATGAACACGACGACGGTGAGCAGCGCGCCGAGCAGCGCACGGTGGTTGCTCGTCGGGCGGAGTGCCTGCGGCTCTCCCTCCTCGTCGAGCACGAGGTCGTCGTCGGGCTGGCCGGGCGCAGCGGGCTGCGCGACCTCGACGCTCTCCGACTCCGGCTTCCGGAGCACGTCGATCGCGAGCAGCACGGCGAGCACGATCACGAGGGCGGCGATCAGCGAGGGGAAGACCTGCGGGCCGGGCGAGGCCGTGTTGGCGGGCACCTCCATCGTCACCGTGCCGACCACGAGGCCGAGCCCGATGACGAGCATGAGCGCCGGGACGATCAGTCCGGTGCGGCGGCGCCAGAAGCCGTCGGCGACGACCACGGCACGACGGGTGACCGAGACGGTCCGGATGACGCCGCTCACAGGCCCAGCTCCTCGATGATCGCGTCGACGCGCGCCTGGTCCTCGGCGATGAACTCGACGAAGTCGTCGCCGGTCACCACCGCGGGCTCCCACGAGTTGCGGCGCAGGGTGTCCTGCCACTCGTCGGACGCGACCATCTCGTCGATGATCGCGACCAGCTCGTCCCGCTCGGCGGTCGTGATGCCGGCCGGGGCGACGATGCCGCGCCAGTTGGGCAGGTTGATGTCGATGCCCTGCTCGATGAAGGTCGGGGCGTCGATGCCGTCCACGGGCTCCTCGGCCGAGAGGGCGAGGGCGCGCAGGTTGCCGGCCTCGATCTGGTCGCTGAACTCGTTGTAGCCGCTGACGCCGATCTCGACGGTGCCCGACAGCAGCGCGGTGAGCACCTCGCCGCCGCCCGGGTACGAGACGTAGTTGATGTCGCCGGGGTCGACGCCGACCTCACGGGCGAACAGCCCCGCGAGGAGGTGGTCGGTGCCGCCCAGCCCGCCGCCGCCGATCGCGTGGCTGGAGGGCGCCTCCTGCCAGGCCTCGACGAAGTCGTCGATGGTCTCGTAGGGCGAGTCCTCGGGCACGATGAAGACCTCGTAGTCCTCGGCGAGCTTGGCGATCGGCGTCGTGTCCTCGAGGTTCACGCTCGAGCCCTGCACCGTGATGGCGCCCTCCATGACCGTGCCGGTCATCATGAGGTTGGTCGGGTCGGGGTCGAAGTCGGCGAACTGGGTCAGGCCGATCGTGCCGCCCGCGCCGGGCACGTTGACCACCTGGACGTTGTTCACGATGGAGGCGGCCCGCAGCGCCTGCTGCGCCTCACGGGCCGCGAGGTCCCAGCCTCCGCCGGGCGCGGCCGGGGCCATCACCGTCAGCTTGGCTCTCGGATCGGCTCCCGCGGTGCCGTCCCCGGCGTCCACGGCGGCGAAGCCGACGAGCGCGGCGGTGACGGCGACGCCGACTCCCCCGAGCAGGCGGCGCCGCGTCTTGTCGTTCGGTCTGGCCACGTTCACTCCCTTGTGACGTCGGACGGGCATCCACTAGGTGGATGTCTGTGTCCGCCTGATGGTAGCTTCGCGTCGAGACATCGTGCAAGGCGGACCGGACAGGACGGTCCGGAGGCGCGGGTCGGGACGAGAGGTCGGCGATGGTCACGGAAGCGAGCGGAGTCCGCGCCGTGAGCCGCGCCCTCGACGTGCTGCAGGCGTTCACGCCCGAGCGCGCCTCCTTGTCGATGGGCGAGCTCGTCAAGGCCGCCGGGCTCCCCCGCACCACCGTCCTGCGCCTCGTCGAGACCCTCGTCGCCGAGCGGATGCTGCAGCACGTCGCGGACGGCCGGGTCGCCGTCGGCACCCGGCTGATCCGCTGGGGCGCCTTCGCCGCCGCCGCGTGGACCGTGCCCGAGGCGACCGCGGCACGCATGGCCGAGCTGGCCGCCGAGACGGGCGAGACCGTCAGCCTCTACGTGCGGAGCGGGACGACCCGCGTCGTCGTCGCCCAGTCGCCGAGCCCGCACTCGCTGCGGCACGTCGTCCAGGTCGGCGACGAGCTGCCGCTCTGGAAGGGCGCCGCCGGGATGGTGCTGCTGAGCTCGGTCGCACCGGAGGCGCTCGGCACCGAGGTCGCGGCGCTGGCCGCTGCGGTCGCCGGGTCGAGCGCTGTGTCAGGCGCCGGTGCACCGTCCGGATCCGGGGCCGGCCCGCATGTCGGGTCCGCCGGCGAGGTCGTCGACGAGGAGGCGCTGGTCGCCCGCGTCGACCAGGCCCGGGCCGCCGGGTGGTCGCTGTCGCACGGCGTCCGCGAGCCGGGCAACAGCGGCATGGCGGTGCCGGTCCCGAGCCGCGACCGAGCGCAGCCCGTGGCGCTGGCGCTCGGCGGCCCGACCAGCCGGTTCACCGACGAGGCGACCGCGGGGTTCCTCGGGGCGCTGCAGGCCGCCTCCTCGGACATCGCCCGCACCGGGCTGCCGCCCGCACTCGACTGACCCAGGCCCCGGCCCGGGCGACGTCGCCGCGGGTCACCACCCCGATCGACAGGAGCGACGATGCCCCAGCCCGACCCGCAGCAGCCCGAGCCCGCCGGATCCCCCGCAGCGGGGCCCGTCGACGCCGGGCCCGCCGCCTGGCCCGCCGCGGGTGAGCTGCCCGTCGCGACGATCTCCGACGCGATGGAGCGCTTCGGCGTCGCCGACGGCATCCGTCCGCTCTGGCGCGGGGCGGCCCTGTCGGGGCGCGCCTTCACCGTCTGGACCCGCCCCGGCGACAACGCCGGCCTGCACGCCGCGTTCGAGCAGATCAGGAGGGGCGAGATCCTCGTCGTCTCCGGCGGCGGCGACGAGACGCGGGCGCTGATCGGCGAGCTCGTCGCCGAGAAGGCGCTCGCGCTGGGGGTCGGCGGCATCGTGCTCGACGCAGCCGCCCGCGACGTGGTCGAGCTGGAGCGGGTGGGAGTCCCCGTGTTCGCCCGGGCCGTGACGCCGGCGGGACCGTGGAAGACCGGCCCGTACCGGCTCGGCGAGACCGTGGCGGTCGGCGGGGTCGCCGTGGCTCCGGGCGACTGGGTCGTGGGCGACGACGACGGCGTGGCGATCGTGCCCGCGGATCGCGTCGACGACGTGGTCGCGGCGACCCACGAGCTGCTGCGCGGCGAGGGCGAGCGACGCGAGGCGAACCGGCGGCTGGTGCCCCGTGGCTGAGGGTGCGAACGCGGCGGCCGCGGCGGGCGAGGCCGCGGCGGGCGAGATCGCGCCCGCGGGTGGTGCTGCCCGGCCCGTCGTCTGGGTGCCGCGTCCGATCGACGACGCGGTCGTCGAGTCCCTGGCGGAGTGGGCCGACGTGCGCCTCGGCTGGGGCGCGACCGCCGCCTCCTGGGCCGACGTCGCTGCGGAGGTGCAGGGCGTCCTGCTCCGCACCGCCCGCGTCGACGGCGCGATGATGCGCGAGGCCCCCCGGCTGCGGATCGTCGCACGGCACGGGGTCGGCCTCGACACCGTCGACGTGGCCGCCGCCGCCGAGCTCGGCATCGATGTCACGACGACGCCCGCGGCCAACAGCCGGTCGGTCGCGGAGCTCGCCGTCGCCCTGCTGATGGTCACGCGCCGAGGGCTCGGCCCTGTACTCACGGGTGCTGGTGCCGGCGCCACCCCTGCGGATCGTGCGTCCCTGACCGGCCGCGAGCTCTCCGGAGCGACCCTCGGCCTGCTCGGCTACGGCCGCATCGCGCAGCTCGTCGCCGGCATCGCCCGCGACGGGCTCGGCATGAGCGTCGTCGCGCACGACCCACACCTCAGCGACGACGCGATCCGCGAGGCCGGAGCCGAGCCCGCCGGTCTCGGCGACCTGCTCCGCGCCTCCGACGCCCTCAGCGTCCACGTGCCGCTGACCGACGCGACCCGGGGCCTGATCTCGGTGCGCGAACTGGCTCTCCTGCCTGCCGGAGCAGTCGTGGTGAACACCTCACGCGGAGGCGTCGTCGACGAGGAGGCGCTGGTCGCCGCCCTGGAGTCCGGTCACCTCGCGGGAGCCGGCCTCGACGTCACCTCGGTCGAGCCGCTGCCCTGCGACCACCCCCTGCGGCACCGCCCCGACGTCGTGCTCACGCCGCACGTCGGCGGCCAGACCCGCGAGGCCATGTCCCGCGTGGGCCACGAGGCCGCCGCCCACCTGAAGCGCACCCTCCTCTCCGCGAGCTGAACCGGCAGAAAATGCTCCCTGCCGCCTCCTCCAGAGCACTTCCTGCCGGTTCACCGGCCGAGTGGTCGGCAAGTGTCCCCTGTGCCCCCACGAAGAACAGTTCCTGACCACTCGACGCCGGCGCTACTCCCCACGCTCGACGAGAGTCCCCGGATCGACCTCCCCCGCACCTCCCGAGGTCGATCTGGGGCCTCTCATCCACCACGCCCCTGCGAGTGGTCCGAATTCGGACCTCCGGCAGCACCATAAGGACTCTTCCTCCCGGCAAGCCGACCGAGTGGTCAGGAACTGTCGTCTGCCACCCCACGAGGAACAGTTCCTGACCACTCGAGCGACGATCGCGAGCCGGTCGGCTAGCCGACGACGGCGAGGACGCCCGTGGCCACGAGGGTGACGGCCGTCGTCCAGACGACGATGGCTACGGCCTGCCAGAGGATCACCCATCCCTTCGGCACTCCCGACGCGACGAACGTCGCGGCCGTGATCATGGTCGGCAGCGCCAGCGGGGCGAGGAGGCTCGCTCCGGGCACCCCGAACTTGACGAGCCAGCGCCGCAGCCGCGCCCTGCCCTTGCTCTCGGGCACCGCCTCCGTGCGCTCGACCGATCCCGCCGCGACGGGAGCCGGCGTCGATGCGGCAGCGCCCGCACGTCCCGACGCAGCCGCAGACGCAGCCGCCCCCGCCGGAGCCGGCGCAGCCGAGGACTCGGCCTGCCCGTCGGACCACGAGCCGGCGGGCACGGCGACCGCCGCCGCACCCGAGGCCCCGGCCGCCTGCGTACGGCGCCCGGCACGCCTCAGGACCACCGCCTCCCTGATCCGCGACCCCAGCAGCACCACGACGACGACGCACAGCAGGTTGCCCGCCATCCCGGCGAGCGCCGCGACGACCGGGTGAACGCCTCCGATGACGCCCAGGGCTGCGGAGGCCTCGCCCTCGATGAACGGGACGGCTCCGGCGAGGGCGATGACGAGCGGCTGCACCACGTCGGGAACCTGGCTCATGAGCTCCCGGACCCAGCCGAACGTGTCGGCGGTGGACGTGACGGTGGCCGTGAGGGCCGGGATGCCGGCAGCCGAGGAGGCGAGGAGGACGGGGCGGGACATGGAGGTCTCCAGAGAGGGTCTCGTGCAGGACGGGAAGGGGGGAAGGGCGACGAACGGGCGGGCGAAGTGAGGGGGCGGAGAACGGGAGGAGGAGGGGCGCGAGACCCGGCAGCGGCTCAGTCGCGCAGCGACGGCAGCACGACGCTGACGAAGAGCGTGTTCGAGAGCACGGAGGCGGCGACCGCGGCAGCCGAGGCGGCGACGGCCTCGCCCGTGGCGGCGGCACCCCACTCGCCGCGCTGCAGCTCCTGCCCGCGGGTGTAGAGCGCGCCCGACCAGGGCAGGTCGCGGTGCAGCGCGGGCAGCGCCCCGCTGGCCGAGAGCAGGGCGGCGAGCGCGCCCGACCGCGGCGACGGCTCCTGGTCGTCGAGCAGCACCGGGGTCACGAGGGCGAGCAGCTCGTCGCGCCGACCGGTCCCGCCGTCCACGAGCGCCGTGGTCGGGATGAACCCGAGCGTCTTGCGGCCCTCGCGGCGCAGCGCCCCGCGCTCGACGACGCGGTCGATCACCGGCCCGCGCAGCCGTGGCCCGATCTCGAGCACCAGCGACCGCAGGTCGGTCGGCTTCTCATCGAGGCGACGCCACGTGGGGGCGAGCAGCGGGTCGGCGGGCTCCTGTCCCTCGACGGCGTGGACGAGTCGTCCGCGCAGCCCCGACCCGTGCTCGTCGACCGTGACCGCCCCGTCGAGGGCCAGCTCGGTGAGGACGGCGCCCGCCAGGGTGTGCAGCAGCGGGGTGCCCTCGGAGCGGATCGTGCCCGACTCCGGGTCGAAGAGCAGCACGAGCACGTCCTCGGCGAGCAGGGGCGCGGTGTCGAGGGAGGTGGTGGTGGGGTCGGTCTCGGTCATGGTCGTGTCCTCGGGTCGTGTTCGGGAGCAGGGGCAGGCACTCCCCCGGCAGCGGCGGTGGCGGAGGGAGCGGAGCCGGAGGGCACGGACGCAGCCGCCCCGTCTGCCTCCGCGGCGTCCAGCGCGGCCTCGAGCGCCTCCAGGTCGTCGTCCTTGCCGGCCGACACGAGGTACGCGCGGTAGAGAACCTCGAGCTGGGCCTGGTTGTACAGCTCGGTGACGGCGGCGCCGACCGTGGCCGTCGCCGACTCGGCGCCGTGCAGCGCCTGTGCGCCCGGGTCGGTGAGCCACGGGTAGGTCTCGAAGAGCTGGCCCATCGCGGGGGCGAGCGAGGCTCCGAGACGGCGTCGGGTCGCCCGGTCGGCGTCCGGGGTCAGCGCGTCGAAGGCGTCGTCGTCGGAGGTGCGGGGCTCGTCCCGCAGGATCGTCCGCAGGTCGTCCATCGCCGACTCGTCGTAGACCCGCGACCAGATCATCACGAGCGACCGGTCGGCCTCGCTGAGGTGGCGGCCCACGTCGCTGAAGCCTGCGGGCAGCTCGGCCGGCGAGCGGTGCTGCATGATCAGGGCGAGCTCGCCGCGGATGCGCTGCAGCCGCCCGATCGTGGCCTCGAGCTCGGCGTCGAGCACACGGAGGGCCGCGTCGGGGTGGTCGCCGGCGTCGCCGAGTGCCTGGACCTGAGCCAGCGGCACGCCGAGCTCGGTCAGCCGGGTGATCTGCAGCAGGCGGACCAGGTGCCGCACCTCGTACTGCTTGTAGCCGTTGCTCAGCCGCGACGGCTCCTCGAGCAGCCCGAGCTGGTGGTAGTAGCGGACGCTCTTGACGGTGGTGCCGGCCATCTCGGCCAGCTGTCGTGTGCTCCAGGCCATGGTCGCCTCCTCGTCGGTGTCGATGCCGGTGACGGCTTCGTCGCCGGAACGTGTCGCCGGCTACAGACGAGTAGAGCCCATGCCCCTGGGGCAGGGTCAAGCGATCCCCCGAGAAGTCGCCGACCGGTCGAGCCCGCCCTCAGCCGAGTGGTCGAGAACGGTTCTCCACCGACCGGAGGAGAACCGTTCTCGACCACTCGACGACGCCGCTCGGCGGCAGCACGTGTCACCCCCGCTACACCTGTCGTCCACATCCCCCTGCTCTGATGCCCGAGGCCCGTCACGATCACGGGGGCGGCGCCTCCACGATCACGAAGGACCAGGATGACCACCACCGCCGCACGACGCCCGCGCCGCCGCGCCCGCGTCGCCGCGGCCATTCTGCTGGTCACGGCCACCGCCGTCGGAGCCACGAGCACCGTCACGTCGGCCCGTGCCGACGACGCCGTCCCGCTGCTGACCACCGAGTCGGCGGCGTGGAGCTACCTCGAGACCGGAGTCGACCCCTCGGCCGGCAGCGCCTGACCCGGCTCGCGTCGCCCTCCCCCTTCGAGTGGTCACGAAGTGTCCTTCCGCGCCTCGGGAGCGACACTTCGTGACCACTCGCGGTGCCCCGCCGGCGACGACCTCAGCCTCGAGCTCGAGTGGTCCCGATTCGGCCCTCCGCACAGCGGAAGGGCCGAATTCGGACCAGTCGAGGTGGCCAGCGCGACTGAGAAGCCCTCAGGCGAAGGAGGCGCCCGTCTCGTGCCCGAGGAAAGTCCACATCCAGGTCAGCGCCAGCTCCGACGTCAGCCCCGGGGCCTTCTGCGCGAGCTGCGTCGCGACTCCGTCGCTGTACGCGGCGAGCTTGAGCGCCACCTCCGACGCACGATCTCCGGGGTCGTCCCCGACAGGACCGGCGCCCCGAGCCCCGAGCACCGGGAACGCGCCCGACTCCGCCCCGCGCCGCAGCGTCCGCGTGAGGCACGCCTCCCAGACGCGGATCCGCTCGACGTACTCCGCGGCGACCGCGGGCTTCCGAGCGACGGCCGTCCAGTAGTCCGACCAGAGCCGCCAGTGCTCGTCGCTCGCGTCCGTCGCGGCGAAGAGCGGCTCGACGAGCATCCGCACGCCGGCGACCGGGTCCGGCTCGGCGTCGACGGCCTCGATGATCGACGAGTAGAAGCGGGCCGTCTCGAGCACGACGACCTCGTTCAGGATCTCCGCGACGCTCTCGAAGTGGTACGTCACCGTGCCCACCGAGACGCCCGCCTCCCCCGCGATGTCGCGCAGCCGCGTGCCGCCGAGCCCCTCGCGCAGGATCACGCCGCGGGCCGCCTCCACGATCAGCGCCCGCCGCACGGCCGGCTTCTGCCGCCCGCCGCCCGCGGCGACAGCCGCGCCCGCAGCAGCGCCTGCAGCAGCCGTGGCAGCGCCTGCACCAGCACCAGCACCAGCAGAACCAGCCGCACCCGCAGCCGCAGCCGAGGAGGCGCCGCTCCCGTCCCCGACCCCGCTCACGCCGACGTCCTCGGTACCCGGTCCTCGAACTGCCGCGAGGCGACGACGACGACCGGCGCCTCCGGCCCGCCGTCCCGAGCCCACGCCTGCACGGTGTTGACGACGACGAACTCGTCCCGCGTCGCCGTCAGCCGTGACGTCGTCTCGAGCCACGCCCGCCACGACGGCTTCTCGAGCCCGATCGCCCAGCGCGACTCCGCCGAGGCCGACAGCGGGTCGCCGTCGGTGATGCGATAGGTCTCGCGGCTGTCCTCGGTGAAGACGAGGCCGTCGGGGTACTCTCGCCCGCCGCCGTAGCCGGGGTCGACGTCGAGCACCCACTCGCCCGTGCCGACGTCGTGCGAGACGCTGCGCTGCGGCAGGTCCGACGCGGCGGGCAGTGCGCGCACGGCGAGCGGCGTCGCTCGGGTCGGCTCCTCGAAGCGCACCCCGTCGTCGCCGCTCCGCGTCCAGACGGGCAGCGTCACCGAGCTGTGCCGCGGGTCGATCGTGAGGGCCGCCTCGTCGGGGTGCGGCCAGATCCAGGGCCAGTAGGCGGAGGAGACGGCCACCCGGAGGCGGTGGCCGACCGGGAAGGAATGTCCGGTCGAGACCAGCGCGACCTGCACGTCTTCCTCGACCCCCGCCTCCATCGGGACGTTCTGCTCTCGCCCGAGGCGCGCGTTCAGATTGAGGACGCCGCGGGTGACGAGCGTCGAGCTGCCGTCGGGGGCGACGTCGCAGAGCCGGACGATGACCGTGGCCGACGTCCGGTCGCTCGTCAGCGCGAGGTCGACGACGACGTTCCCCAGCAGGTCGAGGGGCGCCTCCGTGACCAGCAGGTCGAAGCAGGCCGAGCGGCCGTCCTCGCCGCGCTGGTCGGGCGGCAGGTCGGTGGCGTTGCCGAAGGGGAAGAAGCGTCCGGCGTCGAGGCCGGTGCTCTGCGGCGAGCGCACCGACACCGGTCCGTGCTCGCCGCCGGTGAGCAGCTCGAGCGACTCGACCTGCGCCGTGGTCGCCGCCGACGGCCAGGCCTCGGCGGCGACCCAGCGGCCGGTCCGCTCGGAGTAGAACGTCGCGGGAGGCTCCGAGTCGTTGATCCAGGCCCGCAGCGCCGGCTCGTCGTCGACGCCGTTCGGGTCGTCGAGCAGCCAGCGGTCCCACCAGCGCAGCGTCTCCTGCAGGAACCCGATGCCCGGCCCGGGAGCCAGCCCGCGGTCCGGGTACTGGTGCGACCAGGGCCCGACGATGCCCTTGACAGGGGCATCGAGGTTCGCGACGAGCCGCAGCACGGCGTCCCGGTAGGGGTCGGCCCAGCCACCGACGGCGAGCACCGCGGCCGTGATCGAGGAGTAGTCCTCGCAGACGCTGCCGTGCCGCCAGTAGTCGTCGCGCTCCTGGTGGGCGAGCCAGGTCGGCGTCATCGGCCGGTTGTGCTCGAGCCGTTCGCGCCACTGCGCGATCCAGTCGGCGCCGACCACCTCGGGCCGTGGCGGACGGGAGTTGAACGCGAACATCGTCCCTCCCCAGGCCGCCATGTCGATGCCGAGCACCGCGCCGCCCATGTAGTGGACGTCGTTGTCGTACCGGTCGTCGGTCGAGCACACGGTGACGATCGCCTTGAGCGCGGCCGGCGCGCGACCGGCGAGCTGGAGAGCGTTGAACCCGCCCCACGAGATCCCGAACATGCCGACCGCGCCCGTCGACCACGGCTGTGCGGCGAGCCACTCGATCAGGGCGAGGCCGTCGTCGAGCTCCTGCACCGAGTACTCGTCGTCGAACAGCCCGTCGCTCGACCCCGTGCCCCGGATGTCCACCCGCACCGACGCGTACCCCCGCGCCGCGTACCAGGGGTGCCGCTCACTGTCGCGCGGAGCCGTCCAGTCGTCGAGCCGGTACGGCAGGTACTCGAGCAGCACCGGCACGGGATGCGCGACCCGCGGCGCCCAGATCCGCGCGTGCAGCCGCGTGCCGTCCGGCAGCGGCACCCACTCGTCGCGCACGTCGACCTCGTGCAGCACATTGGGGTCGCGAAGGAGGCGCGGGTCGCGACCGGCGGACCGGTCGCCCTTGGCGCCGTGCGCGTGCTGGTCGCACTGCGCGCCCTGCTCCGCCTGCTCCGCCTGCTCCGCCTGCTCCGCCTGCTCCGCCTGCTCCGCCTGCTCCGCCTGCTCGGCCTGCTCGGCCTGCTCGGCCTGCTCGGCCTGCTCCGCCTGCTCGGCCTGCTCGGCCGGCTCGCCCTGCTCGCTCACGAGGCGCTCCCGTCGCGACCTCGGGCCTGTTCGCGCTCACGCAGGCGGCGCAGGAGGTGCGCCTCCGCAGCGATGCCGCCCTCCGCCTCCTCGTCGCCGGCCCGGTCGTGCAGCCGGTCCCCGCCGTGGACGCTGGTCCTCACGGCACTCCTCGGGGCGCTGATCCGTTCCGTGCCGGATCGCTCCGTGCCGATCCGTTCCGTGCCGGACCGATGTGCGGCGGTCCGTTCCGTACCGGATCGCTCTGCGCCGATCCGTCCCGTACCGAATCGCTCCGCAACACTCCGTTCCGTACCGGATCGCTCCGTGCCGCGCGTCCCCGCCACAGCCCTCCTGGTCACGTCCTCGTTCCTCACATCGCCTCCCAGCGCTTGATCCGGTGTCCGTTCCCGTGATCGTCCCAGCCGTCGGCGTCGCGCCAGCGCGGGCGGCCGTCGCCGACGCTCGGCAGCTCGGTGGTGCCCGGGTCGAGCGTCGCGTCGAGCAGCGTCCGCGTGTACGGATGGGTCGGGCCGGAGAAGACGGCGTCGGCCGGGCCGACCTCCACGATCTGTCCGCCGGTCATGACGGCGACGCGGTCGGCCACCCCGCGCACGACGGCGAGGTCGTGGCTGATGAAGAGGCAGCTCAGCCCCTTCTCGTCGCGGAGCCCCGTCAGCAGGTCGAGCACCCCCGCCTGCACCCGCACGTCGAGCGCGGTCGTGATCTCGTCGGCGATGATCAGCTCGGGGCCGGCGGCGAGCGCGCGGGCGATGCCGACGCGCTGGCGCTGTCCGCCCGAGAGCTGGGCCGGCAGGCGTGCGGCGAAGTCCGGCGAGAGCCCGACCTCGACCAGCAGCTCGGCGACGCGATCAGCCCGTGCGGAGCCCGTCAGCCCCGTGAACAACGTCAGCGGCCGGGCGATCGCGGCGCCGACGGTGCGGCGGGGGTTGAGCGACGTGTCCGCGTTCTGGAACACCAGCTGCACCGACCGCCGCAGCTCGGCCGTGCGACGGGCGACGGGCTGAGTGAGGTCGCCCTCGACGCCGTCCGCGCCGCGGAACGTGAACGACCCCGACTCCGCCGGGATCAGCCCCGCCATCGCCGTCGCGAGCGTCGACTTGCCGGAGCCCGACTCCCCCACCACGGCCAGCGTCTCCCGCCGGCCGATCTCGAGCGACACACGGTCGACGGCTGCGGGCAGCCCGCGTCCGTACCGCACGACGAGCTCGCGTGCGACGACGACCGCCTCCGCCTGCGCGCTGGGCGCTGCTGTCTCGCTGCCGGTGGCGTGCCCAGAGCTGTCAGCGCGACCCGCACCTGCCGCGAACCCCGGAGTGGACGATGCACCCCGCAACGACGGGGTGTTCGGTCCACTCGAGGGTGCATCGCCGCCGGGAACGCTGGTCCCCCGCACCGCACCTGGAGCGTGCCCGGTCCCGTCAACGCGACCCGAACCTCCTTCGTGCCCCGTTCCGGACAACGTGCCGCGCTGTGCCGCGTCACCGTGTCCGGAACGCGTCAGGTCACTCGCAGCACCTTCAGCGCCCGCAGCGCCCGCAGCGCCCGCAGCGCCCGCAGCACCAGCAGCACCAGCAACGCCAGCAGCGCCAGCAGCGCCAGCAGCGCCAGCGGCAGACTCACCCGCAGGAGGCGCGGCGCCGTCCCCGGCACCGCCCACCACGCGACTCACCCGCGCCAAGAACCGCGTTCCGAACGATGAACCGCGTTTTGTCCCGGTCCTTGGTTCGGAACCCTGTTCATGGTGGTCATTAGCGTCAGCGCCAGACCCGCCGGCGCCGCCGCCGACGCGCGGGATGCTCGCGAGCAGCTCCCGCGTGTAAGCATCGCGCGGGTCGGCGAACAGGTCCGCGGTCGCCCGGTGCTCGACGACGACCCCGTCGCGCATGACGGCGATCTCGTCGGCCATGCTCGAGACGACGCCGAGGTCGTGGCTCACGAGCAGGATCGCCATGTCGAGCTCGACGGCGAGGTCGCGGATCAGCTCGAGCACGGCCGACTGCGTGACGACGTCGAGCGCGGTCGTCGGCTCGTCGAGCACGAGCAGCATGGGACGCGCCGCGACGGCCATCGCGATCGCGATGCGCTGCTGCTGCCCTCCGGAGAGCTGGTGCGGATACCGCCGCACGATCCCCTGGGGGTCGGGCAGCCGCACGTGCCGGACGAGCTCGAGCACCCGCTCGTGCCCGCCGGGCAGTCCGTGGCTCTCGAGCGCCTCGCGCAACTGTCGGCCGACGCGCATCGACGGAGTCAGCGCCTGTCCGGCGTTCTGGGCGACGAGTGCTGCCGTGCCGCCGCGCAGTGCACGCCGGGCCCGCTCGTCGAGCGCGAAGACGTCTGAACCGGCCACGGTGACGCTGCCGCCGACGATCCGCGAGCCCCGCCGGAGGTGCGCCAGCAGCGTCCGAGCCACCGTCGACTTGCCGCTGCCGCTCTCGCCGACGAGGCCGAGTGCGCGGCCGGCGGCGATGTCGAAGCTGACGCCGCGCACCACGGGCACCTCGCGTCGCCCGGCCGAGTACGAGATCGAGAGGTCGTCGACACGGACGACGAGGTCGCGGGCGGTCTCGCCGACCGCACCCGCGCCTCCTCGTGTCGCGCCTGCAGCAGCACCAGGAGCCGAACCGAAGGAGGCGCCCCCAGGCTGGCCGAGATCACGAGCGCTCATCAGATCGCCCCCTTCTGTGCCCGGTCCACGCCGAGCGTCTTGCTGAGTCCGTCGGCGCTGAGGTTGAGGCCGATCACGAGGGTGGCGAGCGCGACGACGGGGGCGAGGGTCCCGAGCGGCACGACGGTGAGGGCGGTGCGGTTCTCCTGCACCATGAGCCCCCAGTCGGGAGTCGGCGGGTTCGCGCCGAACCCCAGGAACGACAGCGTCGAGATCAGCAGCACGATCCAGGAGGCGCGCATCGCGAACTCGACGAGCACCACGTCGGTGACGTTCGGCAGGATCTCGCGGAACACGATGCTGAGCGCTCCCTCGCCGCGGGCGCGGGCGGCGGTGACGTAGTCCTGGGTGATGACGGTGCGGGCGGCGCCGCGGACGACGCGCGTCACGGCCGGTGCGTACACGACGGTGACGGCGAGCACGATGACCCACAGCCCCGAGTCGAACACGGTCACGACGACGAGCAGCGCGAGGATCGACGGCACGCTGAGCAGCGCGTCCACGATGCGCATGACGACCTCGTCGAACCAGTTGTCGGCGTAGGCGGTGACGCAGCCGAGCACCGTGCCGATGCCGACGGCGATCGTCGTCGCGAGGAACGTCACGAGCAGCGCGTACTGGCCGCCGTGCAGGGTGCGCGAGAGGATGTCGCGGCCGTACTGGTCGGTGCCGAGCCAGTGCGACCAGCTCGCGCCGCTGAGTGCTGCGGTGGAGTCGGTCATGACGGGATCGTGTCCCGAGATCAGCGGGGCGAGCACGGCGAGCAGCACGTGCAGCGCGATGAGTCCCAGCCCGATGCCGAGGGCCGAGGAGGCGCTGATGCTGCTGCCGAGACCGGTCCAGACCGAGCGCAGCCGCGTCGCGATCGGGGCTGATCCGTGACGAGACGGATCACCGCCGGGACCCGATCCGTCGCGTGACGGATCAGCCCCAGGAGCAACAGCCCCGGAGGCAGGAGGAGGCGTGATCGTGCTCATGAGCGGGCCTTCCGTCGGGTGCGCAGCCGCGGGTCGAGCGCGAGGGCGATCAGGTCGGCCGCGAGGTTGCAGACGACGTAGACGAGCGCGCTGACGACGGCGATCGCCTGGATGGTGGGCAGGTCGCGGTTGAAGACCGACTCGAGCATGAGCTTGCCCATGCCCGGGTAGTTGAAGACGTTCTCGACGACGACGACTCCCCCGAGCAGCCACGCCACGTTGAGGGCGACGACGTTGAGGGTCGGCAGCAGGGCGCTCGGCACGGCGTGGCGCCAGACGACCTGGCGGGTCGAGAGGCCCTTGAGCTCGGCGGTGGTGACGAACTCCGACGCCATCACGTCGATGGTCGACGAGCGCGCCGTCCGGACGATGTACGCCGCCATGGCGAGGGTCAGCACGATGGCGGGCAGCCACACGCTCGGCAGCAGCTCCGTCACGGTGGCGCTGTCGCCGCGCAGCACGACGGCCGGGAAGATCGGGATGGCGACCGCGAACAACAGCACGAGGATCGTCGCGACCATGAACTCCGGCACGCTCATCACGACCAGGCTGATCAGCGAGATGGTGTGGTCGCTCGGGCGGCCGCGGCGCACGCCCGCGACGACGCCGAGCGTCAGCGATAGGGTGACGCCGACGAGCAGGGCCGGCACGGCGATCAACATGCTGTTGCGGAACGCGACGAGCAGGTCGGGCCCGACCGGGGCACCGCTGACCAGCGAGATGCCGAAGTCGCCATGGCTGGCGCCGACGAGCCACTGGCCGTAGCGGGCCCAGACGTTCTGGTCGAGTCCGAGCGTCTCGCGCAGGGCGGCGACCGCGTCGGGCGTCGCGTCCTGGCCGAGCAGCTGCTGCGCGACGTCGCCGGGCAGCGCCTGCACCGCGAAGAACACGAAGAAGGAGGCGAGCAGCACGGTGAGCAGGGCGGTGCCGACCCGGCGCAGCACGAGCAGGGCGGTCGTGGCGGCCGCGCTGCCGGGTCGGGAGCCTCCTCGTGGCGAGGGGGCGCCTCCTCGGTTCTGCTTCTCGGCGTCCGTCGACGGACGCGGCTGACCCGGCTGCGGCTGACCCGGCGGGCTGGTGATCTCGGTGCTCATGCGCGCAGTCCGATCTGGAGGTAGTCGAACTCGAAGCCGTACTCGCGGTAGTTGACGACGTTCCGGCCGAGGCCGACAAGCCGGTCGCCGAACATCGGGGTCATGTCCGCGGAGTCCTCGACGATGACGCGCTGGGCGTCCTGGTAGAGCATCCGGCGACGGTCGTCGTTCATCTCGGCGCGAGCGGAGTCGAGCAGCCCGTCGAAGGTCGGGTTCGACCAGGCGCTCTCGTTGTACGACGAGCCGGTGCGGAAGATCTGGTTCAGCAGCTGGTCGATCGGGCGGCCGGTGAACCAGTAGCTGACCATCAACGGCTTCTGCATCCAGATCTGTGTGTAGTACGAGTCCGAGGAGGCGTTGCGCACGACGAGATCGATGCCCGCCTCCTTCACCTGGTCGCGGTACGCGACGGCCATCGGGGTGAAGACCGACTCGTAGCTGGACGTGTAGATCTCGGTGCGGAACCCTTCGCGACCGGCCTGCTTGAGCAGTGCCCGGGCCTTGTCGGGGTCGTGCTGGCGCTGCTCGTCGAGCCAGACCGCCTGGGTGGGAGGCACGGGGTTGTCCCACCCCGGCGAGCCGGTGCCCTGCAGGGCGGTGTCGACGATGGCCTGGGGGTCGTAGGCGAACTTCATGGCCTGGCGGACCAGCGGGTCGCTGAACTCGGCGGAGGTGTACAGCATCGGGATCGTGTACCACTGCGCGTTGGCGGAGCGGGCGACGGTGGAGGTGCTCGAGGCGCTGACGACCTGGGCGGTGGCGAAGTCGAGGTTGGTCTGCGAGATGAGGTCGATCTGGCCGGCGAGCAGGGCGTTGACGCGGGCCGTCGTGTCCTGGATCGAGTAGAAGTCGATCCCGTCGAGCACCGGACGTCCGGCGAAGTGGTCCTCGAACGCCTCGATGCTGCCCGTCCCCGCAGGCTCGAAGCTGCTCAGCTTGAACGGCCCCGTGCCGATGCCGGTCGTGCCGATCCCGTTCGGGTCGCCGGCCTCGGCGCTGCCCTCGGGGACGATGTAGCACTGGTACGCCGTCAGCAGCGAGGGGAACTCGGCGTTGGCCGTCAGCAGCTCGAAGCGGAGGGTGAGCGGGTCGGGGGCGCTCATGCTGCCCGGGCCGATCATGGCGGCGAGCACCTCGCCCTGGGGCGAGCCGGTGTCGGGGTCGAGGATGTGCTCGATCGAGTAGATGGCGTCGGCGGCGGTGAAGCGGCGTCCGTCGTGGAACGTGACGCCCTGGCGCAGGCGGAAGGTCCAGGTGACGCCGTCGGGGGTGGCGGACCACTCCTCGGCGAGGTCGGGCACGGTGACGCCCTGTTCGTCGAGCTTGACGAGGCGGTTGTAGAGGGCGCCGAGGTACTCGTAGGCCGAGAGGGAGCTGGCCGAGTCGAGGGTCTCCGCGGCGGAGGCGGCGGGTCGCGCGATGCGCAGGCGTCCGCCGCTCTTCGCTGTGCCGGTGGCAGCGGCCTCGGGGATGGTCGGGTTGCTCCGTGCCGGCGTGCAGCCCGACAGGGTGAGCAGGCCGAGCCCGGCGAGCCCGGCGGCGCCGGCCAGCACGGTGCGCCGGCTCAGGCCGGATCGGTGTTCAGGGACGATCGGTGTCATGCGGGGATGGCCTTCCGTTTATCGTTCCGCTGAACGATAAGGGACTTGCGGCCCTGCCGCGAGGCCGTCAGACCGTAGGAGGCGCCGCCTGCGTGCGCACTCTGCACCCCGCAATCCCCGCAGCTACGGGCCTTCCGCGGGGCTCGTGCCCTCCCCCTCCCGCCCCCGAAGCTTCACGCACTCGTTACACGGGCCGCACGTCTGCCCACAAACCATTCCCCCAGCTCGTGGTGGGCACGGTATGGGCGAGTGGTCACTATCGGTCATTTATGTCCGCTTTAGCGACATGTCTTGACCACTCGACAGCTGTCCTCCCCCGTCCGGGCACTAGGTTCACTGCATGCCCAGGCAGATGGCGGACCCCGCGTTCCGAGCCGAACAGACAGCGGAAGCGTCGACGGCAGCGCACGTCGCACCGATCAATGCTTTCGTCGATCACATCCGAGATCGGGACGGACGCGGTTGGGCGCCATACGTCCCGCCCCACCACGGCGGCATCGATGCTCGCGTCGTCAGCATCCTGCGCGACCCCGGCCCCGCAACGCAGGTCGGGATCGGCTCGGGATTTCTTAGCACCGAGAACGACGACCCGACCGCCGAGCGCATGGCGAGGCTCTTCGACCGTGTCGGTATCGCCTCAAGAGTGGTGCTGCCGTGGAATGCTTACCCCTGGTACATCAACGCGGCTCCCAACGCAGCACAGTCGCAGGCCGGGGCCGTGGCCCTCCTCGAACTGCTCGAGTTGACGCCCGGGATGGAAGCCGTCCTCCTCCAAGGCCGAGACGCTCAGAGGGCTTGGCAGCGTGCGTGTGCGCTGGACCCGAACCTGGGGTCCCGATATTCGGTTCACGCCACGATCCACCCCGGCCGACAGGCCCTGTTCCACCCCGATCCGGAGGAGCGTCGTCGGCGAATCGCCCACCAGGAGGACACCTTCGAACTCATCGCTGCCGAGCTCAGCGTGTGACAGTTCGGCTCAGACCGTTCCGTTAGAGCGCGCCCATCACAGCTGGCCGATGATCAACCCCTCCGATTCGCGAACGGGTAGCTCCCGTGCTCGGCCTTGAAGGCCTGCAGGTACTGCTGCTCGACCGCCAGCGCAGATTCACCGGGCGTCTCCAACCAGGCAACGAGGAGATCCTGCGACGTCTCGAGCTGCCAGAGCGAACGGCCACCCGAGTGATTTGTCGCCTGCCGGCTGAACGCCCCCACCCGACGGTGGAGACCGACCTTGCCTTCTGCCTTTCCGATGTAGACGACCGGCACGTCCGTCATCCACCTCTCGCGAAGGTGCGCCGACGGATAGGGCGGCCACTTGTCGATGACGTTCGAATCGAGGAACTCGGGTTCTTGGTCCAGTTCATGCACCACCACGTAGACCCCGTGCCGACGAGGGAGTTGCGTGCGGTCCATCCCGATCAGCGGCACGAACCCGACGAAGCCGACACGCTCAAGCTCCAGCCGGTTCCACGCAGCGGGAACCGCAGTGAGGGAAGGCGCCTCCGTCGAGCTCATCGCCCTGTCGCGCTCATGCTCCGAATTGTCGTCGTCCACGCCAGGATCATCGCATCCGCGGGACAAGGTCGGTACCTGGTGTGCGCTGGATCTGAACTATTGTCAACTCAGACCCGACCCGACCCGACCCGACCCGACCCGACCCGACCCAACCCGTGACTACCCGCTCAGGGATCGCACGAGCATGCCTGGAGGAACCCATGAGCGACGACATCGAGCTGATCAGCGATGGAGAAGGTGTGGCCATCGTCGGTCCCGCCGAGGCAGTGGATCGCTTTCTCGCTGCGGAGGGACTCGACTCGCGCGACCTCGGTCTCGGGCGCGTCAGGCCGGCGCTGATCGCCTCGGGCGCTCTCGAGGCGGGCGCGAAGATCGCGGAGCACTCAGGCCGATGGGTGAAGCTCACGAAGCAGTCCGCAGAGGCCATGAAGAAGTACGACGTCATGAAGGGTGCCGGCAAGGGTCTCAGCCGCGGAGTCTTGACGGAGAACGGGAAGATCAAGGGCCTGATCCAGTTCTCACGCGGCGGCGTGAGCACCTTGACCAACCCTGCAGTCCTAGCGGGTGCGGCAGGCATCATGGCGCAGGTCGCGATGCAGCAACAGATGGACGAGATCAGTGAGTATCTCGAGGAGATCGACGCCAAGGTCGACGACGTCCTTCGAGGGCAGAAGGATGCGGTGCTGGCCGACATGGTCGGCGTCGACCTGGTCATCAAGGACGCCATGACTGTTCGCGGCGAGGTCGGACGCGTTTCCGAGATCACCTGGTCCAAGGTTCAGACCACCTCCACCACCATCGCGCGAACGCAGGTCTATGCCCTGCGTCAGCTCGACGCTCTTGCCGAGTCGTTGGAGAAGAAGAAGATGTCGGAGCTCGAGGATGCGACCCGGGAGGTCGAGTCGAGGGCCCAGGAGTGGTTCGCGGTCTTGGCGAGCTGTTTCCAACTCCAGGACGGCCTGTCGGTACTGGAACTGGATCGCGTCCTCGACGCGTCACCGGAAGACCTCGACAACCACCGCCAGGGCCTCATGGCGGCACGCGACAAGCGCCTCGAGGTCATTGCCAGCAGGACGGAGATCCTGGTGGATCGACTCGAGGCAGCCGCGGATCTGGCAACGTCCAAGGTCCTGCTGCACCCCCTCGCATCGGGTTCCATCGTCCGCTCCAGCAACAATGTCGGCTCGGACATCACACGGTTCCAAGACGGTCTGGGCATCGAGAACTCTCACGACGTACAGGAAGCCAAACGTTGGACCACCGCAGTTGTCGAGATGCGCGACACGGCCATCGATCGCGGCGGTGACGGCGTCGACGCGGCGAAGCGCCTGGGCGACGAGACTCTCGACCGGGCCAAATCCGTGTCGGTCCTGGTGACGAGCAAGCTGGCAGACCGAGCTCGTCGCTGGCAGAAGAGCGACTAGATCTGCCTAATGGCGCACGAGGACTTCGCCGTCATTAGGTTCGAGACATCCCAGTTCGGCGAGCACTGCCTGTTTTCGGGTGACTGACGCCACGCCCCTCGATCCGTTGTTGACTTGTCGACGATAAGATCGCTGGTCATGACCTTTGCACAGCCGGCCTTCCCTCCTTCGGCCGCCCAGATGGTGGATCTCTTCGCCGGTCCTGGTGGGTTGGATGTTGCCGCAAGCTGGTTGGGGTTGTCCGTGGCTGGCGTCGAGTGGGACGAAAACGCTTGCGCGACGAGACGGTCTGCGGGGCTGGAAACCGTGCAAGGTGATGTGCGGGAACACAGTCCGAAAGAGTTTCCTCATGCAACGATCCTCACCGGGGGCCCCCCGTGCCAGACGTATACCGTGGCCGGGGCAGGTGCCGGTCGTAAGGCGTTGAACCAAGTCCTGTCATTTATTGACCGTATGGCCGACGGGGATAATGTCTCTAAGGAGCTGGCCGCCTTGGATGATGAACGAACTGGTCTCGTGCTTCAACCGCTGCGGTGGGCGCTCGAGGCGCATCGGTCGGGAAAACCCTACGAGGTGATCGTCTTCGAGCAGGTACCAGCGGTCCTGCCCGTTTGGGAGGCCATGGGCAAAGTTCTGCAGTCTCTCGGTTATAACGCCGTTACCGGCATACTTCACGCGGAGGAGTACGGAGTTCCGCAGACCCGCCGCCGAGCAATCTTGATCGCGAACCGATACCAGACCCCCGTCCTGCCAGCCCCGACTCACCACCGGTTTAGGAACAGGCAGGTGGAAGCCCTCGCGACTCGACCTACGTTGCTGCCGTACCGAAGTATTGGCGAGACCTTGGACCGAGTCGAGCCTTATGAACTGGTGTCTAACTATGGGACCGGCGGTGACCCGAAGGCCCGCGGCCGGCGAACTTCAAAAGAACCAGCCTTCACAGTCACTGGGAAAGTTTCCCGGAACCGCCTGTTCTCTGACAAAGGTGAGCTCAGGCGCCTCATGGTCTCAGAAGCGGGTCGACTCCAGACCTTTCCTGCTGACTACCCATGGTCGGGCAAGGACGTATCCCAGCAGGTCGGTAACGCAATTCCACCGCGTCTGGCGGCTCACGTTCTAGCGGCTGCTCTCGGTCGAGAGCTCCCCCCCGATTTCCTGGACTTGATGACGAAGAGACCGTGGATTCCATCCACAACGAGTCCTCGCTTCTAGCACAAGAAAAGGAGTCGGCCCCCGTCAGCCCATCCCACGGAGGGCCCCGAACGTGGGTCCCGACCCGCCACTGGACCTCGATCCGGGTTCTGATCTGAAATCGCCCCGCGCACCCAGCTACAGCACTGCCTGCACAGCCAGCTACGAGCCTCTGCGGCCCTTTGCTTTAAATTAGTGGCGCGTATGACGGCGTTCCCACAAGTGAAGAGTCCTCGACCTCATTATGATCAAGGCATCCGCGTGGGGAAGGAACCAGCAATGACGCACGATGTGTGGAGCGAGCCGAATAAAGTGCTCCTAGCTTTTCTCGAGAACTGGCAGTCGGTGGTTCCTCGCATCTATAGCGAGGATCCAAAGTTGCTCCAGGAGCATGTTGGACAGGAAAACTCGTTTCGCACGAGTGGCTACTCACGTCGTCAAATCACTGAACTGGTTCAGAACGCGGCCGACGCGATCTTCAAATCGGGACAAACAGGACAGATCAAGCTTGTCTTGACCGACCGGTACCTGTACTGCGCGAACGACGGCGCGGAGTTCGACCAGGCAGGGATCGACGCGATCACTCACGCCTACCTCAGCGATAAGAGGGGCGAAGAGATCGGTCGCTACGGCCTGGGTTTTAAGTCCGTGCTAGCCGTGACCGACAACCCGCAGGTCTTTAGTCGGTCGGTCAGTTTCCACTTCGGGGCGCCGGAAGCCCGAGTGATCCTGAGTGCGGTCGGTGCAAATGAGGACGACCTACCCATTCTGCGGCTACCCACGGTCTTGAACGCGGCAGACGCGATCGACGATGACGCCACTCTGTGTGAACTTACGGGATGGGCTAGCACCGTTGTGCGCCTTCCGCTTCGGGAGCATGTGGAGCTGGAGGAACAACTACTCGACTTTCAAACCCAGTTTCTTATTTTCACGCCTCACGTCGAGGAGCTGTCGATCGTCATACGTCGTGGAGGTGTTGAGCGAGAGGTCGAGCACTCCTGCAGATCGGTAGGGCCGTCGTCCTATGAGCTGCGAGGGCCCGGACTCATTGCCCAGCAATGGGCCATTTTCAAGACGGCACATCAACCTTCCTTGGCGGCTCGGCAGGAGGTCGACGACGCGATTGCTCGCAAGTCGATCCTCGTCACCTGCGCCATGCCTTTGGACTCCCCCGGTAAAGAGGGTGAGTTCTGGGCAAACTTCCCGTTGTCCGACCGGACCTCTGCCGTCGGTATCTTCAACGCTCCATGGGCGCTGAGCGAGGATCGCAGCCACATCCTGACCGAGAAGAAGTACAACACCGAGATATTTGACACGATGGCTCAACTGTTCGTTGATTCTTTGCCACACCTGCGTACACAAGAGCAGCCAGCGCGCCACCTTCGATATCTACCGAGCCGCCCCCAGGAGTACCATTCCTTGGCGGACAAAGCCCTGATCTCGCAGATTCATCGCAAAGCTTCGGAAGCGGCGTTAATCCCCGATTCCGGTGGGGAGCTACGTCATGGATCCGAGATCATTGCCCTCAACTACGGGGTTGTCCTCCCTGCGGCTGCCATGGCAGCATGGATCGCTGCTCCCCACACGCCTAAGCATGTACCTCACTTGTCATGTTACCAAGATGACAAAAATGGGACATTGAGGGTCCGCCTTCGAGAAATGCACCGGAGGGCATTCGCCGATGCCGGAGCTCTTCTTCAACGAGATTTGCCGCCTTCAAGGAACGAACTTGATCCCTCGGTCTGGTTGAGCATGCTCGGCGATGTGGACGACTCGAGGTACCCACGAGCCGCGCTGACGATGATCTCGATCCTTGAACCGGAGATGGCCCGGAAATCGTTGTCCTCGGCTCGGATCGTTCCTACCGACCGAGGGCGGCGAGTGACCCTAAGCGAGTCAGCAACGGTGCACCTTCCTCCTGATGTCGGACCGGCGCTGCCGGGCTACGAGTTGGTGTCGAGCGACATCGCCAAAAATCCGTCCTGCCGCAAGGTGCTTCAGGAGTTTGGGTTTAAGACGTTGGACTCCGAGATTGTCTTCACCTCGATGCTCTCAACCATGGGGCCTGGTTCCACTGATCGTCAGTGGGAGGACCTGTGGGACCATGCCCTTAACCTCGAGCCACGTCGATTGCTGCTGATACTAAAAGACTGGAGGCGCGCGGGCAACGTAGTGAAGGTCAGCACGAAAGCCTCCACGTGGCGGGACTCCGAAAAGGTCTTCGCACTTCGCAAGCCTGCTGTAACACTCCCATGGCGAGATCGGGAGCTGGTACCCAACTTTCTGAGCGAGGACCTTATCGAGGCGCTGGGCGTCGTGACCGGCTTTTCACACCGGTACCCGGTGATCGATGAACCGGAGTTTGCACGCTATCGCGCCTGGGCAATCGAACGGGTCCAAGGAGCAACTGACGGGGATCAGAAGTCAGTACCGGAAGACTGGTACTTCACTGAAGAACAAGGAGCAGGCCCCATGGGGCTCATCCATGATCTATTCCAGGTGAACCCACAACCGGTACCTGATTTGGTCCAGTTGACCGCAGCCCTGCTTAGAACCGGCACTTCCCGAGAGTGGAATCTGCATAGCCCGGACGGATCAGAAAGCTTCACGGTACCGGCCCCGCACCTGTGGGCCGTAATGGAGTGGGGTCTCGCAGAGACGTCCTATGGCGTGCTTCCGGTATCACGCGCAGTTTCCCCTCTTCTCCAACCGTACTTTCCTTGGGTGCCGGTACCCCTGGATTCGCATTTTGGCACGCTGCCGTTGGCCGAGTCGATCGAGGAGATCGACACCGACATGCTCCTGCAGGGAATGAGGGCAGGTCAGGACATGCAGGCGACTCCCGCATTGACCACCTCACTTCTCAAATTTCTCTCCGAAGCCCTTTCAAAGATCCGCGATGAGCAACGTTGGACAGGCGACGTCCCGGCCATCGTCGGTTCGGTTTTCGACCTGGTTCCCGCCGGGAACGTCTTTGTCGCATCCGACCAGGCGCAGGTCGATGTCCTGGTGCGATCGAAGAGTCCATACCTGTTCGTCGAGGACGGAACGCTTCGGAAGGTTCTTTTCGAGCATGCGGACTTCCGGGACGCCGCGACCGCCATCCAGTTCGAAGTAATTCCACAGCAACCTGCCGAGCCAGTTCTGCTCACGGACTGCATTCCGCCCGTGCTGAGGCTGCTCGACAGGGGAGATCGGCGACTCACCATCACAGAGTGCTCCGGGATCGTGGCGCGCCAGTTGACGCCGGCCGGTACGCAGGAGCAGGCCCTGACGCGGACGTTCTACGGTGGGACCATCTACGTGACCAGTGATCCTTCAGTGAGGGAGGATGCTCACGATCTCCTCACTTGGATCAGCCAGGAAGTCGGTCTCCGGCTGAGTGCCGCGGACATTGATGATGTAATCCAAGCACTTAGTGACGCCGATACTAACGAAGTCAGGCAGCGGTGTCGTGCTGCCACATCTAACGAGGACCGACTTAAGGTATTGGCGACACCGGCTCAGCTCGACGCCAAGCTTCCTCGTGGTCTCACAGGCACCCTTCGCGCTATGAGTTCTTCGGTGCGCGACGGCGACATGGCTCGGTTGTTCCTCGATTCATTCGGCACTGACAGTTTGGCTCAATTGACGGGCGAGTTAAGGTCTCGCGGGTTGACGCCTCCTGACAAGTGGGGCGGCCTTGGGCCTGCCCGCAGGTTCGTCACAGATCTTGGGTTCACACCGGACTTCGCCGGGACGCCCAAGCCCTTGCGTCCGCCGTCGGAGACCGTGATGGGCAAACCTGGCCTCGGGGCGTTGCACGATTATCAGCGGGATGCTTTGCGTGAACTAAGGTTCTGCCTTCGTTCTAACCCCGGCAATGCCGATAAGGCACTCCTGGAGTTGCCGACCGGCGCCGGGAAGACCCGTGTTGCTGTCGAATCGCTGGTGAAGGCGTTTTTGGACCGCGATTTCGCGACAACTGGCCCGGTGTTGTGGATCGCCCAGTCGGCGGAACTGTGTGAACAGGCCATCACGACGTGGAGTGAGGTTTGGCGGGAGTTCTCCGATGAAAGGTCGTTGAGTATAAATCGATTCTTTGGTGGGCATCGACCTCAAGTACCCGAGTTGGAGTTGAGCGTGGTCGTAGCTACCGATGCGATGCTTTATGAGCACATCGACGATGATTCGTACGACTGGATCTATTCGCCTGTCGCCGTGATCGTCGACGAGGCTCACCGGGCAGCGGATAGTAAGACGTATCGCAGGATCTTCCAAAGGCTCGGGGTTGACCTCGGGCACCAGGAGCGTCCCCTGATCGGTCTCTCCGCGACTCCATACCGGGGTAGGAGCGCTGAGGCAACGGAATTGTTGGCCAAGCGGTTTGGAAACAATCTTGTTCAAGCGTTGGGATCTAACCCGATAAAAGAACTTCAAGATCGTGAGGTGTTGGCTCGTATCGATCACGAGACCCTTCCCGGTATAAGACTGACCATGGATAAGTCGGAAATCGATTTCAACAACCTGTCGCAGGACACGTTGGACAGGGTGGGTGAAGACCAGGAACGGACGAAGGGCATCGTCAAGCACATCCTTGCACTGCCCGAGGGGTGGAAGGTTCTTGTGTTCATGCCGTCGGTGCTCTCGGCCCAAGTCCTGGCAACGATCTTGAAGAATGAGGGCGTCGAGGCAGCATCAGTAAGCGGGCGGAGTTCACGCGGTGAGCGGTCAAAGGTGATTTCTGACTTCAAAACCGGTTCTCTTCAAATTTTGGTCAACTGTGAGTTGTTAATCCAGGGTTTTGATGCTCCTCAGATCCGTGCACTTTATGTCGCTCGACCGACCCTGAGCGAGAGCGAATATGTGCAGATGGTGGGGCGTGGGCTGCGAGGACCTAAGAATCGCGGATCAGAGCGGTGCCTGGTAGTAAATCTTCAGGACACCATCGAGAACGTTAATGTTGATTTGGCTTACCGGGGGTTCACCCAGCACTGGGGGGTGGACGAATCGTGAAGTTGATTCCACCAGCTGATTACATCAGCGCTCAGAGTCGTGCGGAGCTTAAGGTCGCCGAACTGCTCACGGCTATCCGCTCGGACGAAGGTGTTGCCTACCACTCAGTCCACCTTCCTCGACACCGTAAACAGGTGATGGGTGAGGCGGACTTCGTGGTGCTGTGGAAGGGAGCGATCCTTGTGTTGGAGGTCAAGGGAGGGCGAATCGGTCGGACCGAGCACGGCCTCTGGTACTCCATGGACCGGCAAGGAGCTCAACATCCTCTACAGCGCAGCCCATGGGTGCAGGCCAAAGACGCTACGTTCGCGTTGCTGGACATTCTCGCTGAGCAGTCGGACGGCAGATGGCCATTCGCCTACGCGGTGGTGACTCCTGACCAGAATTTGCCGGCAGACGCGGAATGGATTCCGCAGCAACACATCGGGTTGGAGCGGATGACGCCCTTAGCATTGGAGCGCAGCCTTGACGCGCTGGCCCGTATGGCTCGGACACCACCGGACCACGCTCGGCGCGAAGGTTTACGTCCGATGGCGGACCTCTCCATCGTCGTCACCTACCTGCGGCGGGAGGTGGACGCCATGCGTACCGTGCCGGACACCGAAATGCTCATCGAGCGGGATATCTTGACCATGACCGATGAGCAGGTCGATGCGATGCAGGCATTCGAACGCAATTCGCGGGTTCTAGTCCTGGGCGGGGCCGGCACAGGAAAGACCGTCTTGGCAATCGAAGCAGCACGCCGGGCGACCGCCGACGGCAGTTCTGTGGCCTTCGTATGCGGCTCCCCCGGCGTCTTGGACTTCGCCTCAAAATTATTGAGCGAGAGCACGGTTCAGTTGGTGCCCGTCAATTCGATTCCTGAAGAACCGGTCTTCGACGTCGTCGTGGTGGACGAGGCACAGGACCTACTCAACGTCGAGGACATGAGTCGGCTTTCCGATTCTGTGCGTGGCGGATTGCACGGCGGCCGGTGGTGGATCTTCCTGGACCCTAATAATCAGACTCACCTGGTCGGGGTATTTGACGACGCGGTTTACCAGGAAATACAGGCCGGTGCCACCATCGTCGATCTGACGAAGAACGTGAGGAACGCCCGCACAGTCGTGACAACGGTCCAGTCCCATCTCGGGGCGGATCTTGGTAGCCCACGCATCGGTGAAGGGCCGGGCGCTTCAATCGTGCAAGCCCAGGGCTCGGAAGCAGTTCGACGTCTCTTGGACAACCGCCTTGATGCCCTTCGCGGCCAGGGCGTCAGTCGGAAAAAGATCACCATCATCAGTGCTGCCGCAGACGCCTCCTTGTCGATCCTGGCCGATGAGGGCCTGCAACCGTCGACTTACACCGTCAACGACTGGTCCGTCGAGGTCGCCGCAGCAGCGAACGTAAAAGGCCTGGAGCGGGAGCACGTGATTGTCGTTGATGTCACCGACCTCGACACTCCCAGGGGGCGGGCCGCGTCTTACGTCGCGATGACCCGCCCTCGCTACTCCCTCTACGTGATTAGTTCTCCGAGCGCGTACCAGGTCATGGGACGAAACGCACTTCAATACATCCAGCAGGAGGCAAAGAAAGACAATGCCCGCCATGAATGAAGCCGCCGAACGCCAGAATCGAGTGGTCGCGCACCTCGAGCAGCAATATTTGGGCCCAATAGAGGGACCGAAAGAACGACTCAGGAACCGCCCGAATGCAACCTACCTCGTTGGCGTTCTTTACCCCGTCGGTATCGGCGCAGAGGTCGAGGAACCGCAACCGCCGACCGAGGAGAACACCAGCGAAGAAAGAGTGGATGGTCTTGAGGAACCCGCCATTGACATGGCGAACGCCTACCACCCCTCCTCCAGCGCCCTTTCATTCATCCACGACGGTAACGCAGTAGAGGTCGACATAACGTACGCCACCTACGGCGAGGAGAAGACCGACACCCATGTTGCCTGGCAGCGTGTGGGCCACGAATTTCCCGCAATCCGGTGCGATCAGGCAGCCGCAAAGGTATCCCCAGGAGACGGGCGCGTGCATCTCGACGTTCGATGGCGGCCTTTCGGCGAGAACAGTTCACTAGTTACCATTGCCATTAGCAACACCCGCCAAGCCCCGGAGAGAGACGGCGAGCGACAGCTACGCACCGAGGACTGCCTCTACCAAGTCGGCATGACCGTCCGCTCGATTGGGGGTCGGATACTTCCCTACCGGACAGTCGAGGACCTCCGGCTGGATCCAGAACAAGAAGAGCTTGCAGTGCGGTACCGACACCGTCAAGTCTTCGCTGTGGGTCATGGAACATCCGTCCGTTGGCAACATGACGGAGCTGGTGGGTGCTCTTGGGTGTCTTTGGATCCTCTACCTCGCTACACCGTCCCAGCCGTCGAGGCCAAGCGAAGCAACGCGGGGATTCTCCAGCTTGATCGTCTCAGACAGATTCAAGAATACACCGGACTCGTCTTAGCCGAGCTGAGGACCTTCGTCGATGAATACCAACTCTGGACCCAGGAACAGGCTGAGCAAGAGCTTGGCCTCGAGCGACACCACCGGCAAGCGGCCCAGAGGATCACCGACCGACAGCTCAAAGCCGTTGACCGCATGCGCGAAGGAATTACCCTCCTGGAGGGCTCCTCCACCGCCAGGAGCGCTTTCCGTCTGGCCATGTCCGCCATGCAGGAACAAATGCTTCAATCTGGCCGCGCCAAAGCTGACGGTCGCAAAACAACCGAACTCGAAGGTAAACCGACGTGGCGACCGTTCCAGTTGGGTTTCATCCTCGTTGCGCTGGCCAGCACCGCGGACGCTGAACACGCCGACCGCAACCTTGTTGACCTGATCTGGTTCCCCACCGGTGGAGGCAAGACAGAGGCCTATCTCGGGTTGGCGGCGTTCGAGATATTCCGACGTCGGCTCCACCACGGGATTGGAGGAGGCGGTACCGCCGTTATCACCCGCTACACCTTGCGCTTGCTGACGACACAACAGTTTGAACGCGCGGCGACTCTAGTTTGCGCCATGGAACGCCTCCGAATGACCGATTCGCTCGCACAGGGCATGGCCCCCTTTACCATCGGACTTTGGGTCGGTAACGCAACTACCCCAGGGACGCAGAAGGAGGCGATCAGGCGCCTCGAACTTACCCGAAAACGGGAAATCCCCGACAACCCCTTTCAGCTCACTCGATGCCCCTGGTGCGGGCACCGCATGATGCCAGAAACCAAGTCCGAACACGCAAGAGATTATGGCGCCGTCAGCTCCGCCGGAGATATCTGGCTTCGGTGCCCGGACCAGACCTGTTTTTTCCACGATCGGCTCCCCGTCGAGGTCGTCGACGAAAGAATTTACAAGTACCCGCCCACCATCTTGCTGGCGACCGTCGACAAATTCGCGCGGCTGCCCTTTATGCAAGAGGCAGGGGTCCTGCTTGGCGCCGGCAACACGGCCAATGAACCACCGTCGCTCATCCTCCAGGACGAAATGCACCTACTCTCCGGTCCCCTCGGCACCACGGTCGCAATCTACGACGCCGCGGTCCTGGGCATCATCGGGGAGGGCGGGGGACGCCCGAAAATTGTCGCCTCCACCGCGACGATCCGCTCCGCCGAGGACCAGGTAAAAGGCTTGATGGCGAGGAAAGTAGAACTGTTCCCACCCTCGGGACTTACTGAAGAGGACAGCTACTTTGCCCGTGCCGTGCAAGACACTGACGCCCCAGGAAGGACCTATATCGGCCTCATGCCGCAGGCCTTTACACAGGCTACGTCGGTCGTGCGAGCCACCGGCGCGATGCTTGAAGCGCCCAGGATGGCCACTCAGGGGCCACAAGACCTGAAGGGTGCCGATGCATACTGGACAGTGGTGGCATACCACAACAGCCTGCGCGAACTCGGTCGAACCGTGACCCTGGTCCGGGACGATGTCAATAGTTTGCTGGCGACCCGGCCGGGACCCACGGGAAGGGCCCGGCAGATCCGCGGCGACGGACTTGTGGAGTTGACCAGCCGCGTGGATGCCCAGGAACTTCCTAAAAGCCTTCAGCGATTGGCCCGCGGCCTCGAAAAAGGCGATGCCGTGGACGTGGTCGCCTGCACGAACATGTTGTCGGTTGGTATCGATGTCCCGCGCTTGGCCCTGATGCTCATGAATGGTCAACCCAAGACCACCTCGGAATACATCCAGGCCACGAGTCGGGTCGGACGCGGCGATGTCCCCGGCGTCATCGTCACGTTGTACCGGGCATCACGCCCACGCGATCGTTCTCACTACGAGTCTTTCCTCGGCTATCACCAAGCGCTCTATCGCAGTGTGGAACCGACCAGTGTGACTCCCTGGTCGGCGGCGTCCAGGCACCGGTCCTTGGCAGCCGTCCTCGTTACAATGATTCGCCACTTGAGCCCATGGCGAGACGACTCGCAGGCAGTACTCTTCCGGGCCGATTCTAATGTGGTGCGCAACGTCCGGGAGACAATACTGGATGTAGTGAAGCGTTCGGATCCGGACGAATATCTCGCCACGATGAAGCATCTTGATCGCCTAATCGACGAGTGGCGCATTCGCACCTCCCCGGACCCCGAAACCGGAGACTCGGCGCTGCGGTATGAGCCCCTTCGAGGGACGCCCAAAGAGCCGGCTCTGATGCGCGCCTTCGACGAGGATCGGCATGGCTGGGCTGTCATGAATTCGATGCGCAGTGTCGATTCAAATGTCAACATCAAAATAATCGGAGAGAAAGCATGAGCCTAAAGGGACGGCAGGACAAAACACCTGATATGCGCCAGCTCACCCTGCAAGAAACTATCTATCCCTTTGGAGTCGGCGCCATCGTTGACATCAAGAGCGAGTCATTCATTGGGATGGACACTGGGACCTGGAATGAGGAGACCTGCGAGCGCATGTCGTGCCCTCCGCTGGAAAGGGAATTGGGCGTTCTCCAGCTACGTCGTCCGCCCACAGCCGGTGACTTTAGTCGCAGACCAGGCTTCGCCCTACCCTACCGGCGGTTTCCAAAATGGCGATTCTGCCAGGACTGCACTCTGATGTCCAACCGGGTCCATCACAAGAACGGAGCCAGCACAAACGACTGCTCGAGATGTGGGGGACTCATGGTCCCGATGCGTTTCGTCGCGGTCTGCGCTGCTGGAGGTCACATTCAGGACCTCGACTGGCGGCGGTGGGCTCACTTTGAGTCTTCGAGCGACGAGCAACGCCAATGCAAAGACTCCGAGCACCTGGAGTTGCGAACGAATCCGGAGGCGGGCGAAGGACTGCGTTCGTTGAGGATCCTTTGTCGCGCCTGTGGCGCTTCGAGGGACATGGGGTCGCTAGGACGCAACACGTCTTTGGCCGAGGAAGGGTACAGATGTTGGGGCCTGCAGCCTTGGGAGCCGCAGGATGCCACCAAGGAGTGCACCGAGGAACTGAGAGTCGTCCAACGGGGGTCTACAAGCGTCTACCAAGCGGAGACGGCTTCGGCGATCGACATACCAGAGGTGGAATCAGCCACGATTGCGCTCCGGGCCAAAGTCCTCCAGAACGACATGTTTAAGGGCGTTTTTGGGCAGCAAGAAGGCCCTTTGTTCGATCTTGCCGTACCGGTCATCGCGGACCAGACCGGGGCCCCGGAGTACATGGTCCGCCACATGTTAAGAGCCGATCCCGCGGCAGACACGGCACAACTTCAGAGCAATCTTCGTTCAGGAGAATGGGCGGCGTTCGACAGGGTACTGGCCGGGGACACGGAAGTGACAAATCCTGATTTCGATGTGCTTCCTTCGGACTACCCTCGGCAGCCGGGTCCGATGCCGGCCCTGGCCGAATTGGTTGCGGACGTCGGATTGGTCCGGAGGTTGCGAGAAGTACGTGCGTTGCGGGGATTCCGCCGCTACGAGCAGCAAGACTTCACTCGCGTGGATCTTGGGACCATCGACGGCCTTAAGTGGTACCCGGCCATCGAGCAGTTTGGGGAGGGTATCTTTCTGCGATTCAACGAGGAAGCCCTTTGCGCGTGGGAGGAAAATACCGCCGTCCGGCAACGCACCCAGCACTGGATCGATCGAGGCGCAAACCTGTCGAATCGCAGGGCCGTCATCAACGATCTCCACCCGCGATACATTCTTCTGCACACCTTGGCTCACCTACTGATGCGTCGGCTGGAGTTCCAGAGTGGATACTCCGCCGCGTCTCTTTCCGAACGCATTTACGCCTCGAGCGACGGTCCTGACCCCCAAGGCGGGCTGCTGATCTACACGAGCAACGGAGACGCTCAGGGAACCCTGGGCGGCCTCGTACGTCTGGGGGAGGCGCGGTACTTTTCCAGACTGCTCTTGAGCGCGGTCGAGGATGCCGATCGGTGCTCCAATAACCCCGTCTGCGCGGAGAGCCGCGGGCAAGGAATGAACAGTCTCAACTTGGCTGCCTGTCATGCGTGCAGCCTGGTCTCCGAGACCTCGTGTGAGCGCAGCAACATGTACCTCGACCGTAAACTCCTGGTTGGCGATGAATTCGTACCGGGCTTCTTTCAAAGTGTCCTGTCGAGTGCCCGCGCGAGCATCGCGACGTGACCCGACCGGCACAGTCAAACGGGACAGCGTCTGCAGACCGCCACCCGTGTCCCTATTCTGTCGCCCCGGCACCGCATTGGCCCCCAAGCTTGGTGAGCTCTGGAACCGAAACGCCATGGATGGATACAAATGGTCAGTGCTGTCCTCGACCACGACACGGCCCCGCGATAGGCGGACCATATTTCGATAACTAACACGAAACTGTTCTCGTATAATAGCCGAGACGCGGGCATGGAAATGCATCGATGCAGAACGTGATGTAATTGGTTGTGGTGGCGCCTAGGACAGGAGACTCGGATGGTCAAATATACCGCAACCAGCCAAGCACAAGCATCACCGACGCTCGCAAACTTGGTAGACGATGACTGCTAGCGCCGCCGATGATCTTGCCCTTTTCGACGACGGCTCGCAGCCGGCCGCAGACAAAAAGAGCGCGAGAGCCTTAGCTGGGTCTTCGGGAACGCGACGAGCCCGCCCCTCTTCCCCCGACCCGGCCAGATGGCCGGAACCGACTTGGAAGTCGCGTGCTCGCAGGACGCCAGCCGTTCCCCCTACTCCCGACCAAGACCCCGAAGTGCACCGCATCAGGGACTGCATCGAGGCAGCCGACCCCGAGGGCATCCGGTGCGGACGTGCTATACGACAGGCTCTCGATCAGACATACGACGGTCGACGGACGGGGCGGTGGGACCTAACTCAGCTGACCAAGGCGGAGACAGTGCATATTGGATCGCTGATCGAGGTCTGGCTACAACGGGTATTTGATCTCTCCGACGGCGTTAATACCTCGCTCCAGGTCGCCGGTTACGACGTTGCCTGTACATGGAGTGAGCGGATAAACGGCTGGACACTCGATCGTGCCTATTCCAGAGAGCATGAAGTGCCCGTCTTGGTCGTTTGGGCCAATGAGGAGACATCCCGATTCAGCATTGGCGTCCTTCGTCCCGGCCCTGAATCGCGTGGGATGGCTTCCATGGACCGGGGGCGCCCCCGCTTGTCCCAGACCGGGATCGACCAGATTTTGTGGATTTTCGACGGCGCTGCTCTACCGGCCAATATTCTCGTAAAACATCCCGCGATAGCTATGGAAGCAGTACTTCAGCTCTCGGGACAATCGGCTGTCAACACACTGTTTCGCCGGTTACAAGGAGAGCTAATCCCACACGCCGCCGTGGAGACGGTCGCTCAGCAAATCGACTCTTCGAAACGGATTCGTGATGCTCGGAGAGACCTAAAGAATGAAGGAATCGTCATCCTGGGGCCCTTGCATCCTCAACCTAAAATTGCGGCTGCACTCGGGCTGCCGCTCCCCCAAGCTGGAAGCTTCGTGAGCCACCGCTTGGCCCCGATGAAAGTCAGCGAAGTTGGCATTGGCGCAGAAATCGGCGGTAGACGTTGGCGTCTTGCTACTGCGAGTGATTCGGTCACCACCGCCCCTACGCTCCCCGTCCAAGGCAAGGAAAGGGCATAATTCTGCATGCCTGGG
Organism: Frigoribacterium sp. ACAM 257; assembly: GCF_007954365.1. Lineage (GTDB taxonomy): Bacteria > Actinomycetota > Actinomycetes > Actinomycetales > Microbacteriaceae > Frigoribacterium. The sequence continues at coordinate 1,342,690 of NZ_VOLO01000001.1, forward strand.
CCGGTCGCACGCCCTGCAGTCGTTGTCCATCCCAAAGTCGCAGGACAGAGACGGGACGAACGGCTCCAACCTACGGGTACCGTCGGTCGTCGCGTTCCTCCTCTTGCAATCGCCGGATGGCACGCTATTCGAAGGGCAGCGGGCGCTGATCAGCTAATTAAGTCAGCGATTTAGACGAGAGCCTGCCGGGCACGACAAATGCGACAGGGCATGAGTCGATGACGGCAGCTGTCCACCCCATTCCCGCCCCCTCCGAGGCGAGCGACTTGATGTGCGCAGTCCCAGTCATATTGATGACTAATTTGAGGCTGATCAAATGGTCCGCGGGATCTCGCGGGCTTCCAATTGCGCCCAACGTTGGGGATGATGAGAGCGCATGCCATTCTTGAGAAGTGCACGCTTACTCGGACGAGGGCTCTCCCATTGCTGCGACGTTCTCCATTGAAAAGGACGCTGACTACTTCGCGGTGATCCTCGAGAGTCGGAGTGGACCGTCGCGAGGCAATCCGGCCCGGAACCCCGAGTACAACGTCGCGTTGGAATTGCTTCTCGTTCGACTCGCAGGGTTGAGGGCAACCTTGTGGGACGCATTCGTGGACTCCGCCGTTGCCCGAAGGCTGCCGAAACAAGCGAGACGTATTCTCGATGCGCCTGTCGGCCTGGATGATGCCACTGATGTCCACCAGATGCGGATGCGGCTGAGCGTGGCCGCCTCGGGGGTCGGTCGTGAGCCGGGCGCAGCAGGCGAAGGAAATCGAACAAAACGTATCAGGCTAATCGTCACGGTTCCCGGCCACGAACCCTACGATTCGCGAGCTCTACAAGTCGTACTCGCCCGACCACCGATGACTCTTGACCCTTCCCCCGCAGCAATCGGAGGCTTCCTCCGCGATCTAATCGGCCTCGAGCTGCTCACGATCTCTGACCGACGGATCAACGTGATACTCGCTGTCCGGGCTAATGACGTCCTTGTTGCCACCGATGAATACCTGAGTGGTCAGACTGTACCCGTAGCAAGTGTGGCTACAGCAATGGAGACGCTGCGACGGGACGGCGCCATTGATGCCACCCCGGCGACTCTTGGGAATCGAAGCTCGTTCATCGGTGCAGTCCTGCTCCAGTTGCCAGGTGCTCGCGTTGTAGACACGAAACCACCGCAGATTGTTATAGTCCCGGACGCTAGCCAGGAATTCGATTTGGAGGAGCAAGAGTCGGTCCGTGCGGCGTCGATCCCGGGCCCCTTCCAGGGTGCTCTCAACCGTCTTACCACTGTCCGCCAGCGGCGAGAACAGAGTGCGCTGCGCATGGCGCTCCTGCACGGACGCGACGAGGCCGCTTGCGCGTTGTGCGGTGAACTCTTCCCGTCGCGCTTCCTCTGGGCGTCTCACATCAAGAAGCGTGCGGCGACGAATGAAGATGAGGCCCGAGACCTGCCGGGCATTGCGATGCTCGCGTGTATCTTCGGCTGCGACGCCCTCTTCGAGGATGGGTACATTTCCGTGGATGGCGGCAGAGTCATCGGGACGTCGACAGTAGGCAGGATGAGCGCCATCGGACGCCGCGTCCGAGAACTACATGGACGAATAGTGCCGAACTACTCTCAGAGTGCCGCGTACTTCCAGTGGCACCTGCAAAATGTCTTCCTGGCGTGAATATAACGACGTCACGCGCTTGCTGGCTGTGTTCAGAGCCGAACCACTTGAAAGCTCTTTGGCCCGATGGAAACGTAAGAAAAAAGTCTCGGAAACCCAAGGTGTACGAGTCATTTCGGTCGGGCTGACAGGATTTGAACCTGCGACCCCTTGACCCCCAGTCAAGTGCGCTACCAAGCTGCGCCACAGCCCGAGAAATCTGTTGCTGAGCAACCGACTTCTTGGTGTTGCCCCGACCGAGGCAACTCGAACAGCATAGCGGATCCCGAGGCCCGGGACGAACCACGCTGGGCAGGCGCGTCCGACGGGCGAGCCCTAGGCGGATACGGGCCAGCCCACCACTGTTGCGCCCCGTTACACCTCGCGCGACAGCACCTGCCACCCCGCCCTACCGTCGGGACATGCCCGCCTCCTCGACGTCCGCCTCCCGCGCTCTGCCGCTGACCCTGCGCGGCGTGGGCCGGCGGTTCGACCGGCCGGTGCTGCAGGGGGTGGACCTCGACGTGGCCGGTGGCGAGATCGTCGCCGTGCTCGGGCCGAGCGGGTGCGGCAAGTCGACGCTGCTCCGCCAGCTCGGCGGACTCGACCAGCCCGACACCGGCACCGTCCGGATCGGCGACGAACCCGCCCGCCACGCCGACCAGCGCTGCGCCGTCGCCTTTCAGGAGCCGCGCCTCCTCCCCTGGCGCACCCTCCGCGACAACGTCGCCCTCGGCCTCCCGAAGCCGAGCAAGAGCACCACCGCCTCCCCCAGGCTCACGAAGCCCGAGCGCGACGCCCGCCTCACCGAACTGCTCGATCTCGTCCACCTCGGCCCTGCCGGAGCCCGCCGCCCCCGCGAGGTCAGCGGCGGCATGGCCCAGCGCGCCAGCCTCGCCCGGGCCCTCGCCCGCCAGCCCGCGGTCCTCCTCCTCGACGAGCCGTTCGGCGCCCTCGACGCCCTCACCCGCCTCCGCATGCAGGATCTGCTCCTCGACGTCCACGACGCCCTCCCCACCACGGTCGTCCTCGTCACCCACGACGTCGACGAGGCCCTCTACCTCGCCGACCGCATCGTGCTGCTCGCCGATCTGAGCCAGCAGGCTGCCGACCAGCTCGACACGGCGAGCGCCGACTCGACGCACACCGACACCGCAGGAGGCGCCACCAGCATCCAGCGCATCGTCACGGTCCCCGGAGCCCGCCGTCGAGACCGCGACGCCCCCGAGCTCGCCGTCCTCCGCCAGGAGCTGCTCGAGGGCCTCGGCGTCCACCGCGTCCCCGCGGGCCACGCCAGCCACGGCAGCGCCACCGGCCACGCCAGCCTCACCGGCCACGCCAGGGCCTGATCCGTCCCGTGACGGATCAGCCACAACGGACAACACCTCCCCCGCACCGCACACCTCGAGCACCACGCCATCCCCGACACAGCACCGGAGACGACACCATGACCACCACCCGCACCTCCCCCGCCCGTCGCAGCCGCGCCTCCTTCGCCGCCCTCGCACTTGGCGCAGCAGCAGCCCTCGCGCTCACCGGCTGCGTCGCCGGCGAGGATGCCCAGGGCGAGCCCGCCGAGGCCGCGGGCGGCGACGCGAGCGCGTCCAGCGGCGAGTGGAGCACCGACACCCTCGACATCGACTTCGCGACCTACAACCCGCTCAGCCTGATCGTCAAGGACCAGGGCTTCATCGAGGACGCCCTCGGCGACGACGTCGCCGTCACCTGGACCCAGTCCGCCGGCTCCAACAAGGCCAACGAGCTGCTGCGTGCCGCAGCCGTCGACGTCGGCTCCACCGCCGGCTCGGCCGCGCTGCTCGCCCGCTCGAACGGCTCCCCCATCCACACGATCGACATCTACTCGCAGCCCGAGTGGTCGGCGCTCGTCGTCCCCGGCGACAGCGACATCAGCGACGTCGAAGACCTCAAGGGCAAGACGATCGCGGCGACCAAGGGCACCGACCCCTACTTCTTCCTGCTGCAGGCGCTCGACGAGGCCGGCCTCAGCGCGAGCGACGTCACCATCGAGAACCTGCAGCACGCCGACGGCCGCGCCGCCCTCGAGAACGGCAGCGTCGACGCCTGGTCAGGGCTCGACCCGATCATGGCCGCCAGCGAGGCCGAGTCGGGCACGAAGCTGCTCTACCGCAACGTCGACTTCAACACCTACGGGTTCCTCAACGCGACGGAGTCGTTCCTGGCCGAGTCGCCCGACGTCGCCCAGGTCGTCGTCGACTCGTACGAGAAGGCCCGCGCGTGGGCCGAGGAGAACCCCGACGAGACCGCCACGATCCTCTCGGGAGTCGCGGGCATCGACCCGGCCGTCGCCAGCACCGTGCTCGACCGCACCCACTTCGACGTCGACCCCGTCCCCGGAGCCGCACAGCAGACCGTGCTGAAGACCGTCGGGCCGATCCTCGTCGAGTCCGGCGACGTTGCCTCGCAGGACGCCGTCGACGACGCCCTCGACACCCTCTTCGACGACACCTTCGCCAAGGACGCCGACGCTTCATGACCGACGCGTACCCGCTGAGCGGCAACGAGAAGGAGGCGGACGCCCGCCAGGTCGTCGAGCGCAGCCGCGAGGCGGCCGAGCGCCGCGGTGCCAGCGCGAGCAGCAGCCCGCAGGAGGCGCGGGTCGGCCGGGCCCCCACCTCCCGCGGTCCGCGTCGCGGCCTGGCACTGCTCGGGGCGATCCTGCCCGCGGCCGTCCTGCTCGCGTGGGTGCTCGCCACCGAGGTCGTCGACGTGCCGAGCTACAACCTCCCCTCGCCGTCGGACGTCTGGCTGGCCGGCGTGCAGCTGGCGCAGGCGGGGCTGCTCGGCCAGTACGTCGCGATCTCCGTGCAGCGCGTGCTGATCGGCTTCGCGATCGGGGCCGGCATCGGCATCGTGCTCGGAGCCGTCGTCGGCCTCTCCCGGGTCGGCGAGGCGCTGCTCGCCCCGTCGATCGCCGCGGTGCGGGCCGTGCCGTCGCTGGCGTGGGTGCCGCTGCTGATCCTCTACCTCGGCATCGGCGAGGACTCGAAGATCACCCTCATCGCGATCGGCGCCGCGTTCCCCGTCTTCACGACCGTCGCGGGCAGCCTCCGCCACGTCGACCCCCAGCTGGTGGAGGCGGGCCGCGCCTACGGACTCGGCCCCGTCTCGCTCTTCACGACGGTGCAGCTGCCGGCGGTGATCCCGTCGCTCGTCTCGGGCCTGCGTCTCGCGCTCGCCCAGGCGTGGCTGTTCCTGGTCGCGGCGGAGCTGATCGCGTCGTCGATGGGGCTCGGCTTCCTGCTCACCGACTCGCAGTACAACGGACGCGTCGACCGCATGTTCCTCGCCATCATCCTGCTGGCGCTGCTCGGGACGCTGACGGACTTCGTCCTCAACCTGCTGCAGCGAGTGCTGTTGCGCCGCTGGCGCTAGCCGCTGCGCGCCTCCTGCCTTTCTGGCCCCGCGCCTCCTGCACCGCAATGCCCCGTTCCGGACATAACGTCACCGCACAGCGCGGCATCTTGTCCGGAACGGGGCATCAGGGCGCGCGCGTGCGAATCGCGGGCCAGCCAGCGCCTCCTACGCGGTCAGCTCGTCGACGTAGTCGCCGTGCTCGGCCATCCACTCGCGCACCAACGGCTCGTAGTCGCTGCCGCTGTTCTCGTTGAAGAGCAGGTTGCAGAGCGAGAGCAGCTCGTCGTCGCTCATCGAGAAGTCGCGCAGCCAGCCGCCCGCCGTCGCGAACTCGTCGTCGAAGGTGGGACTGCCGAGCGCGTGGATCTCTTCGGCCGCGCCCATGGCACCCTCCGGGTCCTCCAGGTCGCGCAGCCCGTAAGCCTCGTAGGCCCAGTGCGGGCGGGCGAGGGTCGCGACGATGTTCTCGCCCGCGGCGTCGGCGGCCTGCAGCTCGGTCAGCAGCGCGGCGGTCGACGACGTGAGGAACTCCATGTCCTCCAGGCCGTAGGTCGGGATCGCCTGCTCCTCGGTGATCTTCGTCAGGCCGGCGCCGGGCTCGAGTCCGACGATCCGGTTGCCGAACAGGTCGGCGTTAGCGGCGAGCTCGTCGAGGGAGGTGATCGGTGCGTCGTCGTTGACGACGATCGTGTTGCGGGCGTCGGTGTACCAGGGGCCGAGGTCGGTGAGGTCGTCCCCGAACTCGTCGAGGTAGGCGGCGTGCGTGTCGGGCAGCCACGAGTCGAGCACGAGGTCGTAGTCGCCCGACGCGACACCCGAGTACCCCGGAGCCACGTCGATGTCCGTCAGCGTCACGTCGTAGCCCTCGTCCTCGAGCACGGCGCTCCACAGCTCGGACGCCGCGATCCCCTCCGGCCAGCCGGCGAACACGGCGATGGTGATCTCGCCCTGGTCTCCGTTGTCGAGGGCAGCCGCGGGAGGGCCTCCGGGCGTGCAGGCCGTCAGCCCGAGCGAGAGGGCGACGGCGGCGCCGCTCAGGGCCGTGGCGAGTCGGGCGTTCTTCTTCATGCGAGTGGTCTTCTTGATGCGAGTGGTCTTATTCACGGTGGGCCTTTCGTCTGCTCGGCACGCGCCGGCACCGAGACGAGGAGGTGCGGTGCACGCGACACGACGACGTCACGGACCGCAGGCGGCCGCGTCGGTCGCGGCCGCCGAGACGAGCCGCACGGCTCCGACCGGCGAGCGCGCGTCAGCGCGGCGGTCGGGTGCCCTGGCGGCTCAGGAGCGTGGCGAGACCGCGCCGAAGTGCACGGTGCGACGCGACCAGACGACGCTCGCGCGGCGGACGACGGAGCCGAGGGTGCGGACGCCGGAGGCGGAGGTACGGTCGACGGAGGCAGCTGCGGCGCGGGGCGCACACGGTGCCATGTCGGATCCTCCGGGCTGCTCGGGCTGGGGCTGGTCGGGGCTGGTCACGTCACGCCCGACGACAGTCGTCGCAGAGTTCTGTGACGCAGCCACGGTAGTCCCGATCACGCCCGCTGGCGAATGCGACGCCACTCCCGCCTCCTCGCTGCGATGCCCCGTTCCGGACGAGATCTCGCCGTCCGGCGCGGCATCTCGTCCGGAACGCGGCACGACGCCCACTGCGGCCCGACTCGACCCGCCTCGCGCACCGCTGCCGACTCGAGCTTCCGCACCTCCTGCTCGTCAGCCCGGCCCGCGCCTCCGATGCACCCCGTAGTGGACGATGCACCCCGACACGACGGGGTGCATCGTCCACTGCAGGGTGCTAGACCGTTGCGCAGCCAGGCGCGCCCCCGTAAGCAGCCGCACAGCAGGCGTAACGAACCGGGTTCCGCTCAGAGAACCGCGTCGCTCCGCCGTTCTGTGAACGGAACGCGGTTCGCCGCGACCCCGCGCACGATCGACCCGCGCACCGCGACCCACATCACCACGCCCACGACGAGCACCAGCACCTCGCTCACCGTGAGCGACCACACGATCCCCGCCAGCCCGAACACCGCGTTGCCGACGAGCACGATCGGGATGAACAGCACTCCCTGCCCCATCGACAGCACGATCGCGGGCACGGCCCGACCGGTCGCCTGGAACAGCGACGTCAGCAGCCCGGTGAACCCGTTCGCGACCGCGGCGACGAGCTGTGCCGTGAGGATCGTCACGCCGATCGCGAGCACAGACGGGTCGGCCGAGAACGCGCCGAACACGGCTTCGCGGAACACGAACACGACCCCGGCGACCACTCCGATCACCAGCGCGACCGCCACGACGGAGGTGCGGAGCGCGGCCCGCAGACGAGCCCCGTCGCCCTTGCCGAACGAGTACGCGAGCAGCGGGAGCACGCCGAGGGTGATCCCCATCACGAGGAACTCCGGCACCTGGGCGATGCGCACCGCGACCCCCATGGCGGCGAGCGCCCCGTCCCCGTAGGCGGCGGCCAGCCGGTTCAGCACCAGCGAGGTCACGATGAGGAACGACGCCTGCAGCAGCTCGCTCGCCCCGACCGAGAACACCGGCCCGGTGACGCGCCGCGCCACCGTGACCCAGCGCGGAGCCAGGCTGACGTGTTCGCCGTGCCTGCTCAGCCACACCGCGAAGTACGCGACGGCGACGGCGTTCGCGAGCCCGGTCCCGAGCGCGGCGCCGGCCACGCCCCAGTGCAGCACGAGGATGAACACGACGTCGAGCAGCACGTTGGCGACCGTCGAGATGATCAGGCCGATCATCGTCTGGCGGGCCGCTCCCCCGGCCCGGACGATCTGCTCGAGGCAGAACGCGGCCGCGAGCACCGGCACGAAGGCGAGCATGACGGCGACGTAGCTCGTCGTCTCGGCTCGGGCAGCCTCGTCGGTGCCGAGCACGGCGACGAGCTGGGGCAGCAGGAGGAGCCCCACGGCTCCCAGCACCGCCCCCGTGCCGACAGCGCCCCACAGCGCGAACGCCGAGACGTGCTTGATCTCGCCCGCCTTCGACGGGTCCGTCTCGGACGCGCCGAGCAGCCGCGAGATCAGGGCGCCGCCGCCGACGCCGAACACGCCCCCGACGGCCATGACGAGGCCGAGCAGCGGGGTGCCGAACGTGACGGCGGCGAGCATCGCGGTGTCGCGCTGTGAGCCGATGAACCCGGCGTTCACGACGTTGTAGAGCGCGCCGACGATCAGCGCGGCGGCCATCGGCACGCAGAGGTGCACGAGCGCCCGGACGATCGGCGCGGCCGAGAGGTACCAGCGGTCGGTGCCGGGCTCGGGCGAGGAAGGCGGATCGCTGACGGCGGCGCCGACGACGGCAGTGCTGGCGATGCCGACTGTGGTCGTGGTGGTGGTGGCTGAGGGCTCGACGGAGTCCATGGCTGCTCCTCTCCGGGGCAGGCTGGAGCGCGCGCCGACGGACGCCGGCACGGCGAGGGGGGGGTGGAACGGACGGGAGGAGGCGCGGCGCCGCTCAGGACGCCCCGCCGCCGGTCACCGGCGCGGCGGGGCCAGCTGTGAGGTGATCGTGGTGAGCAGGGCGAGCAGCTGGGCCCGCTCGTCGTCGTCGAGCGGCGCGAGGATGGCGTCGTCGACCTCGGCCATCGCCTCGGCGAAGCCCGAGACGAGCTCGGCCCCCGCGGCGGTGGCGTAGACGCGCTTGCGACGTTCGTCGCCGTCCTCGCTGCGTCTCTCGACGAGGAGGCGGCGCTCCAGCCCCTGGACGAGGCTCGACACGCTCGCCGCGCTCGTCCGCGTCATCTCGGCGATGTCGCGCTGGATGACCCCGGGGGTCTGCACGAGGTACCCGAGCACGAACGCCTGCTCGGGAGTGAGGTCGCGACTGCGCACCCAGTCCTCACCGCCCTTGCGCTGGGCCCAGGCGATCCAGCGCACGAGTCCGAGCGGGGTGGTGCGCATGTCCTCGGGTTCATCCATATTCAGGACTCTAACTGTTAGCTATCTAACTGTCAATGCGCGCCGTCCGCACCGGGCGCGGGAACGCCGCGCGCATGTGGTCCGTCGTCAGCAGGTCGCCGATGCCGATCATCAGCAACGAGAAGACGATCTGCTCGACGACCATCCAGCCCGGGTAGAGCCCGGGGATCGTCGCGACGATCAGCGTCACGATCGGGAAGATCCGACTGAACAGCCGCAGCCTCGAGTACGCCCACCAGTAGCCGAGCTGCGCCCGCCAGGCGAAGACGTAGAGCGACGCCGTGATGAAGAGCACCACGGTCGAGCGGAACCACACGGCCCACGGCACGTGCTCGCCCCGGCTCCACAGCACGGCGGCGATGAAGATCGCGGTCAGCCCGACGACGGTCTCGCCGAGCAGCAGCCACCGGATGCCCATGAACGCCCGGACCGTCCGCGGGTGCTCCCGCATGTCCTCGTGGATGACGTGCTCGGCCTGACGCCCCCCGGCGATCCTGTCCAGCCGGAGGCGCCTCCACAGCCGGTCGGCGGAGTCGCTGAGGGCGCTGGTCGCGTCCACACCGTCCCGGGGCCCGATCACCCCGCCTCGCACCGTCCGCACCACCCCATCGTGCCCCATCCCGCCAAGCGTTCCCGTCACTCGGCCGCGATCTCCCAGGGGTAGCCGTCCCGCTCCTCGTCGTAGGCGAAGCAGGTCGAGAAAGAGAGGACCTGCACCTTGTCGTCGAACTGCCTGAAGTAGTAGTTGCCGAGCTGGGCGCTCCTGAGCACCAGGCTGGGATCCCCCGTCGAGGCTTCGGTCAACTCGATCTCGAACTCGCCGGTGCGTGCCCAGCCCGCGCGGACGGCAGCCGCGACATCGCCGAGATCCGGCTGTTCCGTGACCCGGACGACGGTTGAGCTGCCCCAGCTCACGCCTCCCGGCGCACAGTCCATGATGGAGCCGCGGGTCTTCTCCTCGATCACGACCGTCACCTCGTCCGGCACGAACGACGCGAGCTCGACCTCGATGGCCTTCACGACCTGCTGGACCTCGACCAGCGTCTCCTGCGAGAGCGGGGGCGTTGCTCGTCGGAGCTCGAGCAGCGGCGTCGCGCACCCGCTGAGCACGATCATGAGGAGAACGACCGCTGCTGCCGTCGCCGCACGGCGGACCTCGGCGCGCATCACAGTGGATCCATCCTCTTGAGCTCCGCCAGGACGTCGCGGATCACCGGGTCGTTCCCCGGCCCGTCGCTCGCGATCAACGCGTGGTTCGACAGCAGCGCCGCCAACCTCAGGATGGCCGGCGAGTTCCACTCCACGGCGCGGTCCGCGAAGCTCTCGTACTCGTGCTGCTCGAAGTCGGCGAGGTACTGCGGGTTGTGGTGCCGGTAGACGACGCCCGTCGCCTGGACGACCCCGAGGGCGTCGTCGTAGCGGAACGAGTCGTACTCGGTGTCCGGCGAGCCCGACCACTCCTGCGGCGCCCCGGCCCCTGCGAGCGAGACGGCGTGGTCCCAGTGGGCGCCCGCGAGTTCCGAGGCCAGGACGTTCGCCGTGCCCCAGCTGTGGCCGATGCCGACGGACCGAGGAGGAGGCGACCCGACCGCCGCCCCGCCGACGTCCAGTCCTGCTCTGAACGCTGCCAGCCGTTCACCTGACTCGCGGGCGAACGACGACGAGTTCGCCTGGGCGAGCGCCTCGACGAGGTTCTTCTTCTCTGCGGGGAACACCTGATCGCCCCCGCCGGGGAACCGGCCGTCCTTGTAGACGAACGCGACGCTGTCGACGTCGTCTTGCGTCATCAGTCGACGGGCGAAGGCCTGCAGCCCCGAGCCGCCTGCCCAGAAATCCTTCATCTGTGCAGACGTCCCCGGCACGTACGTGTAGATCCGCTCCGGGGCTCCCGCGACGGGCCACTCCCCGAGCATCTCCACGATGCGATCGGCGGCACGGTCGTACGTGTACAGCTGGATCGTCGGCGGGACGGCCGCGGCCCCGCGGAGGTAGACGTTCTCCCGCTCGAGCTCGGCGATCAGCTCCCGCGCGCGGGGATCGTCCAGCGGGTGACGGGCGATGTCGTCGATCATCCGCTGGTTCTCCGCGACCTGCGCCGCCGCCGTGACCGCGTTCGCCCTGATGCGCACAGGAGGCGGCACGCCGTCCAGGTTCCCGATCAGCCACGGGACGGCGAGCACGAGGGCCTGCTGAGCGGCCGACAGTCCGTCTCCGGCGAGGGGGCGCAGGAGCGCGAGCGAGTCCCACCACCGCCGCACCGCCTCCGGCGAGGCCCCTGCGATCAGCTCGGCGAGGAACGGGCTCTCGCCGAACAGGAGAGCCAGGTCGACGACCGAGAGACCGTCCAGCCGGCGCAGCGCCTCCTCTGGGGTCGTCGCTCTGCTGACCTCTGCCGCAGCGATCCGCGGGGCGGTCGACGATGCGCGGTACAGGCCCGCGATGCAGGTGGTGTCCGCCGAGCCGCGCCGCTCGACGAGCTCGGCCCACCGTCGGCCGGCCCGGGCCAGCTCGTCGTGGTCGACCTCGGCGGCCTCGTCCCGACGACGCTCGAGGAGTCGCTGGGCCGAGGCGATGTCGTCGACCTCCTGTCCGTACGCCTCGAGCACCTCGCCGTGCTGCTCGAGGGCGTCCATGACAGTCGCGAACTCGTCGACGAGGAGCTGTCCTGCGTCGCAGAAGGCCGTGCCTGCCTCGGCCTGCCACTCCGTCGCCGCCCAACGCAGACAAGCCTCCAGCCGATGCCGACCGAGTCCCAGATCGTCGTGCTTCTCTCGCCGCACCCGGGCGAGGCGCGCCGTCTCGGCGGGGCTGCCCCGGCCGGGGTCGAGCGTCGAGACGGTCATGCGACGGGGCCGGGAACCGACATGTGGCTTCCCCAGATCGCAGCGGGTGCTGCCGCGCGCGGCATCGCTCGGGCCGTCGTCATCGGGGACCGACCGTGACCAGGTCGGAGATGACGTCTCGGAGCACCTGCTCGCTCCTGTCCCGGCCGGAGGAGACCAGGGCGTGGCGCCACACCGACGCCGCCGTCCGTTCCTCGAGTGGCGAGCTCCAGCGCAGCGCCCGGGCTGCCTCGCTCTCGGAGCCGTACCGTCCGAACTCGGTGGGGCGCCGGGAGGAGTCGCGCTCGGCACCGCGGGCCCCTGCCAGGTCGTGCTCCGCACCGACGCCGGCCAACACGACGACGTGGTCCCAGCGGGCGCCGGCCGTCTCGGACGCCAGCACGTTCGCCGTTCCCCAGCCGTGCCCGACCCCGACCGACCGCGGCGGCGCAGCCCCTGAGGAGGCCGTGCCTGCGGCGAGGCCCGCCCGGAAGGCGGCCAGCTGCTCGCCCGACCGACGCGCGAACGACGGGGAGGCGGCCTCGGCCGGGGACGCCGCGTCGCCTGCCCCGGGGAAGTGGCCGTCCTTGTAGACGAACGCGACGCTGTCGACCTCGTCGTCCCGCACGAGCCGACGGACGAAGCCCTGCACGCCGCCACCGTGCGTCCAGAAGTCGTCCATCCGGGTGCGGGCCCCGGGGACGTCCGTGTAGACCCGCTCCACGGTCCCGCTCCAGTCGCCGAGCATCTCGACGATCCTGTCCGCGGCGCGGTCGTAGGTGTAGAGCTGCACCGTCGGCGGGACGGTCGCCGCCCCGCGCAGGTACACGTTCTCTCGCTCGAGCTCGAGGATCGCCTCACGGGCCCGCGGCTCGTCCGACGGGGGCCGGGCGATGTCGTCGATGACCTTCAGGTTCTCGACCACCTGGCGCGCTGCGGTCACGGCGTTCGCCCTGACGCGAGCCGCGGGCGGGACGCCGTCGAGGTTGCCGACCAACCACGGCACGCCGAGCACGAGGGCCTGCTGAGCTGCGGAGAGGCCCGCGGCGTCGACGGGTCGGAGCAGGGCGAGAGCGTCCCACCACCGGCGCACCGCCTCCGGTGTGGCCTCGGCCACCAGGGCGGTCAGCAGGGGGGCGTCCGCGAAGAGCAACGCGAGGTCGAACGCGGAGGGGCCGTCCATCAGCCGGAGGACCTGCTCGGGCGTCGTGGCGTCACGAGCGGCTTGTGAGAAGTCGACGAACGCACCCGTCGCAGCGTCGCCGCAGAGCGCCGACATGCAGCCGCTGTCGGCCGCCTGTCGGCGCGTGACGAGCTCGGCCCACTCGCGCCCGATGTGCGCCAGCACGGTGTGGTTGACCTGCTCGCCCCGCTCGAGGGCCTCCAGCTCGAAGGCCCGGACCTCGTCGAGCGGTGACCACCTGCCTCCGCCGGACGCCGCCTCCTCGGCCTCGAGGAGCACCATCGACCGGATCGTCCACTCCAGGGCCTCCTCGACCTCGCCCCGCCGTCGCTCGAGCACTCGCTGCGCCGCAGCGATGTCGCCCACCTCGGCGCCGTACGCCTCGAGGGCGACGCCCTGGCGCTCGATGGCCGTCAGCACGGTGCCGATCTCGGCCAGCAGGACCTCGCCGGCACGGCAGAGCGCCGATGCGGCCTCGGCTCGCCACTCGGTCGCGGCCCAGCTGAGGCACTGCTCCAGCCGGTAGCTGCAGAGGCTGAGGTCGTCGTGCTTCTCGCGCCTCAGGCGAGCGAGTCGGCTCATCTCGGCCGGGCTGCCCCCGCCCGGGTCACCCCCGTCGTCGGTCATCGTGCCGCCCCGCCGTCACCCTTGCCCGCGTCGGCCACCTTCGCCGCCAGCGCCGCGTCGGCGGCTCGGACGCCCTCGGCGAACTCCCGAGGCAGGGTGGCCAGTCGTCCGGCGAGGTCGAGCGCGAGCTCGCAGCGCCGCGCGAGGTGGACCGAGACCTCGCGGAGGACCTCCGCCACGTCACCCGACCCCAGTGCCGCCGAGCAGTCGCCCGTCAGCACGTGCGAGAAGGTCAGCCCTTCGCCCACGTCACCTGCCGCCGCGGCCATCGCCCGCAGCGCATCCAGGTCCACATCGATCGTCGTCATGCCCAGCCCTCCGTCAGTGAGATCGGTCCACCTGAAATGTCAATTCATTCCAGGTGTACGTCACACTAGCAATGCAGGACGCCCGGCTGGGAGATGATCCACAACCGGGCGTTCACCGCACAGGGGCGGAGGGAGAGACGGACTACGGGCGCTTGCGCTTCTCGCGCACGCGCATGTTCACGGTGATCGGGGTGCCCTCGAAGCCGAAGATCTCGCGCAGGCGGCGCGTGATGAAGCGGCGGTACTGCGGGTCGAGGAACCCGGTCGTGAAGAGCACGAAGGTCGGCGGGCGGTTGGCCGCCTGGGTGCCGAACAGGATGCGCGGCTGCTTGCCCGAGCGCAGCGGGTGCGGGTGCTCGGCGACGAGCTCGGCGAGCAGGGCGTTGAACTTGCCGGTGGGGATGCGGGTGTCCCACGACTCGAGGGCGAGCTCGAGGGCAGGCACGAGCTTCTCGAGGTGACGACCCGTGCGGGCCGAGATGTTGACGCGTGGCGCCCACGACACGTGGTCGAGGTCCTGCTCGATCTCGCGCTCCAGGTACCGACGACGATCGTCGTCGAGCAGGTCCCACTTGTTGAAGGCGAGCACGAGCGCCCGGCCCGACTCGAGCACGAGGTCGATGATGCGCAGGTCCTGCGTGGAGATGGGCTCGGTGACGTCGATGACGACGACGGCGACCTCGGCCTTCTCGAGCGCTGCGGACGTACGGAGCGAGGCGTAGAAGTCGGCGCCCTGCTGCAGGTGGACGCGCTTGCGGATGCCCGCGGTGTCGACGAACGTCCAGATGCGACCGGCGATCTCGACCTGCTCGTCGACCGGGTCGCGGGTGGTGCCGGCCAGCTCGTTGACGACGACGCGCTCCTCGCCCGCGGCCTTGTTCAGCAGCGAGCTCTTGCCGACGTTCGGGCGGCCGAGGATGGCGACGCGGCGGGGTCCGCCGATCTCCTCCTTCGCGACCGTCGAGACGGCGGGCAGCTTCGTCATGATCATGTCGAGCAGGTCGGCGACGTTGCGGCCGTGCAGGGCCGACGCGGGGAAAGGCTCGCCGAGCCCGAGCGTCCAGAGCGAGGCCGCCTCCAGGTCCTTCCGGGCGTCGTCGCTCTTGTTGGCGACCAGGATGACCGGCTTGTGCGAGGCGCGCAGCATGCGGACGACGTGCTCGTCGGTGGACGTGGCCCCGACGTTGACGTCGACGACGAACAGGACGGCGTCGGCCAGGTCGACGGCGATCTCGGCCTGCATCGCGACGGACTTGTCGATGCCGATCGCATCGGGCTCCCACCCGCCGGTGTCGACGAGGGTGAAGCGGCGTCCGCCCCACTCCGCCTTGTACGAGACGCGGTCGCGGGTGACGCCCGGCTTGTCCTCGACGACGGCCTCGCGGCGGCCGAGGATGCGGTTGACCATGGCGCTCTTGCCGACGTTGGGGCGGCCGACGATGGCGAGGACCGGCAGGGCCGGGGCGTAGGTGAGGGCGTCAGGATCCCACTCGCCGCCCTCGAGGACGTCGACGTCCTCGTCGTCCAGCTCGTAGTCCGAGAGGCCGGCGCGCAGGGCGCGGGCGCGCTGCTCCGCGTCCTCGTCGGGCATCGCCTGGATGCGACCGACCATCTGGTCGTCGAGCTCGGGGTACTTGTCGTCGTCTGCCATGGAGGCTCCTAGCGTGTGGGGGTGCTCGCTCGCACGAGCTCGACCACGGCCTGCACCGTCCGGTCGAAGTCGAGATGGGTGGAGTCGACGGTCGACACGCCCTCGGCGGCGGTCATGAAGTCGACGACCTTGCTGTCCAGCCGGTCGCGGGTCGACAGCTGCCGAGCGGTCTCCTCGGCGGACTGCCCGGTGACCTCGGCGGAACGCCTGGCCATCCTAGCCTCTTCGCTCGCCGTCAACAGGATGCGCACCTGGGCGTCGGGCGCCACGACCGTGGTGATGTCGCGGCCCTCGGTCACGATGCCGGGCCGGTCGGTCGACGCGATGATGCGACGGAACAGGTCGACCATGAAGCGCCGCACCTCCGGCAGCTTGGCCACGTGGCTGACGGCGCCGGTCACGCGGGGCGTGCGGATCTCGTCCGTGACGTCCGCGCCTCCCACGGTCACCGAGGAGGCGCGGGCCGGGTCGATCTCGATCGCGTACTCGAACGAGGGCAGCGCCCCGATCACGGCGTCCGGGTCGTCGAGGTCGACGCCGCTGTCGAGCGCGTGCAGGGCGAAGGCGCGGTAGGCCGCGCCGGTGTCCTGGTAGTCGTAGCCGAGGGCCACGGCGGAGGCGCGGCTCACGCTGGACTTGCCGCTGCCGGCCGGGCCGTCGACGGCCACGACGACGTGTCGGTGCACCGCCTCCGCGGTCCGCTCGCGCAGCTCGGCGGTGTGGGCCTCGCCGGCGGGGCCGCCCACGCCGTGCTCGCCGGGGGTGCGCTCGACGTCGGTCTCGACGGGCGAGCCTGCGGAGCCAGCCGAGCCGACGGGGCCGGTCGTGCCCTCGGCGCTCATGCGAACGCCCCGGACACGGTCCAGCCGCGTCCCTCGAGCTCGGCGACGAGTCGTTCTTCTTGTTCGGGCACGATGCTGACCTCCGCGAGTCCTACCTGCGCGCCGGGCGAGTGCTCCAGCCGCAGGTCTTCCAGGTTGACGCCGATGTCGCCGATGTCGGCGAGCAGGCGGGCGATCTGGCCCGGGGCGTCGTCGACGATGACGACGACCGAGCTGAACCGTGTCGACTGCCCGTGCTTGCCGGGCAGGCGTGCGACGCCGGTGTTGCCGGCGCCGATGGCCTCGGCGACCGTGCGGCGAGCGCCAGGGGCCGAGGGGTCGGCGAGCGCCGCGATCACGCCGTCGAGGTCGTCGCGCAGCTCGCGCAGCACCTCGACGACACGGGACGCGTTGGCGCCGAGGATCTGCACCCACAGGGCCGGATCGCTGGCGGCGATGCGCGTGACGTCGCGCACGCCCCCGCCGGCGAGCCCCAGGGAGGCGTCGGTCGCGTCGCGCAGGCGGGTCGCCATGAGGCTCGACACGACCTGCGGCACGTGGCTGACGAGGGCGACGCCTGCGTCGTGCTCCTCGGGCGTCATCTCGATCGGGGTGGCGCCGAGGTCGAGGGCGAGGTCCTCGACGGCCGCAGCACGGCGGTAGCTGATGTCGTCGTGGCCGGCGATGACCCACGGGCGGCCGGCGAACAGGTCGGCGCGGGCCGAGATGGCGCCGCCGCGCTCGCGACCGGCCATGGGGTGCGAGCCGATGTAGCGCGAGACGTCGGCGCCGCGGGCACGGAGCTCGTCGAGCGGCGCGACCTTGACCGAGGCGACGTCGGTGACCAGCGCCTCCGGGAACGCGTCGAGCTCGCGGTGGACGATCTCGGCGGTGACGTCGGGCGGCACCGCCACGACGACGAGCACGGGGGCGTCGCCCTCGGCGGCGACGCGACCCGCGCCGTAGTCGACGGCGAGGCTGCGGGCCGCGGGCGAGGCGTCATCGAGGATCACGTCGACCCCGTGCTCGCGCAGCCGCAGCCCGATGCTCGTGCCGAGCAGGCCGGAGCCCACGATCCGCACCTGGCCATCGAGACGGCGCGTGCCGCCGACGAGGTCGTCGACGGTCACGCCGGGGCGGCCCGAGCCCGTGCTCGCGTCAGTGACGCTGAGGTCCGTCGAGGAGGCGCGGGTCGGGTCGGTCACGACCGCCCGCCCCCGCGGGGACCACGTCCCCCGTCGTCGGGGCGGCCACGGAACGGACGGTCGCCGCCGCGCTCGGGGCGTCCGCCGCGGTCGTCGCGACCCTGGTAGCCGCCGCGCTCAGGGCGTCCGCCACGGTCGTCGCGACCGGAACGGTCGTCACGACCCTGGTAGCCACCACCCGCAGGACGACCACCACGGTCATCGCGCCCCTGGTAGCCGCCACGCTCGGGGCGTCCACCGCGGTCGTCACGACCACCACGGTCATCGCGACCCTGGTAGCCGCCACCCGCCGGGCGACCGCCACGGTCGTCACGACCCTGGTAGCCACCGCGCTCCGGGCGTCCACCACGCTCGTCGCGGCCCTGGTAGCCGCCGCGGTCGTCGCCGTCACGGGCGCTGCGGTCCTCGCGGCCGCCGCGGCCGGATCCGGGTCCGCCAGCACGGACGCCGGAGGGGCGGCCGGTGCGCGGGTCCTTGGGCAGGTCGCGGTTCGGGTAGCCGGCGGCGCGTTCCTCGCCGGGACTCAGCGGGCGGTCGCCACCACGGGGAGCACCGCCGCGGTCGTCGCGCGACACGTAGCCGCCGCGGTCCGGGCGTCCGCCACGGTCGTCGCGCGACACGAAGCCGCCGCGCTCGGGACGAGCACCACGGTCGTCACGACCCTGGTAGCCACCACGCTCCGGGCGACCACCACGGTCGTCACGACCCTGGTAGCCACCACGCTCCGGGCGACCACCACGGTCGTCACGACCCTGGTAGCCACCGCGCTCGGGGCGACCGCCGCGGTCGTCGCGAGCAGCGCCTCCTCGTGCACCCGAGCCAGGACGGTCGGCGCGGGGGGCGTAGCCCCCACGGTCCTCGCGAGCGGCATAGCCCCCGCGGTCGCTGCGGTCGTCGCGCCCCTGGTAGCCGCCACGCTCCGGGCGGCCGCCACGGTCATCACGCACGGGGCGCCCACCGCGGTCGCCACGGTCGGCACCCTGCTCGCGGCGTCCTGCCTGCTCGCGCCGCACCTCCGCGCGTCGCGACACGGGGGCGTCGCCCTTGCCGACGCCGGCACGCGGGCCGGCACCGGGCACGCGGCGACGGGCGTCGCGGGCGTCGGTCTCGGGGTCGTACTCGTCGTCGTCCTCGTCGTAGAACTCCTTCTCGACCTCGTCCGCGTCGAGGGCGACCTCGACCACGTCGGCCTCGTCGACCGGGGCGTCGCCGCTCTCGATCGTCGGGACGGAGTCGACCTTCGGCGACGGCGAGGCGTCGCGCGCGATCGTGAGGATGGCGCCGAGCTCGGTCTTGTTCAGCGAGCGCACGTGGCCCGCCTTGAGGGTGCCGAGGTGCAGCGGGCCGAACGAGCGGCGGACGAGGTCGATGACGGGGTGACCCACCTCTTCCATCATGCGGCGGACGATGCGGTTGCGCCCCGAGTGCAGGGTGATCTCGACCAGGGACGAGTCGGCGGAGCGCGACAGGCCCGCGCCTCCTGCGACGACGGCCGCGCGGTCGGCCGCGATCGGGCCGTCTTCGAGGTCGACGCCGGCGAGCAGCTGCGCGAGGACCGCGGGCGTGACGACGCCGCGCACCTTGGCGATGTAGGTCTTGGTGACGCCGAACGAGGGGTGCGCCAGCACGTGGGCGAGCTCGCCGTCGTTCGTCAGCAGCAGCAGGCCGCTGGTCTCGACGTCGAGGCGGCCGACGTTGAACAGGCGCTCCTCGAAGTCCGAGGTGAACTGACGGAGGTCGGGGCGGTCGGCCTCGTCGCTCATCGTGCTCACGACGCCGACGGGCTTGTTCAGCATCACGTAGCGACGCGTCGTGTCGAGCTGGACCGCGGCGCCGTCGACGACGACCTTGTCCTTCTCGGGGTCGATGCGGCGACCGGCCTCGGTGACGACCTTGCCGTTGACGGTGACGCGGCCCGCGGCGATCAGGTCTTCCGAGACGCGACGCGAGGCGACGCCCGCGGCGGCCATGACCTTCTGCAGGCGCTCGCCCGTGGGCAGATCGTCGTCGTGGGTGGTGGTGGGGTCAGATGACATCGTCGAATCCTCCGGATCCGTCAGGGAGGAGCGGGGAGATCAGCGGGAGCTCGTCGAGCGAGGCGATGCCGAGGTGGGTCAACAGGAGATCCGTCGTTTCGTAGGTGAGGGCGCCGGTCTCGGGGTCGGTGGACGACTCCGTGACCAGGCCGCGACCCACCAGTGTACGGACGACCGAGTCGACGTTCACCGCGCGGATCTGCGCGATGCTGCTCCGGGTGATGGGTTGCTTGTAGGCGATGACCGCCAGCGTCTCGAGAGCCGCCTGCGACAGTCTGGACGGGTTCTCCGTCAGCACGAAATCGCGCACGACGCGATCCAGCTCTTCCCGGACGTAGAAACGCCAGCCGCCGCCGACCTCACGCAGCTCGAAGCCGCGTCGGGGCGTGCCGTCGACGCCGTCGAAGTCGGCGACCAGGTCGGCCACGGCGCGGCGCACCTCCGCGGTCGGCCGCCCCACGGCCGCGGCCAACGAGAGCAGCGACTGCGGCTCGTCGGCGACCAGCAGCACGGCCTCGAGCGCCCGGGCGGTCGCGCGGTCGTCGTGCGCTGCGGCAGAGCGGGTCGAGGAGGCGGTCGTCGCGTCAGCCGTCATAGTCGGCCCCCAGCGAGTCCAGTGCCTCGTCGGTCCAGTGCTCGGCGATCCACCGCACACTGAGCTCGCCGAGCGGCTCCACCTGTTCGAACGCCAACGATCCGTGGCGGTAGAGCTCGAGCAGCGCCAGGAACCGCGCGACGACGACGCCCTTCTGGTCGACGTCGGCCACGAGCTCGCGGAACGTGGCGACCCCGGCCCGCCGCAGCACCGCCACGACCCAGGCCGCCTGCTCGCGGATGCTCACGAGCGGGGCGTGCAGGTGGTCGAGGCCGACTGTCGGCACGGCCTGGGGCGTGAGGGCGAACGCGGCGAGCGCTGCGAAGTCGTCAGGCGTGAGCGTCCACACCAGCTCGGGCGTCGTGACGCGGTACTTGTCCTCCAGCCTCACGGTGCGGGGGTGTCGGCGGGACTCGACGGCGCCGCGCTCGGCGAACCACTCCGCCGCCTGCTTGAAGGCCCGGTACTGCAGCAGCCTCGCGAACAGGAGATCGCGGGCCTCGAGCAGCGCGACGTCTTCCGCGTCGACGAGCTCGCCCTGGGGCAGCAGGCCGGCGACCTTGAGGTCGAGCAGCGTCGCCGCGACGACGATGAACTGGCTGGCCTGGTCGAGGTCCCGGTCGGTGTCGACCGTGCGCAGGTAGCTGATGAACTCGTCGGTGACGGCGCTGAGCGCGACCTCGGTGACGTCCATCTCGCGCTTCCCGATGAGGGTCAGGAGCAGGTCGAACGGACCGCTGAAGTTGTCGAGGACGACCTCGAACCCCCGCGTCGGCGCGCCGACCTCGGGATCAGGAGCACCGCTGGGTCCAGCGGCGACGACGGGTGCCTCAGGCTGCGGCACCACGCGCGATCAGCTCTCGGGCCAGCTGGCGATAGGCCTGCGCCGCCGGGTGCTCGGGGGCGAACTGGGTGATGGGGATGCCCGCGACCGAGGCGTCGGGGAACTTCACGGTGCGGCCGATGACGGTCTCGAGCACCTCGTCGCCGAACGCGTCGACGACCCGCTCGAGCACCTCGCGGCTGTGCAGGGTGCGCGAGTCGAACATCGTCGGCAGGATGCCGTCGAGCGTGATGGCGGGGTTCAGGCGGTCGCGGACCTTCTCGATCGTCTCGACGAGCAGGGCCACGCCGCGCAGCGCGAAGAACTCGCACTCGAGCGGGATGAGCACGCCGTGCGCCGCGGTGAGGGCGTTGACGGTGAGCAGGCCGAGCGAGGGCTGGCAGTCGATCAGGATGACGTCGTACTCGGCGCTGACCTGGCGGATGATGCGGGCGAGGATCTGCTCGCGGGCGACCTCGTTGACGAGGTGCACCTCGGCGGCCGAGAGGTCGATGTTCGCCGGCATGACGTCGAGGTCGTGCACGCGCGTCGGCACGATGACGTCGTGTGCGTCCTTCACCGAACCGATCATCAGGTCGTAGATCGTCGGCTGGTCGTGTGCCTGCACGCCGAGCCCCGCGGTCAGGGCGCCCTGGGGGTCGAAGTCGATGGCGAGCACGCGACGGCCGTACTCGGCGAACGCGGCGCCGAGGTTGATGGTGGTCGTGGTCTTGCCGACGCCGCCCTTCTGGTTGCAGAGGGTGATGATGCGCGCGGGGCCGTGGCCGTCGAGCCGCTCGGGGACGGCGAACTCGGTGCGCGGGCGACCGGTCGGACCGTTCGCGGGAACGGTCGCCGGAGCGCTCTCGAAGAGGGCGGGCGTGCTCGAGGTCGACTTGGTGCTCACACGTCGATGGTACCGGCGGCCCCCTGCCGAGCCGGGCTGACGCGCCCGCCCCGGAGGCAGGAAGCCTCATGCGGCGGATGAAGGTAGTGCCTGGTCAGGAGGCAGGTCGGAGCGCCCGCGGGTGGGCCGTGACGTACATGTCGCGCAGGGCGTCCGCCGTCACCAGCGTGTAGATCTGCGTCGTCGCGACGGACGAGTGGCCGAGGAGTTCCTGCACCACCCGGACGTCGGCGCCGCCCTCGAGCAGGTGCGTCGCGAACGAGTGCCTCAGGGTGTGCGGCGAGACGTCGACCTCGAGCTCGGCGCGCTCGGCCGCGGCCTGGATCACGAGCCAGGCGCTCTGCCGCGAGAGCCGCGCGCCCCGCGCGCCGAGGAACAACGCGGGCGTGGCGTCGCCGCGCACCGAGAACTCGGGGCGGCCCCGCACGAGCCAGGCGTCCAGCGCCCGCCGCGCGTAGCTGCCCACCGGCACGATCCGCTGCTTGCCGCCCTTGCCGAACAGCCGCACGACGTCTCCCCCGTCGATGACGTCGTCGACGTTGAGCGAGACCGCCTCGCTGACGCGGGCGCCCGTCGCGTACAGAAGCTCGAGCAGCGCCTTGTCGCGCACGCGCGCCGTCTCGTCGCCGTCGGTCGCGGCCAGCAGCGCCTCGACCTGCGCGACCGAGATGGCCTTGGGCAGGCGCGACGGCAACTTCGGCGGGCGGACGCCTGCCGCGACGTCGACCGCGACCAGCCCCTCCTCGTGCAGGAACCTGTGCAGCCCCCGCACCGACGACAGCACCCTGGCCACGCTGGAGGCGCGCAGCGGGTCGTCCGCCCGGGTCGCCAGCGCGGCGGGGAACGCCGCGACGTCCGCGGGCGCGACCTCCTCGACGGAGGCGCGTCCCGCCTCCTCGAGGTGCGCCGCCCAGAGCACGAGGTCACGTCGGTACGCGGCCGTGGTGTTCGGGGACAGGCCGCGCTCGACCGTGACGTGCCTCAGGTAGCGGGCCACCGCCTCCTCGATCGAGGTCATCGTGCGCTCGTCCCGACCGCCGGCTGCCGCGTCGTCAGCGGCGGGCGGCGACGGTCGCGGCCAGCGCCGCGATGCTGAGGATGGAGTTGTGCAGGCGCCCGGCCAGCACGCCGTCGACGATCTCGTCGAGGGCGACCCAGCGCTTCTCGATGTCCGCTTCTTCGTCGGTGCGGTCGAACGCGGCAGCCGTCGCGGTCACGCCGGTGGCCCGGTAGACCGTGACCATCTCGTCGTTGCCCCCGGGGGTCGTGTGGAACGAGACGAGCTCGTCCCAGTCGGTCGCCTCGAGGTCGGCCTCCTCGGCCAGCTCGCGCTTGGCCGCGTCGAGCTTCGACTCGCCCTCGGCGTCGAGCAGGCCTGCCGGCAGCTCCCAGTCGCGGCTGCGGATCGGGTGCCGGTACTGCTTGATGACGAGCACGCGGTCGTGCTCGTCGACCGCGAGCACCGCCACTGCCCCGGTGTGCGCGACGTACTCGCGCGTCATCGGCGATCCGTTGTAGTCGACGACGTCGCGGACGACGTTCCAGACGGCGCCCTCGAAGACCGTCTCGGAGGAGGTGACGGTCGGGTCGGCAGGCTCGTCCCGCAGCAGCTCGGAGTCGGTCACGGTTCAGGACCGCCCGGGGGCGGCGGCCTCGGCCGCGCCGTCGGTCGAGTCCTGGGCTGCAGCTGCGGCGACCGCGTCGGCACGGGTGCCGGTCGCGTCGTCGCTCCCGTCCTCGTCCGCGAACAGCCGGCTCGAGTTCTGGCGTTCGAGCGAGGCCCCGACGAGGCCGCTGAACAGCGGGTGGGCGCGGTTCGGTCGCGACCGCAGCTCGGGGTGCGCCTGGGTGCCGATGTAGAACGGGTGCTCGGCACGGTCGAGCTCGACGTACTCGACGAGGGTGCCGTCGGGCGAGGTGCCCGAGAACACGAGGCCCGCGTCGGCGATCTGCTGGCGGTACTGGTTCGAGACCTCGTAGCGGTGGCGGTGGCGCTCGTCGACGAGCTCGGAGCCGTAGAGCTCGGCCGCGAGCGAGCCCGCCTGCAGGGCGGCCGGGTACAGGCCGAGGCGCATGGTGCCGCCCAGGTCGCCGTCGGCGATGATGTCGACCTGCTCGGCCATCGTCGCGATGACGGGGAACTCGGTGTCGGGGTCGAACTCGGACGAGGAGGCGCCGGCCAGGCCGGCCTTGTCGCGCGCGTACTCGATGACCATGCACTGAAGGCCGAGGCAGAGGCCGAGGGTCGGGATGCCGTTCTCGCGGGCGAACTTCAGGGCGCCGAGCTTGCCCTCGATGCCGCGGATGCCGAAGCCGCCGGGCACGCAGATGCCGTCGACCTGCGACAGCGCCGCCGCCGCGCCCTCGGGCGTCTCGCAGTCGTCCGACGGGATCCAGACGAGCTTCGCCTTCGCCTGGTGCGCGAAGGCGCCGGCACGCAGGGCCTCGGTGACCGAGAGGTAGGCGTCGGGCAGGTCGATGTACTTGCCGACGAGGCCGATGGTGACCTCGTGCTTCGGCTGGTGCACCGCGTCCAGCACGGTCTGCCAGCCGGACCAGTCGACCTCGCCGGCCTTCTCGGCCAGGCCGAGGTGGCGGATGATGTACGAGTCGAGGCCCTGCTCGTTGAGCATCGAGGGGATGTCGTAGATGCTCGCCACGTCTTTCGCGTTGACGACGGCGTCTTCGTCGACGTCGCACATCAGCGCGATCTTGCGCTTGTTCGCCTCGCTGACGGGGCGGTCGCTGCGCAGCACGAGCGCGTCAGGCTGGATGCCGATCGAGCGGAGCGCCGCGACGGAGTGCTGCGTCGGCTTCGTCTTCTGCTCGCCCGAGGCACCCATGTAGGGCACCAGCGAGACATGCACGAAGAAGACGTTGTTGCGCCCCAGCTCGTGCCGCACCTGGCGCGCGGACTCGATGAACGGCTGGCTCTCGATGTCGCCGACGGTGCCGCCGACCTCGGTGATGATCACGTCCGGGGCGACGTCGCCCTCGGCCTGCTGGCGCATGCGGCGCTTGATCTCGTCGGTGATGTGCGGGATGACCTGGACGGTGTCGCCGAGGTACTCGCCCCGGCGCTCCTTGGCGATGACGGTCGAGTAGACCTGGCCCGTCGTGACGTTCGCGGCCTGGTCGAGGTCGATGTCGAGGAACCGCTCGTAGTGGCCGATGTCGAGGTCGGTCTCGGCTCCGTCGTCGGTGACGAACACCTCGCCGTGCTGGAACGGGTTCATCGTTCCCGGGTCGACGTTGAGGTACGGGTCGAGCTTCTGCATGACGACGCGCAGCCCGCGCGCCGTGAGCAGGTTGCCGAGGCTGGCGGCCGTCAGGCCCTTGCCGAGCGACGAGACGACGCCGCCGGTGACGAAGATGTGCTTCGTGACACTGGTCTTGGTCGCGCTGGAAGCGTTGCGACCAGCTGTCGTGTCCTGATCCGGCGAAGCGGACTCCGAAGGCCCACCTCCGTCGATCGAGGAGGAATCAGGGCCCGAGTTCTCAACGTTCACCACGGGATTCCATCCTATGTCACGCGGGGCCGGTCAGCCACCGCTGCCTGTTACGAGTGTGTGACGGCGCGGCCGGCCGACGCGAGCTCGAGCAGCTCGCGGGCGTGGTCGAGGCCGCTGGCGCTGTCGGGCAGCCCCGAGAGCAGCCGGGCCATCTCGGCGACGCGCTCGTCGCCCTCGAGCTGCTGCACGCTGCTCGCGGTGACCTCGCCCGACGCGTCCTTGACGACGCGCAGGTGGTTCGTCGCGAACGCGGCCACCTGGGCGAGGTGCGTCACGACGATGACCTGGGCGCGCTCGGACAGCGCGGCGAGTCGGCGGCCGATCTCGATCGCGGCGGACCCGCCGACACCGGCGTCGACCTCGTCGAAGACGAATGTCGGCACGTCGCTCGACCCGGCCATGACGACCTCGAGGGCGAGCATGACGCGCGAGAGCTCGCCTCCCGATGCTCCCTTGCCGAGCGGGCGGGGCTCGCTGCCCGGGTGCGGTCGCAGCAGCAGCGACACGACGTCGGCGCCGGTGCTGCCGAGCTCGTCGCGCGGCGTCACCTCGACGACGATCTCGGCGCCGGTCATCGCGAGGGCTGACAGCTCGGCGCTGACCCGCTCGGACAGGTCGGCACCGGAGGCGCGGCGCAGGTCGCTGAGGACGCTCGCCCTGGCCTCGGCCTCGGCCCGGAACTGCGCCACCTCGTCGTCGAGCGAGGCGAGCCGGTCGTCGTCGCCGTCCAGCTCGACCAGGCGTCGGCTGCCCTCGTCGAGCAGGCGCAGCACGTCGTCGAGGCCAGGACCGTGCTTGCGCATCAGCGACGTCAGCTCGGCACGACGGGTCTGGACCGCCTCGAGGTCGCCCGCCGCGTCCGCGTCGAGGCCCCCGAGGTAGCTCGACAGGCGCGACGACGACTCGGACACCTGCACGCTGACCTCAGCCAGCAGGTCCGCGATCGGCGCGAGAGCAGGATCGTGGGGGGCGACGCGCTCGACCTGGCGCCGCGCCTCCTCGACGAGCGAGAGGACGTCGCGGGTGCCGTCGACGGCGTCGGTCGAGAGGATCTCGTGGGCGAGGCCCGCGGCGAGCCGCAGGTCTTCCGAGTTGCTGAGCCGGTCGGCCGTCGCGTCCAGCTCGTCGAGCTCGCCGGCCACGGGAGCCGCCGCCTCGATCTCGTCGATGGCGGCGCGCAGCGCGTCGGCCTCGGCACGGCGCTCGTCGCGGTCGCGGGTGATCTCGGTCAGCTCGTCGCGGGCGGCGGTCCACGCGTCGAAAGCGGCCCGGTAGGAGGCGGCGGCCGCGGCGAGGGGCGCGCCTCCGTGCGCGTCCACCGCCGCCCGCTGTGCCTGGGCCGACTTGAGACGGATCTGCTCGGACTGCCCGTGGACGACGACGAGGTGGTCGGCGAGGTCGCCGAGGACGCCGATCGGGGCGGAGCGGCCGCCCACGACGGCACGGCTGCGCCCCTCGGCCGAGACGACGCGGCTGAGGAAGAGCTCGCCGTCGTCGACGTCTCCCCCGGCGTCGTGGACTCGCTCGACCACGGCGCCCTCGGCCGGGACGACCCACCGGCCGTCGACGACGGCCTGGGCGCTGCCGGAGCGCACGATGCCGCTCTCGGCTCGCTGGCCGAGCAGGAGGCCGAGCGCGGTGACGACCATGGTCTTGCCGGCGCCGGTCTCGCCGGTCACGGCGGTGAAGCCTGGCCCGAGGGGCAGGGTCGCACGGCCGATGACGCCGAGGTCGCGGATCGCGATCTCCTCGATCACGACGCATCTCCCTGGTCTGGGCCGCGCCAGCCGGTCACGGGCAGCTTGAACTTGGCGACGAGGCGGTCGGTGAACGGCCCCTGTCGCAGACGGGCCAGCAGCACGGGCTGGTCCGAGCGGGTGCACTCGACCCGGGCGCCCGGGGGCAGGTCGTGCTCGCGGCGGCCGTCGCACCAGAGGATGCCGCGGCCGTCCGTACGGCTCATCACCTCGACGGCGAGCGTCGAGTCGGGGCCCACGACGAGCGGCCGGGCGAAGAGGGCGTGTGCGCTCAGCGGCACGAGCAGCAGCGCCTGGACCTCGGGCCAGACGACCGGCCCGCCGGCGGAGAACGAGTAGGCGGTCGAGCCGGTGGGCGTCGACATGACGACACCGTCGCAGCCGAACGACGACAGGGGGCGCCCGTCGACCTCGATGACGACCTCGAGCATCCGCTCGCGCGACGCCTTCTCGACGGTCGCCTCGTTCATCGCCCAGGTGCGCCAGACGACCTCGGAGCCCTCGACGACCCGCACGTCGAGGGCGAAGCGCTCCTCGACGTCGTAGTCACGGGCGACGACGCGCGACACGGCGTAGGCCATCTCGTCGCGCTCGCTCTCGGCGAGGAACCCGACGTGGCCGAGGTTGACCCCGACGATCGGCGCCCGCGTGCCACGGACGAGCTCGGCGGCGCGGAGGATGGTGCCGTCGCCGCCCAGGACGATGACGCACTCGAGGGAGTCGAGCGAGACGTCCTCGCCGAGGATGTCCACCGGCTCGATGTCGGGCGCCGCCGTCTTGATGTCGTCCCACTCGTCACGGGAGAGCACGGGCACGACACCCGCGGAGACGAGGAGGCCGCAGACCTCGAGGGCAGCGTCGAGCGAGTCGCGCCGCCCGGTGTGGGAGACCACGAGGATGTTCCGTGCCGTCGTGTCGATCTCTCTCACGCTCCCGTCGTGCTCTCGGACCTGCCGAGCCATTCTGTCGGATTGGACCCGTGACGAGCCGAGAACCGCACGACGTACTCCTTGTTGCCCGCCGTGCCGACGATGGGTGAGGGGATGATCCCGGCGGTGCCGAGGCCGAGGTCGTGCGCCGCCCAGAGCACGCCGGTGACGGCCTCGTTCCGCAGCCGGGCGTCGTGCACGACGCCCTCGCGGATCCCCTGCCGGCCCACCTCGAACTGCGGCTTCACGAGCAGGACGAAGTCGCTGTCCACAGGCACGCTGGCGACCAGCGCGGGCAGCACCATCGTGAGCGAGATGAACGACAGGTCGGCGACGACGAGGTCGATCGAGGAGGCGCGGTCGCTGAGGCCGTGCAGCTGGCCGGCCTCCAGGTAGCGGGCGTTCACGCCCTCCACCACCGTGACGCGCGGGTCGCTGCGGACCGACGGCGACAGCTGGCCGTGCCCGACGTCGAGCGCGACGACGCGCTCGGCGCCCCGCTCGAGCAGCACCTGCGTGAAGCCGCCGGTCGACGCGCCCACGTCGAGGGCCGTGCGGCCGCGGGGGTCGACGTCGAAGGCGTCCAGCGCCGCCACGAGCTTGTGCGCGGCACGACTGACGTAGTGGTCGAGGCCTGCGACCTCGACGGTGTCGGACTCGACGACGCGGGACGACGCCTTCACGACGCCCGAGCCGTTGACCGTGACCAGGCCGTCGGCGAGGAGGCGGGCGGCGTGCGTGCGGGAGCGCGCGAGCCCCCGAGACGCGAGCGCCGCGTCGAGACGCTGGCCGGCCCGCTCCGCCTGCTCGGCGGACGAGGCGGCGTCCTCCGGTTCCTCGATGCGGACGGTCACCGACCACCCGGGCTGTCGTCGGTCTCGCCGGTGCGCTCGCCCGTGCCCTCGAGCGCGAGACGCAGCTCGTCGTGCACGGCGCCGAACGCAGCCGCACGCTGGTCGAGAGGGAGAGCTTCGATGGTCTGGAGGCGTCCTGCCAGCTCGGCCATCGCCTCCTCGTCGGACGTCGTGTCGACGGATCTCGGCTCCTGCTGCATGGTGTCGTCCACCCTACTCACCGGGGTGCAGGGCAGGGTCGATGTCGAGGCCGTAGATGGCCCGCCCGGTGCCCCAGACGGCGTGCGCCCCGGCGCGCAGCAGGTCGACCGGGTCGTCTCCGGCCGCGAGGACCCGGACGACGCCGCCGCGGACGGCGACGCGAGCGCCGCGCACGGTGACCACGTGGACGTCGTCCTCGTCGTGCTCGGCGATCTCGGGATACGGCTGGCTCAGCTCCCGCAGGTCGCCGACGATGAAGTCGGGTCGCGAGCCCTTCTCGGCCGCGAGCACCTGCTTGGCACCGTCGATGCCGGTCAGGACGAGCACGGAGACGAGCCCCGCACGCCGCGCCCCGAGGATGTCGGTGTCGAGCCGGTCGCCGATGAACATGGCGGTCGTGGCGCCGAACCGCTCGACGGCCGCGGTGAAGATCGGCGTCTCGGGCTTGCCCGCGGTCACGGGCAGACGGCCGACGGCGGTGTGCACGGCGCTGACGAGCGTGCCGTTGCCGGGTGCGGTGCCGCGCTCCTGCGGGATGGTCCAGTCGGTGTTCGTCGCGATCCACGGGATGTCCGCCGCGAGGGCGAACGACGCCTCGGCCAGGTCGGACCAGCCGACCTCGGGGCTGAACCCCTGGACGACCGCCGCGGGCTGGTCGTCAGCCGAGCGCGTCACGCGGAACCCCTCGGCCTCGAGCACGGACGTGAGCCCGTCTCCCCCGACGACGAGGACGGTCGAGCCGGCCGGCACCGCGTCGACGAGGAGGCGCACGGCCGCCTGCGGGGACGTCACCACGTCGTCCGCGGTCACCTGCAGCCCGTAGCCGCTCAGCTGCGCTGCCACCGTGGCCGCGGTGCGCGACGCGTTGTTCGTGATGTAGCCGACCCGGTGCGTCTCGGCGGCCGCGGTGAGGCTCTCGACGGCGTGCTCGATCGCGACCGAGCCGCGGTACACGACCCCGTCGAGGTCGGCCAGGACGGTGTCGACCCCGTCCAGGGGCGTGCGGCCGTCAGCCACGGTGCTCTGGCTCCGCGTCGGTGTCGGTGTCGGTGTCGGTGTCGGTGTCGGTGTCGGTGTCGGTGTCGGTGTCGGTGTCGGCAGCAGCCTCGTCGTCGGCCGGGACCGGCTCCTCGTCGGACGCAGGTGCCTCGTCTGTCTCGGGCACGTCGTCTGCAACAGGCTCCTCGAGCGGCACGGACTCGTCCTCGGCGTCCCACGACTCGTCCAGCTCGAGCTCTTCCTCGACCACCTCGACCGTCTCCCGGTCGTCGTCTCCGTGGTGAGCCTCGAGTGCGGCGTCGGCCCGCTCGGCCAGCGTCCGCCACTCGTCGGCGTCGCGCTCGCGCCCGAGGTCCTCGAGCACGGTCGCGTACGCGTCGAAGAGCGCCGGGCTGTACTCGAAGGCACGGCGGCGATCGAGCTGGGGGATCTCCAGCTCGCCGAGGGCCGCATCGGGCTGGCCGAGATCGAGCCGGGCACCGCTCATGGCGATCGCCAGCGAGACGCGTACGGCGGGAGCCAGCGTCGAGACGTCCACTGACCGCCCCAGCTCGAGCGCACGCTCGGGACGGCCGAGCCCGCGCTCGCTGTCCACCATCAGCGGCAGCTGGTCGTCCCGTCCGGTGATGCGCCGGTAGGTCCGCAGCTCACGGAGGGTCAGCGCATAGTCCCCCACCGTGTACGCCGTGATCGCGATCGTCTCGCGCACGACGCCGATGCGACCCGCACGACGACCGGCCGAGAGCGCGTGCTTGTGCGCCTCCTCCGGCTCCTCCTCGATGAGGCGGCCGGCCATGACCAGGTGCTTGGCCACCCAGTCGGCGTTCTCCTTGCTCAGCGTCTTCAGCTCGCCTCGGGCGACCTTGTCCAGGTCGCGGGGCTCCACGTCGTCGGGGACGTGCGCGACCTCCTGCGCCGGCCGGACCGACTTGAGGCCGTAGGGATCGCGATCCTCGGGCGTCTCGCGGTTCCCCTGGTACCCGCTCGAGGGACGTCCACCGGTTGAGGGACGTCCACCACCCGTCGAGGGTCGACCGCCGCCACCGGTGGACGGGCGCCCACCACTCGACGGACGACCGGAACCGGTCGAGGGACGACCGCCGGTCGAGGGACCGCCTCGACGGTCTCCCCCGCCCTGAGGCCGACCCGAGGAGGCGCGGTCCCCGTACGCAGGACGCTCACCGCGCTGGGGCCGGTCGCCCCGAGCCCCGCGGTCGCCGCTCGACGGACGACCCGACGGCCGCTCCCCCCGTGCACCGCCGTCACGTCCGGAGGACGCGTCTCGTCGGGGTCGGTCGGGTCGGTCGTCGTCGCGGTCGCTCACGGAGATGCTCCTCGTTCTGTCGTGCAGGCAGCTGTTGTGTTGTAGGGGCTCGCGCCCCGGAAGTCGATCGGCCAGGACGAGAGATGCTCGCCGCGACCGAGGTACGAGACTACCAACGGATGGCCCCGAGGCGAGCCATCAGCTGGTCGGATTGCCAGGGCGTTAAACAAGAAGAGCCCCTCCGGTGGAGGGGCTCTTCTGTCAAAAGGAGTCCGGCGGTGTCCTACTCTCCCACAAGGTCCCCCTTGCAGTACCATCGGCGCTGAGAGTCTTAGCTTCCGGGTTCGG
>NZ_VOLO01000002.1 GCF_007954365.1 Frigoribacterium sp. ACAM 257
TCCTCGAGGGCACCACCGTCCACATCAGCCCCGACGCCGCCGCCCTGCTGAACCAGACCTTCAACACCGACGCCGTCCAGGACGAGATGCTCGTCGGCG
Source organism: Frigoribacterium sp. ACAM 257 (assembly GCF_007954365.1). GTDB lineage: Bacteria > Actinomycetota > Actinomycetes > Actinomycetales > Microbacteriaceae > Frigoribacterium. The sequence goes on from NZ_VOLO01000002.1 coordinate 100, forward strand.
TCGCGAAGATCACCGTCGCCACCGAGTAACTCTCTCCCGCACGGTGTCGACCGCGCCGGTGCTGCGCCGTACCTCGTAGGGCCGGCATCCCGGTGGAACCCCATCCCGCTTCGTGAGCGGGATGGGGTTTTTCCGTGCGCCCGGGCGGGCCTCAGGCCCAGCGCCGCCTCAGCCAGCCCAGGGCGGCCGCGGCCTCTCGCCGTTGGAACTCCCGGAGGGTCGGCATGTCCGCCGGCGCGGGCGTCTGCAGCGCCTCCGTCCACGAACCGGCGAGGCCGGCGAGGACCGCGTCGACCGCCTCCGGCGGCACCTCCCGCAGGGAGTCGTGCAGGAGGTGCCCCTCGACGTCGCTGCTCGGGTCGCGTACGAGCACATCGAGCAGGTACGTCACCGAGTCGAACCACGACGCACCGACCGAGGCCCACGGCCAGTCGACCAGCCACACGCGTGAGCCAGCGTCGACGAGGAGGTTGTCGGCACGGCAGTCGAGATGCACCAGGTGGTCACCGTCGGCCGCCTCAGGGAGCCGCAGGGAGGCATCGCGCAGCCGATCGAGGTGCGTGACGGTCCAGGGATCGAGCTCCCCCACCGCTCCGGCCGCGCTCAGGCGGTCCCAGCTCGCGGCGTCGGGCGTGAGCTCGTCCGTGAGGCGCGGCAGTGCCGAGACACCGTCGACGCGGGGCAGAGCGGCGAGCGCATCGAGCACGAGCGTCGTGTCGTCCGGCCCCGGATGACGGCCGTCGACGTCCTCGAACGCCGCGACGACCCAGTCGTCCTGCTCGACCTCCGCGACCAGTCGGGGCGCCGACACCGACGCGGGCAGCTCCCGGACGACCCCCGCCTCCCGCCGGTGCAGCTCGTGGGTACCCGCGTTCCGCGATCGGCTGGCCGACTTCGCGAAGACCCTGTGGCCGTCCGCGAGCACCAGCCGATCGGCGCTGCCGGAGGAGAACCCCGCCGACTGGCTCACCGCCTCCTCGACCTCGCTGCCCAGCGCCTCCTCGAGTGCACGGCGCACGGCGCGGGGCACCTCCGCCCACGTCGTCCTGGCCATGTTCGCTCCTCCCGCGACTCTCCTAGTCTCCCCGGTGGTGCAAGCACCCGACCGGAACCGGTGCCCGCGCAGTGTCACGAGGGGCGATACTCGATTCGTGAACGACACGACGCGCCGCGGCGAGCGCGCCCTGCGTCAGCGCCTGCGCACGACGTCGTGTTCCGACTGCGAGCACCCGTGGGAGGAGCACGCCGGGTCGGCGGACGACGCTCCGACGACCTGCAGCGAGTGCCGGTACGAAGCCGACCACGACCAGGTCGTCGACGGTCGGCCGCTGTGTCGCGACACCGTCCCCGCGGCCGTGATCGCACCTCCTCCCCTCAGGGGCGATCAGCCGTAGGTCACGCGTCGGCGGACGCTGCCGAACGCCGTCGGAACAGGCGCACGACCACGGTCCCCGCCACCCAGACGACCGTGAGGGCGACGAAGGCGACCCACATCGGTGCGTCGAGGCGGTCGACGACGAACCAGAACAAGACGCTGCCCCCGAAGACCAGCAGCAGGTTGACCACGACGTCCTTGACGGGCAGCCACGGCGACGGGGGCTCGACGACCTCACGGACCTCGACGGGGCGAGGTCTCGGCGGGTCTGTCTCGTCGCTCATGGTCTGAGGATGCCAGATGTCCCCGCGCCTCACTCGGACCCGAGGAGGTGGCGATCGCGTCCGCGAGGACGACCGTCGCTGGGGGACCGTTCGAGCTCCGTCGTCCGGGCGCGCGGTCCGAGGCACCATGATCGGTTCATGAGGATCAAGGTCACGTCGGCGGCGATGGCGATCGTCATCCTGTCGACACTTTCCGGTTGCGCTGCGTCTGGACGTCACCGTCGTGTTCGATGACGGAACGCTGCAGCGTGAAGCTGACGAGCGCTACGGCTCCGACATCGTCGTCGTCGTCTCGGCCTTGAAGCCCGCCTGACCGTCCCGGGTCACGGATCAGCGGTCGACGCGGTCGCGGTCATCACGGTCGTTGGCGGCGCAGCCAGAAGTCGACCGCCTCCGCCGACGGGCGCGCCGTGACGGAGGTGACGTCACCGAGCTCGAGGACGCTGTCGGGCGCCTCCTGCAGGCTAGGCCACCGTCCACGGTCGGCTCCGTTCGGATCGCCCCGCGTGACGAAGTCGAGCCAGTACCCCGTCATCTCCGACTCGAGGCGACGGTCGACGGTCGTGTAGTCGATGTCCCCGTCGGCGCCGAGGTTGCCGTACGCGTACATCACCTCGGAGCCGTGGTACGCGCCGAAGCGGTCGAGGTCCGGGTCCGGAGGAACTCGCGTGAAGTAGTAGGGGTACACCGGCGACGTGCCGGACCTGGCAGCCGTCAGCCCCCACTTCCGCATCGGGGCGGTCATGGACTGGTCGGTGCCGGACCGGATCCGCGACGCGACCACCTCCTCCTCGTCCCCTCCCGGGTACAGCCCGAGGAATTCGTCGGCGTCGTCCCCGTACTCCTCGCGGGCCTCCCGAGCCCAGGTCGCCGGGTCCGAGTCGACCCCGCCGATCAGGTCGAGGGACGTCTCGTCGGCGTTGCTGCCGAGCAGCAGGGGGACGTCGTTCTGCTGCCCGGCCTCGTAGATCGCCGACGGGGTGTCGGGCAGCACGGCGTCGCCGACGACGGGCCACCAGTGCGTCGTGAGGTCCGCGGCCGCTGATGCCTTCGCGATTCGCTCCGCCGGCATGTCCCTCATCTCCGCAAGCGTGGCGCCGCCGAGCGCGTCGCTCAGGCCGCGGGCGGCCTCGCGCGCGTGCTCGGCGTCGTCGTAGAGATCGCCCCCGTCGCGGTCTCCCGCACTGCCCAGGCACCCGCCGCTCTCGCCGATGAGACCGTGGACGAGGCCCCTGGCCAGGGGCGAGACGCCCAGGATGCACGCGGCGCCCGAGCCCGCCGACTCCCCCGCGACGGTGACCCGCCCCGGGTCCCCGCCGAACTCGCCGATGTTGTCGTGCACCCACTCCAGGGCGGCGAGCTGATCGAGCAGCCCCTGGTTGCCGGGGGTGCCGCCGCCGAGTTGGTCGCCGGCCAAAGCCGTGCTGTCCAGGAACCCGAACACCCCGAGCCGGTAGTTGATCGTGACGACGACGGCTCGACCGGTGGACGCCAGGGCCGTCCCGTCGTAGGCGGGCAGCGCGCCCGAGCCGGAGACGAACCCGCCGCCGTGCAGGTAGACGAGCACGGGCAGGGGCGAAGGAGGCGCCTCCGACGGTCTCCAGACGTTCAGCCGCAGGCTGTCCTCGTCGGTCGCGTACCCGCCCAGCAGCGTCTGCTCGAGCGGCAGGTCGAGCACGCGGGTCGCGGCCCGGGTGACGACGCTGGGCTCGGCCTGGACCACGGAGGTGCCGAAGTCGTCGGCGACGAGGGTCTCGGATCGTGCGGGCGCCGGTCGCGGCGCCTCCCACCTCAGGTCGCCGACCGGCGGGGCCGCGTAGGGGATGCCCGCGAAGGCGTCCACGCGGCCGCTCGGGTCGCGCACGCCGACCACGTCGCCCTGGGCGGTCGTCACGGGATCCGTGTGGGGGCCGTCCAGGGTCCTGGTCCCGACGATCGGCCCTGCCGCCAGGGCCACGCCGCCGACGAGGGCAGCCACCCCGACCCACGCTGCGCCGCGGACGAACCACCGTCGACGCCGCCACGTCCGCGACAGGAGCGCGGCCGCCGCGACGGTCGCGGCCACGAGCAGCCACCCCCACCACGGAGCCTGGTTCAGCCAGGCGACCACCGCGCCGACCAGTGCCACGGCTGCGGTCGGCAGCCACCACCTCCTGCCGTGCGGTCCGCTGCGTGATCCGTCCTGCGTCTTCTTCGTCACCCTGATCCTCTCGATGCGGTCCGTACTCGATACGAACCGTACTCGATACGGACTGCACCCAATCTGGAGGAGGTGCGGGCCGGGGCGCATAGGCTCGTCCCGTGAACGACGGAGAAACCCCCTCGGTGCGGCGACGGACCGACACCCGGCGTCGCCTCCTGGCGGCCGCGGCCGACCTGTTCGAGGCGAGCGGCACGATCAGCCAGAGCGTCGAGGCCCTGTGTGCGCGGGCGGGCTTCACCCGCGGGGCCTTCTACTCGAACTTCACCAGCGTCGACCAGCTCTACCTCGCGCTGCACGAGGAGCAGGCGGGCCGGGTCTGGCACCGTCTGTGGGCGGCCCTGGAGGCGCAGACGTCAGGTGAGGGGCGGCGAGGCTCCCTCGAGGAGGCGGTGGGCCACCTCCTGGACTCGCTGCCCGACAGCAGGGAGTGGTTCTCGCTGCGGTCGGTGCTGCTCGCGCGGGCGGCTGCGGACCCCGTCTTCGCCGACCTGATGAGGATCGACGACGGCGCCGTCGCGGCGGAGCTGGGCGCGCGGTTCGTCGCCCTCGCCGCCGTCCACGGACGCGAGCCCGTCGTCGAGCCGGCCCTGCTGGCGAAGGCCGTCGTCGCCGCCCACGTGGGCGCGGTCGGCCAGTCGGCCGTCGATCCCGACGGCGTGCGGACGCAGGTCGTCGCGGTGACGGCGGTCATCCGCGGGCTGACGGTCGAGTCGGCTGCGCCGTAGGGCTGCTACCGCTCCCCCGACGGACGTCCGTGGCTCGTCAGCGCTCGCCGCCCCTGCCGAGCATGGCCACCAGGGCGGTGGCGAGGCTGCGGTCGATGTCGTCGGGGACCGCGCCGGCGCCCGTCCAGGGCACGTCGCCCCGGGCGATGGCGGCGAGGCTGCGTGCCTGCAGCGACAGGCCGAGGTCCATGGCCTGGATGGGGTTCCCGCCGGCGGCGGTGAGGTTGATCATGCGAGTGCCGTGCAGCGTGATGATCTCCCGACCGTCGACGAGACGGTGCAGGACACGGGCGTCGGGGTCGCCGCCGGGGGCGGAGAGGTCGACGGTGTCCACGGTGCGGCCGGCGAGCGCCGCGTGGTCGAGCTCCAGGCCCTCGTGGCCGACGCCGGCGATGATGACGCCGTCCCTGAGGAACTCGATGTGCTCGTCGTCGATGACGGCCCGTGCGCCGGTCGCGAGGAAGAGCAGCTCGGTCCCGGGCAGGACCGAGCGGAGCGACCCGACGAGGTGGCCGCGCATGATGGCGTCCAGGGCGCGGAAGGGATCGGTGTCGACGACGCTGACGACGGCGCCGAGACCACGGAGGGTGTCGGCGACGCCCTTGCCGCAGGGACCGTACCCGACGACGGTCGCCCGGGCTCCCGGGAGCATGGAGTTGGTCGCGTTCATGAAGCCCTGGACGATGCTCTGCCCGACGCCGTGTTCGTTCTCGACGACGAGCTTCAGCTGGCTGTCGTTGATGACGACGACGGGGAAGTCGGGGGCGACCGGGAGGGCGCGGACGGCGATGCCCCCGGTGGTGGTCTCCTCCGTGGCGCCGAGGAAGTTCGCCGACCGGGGCGCGCCCCGGGTCAGCTTGGCGATGAGCTCGCCGCCGTTGTCCATGACGATGTCGGGCTCTGCCGCGAGGAGTCGGTCGAGGTTCCCGTCGTGCTCGTCGGCGCCGTCGGCGCGGTGCCCGATGACGGTGACGCCGAGCTCCCCGAGTGCGTCGGCCGTCTCCGCGACGGTGGTGCCGACGTTGCCGGTGAGGGTGACCCGAGCGCCCTGGTCGAGCAGCCAGCGGCACAGCACCGCAGTCTTGGGCTCGATGTGGATGCAGATGCCGACGTGCAGACCTGCGAAGACGGGGGCGTCGCGGCTGATGCTGTCCGCGAGGAGCGGCATGTTGCGGGTGGCCCAGTCGATGGCGGGGTAGCCGGCGGGGGCGAGGGTGCGTGAGGACATCGTGGTGCCTTCTTGTTCTGTCAGGCGGGTCATCGGTGGTGTGGTTTGCGGTCCACAGTGTCACTCGGCGCATGGGATGAGAGCCTTTCTGTCACCCTTGGCGGACCCTGGCTGCTGCTCTGTTTGTCACCAATATGATCCAACAGCCCATTCGGCTCTCGGCTCTCGGCTCTCGGCTCGGAGCTATGGGCGCCTGCCCAAGATGGCATTCCGGCTAGACCCTCCACCTGAGGTCCCCCTAGCTGCTGCAAGCAGCTGCAAGGACGATCGATGCGGAGGGCAAGGCGGCGCGAGCGGCCAATGCGTAGATCGCATCAAGCGCGACGTCGACTCGAACCGCGCCTGCAAATGGCGACCTCATGTCGCGGTGATGGGGCAGACTGCATGTGTGAGCACACCTCGCATCTTCTTCTCTGACCAGTTCGGGATTCCCCGTGCAGCGCTCGACAAGTACGGCGCGTTCGATATCAACCTTCTTGCTGATGTACGCCTGTTTGTCGACCCCTTCCTGCTGTTCAACAGCAAGAAAGCGGAGTACCAGGCGTTACACGAAGATGTCCTCCGGTACCTCCGGTTCCTTAAAACAATCGCTGGCGATGACCTTCCCTCCGGAACGGTCAAGGATTTGTTCCGGTTCCAAGAAGTCAAGCAAAACTGGTTCGGCTACTGCGAACTCGGTAACGAAGGGCGTGGCCTCGGGCTCGACTTCGCTAAGGCGATGCGAGAAGCCCTTGGGCGCGCGCTCAGTAACTTCGGCGAGGAAACTGGGACAAAAAGTAGTCACCTGGAAAAGGTGGCCCTTATCCGCCCACGCGTGGGCAAAGACAACATCAGTGACTTCACCACGAACCTGATCAAGCACTATTTGGTGGATTACACCGAAAGGTTCGCGAAAGAACACATCGATCCCGCTTTCTGCGCGACGGTCGGTGTTCGTAGGGTTCGTTTCAATTACGACACGCAGACTTGGGTAGACGAACCGAGGTACCTGCCCGTATTCCAGGGTGATTACGTGCTCCTCACCCCGGTAGACATGCTGATTCACGATGACGTCTGGATCAATCATGGCGACATGGTGAAGCGGTATCCGCAGATCGTTGAAGGCGTAGATGACGACGTGCAACGCGCCCGAGTAGACCAGTACTTCCGTCGACAGCTCGCCGGCACGAAAGACCCAACGCCAAAACAAATTGGAAACGCGCGAGAGCGGACTCTCGCGATGTTTCCTTCATTGCTGGACATCTATATTCGCTTGCGCGAGAACGACGGCGATGGTGCGGCCGCTGTCAGTGACGAAGAGATCGAGTACCTGCGGGCTGTGTTCGTGTCCTCTCTCTCTAAAGTACTCGAGGAGTTCTGGTCCCTTCCGGACATGGCCGCGAGGCCAAAGGCACCGAGTCTCGAAGAGGTCCGGTACCGAGTCAATGTCTTCAAGCGGTGGGTAGAAGACCAGGAAGGCTACCGGACTCTCAACGATGTTCGGGGCAAAGCTGCAGCAGAGAAGGACCTTCAACGGGTGGTCTTCCTTGCCTTGCAAGCAAGCCGATTTGACGTAAACGCAGAGGTGAACAACGGCCGCGGGCCGGTCGACTTTAAAGTGAGCCGAGGGTCAGCTGACAGCGCCTTACTCGAGATCAAGCTGGCATCAAATTCCCACCTGCGTCGGAACCTACAAAACCAAGTCGACGTCTATCGAAAAGCGAATAACACCCGACATTCGGTGACCATGATCATCTACTACACCCGGGAAGAGAAGGCGAGAGTGGATAATATCGTGGCAGAACTGGGGTTAACGGACGAACCTGACGTTGTCCTTATCAACGCCCGGAACGACGACAAGCCATCTGGCTCAAAGGCGTAGGCAAATAGAAATGCCTTCTTTGGGCGTAGGGGCATCTCAACCCATAGCGGAGATCCTGCGGTTGACTCAGGCACCGGCACAATATCCGTATTTAGGGAGTGGTCCGACGGCTGGCAAACCTAAGCCTCCCTTGATGCCATAGGACCGCATTACGCTGGGTCAGCACACACAGAACTGGATAAGTATGCAAATCGAGCCCCTACACCGCCAGAAGGCAGTCGAACTGGGCCTCCTATTTGGCGAAGGTTACCCCAACATCCATGACTCTGCGGCAGCGATTAGCGAAGCCGCAAGGCGCGACCGAGAGATGCAACGCGAGCTCAACGACATTGCAGCTGAATTTGGGGATGCACATTTTCACGTGGCGCCCGAGAACGACTTCACGCCCAGCCAGCTCAGGATCGCCAAGCTCTACCTGGCCGAACTCGGCTCCATCGCTTCTAAAGCGATTGCTACCGCCCTCCAGTGGCGAGCCCTCTTGGGTAAAGATGGCACTTACCCAGAGGCTGGCACGCAGTACCCACACCTTCGAGACGCGGCGACCCGCAAAGAAATCGCGCGGGAGTTCGCTACAAAACACCCGACGGCCGCCATGAGTGGCGTAGGTAGCGCCGGAGGGTCATTGCGTCGCCCGAGACCGGGGACAGCCGAGGCACGATATGCGGAGCTGTGGGTCGCCAGTCATCTCGGCGGCGGCGCCACCGCAGCTAGTAATGATCGTGGCATTGACGTCCTGGGCGGGGGGTACGCGGTACAGGTGAAGAACCTTGCCAGCCCCGTGGGTCGGCCGGTTGTTCAGAGCATCTTCGGGGCTGCCCAGGGACATGGAAAACCGGCTATCTGGTCAAACCGTGGATTCACGTCTGGGGCCGTTGCCGAGGCCCGTCGGCTCGACGTTGCATTGTTCAGCTTTTAGATCACCCGAGGAAATCACCAGCACTCTTGCCAATGATCCCGGGACTGCTGTCGCTTCAGTTGCCTCCTGCGCTGCAAGGATTTCGGTTCTCACGAAACGACAGTCACCGCGCCAAGAGCAACGCATATGACGATCACGCGTCAATAAAGGCTCTATCCAGAGGTTGCCTCGTCATGCAAACTAATCCATGTAGTGCCTACGGCCTGTGCCAGGTCACCTGACACTTCGTCCGACGTGATGACGGCGACGGCACCGTCGCGCTCAACCCAGAGGTCATTCTCATTCATTTTTCCTACCTCGATTACTCCTGCGGCAAACTCGACCTCGAGGGCGTCAGGACTGGCGGCCTGGACGAATACAGCCGGCCGCGCTCCCTTCGCATCCACGATCATGCAGCTCGCACTCGCGACGAAGCGCGAAGTATCGACTTGGAAGAGCCCCTGGTCCGCTGGCGCTGGCGCCACCAGCTCGTCAACACAGGGCAGAAGAATGGTCAGTTGCTGGATGTTGACAATCTCACCTTGGTTCTCTCCATAGTTTTCTCCGTAGAGCCGGATACTCGAGTTCGCATGGAGGCCGAAGAGAGTAAGGCAGCAAACGACAGCGCTGACAACCAATGCACTTGCCATCGCGTAAGCGGTGGCTTTTGATGCTTGCCCCCCGGTACGGAGGGACAGGAACGACAGCCCTGTCCCCAAAGCTCCGAACAGGACTCCGAACCAGGAGACGTGCCCGAGGAAGAACAGGCCGCAAGCCATCACGACGGATAGGGCAGCAGCAAGGGATGGCCAGCTTGTCGGCTCTCCACCCCGACCTTGCCTCAGGGGCCTACCCGTCGATCCTCTGGTGGTCAGGATGTGATAGATAGCCCACAGGAAGAACGCGATTGCAGCTCCGGCCAGGGCAAACCACACCATCATGCAGACGAGGACAATCATCGAAAGGACTTGAACAAAGCCCAGCCCTAGTGACGCTTCCCGCATATTCGCCCCCCCAGGCCACAGTGTCAGGTCCTGAGGACCATGCAAACCCCATGTTCGGGGGCGCCAATTTCACTTCACGTAAGAGGACGGTTGCGTCCACGCGTCGCGGTCTGGCGATTACTTCGCCGCTTTGAGCGCGGCTGTGTTGACGGCTGCGGCGAAGCTGTGGGCTAGTTCGCTGTCCTTGGGGCTCAGTTTGACCGACCAGACCCGTTCGGCTCCGGTGATGACGAGGTAGAGCTCGCGGTCGTCGGTCTTCTTCTCTCTCGCTCCAATTACTGCTCCTACAGGGCCGAGAAGCGCAGCGCCGGTGATGGTGTTTCCCCAGTCGAACCGTCGAGAGATCTGCCCTGAGGTAAGCACCTCCACGTGGGTACCAGCCACCGGCTGGCTTGCACCCGCGTACGTGATTCGATTGCCGGAGAAGGTGACCCCACCTAGCGTGTGGATTCCGTCGACGCCGCGAGCACCTGCCTCCTTCTTAGCCTTTGCGTAGAAGTAGATGCCAAATCCGATGGCGCCGATGGCGCCAGCGATTAGTGCGTAGGTCAGCCCGCCGGCAAAGGCACCGATGGCGGCGCTCATGGATCCGCCGATTATGGCCCCGAGCCAACCCTCGGCCTGACCGGGTACCCGTTTCTTGACCTTTCGTCTCTTCCTCGGCTCACTCAGCGCGGCCGGCGGTGCCGGGATCTTCTCGACGGCAAGTCGTTCCGCCATTACGAGCGCCTCGCGAATGCGTAGCCATTCCTCTCTGCTCGTCGTGGAAGTTCGAACGAAAGCAGTTTGAGACGTAGCGGATATTTTGTCGAGCGGCGGTTGGCCAACACGGTCGAAGTCGACGACATTGTTCATGTCGTTCACCCTGACGCTACTGACGGTGCTCATGGGCAATTCAAGGTGCGGTTTACTCGTGGCCAGCTTCCGAAAGAGCAGTACTCCCCGCGCATCAAGCTCAATGAGGTTTCCCACGACTTGTGTCGGGGTAAATGTCGCGACGTTCGAGGCCTGTGTGTCGACCGGTTCGGCGCTCAAGTTGCCGCTTTCGGCGGGTGCAGCAGGCGCGGTTGCGGAAGGGGCGCTCCCCGAGGACGACGGGGCGGCTGCAACGATGACCTCGTCACTCTTCGGGGCGGGTTCCGACTGCTGGAGCTCGCTGGTAGCTGACCGGTGCTCGGTCCATTGGTTTCCGTCCCACCACCGCGCGTGACCCGCTCGCCCCGCATCCGGGTACCAACCTGCCGGAACCTGCTCAGCCATGGGCACTCCCTCATCCTGCCCGGATCCTCGCACAAGGATGGAGGACACAAAGCCGCCGCCGCGCACATACGGTTCTTTATGTGGCTTAGGGACGTCTCGTCTCGCCGCGAGACGGGCCCGGTCATGGGCTCCCACGCACGCAAGTCCGATCTGCGAGCACGCATCGTGAGGCGTGTTTCAGGGATTGCCGAAGAACCGATCGTGACGGGTAGCCAACAGACAGCTCGGGTGTTCAGCACTGACCAGGGAACGGAACGGACTTGTGCCGTCCCTCGGGTCATGAGGCAACGTTGGCGAAAGGCTTGCGTCCAAACGTCTCCTCGAACCGAGCTATCCACCGCTGCTCTACCGTCCGGCCGAGTTCTTCGCCGGTGGGCGCCCAGCCCACAAGAAGTTCGTTTGCGTCCGCTAGTTGCCAGATGGCGCGTCCGCCGGTGTGGCTACTTCCTCGGCGTGCGTATTGCTTGACGCGACTGTGTATGCCGCCCTTCGCTGGGTCGGCTTTACCGATGTAAAGGATCGGGCTGTTCTCTACCCATCGGCCCACCAAGGTTTCAACGTCGTAGGGCCTACCTGTCGCCAGGCTTGTGCTCGTGAAAGCCCGCTTGGTGGAACCTGGGCGCACGACGGCGTAGATACCGTGCGTCTTCGGCAGCTCGAGGTGTCGAGGAATCCGGACATCGTCGAATGTAACGAAGCCGCGAAAACCCACAGACTCAAGGCCCGCTCGGTCCCAGCTTGGAGGATATGGAAACTCGTTCATAAGTCACTCGGCGTGTCGTCGTCTGCCAAAAGATCGTCGATCCGCCGCTGGACGCGTGCGGCCTCGGCATGCCGGTCACACGTCCAGATGCCACTGATTGCCACTGCCGCGTCGTCGCCGCACTGGGAACCGAGAGCGCCACCTCGCTCACACCGGTGCTTGATTTCTGGCAGCAAATGCGCGGGAGCAAGATCACTGTTCCGCCACCACCGACCTGTCCACTGGCTCAAATGTTCAGAGCAGTACCACCATCCGATACCACCGGACTTAGTCCAGTGCCTGATCACCGTCACGTCCTCAACCGGGTACCACGGGTCGCCTTCTCGGGTTCCGCGGTATGAGCACTGGCTCAGGTTCTCGCTGCCGACGTAGAGGCTGCGGTCTTCGACCTCACGAAGTGGTGTCGGCGTCTCGACCTTCATCTCACCTAGCTTCATGGTCAGGCTACGTTCTGCGTTGTGCGGTTCAGGACCGCACGCCATCGTTTGGCCTGCTCTTCCGTGATGCCAACGTGCAGCTCGTGCCTCAGCTTGAGCTGCCGGCCGGACATGGTCACAAGAGGCCACTCGGTCGAGCCTTCATAGAGTCCGGGCCCCCACAGTGGAGCGTCTTTGTAGTGCTTCCTCAGGTGCGGAGTGATGTGGCGGCACGCAGTTCGCCATTCTCCGATCGTGAGCTCCGTGCGCTCGGAGATGTCCGTTGTGGAGAACAGCGTCCCGGGACTCTCGGCACAAAGAGTCATGACGATGGACCACCGACGGGTGGTCTCGGTCGTCGCTGCCGCGAGCCGCTCCAACGCAGATTCAGGCCACGGAATGAACGCGCCGAACGTCGTGCGACGAAGCATTTCGCTAGCAAGCTCGTCATCGCTCAGTTCACCAGCTGACGGCGAAGTGGGTTCGCCACGCTTCCGTTGACGCTCCGCGATATCGAGTTCGATCGAATCGGCGTCTTGTGCCGGGACGGGAAGAAGAACCCATTTTGTGACCATTATTTGGTCCTTTCGGTCGCAGCCAGGACTTCCGGCCGCCTCCAAATAGAGTGACCCGTTGCTACCAATCTGCACAACGGGCTACGTCGGAAATTTGCAACCCGCAGCTGGGCGGTCCCGAAGAGGGCGAAGGAAGGGAACTCCTGACGCGACTGCGAAAGCTGCTGAATAGCACCTCACCCTGGAGGCGACAGCAGCCCCCCGCGCTGGCTTCTCTAGCCGGATAGACGTGTGTTGGCAACCGTTTCCGAGTGGAGCGCACGGACGCGGAACGGCAGTATCGAGACCGGAATGCCCATCCTGCTAGTGCAGGTCAAATTGTCGCCTTTCGTCGAAAGCGACAACTTAGACAGCATTTCGACAAGATAGTTCGCAGACGACAGCAAGTTGCTAGCTCGGCATGTCCACGAACCGCGAGAACATGCCGTGGAAGGCCACGGTGATCGTGTCCGTCGGGCCGTTGCGGTGCTTGGCGACGATGAAGTCGGCCTCGCCTTGGCGCGGGTTGTCCTTCTCGTAGGCGGACTCGCGGTGCAGCAGGATGACCATGTCGGCGTCCTGCTCGAGCGAGCCGGACTCACGCAGGTCGCTGATCGCGGGCTTCTTGTCGGCACGCTGCTCGGGGCCACGGTTCAGCTGCGACAGCGCGATCACGGGCACCTGCAGTTCTTTCGCCATCAGCTTCAGGGCACGCGAGAACTCCGAGACCTCCTGCTGACGGCTCTCGACGCGCTTGCCCGAGGTCATCAGCTGCAGGTAGTCGATCACCACGAGCTTGAGGTTGTGCTGCTGCTTGAGCCGGCGGCACTTCGCGCGGATCTCGACCAGCGTCATGTTGGGCGAGTCGTCGATGAAGAGGGGCGCGTCGTTGATGCGGCCGCGCACCTGCGCGATGTTCGTCCAGTCACGGGCGTCGACGGTCCCCTTGCGCATGTTCTGCAGCGGCACGCTCGACTCGGCCGACATCAGGCGCATCGCGATCTCGCTGCGCCCCATCTCGAGCGAGAAGAAGACCGAGGCCTGGCCGTGCTTGATCGATGCCGCCCGCGCGAGGTCGAGCGCCAGCGTCGACTTTCCGAGCGCGGGTCGCGCCGCCACGATGATCAGCTGACCGGGGTGGAACCCGTTCGTCAGCGCGTCGAGCTGCGCGAAGCCGGTGGGCACGCCGGTCATCTGCCCGTCCCGGCCCTTGGCCGCCTCGATCTCGTCGATCGCGACCGTCACGGCCTCGTTCAGGGGCACGTAGTCCTCTGTCTGGACTCCCCCGGCGACGTTGTAGACCTCGGCCTGCGCGTTGTTGACCAGGTCGACGACCTCGCCCTCGCTCGCGTAGCCCATCTGCACGATGCGGGTGCCGGCCTCGACCAGGCGCCGCAGCACCGCCTTCTCGGCGACGATCGAGGCGTAGTAACCGGCGTTGGCGGCCGTGGGCACGACGCCGGTGAGCGTGTGCAGGTACTCCGCGCCTCCTGCCCTCGACAGGTCGCCCGACTTCATCAGCTCGTCGCTGACCGTGATGACGTCGGTGGGCTCGCCGTGCGAGTACAGGCCGAGGACGGCGTCGTAGATGACCTCGTGCTTCGGCACGTAGAAGTCCATGCCGCGGACGGTCTCGATGACATCGGCCACCGCGTCTTTGCTCAGCAGCATGCCGCCGAGGGTGCTCTGCTCGGCGAGCAGGTCGTGCGGGGGCACCCGGTCCATGCCGGTGCCCATGCCGCTGCGGTCGCTGCGCTGCTGCCGGTCGCTGTCGCCGGACGTGCCGCTCGCGAGACCGAGGTGAGCGATCGACATGGGACCTCCTGCAGGGTGTTCGGGTGCGTGCCGGACGGCGACGGACGTCGTCCAGGACGGTTCTACAGCGAGCGACCGACATCCCCGTGCCGAGCCGCCGCGACCCCCGTCTGGTGAGCGCGGTACACCTTATGGACACCAAGTTCTCCACAGCAAATGCACCTGTGGATAACTCTGGGGAGAACCGGTGAGAAACGCCGGGGGTGCTTGTTGACAACTGTGGATCGTCCTGTGGACAAAAAGATACTTCACGCCAATTACAGCCCTTTGACCTGGGCTTTAATTCTCGGCAGCCTGTGTGTAGAAAGTTCCTTGAACCGTGGGTTGAGAGTCCCGATTTGACTTCTGGCTGTGCACAGAGAAGTTGACAAGGAGGCGCGGTGCCCGGTACGAGCGCAGGTCGCGTTCAGCTTGACGTAACCCCCTGTTCGGGGGCTGTTCGCCGCCTCCTGCACCCCACTGGCCCCACGTCGTACCCTCCATGCAGCGTTCCGGACAAGATGACGCGGCACGCGGGTGCATCCTGTCCGGAACGCGGCACCAGGGGACGCAGAAGAGCGGCGACCCCCGTGGGGGCCGCCGCTCTGCTCTGCTGCGGTGCTGCTGGCGCAGCGCAGGACTACTTCGCGCTGACCACCGTGAGGGTGATCGTGGCGACGACGTCCTCGCGCAGGCGCAGGGTCGCCTCGTGGTCGCCCACGAGCTTGATCGCCGTGGGGATCTCGACCTTGCGCTTGTCGATGGTCGCGACGCCCTGGGCGTTGACCGCGTCCGCGACGTCGCCGGGACGGACGGAGCCGAACAGACGACCGTCGGCACCGGTCTTGACCGTGAGGCGGATCTTCTGGGCCTCGAGGCGGGCCTTGAGGTCGTGCGCCTCCTCGATGGTCTTGAGCTCGCGGGTGGCGCGGGCGGTGCGGATCTGCTCGACCTGCTTCTCGCCGCCACGCGACCACGCCACGGCGAAGCCCTGGGGGACGAGGTAGTTGCGGGCGTAGCCGTTCTTGACGTCGACGACGTCACCGGCCGAGCCGAGGCCGGAGACCTCGTGCGTGAGGATCACTTTGGACATGGTTGCTCTCTCTTCCGTTCGCCGCTGATCAGCGGCCGGAGCCGGCGTAGGGGAGGAGCGCCATCTCGCGGGCGTTCTTCACGGCACGGGCGATGAGGCGCTGCTCCTGGACGGAGACGCCGGTGATGCGACGGGCGCGGATCTTTCCACGCTCCGAGATGAACTTGCGGAGGGTCGCGACGTCCTTGTAGTCGATGACGCCGACGCGGATCGCCTTCGCGGGAGCGGCGTTCTTGCCGCCCTTGCCGCGGAGGGGCTTGCGGCGGTCGCCGCTGCTCTTTCCAGCCATTGTTTTTCTGCTTTCGAGTTCAGATGAAGAAGAAGTGAGGTGCGACGAGGCCTAGAAAGGCGTCTCGTCGTTGTAGGTGCCGCCGCCGCCGGGGGTGTTCCAGACGTCGCCGCCCTGAGAACCGCCGCCCTGCTGGCCGCCGCCCTGAGCCGGTGCGGACTGGCCCCACGGCTCGGACTGCTGGGCGCCGCCGACCTGGCCCTGCTGGCCGCCGCCGCGGTTGCCCCCGAAGGAGCCACCGCCACCGCCGCCCTCGCGGGACGAGGCCGCGCGCGTGACCTGGGCGGTCGCGTAGCGGAGCGAGGGGCCGATCTCGTCGACGTCGAGCTCGAAGCTGGTTCGCTTCTCGCCCTCTTTCGTCTCGTAGCTGCGCTGCTTCAGACGGCCCTGCACGATGACGCGCGAGCCCTTCGTCAGCGACGACGCCACGTGCTCGGCGAACTCGCGCCAGACGCTGGCACGGAGGAAGAGCGCCTCGCCGTCCTTCCACTCGTTGGACGCGCGGTCCAACGTGCGGGGGGTCGACGCGATGGTGAAGTTCGCGACCGCGAGCCCGTTCTGCGTGTAGCGCAGCTCGGGGTCACTGGTGAGGTTGCCCACCACTGTGATGACGGTCTCGCCAGCCATCGGCTACTCGGCAGCCTTCGGTGCGGCGGGCGCAGCGGGAGCGGCAGGCGTCGCGGAGCCGGCAGGCGTCGCGGAACCGGCGGCAGCCGGTGCAGCAGCGGCGGCCGGAGCAGCGGCGGGAGCCTTGGCGGCCTTGCGGGCAGCCTTCTCGTCCGAGAGCTTCTTGGCCTCGGCGACCATCGCGATGGCCTCCTCGGCGCGCAGCACCTTGGTGCGGAGCACGGCCTCGGAGAGACCCAGCTGACGGTCGAGCTCGACCGTGGCGGCCGAGTTCGCCGTCATGTTGACGACGGCGTAGATGCCCTCGGTCTTCTTCTTGATCTCGTAGGCGAGACGACGACGACCCCAGATGTCGACGTTGTCGATCGTGCCGCCGTCGTTGCGGATGACGTTGAGGAACTTGTCCAAGCTCGGGGCGACGGTGCGCTCATCGATCTCGGGGTCCAGGATGACCATCAGTTCGTACTGGTGCATGACTAACCCACCTCCTTCGGACTTCGCGGCTACAGACGTTCTGCAGCAGGAGGGTGTTCATGACGTCGCGCCCGCCCGGGGGCAGACGCAACCTTCCCAGCGTAGCCGGTCACCCGGCCCCGCACAATGCCGGGCCAGCACAGTGCCCGGCCGGCGACGACTGGCGACGAGCACCGACCGAGACGACCCCGGTCAGCGGGGAGTCCCGCGCCCGCCCGCGTCCTGGTCGTCCTCGAGCGTGGCGGTCGCCGCCTCCTGCGCCCTGGCCAGCGCCTCCTCGACCGTCGTCGTGCCGAGGAACATCTCGTCGAGCACCGGGTCGACGACCGGCTCGGCGTCGCCCCAGATGCCGGTCGGCGCGGGGATCGAGCGTCCCGAGGCCACCACGTCGAAGAACGGCGCGACGTCGACGCCCTGCTCGGACCAGTGCTCGTAGTACGCGGCCTGGGCGCCGAGCACGGCGGGCACGGCCGCTCCGTCCGCGCCGATGTAGCGAGACCCGTCGGTCGAGCCGAGCCAGGCGAGCACCCGTGCCGTCGCGTCGAGGTGCGACGTGTGGGCGTTGCCGGCCGCGACGATGCCGTTCGACACGCTGACGCGCCCTTCCGGCCCGGCGGGCATGCGCGCGACGCCCCAGCTGAAGTCGGAGGCGGCCGCGACCGGCGCCAGGCTGTACAGCCCCGACTGGAACAGCGCCATGTGGCCCGACGTGAACTGGTCGCGGCTGTAGTCCGGGTCGGCGTTGGTGAGCGACGCCGGGGGAGCGACCCGGTGCTGCTGCACCAGGTCGACCACGTACCGGAACGCGGCCTGCGCCTCCGGCGTGTCCAGCTCGAAGGAGGTGCCCGTCGCGTCCTCGAGGCTCGCCCCGTTCGACCCGAGGTAGTCGAGCCAGATCGCCTGCAGGTCCTCGCCCGCGTTGTAGCCGTACTGCACGGGGGTGCCGTCGAAGGCGGGATCGGCGGCGCTGCGGCCCTGGCCGTCGCGGGTGAGCTGCTCGAGCACGGGCAGCAGGGTGTCGCCCTCGCCGCCGCCCGGTGCCCAGGTGAGGTCGTCGAGCGCCGCGGGGTCGACGCCCGCCGCGGCCAGCAGGTCGGCGTTGTAGTAGAGGGCGACGCCGCCGTCGCTGAGCTGGGGCACGCCCCAGAGGTGCCCGTCGAGCGTGTACTGCTCGGTGACGTCGGGGCTCCAGGCGCGGTGCGCCGAGGCGCCGAGCACCTGGTCGACGTCGAGCAGGTCGCCCGCCTCGGCCTGGTCGGCGTAGGCGGCGCTGTTCAGCCAGTAGACGTCGGGGGCGGTGCCGGCGTCGACGTCCGAGTCGAGGTCGGCGAAGTACCCCGAGTACGGGACCACCTCGACGTCCACGTCGATCGTCGGGTTGTCCCGCTCGAAGGTCGCGAACGACTTCTCGTAGCCCGCCGCGACTCCCTCGTCCCACAGCCGCACGGTGACGGTCTTCCGTCCGTCGCGGCCGGGAGACGCCGTCCTGCTCTCGGACGAGTGGGAGGCGCCGAACGCGGCGATGCCCGCGGCGGAGCCGGCGACCACGACGACGCAGACGGCGGCGGCGATCGTGACGGAGCTGGGTCGGGTGCGCACGACCCGACAGTACGGCCTAGGAGGCGCGCGCCGCCCACCAGGCCAGCAGCCGGTCGGTCGCGACCTCGCTGCCGAGGGGCCCCTCCTCGGTGCGCAGCTCGAGCAGGAACCGGTACGCCTCGCCCACCTCGCGGCCGGGGGAGATGCCGAGCACGCGCTGGATGTCGTCGCCGTCGAGGTCGGGGCGGAGCGAGTCGAGCGCCTCCCGCTCGCGCAGGTCGGCGATGCGGGCCTCGAGGTCGTCGTAGGCGAAGCCGAGCCGGTCCGCCTTCCGCTTGTTCCGCGTCGTCACGTCGGCGCGGGTCAGCATGTGCAGGCGCTCGAGCTCGTCGCCGGCGTCGCGGACGTACCGACGCACGGCCGAGTCGGTCCAGGCGCCCTCCGTGTACCCGAAGAAGCGGAGGTGCAGCTCGATCAGCCGTGACACGGCCTTGGTCGTGTCGTTGTCGAACCGCAGGGCCCTGAGCCGCCTGCGGGCCAGCTTCGACCCGACGACGTCGTGGTGGTGGAACGTCACCACCCCGCCCGGCTCGAGCCTGCGGGTGTCGGGCTTGCCGCAGTCGTGCAGCAGCGCGGCGAGCCGGAGGGTGAGGTCGGGCGCCTCGCCGGGGTGCCGCTCGCGCTCGTAGCCGATGGCCTGGTCGAGCACCGTGAGGCTGTGCTCGTAGACGTCCTTGTGGTGGTGGTGCTCGTCGATCTCGAGGCGCATCGCCGCGAGCTCGGGCAGGACGTGGTCGGCGAGGCCGGTGTCGACCATCAGCCGGATGCCGTCTCGGGGCGTGTCGGTGCGGAGCAGCTTCGAGAGCTCGTCGGCGACGCGCTCGACCGAGACGATCGAGAGGGTGGAGGCGCGGGCCGAGATCGCCTCGCGCACCTCGTCCGAGACGGAGAAGCCGAGCTGCGCGACGAAGCGGGCGGCGCGCATCATGCGGAGCGGATCGTCCCGGAACGAGTCGACGGCGCTGCCGGGCGTCGCGAGGCGGCCGGCCAGCAGGTCCTCCACGCCGCCCGAGGGGTCGACGAGCACCTGCTCGGGCAGCCGCAGCGCCATGGCGTTGACGGTGAAGTCGCGGCGGACCAGGTCGCCCTCGAGGGTGTCCCCGAACTCGACGACGGGCTTGCGCGTCTCGCCGTCGTAGACGTCGCTGCGGTAGGTCGTGATCTCGACGACCTCGCCGTCGACGCGGGCCGCGATGGTGCCGAACTGGCGACCGACGTCCCAGTGCGCCTCGGCCAGCGGCACGACGATCTCGAGGATCTCGTCGGGGGAGGCGTCGGTCGTGAAGTCGAGGTCGTTGACCCGCCGGTCGAGGAACGCGTCGCGGACGGGGCCGCCGACGAGGGCGAGCTCGTGGCCGGCCGCGGAGAAGGCGGCGGCGAGCCTCGCGATGCGGGGCGTGGCGGCCAGGTGGTCCAGTCGCTGGAGGGCGGAGGCGACGGTGTCCATGACCGACCACTTTGCCACAGTGCGCCCGGCGCACCCGGCCGCGCCCGCCTCCTCCCCAGGGCTGAGCCGGTCCGTCGCCGGTCGCGTCCCGGGGCGCCCACCGCGACCGTCCGGTCTCGATTGCCTAGACTCGGCATGCTCGTCGGCCGTCCCGCGCCGGCCGCACCTTGCCTATGAGACGACTCCACGCCCTGCTCGCCGCGCTGACGGCGGTGTTCGTCGTGGTCGTCGGGCTGCCCGCAGTGGCCGGCCCAGGTCTCGGGCTCGGCGGTGCGGGCCTCGGGCTCGGCGCCTCCTCGGCGTCGGCCGCGTCCGTGCCCTCGAGCGTCCCCGACGACGCCGTCACCCTCGCCCTGGCGCCCGCCGAGTCCGGGGTGCTCGTGCCGGATCGCGACCTCGTGCTCGACGTCGTCGTCACCAACACCACGGAGGACGACCTGCCCGCGTCGGTCGCCCGCGTCTACCTCGACCGGAACGCCTTCGTCACCCGGGCCAAGCTGGCGAGCTGGCTCTCGCCGGGCTCGACCAGCGGCAACGACTACCTCGGCACCTCCCTGACGCGCGTCGACGTGCCCGAGGTCCCCTCGGGGCAGTCGCGCACGGTCGGATCCGTCACCGTGTCCGCCGCGGCCGTCGCCCTCGGCGGCTACGGCTGGGGCGCCCGTGCCCTGGGCGCCCGACTCGTCGACTCGGACGGCGCCCAGCTCGCCCAGGCGCGCAGCAGCGTCGCGTGGTTCCCGGCCGAGAGCTTCCAGGCGACGAAGGTCGCCGTGGCGGTGCCGATCACGACGCCCGAGACCGAGAACGGCGTGCTCGACGCCAGCGCGCTCGCGGCCTACACGTCGATCGACGGCACGCTCACGCGCCAGCTGAGGGCCGTGAAGGGCACGCAGGCCGCCGTGGCCGTCGACCCCATGATCATCGCGTCCGTCCGGCTGCTGGGCACGTCGGCGCCTGCCTCCGCACTCGACTGGCTCGACCAGCTGCAGCGCTCGGGCCTCGAGACGTTCCCGCTCGCGTACGCCGACGCCGACGTCGCGGGCCTGAGCCAGGGAGGCGCGGCGTCGATCCCGACGCCCGTCTCGTTCGACGCCCTCGTCGACCCGACCCTCTTCGCCGAGTCGACCCCGAGCGGCACCCCCGAGCCGTCGACGAGCGGCACCTCCGAGCCGTCGGCCGTCGAGCCGCCGGCCGACGGGGGCACGGGCCCCGACGGGTCGGACGACCCCGCCGCGGCGCCGCCGCTGCCCACCACCGAGTCGCTGCTGAGCTGGCCGTGGTCGTCCACCGGCGTCGCGTGGCCCGAGGCCGACACCGTGGTCGCCGCCGACCTCGACGTCCTGGCCGCGAGCGGGTACACCTCCACGATCCTGTCGAGCTCGAACGTCGCGGTCTCGACGGGAGCCACCGAGAACGCGGCGACCCAGCTCGGGGCCACCGCGGGGCTCGTCTCGGACGACACCCTCTCGACCCTCCTCTCGGACGCGGCCGGCGCCTCCGGCGACGAGGCCTGGGCCACCACGATGGCCGAGCTCTCCGCCAGCGTCGCGACCGTCGCCCGCGAGCGTCCGAGCGACGCCCGCACGCTCCTCGCCACGCTCGGACGCGGCTGGTCGCCCGACGGCGCCTACCTGACCCAGACCCTGGCGGCGCTCCGCGACCTGCCGTGGTCCGCCGCGAGCACCCTGCAGGAGGCGTTGGCCAGCGCCCCGACCGCCGCCACCGTCGTCGACGAGCCCGAGGACGACGCCCGGGCGGCCCTGATGCGCACGCTCGTCACGGCCGATCGCCGCGTCGTCGACTTCGCCACCGCCCTCGCGCAGCCCCAGACCGTGACGGCCTCGTCGCGCCTCCGGACCCTGGCCCTCGCGTCGCACTCGTGGCGCGCGAACCCCGACGGCCTCGCGACGGAGGTCGCCGTCGCCGACGCCGACTCCGTCACCACGTCCGGCCTCGTCTCGATCGTGCAGGGCAGCGACCTCTCCATCCTCGGCGACCGCACGTCCCTGCCGCTCTACGTCCAGAACTCGACGTCGTCGGCTGCCACCGTCTACCTGATGGTCCAGCCGTCGAACTCGCTGCTGTCGGTCGAGCAGAACCGGATCGAGGTGACCGTCGCGTCCGACTCGCAGGCACGGGTCAGGGTCCCGGTGCAGTCCGTCGCGAACGGCACCGTCGACGTCTCGCTCAGCCTCGTGAGCTCGACGGGGGTCGCCATCTCGACGCCCGCCACCGTGTCCATCTCGGTGCAGGCCGGGTGGGAGACGGCGATCACGTGGGTCTTCGCCGTCGGGTTCCTCGTGCTCTTCGGCGGGGGCATCTACCGGACCTTCCACAAGCGGCGGCTCGCACGCGAGCAAGCGGCCGGCGCAGGCGCAGGCGCCGGAGCAGAAGCGGACGCAGCAGCAGCAGCAGCGGCGTCGACCGACGGCGGCGACACCGCCGAGACCGGTGTCCGCCCGTGAGCGCACAGGGCGGCCTCGGCCGCGCGAGCGTGTTGCTCGCCTCGGGCACGATGGTGTCGCGGGTGCTCGGCTTCGTCAAGACGGCCGTGCTGGCGGCCGCCATCGGCCAGTCCGCGAGCCGCGCAGCCGACTCGTTCGCCCTCGCCAACCAGCTGCCGAACAACATCTACGCGCTCATCGCGGGCGGCCTGCTGAGCGCGGTGCTCGTGCCCCAGATCGTGCGGGCGGCCACGCAGGACGACGACGGCGGCCAGCGGTTCATCAACAAGATCGTGACCCTCGGCACCATCGTCTTCGCGGCGGTCGGCCTGGTCGGCACGCTGCTCGCGCCCCTGCTCGTGCGCCTCTACGCCCAACAGGCAGGCTCAACTGGTCAAGGGGGTTACACGTCCGACGCCATCGCCCTCGCGACGGCCTTCGCCTACTGGTGCCTGCCGCAGATCTTCTTCTACGCGATGTACTCGCTGCTGAGCGAGGTGCTCAACGCCCGTCAGGTGTTCGGGCCCTTCACCTGGGCTCCCGTGATCAACAACGTCGTGGCGATCGCGGGCCTGGTCGTGTTCATGGTGCTGTTCGGCGGCTCCGCCGAGAACTCGGTCGTCGAGGTCTGGACCCCTGGCCGAATCACGGTGCTCGCCGGCACGGCCAGCCTCGGCGTGCTGGCGCAGGCGGGATTCCTGCTGCTCTTCTGGCGCCGCGCAGGGCTGTCGTTCCGCCCCGACTTCCGCTGGCGCGGCGTCGGCCTCGGCGCCACCGGCAAGGCCGCGGGCTGGCTCTTCGGCATGGTGCTCGTCACCCAGCTCGCCGGTCTCGTGCAGAGCCGCGTCGCGTCCGAGGGCAGCGGGACGGGCGCGTCGAACGCCGTGCTCGCCAACTCGTGGCTGCTCTTCATGCTGCCCCACGGCATCGTCGCCGTGTCGATCGCGACCGCCTACTTCACCCGGATGAGCGGGCACGCCTCGCGCGGGGACCTGCGCGCGGTGCGCACCGACCTCTCGCAGTCGCTCCGCACCATCGGCATGTTCATGGTGTTCGCGACGGTGGCCATGTGCGTCGTGGCGTACCCGTTCGCGAGCTTCTTCGAGAGCACCTTCACCGGGGCGAGCCAGATGGCACAGGTCATCCTCGGCTTCATGCCGGGGCTCGTCCTGTTCAGCGTCCTCTTCGTCGTGCAGCGAGTCTTCTTCGCGCTGCACGACCAGCGCACGCCGTTCTTCATGCAGATCGTCCAGTCGGGCATCTTCGTGATCGGCACCCTCATCTCGTCCGCCCTGGTGCCCGACGACCTCATCGCCGTGGCCATCGCGGTGACGACCTCGGTCGCGGGCTCGGCCCAGACGATCGTCGCCCTCGTGCTGGTGAAGCGCCGCCTCGGCGGCATCGACGGCCGCTGGGTGCTGCGCCGGTACCTGCAGTTCGCCTTCTTCTCGCTGATGGCCGGCATCGTCGGGCTCGTCGTCGTGACCGGTCTGGGTGGTTTCGACCCCGAGGGCTTCGCGCACTCGGGCCGCATCGCGGGCATCCTGACCGTCGTCGTCGCCGGGCTCGTCATGGCCGTCGTCTACCTCGGGCTCCTGGCGCTGATCCGCCTGCCCGAGCTGACCGACCTGACCGCCCCGGTGATCCGCCGGGTCCGACCGCTGGCAGCGCGCCTCCTACGTCGCTGACCGGAGAGCGAGCCGGCTGCCGAGCCGGTCGCTGGGCGCCGTCTGCGAGCCCTGGGCCGTCGGAATGCGTCGACCCTAGGATGTGTTTCACCAGACGGTCGAGCGAGGGCGAGACGGGCGGACAGCCCGCCGTTCCCCTCCCGTCATCCACGAACGTCACGAGGAAGGTGCTCATGCGCCAGATCATCATCATCGGCTCCGGACCCGCCGGCTACACGGCGGGCATCTACGCGGCACGCGCCGGCCTCGAGCCGCTGATCGTGGCGAGCTCGGTCGAGGCGGGCGGCGAGCTCATGAAGACCACCGAGGTCGAGAACTTCCCCGGGTTCCCCGACGGCATCCAGGGGCCCGAGCTGATGTTCAAGCTGCAGGAGCAGGCCGAGAAGTTCGGCGCCGAGGTGCTGCTCGACGACGTCACCAGCGTCGACCTCACGGGCGACGTGAAGACGGTCACGCTCGGCAGCGGCACCGTCGAGCAGGCGCTGACCGTGATCTTCGCGACCGGCAGCGCGTACCGCAAGCTCGGCCTGCCCGACGAGGAGCGCCTGAGCGGCCGCGGCGTCAGCTGGTGCGCCACCTGCGACGGCTTCTTCTTCAAGCAGAAGGAGATCGCGGTCGTGGGAGGCGGCGACTCGGCCATGGAGGAGGCGACGTTCCTGACGCGCTTCGCCTCGAAGGTCTACGTCATCCACCGCTCGGAGACGCTCCGCGCGTCGAAGATCATGCAGGACAGGGCACGCAGCAACGACAAGATCGAGTTCGTGTTCAACACGCAGGTCACGGCGATCCTCGGCGACGAGAAGGCCACGGGCGTGCAGCTGACCGACACGGTCGACGGCAGCACGCGTGACCTCGACCTCGACGGCCTCTTCATCGCGATCGGCAACGACCCGCGAGTGCACCTCGTGCACGGCCAGGTCGACCTCACCTCGAGCGGCACCATCGCCGTCGAGGGCCGCAGCTCGAAGACCAACCTCCGCGGCGTCTTCGCGGCGGGCGACGTCGTCGACGACACCTACCGCCAGGCGGCCACCGCGGCCGGCTCCGGGGTCGTCGCCGCGCTCGACGCCGAGCACTTCCTGGCCAGCCTCGACCAGTCGTTTCTAGCCGAGCACACCGAGGGCGCCGCAGAGGGCATCGACACCGCCGAGTCGGTCGCCCCCGAGCCCGTCTCCGCCTGACCTGCGACCGCGGGTCGACGACGTCGGCCCGCGTGCGCGAACCACACGAACCCCTGACGAAAGGAACCACCATGAGCAGCGCCAAGGCAGTCACCGACGCCTCCTTCGAGGCCGACGTCCTCAAGTCCGACAAGACGATCCTGGTCGACTTCTGGGCCGAGTGGTGCGGCCCGTGCCGCGCCGTCTCGCCGATCCTCGACCAGATCGCGGCCGAGCACGCCGACAAGATCGAGATCGTCAAGCTCAACGTCGACGACAACCCGCAGACCGCCATGCAGTACCAGATCACGTCGATCCCGGCGATGAAGGTCTACAAGGGCGGCCAGGTCGTCAAGACCGTCATCGGCGCCAAGCCGAAGCCGGCCCTCGAGGCCGACCTGGCGGAGTTCCTCGCGTAGGTCGACCCCGCGTCGACGCACCGCACGAGAGCCCGCCCAGCACCCGCTGGGCGGGCTCTCGCCGTCTCCGGGCCGCTCCGGGCATATCCTGAACCGCACCACCTCTGACCGACAGGGACGCACATGACCGACAAGGGCACCAACCTCGACCCGTGGTACGACTCGTACGCCGACCGCACGGCCGGCCTGAGCGCCTCCGAGGTCCGAGCCCTCTTCGCCGTCGCCAGCCGTCCCGAGGTCGTCTCGCTGGCGGGCGGCATGCCCTTCGTCTCCGCCCTGCCCCGTGAGCTCGTCACCGGCGCCATCGACCGCGTGATGTCGCAGAACGGCGGAGCCATGGCCCTGCAGTACGGGTCCGGGCAGGGCACTCCCGCGATCCGCGAGCACATCATGCAGATCATGGCCATGGAGGGGATCCGGGGCAGCGCCGACGACGTCGTCGTGACCACCGGCTCCCAGCAGGCCCTCGACCTGGTCACCCGGCTCTTCGTGAACCCGGGCGACGTCGTCCTCGCCGAGTCGCCCAGCTACGTGGGCGCCCTGGGCGTCTTCAAGGCGTACCAGGCCGAGGTCTCGCACGTCGCGACCGACGCCGAGGGCCTCGTGCCGGAGGCGCTGCGAGAGACGATCGCGCGGGTCAGGTCCGAGGGCCGCACCATCAAGTTCCTCTACACGATCCCCAACTTCCACAACCCGGCCGGCGTGACGCTGACCTGGGCCCGCCGACTCGAGATCCTCGAGATCTGCCGCGACGCCGGGATCCTCGTCCTCGAGGACAACCCGTACGGCCTCCTGTACTTCGACCAGCCGGCCCCCCAGGCGATGCGCTCGGTCGACGACGAGGGCGTCATCTACCTCGGCTCGTTCTCGAAGACGCTCGCTCCCGGCTTCCGCGTCGGCTGGGCCCTGGCCCCGCACGCCATCCGCGAGAAGCTCATCCTCGCCAACGAGTCGGCGACCCTCTCGCCCAACTCGTTCGGCCAGTTCGTCATCACCGAGTACCTCGACCAGGCCGACTGGCGCGGTCAGATCGAGTCGTTCCGCGGTCTCTACCGCGAGCGTCGGGACGCCATGATCTCGGCGCTGGGGGAGTATCTCCCGTCGCTCAGCTGGACCGTGCCCGACGGCGGTTTCTTCGTGTGGGTCACCCTGCCCGACGAGCTCGACTCGAAGGCGATGCTGCCTCGTGCGGTGAAGGAACTCGTCGCCTACACGCCCGGCACGGCGTTCTTCGCCGACGGTGGCGGCCGCCAGAACATCCGGCTGTCGTTCTGCTACCCGACGCCCGAGTCGATCCGGACCGGGATCGCCCGGCTCGCGACCGTGGTCAACGGCGAGCTCGATCTGCTCGCGACGTTCTCCGGCGCCCGGCTCGGCTCGCCCCTGACGATGCGCTCCGGCGTGTCGACACCGCCGCCGAACACCAACTGATCAGCACTTAAGCCGAAACGCCGCCACAGGACGACCACGTGGCCGATCCACGAGAGAGAGCCCCGATGACTCAGAGCGCCGTCAAGAAGGTCACCGTGCTGGCCGGGGGCATCTCCCACGAGCGCGACGTCTCGCTGAGATCGGGGAGGCGCGTGGTCGACAGCCTCGTCGCCAACGGCATCGAGGTCGACCTGCGCGATCCCGACGCGTCGCTGCTCGGGCACCTCACCTCCACGCGCCCCGATGTCGTCTGGCCGGCGCTGCACGGCGCCAGCGGCGAGGACGGCGCCTTGCGAGGTCTACTCGAGGCGCTCGACATCCCCTTCGTCGGCAGCAGCTCGGCGGCGGCGCGGCTCGCCTGGGACAAGCCCACCGCCAAGGAGCTCGCGCACCGCGCGGGAGTCCGGACACCTCGGGGCATCACCCTCTCGCACGACGCCTTCCGCGAGCTCGGCGCGGCCGGAGTGCTCGCCGCCATCTCGGAGGAGCACCCCGTCCCCGTCGTCGTGAAGCCGGCCCGGGGCGGCTCGGCGCAGGGCGTGACCGTCGTCGAATCCGCGGATCAGCTGCCCCGTGCGATGGTGGATGCCTACACGTACTGCGACGACGTGATCGTCGAGCAGAAGATCACCGGTATCGAGATCGCGGTCGGCGTCATCGACACGGGCGACGGCCCCTCGGCCCTGCCGGCCGTCGAGATCGTCCCCCGCAATGGCGTCTACGGCTTCGAGGCCCGGTACAACGCGGGTGAGACGACGTTCTTCACGCCGGCCCGCCTCGATGACCGAGCGCAGGAGGCGGCGGCCCAGACCGCCGTGACGGTCCACCAGGCTCTTGGCCTCCGCCACCTCTCCCGGGTCGACCTGATCGTCGACGCGGCGGGCACCCCGTGGTTCCTCGAGGTCAACGTGCTGCCGGGGCTGACGGAGACTTCTCTCGTACCGATGGCGCTCGACGCAGCAGGTTTCGAGCTCGGGCTGGTCTACGCGGCTCTCGCCGAGAAGGCCGTCCTCGACCACGCGTGACACCGTTTCACGTGAAACACGCTCAGGGGGTGACGTCTCGAGCGATCGAGCGTGCCTCCTACTGGGAGAACGGGTCCTGGCCCAGTGCAGCGAGGATGCGGTTGAGGTCCTGCATCGAGGCGAAGTCGATGGCGATCGAGCCTTTACGGGCGCCCATCCGCACCTTCACCTTGGTCTCGAGCTTGTCGCCGAGGTTCTCCGCGACCTCATCGAGGTGAGCCTGGTGGCGACCCACAGCGCCCCGTGTCGTGCGGGGCTTGATGCTCGTGCCGGCAGCAGCCGCCTCTGCAGCGCGCACTGACAGGTCCTCGTTGACGATCTTGTCCGCGAGCCTCTCCATGAGCAGAAAGTCTCCGGTCGACAGGATCGCGCGAGCGTGTCCGGCAGACAGCACTCCCGACGCGACCCGGCGCTGTACGCTCGCCGGCAAGCGAAGGAGGCGCAGCGTGTTCGAGATCTGCGGCCGACTACGCCCGATACGACTGGAGAGCTCGTCCTGAGTGATGCCGAAATCAGCGAGAAGTTGCTGATAGGCGGATGCTTCCTCGAGCGGGTTGAGCTCAGCCCGGTGCAGGTTCTCGAGCAGGGCGTCCCGGAGCATCGACTCGTCCGCCGTCTCCTTGACGATCGCAGGGATGGTCGCGAGCCCCAGCTGCTTCGTCGCGCGGAGGCGTCGCTCACCCATGACGAGTTCGTACTGCGGGGCCGCGGTGGCCCCCTTCGCGGACGCGTCTCGAGGGAGCGGGCGAACGACAATCGGCTGGAGCACCCCGACCTCGCGGATGCTGGTGACCAGCTCAGCCAGCTCCTCCTCGCGGAACTCTGCTCGCGGCTGCTGCGCGTTCGGCACGACGTCGAGGGGGTTGAGGTTTGCCAGCCGCGCACCGGGCACGGCCACCAACTCGTCGGCCGTCTGCTGTCCGGTGGGGAAGAAGACGTCGACAGGCCGATCCGTGCCCTCCTCGGCCACGGGGATGAGCGCACCGATGCCGCGCCCGAGTCCGGTTCTCTTGGTTGCCACTACTGGGGTGCTCCTCGTCGTGCTAGTTCTGCTGCGGCCTCGAGGTACGAGATCGAGCCGGGTGAGTTCGTGTCGTAACTGATGACGGTCTGTCCGTAGCCCGGTGCCTCGCTGATGCGAACGGACCGGGGGATCAGCGTCTGGAGGGCCTCCGAGGGGAAGTGCTCACGAACATCGGCGACCACCTGACGAGCCAGGTTCGTGCGACCGTCGTACATCGTGAGCAAGATGCTCGACACCTGCAGACGCGGGTTGAGGTGCTTCTCGATCAACTGGATGTTGCGCAGCAGCTGGCTGAGCCCCTCCAGGGCGTAGTACTCGCACTGGATCGGGATCAACACCTCGCCCGCCGCGACGAAGGCGTTGATGGTGAGCAGGCCCAGCGAGGGCGGGCAGTCGATGAACACGTAGTCGAAGCGCTCGCCCGCGGCTTCCGTGGCCGACAGGTAGGCGTCGAGCTGCGTCCGGAGCCTCTGCTCACGAGCCACGAGCGACACCAGCTCGATCTCCGCACCGGCCAGGTGGATCGTCGCCGGGACGCAGTAGAGATCAGGGAACTCGGGACTCTGCTGGACGACGTCGGAGATGTCGCCCTCGTTCACGATAACGTCGTAGACACTCGGTGTCTCCGCCCGGTGCTCCACCCCGAGTGCGGTCGACGCGTTCCCCTGCGGGTCCAGGTCGATCACGAGCACACGGGCCCCGCTCCGAGCCAGAGCGGCGGCGAGGTTGACCGTGGTCGTCGTCTTGCCTACCCCGCCCTTCTGGTTCGAGACGGTCAAGATCCGGGTCTTGTCCGGCGCCGGGAGGGGATCCTTCGAGAGCGCCTCGCGCCGACGGCGGAGATCAGCGAGCTCCCGTGCCAGGGGAGTGCTGTCGTCGTACTCCGTGGATGAACTCACCGGGGATCTCCGCATCGCTGTGTTTCACGTGAAACGGCCTCCTGCGTGGTCACGATCGACGATGATCATCACTGTTGGGCCGAGCCTCCACTCTATCTCGCCCGGTCGCGTGGCCAGGCACGGGAGCTCTCATCATCTTGTCCATGTTTCACGTGAAACGGGAACCAAGGCAGTGCCTCGAAGTGTTCAGAGAGAGTGATCGACGTGTTTGTGCACAGGCTCGCCAACATGTGCATAACTGCGTCGAAGACGCATCGGACAGGTCGATGACACGTGTCTCGGCAACTGCCGCAACGGACGTAGAGTGAAACGCCGTGGCCTGGACCTCAGAACACCGAGATCGACCGCACCCAACTGAAGATCATGGCAAATGCTGATCAAGTCCGGTATCTGCGTGATCCGCGCAGAGACACCGTGAGACCCAGTTCGTCGGGAGACAGCAACGGCCAAGTGCCCGAAGCGCTCAGATCGCTTCCTGTGGAGCCGACCACCGCCTCCTCGGCCGGCGTCAGTCGAGTGTGGCTCGGAACACCCGGGTGGTCTCGGCGGGGTCCACGACGCCGACGCCGAGCTCGAGCACCTCGACGTCGACGAGGTGCGTCCGGGCGATGACCTTGCGGGCGGCCTCGACCTCGTGGTCGACGCGCGCGCCCTTCATCAGGATCAGCTCTCCGCCCGTCTTCACGAGCCGAGCCGTGAGCGGTATCAACTTGGTCAGGGCCGAGACGGCGCGAGCCGTCGCCTGGTCGAGCCAAGTGTCGAGCTCGACGTCCTCCGCGCGCGCGCGGATCACCTCGACGTTCGTGAGGCCGAGGCGCTCCGCCTCTGCGGACAGCCAGTCGGTCCGACGCTCCATCGGCTCGATGAGCAGGAGCGTGGTGTCCGGTCGGGCGGCAGCGAGCACCAGGCCCGGCAGGCCGGCACCCGAGCCGATGTCGCCGACGCGTGCGCCGGATCGCAGGAGCGGTGCCACGAGCCCCGAGTTGATCACGTGCCGGGTCCAGAGGCGCGGCAGCTCGAGGGGGCCGATCAGGCCCAGCTCCTCTCCGTGCTGCGCGAGGTCGGCAGTGAACTGCCGGACGACCTCCACGCGATCGCCGAAGATCTCGCGTGCGACGGCGGGCTCGGCCTCGAGCTCCGTGCTCAGGTGCGGACGGACCGGCCCGTCAGCGTCGTGCTCAGTGCTCACGGTGGGGGTCAGCCGCGCTTGATGACGGTGTGCCGGTCTCGGCCCTCGCCCTCGGACTCCGAGACGAAGCCGCGGGCGGCGACGATGTCGTGCACGAGCTTGCGCTCGTACGACGACATGGGAGGCAGCGAGGCCGCCGTGGCGCCCTCCTCCAGGCGCTCCACGGCCCGGTCCACCATGGCCCCGAGCTCGGCCTCGCGCGTCTGCCGCGACCCGCCGATGTCGAGGATGAGACGAGAGAACTCGCCCGTCTTGGTCTGCACCGCGATGCGCGTCAGCTCCTGCAGGGCCGTCACCGTGTCGGGCTTCGACAGTGCCCTCAACGAACCCTCGCCGGAGGCGTCGACCGAGATGTACGAGCGGCCGCCGCGGACCTCGATGTCGATGTCGCCGTCGAAGTCGCAGATGTCGAGGAGCTCCTCGATGTAGTCGGCGGCGATCTCGCCCTCGTCGATGACGGACGCGGCGTCGGCCCCGTCGACCGTGTCGGATGCGCCGGAGTTGTGCTGCCGGTCGTCCGTGACGGTCGCCTCCTCGGGCCCCTCGGCGTTCACCTCGCGAGCCTCGTTGCCGGTGGTGTCGATGTCGGTGTCCTTCACTTCTTGGCGCCGTTCTGCTTCTTGGCGCGGTTCTTGCCGACGGGCTGCACGCGCTGCGTCGCCTTGGGCACGGCGGGCGCGGACTCGATCTCGGTGACCGTGATGTCGCCGATGCCGAGTCCCTTGCGCTGGGCCTTCTTCGCGAGACGCTCCTCGCGGGCGAGAGCCGCCTCGCTGCCGGGGGTGGGCATGTTCCGGATGACGATGAACTGCTGGGCCATGGTCCAGATGTTCGAGGTCAGCCAGTAGAACATGACGCCGAGGGGGAACGAGAGGCCCGAGAAGACGAACACGAGGGGCAGGAAGTAGAGCAGCATGCGCTGCTGCTTGAACATCGGGCTCGCCTTGGTCTCGGGCGACATGTTCTTCGAGACGATCTGCAGCTGGGTGATGAACTGCGACGCGGTCATGACGACGACCATGATGCCGGCCATCAGCCGGACCTCCCAGGTCGTGGCGCCCAGGAAGGTCTCCTTCAGGGGCGCGCCGAAGAGCGAGGACTCACCGAAGGAGGTGGAGAGCGCCTGGCTGAGGAGGCCGATGCCGACCTTGTCCTGCTGGGCGTTGTGCAGCACCGTGTAGAGGCTGAAGAAGATCGGCATCTGGATGAGGAGCGGCAGGCACGAGCTCAACGGGTTGGTGCCCGTGTCCTTGTACAGCGCCATCGTCTCTCGCGACATGGCCTCGCGGCTGAACTGGTCGCGCTTGCCCTTGTACTTGTCCTGGATCTTCTTGAGGCGAGGCGCGATCTCCATCATGCGTCGCTGGCTCTTGATCTGCCGGACGAAGATCGGGATCAGGGCGGCCCGGACCACGAGCACGAGGCCGACGATCGACAGGACCCAGGTGCTGCCCGCGGCCGTGTCCATGCCGAGGGCGGTGAGCACGTTGTGGAAGCCCACGAGGATCGCCTCGACGACCCACCTGAGGGGCCAGAGGATGGTTCCGATGAAGTCCATGGTGTTCGGGTCAGCCCTTTCCGTGGCTCTGGACGAGGAGACGGGGCGTGCCGCTCGGGGCGGGCGCGACCACGTCGGATCGAGGGACCACGAAGCCGAAGGCCGTGGTGGTGTACTTCTGTCGCCGAGGCGGGGTCACGTCGTCGATGCCGCCGGCAGCCCAGGGGTTGCAACGACCGATCCGCCACGCGCCCATCGCCGAGCCCCGCACGACTCCGTGCTGCTGGATGGCCTCGAGCGCGTACCGCGAGCACGACGGGTGGTACCGGCAGACCTCGCCGTAGAGGGGAGAGATGACGGCACGGTAGGCGCGGAGCAGCACGACGCAGACGTTGCGCGGCAGCAACGTCACGAACTGCACCGCTTGCTTCACTGTCCCACGACCTTGTCGACGACCCCCGAGATGTCCGTGAGCAGGGTAGACCACGGAACGTCGAGGCTGCCTGGCAGTGCGCGGACGACCACGTCGGTGCCGGGCGGCACCCCCGGGAGGATGTCGTGACAGACGTGCTTCAGCCGACGGCGCACGGTGTTGCGCGCGACCGCGTTGCCGACGGTCTTGGCCACGATGAACCCGAACCGGACCAGGTCGTCATCTCGACGACGCACGTAGACGACCGAGTGCGCCGTGCCCGACTTGCGGCCACGGCGCACTGTGTTTCGGTAGTCGTCTGCGCGGACGATCCGGTTGGCCCGGGCCAACACGGAGGCTGCTACGCGGAGAGCTCGGTGCGGCCCTTGCCGCGGCGGTGGGCCAGGATGGCGCGGCCCGCACGGGTGCGCATACGTGCACGGAAACCGTGCTTCTTGGCGCGACGACGGTTGTTCGGCTGGAACGTTCTCTTGCTCATGGTGTTCTCTCCAGGGGATGCGGACCTGGCCTGGTGCCGTGATCCGAGAAGTCTTCAACAGCCGAGTCGGCTGGGATTCAACTGATTAAAAGTACGCGGCATCTGTCCTGCGGTCAAACGACAGCTCTCCCGGGAGTTCTCCACAGTGTTGACAACCTTGGTTGCGGAGGGTGTGGGCCGACGAACTAAAGTGGGCACCTCCCACTCCGCATCCGCGTAGTTCTGGGGAAGTAGCAGTGTTCCTG
This sequence comes from Frigoribacterium sp. ACAM 257, assembly GCF_007954365.1. Taxonomy (GTDB): domain Bacteria; phylum Actinomycetota; class Actinomycetes; order Actinomycetales; family Microbacteriaceae; genus Frigoribacterium. The sequence goes on from NZ_VOLO01000002.1 coordinate 33,924, forward strand.
GCTGAGACGACGATCGTCCGCCAGTGGAGAAACCTGTGCATAAGTAGGTAGGAAGAGCCCCGTGGCGAACACCGTAGATCCGGTCCAGGACCTCTGGCGATCCGTGCTCGCGACCCTGACGACCGACGATCGCATCACTCCCCAGCTGCACGGCTTCATCAGCCTGGTCGAGCCGAAGGGCGTGCTCGGCGGCACTCTCTACCTCGAGGTCCCCAACGACCTCACCCGCGGCATGCTCGAACAGCGCATCCGCACTCCGCTGCTCGAGTCGATCGCCGCGCTCGGCGACACCTCCGTCGCGAGCTTCGCCATCACCGTCAACCCCGACATCACGCCGGACACGCTCACGCAGCAGCCCGAGGAGTCGGAGCCCGCCCACTACATCGAGGCCCCGTTCGTCCCGGCCCCGGTGGAGTCGCCCTCGACGGGCAAGCGCAACGACTCGCGGCTGAACCCCAAGTACAGCTTCGACAACTTCGTGATCGGCGCCTCGAACCGCTTCGCCCACGCCGCGGCCGTGGCCGTCGCAGAGGCTCCGGCCAAGGCGTACAACCCTCTCTTCATCTACGGATCGTCCGGGCTGGGCAAGACGCACCTCCTCCACGCCATCGGCCACTACGCCGAGACGATGTACCCGGGCATCCGCGTCCGCTACGTGAGCAGCGAGGAGTTCACGAACGACTTCATCAACTCGATCGCGAACAACCGCTCGAACCTGTTCCAGCAGCGCTACCGCGAGATCGACATCCTCCTGATCGACGACATCCAGTTCCTGCAGGGCAAGGACTCGACTCAGGAGGCCTTCTTCCACACCTTCAACACGCTGCACGACCACGACAAGCAGCTCGTGATCACGAGCGACCTGCCCCCCAAGCACCTGACCGGCTTCGAGGACAGGATGCGGTCCCGCTTCGAGTGGGGCCTGATCACCGACGTCCAGGCGCCCGACCTCGAGACCCGCATCGCGATCCTCCGCAAGAAGGCGCAGAGCGAGAAGCTGCAGGTCCGCGACGAGGTGCTCGAGTTCATCGCCACGAAGGTGTCGAGCAACATCCGCGAGCTCGAGGGCACGCTGATCAGGGTCACGGCGTTCGCCAGCCTCAACCGCACCGCGGTCGACATGGCCCTCGTGCAGACCGTCCTGAAAGACCTGATCACCCTCGACGAGGACAACATCGTCGCGCCGGTCGACATCATCAACCACACCGCCGACTACTTCAAGCTCTCGGTCGACGACCTGTACGGGTCCTCCCGCTCGCAGGCCATCGCGACCGCCCGGCAGATCGCGATGTACCTCTGCCGTGAGCTGACGAGCCTCTCCCTCCCCAAGATCGGCCAGCTCTTCGGCAACCGCGACCACACGACGGTCATGTACGCCAACAAGAAGATCAGCGAGCTCATGAAGGAACGCCGCTCGATCTACAACCAGGTGACGGAGCTGACCAGCCGGATCAAGCAGGACACCCGCTACAAGTAGGCGAGTCGCGGCGCCCTGCCGGCGCCTCCTCGCCGTGGGCCCCGAACGGGCGTCGACCTCGTGTCGGCGCCCGTTCGTGCGTCGACGAGCCTCCAGGAGGCGGTCGACCGCCCCTGGGTACAGTCGTCGTTCCCACAGTGTGGATAACTTGTGGAAAGACGTGGACAACTCGGGCTGACGTGTTCACGGATCACTCCGGCCTGTGGGAAGTGGCTCCGGCCTCGGGTCGGCACTCGCCCCGTCGACCCCGTCGAGTCCACACCCCGTGCACAAGTCACAGACGTGTAGTTCCCTCTGGCCTCGGGGTTTTAAACAGGTTATCCACACTGTGCACAACGGTTAAGACTGTTAATCCTGATTACAAGAAATTGTTGGAGAGACAACCTTGTGGACAGCCGGCGGCGGTCTCCGGGCCCGGGACCGCCCGCCTCCTCGCTGTGGCAGTATTGGCGGGCCATCCACGAGCGAGTAGTCGAACAGGGGTCCCCGCGTGAAGTTCCAGGTCAACCGCGACGTCTTCAGCGATGCCGTCTCCTTCGCCGTGAAGCTCCTCCCGCAGCGCACCACCCTGCCGATCCTCAGCGGAGTCCTGATCGAGGCAGATGCCGACGGGCTCACGCTGTCGTCGTTCGACTACGAGGTCTCGGCCCAGACGAGCATCGCGGCCGAGGTCGACGAGCCGGGGACGATCCTCGTCTCGGGGCGTCTGCTGGCCGACATCGCCAACCGCCTCCCGAACGCACCCGTGACCTTCTCCACCGACGAGAACCGCATCGCCGTCAGCTGCGGCTCCGCGAACTTCTCGCTGCTGAGCATGCCCGTCGAGGAGTACCCGACGCTGCCCACGGTCGGTGAGCGGTCCGGGGTCGTTCCCGGCGACGCCTTCTCGCTGGCGATCTCGCAGGTCGCCGTCGCTGCCTCACGCGACGACGTGACGCCGGTCATCACGGGCGTGCAGCTCGAGGTCACCGAGAACGCTCTCTCGCTCGTGGCCACCGATCGCTACCGGGTCGCCGTCCGCGGCATCGAGTTCGATCCCGGCACTGCCGCCAGCACCGAGACGACCACGGCGCTCGTGCCGGCCCGCACCCTGCAGGAGGTCGGCAAGACCTTCGGCAGCGCCAGCACCGTGTCCGTCTCGATCACCGGCAGCGACGACCGCGAGCTGATCGCGTTCCAGGCCGGTGACAAGACCGTCACGTCGTTGCTGATCAAGGGCAACTTCCCCCCGGTCAAGCGACTCTTCCCCGAGACCGTCGAGAACTTCGCGGTGATCAACACCGCCGAGCTCGTCGAGTCCATCCGCCGCGTCTCGCTCGTGCTCGAGCGCGAGGCGGCCCTCAGGTTCACGTTCACGATCGACGGCCTCACCCTCGAGGCCGTCGGCAGCGAACAGGCGCAGGCATCAGAGTCGATCGACGCGTTGTTGACGGGAGAGGACACGGTCGTCTCGTTGAAGCCGCAGTTCCTCCTCGACGGCCTCGGAGCCGTCCACTCCGAGTTCGTGCGGATCTCCTTCACCAAGACGGAGAACCCGAACAAGCCTGGTCCTGTGCTGATCACCAGTCAGTCGTCCAAGGACCAGGCAGGGGCTGACAGCTACCGCTACCTGCTGCAGCCCAACCTCCTCCTGCGCTGACAGCGCGACACGACGGAGGCGCCACGATCGACGCCTCCACAGAACGAAGGATCCTCATGCACATCGGCCTCGTCGGTCTCGGCAAAATGGGCAACAACATGCGCGCTCGCCTGCGCAACGCGGGCATCGAGGTGACCGGCTACGACGCCAACCCCGCCGTCTCCGACGTCGCCGACCTGGGCGCCCTCGCCCAGGCGCTCCCGTCGCCGCGCCTCGTCTGGGTCATGGTCCCCCACGGCCAGATCACCGACGCCGTCATCAAGGACCTGGGCGAGGTCCTCGAGCCGGGCGACCTCGTCATCGACGGCGGCAACTCGAAGTGGCTCGACGACGAGGTCCACGCGACCCTCCTCGACGCCAAGGGAATCCGCTACATGGACGCCGGCGTCTCCGGCGGCGTCTGGGGCCTCGACAACGGCTACGGCCTGATGGTCGGCGGCGACACCGCCGACGTCGAGCGGGCGATGCCCGTCTTCGACGCGCTGCGCCCCGAGGGCCCCCGCGAGGAGGGCTTCAGCCACGCGGGCCCCGTCGGTGCCGGGCACTACGCGAAGATGGTCCACAACGGCATCGAGTACGCGATCATGCAGGCCTACGGCGAGGGCTACGAGCTCCTCGAGGCCAAGGGCCTCGTCGAGGACGTCCCCGCGGTCTTCAAGGCGTGGCAGCGCGGCACGGTCGTCCGGTCCTGGCTGCTTGAGCTCATGGTCCTCGCGCTGGACGCCGACCCCAAGCTGGACGCGCTCTCGGGCTACGTCGAGGACAGCGGCGAGGGCCGCTGGACGCTCGAGGAGGGCATCGCCCACGCCGTGCCGATGCCGGCCCTGAGCGCGTCGATCTTCGCGCGCTTCGTGTCGCGCCAGGGCGAGGGCTCGCCCACCATGAAGGCCGTCGCCGCCCTGCGCAACCAGTTCGGCGGCCACGCGGTCAAGAAGGCCTAGTCGCCTCCGGCCCGCGTGCGAGTACTCCATCTGAGCCTGACCGACTTCCGGAACTACGCTTCCGCCGAAGTCGCACTCGCGCGCGGGCCCAATCTCTTCGTCGGGCGGAACGGCCAGGGCAAGACCAACCTGGTCGAGTCGCTCGGCTACCTGGCGACCCTCGGGTCGCACCGTGTCTCGTCCGACGCCGCGATGATCCGGCAGGGCACCGACTCGGCGATCGTCCGGGCACGACTCGAGTCCGAGGGGCGCGAGCTCCTCGCCGAGGTGCAGATCAACCGCGCCGGGGCCAACCGCGCCCAGGTCAACCGCAGCGCGATCAAGCCCCGTGAGCTGCCGCGCTACTTCACGAGCGTCCTGTTCGCCCCGGAGGACCTCGCGCTTGTCCGGGGCGAGCCGTCGGGCCGGCGCCGGTTCCTCGACGAGCTCCTCGTGACCCGGGCGCCGCGGTTCGCGGGCGTCCAGGCCGACTACGACCGGGTGCTCCGGCAGCGGAACACGCTCCTCAAGTCGGCCCGCGCCTCCGGGGTCAAGGCCGGCCAGCTCGGCACCCTCGACATCTGGGACGAACGACTCGTCGCGCTGGGCACCGAGATCGTCGTCGCCCGCGAGCGTCTGGTCGCCGACCTCGCGCCCGAGGTGGCTCGTTCGTACGCCGCCGTCGCGGGCGAGGACCACGCGGCACGGCTGTCGACCGTCCTGAGCATCCGCGGCGCGACGGTCGACGACGACGCCCCCGCGCCGGAGGCGCCCACCGAGCAGGTGGCGCCGGCCGAGGTCGCCGACGTGTTCCGCGAGGCGCTCGCCCGGGTCCGGCCCAGCGAGCTCGACCGAGGCCTCACCCTGGTCGGGCCGCACCGCGACGACCTGTTCCTCTCTCTCAACGGCCTCCCCGCCCGGGGCTACGCGAGCCACGGCGAGTCCTGGTCGTTCGCCCTCGCCCTGAAGCTCGCGTCGGCGGCGGTCGTCCGCGCCGAGGCGACCACGGGCGATCCCGTCATCGTGCTCGACGACGTGTTCGCCGAGCTGGACGGGTCCCGGCGCGAACGGCTGGCCGACGCCGTGGCCGACTACGAGCAGGTGCTCATCACCGCCGCGGTCGAGGAGGACGTGCCCGACCGGCTGGCCGCGCACACGGTCCGCATCTCTGCCGGCACCATCGTGGAGGCTCCGGTCGTCGCGGACGTCGGCGATCCTGCGGGCGCGTCGTGAGCGTCGACGACGATCGCCCCGTCGAGGAGGCGCCCTCCTCGACGACGGGACCGCCGCCTCCTGCGCCCCCCGGGGCCCTGCCCCCCGAGCCCCTTCCGGACGACGAGGCACAGCGGGTCTACCTGAGGTTCCGCCGCGTCTTCGGCGACCCGAACGGCCGCTCGCGGGACGGCCGTCGGCGCAAGGCGATCAAGCTCGGCTCGCCGAGCCAGCCGTTCGGCACGGGACGCGAGCCCCGGGGGATCGCCGACGTGCTCGCGAGCGTCACGTCCGAGCTGGGCTGGAAGTCGCCCCTGGCGCAGTCCGACCTGATGGCGGCGTGGCCCGACATGGTCGGCGACGAGCTCTCCGCGCACTCGCACCCGGTGTCCATCGACGACGGCACCCTGACCGTGCAGTGCGACTCGACGGCCTGGGCGACGCAGCTTCGCCTGATGCGCGGGACGGTGACGACGACCATCGTCCGGCGGTACCCCGACGCGGGCATCCAGTCGGTGCGTTTCCTGGCACCCAACGCCCCGTCCTGGAAACGCGGCCCCAGATCGGTCCCAGGGCGTGGCCCTCGCGATACCTACGGCTAGGGAGGGTGAATCGTCCACCCGGCTCGGGAAAATCCCTCTGAGGGCGGAATCTGCCCCGTGGGGGACAGGCCTGCGGTAGACTCACAAGGTCGTCCGCGAGGCGTCCTCAGCGAGGTCGCGGCCGGGCGACGACCCTCGTCCCAGACGCCAGGAGCCCCCGCGAACATGACACCGAACCCCGCCGACGCCCAGCCCGACGACTCCTACGGCGCCAGCGCGATCCAGGTGCTCGAGGGTCTCGAGGCGGTGCGCAAGCGACCGGGCATGTACATCGGCTCGACGGGCCCGCGTGGTCTGCACCACCTCGTCTACGAGATCGTCGACAACTCGGTCGACGAGGCGCTGGCCGGCTGGTGCGACCACATCGAGATCACCATGCGAGAAGACGGCGGCGTCCGCGTCGTCGACAACGGTCGAGGCATCCCGGTCGACGTGCACCCGGTCGAGGGGCGGTCGACCGTCGAGGTCGTCCTGACCGTCCTGCACGCCGGCGGCAAGTTCGGCGGCGGCGGCTACGCCGTGTCGGGCGGCCTGCACGGCGTCGGCAGCTCGGTCGTGAACGCGCTCTCGAGCGAGCTCGACGTCGAGGTCCGCCGGCAGGGGAACGTCTACCGCCAGAGCTTCACGGACGGCGTCCCGGTGGCGCCCCTCGCCAAGGGCGAGGCGGACGACACCACCGGCACGACGATCACGTTCTGGCCGAACGCCGAGATCTTCGAGACCGTCGAGTTCGACTACGAGACGCTCCGCACCCGGTTCCAGCAGATGGCGTTCCTCAACAAGGGGCTCCGGATCGAGCTCAGCGACGAGCGCCCGCAGCCCGACGACGCCGAGCCCCGCCACGACGTCTTCCACTACGAGAAGGGCCTGGTCGACTACGTCCAGTACCTCAACGCAGTCAAGAAGGTCGAGACCGTCCACGACGACATCCTCGCCTTCGAGCAGGAGGACACCGAGAAGAAGATCTCGCTCGAGGTCGCGATGCAGTGGAACACCTCGTACCAGGAGAGCGTCCACACCTACGCGAACACCATCAACACGCACGAGGGCGGCACCCACGAAGAGGGCTTCCGCGCCGCGCTGACGACGTTGATCAACCGCTACGCCCGCGAGAAGAACCTGCTCAAGGAGAAGGACGACAACCTCACGGGCGACGACGTCCGCGAGGGCCTGACGGCCGTCATCTCGATCAAGCTGGGCGAGCCGCAGTTCGAGGGCCAGACCAAGACCAAGCTCGGCAACACCGAGGCGAAGTCGTTCGTGCAGAAGGTCACCTTCGACCAGATCACCGACTGGTTCGACCGCAACCCCAAGCAGGCCGCCGAGATCGTCCGCAAGGGCATCCTCGCCGGCCAGGCGCGCATGGCCGCCCGCAAGGCACGCGAGCAGACGCGACGCAAGGGCGTGCTCGAGTCGAACGGCATGCCCGGCAAGCTCAAGGACTGCCAGAGCAAAGATCCGTCACGCAGCGAGATATTCATCGTCGAGGGCGACTCGGCCGGCGGCTCGGCCGTCCAGGGCCGCAACCCCGAGACCCAGGCGATCCTGCCCCTCCGCGGCAAGATCCTCAACGTCGAGAAGGCCCGGCTCGACAGGGCCCTCGGCAACAACGAGGTCCAGGCGATGATCAAGGCGTTCGGCGCGGACATCGGCGAGGACTTCGATCCCGACAAGGCCAGGTACCACAAGATCGTGCTGATGGCCGATGCCGACGTCGACGGCCAGCACATCACGACGCTCCTGCTGACCCTGCTGTTCCGCTACATGCGACCGCTGATCGACCTCGGCTACGTCTACCTCGCGCAGCCGCCGCTCTACAAGCTGAAGTGGAGCAACGCCGCGCACGAGTACGTCTACAGCGACGCCGAGCGCGACGCCGTCCTCGTCTCGGGCAAGGCCGCCGGCAAGCGCATCCCCAAGGACAACGCGATCCAGCGCTACAAGGGCCTCGGCGAGATGGACTACAAGGAGCTGTGGGAGACCACGATGGACCCGGAGACGCGCACCCTGCTCCAGGTCACCCTCGAGGACGCCGCGGCGGCGGACACGACCTTCGACACCCTCATGGGCGAGAACGTCGAGTCCCGGCGCAACTTCATCCAGCAGAACGCGAAAGACGTCCGCTTCCTCGACATCTGACGCGTGCGCCGGCTGAGCCGGAGCACGCCCGCGCCCCGCGGAGGACACCGGGGCAGACCACGACAGACGGAGAATCATGGCCGACGAGCCGAACGACACCCCCGAGGGCACCGACGCCGAGGGCACCACCGCGTTCCCCGCGGCGATCAAGCGCGACAGCATCGAGCAGGTCGACCTCCAGCTCGAGATGCAGCGCTCGTACCTCGACTACGCGATGAGCGTCATCGTCGGCCGTGCGCTGCCCGAGGTGCGCGACGGCCTCAAGCCCGTCCACCGTCGCGTGATCTACGCGATGTATGACGGGGGCTACCGTCCCGACCGCGCGTTCTCGAAGTGCTCGCGCGTCGTCGGCGACGTGATGGGCCAGTTCCACCCCCACGGCGACACGGCGATCTACGACGCGCTCGTCCGGCTGGTCCAGCCGTGGAGCCTCCGCTACCCGCTCGCGCTCGGCCAGGGCAACTTCGGCTCGCCCGGCAACGACGGCGCAGCAGCACCCCGGTACACCGAGACGAAGATGGCGCCACTCGCCCTCGAGATGGTCCGCGACATCGACGAGGACACCGTCGACTTCCAGGACAACTACGACGGCCGCACGCAGGAGCCGGCCATCCTGCCGGCACGCTTCCCGAACCTCCTCGTCAACGGCTCGGTCGGCATCGCCGTCGGCATGGCGACGAACATCCCGCCGCACAACCTCCGCGAGGTCGCCGAGGGTGCGCAGTGGTCGCTCGCGCACCCCGAGGCATCTCGCGAAGAGCTGCTCGAGGCGCTGATGGAGCGCATCAAGGGGCCGGACTTCCCGACCGGCGCGCAGATCCTCGGCGTCCGCGGCATCCAGGACGCCTACCGCACGGGCCGTGGCTCGATCACGATGCGTGCCGTCGTCAACGTCGAGGAGATCCAGGGCCGCACCTGCCTCGTCGTCACCGAGCTCCCCTACCAGGTCAACCCCGACAACCTCGCGATCAAGATCGCCGAGCTCGTCAAGGACGGCCGCATCGGCGGGATCGCGGACATCCGCGACGAGACCTCGGGCCGCACGGGCCAGCGCCTCGTCATCGTCCTGAAGCGCGACGCCGTGGCGAAGGTCGTGCTCAACAACCTGTACAAGCACACCTCCCTCCAGGAGAACTTCGGCGCCAACATGCTGGCCATCGTCGACGGCGTGCCCCGCACGCTGGCGCTCGACGGCTTCATCTCCGCCTGGGTGGCGCACCAGATCGACGTCATCGTGCGGCGCACCCAGTTCCGCCTGCGCAAGGCCGAGGCCGACGCCCACATCCTCCGCGGCTACCTCAAGGCGCTTGACGCCCTCGACGAGGTCATCGCGCTCATCCGCCGCTCGCCCACGGTCGAGGAGGCGCGCGCGGGCCTCATGGACCTGCTCGACGTCGACGAGGTCCAGGCCTCCGCGATCCTCAACCTCCAGCTGCGCCGCCTGGCCGCCCTCGAGCGCCAGAAGATCCAGGACGACGCGGACAAGCTCGAGCGCGAGATCGCCGACTACAAGGACATCCTCGCCAGGCCGGAGCGCCAGCGCACGATCGTCAGCGACGAGCTGCGCGAGATCACCGACAAGTTCGGCGACGACCGGCGCACCGAGATCATGTTCGGCTTCGACGGCGACATGAGTGTCGAGGACCTGATCCCTGAGGAGGAGATGGTCGTCACCATCACCCGCGGCGGCTACGTGAAGCGCACCCGCAGCGACAACTACCGCAGCCAGCACCGCGGCGGCAAGGGCGTGCGCGGCGCGCAGCTGCGGGCCGACGACGTCGTCGACCACTTCTTCGTCACCACGACGCACCACTGGCTCCTGTTCCTCACGGACAAGGGGCGCGTCTACCGCGCCAAGACCTACGAGCTGCAGGAGGCGGGGCGCGACGCCAAGGGACAGCACGTCGCGAACCTGCTCGCCATGCAGCCGGACGAGTCGATCTCGCAGGTGCTCGACATCCGCGACTACGAGGTCGCGCAGTACCTCGTGCTCGCCACCCGCGACGGCCTCATCAAGAAGACGGCCCTGACCGAGTACGACACGAACCGCACCGGCGGCATCATCGCGATCAACCTCCGCGAGGGCGACGAGCTCGTCTCTGCCCTGCTCGTCGACGAGAGCGACGACCTGCTGCTGGTCTCGCGCCACGGCATGTCCCTGCGCTTCACGGCGACCAACGACTCGCTGCGCCCGATGGGCCGCTCGACGTCGGGCGTGAAGGGAATGACCTTCCGCGAGGGCGACACGCTGCTGTCCGCCTCGGTGGCGGACGACACGGGCTACGTGTTCGTCGTGACCGAGGGCGGCTACGCCAAGCGCACGGCGGCCGACCAGTACCGCGTCCAGAACCGCGGCGGGCTGGGCATCAAGGTCGCGAAGCTCGCGGAGGCCAGGGGCGACCTGGCCGGCGCCCTGATCGTCGGCGACGACGACGAGGTGCTCGTGGTGCTCTCGAGCGGCAAGGTGGTACGTTCTGCCGTGGCCGAGGTGCCGGCGAAGGGGCGTGACACCATGGGTGTCGTCTTCGCCCGGTTCGCCGCCGACGACCGCATCATCGCACTGGCGCGCAACACCGAGCGCAACCTCGTGGCACCGTCCGACGAGGCCGTCATCGACGCCGTCGGCGACAACGACGCCGTGCCCGCAGTCAGCCCCGGAGACGTGATCGACGCCGTCGAGCCCGCCGCCGAGGTCGACACGGACACGGCCGACGACAGCAGCACCGGAGAGGAACCGACCCATGAGTAGCGTCGCCGAGAAGCTTCAGCGCAAGACCGCGCGCCCGTCCGGCACCAAGCAGGTGCGCCTCAAGCTCGTCTACATCGACTTCTGGTCGGTGGTGAAGCTGTCGTTCCTCATCGCCGTGGCGCTCGGCATCGTCACCGTCGTGGCGTCGTTCCTGATCTGGCTGATCCTCAACCAGACGGGCATCTTCAACGACCTCGACCAGGTGCTCCGCGACATCCTGGGCGACCAGAACTTCACCATCCAGGACAGCTTCAACGTCGGCCAGGTCATGCTGTTCTCGATCGTCGTGGCCGTGCTGAACGTCGTGGTCGGCACCGTGCTCGGCGCCGTCGTGGCCGTGCTCTACAACCTGAGCGTCCGCGTCACCGGCGGCCTCCTGGTCGGCTTCACGAACAACTGATCCGGGTCGGATCGGTCCCCGCGGCCGATTCGTCATCTCCGTCGTGGTGCTGTAGGCTTTACGACGGTCCGGGGGCTATAGCTCAGGCGGTTAGAGCGCTTCGCTGATAACGAAGAGGTCACAGGTTCAAGTCCTGTTAGCCCCACTCCCGTAGGTAGTACGACGGGTCCACCCGGTACCTCGGGGCCTTAGCTCAGTTGGTAGAGCGCCTGCTTTGCAAGCAGGATGTCAGGAGTTCGATTCTCCTAGGCTCCACTCGATATCGGCTTCGCGTGTTCGGTCACTGCGTGACCTCACGAGAGACATCTCGTCGTGCTCGTCTGGCTGCGCCGCCGCTCCTGCGGCGCAGCGTGTCGGCTGCGATCCAGCCGCCTGCGGAGCAGGCGACGTCGCTGCGCTCGTCGCCGGGTGCGACGTCGCTGCGCTCGTCGCCGGGTGCGACGTCGCCGCGTGTGGGCTCCTCATTCAGGAAGATCTGGCCTGAGTCGTGCCAGGTAGGCGTGCGAATCCTGAGTCGTGCACCGATCAGGACTCCTGGAACCGCACCTCCTGAATTGTGGGGCGTGCGAGCCCTTCCCTGGACCGGGCGTCGTGGCCACCGCATCAAGCCGACTCGGAGCGGGACGATCGTCGAGGGCGGGTGTTCCGCGTCGAGGGCGGGTGACGGGCGACCCGCCCTCGACCCGAACTACCCGCCCTCGAGCAGTGAGTCGTGCGCAGGGACACGACCGGCGGCAGTCGAGGAGGCGCGGGTCGGGATGGGCGACGGGCCGGCCTTCGAGGAGGCGCGGGCGGGGACGCACGAAGGGCCCGCCTCCCAGGAGACGGGCCCTTCACAGCGGTGATGGCTGCGGGGTGTGAGGACTACGCCTTGGTGTCTGCGTCGTCGTCGGCGACCCAGAGCTCGTCGTCGGCACGGAGCGTCTGCACCGCGGCGAAGACGAGACCGCCGAGCGCCACGACGCCGAGGCCGATCAGCAGCACGCCTCCGACGCCGGGGCCCGACTTCTTCTTGGTCGGCGCGTACTTCGACGCCTTCGAGGCGAACTTGCCGCCCTGCTTCTTTGCCTTCTTGACGGCCTTCGCGACCTTGGGGTCGTTGACCAGGTCGAGGCCGCCGAAGTAGGAGGAGAGGGCCGGGTAGACGTCGTGCTTCAGACGGTCCTGGGCGACGGTCGCGGCGTGGCTGCCGGCGGACAGGCCCTGCGAGACGGCCGGGCGGACGTTCTGGTCGACAGCGTGCTTGATGCGCGGCGTCACGTTCTTGTTGGCGTACCGGACGCCGTGGTCACGGGCGTCGCCGATGACCTTGCCTGCGTGGCTGACGACCTCACGCTGCTCCGACCACACGTCGAACGCGTGCTTCTTGAACTTCTTCAGTTCTTTCTTCTGCTTGCGTGACAGGGCCACAGTGTTCCTCCAACGACTAGTAGGCAACGGCTCGGTTCGATGCTGGCTTCCCAGTCTGGCACGAGGCTTCCTGGCAGGTAACACCGCGCTGGCTGGGCACCCGCTGATGTGCGGAGGGCCCTGTGGGAGAATGGGGCCATGTCTACGCACACCGCTGTCGCCACCATCAAGACCAACCACGGCACCATCACCGTGAACCTCTTCGGCGACCACGCACCCAAGACCGTCGCCAACTTCACCGGCCTCGCCACCGGCACCATCGAGTGGACCCACCCGTCCACGGGCAAGGTCAGCACCGACCCCCTGTACGACGGCGTCGTCTTCCACCGCATCATCAAGGACTTCATGCTCCAGGGCGGCGACCCCCTCGGCCAGGGCATCGGCGGCCCCGGCTACCAGTTCGACGACGAGATCCACCCCGAGCTGACGTTCGGCGAGCCCTACGTGCTCGCCATGGCGAACGCCGGCAAGCAGGGCGGCCGCGGGACCAACGGCTCGCAGTTCTTCATCACCACGGTGGCCACCCCCTGGCTGCAGGGCAAGCACACCATCTTCGGCGTCGTCGCCGACGACGAGTCGAAGAAGGTCGTCGACGCCATCGAGGGCGTCCCCACCGACGCGCGCGACAAGCCCCTCGAGGACGTCGTGATCGAGAGCGTCACCATCGACGAGGTCTAGGTGACACAGGTCCCCGCCGACGCAGCGAACTACTGCTACCGGCACCCTGACCGGCAGAGCTTCGTGCTCTGCCAGCGATGCGGGCGCACCATCTGCGGCCAGTGCCAGACCCCGGCTGCGGTCGGGGTGCACTGCCCTGAGTGCGTGCGTGAGGCACGGGCCTCGGCTCCGCGCGTGCAGCCGCGCGTCGTGGGGAGCATCCGCAGCGCCTCCCGCGGCGGGGCCCCGGTCGTCACCTACGGCCTCATCGGCGTGAGCCTGCTCGTGTACCTCGCGCAGGTGCTCACGGGTGGCGTCGTCAGCTCGGCGTTCTCGTACTTCGCCCCGATCGCCCTGACCGAGCCGTGGCGCATCGTCACCTCGATGTTCACCCACGGCAGCGTGCTGCACATCCTCTTCAACATGTACGCGCTGTACATCTTCGGGGCGCAGCTCGAACGGACGCTGGGGCGGGCCCGCTACGCGGCGCTCTACTTCATCAGTGGCCTGGGCGGCGCGGCGGCCGTGACGCTCCTCTCGCCGGCCACTCCGGTGGTGGGCGCCTCCGGGGCGATCTTCGGCCTCATGGCGGGCTTCTTCGTGATCGCGCGCAGCCTGGGCGGCTCGAACGGCGTCCAGCTGCTCGTCCTGCTGGGGATCAACCTCGCCATCGGCTTCGTGTCCCCGAACATCTCGTGGCAGGCGCACGTCGGCGGGCTCGTCGTGGGTGCCCTCGTGTCGTTCCTCTACACGAAGACGCGCCACCGGTCGAAGGCCGGGCTGCAGACGGCGGGGCTCGTCGCCATCGGCGCCGTCTGCCTGCTGATCGTCCTCGGGCGCTCGGCGATGTACCTCGGCTATCCGTGACGCGAGTCGGGCCGAACGAAGGAGGCGGCACCCACCTGGGTGCCGCCTCCTTCGTCGTCGGACCGGTCCGATCTCAGCGAGCGGGGTTCTCCACCGACTTATCCACAGGGCTCTCCACAGTGGGGATAGTTACAGCCATGTAAGTGCGAACGCCTGTTCGAGCGGGCTGGGCCGGGTGGAGCTCAGCGCCAGCGGGTGGTCATGAGGAACCCGATGAACATGATCCCGAACCCGATCAGGATGTTCCAGGAGCCGAGCGAGCCGATGGGCAGGGCGCTCTGGCTGACGTAGAAGACGACGATCCAGGCGAGCCCGATCAGCATGAAGCCGAACATCACCGGCTTGAACCACACCGGGTTCGGGGCGTCGGCCGCGGGGCGCGCCTCGGCGGAGCGGTCCGCGCGGGCGCGGGCGGGCTTCGAGGTGGGGTTCTTGTCTGCAGCCATGGCGCACATCCTAGCGTGGAGCCCCTGGCGGGGCTGGTGGCCGGGTCGGAGGCCCTCCACAGGCGGGCCGTCGTCGCCGCCGACGTCCAGAGCGGCGCGGATAGGATCGGCCCATGACCGTCGACGCACGTCTCGCCCCGACCGACGGTCGGCGCCCTCGGCGACGGCGCCCCAGGGTGAGCTTCGTGGGCGTGCTAGGCGAGCTGCTCATCACGGCAGGGGTCCTCGTGCTGCTCTTCATCGCCTGGCAGCAGTGGTTCAACGACCTCGTCGTCGCGGGCGAGCACCGGGACCAGGCCTCGCAGCTCTCGCAGCAGCTCGAGCGCCAGGCCGAGGAGGCGCCACCCGCGACCGCGGACGAGGCCGGCGCCCCGCCGGTCACCGCTCCTCCGGCCGAGGCGGAGCAGTTCGCCAACCTCTACGTGCCTCGCTTCGGCGCGGACTACGCCGTCCCGATCGCGGGCGGCACGAGCACGGTCCGCACCCTAAACAAGATCGGCATCGGCCACTACGACGACACGCAGATGCCCGGCGAGGTCGGCAACTTCGGCATCGCCGCGCACCGGACGACCTACGGTGCCCCGTTCAACAAGGTCGCCGACCTGCGCCCGGGCGACGAGCTCTACGTCCAGACGGCCGACGGCTGGTACACCTACACCTTCCGCAACCTCCAGTACGTGCAGGCGACCCAGGTCTCGGTGCTGCAGCCCGTGCCCGACGCGCCCGACGTGACCGCCGCCTCCGGGGAGCGACTCATCACCCTCACCAGCTGCAACCCCATGTTCACCGCTCAGGAGAGGATCGTCGCGTACGGCGTCTTCGACTCGTGGCAGCCGCTCTCGGACGGCCCGCCCGCCGCCCTGGCCGCTGCCGGGATCGGGGGCTGACCGTGTACGGCGCCCTCTGGCGCGTCCTCCCGGGGCCCTGGTGGCTGCGGCTCCTGCTGGTACTGGTGCTCCTCGCCGTCGTGCTGTTCGCCCTGGTCGAGTGGGTCTTCCCCCTCGTGAACGAGATCATCCCCGCCCCCGACGTCACCGTGGAGGAACAATGACGCGCATCCTGGTCGTCGACAACTACGACAGCTTCGTCTACACGCTGAACGGGTACCTGCAGCAGCTCGGCGCCGAGACGGACGTCGTGCGCAACGACTCGTTCGGCCGCGACGAGATCGCCGACCGCATCGCGGAGTACGACGCGGTGCTGCTCTCGCCCGGCCCCGGCACCCCGGCTGCGGCGGGCGTCTCGATCGACGTCGTCCACGCTGCTCTGGCCGTCGACAAGCCCCTGCTCGGCGTCTGCCTCGGGCACCAGGCGATCGCCGAGGCCCTGGGCGCCACCGTCACGCACGCAGAAGAGCTGATGCACGGCAAGACGTCGCGCGTCGAGCACGACGACAGCGCCTTCTACGCCGACGTGCCCCAGCCCTTCACCGCCACCCGGTACCACTCGTTGGCCGTCGTCGACGAGACGGTGCCGGACGACCTCGACGTCACGTCGCGCACCGCGGGCGGAGTGATCATGGGGCTGCAGCACCGCTCTGCCCCCCTGTACGGCGTGCAGTTCCACCCGGAGTCGGTGCTCACGCAGGGCGGCTACCAGATGATCGGCAACTGGCTCGGAGTCGCGGGGCTGCCCGAGGCGGCGGTCACGGCCCGCTCGCTCAGCCCGTTGGTCGACCTGAGCTGACGCGGGGGCCGGTCAGCCCGGTCAGTGCGCTCAGCCCGGTCAGTGCGCTCAGCCGGGTCAGCCTGCGCTGCAGACGCCGAGCGTGATCTCGGAGCCCTGCGGCTGGTCCCCCGGGGGCAGCGACTGGTTCGACACGCTGCCGCCCGAGCAGCCCGGGTCGACGTACGACTTGACGGTGAGGCCCAGCTGGTCGCCGAGGACCGAGACGGCCTGCTCGAACGACTGGCGGGTCACGTCGGGGACGTTCACCTTGCCGTTGCTGACGACGAGGTCGACCGTCGCTCCCTCAGCCAGCTCGGTGCCCGCCGCGGGCGTCGACTCGAGCACGGCGTTCTCAGGGACGTCGGGCGAGTAGTCGGACGTCTGTTGCCCCTGGGCGAGTCCAGCCGCGGTGATGGCCGCCCAGGCGTCCTCCAGCTGTTGACCGTCGACGGCCGGCATCGCGACCTGGACAGGACCGGACGACACGGTCACCGCGACGGGCGAGTTCTTGAGCACCGCGGTGCCGGCCTCGGGGTCGGTGGAGATGACGACACCCTCGTCGACCGTGTCGCTCGGGGTGTCGGTGCGGGTCACGGTGAGGTCGAGGTCGCCCAGCTGGGTCGCCGCCTCGTCGTAGGTGCTGCCGGCGACGACGGGGATGGTCGAGGTCTGAGCGTTGTCGATCTGGGGAGGCTGGAGGTTCACCACCCAGAACACGACGGCCACGATGACGATGCCGACGAGCACGATGCCGGCCCAGATCCAGGCGACCGGGGGTCGTGTCTGCGTCCGTTGCGGTCGGTCGTTGTCGTCGGAGGAGAGCTCCTTCAGCGCAGCCTCGCTGCCGACCCGGCTGTGAGGATCGACGCCGAAGAGCGTCGACCCTGCCTCGGGCGCGGGGCGTCGTCGTTCCGGTGCGCGCCCCTCGCCGGCGGCGTGGACGTCGGCTCGGAAGTCGGCGGCCGTCTGGAAGCGCTCGAAGCGGTCTTTCGCGAGGGCCCGGAGGACCACGGCGTCGAGGGCCGGCGAGACCCCCGGCGCCACGGTGCTCGGCGGCACGGGGGCTTCGCTCACGTGCTGGTAGGCGACCGCCACGGGGGAGTCGCCGCGGAACGGCGGGCGCCCGGTGAGGAGCTCGAAGAGCAGGACGCCGGTGGAGTACAGGTCTGAGCGGGCGTCGACGGTCTCGCCCCGTGCCTGCTCGGGGCTGAAGTACTGGGCAGTGCCGAGGATCGTGGTGGTCTGGGCCACCGTCGCGGACGAGTCGGAGATGGCACGGGCGATGCCGAAGTCCATCACCTTGACCTGCCCCGAGTGCGTGATCATGACGTTCCCGGGCTTGATGTCGCGGTGCACGACGCCTGCCCGGTGGGAGTACTCGAGTGCGGTCAGGATGCCCTCGGTGATGCGGACGGCCTCGGCCGGGTCCATCGGCCCCTCGCGGACGACGTCCTTGAGGAGTCGCCCCTCGACGTGCTCCATGACGATGAAGGGCACCTGGACCTCGTGACCGCTGCGGTCGCGGGTGGTCTCCTCGCCGGCGTCGAAGACGCGGACGATGGTCGGGTGCGCCATGCGAGCGGCAGCCTGGGCCTCTTGGCGGAAGCGGGTGCGGAACGCGGGATCGGTGGCCAGCGACGGCTTCATCAGCTTGATCGCCACGCGGCGGCCGAGCCTCGCGTCGGTCCCGACGTGGACGTCAGCCATCCCGCCCCGCCCGATCAGCTCACCGATCTGGTACCGGTTGGCGAGGAGGTGGATGCCCTCTCTCACGCCTTCAACCACGCGCCGGTCTCCCCTCTGGGACCTCGCTGCCTGCGCGACCCTTCCGAACCGGACCCAGTGTATCCGGGCCTCGACCCTCGGACGGGGCCGTCGCCTACGCCAGAGGGATGATTGTCAGCGCTTCGTGACACCCCGACGACGGCCGAGGCCACGACCGTCGGGGACGATCGTGGCCTCGGTGGAGCGAGGGAGCTGCGTCACTCCTCGTCGCCGTTCTCGTCGGTCGGGACGGGGCTCGGCGTCTCGACGGGGGCCGTCACGGTCACCGAGACGCCGGCGGACGGGGCCGAGCTCAGCTGGCCGCAGACGGCGACGTACTGCACCGTCATGGTGCCCGGCGTCTCCGACTTCACGGAGACGCTCGTGAGGTTCGTGCCGAGCTGTCCGCTCGTCTGGCCGCCCATGTCCGTGCCGCCGGTGATCGAGTACGTGTACCCGGTCAGCGTGTAGCCCACGGGGCAGTTGCCGTAGGCCTGCCACGACACGTCCACCGTCTGCTGGCCGTCCCCGAGGACGGTGGGGGCGGAGGCGGTCGGCGCGGTCGGCTGCGGGGGCGTCGGCGCCGCACGGTAGATGTACATCGTCACCGAGGCGCCGATGGGCACGTTCCCGCTGCGGTCGAGACCTGCGACGGTCCCGACCAGCGCTGCGTCCGTCGGCGTCGTCGTGGCGTCGATCGCGGTGACGTCGAGGCCCAGGTCGACGAGACGTCCGCGTGCGTCGTCCTCCGAGAGGCCGATGTAGGCGTCCTCGTCGACCGCGACCGTGGTCGGGGTCGGCTCGGGCTCCGGGGACGAGCTCGAGGGGGACGGCGCGGGCGCGGACGACGACGGGGTGGTCGGAGCCGGTGCCGGGTCGTCGGAGTTCACCGCGAAGGCGACCAGGGCGGCGACGCCGGCGAGGACGATGACGCCGAGCACGATCAAGGGCCAGAACCACGGGCTGCGCGGCTTCTTCTCGTCGTCCAGGTCATCGCCGTCGCCGCGCTGGGCCTCGGGGTCGGCCGCACCGGGCGTCCAGGCAGCGGCACCGGGCTGCTGGCGCGTGCTGCCGCTGGGGTCGTAGAGCTGGGTCGTGGCGTCCTGGGCGCTGAAGGCCTGGGTCGCGGCGTCCCCTGCCCCGGCGGCCGCCATGCCGATCATCGGGACCGCGACGGTCGCTGCCGCCACGTCGCCCCGGCGGAGCGCCCGTGCCGCCTGGGCCAGCGCCGAGGCGCTCGCGGGGCGGTCGGCGGGCTTCTTGGCGATGCAGGACAGCACCAGGCGGCGCACGGGTTCGGACACCGTCGAGGGCAGGTCCGGCGGCTGCTCGTTGATCTGCGCCATGGCGATGGCGACCTGCGACTCGCCCGTGAAGGGCCGACGGCCCGCCAGGGCCTCGTACGCCACGATGCCGAGCGAGTAGATGTCGGTGCTCGGCGACGCCGGGTGGCCGCTCGCCTGCTCGGGCGACAGGTACTGGACGGTGCCCATGACCTGTCCGGTCGCGGTCAGCGGCACCTGGTCGGCGATGCGCGCGATGCCGAAGTCGGTGATCTTGACGCGGCCGTCGGGGGTCACGAGCAGGTTGCCCGGCTTGATGTCGCGGTGCACGAGGCCCGCCGCGTGGGCCGCCTGCAGCGCGGAGGCCGTCTGCGCGACGATGTCGAGCACCTTGTCGGTCGGCAGCACGCGGTCGCGCTCGAGCACGGTGGACATGGCCTCGCCGGGGACGAGCTCCATGACGAGGTAGGCACTGCCTTCCTCCTCGCCGTAGTCGAAGACGTTCGCGATGCCCTCGTGGTTGACGAGCGCGGCGTGCCGCGCCTCGGCGCGGAAGCGCTCGAGGAATCCGGGGTCGCCCAGGTACTCGTCCTTGAGGATCTTGATCGCGACCGTTCGGCCGATGACCAGGTCCGTGGCTTCCCAGACCTCGCCCATGCCGCCGATGGCGACGCGGGTCGACAACTGGTATCGCCCACCGAAGGTGATTCCGCCGGAAGGTCTCATTTGTTCAGCACCGCCTCTAGTACTTTCTTCGCGATTGGTGACGCGACACTGTTCCCGAACGCGGACTGTCCGAGCCCGCCGCCGTTCTCGACGACCACCGAGATGGCCACTTCTGGGTCCGCCGCCGGCGCGAAGCCGGTGAACCACAACGTGTAGGGGTCGCCCGGGCCGTTCTCGGCCGTTCCTGTCTTGCCCGCGACGTCGACCCCAGCGATTCTCGCACCGCTGGCGGCGCCGTCCGCGACGTCCTGCACCATCATGTCGGTCATCGTCTCGGCCGTCGCCGCGCTGACGGGCTTGCCGTACTGGCTCGGCGAGAAGTCCTCCACAGGGCTGAGGTCGGGGTTCAGGACGCTCTCGATCAAGGTCGGGTCCATCAGCGTCCCGCCGTTCGCGATCGCGGACGAGACCATGGCCATCTGCAGGGGCGTGACCCGGTCCGAGCCCTGGCCGAACGACTGCAGCATCAGCGTCGCGTCGTCGATCGGCTCGCCGTCGCTCTCGGTCGGGAAACGGCTGGGCGTGACGGCCTGGGGGATGTCGATCGAGTCGTCGCCGAAGCCGAACGCCTCCGCCTGGTCGGCCATCGCGTCGGCGCCCAGGGCCTGGCCGAGCTGGGCCATGGGGATGTTGCACGACAGGCGCAGGGCGGTCGCGATGGTGGCCGTCTCGCCGCCTCCGCAGCTGCCGCCCTCGGCGTTGTTGATGCTGAAGGTCGAGCCGGGCAGCTGCAGGGTGCTGGGGTTCGGGAACTCGCTGTCGGGCGTGTAGTCGCCGCTCTCGAGGGCGGCCGCGACGGTGACGAGCTTGAAGGTCGAGCCGGGGGCGTACAGGTCGCCCTGGATCGCCCGGTTCTGCAACGGGTCCGAGGGGTCGGCGACGAGGGCGTCGTACGAGCTCTTGACCGCGGCGGGGTCGTGCGACGCCAACGGGTTGGGGTCGTAGCTCTGCTTCGAGACCATGGCGAGGATCTTGCCCGTCGCCGGGTCCATCGCGACGACCGAGCCCGAGTTGTCGCCGAGGGCGTCGTACGCCGCCTGCTGCACGGCGGGGTCGAGCGTGAGGTTCACCGTGGCGCCCTCGGGGTCCTGGCCGGTGAGCAGCGAGTTGATCTGGTCGAAGAACTGCGAGTTCGCGTTGCCGGTCAGCTGCTGGTTCATGGCGTCCTCGACGCCGCGCGAGCCCTGACCGAGCGTGTAGTAGCCCGTGACGGGGGCGTAGAGCTCGGGCTGCGGGTACGTGCGCTGGAACTCGTAGACGTCGTCGACTGGCACGGACTGGGCGACGGGCTGGCCGCCGACCAGGATCGGGCCACGCTGGGCTGAGTAGCTCGCCAGGAGCGAGCGATAGTTGCGCCCGTCGGCCCGGAGCGTGTCGGCCTGGATCGTCGTGATGTACGAGCTCGAGATGAAGAGCGCCACGAACATGGCGAGCACGACGAAGCTCACGCGCTTGAGTTCTTTGTTCATCAGCCGATCACCAGCCTCGGTTGGTCGCGGACGGAGTCGGACAGCCGCAGCAGGAGCGCCACGATGATCCAGTTCGCCACGAGGGAGGAGCCGCCCGCGGCCATGAAGGGAGCCGTCAGCCCGGTCAGCGGGATCACCCGCGTGACGCCGCCCATCACGACGAACACCTGCAGGGCGATGACGAAGGCGATGCCGACGCCGAGCATCCGCCCGAAGTCGTCCTGGCCGACGAAGCCAATGCGGAAGCCGCGCGAGACGAGCAGCAGGTAGAGCGCCAGGATCGCGAAGATGCCGGCCAGGCCGAGCTCTTCACCGAGCGAGGCGAAGATGTAGTCGCTCTCGGCGAGGGGCGTCGTCTGGGGTCGGCCCTGGCCGAGCCCCGTGCCGACGAGGCCGCCGTTCGCGAAGCCGAAGAGGCCGGTCACGAGCTGGAACGAGCCGCCGTCGGCCGAGTACTCGGCAGGGTCGAACGGGTTCAGCCAAGCCCGGAATCGACCCTGGACGTACCCGAGGAACGTGCTGGCGACGATGGCGCCCCCGAGGAACATCGTGAGGCCCAGCACGATCCAGCTGCCGCGGCCGGTGCCGATGTAGATCATCACCAGGAACAGGCCGAAGTAGAGCAGCGAGGTGCCGAGGTCACGCTGGAAGATCAGCACGCCCATGGCGACGACCCAGACGATGAGGATCGGCCCGAGGTCGCGGGCCCTCGGGAACCGCATGCCGAGGATCTTGGGGCCCATCAGCGACAGGTTGTCGCGGGCGGTGACCAGGTACCCGGCGAAGAAGATCGCCAGCGTGATCTTCGCGATCTCGCCGGGCTGGAACGAGAACGGGCCGATGTCGATCCAGACGCGGGCGTTCAGGCCCTCGCGGCCGAGACCCGGGATCAGCGGCAGCAACAGCAGGGCGATGGACACGAACATCGCGATGTACCGGTAGCGCGAGAGCACCCGGTAGTTGCGGACCACGATCAGGGCGACGAGCGCGATCGTCATCGCCATCACGGTCCAGGCGATCTGCTTGATGCCGAAGGCCGCCCAGCCCTCACGCCCGTAGGCGAGGTCGATCCGGTAGATCATCGAGATCCCGATGCCGTTGAGCGTCAGCGCGATCGGCAGGAGGAACGGGTCGGCCTCGCGGGCCACGACCCGGAGCACGAGGTGGAAGATCAGGCCAAGTCCGAGCACCGCGGAGCCCGCCACCAGCACTGAGGCGTCGATCGCCCCGGTCGCGCCGAGCTGCACGAGCACGATCGCCCCGGCGCAGATGCCGGCCGCGACGATCAGCAGCAGCAACTCGAGGTTGCGCAGCTTCGCGGGCTGGCGCAGCCGCAGCGTGATCGCCTGGGTCAGGTTCTGGGCCTGAGAGGCGTCCGAGGAGGCGCGAGCGGGTCCACGGGACGCGCCCGCGCCTCCTGCGGGACGCCCGATCTGCTCGGTGAGGGCCCCGTCTGACCGCTGGTCATCGAGCGACGGCATCGGCAAGCCTCTCGACGATGGCGCGGGCGTCGCCGAGCGAGTCCGCGTTGATCGTGTCCTCGACGGTCTGCTGCGTGTAGTTCGGCAGGTCGTCCACCTGGACGCCGGTGACCTCGTGCACCTCGCTCAGGGTGATCGGCCCGAGCGTCTGCTGCACTCCCTTGTAGATCACGACCGTGCCGTCGCGCTCGCCGACGTAGTAGTGGTCCTGGGTCCACTGGTAGGCGAGGAACAGGCCGGCGGCGAGGGCGCCGACGGCGACGACCAGCGCCACCAGCCAGGTGACCCGCCGGCGGCGACGCCGACGCCTGTCTTCTGCGATGAGCTCGGCGAGGTACTCGTCGGACTCGGGCTCGAAGTGGCTGTCCTCCGGGGTCGAGGCGACCTTGAGGGGGTGCAGCAGGATCGTGGGCAGACGGAGCGACTTGCGCCCCGTCTCGCCCTCGAAGGTGAGCGGCGCCGAGGCCGAGCCGACCGTGACCGGGGGCTCGACGGCGGAGTCGCCCGTGTCGTCGACGTCGACGACCACGACGGTCACGTTGTCGGGGGCTCCGTGGTCGAGGGTCTCCTTGACGAGGCGGCGCGTGGTCTGGTCCGCGTCGAGGCCTGCGGCGAGTGCCTTCTTGATCCGGTCCTCGGCGAGGTAGCTGCTGAGCCCGTCGGAGCAGATCAGCCAGCGGTCGCCCGGCTGGGTGCCGATGATGGCCGTGTCGATCTCGGGGGCGGCGTCGACGTCGCCCAGGACGCGCATCAGGACGCTCCTGCGGGGGTGGACCGCCGCCTCCTCGGCCGTGATCCGGCCGCTGTCGACGAGGCGCTGGACGAAGGTGTGGTCGGCGGTGATCTGGCTCAGCTCCCCGTCGCGCCACAGGTAGATGCGCGAGTCGCCGATGTGGGCGATCGTCATGCTGTCGCCGACCCGGAGCAGCGCGCTCACGGTCGTTCCCATGCCCGTGAGCTCCTGGTGCTCGAACACCGTCTCGGCGAGCAGCTGGTTCGCCGCGATCAGCGACGACTGGAGCGCGAACTCGGCGTCGCCCGGCGACGTGTACTGCTTGTCGGTCTCGCGGATGCGGCGGATGGCGATCGCCGAGGCGACGTCGCCGCCGGCGTGGCCGCCCATGCCGTCGGCGACCACGAACAGCTGCTGACCGGCGTAGCCGCTGTCCTGGTTGTTGGACCGGATCTTGCCCACGTTGGACAGGGCGGCACTCTTGGGCGTCGTCATGGGGCGGTTACCGTCGCAGCTCGAAGCTCGTCTGCCCGATCGTCACCGTGGCGCCCGTGGGCACCGGAGTGGGGACGGTGACCCGCTCGTCCGCGAGGAACGTCCCGTTCGTGGAGTCCAGGTCCTGCACGACCCAGCGTCCGTTCCAGAGCATGAGGCGGGCGTGGTGCGTCGAGGTGTAGTCGTCGCGGATGACCAGGTTGCTCTCCTGTGAGCGCCCGATGGTGAGGGGCCCGTCGCCGAGCGGCATCTCGAGGCCGGCCTTCGCGCCCTTCGTGATGACGAGGCGCGTCGCGGCGCCGTCGCCGGCGCCCGAGGGGGCGGCGGGCGGGCGCTGCTGCGCAGGGACGGGCGTCGCCACGGGCCGGGGCGCAGGAGGCGCGGCAGCCGCCGACGAGGCTCGTCCCGGCTGCTGGTCGGTCGGCATCTTGCGCGCCCGCTGCCCGAAGAGATCGGAGCGCAGGGCGAAGACGACGGCGAAGACGAAGAGCCACAGCACGGCCAGGAAGGCGAAGCGCAGGGCGAAGAGCGTCAGCTCACTGGTCACCAGGATCCCCCTCGGACGTCGGGCCCGGCGAAGGGGTCGGGCGTCGCAGACTGGGGGAGCACCCGGAACACGATACGCGTACGGCCGATCTCGATGACCGAGTCCGGCTGCAGCGCCGCCTTCGAGAGGGGCGCGCCGTTCAGCTTCGAGCCGTTCGTCGAGCCCAGGTCGCGGGCCTGTGCGCGCTGGCCGTCCCACAAGATCTCGACGTGCCTGCGGCTGGTGCCCGTGTCCTGCACGGTGATGTCGGCGTCGCTGCCGCGGCCGATCACGGTGCGCTGACCGGTGATCGCGTGGCGCGTGCCGTCGACGTCGACGAAGGGGCGCCACTTCACGTCGCCCTGCACGTTCCGCGAGTCGACGGCCAGGATGCCGAGGCTCAGCGCCTCGTCCGCTCGGAGCTGGACGCGGAGGGGACCCGCGAACTGGTACCCCTGAGCCGTCGCGTGCCGTTGCGTGAGCTGGGTCAGCTCGTCGATCAGCGCCCGCCCCACGGAGGCCATCGCCTCGTGGTCGGTCGGGGACAGCCGGACCAGGAGCTCGTTCGGCACGAGGATGCGGTCACGGGAGACCACCGCGGCCTTCGTGTCGAGCTCGCGGCGCAGCGCGCTCGTGATCTCGAGGGGCTGCACGCTCGATCGGAACGTCTTGGCGAACGCGCCGTTCACGGCGCGCTCCAGCCCGCGTTCGAAGTTGTCGAGCAGTCCCATGGGTCTCCAGGTTCGGGGGTCGCTGGTCGCCCGATCTTAGCCGGACGGCGTGCAGGGCCCCCGCAGGTGCTCTGACGAGGTGCTCTGACGAGGTGCTGGGACATGATAATGTTCTCGAGTTCGCGCGAGTGGCGGAATTGGCAGACGCGCTGGCTTCAGGTGCCAGTGCTCGAAAGGGCGTGGGGGTTCAAGTCCCCCCTCGCGCACGAACGAAAATGGCTCACCCCTACGGGTGAGCCATTTCCTTTGTGTTCGTCTGGCTGCGCCGCCGCCCCTGCGGCGCAGCGTCGAAAGGCCCTCCTCTGGAGGGCCTTTTTCATTCGCGGCGTCTTCTGTCGCGCCGCCGCCCCTGCGGCGCGACGTCGCGAAGATGGCTCGCCCCTGCGGTGCCGCGGGTCAGACGACCGGGGCGATCAGGTGGGGGCCGGTGTTCCGCACCGAGCCGACGTCGCGCGTGACCTCGTGGTGCACGAGGTCGTGGGCCACCTCGAAGGAGGTGCGGTCGAGCAGCGCGAGCAGCTCGCCCGTGTCGAGGTGGTCGCCCAGCCAGTCGTCGTAGGCGTCAGGCGTGAGGCAGGACGGCATCCGGTCGTGGACCTCGCCGGGCGCGACGTGCGCGTCGCGGGTGATGATCGACATCGAGAGCACCCAGCGGGCCGGGTCGTCCTCCTCCTTCGCAGGGTCTGGCCACGCGCTCATCACGCCCGCCATCGCGAGGCCGGCGTCCGGCTGGTGCACGAAGTGCGGCTGCTTGCCGGTCTCGGTGACGACCCACTCGTAGTAGCCCAGCGCCGGGACGACGCAGCGTGCCTGCGCGAACGGCCGGCGGAACATGCCGCTCGTCGCCACCGTCTCGACGCGCGCGTTGATCGGCTGCGGCCTCTTCTTCAGGTCGGGGTACCACGACGGGGTCAGCCCCCAGCGTGCCTGCGCGAGCTCTCGCTCGCCGTGGCGAGTCCGCACCACGGGGACGGTCGTCGTCGGGGCGACGTTGAAGTCGTCCGGCAGGGGACCGAGGCCGGCGAGCAGGTCGGGCATCAGGTCGGACGTCGCCTTCGCGATGACGTAGCGGCCGCACATGGGCCCAGTCTGCTCCCGTCGGGGCGGGGGCGGAAGGGGCTCGGACCGAGGTCGAACACTCGGGTCGCCCGGGTCGCCAGACGGTTCCCCTCGGGGCCTCGTCCATGGTTCACTGTGGCCACGCGCGGCGGCGCCGCCGCTCGGGAGCAGGAGAGGTGGTCGCCGTGGCTCGCTCAGGAGAGGTCGCCGACGCGGCGGAGGAGCTGCGCGGCTGGGTGGTCGTGGGCGTCGTCCCCGGCACCGCCGAGACCGTCGTCGCCAGGGCGGCGGAGTTCGCGCGCCGGTTCGGCACCGGGCTCGCCTGCGTGGCCGTCGAGCCCGACCGGATGGCCTTCGCCGAGAGCATCGACGGCACCGTTCTCTCGTACCCGATAGCCCCGGAGGACTGGGCAGACGAGATCGCGTTCGAGCCCGAGCTGCGCGAGCGCCTGCTCACGGTGCTCGTGGACCACGCCGGGCCGGTCGCCTTCGTGGCCCTCACCGGCGACCCGGCGACCGGCCTCTCGTCGTTCGCCGGCACCGTCGACGCGCCGATGATCGTGGTGGGCAGCCGGGAGCCGGGGCTCCGCGGGAGCCTCCGCGAGTTCTTCGCCGGCTCCGTGGCGCTGCACCTCAGCCACCGCCAGGCGCGCCCTGTGGTCGTGGTGCCGCTCGCACCCGTGTCGCGCGCACAGGCGCTGCCGTGGGAGGACGAGCTGTAGGGCGCCTCCTCGTCTCGTCGTCGG
Organism: Frigoribacterium sp. ACAM 257; assembly: GCF_007954365.1. Lineage (GTDB taxonomy): Bacteria > Actinomycetota > Actinomycetes > Actinomycetales > Microbacteriaceae > Frigoribacterium. The sequence goes on from NZ_VOLO01000002.1 coordinate 61,123, forward strand.
GTCGCCGGACGCTCAGTCGTGGGTGGCGCGCTCGTGCTCGGCGTGGTCGGCCGGCTCGAGCTGGAACGTGGCGTGCTCGACCTCGAAGTGCGAGGCGAGGCACTTGTCGAGGGCGTCGAGGGTCTCGTCGACGCGCATGTCGCAGAAGACGTCGCGCTCGACGACGACGTGCGCCGAGAACACGGTCGCCCCGCTGGTGATCTGCCAGGCGTGCACGTCGTGGGCGGACACCACCCCGGCCGTCTCGGTGATGTGCGCGCGCACGGCCGCGAGGTCGATGTCGCCCGGCGCCGAGCCGAACAGCACGCGCACGGCCTCGCGCAGCAGCGACCACGCCCGGGGGACGATCATGGCCGCGATGATCAGCGAGCCGACCGAGTCGGCCTGGTCGAAGCCCGTGGTCAGCACGACGATCGACGCGACGACGACCGCGGCGGACCCGAGCAGGTCGCCGAGCACCTCGAGGTAGGCACCGCGCATGTTGATCGAGTGGGAGGCGCCGCCGCGCAGCACGAGCAGCGCCACGACGTTGGTCGCCCCGCCGACGAGGCCGACGACGAGCATCGGCACGCCGAGCACCTCGAGGTGGCTCGGGTCGAGCAGCCGGGACACGGCGGCGACGGCCACCGAGAGCGAGACGGCGACGAGCACCAGCCCGTTGATCAGCGCCGCGAAGACCTCGGCCCGCCGGTAGCCGTACGTCTGACGGCCGCTCGCGGGGCGCGCGGCGACGATGGTCGCCAGCAGGGCGATGACGAGGCCGGCGAGGTCGGAGGCCATGTGCCCGGAGTCGGCCAGGAGGGCGAGGGAGCCGGAGAGGGCCGCCCCGACGAGCTGCGCGACGAGGCCGAGGGCGACGACGCCGATCGCGAGGCGCAGACGGCGACCGTCGGCGGCCATGTGGCCGTGCGCGTGGTCGTGGCCCATGCGTCGCTCCTCACGTCACCCGGTCGGCCCGCCGGGTGCTGGCCGTCGTCGACCCTACCGGCGGCGACCGACGCCCGACAGGTGCGCGGGCCAGTCGATGACGAGGATCGTTCCCGACTGGGCGCGGCCGCTCCGGAGGGGAACAGAGGAGGCGCCCCGGTCGTTGGCAGCGTCATGACCGACACCGTCTCCGCCTCCGTCCGCCGCACCTCCTCGTCGGGGCCGCTCGTCGGCGTGACCGGCGCGACCGGGGCCGTCGGCGGCCGCGTCGCCGCCGCGCTCGCCGAGGCAGGCGTCCGGCAGCGCCTGCTCGTCCGCGACGCCGCCAGGGCGCCGCAGCTCGCGGGCGCCGAGGTGGCGGAGGCGACGTACGGGGACCACGGGGCCTCCGTGGCGGCGCTGCGCGGCGTCGACGTGCTCTTCATGGTGTCGGCTGCGGAGGCACCCGACCGCAGGGCCCAGCACCTCGACTTCGTGGCGGCCGCCGCGGAGGCGGGCGTGGGACACGTCGTCTACACGTCGTTCCAGGGCGCGGCTCCCGACGCCGTCTTCACCCTCGCCCGCGACCACTGGGCCACCGAGGAGGCGCTGCGCGCGTCGGGCATGCAGGTCACCCTGCTCCGTGACTCCTTCTACCTCGACGTGCTGCCCGAGTTCGCGGACGAGCAGGGCGTGCTGCGCGGGCCCGCCGGGTCGGGGCGCGTGGCCGCGGTCGCGCGCGCGGACGTGGCGGACGTGGTGACGGCCGTCCTGACGGACCCGTCGGCGCACGCCGGAGCGACCTACGAGCTGACCGGCTCGGAGGCGGTCTCGCTCGACGACGCGGCCACGCGCCTGGCCGCCGTGCTCGGCCGTCCGTTCTCGTTCGTCGACGAGACCCTCGACGAGGCGTACGCGTCACGGCAGCGCTGGCAGCCCGAGCCGTGGCAGGCCGACGCGTGGGTCAGCACCTACACGTCGATCGCGTCGGGCGAGGTGTCCGGCGTCACGACCGCCGTGCGCGACCTCACCGGCCACGACCCGCTGACCATCGAGACCCTGTTCGGGCCTCGCGGCGCCTGACCTTCTGCCGCCGGCTCAGCTCACGCGACGCGCGGACAAGACGCCGCTGACGCCGAGCACGAGCACCGACACGAAGATGCCCACCATGGGCAGCTCCCACCCGCCGGAGGCGTCGTGCAGCCCGCCGATCGCCAGCGGGCCGAGCGAGGCGATGGCGTAGCCGCCGCCCTGCACGAGGGCGGAGAGCCGGCGAGCGTCGTCGCCGTTCGAGGCCATCCGGACGATCACGATGAAGATGATCGTGATGCCGCCGCCCTGGGCCGCGCCGCCGAAGATCGACCAGACCAGCCAGTGCTCGGGCGCGAAGAACAGGCCGAGCGGCATCGCCGTCCAGAGCACACCGATCAGCGCGATCACCGCCGAGGGACGCCAGCGGAGAGCGAGCAGGGGCACGCCGAGAGCTCCGACGACCGCCATGATCTGGAACACCGACGAGCTCGCGCCGGCGGCCTCGCGGGTCAGGCCGATCTCGTCGCCGAGCAGCGTGGGCATCCACGCGGTGAGCCCGTAGTAGGCGAAGGCCTGGCCGGCGAAGGCGAGCGTGAGGCCCCAGGTGGTCCAGCGCCGCAGCAGCGGCCGTCGCCGCGCCTCCGCGTCGGCCTCGTGGGCTGCGGTCTCGACCACGTCGATGCCGCCGGTGATGACGTCGGCCGTGGAGGCGCCTCCTGCGTCGACCGCACCGGCTGCGGTGCGTGACCCCACGCCGAGCGCGACCCGCGGACCGACGGCGACGGCCCACACGGCCACCGCCAGCACGGCGAGCAGCCCCCAGCCGACCAGCGCGGCAGGCCAGCCGACGACCGAGGCGATCGGGGCGGTCGCCAGCGACGTGATCATCGACCCGACGTTGAGCGCCGACGTGTAGATGCCCGTGACGAAGCCCGCTCGCTCGGGCGTGTAGTCGCGCCGGATGATGACCGGCAGCACGACGTTGCCGACGGTGATGGCGATGCCGATCACGATCGTGCCGACGTAGAGCCAGGACGAGGTGCCGAGGGCGCGCAGCACGGTGCCGAGCAGGACCCCGGCGAGGCCGATGCTGACGGCGCGCTCGGCGCCGACCTTGACGATCAGGCTCGACGCGAGCGGGCTCGCCAGGGCGAAGCAGAGCACCGGGATGCTGGTCAGCAGACCCGCGACGACGGCGGTGAGGCCCAGGTCGCTGCTCATCTGGCCGAGCACGGGCGCCGTGGCGACGATCGGCCCGCGCAGGTTGAGCGCGATGAGGACGATCGCGAGGGTGAGCAGCCAGGCGGCGGGCGAGCGGACCGCGGCCGAGCCGGCCTGCCTCACGCCGCGCCGCGCAGGGGCGCCGTGACGAGATCGACGCCGAGCAGGTCGGCCACCTCGCGCACGGTCGACGCGACGGCGACGGCGCCGACGTGCTCGGCGGGCTCGCCGTAGCCCCAGGTAACGAGGATGGTCGGCACGTCGTGCTCGGCCGCGCCCTCGACGTCGTGGTGGCGGTCGCCGATGAGCACCGGGCGCGACACGTCGGCGCCGCGCTCGCGCAGGCGGCGGAGGGCCTCGGCGACGACGTCGGCCTTCGTGTTGCGCACCTCGTCGTCGGACGCCCCGGTGATCAGGTCGAGGTACTGCACGAGGTCGTGTGCCTCGAGGATCTTGGTGGCCGGCGTCTCGGGCTTCGAGGTCGCGGTCGACGTGGGCAGCCCGGCTGCCTGCACGCTGGCCAGCAGGTCGCGGACCCCGGGGAAGATCTCGCCCTCGAGCGCGCCGTTCGCGAGGTAGTGGGCGCGGTAGGTGCGCATGGCCTCGGCCAGGCGATCGCCGGTGAGGCCGAGGCGCACCTCGAAGCTCTGCGGCAGGGGCGGGCCGACCCACGCCATCAGCTCGGACTGCTCCGGCACGGGCAGGCCGAGCGAGGCGATGGTGTGGGCGAGGCTGGCCGTGATCGCCGGCGCCGAGTCGGCGATCGTGCCGTCGAGGTCGAACAGGACGGCCGTGTAGGAGGGAGTCATCGGCCCCAGCTTACGAGCGGCCGCCGACGTCGTCGCGCTCGGTCCGGCGGCCGGCGCCGCTAGAACAGCCGCGAGTGCGAGTCGTCGAGCCCGCGCATCGCGTCGTAGTCGAGCAGCAGCGTACGGATGCCGCGGTCGTGCGCGAGGGTGCGGGCCTGCGGCTTGATCTCCTGCGCGGCGAAGACGCCGGTGACGGGGGCCAGGTGCGGGTCGCGGTTCATCAGCTCGAGGTAGCGGGTGAGCTGCTCGACCCCGTCGATGTCGCCCCGTCGCTTCAGCTCGACGGCGACGGCGGCGCCCGAGGCGTCCCTGGCGAGGATGTCGACCGGGCCGATCGCCGTCATGTACTCGCGGCGGACGAGCACGTGCCCCTCGCCCAGCAGGTCGATCTGCTCGGCCAGCAGCTTCTGCAGGTCGGCCTCGACGCCGTCCTTGGTGAGCCCGGGGTCGACGCCCATCTCGTGCGACGAGTCGTGCAGCACCTCGTGGATCGACACGACGAGGATGTCGGCCGTCTTCGCCTGCGTGACCTTCCAGAGCTCGACGACCCCCGCCTCCTGCTGGTCGGCGTCGGGCTCGAGCACGCTCAGCGTGCACGGCGGGCTCATCCAGTTCAGCGGCTTGTAGCTGCCGCCGTCGGAGTGCACGAGCAGGCTGCCGTCGCTCTTGACCATGAGCAGGCGGGTGGCGAGGGGGAGGTGGGCGCTGAGCCGGCCGGCGTAGTCGACCGAGCAGCGGGCAATGACGAGACGCACCCGACGATCCTAGGCCGGGGGAGACGCGGGCCGGTCCGCCAGGTCTCGTCGGATATCTTGACAAGATTGAATATCTGAAATACTTTCGTGATGTCCGGATGTGCCGGGTGACCACGAGGGGACGAGACCATGACCGACACGACACAGGCCCGGACGACCAGTACCGGCACTCCCGCCGCGAGCTCGTCGTCTTCCTCTTCTTCCTCTCCTTCCTCTCCCGCCTGTCGGCGATGCTCCTCGGCTCCGCGCCGGGCCGCGCGCCCCGAGGCGGACGAGGTCGTCGAGCTGCTGCTCGTGGACGTGGCCGTCGGCCGGTGGATGCCGGGCGACGAGATCGACGTGTCCGTCGCCGCCGCGGAGCACGAGGTCTCCGAGTCGGTCGTCCGTCTCGCCCTGCACGACCTCCGTCGGGCGGGCCTCGTCAGCACGAACCCGTTCACGGGCGGGTCGGTGGTCGTCTGGCACCGACGTCACAACGAGGTGCTGATGCGCCGTCTCGTCGGCGTGACCGCCGTGGTCGCGGGGCGGCGTCCGAGCCTCGAGGACCTGCCCGAGCCGGCCCCCGCCTCCCCGGCGGTCGCGCACCGAGGCCTGGTGCTGCCTCCCGACCTCGCACAGCTGCTCGACCTCGTCCGGCTCGTCACGCTGACCCTGCCCCCGGCGAGCCGGCGTCAGGTGCTCGCCGAGATCGTCACGCCGTTGTCCGCCCTGGGCAGCACGACGGCCATGCGGGTCCACGGCGTCGTCCCTGCCATCTCGGCCGACGTGCGCGGCGTCATCGTCGACTTGATCGAGGTCGCGGCGCACTACGGCGAGTGGGACGAGGTGCCCGTGCTCATGGCCGACTACGCCGTGGCGCTCGGAGCCGACGAGCGCTGACGTTCTCTTCTCCTCATTCAGGAAGACGAGTCCTGAGCTGCGCGAGGAGAGGTGGGCGAGTCCTGAGCCGTGCACGGATCAGGAACGCGAGACAGTCAGTTCCTGAGTCGCTGAGACGCAGGAGGCGATCGTCGCGGCCCAGCCGCGGTCTCGATGCCGTCGGCTAGGCTGCGGCACCATGAGCCGGGCAGAGGGCGACGTCGCCGTGAGGCCGACCCTCGCCGCGGTCGCGCGGGCGGCAGGGGTCAGCGCGAGCACCGCCTCCTTGGCCTTCAGCGGTGCCGGCCCCGTCTCGGACGAGACGCGCAGCCGGGTGCTGTCCGTCGCCGCCGACCTCGGCTACGGAGGGCCCGACCCCCGCGCGCGCTCGCTGCGCCGCGGCCGCTCGGGCATCGTCGGCGCCGTGCTCGAGGACACCCTGAGCAACGCATTCCGCGATCCGATCAACGTCGCCATGCTCGACGGCATCGCCGACGTCACGGGCCCCGCCGACAACAGCCTGCTGCTGCTCACCGAGAGCGAGGGCGAGCACACCCGCCTGCTCGACGCGCCGGTCGACGCGCTCGTGCTCTTCGGCTGCAGCACGCGCCTCGACGCGTCGGTGTCGACGGTGCGTCGTCGCGGCATCCCTCTGGTGTCGATCGAGGCGCCGCCGATGGAGGGAGTGCTCGACATCGGCGAGGACAACGTGGGCGCGTCCCGGCTGCTGGCGCAGCACCTCCACGACCTGGGCCACCGTCGCGTCGCCGTCGTCGCGCTCGAGCTCGGCCCCGGCCGCGAGACCGGCGAGATCACCGACGCGAGGGTCGCGGCGGGCACGACCTGGCCGGCGCTCGAGCGGCTGCGCGGCACGCGCCTGGTCTACCCCGACGTCGGCGGGCTGGTCACGCGCGGCAGCTGGACGTCCGAAGGGCACCGGGCCGGCAGGCAGCTGCTCGACGTGCCCGCGGCCGAGCGCCCGACGGCGATCATCGCCCAGAGCGACCTGCTGGCCTCGGGCGTCATCGCCGCCGCGGCCGATCTCGGGCTCTCGGTGCCCGGCGACCTCAGCGTCGTGGGCTACGACGGGGTCCGGCTCGACGACCCCCGGGCCGCCGACCTCACCACGGTGGTGCAGCCCGCCGTCGAGAAGGGCCGTGCGGCCGGTCGCGCGGTGCTCGCCCTGCTGGCCGGCGAGGCCGCGACGGGCACGACGTTCACGAGCGTGTTCCGACCTGGCTCGACGACGGCGCCGCCGCACGCCTGACCGCGTCTGACCGCGCCTGCTCGGCCCGACGGCTCAGCCTGCGCCGACGACCATCCACCTGTCGGTGCGGGCGCGCAGGCCGAGCGTGACCGCGCGGGCGCCGATGTAGCCGAGGCCGAAGGTGAGCCACAGAGCGACCGCGCCGGCCGTGCCGGGGCCGACCCGCGCCTCCACCGGGAGCAGCAGCGCGAGGTAGACCAGCACGCTGACGACGCTCGCGATCGCGAGGTATCGGGCGTCGCCGGCGCCCAGCAGCACCCCGTCGAGCACGAAGACGAAGCCGGCCAGCGGGATGCCGACGGCCATCGCGACGACCACCGAGGGCAGCAGCGCGCGCACCCCCTCGTCACTGCTGAAGACGGGCGCGAGCACCGGGGCGAGCACGGCGAGCAGGGCGCCGAGCAGCACCCCTCCGCCGACGCCGAACAGCAAGAGGCGCCGGGTGATCGCCCGCACGCGCTCGCGGTCGCCCTGGCCGAGCGCGTGCCCGACCATCGCCTGCCCCGCGATCGCGAGGGCGTCCAGGGCGAACGCGAGCGTGCTGAAGAGCGTCAGCGCGATCTGGACAACGGCCAGGCCGGCGACCCCCGAGGAGGCGGCGGCCACGACGGTCGCGACGAGCGCGGCCCGCAGACCCGCGTTCCGCACCAGCAGCCAGGCGCCCGAGCGCGCGGTCCGGCCCACCCCGGCGAGACCGGGACGCAGGTCGGCGCCGACCTCGCGCGCGGCCCGGACGGCGATGACGACGTAGACGGCGGCCATGCCCCACTGCGCGACGACGGTCCCCGCGGCGGAGCCCGCGATGCCCCAGCCGAAGCCGTAGAGGAACAGCGCGTTGAGGGCGGCGTTGGCGGCGAACCCCACGCCGGCGACGACGAGCGGCGTGCGGGTGTCCTGCAGGCCGCGGAGCAGCCCCGTCGCGGCGATGACGACGAGCATGCCCGGCAGGCCGATCAGCGAGACGGAGAGGTACGTCGTCGCAGCCTGGGCGACGTCGCCGTCGACCCCGAAGAGGCCGACGAGCGGTTCGGCGACGAACGCCCCCGCCACGGCGATCACGACTCCGACGAACAGGGCGAACCACACGCCGTCGACGCCGGCGCGGACGGCCCCGCGGCGGTCGCCGGCACCCAGGCGTCGCGCGACGGTCGGCGTCGTGGCGTACGCGAGGAAGATCAGCAGGCCGAGCGCCGTCTGCAGGACGACGCTCGCGACCCCCAGCCCGGCGAGCGGGACGGAGCCGAGGTGCCCGACGAGGGCCGTGTCGGTGAGCAGGAAGAGCGGCTCGGCCACGAGCGCTCCCAGCGCGGGCACGGCCAGGCGCAGGATCTCTCGGTCGAGCGGCGACCGGAGGCGCACGTCTAGTCGGTGCCGCGGAGCCGGCCCACCACGGTCATCACGTGGTAGACGACGATCGCGGCGACCGTGCCGAGGATGATGCCCCCGAAGCTCGCGCCGCCGAGCGCGAGGGTGAAGTCCGCGATGCCCATGATCAGGGCGACGCCGGCCGTGAGCTGGTTCTTCGGGCGGCTGAAGTCGACCTTGTTCTCGACCCAGATGCGGATGCCGATCACGCCGATCAGGCCGTACAGCGCGGTGGTCACGCCGCCCAGCACCCCCGGCGGGATGGTGAAGATGACGGCACCGATCTTGGGCGACAGGCCGAGCAGGATCGCGACGATGCCGGCGACCCAGTAGGCGGCGGTCGAGAACACGCGGGTGGCGCTCATCACGCCGATGTTCTCGCCGTAGGTCGTCGTGGCCGAGCCGCCCCCGAGCCCGGCGAGCACCGTGCTGAGGCCGTCGGCGAAGAGCGCGCGACCGGTGAGCGGGTCGAGGTCGCGCTTGGTCAGCTGGCCGACGCCCTTCACGTGGCCGACGTTCTCGGCGATGAGCGCGAGCACCACGGGCAGGAACCCGAGGTAGATCGGCAGCTGCGCGAGGTCGATCGCCGGGGCGGTGAAGGTCGGCAGGCCGACCCAGGCGGCGTCGCCCACGGCACTGAAGTCGACCTCGTCGAGCAGCACCGCGGCGACATAGCCGACGACGACGCCGACGAAGATCGACAGGCGACCGAGCAGGCCCTTGAACAGCACGGCGCTGAGCACGACGGCGGCGAGCGTGATGACGGCGGTGAGCGGCGCCTGCGCGAAGTTGTCACGGGCGGCGGGCGCCAGGTTGAAGCCGATCAGGGCGACGATGGCGCCGCTGACGACCGGGGGGAGCAGGGCGTTGATCCAGCGGGTGCCGGCGAGGTGGACGACGACGCCGACGATCGCCAGCAGGGCACCGACGATGACGATGCCGCTGAGCGCGAGCGGGATGCCGCCCACGTCGGTCGCCGCCCCGATCGGCGCGAGGAACGCGAACGACGAGCCGAGGTAGCTCGGCAGCTTGTTCTTCGTGATGATCAGGAACAGCAGCGTGCCGATGCCCGAGAACAGCAGGGTCGTGCTGGGCGGGAAGCCCGTGATGATCGGCACGAGGAACGTCGCGCCGAACATGGCGACGACGTGCTGGCCACCCAGGCCGATGGTGCGCGGCCAGGTGAGCCGCTCCTCCGGGGCGACGATCTCGGTGGAGTCGACCGTCTTGCCGTCGCCGTGCAGTGCCCAGGGGAGTGCCATGGGCAGAACTGTAGCGGCGCGCTGTTTCCTGCTCGTTTCCTGCTCCGCCCCTGTGGATGAGCAGGGCGCTCTGCACAGGCTCCGCCGTGTCGAGCGCGGCGTCGGGGGGCCCGCCTAGGCTGGCGAGCATGACGACCGACGCGCTGTCCTCCGGCATCACCACCGACGAGCTCGACCCTGCGGTGCGCCCGCAGGACGACCTGTTCCGCCACGTCAACGGGCGGTGGATCGAGCGGACCGAGATCCCCGACGACAAGGCGCGCTACGGCTCCTTCTACCTCCTGGCCGAGGAGGCGGAGGCGGCGGTCCGCGACATCGTGCACGAGTCGCAGTCGGCCGAGCCGGGCACCGAGGCACGCAAGGTCGGCGACCTCTTCACCAGCTTCACCGACGAAGACCGGGTGGAGGCGCTCGGTGCCGAGCCGCTCCGCCCGCTCCTCGAGACGGTCGCCTCCGTCGACGACGTGCCCGGGCTGCTCCGCCTCGTCGGCGCCTTCGAGAAGCAGGGCGTCTCGAGCTTCGTCCAGCTCTTCGTCGACAACGACCCGGGAGACCCCACCCGGTACGTCGTGCAGGTCGAGCAGGGCGGCCTGGGGCTGCCCGACGAGTCGTACTACCGCGAGGAGAAGAGCGAGGCGATCCGCACCTCCTACGTGGCCTTCGTCTCGCGCATGCTGGGGCTCGCGGGCCTTGACGACGCCGACGAGCGGGCCTCGCGCGTGATGCAGCTCGAGACCGCCATCGCGTCGCACCACTGGGACAACGTCGCCACCCGCGACAGCGACGCGACCTACAACCTGCTGCCGTGGTCCGAGGCCGCCGCGCTCGCCGAGGGCGTCGACCTCGACGTCTGGCGCGACGCCGTGGGTGCGCCCGCCGGCGTCTTCGACGAGGTCGTCGTGCGCGAGCCGTCGTTCGTGACGGGCCTGGCCGGCCTGATGACCGACGACCGCCTCCCGGCCTGGCAGGACTGGCTTCGCTGGCAGGTCGTCCGCTCCTTCGCCGCCTACCTCTCGTCGGCCTTCGTCGAGGCGAACTTCGACTTCTACGGGCGGACGCTGACGGGCACGCCGGTGCAGCGGGCCCGCTGGAAGCGGGGCGTCTCGCTGGTCGAGGGCGCCATGGGCGAGGCCGTCGGCCGCATCTACGTCGAGCGCCACTTCGCACCCGAGGCGAAGGAGTCGATGGACGTCCTGGTCGAGAACCTCGTCGAGGCCTACCGCCGCAGCATCGCCGACCTGTCGTGGATGACCGACGAGACGCGCGCGCGTGCTCTCGACAAGCTCGAGAAGTTCACGCCCAAGATCGGTTTCCCCGTGAAGTGGCGCGACTACTCGGCCCTCGAGGTCGACCCCGGCGACCTCGTCGGCAACGTCCGAGCCTCGGCCGCCGTCGGCTTCGACCGCGAGCTGGGCAAGATCGGCCAGCCGATCGACCGCGACGAGTGGTTCATGACGCCGCAGACCATCAACGCGTACTACAACCCGGGCTTCAACGAGATCGTGTTCCCCGCGGCCATCCTGCAGTTCCCGTTCTTCGACGCGAGCCGCGACGCCGCGGCGAACTACGGTGCCATCGGCGCTGTCATCGGGCACGAGATCGGCCACGGCTTCGACGACCAGGGCTCGAAGTACGACGGCGACGGCAAGCTCACCGACTGGTGGACGCCGGCGGACCGCGAGGCCTTCGAGCGCCTCACGACCTCGTTGATCTCGCAGTACGACGCTCTCGCCCCGGCACAGGTGCCCGAGCACCACGTCAACGGTGCGCTCACGATCGGCGAGAATATCGGCGACCTCGGCGGGCTGTCCATCGCCTACGACGCGTACCTGATCTCGCTCGACGGCGCTGAGGCGCCGGTGATCGACGGGATGACGGGGGCGCAGCGCTTCTTCCTCAGTTGGGCGCAGGCCTGGCAGATCAAGCTCCGCGACGAGGAGGCGGTCCGCCTGCTGTCGATCGACCCGCACTCGCCCAACGAGTTCCGCTGCAACCAGATCGTGCGCAACATCGACGACTTCTACGAGGCGTTCGAGCTGACGGAGTCCGACGCGCTCTGGCTCCCCGCCGAGCAGCGCGTCACGATCTGGTAGCCGTGTCGCCCGAGGGGGCCCGGCCCGGCCCGGGCGGCCGGCACAGCAGCCGGTCGGACGAGGCGGCGGAGGCGGGCCGCCACGCGCCGCCCTCTCCGCGGGCGGGGCTCGGCGCCGCGCTGAGGGCGCTGGGCGACCTCGCGGCCGAGGGCGTGCAGGTCTCCGCCACGGTCCACGACCTCGACGACGGCGACGAGCTGCTTGCCGTCGACGACCGGGTCGTGCTGCCCGTCGCCCAGCTGGGTGCCGTGCTGCTCCTGATCGAGGTCAGTGCGCAGATCGAGTCGGGGCGGCTCGGGGCCCTCGACGAGCTCGAGCGCATCGCCGGTCCTGGCAGCCGGGCAGCCCTCGGGGGCGGTGGAGTCTGGTCCTACCTGCAACGCCGCCGGCTGGCCGTCACCGACGCCGCGGCACTCGTCGGGGCGCTGCGCGACCCTGCCGCCGTCAACGCGCTGCTCGGCAGGGTCGGGCTCGACGCGGTGCGGGCCAGGGCCGACGACCTCGGCCTGCGCCAGACCGCCCTGCTCGACGAGATCCGGTCCGAGCGCGGTCCCGACGACGCGCCTGCCCCCTCCGTCGGCTCGACCCGGGAACTCGCTCAGCTCACCGCCCTGCTCGCCCAGGGGCAGGTCGTCGGCTCGGCGGTCAGCAGCCGGGTGCTCGGCTGGCTGTCGCTCGGCGTCGACCTGTCGTTCGTCGCGGCGCCCTTCGGCCTCGACCCCGTCTCGCACCGGCGGACCGACCACGACCTGCAGCTCGTCAACGCCGTCGGCAGCGACCGCGGTGTGCGGTCCGAGCTCGGGGTGCTGCGTGGACCGCGGGGCGGGGTGGCCTACGCCGTCACGGTGGCGTTCGACGACCTCACCCTCGAGCACCGTCTCCGGGTGCTCGCCGCGGCCCGCACGGTCGGCGCCGACCTGCTGGCCCGCGTCCGCTAGCGCGCGTTCCGCCCCGCCCCGCTCGAGTCGCTCGGCTCCCGCAGGTGTCGACCCGCACATGCCGACCCGCAGGTGCCGACCGTCGTACCGTCGCGGGTCCTGCAACACAGGGAATTCCCGTTGTCGGAGGACTCTGGGTCGGGTTCTGCAGGAGCACCAGGAGCAGCAGCAGGAGTAACAGCAGCAGGAGCAGCAGGGCAGGCAGGAGCACGAGAGCAGGCAGGAGCCGCAGGCAGCGGCGGCTGAGGGTCAGTCGACGAGATCCAGCTCGACCGCGAGACGCAGCGTCTCGACGCCCGCGGGCGGGCACCGGTCCGAGTCGGCCGACGTGACCCAGTGCAGCGCGCCGATCTCGCCCGACGGCGACGGCTCGGCACCGGCGTCCGTCGGGGCCGCGGACCAGAGGCGCATGTGGACCTCACGGCCCTCGGGCTCGCCGTGCGCCTGGGTCCTGACCGTGCCCAGCTCGCGCAGGGACGCACGGTCGAGCGCGAGGCCCACCTCCTCGAGGGTCTCGCGGACGAGGGCGTCCTCGCCGGTCTCGCCCGCCTCCTGCTTGCCGCCGGGGAGGTAGAGCACGTCGCGTCCGCGAGCGGTGACCATGAGGAGGCGCCGGTCGCGCACCAGCACGAGGGCACTGACGACGATCGGGTCCATCACCCCATCCTGCGGCATCGCGGGGCGGCGCTGGCGATACGGCGCAGCAGGGCGGACGGCGTCGCGCACGTCGTGCGGCACGCGTCTGTGATGTCGGCGGGTTCCCGTAGCCCGCGGCGGGTCAGCGGGGACCCGCCGCCGGGCACGGGAACCCGCCGAGAGGCACAGCGACCCGCCGACTTGCCGTTCGCCCGGCAGGCACGAGACCGCGTGGCGCGCGGGAGGAACGGAGACGGGGAGTGAGCAGAGCGGCGCGGCGCGGGCGCGTCAGCCCACGTCGCGGTGGCGGAGCCGCTCGTCGTCGGCAGGGCGCAGCACGGCGGGATCGACGGCGGAGGCGCGGGTGTCCGTCAGGCCGAACAGCGACTCGAGGCCGTCGCGGAACTCCTCGCCGCGCCCCTCGCGGGCGAGCTCGCGGGCCCGGACCGACGGGGTGTGCAGCAGCACGCCGGCGAGGTGCCGCAGCGCCGACTCCGTGCGCTCGGACGAGTCGCCGCGCGACCGCGCACGCTCGATCTCGGCGTCGAGCAGGTCGAAGACGTGGCGGCGGAGCGCGACGACGGCCGGCGTCAGCGACTGCTCGGCGGCGACGGCGTGGAACTCGGCGGCGGCGCTCGAGACGAGCGCGCGGGCGTCGTCAGCGGCCGTCAGCTCGGCGAGGGGAGCGTGCAGGCTGATCGTCTCGAGGTCGAGCAGCTCGACGCCGGGCACCCGGGCGACGAGCGGGTCGACGTTGCGCGGCAGGCCGAGGTCGATCACGAGGCGGCGCGACGCGTCGACCACCTCGGGCACGACGACCGGCTCCGTGGTCGAGGTGCAGGTGATCAGCACGTCGCTCCACGAGATGGCCTCGGCGAGGTCGTCGAAGGGGCGCAGGTCGTGCTTGAGCCCGAACCAGGAGGCGCGGCCCGACGCCGAGAACACGGCGAGGTCGCCGGCGCCCCGGTCGCGCAGCGCGGCGACGGTGGTGGCGGCGTACTGGCCGGTGCCGACGATGAGCACGCGGGCCTGGGACCAGTCGGTCACCCGTGAGGAGGCGAGCTCGAGGGCCAGGCGCACGAGCGAGCGGCCGGCGCCGCCGACGTTGGTGCGGTTCTTGATGCCGCGGGAGGTCTGCGAGGCCTTCTGGAAGAGTCGCTCGAGGTCACGCGACGTCGTGCCGCGGGTGCGGGCGGCCTCGAGGGCCCGGCGGACCTGGCCCGAGATCTCGTCCTCGCCGATGACGACCGACTCGAGGCCCGAGCTCACGGCGAACAGGTGCTCGACGACCTCGTCGCCGGTGATGACCCGCACGTTCTCGCGCATCTCGTCGGCCTCGATGCCGCTGGCCTCGCTCATGGTGCTGATGGTGGCCTCGACTGCGACGGAGGCGGCGGCCGTGAGGGGCTCCTCCACGTCGACGTAGGCCTCGAACCGGTTGCAGGTCGCGAGCACGACGGCCCCGCCCACGAAGTCGTTCGCGTCGACCAGGGTGCTCGCCGCGGAGGGTGCGCCGATGCTCAACTTCTCGAGGAGGTCGAAGCTGGCGTTCCGGTGGGACGCCGTGAGGCAGATGAGCACCCGTCGATGATAACTCTCATGCGCCGGTCGAACCCGGGGGTTGCCTCGATGTCGAGGCTGTGCACAGCCGATCCGTGCACAGGCTGCACGTTCCGCAGCGCGCGTTCAGGAGGTGCCTGTCAGCCTGGCAGACGGCCTCGCATCACCGGGGCCCCGCACGACCAGAGGAGCACCACCATGACCGAAGGCACCACCAGCAGCATCGGCAGCACCAGCGCCGACAGCAGCAGCACCAGCACCCAGTGGCAGCTCGTCGCCCGTCCGCACGGCGAGCCGACCACCGACGACGTCCGCGAGGTCGAGGTCGAGCTGCCCGCGCTCGCGGCGGGCGAGGTGCGCGTGGCCAACGAGTACCTCTCGGTCGACCCGTACATGCGTGGCCGGATGAACGACGTGAAGTCGTACGTGCCGCCCTTCGCCCTCGGCGAGACGATGACCGGCGGCGCGATCGGCCGGGTCGTCGAGTCGGCCTCCGACGACCTGCCCGTCGGCACGGTGGTGCAGCACGACCTGGGCTGGCGCGACGTCGCGCAGGGCGCCTCCTCGTCGTTCCGGGCCGTCGAGCCGGCGCCCGGCGTCGAGCTCTCGGCCTACCTCGGCGTGCTGGGCCTCACCGGCCTCACCGCGTACGTCGGCCTCACCGAGATCGCGGGCATCCGCGAGGGCGACGTCGTCTTCGTCTCGGGCGCCGCGGGCGCGGTCGGCACGATGGTCGGCCAGATCGCCCGCCTGAAGGGCGCCTCCCGCGTGATCGGCAGCGCCGGCAGCGCAGAGAAGGTCGAGCTGCTCACCTCGAAGTACGGCTTCGACGCGGCCTTCAACTACAAGGACGGCGACGTCGCCGAGCTGCTGGCCGACGCGGCGCCCGACGGCATCGACCTCTACTTCGACAACGTGGGAGGCGACCACCTGTCGGCCGCGCTGGGCGCCTTCAAGGACGGCGGCCGGGCAGCCCTCTGCGGCTCGATCGCCGGATACAACGCGACGGGCGCGCCCGTCGGCATCACCGGCACGACGAACATCGTGACGCGCGGACTGATGCTCAAGGGCTTCACGCTCGGCAACTACCGTCACGTCGCTCCCGCGTTCCAGGCCGAGATGGGCCCGTGGCTGGCGGCCGGCGAGGTCGTGCACGACGAGACCGTCGTCGAGGGCATCCACTCGGCCTTCGACGCGTTCACCGGCCTGATGCGCGGCGAGAACGTCGGCAAGATGGTGGTCAAGGTCGGCTGACCCGGGGTCCACGAGGGCGTCCCCGGCACTGCCGGGGGCGTCCAGCGGCCGGGTGGGACAATGGGGCACGTGACCCTGCCCGACACGCACCCGCTCCTCTTCGGCCGCACCGCCTCCTCGTCCCTCGTCCGTGCCCTGCGCGGCGACCGGCCCGAGGTGCTGCCCGTCTGGTTCATGCGCCAGGCCGGTCGTTCGCTGCCCGAGTACCGCGCCCTGCGCGTCGGCACCGCGATGCTCGACGCCTGCCTCGACCCGGCGCTGTCGAGCGAGATCACGCTGCAGCCCGTCCGCCGCCACGGCGTCGACGCCGGCATCTTCTTCAGCGACATCGTCGTGCCGATCAAGCTCGCGGGGGTCGGCGTCGACATCGTCGCCGGGCGCGGTCCCGTGCTCGACCAGCCGATCCGCACGCCCGACGACGTCGCCGCGCTGCGGCCCCTCGAGCAGGAGGCGCTGGCCCCGATCGCCGAGGGAGTCGCCCGCACCGTGGCCGAGCTGGGCGACACCCCCCTGATCGGTTTCGCTGGCGCCCCCTTCACGCTCGCGGCCTACCTCGTCGAGGGCGGTCCGTCGAAGGACCACATCCGCGCCCGCGCCCTGATGCACAGCGACCCCGAGACCTGGCAGGCCCTGCTCGGCTGGGCCGCCGACGTGACCGGGGCGTTCCTCCGGGCGCAGGTGCTCGCCGGGGCCAGCGCCGCGCAGCTCTTCGACTCGTGGGTCGGCAGCCTCTCGCTCTCCGACTACGAGCAGCACGTCGCGCCGTTCTCGGCCCGGGCGCTGTCGCACGTCGCCGATCTCGACGTGCCCACCATCCACTTCGGCGTCGGCAGCGGCGAGGTCCTGAGCGCCATGCACGGCGTCGGGGTGGACGCCGTCGGGGTCGACTGGCGCATCCCCCTGGACGAGGCCTCGCGACGACTCGGCGGCGGCGTTCCCGTGCAGGGCAACATCGACCCGGCGATGCTGCAGGCGCCGTGGCCGGTGCTCGAGGCTCACGTCCGCGACGTCGTCCGGCGGGGCCGTGCCGCCCCCGCGCACGTCCTCAACCTCGGCCACGGGGTCGGCCCCGACACCGACCCCGACGTGCTGACCCGCATCGTCGCGCTGGCCCACAGCCTGTAGGAGGCGCGCGACCGTGACCGAGACGACCCGCTCCTCCGGGGCGGTCGCGCAGCGTGCCCTCGTGGTGGGCGGCGGCGTCGCCGGCCTGGTCGTCGCGCGCGACCTCGCCGCGGCCGGGGTCGCCGTCACGCTCGTCGAGGCCTCGGACCGGCTCGGCGGCGAGGTCGGCCGTCACGTCGTCGGCGGACTGCCGCTCGATGCCGGTGCCGAGAGCTTCGCGACCCGTGGCGGGACGGTGCAGACCTACCTCGACGAGCTGGGGCTCGGCGGCGACGTCGTGCTGCCCGACCCTCGCGGGGCCTGGGTGCAGCACGGAGCCGGCGAGGCCTTCCCCCTGCCGCGCACGGGCCTGCTCGGCATCCCCGGCGACCTGACGGCCGACGACGTCGTCGCGGTCGTCGGCGCGGCCGGCACCGCGGAGGCCGCGCGGCTCGACGCGGCGCCGGGCGAGGTGGGCGCCGACGAGACCTCGGTCGGCGGCCTCGTCCGCGTCCGCATGGGCGACGCCGTGCTCGACCGGCTCGTCACCCCGATCATCGGCGGGGTCCACTCCGTCCACCCCGACCTGCTCTCCGTCGACCGGGTGGCCCCCGGCCTCCGGCCGGCGCTGCGGCGGGAGGGCTCGCTGGCCGCGGCCGTCCTCAGCGTGCGCGCGCTCGC
Organism: Frigoribacterium sp. ACAM 257; assembly: GCF_007954365.1. GTDB lineage: Bacteria > Actinomycetota > Actinomycetes > Actinomycetales > Microbacteriaceae > Frigoribacterium. Next base: position 78,864 of record NZ_VOLO01000002.1, read on the forward strand.
GCCGGCAGGCTCCGCGGTCGCCGGGCTGCGCGGGGGCATGGCCAGCCTGGCGGAGGCGCTGGTCGCCGAGCTCGACCGCCTCGGCGTCGAGGTGCGCCTGGGCGCCCACGTGGCAGTGCTCGACGCCGGCTCGGTGACGCTGACCGGCGACGCCCCGGCGACCTCCCCGGAGCGGCTCGAGGCCGACATCGTCGTGCTCGCCGTCGGCGACGGTGCGGGACGCGTGCTCGGCGGCCGGCCGGCGCACGCGGCGGGCCTCATCACGCTGGCGACGCTCGTGCTCCGCGACGAGCGGCTCGACGCCGCGCCCCGCGGCACCGGGGTGCTCGTGGCACCAGGAGCCGACGGCGTCCGGGCCAAGGCGCTCACGCACGCGACGGCGAAGTGGCCCTGGCTCGCCGAGCGGGCGGGCGGCCGGCACGTGCTCCGGCTCAGCTACGACTCCCCGGTCGTCACCGCGGCGACGACCGACGACGAGCTGCGCTCCACGGCGCTCGCCGACGCGTCGGTGCTGCTCGGGATGTCGCTCGACCCCGCCACGGTCGAGGACGCGGCGCGCGTCGAGTGGTCCGCGCCCCTCCCGCAGGAGGCGGTGGGCGCCTCCTCGTCGCTGCCCGACGGCGTCGTCCGCGTCGGCGGTGCCGTGGCGGGCCGGGGGCTCGCCGCCGTGATCGCCCACGCGCGTCGCGTCGCCTCCGACCTCCTCGCCCGCTGACCGTCCCTCGCGCAGCGGCCGAGCGCGGGCGCGTCCGGGCGGCAGCGGGCAGCACCGGGCTACATTGGGACAGCGCGCCGGGCACCGGTCCGCGCCCCCACACATGAATGGAGCGACATGCGAGGCAAACTGATCTTCGTCGCCGGAGCAGCCGTCGGATTCGTGCTGGGCGCTCGCGCCGGCCACGAGCGCTACGAGCAGATCGCGGCGAACTCGTCGAAGCTGTGGAACAGCCGCGCCGTGCAGCGGCAGGTCGTCAAGGCCGAGGACTTCGCCGGCGCCAAGGCCGCCGACGCGGTCGACGCGGTCGTCAACGGCGTGAAGACGGTGGCCGTCAAGGCCGTCGGAGGCGGGAAGAAGAAGAAGTGACCGACTCCACCCGGAGCGACAAGGTCCGACGCGGTTCGAAGTCGCGGTCCTTCTTCGCCCTGGTCCAGGACGTCCCGAGCCTGGTCACCGACCTCGTCAAGGGCGAGCTCGCCCTGCTCAAGTACGAGATCATCGGCACGCTCAAGGCCTTCGGCATCGGCGCGGGCTTCCTCGTCGGCGCCCTCGTCTTCGTCTTCGCGATGCTCGGGGTGCTGCTCACGGGCATCGTGCTGCTCATCGCCATCTGGCTGCCCGGCTGGCTGTCGGCGCTGATCGTGGCGTTCGTCCTCCTCCTCGTCGCCGCCCTGTTGGCGTTCCTCGGCTACAGGAGCATCAAGAAGGGCCTGCCGGCCGTCCCGGAGAAGACGATCGCGAGCCTCAAGCGCGACCTCAAGGCCGTGAAGGGCGTCGGGACCATCCCGGGGCACGACGTCACCGAGTTCTGAGCCGCACCCTCCGCACCCTCCCCGCGAGCCTCGCTCGACCCCTCCTCCCGCCCGCACCGATCGGAGACCCCGTGAGCGACAGCACCGCCAAGAACGACGCCAGCAGCGACAAGGCCGACGGCAGCGACATCCAGGCCCACATCGACCGCACCCGTGCCGAGCTGGCCGCCACGCTCAACGAGCTGGAGGACAAGCTCAACGTGCCCAAGCAGCTGGGCATCGCGGGGCACAAGGCGAAGTCGTCGTTCTCGCGCGACCCGCTGCCCTGGGTCGCGGGCGCCGGCGTGGCTGCCCTGGCCCTCGTCGGCGTCGTCGTCGCGTCGGTCCGGTCGCGCTGACCGGCGGACCCGGCCGGTCGTGCTGACCGGCGGACCCGGCCGGACGTGCTGACCGGCGGCCTGCGTCGGCCGGCCCGAGATCGCTCGACGACGGCCCAACCTGGTTGGGCTCCCAGCCCGCACAGGTGGAGAATGGCCGCATGAGTCACAGCGCCGACTCGGCGGTCCCCGAGCTGCCGACGTCCGATTCCCCGCCCGCCGAGCGCCTCGGGTACACCCTCTGGGCAGTGCTCCGTCGTGACCCGCAGAACCCGTACGCCCCCGAGCAGGAGGACGTGGCGCAGCTCGACGAGCTCGTCGAGACGCTCGCCGACGAGGGCGTCGTCGTCCGTGGCTTCTACGACGTGAGCGCGCTCCGGGCAGACGCCGACGTGATGATCTGGCTGCACGGCGAGGTCCCCGAGGCGATCCAGTCGGCGTACCGCCGCCTCCTGCGCACCGACGTCCTCGGCGGCCTGCTGCCGACCTGGAACGCCATGGGCATGCACCGCGACGCCGAGTTCTCGCGGAACCACAGCCCGGCGTTCATGCGCGGCAAGGACCCTGAGGCGTGGCTGACCGTCTACCCCTTCGTCCGCAGCTACGAGTGGTACCTGCTGCCCGAGGCCGAGCGCCGTCAGATGCTCGCCGATCACGGCAAGCAGGGCTCGGAGCACCGCGCCGTGCTCACCAACACGGTGGCCAGCTTCTCCCTCGGCGACTACGAGTGGATCCTGGCCCTCGAGGCTCCCGAGCTCGTGCAGCTCGTCGACCTCATGCGCGACCTCCGATACACCGAGGCTCGCCGCCACGTCCGCGAAGAGATCCCGTTCTACACGGGCCGTCGCATCACCACCACCGAGATCATCGAGGTCCTGTCGTGACCGACACCACCGGCATCACCAACGGCCAGCTCGTCCGGGCTGCCACCCCCGCCGCCGCGCAGGGGCCGGAGCACGTCAGCGTGCCCACCGACTACGACGCGATCCTCCTCGCCGGCTTCGGCGGACCCGAGGGCCAGGACGACGTCATCCCGTTCCTCCGCAACGTCACCCGCGGCCGCGGCATCCCCGAGGAACGCCTGGAGGAGGTGGCGACGCACTACCGGCACTTCGGCGGCGTCAGCCCCATCAACGAGCACAACCGCGAGCTGAAGGCCGCCCTCGAGGGCGAGCTGTCGCGGCGCGGCATCGACCTGCCCGTCATCTGGGGCAACCGCAACTGGGACCCGTACATGGCCGACGCCGTGCGCGAGGCCGACGAGCGCGGCTTCACCAAGCTCATCGCGGTCGCGACCAGCGCCTACTCGTCGTACAGCTCGTGCCGCCAGTACCGCGAGGACTTCGCCATGGCGCTCGAGGCGACCGGGCTCGAGGGCAAGGTCATGATCGACAAGGTGCGTCAGTTCTTCGACCACCCCGGCTTCGTCCAGCCCTTCATCGACGGCGTCCGCGAGGGCCTCGAGAAGGCCCGGGCCGAGAACGCCGACCTCGACCTCGCGACCGAGGTGCAGGTGCTCTTCGCGACGCACTCGATCCCGTCGACCGACGCCGCCCGCAGCGGTCCCGAGGCGCGCGGCTTCGACGACGAGGGCGCGTACGCCGCCCAGCACAAGGCCGTCGCCGAGGTCGTCATGGCCGCGGCCGAGGCCGGTCTGGGCCTCGACCTGCCCGCCGGCGGCGGCACGACCGTCCCCTGGCAGCTCGTGTACCAGTCGCGCAGCGGACCGCCCTCGATGCCGTGGCTCGAGCCCGACATCAACGACGCCATCGACGACCTCGCGGGCGGACCGACGCGGGCCGTCGTCATCGTGCCGCTCGGCTTCGTGAGCGACCACATGGAGGTCATGTGGGACCTCGACGAGGAGGCGCTCGAGACCAGCGAGAAGAACGGCTTCTGGGCCACGCGCACCCCCACCCCCGGCATCGACCCGAACTACGTCACGGGACTCGTCGACCTCGTCCTCGAGCGCGTCGAGGGGACGCCCGTCGACGACCGGCCGCACCTCACCGACATAGGGCCCTGGTACGACGTGTGCCGACCGGGCTGCTGCGAGAACGTGCGCCTCGGGTTCAAGCCCGCCGTCTCGGGATTGGTGCCGTAGGAGCGTGGCGACACTCCGAGTAGGCACCAGGGCCAGCGCGCTCGCCGTGGCCCAGTCGACGACGGTCGCCGAGCGGCTCGCGGCCGCGACGGGCCACGAGGTCGAGCTCGTACGCGTGCACACCGAGGGCGACCGCACGCAGGCGACGGGCGAGTCGCTCTCGCTCGGCGGCACGGGCGTGTTCGCGAGCGCGCTGCGCGAGGCGCTGCTCGCCGACGAGTGCGACGTGCTGGTGCACTCCCTCAAGGACCTGCCCACCGCCTCCCACCCTGGTCTGCACATCGGGGCGATCCCGGGTCGGGCCGACGCCCGCGACGCGCTCTGCGCCCGTGACGGCCTCACCCTCGAGACGCTGCCGCAGGGCGCGAAGGTCGGCACCGGCTCGCCGCGTCGAGTCGCCCAGCTGCTCGCCCGCCGTCCCGACCTCGAGGTCGTGCCCATCAGGGGCAACGTCGACACCCGCCTCCGTCGCCTCGAGGACGACTTGGACGCCGTCGTGCTCGCCGCCGCCGGCCTGGGCCGCCTCGGCCGCTCGACCTCGGTGACCGACCTGCTCGGCCTCGGCCCGTGGCCGAGCGCCCCCGGGCAGGGAGCGCTCGCGGTCGAGGTGCGCGAAGGCGACCCGAGCGACGAGCTTGCCCGCGGCCTGCGGGCGATCGAGCACGTCGAGACGCGTCTCGTCGTGACCGCCGAGCGCGAGGTCCTCGCCGGGCTCGAGGCCGGCTGCTCGGCGCCCATCGGCGCGACCGCCGTCGTCGACGCCGGCCTGCTGCTGCTCAGCGCCACGGTCTACAGCCCCGACGGCTCGCGCCGCATCAGCTCGTCGCACGCGGTGTCGCTCGAGGAGGGGCCCGTCACGGCCCAGCTCGCCGACGTCCACGAGGTGGCCGGCCGCGTCGTCGACGAGCTGCTCGAGCTCGGCGCGGCCGAGCTCGCGCCGATCGGCGGGGGCCCCTCGGGCGGAGACCCCCTGGGGAGCGCCTCGTGACCGCGGTCAAGCCGCTCAAGGGCGTGCGCGTCCTCGTGCCTCGCGGCGGCAAGTGGGGCGACGGCGTCTCCGCGTCCCTCCGCGCGTACGGCGCGGCGCCGGTCATCGCCCCGCTCATCAACTTCGCGCCCGCCGAGACGCCCGAGCTGCTCGCGGCGGCGCTGGCACGCCTGCAGGCCGGCGTCTACGAGTGGCTCGTCGTCACCAGCGCGACGACCGTCGACGTGCTCGTCGGCAACGGGATCCGGCCCATCCCCGCGACGCGCATCGCGGCCGTCGGAGAGACGACCGCCGCAGCCCTGACGCTCGCCGGCTACCACGTCGACTTCGTCCCCGAGGGCGACAACTCCGCCCGCGGCCTCGTCAAGGAGTGGCCGTCGGAGCTCGTCGCCGGGCGCGTGCTCGTGCCCCAGTCCGACATCGCCGAGCCGACCCTGGTCGCCGGCCTGTCCGCCCGGGGCTTCGACGCCGAGTTCGTCTCGGCGTACCGCACCGTCGGCGTGCCCGTCACCGACGACGTGGTGCGCGACGTCGCCTCCGGCGACATCAGCGTGCTGCTCGTCACGTCGGGCAGCGTCGCACGGCAGATCGCCGCCCAGCTGGCGCCCCTGCCCGAGAGCACGGTCGTCGCCTGCATCGGCCCGCGTACGGCGTTCGACGCCCGCGCGGCAGGGCTGCCCGTCCACCTCATCGCCGAGACCCGCTCCGCCGCCGCCCTGGTGGAGGCGGTGGTCGAGAACGCCGTCGCGGGCGGCTCGGCCGACCCCGACGACGCGTACGGAGGGGGACGCTGACGCGACCCTCCCGCGGTGCCCGCACCGCGCCTCCTCGGCTCGACCGTGCCGGGGCCCCCCCATCGACGACCATCGACGACCCGAGAAGGACCATGTCCCAGTTCCCTCGCGTGCGGCCCCGCCGGCTGCGCGCCACCCCTGCCCTCCGCCGCCTGACCGCCGAGACGCGCCTGCACCCCGCCGACCTGGTGCTGCCGATGTTCGTCCGCGAGGGCATCGACGAGCCCGTGGCGATCAGCTCGATGCCGGGCGTCGTGCACCACAGCCTGTCGAGCCTGCCCCGTGCGGTCGAGGAGGCGGCCGCGGCCGGGGTGGGAGGCGTCATGCTGTTCGGCGTGCCGCTCGAGAAGGACGCGGTCGGGTCGGGCGCCACCGACCCCGAGGGGATCCTCAACGTCGGCACGCGGGTGGCGGTCGACGCGGCGCAGGGCGCCCTCGTCGTGCAGACCGACCTCTGCCTCGACGAGTTCACGGACCACGGTCACTGCGGCGTGCTCGCCGCCGACGGCTCGGTCGACAACGACGCGACGCTGGTCCGCTACGACGAGATGGCCGTGGTGCAGGCCGAGGCCGGCTCGCAGCTGATCGGCATGAGCGGCATGATGGACGGCCAGATCGGCTCGGCCCGCGAGGCCCTCGACGACGCCGGCTTCGGCGGCACCGCGCTGCTGGCCTACGCGGCCAAGTACGCCTCGGCCTTCTACGGCCCCTTCCGCGAGGCGGTCCAGTCGACGCTCGTCGGCGACCGCCGCACCTACCAGCAGGACGCGGCCAACGGTCGCGAGGGCATCCGCGAGGTCGAGCTCGACATCGCCGAGGGCGCGGACATCGTCATGGTGAAGCCCGCCATGAGCTACCTCGACGTGCTCGCCGAGACGGCCGCGATGAGCCCGGTGCCCGTCTGGGCGTACCAGATCAGCGGCGAGTACTCGATGATGCACGCCGCCGCCGCGAACGGCTGGATCGACCTCGACGCCGCCTCGTACGAGAGCGTGCTGTCGATCAAGCGCGCCGGGGCCGACGCGATCCTCACCTACTGGGCCACCGAGCTGGCCACCCGCCTGCGCAAGGGAGACATCTGATGGGCGACCACGCCAACGAGCACTTCTTCACCAGGGCCAAGCAGTCGATCCCGGGCGGGGTGAACTCCCCGGTGCGCGCCTACGGCAGCGTCGGCGGCACGCCCCGGTTCCTGGTGGGGGCGAAGGGCCCGCACGTGACCGACGCCGAGGGGCGCGAGTACGTCGACCTGGTGGCCTCGTGGGGCCCCGCGATCCTGGGGCACGCGCACCCTGAGGTGGTGCGCGCGGTGCAGGAGGCGGCGGCCCGCGGCCTGTCGTTCGGTGCGTCGACACCCGCCGAGACCGAGCTCGCGGAGCTGGTGCGCGAGCGCGTGGCCGTCGGCGACGCCCGCCCGATCGGCAAGATCCGCATGGTGTCGACCGGCACCGAGGCGACGATGACGGCGATCCGTCTCGCTCGTGGCTACACCGGTCGCGACCTGCTCGTGAAGTTCGCCGGGCACTACCACGGCCACTCCGACTCGCTCCTCGCCGAGGCCGGGTCGGGCGTCGCCACCCTCTCGATGCCCGGCTCGGCCGGCATCACCGCCGAGACCGCGGCCCAGACGCTGGTGCTGCCCTACAACGACCTCGAGGCCGTCCGCGCCGTGTTCGACGAGCACGGCCCGCGCATCGCGGCGGTCATCGTGGAGGCGGCGGCCGCCAACATGGGAGTGGTCGCGCCCGACCGCGGCTTCAACCGCAGCCTGTCCGAGATCACCAGCCGCCACGGCGCGCTGCTGATCGTCGACGAGGTGCTCACGGGCTTCCGCGTCGGCCCGGCCGGCTGGTGGGGCCTCGAGGCGTCGAAGGTGGTGCCCGACGGGGCCGGCTGGCAGCCCGACCTCGTGACGTTCGGCAAGGTCATCGGCGGCGGCATGCCCCTCGCGGCGCTCGGCGGCCGCGCCGAGGTGATGGACTTCCTGGCCCCGACCGGCCCGGTCTACCAGGCGGGCACCCTGAGCGGGAACCCCGTCGCGGTCGCCGCGGGAATCGCGACCCTGCGCCTGGCGACGCCCGAGGTGTACGCCCGGCTCGACACCGTCGCCGACACGCTGTCCCGCGAGGTCTCGGCGGCCCTGTCGGCCGAGGGAGTGGAGCACAGCGTCCAGCACGCCGGCTCGCTGTTCTCGTTCGCCTTCGCGGCGACTCCGCCGCGGAACTACGACGACGTGCGGGCGCAGCAGACCTGGCGCTACCCCGCGTTCTTCCACTCGATGCTCGACTCGGGGGTGGCACTGCCTCCCTCCGTCTACGAGGCGTGGTTCGTCACCGCCGCGCACGACGACGCGACCGTGTCGCGGATCCTCGAGGCCGTGCCCGCCGCGGCGCGTGCGGCCGCTGCCGCGACGCCCCCCGGGGCGTAGCCGCGCCCCGGCACCCGCGTGTCGGCACCCGCACCCCGGCTGGCGCGTCTCGGCTGTCGCTGTCGCATCACGTTCCGAGCATCGCGTCTCGTCGCGGCGGGACGTGACGCCCGGAACGTGATGCGACACGGGCGTCGCGGCGGGGCCTGCGGCGTGGGGCCGCCGCTCAGCGGCGCCGGGTGCGGGCCAGCCAGCGACCGTCGACGCGGTCGATCGCGAGCGGGTGGCCGAACGCCGCCGAGACCAGTTCGGACGTCAACACCGACTCGGCCGTGCCCGACGCCGTCACGCGCCCGTCGCGCAGGAGGAGCGCGTGGGTCGTGCTCGCCGGCAAGTCCTCGAGGTGGTGGGTGACGGTCACGGACGCCGTCCCGGGGTGCTCGCGACGGAGGGCGTCGACGGTGTCGAGCAGGTGCTCACGGGCGGCGACGTCGAGGCCCGTGGCGGGCTCGTCGAGCAGCAGCAGTGCCGGCTCGGGGAGCAGCGCGCGGGCGATGAGCGCCCGACCGCGCTCGCCCTGGGAGAGGACGCTCCAACGGCTGTCCCGCCGCGCCTCCAGCCCGACGGAGGCGGTCAGGCGGTCGGCACGCGCCTCCTGTCGGGCACTCGGCGACCACCGCGGGCCGGGGTCGCTGCTGCCCGTCGCGCCGGTCAGGACGACCTCCCGGACGCTGTTGTCGCCCAGCATGCGGTGACGCGGGTCGACGTGGCCGACAGAGGTGCGCAGCTCGCGGAGGTCGACCCGGCCCAGGCGACGGCCCAGCACGTCGACCGTCCCCGCGGTCGGGTGGCCCTGGGCCCCGCAGAGCGTCAGCAGGGTGGTCTTGCCGGCGCCGTTGGGGCCGAGCAGGGCCCAGTGCTCGCCGGCCCGGATCGTCAGCGACACGTCCCGGAGCAGGTCACGGCCCTGCCGGGAGACCCGCACGGCTCGGACGTCGAGCACCACGGCACGGTCGCGGGCCGGAGCAGGGGCAGGAGCCGGAGCAAGGGCTGCAGCAGGGCCGGGAGCTCCCTGCCCCCCGCCCTCGAGGCCGGGACCGCCGGCGCCGGGTACCGGCGCCGGCGCCGTCACGCCCGGTAGATCCCGGCTTCGCGGACGGCGTCGAACCAGCCCTGGAGACGCCCTGGCTGCAGGCGGACCGCCTCCGCCGCGGCTGCGGCGTCGCCGTCGCGGACCGCGTCGCGGAGCGCCTCCGTGAACGCGAGCGCCTGGGCGTGGTCGAAGACGCCGTTGGCGACGGGACGCTGGGCGAGCATGGCGAGGCGGGGGGCGTTGTTCGCCCAGAGGCGCGACAGCGACGAGCTGCCGGCCCTCTCGAGGAGCAGGTCGTTCACCTTCTTCAGCTCGAGGATGTCCTCGGCGCCGCCGGAGGCGAAGGTCGCCGCGCGGGCGTCGAGCACCCGCAGGACTTCGTCGCGCTCGGCGTCGGACAGCTTCGGCAGGCCACGCTCGACGAGCATCGCCCACACGGCGTAGCCGATGTCGATAGTGTCGACGAACTCGTCGTGGGTGGGGTCGACGATGCGGGTGTAGCGGTTGGCCTCGACGTCGACGAGGGCCTGGTCGGCGAGCTTGGCGATCGCCTCCCTCACGGGAGTACGGGAGACGCCGAGCCAGGCGACCAGCTGTTCGTCGTTCAGGCGCTCGCCGAACTCGAGCGTGCCGTCGATGATCGCGGCGAACATCTTGTCGTAGACGACGTCACGCAGCAGGCGGCGAGGTGCGGGCGGCTGGTCAGTCAGCTGGGGGATCGGCATCCGGGTTGCTCCATGTCGAGAGAGGGGCTGGTCGCGGGGCTCCCTGCGCCGGTCGCGATCTGCCGTGTGTGCGGTGCGTGCATCGGGCATCCGATACATCAAGTGATCATAACGCGGTGCCGTCGACGCGGTCCTGAACGACGCGGCTGCCGCCCGGTCCGGGTCCCTGCCCCGGGCCGAGGCCCGGTCCCTGTCCCGGTCCTGTCGCGGGCCCGACCGTCAGCCGCGGACGTCGACGACGATCCGCCCGCGCACCGAGCCCGCGACGATCCGCGGCCCGTGGTCGACCACGTCGGCCAGCGAGATCTCCGTCGTGAGCTCGTCGAGCAGTCCGAGGTCGAGGTCGGCGGCGAGGCGCGTCCAGGCCTCACGACGCAGCTCGACGGGCGCGTCGACCGAGTTGACGCCCACCAACGAGATCCCTCGCAGGATGAACGGCAGCACCGTCGTGGGCAGGTCGCTGCCCTGCGCCAGCCCGCACGCGGTGACCGTGCCGCCCCAGGCGGTCCGTGCGAGGACGTTCGCGAGGGTGTGGCTGCCGACGGAGTCGACGGCGCCGGCCCAGCGGGGCGACTGCACAGGTCGACCCGGCTGGTCGAGCTCGCCCCGGTCGACGACCGTCGTCGCGCCGAGACGCGTGAGGTAGTCGTGTTGTTCGTCCGCCCGCCCCGAGGAGGCGGTGACCGAGTACCCGAGACCACTCAGCAGGGCGATCGACACCGACCCCACGCCGCCGGCGGCGCCGGTCACGACCACGTCGCCGTCGCCGGGGCGCACGTCCCGCTCGAGGCGGAGGACGCTCAGCATCGCGGTGAAGCCCGCGGTGCCCACGGCGGCGGCCTGCCGGGGCGACATCCCCTCCGGCACGCGGACGAGCGACGCGGCGTCGACGACGGCCTGCTCCGCGTAGCCGCCGTGGCGGCTCTCGCCCGCGCCGGCGCCGTTCAGCAGCACCAGGTCGCCGGGTGACCAGTCGGCGGACGACGACTCGGCGACGCTGCCCACGAGGTCGATGCCGGGCACCAGCGGACTCGTCCGAACGATCCCGGGATCGCCCGACAGGGCCATGCCGTCCTTGTAGTTCAGGCTCGACCAGGCGACGTCGACGACGACGTCTCCCTGCCCGAGGAAGGCCCGGTCGACCTGCTGCAGGGCAGCAGGTCGACCCTTCTCGACGACGACGGCACGCATGCCGACACGCTACGCGGCCCCCGTGCGCGCGGGCCCGCTCGCTGCGGGGGCCTGCGTTCTCGCGTGCCCTACGGCTGGTCGACCGGCGTCGTCGTGCGCGGAGCCGCGGCCCCGGAGGCGCCCGACTGGGCGCCGAGGAAGCCGCCCAGCGCGCCGACGAGGTCGAGCCCGGTGGTCGCCTTCACGACGTCCTGCAGCTGGGTCATGTTGTTCGCGACGGACTTGGTCAGCTGGTTGGCGCCGTCGGTGGAGACCACCGTCAGGGCGTCGATGTTGCCCATCGGCGCGGCCATCTCCCGAGCGATCTCGGGCAGGCGAGAGATGACCTGCGACGCCAGGGCAGCCTGGCCGAACTTGCCCTGGGCCTCGGCCAGCGCGTCGACCGCCTCGGCCTCGGCGAGGCCCTTCGCGCGGATCGCGGCGGCCTCGGCGCGGCCGGCGGCCTCGACGGCGGCGGCCTCGTTCTCGGCGGCGGCACGGGCCGCGTCGGCGAGCTGGGTGCGTCGGAAGGCCTCCGCCTCGACGGCGGCGTTCGCGGCGTCGCGCTCGGCCTCGGCGTTCTGCACCGACGCGTACGCGGCGGCCTCGGCGGGCTGGCGCACGTCGATGTTCAGGCGCTCCTGGTTGACCTTCGCCTGCTCGGCGACGGCGATGCTCTCCTGCTCGGCGACCAGCTTGTCCTGGGTGGCGCGGGCCAGCTCGCCGGCGGCCGAGGCCTCGGCGTTGGCGCGGTCGGTCTCGGCCTTGATCTGCGCCTGGCGCACGTCGAGCTGCAGCTGGCGCTCGGCCGTCTGCTGCGTGTTGCCGATGCGGGCCAGGGCCGCGATGCGCTCCGCCTCCGCCTCGGCGACGTCGGCGTTCTGCTTGGCGACCGCCGCCTCCGCGCGCCCCCGGTCGGCGAGGTAGGTGCTGCCCGGCGTCTCGATCTCGCGGATGTTCATCGTCTCGATCTGCAGGCCGAGCTCGGCGAGCTCGCCCTTCGTCTCGTTCACCGCGTCCGCGGCGAGGCGGGAGAAGTTCTTGACGAGGTCGTCGACGGGCTGGCCGCCGATCAGGCCGCGGATCGATCCCTCGAGCGACTGCTGCACGATCACGGGCAGCTGCTGCTGCTGCAGCAGGTAGCGCTGGGCCGCACGGCGGACGCCGTCCTCGGTGCCGGTGACCTTGAAGTTCACGGTGGCCTTGACGGCGGTGCGGATGTAGTTGGCGTCGATCGCCTGCACCTCGACCGGGGTCTGGTACTGCTCGAGCGAGAGCGTGAAGCCCTCCTGGAAGATCGGCCAGACGAACGTGCGACCGCCGATGATGACCTTCTGGGGGCTCGAGATGCCGCCGCCCTCGGAGCGCTCGGCGCCGCGGCCGACGACGATCAGGGCCTCGTTCGGCGGGACGCGACGCACTCGGCTCGCGACGAACGACAGCAGGGCGAGCACGATGACGACGGCGACGACGACCGCGACGACGCTGGTGTTTCCGGTGATGAAGTCCACAGGGCTTCCTTCCAAGGGGCGGGGTGGTGCGGGGCTGGTGCAGGGGCGGTGCTGGTGCTGGTCAGGGGAGCGTGGGCGCCTCGGGCTCGACGGGCTCGACCTGCACGCGGGGTCCTGCCTCGGCGACGACCCGCACGCGGACGCCGCGGGCGATGGGGGCCTCGCTGTAGGCGAGGCGCCGCTCGAGCTCGCGGACGTCGTCGAGGCGCACCTCGCCGCCGCCCGGCGTGGTCGCCTCGGTCGTGGTGCCGGTGAAGCCCACGGGAGACCAGTGGCCCCCGCTCTCGCGCCGGGTGACCCGTCGCACGAAGAGCTGCACGAGGACGAGCGCGGCGGCGGCGACCACGACGGCGAGCACGTAGGTCCACACCGTGTCGAGACCGGCCTGGGTGGTCACGACCCCGGCCAGCCCGAAGATCGAGAGGGCCGCGCCCAGCGCGACGCCCGAGACGAGGCCGTCGCCGACGTCGAACAGGTCGAGCAGGTCGCCGACGACGATGCTGGCGAGGAGGACGACGAGCCCGACCGCCCCCACGACGATGAACGTGATCATGCGTCGAGACTGTCAGGTCCCGGGCCGCCGTGCATCGCCTGCGCGACGGAGTGCGGGCGCGGGGCCGGGCCGGGCCGTGGGGGAGGGACGACCGACGCCCTAGCCGAAGAGGATGGCGGCCTCGTCGTAGCGGTGCTGCGGCACGGTCTTGAGGCTGTCCAGCGCCTCCTCGAACGAGACGTGCACGATGTCCGTGCCGCGCAGCGCGACCATGCGCCCCCAGCGGCCCTCGACCACCGAGTCGCTGGCCGCCATGCCGAGGCGGGTCGCGAGCACGCGGTCGTAGGAGGTGGGGGTGCCGCCGCGCTGGATGTGGCCCAGGGTGGTCGCGCGCGTCTCGATGCCGGTGCGCTCCTCGATGATCGGGGCCAGCGCCTCCCCGATGCCGCCGAGGCGGGGGCGGCCGAACGCGTCGAGGCCGCGCTCGGAGTGCGCGTCGCTCTCGTGGTCGGGCACGAACCCCTCGGCGACGACGACGAGCGGCGCACGCCCGCGGTCGTAGGCCGACTGCACCCACGCGACGATCTGGTCCATGCTCGTCGCCTGCTCGGGGATGAGGATGGCGTGCGCTCCGGCGGCCATGCCCGAGTGGAGGGCGATCCACCCGACGTGCCGGCCCATGACCTCGGCCACCATGCAGCGGCTGTGCGAGTCGCCGGTGGTGCGCAGGCGGTCCATGGCGTCGGTCGCGATCTGCACGGCCGTGTCGAAGCCGAAGGTGTAGTCGGTGGCGCCGAGGTCGTTGTCGACGGTCTTGGGCACTCCGACGATCTTCAGGCCGGCGTCGGTCAGGCGCTTGGCGGCGGCGAGCGTGCCCTCGCCTCCGATAGCCATGATGGCGTCGATGCCGAAGCGCTCGAGGTTCTCGGTGATGCGCTCGACCCCGCCCGCGCCCTCGAAGGGGTTGGTGCGGCTCGTGCCGAGGATCGTGCCGCCCTGCTTGGCGATGCCCTGGATCTCCTTGCGCGCGAGGGGCATCACGTCGCCTTCGACGACGCCCCGCCAGCCGTCCCGGAACCCGACGAACTCCTGGCCGTGGATCTGCGTGCCCTTGAGCACCGCCCCCCGGATGACCGCGTTCAGTCCGGGGCAGTCGCCGCCGCTGGTGAGGATCCCTATCCGCATCGTGTCGCTCCGTCGCATGTCGGGCCCGGAGTCGGGCCGAGGTGCGTCCCATCATGGCCCACGGAGGCGGGGACTACCCTCGACGCATGACCGATCAGCCCGCGCCGCGGCCCCCGTCGCCGTGGGCGCGGTTCGCGCGGCCGGTGCCGGGCGAGCAGCGCGGACGGGCCGTCGTGGGGCCGCCCCCGCCCCTGAACGAGGAGGCGCGGGCGAGCCGCGAGACCGCTGCGGCCTCCGGGGCGGCCTGGCCCCCGCCGTCGGCCCCGGCCTCGTCCGACGAGGCGACCCTCTGGGCTCCGCAGCCGTCCGGCGCGCCGACCCGCGCCTCCTGGTCTCCGCCTCCGCCGCACGCCCCGGGGGGGCAGGGCTCGTACTTCACGTCGTTCGACGACGACGACTTCTGGGCTGACCAGCCCCGTCGGGACGACGACCCGGGTCGCGGCCTCGCGATCGCCTCCGTCGTCTTCGGCGTCTTCGCCGCGCCCCTCGGGCTCGTGTTCGGGATCGTCTCGGCGAGGAGGTCACGACGGGCAGGCCGGACTCCGACCCTGGCCCTCGTGGGCATGGTCGTCTCGGGCGTGGTGATCGTCGCGAGCCTCGTCGGGGGCATCTCCGCGCTCGACTACGCGGCACGGCTCTCGTCGACCTGCGCCCAGCTCGGGCCGGGCGACTACGCCGACGCGGACGGGCGCACGGTCACCTGTCGGTGACGATGCGCCCGTCGGGTGCAGCAGTCCGCAGCAGTCCGCAGCAGTCCCCAGCGGGCCGCGGCCTAGAGCTGCACGGTGCCCGTGTCGGCGACGTTCCTCGGGTGGCCCCCGGTCAGCGCCGCCTTCGCGTACTTCAGCAGCGTGACGGCCTTCGGCTCGTTGCTGACCCAGTACTCGGCGGTGTCGACGTCGACCTCGATCAGGGCGACGGTCGGGTCGTCGCGCCCCTCGTCGAACCACGCCTCGGCACCGGCCGTCCAGAACTCGTCGATCAGCGCGGGGTCCTTCGTCACCGACGCGTCGCCGGCGAGGGAGAGCCAGCCCTTGCCGGTCTCGACGGCGACGTTGACCTGGGAGTGGGCCTTGATGTCGTCGACCTTGGGGGAGGGGTCGCGGGTGAAGAAGTACACCTTGCCGTCGAAGTCGCGGTCGACGATGGCGAGGGGCCGGCTCACGAGGCGTCCGTGGCCGCTGCGGGTGGTCAGGATGCCGATGCGCCCGGCGTCGAGCACCTCGGCGACGCGGGAGATGTCGTTGGTCTCAGTCATGCAGGTGACGGTACGCCGGAGGTGCGGAGAGGGGGCCGGTCGCCGGAGGCGCGGTGCGCGTCGCAGAGGACGACGTCGCGGTCCGCGCACGAGGCGCACACGACCAGCTGCTCGCGGCACTGGAGGTCGGAGCAGTTCTGCATGCGGCTGGTCCCCTCGCCGCAGGTCGCGCAGCGCCCGACGACGGCGGCGTGGTCGCTGAACCTGACCGAGCCGCGACGGTCGAAGACGTAGAGCGAGCCCTCCCACAGGCCGTCGTCGCCGAAGCGCTCGCCGTAGCGGGCGACCCCGCCGTCGAGCTGGTGCACCCGTCCGAACCCCCGGGACACCATCAGCGAGCTGAGCACCTCGCAGCGCACGCCGCCCGTGCAGTAGGTGACGATCGTCCGTTCCTTGAGGTGGTCCCACCGCCCGCTGTCGAGCTCGGCGACGAACTCGCGGGTCGTCGACACGTCGGGCACCACCGCGTCGCGGCACCGGCCGATGCGCGCCTCGAACTCGTTGCGGCCGTCGAGGAACACGACGTCCTCGCGCGCCACGAGCTCGTGCAGCTCGTCGGGCGAGAGCCGGGCGCCCCCTCCGACGACGCCCGACTCGTCGACCTCGAGCTCGTCGACCGCGCCGAAGGTCACGATCTCGTCGCGCACCTTGACCGAGAGCCGCGGGAAGTCGTCGGCCCCGCCGTCGCTCCACTTCACGTCGAGGTCGCTGAAGGCCCGGTAGTCCTTCGTCTTGCGCACCCAGCGCCGCAGCTGCTCGACGTCCCCGCCGAGGGTCCCGTTGACCCCGTGCGGCGAGAGCAGCACGCGA
Organism: Frigoribacterium sp. ACAM 257; assembly: GCF_007954365.1. Lineage (GTDB taxonomy): Bacteria > Actinomycetota > Actinomycetes > Actinomycetales > Microbacteriaceae > Frigoribacterium. Next base: position 95,210 of record NZ_VOLO01000002.1, read on the forward strand.
CCCCTCAGCCCCAGCGACTCGGCGAGGTCGCGCTGCCAGAGGCGCAGAGCGTCGGGATCGGCCAACGGCGCGAACGCGTAGAACAGGACGATCTTCGACACGGGCACCGGACGAGCGTAGACGACGCCCTTCCCCGCAGTGCATCTATGCACTAACGTCGACATCTGGTACATCACACACGAGGAGGCGCTGTGCCCGTTCCGCACGACCGCCAGACCGTCATCGCTCGTCGCCTGCACAAGGACGACGTGCACGAGACGCTGCTCGCCGCGATCGTCGCCGGTGTCCTGCCCGAGGGCAGCCGTCTGCGCGACTCCGACCTCGAATCGTGGCTGGGCGTCTCGCGCACGCCGATCAGGGCGGCCCTGGTGCGGCTCGAGCACATCGGCCTCGTCGAGGCCGTGCCGCAGTGCTGGACGAGGGTCGCCGTCGCCCGCCCCGACGTGGTGCCTGCCCTCGTCGTCGCGCTCTGCGCGCTGTGGCGCGACCTCGTCGTCGAGGGGCAGGGCGCGCTCGCGCCCGAGGCGGCGGGCGGGGTGCGCAGGGCCCTCGCTCGGTGCGCGGCGCCCCTCGACGCGTACCGCGCCGACCCGGCCCCTGACGCTGACCGGTGTCGTGCCCTCGTCGACCAGGTCTTCGCGTGCGTCGCCCTCCTCCGGGGCGGCGACGTTCCCGACGTCGTGCGGGGCGCCCTCGACGGTCTCGAGTCGCGCCTGCGCCACCAGGCCGCCCTGCTCGGTCGTCACCTCGACGCCGACCTGGTGGGGGCCGTCCTCGACGAAGCAGACGCGGCGGTCGCGGCGGGCGACGCGCTGCGACTTCGCGGCGCCGTCGACGAGCTGGCCCGGCGTACGGCCAGCCGCTGCTCCGGCCCCACGCCGGCGAGCGACCCGTGGTGGCGATCGTGACCGGGGCCGTGTTGGTCGACGAGACGGTGCTCGCCGACGAGGCCGTGCTCGCCGACGAGGCCGTGCCCGCCGACGTGGCCGTGCTCGCCCACGAGGCCGTGATGGTCGACCGGGCTGTGGTGGTCGACCGGGGGGTGGTGGTCGACGAGGCGGTGACCGGTGACCGGGGCCACCTCCGCCAGCGACGGCTGCTCAGCGACGACGTCTTCCGTGCGCTGCGCGACGCGGTGCTGGAGGGCGTCCTCGAGCCGGGCGAGCGTCTGCGCGACGACGAGCTGGTGCGGTGGCTCGGGGTCTCCCGGACGCCGATCCGCAATGCGCTCGACCGTCTTCGGAGCGCCGGACTGGTCGACCTCGCCGCGAACCGCTGGACTCGCGTGCGAGATCCGGACTGCTCGACGCTCGGCGGCAGTGCGTCGGTGGTGGCCGCGCTGCACCGCGCCGCGGCCGTCATCGCCTTCCCGCGGCTCGACGACCCGGCGGTGGACGTCGTCGCTGCCGGTCTGAGATCCGCGCGGCCCGTGGTGCGGCGCGGCGCAGCGGGCCCCGCGTCGATCGAGGTGCTGCGGTGCGTCGCCGTCGCCGTGGGCGGCGTGGCCGCGCTCGCGCCCGTCGGGGTGCTGGCCGCGTCGTTCGCCGAGGCGGAGCTGCGCCTCGCTCACGAACTGCGGTCGCGACGGTGCGTCGTCGATCTCTCCGCGTGGGACGACTTCGACGCCTCTGCCGGGCGCGCCCTCGCTGCTCGGGACGGCGGGGCGTGGGGTGACGCGGTCGGGCAGTTGCTGCATCGGGTCGCCGCGACGGGGCGGTGACGCCCGCCCGGTGGCGGTCTCGTGAGTGCCGGTCCCGGGTGTGCCGGTCGTGTGTGTGCCGGTCCCGCGGGCGTCGGTCTCGCGGCGCCGCGACCGTCGACCGGCAGGTGCCCGTCAGGACCGTGCGCGGGTCTCGATCCACAGGTCGGGAGTCCGTGACGCCGCGGACGGGACGACCTCGATGGCGTCACGCAGCGACGCTCGACGAAACAGGCGGACGAGTGCGTCGGCCGTTCGGGGCCAGTCACGGTCGTCGAGGGCCGTGCGCAGATCGGCGAGCAGCCCGACGAGGGCCGGACGCGTCCAGTCGATCGAGAGGTGGCGGCAGAGGAACGCAGCCCGGATGTCGAGCGGCTCGGCAGCCCGGCGCACGAGAGGGTTGCGGGCCAGTTCGAGGAACCCCGCGGTGGCCTGCACGAGGCCGAGGCAGGTGGGGCCCTCGTCGAGCACGGCCAGGGTTCGCTCGGCGAGGGCCTCTGCGCTCGCCGAGCCGCTCCGCGCGAGTGACCGGACGGCCTCGGCGTGCAGGACGCCGATCAGCTCGAGCGTGTCGAGCAGGTCGAGATCGTCGGCCGTCGCCACGCGGGTGTAGCGGTTCGCCTCGATCTTCACGAGGTCGTGTGACGAGAGACGGGCCAGGGCTTCTTTGACGGGTGTCTTCGACACTCCGAGCCAGGTGGCGAGGTCGTCCTCGAAGAGGCGCTCGCCGGGGGTCAGCGTGCCGTCGACGATGGCGTCGCGGATGGTCTCGAACGTGAGGTCGCGGAGCAGTCGACGAGGATGGCGGGCAGGAAAGACCGGCACGGGCATGGCTCCTCCAATGTGAGGTACACAAAATATCATACGAACACGCTCGCCAGGGATGACGATGGTCAGGGTTAAGATCTGCGGGTGATCCCCGAGGCGTCCGCCGACGCTGCCCTGCTCCGCCCGGTCGAGACCGTGTACCGGCCGGACGAGCCCGTCGACGTCCGCGCGACGCTGCGGACGCTCGCGCGCGGGGCCGGCGACCCGGCCTGGCGGGCCGAGGGCGACCGGATCTGGCTCGCCGTCCGCACGCCTGCCGGTGCCGGCACCCTCTGCCTCGTCGGCGGACGCTCCGGGGTGCAGGCCTCTGCCTGGGGGCCCGGGGCAGGGTGGCTGATCGAGGGCGTGCCCGAGTTGCTGGGCCACGGCGACGACTGGAGCGAGCTCGACGTGTCGGGCAACACGTTCCTGCGTGACGCGCTGCACCGGTCGCGGGGACTGCGTCTCACCCGCACGCGCCAGGTGGTGCAGGTGCTCGTGCCCGCCGTGCTCGAGCAGAAAGTGACGAGCACGGAGGCGTGGCGGGCCTGGCGACAGCTCGTGCGGGCCCACGGCGACCCGGCACCCGGACCGGCCCCCGCGGGGATGGTCGTTCCCCCCTCGGCCGAGACGTGGCGCCGCGTGCCGAGCTGGGAGTGGCACCGGGCGGGGGTCGGGCCGCAGCGGTCCGCGACCGTCATGCGCGTCTGTGCCGTCGCCTCCTCGTTGGAGCGCGTGGTGGGGCTGGGCCGGGGCGGGCCGGAGGCCGAGGCCCGGCTGCGCTCGGTCCCGGGGGTGGGCGTGTGGACGTCGGCCGAGACGACGCAGCGCGCACTGGGCGACGCCGACTCGCCGAGCGTCGGCGACTACCACCTGCCTGCCCTCGTGGGGTGGGCCCTCATCGGCCGGCCCGTCGACGACGACGGCATGCTGGAGCTGCTCGAGCCGTGGCGCGGACACCGCGAGCGGGTCGTCCGGCTCATCTCGGCGAGCGGGTTCGCGAAGCCGAGGTTCGGCCCTCGGATGACCATCCAGGACCACCGCCGGCACTGAGCCGCGCCCGTGGCGCGAGGCCGAGCCTAGGAGGCGCGGGCCACCACGTCGCGGTCGTCCGGCGACCCGGCCTGGTCGGGCGAGGCGGCCTTGTCGGGCGAGGCGTCGTCGCCGATGGCCTCGAGCACGCGCCGGGAGAACGACTCGAGGGTCGAGGCGTCGTCGTGCAGCGCCGCGACGAAGTAGCGGCGGATCGCGGCCGTGTGGCCCCGGGTCGCCGAGAGCATGGCCCTGCGGCCGTCAGCCGTGAGCTCGACCCAGGTGCCCCGGGCGTCCGAAGCACAGTCGGTGCGGCGCACCAGGCCGCGCTTCTCCATGCGCGTGACCTGGTGGCTGACCCTGCTCTTCTCCCAGCCGATCTGCTCGGCGATGTCGCGCACCCGGAGCCTGCGGTCGTCGCTGCGGCCGAGGCCCACTAGGATCTCGTACTCGGGGGCCGAGACGCCCGAGTCGTCGTGCAGCCTGAGCTCGAGGGCACGGTCGAGCCGCCGGCGCATCGAGTAGAAGGCGTCCCAGGCGGCCCACTCGTCGTCGGAGAGTCGCTCGGCCATTCGCCCAGTGTAGGGACGGGGGTCCGGCCTATCCTCGACCCATGTCCGATGTGCGCGCCGCCGATCTCACCTCCCAGGTCGTCGACACGGTGCGACGGTGGCTGGTCGTCGCGTCCTCGGTCCCCGCCGACGCCGCCGCCGAGCGCTTCGCGGCGTTGCTCCGCGACCCTGACGGTCTCGCCTTCGCTGTCGCCTTCGCCGATCGCGTCGTGCGTCCGGAGGACCCGGCGGTGGCCGCGCGCCAGCTCGACCGCCTGAGCCGGGACATGCCCGCCTCGCTGCCGTGGCAGCTCAAGGCCGCGGTCGCGGCGGGCGGCGGCTTCGGCCCGTTGGCGCCGCGCACGGTCGTGCCCGTCGCGCGCAGGGCCCTGCGACGACTCGTCCAGCACCTCGTCGTCGAGGCGGCCCCCGACAAGCTCGGCCCGGCCCTCGCGGCCGCAGCCGACGGCGCCCGCCTCGACCTCGTCCCGCTCGGCGAGCCCGTGCTCGGCGAGGCGGCGGCCCGCCGCAGGGTCGACGCCACGCGCGCGCTGCTCGAGCGCGACGACGTCCACCATGTGTCCGTGCCCGTGGCCTCCGTCGTCGGCACGGGCGCGGCCTGGGGCGCCGACGAGCGGGCCGCCGCCGCGGTCGAGGCGCTCACGCCCCTCTACGAGCTCGCGCTCGCCTCCGACCCCCCGAAGACGATCGACCTCGAGGTCGACGAGCACCGTCACCTCGATCTCGCCATCGACGTCTTCACCCAGCTGCTCGACCAGCCACAGCTCGCCGACCTCGAGGCCGGCATCGAGATCCAGGCCCACGTGCCCGACGCCCTGGCGTCCCTGCAGCTGCTGACCGACTGGGCGCGCGGACGCGTCGCCCGCGGCGGTGCCCCGATCCGCGTCCGGCTGACCGTGGGCGGCGTCGCGCTCGAGGCCGTCGACGCCGCGCTGCACGACTGGCCGGTCGCGACCCATACGTCCACGGCCGAGGCGCACGCGGCGCTGCTCCGGGTGCTCGACCACGCCCTCCGCCCCGTGTCGGCCGAGTTCGCCCACCTCGGGCTCGTCACTGCCGATCCGTTCGTCGTCGCCCACGCGTGGACCCTCGCGAAGCGGCGAGAGGTGACCCAGCACCTCACCGTCGAGATGCCCCTCGGCACGTCGAGGGGGCTCCTCCGGGCGGTGCGGGCCGAGGTCGGCGACCTCGTGGTGCGGGCCCCGATCGTGCAGCAGGGCGACCTCGAGGCCGCCGCCGACCACGTCGTCCGGCGTCTCGCGGAGGTCGCCGCGCCGGGTTCTCCCCTCGCCGCCGCTGCCGACCTCGCGCCTGAGGGAGCCGCGTTCGACCAGGAGGCGGCCCGCTACCGCGAGGCGGTCGCCGATGCCGAGGCGGCCGGCGACGACGACGTGCCGCCGCCGGTTCGCCGTCAGGACCGCTCGCGGCCCCACCTGGCCGTCGCCGACCTCGACCTCGACGGCTCGTCCTCGTTCCGCAACGAGCCCGACACCGATCCCGGGCTCGAGGGCAACCGCGCGTGGGCCCGACGCGTGCTCGCGGCCTCGCGACGCTCGGACGCCGGGCTCGACACGATCGAGGCCGCGCAGGTCGACGGCGACGACGGCGCCGCGCTCGTCGACGAGCTCGTGACCGACGCCGCCCAGGCCGGTGCAGCGTGGGGCAGGGAGGCGCCCGCGACGCGCGCCGAGCTGCTCGAGCTCGCCGCGGACGGCGTCGCGCGTCAGCGAGCCGCCCTGGTCGAGGTGCTCGTCAGCGAGACCGGCTCCGTGCTCGACGGCGCCGATCCCCAGGTCAGCGCGACGGTCGACTCGGCGCGGCACCACGCCGGCCTCGCCCGCGGCGAGGTGAGCGTCCTCGGCGCCCGGCACGCGCCTCCTCGGCTGACGGTCGTCGTGCCGTCCTGGCGCGCCCCCCTCGTGTCGGCGGCAGAGCCCGTGCTCGCCGCGCTCGCCGCGGGCAGCGCCGTCCTGCTCTGCCCGGCGCGTGAGTCGCGCCGCACCGCGGCCGTCCTGGCCGAGGTGCTGTGGGGCGCGGGGGTGCCGCGCGCGCTGCTCGTCCTGGCCGACCTCGAGCTCGACTCCGAGGCCGGCCGCCGACTCGTGGGGCACCCTGCCGTCGACCGGGTGCGGCTGACGGGCTCGCTCGCGCAGGCCCGGCAGCTGCGGTCGTGGCGGCCGGAGCTCGACCTCGTCGCCGACGTGCCCGTCGCCGCCGTCGCCGTCGTGACCCCGAGCGCGGACGCCGACCTCGCCGCGGCCGACCTGGTCGCGGGTGCCTTCCGCTTCGCCGGCCAGGCCCCGTCGGCCTCGCGGACGGCCGTGCTCGTCGGCTCGGCTGCCCAGGGCGAGCGCCTCCGTCGTCAGCTCGTCGACGCGGCGGCGAGCCTGCGCACCGGCTGGCCGGACGAGGCGACGACGCAGGTCGGCCCGCTGATCGACCCGGCCGAGGGTGCCGTCCTCGAGGCCCTCACCGTCCTGGCCCCGGGCGAGAGCTGGCTCGTCGAGCCCCGGCAGCTCGACGACGACGGGGGCCTCTGGTCGCCGGGCGTCAAGAGGGGCGTCACCCCCGAGGCCGCAGCGCGGACGGCTGCCGCGGCGGCTCCCGTGCTCTGCCTGGTCGAGGTGGCCGACCTCGACACGGCGATCGACCTGCAAGAGAAGCTCAGCGCGGGTGGCTCGGCCGCCCTGCACAGCCTCGACGTCGACGAGGTCGACACGTGGCTGCGCCGCGTCCGGGCAGGCACGCTCGTGGTCGGACGACCCACGTCGCCGATGGTCGTCCGTCGTCGGCCGGCTGCCGCGTGGGGGCGCTCCGTCGTGGGGCCCGCCGTCGCGGCGGGGGGTCCCGACGGCCTGCTCGCCCAGGGATCGTGGCGGCGGCTGTCGCGCGACCCCCACCCGTCGCTGCGCCTCACCGGCGTTCCCGACGTGGTCGTGCCCGTGATCGAGGCAGCCAGGTCGTCCCTCTCGTTCGAGCAGTTCGACCGGGTCCGGACGGGCGCGGTCGGCGACGAGCGCGCCTGGCAGGCCCACGTCGGCGTGGCACACGACGCCTCCGCCCTGGGCGTCGAGCGCAACGTCCTGCGCTATCGGCCACGGCCCGTCCTCCTCCGCCTCTCGTCCGACGCCGACCTCTCCGACCTCGTGCGGCTCCTCGTGGCCGCCGCCCGCGTGCGCGCCCCGATCACGGTCAGCTCGGCGGTTCCCGTCCCGGCGTCGCTCGTCCAGCTGCTGCACTCGCCGGCGTCGCCGATGCCGGTCGGCGCCGTGGTCGTCGAGAGCGACCAGGCGTTCCTGGCCCGCGCCTCCGCCGGTCTGCTGCAGGCCCGCGAGGCCGGCCACGAACTGGACGACCTCAGCCTGCTGGCCCGCGCGACGGGGTCGCGCGACCCGGCGGCGGTCACGGAGGCCGACGCCGACGGCGACACCGAGGCCCCCGAGCCCGACGGCGACGCGGTCGCCGAGTACCGAGACCTGCACGTCCGGCTCATCGGCGGCGACCCGCGGGCCCTGGCCCGCGCGGTCGGCGGCAGCGTCGACGTGGTGGTGCACGGCGGCGACGTGACCGACGAGGGCCGGGTCGAGCTGCTGACGTTCGTGCGCGAGCAGAGCGTGACGGTCACGACCCACCGTTCGGGGCTCGTCGACGCCGAGCTGCGCGACCTGCGGATCTGAGCCAGCCGCACGTCCGGGCTGTTCTCGAGGGGGGCTGCCGAGTCGCGGGCCCGAGCGGTCTGCGGGCCTGAGCGGTCTGCGGGCCTGAGCGGCCCTCTCGCGTCCCGTCCCCTGCGCACCCCTCCGTGATTTGAGAGTGATCCGCGCCGTCGAGGGCGGACTGCCCCGTCGGCCGGCTCTCAGATTTTCGATCCCTCTCGCTCTGCCCTGCTCGTGCCCGCCCCCCGCATATGCCGACCTGTGAGGCCGCCCGGCGCTCCTGATACCTGGTTCTCGCACCATCGGCGAGCCTGCGGTCGGCATGTGCGGAGCGGCCCGCGATCCGGTGCCGCGACTCAGGGCGTGCGGCGGCTGATCAGCTTCGACAGCACGATGGCGCTGCGGGTGTGGTCGACGTTCGGGGCGTTGCGCACGCGCTCGAGCGCCTCCTCGAGCGACGGGATGTCCCGGCTGCGCATGTGCACGATGGCGTCGGCGCTGCCCGTGACGGTGCCGGCGTCGACGACCTCGGGCACCGTGCTGAGGATGCGCTGCAGCTCGGCCGGCGAGACCGTGCCCCGGCAGAAGAGCTCGACGAACGCCTCGGTGCCCAGCCCCTCGACGGCAGGGTCGACCTGGACGGTGAAGCCCTTGATGACGCCGTCGGCGACCAGACGGTCGACACGGCGCTTGACGGCCGAGGCGCTGAGGCCCACCGACGACCCGATGTCGCCGTAGCCCGCGCGGGCGTTCTGCCGCAGCAGATCGATGATGCCGTAGTCGAGGTTGTCCACATCGGGCAGCCTACGCTATTTTCTTGCGCAAAAGGTCTGCGTTGCGCAAGATCATTGCGTCGAGCGCACCCAATATGCGCGTTGTAGGTGTGACACTGAACTCCGTGAGCATCGCCGCCGAGACCGTCCAGCCTTCTCCCGAAGCCCCGCAGCCGCCGACCAGACGTGCGTCGCACCGCAGCGTGCTGATGTGCCGGCCCGAGCACTTCACGGTCAGCTACCGCATCAACCCCTGGATGGACCCGCAGGTGCCGACCGACACCTCGCGCGCCGTCGCGCAGTGGCAGACACTCTACGAGACCTACCTCGGGCTCGGCTTCGACGTGCAGCTGATCGACCCGCTGCCCGGCCTGCCCGACATGGTCTACTCGGCCAACGGCGGCTTCGTGCTCGACGGCAAGGCGTACGGCGCCAGCTTCACCTACCCCGAGCGCCAGCCCGAGGGCCCCGCCTACATGGACTGGTTCGCCGACGCCGGCTTCGACGTGGTCGTGCCCGAGGAGGTCAACGAGGGCGAGGGCGACTTCCTCCTCGTCGGCGACGTCGTGCTCGCCGGGACCGGCTTCCGCAGCGCGTCCGACTCGCACGCCGAGGTCGCCGGGGTCTTCGGCCGGGAGGTCGTAGGCCTCACCCTGGTCGACCCGAGCTTCTACCACCTGGACACGGCGATCGCGGTGCTCGACCCGGAGCCCGTGGACGGCGTGCACAACATCGCCTACCTCGAGAGCGCCTTCGACGAGCCGTCGCTCGCCGTGCTGCGCGAGCGGTTCCCCGACGCCGTGCTCGTGAGCCAGGAAGACGCCTCGATCCTCGGGCTCAACTCGTACAGCGACGGCTACAACGTCGTGATCGCCGCGGCCGCCACCGGCTTCGAGCGCCAGCTGCGCGAGCGCGGCTACAACCCGATCGGCGTCGACCTGTCCGAGCTGCTGCTCGGCGGGGGCGGCGTGAAGTGCTGCACCCTGGAGCTGCGACGATGACGACCGACACGACCCGCACCTCCTCGGCCACCGCCACCGCCTCCTCGGCCTCGGGCACGGCCGCCGCCACCACCGCCGCGATCGCGGTCGAGGACGCCTCGCTGGCGCACAACTACCACCCTCTGCCCGTCGTGGTGTCGACGGCCGAGGGCGCCTGGGTCACCGACGTCGAGGGGCGCCGGTACCTCGACTGCCTGGCGGCCTACTCGGCCGTCAACTTCGGACACGGCCACCCGACGCTCGTCGCGGCGGCCCGGGAGCAGCTCGACCGAGTCACCCTGACGAGCCGGGCGTTCCACAACGACCAGCTAGGCCCGTTCGCCGCCGAGCTCGCCGCCCTGCTCGGCAAGCAGATGGTCCTGCCGATGAACACGGGCGCCGAGGCGGTCGAGTCGGGCATCAAGGTCGCGCGTGCCTGGGGCTACCGCGTCAAGGGCGTGCGGCCCGGCGCCGCGAAGATCGTGGTCGCGGCGGGCAACTTCCACGGGCGCACGACGACCATCATCAGCTTCTCCGACGACGAGGAGGCGCGGGCCGACTTCGGTCCGTACACCCCCGGATTCGTGACGGTGCCCTACGGCGACCCCGCCGCGCTCGAGGCCGCGATCGACGACGACACCGTCGCCGTGCTGATCGAGCCGATCCAGGGCGAGGCCGGCGTGGTCGTGCCGCCGGAGTCCTACCTGCCCGAGGTGCGCCGCATCACCCGCGAGCGGAACGTGCTGTTCATCGCCGACGAGATCCAGTCGGGACTCGGGCGCACCGGCGCCACCGTCAGCTGCGACCTCGTCGACGTCGTGCCCGACCTGTACCTGCTGGGCAAGGCCCTCGGCGGCGGCATCGTCCCCGTCAGCGCCGTGGTCGGCGACCGCGACGTGCTCGGGGTGCTGAGGCCGGGCGAGCACGGGTCCACGTTCGGCGGCAACCCGCTCGCCGCCGCCGTCGGCCTCGCGGTGGTGCGGATGCTCGCGACCGGCGAGTGGCAGGAGCGCGCGACGCGACTCGGCACGCGCCTCCGTGACGGCCTCGAGGCCCTCGTCGGCTCGGGGGTCGTGACCGTCCGCGGGGCCGGCCTCTGGATGGGGATCGACATCGACCCCGCCGTCGGCACCGGCCGCGAGGTCTGCGAGGAGCTGATGCGCCGCGGTGTGCTCGCCAAGGACACGCACGGCTCGACCATCCGGCTCGCGCCGCCGATCGTGATCACCGAGGAGGAGGTCGACGAGCTCGTGTCGACCCTCGGCTCGGTGCTGGGCGACCTGCGCCGGGGCTGAGCGGGCGCCTTCGGGCGCCGGCACGTCAGCCGCGGCCGGTGGGCGTCACGAAGAGGTAGACGACGCTGCGCTCGGTGCGGTGCTCCTGGGCGTTGGTGAAGCCGAGCCCGCCGAGCGTGCGCCGGTCGGCGTCGTCGAGGGCGTCGGTCTGGAGGCGGGCGATCCAGAGGCGCTCGACGCCGTCCAGCCGCTCGCGGAGCACGACGGCGTCGTCGGCGTCCTCGAGGTCGAGGGTGGCGTCCGTGAAGAGCCCCTCGGAGATGCCGCTGCCGACGAACGCGAGGTCGTCCAGCTCGTCGAACCGGTCGGGGTACGCGTAGAGGGCCTGTCGCGGCCTCGTCGAGACGGTGCCGGTGGCGTCGAGCAGGAACGCGTCGCCGGGTCGTGCCTGGCTCTCGATGTACGTCGAGAGCTGGGCGAGGTCCGCGCCGCCGCCCTTGCCCGCCGGCAGGCGCTGGGCCACCCAGGTCGGGGCGGAGGCCACGACGAGCAGGGCGATGAGGGCGATGCTGATCCACCGGCGACGGAACCCGGTGATCGCGACGGCGAGCAGCAGGGCCATGCCGGGCGACGACCACGTGACGATCCGCGCCTGGTACACGGGCGACAGCACCACGCCGAGGACGAGCAGGAGGCCAGCGGGGAGCGCCGTCCAGAGCGCCCCGAGCAGCACGACGCTCCCGGGGGTGCGCGATCGGTCGCGGAGGCGCGTGCCGAGCAGGATCAGCAGCACGACGGCGATCGCGGCCCACGCCACGGACGTGGCGAACCAGGGCTCGACGAGCACGCTGTACCAGGTGATGTCGGAGCCGGTCGACGGATCGTCGGCCGAGAGCAGCCTCGTGCGCTCGGACAGCACGGTGCCGATCACGGGCGCCGAGACGAGCAGGGCCGACCCGGTCGAGATCGACCAGCCGAGGAGGCGGTGGCGGGCTCCCCGACGCCGGCGCTGGGCCGGTGCCAGCACGAGGAACACCCCGTGCACGACGACGATCAGCCCGATCGGGACGAACGTGACGATCGCGCCGGCGAGGGCGGCCCCGTAGCCGATCCACCACCTCCGCTGGTGCCGGCGCGACGCGACCAGCACGAGGACGGTGAGCCAGACGGCGACGGCGGCGGTCAGCGCGTACGGGCGTGCCTCGGTCGCCTCGAGCGTGAGGCGGGGCAGGACCGCGGAGATGCCCGCGGCGAGCAGCGCCGTGCGGCGGTCGGTGAGCATCCGCGTGAGGACGAGCACGCCGGCCGCGACGACGCCGACCGCGACCGAGCTCGGCAGCCGGGTGACGAGCGTGCTCTCGCCGAGAAGGCCCGTCCAGAAGTGCATGAAGACGTAGTAGGCGCCGTGCACGAGGTCGCGCTGGTCGAGGAACGCGAGCAGGTCGGGCAGGGGGAGGCGCGCGGCCTGCAGGGTGGTGGCCTCGTCGCTCCAGTAGGAGGGGACCCAGGCGGCGGCGAGCCCGACGACCAGCGCGGCGACGCCGGCCAGCAGCGGGTCGAGCCAGCGGCTGCGGGAGGGGACGACGGCCGGGTCGTGGCCGATGCTCACGCGGCCCCTGCCGAGGTCGGGCCGTCGAGTGTGGCTGGACGCGACATCGATCCGTGGACCTTTCGATTGTCAGTCGGTGCGGCGGAGGAGTGCGTGCTGTCGGGCGGCTGTGTGAAGCGTATCGCCCCGGCGGTCTCGACGGCTGGGCCACGGCGGTGTGGACGCTGTCGACGACCGCGGCGCCGCACGCGCGTCCACGCAAGAAGCCCCCGGCTTCACCGGGGGCTTCAGGATGTGGCTGGACGCGGCGTCGATCCGCGGACCTTTCGATTTTCAGTCGAACGCTCTACCAACTGAGCTACCCAGCCGTGGGGACCAACTCGTGGAGCTGACCCCGGGGAGGAACGTGCCCTCCAGACGAGTGACTCGCCTTGGCGACCCTGACCGGACTTGAACCGGCGACCTCCGCCGTGACAGGGCGGCGCGCTAACCAACTGCGCTACAGGGCCAAACTGGTGTTGCTGGTGTTGCTTCGTGCTGATGATACGTCGTGTCAGAGACACTGCCTTGAAAGACACTACCCGGACCTGGTCCGAAGGAGAAACCGGAGCTTCTCGGTCGAGCCGTGACCCCAACGGGATTCGAACCCGTGCTGCCGCCGTGAAAGGGCGGTGTCCTAGGCCACTAAACGATGGGGCCGAGTGATCCACGAGGAACCACAGGCAACCGAGGAGCAAGCATACAGATCGGGGGCGTTCCGCGCAAAACGGTCTCGACGAGTGTCCTGGCGGCGCCCGAGCGACACGACTCGCCGCCGGGCACGACCTGCTGGCGGGTCGGCACGGGGCCGTCTACCTTCGACCTGTACTCCACAGTTCGTCGGTCGCCAGATCGACGGGCCGATGGGACGGCTCGGGCCTCCCGGGCGAGCTCGACCTCGTGCACGACGAAATCGGAACCTCGATGACCTCCAGCCGCACCCTCCGCCACCGCGCCTCCTCGGCCCTCGCCGTGCCCCGCCGCCCGCGTGCCGCCCGGCTCGCCGCCGCCCTCGCGGCCGTGGCCCTGCTCGCGGCGGTCGGCGTCGCCTCGCCGCTGGCGGCCCACGCGGCGGACTACCCGTCGTGGGCCGACGTGCAGGCCGCGCGCGGCGACACGGCGGCGAAGCAGGGCGAGATCGACACGCTCCAGGCCCTGCTCACCCAGCTCGACGCCGATCTCGACGCCAAGAACGAGGACGCCCGTCAGAAGGGCGACGTGCTCCAGAAGGCACAGACTGCCTACGACGACGCCCAGTTCCGCACCGCGCAGCTGCAGGCCCAGGCCGACGACGCCGCGAAGGTCGCCGCAGCCAGCGAGGAGCGGGCCGGTCAGCTCGCGGCACAGCTAGGACGGTCGGGCGGCAACGACGGCATCAGCAGCAGCCTCATCGCCGACCCGGGCGACGCGGGCCAGCTGCTCTACAAGCTCGGCGCGATGAGCAAGCTCACCGAGCAGGCCGACGGCATCTACTCGCAGGCCACCCAGGACCGCAACACGGCACAGTCGCTCAGCGACCAGGCCGCGGTCGCCGCCGCCGCCCTCGAGGAGCTCGCCGACGAGGCCCGCGTGGCCCTCGCCGCCGCCAACGAGGCAGCGCAGGCCGCCGCCGACGCACTCGCCGAGCAGGAGGACAACAAGACCCGGCTGGAGGCGCAGCTCGCGATCCTGGCCCAGGACCTGCAGACCACCGAGGCCGAGTTCCAGAAGGGCGAGGAGGAGCGGAAGGCACGCGAGGCCGCCGCGGCCGCCGAGGCTGCCAAGTACGGCAGCCCGACCAACGGCACCCCCGCCGGCGTGATCTCCGGCGCGGGCTGGACCCGCCCCTCCGGCGGCAACGTCGTCAGCGGGTTCGGCATGCGCGTCAACCCGGTCACCCACGTCTACGTGCTGCACGCCGGCACCGACCTGGCCGCTGCCTGCGGCACGCCGATCTTCGCCGCGACGGCGGGCACGGTCAGCTACGCGGGGTGGATGGGCGGCTACGGCAACTTCGTCCAGATCGACCACGGCGGCGGCGTGAGCACCGGCTACGGCCACCAGGTCAACGGCGGCATCATGGTGTCCGTGGGCCAGCGCGTCGAGGTCGGCCAGCGCATCGGCACGGTCGGCTCGACCGGCAACTCGACCGGCTGCCACCTGCACTTCGAGACCCGCCAGGGCGGCGTCGCGGCCGACCCGGTGCCGTTCATGTCGGCGCGGGGCATCCGCCTCTAGCGGCGCTGCGTTCCGGTCCCGCTGCGCGTCCTCGCGTCCCGGCCCGCCCCTCCTGCTCCCGTCGTTCAGGAACCGCGCGGTCGGTTTTTCTGACTGGTGCATGGTTCAGGACCCCGCGTCCTCTCCTCGCGAAGATCAGGACTGACATTCCTGAATGAGGAGAAGACGAGGGCGGGTCGTGCGGACGACGAGGGCCCCGCGCAGGATCGCGCGGGGCCCTCGTCGTCGTGCAGGAGGCGCGGGTCAGTGGCCCTCGGCCGCCAGCTTCACGATGCCGGCCTCGACGATGGCCTCGGCCTCGGCCGCGTCGCCCCAGCCCTCGGTCTTGACCCACTTGCCGGGCTCGAGGTCCTTGTAGTGCTCGAAGAAGTGCTCGATCTCCTTGCGGAGGAACTCGGGCACGTCGGTGACGTCCTGGATGTGCTCCCAGCGCGGGTCCTTCGCGGGGACCGCGATGACCTTGGCGTCGCTGCCGCCGTCGTCGGTCATGTTGAAGACGCCGACGGGACGGACCTTGACGCCCACCCCGGGGAACAGCGGGTAGTCGAGCAGCACCAGCACGTCGACGGGGTCGCCGTCGAGGCCGAGCGTGTTCTCGAAGAACCCGTAGTCGGTCGGGTAGACGAAGCCGGTGAAGAGCACGCGGTCGAGGTAGACGCGCCCCGTCTCGTGGTCGACCTCGTACTTGTTGCGGCTTCCCTTGGGGATCTCGATCACGGCGTCGTACGCGGCCATGGGTGCTCCTGGTTCAGTCTCGGGGGCACGCCGACCAGGCCGGTCGGCGGCTGCCGGTAACGTTACAAGATGCCCGAGAGACCGCGCCTGACCCCTGCCGTCGCCGACGTCCGACGTGCCGTCCGCGCCTCCCTCGAGGGCCTCGCGACCGGCGACCTGGTGCTGGTGGCGCTGAGCGGCGGCGCCGACTCGCTCGCGCTCGCCGCGGCGACCGCGTTCGAGGCGCCCCGGGCAGGGCTCACCGCTGGTGCCGTCGTCGTCGACCACGGCCTGCAGCCGGGCTCGGCCGACGTGGCCGAGGCGGCTGCGGCCCGGGCCTCGGTCCTGGGGCTCGCCCCCGTCGTCGTCCGCAGGGTCGAGGTCGGCGCCGAGGGCGGCCCCGAGGCCGCTGCCCGCGACGCCCGCTACGCCGCGCTCGCGGCGGTCGCCGTCGAGACGGGAGCGGTCGCCGTGCTGCTCGGGCACACCCTCGACGACCAGGCCGAGACGGTGCTGCTCGGCCTCGCCCGCGGCAGCGGACCCACGAGCCTGCAGGGCATGGACGTCGTGTCGGGGCGGTGGCGACGGCCGCTGCTGGCGGTCCGGCGGGGGACGACCCGCGCCTCCTGCGCAGATCTCGGCCTCGAGCCGTGGGACGACCCGCACAACGACGACCCCGCGTACGCCAGGGTGCGGGTCCGCACGTCCGTGCTGCCCGTGCTGGAGCGCGAGCTCGGGCCCGGCGTCGCCGAGGCGCTCGTGCGCACCGCGGCGCAGCTGCGCGAGGACTCGGAGGCGCTCGACCACTTCGCCGAGGAGCAGGCGGAGGAGGTGGCCGACCACGCCGAGGCCGGCATCTCGCTCGACGTCCGGTCGCTGGCGGCGAACCCCGCGGCGCTGCGGCAGCGGCTGATCCGCCTGGCCGTCGAGAGCGAGTTCGCGCTGACGCTGAGCCGCGCCCAGACCCTCGAGGTCGCCCGGCTCGTCACCGACTGGCACGGCCAGGGGGCGGTGTCCCTGCCGGGCGTTACAGTTGTCCGCACCGGAGGCGCGCTGCACTTCGCCGCGACCGCCGCCTCCTGAGGCTCCGCCACGCCCTCCCCCTCACGACTGGAGAACGCCCGACCATGGAACTCAGCGACATCGAGAGCGACCTGACCAGCGTCCTGTACACCGAAGAGCAGATCCACGCCGCGATCGCCGAGGTCGCCCGTGCCGTCGAGGTCGACTACGCCGGCCGCGAGCCGCTGCTGGTGGGCGTGCTCAAGGGCGCCGTCATGGTCATGGCCGACTTCGCGCGCGAGCTCAAGCTCAACGCGCAGATGGACTGGATGGCCGTCTCGTCGTACGGCTCCGGCACCAAGTCGTCGGGCGTCGTCCGCATCCTGAAAGACCTCGACACCGACCTGCACGGTCGCGACGTCATCATCGTCGAGGACATCATCGACTCGGGCCTCACGCTCTCGTGGCTGCTCGAGAACCTCAAGAGCCGCGGTGCCGCCTCCGTCGAGATCTTCGCGCTGCTGCGCAAGCCCGAGGCCGCCAAGGTGCACGTCGACGTCAAGTACGTCGGCTTCGAGATCCCCAACGAGTTCGTCGTCGGCTACGGCCTCGACTTCGCCGAGAAGTACCGCAACCTGCGCGGGGTCGGGGTGCTCGCGCCCCACGTCTACAGCTGAGGTCTCCCCTCGGGGAGCATCGTCGTGTGTCCCGCAGCCCGCTCCCGCCCCCGTTCGCCGAGGCAGGGCGCTACCTCGGCAAGCCCGATCTGCGTGACCTCGACCACTTCCTCTCGATCGGGTACGAGGGAGACGAGCACCGGACCGACCCGCGGCGGTTCCGGCGTGACATCGCGCGGCGGGAGCGCGTCGCCCGCCGTCTGTCGGTCACCGCACGTGTCGAGTGGTCAGGTACTGTCCCCCGGACTGCCTCAGGGAGCACTTCGTGACCACTCGAGCCCCGGCAGCTGAGGCCGGTCCGCCACCCCAGTACGGGAGCGGGCAGCCCGCTATGAGCGAACACCCATGAGGCCCCTAGGCGGCCCGTTGTAGCCTTTCGCTCACGTTCTTCCTGCAGAAAGGTGTCGGGCGTCGCCCGTACTGACATGGACTTCAAGAAACTCTTCCGCGGACCGATCATCTACATCGTGATCGCGGTGATCGGCATCGGCATCGGCTGGAGCGTCATCAGCGCTTCTGGCACGACCCAGGTGTCGACGCAGGAGGGGCTCAAGGCCCTGAACGACGACAAGGTCTCGTCGGCCACGATCTTCAGCAACGAGCAGCGGGTCGACCTCGTCCTCAAGGACGGCGACGCGCAGCAGCAGTTCTACTACTCGACGCCTCGCGGCGACGAGGTCGTCACCGCGATCAACGACGCGAGCCTGAAGGACTTCGACGACACCGTCACGCAGACCAGCTGGTTCGTGTCGCTGCTGAGCGTCCTCCTGCCTTTCCTCATCATCGGCGTCATCTTCTGGTTCCTCCTGTCGTCCATGCAGGGAGGCGGCAGCAAGGTCATGCAGTTCGGCAAGTCCAAGGCGAAGCTCGCGTCGAAGGAGACGCCGCAGGTGATGTTCACCGACGTCGCCGGCGCGGACGAGGCCATCGAGGAGCTCGAGGAGATCAAGGAGTTCCTCAAGGAGCCCGCGAAGTTCCAGGCCGTGGGCGCCCGCATCCCCAAGGGCGTGCTGCTCTACGGCCCTCCCGGCACCGGCAAGACGCTGCTCGCGCGCGCGGTCGCCGGCGAGGCGGGCGTCCCCTTCTTCTCCATCTCGGGCTCCGACTTCGTCGAGATGTTCGTCGGCGTGGGCGCCAGCCGCGTGCGTGACCTCTTCGAGCAGGCCAAGCAGAACTCGCCGGCCATCATCTTCGTCGACGAGATCGACGCCGTCGGCCGTCACCGCGGCGCCGGCGTCGGCGGTGGCAACGACGAGCGCGAGCAGACCCTCAACCAGCTGCTCGTCGAGATGGACGGCTTCGACGTCAAGACGAACGTCATCCTGATCGCGGCGACGAACCGTCCCGACGTGCTCGACCCTGCCCTGCTGCGTCCCGGCCGCTTCGACCGCCAGATCGGCGTCGACGCCCCCGGCCTCGACGGTCGCCGCCAGATCCTCGAGGTGCACGGCAAGGGCAAGCCCCTCGCCGCCTCCGTCAACCTCGAGGTGCTGGCCCGCAAGACGCCGGGCTTCACCGGTGCCGACCTCGCCAACGTGCTCAACGAAGCGGCCCTGCTGACGGCCCGCTCGAACGCGCAGCTGATCGACAACCGCGCCCTCGACGAGGCCGTCGACCGCGTCATGGCCGGCCCGCAGCGTCGCAGCCGCATCATGAACGACCACGAGAAGCTCATCACGGCGTACCACGAGGGCGGTCACGCCCTCGCGGCGGCCGCCATGCGGCACACCGACCCGGTGACGAAGATCACGATCCTGCCGCGCGGCCGGGCCCTCGGCTACACGATGGTGCTGCCCCTCGAGGACAAGTACTCGGTCACCCGCAACGAGCTGCTCGACCAGCTGACCTACGCCATGGGCGGCCGCGTCGCCGAGGAGCTCGTGTTCCACGACCCGACCACCGGCGCCTCGAACGACATCGAGAAGGCCACGGGCACCGCCCGCAAGATGGTCACCGAGTTCGGCATGAGCAACCGGGTCGGCTCGGTCAAGCTCGGCCAGGGCTCCGGGGAGCAGTTCATGGGCCGCGACATGGGCCAGCGCGACTACTCCGAGTCGATCGCCGAGACCGTCGACGCCGAGGTCCGCGTGCTGCTCGAGCAGGCGCACGACGAGGCCTGGGCCGTCATCAACGACAACCGCGACATCCTCGATTTCCTGGCCGCCGAGCTGCTGGAGAAGGAGACCCTCGACCACGACGAGCTCGCGGTCATCTTCAAGGACGTCAAGAAGCTGCCCCCGCGTCCGCAGTGGCTCTCGAGCGACAAGCGCCCCGTGTCGGACCGACCTGCCATCCCGATGCCGACCAAGGCGCCGGTGGACGCAGCGGCGGTCGACGGCGGAGTGGGGTCCGAGCCTGAGGAGGCGGCGCCCTCGCGGAAGCGCCCGCCGCGCACCACCCCCGGCATCGCCACGGCCTAGGCACGGCCTAGGCACGCAGGCCGGTCCGGGCGGCGCGCGACCTTCGCCCGGATCGGTAGCCTTGCCTCTCGACCCGTGGACCCGATCGGAGGAACCGCCCCGTGACCGACTCGCCGTCCGACGGTGCCCGCCGCTCTCCGTCCCACGGGTCCGAGCCACGTGCCTGGAAGCGCCCGCGCGGCCGTGAGCGGTACCCCGACCCGGTCGTCGTCGACGCGCCTCCTCCGGCCAGCGCCCCGGCCGCCGGGGCCGAGCGTCGCCTCGCCCTCTCGCTCGACGAGCGAGCAGCGGTGAGACCGCCCGCGCAGCTGCCGCCGGTGACGCACACCCCGGCGACGCAGTCGCAGCAGCGACAGCAGCAACAGCACCCGCCCGTGCCGACGCCCCCCACGGGTGCGCGACCGGGCGTGCCCCCGGCTGTCGCGCCGCGGGCCTCGACCTCGCCGGCGGCGACCGGTGCATCCGCTCCGACGGCCGCCTCCGGCCACGTCGGTCGACGCCTCGTGGTCGGCGGTCGCTACGACGGCCCGCTCCCCGGCGGTGACGCGACACGCACGCGGTCCGGCTCGCACGCGGCGCCCGGCCTCGTCGACGCGCCGGCCCGCGAGGTCGACGAGCCCGGCCGGCCCCCTCGCGAACGCACCCGTGTCGCCTCGCACGCCGCGCCTCCCGAGGACCGGGCCGAGCTGCTCCGGCTCGAGGCCGACGACGTCGCCGCCGCTGCGGCTGCGGCCGCCGAACCCGCCCCCGCTGCCGACGCCGGTGCGGGCCCGCAGCCGGCCCCCGCCGTCTCCGGCCCCCGGGCTCGTCGACGGGCACGCGGCCGCACCGACGAGGCAGACCCGCGCGACGTCGCGACGCGGGCGATCCCCGTCCAGCGGCCTGCCGCCTTCGTGCGTCCGACCGGCACGGCGCGCGACGACCACGGTGCCGTCACGGTCTCGCGGACGCTCGTCATGGGCATCCTCAACGTCACGCCGGACTCGTTCAGCGACGGCGGTCGCTACGTCGGCCTCGACGACGCCCTCCGCCACGCGCGCGACCTCGTCTCCGCCGGGGCCGACATCGTCGACGTCGGCGGCGAGTCCACCCGGCCCGGCGCGCGCCGCGTCGACCCGGTCGAGGAGCAGCGCCGCGTGCTGCCCGTCGTCCGGGAGCTCGCGTCCGAGGGCATCCGGCTGAGCATCGACACGATGAACGCCGCCACCGCCTTCGCCGCCGTCGACGCGGGCGCCGACGTCATCAACGACGTCTCGGGCGGCCTCGCCGACCGCTACATGGCCCAGGTCGCCGCCGACACGGGGCGGACGTTCGTCGCCATGCACTGGCGGGGCCACCTCGCCGACGCGACCGCGGGCATGCGCGGCGACGACGTGCCGGGCCAGGTGCGCGACGAGCTGCGCCGAAGGGTCGACGACCTCGTGGGCGCGGGCGTGGACCGCGACCAGATCGTGCTCGACCCCGGCCTCGGCTTCTCGAAGGACGCCGACCAGAACTGGGAGGTGCTCGCGAGCCTGCACGAGCTCGGCCGGCTGGGCCACCCGATGGTGATCGGGGCCTCGCGCAAGCGGTTCCTCGGCGACCTGCTGCCGGACGGCGCCGAGCCTCGTGACCGCGACGCCGCCACGGCCGTCATCAGCGTGCTCGCCGCGCAGGCGGGCGTCTGGGCCGTTCGGGTGCACGACGCCGCGTCGACACGGGCGGCCCTCGACGTCTGGCAGGCGTGGCAGCGCGGTTCGGGCCCGACCCGCTCGGCGAGGCACGCGTGAGCGCGTCGAGCGACGGCGCGTCGAGCGGCGGCGCCGCGAGCGACGGTCGCATGTCGGCCGGCGCGCCCCGCACGACCGCGGTCGGCCTCGACGTGCTCCGGCTGCTCGGCGTCCGTGCCACGGGCCACCACGGCGTCTTCGACCACGAGCGGCGCGACGGGCAGGAGTTCGTCATCGACGCCGTCGTGCACCTCGACACGACCTCGGCTGCGGACGACGACGACCTCGAGCAGACGGTGCACTACGGCGTGCTCGCCGAGCAGCTGGTGGCCGCGGTCGAGCGCGACCCCGTCGACCTGATCGAGACCCTGGCCGAGCGCCTCGCGGCCCTCGTGCTGAGCCACCCCGCCGCCGCGCGGGTCGAGCTGACCGTGCACAAGCCGAGCGCCCCCATCACGGTGCCCTTCGGGGACGTGTCGATCACCGTCGTGCGGGAGCGCGCGTGAGCGGCGAAGCCGCCGGCGCCCCTGGCAGCGCACCCGTCGTGCGCCGCGGCGTGGTCGCGCTGGGCTCGAACCTGGGCGATCGCGACGAGCTGCTGCGCGACGCCGTCGTCGCGCTGGCGGCGACCCCGGGCGTCAGCGTGACCGCCGCCTCCTCGCCGGTGTCGTCGGTCGCCGTCACGCTCGCCGGCCCGGACGAGAGCAAGCCGACCTACCTCAACGCCGTCGCGCTCGTCGAGACGACGCTCGAGCCCCTGGCGCTGCTCGACGCCCTGCAGGCGATCGAGAACGACCACGGCCGGGTGCGCGACGAGCGGTGGGGCGACCGCACCCTAGACCTCGACGTCGTCGTGCTCGGCGACCTCGTGCTCGACACCGATCGCCTCACGCTGCCGCATCCCCGTGCCCACGAGCGCGCCTTCGTGCTCGAGCCGTGGCTGCAGGTCGACGAGGAGGCGCGGCTCGGCTCGCAGGGACGCGTCGCGGACCTGCTCGCCGCGCTGCCCGACCGCACCCGGCCCGTGCCCGGGGCGACCGGCCTGCTCGAGCCGGCCGGCGCCTCCTCGGCTCTCGACTCCGGCCCTGACGGCGACCCGGACGCGGCGGGAGGCGCCCTGTGAGGCACACCCGTCCCGCGACGCTGATCGGCCTCGCCCTCGTGGCCCTCGTCGCCGGCTTCGTGATCGACGCCGCGCTCGTCTCGTCCGGCCAGCCCTCGATCGTGCCGTCGATCGTGCTGGGCCTCGTGCTGCTCGTGATCGGGGGGATCGTCGTGACGATGGCCCTGCCGGTGCGCCGCGTCGCCAAGGGCACGCAGAAGGAGCGCATCGACCCCTACTACGCCACCCGGGTGCTCCTGCTCGCGAAGGCCAGCAGCCTGGCCGGCGCGCTCTTCGCGGGAGCGAGCGGAGGGGTCCTCGCGTTCATGACGACACGCGGCGTGGACGTGGCGATAGGCTCCGTGGTGCCCACGATCGTCTCCGTCGTGGGGGGCCTCGGCCTCCTCGCGGCCGGGGTCGTCGCCGAGCACATGTGCACGGTGCCGCCCGGGGACGACGAGGGCGGACCAGGAGCCCAAGCGGCCTGACCGCAGGCCGACGGCCCCGCCGACAGCACTGCTGCAGGTCGACCCGCAGCCGACCCGGAGGAACGCGCCATGGACCGACTCGACGTGGCGGAGCCCGCCTGGACCGGCATCTCGCCCAAGTACGTCTGGCCCGAGCTCGTGGGCTGGCTCGTCACGGGGCTGATCGCCGCCGCGGCCACGACGCCGCTCTGGTTCATCGGCGCCTGGTGGTGCTACGTGATCACCGCGGCGGTCGTGGTCGTCACGATCGTCGTCATGGCCTTCGTGCCCCGACGCGTCCGCTCGATCCGCTACCAGCTGCGTGAGGACGACCTCCTCGTCCGTCGCGGCATCCTGTACCTGCGCCTCGTCGCCGTGCCGTACGGCCGCATGCAGCTCATCGACATCAACCGCGGCCCGGTGGTGCGGGCCCTCGGGCTCAGCGACCTGAAGTTCGTCACGGCGGCCGCGTCGTCGGGCGTGACGATCCCGGGCCTGCCGGAGGCGGAGGCCGACTCCCTGCGCGACCGCCTCGTCGAGCTCGCCGAGTCGCGCCGGGCGGGGCTGTGAGCGGGCCGCTGCCGGGGGAGGGAGCGCCGCCTCCTGCGGACCGACCCAGCCCTGCCGGTGCCTCCGGGCCTGCGGGTGCGCCTGCCGAGGTGGCCGAGCTGACCGACGGCGAGTGGCACCGCCTGCACCCCGCGACGCCCCTGCTCAAGGGCGGCATCGCGCTGATCGTCGTGCTGGGCATCATCGTCAACAACGCCCGCGAGTGGGTCGTCGGCCTGTTCGTGCCGGGCGGCCGCCGCCCCGACGGCGACGGCGAGGGCGACCCCTTCGGCTACGTCGTCGAGCACGGGTTCCTCGGGTTCGTCCTGCTCGGCGTGCTCGTCGTGATCGCCGTGCTCGTGCTCGTCTTCTGGCTGTCGTGGCGGATGAACACCTTCCGCGTCACCGAGGAGGTCGTCGAGGTGCGGAGCGGCGTCGTCTTCCGCACGGACCGGCGCGCTCGACTCGACCGGGTGCAGGGGATCAACATCCAGCGTCCGGTGCTGGCGCGCGTCTTCGGCGCGGCGAAGCTCGAGGTGAGCCAGGCGGGCGACGACGCGAACGTGTCGCTCGCGTACCTGCGCTCGGCGGCTGCCGACGACCTGCGGCGCGAGATCCTGCGGCGCGCGTCGGGCGTGCAGCGGTCCGCCGTCGACGGGGTGCAGGCGGTGCCCGCGGCCGGTCGGCCCACTCCGGGCCAGGCCGCGACCGGCCAGGCCGCGCCCACGGATTCCCGCCAGCGCTTCGTCGGCCTCGTCGAGCAGCGCGCCCAGGACTTCCTCTCCGACGGCCTCGACCCGCAGGAGGCGCCCCCCGAGTCGGTCGTCAAGGTGGACGTCGGCCGCCTGGTCGGGTCGGTCCTGCTCAGCGGGTACACGCTGTTCCTCGTCGCCGCCGCGATCGCCGTGGTGGTCAGCGTGCGGCTGACGGGCGAGTTCTTCCTGCTCTTCGCCCTGCTGCCCGCCGTGCTCGGCTCGAGCGGGTACTACGTCAACCGGGTCACGAAGTCGCTGCGGTACAGCATCTCGTCGTCCCGCGACGGCATCCGCATCGGCTACGGGCTGTTCTCGACGACGAACGAGACCCTGCCGCCGGGACGCATCCACTCGGTCAAGGTGAGCCAGCCCCTGCTCTGGCGGCCGTTCGGCTGGTGGCAGATCAGCATCAACCGGGCGTCGCGGTCGTCGACCGACGGCTCGGGCCAGCAGGGCAACTCGACGCTGCTGCCCGTCGGCGACGAGGCCGACGTGCGGCGCGTGCTCGAGCTCGTGCTGCCCGAGCTGGTCGGCGTGGCCGCCGCCGAGGTGCAGGCCGAGCAGGCTGCCGAGGTGCAGGTCGAGCTCGCTGAGCCCGCCGAGCCCGCCGAGCCCGCCGCGGGTGCCCATCCCGCCGAGCCCGCTGAGTCCGCTGAGCCGCCGGCGCCGGCGCGCGCCGTCGTGGACGAGCACGCCTCGCACACCCTCTCCCTCGTCGAGGACGGCCTGACCTCGAAGGGCAGCGAGGGCGGCTTCACGACCTCGCCCCGTCGGGCGGCCGTGCTGCGCTGGTTCTCGTGGCGCCGCAACGGGTTCCGGACGGCTCCCGGCGCCCTGCTGCTCCGCAAGGGAGCGATCTGGCGCGAGCTCGTCGTCGTGCCCCTGCCCCGGATGCAGAGCGTCGGCCTCTCGCAGGGCCCGCTGCTGCGTCGACTGCGGCTCGCCGCCGTGCACCTGCACACCGTCCAGGGGCCGATCGTCGCGACGATCGGGGCGCTCGACCAGGACGACGCGATGCGCTTCTTCGAGGGCGCCGCGCGGGACGCGGTGACCTCGGCCCGAGCCGACCGCACCCACCGCTGGGCCGCCTCCTCGGCCGACGCACCTCGAGAGGAGCCGCGCCCGTGAGCCCCCAGCAGAGCGGCCGCCTCGGCGTCGGCATCATCGGCGCCGGCCACGTCGGGCCGGTGCTCGGCGCCGCCCTGGCCGCCGCCGGGCACGCGATCGTCGGCATCTCGGCCGTGTCCGAGCGCAGCCTCGACCGGGCGGAGGCGATCCTGCCGGGAGTGCCCGTGCTGACGGTCCCCGAGATCGTCGAGCGGAGCGAGCTCGTGCTCGTCGCGGTGCCCGACGACCAGCTCGCCGACCTCGTGCAGGGCCTCGCCGCGACCGGCGTCTGGCAGCCGGGGCAGCTCGTCGTGCACACCTCGGCGGCGCACGGCCTCGAGGTGCTGCGCCCGGCGCTCGCCGCGGGTGCCATCCCGCTCGCGATCCACCCCGCACTCACGTTCACGGGCACGACGATCGACCTCGTCCGGCTCCGTGAGGCGTGGTGCGCCGTGACGGCGCCCGGTCCGGTGCAGCCGATCGGCCAGGCGCTCGTCGTCGAGATGGGCGCCGAGCCCGTCCTCGTGAGCGAGGCCGACCGGCCGCGCTACGCCGAGGCGGTCGCGACCGCCACCGAGTTCTCCGCCGCGATCGTCACGCAGTCCGTGTCGATGCTGGCCGAGCTCGGCGTGCCCGAGCCGGGCCGGCTCATCGCACCCCTCGTCCGCTCGGCGATGGACAGGGCCCTCGGCGTCGCCGGCGGCTCGAGCGGCCCCGGTACCATCGACATGGCGGCGTTCGACGACCCGCCGTCGCCGTTCGGCGGGGGCCACGGCGCCTGACGGCCGGGCGTCCTGCGCTCGCGCCACGCGCCTCCTCGCTTCTTCCTCGTCTCTTCCCTCCGTCCCCACACCACCCCGTTGGAGCCCCCTGCACATGACCGACGCGCCCGAGTCCACCACCCCCTCCGACGACGCGGCAGCCGTGGCGGCCGCCGCGGCCGAGGCGGCACGCGAGGCCTCGGAGCAGAAGCAGGTGCGGCTCGAGAAGCGCCTCCGCCTGCTCGAGACCGGGCGCGACGCGTACCCGGTCGGCGTGCCGGTGACGGACACGATCCCCGCCGTGCGGGCACGTCACGCCGAGCTCGAGGCGGGCGCGGAGACGGGCGAGGTGGTCGGCCTGGCCGGCCGTGTCGTGCACGCGCGCAACACCGGCAAGCTCTGCTTCGCGGCGCTCCAGGCCGGTGACGGCTCGCGCATCCAGGCGATGGTGTCGCTCGCCGAGGTGGGCGACGAGTCGCTGGCCGAGTGGAAGGACTTCGTCGACCTCGGCGACCACGTCTTCGTCAAGGGCCAGGTCATCTCGTCGCGGCGCGGCGAGCTGTCGATCATGGTGAGCGAGTGGGCGATCGCGTCGAAGGCGATCCTGCCGTTGCCGAACCTGCACGGCGAGCTCAGCGAAGAGACCCGGGTGCGTCAGCGCTACCTCGACCTGATCGTCCGCGACCAGGCCCGTGCCACGGTGCGCGCCCGCGCCGCCGCCGTCTCGTCGCTGCGCCGCACCTTCGACCAGCACGAGTACCTCGAGGTCGAGACCCCGATGCTCCAGACGATGCACGGCGGCGCGGCGGCGCGTCCGTTCCAGACGCACAGCAACGCGTTCGACACCGAGCTGTTCCTCCGCATCGCGCCCGAGCTGTTCCTCAAGCGCGCCGTCGTCGGCGGCATCGACCGCGTCTTCGAGATCAACCGCAACTTCCGCAACGAGGGCGCGGACTCGACGCACTCGCCCGAGTTCGCGATGGTCGAGGCGTACCAGGCCTACGGCGACTACGAGCAGATGGCCCGGCTCACCCAGCAGCTCGTGCAGGAGGCGGCCCTCGCGGTCGCGGGGACCCACGTCGTCACGCTCGCCGACGGCACCGAGTACGACCTCGGCGGCGAGTGGGCCCGAGTGCCCATGTACGAGTCCCTCAGCGAGGCCGCCGGCGTCGAGGTGACGCCGCTGACGACCGTGTCCGAGCTGCAGCGCCTCGCCGAGACCGTCGACCTGGTCGTGCCGCACGAGACCCACGGCAAGCTCGTCGAAGAACTGTGGGAGCACTTCGTCAAGCCGTCCCTCGACCGGCCCACCTTCGTCGTCGACTTCCCGGTCGACACGAGCCCGCTCGTGCGGCAGCACCGGTCGAAGCCCGGCGTCGTCGAGAAGTGGGACCTCTACGTCCGCGGCTTCGAGCTCGCGACGGCCTACTCGGAGCTCGTCGACCCCGTCGTGCAGCGCGAGCGCTTCGTCGAGCAGGCTGCCCTCTCGGCGCGGGGAGACGTCGAGGCGATGCGCCTCGACGAGGACTTCCTCCGCGCGCTCGAGCACGGCATGCCGCCGAGCGGAGGCATGGGCATGGGCATCGACCGCCTCCTCATGGCGATCACCGGCCTCGGCATCCGCGAGACGATCCTCTTCCCGCTCGTGAAGTAGGGGCACAGCGCGCCGCGGCGAGGTCCGGGGCGCTCTTGACCACTCGAGTCTGTGTCAGTACATTGGTACGAACTTGATACAGAAACCCGGGAGGGCACCATGTTCTGGATCTACCTGCTGCTCGTCGCGGCGCTGGTCACCATCGCCGTCGACGCGGCATCGCCCCGTCGGCACGGGGCACAGCTCGCGAAGCTCGCCGCCCGCATGAACCTCCCGGTGACCCCCGAGGTCGAGCCGCTCGTCCGCGCCCGGCTCCGCCGCCGCGCCTGGGGCGTGGGACTCGGCGGCGGCGTGGTCGTCGCGGCGGCGCTCACGGCCGGGCTGCTGTCGCCCGAGCTGCGGCAGTCGCCCCTCGCGGCGGCGGCCGTGCTCGTCGCGGGCTTCGCGGGCACGGGCGTCGGCGCGGCGGTGGCCGCCACCGGCTCGGTGCCCCGTCCCGCCGCCGATGCGGTCCGCGTCGCCCGGACCGCACCTCCTCGTGTCGCGGACTACGTCGGCCCGCCCGAGCTGCTCGGCGCGCGCCTCGTCGTGGGCCTGGCACTCGTCGCCGTCGTCGTCGGCGGTGTGGTCGCCGTCACGGGCCTCGGCGGCGCCCTCCCTCCGATCGCTCTCGTCGACTGGGTCACGGGCATCCCCGGGGTGACCGCCCTCGTCGCCGTGGTCGGGCTCGTCGCGACCGAGGCGGCCATGAGGCGCCTCGTCGACCGGGGGCAGCCGGCCGTGTCCGAGCTCGACCTCGCCTGGGACGACGCGCTCCGGTCGATGGCGCTGCGCGACCTCGTGACGGCTCCCGTCGTCCTCGGCTTCGTCGGCCTCACCGGCACCCTGACCGTCCTCGGCGACGCGGCGGGCGGCGGTGGCCCCGGGTCCGTCGGCAACATGGTCGTGGGGGTCCTCGGGCTCGGCGTGGTCGTGCTGCTCACGCTCGCGGCCGGGGTCGTGATCTGGGCCCTCGCGACGAAGCCGCACCTCCACTGGTGGCGACGCCTGTGGGAGCCGCGCCGCCCCTCCGTCGTCGGCCCCGCCGGCGCTTCGGGGAGCCGACCGTGATCGTCATCGACCAGCGTTCGTCGGTGCCGCCCTTCGAGCAGCTCCGGCAGCAGCTCCTCGCGGCGATCGGCTCGGGCGAGGTGGCGGCCGGCGCCCGGCTGCCCACCGTGCGGCGGTTCGCAGAGGACCTCGGCATCGCGCCCGGCACCGTCGCCCGCACCTACCGCGAGCTGGAGCAGGCGGACGTGCTCGAGACCCGCGGCCGGCACGGCACGTTCGTGACCGCCGGCGGCGCCGAGGCCGAGGCGCGGTCCGCCGCGGCCGAGTTCGTGGCGCGGCTGCGCCGCCTCGGGGTGGACGCGGCGACGGCGCGGGGGCTCGTCGACGCCGCCTTCGACGCGTCGGCCTGAGGGCAGCGGGCCGTCCTGCAGGAGGTGCGGGGCGCCTCCTGCAGTGCGGCTGCGGCGCGAGGTGGTTCGGCCTCGACGCATCCCCAGGTGCGCAGGGGCCGGCAGCGCTTATCCTCGACGCATGCCAGAGACCTTCTTGGGAGCCGCGATCTTCGCCGTGACGCCGACGATCCTCGTGGGCCTGATCTTCTGGTTCGTCGTGCGCTCGCTGCTGCGGGCCGACCGGACCGAGCGGTCCGCCTACGCGAAGATCGAGGCAGAAGAGCGCGAGCGAGCCAAGGCGCTCGAGCGCGGCGAGGCCGGCTCGACCCGCTCCTCCTGAGCGTCTCTGCACGCCCGTCGACATCGTCGGCGGGCGTCTGCTGTACCCCGGGGCAGAGGAGCACGCGGCGCGGGGGACGACCCTGTCCCCCGATCAGGGTCGTCATCTGAACGAGAGGGCGGGCACTGTACCCCAGGACCCGAATCTGCGCCCTACACCCGATGGCGGTGCACGTCAAAGCCTGGTGTCTCTCGTCCCCCGAAAGGCTCGAAACCCTGTACGCGCGCACAGAACTGCCTAACGAAGGCCCGGAGCGACTTCTGCCGGGACCCTGCCTCGCGCCAGACTCGTACCAACGCCGAAGAGCTTCACGAACTATTCGACATGACACCAGTCAGACCTCGAGCAGGGAGAGAACGATGACGATCACATCCGTCACCACGCGCACCACCACCACAGACACCACCGACGAGCCCGAGGTCGAGGTCCTGTCCCAGGTCCGCGGTGCGTCCACCGACCAGGTCGGGGACTACCTCCGCCACATCGGCCGCATGCCGCTGCTGGACGCCGCAGAAGAGACCGAGATCGCACGTCGCATCGAGGTCGGCCTGTTCGCCGGCGAGAAGCTCAAGGAGCTCCAGGCCGCCGACGCCGTCAAGAAGAACCGCACCAAGGCGCACGCCGAGACGATGCGCGACCTCCGCTGGCTGCAGCACGACGGCGAGCGTGCCAAGGACCGCATGATCACGGCGAACCTCCGCCTGGTCGTCAGCATCGCGAAGCGCTACACGCAGCGCGGCCTCCCCTTCATGGACGTCATCCAGGAGGGCAACCTCGGCCTCGTCCGCGCCGTCGAGAAGTTCGACTACACGCAGGGCTACAAGTTCTCGACCTACGCCACCTGGTGGATCCGCCAGGCGATCGCCCGTGGCCTCGCCGACAAGGCGCGCGCCATCCGGATCCCCGTGCACACGGTCGAGCGCATCAACCGCATCTCGCGGGCCGAGCGCGACCTCACCGTCGACCTGGGCCGTGCGCCGACCGTCGACGAGGTGGCCGAGGAGGTTGCCATGGAGGTCGCCGACCTGGTCGAGCTCAAGTCGCGCTCGCACGAGCCCGTCTCGATCCACACCGTCGTCGGCGACGCCGAGGACAGCGAGCTGGGCGACTTCATCGAGGACGAGGAGACGCCGTCCCCCACGGCCGCGACCGAGAACGCCCTGCTGAACCGCGACATGCACGCCCTCGTCGCGACGCTGCCCGAGGACGAGGCACGCGTGATCCGCATGCGCTTCGGCCTGGACGACGACCAGCCCATGACCCTCGACGAGATCTCGAAGCGCGTGCACAGCTCGCGCCAGGCCGTCTCGCGCGTCGAGAGCCGTGCCCGCCTCCGCATGTTCGCCAAGGCCGTCAGCCAGGACCTGCAGCTCTACCTGCAGTAGGTCCCCTCTCTCTGCGGTGCCCGAGGGCCGCCTCCCCGTTCACCGGTGGAGGCGGCCCTCGCTCGTCCCCACCCCTGTGTGGTCCCAATTCGGCCCTCATCTCCTCGTGAACAACGAGATGTGACCCCAGGGCGGCCCGGCATGCCGGCTCACCTGGCATCTCCCCTCAGGTGGTCCCAATTTGGCCCCGCCAGCCGCAGCAAGGACGAGAACGGACCACTCGACGTCAGGCGGAGAACCCTCCACACCCCAGGAGGCGTGCGTCGTCCCCACAGGACGCCCACGTTCCCGGGCCACCCGCCCTGCATCGCCCCGATGCTCGTCGCATGCCCCGCGTCGATCTACCTCCGTCGTTGTCCGCCCGGCCCTTCTCCGTGGCGGAGGCACTCCACGCGGGGCTCGGTCGGGAGCGACTCCGGGGCCGGGACCTGTTCCGTCCACACCACGGAGTCCGGGCGCCCCTCCGAGCGGCTTCGGCAAGTCACGTCCAGGACGTGGCTCGGCTGTTCCTGCCTGCGATGCGACCAGGATGGTGCTTCTCCCACGTCACCGCACTCGCCATCTGGGGCCTGCCGCTCCCTTCGTTTCCTGTCCTCAGCGACGCGTCTGGACCGACCCTGTTGCACGTCTCCGTCTCGGCAGGGCGCGGTCCTCGGCGGGAAGGCATCGTCGGACATCGCGGACTCGGCGTCGACACGGCTCGGACCCTCAGGGACCTTCCCGTCGTCGACCCGTTGACGGCGTTCGTGCAGGCAGCTTCGCAGGTGCCTCTGGACGCTCTCGTGGCGGTCGGCGACGCCCTCTGCGGTTCGTGGTCGCCGTGGCCGGAGGCGCGGGAGCGAGCACGGACCGACATCGAGGAGCACCTGGCCGCCTGCGGTCGGGCACGTGGGATCGGATCGGCCCGACGAGCGCTCACGCACGTGCGCATCGGCGTCGAGTCCCCGAAGGAGACAGAACTTCGCCTCCTCCTCGTCCGAGCAGGACTCCCCGAGCCCGAGATCAACACCAAGACCTATGACGGGGCCGGTCGCTACCTCGGCAAGCCCGACCTCCGCTACCCGGACGAGCGGGTCTCGATCGAGTACGAGGGCGACGAGCACCGACGCGACCCGGAACGATGGCGCCGCGACATCCGCCGACGGGAGCGCTTCGCGGACGCGGGCTGGCGGACGATCCGAGTCACGGATGCCGACCTGCGGGGGGCGTCTGCACGCGAGCTCGTCGGTCGGGTCCGGCGTGTCCTCTCTGGCTGACGACTCCGTCGAGTGGTCTCGTTCTGTCCTTCGCCGCCGCCGGAACGACTGTTCGTGACCACTCTGCCCGTGGCGAGAGAGGGGAAGAGAGGAGGGGGTGGTGGGGGAGGCGCGGCGGCGGTACCGTGGGCGCGGACGAGCGAGCGCACACCAGCGCACGCCGCAGGAGCTGCACGAGAGGGGTGATGAGAATGGCCGACGTCATCGCGATCGCGAACCCCCCTCACACCCGGGTCGTCGTCTAGACGCTGCGCCTCGCGCGAGCGCCGGTGAGCGGCCCCCTCCTCAGGAGAACCGCTTGTCCTCTCACGCCGACGACTCCGTCGTCCCGCTGCACAGCTCGACCCCCACCTCCTCGACCCCCACCTCCTCGTCCCCTTTCCCGGCCGACTTCGTCGTCCCTGCCTTCAGCACCGCCGAGCCCGACGACGGCCAGCGCTGGTCGACCTGGCCCGCGGCCACGCCGACCGAGCGCGGCCCTCGTCCGTGGCCGGGCTGGCTCGTCACCTCGGCAGCCGCCGTCGACACCGAGCTCGGCGTCGTCAAGTCGGGCAAGGAGGCGGACCTGTTCCTCATCGACCGCACCGTGCCCGACGACGTCGAGCTCGGCCCCCTCGACGGCGGCCGCAGCGCGCTGCTCGCCGCGAAGCGCTACCGGGGGCCCGAGCAGAGCGACTTCCACCGCTCCGCCCAGTACCGGGAAGGCCGTCGAACCCGCAACACCCGCGACGGTCGCGCCATGGCGCGGGGCTCCTCCCACGGTCGCCGGGTGCAGGCGGGCCTCTGGGCGGCCGGGGAGTTCGACGCGCTCGGGCGGATGCACGCTCTCGGCCTGCCGGTGCCGTACCCGGTGCAGATCTCGGACACGGAGGTGCTGATGGAGTTCATCGGCGACGGCACGGCAGCCGCACCTCGCCTGGCGCAGACGCGGGCCGACGGTGCCGACCTCTGGCCGTTGTACGAGCAGGTCGCCGAGATCGTGCTCGTCCTCGCGCGCGCCGGCTTCGCCCACGGCGACCTCAGTGCCTACAACCTGCTCGTGCACGAGGGGCGCGTCGTCGTCATCGACGTCCCCCAGCTGGTCGACGTGGCGAGCAATCCCCAGGGCGCCGAGCTGCTCGAGCGCGACTGCCGCAACGTCTGCGACTGGTTCGCCCGCCGCGGCTTCGAGCGGTCGCACGACCACCTCTTCGCCGAGGCGCTGGGCGAGGTCTTCGGCTAGGCCGCCGCCGTGGTGAACCGTCGAGAAGCGCTGCGGCAGCCGTACCCGGCGACAGTTCGTGACGGTTCGCCGAGGCCGAGGCCGAGGCCGAGGCCGGAACCGGAGGAGGCGGACGTCGCGGAGACGAGGAGGCGCCCGTCAGTCGGTCGCCGAGGTGGGCGAGAGCACCTCGGTCGCCTCGGCGCCGGCCGCCCCGCGACGGTGCGCGGTGCGCGCCTTGAACTTCGCGCGGACGTCGCTCGGCACGAGCTCGAGCAGCTGGTCCTCACGGAGCGGCAGGTCGAGCAGGCTGAGCTTCAGGCGGCCCTTGGTGGCGTGGCGCCCCGCATCGAGACGGATCACCTGGCCGGCGTCGGGCCGCAGCGTCATCGACACCACGCAGCCGTCGCTCACGTCGGCGACGACACGGCCGTCGACCTCGAGCGCCGCCGAGTGCGTGCCGCTGCCGATCTGGAACCGCAGCTGCTCGAGCGGGCCGAGCACCACCGAGCGGTCGATCCCCGACATCGGCGCGACGGGGGTGATCAGCGTCGCCGCGACCGCCGGCGACAGGATCGGCCCGCCCGCGGCGTAGTTGTAGGCGGTCGAGCCGGCGCTGGTCGCCACGACGACGGCGTCCGCCTTGTAGTAGCCGTACGGGGTGCCGTCGAGGACGAGGTCGGCCGTGACCACGCCCTCGCCCGGCCGACGCGCCATCGACACGTCGTTGAAGGCGAGGAACCGGTTCTCGGTGCCCGACGCGGTGTGCACGACCTCGACGGCGTGGTGCGGCTCGAGCGAGAAGTCCTCGGCGGCGAGGCGCTCGAGGGCGGCGGGCAGCTCGTGCGGCTCGACCTCGACCAGGAACCCGACGTTGCCGTAGTTCACGCCGAGCACGGGCACCGGACGATCGGAGACGAGCCGCATGGCGCCGAGCATCGTGCCGTCGCCGCCGAGGGCCACGACGACGTCGACCGTGTCGCGGAACTCCTGCTCGCCGATCAGCTCGACGCCGCCCTGCATGCGCGACTCGTCGGCCACCTGCGCGACGAGGCGGACGTGGCCGCCGGCGGCGTCGCCGCGCTGCTTCCAGCCGCAGAGGATGTCGACGGAGTCGCGGACCGACTTGGTGGGGTGCGGCACGAGACCGACGACGAGGTTGCCCATGGGGCGAGGCTAGCCCGCGCCCCTGTCGCCCGGCTGACGCGGTCGACCGGACCCGCGCCTCCTGCGCTCGGCCCCGTGCCCGAGCCTGCCGAG
Source organism: Frigoribacterium sp. ACAM 257 (assembly GCF_007954365.1). Classification (GTDB taxonomy): domain Bacteria; phylum Actinomycetota; class Actinomycetes; order Actinomycetales; family Microbacteriaceae; genus Frigoribacterium. The sequence continues at coordinate 129,510 of NZ_VOLO01000002.1, forward strand.
GCGACCCGCGCCTCCTCGGCTGTCCCCCTGGTTCACAGGCTGTCACGCCCCCAGCGAACAGGGATGACCTGCGGGGGAGGCGCTGGTTACGCTCTCCGTAGACCGGCGCCGAATGAGGGTGCCGACCGCGTACTGGTGGCGACGACCACCCCGCCACCGAGGGAGTCAAGAGATGTTCGAGAGATTCACCGACCGTGCCCGTCGCGTCGTCGTCCTCGCCCAAGAAGAGGCGAAGATGCTGAACCACAACTACATCGGCACCGAGCACATCCTGCTCGGGCTGATCCACGAGGGCGAGGGCGTCGCCGCCAAGGCCCTCGAGTCGCTGGGCATCTCGCTCGACGCCGTGCGCGAGCAGGTCCAGGACATCATCGGCCAGGGTCAGCAGCAGCCCACGGGCCACATCCCCTTCACGCCCCGTGCGAAGAAGGTCCTCGAGCTGAGCCTGCGCGAGGCGCTGCAGCTCGGCCACAACTACATCGGCACCGAGCACATCCTGCTCGGCCTGATCCGCGAGGGCGAGGGCGTCGCCGCCCAGGTCCTCGTGAAGCTCGGCGCCGACCTCAACCGCGTCCGCCAGCAGGTCATCCAGCTCCTCTCGGGATACCAGGGCAAGGAGGCGGTGGCCGTCGGAGGCGAGCAGCAGCAGAGCGCGCAGGGCGGCAGCCAGGTCCTCGACCAGTTCGGCCGCAACCTCACGCAGGCCGCGCGCGACAACAAGCTCGACCCGGTCATCGGCCGCGAGAAGGAGATGGAGCGGGTCATGCAGATCCTCTCCCGCCGCTCGAAGAACAACCCCGTGCTGATCGGCGAGCCCGGCGTCGGCAAGACCGCCGTCGTCGAGGGCCTCGCGCAGGCCATCGTCAAGGGCGAGGTGCCCGAGACGCTGAAGGACAAGCAGCTCTACTCGCTCGACCTCGGCTCGCTCATCGCCGGCAGCCGCTACCGCGGTGACTTCGAGGAGCGCCTGAAGAAGGTCACCAAGGAGATCCGCACCCGCGGAGACATCATCGTCTTCATCGACGAGATCCACACCCTCGTCGGCGCGGGTGCCGCCGAGGGCGCCATCGACGCCGCGTCGATCCTCAAGCCCCTGCTGGCCCGAGGCGAGCTGCAGACGATCGGCGCCACCACGCTCGACGAGTACCGCAAGCACTTCGAGAAGGACGCCGCCCTCGAGCGACGCTTCCAGTCGGTGCAGGTCAACGAGCCGTCGCTGCCCCACACCATCAACATCCTCAAGGGCCTGCGCGACAAGTACGAGGCGTTCCACAAGGTCTCGATCACCGACGGCGCCATCGTGTCGGCGGCGAACCTGGCCGACCGCTACGTCAGCGACCGGTTCCTGCCCGACAAGGCCATCGACCTGATCGACGAGGCCGGCGCCCGCCTGCGCCTCTCGATCCTCTCGGCGCCGCCCGAGCTGCGCGAGTTCGACGAGCGCATCGCCGGCGTCCGTGCCCAGAAGGAGGGCGCGATCGAGGACCAGGACTTCGAGAAGGCCGCCTCGCTGCGCGACGAGGAGAAGAAGCTGCTCGGCGAGCGTCTCCGTCTCGAGAAGCAGTGGCGCTCAGGCGAGGCCGGAGCCGGCGGAACCGTCGACGAGGGCATCATCGCCGAGGTGCTGGCCCAGGCGACCGGCATCCCCGTCTTCAAGCTCACCGAGGAGGAGACCTCGCGTCTCGTCTTCATGGAGCAGGCCCTGCACCAGCGCGTCATCGGCCAGGAGGAGGCCATCGCGGCCCTGTCCAAGACCATCCGCCGCACGCGGGCCGGCCTCAAGGACCCGAACCGCCCCTCCGGGTCGTTCATCTTCGCCGGCCCCACCGGCGTCGGCAAGACCGAGCTGGCCAAGGCGCTCGCCGAGTTCCTCTTCGACGACGAAGGCGCGCTGATCAGCCTCGACATGTCGGAGTTCGGCGAGAAGCACACCGTCTCGCGGCTCTTCGGTGCCCCTCCCGGGTTCGTCGGCTTCGAGGAGGGCGGCCAGCTCACCGAGAAGGTGCGTCGCAAGCCGTTCTCCGTGGTGCTCTTCGACGAGATCGAGAAGGCCCACCCGGACATCTTCAACTCGCTGCTGCAGGTGCTCGAAGAAGGACGTCTCACCGACGGCCAGGGCCGAGTGGTCGACTTCAAGAACACGGTCATCATCATGACGACCAACCTGGGCTCGAAGGGCATCGCCGGCGGCCCCGTCGGCTTCCAGATCGAGGGCGACACCGCGACCGGCTACGACCGCATGCGCGCCAAGGTCAACGAAGAGCTGAAGAAGCACTTCAAGCCCGAGTTCCTCAACCGCGTGGACGACACCATCGTGTTCCCGCAGCTGTCGAACCCCGAGCTGCTGCAGATCGTCGACCTGTTCATCAAGCGCCTGAGCGACCGTCTGCTCGACCGCGACATGACGGCCATGCTGACGGTGCCCGCCAAGGAGCAGCTCATCAAGATCGGGTTCGACCCGGCCCTGGGCGCTCGCCCGCTGCGTCGTGCGATCCAGCACGAGGTGGAGGACCGCCTGTCCGAGCGCATCCTCACGGGCGACCTGACGGCCGGCGACCACGTGCTGGTCGACTGGGTCGACGGCGAGTTCGTCTTCACGACGACCCGCCAGCCGGGCCGCGACGAGGTGCTCGTCGGCGACGTGCCCGAGATCGAGAGCTAGGCGAGAGCCCGCTCGACGGGAGCGTCAGCTCCCCGTGATCCGCCAGAGGGCGGTCCGGCTCAGGCCGGGCCGCCCTCTGGCGTGCGCGGGGCGCTGCGGGCGAGGGGCTGGGTAGGCTCGGGGGATGACCTCCGCGGACCAGCACGGCATCACCGTCCGCGACGCCGTGGTCAGCGACGTGCCGCACATCCAGCGCCTCTGCGAGCCCTTCGTGCAGAAGCGGATCCTGCTCGGCAAGGACCTCGTCACGCTCTACGGCGACGTGCAGGAGTTCCAGGTCGCCGTCGGCCCCGACGGTGTCCCCGTGGGCTGCGGGGCGCTGCACGTCATGTGGGACGACCTCGCCGAGATCCGGACGCTCGCCCTCGACCCGGCCTGGATCCGCAAGGGAGTCGGCCACCGCCTCCTCGACTCGCTGGAGGGCGCAGCCCGTCGCCTCGAGATCGGCCGGCTCTTCTGCCTCACCTTCGAGGTCGACTTCTTCGAGAAGCACGACTACCTCGAGGTGGGCGACGAGGGGCTCGTGCCGCCGGAGGCCTACGCCGAGCTCGTGCGCTCGACCGACGAGGGCGTCGCCGAGTTCCTCGACCTGGCACGGGTCAAGCCGAACACGCTCGGCAACTCGCGGATGCTCAAGGCCCTGCCGCGCCTCGAGGGCTGACACCGCAGGAGGTGCGGGTCGGCCGGCGCCCTCGGCGGAAGTTCCCAGGCGCACACGCCGCCAGCATCCGGGGCGGGACGATGGCCAGCACTTAACCTGTGCGCATGTCGACGTTCACGAATCCGACCGGCCCGCAGCCGCCCTCGGTGTACTGGCGCCGCAGAGCCCTCGTGCTGCTCGGCCTGGTGGTCGCGATCGTGGTCGTCGTGCTGATCGTCGTGCGGCCCGGTGCGTCCGGTGACGAGCCCGGCGCGGCCGCGACGAGCTCGCCCGCCGCCGACCCTGCTCCCGTCGCGAGCGAGACCGCCACCGCGCCGGCCGCGGACGCGACGCCGGACCCTGCGTCGACGGAGGCCACGACCGAGGAGGGCGCCCGCTGCGCCGCTGCCTCGATCGAGCTCGTCCCCGTCGTCGACGAGCAGGTCTTCGCCCCCACCGAGCTGCCGCAGATCTCGATGTCGGTGACCAACAGCGGGTCGTCGGACTGCGTGATCAACCTCGGCTCCGGCCAGCAGAAGCTGGTCGTTACGAGCGGCGAGGAGCAGTGGTGGTCTTCCGCCGACTGCCAGGTCGACCCCACCGACCAGGACGTGACCCTCACCGCGGGCCAGACCCTCTCGACGCCGGCCATCTCCTGGGACCGGACGCGCTCGACGCCCGACACCTGTGACGCCGACTCCCGCCAGGCGGTGCCCGCCGGAGGCGCGACCTACCGCCTGACCGTCAGCGTCGGCGACATCACGTCGGCCGACTCCGCCCCCATGATCCTGAACTGAGCGATGACCGAAGCTGCTTCCCCCCGTTCCGAGGCGTTGGAGCTGGCCCTCGCCAGCCAGGACGTCGCCGCCGTCGCGTTCGCCCTGCGTCACGACGTGGTCGTCGTGCCGAAGCTCGTGGTGCCGCCTGCCGGGGCCGCGGGCGAGGGTGCGGGCGACGGCGAGGGAGTCGACGTGGGCGATGCTGCCGCCGACAGTGCGGCCCTCGCCGACCGCGACTCGGCCGAGCCGGTCTCCGTCGCGGCCGAGCAGGTGCGGGTCTTCGGTCGCGAGAACACCGACAAGCGGATCCTGCTGCTCTTCTCCTCGGCGGAGGCGTACGCCGCGATGGTGCCGGACGACCCCGACCTCGAGGTGATGCTCTACGACTCCGACGCGCTGCGGGCGTTCATGGAGGTGCACCTCGACGTGCTCGAGCAGGTCTTCTTCGACATCGCCGGCCCGCACACGATGGCCGCCGCCCCCGAGGACCTGCTCAGGGCCCTGAAGTAGCGGGCGTCCGGCGCCTAGAAGGCCCCGTCGAGCTCGCGCTCGCGGGGCGTGCTGGCCGCGCTGAAGGCCCGGCGCAGCGCCTCGCGGAGGTTGCCCGACTCGGCGTCGACGAGCTGGCTGAACCCGAGCCGACGCGCCTCGCTGGCCCGCTGCCGGGGCGACGACACGGGCCGGATCTCGCCCGCCAGGCTGATCTCGCCGACCGCCGCCATCGTGTGCGGGTAGCTGACGTCTCGGCTCGCGCTCGCCAGGGCCAGCGCGATGGCCAGGTCTGCCCCGGGCTCGGTGATCTTGATTCCGCCGACCGTCGACACGTAGACGTCCGCGTCGCCGAGGCGGATGCCCGCCCGGCGCTCGAGCACGGCGAGCAGCATCGCCACGCGGGACGAGTCGACGCCGTTGACGACCCGTCGGGGCTGGGGAGTGCTGCTGGCGACGATCAGCGCCTGGACCTCGACGGGCAGCGCACGCCGCCCCTCCATCGCGATCGTGATGCAGGTGCCGCTGACCGGCGCGCCGCTGCGCGACATGAAGAGGCCGCTGGGGTCGGCGACCTCGGCGATGCCGTCGCCGGTCATCTCGAAGCAGCCGACCTCGTCGGTCGGCCCGAAGCGGTTCTTGTGCGCCCGGATGAACCGGAGCGAGGTCTGTCGGTCGCCCTCGAACTGGCAGACGACGTCGACCAGGTGCTCGAGGAGGCGCGGGCCGGCGATCGTCCCGTCTTTCGTCACGTGCCCCACCAGCAGCACCGGCAGGTTGCGGTCCTTGCTGACGCGGATGAGCGTCGACGCGACCTCGCGCACCTGTGACGTGCCGCCCGCGATGCCGTCGATCGACGACGACGAGACCGTCTGCACCGAGTCGACGATCACCAGCTGCGGGTCGACCTGCTCGATCTGGCCGAGGATGACGGCGAGGTCGACCTCGGCCGCCAGGAACAAGTTGTCGTGCATCGCCCCGGTGCGCTCCGCCCGCATCCGCACCTGCTGCGCGCTCTCTTCTGCGGTGACGTAGAGCACGCGTGCCCCGGTCGCTGCGGCGCGCGACGCGACCTCGAGCAGCAGCGTCGACTTGCCGACCCCCGGCTCGCCGCTCAGCAGGATGGCCGCGCCCGGGACGATGCCCCCGCCGAGCACCCGGTCGAACTCGGCGATGCCGCTCGGCCAGGAGGCGACGGCGCCGGCCTCGACCTGCGTGATCGGTCGGGCGACCCGGTCGCCGCCGACCGACACGGGGGCGGTGCCCCGGGCGCTCACGAGCGCGGACGTGACGTCGACCACGGTGCCCCAGCGCTGGCACTCGCCGCAGCGACCGGCCCACTTGAGGCTGGTCCAGCCGCACTCGGTGCAGCGGAAGGGCGGGGTGGTGGTGCGAGGCATGCTGCGAGCCTAGGCGGGACGTCCGACAGCAGGGGCGCCTCCTCGTGTGGGCTGTGGAGGGACGGCGTGCTCGGGCCGCCGGGTGCGCCCCACCCGTTGTGGGGGCGGCATGCCCTGGCCGCTGGGCGAGCCAGACCCGTTGTGGGGGCGTCCGCGGTCAGATGTGTGTGTTTGCATCGATCTTGCGGTTGACGCGTGGCCCCCCGACGGCCACGCGACGTCTGCGAGGTCCCGACGGCCTCGCGACGTGCGCGCGGTCCCGACGACCGCGCGCTGAGCGCAGGGTCCCGACGACCCTGCACGCTCCCGCACGACTGGAGTTCGCTGTGCCCACCCCCCGATCCACCCGTACGTCCGCTGTGCCCGGATCCTGGTTCGTCCGTGCGTCCGCTGTGCTGGTCGCAGCCGTGATCGTGATCGGCGGCCTCGTCGACGGACAGGCGGTGAACGCGGCCGAGCTCGACCCGGCAGCCGCGTCGGCAGCGCCGCCCGCGCCCGCCGGCGTCGCCGCTCCCGACCTCTCCGACGACATGCTCGTCGTCCCGTCGACACCCGTGACGCGCCCCCACCTGCACGCGGAGGCCGCCGAGGTCGCGGCCCGCGAGGCCGACGTCGCCGACCAGACGGCGGCGGACCCCGGAGCCAGGTCGTCGGCCTCGACGGCCGCCGTCGCCGTCGTGCACCGCGTCTCGGTGAGCATCGCGACCGTCACGGCGACCACTGCCGACGACGCGGCGACCCCGCCCGACGACGCGTCCGTCACGGCCGCGATCCGGCAGCTGCACGACTTCTGGTGGGAGGAGTCGGGCGGCACGGTCGACGTCCAGCTCGGCGGGATCGAGCGCACCTCGCTCGCCGCCGCCACCTGCGACCCGTCGGCCGTGCTCGACTCGGTGCACACGACCGCCTTCGGGGGCGCCTTCGCGTCGTACCGCTGGGCAGGCACCGACACCCACCTCCTCGTGCTGACGCGCGAGACCTGCGGCTCGTCCGCCTTCGCGACCGTCGGAGGAGGCGGCGGCGAGATCTTCAGCTCGGTCGGCACGGACACCGCGCTCGGCGTCCCCGTGCTGATGCACGAGCTCGGCCACAACCTCGGCCTCGGCCACGCCGGTGCGGCCATGTGCCGCAGCACGACCTCCGTCGACGCTCCCCTCCCGGGCTACGTGCACACGGCGGACACCGACGCCTCCGTGGCCTGCCCGGTGGAGGAGTACGGGGACTTCCTCGACATCATGGGCTACTCCGTCTCGGGGGCGCGACCGCACCTGTCGACGCCGCAGCGCCTCCGGGCGGGCTTCCAGGTCGACGCGACGACCCTCCGCGAGCCGGGCACGCGCCAGCAGGTGACCGTGGGCGCGCTCGACGGCGCGGCGACCACGGCGGGCGGCCGGGCCGTGCAGGTGGTCGACCCGCTGAGTGGTGACACCTACTGGGTCGAGTACCGCACCGCGAGCGGTCGCGACGCCTCGAGCGCCGAGTTCCGGGGCGCGACGCCGCGGTGCTCGTCCCTCGACGCGAAGCTGGTGCGCTGCACCCTGAACGGCGACCGCGCCGTCGGCGAGGTGCGCGTGCTGCGGGCGATCCCCCTGTCCGGCTCCGCGGTCTCGACGGCCGTGGTCGCCGCCGGCCCCGTCGAGGCGGGCGACCTGACCCGCCGGGACACCCACCTCGACGCCGGAGAGAGCTTCACCAGCACGGGCGGGGGCTTCACCGTCGCGGTCCGCTCGACCTCGCCCTCGGCCGGGGCCGTGCTCGACGTCGCCCTCGCCGGCGGCAGCTCGACCGGCGCCGCGCCCGCCGGCGACACCGCAGGGCGGCCCGCCCCGAAGCAGGTGGCGGCCGTGACCACGACCGCGCTCGGCACCGACCGCGCCCGCCAGACCTGGGGCACGAACCCGACGGCTGTCCTCACCGCGACGGTGGCGGTCGCAGGAGGCGCGGCACCGGCCGGGTCCGTCACGTTCGTCGACGGGACCACGACGCTGGCGACGGTCGCAGTGGCGGCGGGCGGCACCGCGACCACCCGCCTCCCCGCCTCGCTGGCGCCGGGGGCCCACTCGCTGAGCGCCGCCTTCACCCCGTCGGTCGCCGACCAGGCGGCGTCGACGTCGGCGGCGACGAAGATCACCGTGGACAAGGCCGCGACGACGACGACGCTCCGCCTGAGCGCCGGCTCCCAGGTGCACGGCGCGACCTCGCGCATCACGGCCACCGCCTCCCTCACCTCGGTCGCGGGATCCGCGGCGACGGGCGCGGGCACCGTCGCGTTCACCGTCGACGGCAAGGTCGCGGCGCGGGTCGCCGCCTCGGGCGGCAGGGCGACGTGGGTCGTCCCGGCGGGCACGGCTGCGGGCGCGCACAAGCTGACGACGACCTTCACCCCTTCGGTCTCGACTGCGCTGCCCTCGACCAGTGCGACGTCGTCGTTCTCGGTCACGAAGGCGGCCTCGACGACGGTGCTCTCGCCCCGCTCGTCCCTCCCGAAGGGCAAGGGCGCCAACGTCGCGGTGAGCGTGACCGCTCGGGGCGTCGCCGCGCCGACGGGCACGATCACCGTCCGTCACGGCCGGACCGTCGTCGGCACGGCCACCCTCTCGGCGGCGGCCAAGGGCAAGATGACCGTGGGCGTGGCCGGGTTCCGCTCCGCCGGCAGCTACCCGCTCACGGTCACGTACTCGGGCAACGGGAGCGTGGGCGCGAGCACCTCGGCTCCGGTGGCCTTCAAGGTCAAGTAGGAGGCGCCTCCTCGGCTCGCCCGACCGGCCCGGCCCGGCCCGGCCCGGCCCAGCATGGCCTGGCCTGCCTGCCGGTGCTGCAGGTGCCGGTGCCGGTCGTCAGCTGCGGGGCAGCGCGTCCGTGCCGCGGGCCGAGGCGCGAGACGCCGCACGCTCGGCGGTGCGGGCCGTCGAGCCCGCGGCCGCGGCGTCGTGCACGCTGGCGTCGGCGTCCGTGACGGCGTGGTCGGCCGCGATGCGGGCGACCCGGGCGGCGACGGCCGGCTCGAAGGCGCTGGCCCAGACGCGGTACCCTCGGTCGTTGGGGTGGAACAGGTCGCCCGCGGAGTTGCGGAAGGTGCGCACCAGGCCCTGCTTCCGCGTCGTGTCGTAGAGGGGGGCGACCGTCAGGCCGAACTCGTCGGCGAGGCGCCGCACGATCGCGTTGGCCTCGGCGATGCGGTGCTCGCGCTCGGGGATCCACATCGTCGGCAGGTCGGCCACGATCGCGTGGGTCGGCAGCGCCCCGTAGATGTGCCGCAGGTTGCGCTCGAACGTCTCGGCGTCGAAGTCGATGACGTCGTTCGCGCCGATGGCGACGGTGACGACGTCGGGCTGGTACTTCTCGAGCTTGGGCAGCTGGTCCTTGCGGCAGAGCCACGTCGTCGCGCCGCTGACGCTGAGGTTGACGACCCGGACGGAGGAGCGGGTCGCGTGCCGCATCCGCACCGACAGCCTGCCCACGTAGCTGCGCGCCGGGCTCGACGCCCCGATGCCCTGCGCGGTCGAGTCGCCGAGCGCCACGTAGAGCAGGGCGCCCTTGCGGTCGAACCGGTCGCGCCACCAGGCGGAGTGCACCGGCAGCAGGTCGTTGAGGGTCGCGGCGGCGGAGCGCTGGCTGCGAAGGGCACGGCGCCAGACGGCGAAGAGCGCACCGCCCGCGGCGAGGGTGACGCCGACTCCGGAGAGGAAGGCGAGGGGGTGACGGGTGGGCATGCTGGGAGCGTACGCCCGGCCGTCCGCCTATCGCCTGTCGCCTGTCGCCGAGGAGGTGCGGTGAACCGTCACGAAGTGCTGGTCGCCAGCCTCGGGGCAGCACTCTCCGCCGGTCCACGTCGGCCCGAGGCGGGTTTCGACAGGGGCGCGCGGATGTACTAAGCTCTCCCCCGGTACCGTGTCCGAGCGGCCGAAGGATCATGTCTCGAAAACATGTGTGGGGGTTGACTCCACCGTGGGTTCAAATCCCACCGGTACCGCCACAGGGTTGTTTGCGCATCAATCGGAATCCGTTTGCGGAACGCAGCCCAAGAAGAAAGCCCCCGAGTAGTTCGGGGGCTTTCTTCCGTTTGAGGGCCGAGAATCGCTTCCCGGCGAGGGGTTCGGGATCTCTTGGCAGCTCCTTCGGGGCCACCGGCTGCACAGTCGGCTTAAACGACGAAGCGGCCCGCCCGTCTGGGCGCGCCGAATTGACTCGTGAGCGTTGGGGGAGAGCAGGAAGCTCGCGTGTCGTGTCTTGGAACGGGCGTGGGCCTACGTTCGCGGAGGCGGATCGACAGCGGGTCCACTCGTCGGGAACGGGGACAGTTCGGGCCGAACGTAGTCGGCGCGGTAGTTGCTCATGCCTTCGGCATCACGACGGCGGGTGCGCTGTGCAGGCACCGGCGTCAGGCCCTTCGCGACGCGGCGGTCGCGGTCCTTCGGCGCTCGGTGCTTGGCGGCGAGGAAGGTGACGATCTTGCGGATGTTCGCGGCCGTCGTGAGCATGGCGAGAAGGAACTGCTGAGCGGCGAGACCGCGCAGGCGCCGTGCGCTGGAGTCGGCGATGCGCTCGGGACCGGTCTTGATGAAGGCGTTGAAGCTCTCGATGCTGTTGCGGTCGCGGCGGTAGGTCTTGGACCACTCCTTGCTGCCATAAGGCAGCATCTGGTTCATCTTCTCGCCGTCCTCCGGGCGCACCGTGATCGAGGTCTGGCAGCAGACCTTGTCTGTCTGCTTGGGGACGTTGGCGCGCAGCACCTGCCGGCGTTCCTTGTCAGGCGATGCACGCTTGTCGAGCTTGCGGAGCGGGCACTCGACCGTCGCACTCGGGCCGAGGGCTGGGCAGCGCATCTTCACGTTGCCGTTGGCGTCGGGACCCTCCTTCTTGTGAAGTCGGTATGCGTCACGCTCGTCGATCTGCTGGGACCACTCGACGTTGTCGATCTCCTTGTTGTTGCGCCGCACCGTTGCATCGAGGAGCCGCTTCGGTGTACCGGGGCAGAACTGACCGCCTTCGACGAGCTTGGCTCCGCCGACCTGGCCCCGCACACCGGTCTGGTTCGCGCGGTTGTAGTCGAAGACGAGGCCGACGCCGAGCTCTCTCATCGGACGGTGGAAGTCCTCCATCGTGAGACCCGCGGAGTACCCAAGGTCGGACGACAGGCGCGCGATGTCGTAGCCGCGTTCCTGGATGTTCTTCACGAGCTCGACGGTGTGGAAGCCGATGCCCTTGTTGGGCGTCGTCAGGCTCGCCCCGCGGATCAGCTGCGGTGCTTCGGTGGGGTCACCTGTCGGGTCCTCGTTGACGTCGATGATGAGGTTAGCCGTGTAGGCGAGCAGCCACCGGCTCCGTGCCTGCTTGACGCTCGCCTTGCCGTTCTCCTTGGTGTGCTTGCTGAAGACGCGTTCCTTCTCTCCCTTGTCGATCGGGTAGAGGTCAGCTTCAAGCTCCATCGCGTACTTCGGCTGTTCCTTGTCCGTGCCCGCGATGAACATGGGCTGCTCGACGCCGTTCTCCCGCGGCCAACGGTTCTTCTGGCTCGGTGCACGCAGCACTGTCTGGTCGACGGAGAGCGCGAGACGCTGACGTCGCACGGCTCGAGGCAGGTTCTGGGCCGTGGCTTCCAGCAGCGTGTTCGTGAAGGTCATGCTGCGCTCGTGTGCCCGGCGTTCGATGTTCTTGTCCCGGAGCGCGTCAAGGCTGCTCCGCTCGTCGCGGGTGAGCAGGCGGCGGGGCGCCGGCCAGGCATCCCAGAGGTCGATGATGCGGTGCATCGCCCGCCATGCCAGGAAGTACCAGTCGTTGGGCTTGTCGTTGTCGTACAGGTGAGCGATGCCGAGCTCGCGACGGGCTTCATCGTCGAGACGGCGTTCGAAGACGCGGCCCATCTCGCGCACGAAGATCATGGACTGCTCCGATAGGAGCATCATCACCACGGTCAGGATGGCCAGGTCGTCGATCTTCGGTTTGACACCGCCCGGGGCTTTCTTCTCGCGGTCCTCCGCGCGCCAGGTCGCGAGGAGCTCGATGACGCCCGATGAACGGAGGAAGGTCATCCACTCACGGGCGTCGGCGCCGCGGAACCTGGTGGTCTTGGTCGACCCGCTGACGATCCGGTCGGCTGTGTAGATGCCATTGAAGAACTCCTCGTCGTGGAACGAGGGCTCGCCGGTCACTGAGTCGCTCCCGTTGAACGGAGAAGCGCGTGAAGCTCAACCTCGGGCATGACCTCGGCCAAGGGCGCGTAGCGAAGGAGGGACGAGACGTTCTTGAAGCCAGCCGCGTAGACGATGCTCGCCAGGGGCAAAACGTTGATCTGGTCCACGATCCAGGTGATGCGGAGGCGGCGAATAGCAGGACCGTCGTACCGGGCGCCGTAGTGCATGAGCGCGATCTCCCGGGAGGACTCCTTGCGGTGGGGGATGACCGCGTAGTCATCGTCGCCGAGTCCCTCGAAGGCGATGTCTGCGTACGAATCCCACCCGACACGGATGGGGATGCTTCGCGGCGCCTTTCCGGTCACACGGACGACCCAGCCAGCCGGAGTGCGCGTCAAGTCGCGGCCACGGACCGCGGCGATCTCGGTTGCGCCGAGGCCTGCACCACCGGCAAGCGCGAGAAGCCCGTAAGAATCCCGGCGGGCTCGGTCGGTGGACCTCGACGCGGCCCAGCTCTCGAAAGCGGGAAGCTCGGCGTGCGAGAAGGGTCGTATCTCCCGGCTCTGCTTGTTGAGGCGGTGAGGAGACGGTTCGTAACCGAGCGCTTCAGCGAGGTTCAGGAGTCTGGTCTCGGCAAGCTGCTGCGTCTTGGCACTGGGGTAGGTGCGGGCGAAGCGGTAGATCATGGACGGGTAGAAGAGGTCATCGCGGCGCAGCTCCGCACCGGCGTCGTGGAACGCCCACACGACGTACCGACTCGCGAAGGTCAGGAGGATCCTCGTGTAGAGCATGTCGTGGGGTTTGGCGTCGAGGATGCACGCGAGCGTGAAGTCCCGCACAGGCAACCACTTGGTCGGGGCGATACGGCGCGGGTGGTAGCGCAAGATCGCCTCCTGAAGCTCCAGCGTGGCGTGGTCATTAGATTGACCAAAGTGTGCTGCGGCACGCTCGAGTTGGGAAGAGGGGGAGGTCGGAGGTTGTGTCTCGTCAGGGGTGGTCACGAGAGATGGACATGCGACAAGACAAGGCCATCACGCGGTCTGGTGCGCTTTCAGCGCACATCTAGACTGCGGAGGTGCCTGATCCACGTTTCGAGCCGCGCTCCTACCTACGTGAGCCAGGCCGCTTCGGTCGCGACCCCGAAGCTCAGTGGGTCTCGGCGGTGTCGTTCTCGTCAGGCCAGCTCGACCAGTGGGGTGCTGCACGCATTCAGCATCGGCTGGCGTGCAGCATCCGAGTCGAGATAGCGAGACGGTTCCGCTCGGTCGGGACGTACGCGGCTGCCTCTGGGCAGAGTCCTGAGCGGCTGGGGCGTCTGCTCAGGGGTGAGGTCGTGATGCGTCTGGAAGACGTGGCAAATGCCCGTCGCCATTTGGGCGTCTGAGGGAACCTGGCCGACGCGGGAAGTGATCGTCCTGTCCCTATACGGACGTCATGGCCGCAGCCTCGGCTCGCGCCGGGGTGGTAGCTATCACCGAAGTGAGTCCCGCCGGGGGTCGTCGTCCGCTCTGGCGACGTAGGGCAAGAGCCGGTCGAGCGCTTCGGCTGACTGCAAGCCGGCGACCTCCAGCAATAGGTCGAGGGGCGTCCCCCGCCGGAGGTGTTCCACGATCCAGGTCGCTCGCATGCGTCGGGACTGCAGCTCGACCGTGGGGCGCGGATTCCGACTGACGAAGTCAGTGACGAGATTGATGTTCCCGCCTCGCTGACCGCTCCGGAATGCCCACCGGGAGGCTGCCTTGGACGCCGTTCGGCACTGCAGGAGGGGGGCCCACTGGGCAAGAACCGGGACGTCTCTCGCATCGTCACCCGACACGCGCACCATGACGCCCCGACTATCTGAGGTGATGTCCACGAGTTCTAGATCGATGATCTCCCGCCCCGTCAGTCCTGCCCCGAGTCCGAGCGCGAGGAGTGCGCCGGCGCTGGTCGTCCGTTCCTCGTCGTGCTGGCTACCGGCCCACGACAACAACGAAGCCACCTCGCTCGGGGTGTACGGACGTGACGCCTCAGCCTTGCCCAGGGCCCGGAATGTACCCGCAGCTTCGTCGCCCAGGAGCGCCTCCGACGTGCGTCTCAACCGAGCGCGCAGGGTGTTCTTGCCGGCCCTGCTGTACTGCCCGAGGTGATGTTGCACGAAGCGGTTGATGAACCGCGGGTCGAAGACGTTGTCATCTTCGAGGGGAACGCTCGCTGTCGCCCAGGCGAATAAAGCGAGACGGGAAACGGCCGGGTAGAGCTCCTTCTCGGAGTACGGCGTTCTGTGGGCTGTGTCTCGGACGACGCGCTGCACGTAGGGGCGGATGGCGGCCCACTGATCAGCAGGCATCTTCGGCGTGTACTGGTAATGAGCCGCAGCCGGCACCTCAGGCTCCCTCTCGGCCATGCGCCTCACCGCGTCGAGCTGCCGTTCGCGGCGTTCGTCAGCTTCATCGCTCACCAGCGCTCATCTCCAAGCTCGAAGGTGGTCATTACAATGACCAATTTGTGATACGTTCGACGGGGCGGCCGTGCGTGCGAGCTGGCGCGCCTAGCCTTGCGGCATGGGTAGAACTGCGCGCGCGAAACCAGCCGCGTTGGCCCCGTCCCCGTGGCCAGACGTTCGCTCGAACGACCCGATCGGGGAAGTGGCTCGCAGATTCGCGCAGAACCTTCGTCAGGCCGTCGGCAGTCGCAGCATCCGGTCGGTAGCCGAAGCTTCAGGTGTCACCCATACGACCCTGCTGAGCGTCCTTGCGGGCCAGGTGTGGCCGGACCTCGAAACGATCGCGAAGCTCGAGCGGGGGCTCGGCGTATCCCTCTGGCCGCGCCACAGCTGATCGTTCCAACGTGGCGGTCTCGGTCATGTCGATTCATCAGGCCTTTGCCCGCCCCCGGGGGCTGTCTGCGGCGAGGCTCTGTCGGGAACGTCCACCATGGTCACCTCGTCGGCCCTGGGGATTGGTGCGAACCGTTGCTGGTCGGCAGTGGGAAGTTCGTCGAGCCAGACTGCTCCTCGCTCTACCAGCCGGGCTCGAAGTGACGTTCCGGTGATGTTCTCTGCGGCGTCAGTGACCGGAGTTGCCTCGAGTTGGAACTCGCCGAGCCTGAGGCACAGCTCGAGATAGGTCAGATAGGTCTGTCGCACATGGGCCAAGAGCTCGTCGGGGGCATCTTCGGTACTCGTCTCGCGGAGCACGTCCGACGTCGGTGCCCAGCTGATCGACGCCTCGTGCTCATCTGTGGCTGCTGTGAGGCCCGAGAGTGGGCCGGCAGGATGAGCTCTCCATGTGACGCTGCTGCTTGGCCGGGCTAGGAGCGAGTCGCTCAGGTCCAGGACTAGCCCTTGAATGGTGATGATGCCGAAGGCCTTGCGCTGCCCCGAGGTCGGCTTCGCTTGTTTGCTTGCATTCATGGTCATTACTATTACCACCATCCATGCGAAGGGTCCAGGATCACGAAAAGTTAGAAGGTGGCGGGGTGGCCGAGGGCGAGCAGGCTGGAGGGCAACACGCGATTGTCGGATTAGGCGCGAGCCCGCCGCGCGTGGTCGTGTGGGGGGCGGATGTCTCGCGCGAGGCTCCAGGCTGGCGACTTGTTGGAGTCGATCTGGGAATGAGGGACGGGAGGCCCTTCGGGTCTCTCCACTTCGAGGCGGTTGACGGATCGCGCCGCGCTCGGGTCGCTGTCCGGTGGGACCACGTGTACGACCAGTTGCAGTGCTTCGTCACGGATCGGAGCTTTGCGGCGGAGGGTGAGCGCCTCGAGCGAGATGCTCGGCACCGTGTCGGCACGCTGATGGCCGCGTACGCGCAGATCGGGCTTGCAATCGTCGCTGGAACTGTCGCAGAAGGCTCACTGAGGGCCGCTTCGAACCTCGTGCCGATCGGTCCGAGGCATCCCGATTGATTGCCACTCGGGGGGTGGCGCGGTGAGCCCAGAACCCTTCGCAGAGCATCGGCCCAAGGTGATCACTCCTCGTAGTCGACTGCGCCTTCGATGACGAGAAACAGCATGAATAGCTGTTCTGCGAGCACTGCCAGGTCATAGGCGACGTCTTCCACCTGTGCCACGGTCAATGGGCGGTCCACCGTCCCTTTGGCCCTGACCCGGCTCGCCGAAGCTGGTCCTTTACCCGGTGTGGTCCACGCCCCGTGCAGCAGGTGGTTCCGGCTCTCCATCGCAACCCTCGAGTCGGCGGACAATCGCGTGAACATGTCGCGGACCTGCCCCTCGAAGCGGTGCAGCTTCACGAGCTTTGCGCCCAACTCGAGCAGGCCGCTGAAGGAGGCTCCCCGAGTCACCACAATTCCTATTTCGTTTGTCTCGCGGTCATCGTCGCTGACGAGGGCCATGACTGTGAACGCCAGCGTGCGCTCCAATCGAGCAGACCAGTACGCGACCTCGCCCATCGCGACCAGGTGCTCTCGATCGAGGCTGGTGGCGCGTACTCGGGCACGGTGTTCGGGAGAGGGGCGCTCGATCATGCATCAGCTCCGAGGGAGGCGGGCACCGATGCTAACGGGGTGACCGTCAACGGCTTGACTGGCGATAGGTGCCCAGGAGCCGACCGGGTGGCCAGGTTTCTTCCTGGCCCGCCCTCGCTTTTCTGCATCGGCTGGGCCGACCCTCCAAGACCTGCCTGGGCGTCATGCGGGGCTGTGAGGTAGGGAGCGACGATCGGCGAACAGGCGCATTCGAGGAGGGGCGACGAGGTCATTTCGGCAGTGTCACATAGGGGCCCGTCACCGGAATCTGTTTCGGACCACCTATCTGCGACAGTCGGATCAGTGCAGCTCTGAGGAAATGGTCGAGGTTGGCGATCGTCCGGTTGACGATCGCTAAGCCGCTTCTCTACTCGTTCTGCTTGAGCGTCAAAGGCACGGGGGTCCAGGTGCGGCCGTTGTCGTGACTGACGACAATGGCTCGATCATCGACGGCGAACTGCACGGTCTTGTCGCCTATGTCGATGATGTCGAAGGCTTGCGGTTGGCCTTCGAGCTGTCCGACCTGTGACCAGGTTGCGCTCCCTGGATCGAGAGACCATACGGTGCCGTCAATGGTTGCGCCAGCGATCGAATATGCAGATGAGGCGACGTGCACAAGTGGCGGCGCCTCGGGGCTAGGGGTCAGGGTGGCGCCGCGGTCGGTGCTGCGTTCTAGACCATCGGGACCTGCGGCCCAAAGGATCTCGGGGTTGGCCGAGTCGACGGCCAGTGACAGGGCCGTTGTTGTTGCTTCCGTTGTCCAGGTCGCACCGTCATCGTCGCTCCGAAGGATGGCCTGGGTGGTCGAGTTCAGCCCAAGGACGCTATCGGCGGCCGTCGTCAGGTCGTGAAAGTCGGCTTTGCCCTCCAGGCTGATGGTCTGCCACGTTGTCCCCGAGTCCTCACTGCGAAGCAGCCCCCGGTTGGACGGCGCTGTCGTCGGAGCGGTGACTGCGGGGTGGCCTGAGGCGATGAGTACGTCTTGCGGCGTGGTCGTGAGCCCCATGACGTCGAACCGGTCGTCACCGACCGGGATCAACGGTGCCTCTCGGGGGCGATCAGGGTCGACCGCGGTCAGGGCGAACTTCCACAGGCCGGTGTGTGTGCCCACGAGGACAACGGGGGAGTTGTCCACGTGAGCAAACGCGTGGACGTGTTCCAGGGATGCGTCAGCCGTCGGAGGGGCGGTGGTGGCGTTCGTGCACGCGGCCATGCCGAGGATCACTGCAGTCGTAGCGGCGAGTCCGGCGAGGGCTTTCGTGGGGCGCATGTGTGACGTGGTGATGGTGATTTCCTGTCGGGCGGGCGGTCAGCCGAGTCGAATGCCGCGGGCGGACATGAAGGGCGCGGGGTCCGTGGAGGTACCTCCTGGTCGCACTTCGTAGTGCAGATGGCAGCCGGTGGACCCGCCTGTCGAACCGGCACGAGCGATCAGTTGCCCGGCTTCGACCCGCTGGCCGCGGCTGACGAGCAGCCCACCGTTTTCGATGTGGGCGTAGCCGGTCTGAATGCCGTTAGCGTGTTCGAGGAGGATCCAGTTGCCGTAGCTGCCGTAGACCCCTGAGTAGGCCACGGTGCCGGCCGAAGCGGCGTAGATCGGTACCCCGCATCCCCCAGCGATGTCGATCCCGGAGTGCAACTTCCAGACCCGTTGAATGGGGTGAATTCGGTACCCGTAGGCGCTGACCATTCGACCGGTGGTGGGGTTGGCCCATCCGCTCCCGGCTACTTGACCGGCAGACGTTGCAGCCGCGGCCGCAGCGGCAGCCCGGGCGGCTGCTTCCGCCTGGATGCGTGCCCGTTCTGCGGCGCGGGCAGCTTCGCCGGCGGCGAAGTCCTGCTCGGTCGCGGCACGCTGATCCGTGAGCACGGCAAGCTGCGCTTGCAGCTCAGCTTGCTTGTCGACTTGCACTGCCAGTGCCTCATCGGCTGCCGCGGAGGCAGCCTCGGCGTCCCGGCGGGCGTCATCGGCTTCCTGGCGGAGAGCGTCGCGGGCGTCCCGGGCGAGGGCCGCCTGATCGCCGAGGCCCTGAGCGATGTTCTGATCCTGGCTTGCGTCGACGTAGATGCCTTGGCTTGTTTCAGCGAGCTTGTCGGCAAACCCCAGCTGAGAGAGAAAATCGTCCGGGTCCTGGGCGCCGGTGAGCAGGGTGCTGGTCAAGTCCTGGCCGCCGCTGCGTGCTTGCGACGCGATGATCTGAGCTGCCCGGTCTCGAGACTGGGTGGCGGTGGCCTCGGCTGTGCGGGCCTGCTCCTGGAGTGTGTCTGCTTGGTACGCCGCGTCGAGGAACTGAGCGTCTGCTTCCTCGTACTCGGCGCCACGGGTCAGAGCGAGCTCAGCGCTGGCAGTGGCCGCGGAGTCGAGTTCTGCGATCTGCGTCGTGATCTGCGCCACGAGGGCCTGGCCTTCCGTTTCGGAGGCACGAGCTGCTTCGACCTCGGCCCACGTCGGGTACTCAACTGCGGACGCCTGCCCCACCGGGGTGAGGACGGCAACAACCATCGCCACCACCGTGATGCTCCCCAGAACGAGCCTCACCCGGAAGGGACGGATGATGTGGCCACGACCGGGTGGCTGTTGTGCGGGCGTCATGTCAGAGCACCCGGCCGGCGTTGGTTTCGAGCCACAGCTGCGGGTCGATCTGAAGTGTGCCGCCAAGCAAGATGCTCAGGTGCAGGTGCGCACCGGTGCTGACCCCGCTGTTGCCTACCCGGCCCACCAGGTCCCCGACATTGACACGGTCTCCGACCCGCAGGGGGCTGGAACCGAGGACCATGTGGGCGTAGAGGCTGCTGACGGTCTGGCCATCGATCTGGTGGTCGATGATGGCGTACTGCCCGTACGCCCCGCCCATCCCCGACACACGAACGGTGCCGGCAGCGATCGCCCCGATGGGGGTGTTCTTGCCCGGGACCATGTCGATTCCCTCGTGCATGGCCGAACACGCACCGCACGGCCGCGCCCGGGGCCCGAAGTCCGAGCTGAGGGGGGTTACCCCAGGGAAGGGCCACCGAATGTCCCCGGTCCCGGTATTGACCTGGGCTGCTGCTCCGGCACCTCCCGAGGTAGCACTTTGTGTGGTGGCGAGTACTGGCTCGGTCACGGCGTAGCCGTCTCGACCGTCAACGGACAATGCCACCACGGAGGCGGCAAGGGATTGTCCACTGATCGGGGCAACAACACTCGTCGGGGTGGCCCCGCCCGCCAGGTCAGAGGCAGTAGCCGGGGTCGTGTTTGCGGTGAAGAACATCGTCACCGCCAACGCCCCAAGAACAGGACCCAGGGTGCGGGGCTTGCGGGGACGAGCCGGTACCGACCAGGCGCTCCCGGGGAGCTGTTCCACAGCCCACGGCCGGGCTCGAGGTGCTGCTGCGGGAGGCGCTGCTCGAAGCTTGCTTCGGGCGGCAGAGGGGAGGGGTTGTGCTGCTTGGTAGGTGCGTCGGCGCGGGGCCGACGGTGAGGAGGAGCGGCCGGCGGTGCGTTCGCGAGCGAGTGCTTCGCGGCGAGTGAGGGCGGTAGGAAGCACGGGGGCAGGAAGAATTTGGGGCACCAGGAAGCTTTCGGTGGTGTGAGAAGTACGACGAGTGCGCGGGCGCAAGGCACCGCCCAGGGGCGAGGCGCCTAGTAGGCGCCTCGCCCCGTGGAAGGGTCAGAGGGAGCTGAGAAGGCTTTCCATCTGATCGATCTGTGCCGTCTGAGACTCGACGATGTTCTTCGCCATCTCGACTGCGTCCGGGTTTTCCCCGCCGTCGACTTCCTGCTGCGCCATGTCCACGGCGCCCTTGTGGTGCTCGGTCATCTGCTCGAGGAACAGCCGTGACGCGTCCGTACCCTCGGCGTCGTCCAGGGCTGTCATGTCGGATTCGCTCATCATGCCGTCCATGGAGTGATCCATCGACGCGGACGTGTCCTGGCCCCAGTCGTCCAGCCACGTGGTGAGCTGCTCGATCTCGGGGCCTTGCTCGTCCTTGATGGTTTCCGCCAGGGTGGCAACGTCGGAGTCGACGCTGTCGCCCTTGGCGATGAAGGTGTCGCTCATCTCGACGGCCTGCTTGTGGTGGGGGAGCATCATCTGGGCGAACATGACGTCCTGGTCGTTGAAGACCGCTGACTCCGATGACGCGGACGTGTCGGAGGCGGTGTCACTGGAAGTGTCGGCGCAGCCGGCCAGAGTGAGGGCAGCGACGATGGCTGTGGCGCCGATGAGCAGTGTTTTGGTGCGGTTCATGGTTGTCCCTTGGGGTGAGAAAGAAGGCGGCATAAAGGGCCGCGGGTCTCGTGTGGGGAGAAGTCCCCAAGGGGCTGATTTAGACGCGGAGGATGCTGAGCTGGTTCAAATTCATCGATCGCCGGGGAATCACGATCGTCGGCAGGGCGGGCAACGCGCCGAGGGTCTTCGAGAGGATGAACAGGGCGCGAGTGCCACGACTACGCAGCAGCACGGCTGCCGTGACGAGCAACACCATCAGGCACGCCATGCCCATCACGGCGCAGAGCATCGCGCACAGTCCGCCACAATCATCCGACGCACCAGCCGCCACCAGCACTGGCGCCTCGGCGGCATGAACGGTGCCCGCTGAGAGCTCCGTGTGAGGGGCGCTGTGGCTGTGCTCGGCGGCCGTCGGAGCGGCGGCATGGCTGGTGGTGTGCCCGGCGAGGGTGTGCATCAGCACGGTGCTGCCGATGAGCAACAAGATGAGTACGACGGCGGTCCCCAGACGTCCCAGCCCCGAGGGGATGCGCGTCGAGTGGGGGGTCATGGCTCTCCTTGGGCGGTGTCCCGACGAAGTGTACAAGCCCTAGATCCTCGAGCGCAGGGCCTTAGTTTCGGAGTCCCCAATGGACGAGTGCGCTGGCTCATGAACAATCGCGGGCTGGTAAGCGGGCTGCAGGTCGAGAGCTGAAGATCAGGCCCGCACCAATCGGGCGATCGCGTCGGACGCTTCCTTGATCTTTTCGGCCGCAGCAGCACCGCCCTCGGTGACAGCGTCGGTGACGCAATGCGTGAGGTGGTCGTTCAGCAGGCCCAGGGCCACGGACTGCAGCGCCTTCGTCATCGCCGACACCTGGGTGAGGATGTCGATGCAGTACTGCTCCTCGTCGACCATCCGCTGCAATCCCCGCGCTTGCCCCTCGATGCGCTTGAGGCGCTTGAGGTAGTCGTCCTTGGCGGTGATGTACCCATGGTGGTGATCGTGCTCGGTTGCAGTGTCGGTCATAGGAACTCCTCCGGGTTACGGGTTGCAGGTCACGTTAGTTGCGACCACGGAGCGGCCAACCAGTCGACCAGGTCAGTGTGATCGGAGCGTAAGCGCCGAGGAACGAGGAGCTTTGCGATCTCACTTCTCACCCCCCGAGCGATGATCTGGGAACAGATCTCCGCGGCCCGGAGCTACACTCACCTAGATACCCCCCTAGGGTACCTGATGAACCGTTGGAACACGAAGGGACACCACGATGGGCGAGCAGTTGACGAAAACGTACGGCATCACCGGCATGACGTGCGGACACTGCGTGGCGAGCGTCCACGAAGAACTCACCACCGTGCCGGACGTCACGGATGTGGCCATCGACCTCAATGTCGGCGGTGTTTCCACCGTTCAGGTGAGTAGCACCCGCGACCTGTCTCAGGAGGAAGTCTCCGCCGCTGTGAAGGAGGCCGGCTACACGTTGGTCGCATCATGACCACCACAACCGCGCCGGTCGAGCTGACGATCCAGGGGATGACCTGCGCGTCATGCGCGAACCGGATCGAGCGGAAACTGAACAAGCTGCCCGGTGTCACGGCGAGTGTGAACTACGCCACGGAAAGCGCCACCGTCACCCTCCCCGCAGACCTCGCCGTCGATGATGCGATCCGCACCGTCGAGGCCGCTGGCTACGGCGCCCACCTGCCCGAATCGGGCAGTGAAGACACCGACGAGCTCGTGCCGCTGCGGCGACGCTTGATTGTGTCCACCGTGCTCGCCGTCCCGGTGGTAGCGCTGTCGATGGTCCCGGCGCTGCAGTTCCCGGGCTGGCAGTGGGCCGTCCTGTTGTTGGCGATGCCTGTCGTCGTGTGGGGCGCGTGGCCGTTCCACCGAGCTGCCGTGATCAACGCCCGACATGGTGCCGCGACGATGGACACCCTCGTCAGCGTCGGTGTCGCCGCCGCAACCGGGTGGTCTGTGTGGGCGCTCATTTTCGGTGGCGCCGGACACATCGGGATGCGGATGGCGTTTTCCTGGTTTCCGCACCCCGGCGCTGCGCCGGAACCGTACTTCGAAGTCGCCACCGCGGTGACGGTGTTCCTCCTCGCCGGGAGGTACTTCGAAGCGCGCGCGAAGGACCGCTCCGGAGCCGCCCTCCAGGCGCTGCTCGCGTTGGGCGCACCAACTGCAACTGTTCTCCGCGACGGCATCGAAGTGGAGCTGCCAAGCTCGGCATTGCAGGTTGGGGACCGGTTCGTGGTCCGCCCCGGTGAGCGCATCGCCACCGACGGAACCATCAGCGACGGTACGAGCGCGGTCAACACCAGTGTCATGACGGGGGAAGCGGTGCCCGTCGAGGTCGGCCCCGGCGACACCGTCACCGGAGCGACCGTGAACGTCGGTGGCCGGCTCATCGTCGAAGCCACCCGCGTCGGACAGGACACCGAGCTGGCGCGCATCGGCCGACTCGTGGTCTCCGCGCAGAGCGGCAAGGCCGAAGTGCAGCGCCTTGCCGACCGTGTCTCCGCCGTTTTCGTCCCAATTGTCATGGGCTTGGCGGTTCTAACCCTCGTGGGGTGGCTGCTAGTCACCGGAGATGTGCAAGCTGCGTTCACTGCTGCGGTCGCGACACTGGTCATCGCCTGCCCCTGCGCCCTGGGGCTTGCAACACCCACCGCGCTGCTTGTCGGTACCGGCCGCGGCTCCCAACTGGGGATCCTCATCCGCGGCCCGCAGGTCCTCGAGGCCACCCGCCGGATCGACACCGTCGTGCTCGATAAGACCGGCACGGTCACCACGGGCCGGATGAGCGTCCACCAGGTCACTGCCGTCCATGGGGGCGCCGAGGCCCGTGTGCTGGCCCTCGCTGCTGCGGCGGAAGCAGGATCGGAACATCCAATCGCCCGCGCCATCACCGGCGCAGCCACCGACTATCCGGTAGCAGAGACGTTCCAGTCCACCGCAGGGTTCGGTGTGCAAGCCATCGTCGACGGCGCTCTCGTGCTCGTCGGCCGACCGGCGTGGCTGACCGGGCAGTGGGCAATCACCATTCCGGAATCGGTCACGGATGCAGTCCGGACCGCCGAACGTGGCGGCGCGACAGCGGTCGTTGTCGCCTGGGACGGCGCCGCCCGCGGCGTCATCAGCGTTGCGGACACCGTCGCGTCGACCAGCCCAGACGCGGTCCGTCGCCTCCACCAAATGGGGCTGCGCACGATCATGCTCACCGGCGACGCTGACGACGTCGCTCGGACGGTCGCTGCAGAAATCGGCATCGATGACGTCGAAGCTGAGGTGCGACCCGAAGACAAGTACCAGACCATCATCCGGCTACAGAAGCAGGGCCGGTCCGTGGCGATGATCGGTGACGGCGTCAACGACGCCGCCGCTCTCGCCGCCGCTGACCTGGGCATCGCGATGGGCAGCGGTTCCGACGCCGCCATGGAAGCCGCCGACATCACCCTGATCCGCGCCGACCTAAGCGCTGCTGCAGATGCGATCGCGCTCGCCCGCCGCACTCTCGGCACGATCAAGGTGAACCTGTTCTGGGCCTTTGCCTACAACGTCGCCGCGATCCCACTCGCGATGGCTGGCTTGCTGAACCCGATGATCGCAGGCGCCGCGATGGCACTGTCTTCGGTGTTCGTCGTCAGCAACAGCCTCCGACTCCGCAGGTTTCACTGACTGGCGGACACTGAACTGCCTCCCGCCTACACTCACCTGCAGTACCCCTCCGGGGTATGCCCGTCGGGGAAGGAGATCCTGAATGTCCGCATACGTCACCATTGGCATCGTGCTCGGCGTCGGGCTGCTCGGCA
Source organism: Frigoribacterium sp. ACAM 257 (assembly GCF_007954365.1). Taxonomy (GTDB): domain Bacteria; phylum Actinomycetota; class Actinomycetes; order Actinomycetales; family Microbacteriaceae; genus Frigoribacterium. The sequence goes on from NZ_VOLO01000002.1 coordinate 154,089, forward strand.
TCGCCGCCCTGGTGCTGGTGTCACGAGCAATGACGGTCGCTCCGGTTCGCAAAGGTGTGCTGCCGTTCGGGTCAGGGTGGGACCTCCAGGAACATGCACTCTCGCGATTCCACACCCGCTGGTACCCGATGACGCTGGTGTTCCTTGCCTTCGACGTGGAAATGCTGTTCATGTACCCGTGGGCGGTCGTGGTCGCGCAGATGGGTGCAGAAGCAGTCATCGAGATGTTCGTCTTCCTCGGGGTCCTTGTGGCAGGGGTGGTTTGGGCCTGGCGGGAAGGCGCCTTCCGATGGGTGTGACCGAGGACCGTCGCCGCCCGCTGCATGTGCTTCTCGTCGAGGTGCCCGGCAACGGCCTGGTTCGGATCGTGTGTGAAGCCACGGCTGCCGCCGCAGGCCACATCCTCGCCGTCCACCCGGCGGAGAGCGACGTCCTCCTCGTCTGCGGAACACCCGGACCAGAGCTGCAGACCCTCCTCGACCGCGTATGGGATCAGATGCCCTACCCGAAGCACCGAGCCACGCTCACCCGACCCGACGAGATCGCCACCGTCCTCGGGGCCGCGCAGGATGCGCTTGCAAACCGACCCGCACAGCGATCCGCCGCACGCGAGGACCAGGACACGATCCATCATGCTGACGAATCGATGCACCACGACGACATGACAGCGGACGGGCACGACCACACGTCGATGGATCACATGTCGATGAGTGGTCCAGGCGGCTACCCGCTCGCCGATGGTGCCGATGACCGGGACGGGTTGGAGATGGACGTACTCCACCGGAGGCTCGGCCCGATCCTGCCGGCCTGGCCCGCTGGTGTGGTCCTGGATGTGACGCTTGCCGGCGACACCATCACCGGCGCTTCCGCCTCGATGATCGACGTCGACGATTACCAGCACGCGGAGCCGCAGAACGTGGCGGCCATCGCACTCGATCAGGCTGCCCAGGTGCTGGCCGTTGCCGGGTGGGATGCCGCTGCAGCTCGGACACTCCGCGTGCGAGATCTTGCCGTGACCGGCCGCCGCGATCAGGCGCGAAAGCGCCTTCTCCCGCTGCGCCGCCGGGTCGAACGATCCCTGCTGCTCCGCTGGTCCCTGAACGGACTCCAGGTCAGGCCTGGCGTCGACGTCCGCACCGTTCTCTTGGCCCGCTTGGAGCGAGCAACCGTCTCGCTCAATGCGGCTCAATTCGAACCGGAGCCGTCAACGACGGCGGATGAGATTCCGGCACTAATAGAAGGGCGCGACATCGGCAGCGCCCGCCTCATCGTCGCAGCACTCACCGTGCACCCCGGCCGTCGCACCGACATCACCGAACAGGCCGGCACGACGAGACACCCCCACCATGGTTGATATCGAAAGCACCCTTTGGGCTCTCGTTCTGCCCGCCGTCGTCGTCGTGCTCGCCATCACGGCTGCCAGCGGCAACGCCGTTCTGGTGGCACGGGACCGCGGGACACCGGTGAGCGCTGCGGTCTTGTCCCCGTTCCATGAAACCCACCGGCTTCTGCGCCAGCAGCGCCGTTCCGTGCTCGGCGCGGACACCCTCCTGTGGCGGATCGGTGGGTCCGGGCTCATCGTCGCCGCGTTCCTCGCCGCCCTCGCCGTCCCGGTCGGAAACCTCACGCCGCTGGACGTGCCGGTCGGCGTCGTGTGGTTCAACGCCGTGGACGTCACCCTCTGGGCATTGTGGTGGCTCCTCGGCTGGGGCAGCAACAGTGTGCATCCGCTGATCGGCGGCTACCGGTTCCTGGCGCAGGCGCTGGCGTACGAAATCCCGCTGATGTTCGCCCTGACCGCACCCGCGATCGGGGCGCAGAGCCTCCGGCTGACAGACGTGGTCTCGGCGCAGGAACCGATCTGGTTCGCGGTCACCATGCCGGTCGCGTTCGTTGTCTACTGCGCCTCCGTCACCGCATTCTCCGCGTGGGGTCCGTTCGCCCTCCCTGCCGGTACGGACATCGCCGGCGGTGTCCTCGGAGAACTTTCCGGCGTTGACCGGCTGCTCGTCCTCGCCGGCAGGTGGTGCCTGCTCGTCGCAGGCGCCGCGTTCGCCGTCCCGATGTTCCTCGGCGGCGGCGCCGGTCCGCTGCTCCCGCCCGCACTGTGGGTGCTGGTGAAAACGTGTGCGTTGCTCGCCGTGTTCTTGCTGCTCGGACGTGCGATGCCCGCAGTGCGGCCGCAGCGGCTCGCAGAAATCGGATGGGTCGTCGTGTTGCCGCTGGTGCTGCTGCAGCTGCTGGTCACCTCGGTGCTGGCCGTGACGGGAAATTGATGACCGTGATGGCAACGATCGTGTTCTGGGTCGCGGCAGTGGTCGCGGTGGTCGCCGCAGCCGCGGTGTTCCGGGTTGATTCGATGGCACGCGCCACGTACGCCCTGGCGGTGTCGTTCATCGCCGTGGGCGCAGCCGTTCTGGTGCTACACCTGGACTTCATCGGCGTCGTGACGATCCTGATGATGGTGATGGAGATGGCCGTCATGGCCGTGTTCATGGTCTCCTACATGGGTATGAACCCGGCGCTGATGCCGATGGATATGACCCACAGCAAACGACCCGCAGCGATGATCGCGGTCGCGGTGTTCGTCGGCCTCGCCGCAGCCGCGCTCCTCATCCCATGGCCTGACCGCGCCGGTTCGCCGGGGGCGGACACCACCCAAGCGCTCGGAGAAGCGATCATGGGCTCAAAGATGCTGGTGATGCTGACGATCAGCCCGATCCTGTTCGCCACGATCGTCGCAGCCCTGGTCCTTGCAAACCCCAGGGGCCGATACGACCGACGCGGCGACGAACTCCGGGACCAACCCTCGGATCCGGAACCCGGAGGGATCGGACGATGACCCTGGAATTGGTCCTGTTGGTTGTTGCCGCACTGTTCGCCATCGGGCTGTACGGGGCGATCTCGCAGCAGGTGGTCGTGATGGTGATGATGGGTATCGAGGTGATGGTGAACGCCGTCATCCTCGCCGCCGCCGCGTTCTGGTGGTATCTCTCACCAACGGTCGACGGGCAGGTGCTGCTGCTGGTGATCATCGCAGCGATGACAATCGAAATGGCGATGGGCTTCGCCGTCGCCACCATCCTGCACCGCTCCCGGAACTCCGACATGACCGACTCGGCAACGGATCTCACCCAGTGAGCGCCGCGCTGATTACCGCCGTCATCCTGCCCGCCCTTGTCGGGGCAGGACTGTCGACTGCTGGACGCCTGGCCGAACGGATCGCGGTCCCCATCAGCCTCGCCACGGCCGCTGTGACCGCAGTTTTCGCAACCATCGCGGCGGCCACCCGTGCGGAGGTAACCGGCGGGGTGCCAGCTCTTCTCGCACCCCCCGGCCCGGATCTTCGCGTCGATGCGCTGGCCGCGGTCGTCTTGCCAACCGTGGCGTGGGTCGCGTTCCTCGTGCTTGTGTTCGCGACCGCGGACCGGACGCGTCCTGCTGCCCGGTTCCATGGGCTGATGTTGCTCTTCCTCGCCGCCGTCGTGGTTACCGTGACCGCGACCGGGCTGCCGCTGCTGCTCGCCGCCTGGGAGGTGATGGGCGCCACCTCCTACGCCCTCATCGGGTTCCGCTGGCAAGACCGGAACCGCGTCGACGGCGGACTCATCGCGTTCACCGTCACCCGTGCCGGGGACCTTGGCATGTACCTCGCCGCCGGCGCAGTCATCGCCGGTGGCGGCACCTGGTCGCTCACCGCTCTGCAATCGCTGCCGGGCCCGTGGGTACACGTTGCGGCCGCGGGGCTGCTTGTTGCCGGCTTAGGGAAGGCGGCGCAGCTGCCGTTCTCGTTCTGGATCTCCCGTGCCATGGAGGGCCCGAGCGCCGTGAGCGCGCTGCTGCACTCCGCGGCCATGGTCGCCATGGGCGGGTATCTCCTGCTCCGCGTCGAACCGCTTTTGAGCGTGACCAATTGGGCAGGCCCGACGGCGGCGTGGGTGGGCGCTACGACCGCGATCGTGCTCGGCTTCATCGCGCTGTCGCAACGGGACCTGAAGCAGGTGCTTGCCGCATCAACGGCATCTCAGCTGGGGTTCGTCGTCCTCGCCGCCGGTGTCGGCTCGGTCAGCGGCGGAACCGCGCAGCTCATCACGCACGCCGCCACGAAAGCGCTGCTGTTCCTCACCGCAGGCGCGTGGCTCACGGCTACCGGGACGAAACAGTTCACCGGTCTCCGCGGCATCGCCGCCCGCTGGCCCGCGATCGGTGTCCTCGCGACTGTCGGTGCGCTGTCGCTGGCTGGTCTGCCGCCACTGTCACTCTGGTACGCCAAGGACGTCGTCCTCGCCGCCGCACTGGAGGAACAGCCCTGGTTGTACGCGGCGGGCCTGGCCGGGGCGGCACTTGCGGCGGCCTACTCTGCCCGGATCATCGGGCTGCTGTGGCGACGTGCAGGAACACCGGAAGCATCCTGGGACGACGAGGAACACGGCACCCGGCGGGTGCCCCGTCTCGTGGTCGTCCCGATGGTGGTACTCGCCGTCGCTGCAGCCGGACTTGCGCTCCTCGGCACGCCGCTGCTGCATCCGCTGCTCGACCCGTTGTCCGGGCCTGCGGTGTCGTGGCCGGAGCTCGCCGCGTCGGCGGCGATCGCGGTCGTCGTGGTCCTGCTGGTCCTGTGGCGCACACCAACAGTCCGCATCGGGATGCACTGGTTCGGGCTAGAGCGGGCAGCCGTCACGGTCATCGTAGCGCCGACCCTGAGACTCGCTGCAGTCCTTGCGCGGCTGGATGATCGATACGGTACGGCCCTCGACCGGTCGGGACGTGCGCTCGAGAGCACCGCACGCGTCGCACAAGCAATGGATGACCTCTATGGCACGGCCCTTGATCGGTCGGGACGTGCACTCGAGAGCACCGCACGCGCCGCACGCGTGCTCGATGAGCGCGGACCCGCCGCAGTGACGGGGCAGCTCGGCTCCGCTGTCGCGGTACTCGGTCGTCTGGCGCGGCGCCCGCAAACCGGCCAGGTGCACCACTACTACATCGGCGCGACTCTAACCGTCGCCGCCGCCGCCATCCTGCTCTTAGTCGTGAGGTGATCGTGCTCAGTCTGATCGTGTTTCTTCCCGTCACCGTCGCGGCGGTCCTAGCCCTGACACGGGCGATGTCAGGGCGGGTAGCCGCGTGGGTATGGCTGGCGACGAGCGTGGTGGAGCTCGCTCTGGGAATCCTCGTGGCCCTCCCCGCATCCGATATGCCGGGCCTGCGATGGGAGGAGCGGGTCGAGTGGATGCCGAGTGTCGGCACCAGCTATCACGTCGGCATCGACGGCTTGTCAGCACCGTTGGTGCTCCTGACCGACGTTGTGTTCCTGGCTTGTGCGCTCTGGGCGATCCGGGACACCGATCGGCCCCGTCCGCAGGCTGCGCTCTTCATGTTCCTGCAGACCACCTGCCTCGGGGTGTTCGCCGCGCAGGACCTGCTGGTGTTCTTCGTGTTCTTCGACCTGTCGATCGTGGGCATGTACTTCGTGATCGCGGGCTGGGGGCATGGTGACCATCACCGGTCGGCACTGCGGTTCTTCCTCTACACGTTCCTCGGATCGCTGGCGCTGCTGCTCGGATTCATCGGCCTGTACCTCGGATCGGCGCCGCACACATTCGACATGGTCGAACTCACCCGACACGGTTACACCGGCACACCGCTCGCCGCTGGTGCCGTACTCGCAGCGCTTGTGGTCGGCTTCGCCGTCAAGACCCCCACGGTGCCGTTCCACTCCTGGCTGCCGCCGGCACACACCGACGCACCGTCCATCGGCTCCGTTGTCCTCGCGGGCGTCCTCCTGAAAATGGGCACTTACGGGTTCCTCCGCATCGCGATGCCGATGCTGCCCGACGCCTGGCGATCTTGGTCATGGGTAATCGTCATCGTCGGCATCGTGTCAGTGCTTTATGGGGCACTCGTGGCGCTGGCGCAAACGAACGTGAAGCGGCTGATCGCGTACACCTCGGTCAACCACATGGGCTACGTCGTGCTGGCCGTCGGCGCCGCGGGCGTGACAGGGTCTTCCTCCGCCCAGGCGCAGCAGTTGGCGATCACCGGCGCGACCGTGCAAATGGTGTCGCATGGGCTCATCACCGGGGCGCTGTTCCTCCTAGCGGGCGTCCTGTACAACCGGCGGGACAGCTATGAGATCAGCGACTACAGCGGCCTCGCGAAACCCGCACCACGATTCTCTGGGCTCTTTGCTGTCGCCGCGTTCGCGTCGCTCGGAATCCCCGGCTTCAGCGGGTTTATTGCCGAGTTCCAGATCTTCGCTGGCAGCATCGGCGCAACCGCGGTCGCGGCGATCGCACTGCCAGGGATCTTGATCACCGCCGCCCTGTTCCTCCGCACCGTGCAGAAGATGCTCACCGGCCCGACGGAACGTCTCGCCGAAGGCTTCACCGACACCACCACCCGGGAGACCATGACGATCGGTGCGCTCCTGCTGCTCTCACTGGCCGTCGGCGTGGTTCCAGGACCGCTGCTGCAGCTCATCGCCCCTGCGGCCAGGCAGTTGGCCGCCTTGGTTGGGGGTTAGGCGTGAACATGGACTACGGCGCCCTTCTGCCGGAGATTGTCCTGATGAGCGGCGCGATCGTTGCGCTCCTTGGCGGCAGCTTCCTGCCCCGACGCCGGCAGGCGCTCGTGACCTGGTTCGCGATTGCCGCGGCATGCGGCAGTGCGGTCGCGGCCGCAGTGAGCACAGGATCACCGACCGTCTTTAGTGACAGTTACGCCCTCGACGACGCGACCATGACGATCAGGATTCTCGTTCCGTTGGCGACCGGCGTTGTGATGCTCATCGGACGACGGGAGTCCCAGGGCTCTGCTCGGGAGAGCGAGACCGCGTCGCTACTGCTCCTGGCCGCACTCGGGACTGTCGTCCTCGCCGGCGCAAACGATCTCCTTATCGTGGCGACGGGGTTCCTCTTGGCGACAGTGCCGTTGTACGCGCTGATCGGGCTATCCCGATCTGCGATGGCAGCGGAGGCAACGATGAAGACGTACCTACTGGGTGCGGTATTCGGCGTCGTGATGCTCTTTGGCATCACCGTCCTCGTCGGTGTTGCCGGTGGCAGCACCTACCCCGAGCTGCAGCGTGCGCTCCCACACGTTCCAGCCGCAGCGGTCGCGCTCGGGTTCACTGGGGCCCTTGCGGGGCTGCTATTCAAAGCGGGGGCCGTCCCCGGACACTTCTGGGTCCCAGATGCAGCCGAGGGTTCCGGCATTGGCATCGCCGCGTTTATCACTACCGTCCCGAAGCTCGGCGCCCTGATCGCACTGGCGCGTCTCGTTGGCGTCATGCCCGAGACTCTGAATGCACCGCTACTGATCGGTGTGCTCGCCGCGGCAAGTATGACGCTCGGCACCCTCGCCGCGTTCTGGCAGCGCAGCGCCTCACGGCTACTCGGCTGGTCCACCGTAGGGCAGGTCGGGTTCCTGCTGATGCCCGTCGCTGTGATCGGGGCCGAGCCGTCAGCTCGCCCCGCACTGCTGATATACCTCGTGTTCTACGCCGTGACAAACCTGGCCCTGTTCGCCGCGATCGCCGCCCTCCCGGCCCGGGCGACGATCCCCTCCTGGCGCGGTGCAGCGCGGGAACATCCAGTCATTACCGGTGTCGTCGTAGTCGCCTTGTTGAGTCTCGTGGGCACGCCACCGACCGCGGTTTTCGTAGGAAAACTAGCGGTCTTCACGGCCACCTGGCAGGGCGGGATGCCGTGGCTAGTAGTCATCGCTGCGGTCGTGTCGGTGGCATCGCTGTTCTACGCGCTCCGCTGGGTGTCGACGGCCTTCCAGCGGACGAAGACACCACGGCCGGCCGTTGTCGCTGTTCGGCTGCAGGCAGCTACCGCCGTAGTACTTGGTGCGCTGGTCATCGTCGCGGCCGTCGGCCTCCCTGCCTTCCCCCTGCTGTGACTCGATGACCAGCCGCGACCTCGGCTACATCGATCCTGACTGCTGGGCAATTCAATCCGTTGGGCACTGTCGGTCAGCGGTGTCGTCGTAGGTCGGTGCGGGACGTGCCTGTGCTTCCTCGGCGGTCGCGGCGATGCCGTTGCGTTCGATGTCCTCGATGAGCCAATCCATTTCCCGGATCTCCCGACGCTGCGCCTCACTGATGTCGACTGCGAGTTCACACACGCGAACGTCTTCGATCTGAGCACGTTCCGAGCGTGTGATCGCCAGGGAGTGGTGGGGGATCATCGCGCTCATCCATCCCGTGTCGCCTACAAGGATCTGGCTCCGGTCGAGGGCGACGCCTCCTCCGATCAAGACGACGCTGGTCGCGACGACGGCGATGTTCGCCTTGGTGTTCTTGTACATGTTCAGCATCCAGGCGAGCATCACGAGGCCCATGGTGCCTCCCATCGTGAGGGCCATAAACACGCGACTCTCGCTGAAACGGACATGCGCCCATTCCCAAGAGCCGAGGAACATCGTCCAGTACATGACGACCATGGCGGTGAGGATCATGGCGCCGAATCGGAGGTACTGACGCCCTGGGCCAGCTGCGTGCTGCTGCCCTGCGTCCTTGTGGTTTTGGGAGTCTTCATTCGACATTCGATGGTTCCTTCGCCGTCGTGGTGTGAGATTGCGCACTCCTGCGAACGGCAGGGACTGTGCTGTTCGACCTGCCGCATGCGTGTTGCTTCAGCCCTACCCGTGTGACGGTTCGATGACACGGATCGATTCCGGAAGGAAGGGCCACGGCTCAGATCGGCCCGCCGGGAACGGATGTTCGAAACAGCTTTCAAATCAAACTGGGCGCCGGGAAAAGGTAACGCGCTGCCCGTTAGACGGTCGTTCATCGGGACACCTGCTTGGGCCCGTTTTATCCGACTGGCATCAAGTGGCGCCTGGCCTGCGGATTCGCGTATGCCTGTCCCGCAAAAATGCCCGGTGACGGGGGGATGAACGCTACAGTCGTCGGATGCTCATCGGATACGCCCGCGTCTCGACGTCAGGACAAGATCTCGCAGCACAACGTGACGGTCTTGCAGCGCTTGGTGTTGACGATCAACACGTCCATGTTGACCACGGCTTGTCGGGCACTACTCGAGCCCGGCCGGGCCTGCGCGAGGCCCTCGCTGCGTGCCGTGCCGGCGACGTCCTGGTGGTGACGAAGCTCGACCGTCTTGCCCGCTCGCTGCGTGACGCGACCGACATCTCCGACGAGCTCACGAAGAAGGGCGTCGCCCTGAACCTCGGGGGAGCGGTCTACGACCCCACCGACCCAGTGGGCCGCCTGCTATTCAACGTCCTCGGAATGGTGGCTGAGTTCGAGGCCGACCTGATCCGTGCCCGCACGCGGGAGGGGATGGCGATCGCCAAGGCCGCTGGCAAGCTTCGCGGTCGCAAGCCCAAGCTCACCCCCTCACAGGAGAAGCACCTCGTGCAGCTGCACCGCACCGGCGCCCACACAACCAGCGAGATCGCCGAACTCTTCGGTGTTGCGCGTTCGACGGTCTACCGCGCAATCCAGCGAGCGGCGCCCTGATCCATCGATTCGTGGACGAGGCTCGGCGGATCAGGGGAACGTTCGGAACACGCACTCGGTCGAGCACCGCTCTGACCGGTCAGGGCACGCGGCTAGGCCGTGTTCGGCACGAGCGAGGCGTGACCGGAGCCGGTCGAGCCGGGCCTGCTTCTTCTCGATCTGACGCACCTGCTCTGCCAAGAGCGGCCGCAGCGCCTCCCGGACATCGGTGCAGGACGTCGACTCCATGGTGCTGAGGTGCGCGCCGATCTGATCAAGAGGCAATCCGAGTTCTTTGCTGGCTTCAATCAGGTCGAGGCGGCTGAGCAGGTCCGGGCTGTAGTCGCGGTACCCGTTGTGGGCCCTGGCCGGGGTCAAGAGCCCGATGGACTCGTAGTACCGGAGCGCCGTGGCGGAGACACCGCTGCGTTTACTGACTTCGGAGATTCGCACACCGCGACCCTAGAGCCGCCGGTGCCGCTTGACCTTCGAGCGGCTCGAACCTCTACGGTCACTGACGTGCCCTCTTCCCCCACACCTGTCCTGCCGTGAACGCGGTCGTTTCCTGGCGCGAACACCGGCAGATCGGTCTTTACCTGGTCGCTATCCTGGCTGCCGGCGTGGTCGGCCTCACCGTGCCGGGGGCACACCACCTAGAGGCCGCGATCGAGCCCGTGCTCGCGATGCTGCTGTTCGCGACGTTTCTCGGGGTGCCGTTCGCCGCGATCAGGAGGTCTCTCCGAGACGGGCGGTTCCTCGCCGCGGTCGGGGTGCTGAACTTCGTCGTCGTCCCCCTCGTCGCGTACGGGCTGTCCCGGTTCGTCGCGGACGAGCCGGCGCTGCTGTTCGGGGTGCTGCTGGTGCTGTTGACCCCGTGCATCGACTACGTGATCGTGTTCGCCGGTCTTGCCGGCGGCGCGTCAGAACGGCTCCTCGCTGCGGCACCGGTTCTGATGCTGGCGCAGATCCTTCTCCTGCCGCTGTACCTGCTGCTGTTCATCGGCCCCGAGGGCGTCGCCGTGGTCGAGGTCGGCCCCTTCGCACGGGCGTTCCTCCTCCTAATCGTCGTCCCGCTCACCGCGGCCGCGCTCGTGCAGGCCCTCGCCCGGCGACACCGGTCCGGTGTCGTGATCGAGCGGACGATGCTGGGCCTATGGTGCCGCTGATGATGGCAACCCTGTTCACCGTCGTGGCCTCACAAGCCGGAGACGTCGGAGACGCCCTGGGGCAGCTCCTCGTGCTGGTGCCGATCTATGCCGCGTTCCTCGTCGTCATGGCAGCGCTCGGCATCGGCGTCGGACGCATCTTCCGGCTCGACGTGCCAGCAACACGGGCCCTGGTGTTCAGCGGTGCGACCAGGAACTCGCTCGTGGTCTTGCCGCTCGCACTCGCCCTCCCGGCGTCGCTGTCGCTTGCTCCGGTCGTCGTCGTCACCCAGACGCTCATCGAGCTCGTTGGCATGGTGATCTTCGTCCGCCTCGTCCCACGTCTCGTGCGGAGCGATTCAGAGACGGTTGCGTAGGTCTGCGACTCGAGAGCGAATGTCGTCTCGGACAAGGCGCATCCGCTCCATGCCTTCGATGCCCCGCTCGGAAGGTTCGTCTGTGATCCACGTCTCGAACCGGACTGTCGGGATCCCTTCAACTTTCGCCTCGGTACCGAGAGTCACGAGGACGTCAGCCGTGGCGATCATGTCTGCGGTGAGGGCCTTCGGGTGCTCGTCGCCAACGTCGATGCCCAGCTCTTGAAGAGACTGGACTGATTGGGCGTTGAGGGCAGCCCCGGGCTTGGTGCCGGCAGAGCGCACGGTGACCTCGTCGCCAGCGAGGTCGCGCATCAGAGCTGCGGCCATTTGCGACTTGCCCGCGTTCTTCTGACAGACGAAAACGACAGTGGGCTGATGAGTGGTCATGTGGCGAACCATACTGACGTCGAGAAACGAGTCACCGCGTTTGCGTCTCGATAGCCGATCCGCCACCGAGAGCGATTTCGGACCGATTTATCGAGACGATCTGGGCCCCGCAACTAAGAGGGAGTGGTCGCAGCCAACGAGCGTCCGGTGACCGACCGTCTAACGGGCGTCTCGTTCGGAGGTGCTCAGGTGTCTAGCCGAGCCAACGCGACCGTGGATCCCTGCAAGCGGATTTCTACACTCGTGATCTTCAGGCTGGGAATAGCCGTCGACGCAGACAGATCTGCGGCACGCGAGCCAGCTGCGTCCCACGTCGCGACGGTAAGCGTGGTGTTGTCCGTTTGTGTGACCAGGAGCTCGTATCGGGAGTTGTCTGGCGCATCCGCGCCGTAGTCGCAGTTCCAATCGAGCCTCGTGCCCCAAGATTTCTCCTCGATCTGCAGACCGGCAGTAAGGGTGGTGGAGTCAGTTCCGGGGTCCATGGGCTGGAACGTCATTTGGGCCGTCGCTGGGCCGACGTCGTTTCTTGCGCCCACGGCGAGCCCCCCGAAGACGGCGGCAGCAACAGCAGCGGCAACTGCGAGAGCCATGACTCCTCGGCGGCGGCGTTGACTCTTGCGGAAGCGGTGGGCCATCAGCGACAACGTTTCTGATGGCGCCTGAGTTTCATCCATACCCAGAGGTGAATGGATGGCAAGGGCCTCTTCCGGCGAGATTCGGCTCAGGATGCCTGGGAGACCCGCAAGTTCCGTCACCGCTTCACGGCAGTTGGCGCAGGTACTGAGGTGCTGCTCGTATTCGCGACGTTCATCGGTGGGGAGCGCTCCGAGGACGTAGGACGCGTCCCAGTCTTGGTAACGGTCCTCGTTAGCTTGAAGATCGGGATGCTCAGTCATCGTGTGACGCCCCTTTCTTGGAGGGCTAGCCTCAGCCCGCGTAACCCATAGTGGAGCCGCGATTTCGCGGTTCCTTCTGGGATGCCAAGCCGTCTCGAAATTTCAGGAATGCTCTGACCAGCGAAGTACGCATCGATGACGATCTGACGGTGGTGGTCGGAGAGCGACGCCAGCGCGTCCGCAACGATGATGCTGTCCAGGACGGCATCAGTGCGATCGAGAGCAGTGCCTTCTACCTCGCCAAGGGCTGCCACTTCTCGTCGACTCCGGGCAGATCGTGCGTCGTCGATGACGAGGCGCCGAGCGACCGTGAACAGCCACGCTTGAGCCGCATCCTTGTCGAGCTCCAGCACCTTAGGACGCTGCCATGCTCTCAGCATCGTCTCTTGAACGATGTCCTCGGTCAGCGCCGCGTTCCGAGTGAGGCTGTGTGTGTAACGGCGAAGCGCCCCGCCGTGGCACTCGAACAATGTCGACAAAAGCTCGTCACTGGCTCGGGCCATGACCTTCACCGCCTCGCGCCAGTGAAGTCCGGCTAGTGCCTGATCCAGGACCGCCTCTTGTCGTGCCTGTATCGAGCGCACCGAGGAACGCCGATGCGCACCAGTGATCGAACCTCATGCCATCGACCAGGCCAGGACATGGGTTCACCGTCTGAGCGGAAGCAGTCGACGTATTCGCACCCACTGTCTCTGCCTTGATGTCGATGAGCACTGCCTTGTGGCTCCTTTGCTCGGGTGGGGTTGTGGAGCTGCGAGGGCCTGCAACCCGGAGAGTTCTGTCCGGCAGGCACGCGCGCGATCAGGAGGCTGGGGTCGCTGCGCCCTCAGTGGCTGCTTCCATGTTGATCGTGCCGTCCGGCTGGAGGACGTACCAGGCATCCTTCACGCCCTGTCCGTTGACCTGTCCAGGTTCGGTGTCCTTCGCGAACCGGTACACCGGCCAGCCGTCGACGGTCAGCTGGGTTGTCCCGTCCGTGCGGGTGAGGGAACCGATCTCGCCCGTGATGCCTTCTGGGGAGGACGTGTCGGAGGCTTCAACTGCCGGCCAGGTCGTGGCGCATTCGTCGTAGCAGTTGCTGGTGCCCGAGTCCTGCTCGTCCATCTTGAACGTGTAGATCGTGTACCCGGCGTCGTCGGTGATGATCTCGCCCAGGGGAGACGTTGCGGTGCCGAGGACTGCCGCTGCCGCGGTGGTCTCGGCGGGGGCCGGCTCGGTGGAGTCGGTCGTCGTGGATGATTCGGCAGATGTGGTGCACCCGGAGAGAGCGGCCGCCGCCAAAACGGCCGTCGTGAGGGTGATGGTCATTCGCTTGTGCATGATTCCTCCTGCTGGTACGCCGGCCCAGGTAGCCCGCTTACTACGAACACGATGCAGCTCATCCAGAAGTTCATCCGTGGCCGAAAAAGATTGGCGGTCGCAGGCAGCCGTCCTCACTCCCGGCGAAACGGGTGGCAGACGCGAGTGGCAACCCTGCACCGAGGGCACCGCTGTCACACATCATCACTCTGGGCCACTGTTCGCAGCTGCGGCGTCACGCCCTGCTGGACGACGTGACTATCCATGTTCACGACGTGATCTGGTCTCGAAACATCCCCCGGGACCGGATTACGGCGATCTCAGACGTCGGCCAGGTCGAGTACAAGGACGCCCGCGGCTACAGCAGCATGGGCGCCTTGGTCAACTTCCACGGCTCATTGGGCTTGACGGTCGCCAGTGTCGCCGGGCTGGTCCTGTCAGCCGAGCGTGATGGCGACGAGGCCACCGATGCCGACCGCGTAGAGCACGAGCACGACGAACGAGTCCACGCCCATGCCCGCGATGCGTCGTCGCGGCCGAAAGAGCAGGCCGACGGCGTAGACGAGCGTGAGGAGCGCGGCGAGGGCGGTCAGGTAGACGTCGCTGGTGTTCGACTGGGGCAGGATCGCCTGCCCGGAGATGACCGTGGCGACGAGGAAGAGCACGGGCAGGAAGGCGTTGCCGCCGAAGATATCGCTCATGGCCAGGTTGTCGTCGCCCTGCTTGACGGCCTGCAACCCGGTCGAGATCTCGGGCAGGCTCGTCGCCAGGGCCAGGACTGTCGCGCCGAACAGCACACCCGACAAGCCGATCTGCGACGCGGCCGCGTCGCCCGCGCGTTCGAGCACGACGCCGGCGACGAGCGTGGCGAGGGCCGACAGGCCGAAGACGACCGCGGCCTTCTTCGTGCTCATGGTCGTCGGCGATGGGTTCGAGCGCGTCCGGTGTCCGCGCGGTCGCGGCGTCGACGTGTCAGGTGCCGCTCCGGCCTCGTGCCACGGCAGGCCCTTGCCGGCACGCCGGACGAGGAACAGGCCCACGAGCCAGATGACGGCGATGAGGACGACGTCCGGCGTCAGGCGCGCCACTGTGAGCGAGGACGGCAGCTGGGTTCCGGCGATGACGACGGCGAGGACCGCCACCACGACCAGTGCCTCGAGCAGCAGCCCTAGGGAGGCCGCGCGATAGGTGAGGGGGTGGACACCCTTGCCGCGTTTCCCGAGGGCGTCCAGGACGACGAGGACGACCGTCTGAAGGGCGATGCCGCCGAGGATGTTGCCCGCGGCCACCTCGAGCGAGCCCGAGAGGGCGGCGCTGACCGTGATGGCGATCTCGGGCAGGTTGGTCGCCACCGCGAGGACGATGAGTCCGCCGAGCGCGCTACCGAGGTGGAGTCGGGAGTCGAGGACGTCGGTCGTTTTTCGACAGCTGGATGCCGGCGACCCAGATGACGGCGGCGCCGGCGACGAAGATGGCGGCTAACAGCCAGAGGGGAAGGGTGTCCATGCGTGCTATGCAACTCCTCGGGGTGCGCCTCTCGACGCGGGGCGATCGTCGAGACGGATGCCGGCGGCCCCCGGCCGGTCCAGGCGCCTTGCACTCGTCGGCAGCCGTCGCGGGCTGGGAATCGATCAACCGCCTCATCGACCCCAGGCCGATCGCGAATCCCTGGCTGCTGGTCGCCGCTGGGCTCATCGGCTTTGCAGACAACGAACTCGTCGCGATCTACCGCATCCGCGTCGGGCGACGGATCGGATCGGCAGCCCTCGTCGCTGACGGGGTCCACGCCCGCCTGGACGGCTTCACGTCCCTGTCTGTCGTGCTGGGCGCCATCGGGGTCCTCGCCGGGTTCCCGCTCGCGGACCCCATCATCGGCCTGCTCATCGCAGCCTCGATCATGGTCCTGCCCTGGGGGACGGTGAAATCCATCGGCCGACGGCTGATGGACGGCATCGACCCCGACCTCCACAAGCGAGCCGAACACGCCCTGGAACACGCCCTGGGCGTGCGGGGCGTCCACGATCTTTATCTCCGGTGGATCGGGCACCGTCTCACCGGCTCCGCAACCATCGAGGTCGACGCCGAAGACCTCCTGACGGCGTCCCAGACCGCCGACCAGGCCGAGGCGCATCTGCGCGCTGCGCTCGGCAACCTCGACGCGTTCACCGTTACACCGATACCACCGGTGCCGGCTCAGAGGCTCTCATCAGCCGTACGCGGCACGATACCTCCGGGGGGTATCTTTTTTTCGATTCTGATCCTGGAAGAACGACCATGAACCGCACCGCCACCATCTTCATCAGCGCAACTGCGACCATTGCTGCCCTCGCCCTCGCGGGGTGCGCCGAGGCGTCGTCGTCCGCAGGCGACACGTCGTCCGCGTCGTCGTCCCAGGCTGCTGCCTTCAACGATCAAGACGTCATGTTCGCCCAGATGATGCTCCCGCACCACACCCAGGCCGTCGAGATGAGCGACATGCTCCTCGCGAAAGACGGTATCGACGGGGACGTGATCACCCTTGCCGAGACGATCAAGGCCGAGCAGGCCCCGGAGATTGATCAGCTCACGACATGGCTCAAGGCTTGGGGGCAGGACACTGAGGCGTCCATGGATCACTCCATGGACGGCATGATGAGCGACTCCGACATGGACGCCCTCGAGAATGCTGACGGAACCGACGCGGCGCGGCTGTTCCTGGAACAGATGACGACACACCACGAGGGGGCTGTCGAGATGGCGCAGACCGAGATCGAGGGTGGGCAGAACCCGGACGCGGTCCAGCTGGCGACAGCGATCGTCTCCTCTCAGACTGACCAGATCGACACGATGGAAGACCTCCTCGCGGTAATCAAGTAGCCGTCCTCGTCGCAGGCCAGCGTGCCCCAAGACGGTCACCAGAATCTCGGTCTTGGTAATGCAGTCCCGGGATGGCTCGGGGAGCCACAAGCAGCGGAATTTTGGTCGCCACCTGGGGTGGCAGCGATACCGGTCGCCGGCCTCGTGGTCGACGTCGCTCCCGCAGTCCTGCTGGTGAGGATGTGACCCGTGCTGAAAACGTCCGCCTAGCAATCGGTCACCGGTTGAGGCAGCCCCAGGCATCATGAGGGGCATGAGAGCGGGGACAGCGACCTACGGGAAGACCCTCGCTGGTGTCTTGGCTGTTCTCAGCGATGTCGATCCGTATGGTCTCGAGCCTGGTCAGCCGGACGGTGCTCCGTCAGATGAGTGCGAGATGGAGGCGGTCGACCTGGTTCGCATTCTCCTCAGGGCCGATGCCGTCACGATCCTTGATGTCGAGGCGGTGTGGATGCGCTGGTTCTCGGAGTCGCTCGTCCTTCGACTCGGACCGCCCCGAATGGCGCAACTGGTTGATCGCTTGAACGCACTCGTGGACGGTGCCCGATAGAGGATCGCCCACTGGATCACTTGCTGTGGGGCGAGTGCACTCGGAGCGGACGCCGTCTTGGTCGTTCCGCGTCGTCGGTGAGCGTGGGCGGAAATGGTCCTCGACGTCGTAGCGTCTAGGGATGCAGCAGCCGAGGGGCCTCGATCAGCTCGTGTCGGAATGGCGGAGCTCCGGACCAGACCGTGCGCGCTTCGTGCCGGGCTTCGACCCATCAGGTGGAGGAGCAGCGGCGAAAGTCCTCGTGCTGATGGAATCACCCGGTCCTGCCACGATCAAGCAGGGCGAGGACGCGATCAGCAGTGAGGACAACCCGGGGCCGACGGCGTCTGCGTTCAAGCGAGCACGAATCGAGTCGGGTCTGGGCAGGAACGTCTACCTGCGATGGAACATCGTCCCGTGGGCCCTGGGCCGGGCGCCGACCGTCACCGATCTCGACGACGCACGCCCCGCCCTCGCTCAGCTGCTCGATTCTCTGCCGCAGCTGCGGGCGATCGTGACCTTCGGCACTCCGGCCCTGACGGGCGTGATGAGGTACTTCACCCTGGAACCGCGTGCCAGGGTCGTGCCCGTGCTCGCAGCACCCCATCTGTCGCCGGCGAACGCCACCCGCGCCGGCGAGAAGCACCTGCGGGCCGTCACGGCCCTACGGCACGCTTCGCTCCTCTGATCATCTCGGCGCCGAGTCGGGGCTGTGCTGCAACGCGGCGATCACGGCCAGGAGATCCTGCGCCCCGGCGCTCAGACCGGCCGACCACACAGCGCGAAACGGGCGCCTCAGGTCGACGGCTGCCGGGACGGTGACGAGGCGCCCGGCACGGAGGTCGTCCTCGACCAGCAACGAGCTGATGACTCCCGGACCCACACCGCCGGCGATGGCCGCCCGGATGGCCCCCGTCGACGACAACTGCGCAGCGGGTTCTGCCATCAGGGCAGGGTCGATCCCCAGGGCGAGCTCGAGGGTCCGGCGGGTGCCCGAGCCCGACTCCCGAGACACGAGCGGTGTGGATGCGAGATCCGCTGCCGTCACGGGTTCGGACTTCGATGCCCATGCGTGCCTCGGCGAGACGACGACGAGCAGTTCGTCGACACCCAGGACGGTCGTGGCGAGCCCGTCGGTCTCATCAGGGGTCTCCGTGAACCCGAGGTGCGCGCGCCCCGAACGGACCTCGTCGACGACCCAGTCGCTGTTGCCCGATTCCAGGCGCACCCGGACACGATCCGCTGCCGCTGTCATCCAGCGGGGCATCAGCGCCTCTGACACCGTCTGGCTCGCCGCGACGAGGAGAGCGTCGGAGGCGCCGGCCATCAGGGTGTGCAGCGATCGTTCGAAGGTGGTCGCCGCCTCGAGCACAGGTCGGCCCCACTCGCACACCAGGAGTCCGTGCTCGGTCAGCGCCGAGCCCGCCCGAGAGCGGACGAGCAACGTGCGACCCAGCCGCCGCTCGGCGCCCGTGATGCGAGACGACGCCGCCTGCTGGCTGATGCCCACCGATGTCGCGGCACGGCCCAGACTGCCCGATCTCGAGATCGCCTCCAGCAGTCGGAGCGTCTCGAGATCAACAGGGAGTCCGGTCACAAGGATCGATTGTGACACCACAAGCATCCGCCCGTATCGGCAGCCGGACGCACGTACGAAGATCGAGGCATGCCTGCCGCGATCACACCGACTGTCGCCCCTCCCCGCACGCGCGGTCTGTTCCGCCAGCTCGAGCACCGCGGGCAGATCGTGTCGAACCTGACCCCGAACTGGTTCGCGTCGATCATGGGGACCGGCATCGTCGCCAACGCCGCGGCGACCCTGCCGTTGCAGTTCCCGGGGCTGCGCCCGGCCGCGACCATCGTCTGGGCACTGGCCAGCGTGTTGTTGGTCGCTCTCAGCACAGCGACCGTCATGCACTGGGTGCGTTACCGAGCCACCGCGCGGGGGCATCATCTCAATCCGGTGATGGCGCACTTCTACGGGGCACCGCCCATGGCGCTGCTGACCGTCGGCGCGGGCACCCTCCTCTTGGGCAAAGACGTCCTCGGTACGCCCCTGGCGGTCGGCATCGACTGGGTGTTGTGGACCATCGGCACGGTGCTCGGCCTCGTCAGCGCGATCGCGGTCCCGTACCTGACGTTCACCCGGCACGACACGGCCCCCGACAGTGCGTTCGGCGGCTGGCTCATGCCCGTGGTTCCCCCGATGGTGTCTGCCTCGACCGGTGCGCTGCTGCTGCCCTTCCTGCCCGCGGGGCAGGCCAGGCAGAACATGCTCTGGGGGTGCTACGCGATGTTCGGCTTGTCGTTGCTGGCGTCGATCGTGATCATCACGCTGATCTGGTCACGCCTGGCCCAGCACAAGATCGGCCCGGCCGGCATGGTCCCGACCCTCTGGATCGTCCTCGGCCCCCTGGGGCAGTCGATCACCGCAGCCAACCTGCTCGGTGGCAACGCCCACCTCGCCGTCGACCAGGGAACCTCGCACGCCCTGTTCGTCTTCGGGCTCGTCTACGGTGTGCCCACTCTGGGATTCGCCCTGATGTGGGCGGCACTGGCATCGGCCATCACCCTCCGCACCATCCGCCAGGGGCTCCCTTTCTCACTCACCTGGTGGTCGTTCACCTTCCCCGTCGGCACCTGCGTGACAGGCCTGAACGGTCTGGCCCTGCACACGGGACTCGTCGCGCTGCAGGTACTGGCGGTCGTGTTCTACGTCGGGCTCGTCGGGGCCTGGATCACGGTCGCCGTGCGCACCTCCCACGGCAGCGTCATCCGCGGAACGCTCCTCGCGCCTCCCCGTCCTCTGCCCTGACCGCGGACGACGAGGGGGGCGTGGGGGAGCGGCTCAGATCGAACAGGCGTCGTTCCAGTCACGATGGGGGGCCTCGGGGTCACTGACGTCGACTATGGCCGAGGCGGCGCCCTTGGGCTCGTCACGCGACCGGTAGCTCTCGAACGCCACCGCACTGCGGTCGTTGCTCGCCGGATCACGCACCCCGGAGGCCTCCACCCACAGAGTCCAGTTCCACCGCGTCCGGACGCCAGGCTGCAACGCGCCTTCGCCGACGACCAACACCACGTCCGTGTCGGCGGGCAAGGACTCGAAGTCCTTGCCCGTGAATGCTCGGACGGACGACGTGAGGCCTCTCGCGCTGATCTCTAGAGCCAACTGACTGCCCATGTCCGAGACTTGCTCGCCAGCATCGCCATCCACAGCCACGACGCCTCCACCGGACGGAAGCCGACTCAGCATCTCGGAAACCAAGTCATGGATGACGGTGTTGCTCATGATGCTCTCTCCTGCTCACTCGTTCGTCGAAACGGAAAAGGGAGTCGGCGGCCGCCGACTGAGGTGGTGATCGTCTCACGGACGGAGAAGGAAGGCTCCGGCTGTGACCAGGTCGTCCTGGGCGGTTCCGGGGTGACGCCTGGTCAGTCGTCGCCCCGGAAGTCAGAAGGGTGTCATGACCTGCCGATGATGAGGCCGACGAGCCCGGCAGCGACGGCGAGCAGCAGCATGCCCGCGCCGCTGGCGATCCCAGCGACCCGTTTCTTCTCGGCTACGAGGCGCACGGTCTCGACGCTCGCGGTGCTGAACGTGGTGTAGCCGCCCATGAGCCCGCCGCCCGCGACGAGCAGCCACTCTCGGGGCAGCCCCGCGTGGTCGGCAAGACCGGTGAGCAAGCCGAGCACCAACGACCCGCTGACGTTGATGACCAGGGTCGCCAGCGGAATGGGGGCCGACCACGTGCTGCGTACGGCGCCGTCGACGACGAGGCGCAGGGCCGCGCCCACACCACCGGCGACCGCGGTCGCGACGAAGAGCCATGGGGCGATCACGACGCCGCCTCAGAACGGCGGTGGAGGGCGGCACCGACGGTGATGCCGGCCCAGGAAGCCACGGCGCCGAGCACGACCGATCCCACACCGTAGGCGATGGCGATCGGCAGCGCGTCACCGAGCAGGGTCGCGGTGTCGACCGCAAGAGCGCTGTAGGTGGTGAATCCGCCGAGAACGCCTGTTCCGATGAGCAGCCGCAGGTCGCGTCGGCGACCCGCGTCCGGCCCTCGTCGCACCAACGACTCGAGGAGCAGCCCGAGCGCGAACGCACCGACGACATTGATCAGCAGGATCGTCAGCGGGATGCTGCCCGGGGCTGCGGGGAAGTTCAACGCCAGGCCTTCGCGCAGGCCCGTGCCGATCGTGCCGCCGAGGGTGACGAGTCCGATGAACCGCCACCGCAGGTGCACGGGCCGTTCGGTGCCCGTGGAGTCGTCGACATCGAGGTCGGGGTTCTGGCCCAGCCCGTCGAACTCGTCGCCTCTGCTCGAGGGCAGCGGCGGAAACGGTGTGTCAGGTGAAGGTGAGGTCATGCATCGTCCTTCGTGCTGAGGCCGTAGGAAAGTCCGGGCTGATCGGCTTCGATGTCGGTCAGGCGGTTGTACTTGCAGACCCGTTCCCCGCGTGCGGGGGCACCGGATTTGATCTGGCCGACCCCGGTGCCGACGACGAGGTCGGCGATGAACGTGTCGGTGGTCTCCCCGGAGCGGTGCGACACCATGCAGGCCATGCCGTGGGACCGGGCCGTCGCGATCGCGTCGAGGGTCTGGCTGACAGAACCGATCTGGTTCGGCTTGATGAGAACGGCGTCCGACCAGCCCTGCTCCGCGCCTTCGGCGATCCTTCTGGGGTCAGTCACGTAGAGGTCATCGCCGACGAGCTGAACCCGTCCGCCGAACCGCGACGCCATCAGCGCCCACCCGTCGTGGTCGTCCTCGTGGAACGCGTCTTCGATGCTCCTGATCGGGTACGCCTCGAGCAGGGCCCCGTACCGGTCCGCGAGACTTCCACGATCGAGGTCTTGCCCGGCGACTCGGTATCGGCCGTCTCCGTCGCCGAATCCGTTCGCGGCAGGGTCGAGGGCGATGGCGACGTCGTCCAGCGCTGCCCGGTGGCCAGCGTCGGTGATCGCCTGGACGATGAGGTCGAGGGCCTCCTCGGGGTTGCTGATCGCCGGGGCGAAGCCGCCCTCGTCGCCGAGGCCTGCGGTGCCGTAGCGGGTCTGTACGAGCGTCTTCAGGGCGTGGTAGACCTCGGCGCCGGTCTGTACCGCCTCCTCCTCGCTGGTCGCTCCGACGGGAGCGATCATGAATTCCTGGAAGTCGAGGTCGTTAGCTGCGTGGGCGCCTCCGTTCAGGACGTTGAAGTGCGGGACGGGGAGCGTTTCGTTCGTCCCCGACAGCAGGGCGATCCACCGGTGCAGGGGCAGGCCGGCTTCGCGGGCCAGCGCCCGGGACGCCGCGATCGAGGTCGCGACGACGGCGTTGGCGCCTAGCCTCGACCAGTTCGAAGTGCCGTCGAGGTCGGCGAGGGCACGATCGATCTCGCTGATCCCGGCCCAGGGGCGTGAGGTGAGGAGGTCGCCGATCTCGGTGGTGACCATCTGCGCGGCCTGTCGAACACCTTTGCCGCCGAACGCTGCGCCACCGTCTCGGAGTTCTACAGCTTCATGGGCACCGGTTGACGCTCCGGCAGGGGCGGAGCCTGACACGACGGACCCATCGGCGAGTTCGAGGTCGACTTGGACGGTGGGGAAGCCGCGGGAGTCCAAGATCGACCGCCCGAGAGCGGACACGATCTGGACGGGGTGTGCACCTCCGTGGGTGACGTAGGTGCCGACGTCGTGGGTGTGGATGGTGCGGTTGCTGATGTAGTCGTTCATGTCAGGTTCCTCCTTCGTGGGTGATGACCGTGGCGGCGAGGGCCGCTGCGGCCGGGTCGAGATACGTGCCGCCCCGCGTCAGCGGATGCCCATCGGAGGCGAGGTCGTACATCAGGGGGTGTCCGGTCGGGATGTTGAGCGCGGCGACCTCGAGCGGGGTCAACGCGTCGAGCAGCAGGCAGAGTGCGCGGAGGCTGTTGCCATGGCCCACCACGAGCACGGTGCCGCCGGCGGTCCCGGCCTGGACCGCCTCGGTGACGGGGCGGACCCGGGCGATGACGTCGAGCAGGCTCTCGGCCCTGGTCCGGTTCTCGGGTTCCACATGACGGAGGGCATCCTGAGCCCACAGCTTCGCGAACAGCGCGTCAGAGGACGGCGGGGGCGGGGTTTCCAGGGAGCGCCGCCACAGGGTGAAGTCCTCCTCGCCGTCTGAGCGGCGAACATCCGCCTTGGTCCGTCCGGTCAGGTCGCCGTAATCGCGTTCCCGGAGTCGCACGTCGACGGTGACGGGCACGGGCCACTTGTTCTCGGCCACCATGACGCGGGCAGTCTCAGTTGCACGGGCCAGCGGTGAGCACAGGATCGATGCCGGGCGGAAACCCGCCTCGTCGAGCAGGTGTGCAGCACGGCGGGCCTCTTCCCGGCCTCCGGTCGTGAGGGGTGAGTCGGTGATACCGGTGAACAGCCCGTCGGCATTGGCCTGGCTTTCGCCATGTCGCACGAGGACGATCCGGGTCGTCACGGCCATGCCTTCGAGACCGGCACCACGAGTACCGGCACGGGTTGATGGTGCATGAGGAACGATGCCGTGGACCCGTGCAGTGCAGCCTTCAGGCCCGCGGCCGGACCGTTCGAGGATCCGACGACGATCATCACGGCGTGCGTGTCGGCGGCGACGCGGGCCAACGCCTTTGCGGGGTCACCGGCGAGGACACGGACGTCGACCGTGATCTGCACGTCGGTGCGGAGCCGGGCTGCCGTCGCCTCGAGGGCAGATCTGTCGACGGCGTCGTCGTCGTACTCGTCTGGGTCGAGGGGAACGGTCGCCCCTCGGCCGCTGGCGTCGTCGGGGTCGGCGGGGACGCGGGAGTCGTCGACCTGCACGACGACGAGTTGTGCCGACAACCGGGCCGCGAACCGGGCGGCGGTCGAGAGAACGGTGTTGGCCGTCCGGGTATGGGCTCCGACGACGATGGTGTCGGTGGTCATCTGGTCTCCTATCTCGGTATCTGGGCACGCCAGTGGATGAGATAGGGACTGTTGTCGACCTGAGTCGAGGTTGGTGACGGCGAGCCCCACCGCCGTGGCGTCTCCGCCACGCTCAGTAAAGCACTGATCCGACCAAGCTGCACCTGCTGATACAACATTCGTTCCGACCAAGAAAAGGGTGTGTTGGCCAGTCCCGATAGGGGATCGTTCACCGAGATCAGTTTCGGACTGATCTATCGAGACAGCCTGCGCCCCGTAGCTGCGGGGGAGTGGCTAGCGTCCGCCGCTGGTCGGTGACCGATCGTTCACCGAGATCAGTTTCGGACTGATCTATCGAGACAGCCTGCGCCCCGTAGCTGCGGGGGAGTGGCTAGCGTCCGCCGCTGGTCGGTGACCGATCGTCTAATGAGACGAACGGGGAGGGGTGGCGCATGCTCCTCGGTCTCAGATCGCGGGTGTTCCTCAGCTCGCCAAAAATCGGCTGGAATTGATATCATCGGCGCGTGCCGATTATTAAAGAGTTAAGTGCAGCGGTTTCGCTGTTCCATTCGCTGGCAGACCCGAGCCGTCTGCTCATCCTGCGCCGACTCAGCCAAAGCGAAGCGCGTGTACGGGATCTCACTGACGAACTTGGTTTAGCCCAGTCCACTGTTTCTGAGCATGTCGCCTGCCTTCGAGACTGCGGCCTTGTCACCGCTCGCGCCGAGGGGCGGCAGAACTTTTACTCAGTGGCCACACCGGAAGTCCTTGACGTCCTCGAATCCGCCGAGCAGCTGCTTGCCTCTACCGGGCACAAGGTCGACTTGTGCACGACTTACGGAAGCCAGACCCGATGATCGGCACCATCGTCGCCGCGGTCGGTCTTTTCGCGGCCACCAACATCGACGACCTCGTCGTCCTGACCGTTCTTTTCGTTGCGTCAGCACGAGGCGCTCTGCCCGGGTGGAAGGTTGTTGCCGGTCAGTACGCCGGGTTCGTGACCCTCGTCGCCATCAGCGTCGTGGCCGCTGCGGGGCTCACAATCGTGCCGGATAAGTGGGTTGGATTCCTCGGCCTCATTCCGCTTGCCATCGGCATCTACGGTCTCGTTCGCACCCTTCGGCGCCGAGGCGATGACGACGACGATGACGATGACGACGCAATTTCCGCAGTTGGTCTCCTAGGAGTTGCCGGCATCACAATCGCCAACGGTGCCGACAACATCTCGCTCTACACGCCCGTGTTCCGGACAAACCCCGTGCAGGACACCGTCGTCACAATCATCGTGTTCCTTGTCCTGGTGGCGGTGTGGTGCCTCACCGCTCGCTTCATCGGAACGAGCAAAACCGTCAGTGAGCTGCTCGAAAGAGTCGAGCACTGGCTCGTGCCCGCAGTGTTTATCGGCCTCGGGCTCTACATCCTGATCGAGTCCGGTGTCCTCATTCGGCTCGTCGAGGCCCTCTCATGACGGCCGGAGGGCGGGTCGCCGGTGCAGTCGTGATCACTGCGGCTGCGTTCGTTCTTGATCAGGTGTCGAAGGCATGGGCGCTGTCATTTCTCGGCGCAGAGCGTCAAATCGATTTAGGACTCGGCGCAAGTCTCCGGCTCGTGTTCAACCCCGGTGTCGCGTTTGGTCTCGGGGCCGAGTTCGGCCCAGCCCTGACCGTCGGCATCATAGCGATCGTTGCGGCCCTCGCCGCCTGGGTCCTTGTTCGGGCACTGAAGGAAAGGAGGACGTTTGCGACATTCCTTCTCGCGGTCGTTCTCGGCGGAGCCACGGGCAACGTTTGGGACCGCATCTCGCGAGCGGACAAAGGCCCCCTGTCTGGTGAGGTCGTCGACTTCATCGCGATCGACTGGTTTGCCATCTTCAATGTCGCCGACATCTTCACCACAGTCGGTCTCATCAGCTTCGCGGTTGTATCCGTGGCGTGCGATTCGAAGCCCACCCGACGTCACCCGGCTGACACTCCACCGACAACGTAGAAAATCGGCGACTTACCGCTCAGTCCCGCTTCCGGTCGAGCAGGCCCCAGAAGATTTGTCTCCATCCGCAAGCTCTTCCTGCTACCCCCTAGTCGAGGGTCTTTATTGGTGTGCGGGCCGGGGGGTGTTCATCGACGGTTTACCGAGTCGGGGTCTGCTGGTTCCTGCGCTGTAGCGGCTTCCGCATGGCGCTCACGGATCACGATCACCTGGAGCAGACACGTGTCACTGATGACTTCCGGCCGCGCAGCGGCCACGACGTTCGGAGCGGTGGCGCTTGCTGCCTCCGTCGCCCTCGTCCCGACCGCAGCCGTCGCCGCAACTCCCGCAGACGTTGCCCAGAACGGTGGTGCCGCCCGTAGCATCGACGACAGCACCCAGGCGATCCTCGACTCCGTCCAGGGCGGCCCGGCGAAGAACGTCATCCTGCTAATCGGTGACGGCATGGGCGACTCCGAAATCACCTCGGCCCGCAACTACGAGTACGGCGCGGGCGGTGTCCTGCCTGGCATCGACGCCCTGCCCCTGACGGGTCAGTACACGACGTACTCGCTCACGAGAGACGGCAAGGCCGACTACGTACCCGACTCCGCCGCGACCGGCTCCGCGTGGGCCACCGGCACGAAGACGTACGATAACGCCGTCTCGGTCGACATCGCCGGCACCCCGCAGGACACCCTGCTCGAGATCGCCAAGGCCAACGGCCTGAAGACCGGCAACGTCACCACCTCCGAGGTCCAGGACGCGACCCCCGCAGTCCAGGCCGCGCACGTCGCCGCGCGCAGCTGCTACGGCCCCGACAGCGTCACCCAGTGCGGTGCCGACGCTCTCGACCAGGGTGGTCGCGGCTCGATCAGCGAGCAGATCATCGGCACGCGCGCCGACCTCACCCTCGGTGGCGGCTCGGCCTCGTTCCGCCAGGCGGCCCGTGCCGGCCAGTACCAGGGCGACACGCTCTTCGACCAGGCCGGCGACCGCGGCTACCAGGTCATCGGTGACGCGGCGGGCCTGAGCGGCCTTGCCGCGGCCGACCAGACCGCGCCCGTGCTGGGCACGTTCACGGACGGCAACTTCCCCACGCGCTTCGCGCCCTCGACGGCCACCGTTGGTGGCGGCGACCTCGCCCCGCAGCGCTGCACGCCGAACCCTGCCCGCCTCTCGACGGACCTCTCGCTTCAGGCGATGACTGAGAAGTCGATCGACCTGCTCGACAACGAGGACGGCTTCTTCCTCCAGGTCGAGGGCGCCTCGATCGACAAGCGCGACCACAGCGCGGACGCTTGTGGCCAGATCGGTGAGGTCCTCGACCTTGACGAGGCCGTCCAGGCCGCGCTCGACTTCGCCAAGGCTGACGGAAACACGATGGTCATCGTCACCGCCGACCACGCCCACACCAGCCAGATCGTCGACGGAACCCCTCCTACCTCGCTCAGCACGTCGCTGCTGACCAACGAGGGCAGCACCATGAAGATCGCCTACGGCACCGCCGCGGCTGGTGGCTCGCAGCAGCACACCGGCAGCCAACTCCGCGTTGCCGGCTACGGTCCCGGCGCTGCCAACGTCGTCGGCCTGATCGACCAGACCGATAACTTCTTCACCATCGTCAACGCGCTCGAGCTCGACCGGAACCTCGACGGACTCAGCAATGACGCCACGATCTCCGCCCCGGCCGAGGTCGCTCCCGGAACAGACTTCACCGTGACCGCCTCCGGGATCGAGGGCGACCGTCAGGTCTCGGGCGTGTTCACCCCTGCCACCGGTGACCCCGTCGACCTTGGCTACGTCGACGTCATCGACGGAATCGCGACCTTCACGGTCACGGCTCCGACCGCACTGGGCGCTGGAACGGTCACCCTGACCGGGGTTCAGTCGGGTGTGGAGCTCACCGCCGCGGTGAACGTCATCGCCGGCGCCGTCACCCCGGCCCCGTCCGCCACCCCGACCCCTGGTGCTGTGCCCGCTGACGGCGGCAACACCGCCGGTGGTGTCGGGACCGCCGGGTCCGGCAACGGTCCTCTCGCCTTCACTGGCTCCGAGGTCCTGCCGGCGTTGCTGCTCGCCCTCATGCTGACTGGTGCCGGTGCGGTGCTCGTCGTGCGCCGCCGCCGCCGCGCAGGCATGATCGATCACTCTGGTGTGCAGATGTAACGCACGGACAGAGTTCGTGTGAATCAGGAGGAGGCGTGGCGCCGGTTGGTGCCACGCCTCCTCTGTGCGTCGTCCGCCGTCTACCGCTCCGCGCCTCTTCTCCGGGAGAGGACGCCGGCACCGAGCAGGACACTCAGACCAGTGATGCTGATGATCTTTTCGATCTGGCCGCCCCACATCGCCGCCGGCGTCAGATTCGTGGACAACGGAACGTCTTCCACCAACACCCCAGGACTGAACCAGGGCAGCTCAGCTGTCACGGAGCCGTCTGGCGCGATTACGGCGCTGCGGCCGACGGTCGAGATGTTGACGACACTCCGCCCCAGCTCGATCGCCCGAATCTGGGTGATCGCGAGCTGTTGGGCGCTCTGGTCGGAGCGTCCGAAATCGGCGTTGTTGGACGACGAGAACAGCACCTGGGCGCCTTCGGTGACGGACTGACGGAGTACGTCATCGTCGACGATGTCGAAGCAAATGCTGATGCCGACCGAAACCCCGGAGATGTCGAAGATGGGGTCGGTTGTCCCTGGGGTGTAGTCGCGAGCGACCATGTCGACCAGGTCAGGCGCGAGGGATCGCCAGAACGCCCGGTCGGGGACATACTCCCCGAACGGGACGGGGTGCTTCTTGTCGTAGAAATCGACAGGGCCACGGCCTGGCTCCCACTGGATTTCCGTGTTGTAGGTCCGTCCGTCCCGTTCCGTGATGGCCCACCCGATCAGCGGCGCCGCCGTCGCCTGGGCGATCGCATCGAACGTTGCAGCCGTGTCGTCGTCATCGAGGGCGCTTCGGTCCGTGGCGCCTTCGGGCCAGAGAACAGCATCAAGACGTTCATCGAGAAGGGGTGTGGTGGCGTCTACTTGGGCCTGGGTGAGGTCCCCGGGGTTCCTTTCGTCGAAGTAGCCCGCTGGACCATTCCCCTGCACAGCGCCCACCCGCATCGTCCCCGTCTGCGCGATGGGCCACGCCGGCAGACCCACGAGTATGGCCGCCGCGGCCACCGGTGCAATCCACCGGCCGGAGTGTCGAAGTGTTCTGGTGCTGACGATCTGCAGAATCATCGCGACAACGAGGACCATGACGAACCCCACACCCGATATTCCTAGCCACGCGAAGGCTTCTCGGAGAGGGCTGGTGGATTGTGACATCGCGGCTCGGCCCCAGGAGAACCCGCCATACGGCCAGGTGCTCGACACCGCCTCACGGGCACACCACACTGCCGCCACCACGGCCGGGACCCCAAGGCAGGCTCCACACGGGCCTGGCCACAGCTGGGGGAGCCACCGATACGCCAGGGTGATCGCCACGCATCCCGCCGCGAACAGCAACGCCTGCAAGAGAACTAGCGCTGCGATCGGGACGGGCCCGAGGAAGAGCGCTACCCACTGAATGTGGAAACCGTAGAACGAAACGCCCGCGACAAGCCCGACAGCGAACGCTGCCCCTGCGCGTCGTCCGGGGAGGGCCGCCAAGATCAACCCGATCCCCAGGAAGGCTAGAGGCCACCAGTTCTTGTCGGGAAAGGCGCCATCGAGAATGGCTCCACCTGCTGCCGCGGCCGCGAAAGCAGCAGGCAGCGGCATGACCGCGGGAGCCTTCGATATCTCGGCTGGCGGCCTCATGTGCCGTCGAGATTTTCTGGCGTGTCGCCAAGTTGGTGGGCGGCCCGCTCGCGCTCTTCCTTGTCGATCGCAGCGTAGGCCTGCCGTTCGTTGCGGTCGGCGCGCACGAGTGCCCGGACGACGAACCAGAAGATGAGCCCCACAACCAGGCTCGGGACGACGGAGAAGATGGCTGAGCCCCAGAACGATTCAGGCATGGGTGGCGTCCTTCGTTGTGACGGGTGGCTGAGGGAGACCTGTGGCCCGTGCCGGTGGCCGACGTGTCCTAGTCATTTCGGCCGCCATGGTTGATGTTCCTGAGGTAGGCGTTGTAGTCGTCGAGTTCGGTGTCGCCTTCGACGTCGGCACGCCTCGCCGCTCTTGCGGCTTTTCGGGTGTCCTGTCGCTGCCAGCGGGCGAGGCTGACGAGGAGGATCACCACGACGGGGAGTTCCCCGTACGTCCACACCAGGGCACCGGCGAGCTGCTGATCGCGGAGGGCATCGATGCCAAGGCGGGGTGAAGGGGAGCTGAAGGCTGCTACGAGGGGGGCGCTGCTGAAGATCAGGGTGAGGCCGAAGGCGGCGTGGATCTGCATCTCGAGGAACGCGTCGAAGACTCGAATGACGTAGGACGTCTGTCGAGGCAGCGGGTCTGTGGACACCAGGGGCACCATGACCACCACCCCGACAGCGACGAAGCCGATTTGCAGGGCCGCTCGTCCTGTTTCGGTGGCGAGGAGCGCGTCGATGGCGCCGGTCAGGTAGAGCCCGAACAGCGGAACCAGCAGCAGAGGGAACACGGCGATCGGGTTCACGACTGCACGGGCGAAGCTCGATCTGAGCGCCCCGACAGCTGCCCGAAGTGCGATAAGTCCTACGCCGTGCCGGGGCAGACCCCGCAGCAGCACCGTTCCTGGTCGTCCGAGGATGAGCAGCGGCGGCACGATCATCAGCAGCGTCAGCTGCTGGAACATGAACGCCGAGAACAGCTCCCGGCTGTACGTCTGCACCCCCGTTGCCGTGACCAGGACGATGAGTACGCAACCCAGAACGAACACCGCTGCCTGTCCGACACCAGGGCCACGCCGGCCAGGAGTAAGGGCCCGGTCCCGGCGTCGCGCCCGGCGAAACAGGAGCACGTAGCCGGCTGCCAACAGGGCGGCGCCGATCGCGACAGGGGACACCGGTCCCTGGGCCCAGCCCAGCAGAACGGCGAGGTCAAGTGCCGGCATCTCAGGCGCCCTCGTTCGAGCGGGTCACCGTGGCCAGGGCCGCCGCGAGTTCGTCGGGGTGCCGGGTGGACACGAGCCAGTACGGTGCCGGGTCTGTCTCGTCGAGAAGCTCGATCTTCACCACGGGATGCACCCACCCCCGGAACAGCGTCCACGCCCGGGCGTCCAAGCGGGGCCCGCGTTGCTGTGTGGCGTCTCCGCCGGTGTAGGTGGTGACTGTCCCGATCTCGTCAGGTGTGAGCCGGGCGGCACCGGCGAAGAACCCATCTGGGGTGACCTGGACGACGGGCGAGGTGCCGATGAAGGCTGCGACAGAGCCGAGGTAGAGCACGGCCGCGACGATGATCCCGGCGGTGACGTTGATGGGCAGGAACACCAAGAAGGTGGCGGGGATCACGAGCACGATCGCGAGGTAGAACGCCGGCGAGGGGGTGAGTCGTTCGCGGTGCAGAGGGAGGGAAGTCATGGGTTCCTGGTCGGTCAGAGGGGGAGGACGAAGCCGTTGATGAGGCCTTGAAGTTGGTAGATCAGGGCCGTCCAGATGCCGGTGGCCATGGCGATGCCGACGGCGATGAGGACGGCGCCGCCGGCGAGGTTGATGGCGCGGATGTGGCGTTTGACGAACGCCACAGATCCGGTCACCCAGGACAGGCCCAGGGCGACCAGCACGAAGGGCAGCCCGAGACCTATGCAGTACGCCAACCCGAGGAGGGCCCCGCGTCCTGCGGAGCCGCTGCTGAGGCTGAGAGCTGAGATCGCGGCAAGGGTCGGCCCGAAGCAGGGGGTCCATCCCAGGCCGAAGACGACTCCGAGAAGCGGTGCGCCGGCAAGGCCGGTGACTGGCCGCCACCGCGGTGTCAAGGAGCGTTGCAGGAAGCTGACCTGCCCGATGAATACCAGCCCCATCAGGATCACGACGATTCCGAGGATGCGGGTGACGAGGCCCTGCCACTGGATCAGCCACACGCTCAGCGCCCCGAAGAGGGCCCCGTAAGCGATGAACACCGCAGCGAACCCCGCCACGAACAAGCCCACTCCGATCAGGAGACGTCTTTTGCCTGTCTTCGCGGTGGGGTCGGCAAGACCCCCGACGTAACCGAGGTAGCCGGGGACGAGGGGCAGAACGCAGGGGCTCACGAAAGAGACCAGCCCGGCGAGGAGGGCGATCGGGACGGCAAGGAGGAGCTGGCCGTCGAAGACGGTGTCGGCGAGGTTCATGGGGTCTCGGCGAGAACGGTGGTGATGAGGGAGTTGAGGATGGATTTCTCGGCTCGGCCGGTGATCCGGGCTGCTGCTCGGCCCTCTCGGTCGACGACGATCGTGGTGGGAACGGCGTTCGGGGACACCTGGCCGGCGAAGGC
Organism: Frigoribacterium sp. ACAM 257; assembly: GCF_007954365.1. Classification (GTDB taxonomy): domain Bacteria; phylum Actinomycetota; class Actinomycetes; order Actinomycetales; family Microbacteriaceae; genus Frigoribacterium. Next base: position 186,293 of record NZ_VOLO01000002.1, read on the forward strand.
CAGCTGTACGGCGCTGTCGGTGATGTCGATGACGGAGGGGTAGGTGACGTTGAACCGTTCAGCGAAGGCGACCGCGGTGCTCGCCTGGTCGCGGACGTTCACTCCGATGAAGGACACGCCCTGGTCTTGGTACTGCTGGTGGAGGGCTTCGAGGTCAGGAGCTTCGGCTCGGCACGGGGGGCAGGCGGCGTACCAGAAGTTGACCACCATCACGTCGCCGTCGTAGTCGGCTGAGTCCAGCGGTTCGCCGAGGTCTGTGGTGCTGGTGAAGGAGATCGGTTCACCCCTGTTGGCCGGAGGAATCTCGACCACGGTGCCGTCGCCGCCGATGTAGTTCTTCGTGGACCCGTCCGCGTACTGTTCCGCGACAGAACTGCTCGAGCCGCAACCCGACGTGACGATGGCCATCGCGGCGACCAGGGCAGCGGCGACAAGGGTTCGGATGGTGGGGCGTGTCATGAACGTGAGTCCTCCGAGGTAAGGGACGGGGTGGCGGTGCGGGGCCCGGTGAGCGCACGGAGGGCCAGGACTGTTGCGGTGAGAGCTGTGGCGGCGGCGCTGATGAGGAGGATGACGCTCCCGAGGCGCTGATCGGCGTCGGCGGCGGGGTGTCCGCCGGGGTTCATCGTCTTGAACCAGTCGAGCATCACGGTCGGCCCCAAAAGGGTTACTGCGGTACCCGCGAGAGCACAGGCGGCGAGGCCGCCGATCAGGGCGATGTCGCCAGCTTTGTGGCCGGTCAGTGCCCGTCGGAGAGCGGACCCCAGCACGGCGCCGGCGACAACGACAGCGGTGAGGACGACGACACGTCCGAGGGGCTCGGTCACTGCCCAGCGCATGCCCGCCGGGATCATGGCCAGCACCACGGTCACCAGCACGATCAAGCCGACGCCGAGCGGGCTGTCGTCGAACAGGCCCAGGGGCCGGCGAAGGAGAGACGTCGCCCACTCCCGGGGGCCTCTCGTCCCGTCTTCTCTGAGTCTGAGGGTCGCTCGAGCAAGGGCGCCCGGGCGTCCCTGAGCGATGCAGGCCCCCGCGAGCAGAAGCGTCACGATCGTCAGCACGTAGGAGCTGAGGAGGTACGTGGCGTAGATCGCCAGTGGACCACACGTCACCCACAGGACGACGAGCAGGCCTGCCAAGAAGGCCGCACTGCGATGCCACGGCCAGGGCGTCCCGGGCCGGTGCTGCGCACGGGTGGCGAGGAGGTAGGTCGCTGCGGAGAAGAGGATGAGGAGGAGCCAGAAGGGATCTGGTTGACCTTGGAACACGGTGGCCCAGCTCGGTGGTGCAGGGAAGACCGACCCGGTGAGGGATTCAGCCGCGGTCACTGGACCCGTTTCGTAGATCTCTTGCTCAGCGCCAGGAGGCGCGGTGCGGGCGAGCACGCCGGCAAGACCGGACGCGACACCCATGAACGTGACCTCCACGGCAGCTAAAGCCCAGAAGAGACGCGTTCGGCCGGTGTGGATGTGCGGCAGCAGCCACGTGCGGAAGACGGCAGCGAGGACGCCGACGAGGACCAACACAACGACCTTGCCGAGGACGATGAGGCCGTAGGAGGTGGTGGTGAGCGTTGCGGGGTCGGTGATGCGGATGGTGGCACTGACGAGGCCCGAGAGTGCCACGGCGACGAAGGCCGCGAACGCGATTGCCGAGTAGCGGCGGAGGACGACGGGGAACAGGTGCCCGGGGAGGGTTCGTCTGAGCCAGACGAGGGCGACGAGGCCGCCGACCCAGATCGAGGCGAACAGGACGTGCATCAGGATCGACACAACCGCGAGGTTGTGGGACGCCGAACCCGCCGCATGCCCTTGCTGAGCCAGGGGTATCAGGGCCAAGGCGCTCACCCCCGCGAGGGCTGCTGCGTGTCCGGGGGAGTGGGTGAGTGACGCCCACACGGTGACGAGGACTGCTGCGGCAATGGTGGTCGTCCACGCCTGGCCGAGCTCAATGCCGGTGCTGTAGAAGGCGAACTGCGACCAGAAAGCGGCAGTCCCTGCCTCGTCGAGGGGAACGCCGCTGATGTTGGCGAACGTGAACACGCTGGCAACGAAGCCCGCGATGGCCCAGACAGCAGCTGAGCTGCGCAGCAGGTGGAACAGGCTTCGCTGTGAGGGCTGGTGAACGGGGACGGCGGCGGCCAGGAGGAAAGAGGTACCGAGGGTGATCGCGGCTGCACTGTTGCTGATGGTCTTGCTGACCGTGTACCCAGACCTCACGATTTCTCCGGGGTCCACGATCAGCACAATTTCGCTTGATTTCACCGCCACCAGCAGAACCGCGACGGTCGCCAGGGCCGCGATCGCGGCCACAACCAGGGTGATTCGTGGTCGGGGATTGCTCGTGATGCGGCGAGCATGAAGTGGCGTGCTCACTCCTCAGTGCCACCTGTCTCCGGGGCCGCCATCTCGGCCTTCTTCCGGCGGCGGGCTCGAAGGAGGCGGACCACGATCAAGGGAATCAACATCAACGCAGCGAATGTCGTCACCCCAATGATGAGTGGAATGCTGTTGGTCGAGGCGGGCCCAGCGGCCGTCTGAGTCGGATCTGGTGCCGTCGGTTCTGCCGTGGCGGAGGGCGAAGCGGCGGGTGTGCTCGCGGCGGGGGCCGGTGTCGTAGGGGCAGCTGCGGCGACGGGGCCGGCGTAGGTAAAGGTGTAGGTGCCGGAGATGGTGTGTCCGTCACTCGACACGCTCTGCCACGTCACGGTGTGCAGACCTGCCTCGCTGACCTCGACGGGAACAGAGAGGGTTGTTCCTTCCGCCACGGGGGCGCCTGTGGTGACGGAGGCCCCGGTGGGGTCGGTGACGTTCAACGCGATGGCGTTGGCGAACTCCGCCAACGGTGTCTCCGAGAACGTCAGGGTCACCGAGGACAGTTCGGTCGTCACGGTCTCATCAGCCGCGGGAACTGCTCGGGCGAGGGCGTCATGGGCGGCGGCAGGGCGAGCGTCCAGGACAGCGAGGCCAGCAGCGAGGGCGAGCATGACGAACAGTGCCGTCACGAGGTTTCGAAGAGGGGGGAAGGTCATGGGCTTTCTCAGTTCTCGGGGCAGGTGAAGGTGCCGAAGGCGCCGTCGTGGTCGCCGGGGCCGAGCTCGGCGCAGACACCGGTCTGGCCGGCGAAGACGGCTTGGAAGTAGATGACCCCGGCGACGAACGCCGCAGTCGTGGCGAGGCCGACGATCATCCCGACCAAAGCGACCGTGTTCTTTTCACCTGCTCGACGTGAGCGGATGAACGCGAGAAGGCTGACGACGAAACCGACCGGGCCGGCCATGCAGGCCAGCAGCAGCCCGAGGACGGCCAGTGTGCGGAGGTTCGGCGGGGGAGCAGCGACGGGTTGCGCTTTCCGGGCGCGCCCGCGGTTCCTAGCCACCGGCGACTGCGCTTTCCACGGCCTTGTCGAGGTCGTCGACGGCGGTGAGTTCGATCATCTGACCGTCGACGAAGAACGTCGGGGTGCCGGTGACGCCGAGGGCGGTGCCCTCCGCCCGGTCGGCGACCACGCGCTCGAGGGTCGCCGGGTCGGCCACCGCCTCGTCGAACGCTGTCATGTCGAGCCCGAGGTCTTCAGCGAACGTGCGGAACAGGGCTGCTTCGGACTCCTGCTTCTCGCCCCACTCGGCCTGGGTCTCGTACATGCGCGCGTACATCGCCTCGAGCTGGCCCTGCTGGGCAGCCGCCTCGACGGCGACGGCCGCGTTCTCGGAGTTCCGGTGCGACGGGATCGGGAAGTAGCGGACCGCGAGGTTGATCTGCCCGGCGTACTTCTCCCGGACCTGCTCGACGTACGGGTACATGGCCGCGCACGACTCGCACTCGAAGTCGAGGAACTCCACGACGGTGACGGCGTCGCCCTCGACCTGGTCGAGGTAGCGGGTGTCGTCACGAACGACTTCCGCACTGGCCGGTGCGACGGTGGGGTCGGCGGCGAGGGGCTGGGCGGTGTCGGTGCGCGTGCCGTTGTAGATGATGACCGCGACGACGACGGCAGCGGTGACGATGAGTGCGATGACGGCGACGATGAATTGGTTCTTGACCATGGTCAGACTCCTTTGGTTCTGAGGTAGGCGATGGGGTCGGTGGCAGCTCCGCCCTGGCGGAGCTCGAAGTGGAGGTGGCAGCCCGTCGAGAGGCCGGCGTTGCCGACCTGGGCGATCTGCTGACCGGCGGTGACCTGCTGGCCGACACGGACTTGAACGCCAGAGGAATACATGTGGCCATAGTTGGTGGAAACCCCGCCGGCAGACGTAACCGTAATGAGGTTCCCGAATCCGCCGTAGGCGCCGGCATAGGTGACGGTGCCGGCGGTGGCGGCGTAGATCGCGTTTCCGCAGGAGGCCCCGAAGTCCGCCCCAGCATGCAGTTTCGGGTAGCCCAGGACTGGGTGGATGCGCATGCCGTAGGCCTGGTAGCTCGAGTACGCCGTGATCGGCATCGTCCATCCCGAAGGCGACACGGCGGAGGATGTGGGGGCTGCAGGAGCCGAGGTCGCCGCGGCTGCTGCGCGGGCGGCTGCGGCGCGAGCTGCCGCCTCGGCGGCCGCCTTGGCTCGCGCGGCTTCGGCCGCTGCGTACCCTTGTTCGGCGGTGGCAGTCTCTTGCTTCAACACGGCCAACTGAGCCTCGAGCTCGATGCTCCGTGTCTCTTGTTCCGCGACGGCGGCTTGCGCGGTGGTCGCCGCGGCAAGCGCGTCGTCGCGGGCTGTCTGCGCGAGACCCTGGAGTCGGTCCCGTTCGGTCGTTGCGACTTGAGCTTGATCGCGAAGGCTGCTGACGGTGTTCGCTTTCGCGGTCGCGTTTTCTAGCATCCGGTTCGAGGTTTTCGTCAGCTGCGAGGCCGTTCCGAGCCGGGAAAGCAGGTCATCGGCGTCGCCGCCGGCGACGGCGATGTTCATCGACACATCGGTCCCGCCGGCACGGCTCAGCGACGCAGCCCACTGGCTGATCTGCCGTTCTGCATTGTCGGCGTCCTGCTCGGCGCGGGCGACGTCGTCAGAAAGGGAACGAAGGGCTTCCGTTGCAGCGTCAGCGGCATCCTGAGCCTCTTGAAGCTCAAGGCCACGCTGATCGGCTGCAGTGGTCAGCGTCTCGGCTTGTTGCCGGAGGCCATCCAGTAGGCCGGTCAATTCGGTGATCTTGTCGGCGGTCGCCGCCTCGTTTGAGCGGGCGGCGATGACGTCATCCCAGGTTGGATAGGCCGCAGCGCGAGAAGGGGTGGCGGTAAGAAAGGTGGCGGCGAGAACGGCTACAAGGGCCGGCGCAGTCACCCTGACGATGCGAAGCATGTAAGGGGTGTCCTCGGTCTCGAAGGAGCACGCCGAACGCCTGATGACTGATCGTCATCGTCCGCCGACGCGCAGGTCGCGATCGGGGAGTGTCTAGATTCGGGAGATGCCCAGCACGGTAAGGCTCACGATCGCCGGGCGTCGCGCATCCGGGACGGAGGGCACTGTTGAGTCGGGGCCGGCGAGTGGATCGAGCGTTCGGGCGGCTGCGCCCCGCATCCGCACCAGGGCAACAGCGAGAGTCACCACGCAGAGGAGGGCCAGGAGGGTACAGGCCAGAACTCCACCGCTGTCAGTGAGCCCGGTCATGGCCTCGTCGCCGACTGACAGTGGAGGGAGGGAAGAGTCTCGAGGGGCCGGGTCGTCGACCGACACGGCCTGCGTCACGCTCGACGCGGCTTGCACCCCGCCGGAGAAGGCGTTGTCGCCGAGGGTGTGGATGCCCAGAACTGCTGCGAGGGTCGCGGCTGTGATGGACAGCAACAGTGCCCAGACCCCGACGGACCACCGTGAACGGGAGGCGCCGGACGTAGTTCTGAACATCACGCCTCCTTCCAGGTCCAGGTCTGACCAAAGGCTAATCAACAACAGGGGTACGTCGCTGCAGAACTGCCCCAAGACTCTAGACATCGAGGCAACGTCGTGTGACCATCTTCGCATGCACGAAGATACGCATCAAGAGGAACTCCACCCGGATGACGCGTTCGTGGAACTCGCCGTCGAAGTGTTCTCCATGCTTGCCGACGCAACCCGTGTCCGGATGATCCTTGCTCTCCGCGACGAAGAGCTATCGGTAAATCATCTGGCCGACATCGTTGACAAATCTCCCACTGCGGTCTCGCAACACCTCGCCAAGCTCCGTATGGCCCGGATGGTCTCGACGCGCCAGGCCGGCAACCGTGTCTTCTACAGGCTCGTCAACGATCACGCCAGCAAGCTCGTGCAAGACGCCATCTTCCAAGCCGAGCACTCCGTCGGCGCCGCTTACCGTCACCACCACGAAGGACACTGACATGGGCGCAGGCCACGATCACGCGGCACCCGGCGGCACCGACCACCGCCGCCGCCTCGCCATCGCCTTCGGGATCACCACCTCGATCCTGATCGTCGAAGTCATCGGCTCGGTCATCACGGGAAGCCTGTCGCTCCTGGTCGACGCAGCCCACATGCTCACCGACGCCGGCGGCCTCTTCATGGCGCTTCTCGCAGCCACCCTCATGAAGCGAGCCGCAACCTCAAAACGAACGTGGGGCTTCCAGCGAGCGGAAGTGCTCGCCGCCACAGCCCAAGCGACGGTGCTTCTTGCGGTTGGCCTCTTCGCTCTCGTCGAAGGCATCCGGCGCCTGTTCGAGCCTCCTGCTGTGCCCTCTTCTGAGCTGCTCATCTTCGGCATCATCGGACTCGTGGGCAACATCGTGTCCATCACTGTTCTCGCTGCCGGCCGCTCGGCCAACATGAACATGCGGGCAGCGTTCCTCGAAGTCGTCAACGACGCCCTCGGCTCAGTGGCCGTTATCGCCAGCGCCCTGATCATCATGACCACCGGATGGGGCCAAGCCGACGCACTCGCCGGAATGCTCATCGCCGTGCTCATCATCCCCCGCACCATCAAGCTGCTCCGCGAGACAACAGGGGTGCTGATGGAATCGACCCCCACCGGCCTTGACCTCGACGACGTTCGGGCTCACATGCTCGAGCTGCCACACGTCACCGAGGTCCACGACCTGCACGCTTCGCTCGTGGCCACGGGGCTGCCGATCCTGAGTGCGCACGTCACCGTCGAGGATTCCTGTTTCCAAGACGGGCACGCACCTCAGATCCTCGACGACCTCCAGAAGTGCGTCGCTGAACACTTCTCGATCAAGGTCGAGCACTCGACCTTCCAGATCGAGCCCGCCCAGCACGCTCAGCACGAGCACCACACCCACGTCTGAGCTTCCCCGGGGTCAGCAGCAATCGCAGGCCTCGACCTGGCGCTCGCCCGTCAGGGCCGACACGGGCGTCTTGCAGGCGTCGCCGCGCCAGGCCTCGAGGCCCTCCCTAACGGCGAAGACGACGATGACGAGCCCGGCCACGGGGTCGGCCCATGCCCACCCGAACGCGAGGTTGAGCACGAGTCCGACGAGGACCGCGGCCGAGAGGTATGAGCAGATCAGCGTTTGCTTCGAGTCGGCCACCGCGGACGCCGAGCCCAGCTCGATGCCGGTGCGGCGCTCGACCAGGCTGAGGAACGGCATGATCGCGAGACTGACCGCGGCGAGAACGATGCCGACGGGGGAGTGGTCGGGCTCGCGGATGCCGGTCAGGGCGAGTACTGCATCCACGGACACGTAGGCGGCTAGGCCGAAGAACGACACGGCGATGACGCGCAGCGCGAGCCGTTCGCGCTTCTCCGGGTCGGGGGCGGCGAACTGCCACGCGATCGCGGCGGCCGAGAGAACCTCCACGATCGAGTCCAGGCCGAAGCCGACCAGGGCCGTCGAGGAGGCGACGGTGCCGGCGGCGATCGCAACGATCGCCTCGATCACGTTGTAAGTGATCGTGATCGCGACGATGATCCGGATCCGACGCTGCAGGAGTAGCCGGCGTGCGGGCTTGAGCAGGGCAGGCAGCGTGGTCGTGCTCATGCGCCGGTTCCGCAGCAAAGGGGGACGTCGCATGCGTCGTCGGTGCAGGGCTCTCCGTCGTCGACGGCGAGCACGACGTCGACAAGGGCAGTGAGTGCCTTCGTGAGGTGAGCGTCAGCGATCTCGTAGCGGGTCGACCGACCCTCGGGAACGGCAACGACGATGCCGCAGCCGCGGAGGCACGAGAGGTGGTTCGACACGTTGGACCGCGTGAGATCGAGCTGCTCTGCCAGAGCGCCGGGGTAGCCGGGCTGGTTCAGGAGGTGCAGCAGGATGCGCGATCGTGTCGGATCGGCCATGGCGCGCCCGAGGCGGTTCATGACGTCGACGCGCGATGAAAGAGTCAGCATGCACTGACTCTACAGTCGACGCTGACTTGACGCGACTGGCTAATTGGGCTCGGGTCTAGATGCCGCCGGTTCGATTCGCCCGGCCGAGCTCGGGACAAGACGAGGGACGAGTCGGACGAAGATCACCATGCCGATGAGCTCGACGAGCGTCTGGGTCACGACGACGACTGGAGTGAGCGACAGGGACGCCGGCAGGGCCAGCGCCAGCGGGAGGACCACGAGGGAGTTCCTGGTCGCGCCGCTGAACACCAGAGCACGGGTCGCTGGCACGTCAAGGCGGAAGATGCGGCCGGCGCCGATGCCGAGCGCTGCCATGGCGACGAGGAACGCGGCGTAGATCGGCACCAGCACCAGCAGCTGGCCCAGGGCGTCTCCGATGGCGCCGGCTTGTGAGGCCACGACGGTGAACAGGGTCGCCATCATCAGCAGGACCATCAGGCCCAGCATCGTCCGCTCGATCCCGACACCGGAGCGGTGTCGCCGGGCGAGGGCCTGCGCGAGGGCGGCCGCGGTGAGCGGGACGACGATCAGGAGGAGGAAGGCCCGGGCAAAGGGACCGACCTCGACCACGGCGACGCCCTTGAGGCCGATGAACAACAGCAGGTACAGCGGCAGGAGCAGGATCTGCGCCAGCATCAGCAGCGGTGCCGCAGCGAGGAGCCGTTCTGACGCGCCGCCGGCCAGGCCGGCGAACACGATCACGTAGTCGATGCACGGGGTCAGCAGCACCAGCAGCACCCCGAACAGCAGCGCCGGCTCGACCGCGACGAACCGGGACAGCCCGTACGCGACGAGCGGGACGACGACGAAGTTCAGCACCCCGACCGCGGCGAGGAACCGCCCGTCTCGGAGGGACTTCCCGATCGCGGCGAACGGCACCCCGAGGAACGTCGCGAACAGCAGCAGCGCGAGCACAGGCTCGATCGCTCCCTCCAGGTGGTGCGCCCCCGGCACGGTGATACCGACGACGCCGGCAGCCAGGATCGCCGCCAGGTAGAGGCCGATCTGCCGGTGTTCGAGCCAGGAGACGACCGCGTTCACGGCAGGACTGGTGTGGAGGAGGAGGGCACGTCAGTGACCGTAGAGGTTCGAGCCACTTGAAGGTCAAGCGGCGCCGGCGGCTCTAGGGTCGCGGTATGCGAATCTCCGAGGTCAGCAAGCGCAGCGGCGTCCCCGCCACGGCGCTCCGCTATTACGAGTCCATCGGGCTCTTGACTGCTGCCAGGACCTCGAACGGGTACCGGGATTACAGCCCGGACGTTCTCAGTCGGCTCGACCTGATCGAGGCCAGCAAAGAACTCGGGCTGCCTCTTGATCAGATAGGCGCGCACCTCAGCACCATGGAGTCGACGTCCTGCACCGATGTACGCGAAGCCCTGCGGCCGCTCCTGGGCGAGCAGGTGCGGCAGATCGAGGAGAAGCAGGCCCGCCTCGACCGGCTCCGGTCGCGTCTCTCGCGCGCCGAGCACGACCTAGCCGAGTGCCCTGACCGGTCTGAGCGATGCTCCACCGAATGCGTTCTCCGCGGTAGCAGGTGATCGGGGGCTCCCGCAGTGGTGTGTGGGCGCAAGACGAATGCGGAGGTGGCCCCTTGGCGACAGGCAGATGTCAGTCGCGCAAGGAGGTCGAGCTTAGGAGCCCTGCAAGGGAGTCGAGCGCGCCAGGAATCAAAGAGAAGTACGCCCAGGTGCCGCGCTTCTCACGATGGAGCATGCCCGCGTCGACAAGAACCTTGAGATGGTGCGAGACGGTGGGTTGGGAAAGGCCGAGTGGCTCCGTCAAGTCGCACACGCACGCTTCCGCGCCGGGTTGAGATGCCACCATCGAGAGCAGTCTGAGCCGCGCCGGGTCAGCGACAGCTTTCAGGGCCTTCGCCAGTACTGCCGCGCTTTCTGTATCCATGGCGCCGCCCGTCACGGGAGTGCAGCAGGCAGTCATGTCCGTGAGGGTCGAGGGCTCGGCGATGGTCATGTGAACAGTCTGCCACGCGCATTGACATGCGTCGATGTCTCAGACCACAGTGGCGACATGACTCATCTCCTCGCGATCGGCGGGAGCGACGCCGGCATCGCCGCAGCGCTCCGCGCCCGCGAACTGGACCCCTCGGCCGATGTGACGGTCATGCTCGCCGACTCCTACCCGAACTACTCCATCTGCGGCATCCCCTACTGGATCTCCGGAGACGTCGCTGCCGAGAGCGACCTGGCCCATCGCACCGGGAGTGATCTCGAGGCCGCGGGGATCCGACTCCTTACCGACACTCGAGCCGTTGCCATCGACGTCGACGGACGCCGGGTGGAGACCGTTCACGCGGCATCTGGCGCAAGCAGTCACGTCAGCTACGACGAGGTGCTCATCGGAACAGGGGCGCATCCGGTCCGGCCCGACGGCATCCCAGTCGGCGAGCCCGGCGTCTTGCCCCTCCACACGATGGCCGACGCCGAAGCCGTCCACGAGGCTGTTGCAGCACTGGCTGCTGGGGCACGGGTCGCCGTCATCGGGGCCGGGTACATCGGCCTGGAGATGTGCGAGGCACTCATCGCCCGAGGCCTCGACGTCACACTCGTCCAGCGTGGACCCGAGGTGCTCAGCACCCTCGACCCCGAGCTCGGCGCCCTCATCACTGGTGAGGCCCGCGCCCACGGGGTGGCGGTCGCAACGGGAACGACCGTCACCAGCCTCACGCCCGACCGAGGAGGCACCTGGCTCGTCCACGCGTCCGGCCCTGACTCATCCACGAACCTCCTGGACGCGCCCTTCTCGCTCGTCATCGTGTGCCTCGGCGTCGCACCGAGCACCGAGCTGGCGGTGAGCGCGGGGGCCGAGCTCGGCAGCCACGGTGCGGTCGCGGTCGATGACCGGATGCGCACCGGCGTGCCGCATGTCTGGGCTGCGGGCGACTGCGTCGTCACGCACCATCGTCTCCTGGGTCTCACGTGGCTGCCCCTTGGTACGACCGCCCACAAACAGGGCCGAGTCGCCGGCGAGAACATGCTCGGAGGTGACCGCCGCTACGCCGGCTCCGTCGGTACGCAAGTCGTCAAGGTCTTCGACCTCGTCGCCGCCCGGACAGGCCTTCGCGACCGCGACGCCGCCGACCTGCCCGGCACCACGCCCCTGTCGAGCATCACCATCGCTGACGACCACAAGGCCTACTACCCCGGTGCGGTGCCGCTCAGCATCGGCGTCACGGGCGACACCGCGACCGGACGTCTGCTCGGAGCCCAGATCGTCGGGCACCGGAGCGCAGAAGTCGCGAAACGCATCGACGTCTTCGCCGCCGCGCTGCACGCCGGTTCCACCCTCGACGAGGTCAGCGACCTCGACCTCAGCTACACGCCACCGCTCGGATCGCCGTGGGACGCCGTCCAGGTCGCTGCCCAGGCATGGGAGCGAGAGCGACGAGAGCGCGCGTGACCGACCCCGACGTGGTGATCGTCGGGGCAGGGCAGTCCGGCCTCGCGCTCGGCCACTTCCTCGCGCGCCTGCGAGGCGACGTCGATCGGGGTCGGCGCCAGAGCGCCCCGACGTTCGCCCTGCTCGATGAGCGGGACGAGCCAGGAGGCGCATGGCCCGACGGCTGGGACAGCCTCCGCCTGTTCTCACCAGCCTCGATGAGCTCCTTGCCCGGATGGCCCATGCCGCCCTCGACGGACCAGGGAACCCCCTCCGCTTCACACGTCGCCGCATACCTGGCTGCCTACGAGGCACGCTACGACCTGCCCGTCCACCGACCTGAGCACGTGCTGACCGTCGCGCGGAGCGGAGAGGGGTTCCTCGTCACCACTGACCTCCGCCAGCTGACGTCTCGCATCGTCGTGATGGCGGGCGGGACGTGGGGGCGCCCCTTCGTGCCCGTGCTGCCTGGGATCGAGGCGTTTGCAGGGCGTCAGCTGCACGCGTCCGGCTACCGCAACCCGGATGATCTCGTCGGGCAGAAGGTCCTGGTCGTCGGAGCCGGCAACAGCGCAGCCCAGATCGCGGCCGATCTCGCCCCCACGACTGACACGACCTGGGTGACCAGAGAGCCGCCTCGGTACCTGCCCGACGACGTCGACGGTCGGGCGCTCTTCCAGCTCGCCACCCAGCACGTCGCCGGCGCCGGCCGCGGAGTCGGAGCTCTCGGAGACATCGTCGTCACCCCACCGGTGCACGCCACCCGCGCCGCAGGACTACTCAAGGCCCGACGCCTCTTCGAGCAGTTCACGGAAGACGGCGTCATCTGGTCTGGCGGAGACGCCGAGCACTTCGATGCCGTCATCTGGTGCACCGGCTTCCACCCGGACCTCCGACCCGTCCTCGGCCTGACAGCAGGCCACGAAGCAGAAGCCCCAGCGACGACCGACGAGCTGCCCACCGAGTCGGCCGACGTCCCGGGACTGTTCTTCCTCGGCTACGGGGACTGGTGCGGCACAGCATCGGCGACCCTTGTCGGAGTCGGTGCACCAGCACGGGCGACTGCTCGTCGCATCGACGAATTGCTACATCGACACGCATCAATGTAGCGTCGATCATTGACGCTGATCTATCTGATGCGTCTTCCCGCACCCCGCCTGCCCGAGGAGCCCCCCCTGCCATGACCGTGGTCGCCATCTTGATCTTCCTCGCCACACTCACCTTGGTGATCTGGCAACCGAAGGGGCTCGGCATCGGCTGGTCCGCCCTCGGCGGCGCGGTCCTCGCGCTCGTGACCACCGTCGTCAGCATCTCGGACATCCCGACGGTGTGGAGCATCGTCTGGAACGCCACCTTCGCCTTCGTGGCGATCGTGATCATCTCCCTGATCCTCGACGAGTCCGGCTTCTTCGAATGGGCAGCGCTCCACGTAGCCCGATGGGGCCGAGGCAACGGACGTCTGCTCTTCACCCTGATCGTCTTGCTCGGCGCCGTCATCGCTGCGGTCTTCGCCAACGACGGAGCCGCCCTCATCCTGACGCCGATCGTCATCCAGATGCTGCTGGCCTTGAAGTTCCCCGCCAAGGCCTCACTGGCGTTCGTCATCGCCTGCGGGTTCATCGCTGACGCGGGGAGCCTTCCCTTGGTGGTGTCGAACCTCGTCAACATCGTCACGGCCGACTTCTTCGACATCGGCTTCGCGCGGTACGCCGCCGTCATGGTGCCGGTCGGCATCGTCTCCGTCGCCGCGAGCCTCGGCGTCCTGCTGCTGTTCTTCCGCAAAGCCATCCCGCGCCGCTACGACGTCTCCGTCCTCGCCGCACCGCGCTCGGCCGTGCGCGACCGAGTCACGTTCAAGACCGGTTGGATCGTCCTCGCAGTCCTCCTCGTCGGCTACTTCGCAGCCGAGCCCCTCCACATCCCCCTCTCCGCCGTGGCAGGGCTCGGCGCGGTCGTGCTCATGCTCGTCGCCTCACGACAGCCCGCGTTCCTGTTCCGCTCCACGCGCGAAGTCGCCGTGCCGGTCGGTGCTCGCGTCGGCGGTAGCGGGATGGACGTCGCGGCAGCTGGCGACGAAGGCTCGCCCCGTGACACCAGCTCCGCGGGAGATGCGCGTCCGCAGCGCATCTCCGTGCCGAAGATCCTCAAGGAAGCCCCCTGGCAGATCGTATTGTTCTCGATCGGCATGTACCTCGTCGTCTACGGCCTGCGAAACCAGGGGCTCACAGACCAGCTCGCCGGCGTCTTCTCCGGCATCAGCGACAACGGAGTCCTCGTCACGGCCCTCGGCGTCGGAGTCATCGTTGCGGTCCTCGCATCCCTGATGAACAACATGCCCACGGTGCTCATCGCCGCCCTCGCGATCGGCTCCGCCGGAGCGACCGGCCTCACCCAGGAGGCCATGATCTACGCCAACGTCATCGGCTCTGACCTCGGCCCGAAGATCACCCCCATCGGCTCCCTCGCGACCTTGCTCTGGCTGCACGTCCTCGACCGCAAGGGCATCCACATCGGTTGGGGCCAGTACTTCCGCACCGGCATCGTCCTGACGATCCCCGTCCTCCTCATCACGCTGGTGGCGCTGGCCGGCTGGCTCATGGTCATCGGCTGACCGCCAGGGACATTGACAGGCGTCGATACGCCTGCCACCATCAAGACATCGACAAGCATCGATAGAGGAGACACATGACTGCGACCCCGTCCACCGCCGGGATGCCAGGTCTGGCTTACCCGGAAGAGTCCCTGCGTCGAGATGCTCGGGTCCTCACGACCCGATTTGACGGCATCTTCGCGGCCGAGACGGTCGAACGGTACGTCCTCGAGTCGTACACGGCGCTCCTGCGGACAGCGACCGTTAAGGCGCACCTGACGCAGAACGCAGTCCGCTTCGCCACCTCCCGGTTGACGGCCCTCGCCGAGGCGAAGGGCGCCCTCCCGGCGACCCGCCCCTCCGTGCTGTTCGTCTGTGAGCAGAACGCCGGCCGGTCCCAGATGGCCGCCGTCTTCGCCGAGATGCTCTCGGACGGCGCCGTGACCGTCCGCTCCGCAGGTTCTGCTCCGTCGAAGGAGCTCCACCCGATCGTTTTCGAAGCGATGGCAGAAACTGGCCTCGACCTCTCCGGCGCGTTCCCGAAGCCCCTCACCGATGACGTCGTGCAGGCCGCCGACGTCGTCGTCACGATGGGCTGCGGCGACGCATGCCCCGTCTACCCCGGCAAGCGCTACCAGGACTGGTCCCTGGCCGACCCCGCAGACCTCCCGCTCGAAGGCGTCCGACAGGTCCGCGACGACATCCGCAACCGGGTCGAGGCGCTCCTGTCCGACCTCGGCGTCACCACGAAGGACATCAACTCATGACCACCGCAGTCGAAAACGTCGTCGTCGTCGGTTCAGGGCCGGCCGGGTACACAGCGGCCATCTACCTCGCCCGTGCGGGACTGTCGCCTGTCGTGCTGACCAGCTCCGTCGAGGCAGGAGGCGCCCTGGTGAACACCACCGAGGTCGAGAACTTCCCCGGCTTCCCCGACGGGATCATGGGCCCCGACCTCATGGAGAACATGCGGGCCCAGGCGGAGCGCTTCGGGGCACGAATCGTCTACGACGACGCCACGGCCCTCGAGCTCACCACCGACGTCAAGACCATCGAGACCGGCTCCGGAACGACATACCGGGCCCACGCTGTCGTGCTCGCGATGGGTTCCGCCTACCGCCAGCTCGACGTCGACGGGGAACAGCGCCTCACCGGGCACGGCGTCAGCTGGTGCGCGACCTGCGACGGCTTCTTCTTCCGAGGCAAGGACGTGGTCGTGGTCGGCGGAGGTGACAGCGCCCTCGAGGAGGCCATGTTCCTGACGCGCTTCGCCTCCTCCGTCACCCTCGTCCACCGACGCGACGCCCTCCGGGCATCGAAGATCATGCAAGACCGCGCCCTGGCCAACGGGAAAATCACCGTGCGCTGGAGCAGCGACATCGCCGAAGTGCTCGGCGACACGACGATGACCGGAGTCACGCTCCGCGACACCCGCACCGGTGAGACGTCCACCCTCGAAGCGCAGGGTCTCTTCATCGCTATCGGACACGATCCCCGAAGCCAGCTCGTGACGGGCCAGGTCGGGGTCGACCCGAACGGCTACGTCCTCGTCGAGCACCCCACCACTCACACCGGCGTCGCCGGTGTCTTCGCCGCCGGCGACCTCGTCGACGACCGGTACCGGCAGGCCATCACTGCCGCGGGCCGTGGCTGCTCCGCCGCCGAAGACGCCGAGCACTACCTCGCCTCACACGGCCTCGCGACCTACGCGCAGGCCGAGACGGCGGCCCTCGACGCCGAGGCCGCCACCGCACTGGAAGGAGCGCACGCATGAGCATCGCCACCTTGACCGTCCCCCCGCGCCGCAACGAGGCACGCCTCGACGGACTCCCCGTCGCCGTCATCGGCGCCGGTCCCGTGGGCCTGGCCGCTGCCGCCGAGCTCCTCGAACGGGGCCTCGACGTCGTCGTCCTCGAAGCCGGTGCCAGCGCCGCGACCTCCGTGCGCGCCTGGGGACACACACGACTGTTCTCCCCGTGGGAGTGGATCACCGACCCCGCAGCGGAGCGCCTCCTGACGAAGACCGGATGGGCCGCCCCTGACGCTGACATCCTCCCCACGGGCCACGACCTCGTCGAGCAGTACCTTGCACCCCTCGCCGCCACCCCCGAGCTGTCTGCTCTGATC
The DNA here is from genome assembly GCF_007954365.1 of Frigoribacterium sp. ACAM 257. Taxonomy (GTDB): domain Bacteria; phylum Actinomycetota; class Actinomycetes; order Actinomycetales; family Microbacteriaceae; genus Frigoribacterium. Next base: position 202,675 of record NZ_VOLO01000002.1, read on the forward strand.
CGGTACGGCCACCGCGTGGAAGCCGTGAGCCGCCAGGGCATGGACCGCACCCGCTCCACCGGCCGTGCCGCGACTCCCTTCGTGCTGCGCCTCTCGACGGGGGACGAACTCCTCGCCCGCGCCGTCATCGACACGTCCGGCACGTACGACTCGCCCAACGGACTCATCGCCAGCGGCCTGAAGCCTCGTGACGCCGACGCTGTCGCGCCGTTCCTCAGCCACGCGTTGCCCGACGTCCTCGGCGCAGAGCGCGAACGATTCGCTGGCAGGCACACCCTCGTCGTCGGTGCGGGCCACTCGGCTGCGAACACCCTCCTGCGCCTGGCGGACCTCGCTCGTGACGAGCCCGGGACGACGATTAGCTGGGCGATCCGCTCCGACAGCCCCGTCCGGGTCTTCGGCTCCGACGCCGACGAACTCGAAGGACGCGCCGAGCTCGGCTCCGGCGTCCACGACCTCGTTCGCCAGGGCACGATCGCGCTCATCGACACCTTCGAGATCGACGATGTCGCTCTCGCCCCGGGCGGTGCCGGTGTGCGCGTCTCCGGACGGCGAGCAGGCACGCCCAGCATCGTCGACGCGGACATCGTCGTGCAGGCGACCGGGTTCCGGCCCGACCTCGATCCCCTTCGAGAGATCCGCCTCTCCCTGGACGAGATCGTCGAGGCGCCCCGCCTGCTCGCCCCGCTGATCGACCCGAATGTGCACAGCTGCGGCACTGTCGAGCCGCACGGCATCGCCGAGCTGACCCACCCGGAGCCTGCGTTCTACGTCGCCGGGATGAAGAGCTACGGGCGGGCGCCGACGTTCCTGCTCCGCACCGGCTACGAACAGGTCCGCTCCATCGCCGCAGAACTTGCCGGCGACCACGAAGCGGCCCGCCGCATCGAGCTCGTCCTGCCCGCCACCGGCGTGTGCTCCACGAGCGACCTCGGAACCGGCGGCAGCTGCTGCAGCTGAACCGAGAACTGCTCCGGGTGGTACCTCCCAGGGCCATCCCGGGGCCGGGCAGCAACGCCCACCGCTGTGGGCGCTTCCTTCGCCCGCAGCCGGGGTCGTGACCGGACACTGACCGGCCACGACCCCGACCGCCACGTCCCGATACGATCAGGTCCATGACTGCCGACGCCGAGGCGCACCCCGACGCACAGCGCGTGTCGCTGGCTCGCGCCGACGCCGAGACGCTCGCCAAGACCTTGCGTGCCGTCGCGGACCCGACTCGGCTGCAGCTGCTCAGCATGATCGTCGGCAGCACGGCAGGCGAAGCGTCGGTCGGGGACATGGCGGCCCAGCTGGGCCTGACCCAACCGACGGTCAGTCATCACCTGAAGATCATGCTCGACGACGAACTGCTCGTGAAGGACCAGAGGGGACGGCACGCGTGGTACTCGGTGACCGAAGCCCGCAAGACGGCGATCGTCGACCTGCTGCGCTGACGACCGCACCTCGCGCTGTGGGTGTTCCTCTGGATGATGCCCACGCTCGATCGAGGACACAGCAGATCGCTGTCCTCACCGACCCTGACCGGCTACGGCTGCTCAGCGAGCTCGCCGTCGATGCGACCCAGCCCCTCGATGATCTCGCCGCCACGTCGGGCCTTGACATCGACATCGTGCACGAACACCTCGACGTCCTCTCCCGCAGCGGCCTGATCGAACCGGTCCCGTCGACTGCCGGGCCGCGGTGGAGACTCACCCCTGAGGCGATCGTGCGGTTCGGTCGCCTCCTCGTCGACACCGGGCCGAGGAACGAGCCGGTCCGGGCCCGGTCGGACCATGAGCCTCGGGAGGAGACGTCGCCCGCGGTCCTCCCTGCGGCGATCCTCCGGGTCGTCGACCAGCTCGCGTACCGTCACGACGGGTCGTTCTCCCGTGAGACCGTCGCCGCGTACGTCGCCGAGAGCTACGCCCTGCTCGCCGAGCAGGCACACATCACCCGGCACCTGCCTTCCCTCACGTCTCGCTTCGCTCAGCAACGCCTCGAGGCTCTGGCCACGACGACCGGTCTGGTGCTGCGGGGCACGCCGGAGGTGCTGTTCGTCTGCGTGCAGAACGCCGGCCGGTCACAGATGGCCGCGGCGTTGCTCCGATCGCTCGCAGGGGGCGCGGTACATGTACGGACGGCCGGGTCGAGTCCCGCCTCGTCCATCGACCCGGACGTCGTCGATGCCCTCGATGAGATCGGGGTCCCCGTTGCGGCGGAGTTCCCGAAGCCCCTGACGGACGAGGTCGTCCAGGCGGCCGACGTCGTGATCACGATGGGCTGCGGTGATGCGTGCCCCATCTACCCGGGAAGGCGGTACCTGGACTGGCCGGTCGAGGACCCGGTGGGTCTCGGTGTCGAGGGCGTGCGTGCCGTGCGGGACGACATCGCCGGCCGCGTCACCGCTCTCGTCGAGGAGCTGGGCGTGCTCAGCCGCTGACTCGGTAGCCGACCCCTCGGACGGTCTCGACGGTGGCGTGAGCGGCACCGGACACCGCGTCAAGCTTGTGGCGCACCTTCCCGACCATGACCCGCATCCGGCTGGCGTACTGCTGCTCGCCGGACTCGAAGACGGACAGCAACTCCTCGAGGGGCACGACGCGCGGGGATTGCGCGACCAGGTGGTGCAGGATCGCGAACTCTTTCGGGCTCAGCGCGACGGGGGTGTCCCCGACGGCAGCGACGTGGGCTGCGGCGTCGATGCAGAGGGCACCGCAGCACACCGATCCGAGGGTGGCGTCGACCTTCCACGGCATCGACGAGACAGCTCGAGCGAGGGGCTGTGGTGCTGCGGGGAGGGCCATGATCGAGCGGGCGCCGAGGTCGAGAGGGCTGACGGCTTCCCCGGTGTCCGGGGAGGCGGTGGGCAGCCCGACGATGACCGGCGCAGACGTCAGCGCGGAGGCGAGTTCGACGAGACGTGCCAGGGTCATGCCGTGCAGATCGACGGGTGCGAGGATCACCGCTCCGGGGGAGCGGCTGGCGACGAGGAGCGCGTCGAGCGGATCGATGCAGCTGATCGCGTCGACTCCGCTGGTGCGGTGTTCCTCGGGTGTGCCCGAGAGGACCGGGCCTGATGCGGAGTCGATGACGACGACTGTCCGGGCGGACGTCGCCGGCGCCAGGGGAGGAGCCATGCGGTGGCGCCAGTCGGTGGTCACCCGAACCTGCCGGAGATGTAGCCCTCGGTCCGGTCGTCTCTCGGGTCTCCGAAGATCTGAGCGGTCTTGCCGTACTCCACGAGCACCCCGGTCCGGTCACCCGACCCCTCGGCTGCCTGCGCGGTGAAGAACGCCGTCCTGTCAGCGACACGGGCCGCTTGCTGCATGTTGTGGGTCACGATCACGATCGTGTAGTCGTTCTTGAGGTCCTGCATGAGGTCCTCGATGCGGACTGTCGCGATCGGGTCGAGGGCCGAGCAGGGTTCGTCCATCAGGATCACGTCGGGGCGGACCGCAATGGTGCGTGCGATGCAGAGCCTCTGCTGCTGCCCGCCGGAGAGCCCGTTTGCGGACTGCTTCAGCTTGTCCTTGACCTCGTCCCAGAGCGCCGCTTTGGTCAGGGCCTCCTCGACGAGGTCGTCCATCGACGCGACCTTCATGCCCGTGACTCTCGGACCGTAGGCGATGTTGTCGTAGATGGACTTGGGGAACGGGTTCGGTTTCTGGAACACCATGCCGATGCGCCGGCGGACCTCGATCGGGTCGACGCCGCGGCTGTAGATGTCCTCGCCGTCGAAGGTGACCGCGCCGGAGACGCGGGCGCCGTCGACGAGGTCGTTCATGCGGTTGATCGAGCGCAGCAGGGTCGACTTGCCGCAGCCTGAGGGGCCGATGAGTGCTGTGATCTCGTTCTTGCCGAAGTCGAGGGAGACGTCGGTGACGGCGCGGAAGTCGCCGTAGAAGACGCTGACGTCGTCGAGTCGGATGAGGGTGTCGGGCACGTCGGGGACCGTCGAGGGGGAGTGCGTGGCGTGCAGTTCCATCGGTGCGGCCGTGCGGCGCTGCGAGGAGGAGGACGGGTTCATCGTGGTCTGGGCCATTTCGTCGGGCTACCAGCGGCTCTGGAAGCGGTTGCGGATGAAGATCGCGAGGGCGTTCATGGTCACCAGCAGTACGAGCAGCACGATCGATGTCGCAGCTGCCAGGTCGTGGAACTCGGCCTGGGGCCTGCCGGTCCAGTTGAAGATCTGGATGGGGAGGGTCGTGAACCCGCTGAGGAGGCCGTTGGGGTCGAAGCTGACGAACACGAGGGCACCGAGCAGCAGCAGTGGGGCTGCCTCGCCGAGAGCGCGTGAGAGGGCGAGGATCGATCCGGTGGCGATGCCGGGAACGGCGGAGGGCAGTACCTGACGCCAGGTCGTCTGCCACTGGCTGGCACCAAGGGCGAGGGAACCCTGGCGGATCTCTTGCGGGACAGCTCTGAGAGCTTCCCGGGTGGAGATGATGATGACGGGCAGGATCAGCAGGCTCAGGGCCAGGGCGCCACCGATGACGATGTTCTTGTCCTGGACGCCGAGGAGGCTGAGGAAGCTGAGCGCCAGGAGGCCGTAGACGATGGAGGGCACCGAGGCGAGGTTCTGCACGTTGACCTCGACGAGTCTGTTGAACCAGTTCGAGCGGTCCGCGAACTCCTCGAGGTGCACCGCGGCGGCGACGCCGAGGGGAATTGTGAACACGGCGGTGGTGGCGATGACCCAGATGGACCCGAGGATCGCGGGCCGGGCTCCTGCTCGTTCCGGAGATGATGACGGGTACTCCGTCAGCAGTGTTGCAGTGAGGCGCGGGGCGCCTTGGATGGCGACCGTGGCCACCAGGGTGATGAGGAACACCACCGCGACCGCGAGGCACAGCCACAACGCGACCAGGAAGATCATGGGGCGAAGTCCCCGCTCGCCGTTGCGTGACGATGACGCCAGGGGCGCCGGCCGGGTCGAGGGAGCGACGCTCTCGGACAGGGTCTTCATCAGTAGATCTCCCGGAAGCGGCGGACGATTCGGATGCTGATCGCGTTGACCAGCAAGGTGACGGCGAACAGGAGCAGTCCGACGGCGAAGAGCGTGTCGTACTCGAGGGAGCCGACCCGGGAGTCTCCGAGGGCTGCGTTGGCGATGAAGCCGGTCATCGTCTGACCCTGCTCGAGGGGGCCGCCGACGAGACGCGCCTGGTTGCCGGCGGCGATGGCGACGATCATGGTCTCTCCGACGGCGCGACTGATGCCGAGGACGACGGCGGCCACGATGCCTGACGTCGCGGCGGGGAAGACGACGCGGAGAGTCGTCTGCATGCGGTTGGCGCCGAGAGCTGCTGACCCCTGGCGAAGCGCGAGCGGCACCGCCGACAGGGAGTCCTCGGAGATGGACGCGATGGTGGGGACGATCATCACGCCCATCACGAGCCCTGCGGCGAGGACGCTGAAGGCCCCGGTCTGGAGCGCGAGGACGTCGCGGAGCACGACCGTCTGGACGAACTGGAGGGCGAAGAGGCCGTAGACGACGGTGGGGATGCCCGCCAAGATCTCGAGGATCGGCTTGAGGACGCGGCGTACTCGGGGTCGGGCGTACTCGGCGAGGTACACGGCTGCGCCCAGGCCGAGCGGGACGGCGACGACGAGGGCGATGACCGTCGTCCACAGAGTCGCGGTGACCAGGGGGAGCACGCCGAAGGAGGCGTCAGCGAAGCGAGGTGCCCAGCGGGTCCCGAAGAGGAACTCGAGCACGGGGACCTCGCGGAAGAACCCCCACGCAGGGACGACGAGGGCGATGAGGATGCCGAGGGCAGTGATGACAGTCACCGACGCGGCGATGCGCAGAACGACGCGGATGACTGCCTCCACGGGCCGGGCGCGACCGGTGAAGTGCGATGTGCCTGCTCGTGCCGGTGCGCCGGAGCGGGCGGGCTCGGTCATGGTGGTCATGTGCGCGGGGTGCTCCTCGGGTGGGGATCGGTGCGCAGGAGGCGCGCCCTGGGCCGGCGCGCCTCCTGCGTCATGGTCAGGAAGCGAGGCTTGCGAGCTCGTCCTGTGCGGTGGTCAGCTGCTCGTCGGTGAGGCCGATGAACAGGGCGTCCTCCGCGACCTGGGAGGCGTTCTCGACGTAGTAGTCCACGAACGACTTCACCTGGGGCTTGTCGGTGTACGAGGCGTTGGCGACGTAGACGTAGAGTCCGCGCCCGAGCGGGGCGTAGGTGCCGTCCTGGACGGTCTCGGCGGTCGGCGAGACGCAGCCGGAACCGTTGTCGACTGCGACGGCCTTGACGGAGTCGCTGTTCTGCTCGACGTAGGAGAGGCCGAAGAACCCGACGGCACCGGTGTCGCCGGAGACTCCCTGCACGGTGATGTTGTCGTCTTCGCTGGGCGAGTAGTCCGTGCGGATCGCGCCCTCTTCGCCGTTGATGGCGTCGGTGAAGTAGTCGAAGGTGCCCGAGTCGGTGCCTGCTCCGAAGAGCGACAGCTCCTGGTCGGGGAAGGACGGGTCGATCTGGTTCCAGTTGGTGATGGTGCCTTCGGCGTCCGGCCCCCACATCGTCGCGAGCTGCTCGGTGGTGAGGCACTCGGCCCAGTCGTTCTCGGGGTTCACCACGACCGAGAGGCCGTCGTTGGCGATGATGATCTCGGTGTAGTCGATGCCCGCTGCCTCGCACGCAGCGATCTCGTCGTCCTCGATGGGACGGGAAGCGTCCTGCAGGTCGGTCTCGCCGGCGCAGAACTTCGCGAAGCCACCTCCGGTGCCAGAGGTGGCGACGGTGACGTTGACGTCGGACTGCTCGGAGCGGAAGAGGTCGGCTGCGGCCTCGCTGAGGGGGGCCACCGTCGAGGACCCGTCGACGGTGACGGTTCCTGACGTCCCGTCCTCAGAGCCCTCGGACGACTGGCCACCGCAGCCGGTCAGGAGGAGGCCGGCAGATGCGACTACGGCCAAGAGGCTGATGATCTTCGGAGAACGTGTGCGCACGATTGTCCTTCTTCTCCCCGGTGCGGGGCGTGGGGCTGTGAGGTGCGGCGGACGCCGCACAACCGATAGAAGATCGTCTATGTGAACGTAGGGTGAACTGGGTCGGAACGCAAAGAAAAGATAGACGGCCCTCTATCGATGTCGGGCAGAATGGTCATGCCCGCCGTCCCGCCTCGGACGGCCGAACACCGAGAACGGAACAACCCCATGTCTGACAAGCCCACTGTCCTGTTCGTCTGCGTGCACAACGCTGGCCGCTCCCAGATGGCTGCCGGTTACCTGCAGGCCATGGCTGGAGACCGAGTAGAAGTTGTGTCCGCGGGTAGCGAGCCGAAGGACCAGATCAACCCGGTCGCGATCCAGGCCATGGCCGAAGAGGGCATCGACATCGCCGGGAACCAGCCGAAGGTCCTCACGACCGAGGCTGTCCGCGGCAGCGACGTCGTCATCACCATGGGTTGCGGCGACGCGTGCCCGATCTTCCCCGGCAAGCGCTACGAGGACTGGGAGCTCGCCGACCCGGCCGGCCAGGGCATCGACGCCGTCCGGCCGATCCGCGACGACATCAAGGCGCGGATCACGGCCCTGCTGGCCGAGATCGCGCCGGCCGCCGCATGACCGACAAGACCGTCGTGCTGTTCATCTGCCAGCACAACGCCGGCCGATCTCAGCTCGGTGCAGCTCTGCTCGAGATCGCCGCATCCGATCGCTTCGTCGCCACGTCAGCGGGCCTCGCGCCGGCTGGTGAGGTGAACCCCGCGATCGCCGCGACCGTTGCTGAGCTCGGGCTCGACATCTCTGCGCGTCGTCCGCGCGCCGTGTCGCCGGAACTCCTCGAGGAGGCCGACGTCGTCGTGCTGATGAAGCCGGGGCTCGAGTTGCCTGCGGTGCCGCGGGGTGACGTCCTTGAGTGGTCGTTCCCCAACCCGGAGGACTGGACGACTGATGCGGTCCGTCCGCTCCGTGACGCTGTGGATGCTCGAATCGCCTCGGAGATCCTCACTCGCTAGGAGTTGCTCTCGTGCAGCTGTCAGCATCCGAGGAATGTTCAGGCTGCGTGATAAGTTGGATCACACGAACGGTCAAGAGGCCACGGGGACAACGCCAGGTTTGCTGTCAAACCCTTCTGGACATCCAGTTGAGGTGCCCCGGGCTCCTTGGCCGTTCGTTGTCTCACAGGCCTCCGGCGGGCCACCAGGGGTAGCTCTGCAGGGTCACCTGCTGTGTCATCGTCTTGAAGCCGTAGCCAGCGCTCGAGCCCGACGATGATCGACGGATCTGCGGTCTGACGGACAGCAAGTGCTGCGCCTCGTAGCCACCGAATCGGTCCACGTTCATGGCGGCACTGAGCATGCCGGCGTACTGGTCGGCCGCTTGCATCCCGGAGTTCGTCGACATCGCCAGGAACCTCGGGGTCCCCTCCAAGAGCGACCACCGAGCTGGGCCCTGGCCTTGCTCCTTCTTGATGCGGAAGTAGTCGAGTGTCTTGTCGTGATCGAAACCTCTGACATGACCGAACGAGACGCGAACATCCCGAGTCTGGCCGGGCCAGTACTGGGCAGTGAGTAGCAGCCGCTCCATCATCAACCCTGCCGTGTAGTTGTAGAACGTCGACTGATCCGAGCGCATGCCGGCCGTGTGGGGGATGGCGGCCTTCTCGAAGATGACGTAGTTGATGATGAGGCCCGGGATGTTGCTCAGCTCACGCGCGACGAACTGGCGGCGATCGAAGGTCTTGACGTGATCTTTCCAGTGGAGGGGCTTGGCCTTCTCGACGCCGAAGCGGGCTTTGATCCCGATGATGGCCGCTGACAGGGCTGCGTAGTCCTCCTCGGCTACGACCACGCCCGCCATGCTGAAGAACCGTGATGCTTTCGGTCCGGTGCCACGGTCACCCGTCTCGTCGACGAACGCGAGCACCTTCTTGCGCGGTGTCGCCGGCGCTGTCCTAGGCGTGAATGAGTGCGGCATCGATCTCCCCGGTCGGTCGTAGAACCAACCCCCGGGGCAGCTCCAAGCAGATCGATTTTACTTGAAGGGTTGTCACTTGCGTGGCGGACGTCCCTCGTGTCGGCGTCTCAGTCAAGGTGCGCCACGACTTCGCGCAGGTCTCCGCAGTCGAGCCGCGCATGGCATGGCCATGAACAGGAGCAAGCACGAGGCGGGAGTTGCGCTGACACACGGCGTGACCTGCAGCGCGGGCAGGCCCGAACTCGACGCCAACACGGTCGGCCGCGGGCGACGCGTTCAGCAGGCCTCAGAGCGACGTAGTCCCTGGCCGGGGGAAAATGGCGAGGTGCTCGGGGGAAACTCAGCCTGCCGCTTCGGGAGCGGGCCCGAGTTCAGAGGGGTCGCGAGGTTGTGCAAACAACCCGCCAACGAGAACGCCCCGCGAACCCAGTCTCACTGGGTTCCGGGGCTTTTCTCGTCTCGCGTGCTCCGGGAGGGCCCGAGACGCAGTCTTGGGTCAGCTCACCGCGTCCGTGAGTGCGTCGAACTCGGCGTCGGTGAGCTCGATGGTCGCGCCAGCGAGGTTGTCCTCGAGGTGGGCGATGCTCGACGTTCCGGGGATGGGCAGCATCGCGGGCGAGCGCTTGAGGAGCCAGGCGAGGGCCAGCTGCGCCGGGGTGGCCTCGTGCTGCTCTGCGAGCTTCGTGAGCGGGCTGTCCGAACCGGTGAGGCCGCCGGTGGCGAGCGGGAACCAGGGGATGAACGCCAGGCCGTTCTCGGTCGCCCAGTCGAGCAGCGGCTCGGCGGAGCGGTCGGTGAGGTTGAAGAGGTTCTGCACGGAGACGATCGGGGCGACCTCCTGTGCCGCCTCCACCTCGTCGATGCTGACCTCGCTGAGGCCGATGTGGCGGATCTTGCCCTCGTCGCGCAGCGCGCCCAGCTCGCCGACCTGGTCCTCGAGGGGGACGTTCGGGTCGATGCGGTGCAGCTGCAGGAGGTCGATGCGCTCCACGTCGAGGTGACGGAGGTTCATCTCGACCTGCTGACGGAGGTAGGCCGGGACGCCGAGCGGGGTCCACTGACCCGGGCCCTGGCGGGTGTTGCCGACCTTGGTGGCGATGACGATGTCGTCGGCGTAGGGGTGGAGGGCCTCGCGGAGGAGGCCGTCGGTGACGGCGGGCCCGTAGGCGTCGGCGCTGTCGAAGAACGTCACGCCGAGCTCGACGGCGCGGCGGATGACGCGGACGGCTTCGTCACGGTCGCTCGGCTCGCCCCAGACCCCGGGGCCGGTGAGCTGCATGGTGCCGTAGCCGAGGCGGGTGGTGGGCAGGTCCCCACCGATGCTGAAGGTGCCGGAGGCGGCTGCGGGACGGTTCGTGGTGGTGTCGGTCATGGACGCAGCCTGCTCCTCGCTCGGCGTCGTCCGTACAGCAGCTGAGTCGGTGCTGTCACTTGTTCGAGCTGAGTGACAACAACGACAGAGGTGTTGTCACTTGTTCGTCCTGAGTGACAACAACGACGGAGCTGTTGTCACTTGTTCGTCCGATGTGACGACAACGGTGGAGGCGCCGCCACGGTGAGACAGCCAGCGGCCGCGGGGTCAGGCGGGCGGGAAGCCCGTGCCGATCGCAGCCGCGACGGCAGCGACGTCGACCTGCCCGTCGAGCGAAGCGAGCCGCTTCGCGAGCCTCCTCGGCCAGCAGACCTCGACACCGCGGACGCTGAACGAACCGCCGAGCAGCGGCCAGTCGGCGTCGACGAAGCAGAGCGTGCCGGCGACGGGCACCGGGTCGATGAGCTCGTGCACGAGCTGCACCTGACGGAGCACGCCGTCCACGAGCTTCGTGCGGTCGCCGCCGACGATGAGTTTCTCCACGCGCGGCCGCACGACACCGCCCTCGACGCGGAGGGTCGGTCGCTTGTCGCGGTAGCGCTTGGCGTCGACGACCCAGGCTCCTGCACGGGTGACGACGAGGTGGTCGATGTTGGCTCTCGTGCCACGGACGCGACGATCGTGGAGCACCACGAGGTGCTCGGAGGCGATCTCGTCGAGGGCGCGGCCGACGGCGGCTTCTCCGACAGCACCGGACTTCCACGCGACGGTGCTCTGCCGTTCCGCTGCGAGGGCGACGGCGATCGTGCCGAGCCTGCCGTCGCCCCACGTCCCGCGGATCCTCGCCTCGTCGCGCGCCCGCCGGCGCTCGTACTCGCGCCGAGCGGAGGCGCCTGCGCCGGTGATGTCGTTCGTCCCCATGACCCCCATCAAGCCAGGTCGGTCGGGCAGGGCGACAGCCCCAGTGTGCGGCGCAGGGGCGCCCGTGCGGCTCCGGCGTCGAGCCGAGGCAGGCCCAGGTCGGTGCCTACAGCGGCCCCTCACGCGGCCGCGCTCACCGATACGAGTAGAAGCCCTCGCCCGACTCGACCCCGAGCTTGCCCTGGTCGAGGTAGTTCGTCTTGAGGTGGTCCGCCCAGAGCTGGGCCCCCTCCTCGTCGCTCGCCGCCGAGATCGCCCAGGCGGTCCGCAGGCCGACGACGTCGAAGATCTGGAACGGGCCCATCGGCGCTCCGGTGCCGATGCGCCAGGTGGCGTCGATCGTCTCGGGGTCGGCGACGCCGCGGAGGACGAGCTCGGACGCCGCGCCGAGGAACGGCACGAGCAGCGAGTTCAGCACGTAGCCGGGCTGCTCCTTGTGGAGCGGGATCGGCACCATCCCGATCTCGCCCGCGAAGGCCACGACCTGGTCGAAGACGGCAGGGTCTGTGCGGGGGCTGCCCATGACCTCGGCCGTGTTCTGCCGCCAGATGTGGTTGGCGAAGTGCAGCGCGAGGAACTTCTCGGGGCGGCCCGTCGCGTCGGCCAGCTGGCTCGGCAGCAGGGTCGACGAGTTCGTCGCGAACACCGTGCGCTCGGGCGCGGCGGCGGCGAGCCGGGCGTACACGCCCTGCTTGAGCTCGAGCGTCTCCGGCACGGCCTCGACCACGAGGTCGGCGTCGGCGACCGCCTCGGCGAGGTCGGTGGTGAACACGATCCCGGCCACCGCCTCCTCGGCTGCCTGCCGGTGCTCGTCGCCGAGGTCGGCGACGTACTGCTCGACGATCGACCGGAGGCGCCCCTCGGCGGCTGCGACGGCGTCGGCGTCGACGTCCCAGGCCCGGACAGCGACGCCGTGGCTCGCGATCTGGAAGGCGATCTGGGCGCCGAGGACGCCGGCGCCGACGACGGTGACGTTGCTGAACGTGGTCATGGGGTTCCTGTCTCTCGAGGGGGCGCGCGTCGTGGCGCCCTGCCTCATCGAGGTGTACTCCTCCACGCCCGGACGGCAGCTGTCGGTGGACAGCCGCCGACGATCAGCTGTCGAGGTCCCAGATCTGCTCGACGTAGTCCTGCGACCAGCCGGCGCGGAGGCGCGTCACGGCCCGGTCGTACGAGGCCGGCAGGTCCATCTCGGGTCGCACCATCGACTGCATCTGGAGCCCCTCGTACAGAGCGATGAGCTGCTCCGCCCCGCGGACCGGGTCCATCGTCTCCGGTTCGCGTCCGAGCTCGACGTCGGCGGTGAGGCCCCCCAGGATCAGCGCGTGGAACTTGCGCCACTCGTGCTGCAGGGTCGGCGCCATCGGGTGTCCCGGCGTCGCCGCCACGTTCAGCAGCGAGGTGAGGAGGCGCATCAACGAGGGGTCGAGGACGTTGCGCTCCACGATCCCCCGGAGGAACCGGACGGTGCCGTGCGCGTGCATGAGCGGGATGACGGGGCGCATGCGCTCGGCGTTCCACCGGTCGACGGCGGCCATGACGAGGCCGTTCCAGCTCGGGAAGAGCCCGCGCACCGTCTCGACGGGCACGCCGGCCAGCTCGGAGACCACGTCGACGTCGGTCTCGTGGAACGCGCGGCTGCGGAACGCGACGATCACCGCCTCGACGACGCGGACCCGCAGCTCGGTGTCCTCGTCGAGGGGGGAGGCAGGGCGGGGGAGCGAGGGCACGTCGGTCACTGATCCACCTCACCAGGTGGCGGCGGTCGCGGCCAGACCCCGTTCTGGTGGCGGGCTCGACGAGGAGCCCTGCCGGGAGGGCCATCGCGAGCACCAGCGCATCACCGAGCCGGTGTCGGTCCCTGGTCGTAGGGTGCGGCCATGCAGACGAACACGCAGAGCGCAGCCCCGGCACGCGTCTCCGAGGAGGCGGTGGCCGACCTCCGAGATCGCCTCGCCCGACGACGACGCGTCGACCTGCCCGCAGGGCTCGAGCCGCGCCACGGCGTCGACGCCTCGTGGCTGGAGCGCCTGCTCGCCCGCTGGGCCGACGGGTACGACTGGCGGGTGCACGAGCAGCGGATCCTCGACCTGCCGTGGGAGCTCGTCGACGGGCCGACCCCGCTCCGCGTCGTGCACCGCCGTGGTGCGCCCGGCGCCCCGGTGGTCGTGCTGCTGCACGGCTGGCCCGACTCGGTGCTGCGCTTCGAGAAGGTCCTGCCGCTGCTGGGCGACGCGACGGTCGTGGTGCCGGCCCTGCCCGGGTACCCGTTCAGCGCCTCCTCGGCTGCCCGGGGGATGTCGGGGGTCGACATGGCCGACGTCGTCGCGGCGGCTCTCGCGGCCATGGGGCACGAGCGGTACGTGGTCAGTGGCGGCGACATCGGGGCCGGCGTCGCCGAGGCGCTGCTGCGCCGGCACGGCCACGCGGTCTCGGCCGTGCACCTGACCGACGTGCCGCAGGGGCACCTCGCCGCCGAGCTGCCCGACGACCTCACCGACGCCGAGCGCGCCTACGCCGACCGCCGCGAGCAGTGGCAGGCGGCCGAGGGCGGCTACGCCCACGAGCACGCGACGAAGCCCGGCACGCTCGCCGTCGGGCTCGGCGACTCCCCGGCGGGGCTCCTCGCCTGGATCGGCGAGAAGCTCTGGTCGTGGAGCGACCGCTCGATCGAGGGCGGCATGGAGGCGGTCTTCGGTGACGACGACGTGCTCACCTGGGTCTCCGCCTACTGGTTCACGGAGACGATCGGCACGTCGTTCGCCCCCTACGCGCTCCGCGAGCCGGCGAGCAACGAGCGCGTCGAGGCGGCGGCGCCGGCCGTGCTGTCGATCTTCCCTGGCGACCTGGCCAACGCCCCGCGGTCGTTCGCCGAGCGGCTGTTCGACGTCCGCGCGTTCCACGAGCACCCGTCGGGCGGGCACTTCGCCGCGTGGGAGCAGTCCGAGGCGTTCACCGCCGATCTGCGCGAGGCGATCACGCTGGGCTCGGCCCGGGCCTAGGCCGTTCCGGCCGAGTCTGGCCTGCGCCCGGCACGCGGCGACCCGCCCTCGATCGCCGAACGGGGTACACGGCGGTCGGCCTGACGGGCGACAGCCGTGGCCGAAGTGCCCCGAACGGGGGACGCGGGAGGCGGCATCCGCTCTTCCCCTGGCCCACTGGTCCTTCATAGAATCAGCTCGCACGTGTCGTCTCGACCTCCTCCTCGACGGGGTACAGATGCGGTGCGGACCGGTTCTGCCTCACCAGCCGGCCACCAACGAGGCCGACAGGGGCAGCAGTGCAGGAGCCAGGCCGCAGGGCACGCCGGGACGGACGTCGCCGTCGGCCGTTCGTGCGCGCGCTCGCGGGCGTGCTCGCCGTCGCCGTGGCCGTCGTCGGGCTGAGCCTCACGCCGGTCGAGCAGGCCGAGGCCGCCGTCGTTCAGTGGGGCACGAACAGCGGCACCGCGCCCAACTACCAGGCCACGGTCAACGGCGACTTCGTCATGGCCGGCAACGGGGTGCTCGCGTGCCAGACGCTGAACATCTCGGGCGCGGGCACCTGCGCCGACCTCCACTCGACCTCGACCAACACGCAGAACGTCAACGACAACTTCGCGATGGTCGCCACGAACACGGTCTCCGGCTTCACGACGAACTCCTCGAGCGCCCAGGTCACCATCCCGGCCGGGGCGTCCGTCGCGAAGGCTTTCCTCAGCTGGAGCGCCAACACCGGGTCGTACAACGTCTCGCAGACCGCCTGCACCGCGCCCAGCACCGCACGCGGCACGACGACGCTCCCCGGAGGTGCGGCGAACGGCTACCTGACGCGCGCGGCCCAGCTGCGGGTCGGCAGCGGCACCGCGGCCCCCACGTCCGTCGCCCCCGCCAGCGTCCTCGTCGACCAGCCGGTCGCGTCGCAGCCGCAGTACTACAGCGCGAGCGCGGACGTCACGTCGGCCTTCGCCGGCGCCGCGACCGGCAGCCCCCTCACGGTGTCGGCGGGCAACATCTGGGCCCCCACCGGCGCCGGCTGCTACGCCGGCTGGTCGCTGACGGTCGTCTACGACTACGGCAGCTACGTCGCGGGCAACTCGGCGTCGGTGCCCAAGCGCGTCATCTTCTACGAGGGGCACGTGCGCCAGGCCTCGACCGACACGCCCCTGACCGTCGCCTTCGCGGGGTTCACGGCCGTCGGCGCCGGCACGCGGGCCGGCTTCACGCTGTTCGAGGGCGACCGCAACATCACGGGCGACACGGTCGAGTACAGCAGGGCGAGCTCGTCGACCTACACGCAGCTGCCGAACGCCAACGGCGCCACGGGCAACTACGGGGTCGGCCAGGCGCTCGGCTCGACCCGGTACACGCAGACCGGCACGCCCTTCACCAACCAGAGCGTCGACGTCACCACGAACTCGCTCACCGCCGTGCAGAGCGGCGACACCCGCATCGACCTGCGGGTCAGCACCTCGGGCGACTCCTACCTGCTCCGCAACGCCGTGCTCTCGGTGCCGACCGCCGGCCTGCAGGTCGACAAGTCGGCCGACGGCACCGCCGACGTCCAGTCCCGGCTGGCGGGGGAGCCGGCCAGCTTCACGATCCGGCTCACCAACTCCGGCGCCGGCACGCTGCAGTCCATCTCGGTCAGCGACGACCAGGCCGACTGCTCGAGGACGCTGACCGGCCTCACGTTGGCTCCGCAGGAGTCGTACACCTACACCTGCACGGCGAACGGCGGGTCGAGCCAGCAGTACGTCTCGACGGCGACCGCCACGGCCAGGACGGTCAACGGGGCGTTCCTCGCCGAGGACAGCGACAGCACGACGGTCCAGGTGACGGCGCTCGCCCTCGCCAAGACGAGCGCGCTGGCCGCCGGTGCCACGGGCCGCGCGGGCGACACGCTCACCTACACGTTCACGGCCACGAACACGGGCCAGTCGACGCTGACCGGGGTCGCCGTCACGGACCCGCTGCCCGGTCTCTCGGCCGTCTCGTACGCCTGGCCCGGCACCGCGGGGACGCTGACCGGCGGACAGGCCGTCGTGGCCACCGCGACCTACGTCCTGCGGCAGGCCGACGTCGACGCCGGATCGGTCGTCAACACCGCGACCCTCGTCGGCACCGACCCCGACGGCGGCCAGCAGCCCCGGGCGAGCGCGGCGCGGACGACCCCGCTGGCTCCTGCGCCCGGCCTCGCCGTCACGAAGACCGGGGCGCTCGCCGCCGGTGCCGCCGGCGTCGTCGGCGACCGCGTCACCTGGTCGATCTCGTTCACGAACAGCGGCAACGTCACCCTCACCGGCGTCGCGCTGACCGACTCGCTCGCCGGCCTCTCGACGCCGGTCGTCACCTGGCCCGGCACGGCGGGCACGCTCGCTCCCGGGCAGACCGCCACCGCCACCGCCACCTCCGCCCTGACGCAGGCTCAGGTCGACGCCGGCTCTGTGCGGAACACGGCGTCGGTCACCGGGCGCACGCCGACCGGCGCCACGACCACCGCCACCAGCGCGGAGGCGGTGGTCGCGACGGTCGCGGCGGCCCCGTCGCTCGTCACGACCAAGAGCGCGGTCGTCGGCGGGACGGGCGGCGTCGGCAGCACCGTCACGTACTCGTTCGCGGCCCGCAACAGCGGCAACGTCACCCTCAGCGGCGTCTCGATCGCCGACCCGCTGCCGCGGCTCTCCGCCCTCGCCCCGACCTGGCCCGGCACGCCCGGCGCCCTCGCACCGGGCCAGACCGTCACGGCGACCGCGACGTACACGCTGACGCAGGCCGACGTCGACGCCGGCTCCGTGCGCAACACGGCGACCGCGACCGGCACGGCCCCGTCGGGCGCCGCCGTCTCGGCGGCCTCCGCGCAGGTCGTCACGCCGACCGCCGCGGCCGCGCCGGCCGTCACGCTGGCCAAGTCGGGGGCCCTCGCGACGGGCGCGACGGGCGTCGCGGGCGACACGGTCACCTACTCGTTCACGCTGCGCAACACCGGCAACGTCACCCTGACCGGCGCCTCCGTCGCCGATCCGCTGCCGGGGCTCTCGGCGCTCACCTACGGCACCTGGCCGAGCGGCACCGTGGGCACGCTCGCGCCGTCGCAGCAGGTGACCGCCACCGCGACCTACACGCTCCGCCAGTCCGACGTCGACGCCGGCGCGGTCGCCAACGCCGCGACGGGCACCGCCGCCCCGCCCACGGGCGCCGCGGTCTCCCAGACCCGCAGCGCCACCGTGCCGATCACGCCGACGGGCGCGCTCGTCGTCACCAAGACGGGGACCGCGAGCGGCGGCGCCGGCGTCGGCAGCACCGTCACCTACGACTTCACGGTGCGGAACTCCGGGAACGTCACCCTCACGCAGGTCTCCCTCGCCGACGCGCGCGCCGGGGTCTCCGCCCCCACGGTCACGTGGCCGGGCACGGCGGGCACCCTCGCGCCGGGGCAGACGGCCACCGCCCGGGCCACGTACACGATCACGCAGGCCGACGTCGACGCCGGCCGGGTGCCCAACACCGCGACGGCCACCGGCCGCACGCCGCAGGGCGCCACCGTCACGGGCACCTCGCCGCAGTCGGTCGTGACGACGGCGCCGGCGGCGCCCGCCGTCACGCTCGGCAAGGCCGGGGCCGTCCAGGGCGGCGCGGCAGGCGGGGCCGGCGACGTCGTCCGGTACACCTTCACCCTCCGCAACAGCGGCAACGTCACCGTCACCGGCCTCGGAGTGTCCGACCCGCTGCCCGGCCTGTCCGCCCTGCAGTACGCGTGGCCCGCGACCGCCGGCACGCTCGCGCCCGGGCAGACCGCGACCGCGACCGCGAGCTACACGCTGACGCAGGCCGACGTGAACGCGGGCAGCGTGCGCAACACGGCCACCGCCTCCGGCAGGTACGGCACCGCGCCGGTCACGGCGACCTCCGGCGAGGTGACGACCCCGACGGCGGCGGCCCAGCCGTCGGTGGCCGTCACCAAGAGCGGAGCGCTGACGAACGGGCAGGCCGCCGCGGCGGGCAGCACGATCACGTGGTCGTTCACGCTCCGCAACACCGGCACCGTGACGCTCACGAGCGCCGGCGTCGCCGACTCGCTGCCCGGCATCTCCGCAGTGAGCTGGGGCACGTGGCCGAGCGGCACGGCGGGCACGCTGCAGCCGGGCCAGACCGTGACGGGCACCGCCACGTCCCCCGTCTCGCAGCAGGACGTCGACGCGGGGTCCGTCGCCAACACGGCGACCGGCAGCGGCACCGCGCCCTCCGGCGCCGTGGTCCGCTCCGTGGCGCCCGCGACGGTGGCGCTCGCCGCCGTCCCCGGGATCTCGCTCGGCAAGTCGGGCGCCGTGACGTCCGGCACCGGCGCGGTCGGCGACACGATCACCTACACGTTCTCCGCCCGGAACACCGGCGGCACCACCCTGACCGGCGTCGCCGTGGCCGACCCTGCGCCCGGGCTCTCCGCCCTCGCATACGGGACGTGGCCCGGCGGCACGGCCGGGACGCTCGCGCCCGGGCAGGCCGTCGCGGCGACGGCGACGCACGTCGTCACGCAGGCCGACCTCGACGCCGGCGTCGTCCGCAACACCGCCACCGTGAGCGCGCGGACTCCGACCGGCGACGCCGTGGCCGCGACCTCGCCGCAGGCAGTCGTCGCGACGGCGGCCGCCGCGCCGGCGCTCGTCACGACGAAGACCGCGTCGAACGGGGGAGGCGGCGTCGGGTCGGTCGTCAGCTACGCGTTCTCGGCACGCAACTCGGGCAACGTGACGCTCACCGGCGTCGTCGTCACCGACCCCCTCGCCGGCCTCTCGGCGCTGACGTACTCGTGGCCGGGCACGGCGGGCACGCTCCGCCCGGGCCAGACGGTCACGGCGACCGCGACCTACACGGTGACGCAGGCCGACGTCGACCGGGGCGCCGTGCCCAACCGGTCGACCGCCTCCGGCACCTCGCCCTCGGGCGCGCCCGTCTCGGTGCAGTCGGCGACCGTCACCACCGCGACCGTCGCCTCCTCGCCCGCGCTCGCCCTGACGAAGTCGGGCGTGCTCAGCGGCCCGCCCGCTGCCGGCAGCACGATCACGTACTCGTTCGGCCTGCGGAACACCGGCAACGTCACGCTCACCGGGGCGACCGTCGCCGACCCGATGCCGGGCCTGTCGCCGCTCGTCGTGACCTGGCCGGGCACCCCCGGGGTCCTCGGCCCCGACCAGCGGGCCACCGCGACGGCGACGCGCACCGTGACGC
Organism: Frigoribacterium sp. ACAM 257; assembly: GCF_007954365.1. Taxonomy (GTDB): domain Bacteria; phylum Actinomycetota; class Actinomycetes; order Actinomycetales; family Microbacteriaceae; genus Frigoribacterium. Next base: position 222,020 of record NZ_VOLO01000002.1, read on the forward strand.
AGGCGGACGTCGACGCAGGCGCCGTCGCGAACACGGCCTCCGCCTCCGCGGCCCCGCCCACCGGCGGCCGGGTCTCGTCCTCGGCGTCGGCGACCGTCCCGCTGCCCGCGTCGGGCGCGCTCGCCGTCGAGAAGACCGGCGTGGTGACGAGCGGCTCGGGCGTCGCCGGCGACGTCGTCCGCTTCGACTTCGTGGTGCGGAACACGGGCGCGGTCACCGTGTCCGGCATCGTGCTCGCCGACGCGCTGCCGGGCGTCAGCACCCCCACGATCACCTGGCCGGGCGCCGCTCGCACGCTGGCCCCCGGCCAGCAGGCGACGGCGACGGCCAGCTACGTCGTCCGCCAGTCGGACGTCGACTCGGGCAGCGTCCGCAACACGGCGTCCGTCCAGGGCACGACGCCCGCGGGCACGACCGTCTCTGCCGCGTCCCTGCCGGCCGTCGTCCCGACCGCCGCGGCCGCGCCGGCCCTCGACGTGCAGAAGTCGGCGACCTCGCCGGGCGACCGCAAGGTCGGCGACGTGGTCACCTACGCCGTGTCGGTGCGCAACAGCGGCAACCAGACGGTGACCGGCGTCACGATCGTCGACTCGCTGCCCGGTCTCTCCGCTCCGTCCGTCACCTGGCCCGGCCAGGCGGGCGTGCTCGCGCCCGGCCAGCAGGCGCTCGCCACCGCGACGTACGTCGTCCGCCAGGCCGACGTCGACGCGGGCCAGGTCGTCAACGAGGCCAGCGCCTCCGGCCAGGCCCCCGGCGGCGTGGCCGTCGTCGACTCGTCCGGCCAGGTCGTCACCAGCACCCAGGCCGCGGCCCCCTCGCTCGCGGTGACCAAGGCCGGCGCCTTCGCCTCGGGGTCGAGCGGGCGGGCCGGCGACGTCGTCGACTTCACGGTCACCCTGCGCAACACCGGCAACCAGACCCTCACCGGCGTCACGGCGACCGACAGCCTGCCCGGCCTCGGGTCCCTCACCTACGGCACGTGGCCGAGCGGCACCGCGGGCACCCTCGCGCCGGGCCAGGCCGTCACGGCCATGGCGAGCTACACGTCGCGCCAGTCGGACCTCGACGCGGGCGCGATCGCCAACACCGCGGAGGGCCGCGGCACGGCGCCGGGCGGCGTCGGCGTCACGGCGAGCGGCAGCGCGTCCGTCCCGACCGCGCAGACGCCGTCGCTGAGCCTCGTCGAGGTGGCCACCGCCTCCGGCCGGGCCGCGGTCGGCGACACGGCCACCTTCACCTACACCGCCCGCAACACGGGCAACCAGACCCTCGCCGGCGTCGTCGTCGCCCCCGGGCCGGGCCTGTCGACGCCGACCGTGACCTGGCCCGGCACGCCCGGCACCCTCGCGCCGGGGCAGACCGTCACCCTCGTGGCGTCGCGCACGATCACGCAGGCGGACGTCGACGCCGGCTCGGTCCGCGACGCCGGCACCGCGACGGGCACGGCCGGTGCGCGCACCGTCACGGCGACGGCCTCCTCGTCGGTCGCGACCGTGGCCTCCGCCCCGCGGGTCACGACCACCAAGACCGCGAGCACAGGAGGAGCGGGTGCGGTCGGCGACGTCGTCACGTACTCGTTCCGCGCGACCAACGCCGGGAACGTGACCCTCACGGGCGTGACGATCGCCGACCCGCTCGCCGGGCTGTCGCCGGTCGCCGCGACGTGGCCGGGCACGACCGGCGTGCTCGCCCCCGGGCAGTCCGTCACCGCCGTGGCGACGTACACGCTCGGCCAGGCCGACGTGGACCGAGGCTCGGTCGTCAACACGGCGACCACGACCGCCACGGCGCCGGGCGGGACGGCCGTCTCGTCGAGCTCGCCCGTCGTGACGACCCCGACGGTCGCGTCGGCGCCCGAGCTCGAGCTGGAGAAGACCGGCGTCCTCGCGTCGGGCTCGACGCCGCGGGCCGGCGACGGCGTCGACTACGCGTTCCGCCTGGTGAACAGCGGCAACGTCACGCTCACCGGCGTGGGCGTGGCCGACGCCCTCCCGGGCCTCGGGGCGATCACGGTCACGACGTGGCCGAGCGGCACCGCGGGCACGCTGCGACCGGGCGACGCCGTCGTGGGCACCGCCTCCTACGCGCTGCGGCAGGCCGACGTCGACGCCGGGGCGCTCGCCAACACCGCCGTGGCCACGGCGACGCCGCCCGTCGGCGCGGCCGTGACGACCCGCGACTCCTCGACCCTGCCCCTCGCGTCCGCGGGCGCCGTCTCCCTGACGAAGACCGCGACGGTGTCCGGCGCGGGCGGGGTCGGCGACACGGTCACCCTCGACTACGTCGTCACCAACACGAGCGCCGTCACGCTGGCGGGCGTCGGCGTGGCCGACCCGCTGCCCGGTCTCGGGACCGTGACCTACGGGCCGTTCCCCGGCGGCACCCCGGGCGTGCTGGCGCCCGACGCGACCGTCACGGCCCGCGCGACCTACACGATCCGGCAGTCGGACGTCGACGCCGGCGTGGTCGCGAGCACGGCGACGGCGACCGGGCGCACGCCGCAGGGCGTCGTCGTCTCGGCGGAGGCCGGCACCAGGACCCTCACGATCGCCGCGGCCCCGGGCCTGTCGACGACGAAGAGCGTCACGCCCGCGGCGGGCGCGCGCCTCGGCGACACCGTCCGCTACTCCGTCACGGCGTCGAACACGGGCAACGTCACGCTCACGGGCGTCGTCCTGGCCGACCCCCTGCCCGGCCTCTCGACCCTGACCCCGGGGGCCTGGCCCGACGGCGTCGCCGGTCGCCTGCTGCCCGGCCAGTCCGTCTCGGCCACCGCGAACTACACGATCCGCCAGGCGGACGTCGACCGAGGGTCGGTCACCAACACCGCGACGGCGACGGGCACCACGCCCGCCGGGGCCCTGGTGTCGGCGCCGAGCGCCGCCCTCACCTCGCCGACCGCCGTCGCGGCTCCGTCGCTCGCGATCACGCAGACGGGCAGCCTCGCCGCCGGCGCCGCGGGCCGCGCCGGCGACGTCGTCACGTGGTCGTCGACCGTCCGCAACTCGGGCGACCAGACCGTGACCGGCATCACGGTCGCCCTCGACCAGCCGGGGACGTCCGCGCCCGTCGTGCGCTGGCCCGGCGCGGTCGGCGTCCTGGCTCCAGGGCAGACCGTGACGGCGACGGCCACCTACACGCTCACGCAGGCCGACGTCGACGCCGGCAGCGTCTCCGACCTGGCGACGACGCGGGGGACCTCGCCCGCCGGCACGGCCGTCGAGGCCTCCGCCCCCGCCACCGTGCCGATCGGCAGCGACGCGCGGATCACCCTGGAGAAGATCGGCCGCTTCGTCGCCGGCGAGCCGGGCGACCTGGGGGACCTGCAGTACGTCTTCACCGTGCGGAACACCGGGAACGTCACGCTGCGCGGCGTCGCCCTCGTCGACGCGCTGGCCGGGGTGTCGGTCAGCGGATGGGTCTGGCCGGAGTCGGCGCCCCCGGGCGTCCTCGCCCCGGGTGCCGTCGCGACCGCAGTCGGCGACTACGCCGTGACCCAGGCCGACGTGAACCGCGGATCCGTGACCAACACCGCCACGGTGCGGGCGACGTCGCCGACGGGGCGACTCGTCGAGGGCGACGCGTCGGTCACGGTGTCGACGGGGCCCCAGCGCGCCGACCTGATCACGACCAAGTCCGCCTCGATCCTCGGCGGCGGCGGCGGAGCCGTCGGTCAGAGGATCGTCTACACGTTCACGGCCGAGAACGCCGGCAACGTCACGCTGACCGGGGTCGAGGTCGTCGACCCGATGCCCGGCCTCGGTGCGATCGAGCACGAGTGGGGAGGCACGCCGGGCGTGCTGGATCCGGGCGACGTCGTCGAGGCGACAGCGACCTACACGATCACCCAGGCCGACATCGACCGCGGTTCCGTCGTCAACACCGCGACCGCCCAGGGCTCGCCGCCCACCGGGGACGCGATCGCCAGCGCCCCCGTCACGGTCGAGACGCCCACTGCGCGCCGTGCCGCCGCCGTCTCCGTCGACAAGACCGCCGCCCTGGCCGGCGAGCCCGCCGCCGGCTCCGTCGTCACCTACTCGTTCACGGTGACGAACTCCGGCAACACCACCCTGTACGCGCCGACCGTCGCGGACGCCCTCCCGGGCCTGTCGCCGATCGACGTCGGCGCCCTGCCCGCCGTCCTGCGACCCGCCCTGCTCGACCCGGCGACCGGCGACGTCGTCCGCCCGGCCGACAGCGCCCCCGTGACCGCGACCTACGCGCTCACGCAGGACGACGTCGACGCCGGGGCAGTGGCGAACTCCGCCTCCGCGACGGCCGCCTCCCGGCCGACGCCCGACGCGCCCGTCGACCAGTCCGTCGTCGTCACCTCGAGCGACGCCGCCACGGTGCCGCTCGCGGCGGCCCCCGGCCTCACGCTCGACAAGCGCGCCGCGCTGCCGAGCGGAGTGGCCGCGGCCCGGGTCGGCGACGTGGTCACCTACTCGTTCACGGCCGTCAACACGGGCACCGTGACGCTCGACGGGGTCGCGATCACCGACCCGCTCGCCGGTCTCTCCGCGCTCACGACGACCTGGCCGGGAGACCCCGGGGTGCTCGCGCCCCGCGGCACGGCCACCGCGACCGCGACCTACACGGTCACCCAGGCCGACGTCGACGCCGGCGCCGTGCGCAACCAGGCATCGGTCGTCGGGGCCACCCCCGCCGGCGACGACCTCCTCGTCCTGTCTCCGCAGACGACCGTCCCGACCGTCGCCGCCGCTCCGCAGCTCACGACGTCCGTGGCGTCGACGGTCGGCGGGCCGGGGCAGGTCGGCGACGTCGTCGAGTACGTCGTCACCGTCACGAACGCCGGCAACGTCACCGTCGAGGGCGTCGCCCTCGACGCCGAGATCACCGGGGGAGGCGCGCTCACTCCGCCGGCGTACGGCACCTTCCCGAGCGGCACCGTCGGCACCCTCGCCCCCGGGCAGTCCGTCACCGTGCGCACGAGCCACGTCCTGACGCAGGCCGACCTCGACGCGGGGCGCGTCGAGCTCGCCGCCGTCTCGACGGGCACCGCCGCCGTCAGCGGCGCCGCCGTGACGAGCGCCCCGGCCGTGCGGACCGACGACACGGTCGTCGCGGCGCCGTCCGTCGCGGTCACCGACGAGGGGGCGCTCGCGAGCGGCGCCACCGGGGTCGCCGGCGACGTCGTCACATGGCGCTACTCGGTGACGAACACCGGCAACGTCACCCTCACGGACCTGCGGCTGGCGGACGAGCTCCCCGTCGACGGCCTCGACGTGACGTGGCCCGGCGCGACGGGGCAGCTCGCCCCCGGCCAGAGCGCGACCGCCACGTCGACGCACCGCCTGACGCAGGACGAGGTCGACGGCGGCGGCGTGACCAGCCGCGCGACGGCGAGCGGCCGCTCGCCGGCGGGCGCGACCGTGACCGCGACGGCGACGGACTCCGTCGAGGTGCTCGCCCGCGGGGCGCTGGCCATCGTCAAGACGGGCGCCCTCGCCGACGGCGCCGAGGGCGGCGTGGGCGACACGGTGGTCTACCGCCTCGAGATCACCAACACCGGCAACGTCACGCTCGACCGGGGCGTCCTGGTCGACCCGCTGCCCGGCCTCGGCACGCCGACCATCACCTGGCCCGTGCCCGAGCGCCCCGGGTACGTGCCGGTCGGCGCGACCGTCGTCGGCGTCGCCGAGTACCCGCTCACGCAGGCCGACGTCGATCGCGGCTACATCGACAACACGGCCGCCGTCCGCGCGACGACGCCCGCGGGCACGGCCGTCGACGCCCCCTCGAACACGGTGCGGGTCGCGACGGCGCTGCCCGCGCCCGAGCTGACGACGACCAAGACCGCCAGCACCGCCGACGGCGACGCGCCCGGCGTGGGCGACGTCGTGACGTACCGCATCACGACCCGCAACACCGGCACGGTCACGCTCACCGACGTCGCGCTGAGCGACTCGCTGCCGGGTCTCTCGCCCGTCGTCACCGACGCGTGGCCGGGCAGCACGGGCGTGCTCGCCCCCGGCGACGAGATCAGCGGCACGGCGACCTACACGGTCGGCCTCCCCGACGTCGACGCCGGCTCGGTCGTGAACACCGCCGGCGCGACCGGCGTCGCACCCGGCGGCGCAGGCGTCGAGTCCGCACCCGTCGTGGTCACCACTCCGACCGAGGAGGCGTCCCCGAAGGTCGCCGTCCGCAACGGCGCGACCCCCCTGCCGGGCTACCGCGGCGTCGCCGGCGACCAGGTGCAGCTGACCTACACGCTGGTGAACGACGGCAACGTGACCCTCTCGTCCGTCGCCTTCGTCGACGCCCTGGCCGCCGCCTCCTCGCCCGCCTACCTGTTCCCGAACGCGGACGGCACGACCGTCCGTCCCGGGCAGGCCGTGACCGCGACCGCCGTCTACGTCCTGACGCAGGCCGACGTCGACGCCGGCTCCGTGACCAGCCTCGTCACGGGCTCGGCCACCTCGCCTCGGGGCGTCGTCCTCTCGGGGACCGCACCGGCGACGCTCTCGATCGCGCCCTCTCCCGGCCTCTTCATCGACAAGCTCACCGTCGAGCGAGGCAAGGCGTTCGCGCTCGGCGAGAGCATCGACTACACGATCACCGTGACGAACACCGGCACGGTCACGCTGTCGGGCGTGCTGATCTACGACGCGCTCGACGGGCTGTCGCGGCCGGTCGTCACCTGGCCCGGCCAGGAGCGCGTGCTCGCACCCGGAGAGTCGGCGAGGGCCACCGCGTCGTACGTCGTGCGGCAGTCGGACGTCGACCGCGGCACCGTGACGAACCTCGCGAGCGCGTCGGCCCAGACCCCCACGGGCGCGTCGGTGCCCACGGTCTCGGACGAGGTCGTCAACCGCACCGTCGCCGCGGCTCCGGAGGTCACGACGACGTCGACGGCGACGGTCGGCGGCACGGGCGCCGGCATGGTCGGCGACACCGTCACCTTCTCCGTGCTGGTGCGCAACACGGGCAACGTCACCCTCGCCGGCGTCACGACGTCGACGCCGCTGCCGGGTCTCTCGGCCCCCGCGACCACGTGGCCGGGCGACGAGGGCGTGCTCGCCCCCGGCCAGGCGGTCGAGACGCGCGCGACCTACGTCCTCACCCAGGCCGACGTCGACCGGGGCTCGGTCGCGCTCGCCGCGACGGGATCCGGCACGGCGCCCGGCGGCCGTGTGGTCGAGGCCCCCGCGCCGCTCCTCACCGTGCCCACCGAGGCAGCGGCCCCCGCGGCCCTGGTCACCGACAGCGGGTCGCTCGCCCCCGGCGCGACCGGCCTCGCAGGCGACGACCTCGTCTTCACCTACACGCTGGCGAACACCGGCAACACGACCCTGACCGCCGTCGGCTTCACGGACCGCACCCCGGGCGTCGGCGCACCGGCCTACGCCTGGCCCGGCGCCGAGGGCGTGCTGGCTCCCGGCCAGACCGTCACCGCGACCGCCCGCTACACGCTGACGCAGGCCGACGTCGACGCAGGATCGGTCACGAGCCTCGTCGTGGGCCGGAGCACCGACCCGGCGGGCGTCGAGCGCACCGCGTCCGCTCCGGCGACCGTCACCGTCGCGCCGGCCCCTGCGCTCACCGTCCTCAAGTCGGCCACGATCGTCTCGGGCACCGGAGGCGCGGGCGACGTCGTCCGGTACCGGCTCGACATCACGAACACCGGCTCGGTCACCCTGACCGACGGCCGCCTCCTCGACCCGCTGCCCGGACTCGGCACTCCGCGGATCACCTGGCCCGACCCGGAGCGCCCCGGTCGCGTCGGCGTCGGCGAGACCGTCGTCGGCGTCGCGGACTACGCGCTGACCCAGGCCGACGTCGACCTCGGCCACATCGACAACCAGGCCTCCGTCTCGGCCGTGACGCCGCAGGGCGTCGAGGTGCGCGCCGAGTCGAACACGGTCCGGGTGACCACGGTCGAGCCCTCGCCGTCGCTCACGGTCACGCAGACGGGCGCAGTCCGGGCCGACGGCGGCGCCGGCGACACGGTCGACTGGGTCGTCGTGCTGCGGAACACCGGCAACGTGACCCTCGAGGGCGTCGTCCCGGCGGGCACGCTCGGCGATCTCTCCGCCTACGTCGTCGACTGGCCGGGGACGCCGGGCGTGCTCGCGCCGGGAGCCGTCGCGACGGCACGTGCGTCGTCGCCCGTCGAGCAGTCGGACGTGGACGCGGGGTCGGTGACCAACGTGGCCGCCGCCTCCGGCACCTCCGCCCGTGACGGTGCCGCCGTGGTCAGCGCGGACGCGCCGACGACCGTGGCGACGCTCGCCGCCGCCCCCGGCCTGTCGGTCACCAAGACGGCGGCCCTGGCCGACGGCGCCCGCGGCGTGGCCGGCGACACGGTCTCGTTCTCGTACACGGCGACCAACACGGGCACCGTGACGCTCTCCGGCGTCCAGCTGGCCGACGCGCAGCCGGGCAGCACGCCCCCGGTCGTCGCGTGGCCCGGCACGCCAGGGGTCCTCGCGCCCGGGCAGAGCGCCACGGCCACTGCCGCGTACACGCTGACGCAGTCGGACGTCGACTCGGGCGAGCAGTCGTCCACCGTGACGGCGACCGGTCGCACCCCCGCGGCGGCGACGGTCGAGGCGACCGCGACGGACGGCGTCGTGCTGGCGGACGGTGCCTCGATGGTGGTGGCCAAGTCCGGAGCGGCCCGGGGTGCCGGAGGGGTCGGCGACGTCGTCGACTACTCGTTCTCGATCACGAACACCGGAGACGTCACCCTCTCGCTCGTCGACCTGGTCGACCAGCTCGGCGGGGTGTCCGACCCGCAGATCACCTGGCCCGGGCGGCCCGGCACGCTCGCCCCCGGGCAGGTGGCCACCGCCACCGCGACCTACGGGGTCACCCAGGCCGACGTCGACCGCGGCAGCGTCGGCAACACGGCCGTCGCGACGGGCAAGCCGCCCGTGGGCGACACGATCAGCGTGAGCTCGCCGCTCACGACCACCACGGTCCAGCCCGCCGCGCCCGGGCTCAGCGTCTCCAAGACCGGCGCCTACCGGGCCGACGGCGCCCTGCGCGACACGGTCGACTGGTCGTTCGTCGTCACCAACACGGGCAACGTCACGGTGACGGGCATCGCCCTCGTCGACGACGTGCCCGGCGTCTCGACGCCCGCCGTCCGCTGGCCGGGTGCCGACGGCGTGCTCGCTCCGGGCCAGCAGGCCACCGCGACCGCCACCTCCGAGATCGGCCAGGCCGACCTCGACCGCGGCAGCGTCCTCAACGTCGCGACCGCGACCGGCTCGTTCGCCGGCGACGCGGTGTCCGCGACGACGGGCGAGGTGTCCGCGCCGACCGCCGCCGCGGCCCCCGCGATCGCCGTGACGGACTCCGGCGCGCTCGCCGCGGGCTCGACCGGCGTCGCCGGCGACACCGTGACCTGGTCCTACCGCGTCACGAACACGGGCACGGTGACCCTGACCGGGGTCGCCGTCGACGAGCGCGTCCCCGGCACGACGACCCCGGTCGTCGCCTGGCCGGGCGAGCCGGGCGTGCTCGCGCCGGGCGCGTCGGCGACCGCCACGACGACCGCCGTCCTGACGCAGGCCGACGTCGACGCCGGCGCCGTCTCGAGCGCCGTCGACACGACGGGCGCCGACCGGGCGGGCACCGTCGTGGCCGCCCGCGCCTCCGCCACCGTGCCGATCGCGCCCCTCGGCGTGCTCGTCGCGACCCAGGTCGGCGGCGTCGTCGCCCCCGGCATCGGCCAGGTCGGCGACACCGTCGAGTACGTCGTGACGGTCCGCAACGACGGCAACGTCACCCTCGCCGACGTGGACGTCGCACTCAGCCTCGCCGGGCTGACCGCCGACGCGATCGACTGGCCGGCCGCCCCCGGCGTGCTCGAGCCCGGCCGGTCCGTCCAGGTGCGCGGGACGCTGACGCTGACCCAGGCCGACGTCGACCGCGGCTTCGTCGAGAACACGGCCTCGACCAGGGGCACGGCGCCCGGCGGCGCCGAGGTCACGGCCGACGCCGGCGTGGTCCGCGTCGCCACCGTCTCCGCCGTGCCCGGCATCACGACGACGAAGAGCGGCTCGGTCGCCGGCGCCGGCGCGGTCGGCGACCTCGCGACCTTTGAGATCGTCGTCCGCAACACGGGCAACGTGACCCTCACGGGCGTCTCGGTCGCCGACGACCTCGAGGGGCTCTCCCCGCTGGCCTACGGCACCTGGCCCGGCGCCGAGGGCGTCCTCGCCCCCGGCCAGGCCGTCACCGCGACGACGACGATCGTCCTCGACCAGGGCGACGTCGACGCCGGCGGGCTCGTCAACACGGCCACGGCCACGGGAACGCCCCCGGGCGGGGCCGCGCCCGTGAGCGACGCCTCCGACCCGGCGCCGGTCGCCGCCGAGGCCGCACGCCCCGCCGTCGCCGTGACCGACTCCGGCGCCCTCGCGCAGGGGTCCACGGGAGTCGCGGGCGACACCGTCGTCTGGACCCGGACCATCCGCAACACCGGCACCGTGACGCTCACCGGCGCCGCGCTCACGGACACGCTGCCCGGCATCGGCGAGCCCGTCTGGGTGTGGCCCGGCGAGCCCGGCGTGCTGCTGCCGGGCCAGGTCGCGACGGCGACGTCCACCTCCGCGCTGCTCCAGGCCGACGTCGACGCCGGCAGCGTCACGAGCCAGGTGACCGGCAGCGCGCTGCCGCCGACGGGAGCCGCCGCGACCGCGACCGACGTCGCGACCGTGCCGATCGCCTCCGCCCCCGGGCTCACCCTCGTGAAGGAGGCGGCCCTCGCGTCCGCAGGGCAGAACGGCCTGGGCGACATGGTCGACTACACCTTCACGATCGGCAACACCGGCAACGTGACGCTCACGGGAGTCGTGCTGGCCGACGCGCTGCCCGGCCTGGGCCCGGTCGTCGTGACCTGGCCGGGCGAGCAGGAGGGCGTGCTGCCGCCGGGCACGCAGGCCACCGCGACGGCCCGCTACGCCGTCCAGCAGGAGGACGTCGACCGCGGCGCCGTCCAGAACTCGGCGACCGCCACGGCGACGGCGCCGGACGGCCGCTCGTCGATCGCGGCGTCGACCCTCGTCGTCGTCCCGACCGAGACGTCGGCCCCGTCGATCGCGACCGAGAAGTCGGCGGTCGTCGCCGGCCCCGGAGCCGTGGGCGACGTCGTCACCTACACGTTCGAGATCCTCAACACGGGCAACGTGACGCTGAACCTCATCGCGCTCCGCGACCGCCTGCCGGGGCTCTCACGACCCGACATCGACTTCCCGACCGCGACGGGCATCCTCGCCCCGGGCGAGAGCGCCCTCGGCGAGGCCACGTACGCGATCTCGCAGGCCGACGTCGACCGCGGACACGTCGACAACCAGGCCACCTCGGTCGGCTCGGCGCCCGACGGCACCGTCGTGACCGGCGTCTCGAACACCGTCCGCACCTCCACGGATCCCCGGGCTGCCTCGGTGACGACGACGCAGGCGGCGCGCCTGGCGTCGGGCGACGTCGGTCGGGTGGGCGACGTCGTCGAGTACACGTTCACGGTGGTCGCTGACGGGGCGCGCACGCTGACCGGCGTCCGCGTCGACTCCACCGTCGTCGGGCTCACCGACGTCGTGGCGGTCTGGCCCGGCCAGCCGGGGACCCTCGCCCCCGGTCAGCAGCTGACCGTCACCGCGCGGCACGTCGTGACGCAGGCCGACGTGGACGCGGGACGGGTCGTGAACGTCGTCACGGGCTCGGGCCGCGACCCCGCAGGGGCGCTCGTGGCCGACGACTCCGACGAGGCCGTCGTCGAGCTCGTGGCGGCTTCGCGGGCCCTCGACCTGCAGAAGACCGGGACGCGCTCGGGCTCCGGCGCCGTCGGCGACTCGGTCGAGTACCTCTTCGTCGTCGAGAACACCGGCGAGACCACCGTGCGCGGCGTCGTCGTCGCCGACCCGCTGCCCGGGCTGTCCGCCGTCACCTGGGGCGCGTGGCCGGCGGAGGCCGGCGTGCTCGCCCCGGGCGAGTCCGCCACGGCGACGGCGACGTACGTCCTGACCCAGGCCGACGTCGACCGCGGCTCCGTCCGCAACACGGCGACCGTCTCGGGGACGACCCCCCGCGGCGACGACGTGGCCGACGCCTCCGGGGAGTCGGTCGTGCCGACCGCCCCGCGCGCCGCCTCGCTCGAGGTGTCGAAGCAGCAGGCGCTCGCCGCCGGCGCCGAGGGGCGGCCGGGCGACGTCGTCGAGTACTCCTACTCGGTCACCAACACGGGCAACGTCACCCTCGACGGCGTCGTCCTCCGCGACCCGCAGGCTCGCCTCTCCCGGCTCTCGTACCGGTGGCCGGGCGAGCCGGGCGTGCTCCTGCCGGGCCAGACCGCGACGGCCACGGCGACCTACGTCCTGACGCAGGCCGACGTCGAGGCCGGCGTCGTGGCCTCCGCCGTGACCGCCTCCGCGTCGACTCCTGCCGACGCGGTCGTCGTCGACCGTGCGGCGGACTCGGTGGCGATCGTGGCCATCTCCGAGCTCGCCCTGTCGAAGACCGCACAGCCGCGGACGGCCGCCCAGCTCGGCGCCGTCGTCGACTACCGCTTCGAGGTCACGAACACGGGGACGGCGACACTCACCGGCGTCGTCGTCGAGGACGACCTCGTCGGCCTGACCTCGCCCGTCTACCGGTGGCCGGGCGCCCCCGGCGTCCTCGCACCGGGCGAGGCCGTCGTCGCCACCGCCTCCTACGTCGTCGGCGAGGCCGACGCCGAGGCCGGGGCCGTCGCGAACACGGCGACGGCGAGGGCGTCCGGCGCAGAGGGCGCGAGCGTCCAGGCGACCGACGCGGCGACCGTGGCCGTGGCCCCGGTCACGGACCCGCAGCCGCCGGTGGACCCGCAGCCGCCTGTGGACCCGCAGCCCCCCGTCGACCCGCAGCCGCCGGTCGGGCCGGTGTCGCCGGCCGACCCGGCGCAGCCCGTCGTGCCCGGCGGCCCCTCGGTGCTCGTGCCCGTCTTCTCGCCCGTGGCCACGGGCGTCCTGGCCTGGACCGGCAGCGGTCTCGCCGGTCTCGTCGGCCTCCCCCTCGGCGGCCTGTTGCTGCTGCTCGGCGCACTCGTGATGAGATGGGGACAGCGCCGCCCACCTCGAAAGGAACGCCCATGACCTCCACCCGGTGGACGACGACCCTCGCGGTCGGTGCCCTGGCACTGGCCCTGACCGGCTGCACCTCGCAGGACGCGGAGCCGACGCCGACGCCGACGCCCACGGCCGAGGCGACCGAGCAGGCCTCGGCGGGCATCACCGACGTCCAGGACGTCCCCGGCTCCGGTGAGGGCTTCGCGGGAGCCCTCAGCGACCTCACGATCGCCACCTGCGAGCGGGGCGACGGCGGCTGGACCGTCGACGGCACCGTGCAGAACCCCACCGACGGCGCCGCCTCGTACCGGCTCTACATGTCGCTGCTCACCGGAGGGTCGGACACCCGCGCCCTGCAGCAGGTCGACGTCGGCCCCGTCGCGGCCGGCGAGGGCGCCGACTGGTCGATGACGATCCCCGTCGAGGAGGACGGCCTCACCTGCGTGCCGCGCGTGGAGCGGTACGCCGCGTAGGGCACAGCGGGCCACCTCGTCAACGAAGATCCCGAGTGCGATTCGGGACCGATGGTCACGGCCGGGACGAGACGGAGTACCCGGCTGAAGCAGTTCGGGAGTTGCTGGCCAATGCGCTGGTGCACAGGGACCTCGCGCCGCATGCTCAGAACCAGGCCATCACGCTCAAGGTCGACGGCGACAGGTCGGTGATCAGCAACCCGGGTGGTCTGTGGGGATTGTCCGTCGACCAACTGGGAAAGAGGGACGTCACGTCGTCCCGGAACGACTACGTGTCGAGGGCCTTGCGGGCGACTCGGCCTCCGGCCCGAGCAGGTCGGGGATGGACGACTCGGAGGACGATGGCCGGGCTCCGGTCCGGCGAACGAGACGCGACGCCAACGCCGCGCGCATCGTCGCGACGCCAACGCCGCGCGCATCGTCGCGACGCTGGACGACGGCGGGAACACGGTCGCGGAGATCATGACCGACCTCGATCTGACCCGACGGTAGGTCGAGTACGCCTTGGGGCTCCTCCGGACTCGAGAGCAGGTACCCCAGATCGGCGGACGGGGAGCGCGTCAGGCTCGGCACGAACGGTCCTGACGTTCTCGGGCTCAGCCCCAGCCTTGCTCGGCTCCATCTCGCTTGCAGCCGGGCGATGTGCAGGGCCGGGGCTCACGTCTCGGAACTCCCCGTCTCGGGGCTCAGGCGTCGGAGCGGCCCAGGCGAGCAGCGGCAGCGGCAGCGGCGAGTGCCATCCAGACGCAGACGGTGGCCACCTGCACCCACGCGCCGGCGCCGAACGACGTCTGGAGGACCAGCCCCGGCCCGGCCTCGGACAGGAGGTAGTCGGACAGGAACACGTCGCCGACGCGCACGCCGCCGGTCATCGCGGGGAGCAGCAGGACGAGCGCCATGACGGAGGCCGTCGTGAGGGCGACCCCGCGCAGGACGGTGCCGAGCAGCAGGCAGAAGACGGCGACGACTGCGACGTAGATCGCGGCGGCGCCCACGGCGCGCACGACGGTGCCGACCTCGATCCAGCCGCCGGGGTGCATCGCCGAGGTGGCGGACAGGCCGGCCACCGAGCCGACGACCGACAGGACGGCGCCCAGCAGTGCCGACACGGCCGCCTTGGCCAGCAGCGCGAGACCGCGACGGGGGGCGACGGTCAGGGTGGTGCGGATGCTGCCGGTGGCGTACTCCGACGTCATCCCCAGGGCCGTCAGGAGGCCGATCACGAGGGCGGACAGGGTGGCGGAGCCGAGGACCGCCGTGGTGGTCGAGGCCTCGGCGCTCGAGGCGAACGCCCCGGCGCCGACGGCCCCGGCGCCGACGGTGGCGAGCGCGAGCCACCGCATCGAGGTCAGGGACGCGATCTTCAGCCACTCCGACCGCGCGAGGCTCGTGAAGTCCTGGCGAGGCGCGGTCGACGTGCGGGCGTCGCGGGCCGCGACGGGCGCCGAGGACGGGGTGGGCAGGTGCTCGTTCATCGTGTGGCCTCCGGGGAGTCGGTGTCGGTGACCGCATCAGCTCGGTACTCGACCGAGCCGCTGGTGAGGTCGAAGAAGGCGTCCTCGAGGGATGCCTGTACCGGGGCGATCTCGTAGAGCAGCACACCGGCGGGGCCGGCCGCGTGGGCGATCTGCTCCGCGGTGAGGCCGGTCACCTCGACGGTGTCGGCCGAGGTGCGGACGAGGCTCGCGCCCAGCTGGGCCACCAGGGTGCCGAGGCGGTCGGGCGAGTCGGTGCGGACGCGGATCACGCCGCCGCCGGCTCGCGCCAGCAGCTCGGCCGTCGAGGCGTCGGCGATCACTCGCCCTCGTCCGAGCACGACGAGGCGGTCGGCCGTCTGGGCCATCTCGCTCATCAGGTGACTCGAGAGGAGCACGGCCCGGCCCTCGGCGGCCAGCTGACGACACAGCTGTCGCACCCAGATGACCCCCTCCGGGTCGAGGCCGTTGACCGGCTCGTCGAGCACGAGCGTCCCGGGGTCGCCGAGCAGGGCCGTGGCGATGCCGAGCCGCTGCTTCATGCCGAGCGAGAACGTGCCGACCTTCTTGCGGGCGACGCTCTCGAGCCCGGTCAGGCTCAGCACCTCGTCGACACGACGGTCGCCGATCGCGTTGGTGCTGGCGACGACCCGGAGGTGATCGCGGGCACGCCGGCCGGGATGGACCGCTCCGGCGTCGAGGAGCACGCCGACCTCGGCCATCGGGGCGGGGCTGTCGACGTAGCGGCGACCGTTCACGGTGACGGTTCCCGACGTGGGGCGGTCGAGGCCGACGATCATCCGCATCGTGGTCGACTTGCCGGCGCCGTTCGGCCCGAGGAACCCGGTCACCGTGCCCGGCTGCACGGAGAAGCACACGCCGTCGACGACGGTCTTCGCGCCGTAGCGCTTGCTGAGGTCCTTCGCTTCGATCATGGTGTCGACGCTAGGGAAGACGACTCGTCACGCCATCCGCCGTCGGTATCCGTCCTGTGGTACTCCAGTACCGTGTTCTTCCGCCCGCCCGCCCTCTCGGCCGCCCGTCCGTCCGTCTGCCCACCCGCACGACCGGCCGCCGTCCGTCAGCGCCAGCTGCCGAGCAGCGCCAGCACCAGCCCGCCCGCGGCCGCGACGAGCACGACGGCCCACGGCGGCGTCCGCCATGCGGTCAGCAGCACGAAGCAGACCAGCGCCAGGCAGAAGGCCCCGGTCGACGTGATCGCCGTCGTCGCGACCGGGTCCCAGAGGGCCGCCGCGAGCAGCCCGACGACGGCTGCGCCCGCACCGCGCACCACGCCGTGCAGCCACGCTCGCTCGTGCAGCGCCGCCCAGAACGGCAGCACGCCGACGAGGAGGAGCAGGCCGGGAGCGAAGATCGCCAGCGTCGCGAGCAGTGCGCCGAGCGGGCCCCCGGGGCCGAGCGTCGTGACGGCGCCGAGGTACGTGGCGAAGGTGAAGAGGGGTCCGGGCACCGCCTGGGCAGCTGCGTACCCCGTGAGGAACGCCTCCTCGGTGACCCAGCCGGGGTCGACGAGACCCGCCTGCAGCAAGGGCAGCACCACGTGGCCGCCGCCGAGCACGAGGGCGCCCGAGCGGTAGAGGACGTCGACGAGGGCGAGCGCCTCCGAGCCGGTCGCCCCGGCGAGCAGCGGCAGGCCGACGAGCAGCGCCGCGAAGAGGACGAGGCAGGCGACGGCAGCGCGGCGGGGGACGGCGGCTGCCCACGCGGTGGAGGCAGTCGACGCAGGTGCCGTCGCCCCGGCCCCGTGTCGGCACAGCCACAGCCCGGCGAGCACCCCGAGGGCGACGGCCGCGAGCTGCCCTGGCCACCCCGGCAGCGCGAGGGCGAGCACGGCGGCGACCACCGCGACGGAGGCGCGGGTCCGGTCGGGCGCGAGCGTCCGGGCCATCCCCGTCACGGCGTGCGCCACGATCGCCACGGCCCCGATCGTCAGGCCCGAGAGGACCGCTCCGCCCACCGGCCCGTCGACCAGGCTCACGCCCGAGGCGACCGCGAGCATCAGCAGCGCCGACGGCAGCGTGAACGCGACGAAGGCGGCGAGGGCCCCGAGCGCGCCGCCGCGCAGCAGCCCCAGGCCGAGGCCGACCTGGCTCGAGGCCGGGCCGGGCAGGAACTGCCCCAGCACGACGAGGTCGCCGTAGTCGGCGTCGTCGAGCCACCGACGTCGCTCGACGAGCTCGGCCCTGAAGTACCCGAGGTGCGCGACGGGGCCGCCGAACGACGTGACGCCGAGCACGGCGAACGCGCGCAGCACCTCGGCCGGGGTGCCGGGCCGAGGGGGCGCCTCCTGCGGGCCGTCGTCGGTGGTGTCCATCGCCTCCATCGTGGCGGCTGGCGACCGGCCACGTCACGGGAGGAGGTGGACGTGCGGTGACGAGGAGGTGGCGGGGCCGGGGGTCGGCCGGGTCGAGCGTGAAGAGGCGCGCCGGGGTCGCAAGGGGACGCCCGGCACTCGAGGTGCCGGACGTCCGCGCGAGGTTCGGCCCTTCGGGAGGGGCCGCCCGCGCCCCCGATCACGACTCTGTGGGCACGAGGGCGCAAGTCCGGCGAGCGTGTTCCGTCGGGGCAGGCTCCCCGACACGCTGAAGGTAGCTCACCTTCGTCCCGGCCCCTAGGAGATCCGCGACATCCGCGTCGTGGAAGACTCGGGGACGTGCGCATCCTCCTCGTCAGACACGGCCAGAGCACCGCCAACGCCGCAGGTGCCGTCTCCAGCGCGGCTCCCGGGCCCGACCTCACCGACCTCGGCCGCGAGCAGGCCGAGGCGCTCGCCGAGCAGCTCGGCATCGGCCGCGTCGACGCCGTCTACGCGTCCACGCTGGTGCGGGCCCAGCAGACCGCGGCCCCGTTGGCCGCTCGTCTCGGCCTCGACATCATCGTGCGCGACGGCCTGCACGAGATCGAGGCCGGCGACCTCGAGGACCGTACCGACGAGGAGGCGCTCCGCGGCTACGTCCTGCCGTTGGTCGCCTGGGCAGGGGGAGACCTC
Organism: Frigoribacterium sp. ACAM 257; assembly: GCF_007954365.1. GTDB lineage: Bacteria > Actinomycetota > Actinomycetes > Actinomycetales > Microbacteriaceae > Frigoribacterium. The sequence continues at coordinate 240,054 of NZ_VOLO01000002.1, forward strand.
ACGGCCTCGGCCCCGGGCGCCCCGGACGGCCACGCGTTCTTCGAGCGGTTCGACGCCGCGATCGGCGCGATCGTCGACCTGCACGACGCCGCCGACGACGCCTCCGTGGTCGTCGTCGGCCACGGCGCGGCCACGCGCGTCTGGCTCGGCGGGCGGGCCCTGAACGTCGACCCCGAGTTCACGACGAGCACCGAGATGGAGAACACGGGCGTCATCGAGATCTCGGGCTCGCCCGCGACCGGCTGGACGGTCGAGAGCTGGCAGGGTGCACCGGTCGGGGTGGCCGCCCCGAACGACCCCACGGGCGAGGCGCTCGACGAGGTCTGACGGTCTAGGGCCGCCGGTACTCGCCGTCGGAGACGTGCTCCAGCCAGGTGGTCGTCGTCGACGGATCGTCGGCCGACTCGATCATGGCGAGGTGCTCCATGTAGTCGTCGGGGCCGGCCCCGTGCCAGTGCTCCTCGCCGGGAGGCGTGTAGATCGTCTGCCCGGGCAGCGCCTCGATCACCGTGCCGTCGCGCGAGCCGAGCAGCGCGACTCCCTCGGTGACGTGCAGGGTCTGCCCCCGGGCGTGGGAGTGCCAGGCGGTGCGGGCACCCGGCAGGAACCGCACCTTCACGACCGTCATCCGGTCGCCTTCCTGCTGCGGCGACGCGATCGCGTCGAGCCAGACGTCGCCGGTGAACTGCTCGGGCGGGTTCTTGACGGTGGGCGCCTTCGGGACGATCTGCACGGTTCCTCCTCGGTCGTGGTGAGCGGCGGCCGGGCGGCGGCCCCTCGCGCCGCCGCGGGGCTGACCGCGAGGCGCACCTCGACGCTACGACGGCGACCCGGCGCCCGGGGTGCCCTGCTGGTGCCCCTGTGGAGCCGGGGCAGGCACGTGGTTCACGGGGCGGGGTGACGGGAGGCGCGGAGGCGACCGGAGGGACGGAAGGAGGCGCCGCGCCCGACGGGCACCGCGCCTCCTTCGCCCCAGGGCCAGGGCCCTCGTCAGTCGGGCAGCGGTGCCGCGTAGACGCGGAAGTCGCCCTTGTCGGCGTGCATCGACCAGAGGGTGTCGGCGAGCACCTCGGGCTCGTGGGCCGGGTCGCCGCCGCCGATGCCGAGCGGGATGATCAGCTGCCCGACGTGGATCCCCTCAGGTGCCAGGGCGCCGTGCAGCAGCTCGGCGTAGGCGCTCTCGCCCGCGAAGGCCACGGCGGTGCCGGTGACGCCGTCGCGCGGACGCACGGCGCTCGCGCCGTTGACGAACAGGAGGGTCCCTCCACCGAGGCTGCGCATCCCGGGGATCACCTGGTGCGCAGCCGCCGCGGCTCCGTAGATCGAGAACTCGACCGGGCCGACGAGGTCGTCGGCGACCGTCTCGAGCACGGGGCGCATGAACTCCTTGGCGGGCAGCGGGCTGTACTGCAGCACCTCGATCGGGCCGAGGCGGGAGGCGGCCTGCTCGAGCGCGGAGACGAGGGACGGGCGGTCGCGCACGTCGGCGACGAAGCCGGCGGCCGTGTGGCCCTCGGCGACGAGGGTCGCGGCGAGCTCGTCGACCCTGGCCTGGTCGCGGGCGATCAGCGCGATGCTGAGGCCCTCGCGGGCGAAGCGGCGGGCGACGGCCAGGCCGAGGCCCTGGCCGGCACCGATGATGGCGAGAGTGGTCATGGCCCGACCCTACGGACGGCCGAGGAGGCGTGACGTGCCCTGCCAGGGAACGCTCGGGCGCCGCCGCTGACGTGCGCAGACCCCTCGAACCCGCGCAGACCCCTCTGCGCGCTCGAGGGTGTGCGCGGGTCCGAGGGGTGCAGGCGCGAGCTGCGGGGGCAGGCTGGGTCAGCGGACGAGCTCGCGCAGCAGCGCCGCCTCCTCGTCGGGGGCGAGGCCGGAACGGCGCGGGCGGTCGACGCCGCGCGCCAGCTCGTCGTCGCGCACGCGCCGCATCGTCTCGGCGAGGGGGCGTGCCGTGCCGCCCGCGGCGCGGAACGCCGCCGTGCCGCGCCGCGCGAAGCCCGACGCCTCGAGCGGCAGCCACATCGGCAGGGACCGGGGGCCCGCCCACCACCGCACGTCGTGCTCGAGCAGCCAGGCGTCGTCGACCGGCACGAGCTCGGGGTCGGTGCCGGCCGCGAGCCGCGCCTCCTCGAGCACCTCGGCCAGCGGCAGCGGCTCGCCGGCCGCCGTGACGGGTCCGAGGAGGCGGTCGCGGCCCGCCAGCACGACCCACGCCGCGAGGTCGGCCACGTCGATCACCTGCACCCAGCGCGCCTCGGTCGTCGGCACGAGCACGCGGCCGCCGCGCAGCATCCGCGCGGGCCACGTGCCGAACCGGTCGCTGGGATCACCCGGACCCACGACCAGCGACGGGCGCACGACGAGGAGGCGGTCGCCCAGCCGGGCGGCGGAGGTGCGCTCCGCCCAGGCTTTCTGCTGTGCGTAGTCGTCCGGCGCGGGGCGCTCGCCGACGGCCACGAGCTCGGCGGACTCGTCCGCGCCCGGCTCGTCGTCACGGGCGTGGACGGAGACGGAGGAGATCAGGGTCCAGTGTCGGGCGCGCGTCGCCAAGGCGGCCAGCGCGCCCCCGACGAGGTCGGGAGCGGTCGCGAGCTCGACGACCTCGTCCCACTCGTGGTCTGCCCGGGCCACGGCGTCGTAGGCGCCGGGGCGGGTGCGGTCGGACCGGACCAGCGCGGCTCCGTCGGGGGCGCCTCCTGCGCTGCCTCGGGCGAGGCAGGTGACCTCGGCTCCGTCGGCCACCGCCTGCCGAGCGATCTCGTGGCCGAGCCACCCCGTCCCGCCGAGCACCAGCACCTTGCGCATGCGGACCAGTGTGCCCGTCGTCTACCCTCGCCGCATGGACGCCGAGCCCCCGGAGACCGACACCGAGTCCGACACCCACACCGACACCGAGTCCGCCGTTGTGCGGCTGTTCGTCGGGCACGCACCGTCGCCCGTCTGGTTCCGAGGCGTGCGCGACTGGGACGAGATGGGGTTCGACTCCGACCTCACGGCCGATCTGCGCCGGTGGGACGCCGACTGGTACGCCTCCCGCGACCGCGGCGACCCCCGCCGGAGCGCCGACGAGCCCGAGATCGAGCACCGCCGCCGGGGGCTCGCGCTGGCGCGGCGAATCGCCGACGCCCTCGGCTGGCCGTTCGTGGTGCAGGTCGACGCCGTGGAGTCGCCGGTCGGGGCAGACGGGGCGTCCCGCCGTGAGGTCGTCCGGGCGGAGCAGGGGCCGACCCAGCCCGGGGCGTCGGCACGGTTCCGTGCGTGGGCGAAGGACGGCGAGGCCGAGGACGCGAGGGTGCGAGCGGCGCTCGCCGAGGGCGGCGGCCGCTGGGTCGCCTACGCGCCGCTGTCGGGGCGCACGTTCCGGCCGGGCCGGCGCTAGGCCCGAGGCCCGAGGCGCGAGGCGCAAGGCCCGAGTCGGAAGGCCCGAGGCGCAAGGGGGATCGGGCACGAAGTGGGCACGACCACCACGCGGGTGGCCGTGCCCAGGTCGATGTTGTCCGCATCTGAGCTTCACGGGCAGGGGAGCGGAGCAACACCGGCCGGTGAAGACGCATGGTGACGCCTTCGACTCCGTGGACGGTACGCCCGCCGTGCCGGGCCTGTCCGCGTGCGCCCGAAGATCGCGGACGCCGCCCAGGCGTCGTGCACGACGCCCCCAGGTGCCCACGGTCTAGCGTTCAGGGCATGTCCGTCACCCTCCCTGCCCCTGGCCGCCTCGACGACCGCGCCGTCGTCGTCACCGGAGCGAGCTCCGGCATCGGCCGCGAGGCCGCCCGTGCGCTCTCGGAGCTCGGCGCGACCGTCGCCGTCGTCGGCCGGAACGCCGACCGCACGCGCGCCGTCGCGGACGAGGTGGGCGGCACCGCCTACCTCGCCGACTTCGCCGATCTCTCGTCGGTGCGCTCGCTCGCCGACCAGCTGCTGGCCGACCTGCCCCGCATCCACGTGCTCGCCAACAACGCCGGTGCCACGATCTCGGAGCGCCAGCGCACCTCCGACGGCTTCGAGCTGACGTTCCAGGGCAACCACCTGGCGCCCTTCCTGCTCACCTCGCTGCTGCTGCCCCGCATGGTGGAGACCGCGGCCGACCACGCGCCCGGCACGGTGCGCGTGGTCCAGACCTCGAGCGCCGGCAACCTGTTCGGCCGGGTGGACCTCGCCGACCTCGACGGCGACGACGAGCGCTGGTACGGCGGGTTCCGCGCCTACGGCACCTCGAAGCTGCTGAACATCCTCTTCACGCGGGAACTGGCCCGTCGCCTGGGCAGCACGGGAGTCGACGCGTTCGCGTTCCACCCCGGCTTCGTCGCGTCGGGCTTCGGCGGCGACGGACCGGTCGCGACCTTCGCGAAGCGCGCGGCCGTGTCGACCGAGCAGGGCGCCGAGCCGCTCGTGCGCCTGGCTGCGGCGCCGACGGTGCCTGCCCCGAGCGGCAACTACTTCGACCGGCTCAGGGCGCCCGGCCGCGTCGCGGCGCAGGCCGGCGACCGCGACCTCATGCGCGGCCTGTGGGAGCGGAGCGCCGACCTGCTCGGCATCCCCTCCGACCCCCTGGCCTGACCTGCCCGTGCTCTCTCCTCATTCAGGAACATGAGTCCTGAGTTTCGCAGCGGGGGGAGTCTGCGGCCTGAGTTGTGCACGCTTCAGGAACTCCCGCCCGCGAGTTCCTGAACCGCGCGCAGGAGACCGGGAGTCCGTCCGCGAGAGTCCCTGAACTGCGCCGGGCGGTCCGGGTGAGCGAGGGGCGACATGGTGAAGGAGGCGAGGGTCAGGTGATCCTGACCCTCGCCTCCTTCGCCGATCGCGTTCGTGACGCGACGCCGGGTGCTCCGGCACATGACTGACTCCGGCACATGACGGACTCCGGCACGTGCCGGCTCTCGGCGCCCGGCGGGCCTCAGTACGCGACGGAGATGTGCTCGCGGCGGTGCGCCGGCGTCTCGATCTCGTCGACGATCGCGAGGGCGAAGTCCGCGCCGCTGACGGCGGAGACGCCGTCGTCGTCGGTGAACGCGACCTCGCCGCCGACGCGGTAGCGGCCCAGCGCCTCGCCGGGTGCGTACGCGCCGAACTGCATCGCCGGCGACACGAAGAGGAAGTCCAGGGACTCGGCGTCCAGGGAGTCGCGGCTGGCGAGCAGCTCGCCGAGCACCTCGTTCATCTGCAGGGCCTCACCGGCGTACTCGGGCGGGATCTGGCCGGTCTCGGCCTGGCGCGGCCCGCCCTCCTCGAGGCGGAGCGAGCTGTAGCCGCCGACGACGACGAAGCGGGCGCCGTGCTGCGCGGCGAGGGCCGCCAGCTCGCGGTCGACCTCGACTATGCGTCCGTCGAGCTCACCGCGGGGCGAGAGGCTCGACACGACGACCTCGGCGTCGGCCACGGCACGCGCGCGCACGTCGGCGTCGACCAGCGAGCCGGTCTCGTAGCGGACGCCCTCGACGCGGGCCTCCTCGGCAGGCACGCTGCGGCTGACCGAGACGACTTCGTGTCCGCGGCGCGCGGCCTCGGCGACGATCGCGCTGCCGGCGTAGCCGGTCCCTCCGACGACGGTGATGCGGGTCATGGCGTTCTCCTCTGGTTCTTGGTGTTCTTCTGTTCGTGGGGCTTCGCGGCTACGCTAGATCCAATGGTCACTGATGGGAAGTAGGCACTTTTTGGTAACCGTCACCGCTCCGGCCCTCGACGCCGCGCCTCCTGCGCTCGATCCGTACGCCGCGGGCTGCCCGTCGCGCCGCCTCCTCGACCGCATCGGCGATCGCTGGACGGTGTTGATCGTCGGCTCGCTCGGCGCGGGTCCGCTGCGCTTCTCCGACATCCGCCGCCGCGTCGAGGGCATCTCGCAGAAGATGCTGACGCAGACGCTCCGCGGGCTCGAGCGCGACGGGCTCGTCACCCGCACCGTCTTCGCCGAGGTCCCGCCGCGCGTCGTCTACGAGCTGACGGAGGCGGGCGAGACGCTCCGGACGCCGCTGCGCGCCCTCGAGGAGTGGTCCATCGCGCACTTCGGGCAGGTCTCGGGCGCCTGGGCCGAGTACGACGAGCGGGCCGGCGGAGGCGCGGAGGACTGACGCAGGAGGCCGGTGATCCGGCAGGCCGGCGACGCGGCGGCCCGGCAGGCCCGGCCGTGGGCATCGGGGTGGACGCAGCCCGGTACGAGACGTATCGTCGACCCGTGATCATCACCGCAGTCGCGCAGCCCTCGGGGCGTCAGGAGGTCGTCGGCGGGCTCTCCGCCGGCGGCAGGTAGTCGCGCAGTCGACACCCTTTCCTCCCTCCTCCCCTGATCACTGCTCATGTGCGCCGTCGTGCGCGCGCCTCCCCGTCCCCCTGTGGTCGTCCCGCCGTCGAGTGGTCACTTCTCGTCCTTCCCCCTCGCGGGAACGACCGGAGCTGACCACTCGTCGTGCGGGCACGCCCCGACAGGGCCGGGACAGGTGGGCGCGGCCCGGTGCCCGAGCGCCCCGAACGACTGGTGAACCCTGATGCTGCCCCTGACCGTCTCCGCCCTCCGCGCCTCCTTCGCGAACGCCTCGCGCAAGGAGCTCGCCGATCTCACGCTCCCGGCCGACCTCGCCGACGCCGACTGGGACTCGCTCGAGTTCGTCGGCTGGCGCGACCCGAAGCTGCCCCGCCGCGCCTACGTCGTCGTGCCCGTCGGCGGCGAGCCGGTCGGCCTCGTGCTGCGCCAGGCCGAGGCCACGACCCGGTCCCGAGCCCAGTGCAGCTGGTGCCAGGACGTGACCCTGCCCGCGCCCGTCGCGTTCTTCAGTGCGAAGCGGGGCGGTGCCGCCGGACGCAACGGCGACACCGTCGGCACGCTCGTCTGCGCCGGGTTCGAGTGCAGCGCGAACGCCCACCGACCGCCGCCGCCCGCCTACCTCGGCTTCGACGTCGCCGCCGCCGTCGAGCAGCGGGTGCTGAGCCTGCGCGAGCGGGCCGCCGGCTTCGTGCGGACCGTGGTCGACGGGCGCTGAGCCGGCCGGGCCCCGCTCCTCAGACCTCGGTCCTCGGTCCTCGATCCCCGGTCCTCGATCCCCGGTCCCCGGTCCCCGGTCCCCGGTCCCCGGTCCCCGGTCCCCGGTCCCCGGTCCCCGGTCCCCGGTCCCCGGTCCCCGGTCCCCGGTCGTCAGGCGTCGAGAGGTCCGAACTGGTCGTCCCCTGCCCTGTGGGGAACCAATTCGGACCACTCGGCGGCGCCGGCCGGTCAGCTCGGTCGGCCCGCCGGGTCGGGCAGTCGGCCGGGAGGACCAGCGAGCTCAGTCCAGGAGGCGCCCCACGGCCACGCGCACGATCGCGCGCTGGGCGTCGACGTCGGGTGTCCGCGGCTCGTCGTCGGGCAGGCCCGGCAGCTGCACCCACGCCGACGCGATCGCCAGCACGAGGGCGAACAGGTCGTCGGGCGTCCAAGGCTGCTGCTGCGCCGTCGTCGTCCTCGTCCTCGTCGTCGTCGAGCCGGCGGCACCGGCACCGGCACCGGCACCGGGACGGGCGCCAGCACCGGCGCCGGGCTGGCCGACCAGGCGCTCGAGGTGCCCGACGGAGGTGGCACGCACGCTCTCGAGGACGGCGAACGACGCCGCCCAGTCGTGCCGCTGCTCGAGCCGGGCCCAGGCGAGGAGGCGCTGGTTGTCGGGGTTGTCGACGAGATGGTCGAAGACGGCGACCGCGAAGTCCTCGACGGAGGCGAAATCGGCCGACGCGGCCTCGCCGAGGTGGGCGAAGGAGGCGTTCAGCACCGCCGTGAACAGCGATTCCTTGTCTCCGTAGTGCGCGTACAGCCGCTCCTTGCTGCAGCCGGCCGCCGCGGCGATCCGGTCGACGCGGGCGCCGGCGAGGCCGTGCTCGGCGAACTCGGCCGTGGCCGCCGCGAGGATGCGGCGTCGCGTCTCGTCAGCGTCATAGGCCATGCGCCGACAGTAGCCCCTTACGAAGCCAACCAACCAGTAGGTAGTATCGACAGGTCCACGACGGCCACCCGTCGTGCGGCACCCCGCGACACGGGGCCCAGAACCAGGAGAACAGTGATCACCTCAGAAACACGGCCCGCCACCGGGTCGATCCCCGCTGCGTCCTCGCCCGCCGCACCTCCGTCCGCCCGCCGCTGGTGGGTGCTCGTCATCGTCGGGCTCGCGCAGCTCGTCGTCGTCCTCGACGGCACCATCGTCAACATCGCCCTGCCGCAGGCCCAGGCTGAGCTCGGCCTCTCGGACGAGAACCGCCAGTGGGTCGTCACGGCCTACGCCCTCGCCTTCGGCGCGCTGCTGCTGCTCGGCGGCCGCATCGCCGACTTCTGGGGCCGCAAGCGCACCTTCATCGTCGGCATGGTCGGCTTCGGGGCCGCGTCGGCCTTCGGCGGGCTCGTCTCGACCGGCGAGCTGCTCGTCACCGCCCGCGCGCTGCAGGGCGTCTTCGCCGCGCTGCTCGCCCCGGCCGCCCTCGCCGTGCTCACGACGACCTTCTCGCGCGGTCGCGAGCGCAACACGGCCTTCGCCGTCTTCGGTGCCATCTCGGGTGCGGGCGCGGCCGTCGGCCTCGTGCTCGGCGGCGTCCTCACGGAGTTCGTCAGCTGGCGCTGGTGCCTCCTCGTCAACGTGCCGATCGTGATCGTCGCGATCGTCGCCGCCGCGCTCGTCGTGCGCGAGAGCAAGGCCGAGGGCGACAACCGGCTCGACGTGGTCGGCACGGTCGTCGTGGCCCTCGGCCTCGCGTCGCTGGTCTACGGCTTCACCCAGGCGGAGGACGGCTGGGGCAGCCCCGTCGTCATCGGCTTCATCGCCCTCGGCGCGGGCCTGCTCGCCCTGTTCGTCCTCGTCCAGAAGCGCAGCGACCACCCCCTCCTGCCCCTCGGCGTGCTCACGAACCGCGTGCGCGGCGGAGCGTTCCTGGTGCAGCTGATCGTCGGCAGCGTCATGATCGGCGCCCTGCTCTACCTGACGTTCCACCTGCAGATCGTGCTCGGCTTCGGCCCGCTCGAGGCCGGTCTCGCGACGCTGCCCATGACGCTGGTCATCATGGTGATGGCCCCGATCCTGACGAAGCTGCTGCCGGTGATCGGGCCGCGCCTCCTCATGATCGTCGGGCCGATCGTGGCCGCTGCCGGCCTCTTCTGGCTGTCGTTCATCACGGCCGACGGCGGCTACGCGACGCACGTGCTGCCCCCGTTGATCGTCATGGGCGTCGGCCTGGCCGGCATCTTCGTGCCGATGCAGAACCTCGCGCTCGCCGGGGTCGCGCCGCACGAGGCCGGCGCGGCCAGCGCCACCTCGAACGCGATGATGCAGATCGGCGGCTCGATCGGGCTCGCGGTCTACACGAACCTGTACGCGTCGGCCGTGGCCGGCAGTGCGGCAGGCGGGCTCGGAGCCCTCGTCGACGGCTACTCGGCGGCGTTCGTCGCGGCCGCGGTGGCCGCGTTCATCGCGGCGCCGATCTCGTTCTTCATGATCCGCGGCACGAAGGAGGAGCTGCTCCCGAGCGGCCCCGTGGTGCACCTGGGCTGACGCCCGGGGCTGCTGCGCCCCGCGCCCCGCACCCTGCGCCCCGCGCCCCGCGCCCCGCACCCTGCACCCTGCACCCCGGTGTGGACCATGCACCCCGTCGTTTCGCGGTGCATGGTCCACTCCGGGGTGTTTCGTGCTCGGTGCCCAGAAGGAGGTGCGGTGTGCGCCCGGCGGGCACCGCACCTCCTCGGGGGGGCTACTCGGCCTTCTCGGTCTGCCACTTCTCGGGGGCGCGGTCGCCGTTCGGGCGGACCGGGCGCACGTCGCCGACGATCGGGATGGCGCGCTTGCGCAGCGCCCACATGTAGCGGACGAAGAAGTGGGTCAGCGTCGACAGGCGGTTGCCGTTGCCGAGCAGGCTCGTGATGTGCACGAAGACCCAGAGCAGCCAGGCGACCGGCCCGGTCATCGTGAAGCCGTTCGGCAGCTGCACCACGGCCGCGTTCGTGCCGACCGTCGCCATCGTGCCCTTGTCGTGGTACTTGAACGGCGTGCTCCGCTTGCCCGCGAGGAGGCGCTGGATCTGCTCGCCGATGTGCTCGCCGCCCTGGATGGCCGGCTGGGCGAGCTGCGCGAGGGCGTCGTCGGCGGCGGCGATGTCGCCGGCGGCCCAGATGCGGTCGAGGCCCTTGACGGTGAGGTCGTCGTTGACCTGGATGCGACCGCCGTGGGTCTGCGGCACGCCCCACGAGGCGACCTCGGCGTGCGCGGCGACGCCGGTCGCCCAGACGACGAGCTCGGCGGGGATGAACTCGCCCGACGTGGTGTGCACGCCGTCGGGCGTGACCTCGTCGACGCCGGTGTCGAGCCGCAGGTCGACGCCGCGCTTGCGCAGCACCTTGGCGGCGTAGCGACGGAGGCGCGGCGCGAACGGCTTGAGCAGCTCGCCGCTGCGGTGCACCAGCGTGATCGTGATGCTCGAGGCGTCGATCTCGGGGTAGGCGTCCTTCAGGGCCTGGTCGCGCAGCTCGGCCAGGGCGCCCGCCATCTCGACGCCGGTCGAGCCGCCGCCGACGATGACCACCCGCACCTCGCCGCTGCCCTGCGACGCCGCCGCGTTCTCGAGCTGCGTGAACAGCTCGTCGCGGATGCGGAGGGCCTGCGAGCGGGAGTACATCGAGTAGGCGAACTCGTAGGCGCCTTTCGTGCCGAAGTAGCTCGTGTTGACGCCGTTCGCGAGCACGAGGGCGTCGTACGAGATCTCCTCGCCGTCGCGGAGGGTGATGACGCGCTCGTCGGCCCGCACGGTCGTGAGGAGCCCGTGCCGGAAGTCGGCGTTCGACTGCTTCGAGCGGAGGCTGCGGAGGAAGTACGTGACGTCGCCCGCGTTGAGCCCGCCGGTCGCGACCTGGTACATCAGCGGCTGGAACATGTTGTAGACGTGCCGGTCGATCAGCGTGATGTCGACGTCGGCGTCCTTGAGGGCGCGCATCGTCGCGATGCCGGCGAAGCCGCCGCCGACCACGACGACGTGGGGCCGGGTGACGTGCTCGTCGGGGGTGCGGTCGTCGGACATGAGAGTGCTCCTGCGGGGTGCTCGGTTCGTGGCGGAGGTCGCCGGTGACCCCGAATCTGCAGGCGGCTGGTTCCTCCGCCCGTGTCAGGCTACTCGCCCGTGAGGGGCCGTCGGGCACCGTTCTGCAGGCTGCGCAACGGGTGTCGTCGAGCTTCCGCACGCGGCCGGAGCGCCGCCGGGACCCGGTCGCAGCGCGGCCGAGCGGCGTAGGGTCGTCGTCACCGGATCAGAGGGCCCCGCGTGAGCGGACGGCCGAGGGGGTACATCGTCGTGACAGGACACCGCCGTCGAGGCCGCAGCGAGCCGGGCGAGCGCCCGTGAAGGGCTACGTCCTCTGGCGTCGGGACGCGTCGCCCGTCGTCCGCCGTGACCGCGAGGGCGACGACCGCCTCCGGCTGGTGGCGTCCCTCGAGGACCTCGTCCCCGTCGGCGCCGAGATCGCCGGGCTCGTGATCGACGACGACACGGACGCGCAGACGGGCCACGTGACGGAGGAGGCGTCGCCCTCGGCCGCACCCGACCCCGACGACCGGCCGCTCGCGCCCGTCGTCCCGCTCTTCTCCGCCGATCGTCCCGCTCGTCGCCGTCGCCGCCTCCACCGCTGACAGGGGGGTCCCCGGCTCGGGCTAGGGTCGTGACGACCGTCGTGCACCGAGCCGACGCGAGTCGAGGAGGCGCGCAGCCGTGACCGAGGTCGTCCTGTTCCACCACGCCCAGGGTCTCACCCCCGGGGTCGTCGCCTTCGCCGAGGCTCTCCGTGCCGCGGGCCACGTCGTGCACACCCCCGACCTGTACGAGGGGCGCACCTTCGACTCGATCGACGAGGGCCTCGAGTTCGTCCACGGACTGGGCGTCGGCGAGGTCGCGGCGCGGGGCGTCCGCTCGGCCGCCGACTTCGACGCCGACGTCGTCTACGCCGGGTTCTCGCTCGGCGTGCTGCCCGCGCAGCACCTTGCACAGTCGCGCCCCGGTGCCCGCGGCGCGCTCTTCTTCCACGCCTGCGTGCCCGCCGCCGAGTTCGGCACCTGGCCGACCGGCCTCGCCCTGCAGGTGCACGGCATGGAGCACGACCCCTTCTTCGCCGACGAGGGCGACCTCGACGCCGCCCGCGAGCTCGTGGCGCAGCTGAGAGCCGACGACCCGGCGGCGGACGCCGAGGTCTTCACCTACCCCGGCAGCGAGCACCTCTTCGCCGACTCGTCGCTGGCGGCGTACCGGCCGGAGGCGGCCGCGCTGCTCACGGAGCGCACGCTGGAGTTCCTCGCGCGGCACTAGCCCGCGCGGCACGAGCTCGTCGCGTCTCGGGCGGGTCGGGGCAGCAGGTGCTGCGGCCGGCGCTGCTGCGCGGGCGAGGCCTCCCTGGGCCCCGGCCCGCGCCTCCGGGGCAGAGTGGGGTGACCGCGGCCCCTCGACACCGAGGGCGACCCTGCGGGACGACACGATCGAGAGGCCAGACATGAGCGACAGCACGCACGCGCACGACGACGACGCGACGACCGGCGAGGGCGTCGGCGCGCAGACGGACCTCGACGCAGGCTCGGGAGTCGAGGCCGACGGCCGGTCGCCCCTCGGCCAGCAGGGCGCCTTCCGCGACGCGGAGGGCGTGGACGCCGACGCGGACTCGTCCGAGCAGGACGGCACGGAGAGCGTCCCGCGCGCGGGCGGCGGGCCCGCGCCCACCGACGGCACCGGCACGAGCGGCACCGGCGTGACGGGCTCGGACGCCGTCCGCTAGCCGCGAACGCGGCACCGCGACGAACGACCCCGTCCCGACGACCTCCCCCGCGCGAGCGGGGAGGCGGCGTCCGGGACGGGGTCGTGCGGTGCTTAGCCGTGCGGTGCTTAGCCGTGCGGTGCTTAGCCGTGCGGCGTCGGACCTAGCGACCGAGGACGATCGATCCCGTGTGCGTCCGGATCGTGGAGGTGCGGGTGCTGAACGCGTTCAGCTGGGCGCGCACGTAGCGGCCGAGCGAGGTGCGCTGCACCGACGGCGACACGTAGGCGCCGATGGTGACGGCGTCGCGGTGCGTGGTCGAGACGTACGAGCCGATCGGCTCGTCGCGACGGGTGGTGCTGACGTAGCGGCCGCCGAGCGGGAAGGGCTGGGCGGGGGTGGTCGATGCGGTGCGGTCCATGGGGGCCTCCTCGTTCAGGGAGACGAGGGCCGCCGGTCGGGTGAGGGCGAGGTGCTCGTCTCCGTCGGCGTGCTCACCACTCTAGCCCGTTTTCTTGAACAACTCAAAACAAGGGCGGAGCCAGGGAGGCGTGGGTCACGCCCCCAGCAGCAGTCGGAGCCCCAGCGCCGTCATCACCACGGCGATCAGCCCGTCCAGCACGCGCCACGACGACGGCTTCGCGAAGAACGGCTTGAGGAGGCGCGAGCCGAGGCCCAGCAGCGCGAACCACAGGAAGCTGCCCGCGATCGCCCCGCCCGCCCACCACCAGCGCAGGTCGCCCGGCTGCTGGTTCGCCACCGAGCCGAGGAACACGATCGTGTCGAGGTAGGTGTGGGGGTTCAGCCAGGTGAGGGCGAGCACGGTGACGACGGCGGTCTTCCTGCTCGGCTGCACCGCGCCTCCCTCGGCCTGCAGTGCACCGGACGGCCGGATCGCCCGCTTCGCGGCGAACCCCGCGTAGACGAGCAGGAACGCGGCCCCCACGATCCTCACGACCACGAGGGCCTGGGGAGCGGCCGCGATCAGGGCTCCGACGCCGGCCACCCCGGCGATGATCAGGACGGCGTCGCTGGCCGCGCAGACGGCGATGACGGGGAGGATCACCCGGTTGACGCCCTGCAGGCCGACCTTGAGCACGTACGCGTTCTGGGCGCCGATCGCGACGATGAGGGCGAGACCGGTGCCCATGCCGAACAGCGCGGGCAGCAGGAGGGAGGAGAAGGTCACGCCCCGACGCTAGGGAGGCTGCCCTGCATCTCTCTAGCTCATGTTCGTGATGCTGCATAAGCTCTGCTGATGATCACCTTCGCCTCGGAGCACCTCGTGACCCTCCGCGCCCTCGTCGACGAGGGCACTTTCGAGGCGGCGGCCCAGCGGCTGCACATGACGCAGTCGGCCGTCTCGCAGCGCATCAAGCAGCTCGAGCGCACGGCGGGGCAGGTGCTCGTGCAGCGCACCACGCCGGTCGTGACGACCGCCGCCGGCGACGTCGTGCTGCGCTACGCCCGGCAGGTGCAGCTGCTCGCCGACGACGCGGCGGTCGAGCTCGGGGTCGGCGGCACGGCGGGGACCGGCTGGCCGGGCGGTGCAGGCGGGCTCGGCGGGCTCGGGACGTCGATCGCCGTCGCCGTGAACGCGGACTCGCTGGCGACGTGGTTCCTGGAGGCGCTCGCCGCACTGCCGCCGGAGGTGGGGGCCGTCTTCGACCTGCACCGCGAGGACCAGGAGAACACGACCTCGCTGCTGCGCTCGGGCACGGTGCTCGCCGCGGTCACGTCGACGCGGGAGCCGCTGCAGGGCTGCTCGTCCGAGCCGCTCGGGCTGATGCGCTACCGCGCCGTCGCCAGCCCCGGCTTCGTCGACCGCTGGCTCGGGGGAGTGCCGACGATGGGCCGCGTCGACGCCGCGCCGATGCTCGACTTCGACCGGTCGGACCAGCTGCAGCGCGGGTTCCTCCGGGCCTCGCTCGGCTACGACCCGCGGCCGCCGCGCACGTTCGTCCCGTCGTCGGCGGACTTCGCCCGCGCCGCCCGGCTCGGCCTCGGCTGGGGGCTGCTGCCCGAGGCGCAGTGCCTCGACCTGCTCGCCGACGGCTCGCTCGTCGAGCTCGCGCCCGGCGAGCACGTCGACCTCGCGCTGTACTGGCAGCGCTGGGCCCTGTCGTCGCGGCTGCTCGACACGCTGACGGAGTCGGTGCGGCGCTCGGCGGCGGAGGTGCTGCTGCCGGCGTGAGGGGCGCCTCCTCGGCTCGCCGCTCGCGGTCGGCGGCTCGTGCTCGGCGGTCTGCACGCGAACCTCCGCGAAAGCGACGAACCTCCGCGAAAGATCGCGGAGGTTCGTCGCTTCCGCGTCGCCTCGGCCCGCCTGCCGGCGCTGAGCCGCCCCAGCTCCAGCCCGAGCCTGCGTGGATCTGCCGAGGGCGGGTGTTCCGGGTCGAGGGCGGGTCGGCGCGGACCCGCCCTCGCCCCGGAAGACCCGCCCCCGAGCACAGGAGGCGCGCGTAGCGTGAGCCGGTGAGCAGCGCACCCGAGACCCGCACGTCCGAGACACCTGCGGACGCGTCCGCGTCCGGCGCGGCCGGCGCGGCCGAGACCCGCACCTTCGAGACGCGGGTCGGCACGGTCGTCGGTCGCGTCGACGGCGACGTGGTGCGAGTGCTCGGCGTGCCGTACGCGGTGGCCGAGCGGTTCGAGGCTCCCCGGCCTGCGCCTCCTGCGGTCGACGACGACGGGCGGCCCGTGCCGCTGCTCGCGTTCGACCGCGCGCCCGCCTCGCCCCAGCTGTCGTCGCCCTCGATGCAGGTGCTCTTCGACGACGCGGCGCGCGGCATGGTCGACTCCGAGCACTGCCAGGCGCTGTCGATCACGCTGCCCGCCGACCTCGCGCCGGGGGAGCGGCTGCCGGTGATGGTGTGGATCCACGGCGGCTCCTACGTCAACGGCGCCGGCGACCTGGCGGTCTACGACCCGCGCTCGCTCGTGGTCGAGCAGCGCGTCGTCGTCGTCACGGTGACCTACCGGCTCGGGGTGTTCGGGTTCCTCGGCGACGGCGAGCGGGTCCCGTCCAACCTCGGGCTGCTCGACCAGCTCGAGGCCGTGCGCTGGGTGCACGACACGATCGACGCGTTCGGCGGCGACCCCGACACGGTCACGCTCTTCGGGCAGTCGTCGGGCGGCGACTCGATCGCCCACCTCATGATCAGCGAGGGCGCGCGCGGGCTGTTCCGCCGGGCGATCGTGCAGAGTGCTCCGCTCGGGCTCGACCGCGGACGAGCCGCGATGTCTCGGGCGATGCTCCGCGTCACGGGCGCGCCCGACCCCGACGCCACCGTCGAGGAGCTGCTCGCCGGCCAGCCCCTCGCCGAGCGCGTCGCCCTCCGGTTCGGGCTGCGCGGCGGGATGCCCTTCGGTCCGCAGTACGGCCGGGCGCCGCTGCCCGCCGAGCAGGACCGCGACGCCGCCTGGCGCGACGTCGCCCCGCACGTCGACCTGCTGATGGGCGCGACGTCGGAGGAGACCGGGCTTTACGTTCCGCTCGTCCGGCCGCTCGACGTGCTGACGAGCCTGCCGGTCGTGGGCGGGCTCGTGCGGCGCGTGCTGGTCCGGGCGACGACCGGGGCCGTGTACGGACGGGACGCGCGCCGCTTCGTCGCCCGGCACCGCGCCTCCGGCGGTCGGGCCGTGCGGTACGAGCTGAGCTGGGCGCCGCGCGACAGCCGCTACGGCGCCGCGCACATCACCGATCTGCCGCTGCTGCTGGGGACGAAGGAGGCGTGGGGCAGCTCGGCCCTGCTGGGCACGTCCGACTGGGCGGAGGTCGACCGCCTCGGGCGCCGGGTGCGGCAGATCTGGGCCGACTTCGCGCGGACCGGGACGGTGGCGGCCGACGCCGCCGCCGGGCTGTCGCAGACGCTGGTGCTCGACCGCGGCTGATCGCGGCCTGCGCACGGACGCGACAGCGGGAGCGCCGGGTCGATGCCCCTCGTGCTCGACCCGACGCTCCCCCGTCTTCCCCCCTCTGCCGGTCGTCCCTCCCCCGACGACCGGCCCGGCCCGGCGCCCCCGCGCCCGGCCGAGTCCGGTGACCTACCCCCGGCCCGCCGAGGCGGCCTGGGCGGCGATGATCGCCTCCGTCACCGCGATCAGCAGGTCCTGGTGCTCTGGCGATGGCCCGCCGACGACCTGGATCCACGTGTCGTCGACGAGCGCGTCGATCCAGCAGGAGGAGCCCTCGCCGGAGTAGCACACGGCTGTGGCGGACTCGGCTCCGGCCACGTCGACAGGTGAGCCGGCGTAGGTGCGGTTCCCGTAGGCCCAACCGCCTCCGGGGACGACCTCGAGCGTGATGTACGGCACGGCCAGCTCCACCGTCGGGTCGTCGACCGGCGGCACCGACCAGTTGCAGGACACCGCCGTGCTCTGCGTCAGGTGGATGCCCGTCTGTTCCAGGGCGCCCACTTCCTCCGGCCCCGCGAGTCCGGGAGCGCCGACGAGCCGGTCGATGTCCCCCGCGGACGGCATGGCCGAGCAGTCGGTCATCGACGACCACATCGTCGTCGGGGCCGTCCAGGCCGACGCCGGCGGGGCGGCCCCGACGACGTCCGCGACGTCCTGGGCTGCGGCACGGAGGAGAGCGGGCGTGATCGTGTCGGGGAGCTCGCTGCTGGCCGACACCTCGAACCACCAGGGTCCCGAGACGATCGACGAGTTGCAGGAGTAGCTCCCGTCTCGACAAGCGACGGCCGAGACGTCGCCGACGTCGAGCGAGGGGAGACCCGACTGCGTCAGGCCCGAGAGCCACTCCGTCCCCCGCGCCGCGTCGGGCGAGACCCGCACGATGGCCCACTCCGTCGCGTACTCGTCGCCGCCAGCCGTCCAGCGGCACTCCAGCACCCCCTCCTGGAGGAGCGACGCATCGACCGCGGAGAAGTGCGGGGCGATCCGTTCCGTCACCGCCGCCTCCGGCACCAGGGCGGCCACGCCGATGCGCTCGCCCAGGGTCGTGCAGTCGATCCCGAGGGCCGGTGTCGGGATCACGGGCTGACTCGGCGCGACAGGTGCTGGCGAGACCGTGGCGGTCGCGCCGGGGACAGGCTCGCGCGTCGGCTCGGAGGTCGGCGACGGCGTGGCGGCCGGCGCTGCCCGGAACGGCGACGGCAGGACCAGCGCGAGCGCGCCTCCTGCGCCCCCGATGCCGAGCAGGGCGACGAGGCCGAGCGTCAGTCCGAGGTGGCGGCGGGCCCAGGGGCGTCGCCTGGCGGGGGGCTCGGCGGCGGCTCGGCGCAGCACGTCCTGCTTCATCGAGACGAGCATGCGGTTCAGGTCGTCTCCGGTGGGGGGCTCAACGTCCATCGCGGATCACCGCCTTCCTCAGTCGTGTCCGGGTGCGGGAGACCCGTTGTGTCAGGGCGCCGACGCTGAGCCCGAGCTGGGCTGCGGCCTCGGCGTAGCTGCGGCCCTCGATCAGGCACAGCTCGCAGATCTGCTGGTCGACCGGGCTGAGCGCCTCGATCTCGGCGCGGACCCAGCGCAGCCGTTCGCGCGCCTCCTGGGCGTCGTCGTCGGTGGGGGCGATCAGCTCGGCGGGCAGCTCGTCCGCCTCGGCGCGCTGCCGCTTGCGCCTCAGGTTCAGCGCGTGGTTGCGGCAGGCCACGAGGAGCCACGGCAGCAGCGAGCCGTCGTGCAGCGTGATCTCGGCCGAGCGGCGCCAGAGGGTGACGAGCGTGTCCTGCACGATCTCCTCCACGTCCATCTTGCTGTCGGCGAGCGCCCAGGCGTAGCGCGTCAGCGTCGGCGCCCAGCGGTCGAAGATCTCCGACAACGCCCGCTTGTCCCCGCCCGACGTGCGTCGGACGAGGTCGGAGTCGTTCTCCGTCGTCATGTCCATGTCTGCCCCCCTCACTACAGGAATGTCGCAGATCGCTCAGGTCTGACAGAAATCGTCGAGAAAGTTCGGCGCGTGCCGGCGAGGGCGGGTCTTCCGGGGCGAGGGCGGGTCGGCAGGTACCCGCCCTCGGCGGAGATGACCCGCCCGCGAGCACAGGCAGCGGGAGGCGCGGCGACCGCAGGCAGCAGGAGGGGCGTCGCTAGCGGGCGAGCGCCGTGAGCTCTGCCCGCGTCGCGGCCCCGGCCTTGCGGAGCAGGTTCGAGACGTGGAACTTCACCGTGTTCTCGCTGATGCCGAGCGACTCGGCGACGGCGCGGTTGCGGGCCCCGGAGGCGACGAGCCGGAGCACGTCGCGCTCGCGCGGGCTCAGCGACACCGCCTCGTCGAGCGACCCCGGCTCGGGCGGCGGGTCGAGCGGCAGGCTCACCGTCAGGTCAGATCCCCAGCCGGGCGTCGACGACACGGAAAGCGTCCCGTCGAGGGCCGAGACGCGCTCGGCGACCGGGCGCAGCGAGTCGTCGTGCGCGGTCAGCTCCCCGGCTCCGTCGTCACGGACGGCCATGAGCAGGTTCAGGCCGTCGCAGTCCCACTGGATCCGCACCCGGCGGGCGCGGCCGTCGTCGACGAGGGCGAGCACGGTGCTGCGGACGATCGTGCGGGCGGCGTGCGCGACCTCGCCCGGCAGGGCGCGACCGGTCGCCGGCGGCTCGACGAACTGGACGTCGAGCTCGCCGAAACGGACGAGGGGGCGCAGGTCGTCCCGGAGGCGCGCGAAGGCCCCGACGACCGGCTCGAGCAGCAGGGATCGCTGCTCGTCCGTCTCGGACCGGAGCTCGACGACGGCCGCCGCGGCGACCTCGATGGCGACGGTGCGGGCGGCGCGGTCGTCCAGGCGGGCGGAGCGGAGCGTCGCGAGCAGCGACTCCAGGGTCAGTGCGTGTCGGTCGAGCAGCTCCGACACGGTGCGCGCGTGCCGGGCGACGACGGCGCGGGTCGCGGCCGACGGCAGGTCGGGCACGGGCAGGGCGGGCGCAGGCACGTCGGGCACGGGCAGGGCGGGCGCAGACAGGTCGGGCACGGCGCCACCCTACCCGGCCCCTACCCGAGCGCCTCCACCTACCCGTTCGGGCAGGTGGCCCCGGTCCGACGGACAGCGCACGAGGAGGTGGGCCGGAGCAAGATGGGACACATGCCCGATGCAGCCAGCAGCCCCACCGCCTCCTCGGCCACCGCCTCCTCGCCTGCCGACGCGCTCGAGCTCGTCCGCTCCGAGGTGGACCGTGCCGTGCGCGCGGTCGTCGAGAGCGACCCCGACGGCCTCGCCGCCGTGGCCGACCTCGTCTCCGGCGCCGAGCGCGTGTTCGTGCACGGCGCGGGCCGCTCCGGCCTCGCGCTGCGGATGACCGCGATGCGTCTGATGCACCTCGGCCTGGCCGTGCACGTGGTCGGCGAGGTGACGGCGCCCGCGATCGGCGAGGGCGACGTGCTGCTGACCGCGAGCGGATCCGGCACGACCAGCGGCATCGTCGGTGCAGCGGAGTCGGCCGTCGAGGCCGGTGCGCAGGTCGCCGCGGTGACCACCGCCGCGGACTCGCCCCTGGCCGGGATCGCCACCGCCGTCGTGGTCGTGCCCGCCGCCGAGAAGCTCGACCGCTCGGGCTCCGCCTCGGCGCAGTACGCCGGAGGCCTCTTCGAGCAGGTCGTCGTGCTCGTCGGGGACGCGCTGTTCCACGCCCTGTGGCAGCGCTCCGGCCAGAGCGCCGACGACATGTGGCCCCGCCACGCGAACCTCGAGTAGTCGCACCGCGCCTCCTCGTCGCCCGACCCCACCACAGAAGGAGCACCACATGAAGCTGCAGTTCGCCATGGACACCCTGACCACCGAGGCCGCCCTCGAGCTCGCCGCCGCCGCCGCGCCCAGCGTCGACATCATCGAGCTCGGCACGCCGCTGATCAAGGCGGAGGGCTTCCGCGCCATCACCGCGATCAAGGAGGCGCACCCCGACAAGATCGTGTTTGCCGACCTCAAGACGATGGACGCCGGCGAGCTCGAGGCGGGCGAGGCGTTCAAGGCCGGCGCCGACCTCGTGACCGTGCTGGGCGTCGCCGGGGACAGCACCATCGCCGGTGCGGTCAAGGCCGCGAAGGAGCACGGCAAGGGCATCGTCGTCGACCTGATCGGCGTGCACGACAAGGCCGCCCGAGCCAAGGAGGTCGTCGCCCTCGGCGCCGAGTTCGTCGAGATGCACGCAGGACTCGACGAGCAGGCCGAGGACGGCTTCACGTTCGAGGCGCTGCTCGAGGCCGGCAAGGCGTCGGGCGTGCCGTTCTCGGTCGCCGGCGGCGTCAAGGCCGCCACGGTCGGCTCGGTGCAGGACGCCGGCGCCCAGGTCGCCGTCGCCGGCGCCGCGATCTACGGTGCCGACGACGTCGCGGACGCCGCCCGCGAGATCCGCGCCGCGATCAAGTAGCGCGCCGCCAGAACGCCGAGGAGGCGCGGTGCAGGGAAGGCCTGCACCGCGCCTCCTGCGCGTGTTCGGGCACATGACTCGATGTGTTCGGGCACATGACTCGATTCAGGAAGGGCGCCCTGACGCATCCTGATTCGTGCACGATTCAGGCTTCTTGGTCCCCCTGTGCGCGACGCAGGAGCGATCTTCCTGAATGAGGAGGATGGTCAGTGGACCAGCACGACGGCGAGCGTCGTCGGGGCGTCGTGGCCCGGCCACGTCGCGGACAGGACCTGCGTCGTGTCGTCGTGCGCCCCTCCTGCGGCCTCGGCGAGGGCGGCAGGCGACCCGCCGCCGTCGGGAGTCCGAGCGACCACGAGCGTGCACGAGCCGGCGTCGACCACGGTCGCACCGTCGACCGGGCGCGTGCCCCGCACCGAGGTCGACGGCACCTCGGCGCCGGCCGTGCCGCTGCCGACGACGACCATGGTCTGCTCGTGCGGCACGCGCTCGCCGTCGGCCGTCTGCAGCACCTGATCGGCCTGGCCGTCGCCGGTGAGCGCGGCCGAGATGGTCGCGGCGACGAACACGGGGTCGCCGCAGCCGTCGTAGACCCAGCGCTCGCCGAGCACCGAGTGCTGCATCGTGCCGACCAGGAGGTCGTCGGCGCCCTCGAGCGGAGCGCCCCGGTAGGTGAGCGGCACCTGCAGCACGGGACCGTCGCCGGCACGGACGAGCAGCACCTCGACGCCGACCTCGCCGGCCGGGTCGTCGAGGCGGAACGCCGCGAGCTTCTCGAGCCGCGCGGGGTCGCCCTCGAACCACGGCTGGCTCGGCGCCCAGGCCGCGAGGGCCTCGAGCTTCGACGGGACGAGTTCTGCCTGGTGGATCAGTGCCATGCCGCGATCGTAGGGGGCGCCGCCGACACGGGGCCAGCGCGGGCCTACCCTGGTGCGGTGACCGCGACCCCCTCCGCCGCCGGACCTGGCCGCCCCGCCGAGCCCACTCCTCCTGCACCCGGCACCTACCGCCACTTCAAGGGCGGCCGCTACGAGGTGATCGGCACGGGGCGGCACGTCGACACCGGGGAGGCGCTGGTCTTCTACCGCACGCTCTACGGCGACCGCTCGCACTGGGTGCGCCCCGTGGGGCAGTTCGTCGAGCACGTGACGCGCGACGGGTGGGACGGGCCGCGGTTCGTCCGCGAGGACCCGCAGCCGCAGCCGTCGGCGTCGCCGCAGCCGTAGCTGTAGCCGCGCTGCCGACGAGGCTGACCCTGACCCTCGACGCGCTGCTCCGCGGGCCTCCGAACCGCGAGGGACCCCGGCGACTGCGGCTCCCGAGGGCCCGGGCTGAGCGGGTCACCCCGGATTCTGCGGGGACACTCAGGCTCGTGGTGCATGCTCGTCGCTTCGCCCGCGCCCGCCCGTACCCCTCGGGAGCGCTGGGCGGACGCGCCGGGCCCCCAGGCCCCGCTGGAACCGACACCGACCCGTCACCTCGACAGCACCTGCCGGTCGTCCGGTCCGCCCGTGGGCGGAGCGACGGGCCGCCTCCGGGACCGACTCCCCGGTCGTGCCGTCGTGCACCGCGCCTCCTGCGGTGCTGCGCACCCGAGGCGCAGAGGTGGGCCGACGTGCCCCTGACCGGGGCGCGCCGAGCAGGCCGGCCGAGCAATGGGACGACATGACCTCCGAGAACACCCCCGCCCCCGAGGGCAGCACCACCAGCAGCACCAGCACCGGCTCCACCAGCATCGCCAGCGCCACCGGCTCCAGCAGCACCGCCGCCGCGCCCCTGACGCGCCGGGCCATCGCCGCGAGCCGTCGCCGCGCGAGCCGCCGCCGCCTCGTCGGCGTGACCGCGGTCGCGGCCGTCGCCATCGTCGCGGGCACCGGCTTCGCCTTCGTGAACCGCGCCCCGTCGGCCGAGGCCGTCGCGGCGGCCCACGCGCAGAGCGTGCAGCAGAACGAGGAGGCGATCGCCGACTCGCTCGCCGAGGCCCAGGCGAAGACCACGATCGACATCGCGTCGCAGGTCGTGACCTCGACCAAGGACAAGGTCGACGCCAGCGCGCTCGAGACCTCTGTCGCGTCGCTCGCCGACTACGAGAACCTCGACTCGGACACGCTCGCCGCCCGCGTGGCCGAGACGGCCACGACGGCGCAGACGGTCCAGGCCGCCGCGTCCGAGGCCGACCGCCAGGCCGCCGCCGCAGCCGCAGCCGCCCAGGCCGCCGCCGAGGCCCAGGCCGCCGCCGAGGCGCAGGCCGCCGCCGAGGCAGCCGCCGCCGCAGCTGCCGCCGCCCAGGCCGCCGCGAACACGCCCGCCGCGGCCAAGGCCGCCGCCCAGCAGCTCGCCTCGTCGAAGTACGGCTGGGGCAGCGACCAGTACGGCTGCCTCGTGAACCTGTGGCAGAAGGAGTCGGGCTGGAACTACCAGGCCTACAACCCGAGCGGCGCGACCGGCATCCCGCAGGCTCTGCCCGGCAGCAAGATGGCGACCGCCGGCTCCGACTGGGCGACGAACGCCACCACGCAGGTCACGTGGGGCCTCGACTACATCAAGCGCGCCTACGGCACCCCGTGCAGCGCCTGGGGCCACAGCCAGTCGGTCAACTGGTACTGAGCCCGCGCCTCGGCCGCGTCCCGTCACGGGGGTGACGATCGCGTCTGAGCCGACAGAGAAGGTCCTCCCCGAGCCCGGGGAGGACCTTCTCCGTCGTCTCGCCGCTCCTCAGGGAGGGGAGAGGGAGAGGGCGAGAGGGCGAGAGGGGGAGGGGGAGCGGGGCCCGGGCTCGTCAGTTCTGGGGCGGGATCGTCTCGCGGTCGGTGGGCTTGTCGGTGGTGACCGGCACCTCCAGCGTGGGCTCCGGGGTCGCGGGCTCCGGCGTCGCCGTCGGGCTCACCGGGGTCGGGCTCGGCGTCACCACGGGGTCGTCACGCTCGCCGCAGCCGGTGAGCACCCCCGCTGCCAGCACGGCCGTCGTCACCGCGGTCGCCGCACGTGCGCCCCTGCTCGCCCTGCCTGTCCGGCTGCCGGCACCGTTCGTCGTCATCCCCCGAGCCTACGCACGACCCGAGCCCGTCGAGTGGTCACGAACTGTCGTCCCGGCGACGGGGAAGGACCACACCTGACCACTCGCCGACCTACGCCCGACCCACGACCGAGCCCACGCCGGTCAGACGGCGCCGACCAGGGTCCACGCCCCGCCGTCCCGGCGAGTCACCCGCGCGCTGCGCACGTCGGCCAGCCCCCCGACCGTCGACTCGACCGCGGCGCCGACCCCGAGCGCGAAGGGGTCGTCGGCGCCCGTGAAGCGCACCACGAGCTGGGGCTCGCCCCGCACCATCATGATGTCGTTCGCCTCGACGGTGGTGTGCTCGGCGGCGGCCGCGGCGGCCCGGGGCAGCAGGGCGTCGGGCCGCACCCCCGGGTGCAGCGAGCCGACGGCGAGCAGGACGCGGTACGAGGGCATGCCTCGATCCTGCCCGACCGGCGAGGCGGGCCGAGTTCACACGCGCGACCCACGCCCGACTCCGGTCCGACCCGGGGGCCTGCCAGGCTCGGGGCATGAAGCGCACCGCCTCCGCCCGACTCGAGTTCGACGTCGCCGGCCCCGCCGAGTTCGTCCTGTCGATCGCCGCCTCGGCCCTGTACGAGCAGCGAGCCGAG
Source organism: Frigoribacterium sp. ACAM 257 (assembly GCF_007954365.1). Lineage (GTDB taxonomy): Bacteria > Actinomycetota > Actinomycetes > Actinomycetales > Microbacteriaceae > Frigoribacterium. The sequence continues at coordinate 264,760 of NZ_VOLO01000002.1, forward strand.
GAGGCGCTGGTCGTCACCCAGCACGGGGCGCCCGTCCCGGTCCGCGAGCTCGTCGACCAGCACGGCACCCGCCTGCACGTGTGCGACGTCGGCGCCGGGAGGGTGCTCGTCGACTACCGCGTCGTCGTCGACGGGCAGCTAGGCACGCCGCCGGTCGACGAGCTCGACCTCGTGCGGTCCCGTCGCCCCAGCCGCTACTGCGAGTCGGACACCCTGGCCCCGACGGCGCGGGCCGAGTTCTCCGGCCTCACGGGCCGCGACCTGCTCGCTGCCGTCAGCTCGTGGGTGGGGTCGCACCTCGCCTACGTCCCCGGAGCGAGCGCGCCCACCGACGGCGCCGTGCAGACGCTGCTCGACCGGCAGGGCGTCTGTCGCGACTACGCGCACCTCGTCATCGCGCTGCTGCGGGCGCTCGACGTGCCTGCCCGGCTGGTGTCGGTCTACGCTCCGGGGCTGTCGCCGATGGACTTCCACGCCGTGGCCGAGGCCTTCGTCGACGACGAGTGGCACGTCGTCGACGCCACCGCTCTCGCGCCGCGGAGCACCCTCCTGCGCATCGCGACCGGACGGGACGCGAGCGACACCGCGTTCCTCACCAGCCACGGAGCGGCCGTCACGGTCGCGTCGATGCAGGTCGGCGCCGTCGCCGACGAGCTGCCCCGCGACGACGTGACCGCCTTCGTCAGCCTCGGCTGAGCGTCAGGCCAGGAGCCTCGGCTGAGCGTCAGGCCAGGAGCCTCGGCTGAGCGACCGACGTCCGCCCTCGGTGCCTCGTTCCGGACAAGATGTCGCGGCGTGCCGGGGCATCCTGTCCGGAACGAGGCACCGAGACGTGCCGGGCTGAGCGTCGGGCCAGGGGACTCAGTCGTCCTCGACCGCGGGCCACGACGACGGCCCCGCCGTGCCTGCCGGGTACTCGTCGATCGGCACGTCGCCCGCGCGCCACGCGTCGAGCACGGGGGCGACGATGCGCCACCCCTCGACCGCCGAGTCGCCGCGCACCGACAGGGTGGGGTCGCCGTCGAGGATCCCGGCGAGGACCTCGCCGTAGGCCGTGAGGTCGCCGAGGCCGAACTCGGCGTGCAGGGTCGCCCGCGACAGGTCGTACGAGTCGCCGGGTCCGTTGACGTTGAGCTCGAGCGACATCTCGTCGGGGGCGATCGCGATGCGGAGGCGGTCGGGGGTGCCGCCGCCGACGAACTCGCGCGGGACGTGCGTCGGAGGGCGGAAGGTGATGACGATCTCGCGCCTCCTCGAGGCCAGCGCCTTGCCCGAGCGCAGCCGGATCGGCACGCCGGCCCAGCGCCAGTTCTGCACCTCGACGACCATCTCGGCGAGCGTCTCCGTCTCGATCGACGCGTCCACCCCCTCCTCGGCGGTGTAGGCGGGCAGGTCGCGGCCCTCGATCGTGCCGGCGGCGTAGCGGGCGCGGCGGCTGTTCGCGACGGGGTCCCCGTCGAGGAGGCGCGTGGCGCGCAGCACGAGCTGCTTCTCGTCGCGCAGGTCGACGGCAGTGAGCGTCGAGGGGGCGTTCATCGTGAGCACGGCCATCACCTGCAGCAGGTGGCTCTGGATCATGTCGACGAGGGCGCCGGCGTGGTCGTAGTAGCGGGCCCGGCCCTCGAGGCCGAGCGTCTCGTCGTAGACGATGTCGATGCTCTCGACGTGCTGGTTGTTGAGCATCGGCTCGATCAGGCGGTTCGCGAAGCGCAGGCCGAGCAGGTTGAGCACGGTCGCGCGCCCGAGGAAGTGGTCGACGCGGTGCACGCGCTCCTCGGGGACGAGCTGCAGGACGAGCTTGTTGAGGTGCTCGGCCGACGCCACGTCGGTGCCGAACGGCTTCTCCAGGGCGAGCGAGGTGCCCTCGGGCAGCTGCACCTGCTTCAGTGCCTCGCAGGCCTTCTCGGTGATCGCGGGCGGCAGCGCGAAGTAGATCGCGGGAGGCGCCTCGCACGCGTCGAGCAGCGTGGTGAGGGCGTCCGCCGACGTCACGTCCGCGGTGATGTAGCGGGTCGAGGCGAGCAGGGCGTCGACCGCGGGCCCGGCGGCCTCGACGCTCGCGAACGAGTCCACGACCCGCTGGTGCCACTGTTCGTCCGAGTACTCCTCGACGCCGGCGCCGATCAGCTGCACGCGTCGCACCGGCTCGTGGGCGAGCAGCCCGCCGAGGCCGGGCATGAGGAGGCGGGCGGCCAGGTCGCCGGACGCGCCCAGGATCAGGAGCGTCACCGGCTCGCTGCTCGGCCCTCCCTCGTCGCCGATGGTCGCCTCCGTCGCGGGGTCGCTGGCCGTCTGTCGCGTCGCGGTCGTCATGGGACCGACGCTAGACCGGAGACGGCCTCAGCAGTCCAGCTCGGGCAGACTGGCGCGCTCGTCCCACTGGCTGAACGAGAAGACCGCGCGCCCCGCCGTGTCGGCCGCCGTGAACGACACGGGCCGCGGCTCGCCCTCGGCGGAGACGACGAGGGTGCCCACGACCGAGGTGTCGTCCCCGACGACGAGCTCGACCGTGTCGGGCTCGCCCGGGCCTCCCTCGACGACGGCGCCCGTCGAGACGGTGACCGCGGCGTCGCCGCTCCGCAGCAGGGTCGAGAGCAGGGTGGGCGGCGAGAGCAGGGGGGCGAACCGGGTCACGGCGTCGTCGGCGGCGGACACGCAGGAGGCGCCGTCCGTCGTGATCTCGGCGTCGGCACCCGAGGTGCGGACGTAGGTCGTCTGCACGCCCGAGTCGTCCTCGACCTCGACCCGTGCGGAGTAGTCGGAGGCGGTCCCGACGAAGGACACGCCGAGGACGCGGCCCTCCGGCTGCACGTCCGACCCCTGCGGTGCCGGGAGGAGCTCGGTGAAGGTGCCGGCCATCGTGACGGACGTGGCGGTGCGGACCGAGCGCAGCACGGAGTCGAGCGCCGTCGGGCCGTCGAGGTACTCGAGGCCGTTCCGGTCGGGGTCGGCCAGCTCGACGTCGGGGAGGGCGATGCCGGTGGGCGTCGGCACGGCGAGCGGCTCCGACGCGCAGCCCGCGAGCAGCGCCGCGGCGAGCGGGAGGGCCGCGACCGCGAGCAGGCGTCGCCGCGAGCAGCCGTCAGCCGGCATCGGCGTCGGCCACGCAGACGCTCTGGGCCGACTGGTCGCCCAGGTCGGCCGGCTCGAGCGAGACGGGGTCGCCCGCGGTCGCCTCGGCGGCGCGCACCACGAAGCAGGAGTCGTCGGTGACCAGGCCGCCGACCCGGGGGATCCACGCCTCGGTGCCGCGCACCAGCTGCGTGAGGTCGGTCGCCGCGCCGTCGGAGGCGACGGCGTAGAGGTCGTAGGGAACGTCGGGGCCGTCCCAGGTGAGGCGCACGTTGCCCTCGCCGACGGCGACGGTCAGCGCGGTGACCTGCGGCGGGCCGGCCGAGGTGAGCGACAGGATCATCAGCGTCGCCCCGACCCCGACCGCGAGCACGGCGAGCACGCCCGACACGATGAACGCGGGGTGGCGCCAGAGCGGCCGCTTCTTCTCCTCGCGGTGCTCGAGCTCGGGCAGCACGCCGATCTCGCTGCCGAGCGGCCTCTTCGGGGCGGCCTCGACCGCCTCGCCGCCCTCGCCGAGCCGCGGTGCTCCCGGCTCCCAGCCGAGCCGGGACGCCGTGAGCGCGCCGGGCGCCGTCGTCCAGGACGGGGCGAGCGGCCGCGAGGAGGCGGGAGCCGGGGGGAGCGAGGAGGTCGGGGCCGGCTGCTTCGAGGAGGCGGGAGCCGGGGGGAGCGAGGAGGTGGGGGCCGGGGGCGGCGAGGATGCCGGAACGACCTCGGACACGACCACCGGGACCTCAGCAGCACGCCGGGCCCGGCGCCCTCGCGTCACGGTCAGCTCGAGGTCGTCGTCGGCCTCGGTCGGTCGCACGCCCTCGGACTCGTCCTCGGAGCCGCCCCCACGGTGCTGTCCGTCGCTCATGGTCCCCCTGGGCCGTCACCGCCCGGTCTGTCGACGGTGGCCCTTAGTATATGGATCACTCGACGAGAGGGGAGCCGGGGAGTGGGACGTTCTCTGCGTGCCGCCGTGCTCGCCGTGGTCGTCGTGACCGCCGCCTCCTCGGCGCTGCTCACCGGCGTGGCCGGGCCCGCACTCGCGGCCGGGCCCGGGGCGACCACCGCACCCGACTCCGCCGGCGCCGCCGCAGCCGCCGACTCCGCCGAGACCGAGGCACCCGCCGACCCGGGCCTCGTGAGCATCCCCTTCGGCGACGAGGCCGAGGTGCCGATGGCCGACGGCTGGTCCGTCGCCGACTGCGACGCCGTCGTCCCGCCGGAGGGCGTCCGGCTCGACTGCGAGCCGACCCGGCTGACCCTCTCCGCCGACGAGTACGACCCCGACGCCGGCACCGTCGTGATGCCGGTCGAGCTGCGCAGCGGCCCCACCCGGGTGACCGTCTCGTACCGCGTCGAGCAGGCGCCGCCGACCCCGCCGGCCGCGCCGGAGCTCGTCTACGACCACCCGTTCGACTCCGGTGCGGTCGCGCTCGTCCCGCTCTCCGACCTCCTCGTCCGCTGCGACGGCTGCGAGGGCGTCGGGGCGCGTCTGCAGGTGCGCGGCGTCTCGCCCGACGGCGCGGCCGTGGCCAGGGCGACCCCGTCGCACCTGGCCGTGCAGTCGGCGCCCGGGTTCGTCGGCGACGCCGTCGTGTCGTACCGGCTGCGGGACGCCCACGGCCAGTGGTCCGAGACGACCACCCTCACGGTGGCCTTCACCGCTCCTCCCGCGGGCGCGACCGGCGCGGCGCCCCTGCAGGCGCTCGCCGTGACGGTGCCGCTCGCCGAGCGCGGCGACACGGTCGTCGACCTCGGCGCCCTCGTCCTCGACGGCGCGACGAGCGGCGGCGGCGCGGCGGACGCGGCGGACGCCGCCGACGCCCCGCGCCTGCTCGGCTGCGGCGTCCCCGCCGCCGGCACCGTGCGCTGCTCCGGCGACGAGGCCGTCTACACGCCGCCCGCCGATGCTGACGACGACCCGGCGCCCGACGTCGACCAGTTCGCGTTCCACGTCGCGACGCCCGACGGACGCCAGGCCACGGGCAGCGTGACCGTGGTGCGCGCCGAGTCGGACGCGGCCGAGGCGCTGCCGGCCGGCCCGTCCCGCGTCGCGCCGGTGCCCCGCACCGGCGAGGGCGACGACGGCGGCGACCGCGACGACGGCGGCGACCGTGGTGCCGCCGCAGCCGTCCGCACCCTCGTGCCCGCCCTGCCCGCCGACGACGGTGACGACGGCGCCCCCGACGCGCCCGTCCTGCTCGCGCCCCTCGTCTCGATCCTCGACCGCCTCGGAGGCACCCCGTGACCCTGCGACTCAGCCTGCGAGACACCGACGCCGCCACCGGGGCACCGGCAGGGCCCGCGCGCTCGGTCCTGCTCGACGTCACGGACGACACCTCCGTCGCCGAGCTGGCCGAGAGCCTCGGGGTGGACCCGGCCCTCGTGGCCCCGACGGTGCACCCCGACACCGCGCTCGTCGACGCGCCCGTGCTGAACGGGCAGGCCCTGCCCCCGCAGGAGGCGCCCGCCCTGCACCCGGGACAGCCCCGCCTCGAGGTGGTCGGCGGCCCCTTCGCCGGCGAGGTCGTCCCCCTGGCCGCGGGCACCCCGCTCCGCATCGGCAGCGGCGCCGGCGTCGAGCTCCGCATCGCCGACCCGTGGCTCGCCGAGCACCACGTCACGCTCACGCTCGACGCCGCCGACGACGCGGGCGGCGGAGCGGCGGGCGGCGCTCGCCGCGGCCCGCTGGCGGCCCGTCTCTCGGTCGTCGAGGGCACCGCGGGCATCGCGGTGAACGGCGAGCCGCTCACGGGCGACGGGCGGATCGTCCCCGCCGACGTCGTGCAGCTGGGCAGCTCGGTCGTGCGCATCGGCCTCGCCCCGTGGAGCGACGCCGACACCGCGCCCGACGAGGTCGGCATGAGGGGCTTCAACCGCACCTCCCGCATCTCGCCCGCGACGGCGCCGCCGGTGGTCGTGCTGCCGGGCGACCGGCCCGACGACGCCGACAAGACGCCGCTGCCGTGGCTCTCGGCGGTGATCCCGGTCATCCTGGGCGTGACGATGGCGATCGTCTTCAACCGGCCGGTGATGCTGATGATGGCCGCCGCCTCGCCCGTGATGGTGATCGGCACCTTCCTCACCTCGCGCTCGCGCGCGAAGAAGAAGGGAGTGCGCACCTTCGACGAGTGGCAGCAGGACATCGTCGACAGCCGCGGTCGCATCGCGCGGCTCGTCCGCGAGCAGCGACTCGAGAGCTGGTACGCCCACCCCGACCCGGTGGTCGTGCGCGACGTCGCGACCCTGCCGCTCTCGCGCCTCTGGGAGCGCCGCAAGCGCGACGCCGACGCCGTGCACGTGCGTGTCGGCGTCACCGAGGTGCCGCTCGACGTGAGGTTCGAAGGAGGCGGCGGCCGCGACCGCGCGACCCCTCGCCACGTCGGGGTGGCCCCGTCGCCCGTCGCGGTCGACCTCTCGGCGGGCGTCGTCGGCCTGGCCGGCGCCCCCGACGCGACCCGCAGCGCCGTGCGCGCGATGCTCGCCTCGTTCGCGACGCTCCGCTCGCCGCGCGACGCGCAGGTCGTCGTGCTCTGCGACGACGACGACGCCGCCCTCTGGGAGTGGGTGCAGTGGCTGCCCCACGCCCAGGCGGGGCCGTCGGTCGTGGCCCTCGTCGGCAACACCGACGACACCCGGCGGGACCGGCTGCGCGAGCTGAGCGCGCTGACGACCGCGCGCCTCCGTGCCTCCACCGAGCGCGGCTCGGCCGCCTTCGACTCGACCGTCGTCGTCGTGGTCGACGGCGCCCGACGGTTCCGCATGCTGCCCGGCATGGTCTCGCTGCTCGAGTCGGGCGGGCAGGCCGACGTCCACGTCATCGCGATCGACACCGACCGCACTCGCCTGCCCGAGGAGTCGCGCACGGTCGTCGTCGTCGACGGCGAGGACCACTCGCTGGCGCGCCTCGAGTCCGACGCCGCCTACTACCCCGACGTGCTGCTCGACGGGCTCTCGCTGCCCGCGGCCGAGCAGATCGCCCGCAGCCTCTGCTCGATCAAGCACGTCAGCGGCGTGGGCGACGAGGGCATGCTGCCGACGTCCGTGCGGTACACCGAGCTGCTCGGCGTCGACCTCGACGACCCGCAGGCGATCGTCGAGCGCTGGCAGCTGTCGCCGCGGCGCACCGCGGTCGTGGTCGGCGCGGGCCCCGACTCGCAGTTCGCCGTCGACATCGCGGCCGACGGGCCGCACGCGCTCGTGGCCGGGACGACCGGCTCGGGCAAGTCGGAGTTCCTGCAGACCTGGGTGGTCTCGCTGGCCCTCGCGAACCGGCCCGACGCCCTCAACTTCGTCCTCGTCGACTACAAGGGCGCCTCCGCCTTCGAGGACTGCTCGCGCCTGCCGCACACCGTCGGCATGGTCACCAACCTCGACGCCCGCGAGACCGAGCGCGCCCTGCAGTCGCTCGACGCCGAGCTCAAGCGCCGCGAGACCGTGCTCCGCCGGCCCGAGCTGGGCGTCAAGGACGTCGACGCGGCCTGGTCGAAAGACGCGGCGGCGGCGGCGCGTCTCGGCCTGGCCCGGCTGATGATCGTCATCGACGAGTTCGCCGAGCTCAAGACCGAGCACCCCGACTTCATCAACGGGCTCGTGCGGATCGCGCGCGTCGGCCGGTCGCTCGGCGTGCACCTCGTGCTCGCGACGCAGCGTCCGAGCGGCGTCATCACCCCTGAGATGCAGTCGAACATCAACCTCCGCGTCGCGTTGCGCGTCACCGACCGCGCCGACTCGACCGACGTGCTCGGCTCGCCCGAGGCGTCGCTGATCGGGGTCTCGACGCCCGGCCGCGGCTTCGTGCGCGCAGGCGTCGGGGTCGCCCCGGCCGCGTTCCAGACGGCCCGCGTCGCCGGGGTGCGCCCCGGCGCGCACCGGACGCGCAAGGTGCTGCCCGCCGTCGCCGAGCTCGACTGGCGGGCCGTCGGCTACCAGCCGCGGTTCCCCTCGCAGGGCGCGGCGTCGGCGGGCGTCGACCAGGACGACACCGACCTGCGCGCCCTCGTCGACCTCGTCACCGAGGCGACGCGCCTGCTCGGCGTGCCCGCCAACCCGTCGCCCTGGCTGCTGCCGCTGCCGACGATGCTCCCGCTGGAGGCGGTGGTCTCGTCCGCCGCGGACGCCCCTGCCCCCGACGGCACCGGCACCGCCGCGCACCCGCACGAGCTCGTCATCGGCCTCGAGGACGTCCCTGCGCAGCAGACCCAGCGCCCGCTCGTCTGGGACGTCGCCTCCGGCTCCCACCTGCTCTTCATCGGCTCGGCGCTCTCGGGCCGGACGACCGCGCTGCGCACGCTGCTCGCCCAGGCCGTCCGGGCGCACGACCCGGCCGACCTGCACCTCTTCGTCGTCGACTACGGCAACGGCGGGCTGCTGCCGTTGGCCAGGGCGCCGCACACGGGCGCCGTGGTGACCGCGCTGGAGCCGACGCGGCTGCCGCGGCTGATGACGCGCCTCCTCGACGAGCTGTCGCGACGCCAGACGGTGCTGTCGCGCGCCTCCGTCGGCAGCGTGGTCGAGCAACGCCGCCGCGCCGAGCCTGCCGACCGCCTGCCGTTCGTCGTCGTGGCCGTCGACGGCTGGGAGCGGGTCACCTCGACCCTGCAGTCGGACGAGCTCGTGCTGTTCCGCGACCAGATGACGCGCGTGCTCCGTGAGGGGCCCGGCGTCGGCATCCGCGTCGTGATGGCGGCCGACCGCACCGTCTCGGGCGACCGGGTCTCGGGCTTCATCGGCGACCAGTACGTGTTGCCGCTGCGCGACGTCAACGACTACCGCGGCGCCGGCGTGATGATCCGCGAGCTGCCCGAGACCGTGCCCGCCGGCCGGCTGATGTTCGGCGCGAGCGCCCGCGAGGCGCAGGTCGCCGTGATCGGCCGCGACGCCTCGGCCGAGGCGCAGACGGCCGTGCTGCGCGAGATCGTCGAGGAGGCGCGGGCCGCGTTCGAGGCAGCCCCGCGCGACCCTGCCCTGCCGGTCCCCTTCCGCGTGGACGCCCTGCCGGGGGCGCTCTCGCTGAGCGACGCCGCGGAGCTGCCGCGCGCCTCCTGGTCGCCTGCCGAGTCGCCGACCGTCGGCGTCGGGGGCGACGTGCTGTCGCGCTACACGATCGACTGGCCGGCCGTCGGCGGCTTCGCGGTGGTCGGCGACCGCGGCACCGGGCGCTCGACCGCGCTCGCGTCGATCGCCCACCAGCTCATGTGGGACGCCCGGCCCGTGCTCGTCGTCGCGACCCGGGAGTCGCCGCTGTCGCGCTGGGCGCGCACCGCCGAGGTGCCGCTCGCCGTCTCGGCGTCGTCGCCGACGTCCGCCGACGACCTCGCGGCCGAGGTGGCCCGGGTGGGCGACGGCGTCGTGCTCACCGTCGTCGTCGACGACGCCGAGACGCTCCGCGACAGCCCGCTCGAGCAGGCGCTGATGACGCACCGCGACCGGCTGGCCTTCGTCGTGGCGCTGTCGCCCGACGCGGCCGGCAAGACGTTCTCGGGGCCCTACGGCGAGGTGCGGAAGACGCAGGAGGGGCTGGTGCTGTCCCCGACGTCGGCCCTCGTGGGCACCCAGCTCTTCGGGCAGAAGATCCCGAAGTTCATGGTCGGGCGCACCGGTGCCGGGGGCGGGGCGCTGCACAGCGGCGGGCGCTGGGCGCAGGTGCAGGTGCCCGACGTCACCCGCTGACGCCGCCTCCTGCCCTACCCTGCCCTGCCGCCCCGCCGCCGCAGGGAGGCGTGGGCCCGGCACGCCGGGAGGGATCGGCGGGTCGCGTATCGTGGGGGACGGCTTCGAGGGGACGACGTGACGGGGACTGACGGCTGATGGCATCGCGCTGCGAGTACTGCGGGGCCGAGCTGCGCCCGAACAGCATGTTCTGCCTCTCCTGCGGGCAGCTCGTGACGTCGGGGCGGGCGCCGGTCGCGGCGCCGCTGCCGGCACCGGTGGCGAGCACGCGGCCGCCGCTCGAGCGCACGGCTCCGCCGGTCGCGCGGCCTGCCGCAGCCCCGGCGGCCGCGCCCGCACCTCCTTCGCCCGTCGTCGCGAACGCGACCTTCGTCGTCACGTTCTCGACCGGTCAGCGGCTCGTCGTCGACGGGCCGGTCGTCGTCGGTCGTCGTCCCGAGCAGGCCGCGGCCGAGGTCGGGTCCGCGGCGTTCGCGGTGACCGACCCCGAGCGGTCGACCTCGCGCGCGCACGCCGTCTTCGACGTCGTCGACGGGCAGCTCGTGGTGACCGACCGCGGCTCCGGCAACGGCACCGTGGCGCACCGTGCCGGCGTCGAGATCGCGTGCGTCGAGGGGCAGCCCGTGGCGCTCCGACCCGGCGACGAGCTCGAGCTCGGCAGCGTCGCGGCGACGGTCGCAGCCGGCTGACTGCCTCCCTGGAGGTCGGCGAGGAACGTTCCGCGACGAGCGACGACGCGGCCTCCTGGCGGGGCGGCGGGTCCTGGCCTGGCTCCGCCCGGGCTGATCTGGCCAGCCAGGGTCCGCGCCTCTCCTCTGCCCCTCGCTACCATCGGAGCAGTCCGATCGACGACGGGGGAGAGACGTGACCGACGACCTGGAGACCACGTGTGCGGCGCTGAAGGCGCCCACCATCGAGCTGATGAGCGCCACGATGCTGGCGCAGGGGAACCCTGGGGCGCTCGTGCGCGTACAGGCCGCGGTCGAGGGCGTCCGCGCCGTGCTGGCCTCGGCGCCGTCGACGACGTCGTCTCCGGCGTTCGACGCGTGGGCCGCCTCCGCCCCCGCCGTGCTCGCCGAGATGGAGGCGGGCGTCGAGTCCCGTGACCCGCGTCGCGCCTGGCAGGCCTTCACCGACCCGGTGCGCGGCTTCGACCAGCTCGGGCAGGCGTGCGCGGGGATGCCGGGGTGGTGAGCCCTGCGGCCTCGCCCGAGGACGAGCGCAGGCGCCGGACCTGGCGCGACTCCTTCGATCGGGGCGAGCGCCCTGACGTGACTCACCGCTCGGCGGCGTGCTCGCGCCGGCCGTGGTCGTCTCCGCCCCGATGGCCGTGGACATCTAGGCTCGTGCCGTGATCTCGCCTCCCCGTCGCCGTTCCCTGCTCGTCTTCGCCGCCGTCGCCTCCGTGACGGCTCTCGGCCTGAGCGGATGCGTGAACGTCGTCGAGCAGAAGGATCTCGAGCTCGGGGCATCGGTCACCATCGAGCCTTCGACGAGCCAGGCCAGTGACGACACCCGGGTCACGGTCGGGGTGACCGAGTTCGAGCGGGTGACCGCCGACGAGGTGGCGACCTGGAACGCCTTCGACTCCTCGGGCAAGGACGTCTACCGCGCCACGGCCGACCTGCAGGTCGAGGAAGGGACGTATCCCGAGGAGGGGGCGAACGGGTTCGAGAACCGGAACTGGGGCCTGATGGTCGACGGCGAGGTCGTCAAGCCCGACCGGCTCAACGGGGCCCTTCTGCTCGACGAGGGCTTCCGCGCGTCGTGCCCGCTCTACGACTACGAGCTCACGCCTGCCCTTGCCGAGGACGGCACGGCGAGCGCGTGCCTGATCTTGACCGCACCGGCGGGTTCCGAGCCGACCCATGTCGTGTTCGACGGTTTCCGCGTCACCGGGCGCTACACGAGCGGGGCGGGCGAGGCATCCTGGCTCGTCGACGCGTCATGAACGCGCCTGGTCGGACCGTGCCGGCCGCAGTGAAGTCGACGGCATGAGCCGGGCGAAGACGCCTGAGGAAGAGCGTCGCCATCAATCCTGGAGGGACTTCTTCGCCCGCGGTGAGCGCTACGACGTGCACTATCTGCCCGAGCGCTGGAACGCGATCGTCCGTCGCAACGTCGTCACCGCCGTGGTCACGATCGACGCGGCCGTCGTGCTCGTCGCCGTGCTCGTGTGGTGGGGGCGCCTCGGGCCGTTGGTGCTCGGTGGGGTGCTCGCCGTCGTCATGGCGATCTATGCCCTCATGGCCCTGCGCACGCGTGCCATGCTCATGGCCCAGTCGGGCGGCGTGCCGGGCTTCACCCTCGGCGTCTCCGACGAGGGACTGCACACGCCCGTGCAGGGCATCGGCACCATCGCCTGGTCGGAGGTGCTCGGGGTGTTCCTCGTGGACGACCACAAGAAGGTCGACGCGCTCCGCGCCTCCCGCGGTCTGCAAGGCGCTGCGGCGCGCTTCGCGGCGAAGAACGGCTCGAACAGCGTGTCCGCCAACGTGGTGCTGCCCGACGGGAAGGCACTCCGGAGGCGCATCGCGCGACGGTCGCACCGCGGGGTCGTGCAGACGTGGGCCCATCACGACGGGCCTCAGTTCGGGGTGATCTCGTTCGCGCTCGAGAGTGCGACGGACACGAGCGATCCGTCGGCGATGCCGAGGCTCGGCCTCGCCCTGACCGTGCAATGTGAGGGACGCGGCATCCCCACCCGGTTGGACGACGACGCGACCCGGTTCGCGGAGCACATGATGCGCATCTCGAACGTGTTCGACTACTCGGGCGTCGACGCCACGGCCGCGGGCACGGGTGCCGACTCGACCGGGGGACAGTCGCGGACCTGATCTGGACGGATCGTTCTGCCCCGCCCTAAGCTCGCCCTGACAGCATGACGGATCGTCGCTATGCTGCCGGAGTTGTGTGCCTCGTCCAAGGGGGGACACGGGGGCGACACCACCGGTGCGTCCCGTGTACACGAGCGTTCAGGAGGAAGAACCATGGCCGACATCCGCGTCACGTCCGATTCACTGTCAGGCGTCTCGAACCAGCTGTCCTCGGGATCACAGTCGATCGAGTCGCAGCTGCAGAACCTCAAGTCCCTCGTCGACGGCCTCGTCGGCGGCGACTGGTCGGGTGCGGCGTCGCAGTCGTTCCAGGAGCTCTACTCGCAGTGGGACCAGTCGGCGATCCAGCTCAAGGAGAGCCTGCAGGGCATCAGCGAGCTGCTGAGCCAGGCCGCCCTCTCGTACGAGGAATCCGAGAACTCGATCTCGGGCACGTTCCGCGGCTAGCAGTCATCCGCCGTCGACGCCGCCTGCTCACCAGCCGGCGGCGGTGACGGCGTAGGGGGAGTCACATGGTCCAGTACCGGGTCAGGACAGAATCGCTGGGCGAGGTCGCGAACCTCCTCCAGTCGGTCGTGAGCACGTTCGACGCGCACGTCGCCGAGACAGGGTCCGTCGTGCGCAGCGTCGTCGACTCGTCGTGGGAGGGCGAGGACGCCACCCTCTTCGAGAAGAACTGGCAGGAGTTCCAGGCCGGCGCGACCGCGTTGCGCACCGTGCTCTCGAGCCTCGCGGGGCGCCTGCAGGCTGCCGAGGGCGGCTACGGCAGCACCGAGTCCGGCCTGAGCGGCGGGTTCTCCGAGAGCGCCGGGGCGATGGCCGTCCGCCCCGCCGCCGCGTCGGCCGGGCTCAGCGAGGCCGTCCCCGCCGACCAGCAGTCGCCCCCCGCCGGGGAGGACCCCCGATGAGCGAGCAGCAGGCCGACACGACGACGCTGCAGCAGCTCGTCGACCAGATGCAGTCGCTCACCGAGTACTGCGACGCCCTCAAGCAGGGCGCGAGCACCTTCGCCTACATGCTGCCGAACGACTGGCAGGGCCCCGCGATGGCGGCGTTCCTCGGCAGCTTCGAGCAGTGGGCCGCCGGCGCCGAGGCGCTGACGCAGTCCGCCGAGGCCCTGCACCAGCAGGCCACGACCGCGCACACCGCCTACGAGTCGGCCGTCGAGCAGCTCGACACGCAGTGGAACGAATTCAGGGGGCAGCTGCCGTGACCACCGTCAGGCTGAACGCGTTCGGGCTCGTCACCGACGGCAGCGAGATGTCGACCATCGCGTCCGACGTCACCGCCGCCTGGACGAGCCTCTCCAGCTCCCTGAGCGGGTCGGCAGGCATGGCCGGCGACGACGAGCTCGCCGAGGACTGGAGCCCGGACTACGACGACTCGGCCAAGGCGTGCGCCAACGGCACCGCCGCCATCACGTCGTTCCTCCGCAGCTTCGACGGGCTGCTGGCGGGCACCGGCGCGGCCTACAAGGAGGCGGAGCTCACGGGGGCAGGCAAGCCCGGCACCAGCGGCATCGAGATCCCGAGCGGCACGACTCCGTCCGCCGAGGTGCCTCCATCCGCTCTCGGAGCGAATCCCCTCCCCGGCGGACTCGGAGAACTCGGAGAGTTGATCGAGGGTGCCCTCTACGCGGTCGGCGTGGTCTTCCCTCGGGGTGATACGGACAAGCTGGAAGCAGCAGCTGTGGCCTGGGGCTCGTTCGCCAGTGATCTCGATCAGGCGAGCATGCGCCTGGGCAGCAGCCTCGTCGAGCTCGCCGCGGCCGACGTGCCGCAGAGCGGCGTCGCCCTCGACGTGCGCACCGCGCTCCAGGAGATGATGGGCGATGTCTCCGAGGCCGCAGCGGGCAACGAGACGGCACTGAACGACCTGGCCCAGAACATCGACGACACCTGGGCCGAGATCCGGAGCATGCTCGAGAGCCTCGCCATCGAGCTGGCCATCGACATCGGCATCTCGGTCGCTCTCTCGTTCGTCACGTTCGGCGTCGGCGCCCTCGCGGGCGCCGCGAAGGCCACCACGACCATCGCGAGATGGGTCGTCAAGATCGCCGACCTGATCCGCAAGCTCAAGATCATCAACCGCATCCCGGCCGACAAGTTCCTGAGGGCGTCGAGCGTGCTGCGCAAGCTCGAGCACGGGCCGATGCACTGGCGTTTCGGGGCCGAGGTCGTCAAGGGGACCATCAGCGGCAGCGCGTCGTCCGTCATCGTCTCGACGCGGAACGGCGAAGCGATCACGCCCGATTCGCTGCTCGCCACCCTTGCGGGCGGTGTAGTCGGCGGCGTCGCCGGCGGCGGCGTGGGTGCGGGGTTCGCGGCAGCCTTCGGTCGACGTGCCGGCCGCCACGCCGTGCAGCCCACGTTCTTCCGCGCCACGACCACCGAGGCTGCGAAGGGCGCCGTCGAGGGGGCGGCCGGTGGTGTCGCCGGCGGCGGGACTGAGGCGGCGATGAGAGGCGAGGAGTTCAACGTCGGCCTCGCGGCCCTCTTCGGCATGGGTGCGGGCACGGCCATGGGAGGCGGTGGTCACGCGGTCGGAGCGGCCATCGACGCCCGCGGAGGCACCGGCCTCGGCTTCGACGCCGACGCGGCTCTCGCCGGGCGCGACGGCGAGAACGTCTCCCCCGAGTTCCTGGCCGACCGCCGGGCCGACGCGGAAGACGGAGGGGGCCTGTTCGATCGCGGGGGCGAGGCGGACGTCGCCTCACCGACCACCGCCTCGGAGACGAACGGTTCTCCTTCGCCCGCGCCTGCGGGTCCCGCGGCCGCAGGCGGGCCCGCGGTCGGCGCGGGCGCCTCCGTGTCCACCGGCGTCGACGCCCCCGCAGCGGTGGCGGGCTCTGGTGCGGGCGGAGGCACGAGCAGCGCAGGAGGCGCCGGTCCCGTCCGCACGGACGTCGCCGACGTCGACACCACGTCGCTCCCCGAGGCCGCTTCGTCCGGCGACGGCACGAGCCAGGCGGCATCGACCGACAGCACCACCCCGGAGGCGACCACCGTGTCGGCCTCGCCCGAGTCGTCGGCGTCCGACAGCTCGCCGTCGGACTCGACCTCGACGTCCGAGTCGTCGACCACTCCGGATACATCGACCGCTCCTGATCTCACGGCCACTCCCGAGTCGTCGGCGACACCGGACTCGACCGTCACGCCCGATGCCGCCACCACGCCGGACTCCTCCACGC
Organism: Frigoribacterium sp. ACAM 257; assembly: GCF_007954365.1. Lineage (GTDB taxonomy): Bacteria > Actinomycetota > Actinomycetes > Actinomycetales > Microbacteriaceae > Frigoribacterium. The sequence continues at coordinate 280,525 of NZ_VOLO01000002.1, forward strand.
CCGAGGGAGCCGTCACGGAGACGTCGTCCGGCGAGGCGACCACCTCGGAGGCCGTCTCGTCCGATGCGGACGCGACCAGCGCCTCCTCGATCGACACGGACCTCGTGACCGCCGACGAGCTGGGCATCAGCCCGGAGTCGACCGGCGACGCCTCGGCCATCCCGACGGACTCGCAGCTCGCGGACGTGCGCTCGGCGATCGACGCCGACGTCGCGGCGCACGCGGAGGCCGTGGCCGCCCACGCACCGCCCCAGGGCGACACCGTGGCGGCCTCTCCCGAGGCCACGGCGTCGCCGGACGCCTCGGCGTCGGCGACGTCGGCGACTCCCGAGTCGACGACCGACGGCACCCCCGTCGACGTCCCCTCGAGCACACGGGACGACGCGACCCTCGGCGAGCACGCGACGACGGCCGACGCCGCTGCGTCCTCGGGCGCCGACGGCAGCCCGAGCTCGCACGGGGACAGCATCGCCGATGCGCCGCCGGCCGCAGTCGGTGCGGCCTCGGCTGCGGGCGCGACCCTCCTCATGGCCAGGCCGACACCCCTGGGAACGTCCGGGGTCCCGATCTCGGACCGAGCCGGCCACGCTGCTGTGGACGTCGCGCGTCCCCGCCGAGCGGGAGGTGATGCCGCGGCCGTCGGGGATGCCTCGTCGCGGGGCGGGCACGACTCGGACGCAGGCCCGGCGACGCCCACCGGCAGCGCCCCGGGCTCGTCGTCCGGTCGCCTGCCTCACTACCCCGAGTCCCTCGTCGAGAGCGAGGCTCGCGCCTACCGACAGGCGCTGGACGCCGAGCTCTCGAGACACGGCCTCGATCGTCGGTCCTTCCGTCGCCTGGTCAGCAAGCCGATCCTGAAGCTCTCGTCTCACGAGATGACGACGCTGATCGAGATCCGCGAGTCGCTGCCCGACATCGGACCCGGTTCAGTCCTCCAGAAGGTCCTCCCTGACGCGTCGGTCCTGTCCCAGCTGGCCGGTGCGCAGCCCGTCCAGGACGGCGTGACCGGGTTCATAGCCAGATTCGCCCACATGACGGGAGCGTCGAACCGGCACTTCATGACTCCTCGTCTGGTCTTCCAGAAGCTCGGCCTCGGCTACGTTCCGCGCGAAGGGCAGGTGTCGTCCTTCGACATCTCGTCGGACGAGCGCTACGCGGTGCGCTTCGAGCTCGGCCCCGACCCGGACTGGGACACGAGGACCGTGGACACGATGCAGCCGCTCCGCATCCTGAGCACCATGAGCAGGCTCGCCCCCGACAGTGGCTGGGACAGCATGTCGATGAAGGAACGCCGCGTCCTCGTGGAGAACAACCGCGGGGTCATACAGACTCCGTCCGACGCGTACTACTTCGACAAGGCGCTCAAGTCGGAGAAGCAGGATCCTTTCCGGGGGAACGGGTGGGCCGGGCAACGTGGCCACTACACGCCAGAGACGACCCTTGCCTACGGTGAGCGGTCAGGACCGCTTCGGGAGGGCGCGGAGATCTGGAGATACAGCGCCGACGGCACGCAGCACGTGTTCGCAGTCCTGGAAGCCGGTCGATGGACAGTCCTCTGAGGCCGGTGCCCACCGGAGTTGCTGTCCGCCTGGACGGTGCGGTGGTCGCGCGAGGGGGTCACGTCAATCCGGGACTGATCCGGGACGGGGTCGTCTCCGTCGTCGATCCCGACAGTCGCGAGGTCGTCTCCGTCCCCGCTGCAGGCGCCGAGGTCGTCTCGACCGTGACGAACGGGTGGTTGTTCGGCCACGAGGTGTCGATAGCGGCCGGGTCATCCACCCGGTACGTCCTGCGCGGCTATGTCTGGGACGGAACTGCCCCGCCGCGGGGCGTGGAGCACGTCGCCGACGACGGTTCCTTCAGCCTGGCGACGGATGAGCTCGGCGATGTGGTGGCCATCGACTCGGTCTCGGACACGCTGCTCCACGACGGGTCGACTGCCCGAGCCAGAGCGGGGGCCCTGGTCGCGACGCCTGGCCGTGGAGCAGACCAGTTCGGACCGGCGGCCTCGCTCGAGTGCGTCCCGCTCCCGGATGCTGGATCGGGTCCTGCCGTTCAGCACCCGGACGGATCGGTCACGGCACTCGCCCCAGGGCTGACGAGGCGATGGATCCACGGGCTCGGGACGGCGGCGGGGCGAGAGGTCGAGATCTTGGCCGAGCGAGAGGGGCGCCTGTGGGTGGCGTCACGTCGATCTCGAACAGGCGCCGACGGTCTCGCCTACGTGCGACTTCTCGGTGGGATCGCGAGCCGCTACCTGGGCTGGGTTCCGACGGGCGAGGTCGACGGTCCGCTGCTCTTCTCCCGTGCCTGGACGACGACCGACGAACTTCCGCTGCTGCAAGGGCACTACGGGCGGGTCGAAGGGCTCTTGCGTTCGCTCGCGGGGTCCGACGGCGGCCACGGCCCCCGGCCGTCGCGGGCGTCGGGGTGGACGACCGTTCACGGGGCATCGCCTGTGCCCGTCGATGATGAGGACTACGCATGGTCGCTGAGCGGCGGGGCGAGGAGCGTGCCCGACGGCGACGTGCTCGACCGGGTCTCCGTCCGGACGACCGCGTGGCTGGCCGGCACGGAGGTCGAACTCGTTCGGCCGTGGGACCCCATGACAGACGGACGCGTGCTCCTGGTGAGGGGAGCCGGTGATCCTGGTCCGCAGGTGCTCCTCTCCGACGGCTTCACGGTCGTCCCGCGTCCCGCTGCGGGTGGAGGGTGGACGGCTCAAGTGCGGCGTGACCACCTCGACGGTGTCGAGTCCACAGTCGTCGACGAGGGATGACTGGTGGCGGAGCGCGCGGGACGGCATCGACCGTCGATCTCCGGGCGGAGACGCCTGTGCCGATCGACACCGCGGACCACCGGTGGTCGCTGGACTGCGGAGTCCGCTCGGTCCCTGCCTCACTCGTCACCGCCTCCACGGAGGTGCCTCCGCGGCCCGCGCCTCCTGTGCCATCCTTGTCCTGGCACGCGGCGAACCAGCGCCGTCGCCGCACGACCTCGGAGGGGCGCAGATGATCCTGCAGAAAGCCGTGACACCGCAGACCAGCGCGGCGTACCACGACCACGACCACGACCGGGTAGCCGGGTTCGTGGTGCCGTGGGGAGCCGTGGGCCACGCGCGGACGCCGCGTGAGCTGATCACGGCGCACGGCCTCGACTTCCCCGCCACTCCGTTCTCGGCCGACATGCCGCACATCGACGTGCTGCGCTTCGAGGGCACGGCGAACCTGCTCCTCGAGAAGGCCACGGGCGGGCCCGACCGCGCCACGCAGAACGTGACCGGCGGGCCGTTCCTCGACCGGGCGCCGTTCCGCGGCGACGGGTTCGTCGACGACCCCGACCACGTCATCCCGCTCTCGTGGCTCCCGCACCGCCGTGTGCCTGCCGGTGCCGAGCTGCACCGCATCGCCGCCGACGGCACGAGCACCCACCTCGCGTACTTCCACTCTGCCGCCTGGGGCTGGATCTACGCGGACGGCATCGAGGAGCTGCGAGAGCGCCAGCCGCGCCTCGTCAGCCGCTTCGTCGGCGGCCTCGCCCGCTGGGACGACGGCGAGGTCTACATCGCCGACCTCATCGACGGGGGCACGCGGGCGATCGCGGTCCGTCAGGACGACCAGGCCGAGGCCGACGGCTGGACGCCGACCACCCCGATGGTCTGGTCGCGCACCATCGACGTCGCCGACGTGCAGGAGTACTTCGAGCTGGACGTCCGCACGCGCTGGAACGGCCTCGGCTACCGGATCACCGACCAGTACCCGACCGCCACCGGCCTGCAGCTCAGCGGCTCGTACACCGACCACGACGCCGACCTCGCCGAGGGGCTGCAGCTGGTCACGACCGACGCCGGGGTCTACGAGGCCGAGCTGCCGGGACACCTCCTCGAGGAGGCGACGGTCCGGCAGACGCAGCTGCCCGAGTGGCCTGCGCTCCCGGAGGACTGACCGGCACCCTGACCGGCGCCCTGACCGGCGCCCTGGGCGACCAGGCGCGCAGCGCGGTCAGGCCCGACGGGTAGGCCGCACCGACACGACCTCGGCCGTGGCGCCGTGAGGCAGGTCCACGACGAGGCGGACGGCGTCGGCCACCGACTGCGGCTCGAGGTAGAGCGCCACGTCGTAGACGCCGCCCTCGCTCTCGACCAGCTCGTGCTGCATGTCGGTGTCGACGCGGCCCGGGTGCACCGAGCTGACGCGGACGCCGTGCCGCCGCTCCTCCTCGCGCAGCGAGTCGGTGAGCGCCCGCAGAGCGAACTTGCTCGCGGCGTAGGTGCTGCCGCCCGGGCCGGCGGTGAAGCCCGAGCCGCTGTTGACGGCCACGACGGTGCCCTGCGCGGCGCGGAGGGCGGGCAGCAGCTGCCGGGTCAGCTCGGCGACGGCGAAGACGTTGACCTCGAACACGCGGCGCCAGTCGTCACGGCTCGTGCCCTCGACCGCCCCGCCGCCGATCACGCCCGCGGCGTGCACGACGACGTCGAGCCGGTCGAGCGCGGGCGCCTCGAAGGGCGACCCCGCGAGGTCCGCGACCCAGGGCGAGGCCGACGGGAGCGACCCGGCGAGGGCGACCAGCGCCTCCTCGTCCCGGCCGTGCACCACGACGTGGTGCGTCCGCGACAGATCGCGGGCGATCGCCAGGCCGATGCCGCGGGTGGCCCCGGTGACGAGGGCGATCGGGCGTGACGTGTCGCGGCCCCGGGCGTTCGTGCTGCTGTCCATGCCCTCAGTCTGGCCCGTCGCGAGGTCAGCTGCGGATGATCGGCAGCGGACCCGTGAGCTGCGGCAGCTCACGGTCGCTGAGCAGCCAGCGCTCACCGGAGGCGGTCACCAGGAACGCGAGCGGCCCCGGCCGGCAGACCACCAGAGCCCCGCCGGACTGCTGCTGCAGCACCTGGTCGAGCGCTCCGCCGAGGTCGCGGTCGTCCTCGGAGCCGCTGGCCGAGAGCACCGCACAGCGCCCGTCGGCGCCCATCGCGGAGAGCAGTCGGCGCACGCCCTCGGGGTCGCGCAGCTCGGGAGCCATGGCGTGCACGACGCCCATGTCGACCCACTCGACCGACTCGAGCAGGGCGGCGAGGCGCTCACGAGGGGCGTCGGCGCCCTCGGCGGCCTCGTGGGCGAGGCTCTGGACGGCGTCGCGGGCGTCGGGCGCAGCGAAGGCCTCGAGCGCCGCGATCACGGGTGCGGGCAGCTGCGGCACGGAAATCTCCTTCGGGGTCTGGGCCTCCCATCCTCCCACCCGGTGCGGACGGGCGGGTCCTCCGCGCGGTCGAGGGCGCGACGACCGCGGCGACTGCGAGGATGGGCGGGTGACCACCGCCTCCTCGACCACCGCCTCCACGACGCCTCCGCTCCTCGGCCTCCTCCTCGACGTCGACGGGCCGATCGCCAGCCCGGTCAGCCGCAGCATCGCCCTGCCCCAGATCACTCGCGACCTGGTCGCCCTCGCCGCGGCGGGCATCCCGGTGGTCTTCAACACGGGCCGGTCCGACGCGTTCATCCGCGACGAGGTCGTGGGTCCGATGATCTCGGCGGGCCTGCCCGCCGGCGCCCGGGTGCACGGCATCTGCGAGAAGGGCGCGTCGTGGTTCTCGATCGGGCCCGAGCACGGCCCCGACGGCATGAGCGAGGTGCAGGTCGACTCCGACCTGGCGATGCCCGCCGACTTCGCCGCCGAGATGGACGAGCTCGTCACGGCCGAGTTCGCCGACCTGGTCTTCTTCGACCACACCAAGCGCGCGATGGTCTCGATCGAGCAGCTCACGACCGTCGAGTCGGCCGTGTACCTGGCCCGCCAGCGCGACTTCGACGAGAAGGCGATGGAGGCGCTCGTCCGGCGAGGTGCCGGCGTCCGGCGACTCGACGACGAACGTCGCGACGCCCGCGGCGAGGTGCAGTGGCGCGTCGACCCGACCATCATCTCGACGGACATCGAGTCGGTCCGGCTCGGCAAGGACCTCGGCGCCGAGCGCGCCCTCGAGCTCCTGGCCGAGGACGGCGAGCTGCCCCTGGCCTGGCGCACCGTGGGCGACTCGCGCAGCGACTACGCCATGGCCGACTGGCTGCACGCGAACGGCCACGACGTCGCCCACGTCGACGTGCGGCCGGCCGACGGGGTCCCGCCCACCGAGTACCCGGTGCTCACCAGCGCGTCGGGGCTGATCCACGACGAGGCCGGGGCGGAGTTCCTGGCGCGCTGGGTCCGCGACGTCGGCGCCTGATCCTGGGCACCCCGGGTGAGACTGTCCCTCGCCTGGGTGACACGACGGGCGATGTCTCCGGGTGCGAGGCCTGCAACCACGCGGGGTCCGAGCGGCATGTGCCCCTGAAGAGGGGTACGACCCCCCGAACGGGTGACAACCTGTTCAGGGGTCAGCCTGTATCGTTCTGACCAGTCGCCGCGAGGTCCCCCGAAAGGCCCACACGACGGCTGTTCCACCAGCACCACCGCATCACCCGCAGCCCGGCCACCCACCGGGCGCACCCGACAGGCCCGTCCGAGAGGACGTGCCGCGGAGGCCCCCTCCTCCGATCACCGCCGTCGCCGGCTCACACCCAGGCCGCCGACTGCACGCACATGTCGCCACAGCTGCCGACGCCCTCCCCGGACGTCTGCAGGCCACAGCTGCTGTTCTCTGCCGTCCGGGATCTCCGTAGTCCCGAACCAGGAGAGAAGCACTCGCATGTCCCGAACCATGCGCGGCAGCACCAGCGACGCCGTCCACCCCGTACGACCCGATGCGTCGGAGGGATCCCCCGAAGGGTCCTGGCCGCTGCGCCCCGTCGTCGCCGAGGCACCTCGCTCGCGCCGCGAGCTGAGGCACCTAGCAACCCTCGGCGACGCACGGGCGGGTCGTCCCGAGGCGAGCCAGCGCCTCTCCAGCGACCACCACGCGACGATCGTCGCGCGCACCGAGGGGCGGGCCCACTCGCCGTTCATGGTGCTGCTCGTGCTCGCCTGCACCCTCGGCATCCTGCTGTACGGGCAGTTCCTGCTGAACCCGGCGAACCGCGGCGACCTGCTCCCGTACGCGGCGGTCATCGTCGCCGAGGCCGTGCTCGTCGTGCAGGCCCTCCTCTCGATGTGGACGATCCTCTCCGGGGGGCAGAACCCCCGGGACTTCGACTTCCACTCGACCCAGGACACACTGTACGACGAGGCCGAGATCGACCGGCTCGGCGTGCGCGACCAGCCGCACCTGTGGCCGATCGTGGTCGACGGCGAGCGGAAGACGGTCGACGTCTTCATCACCGTGTACGGCGAGGAGCTGTCCAAGATCGCCATGACGGTCCAGGCCGCGATCGCCCTGCAGGGCGAGCACCGCACCTGGGTGCTCGACGACGGTCGGAGCGACGAGGTCCGTGACCTGGCGGGCACCCTCGGGGCCCGCTACATCCGTCGTCTCAGCAGCAACGGCGCGAAGGCCGGCAACGTGAACCACGCGCTGACGGTGGCCAAGGGCGACTACTTCGCGATCTTCGACGCTGACTTCGTGCCGAGGCCGATGTTCCTGCACGAGACCGTGCCGTTCTTCGTCGACGAGAAGGTCGCCTTCGTGCAGACCCCCCAGTCGTACGGCAACCTCGTCAGCTTGGTCAGCCGCGGCGCCGGCTACATGCAGGCCGTCTTCTACCGGTTCATCCAGCCGGGCCGCAACCGCTTCAACGCCGCGTTCTGCGTCGGCACGAACGTCATCTTCCGTCGCGCCGCCGTCGACGACGTGGGCGGCATCGACACCGACTCGAAGTCGGAGGACGTCTGGACGAGCCTGTTCCTGCACGAGGCCGGCTGGCGCTCGATCTACATCCCGTTGACCCTCGCGGTCGGCGACGCTCCCGAGACGATCGAGGCCTACAGCAAGCAGCAGCTGCGCTGGGCGACGGGCGGCTTCGAGATCCTCTTCCGCCACAACCCGCTGAGCCCCCGCCGCAACCTCACGATGGACCAGCGGTTCCAGTACATGCTGACCGCGACGCACTACCTGACGGGCATCGCGCCCCTGCTGCTGATCATGGTGCCGCCGATGGAGATCTTCTTCGACCTCCGGCCGATGAACCTGCACATCTCGGTGCTGCAGTGGCTGTTGTTCTACTCCGGCTTCTACCTGCTGCAGATCGCGCTCGCCTTCTTCACGCTGGGGTCGTTCCGCTGGGAGGTGCTGATGCTCGCGTCGGTGTCGTTCCCGATCTACGTCAAGGCGCTCTGGAACGTGCTCAGCGGCAAGGACACCGCCTGGAACGTGACGGGCGGCAAGGCCGCCTCGAGCCCCTTCAACGTGATCGTGCCGCAGGTGCTGTTCTGGGTGTTCCTCTCGCTCACCTCCCTCGTCGCGATCTGGCGGGACTGGGACAACCGCGTGCTGACCCTGGCGACCGTGTGGAACCTGATCAACACCGCCGTGCTCAGCGGGTTCCTCCTGGCCGCCCTGCGCGAGGCACGGGCGATCAAGCGGGCCGCTCGTTCCGGCTCGAGCGCGCGGACCACCGTCGGCGCTCCGATCGCTGCGGTGACGACGGTCGGGCAGCCGACGCCGGAGCTGCGCACCCAGGTGGCGCGCCCCCTGCCCCGCAGCCACGAGGAGCTCCTGGCGATGTCCGACGAGGCGGCCGCCCAGGCGCGCCGCGACCAGGACCGCCGTCAGCTGCTGGAGGCGCGTCTGGCCGTCGAGGACGACCAGCGTGACCACGGCGCCCGCCAGCACGACCCGTCGTCGGCCGTGGGCCGATCCGACTTCGACGCAAGAGATCTCGACGCAAGAGAGAAGGTGGACTCGTGACCTGGGCCAACCGCATCAAGATGACCGTGGGGATCCTCGTGGTCCTGGCCCTCGTGGCCGTGTTCACCGTGATCTTCACCCAGCGCCAGGCGCAGGTGATCAGCACCAGCGCGGCGATCGCCAGCCAGGACTTCGTCGTCGGAACCGACTACAGCGGCACGGTCACCTCGACCGACGCGGAGGTCGGCGACGTGGTCGCCAAGGGCGACCCCCTCTTCTCGCTGCAGAGCCTCACGTTGCAGAAGGACCTCGCCGACGACGTCGCCGTGCCCAGCACCGACGCCTACACGGTGTCGGCGGACGGCACCATGACGTTCCTCGCGACGGTCGACGGGCGCCTCTCGCAGCTCGACGTCCGTGAGGGCGGGTTCCTCGGCTCCGGCACGGCCGTGGCCACCATCGAGCGCTCCGGCACGCTGTTCGTCACCGCCGACTACACCCTCACGCCCCGCGACTACGAGCGCATCCAGGACGGCGCGGTCGTCGACGTGATGCTGCCGAACCAGGTGGTCGTCACGGGGAACGTCGACCTCGTGAGCGTCGAGACCAAGGAGGGCGAGGCAGCCGCGACGGTCCGCGTCGTCAGCGACGACCTCACGGAGGGCGCGTACAACGGCCTCGTCTCGAGCGGCACGCCCGTCGAGGCCACCATGCACCTCCGCGACGACGGCATCCTCGCCGGGCCCGTCGACTCGGTCCAGGGCTTCCTGCGCCAGATCGGGGTCTGAGGATCGTCCGCGGCAGCAGGGGCCCTGCACGCCTCCTCGCCGGGGTCGGCGCGGCCCTCACGCTGGTGCTCGTCGTGACGGCGTGCACGAGCGGCGACCGTGACGACGCCGGGGTCGACGCGACCCACGGCGGGCGCGCGGGCGACGTGCTGCCGGCCTCCCGGATCGACCCGCTCGTCGCGGCCCTCCCGCAGGAGTCGGTCGGCGAGGCGCCGACGACGCGCCTCGCCGACGGCCTCCTGCCGCCGACGAACCGCTGGTTCTCCGGCCTGGTGTTCGGCGACGAGCCGATGCCGGTCTTCCCGTTCCCCATCTCGTTCCAGCTGACCGACGACGGCTTCGCCGCCGGCCAGCCGGCCCCGGTGCCCTCCGCCACGGCGATCGTCGGGCCTGCCCTCACCGACGTCTCCGTCGACCTCGGCTCGTCCGACTCCGTCGTCAGCGGCTACGACGACGTGTCGGTGACCCTCGAGCACCGCGACGGCGACACGGTGCTCGGCCACACGACGATCGCCGAGGGCTCGCCCACGGTGTCGTACACCGCGGCGACTTCGCAGACCGACGCTCTCTCGGTGCTCGGCGACGGCACGTTCCGGGCCGCCGGCGACGGCCGTGCCACGGTCGAGGTCGGCGACGCCACGTGGGGGGTCGTCGTCACCGGCGGCACCCTCGACGTCGACGCGTCCTCCATGGCACTGGACGAGGGCGGCTCGCTCGTGCTCGTCTCCGTCCCGGCCGGCGCCTCCTCCGACCAGGCCGCGCAGGTGCTCGACGCGGCGACGTCGCCGCTGACCGGCGTCACCACCACGTACGGCACGAGCGGCAGCGGCGACCAGCAGCAGCAGACCACCGAGCTCGGCTACGCGACCGCGGCCGGCGGCGACGCCCTCGTCGTGGCGGCCCCGCACCAGGGCGACTCCGGCCCCGCGGCGGGCGGCACCGACACCGGTCTCACCTACCCGACCGTCTACGGCACCGTGCCCCTCTCGATCGGCACCGGCCTGGCGTTCTCGGCGCCGACCACGACGGCCTCTGCGGCCCTCGACCTGAGCGGGCTGAGCGACGCCGAGCGCGCCTCCGTGCGTGACCAGCTCGACGCCGACGTCAGCCTCACGCAGGCCTTCCCGGCCGACACCTACTACGGCGGCAAGGCGCTCTACCGGGCGTCGATGCTCTGGCAGCTCGCCGTGCAGCTCGACGACCAGGAGGCGGCGGCCGACCTGAAGGAGCGGATCGTCGACCAGCTCGACCTCTGGACCCGGCCCGACGGCTGCGAGTCGCGCGACCAGGAGTGCTTCGTCTACGACCCCGCGGTGGGGGGCGTCGTCGGCAAGGCGCCGTCGTTCGGCTCGGAGGAGTTCAACGACCACTACTTCCACTACGGCTACTTCCTCTACGCGGCCGGCGTCATGGCCGCCGACGATCCTTCGCTCGCCGAGGGCTGGCAGCCCGTGATGGACCTGCTCGCCGCCGACATCGCGTCGGGCTCGCAGAACGGGTCGTTCCCCGACCGCCGCGCGTTCGACCCGTTCTGGTCGCACAGCTGGGCGAGCGGGTACGCGCCCTTCGTCGACGGCAACAACCAGGAGTCGTCGTCGGAGGCGGTGGGCGCCTACGCAGGGCTCTCGCTCTGGGCGTCGGCGACGGGCGACGAGGCACTCGGCGCCGAGGCCAGCTGGATGCTGAGCGCCGAGTCGCAGGCCGCCCTCGCCTACTTCGTGGCCCCCGACCTCAGCGACCCGGTGTTCCGTGCTGACACTGCCGCCGGCGTCGCCGGCGCTGCCGACTCTGCCGGGGCGACGACCTTCGACCATCGCGTGGTGTCGCTCAACTGGGGCGGCAAGCGCGACTACGGCACCTGGTTCTCGGCCGAGCCGTCGGCCATCGCGGGCATCCAGCTGATCCCGCTGAGCCCGACGTCGGTCGACTACCTCACATCCGAGGCCGCAGGAGGCGCGGAGCAGGTCGACGCGTTCGTCGCGGAGGCGGCGCCTGACGGCTTCGACGGGCCGCTCGCGGACTACGTCCTGATGTACTCGGCGCTGGCCGGGAAGGACGCGGCCGCGTCGGCGCTGGCGACGCTCGCCGCACTGCCCGACACGAGCATCGACGACGGCAACTCGCGCTCGTACGCGATGGCGTGGATGCTGGCCGCGCAGGCACGCGGCTAGCGGCGGAGCGCGGTTCCTCGTGCTCCCGGCCGGCGGCCGTCAGCCCGCGACGCGGGTGTCGTCGACGAGCCGCGTGACGACGCCGTCGTCGCCGACCGCGACGAGGGAGCCGCCCCAGAGCTGCACGTCTCCGGTGCCGGCGGCGGCGGAGTCGGCCGCGCGCGCCTCCTCGTCCGTGGCCCCGCCCTGGCCGGGGACGAGCCGCCAGAGCTCGCGGCCGTCGGCGAGGTCGTAGGCGAGGACGGCCTGGCCGACCGCGCCGTCGGCCAGGCCGTAGCGGCCGGGCGAGGACACGTAGAGCACGGTGCGCGACGCGGCCACGGCGGTCGCCTCGAGGGGAGCCGAGATCCGCGTCCGCTCCGCACCCGTGGCGGCCTCGAGCACGATCAGCTCTCGTCGCGGCCCCGTCGAGCCCGAGCTGCGCGACGGTCTCCCCGCGACGCCGGTCTGCAGCAGGACGTCGCCGCCGCCCTGCCCGGGAGGCGTCGCCAGCACGAGCGGCAGCGAGCCGTCGGCGCCGCCGGACGGCACCGACCAGCGCTCGTCGCCCGTGTCGCGCTCGACGCAGGTGACGGAGCCGGCGTCGACGAAGACGACGCAGCCTCCCGCCACGACCGGCGGCCGGTCAGGGTCGAAGCCGCGGCTCCAGACCCGGCGGCCCTCGGCCGCGTACGCGACGCGCTCGACCGGGAACCCGTCGTCGCCGTCGGCCTGCAGGTCGACGAAGACGCGGTCGCCGTCGACGACGCTCGACGTGCCGCGGCCCCACGCCTCGCCCCACTCACGCGAGGTGCCGGTCGCCGGGTCGACGAGCGACGCCGCCCCCGCCGTGACGACGAGCACGCGACCGTCGACGAGCTGGGCACGCCCCACGGTGCCGAGGTCCGCCTGCCAGGTCGACCTGGCGATCTCGTCGCGCGGCATCGTCGCGACACGGGTGCGGGCGGGACCGTCGACGAAGCCCGTGCCCCGGTCGCCGCCCCCGCCCGCCCGCGTCTCGACCAGGACCCAGTCGTCGTCGGCCTCGAGCACGGTGACCGGGCCGTCCGGCGACGTGCGCCTCTCCAGCACGAGGCCCGTCGCCAGGTCGAGCCGCGCGACCACGGCGCTGCCCGAGCCGAGCTCTGCCGTCGCGTTCCCGACGACGGCCGTCGACACGTCGTCGTCGACCCACGCGCCGAGCTGCGCGGGCGAGACGACGTCGCTCACGTCGGAGGTCGGCGTGCTCCAGAGCACTGCGCCCGAGCGCGGGTCGACCCGGGCGATCCGGTCGCCGCGGGCGTCCTCGTCGAGGCACCCCGGACTCTCGGCGTCGAGCTGCGTGGTCGTCACGACGAGCACGTCGTCGCCCGCGCGCGCCAGCACGCGGACGTCCAGGCAGCCCGGCTGCACCGCGGGGACGCCGAGGTCGGCGGGCTCGATCCGCCAGCCCCCGGCGGAGGGCGCGTTCCGCAGCTCGTCGACGACGAGCCCGTCCGCGGGACGTCCCACCGGGTACCGGGGCTGCGAGGCCAGCCCCGCACCGACGACGAGGGCGGCCGCGACGACGCCCGCCGCGGCGGCCGTGCCCGCTCGCCGACCCGAGGAGGCGCGGTGCCAGCGCGCCCGCAGGCCGCCTCCTCGTCCGCCCGGCCGGGCGTCGCCGACGTGCGCGTCGCCGTCCGGACGACCGTGGTCGGACCGGGCGTCGTGGGGGCCTGCCTCCTCGTGATCCGTCACGGTGCTCGTCCCCTCTCGCGCGCCTCCGCCGATGGTACGGCTGCTGCCCTCGCGCGGATCCCTCTCGGATCCGAGCGTGGTCCGCGCTGTGCGGCCCCGTGGAGCCCGGAGCTGCGGCCGCCCGGCGACGGATGTCTCTCGGCGTGCCCGGAACCGCCCGCCGGTAAGCTGGTCCGGCCCGATCACCGCCGCCCAGCCCGGAGGACTCCCTCATCGAAGCCCTGGTCATCTCGATCCTCGCCGTCGCGGCGGTCGTCCTCATCGTGATGCAGGTCATGTACCGCCGCAGGGTCATGCGCCGCCGCCAGGCCGCCGGCCAGGACCCTGTCGGCCGCAGCACCTACGTGGTCTTCGCCGTGACCGCGGCCTTCTTCCTCTTCGCCGTCTTCGTCTTCCCGCTGCTCGTCCGCGGGAACTGACGGGCACGGTCCGCTGCTCGTCCGCGGGAACTGACGGGCACGGTCCGCTGCTCGTGCGCGGGAACTGAGGGGCACGGTCCGCTGCTCGTCCGCGGGAACTGGCCCGCGCCTCCTGCGGGTCGTGACGCGTTCCGGACGAGATGACGCGCTGGATCGCGTCAGATCGTCCGGAACGGATCAGCCCGGCAGGTGAGGCCGCTGCCGCAGCTCAGCCGGCGAGCTCGACGCCGGTCGTCAGGCCGTGCACGACCCCGTCGGGGTCGACGCGCACGAGCGTCGGCCCCCAGAACGCCGACGTGAACGAGCCCGACGAGAGCTCGATCGTCCACAGGCTGCGGCCGTCGGCCAGGTCGAAGGCGATCAGGGTGGGGGTGTCCCGGCCGCTCGGGAAGAACGTCGCCGCGTAGCCGGTCGTCCGCGAGGTGGCGATGACGTAGGAGGCGACCGGCAGCTGCGTCACCCACCTCTCGTCGCCGGAGCGCGCGGCCAGGGCGTGCACCTCCTTGCCTCGGTCCAGACCGCTCGGGTCGCCCTGCTCGTCCGCGTCGACGACCGCCGCCAGCACGTCGTCGGTCGCAGTGCCGAAGTACGCCTGCACCTGCTCGGCCTCGGCGCCCCCGCTGCCCTCGCCCCCGTCGCGCTCGCCGCTGCCGTCGCCGTCGCTGCCCTCGCCGTCGCTGCCCTCGCCGTCTCCCGGGGCCACGAGCGTGCGGCTCCAGAGCTGGTCGCCGGTGCGGGGGTCGAGGCAGGTGACCTCGCCGCCGGGGACGGTGATCGAGATGCACGCGTCCGTCACCGACGGGTAGCTCGTCGACGGGAGACGGATCGACCAGCGCAGCACGCCGTCCGAGTCGAGGGAGACCATCGTGGGGTCGCCGTCGGCACGGCCGCTGAGCACGACGCCGCCGAGCGAGGCCGCCCAGGACTCGACGTTGCGCAGGCCGCCCGGCAACGGCTCGACCGCGCCCGTGCGGGCGTCGACGAGGAGCGGCTCGTCGCCCACGTCGATCACGAGCAGGTCGCCGACGAGCCGCACGCTGAGGCCGGCGCCGGCGTCGCCGGTCCAGGTCGGCGCGGACAGGTCGTCGGCGCGGTAGAGGCGGTAGAGCGAGCGGCCGCCCTGCGCGACGGCGGCCCCGCCGTCCGAGAAGCGGTCGACGGGCTGCTCGGAGACGACCACGGCGGTGCTGCTGAGGCCCTCGACCTGGAGGACGGTGTCGGTGTCGGTGTCGGTGCCGGTCTCGGTGTCGGTGCCGGTCTCGGTGGACGGGCCGGAGCCCTCGGGGTCGTAGCCGGCGTCGCTCCCGTCCGCGGTGCCTTCCGTGGCCGACCCGGCCGACCCGTCCGATCCGTCGGACTCGTCCACCTCGCCGGCCGCGCCGTCGCCCGCCGGTCCGCGCAGCACCTCCCGCACCTCCCCGGTCTCCGTGTCGACCCGGGCGAGGCCCGATCCGACGATCGACTGCACCGCGACCAAGGCGTCCCCGGTCATCGGGTCGACGCTCACCTGCAGCCCGATCGCGTCGATGCCGACCGCCGCGGCCACGTCGACGACCCAGAGCACCTCCCCGGTGCGGGCGTCGAGACGGGCCAGCCGGCCGGGAGCGTCCTCGCAGCCGGAGTCGGGCACGTAGCCCTGCGCCGAGGTCGTGACGAGGACGTCGTCGGTGCCGACCCGCGTGCTCCCGTCGAAGCCGACGCAGTCCGCCTCCGCACCGGGGGCGAGGGCCGTTCGCAGGTCGGTGCTCCACGCCGTCGTCATGGGCGCCGTCCGGAGGTCGTCGACCTCGAACGAGGCCCGGGCGACGGGTGCGTAGACGGGCTCCGCCGCGACGCCCCCCACCGTCACGAGCGCGGCGACGAGGGCCGTCCCGCCGAGCACGCCGAGCACCCGTCGCGTCGGGGGCATCTGCCGCCAGCGGAGGGCCACGGCACGTGCGGCGCGGTTCAGGGCCGAGGAGGCGCGGCTCGGCGCGCGTCCGCGGTCGGCCGTCGAGGCGGCCGGGTCCGCCGTCCCGGGGCCGGGGTCGACGCCCGCGTCGGTGCCCGCGGCGGGATCGGTGCCGGTGCCGGTGCCGGGCCGGTCGCGGGGCCGGTCGCCGTGCTCGGACCGCGCCGGCACCGCCTCCCACACGGCCGTCGCACGGGCGGGAGTCGCCGGGCGCCAGGGCTGATCGTCGTCGTCCCGCACGTCTCCATGCTAGGTCGGGACCTGGTCGTCCGGCCCGGCCCGCGCCTCCTCGACGGTGCCTCGTGAGAGCCCCGCCCTGCCTCGCGCGCGTGCACGGGCCGCAGTATGCTGGCGCGTCGCCCCCGGTCGGGGGCCGCGTCCGCCCACCGAGGAGTCACCCATGGCGACCACCCCGCCGCCGAGCGCCCGCCGCGGCCTGATGCGCACCAAGTCCGTCGAGTCGTCGATCGCCGACTCGCTCGAGGGCGAGAGCAAGCTGAAGCGCTCGCTCGGCACCGCCGACCTCACGCTGATGGGCATCGCCGTCGCCGTCGGCGCGGGCATCTTCTCGGTCGGCGCCAACGCCGCCGCGAACTTCGCCGGGCCCGGCGTGATCATCTCGTTCATCCTGGCGGCCGTCACCTGCGGCCTCGCGATCATGTGCTACGCCGAGTTCGCCTCGACGATCCCCGTGGCCGGCAGCGCGTACACCTTCACCTACGCGACGATGGGCGAGTTCCTCGCGTGGATCATCGGCTGGGACCTGATCCTCGAGACCCTCACCGGCGCGGCCGTCCTCGCCAAGTACTGGGGCATCTACCTCAGCACCGTGTTCGAGCAGTTCGGCGTGCCGCTGCCCGACACCGTCGCGCTCGGACCGGTCGAGCTGAGCTGGGGGCCGTTCCTGATCGTCGCGGTCTTCACGGTGCTGCTCGTGCTCGGGACGCAGCTGAGCTCGCGGGTCGGCAGCGTCTTCACCGTGATCAAGGTCGGCATCGTGCTGTTCGTGATCGTCGTCGGCTTCTTCTTCGTCAAGGCGTCGAACTACTCGCCGTTCATCCCCGAGTCGCAGCCGCGCACCGGCGAGGGCTCGACCGACGCCTGGACGCAGTCGCTGTTCTCGTTCCTCAGCGGGGCCGCCCCGGCCCAGTACGGCGTCTTCGGCCTGCTGGCCGGCGCCTCCCTCGTCTTCTTCGCCTTCATCGGCTTCGACATCGTCGCCACCAGCGCCGAAGAGGTCAAGGACCCGCAGAAGACCATGCCGCGCGGCATCTTCCTCGGCCTCGGCATCGTGACGCTGCTCTACGTGCTCGTCGCCGTCGTGCTGACCGGCATGGTGTCGTACCGCGACCTCGCGGCCAGCGAGACGCCGAACCTCGCGACCGCCTTCGAGCTCGTCGGCATCGACTGGGCCGCGAAGGTCATCGCCGTCGGGGCCCTGATCGGCCTCACCACCGTGATCATGGTGCTGCTGCTCGGCCTCGCCCGCATCGTGTTCTCGATGAGCCGCGACGGGCTGCTGCCCCGCGGCCTCTCGAAGACCTCCGCGAAGCGCGGCACGCCCGTGCGCGTCCAGGTGCTCGCGGGCGTCGTCGTCGCCCTGATCGCCGGGCTGACCGACGTCGGCGTGCTCGAGGAGATGATCAACATCGGCACCCTGTCGGCGTTCGTGCTGGTCAGCATCGGCGTGATCGTGCTGCGCCGCACCCGCTCGGACCTGCCGCGTGCCTTCCGCGTGCCGCTCGTGCCGTTCCTGCCGATCGTGTCGGCGGTGCTCTGCATCTGGCTGATGCTCAACCTGACGACGCTCACCTGGGCGCGGTTCGCCGTGTGGCTCGCGATCGGCGTGGTCGTGTACTTCGCGTACGGACGGCGCCACTCGCGCGTCGGGCGTGAGCAGGCGGCCGAGCTGCAGGAGGCGCCCCGCCCGTAGGGTGCGCTGGCTGCCCGCGTGCGTGCGTGCGTGCGCGTAGCTCCGCGAAAGCGACAAACCAACGCGATAGCCCGCGTCGGTTTGTCGCTGTGGCGAAGGTTCTCGCTCGCCCGGGTCAGCTCAGCTGGTCGAGGGCGGCGACGATCTCGGCGACCTCCGTGCGGGTCGTGTAGTCGACGTGGACGTCGGCGAAGACGACCCGTCCGTCGCGGTCGACGACGAGCACCGTCGGGAACGGGATGTCGCCCGTCGAGTCCGCGTTGCTGTCGGCGACGTCGAAGCCGAGCTGGCCGTGGGCCGCCCGGGCGTCGGCGGTGGGCTCGGTCACGATGCCGAGTGCGCGGCTGAGGACGTTGCCCGGGTCGGACAGCACGGGGAACTCGAGCGAGCCGTTCGTCGTGGCGAGGTCGCTGCCCTCGGGGGTCTGCGGGCTGACGGCGACCAGGGCGACGCCGCGGTCGCGCAGGGTCGGGAGCAGCTCCTCCTGGTAGGTCTTCAGGGTCAGGTTGCAGTACGGGCACCAGGCGCCGCGGTAGAAGACGAGCACCGCGGCCGACTCGCCGATCGTCTCGGCGAGGGAGACCTCATCGCCCGCCGGGGTGAGCAGCGTGGCGTCCACGACCTGGTCGCCGACCGCGATCGCGTCCTCGGGGACTCCGGCCTCGCGGAGGCTGCGCTGCTCGGCGTCGAAGACGGCGCTGAGCTCGGGGCCGATCTGGGCCGTGAAGCCCTCGTTGAACGTGCTGACCTGCGTGGCGATGTCGGTCGTCATGGCGTGCTCCTCGGTGAGGCCGCGCGTCGGGTGCGGGCCGGGTGCGTGCGACTGTAGGGGCACCTCCTCGGCATCGGCTCCGGGCACGTCACGGTTCGTCACGAACGCGCGTGTGGTCGTCGCCGAGGAGGCGCGCGCAATTCAGGATCGGCTGGCCTGGGCCTCCTGAATCGTGCACCGTTCAGGACTCAGAGTCCTGCGTTCGCACCATTCAGGCCCCAGATTCCTGAAAGAGGAGCGGAGCGCGGAGCACGGTGCGCGGTGCGCAGAGCAGGGTGGCAGCCGCAGCCGCTGCCGCTGCCGCAGCCGCAGCCGCAGCCGCAGCCGCTGCCGCTGCCGCTGCCGGTGCCGGTGCCGGTGCGGCGCGAGCCAGGTCGGCATCGGCGGCGACGCACAACTCAGGAACACGCGGCCCGGCTCTCCTGACCTGTGCACGGTCCAGGACTCCGAGTCCCTCCCTCGCGCAGCTCAGGACGGAAGTTCCTGAATGAGGAGGGGCGACAGGGCGATCGCGGAGGAGGTGCGTCAGCTCTGGCAGTGCGGGCACCAGTAGGTGTCGCGCAGCTCGAGCTCCGACTCGCCGAGCTCTCCCCGGACGATCTTCGTGCCGCAGCGGAGGCAGGGCTTGCCCGCTCGCCCGTAGACCCAGTCGGTGGTGCCGCGGAGGTTGCCCGTGGTCGTGCGCTCGATCCTGTCCTTGTTCGCGACGATGAGCCGGTGCGCGAGGTCGATCATCTTCGGGCGGTTCTCGACCTCGCCGACAGGACGGGTCGGCAGCACCCCGCGCAGGAAGCAGACCTCGGCCCGGTAGACGTTGCCGAGCCCGGCGAGCACGCGCTGGTCGAGCAGGGCGAGCCCGACCTCGCGCCCGAGGTCGGCCTCGAGGTTGCTCAGGGCCAGCGCCGCGTCCCAGTCGGGGCCGAGCAGGTCGGGGCCGAGGTACGCGGTGACGCTGTCGTCGGGGTCACGGGCGACGAGCTCGACGATGCCGAGGTCGAAGCCGACGGTGACCCACTCCTCCGTCTCGAGCACGACCCGGGCCTGGTACGCGGGCCGCCGCCACTTCGTGCCGTGCTTGTAGACGTGCCACGAGCCCTCCATCTTGAGGTGCGTGTGCAGCGTGTGGTCGCCGATGTGGTGCAGGAGGTGCTTGCCGCGGGCGATCACGTCGTCGACCACCTCGCCGCTGAGGTCGACCGTGGCGAACGCCGGGACGCGGAAGTCGGTCGCCGTCAGCACCTGGCCGTGCAGCACGGCGTCGAGGTTCTTGGCGGAGCGGTAGACGGTGTCTCCCTCGGGCACGGTGGGGGCTCCTCCTGGTCGGTGTGGGTGCGGGTGCGGGTGCGGTGCGGTGGGCGCGGCCTACGACCGCAGGCGGATGCCGCTCGGGGTCGGGGCGAAGCCGGCGTCGCGCAGGGCGTCGCCGAGCCGCGTGCCGAGCACGAACTCGCCGTCGACGCGCTCGACCGCGAGCTTGCCCAGCCTCGTGCGCACGACCGACGCGAGCGAGCCCGCCGCCAGCGCCAGTTCACGGTCGTCGGGCTCGCCGAAGGTGAGCAGGGTCTTGCCGCCGCGCTCGACGTAGACGGTGAGGCGTCCGTCGACGAGCACGACGAGCGAGCCGGCCTTGCGGCCCGGACGGTGCCCGGTCTTCTTCGACGTGCCCGTGCTCGCCCCCGTGTTCGTGCCTGCGCCGGCGCCGGTGGTCGGCCGGTCCGCGACGCCGCCTGCTCCGTCGGGACGGGTCAGCCCCGCCGCCGAAGCCACGGCGCCGTCGCCGGCGGTGCCCTCGGCCGCGGCGGGCTGCCCGGGCCAGGGCAGCGCGGCTCCGTAGGGGTTCGCGGGGTCGGTCGCGGCCAGGGTCACGACCGGGATCTCGCGCCCGCGCCCGGCCGAGGCGAGCGCGTCGTCGTCGCGGCGGTCGGTCTCGTCGCGGACGAACGACCTCAGTCGGTCGACCGTCGGCCCGGTCGCGAACTGAGCGGCGCCCAGCCCCTCGACGAAGTAGCCACGGCGGGCCCGGCCCGTCTCCTCGAATCCGCTCAGCACCTTGTAGACCGTCGAGAAGCCGCCGCGCACGCCCTCGTTCATGACGGCGCCTCGCGTCACGACGCCGTGGCGCTCGAGCAGGATCTCGGCCTGGGCAGCCGCGCGCACGGTGGCGTCGGGCTCGGCCAGCGGCAGCAGGGACCAGCGTCCGCCCACGGTCGGCGGCCCGGCCTGGCGCGGCATCGTCACGCGACCCCGGCTGCGGTACGACGATCGCGACCTCGTGGGTGTGCGGGGGCGGGACGCCTTGCCGCTCACCTGGGTGCGCAACGGCGCGAAGGTGTCGTTGGTGATCTGACCTGCCCAGACGAGGTCCCAGATGGCGGTCACGAGAGCCGCGTCGTCGGTGCTGCCCACGGCGTCGGAGAGCTGCCGGAAGAAGTACGCGCCGCCGCCGGCCAGCGCGCCGAGCACCTCGCGCTGCAGCTCGTCGGTGTCGGTGCCGAGCGGCTCGGGCAGCGTCACCTGTGCGCCGTCGGCGAGGTGCAGGCTGACCCAGCCGTCGTTGCCGGCCAGGCTGCCGGAGCCCGACCAGATGACCTCGCCGGTGGCGGTCAGTTCGTCCAGCATGCCGGGGCCGTAGTCGGTGACGCGCGCGGGCAGGATCAGCGTCTCCCAGGCGGAGGCCGGCAGCGCGACGCCGCTCAGCTGGTCGACGACCTGGACCACGCCGTCGAGGCCGCGCAGGCCAGAGCCCTTCGTGCCGGTGGCGACGTGCTGCCAGGCGGGCAGGAACCGGCCGAGGGTGTCGGGCGCGACCGGCTCGACCTCGTGCCGCAGCGCGGCGAGCGACCTGCTGCGCAGGCGCTTCAGCACCTCGGAGTCGCACCACTCGCTGCCCTGCTGCTGCGGTCGGAACTCGCCCTCGACGACCCGCCGCTGCACCCCCAGCTTGCGCAGCGTGTCGAGCACGACCGCGGTGCCGAGCCCGAGTCGGTCGGCGACCATCTGCGGCGTGAAGGGCGCGTGGGTGCGCGCGAAGCGGCCGACGAGGTCGCCGAGCGGGTCATCGACCGGCTCGACGAAGGCCGTCGGCACGCCGATCGGCAGGGCGACGCCGAGGGCGTCGCGAAGTCGCGACGCGTCTTCGATGCCGGCCCAGCGGTCGGTGCCGCCATGGGTGAAGCGCAGCACGCGGTTGGAGCGCACGAGGTCGTTCAGGGCCGCCTCGAGCTTGACCCGGCCCTCGGTCGCCTCGTCGGGCCCGGTCGTGGCCAGCCAGCTCCGGTCGACGATCTCGGAGGTGGTCAGCGGCCCGAGCAGGCGCAGCAGGTCGACGACGCCCTCGATGTCGCGGGCGCGACGGTCCGGCGCAAGGCGCTGCAGCTCCAGCTCGTGCTGGTCGATGACGTCGGCGTCGAGTAGCTCGCGGAGCTCGGCCCGGCCGAGCAGTTCCTGCAGCAGCGTCGAGTCGAGCGAGAGCGCGGCGGCCCGGCGCTCGGCCAGCGGCGAGTCGCCCTCGTACATGAACGCGGCGACGTAGCCGAAGAGCAGCGACCGGGCGAACGGCGAGGGCACCTCGGTCTCGACCTCGACGACGCGCACGGCGCGGGTCTCGAGCTCGCGGGTGAGGCTCATCAGGGCGGGCAGGTCGTACACGTCTTGCAGGACCTCGCGCACGGCCTCGAGCACGATCGGGAACTGCGGGTACTTGCGGGCCACGTCGAGCAGCTGGGACGCCCGCTGGCGCTGCTGCCAGAGCGGCGACCGTCGACCAGGGTTGTAGCGGGGCAACAACAAAGCGCGGGCCGCGCACTCGCGGAAGCGGGAGGAGAACAGGGCGGAGCCGCCCACCTCCTCCGTGACGATCGCGTCGAGGTCGTCGCCCTCGAACCGGAAGAGCTCGGACCCGGGAGGCTCGGCGTCGGTGTCGGGGATCCGCACCACGATGCCGTCGTCGGCCGCCATGGCACCGCCGTCTACCCCGAGCTGGTCGCGGATGCGGGCCGAGATCGCCAGCGCCCACGGCGCGTGGACCTGCATGCCGTAGGGAGAGTGCAGGATCAGGCGCCAGTCGCCGAGCTCGTCGCGGAAGCGCTCGACGACGAGGGTCGTGTCGGAGGGCACGTGCCCGGTCGCCTCGCGCTGCTCGGTGACGAAGGCGAGCAGGTTGCGGGCGGCTCGCTCGTCGAGGCCGCCCTGCGTGACCCGCTCGGTGGCGTCGTCCGCCGAGGAGCTCGCGAGTTCTCGGATGTAGCCGCCGATGGCCCGACCCAGCTCGGCCGGGCGTCCGATGCCGTCGCCCTTCCAGAACGGGACGCGCCCCGGCTGCCCGTACGCCGGAGAGACCAGCACGCGGTCGTGCGTGATGTCCTCGATGCGCCAGCTCGTCGCGCCGAGCGCGAAGACGTCGCCGACCCGCGACTCGTACACCATCTCTTCGTCGAGCTCGCCGACGCGAGCGGCCTTCTCGCCGACCATGAAGACGCCGAACAGGCCGCGGTCGGGGATGGTGCCGCCGCTCGTGACGGCGAGTCGCTGGGCCCCGGGACGGCCGGTGAGCGTGCCGTGCACCCTGTCCCAGACGATGCGCGGGCGCAGCTCGGCGAACTCGTCGGACGGGTACTTGCCGCTCAGCAGGTCGAGCGTCGCGTCGTAGGCCGAGCGCGGCAGGGTCGCGAAGGGCGCGCTGCGACGCACGGTCTCGAACCACTCGTCGGCGTCGATCTCGTCGAGCGCGACGGCGGCGACCGTCTGCTGCGCGAGCACGTCGAGCGGGTTCGTGGGCACGCGCAGTTCTTCGATCAGGCCCGCCACCATGCGCTCGGCGGCGACCGCGGAGTGGATCAGGTCGGCTCGGTGCTTGGGGAACATCACGCCCCGGCTGATCTCGCCGACCTGGTGCCCGGCCCGCCCGACGCGCTGCAGCCCGCTGGCGACCGACGGCGGCGACTCGACCTGGACGACGAGGTCGACCGCGCCCATGTCGATGCCGAGCTCGAGCGAGCTGGTCGCGACGACGCAGCGGAGGCGTCCGCTCTTCAGGTCGTCCTCGATGATGGCCCGCTGGTCTTTCGAGACGGAGCCGTGGTGCGCCCGCGCGAGCAGCGGCTCGCTGCCCTGGGTCTGCCCGCTGCCGCCGATCAGCTGGGCAGGTGCGCCGCCTCCCACCATCGGGTTGCGGGGCGGGCTCGCCGGTGCGGACGGCGCGAAGGGGTCGACCACGGTGGAGGCGTTGGAGGCGTCGATGGGGTCGGAGCCGCCGGAGGCGCCGGCCGCGCCCTCGGGGACCGCACCTGCGGGCACCAGCTCGCCCCGCGCCTCGTCGGCGGCCTGCAGCGCGGCGGCCCTGGTCTCGACGTCGGCGCCGGTGCGCTCGAGGTAGATGTCGTTGAGGCGCGCGGTGAGCCGCTCGGCGAGCCGGCGCGAGTTCGAGAAGACGATGGTCGAACGGTGGTCGAGGATGAGGTCGACGATCCCCTCTTCGACGTGCGGCCAGATCGAGCCCTGGGGAGCACTGCCGGCGGCGGACCCCTCGAGGGGCGCCGCGGTGCCGAGCTCGGTCATGTCGTCGACGGGCACGACGACACGCAGGTCGAACGTCTTCTCGGAGCGTGGGTTCACGATCGTGACGGGCTTGCGGCCGGAGAGGAACCGGGCCACCTCGGTCGGCGGGCGCACCGTCGCGGACAGCCCGATGCGCTGCGCGGGCTTCTCGAGCAGCGCGTCGAGCCGCTCGAGCGACAGGGCGAGGTGGGCGCCGCGCTTCGTGGCGGCGACCGCGTGCACCTCGTCGACGATGACGGTGTGCACGCCCTTGAGGTTCTCGCGCGCCGCCGACGTGAGCATCAGGTAGAGCGACTCGGGCGTCGTGATCAGGATGTCGGGCGGGGTGCGCTGCAGGAGGCGGCGGTCGCCGGACGAGGTGTCGCCCGACCGCACCCCCACGGTCAACTCGGGGGCGTCGATGCCGAGTCGACGAGCTGTCTGGGTGATGCCGACGAGGGGCGAGCGCAGGTTGCGCTCGACGTCGACGCCGAGGGCCTTGAGCGGCGAGATGTAGAGGACCCGCGTGCGGTGTTCTTTCACCTCGGGCGGCGGCCCGCTCGCGAGCGTGTCGATGGACCAGAGGAAGGAGGCGAGGGTCTTGCCCGAGCCAGTCGGGGCGATCACGAGCGCGTCGTCGCCCTCGCTGATCGCCTGCCACGCCCCCTGCTGCGCGAGCGTGGGCGCCGCGAACGCGCCCCGGAACCACTCGCGGGTCGCGGGGGAGAAGCGCTCGAGGATGTCGGTCATCGTGAGGACCATCCTGCTCCGGACCACCGACACTGCGCCGAGCGCGGTGCGGCGGGCCCGCCGACGTCCAGCGCGCCGGGCGCAGCCCCGGACGTCGGGGGCCGCCGCTACGGTGGGCGCATGCCGAACCTGCTGCACCTCGACTCGTCCGCCGACACGGCGACCAGCCGGTCGCGCGCGATCACCGCCTCCTTCGCCGACGCCTGGCGGTCGCTCGACGACGACCACACGGTGACGCGCCGTGACCTGCACGTCGACCAGCTGCCGCACCTCAGCGACCCTGCGCTGCACTGGCCCGCGCGGCTGCGCCTCCCGGGGGCCGCCCCCGACCCTGCCGCCGAGGCGCTGCAGGCCGAGCTGATCGCCGAGCTCACGGCCGCCGACGTGGTCGTCGTCGGCGCCCCGCTCTACAACTACACGGTGCCGTCGACCCTCAAGGCCTGGCTCGACAACGTGCACTTGCCCGGGGTCACCGCGCCGTTCGACGGCGACGACCAGCAGCCGATGCTCGGCCGTCCGCTGCTGATCGCGACCAGCCGGGGCGGGTCGTACGACGTCGGATCGCCGACCGAGGGCTGGGACCACGCGGTGCCGGTGCTCGAGCAGATCCTGGGGTCGACGCTCGGCATGGTCGTCGAGGTGATCGCCGTGAACCTCACGTTGAGCGGGCAGATCCCGATGCCCGACGGAGCCCGCGAGCGAGCCGAGCGCGAGCTGTCCGAGGCCCTGGTGGCGGCTGCCGACGCCGCGCGCCGGCTCGGGTGAGCAGCCGTGCCGGCCGCCTGGGCCGCCGCGCCCAGGTCGTCGCCGCACGGGTGCTCGGCTACCTCTCGGCCCTGCTCGCCGTGGTCGGCGTGGTCACGCTCGCCAAGGGCAGCCCCGGCGTGGGCGGCCTGCTGCTGCTCGGCGCCTTCGTGCTCGTGGCGGTCGCCTACGCTTTCGTGCGCCGCGTGAACCGGCGCGCAGGCCGACCCCGCCGCTGACCGGCCCCGCTGTCGGGGGCTGCGCCTAGGCTCGCAGCATGCAGAGTCGAACCCTGGGCCGCACCGGCCGCGAAGTATCCGTCATCGGCCTCGGCACCTGGCAGCTCGGCGCCGACTGGGGCGACGTCAGCGAGAGCGACGCGCTCGACGTGCTCGGCGCCTCCGTCGAGTCGGGTGTCACGTTCTTCGACACCGCCGACGTCTATGGCGACGGCCGCAGCGAGAAGATCATCAGCACATTCCGGACGGCGAACCCCGACGTGCCGCTCACCGTCGCGACGAAGATGGGCCGCCGCCTCGAGCAGGTGCCCTCGAACTACGTGCGTGAGAACTTCATCGCCTGGACCGACCGCTCGCGCCGCAACCTCGGCGTCGACACCCTCGACCTCGTCCAGCTGCACTGCCCGCCGTCCGCCGTCTACGACGACGACGCCGTGTACGACGCACTCGACGAGCTCGTGCAGAACGGGGCGATCGCCTCCTACGGCGTGTCCGTCGAGGAGGCGCAGCAGGCGCTCACCGCGATCGCCCGCCCCGGCGTCGCCACCGTCCAGATCATCCTCAACGCGTTCCGGCTCAAGCCCCTCGACGAGGTCCTCCCCGCGGCTCAGCGGGCCGGGGTCGGCATCATCGCCCGCGTGCCCCTCGCCAGCGGGCTGCTCTCGGGCAAGTACACGGCCGAGACGACCTTCGCCGAGAACGACCACCGCACCTACAACCGCCACGGCGAGGCCTTCGACCAGGGCGAGACCTTCAGCGGCGTCGACTTCGAGCGGGGCGTCCGCGCCGCACAGGAGTTCGCGGCGGCCGTGCCCGACGGCGTCACCGTGCCGCAGGCGGCCCTCGCGTGGATCGTCGACCAGCCGGGGGTCAGCACCGTCATCCCCGGGGCCCGCAATGTCGGCCAGGCGAAGGCCAACGCGGCGGCCGGCGACGTCGAGCTCGAAGAGGGCCTCGACTCCGAGGTCGTGCGCATCTACGACGAGCACTTCCGCGCCGTGGTGCACGCCCGCTGGTGACGTCCCGCCGGCGAGCCCGCGCCGCTCGGGGTACAGGGACCTGATCGGGCGCGCGGGGGCCCCGGCGTAGACCGGGGTCATGGCCGACAACATGTACACGCCCCAGAACCCCGTCGAGCAGTACCCGCAGCCGCCCTTCGAGCCGCAGCAGCAGGGCGCTCCCGGCGACGTCCACGCGATGAAGCCCGAGCCCGACCACGGCGAGACCAGCTACGTCGGCAGCGGCCGTCTGGCCGGCCGCAAGGCCCTGGTCACCGGTGCCGACAGCGGCATCGGCCGTGCCACCGCCATCGCCTACGCCCGTGAGGGTGCGGACGTCGCGCTCAGCTACCTCGCCGACGAGCAGGCCCAGGCCGAGGAGGTCGCCGCACTCGTCCGCGAGGCCGGTCGTACCGCGGTGCTGCTGCCCGGAGACCTGCAGGACGAGCAGACCAACGTCGACGTCGTCGAGAAGACCGTCGCCGAGCTCGGCGGCATCGACATCCTGGCGATCATCGCCGGGGTCATGCCGACCGTGGACAGCATCGACGACTTCGAGACGAAGACGCTCGACCACGTCCTGAAGGCCAACATCTACCCGCTGTTCTGGCTGACGAAGGCGGCGTCGCCGCACCTGAAGCCGGGTGCGTCGATCCTCACCTGCTCGTCGATCCAGGGCTTCCAGCCGTCGCCCTCGCTGGCCGAGTACGCCGTCTCGAAGGCCGGCATCGCCAACTGGACCCGTGCCATGGCCCAGCAGCTCGCCGAGCGCGGCATCCGCGTCAACGGCGTCGCCCCCGGCCCCGTCTGGACCCCGCTGCAGCCTGCGTTCGTGCCGAACGAGAAGATCGAGTCGTTCGGGTCGGAGGCCGCCTACGGCCGGCCCGGCCAGCCCGTCGAGCTGGCCCCGTCGTTCGTGTTCCTCGCGAGCCAGGAGTCGAGCTACATCAGCGGCGAGACCATCGCGGTGACCGGCGGCACACCGATCCACTGACCCGCGCCTCCTGAGGTCGTCGACGGCCCGTCCCGCTGCTGCGGGGCAGGTCGTTCGCCGTCGCCGGGGCGGCGTGCTGTCGCGATCCGAGACGAGATCCGAGACGGATCCTGTCCTGGGCGGCCGTTCTGCCGCCTCCTTCGAGCCCTGGAGCGCGGATCACTCTCGAATTCGAGAGTGCCCCCGAGCCCGAGCCCGAGCCCGAGCCCGGCGCTGGGGCCGGTGCCGGCGCTGAGGCCGGGGCAGGGGCCGGTCCCTGGCCCCGCCGCGGCCCTACGCCCAGCGCGTGCCGTCGCCCGCGAGAACGGCCCGGTACCCTTCGCGGAACGTCGGGTACGCGAACGTGAACCCCGTCCCGCGCAGCAGCGCGTTCGAGAGACGCTTGTCGCCGCCCGCCTGTCGCCCCGCAGGAGGCGCGGGCCGGGGAGCAGGCACGCCCAGCTTCGCGGCCAGGAACACCAGGACGTCGTCGAGCCGCGCCGGCTCGTCGTCGGTGCCGAGGTAGACCGGCCCCACCATCGCGAGCCCGGCGAGGTGGACCAGCGCGGCGGCCGCGTCGTCCCGGTGGATCCGGTTCGTGTGCGGCGACGTGCCGGGAGTCTCGGCCAGGGTCGCCGACCCGCTCCGCACCTGCTCGATCAGCCGTTCTCGCCCGGGCCCGTAGATGCCGGACAGCCGCACGAGCGTCGCGTGCGGGGCCCGTTCCCGCAGCAGCGCCTCCGCCTCCACGAGCACCGCGGCGGTGGGGGTCCCGCCGCTCGCGGGGGTCTCCTCGGTGACCAGGCCGCCGTCCTCGACGTCGTACACCGCCGTCGACGAGACGACGAGGAGGCGAGGGTCGGCCCCCGAGCGCTCGATCCCGTCGAGCACGTGCGCCAGTCCGTCGACGTACGTCGCGCGGTACTCGTCGGGGTCGCGGCTGCCCGCGGCGAGGGCGACGACGACCACCGTCGCGTCGTCGTCGATCATGGGCACCTCGGTGCGCAGGTCGACGGCGCGGCCCTCGATCGCGTCGGGCAGCACCTCGGGTCGACGGCGCAGACCCACGACGCGGTGCCCCTCGGCGGCGAACCGCAGGCCGGTCTCGGTGCCCAGGTCGCCACAGCCGGCGATGACGATGCTCATCGATCGAGCGTACCCACGGAGGTGCGGAGCGGCCTGGGCAGGCCCGCGCCGCACCTCCTGCGCCCCCCGACCTCACCCTCCTGCGTCGGTTCCCCTCGCACATGCCGACCGGGATGCCTCCAATAGGGGCTTTTCCCGTCAGAGAGCACGGATTCTGCGCCGGATGGTCGGCATCTGCGGTGCCGCCGCTGCCGCCCGACCCGTCA
This sequence comes from Frigoribacterium sp. ACAM 257, assembly GCF_007954365.1. Taxonomy (GTDB): domain Bacteria; phylum Actinomycetota; class Actinomycetes; order Actinomycetales; family Microbacteriaceae; genus Frigoribacterium. Next base: position 309,582 of record NZ_VOLO01000002.1, read on the forward strand.
GAGTCGCTCGAGCGTCGCCGGGTCGAGGGTCCCCTCGAAGAACCGCTCGATCGCCCGGGCGAAGCGCTGCTCGGACGGGTCCGCCTGGGCGAACAGCGTCAGCGACGAGTGCAGCTTCATCGCGTCGACGTCGCCGAGCACGTCGGCGGCAGAGGGCGCCCCCGCACCGTCGATCTCGCCGTCGGGCAGCTCGAGCAGGGCGTCGACGCAGTCGAGGAGGCGCGGGCCGAGCACCGGGTGCGCGAGGAAGGCCCGGGCGGCCCCGACCGTCTCGAGGGCGAAGCGTCGGGAGGTCTCGCTGGTGCCCAGCCCCGCCACCTGCGGGAACACGAACCACATCCAGTGGCCGCGCTTGTGGCCGGCGCGCAGCTCCCGCAGCGCGTGGTCGTAGGTGCCGTCCGCCTCCTGGGCGTCGACGAATCGGTCGAGGTCGTGGCGGGAGAGCAGGTCGTCGTCGGTCATGCTCCTGGTCTACGCCCTCACGGGCGTCGGGCGTCGGGCGTCGGGCGTCGGGCATCGAGCGTCGGCCACGCGGGGTGCTGGCTGCGCGGGGCAGCAGCAGGGGCTGGTGCGCCCGCCGCCGCACCAGCTAGTCTGGTCGGCTGCCCGGACGGGGCGGCGCGTCCCCGCCGCACGCCCCCGCGGCCCGAGAGACCACGATGCCCTCCACCAGCGAGTCCCCCAGCGCGTCGACCAGCGAGTCCGGTCCCGAGCCCCTGTCGACCGCCGTCGTCGAGCAGCTCTCCGTCCCCGCCTCCGTCGACGCGCCCGACGCCGCCGACTACGTCGCCGCGGTCGAGCTCGAGAACGCCGTGCGCGCCGCCGCGGTCGGCTCGGACGAACTCGCGTGGCTGCCGGACGAGCAGCTGCCGCACCTGCTCGACACGGTGCACGCCGACCACCGGCTGTTCGGCGTCCGCGAGGAGGGCCGGCTCGTCGCGGTCGGCTGGTGGGAGACGCGGCGCGACGGCGACGCCGCCTCGACCGCCTGGGTCGACGTCTCGGTGCTGCCCGGGGCGCGGCGTCGAGGTCACGGCACGCGGCTGGTCGAGCACCTCGAGCAGCTCGCCCGGGCCGAGGGGCGGACCCAGCTCATCGCGTACGTGCGCTCCCGCGGCGACGGCGAGCCGCGCCTCCTGCCGCCCACCGGGGTCGGCTCGGTGCCCCGGGGCAACGGCGAGGTGCAGTTCCTGCTCGGGCGCGGCTGGCAGCTCGGCCAGGTCGTGCGGTGCAGCAGGCTGCCGCTGCCCCCGGACGAGGAGGCGCTGGCGGGGGTCCGCGAGCGCGCGCGGTCGGCGGCGGGCGACGCCTACCGCCTGCACACCTGGGTCGGGCGCTCGCCCGAGCGTTGGATCGACGACCTCGCCGACCTCGAGACGCGGATGAGCACGGACGCCCCGGCGGGCGGTCTCGACGAGCCCGAGGACGTCTGGACGGCCGAGCGCTTCCGCGACTCCGAGGAGCGCTCGCTGGCCGGGCCTCGCACGCGCTTCACGGCCGTCGTCGAGCACGCCGCCTCCGGGCGCCTCGTCGGGTTCAGCCAGCTCGAGGCACCGGCCGACCGCTCGCGCCCGGCCTTCCAGCAGGACACCCTCGTGCTGCGCGAGCACCGGGGACACCGGCTCGGCTGGCTGCTCAAGGTCGCCACCACCGACCTGCTGCAGGCCGAGCGGCCCGGCCACCCCGCGGTGTTCACCTACAACGCCGAGGAGAACCGCCCCATGCTCGACGTGAACGAGGCCGTGGGCTTCGTGCCGTTCGAGCACGAGGGTGCGTGGAGCACGAAGCTGTAGCGGCCCCGGCCTCGGCCTCGGCCTCGGCCTCGGCCTCGAACGAGATTCAGGAACTCAGCGCTCGAGCATCCTGATCCGTGCACGGTTCAGGAACATCCGACCCCGCGCCGCACGGATCAGGACTCGAGTTCCTGAATGAGGAGGCGCAGGGACCGGAGCTACGCCGTGAAATCGGCGCTGATCTCGGCGTGCACCTCGATGTCGGCGGGGGCGAGGTCGAAGCCGCCGCCGCCTCCTGCAGGCGACATCGCGGCGCGAGCCAGGCCGAACGTGGCGGCGCCGCCCGCCGCTCCCGGACGCAGACCGGGCTCGAAGACGGCGACGAGCGCCGGCTGCGACAGCCCGAGGGCCTCGGCGTAGTCGCCCGCCCGGGTGACCGCGTCGGCCACGGCTGCGACGCGGGCCGCACGCTCGGCCTCCGCCCGCGAGTCGTGGCTGAGCGACCACTCGAGAGCGTCGACGGACACGCCGTCGACCCGCGCCAGCTCGGACACCCAGGACGAGAGGGCCGCGAAGTCGCTGAACCGCACGACGACGACCGAGCGCGCCCGGAAGCGGGCGGGCAGGTCGGGGTCGGGAGCCGAGGAGGTGCCGTCCGCGTCCCAGCGCGGCGGCTCGGCCACGGGGCCCACGGTCACGTCCTGCGCGCTCCACCACGTCGCGGCGCCCTGCCGCCGGTGCCCCGTGGCCTGCTCGGAGACCCGGGCGTGCAGGGCCTCGGCCTCGGCGACGACGGTCTCGCGGTCGGTGCCCTCGGCGACGAGCGACAGGTGGACGACCCCGCGCTCGGCACGGTGCCGGTGGACGACGGAGCCGTTGACGGCGATCGTGGTCATGGTGTCTCCTCTGACGAGGACCTCAGGCTACGGGCGCCTCGTCCGCGCCGTCGAGCACGGCGGGGGCCGTGACCCGGGACATGAAGGCGACCAGGTCGACGAGCTCCTCCTGCGAGACGCCGTGCGCGAGGCCCGGGTAGACGGTCTGCTCGGCGTCGGCGTGCTCGTCGAGCCAGGCCGAGGTGCGCTCGACCGCGGCGACCGGGATGATCGAGTCGACGTCGCCCCGACCGTAGAACACGGGCGGTCGGACCTCGGCTAGGGCCTCGTCGCGAGCGGCGGACGCGGCCGCGGTGTCGGGGTCCGCGTCGGGCGCGGTCGGCACGACGAAGCCCGCCAGCACCGCCGCGAACTCGAAGCGGCGCGGAGCGTGCCGCAGCAGCTGCAGCGACAACGACCCGCCCTGCGAGAAGCCCAGCAGGCTGACCGAGGGGTGTGCGTCGCCGAGCGAGTCCAGCCAGGTGAGGACCGCCTCCGCGGCGTCGTCCACCGCGCCGGCAGACGGGGCACCGGGCGTGCTCAGGGGGTACCACGAGAAGCCGTCGCCGTGCGGCAGCGGGGCACGGAGCGACGCGAGCACCACGGTCTGCGGCAGGTAGGGGGCCAGCCCGATCAGGTCGCCCTCGTGCGAGCCGACGCCGTGCAGCAGCACGACGAGCGGCCGCCCGGCCCGGTCGGGCTCCTCGACGGACCAGCGGACGAGGGCGGGATCGATCGTGACCATGTCTCGACCCTGCCAGACGGGTCGACGGGGCGCGCGCCTCCTCGGGGCTCGGAGAGCGTTTCGTCACCCGACCGTGACGAAGGCCTAGTAGACAGGGGCCATGAGCTCCGTCCAGACCCCCGACCCCACGCCCGGCGACCCCAACCCGGGCTGGCTGTCCGAGGAGGAGCTGTACACGATCCGGCAGCGCATGCCGATCCTCTACGTCGAGGCCGTGCCGGTGCGGACCGACGGCATGGGCGTCGTGACCGAGGTCGGGGTGCTGCTGCGCGCCTCCGAGGAGGGGTCGATCTCGCGGATGCTCGTCTCGGGCCGCGTGATGTACGGCGAGAGCCTGCGGACGGCGCTGTTCCGCCACCTGGAGAAGGACCTCGGGCCGATGGCGTTCCCGCAGCTGCCGCCGTCGCCGGTGCCGTTCCAGGTCGCCGAGTACTTCCCGCTGCCGGGGTCGTCGGTGTACACGGACGCCCGCCAGCACGCCGTGTCGCTCGCCTACGTCGTGCCCGTCACCGGCACCTGCGACCCCCGCCAGGACGCGCTCGAGCTCACCTGGCTGACGCCGCACCAGGCCGCGTCGGACGACGTCGCCGGCGAGATGGAGGGCGGCCGCGGGGCGCTGCTGCGGAGCGCGCTCGCCTCGGTCGGCGCGCTGCACTAGCGCTGCGCCGCGCCGCGCTGCGCTGCGCCGCGCTGCGCCGCGCTGCGTGGCGTGCCCGGCGGCATCGCTGCACCCCTGAACCAGCGCTGCACCCCTGGAACCGAGGGTGCCAAGCGGATCCGAGGGTGCAATTCGGATGCGAGGGCGCAATTCGAATGCGCGGGTGCGGCGGGCGACTTGTCCACAACCGAGGAGGCGCGGGTCGCGCCCCGAGGACCGCCTGCGACATGCTCGTCTCGTGCGTGACATGTCAGGACTGCTCATCCTCCGGCAGGAGGTCGTGGCCGACGGGGGCGACAGCTCGACCCTCGAGCGCGACGCTCGGCGCGGGCGCATCGTCCGCCTGACCGCAGGGGCGTACGTCCGCGCCGACGAGTGGGCCGCCCTGACCCGCGCAGAGCAGCACGGGGCCCGCGTGCACGCGGTCGTGCCGCGTCTCGGGCCGGACACGTTCGTGTCGCACGAGTCGGCCCTGGCGCTGCAGGGCTTCCCGCTGCTGGGCGAATGGCCGACGCGGGTGCACGTCGTATCCCGGGGACGCCCGCGCACCAAGGTCAGCTCGACCGTGCACCGACATGCCGTGGCCCTGCGGAACGACGAGACCAGCGTGGTCCAGGGGCTGCCGGTGGTCCTGCCGCGACGGGCAGCGGTCGACGTCGTCCGCCGGCGGGACCTCCGTGGCGGGGCCGTCGTCCTCGACCACGGTCTCGCGGTCGGCGCGTTCTCCCGAGGTGACCTCGAGGGAGTCCTCGCCGAGCACGGTCGTGCGCAGGGCAGCCGCCGAGCCGCCGCCTCCGTGGCTTTCGCCGACGGGCGAGCCGAGTCGCCTGGGGAGTCGATCAGCCGCGCTGCGATGCACTCCGCGGGGTTGACGCGACCCGAGCTGCAGGCCCGTCTGCCGGCCGAGGGGTCGCTCGTCGGGTTCGTCGACTTCTGGTGGCCGTGCTGCGGGGTGATCGGCGAGTTCGACGGAGAGGTGAAGTACAGGGACGCCGCGATGCGTGCAGGGCGCACCGCCGAGCAGGTCGTCGTCGAGGAGAAGCTGCGGGAGGACGCCCTGCGTGCACTGCCCGGCGTCCGCACCGTCGTGCGCTGGGGCTGGGCGGAGGCGCTCGCGGTCGAGCCGCTCCTCCGGAAGCTCGCCCGCGCGGGCGTCTGCTGAGGCGGTGCCGCCGGAGCGCCGCCCGAGCGCGTGGCCCCCGCCGGGCGGTGCACCCCCTGTTCGGCACTGCACCAACGGTTCCGGAGGTGTCGTGCGGGTTCGGGGGCGCGGCGCGGGCGCGCAGCGGGCGCAGCGCGACGCCCCCGGGCGGCGCGGTGGGCGCCGCCCGGGGGCGTGGGTGCAGGTGGTGCCGTGGGGCCTAGCGGCCGCCGCGCTGGCCGCCGCCGCTGCGGGGCTTGCCGCCGACGAGGCCGCCGACCTTGAGGCCGCCGGGGCGTCCGCCGTCCGAGGAGGCGCGACGCGAGCCACCGCCTCCGCTGCCGCCCCGCGAACGCTCGCCCTGCGACGCCGCGAAGTCGGCCTGGTCGTTGCGCACGGCGTTCGTGCGGCTCTGGCCGCCGTCGCTCTGGGCGCGGCGTCCGGGCTGGCGGGTGCCGCGAGCCTCGGAGTCGCGAGCTGCGCCGTCACGGCCGCCCGCGTCGCGAGCACCGCCGTCGCGCACCGGCGACACCGCGCCGCGGCCCGACTCGGTCGAGTAGAACGTGGAGGCACCGCCGCGGGGAGCCGCGTCGCGTGAGCGTCCGCCGTCACGTCCGCCACGGGCCGCTCCGTCACGACCGCCCGAGCGAGCGGGCCCGCCGTCGCGACCCGCGCCTCCTGCACGACCGCCGCCGGCTGCGGGACGACCCGAGCGGTCGGCACGCGCGATCGGGGCGCCGGTGCTGTCCTGGCGGGCGGCGCGCTTGCGCTGGGCGTTGGCGCCCTGCGAGCGACCTCCGCCGCCTCCGCCGTTGCCGCCCTGCTGCTGCTGCACGGCCGACTTCGGCAGGGGCTTCACGTACGCGGCGACCTCGCCGACGAGCGCCGCGACCTCGGGGGAGGAGGTCGTGACGGCCGTGGTGGTCGGCTTGATGTCGGCCTTCTTCATCAGCTGGGCGACGTCGCGCTTCTGGCTGGGGATGACGAGGGTGACGACGTCTCCCTCGGCTCCGGCACGGGCGGTGCGGCCCGAGCGGTGCAGGTACGCCTTGTGCTCGGTGGGCGGGTCGACGTGGATCACGAGCTCGATGTCGTCGACGTGCACGCCGCGGGCGGCGACGTCGGTGGCGACGAGGACGCGGGCGGTGCCGTCCTGGAACGCGGCGAGGTTGCGGTCGCGCTGCGGCTGCGACAGGTTGCCGTGCAGGTCGACCGAGGGGATGCCGGCCTCGGTCAGCTTCTTGGCGAGCTTCTTGGCGTGGTGCTTGGTGCGCATGAAGAGGATGCGGCGGCCCTTGCCCGAGGCGAGCTTCTGCACGAGGGCGTTCTTGCTGTCGAGGTCGGGCGTCTCGAAGACGTGGTGGGTCATCGCGGCGACGGGCGAGTTCGCCTCGTCGACCGAGTGCAGCACCTCGTTGTGGAGGAACTGCTTGACCAGCTTGTCCACGCCGTTGTCGAGGGTCGCGCTGAAGAGCAGGCGCTGGCCGTCGTTCGGGGTGGCCTTCATGATGCGGGTGACGCCGGGCAGGAAGCCCAGGTCGGCCATGTGGTCGGCCTCGTCGAGCACGGTGATCTCGACGGCGTCGAGCTTGATGAAGCCCTGCTTCATCAGGTCCTCGAGGCGGCCGGGGCAGGCGATGACGATGTCGACGCCCGACTTGAGGGCCTGGACCTGGCGGTTCTGCGAGACGCCGCCGAAGATCGTGGTGGTGTTCATGCCGTACGCGGCCGCCATCGGCGCCAGGACGGCGTCGATCTGCGTGGCGAGCTCGCGGGTCGGGGCGAGCACGAGGCCGAGCGGGCGGCCCGGGCGGCGCTTGCCGCCGGCGAGCTTGCCGCCGAGGCGCGCGGCCATCGGGATCGAGAAGGCGAGGGTCTTGCCCGAGCCGGTCTTGCCGCGGCCGAGGACGTCGCGTCCGCCGAGGGTGTCGGGGAGCGTGTCGACCTGGATCGGGAACGCGTTCTCCTTGCCGTCCTTCGCGAGGGCGGAGACGATCGGGGCGGGGACCCCGAGGGAGGCGAACGAGACGGCGGGCGCGTCGGTCGCGTCGGCGGCCGGGACGACGGGGGAGTCGGTGATGAGTGACATGCGTGCCTTTCAGGGGCAGGTGTCGAGCCGGGCCGAGGCTGCGGGCCACGCGTCTCGGTCGCCCCGACGCGTGGTCGTGGGGTTCCGGAGAACGGCGGTGCAGAGCCGGTGAGCGGCTGTCGTAGCCGGGCTCGAGGTGTGGCGACGGTGCAGGTGTGCACGATCGTTTCGCCGCAGAGTGAGCTTCGCGCGCCTGCTGGTGCCTGGGTGTGTGCCAGGGCGAGAGGCGAGGAGGGGCGTGCTACGACGCAGGGAGCCGGTCGGGCCGACTCGCAAGTGACCCCAGCTTAGCGGCACTCGTCGCAGAACGCGAGGAGGTGCGGGCCGGGCACCGCGGTCACGTGTCCGCCAGCAGGGGGAGGGACTCCCCACCGGTTCCCCGAGGCGGGGGATTCAGTGCGCCCCGGAGTAGCGCTCGCCCACCGGGATCTCGACGGCGACGCGGTTGCCGGGCTGTGCGAGCGGGCAGGCCCACGCGGGGTCGTAGGCGCAGCTCGGGTTGTAGGCGAAGTTGAAGTCGAGCACGATCGTGCCGGGCTCGGAACCCGGCCCCAGGTCGGCGCCCTTGACGGAGTCGATCAGGTACCGACCACCTCCGTAGGTGCCGCCCGGCTTGCCGGCGAGCGCGTCCCCGACCGGGACGAACAGGCCGCCCCCGTACGAGCGCAGCCGCCAGACGTCGAGCGAGCCGACGCCCGGCACCTCGACCCGGCCGACCCGGTCGAAGGGCACGTCGCCGTCGGTGCCCGTCTCGACGACCATGCGGTGCGGCTCCGCGGGCAGGATCGGCACCTCGAAGCGCCACGCGGCGTCATACGGCTTCGTCGGCAGGCCGGTGAAGTGCGGCCTGTCCTCGGGGAGCAGCGGCGTGACCGGGTTGGTCGTGAAGAGCTCGTCGCGCGTGCGCCGCCACAGGTCGTGCGCCGCCTCGAGGTCGGTCGCCTCGCGCACCTGCCGGTACAGCCCGTGGATCGTGCGGCGCCACGCGGCCAGGGCGAGGCCCGAGTCGGTGTCGGGCACGAGCGGCGCAGCCGCGCCGGCGTCGCCTGCGGCAGTGGAGGACGAGGAGGTGGGGGTCGGGTCGGTCACGCGGGCGACGGTAGTCGGACCGCCTCCTCGGGGACCGGGAGGGCGCCTCCTCGGCTCGGGGACCTCGGGGACCTCGGGGGCCTCGGGGGCCCCGGGTCCGGACCTGCCTGCCTCAGCCTGCGTGCCGCGGGTGCGCCTCGGGTGCGCGCCAGCCCGGTGCGAGGGCGCGCATCCGGAGCGCGCGCCACTGCCAGACGAGCCAGAGCCCGGGCCAGAGCGCGATGCCGATCGGGCCGGCGTGGAAGACCAGGCGGTCGCGCAGCAGGGTCTCGTCCTGGCCGAGCGGCGACACGGCCATGCGGTGGTCGATGCGCATCCGCGAGAACTGGCCGGCGGTGCCCTTCCCGGTGTCGCGCTGGATCCAGGCGCCGTCACGGTCGTGCCAGTCGAGGTCGACGTGCGTGTCGCCGAGGGGCAGCAGGCCGAGGATGTGGGCGGTCACGGGGTGCGCCTCCTCGGTCCAGCGGTCGGGGAAGCCCTCGGGCGCGAGCGAGCGGTAGCGCACCAGCGGCTTCGTCACGGCGACCATGACGGCGGGGTCGCGCAGGGCGTCGGCCGCGGCGTCGACGGGACAGGCGAGTCGGATCTTGAGCTGCACGTGCATGCGGACGAGTCTGCTCCCGTGGGCTGGGCGGCGGGCCCCGCGGCGTCGTCGTTCGTCTCTCCTCATTCAGGAACATGGGTCCTGAGTCGCGCGGCGGGGGGACTCGCGGCCCTGAGTCGTGCACCGTTCAGGAGGCGGGGGTCGCGACTTCCTGATTCGTGCGAGACCGGAGGTGGGGGAGGAACGCGTAACGCGGCGCAACCCACCGAGCCGAGGAGGCGGCGCGACCTACCCTGAGGAGGTGACGATCCCGCAGACGACACCGCAGCAGACCGCCGGGCAGCAGGCCCCCGGGCAGCAGGCCCCGCAGCAGGCCCGGCACCAGAACCCACCCCGGGCCCCGCACCAGTCCAAGTACCAGGTCCGCCTCGACCAGGGCGTGGCCGGTGCCGCCCGCATCGCGCCCGGGGCGCACGTCGTCGTCGTGGCGGACGTCCTCGACGGGCACGGCCTGCTCTCGACGGCGGACGTCCTCGACGCGGTCACGGCCGTCGCGGACGACGCGGCGATCGTGCTGCACGCGACGGCCGCCTCCTCGGCCGACGTCGCCCGCCGGGTGCTCGACCGCCAGGCCGAGCGGGGCGACCGCGCCGTCGTGGCCGTCGTCGCCGCGGGCGCGCTCGACGACGACGGGTTCCGGTCAGCCGTCGAGGACGTCCTCGCCGCGGGGGCCGTCGTCGACGCGCTCGCCGCCTCCGGCATCGACTTCTCGTCGCCCGAGGCCGCCGTCGCGTGCGCCGCCGCCGTCTCGCTGCGGAGGGCGCAGTCCCACCTGCTCACCGCCTCCTCGTCTGCCGCCGAGCTCGTGGAGGCCGGACGCGAGGAGGCGCTGGTCGCCGCCGGTGCGCCCGTCGCGGTGGCGACGGTGCACCGTGCACCCCTGGCTGCGGAGCCGGTGGGGGCGCACGGACCGGCCAGCTCGCACGGGGAACAGAGCGACTCGGCGTAGCGTTCCGACCAGGACGCGGGCCGATCGGGCCCCTGATCGAAGGAGTGGACGATGAAGGCAGTTCTGAGCGACGGCACGGTGGTGGCCGAGGCCCCGAAGGACGAGCTGATCTCGATCGAGGGCAACTGGTACTTCCCGCCGGCGAGCGTCAACGACGAGCTCTTCGAGGAGAGCCCCACCCAGTACCACTGCCCGTGGAAGGGCGACACGCAGTACTTCAGCGTCAAGGACGGCGAGACCCTGCTGCAGGACCGCGCGTGGAGCTACCCGACCCCGATCCCCGCGTCCTTCGACCGCGTCGGCAAGGACTACTCGGGCTACGTCGCGTTCTGGAAGGACGTGCAGGTCGTCGAGTAGCGACTGCTGCCGCGCTCTCTGTGTCGAGGGCGGGTCGAAGTGGTCGAGGGCGGGTCCGTGCGGACACGCCCTCGGCCGTTCTGACCCGCCCTCGACGGAGCCGGGCAGCAGGAGCAGCAGGAGCAGCAGGAGTCAGGCGTCGGTGCTGTTGGTGCTGGCGTTCGCGTCGCCGCCGGCGAGCCTGGCGCGGTGCGCGCGGACCTTCGCGCGGTTGCCGCAGCGCTGCATCGAGCACCAGCGACGGCTCCGGGCCCGGGACTCGTCGCGGTACACCAGGCCGCAGAGCGGGTTGGCACAGCGCCGGAGGCGCGACTCGTCCCCGCCGCCGAACCCCACCTCGTCGAAGAGCCGCACCCCGTCGCGGGCGACCGAGGCGAGCGCCTGACCCAGCCGCAGCCGGCCCGCGCCGGCCTGACGGCGACCCCCGGCGAGTGCGGGAGGCACGTCCGGCGTCGCGGCGAACAAGTTGAGCATGTCGACGTCGCCGGGGTCGGGCGAGGCTCCGTCGACGGCGGCGACGGCCAGGCGGGCCGTCGCGTCGCGGAGACCTCGGGCGTCCGCGAGCTCGCGGTCGGAGGCGCCGGTGCCGATCCCGGGGAAGCGCTCCGCGAGCCAGTCGTCGAGGTCGGCGGGCAGCAGGAGGCCGTCCCAGGGCGACGAGCCGTCGGTCGGCTGCGCGAGACCCGACTCGGGGCCGAGGCGCGAGCCCGCACGGAACCCGCCGAGGTACGCGAAGTCGAGCGCGAGGGCTCCGGAGTCGAAGAACCAGCGCGTGCCGGTGTCGGAGCGCAGCCACTGCCCAGTGCTCATCTGACCACCTTAGCTAGTTACGGGACCGGGCTCGCGCCTCCTCGGCCTTCCGTGTCCGCAAATGCCGACCGAGGAGGTGCGACACGCCACGTGTCGAGGCGCATCCCGGGCGTGGCGCAGCGCTGCGGTCGGCATCTGCGGGCCCGACGGGGCGGCGGCAGCAGGGCGAGAGAGATCCGGCAGATGACTCCCCTCGGGTCTGAGCCCTGGGTCGCCGACGGGCGGATCCCTCTCGAATTCGCGAGAAACGAAACGTGGCGCCGGGCGCAAGGCGCGACCTCGGGGCCCCGAGCCTCAGACCGCGCGCTTGGTCCAGGTGATGAGGTGAGCGGGGTCGTACCGGCGCGAGCAGCGGCCGCAGGCGAGGGGCCGCTTCGGCTCCCGGTAGCGGAAGTGCTCGTGCCCGGCGGCGCAGACCCCCACCCACGGGGCCAGCTCGGACGCGATCGCGCCGTCGTGCAGCCGCCCGCCGACGTAGCCCAGCTCGGTGGCGACGCTCTTCCAGCGCGGACCGTGGCCCGCCCGCGACCCGGCGACGGCGTGCGCGACCTCGTGCAGCAGCACCTGGTGGATCTCGTCGTCCTCGTACCTGCCCGCGAGGTGCCGCGAGACGGTGATCCGCTTCTTGCCGTAGTCGCAGAGTCCGGCACGCGTCTTGGCCGCGTCGAAGGCGAAGCTCCAGACGTCGGGGTCGAGGTGCAGGGCGATCAGGGCGTCGGCCCAGCGCCGCACCCGCTCGAGGTCGGCCACGCTCAGCGCCTCCCGGTCGTCGGCGCGGCGCGGCCAGGGAAGAGTGCGGCGCCGCACGGAGGCGACGTGGAAGCGACGAAGCGACGCGATGTTCCCGGTCGTCTTGTCGCCTTCGAGCAGGTTCTGCGGCCGAGAACCCGACCGGGCGACGGCACGAGGCGCGCCCGAGGCGTCACGAGGAGGTGCGGTGCAGCATCGACGCGCAGGTCAGCGCGCCGGGAACGGCCAGGTGGTCGGTTCGTCGTCGCGCGGCAGCCCGTCGACGGCGCCGGTGACCCCGGTGACCCCGGTGGTGCCGCGACGGGGCTCGCCCTCGTCGTCGACAGCGGGCGCGTCGACGACGACGGCGCGCTCGCCGTCGCGGTCCCGGTGCCCCGCGGCGTTCGCGGCCAGGCTCGAGATCTTGCCCCAGAGGCTGGTGTCGGCCCGGGTCGACGGCTTGTCGAGCACGCGCTCCGACGGGTCGGCAGGCGCCGAGGAGGCGGCAGGCGCCGAGGAGGCGACGGGCGCGTCGCCGGGATCGGTCCGCATCGCGGCCGCGAGGGCTGGCTCGATCGGGGCAGGGGCCTGAGGTGCGGGAGCCTGCGGAGCAGGGGTGTGAGCTGCGGGAGCAGCCGGGGAGGCGTCGGGCGCGGACGCGGGGACCGGGCCGGCGGACGAGTCCGCCGCCGTCGGGGACTGCTGCGCGCCTCCTTCGCCCTGTTCGCCGCGCCCTGCAGACGCAGACGCAGCAGCGGTCGCGGCCGACCCGCCCTCGACGCGGGGGAGACCGGTGGGGTTCGTGTCGCCCTCCTCGGGCGGCGAGGCGACGGCCGCGTGGGCACCCGGCGCGGACTGGCCGATCGGCGTGATCGATCCGGTCTCGCGGGCGTGCGCCGGTGCGTCGTGGGCAGCTCGCATCAGCCCGTCGATGACGGTGCGGAGCGCGTCGAGCCGGTCGCGAGCGGCACCCGCCCGCTCGTAGGCCGTCAGCGCGACGGCCAGGACCTCGTCGCTCTCGTCGTGGCGACCCAGGTCGAAGAGCGTGTAGCCCTCGAGCTCGGCGGCGGTGGCCTCGAGCACGCGCCATTCCTCGGTGGAGGCGGTGATGCGGCTGGTGTGCAGGTCGCCGAGCGCGCGCTCGAGCTTGCCCTGCTCGCGGAGCACGTGTGCACGACGGATGCGCGCCGCCGTGGAGTCGGCCCGGTCGCCGGTGAAGTGGGCGAGGCGGAACGCCTCCTCGGCGATGGCGAGGGCCTCGTCGAGGCGGCCGAGGGTGCGCAGCAGGTCGGCACGCTCGCCGAGCGCGGAGGTGCTGCGGCTCTGGCCGAGGGCCGCGAGACGGGCCTCGGCGGTCCGCACGTCGACGGCGACGCGGAGGCTGATCGGCTCGACGCCGGGCACAGGGCGGGAGGTGCGGCCCGAGGGCGCGTCGGAGCCCGGCGGCACGCTGCGGGGGCGGGTGCTGCCGGTCGCGGATCCGGGGTTCGAGTCGTGCTGGCTCATCGAGTACGAGGGTAACCGCAGCGCCCCCGATCGGACCGTGCGGCGCGCGCTCCGCGGCGGTCATCTCGAATTCGAGGGCGATCGGGCCCGAGGCGAGCGGCCAGCGGCGAGCGGCGAGCGGCGCGTCGCTCAGTCGAGCGGCTCGAGCGGCACGCTGACGATGCGGTCGTCACCGCCCCGGGCGTCGCCGCGACCGTCGGTGTTGTTCGTCAGGAGCCAGAGGGCCCCGTCGGGGCCCGGCAGCACGTCGCGGATGCGCCCCAGCGACTCGTCTCCCGAGAAGCGCTCGGTCGAGGTCGCGTCGCCGGTCTCGGGCACCTGGATCTCGAACAGCACCTCGCCGCCCAGCCCGGCCATGAACAGGGTCGAGCCGATCGCCGTCAGCCCGCTGGGGCTCGCCTGGTCGGTGCGCCACTGCAGCACCGGGTCGAGGAACTGCCCGGACGCCCCCGACGACCCGGACGCCCCCGAAGCCCCTCGCCCCTCGACCTCGGGCCAGCCGTAGTTCGCGCCCGGCGCGAGGGAGTTGAGCTCGTCCCAGGTGTCCTGACCGAACTCGGCGACCCAGCCGCCGCCCCACGCGTCCCAGGCGATGCCCTGCGGGTTGCGATGGCCGAGGCTCCAGACGGGCGAGCCGGGCATCGGGTTGTCGCTCGGCACGGCGCCGGTCGGGGAGAGCCGCAGCACCTTGCCGCCGAGCGAGATCTCGTCCTGTGCTGCCGTGTCGTCGGAGGCGTCGCCGGTCGTGGCCCAGAGCATGCCGTCCGGGCCGAAGGCGATGCGGCCGCCGTCGTGGTTCCGGGCTGCGGGGATGCCGGTGAAGACGTCCTCCACGGCGCCGAGGCCGTACGACCCCGGCTCGCCCGTGATCGGGGCCCGGACTATCCGGTTGTCGTCGGCGGTCGTGAGGTAGGCGTAGAGGTACGACGGCGACCCGGCCAGGACGGCGAGCCCGAGCAGGCCCGATTCGCCCTCGTGCACGACGCCGTCGATCGTCGCGACGTCTCGTACCGACCCGTCGCCGGTGAGCTCGACCACGCGGCCGCTGTCGCGGAGGCTCACGAACGACGATCCCGTGTCCAGGCGCACGACCGACCAGGGAGCCTCGAGGCCGGTCGCGACGTCGGTCGGCTCGGCGTCGGGGGCGACGCGGACCGCCGTGGTGTCGGTGGTGGCCGCCACCGGTCCGGGGCCGGGCACGCCGTCGACGGGCACGGCCGCGTCGCTCGCGGCGCGGGACGACGTCGAGCCCGTCGTGGGGGAGTCGCCTCCCGTGCAGCCGGCGAGCACCAGGGCGATCACGGCGGCGCCGACGGCGGCGGCGACCACGGGGCGCACGGGCCGTGCGGGCTGGCGGCGGGGCCTGTCTCGTGTCATGTCGTGCGCCTCCTCGGGTCTCAATCAGACACGAGGAGGAGCGGGTCGGGCGACGAGTGCGGCGCATCGTTGCACGACCGTGACGAGTCCGACACCGGACCGTGACGTGTGAGCCAGGCTCACCTGCGAGAGCGACTCAGGCGCGGGCGGCGAGCTCTGCGCGGAGCGGCCAGTCCTGGCCCTCGAGGATGAGCTGTGCGGCCTGGCCCGTGCGCGTGTTGACGACGATCGGCGCGAGCAGGTTGACGGTCATCCCGCTCGGGGCGGGCGTCGCGACGACGAGCAGCAGCGCCTCCGCGGCGTCGTGCAGGTCGAGCCCCGTCGTCTGCTCGTCGGTCAGCACCGGCGAGTAGTCGGGCAGGTGCACGGCCGCGTCGAGCACGTAGAGCCGGACCTCGGCCGACGCGTCCGTCGCCCGCAGCGCGAAGAGCCCGGCGGCCCCCTTGACCTCGTCGAGCACGAAGTCGACGAGCGGCTCGAGCCCGAAGGGAGGCGCGACGAACGCCACGGGGGCGGTCACGGTGCTCATCGGAGGAAGTCCATCAGCGAGACCTGCAGCACCTTCGCGGTGACCTGCAGGGCGGCCTGGTACGAGTTGTTCTGCAGCTGCAGGTCGAGCACGGCCTGGCCGAGGTCGAGGTCCTCGAGCCCGGCGCGCTGTGACTCCAGCGTGACCTTCGTGTCCATCAGGGTGTCCTCGGCTCTCAGCAGCTGGGCGTGGCGCGCGCCCATGTCGGACTGCACGCTGCGCAGGCCGGACACACGGGCGTCGACGGTGGTCAGGTGGGACGCGACGTCGCCTCCGGTGCGGAGGCTGGTCGCGATGTCGTCGATCAGGGCGAAGACGGAGGAGGCGCCGGTGCCGAACGCGACGGAGCCGTCCGAGTCGACCGCGACGGTCGTCTCCGGCCCGATCCGGCGGGTGACGCTGGAGCCCGGGGTGCCGGTCCAGCTGTAGTCGGCGCGGAAGGCCGCCCCGGCGTCCGAGGTGCCGGCGAAGACGCTGCGGCCGTTGATGCTCGTGTTGGCGACGCCCAGCAGGTCGGCCTTGAGGCCCTCCAGCTCGACGGCCACCGCCTCCTTGGCGTTCGGCGACAGCGCCCCGTTGGCGCCCTGGAGCGTCAGCTCGCGCACCTTCGCCATCAGCGAGTCGGCGGCGATCAGCGCGGAGTCGGTCGTGCTCAGCCAGCCGTCGCCGTCGGCGACGTTGCGGGTGTGCTGGGCGTGGGCCGACTGCAGGCTCTTGACGCGCAGGGCCTCGGCCGTGGCGGTGGGGTCGTCGGAGGGGCGGGTCAGCTTGTCGAGGCTGGTCGCCCGCTCCTGCGCCTGCGCGAGGCGCACGGAGCCCGCCTGCAGGTGCTGCTGCGACTGCAGCGCCGTCATCTGGTTCGTCACGCGTGTCAGCATCGTCCCTACCTCCCGACCCGGCCCATGCCGTTGATCAGCGTGTCGAGCATCTCGTCGATGGCCGTCATCACGCGAGCGGCGCCCTGGTAGGCGTGCTGGTAGCTGAGCAGCGAGACGTTCTCCTCGTCGAGGCTCACGCCTGAGCCCGACAGCTGCCGGTTCTTGGCGGACGACGCGGCGAGGTCGGCGAGCGACGACTGCGCCATCTCGCTCTTCGCGGAGGCGCCGATGCCGGCGACGATCGACGACCAGGCGCGGTCGGGGGACCCCGAGCCGACGCCGAGCTGCGCGATGCGCTGCGCGACGGAGCCGTCGAGGGCTCCCGCCCCGCCGCCCGAGGCGATCGAGGAGGCGCCGGTCGGCACGACCGTGAGGCCGCGTGCCGCCGAGACGCCGGGCGCCAGGGCGAAGAACTGCCCGGCGGGCTGGCCGTCGGCGCGGACTCCGCCGGCGTGCACGGCGTTGACCTGCGTCGCGAGCTGCGTCGCGAGGGCGTCGTACGACGCGGCCGCCTCGGCGAGGGCGCCGCCCTGTCCGCCGGCCGCGGGGCCGAGCAGCGAGACGGCGCCGGCCAGGCTGCCGCCGTCCATGGCCACGACGTCGCCGGGACGGTGCGCCCACTCGACGGCGACGCCGGTCGAGGCGCTCATGGTGAACTCGCCCGTGACGACGACGCTGCGGGCCGTGGTGCCGCTGACGAGCGCGTTGCCGCCGATCAGCACGTCGACCGTGCCGTCGCCCGCGTCGCGCACGGTGCCGCCGGCGATCGAGGCGATCTGCTCGGTGAGGCGGGCGCGGGCGTCGAGCAGCTCGTTGGCGCTCGTGCCGTCCTGCACGGCCGAGCGGATGCGCCCGTTGAGGTCGGCGACCTGGCGGGCGGCGTCGTTCAGCTGCACGCCGAGGGTCTGGGCGGTGCCGCGGGTGGCGCTCCACTGGTCCTCGACGGCCTGGTGGCCGGAGGCGATGCTCGCGGCGAGCGTCTTGGCCTGGCCGAGCAGCACCGACGCGGGGCCGGTCTGGTCGGGGTGGCTGCCGAGGTCGCTCCACGAGTTCCAGAAGGCGCCGAGCTGGGCGGTGATGCCCGTGCTGCGGGGCTCGCCGAGGCCCTGCTCGAGGGTCGAGAGCGCGTCCGCGCGCACCGACTGGTAGCCGGCGGCGGCTGCGGCGCCGCGGACCTGGCCGTCGACGACGGCGTTGCCGAGGCGGGCGATCGCGTCGACCGCGACGCCCTGGCCGGGCACGACGCCCGCGCTGAAGCGGCCCGTGCGGGCGGGGGCTTCGACCGAGCTCTGGCCGACGCGCTGGCGCGTGTAGCCCTCGGTGTTGACGTTGGCGATGTTCTGTCCGGTCACGTCGATGCCGGTGCGGGCGGCGACGAGGCCGGTGTAGGCGGTGTGCAGGCTGCCGAAGGTGCTGACCATCACAGCCGCCCGTCGAAGAGCTGACCGCCGGAGGCGGCGGTCGCGCCGGCACGGCCGGCCCGCGACGCCGAGGCGCCCCCGACCGAGCCGCGGGCGTCGTAGATGCTGCCGGCTGCCGCGTCGGCGGCCGTGGCCATCGTCTCCTGAGTCGCCCGGGCGGCGGCGCGGAGGAACCGCTCGTTCTCGTCGCGCAGCTGCGCGATGCGGGCGGTGAGGTCGGTCATCGACTTCAGGTGCGCCGTGAAGATCTCTCCCCAGGGGCCTGCGGGAGCCGCGGCGATGATCTCGCGCAGGGGCGCCTCCTCGTCGGTGCCCCACTCCTGGGCGACGGACGAGACCTCGACGGCACGGGCCAGCCCGGCCTCGCGGAGGCGCTCGAGCACCTGCTCGACCTCGCGGGTCGCGTGCTCGATCCAGCGGGTGCGGCCGGCGGTGAGCAGCAGCTGCTCCTCCTCCAGCTTGAAGGTCAGCAGCTCCAGCAGCTCTCGCTCGCGCCAGAGCAGCGCGGACAGCTCGTTCGCGCCCATGGGGCCTCCTCGGTCAGGGGGTCGTCGGGTGGTGCAGCGGAGCGGTGATGTCCTCTGCACGGGGGACTATCGGCGTCCCGCGTCCCGGCGTTAGGCGACGTCCGTCTGCGTGCGCTCCTCATTCAGGAACATGTGTCCTGCGTCTCGCGTCGGGGGGACCCGTGCTCCTGAATCGTGCACGATGCAGGAACCCGCGCGCGGATGTTCCTGCACGGCGCGCGGCGGGCGGCACGGCACTGCGCGGTGAGCCGCCGCGCCGAGCGGTCGATGGCGGCATCGCGTCGACTCTTCATGACGCCTAGGGCAAGGACGAAGGGCCAGGCGCGCGCTCGGCGTGCCTGGCCCTTGCGGGGAATACGTGGATCAGGTCGAGGTGAGGGATGAGGTCGATGCGCCTCGTTCGCCTTCTCGGTGACCCGAGCCGTCAGTTCTAGAACGAGATGTAGTTGCCGTTGTCGTACAGAACGAACGACTGTGCGCTCTCGGGCACGATGTAGGCGGTGTAACCGGTGAAGGCCGACCCGGGATAGAGGGTGGGGCCGTCGCTCATCGACGGCATCCCGTCGCCGAAGACGATGTACTCGGTGTCGTACCGGTTGCCCTCGGGAGTCGCCAGGGACAGGTCGTACGACGCGAGTGACGGCTCGACCCCGTCGGGGTCGATGCCTGTCATCGCGAGTTCTGCCACGACGTACTTGAAGCCCGCGGGGGCTTCGCTGTTGAACATGTTGTACTGCTCGACGGCTGCGTTGGCGTTGGCGTCCACGATCCGCGCGGTCAAGCTGTACTTCTCACCCCCCAGGAGTCCCTTCGCGACGTACGGCTGCGGCACGGGGTTCTCGACGGTGCCGGTCTCCGCGGGTGCCTCGCTCTCTGCCGGTTCGGGCTCGGACGCTTCGGATACGGGTGCCTCGGATGGTTCAGCTTCGACGCTGGCCTCTTCCGCCGGCTCCGCAGGCTCCGTCTCGCTCGCTGCGGTCGAGGAGGAGTTCGAGTCGTCCGCCCCGGCACCCGCGACGATGATCCCGGTCAGCAGAGCGACACTGCCCAGAGCGAGCCCCACGACGGCCAGGCCCTTCTGCTGCTTCTTGACGAGAGCCGCGATGCCCAGGGCGACGGCTGCGATCGCCAGGAGCAGGCCGAGCACCTTCACGAGACCCGTGAGGAACGCCAGGATGCCCAGGACGAGGGCGGCCACGGCCAAGTTCCTCGACGGTGAAGCCTGTCGGACTCCGTACGGCTGAGGAGGCGTGACCTGATCCGCGGGCTGGCCCGGTGCCGGAACCGTCGGCGGACCGGCCGGCGGACCGGCCGGCGGACCGGTCGGCGGACCGGCCGGCGGCATCGGAGGCGTCTGGGCAGGCGTCGGCGGTCCTTCCGACCAGCGCTGTCCATCCCAATAGCGCTGTTCGTTGTTGGCGTGCGGGGCTGGGTACCAGCCGGCGGGCGTCTCCTGGGGCAAGGTTCGTTCTCTCGGGTCTTGGCGCAGGGCGCCTCGGGTTCGTCGCTTCTTCACGATGAATGGCGACGTGGAAGGAGCATCAGGTCGACCGCCGCACAGCGACGTCGACTCATGAGAACTCGACGACCGTGATCCTGAGCGCGTCCGAGAACCTGTGTGCCCCCGGGTACAAGGTAGACGAAAACGAATGATTCTCGTGACTGGGCCGAGACCCCAGAACGGGTCCGGGTGCACTCGGCCGATCGCGGTCCGGGACCGGCGGGGCCCCACCCTGGGGATCCGCGCGCACCCTCGAGCGCGAGGGCTGGTAGGCGTGGGTTCGGCGAATGCGACCGGCCGACGCGCTGAGCTGCACCCCTGGTCCGGCGCTGCGCCCCTGGAACGGCGGGTGTCGCGCGGGGAACAGGGGGCGTAGCTCGAGGCCGCGGCGCGCGGCACTGCGCGGCGCGCGGCACTGCGCGGCGCGGCGCGGCGTCGGCGCGACGTTCAGGCCAGGCCGCGCACCGAGAACACCTGGTCGAGGAACACCCGCCCCGCCCCGCGCAGCCCGCCCGTGCCCTGGTGCCGCGTCACCTCGACGAGCAGCTGGTCGGTCGCCATCGGCAGGCAGTCGGCCCAGAGGGTCGAGCGGACGCCGGCGACGAAGACGTCCGAGTCGGCGAGCACCCCGCCGAGCACGAGCCGGTCGGGGTTGAAGAAGTTGACGATGGTCGCGAGCACGCCGCCCGTCATCACGCCGGCTCCGCGCAGCAGGCCGGTCGCGAGGGGGTGGGCGTCGCGCGCGAGGTCGATCATCGCCTCGACGGTGCCGACGTCGTGCCCCGCCAGCTGCATCTCGCGCACGAGCGCGTTGCCCGAGGCGAGCGCGTCGAGGCAGCCGGTGCGGCCGCACGAGCACGGCACGGCGGTGGCGCCGGGCACGGTGACGTGGCTGATGTCGCCCGCCCAGCCGTTGCTGCCCGTGTAGAGCTCGCCGCGCGAGACGATGCCGCAGCCGATGCCCGAGCCCACCTTGACGAAGACCTGGTCGGCGGGCACGGCCTCGTCGCCCTCGGCCACGAGCTCGCCGGCCGCCATGAGGTTGGCGTCGTTGTTCACGACGACGGGCAGGTCGACCTCGCGCTGCACCACCTCGGCGACCGAGATCCCGTTCCAGCCGGGCATGCGCGAGGGCGAGACGATGCGCGACGTCGCGGTCGAGACGGGCCCGGGCACGCCCACCGACAGCCCGCTGAGCCGGCCGTGGCCCGTCTCGTCGAGCTCGCCCAGCATGTCGAGGAGGTGCGCCAGCGACGCCGAGACCACCGCGGTCGGCCCCTCGGCCACGTCCAGGGCCACGTGGCGCTCGGCGAGCAGCACGCCCGCGAAGTCGACCAGCCCGAAGGAGGCGCGGTCGACGCCGAGGTCGACGCAGCCGACCAGGCCGGCGCCGCCGCGGACCTGCAGCCGGCGCGGACGGCGACCGCCGCGCGACTCGCCCTCGCCGGTCTCGACGACGTGGCCGAGGCGGATCAGGTCCTCCACGCGGGAGGCGACGGTCGAGGGCGACAGGCCGGTCACCCTCGCGAGGTCGGCGCGTGACCTGGCGCTGCCCGCCCGCAGCGGACGCAGGACCTCGACGGCCTGGGGCGTGTGCCGGAGCGGAGCGCGGAACGCGTCTGTCGTCGTCATGGGCCCCTCGTGCTGATCGGTCGCGAACGCCGCCGAGCCCGTCGCGTTTCTCCAGTATTGCATGAAGTTGATCGAAATCTACGTGTAACAATCGCACAGTAGGTTCCCGTCCACACGGACGACGACCTCACCGGACGGCGACGCGGCCCCCTTGCCGCACCTCTCGAGAAAGCGGCACCAGCGTGGACAGCACGGCCTCAGGCACCAGCTCGGGCACGAGCGCGACCGACATGGTCACGATGCGCGACGTCCAGAAGCACTTCGGCGAGCACCACGTCCTCAAGGACGTCACCCTCAGCGTCGCGCCGCGCGAGGTCGTCGTGGTCGTCGGCCCCTCCGGCTCGGGCAAGTCGACGCTGTGCCGGTGCCTCAACCGGCTCGAGACGACCACGAGCGGCGAGATCCTCGTCGACGGCGTGCGGCTGCCCGAGGAGGGCAAGGCGCTCGCCGCCCTGCGCGCCGACGTCGGCATGGTGTTCCAGTCGTTCAACCTCTTCGCGCACCGCACGATCCTCGACAACGTGACGCTGGCGCCGATCACCGTGCGGGGCGAGTCGAAGAAGGACGCCCAGGCGCACGGGCTCGAGCTGCTCGCCCGGGTCGGCATCGCCGACAAGGCCGACGCCTTCCCGGCACAGCTCTCGGGCGGCCAGCAGCAGCGTGCCGCCATCGCCCGAGCCCTCGCGATGCGTCCGAAGGTGATGCTGTTCGACGAGCCGACGTCGGCGCTCGACCCCGAGATGGTCAACGAGGTGCTCGACGTGATGGTCTCGCTCGCCGCCGAGGGCATGACGATGATCGTCGTCACCCACGAGATGGGCTTCGCCCGGCGCGCCGCGGACCGCGTCGTCTTCATGGACGACGGCCGCATCGTCGAGCAGGCCGACCCGGCCACGTTCTTCGACCACCCCGAGTCCGACCGGGCGAAGGCGTTCCTGTCGAAGATCCTCACCCACTGACTCCCTCCGCTCCTCCCCTCCGCACCTCCCGCATCACCACCTCCCACAGCAGCCCCATCGAAGAGAGGCACCACCGTGCGCACGTCCCCCTCCCCCCTCCGCCTGCGTCGGGTCGTCCCGGCAGCCGTCGCCGTCGTCGCGATGCTCGGCCTCGCGGCCTGCTCGAGCGACAGCTCGGCCGTCCCCGGGGCCGACCCCGGCGCCTCCTCGGCCGCCTCGGCCCTCGACGAGGTCTACGCGAACGCGGTCGTCGCCGACGCGGCCGACATCCTGCCCGACTCGACGATGGCCAAGATCAAGGAGCGCGGCACGCTGATCGTCGGCGAGGCACTCGACGCGCCGCTGCTCTCGCAGCAGGACCCGTCGAACCCCGACGACGTGCAGGGCTTCGACGCCGACCTCGCCAAGCTGCTCGCCATCTACATCCTCGGCGAGCCGAACGTCGAGATCGTGCCGCCCGCCTCCGAGACCCGCGAGGCCCTGCTGCAGAACGGCACCGTCGACGTCGTCTTCAACACGTACACGATCACGGAGGAGCGGGCCGAGCAGATCTCGTTCGCCGGCCCTTACCTCGAGTCCGGTCTCGCCGTCGCGGTGAAGGCCGACAACGACGACATCGAGGGGATCGAGGACCTCGGCGACAAGACCGTCATCGTCGGCGCCAACACGCCCGCCGTCACCGCCGTGCCCGAGGAGCAGCCGACCGCCACGCTCGTGTCGTTCGCGACCGACCCGCAGGCGATGCAGGCCCTCAAGCAGGGCCGCGGCGACGCGTACGTGCAGGACTTCACGCTGCTCGCCTCGAACGCCGCGTCGGACGACTCGATCAAGGTCGTCGGCCAGCCCTTCACGACCGAGGCCTACGGCATCGGCCTCGCCAAGGACGACGCCGACTTCAAGGCCTTCATCAACGACTGGCTCGTGAAGATCGAGGACGACGGCACCTGGGCGAAGGTCTGGGACGAGACGCTCGGCGCGGCCGTCGAGTCGGACACCCCCGAGGCGCCCGAGATCGGCTCCGTCCCCGGCTCCTAGCCGGACCACGGGCGCCGGTGCGCCGGCCGGCCGTCGGGGCGACCCGTCGACCGGCCGGCGCCCGGTCCCGTCGCTGCAGCCGCACCTCCTGCGGTCTGCGCACCTCCTGCCCGTTCTCCGCCCCGCCCGCCCTCAGCCCGAAAGACCCCATGGACTTCTTCGTCGACAGTGCAGGGCCGCTCCTCACGGCGCTCGGCACGACGATCGTGATGGCGCTCGTCGCCGGCGCCGGGGCCCTCGTGCTCGGCACCCTGGTGGCCGCCGCCCGGATCAGCCCGGTGCCCGTGCTGCGCGGCGCCGCCTGGGCGTACACGCAGTTCTTCGTGAACGTGCCGCTGCTCGCGCTGCTGATCCTGGCCGTGTTCGCCCTGCCCGACGCCGGGCTGATCATGCCGCTCGCGCCGACCACGGTGCTCGTGCTCGCCCTCTACGAGGCCGCGTACGTCGCGGAGGCGGTGCGCAGCGGCGTGAACACGGTCGGCAACGGCCAGGTCGAGGCGAGCAGGGCACTCGGGCTGACGCTCGGCCAGACGCTCCGGCTCGTCGTGCTGCCGCAGTCGCTGCGGGCGGCCGTGCAGCCGATCGGCAACGTCATGATCGCGCTCACGATGAACACGGCGCTCGCCGCGGCCGTCGGCGTCGTCGAGCTGACCAGCGCCGTCAACAAGCTCAACCTGGTGCAGGCGCAGCCGATCCTGATCTTCACCGCCGCTGGCCTCGTCTACATGGTGCTCGCCCTCGTCATCGGCCTCGGCGCCGGACGCCTCGAACGAAAGGCGGCGATCGTCCGATGACCACGCCGACCACCCCCTCCGCCTCCTCCCGTCCTGCCGGAGGCGCCACCGCCGTCACCCCCGCCGCCTCCGTCCGGAAGGCGCCCACGGTCTCGCTCTACGACGAGCCCGGCCCGCGGACGCGACGTGCCATCCGGCTCTGGTCGGTCGTCGTCGTGCTCGCCCTGGCGGGGCTCGTCGCGGCCGGGCTCGTCCAGTTCGGCTCGCGCGGGCAGCTCGACGCCGACCGCTGGACGCCGTTCCTCTCCTGGCCGATCTGGCAGTACCTGCTCGTGGGCCTCTGGGGCACGATCCAGGCCGCCGCCCTCGTCGCGGTGCTCGGCGGTGCGCTCGGGCTCCTCCTCGCGCTCGGACGGCTGAGCCCGCGTCGCCCGCTGCGCTGGCTGTCGACCGCGTACATCGAGGTCGCCCGCACGGTGCCCGTGCTGCTGCTCATCTACCTGATGCTGTTCGGGCTGCCGCAGCTCGGCCTCGACCTGCCGCTGATCTGGAAGCTCGTCGTGCCGCTCACCGTGGCGAACTCCGCCGCGTTCGCCGAGATCGTCCGCGCCGGCATCCTCGGGCTGTCGCGCGGCCAGCGCGAGGCCGGGCTCAGCCTCGGGCTCTCGTCGGCGCAGACGACCCGGCTCGTCGTGCTGCCGCAGGCGCTCCGCTTCGTGACGCCGTCGCTCGTGACCCAGCTGGTCAGCCTGGTCAAGGACACCTCGCTCGGCTACATCGTCGCGTTCACCGAGCTGCTCTACCGCGGCCAGGTGCTGTCGTCGTTCAACCACCTCCTGATCCAGACGTTCCTCGTCGTGACGCTCGTGTACCTCGTCTTCAACGGGGCGCTGTCGACCCTCGCCGCCCGCCTGCGGGCGCGGCCGTCGCGGCGCAGCCCTCGTCGGGCGACGGCTCCCGTCCCGACGCCGGCCTCCGCGCCCGCGCTCGACTGACCCTCCCGCCCTCCCCGTCACCAAGGAGCACCACCGTGGCCCCCTCCCTCACCGCTTCCCCCGACTCGTCGACCGCCGTCGCCGCTGCGGCGTCGCTCGCCGAGCTCGCCGTCGTCGTCCGCTCGGGCGTCGTCGAGAGCCGCCACCTCGGCTGGCTCGTCGCCCTCGACGCCGAGGGCCGGGTCGCCGCCGACCTCGGCAGCGGCGGGGCCCAGGTGCTGCCCCGCTCGACCACGAAGCCCGTGCAGGCGCTCGCCTGCCTCGAGGCCGGGGCCGACCTCGAGGGGGAGGAGCTCGCGATCGCAGCCGGCAGCCACACCGGCGAGGACGCGCACGTCGAGGTCGTCCGCCGCATCCTCGCGCGTGCAGGGCTCGACGAGTCCGCACTCGGCTGCCCCGTCGACTGGCCCGAGGACGAGGCGACGCGCGAGCGCCTGATCCGCGACGGCGAGACGCGGTCGCGTGTCCGCATGAACTGCTCGGGCAAGCACGCGGCCATGCTGCTGGCGTGCGTGTCCGCGGGCTGGGACACCGCCTCCTACCTGGACCCTGCGCACCCGCTGCAGCAGCTCGTCCGTCGGACGCTGGAGGCGGTGGCCGGCACGACCGTGGAGGCCACGGCCGTCGACGGCTGCGGCGCACCGCTCTTCAGCACCACCGTCGAGGGGCTGGCGCGGTCGTTCCGGGCGCTCGTCACCGCGTCGGCGGGGTCGAACGCCCGCCGCGTCGCCGACGCGATGCGCGCGCACCCCTTCTTCGTGGGCGGGAACGACCACGCCAACAGCGACGCGATGACGCGCGTGCCCGGCCTGCTCGCCAAGGGCGGCGCCGAGGGCGTGATCGGGATGGCCACGTCGACCGGCGAGGCGGTCGCGATGAAGGTCGTCGACGGCAGCCCGCGGGCGACGACGCTGGTCGCGCTCGAGGTGCTCGGAGCGCTCGGCGTGGACGTCTCCGCGGCCGGGTCGCTGACCGCGCTGCGCGTGCTCGGCGGCGGGGTGCCCGTCGGCGAGATCCGGGTCGGGGCCGACGTCGCAGCGTGGGTCGCGCAGGCGCGCGGCGCCGGGGCCGGCGCCCGATGACGGATCCCGCAGCGCCTCCCCGAGTCGTCGTCGAGCTCTGCGTCGACGACCTCGACGGCGCCCTCGTGGCCGACCGGGCGGGCGTCGAGAGGATCGAGCTCTGCGCCGACCTGGTCGAGGGCGGGACGACCCCGAGCGTCGGGCTGGTCCGCTCGGCGCTCCGGGCCGTGCGGCACGTCGGCGTGCAGGTGATCGTCCGCCCTCGCGGCGGCGACTTCGCGTACGACGACGGCGAGCTCGACGTGATGTGCGCCGACCTCGAGGCGATCGTCGAGCTCGCCCTCGCGGCCTCGGCCGGTAACGGGAACGGGAACGAGGGCCGGACCGAGGTCGGGGTCGTCCTCGGGGCCCTGACCGCCGCCTCCGAGGTGGACGTGCCGGCGATGCGCCGCCTCGTCGCCGCCGCCGGGCCGCTGCCCGTCACGTTCCACAAGGCGATCGACGCCACGCCCGACCTGCTCGCCGCGTACGACGTGCTGCACTCGCTCGGTGTGCGCCGCGTGCTCACGGCGGGCGGCCCGGGTACCGCGGCCGAGGGCGCGGAGGTGCTGGCCGAGCTCGTGCGGCGATCTGCGGCGAGCCCGGACGCCCCCGAGGTGCTCGTCGGCGGCGGGGTCAGGGCGGCCGGCGTCCGCGACCTGCTCGACGCGACCGGCGCCTCATCGGTGCACCTGCGGGCGATGTCGCCCTCGCCGCGCGGGGACGGGACGCTGCGGACCGACCCTGCCGTCGTCGCGGAGTTCCTCGCGGCCGTCGGGCGCCGGGCGGGCGACCCTGCCGCAGTGGATCTCGTGGATGCCGCGGACGCTTCGGCTGCCCAGCACGCAGGAGGCGCGGTGCCCGGCCCGGCGCCGTCCCGGTCCGCGGTCGTCGCGGTCGACATCGGGGGCACCTCCTTCAAGGGGGCGGTGGTCGACGACTCGGGGCGCACGGTCCTCTCCCTCTCGGTCGCGGCGGGGTCCACGGGCGAGGAGTCGATCGACCTCGTCGTCGGCCTGCTGCACGAGCTGCGGGCTGCGGCTCGTGCCTCGGGGCACGACGTCGTCGGCGTGGGCGTCGTCACGCCGGGCATGGTCGACGCCGAGCGCGGGATCGTCCTCTTCGCGTCGACGCTCGGCTGGACCGACGTCCCGCTCGGGCCGATCCTCTCGGCGGAGCTCGGCGTGCCCGTCGAGATCGACCACGACGTGCGGACCAGCGGCCTGGCCGAGAGCCTGTTCGGAGCGTCGGCCGGGGTCGCCGACTCGGTGCTGGTCGCCGTCGGGACCGGCGTGGCCGCCTCGATCACGAGCGGCGGGCACGCCGTCCGCGGGGCCCTGACGGCGGCGGGCGAGCTCGGCCACGTGCCCGCGGTGCCCGGCGGCGAGGCCTGCACGTGCGGCCAGCACGGCTGCCTCGAGGTCTACCTGTCGGGGGCCGGCGTCGCTCGGCGCTACGCGGCCCTCGGCGGAGAGCCCGGGCTGGACACGGCGGCCGTCGTCGCGCGGGTCGGGAGAGTCGAGGGCGTCGGGACCGGCGTCGACGCGATCGCCGACCGGGTCTGGGCGGACGGCGTCCGGGCGCTCGCGCTCGGCCTCACGTCGCTCACGCTGCTCGTCGACCCGGCGGTGATCGTGCTCGCCGGGGGAGTGTCCCGGGCGGGAGCGACCCTCGTCGACCCGCTGCGGGCCGAGCTCGCGGCCGGGCTGGCCTGGCGTGCCGCACCCGAGGTGCGGCTGTCGGAGCTCGGCACGCACGGCGGGCGCATCGGCGCCGCGGTGCTCGCGTTCCGCGCCGGCGGACGGGGGAGCGTCGTCGACTCGTGGTCGCGGGCGGACCTGCTCGCGGACTGAGCCGCGGCCGCTCGTCTCCTCATTCAGGAAGATGGCTCCTGCATGTTGCGAGGAGAGGAGCTTGGTTCCTGAACCGTGCACGATTCAGGAATCGACGGGCTGAAGTTCCTGAGTTGTGCGCGCGGTGCGGCCGTCGGCGGTCCGGCCGTGCGCGCGGTCCGGCCGTGCGGGACGCGTGTCGGAGGCGGCGGCTAACCTGCCCGCATGCCCGAGGGTGACAGCGTCTTCCGACTGGCCGAGCGCCTCCGTGCGTCCCTCGACGGGCAGCGCCTGGCGAGCGGCGAGCTGCGGTCGGGCGCCGCCGCGGGCACGCCCCTGGCGGGGTGGACGATCCTCGAGCACGACACGCACGGCAAGCACCTCCTCACGCGCTTCGACACCGGGCGCACGCTGCACACGCACCTCCGCATGCAGGGCTCGTGGACGATCACGGGGCCCGGTCGGCGTCTGCCGACGGCGGTCGCGAAGGAGGCGCGGGTCCGGATGCAGACCGAGGCCGGCTCCGCCGCGTGGGGCCTCGACCTGCCCGTGGTCGAGCTGCTCGACACCCGCGACGAGCGCTCCGTGGTGGGCCACCTCGGGCCCGACCCGCTCCGCGACGACTGGGACCCGGCGGAGGCCCGGCGACGGGTCGAGGCGACCGACCCGGGCCGCACGGTGGCCGCCGTGCTGCTCGACCAGCGGGTGCTGGCCGGGCTCGGCAACCTGTGGGCGAACGAGGTCTGCTTCCTGCGCGGGGTCTCGCCGTTCACCCCGGTGGGCGCGGTCGACGCGGCAGCGCTCGTGCGGGTCGCGGCGCGGGGGCTGCAGGCGTCGGTGCGGGTGCCCGGCATGTTCCAGACCACCACGGGGAACACCCGCCGCGGCGAGCGGCACTGGGTCGCCGGGCGCGCCGGGCGCCCGTGCCTGCGCTGCGGCACGACCGTGATCGTGCGTGCCGAGGTCGCGGACGACCCCGGCCGGCGCCGCACCTGGTGGTGCCCGAGCTGCCAGCCGCTGCGCTAGCCGTGCGCCGCCGGCGCTCGCGGGGCGCTCGCGCTGCGTCCGGACCCCTCGAAGCCGCGCGCACCCCGCTGCGCGCCGGAGGGTGTGCGCGGGTTCCGAGGGTCCGGGGGTGCAGCTCGCGGCGCGGCGCGGCGCGGCGCGGCGCGCTACGCGAGCGGGTCGGCGGCGCGCCGCTCGCGGAACGCGACCGCGTTCACGCGGTTGCTGCAGCGCACGCTGCAGAAGCGCTTGGAGGCGTTCCGCGAGAGGTCGACGAGCACGCCGTCGCAGTCGTCCGCCGCGCACTCGCGGAGCCGCCCGGTCTCGTCGGTGCGGACGACGTCGACGAGGGCCATCGCGGCCTCGACGAGGATGCGGTCCGCGAGGGGCGCCTCCTGCGGGGTGGCGTGCACGTGCCAGTCGAGGTCGCCGTGCCGCACGAGCCGCGGCACGGCCTGCAGGCGGGCGAGGAGCTCGTTGACGGCCTCGACCATCGGGTCGCGGTCGAGCGTCCAGAGCTGGCGGAGGCGCGTGCGGGCCCGCCGCACTGCCTCGAGCTCGGCCTCGTCGCCGTCGAACCGGCCCGAGAAGCCGAAGCGCGTCATCAGCGCCGTCAGCTGGTCGGTCGTGGCGAGCTGGTCGACGCCGCTGCGGGTCGCTCGGGCGGCCGTGTTGAGGATCGTCGCGTCGAACTCGAGCACGTCTTCCGTGTCAGGGGCGAAAAGCACATTGACTCCTTACTCGAGACCAGTCTACTGTCATGACTCATCACCCTTTAGGCCCTTACTCGCAGTGGGCCCTGACGAATCGAGCAGCCGTGGACCGCCGCCACCTCACGACCGGACTGATCGTCGCGGTCGTGGCCGCCGCCTCCTTCGGGGTGTCCGGTCCCTTCGTGAAGCCGCTGCTCGCCTCCGGCTGGAGTCCCGTCGCCGCCGTCGCCCTGCGCGCCCTGGTCGGCGGAGCGCTGCTCGCCCCCGTCGCGCTCGCGACGCTTCGCCTCGACCTGCGACCGATCTGGCGGGCGCGTCGGCGCGTGCTCGGCATGGCCGTCGTCGGCGTCGCCGGCACGCAGGTCTTCTACTTCGCGGCGATCCAGCACATTCCGGTCGGCACGGCCATCCTGCTCGAGTACATGGCCCCGCTGCTGCTCGTCGCCGTCGCGTGGGTCGCGTCGCGGCGTCGGCCGGCCGGGGTCGTGCTGATCGGCTCCGCGATCGCCGCCGCCGGGCTCGTCCTGGTCGTGTCGCCGAGCGGCGGGGGAGCGCTCGATCCCCTCGGCCTCCTCTTCGGCGTGCTCGCGATGATCTGCTGCGCCGGCTACTTCGTCATCGCGGCCCAGCCGTCGGGCGACCTGCCGCCCGTGGCACTGGCCGCCTCCGGCCTGCTCGTCGGGTCGGCGCTGCTCGGGCTGCTGGGCCTCACCGGGCTCGTGCCCTTCACGGCGTCCGCCGCCGACGTCGTGGTGCTCGGCGGGGTCGTCGCCTGGTGGGTGCCGATGCTGGTGATCGGGGTCGTCGCGACCGCGGTCGCCTACGCGACGAGCATCACCGCGAGCTCGATGCTCGGGTCGCGCCTGGCCTCGTTCGTCGGCCTGCTCGAGGTCGCCGCCGCAGCGGCCTGGGCGTGGGTGCTGCTCGACGAGGCGCTGACCCCGTGGCAGCTCGTCGGCGGCGCGTTGATCGTCGCGGGCATCGTCGCCGTGCGCTCGGACGCGAGCTCGGACGACCCGAGCCCGGCCCCCGAGGTGCTGGCGGCGGCACCGGCCGCCTGACGCGCCCACGCCCCTTATCGGCTGCCGCGCCTCCGCCGCTACGCCTCCGCCGCCCCAGCCCGGGGGCCACCGTCGAACGGCACCCCCCGAAGGCGCGCCGCCCGCGCCCCCTCACTGGGGACAGCGGAGCACTTATGGGCTTCCCAGCCGGTCGATAAGTTTGCTCTTGCACGGCGGAGGAGATCCGCCGGGCCGGGAGACCCGAAGTCCCTGGCCCGACGTCCACGGAGTCCGAGCCGCACCGCACACCACGCCACACCGCCTCGCTTGCCCGCGAACGCACCGAACGAGCGCACCGACGAACCAGCCCTGATCAGAGGGCTCATCGGCGCGCCCGGACCTTGAACCGGCCTGCCCCGTGCAGGCCCCCGTCCTGCTGGGAGCACCGGATGAACCGCACCGAACGCAACGCCATGGTGGTCGAGAACCTGCCGCTGGTGGGCTACCTGGTCAGCGAGGTGTGCGCCCGTGCCACCCACCTGTCCCGCGACGACCTCGCGAGCGTCGGCGCGGTCGCCCTCGTCCAGGCGGCGGACGCGTTCGACCCCACCCTCGGCATCCCGTTCGGCGCCTACGCCCGCACCCGCATCGTCGGCGCGTTCGCCGACGACATGCGCTCCGGCGACTGGGCCAGCCGCGGCACGCGCAAGCGCATCAAGGAGACGCTCTCCACGCAGGAGGCGCTGACCGCGTCCCTGGGGCGCGCCCCCTCGGTCGACGAGATCGCCGGTGCCCTCGGCGTCGACCGGCAGACCGCGTCGAGCGCCCTCGCCGACGCGGCCCGCACCGTCTCGACCCTCGACGACACGGTCGCGGACCACCTCGCGGCCGACGTGCCGATGCCGGGCGACCACCTCCTCGCCAGCGAGCGCAGCCGCTACGTGCGCGCCGCCGTCGAGGCCCTCCCCGAGCGCATGCGCCTCATCGTCGAGGCCGTCTACTTCGGCGACCGCACCGTCACCGAGGTCGCCGCCGAGCTCGGCATCACCCACAGCGCCGTCTCGCAGCAGCGCACGGAGGCGGTCCGCCTGCTCAGGGACGCCCTCGCCGCGCACTACGCGGACGACGAGCAGGCCGCGTTCGTGCCCGTCTCGAAGACGGCGCCCGCGCGCCGCAGCGCCTACCTCTCGAAGGTCGCCACGAACGCCGCCGTGGGCATCGCCCGCGCCGTGCGCGAGCCCGCCGTCGAGGGCTTCAGCGCCGCGGTCTGAGACGACGCAGGCGTCCGCGCCGGGCTGTGGCCTCGGCGCGGACGCTCTGCTGCCGGCCCTCAGATGATGCCGCAGGCGATGCCGTTCGCCTCGGGGAAGAACGCCGACAGCTCGTTCGAGAGGATCTTCTTGCCCGTGAAGACGTTCGTCTTCTGGACCTGGTAGGTCACGCGGGTGCCCACGGCGAAGGCGGCGAACGCCTGGCCCTTCCTCAGCGGCGGTGCCGAGCACCCGACGTTCATGGTCACCGTGAGCGACGACGACGCGTTGAAGCCGCCGGTGATCGTCGGGCCGAGTCCCTGCACGACGGCCTGCGCGCTCACCCCGAGGCTGATCCCGACGGTCGCCGTCGTCGAGACCCCCGCCGAGATCGTGCAGGACGTCTCGTCGCTCGCCGCGGCGCACTTCGCGATCGGCAGCTTGCCCGGCGCGTTGGCCGTCACCTGGGCGTTGACGATCCTGTACCGGTAGATGCTGCGCTCGTCGCCCGCGCCGGCGTCCCGGTCGGGCACCGAGGCGGTCGCCTCGGGGCCGGGGCGCACGTCGGTCGACCACGTCGTCGGCGTCGGCGCCGGTGCTGCCGTCGTCGCGCTCGCGTGGACCGCGGGCGTCACGGCGAGCACCGCGGCCAGGGCCATCGCCCCGCTCAGGGCCGCGGCGCGGCCTGTCGTCTTCCTCATGGGATCTCCTTCGTGTGGACGGCCCGTCCTCGAGGACGGGCCACCAGTCAAGGGGCCTCGTCGCGGCCCGACGTCCCCCGGAGGTGCCGTCTCAGCTCGTCCGCTGGTACGCGACCCGACGCGACCCGAGCCGGCACGGGAAATTCTTCCGACCCGTCGCTAACGCCTCCTCCACACCGGCCGATAGTCGTCTCTGTCAGCCCACGGACGGGCCGACGAACACCACCCAGTCACGGAAGAGGAACCACCATGGGCATGCAGATCAACACCAACCTCGCGGCGAACAACACCTACCGCAACCTGAACGCCACGCAGAACGACCTGTCGAAGAGCCTGGAGAAGCTCTCGTCGGGCCTCCGCATCAACCGTGCCGCTGACGACGCGGCCGGCCTCGCGATCTCCGAGGGCCTGCGTTCGCAGGTCGGCGGACTGACCGTCGCCGCACGCAACGCCCAGGACGGCATCTCGGTCGTGCAGACCGCGGAAGGCGCCCTGACGGAGGTCCACTCGATCCTCCAGCGCGTGCGTGACCTCTCGGTCCAGGCCGGCAACGACTCGAACAACACGGACGCCCGCGGCGCCATCACCACCGAGGTCACGGCCCTCACCGACGAGCTCACCCGCATCGCGGGCTCGACCAACTTCAACGGCATCGACCTGCTCAACGGCACGTCGGCGTCGCTGCAGTTCCAGGTCGGCGCCGGCAGCGCCACGGCCGTCAACCAGATCGCCGTCAAGCTGACCGACGTGACTGCCGTCGTCACGGGTCTCGCGGACCTCGACTTCACGGACGCCACCACGGCTGCCGCGTCGATCGCGCTCGTCGACACCCAGATCAAGGCCGTCTCGTCCGCTCGTTCCGAGCTCGGTGCCGTCCAGAACCGCTTCGAGCACTCCATCGCGTCGACCAACGTCGCGAAGGAGAACCTCACGGCGGCCGGCTCGCGCATCCGCGACGTCGACATGGCGGAGGAGATGGTCAAGTACACGCGATCCAACGTCCTCAGCCAGGCCGGCCAGGCGATGCTCGCACAGGCGAACCAGAGCACCCAGGGCGTGCTGTCGCTCCTCCGCTAGTCGTCACCGACCGGCGGATGACCGGTTCCCGATCCCAGCGGGAGCCTGACACCACCTGAGCTCGGCTCCCTCGGGAGCGAACGGTTCACGACCGGTGGTCGGGACGCAGCAGCTGATCCTCTGCGTCCCGGCCCTCGGTCATCCCGAGCGTCGACGACGACCTCGCCCGCACCTCCCAGTCCCCCCGCCCCCGCCCCCGAAGGAGCACCCGATGGCCTCGTTCGGCATCGACGGCCTCGTCTCCGGGCTCGACACCACCACGCTGATCAACGGCCTGATGGCGGCGGAGGCGGTGCCCCAGACGATCCTGAAGAACAAGGCGACCGCGAACCAGGCGCTGGTCACCGCGCTCCAGGGCCTCAACACGAAGGTCGCCGACCTCGCGACGCTGGCGAAGACGACGGCGAAGGCCGACTCGCTCGCCGCCTTCACCGCCAGCAGCAGCTCGAAGGACGTCACGGCCACGACGACCGCGACCGCGCTGCCCGGCTCGATCGACTTCACCGTCGGCGCCACCGCGCAGGCGAAGAGCGGCGTCACCGCCGCGATGACCGCCTGGCCCACGTCGCCCGCGACGCTGACCTTCACGTCGGCCGCCGGCAAGGCGGTGGAGGTGACCAGCGCCTCCTCGTCGCTCGACGACCTCGTGCGCGCCGTCAACTCGTCGGAGGCGGGCGTCAAGGCCGTCAAGGTCGCCTCGGGCAAGGACGCCGACGGAGCCGTCACGTACCGCCTGCAGCTCACGTCGGCCACGACGGGCGCGGCAGGCGGGTTCACCGTGCACCAGGGCACGGCCGCCGAGGTCGCCGCCGGCACCGCCCCGGACCTGCTCGCCGCCCCCGGCGCCGCCGTCGTCAAGCAGGCGCGCGACGCCTCCGTCACCCTCTGGGCCGGCACCGCCGCCGAGCAGGTCGTGACGAGCGCGACGAACACGTTCGCCGACCTGCTGCCCGGCGTCTCGGTCACCGTCACCGCGCCGAGCGCCGACCCCGTCACGCTCACCGTCGCCCGCGACGGCGCCGCGTCGTCGAAGGTCGCCTCCGACCTCGTGTCGGGGCTCAACGGCGTCCTCACCCTCATCGCCTCGAAGACGTCGACGTCGACCTCGACCAACGCCGCGGGCGTCGCGACGGTCACCTCCGGCGTCTTCACCGGCAACTCGACCACCCGCGACGTCGTGCAGAAGCTGACGACCGCGATGTCGGCGCCGATCGGCGGCGTCTCGCCGTCGAGCATCGGCATCTCGATCACCCGCACCGGGGCCTTCGAGTTCGACGAGGCCACGTTCTCGGCGGCCCTCGCCGCCGACCCCGTGAAGGTGCAGGCGGCCCTCTCCGAGATCGCCGGCCGGGTCGAGGCCGCCGCGACCGCCTCCTCGGACAAGCGCGACGGCAGCCTGACGAAGGTCATCACCGGCCAGCAGTCCGTCGTGAAGGACCTCACCGCCCAGATCGCGAACTGGGACGACCGACTGGCGTCGCGTCGCACCCAGCTCCAGAAGACCTACACCGCCCTCGAGGTCGCCCTCAGCTCGCTCACCGCGCAGCAGAGCTGGCTGACCAGCCAGATCTCGAGCCTGAACGCGAGCAGCTGATGGACGCCACCTCCTTCGCGGCATTCGCCGCCTCCCCGCCCACCGCCGTCGTGCAGCGACAGCGGTCGCACTTCGCCGAGCAGGCCGTGCTGTCGGCGACGCCGGTCCAGCTCGTCACGATGCTCTACGACCGCCTGCTGCTCGACCTCGCCCGTGCCGAGAAGGCCCAGGTCGGCCAGGAGTGGGCGATCGCGTCCGAGCAGCTGCTGCACGCGCAGGCGATCATCGCCGAGCTCACCTCGTCGCTGCGCGTCGACGTGTGGGACGGCGGCGAGGGCCTGCTCGCCCTCTACGGCTACACCTCGACGGCGCTCGTCAACGCGAACGTGCACCGCGACGTGGCCCTGACCCGTGAGGTCACCGGGCTGCTCGAGCCGCTCCGCCAGGCCTGGCACGAGGCCGCGACGTCGCTCGGCGGCGGCGCGGCTGGTGGGGCCGGTGCGGCCGGTGCGGCCGGTGCGGCCGGTGTGGCTGTGCCTGCCTCGCCGACGGCGTCGCAGCCCGGCGCGGGCTCGCCGCTGCCCGCGGGAGTCGCCGCCTTCGGGGCCGCGACCTCCGGCTACGGGGCGACCAACGCCTCCTCGACCTCTCTCGGGGGCGAGCTCGGTGTCGCCTAGGACCGACCGCACCCACGCCGCCTGGCTCGCCGCCCTCGACGAGCTCGAGGCGGTCGCGGGGCGCGACCCGCAGCTCGCCGCCGACGGTGCCGGCGTGTCCGGCGCCTGGGCTCCGCCCGCCGGTCTCGGCCCGATGCCGGCCGAGCTCGCCGACCGCGCGGCGGCAGTCGCCGGAGCGCAGCGCGGTGCCCTCGCCCGGCTCGACGCCGCCCGCAAGGCCGTGCTCGCGCACCTCGGCGCCGTGCGCAGCGTCGAGTCGTCGCACGAGCCCGAGCGCCCGGTCTACCTCGACGCCACCGGCTGAGCCGCCTGACTCTGTCGAGTGGTCAGGAACTGTCCCTCATGACCAGAGGAGGGACGAGTTCTGACCACTCAGCGTTCCGGTCGGGCCCACCGGCCGAGGAGGCGCCTCCTCAGCCCCAGGGGATGACCCCGACGACGATCGCCACGGCGAGCATCACCAGCGACACGATCGCCGCGCGCCACAGCACCTTCTTGTGGTGGTCGCCGAGGTTGACGTTCGCGAGGCTCACGAGCA
Source organism: Frigoribacterium sp. ACAM 257 (assembly GCF_007954365.1). Taxonomy (GTDB): domain Bacteria; phylum Actinomycetota; class Actinomycetes; order Actinomycetales; family Microbacteriaceae; genus Frigoribacterium. The sequence goes on from NZ_VOLO01000002.1 coordinate 345,844, forward strand.
GCAGGATCGCGGGCACCAGCGGGCTCTGCAGGTGCACGGGCTGCCCGACGACCGAGGCGCGGGCCATCTCGACGGGGTCGATGCCGAACGCGGCGCCGCTCTGCGCGAGCACCGGCAGGATGCCGAAGTAGAAGGCGTCGTTGCTCATGAAGAAGGTGAGCGGCAGGCTCAGCACCCCGGTGATCACGGCGAGGTACGGCCCCATCGAGGTGGGGATCACGTCGACCAGCCACTGCGCCATCGCGTCGACCATGCCGGTGCCGTTGAGCACGCCGATCAGCACGCCGGCCGCGAAGACCATCGACACGACGCCGACGATGCTGGGGGCGTGGGCGACGATCTCGGCGGACTGCTCCTTGACGCGGGGGAAGTTCACGAGCAGCGCGATCGCGGTGCCGACCATGAAGACGTAGGCGAGCGGGAACAGGTCGGCGACCAGCAGCACCATCACGGCGACGGTGAGCACGAGGTTGAACCAGATCATCCGCGGGCGCAGGGTGGGGCGGTCGGGGTCGAGCATCGTGTCGGCCATCGTGACGCCTCCGCCGAGCGAGCCGTTCGCGCTGCCGTCCGAGCCCGAGCCGGCACCCGGACCGGAGCCGGGGTTGTCGACCGCGCGCTCTCCCGGCCCGTCCGCCCGCGAGCCGTCGGCCCGCCCGCCGCGCACGCCGAGGGCGACCGTCGGGCTGGTGAACATCGAGACGCCCACGCCGGGCATGCCGGGTCCGCCGCCGCGCGAGGCGCTCGCGAGCTCCTGCGAGAGGGGCGACATCGCCGACGCCGCCGCGGCCAGCTTCGATCCGCCCAGCTCGAGCGTCCCGAGGCGACGGCGCTCGCTCAGCCCCATCAGCCACGAGAACACGAACACGAGGACGAGGCCGGCGATCAGCGACGGCACGAGCGGCACGAAGATCTCGCTCGGCTGCACGCCGAGGGCGGCGGCGGCGCGCACGGTGGGCCCGCCCCACGGGACGATGTTCAGCGTGCCGTTCGCGAGGCCGGCGACGCAGGTCAGCACCACGGGGCTCATGCCGAGCTTGAGGTAGATGGGCAGCATGGCGGCCGTCGTCACGATGAACGTCGTCGAGCCGTCGCCGTCGAGCGAGACGGCCCCGGCGAGCAGCGCCGTGCCGAGCACCACCTTCGCCGGGTCGTTGCCGGTCACCCGCAGGATCAGCCGCACCAGCGGGTCGAACAGCCCGACGTCGATCATCAGGCCGAAGTACATGATCGCGAACATCAGCAACGCGGCCGTGGGGGCCAGGTCGCCGATCGCCTCGATCACCATGTCGCCGATGCCGAGCCCCGCGCCGGCGAAGAGGCCGAAGATCGTCGGCACCATGATCAGCGCGAGCATCGGCGAGAGCCGCTTGGTCATGATCAGCACCATGAAGGTGAGGACCATCAGATAGCCGAGCAGTACGAGCATCAGGACTCCTTCGTCCGTCGGGCGCGGTGGCGCGTCCGGGCACGCTAGCCGGGCACGAGGAGGCGCGTCCTGCTTCTGCGCGTTGGGGCCGTTCCGCACGTTGGCCGCGTTCTGCGCGTTCTGCTCACGCGCCTCCTCGGCTGCCGCCTACGCTGGCCGTCGTGACCGACGACAGCTCACGGGCCGTGCCCGCCGCGCCCGCGACGCGGCCCCGCCGGCGCACCCGGTTCGCGACGCAGGTGCTCCTGCTGCAGCTGGGGGTCGTGACGGCGATCGTCCTGCTCACCAGCGCCGTGTTCGTCGGCATCGCCGTGCAGCGCCTCGAGCGCGAGGCCGAGTCGACGGCGCTCGCCGTGGCGCAGAGCGTCGCGAGCGACGTCGACGTCCGCACCGAGGTCGCGCGGCTGAGCGTCGACGGCACCGACCTCGACGAGGAGGCGCTGGCCGGCGGCGACCTGCAGCGCACGGCCGTCGCGGCGCAGCAGCGCACCGGGGCCCTCTTCGTCGTCGTCACCGACGACCGCGGGGTCCGCCTCGCGCACCCCGACCCCGACCGCATCGGCGAGGTCGTGAGCACGAGCCCCGACGCGGCGCTCCGCGGCGAGGAGACCGTCTCATGGGAGCGCGGCACCCTCGGCGACTCCGCCCGCGCGAAGGTTCCGATCTACGAGGCCGACGCCGATGCCGACGCCGCGGCGGGCGGCCGTGCCTCGGTCGTCGGCGAGGTCAGCGTCGGCTACACCCCGGCGCGGGTCTACGACACGCTGCTCCGCGACAGCCTCCCGGTGGCGGCCGTCGCCGTGCTCGCCCTCGGGCTCGGCGTCGTCGCGTCCGTGCTGATCCGCCGCAGGCTCGACCGGCTCACCCTCGGGCTGCAGCCCGACGACCTCGCGTCGCTCGTCCAGAACCAGGAGGCCGTGCTCGCCGGGGTCGGGGAGGGGGTGCTCGCGGTCGCGCGCGACGGGCGCGTGAGCGTGTGCAACGAGCAGGCGGCGCAGCTGCTCGGGCTCGGCGACGGGGCCGTGGGGCGCCTCCTCGGCGAGCTCGACCTGCCCGAGCCGCTCGTGACGCTGCTCGGCCGGGGCCCGGCCCGCCCCGAGTCGACGACCCTCGTCGTCGGCCTGTACGTGCTGTTCGTCGACGTGCGTCCGGTGCAGCGCGAGGGAGTCGACCTCGGACGCGTCGCCGTGCTGCGCGACCGCACCGCCGTCGAGGCCCTGACCCGCCGGCTCGACGCGGTGGGCGCGATGACGACCGCCCTCCGCGCCCAGCGGCACGAGTTCGCGAACCGGCTGCACGCGGTCAGCGGGCTGCTCGAGATCGGGCGGGTCGAGCAGGCGAGGGGGTACCTCGCCGACGTGCTCGAGCACGGGCCGCTGCGCTACCCCGTCAAGCACGCCGACCGGCTGACCGAGCCGCACCTGCAGGCGTTCCTCGGCGCGAAGGGGGTGGAGGCGGCGGAGAAGGGCGTCCTGCTGCGGCTCGGCCCGGAGACTCTCGTGTCGGGCTCCGTGGTCGATCCGGGAGACGTGACGACCGTGCTCGGCAACCTCGTCGACAACGCGGTGCGCGCCGCGGTCGCGGGCGGCGCCTCCCCGGCGTGGGTCGAGGTCGAGGTGCTCGACGACGGTCGCGACCTGCACCTGTCGGTGATGGACTCCGGCCGCGGGGTCGACGACGAGCACGCCGTGTTCGAGCGGCGGCCCGCCGCGGAGCTGCTCGCGGGCGACGCCGACGCTGCTGACGACGGCGACGCCGACGCTGCTGACGCCGCCGCCCTCGATCCCGATCGCGTGCACGGGCTCGGCTTCGGACTGCCGCTCTCGCGCGAGATCGCCCGTCGCGCCGGCGGCGACGTCTGGCTCGCGTCGCCGCGCGGCGACGGGCACGGCGCCGTGTTCTGCGCCCGGCTCGTCGGCGCGGTCGACCCGGCCGGCACCGACCCGGCCGGCACCGACCCGGCCGGCACCGACCCGGCCGGATCCGACCCGGCCGGCACCGACCCGGCCGGCACCGACCCGGTCGGCGAGCTCGACCCTGCCCCGACCCCGAGGAGCACCCCGTGACCGACGCGCCCGCCCCCGCATCCGCCGCCCCCGCGCCCGCCCCCGCCCCGCTGACCGTGCTCGTCGTCGACGACGACTTCTTCGTGGCCGAGGTGCACCGCGCGCAGGTCGACGCGCAGCCCGAGCTCCGGGCGCTGCCGGCGGTCGGCACGGTCGCAGAGGCCCGCCGGGTGGTCGCCCGCGAGCGCGTCGACCTCGTGCTGCTCGACCTCTACCTGCCCGACGGGCGCGGCCTCGACCTGCTCCGCGAGCTCGACGTCGACACGTTCGTGCTCAGCGCCGCGTCCGACGGCGAGACGATCCGCACGGCCCTCCGCCGCGGAGCCCTCGCCTACCTGATCAAGCCCTTCGCCGCCGAGCTGCTCGTGGACCGGCTGCGGTCCTGGCTGCGGTTCCGGCACGTGCTCGACGGCGGCACCGACCAGGAGGCGGTGGAGCGTGCCCAGCGCATCCTCCACTCGGGAGACGCGCGCGCCTCCTCGCGCTCGCGCTCGGCGACCGAGCAGGCCGTGCTGGAGGCGGTGGTCGCCTCCTCCGTCGAGGTCTCGGCCTCGGAGGTGGCCGACCAGGTCGGCGTCAGCCGCGCGACCGCGCAGCGCTACCTCGCCCAGCTCAGCGCCGACGGGCAGCTCGCGATGCAGCTGCGCTACGGCGCGACCGGCCGGCCCGAGCACCGCTACCAGCGCCGCTGACCCTCCCCGCGCCCGCGGGTGAGCAACGGTCATGTGTCGCGTGGCGCGGCCGCGCACTCCGCCAGAGCGCGCCAAGCGACACCTGACACGTCCTCACGTCGGAGCGTCAGCTGACCCTCGGTCACACGGGCGGCCGCGGGACGTACTCGATGCCGCGACGCACCTGCTTCGCTCGCGCCGCGCCTCCCAGGCGCATGACGAGGTGCAGCGCCATGTCGATCCCGGCCGAGACCCCGGCCGAGGTGATCACGTCGCCGTCGTCGACGAACCGCTCGTCCTCGCGCACGTCGATCGTCGGGTCGAGGCTGCCGAGCAGTACGGTCGACCCCCAGTGCGTCGTCGCGGCCCGTCCGGTGAGCAGGCCCGCGGCGGCGTACACGAGGGCGCCGGTGCAGACGCTCGTCATCAGCGGCACGGTCTCGGCCTGCTGCCGCACCCACTCGAGCCGCTCCTCGTCGTCGAGGTGGGCGCGGGTGCCCTTGCCGCCGGGGTAGATCAGCACGTCGAGCGGCGGCAGCTCGTCGATGGTGGTGTCGGGCAGCACGCGCAGGCCCTTCGCCGCGGTGACCGGCCCGGGAGCGTCGCCGAACGTGATCACCTCCCAGCCGTCGCCGGGGTGCCCCTTCGTCCAGTACGAGAGCACCTCCCAGGGGCCGATCGCATCGAGCTCCTCGTACTGGTCGAACAGGAAGATGCCGATCGTCTTGGTCATGCGCCCAGTCTCGTCGCCGCGCCCCCGCCCCCGCCGCGCCTCGCCGCGCCCCCGCCCCGCCCCGCCCCGCCGCGCCTCGCCTCGCCGCGCCGCGCCTCGGCGCGCCCCCACTCCGGGGGCACGCGCCCCGCGCGGCCTTACGCGCCCCCGGTCCGCGCCGATAGAGCGCCCTGAGCACGGATCGCTCGACCCCTCGGCCACGGATCGGCCCCCAGACCACACCACACCCCGGACGGGCACCAATGCCGATCGAATCCGTGACCCAGGCGGCGCTGCAGAGCGCCCTCGACGGCCTCTCGCTGCGCCAGAAGACCATCGCCGCGAACATCTCGAACGTGAACACGCCCGGCTACCAGGCCAAGCGCGTGCAGTTCGAGGAGGCGCTCGGCCGGTCGGTCTCCCAGGGCGGCGCCGTGCCGGGGGCCGGCCGCGTCGAGGCCACGACGCAGCGCTCGCTCGAGCCGACGCGGCTCGACGGCAACAACGTGAACCTCGACACCGAGACCCTGTCGAACATCGACACCGTGCTCCGCTACCAGTTCGCCACCCAGGCGATGAACGGCGAGCTGACCAGCGTGCGCGCCGCGTTCAGGATGGGCTGATGACCGCCTTCGACGCGATCGGCATCGCGAGCAACGGCCTCACCGTGCACCGCAAGTGGCTCGACGCCGTCTCCGACAACATCGCCAACGTCAACACGGTCAAGTCGATGGACGACACCGCGTTCCAGGCCCGTTACGTCGAGGTCCAGGAGGGCGCCGGCACCAGCGGCGTCTTCGTCAAGGCCGACCGCTACGGCAGCGAGGCCGGCCGTGTCACCTACCTGCCCGACCACCCGCTCGCCGACGCCGAGGGATACGTGCGCATGCCCGACATCGACCTGGGAGCCCAGATGGCCGACCTGATCATGGCCCAGCGCGGCTACCAGGCGAACGCCGCCGTGGTCGACCGCGCCAAGACCGCCTACGAGGCCGCTCTCCAGATCGGTCGCGGCTGATGCCGGTCGGAGGGATCCCCGCCGTCGGCGCGGTCGCGCAGTCGGGCTACGCCGACGTGTCCGGCCTGCTGCAGGGCGGTGCGGTCGGGAGCGCAGGAGGCGCCTCCTCCGTCACCGGGACGACCGGCGCCGCCAGCGCCTCCGGTGCCGCCTTCGGCTCGAGCATGGTCGGCGCGGTCGAGGGCCTGCAGCAGCTGCAGAGCGAGTCGAAGACGCTCGCCGTGAAGGCCGTCACCGGCGACCTCACCGACATCCACGACGCGACCATCGCGGCCACCCGTGCCCAGGTGACGCTCGAGCTCGTCGCCGCCGTCCGCAACAAGGGCGTCGACGCCTTCACCGAGATCATGAGGATGCAGGCCTGATGCCGACCGCAGTGCAGAACTCCCTCGCCCGGATGCGGGCGACGATGGGCGGCTTCTCCGTCGCCCAGAAGACCATCGCGGTGATCCTGATCGCCGCGCTCGTGCTCGGCACGGTCGCCCTCGTGAGCTGGCTGACGAAGCCGAGCTACTCGCCGCTCTTCAGCGGCATCGACCCGGTCGACGCGAGCGCGATCGTCGAGCAGCTCCAGGCCGACGGGGTGCCCTACGAGCTGACCGCGGGCGGCGGCACGATCCTCGTGCCCGAGGAGCACGTCTACCAGGAGCGCCTCACCGCCGCCGCGGCCGGCCTGCCCTCGACGAGCGGCCAGGGCGGCTACTCGCTGCTCGACACGATGGGCGTCACCTCGTCCGAGTTCCAGCAGGACGTCACCTACAAGCGCGCCATCGAGGGCGAGCTCGCCAAGACGATCGGGGCGATGGACGGCGTGAAGACCGCCAGCGTGCAGCTCGCGATCCCCGAGGAGTCCGTCTTCGTCGCGGAGCAGAAGGACCCCACCGCGTCCGTGTTCGTCGAGACGCAGGGCGGCGTGACCCTCACCGGCAAGCAGGTGCAGGCCATCGTCAACCTGACCAGCGCCTCCGTCGAGGGCATGGCGACGACCGACGTCGCCGTCACCGACTCGACCGGCGCCGTGCTCTCGCAGGTCGGCACCGGAGCCGTCGGCGGCGCCGGCGACCAGGTCAGCGACTACGAGTCGAAGGTCCAGACCGCGGTGCAGACGATGCTCGACAAGGTCGTCGGCCCCGGCAAGTCGTCGGTGATCGTCGCCGCCGACCTCGACCAGGCCTCGGGAACCAAGGTGACCGAGTCGTTCGCACAGCCCACCAGCGGCCCGATCGCCCTCAACGAGTCGAGCACGACCGAGCAGTACGGCGCGGGCTCCGGGGGAGCGGGCGGCGCCGGCTCGACCGGCGTGCTCGGCCCCGACAACATCGCCGTGCCGAACGGCACCGGCACGGGCACCGACGCGGCCGGCACCGCCACGGCGACCGGCGACGACGGCTACGTCAACGAGTCGGCCACCAAGAACAACGCGGTCGACAAGGTCACCGAGACCCTGAGCGTGCCCGCAGGAGGCGTCAGCCGGCAGACCGTGTCGGTCGCGCTGGACGCGGCCGCGGCCTCCGGCGTCAACATGCAGAGCATCAACGACCTCGTGCGGAACGCCGCGGGGATCGACACCGCCCGCGGCGACGCGGTCGAGGTCGCCCTGGTCGACTTCGACACGGAGGGCGCCGAGGCCGCGAAGGCGGCGCTCGCCGCGGCCGACGCGGCGGCCGCCTCCGAGGCGATGTGGGGCACGATCCGCACCGTCGGCATCGTGGCGCTGATCGTCATCGCGCTGATCGTCGGCCTGATCGTCTTCGCGAAGAAGAACAAGCGACACGACCGCGAGGACGTCGACCTCGGCGAGCTCTCGGCCGGCAACCCGGCCCAGACCTGGGACGCGACCATGCGGCTCGACCTCGACGACGCGGGCGCCGCCTCCCGCCGTCAGCTGCTCGCCGACGAGGCCGCCACCGTGGCCCTGCCCGTCGCCGCGCCCGAGCCCTCGCCCGAGTACGTGTCGGCCGAGCGTCGCCGCGCCGAGATCGACGCGCTCGCCGAGCGCGACCCGGAGAAGACCGCCGAGCTGCTGCGCGGCCTGATGGACGAGCGGGTGCAGTCGTGAGCCCGACCGCCGCCGACCTGACCCCGACCCAGGCGTTCGGCGTGCCGGGGGCGTTCGGCGCGCCGGCCGCGCGCCCGCCGCTGACGGGGCCGCAGAAGGTGGCGGTCATCCTCATGCAGATGGAGCAGGCGCACGCCGCCGTCGTCATGAAGCAGTTCAGCGAGGAGGAGGCCGAGGAGATCACGGCCGAGATCGTCAAGCTGCGCCGCGTCGACCCTGCCGTGGCCGAGTCGGCCGTGGCCGAGTTCCACGACCTGACGCGCTCGGGTCGCTACCAGCGCCGCGGCGGCCACGACGTCGCCGTCGGACTGCTCGAGGCGTCGTTCGGCTCGGAGCGCGCCGCCGGCGTCATGGAGCGCCTCGCCTCGAACGCCATGGGCAAGAGCTTCGAGTTCCTCGACGAGGCCGACCCCGGCCAGGTCATCACCCTGCTCGACGGCGAGCTGCCGCAGACCATCGCCCTCGTGCTCGCGCACCTGCGGCCGCAGCAGGCCTCCGCCGTCCTCGCCGGCCTCGACGTCGCCGCCCGCACCGACATCGCCCAGGCCATCGCCACGATGGGCACCGCGACCCCCGAGGCCGTCGGCATCGTCGCGACCACGCTCAAGGTGCGGGCCGGCGCCGTCGTCGCCCCGCGCGAACAGGTCGAGGTCGTCGGAGGCATCCAGCCCCTCGTCGAGATCATCAACCGCAGCGACAGCGCCACCGAGCGCGCCCTGCTCGACGGCCTCGACGAGCGCGACCCCGAGCTCGCCGAGGAGGTCCGCTCGCGCATGCTCACCTTCGAGGACATCGTCAAGCTCGAGTCGCGCGACATCCAGCAGGTGCTGCGCGGGATCGACGCCGCCGTGCTCGCGACCGCGATGAAGGGGGCGCTCGCCGCCGTCACCGAGGTCATCCGCGGCAACGTCTCCGAGCGCAACCGCGAGCTGCTCGACGACGAGCTGCAGTCGATGGGACCCGTCCGCAAGTCGCAGGTCGAGGAGGCGCGGGCCGAGGTCGTGCGCGCCATCCGCGAGCTCGAGGCGCTCGGCACGATCACGATCCACCGCGCCGACGAGGACGCCCTCGTCGAGTAGCCCCCGCCGCCGGATCACTCTCAGATTCGAGGGCGATCCAGCGTGTGACGACCATCGAGCCCAGGAGGCGCGGTCGAGCTGGGCAGGATCTCTCTCGTTCTGCGGGCGGCAGGTGCAGCCAGCCGGCGGGCTGACCGGCGGGCTGACCGGCGGCGAGGGCGCGGCGCTGGCCCGCGGCGCTAGCCCGCGGCGATCTCGCGCAGCACGGCGAGGTGCGCGGTCCAGGCGGCGCGCCCCTCCGACGTCAGCCTCAGCGAGGTGCGCGGCCGCTTGCCGACGAACCCCTTGGACACCTTCACGAACCCCGCGGCCTCGAGCGTGCTGATCTGCTTGCTCAGCGCGGAGTCGGTCACCTGGACGGCGTCGCGCAGGTCCTTGAAGTCGAGCTGGTCGGCCGCCGCCAGCGCCGCCACCATCGAGAACCGCACCGGCTGGTGCAGCGTCTCCGACAGCCGGAGGCGCGGGTGCGGATCGCCGGACGTGCGGCCACCTGCCGCACCGTCGCTCATCGCTCCGCCTGCCGAGCCTCGTGCGTCGCGGCGGCCACGGAGACGACCATCAGCGCGGCGGCCAGCACGCAGGTGCCCACCACGTCCTCGCCCTGGGACGACCCGACCACGACCATCGCCACGACGTAGATCGCGAAGATCGCGCCCAGGTAGAGGCCCCAGCGGCGGCCGAAGCCGATCCGGTGGGATCGGAGGAAGGCCAGCTGGAACCCGACCACGACGCCGATCCAGGCCAGCAGAGCGATCATGGCCACGAAGTAGTTCGTCCCGGTGGTGAGCCCCAGGGCGAGCGTGCCGAGCGACAGCACGGAGCCGAGCGACAGGAGCACGGCGACGCCCGGCCAGCCGGCCCTGGCGGTCGCGTGGCGTCCGGTCGAGTCGGCCTGGGCCAGCAGCTGGCGGGCCTCGTCCGGCGTGGGGAGCCTGGTCTGGTCGGTCATGGTGCCGTCCTCTCGTCGATGTCCTCCCACTCTAGGAAGTACTTTCCCTTTGAGCAAGTACTTTCCGGCGATCGACGAGCCGCACCGCGCACCGCGCACCCTGCCCCCGTTCGGGGCAACGCCTTACGCGCCCCCCGCGACCTGCCGAGAGTCGCCCTTGAGCACGGATCGCTCGACCCCTGGCCACGGATCGGCCGCACCGCCCTCCTGTCTGAACGGCCCCGTCGATGCTCGATCCCGCGATCTCCTCCCCGGAGACGATCTCCGCCCCGGAGTCGTTCTCGCGCGTCGTCTACCCCTCGCTCACGGAGGCGCGGTCCGGCTCGACGACGACCGCCCACGCGCTCAGCACCGGCACCGCCGGTCACGCCGGTCACGCCGCCACGCGCGCGGCCCGTGCCGAGGCTCGTGGCCACGCGGCCGGCTACGCCGCAGGCCTCCGCGCCGCCGAGGCCGACCTCGCCGCGCGCCGCATCGCGACGGAGGCTGAGCACGCCGAGGCCGTGACCCGTCTCGAGCGCTCGCTGGCCGCCTCCTTCGCCGCTCTCGACGCGGCAGCCGAGGCGCTGCGTCGGCGGGTCGCGCCGGTGCTCGCCGAGTCCGAGGAGGTGCTGGTCCAGACCGCGCTCGACCTCGCCTCGGCCGTGGTCGGCTACGAGGTCGCGGCGTCCGAGCCGGTCGCCGACCAGCCCGCCGCCGAGCAGCCCGCCGCTGACCACCCTGCCGGCCCGCGCGAGGGCCGCACGGCGCGTGCCGCCGTCTCCCGCGCGCTCGACGGGCTCGACCGCTCGCTCGTCGTGGGCGTGCGCCTGCACCCGGCCGACCTGGCCGCCCTCGGGGACGCGGCCGCCGCCTCCTCGGTGCCGTTCGTCGCCGACGCCCGGCTCGCTCGGGGAGACGCCGAGGTCGACCTCCCGGCCGGCCTCGTCGACGCCCGGCTCGTGACGGCGCTCGGCCGTGCGCGCACAGCTCTCCTGGGGGCCTCGTGACCCTCACCGCCCCCGTCGAGACCCGGCTGTCCGCCGCCCGCGCCGCCGCGCGCCCGCAGCGCGTGGGCAGCGTCGTCAGCGCCGTCGGGCTCGGCGTCACGGTGCGCGGGCTCGACGCCGCGGTCGGCGACGTGCTCGAGATCGGCACCACCACCTCCGCCCTGGCCGAGGTCGTCGCGACCACCCCCGACGGCCTCCGCTGCATGCCGCTCGGCCGCCTCACCGGCGTGACGGCCGGCACGCCGGCGCGCTCGACCGGCCGCCCCCTCCTCGTCCCCACCGGCACCGGCCTCTTCGGCCGCGTGCTCGACGGCCTCGGCCGTCCGATCGACGGTCGCGGCCCGCTCCGTGCGCCCGACGGCGGCGCCGTCGACCTCGTCCCGCTGCACCACGAGACCCCGTCGGCGATGCACCGTGCGCGCATCGACACCCCGCTGCAGCTCGGCGTCCGCGTGCTCGACACCCTCACGACCGTCGGCCGCGGCCAGCGCGTCGGCCTGTTCGCCGGCTCCGGCGTGGGCAAGTCGTCCCTGCTGTCGATGATCGCGCGCGGCACCGACGCGCAGGTCAGCGTCATCGCGCTCGTCGGCGAGCGAGGCAGGGAGGTGCGGGAGTTCCTCGAGGACGACCTCGGTCCCGAGGGCCTCGCCCGCTCCGTCGTCGTGGTGTCGACCAGCGACGAGCCGGCGCTGATGCGCCTGCGGGCCGCGTTCGTCGCGACCCGGATCGCGGAGTCGTTCCGCGACCAGGGCGCCGACGTCGTGCTGATGATGGACTCCCTGACCCGCGTCGCCATGGCGCAGCGCGAGATCGGGCTGTCGGTCGGCGAGCCGCCGGCGACCCGGGGCTACCCGCCGTCGACGTTCTCGGTGCTCGCCGAGCTGCTCGAGCGCGCCGGGACCGACCGGATCGGCTCCGTCACCGGCCTCTACACGGTGCTCGTCGACGGCGACGACCACAACGAGCCCGTGGCCGACGCGGCCCGCAGCATCCTCGACGGCCACGTCGTGCTCGACCGCAAGCTGGCCGTGACCGGGCACTTCCCGTCGATCGACGCGCTCGGCTCCGTGTCGCGCGTCGCCTCGAAGGTGACCACCGCCGAGCAGCGCGCCGCCGCGACGAGCCTCCGCAAGGTGATGGCCGCGCGTCGTGCCGCGCAGGACCTGCTCGACGTCGGCGCCTACCAGCGGGGCACGAACCCGCTCGTCGACGCGGCCGTCGAGCACCAGGGCGCGATCGACGCGTTCCTGCAGCAGGGCATGGACGAGCGCGCCGAGACCGCGGCGTCGTGGGCCGGTCTCGCCCAGCTCACCGCCCGTCTCGGAGGTGCCTGATGGCCCGCACGTTCTCGCTCGCCGGGCTGCTGCGGCTGCGCCACGCCCAGCAGGACCAGGCCGCCGGGCGCCTCGCCGAGGCGAACGACCGGCTCCGCGACGCGGCCGACCGCCGCCTCGCCGCCAAGCGCACCCTCGACGACGGGCCCGCCCAGGTGACGGACGCCGCCATGCTCAGCGCGATCGCCGCCTCCCGCGCGTCGAGCCGGGGCATGCTCGCCGAGCTCGACGCGGTCGCGGCCCGTCGTCGCGCCGAGGCCGACGAGGCGCAGGCCGAGTTCGGGGCCGCGCGCCGTGCCGCGATCGGCCTCGAGAAGCTCGAGGCCGCGCACGCCGTCGAGGCCGCCGCCGACGACCTCCGCACCGAGCAGGCCGCCCTCGACGAGATCGCCGGCCAGTCGTGGCGGATGCGCGAGGCCGAGACCGCCGCCTCCTCGTCCACCGCCCCGACCCGCACCCCGACCACCCCGACCCACACCCCGACCCGAGGAGGCGCCCAGTGAGCCCCGTGAGCGAGGTCCTGTCCCGGATCGACGACATCAGGACGCAGATCGACCAGCTGCGCAGCGGACGCACGCCGTCCGTGCTCGGCACGGCAGCCGCGGCGTCCGCCGGGTCGGGCGCCTCGGCGACCTCGGCCGGCGCGTTCGCCGACGCGCTCGCCGGCACGAGCGGTGCCGGCGCGACCGGGGCCGCAGGTGCTGCGGGCGGCCTCGCGACGACCCCCTCCGTGGCGGCCGTCAAGGGGTCCGTCGCGACCGGCAGCGGCGCGACCGGCGCCGACGTCGTCAGCGGCGCGAAGAAGTACCTCGGCGTGCCCTACGTCTTCGGCGGCGAGAGCGCGAGCGGCATGGACTGCTCCGGCCTCGTGCAGACCGTGTTCGGGGAGCTCGGCGTCTCGATGCCGCGCGTCGTGCCCGACCAGGCACGGATGGGCGCCGAGGTGCCGTCGCTGGCCGAGGCGAAGCCGGGCGACCTGCTCGTCGCCAAGGGCGAGGGGCACATCGTCATCTACCTCGGCGACGGCAAGGTGCTGCACGCGCCCCGTCCCGGCAAGGACGTCCAGATCGTCGACAACTGGTACAAGGACTCCGACCTGTCGACGATCCGCCGCGTCGTGCCCGCGACGGGGACGGCTGCCGCGTCCGGCGCTGGCTCCGCGGGCGCCTCCGCCTCCTCGCTGGCCTCGCTCGCGTCCTCGCTGGGCGTGACCGGTGCCGGTGCGGCCGGCGGGTCCGGCTCCACCGACCTGATGACCGCCGCGCTCCAGCGCATGATGAGCGGAGGGGCCGCCTGATGAGCGTCCTGCGCACCCTGCCCCCCGTCGTCCCCGGCCTCGCCGACCGGGCCGACGCCTCCTCCGGCTCCGACCGCGCGTCGGGCGGTCGCGCTGCAGGCGGGCGATCGTCGGCCGGACGCTCGGCCGCGGGCTTCGGCGAGGCGATGTCGAGCGCTGCGCCGCGCGACCCGGCCTCACGTCGTCCGTCGTCGGCCCCCACGCCCTCCACCGCCTCCGGCGCCTACGGGGCGCCCGCCGCGACCGCCGCCGCCGCCGAGCCTGCGGCGGGTGCGACTGCGGTCGTCGCTGCGGGGCCGGTCGGCTCATCGGAGCCGGCCGAGGGCGGGGCGCGGGATCGCGCCGCCGCTGTCCCTCAGCCCGCAGCGCCCGCCCAGGGTGCGGCTTCCCTGCAGGCGGCACTGGCCGCCGCCGGGCTCGGCTCCTCGCCCTCCGCGGCGGCCGTCCCTGCTGAGGCTGATCCGTCACAGGACGGATCGGCGACCCCTCCGCTCCCCTCTCTCCCCGGCCAGGACTCGCCCTCGGCGCTGGCCCAGGCGCCGACCCCTGATCCGTCTCGTGACGGATCAGCCGTCGACGAGTCCGGCCTGGCCGGCGGTCCGTCTCGTGACGGATCGATCGCTCCGGCCGCGAGCCCCCCGGCACCGGGCGAGCTCCGGCAGGAGGCGGCCCTCGCGCAGGCCGTGTCGGTCGCTGATCCGTCCCGTGACGGAACAGCCCTGAGCGCGAGCCTCCCCCCGACGACGCCCGTCGACCCCGCGACCGGCCGCGACGAGACCTCCGGTCTGGCGACCGCGACCGCCGCCTCGACCCCGGCCGCTGCCGCCACCGCCGTCGCAGCGGCCGCGGCCGCTGCCGCCACCGCCGTCGCAGCGACCGCGGCCGCGGCTGCGACCGGCGCGACGAGCTCGTCCGGCCGCGTCACGGCGACGGCATCACAGTCGGCGGCACCGGCACCGGCACCGGCACCGGGCGAGTCCCCGACGGAGGCCGCCGCACCGCCTCCCGCGCGCCCGACCGCGGTCCCGGCGGCCTTCGCGAGCGCGCTCTCGACGGTCGGTGCGAACCAGTCGGCGGCCACCTCGGCGTCTGCTGCCGACCGTGCCCGCATCGCCGACGCAGGCGTCGCCACGGCCACCACGACCACCACCTCCACCTCTGCTCTGCCTGTCGCCCCGCCCGTCGTGGCCGCGCCCGGCCCGGCCGCCCCGGCGTCCGCAGCGGGCGCGACCCCCGTCGCCGCACCTCCTGCGACCCCGGCGCCCCTCGGCCAGCAGCTCGCGCGTCCCCTCTTCTCGCTCGCCGCCGCGGGTGCCGGCACGCACGTCGTCACCGTCACCGTCAGCCCCGAGGCCCTCGGGCCGGTCACCGTCAGAGCCCACGTCGGGGCCCACGGCATGCACGTCGAGATGTTCGCCCCGACCGACGCCGGACGGGAGGCGGTGCGGGCGATCCTGCCCGACCTCCGCCGCGACCTCGGGGGAGCCGGCCTCCAGGCGAGCGTCGACCTCTCGAGCCAGAACCAGCCGTCCGACGACCGGGCCGACCAGCAGCGGCTGCTCGACCAGCGTGCCGCACAGCAGTCACCGCAGGAGGCGCGCTACGGCTCCGCAGAGCGCGACGCCTCGCAGACCGCCGGGTCGCGGGACCGCGGGGACGGTGCTCGTCGCGACGACCCCGACCCCGATCGCCTCCGGGCCGGCGCCCTCGCGGCCGCCGCCGATGCGGGCGGGCTGCACCGCGCCTCCTCGTCGCCGACCGTCTCGATCGACGTGCTGGCCTAGCGGCCGCCCAGCACCGCCCGCACCGCACCGCCCGCACAGCACCGCCCCTCCACAGCTCGTCCCCGCTCCGCCCTCCACAGGAAGACACAGCAGATGCCCTCGATCGACCAGATCTCCGGAACCGTCGACCCGACCGTCATGGCCGCGGCCCAGCAGTCGTCGTCGGCGCGCACGACGAAGACCGCCATGGACGGCGAGATGTTCATGAACCTGCTGGTCACGCAGCTGAAGAACCAGGATCCGTCGTCGCCGATGGACACCAACGCGATGATGGCGCAGACCACCCAGCTCGCGATGATGGAGCAGATCACCAACCAGACGACCACGGCGAACGAGGGCTTCTCGCTGCAGATGCGCACCTCGGCGTCCGCCCTGGTCGGCCGCGAGGTCAGCTACACGGGCCCCGACGGCAAGGCCGTCACCGGCACCGCGACGAGCGTCTCGTTCGCCGAGTCCGTGCCCAAGGTCACCGTCGGCGGGAAGGAGGTCGCGTTGGATCTCATCTCCGGCATCACCGCGACGCCCAAGGCCTAGCGACTCGCTCCCTCGCGGCTCGGCCGCACAGCACAGCACCGCCCCCACGTACTTCTCAGCACCGCCCCGGACGCAGGACGCGACCGGTCTCTCCGCGCAGGACGCGCCTCCTCAGCTCCGTCCGAAAGGCAGCTCCCATGCTCCGCTCCCTCTACTCCGGCATCTCGGGCCTCCGGTCGCACCAGACCATGCTCGACGTCACCGGCAACAACATCGCCAACGTCAACACCGCCGGCTTCAAGTCGTCGACCACCCAGTTCCAGGACACCCTGTCGCAGATGACCCAGGGCGCCGGAGGCCCCCAGACCGGCATCGGCGGCACGAACCCTGCACAGGTCGGCCTCGGCGTGCAGGTCGCGGGCATCTCGACGAACTTCGCCCAGGGCTCGGCCCAGGCGACCGGCAAGGCGACCGACCTGATGATCTCGGGCGACGGCTTCTTCGTCACGCGCCTCGGCAACGACACCGTCTACACGCGTGCCGGCGCCTTCGACTTCGACGCCGACGGCCGCCTCGTCTCGGCCGACGGCAAGATCGTGCAGGGCTACTCGGCCACGAACGGCGTCGTCAACGACGGAGGCGCGGTGGGCGACATCATGCTGCCCCTGAACGGCGCGGCGCCGGCCACGGCCACGACCGGCGCGAACGTCGCCGGCAACCTGCCGTCCGAGACCGCGGTCGGCGAGACCCTGACCCGCGACTCGAAGGTCTACGACGCCTTCGGCACCGAGCGCACCCTGACCCTGTCGTTCACGCGCACCGCGGGCGGCTGGAACGTGACCGGCACCGACGGCGTCGGAGCCCCCGGCAGCACCGCCCTGACCTTCACGAACGGCGCACAGAACGGCACCGGCTCGCTGACCGTCGGCGGCATCGCCGTCGACCTGTCCAAGATCACGGGCTTCGCCGCACTCAACACGGTCGCCGTCACCGACCAGAACGGTCGCGAGGCCGGCACGCTCAAGGGCTTCAGCCTCTCGAAGGACGGCACCCTCGTCGGACAGTTCAGCAACGGCGAGTCGCTCGCCGTCGGCCGCATCGCGCTGGCGACCTTCGCCAACCCGGGCGGCCTCGAGAAGTCGGGCTCGTCGGGCTACCGCGCCACGGCGAACTCGGGCAACGCGGCGCTCGGCGTCCCCGGCTCGCCCGGAGTCGGCTCGCTCTCGAGCGGCACCCTCGAGATGAGCAACGTCGACCTCTCGCAGGAGTTCACGAACCTCATCGTCGCCCAGCGCGGCTTCCAGGCGAACGCCCGCATCATCACCACCTCGGACGAGGTCCTCCAGGAGCTCACCAACCTGAAGCGCTAGCAGCTGCTGCTGCTGCTGCTGCTGCTGTCGGCGCAGCCGCAGCCGCAGCCCGGAGCGCAGGAGGCGCGGGCCCGGTCCTCGAGACCAGCCCGCGCCTCCTGCGTTCCCGCCCGCGCCCGCCCCACCACCTCCTCCCGCACCCCGAAGTGGACGATGCACCCCGTCGTTGCGGGGTGCATCGTCCACTTCGGGGTGCGCTGCCCCCGGCGGCTCGCGTGGGCGCGGGCGCACCGGCGCGCGGGGTACGGCGGCCTGCCCTCCCAGCGCCCGGCGGGTAGACAAGATCGATGACGACGGGGACGGAGGCGCGGCGCGGCACGCAGCCGGAGCCGTCCGCTCCCCGCACCGGCGGTAGCACCGTCCGCGGAGTTCCCGCCGTGCCCCGCCCCGGCCTCGTCACGGTGCTGATCCTCCTCGGCGTCTACGCCGCCTCGCGTCTGGTCACGACGGCGATCCTCGCGGCGGTGCACGCGCTCACGGCGACCGCGACCTGGGCGCAGCACGACGGCGGCCCCGGCTTCACGGGCTACCTCTCGTCGTGGGACGCCGTCTTCTACCGGGAGATCTCCGAGGAGGGGTACCCGACCGAGCTGCCGCGGAACGACGACGGCCAGGTCGTCAAGAACGCGTGGGCCTTCATGCCGCTGTTCCCCGTGCTGGTGCGGGTCGTGCGGCCGGTGGTGGGCGGCGACTGGCTGATCGCGGCGATCGTCGTGGCGGTGCTGGCGGGAGCCGGAGCGACGCTGGTGCTCCACCGGCTGATGCTGACGCGGTTCGGCGCCCGCGCCTCCTTCTGGGGTGCCGTCTTCTTCTGCACGGCGCCGATGTCGTTCGTGCTGCAGGTGCCCTACGCCGAGGGGCTGTTCCTGCTGCTGATGTTCGGTGCCCTGCTCGCGATGACGGCGCGGCGCTGGGCCTGGTTCACGGTGCTCGGCGTGCTCGCGGCGTTCGCGCACCCCGGCGGGCTCGCGCTCTCGGCGGCGCTCGGGCTGACCTGGCTGGTGCGGCTGGTCCGCGAGCGCCGAGCCCGACGCCACGCACAGGACGCGCGCGCCGACGAGCGCGAGCGCGAGGGTGAGCACGAGTTCGAGCGAGACCGCACGCCCCTCGCCGAGCACGTCCGCATCTGGGCCGCGGGCCTGGTCGTCACCGCGGCGGGCTTCGCGTGGCCGGTCGTCGTGGCCGTGGTCACAGGCGAGCGCGACGGCTACTTCGCGACGGAGTCGTCGTGGTGGCGGGACTACATCGGCACGGACGGCTTCGTCCCGTTCACCCCGTGGTTCCGCTTCGGCGAGGCGATGGCCGGCTGGCTCGGGGTGGTGGCCGTGGTGCTGCTGCTCGCGGTCGTCGTGCTCGGGCTGGTGCGTCGCTCGGGCAGGCTAGGCCTCGAGCTGCAGACGTACACGATCGGCTACGTCGCCTACCTCGTCGCGGTGTTCCTGCCGCAGCAGTCGAGCTTCCGCATGCTGATGCCGCTCGCGCCCCTGCTGGGCGATCCGCAGCTGTCAGCCACGAGGAGGCGCGTGGTCGTCACGATCGTCGCCAGCGTCGCGCTCCAGGTCGTCGCGATCGTCCTGCTCTGGACGGCCTGGCCGCCGTAGATCTCGTTCGCGTGGCGGAGTCGATCCTGGTGCGGCGTCCGTAGCCTCGTCGCACCGCACGCGTCGACCCTGTCGGACGTGCCCGCCACGAGCAGGACAGGAGTCCCACCATGACCCTCGTCACCCGCAGCGTCCACGGTGTCGCCACAGCCTTCCGGGGTCTCGTCACGGTCGTCGGCGCCGTGGTCGCGAGCGCGGCCGTCATGGTCGTGGTCCTGCTCGCGGCCGTGGCCGTCACCCTCACGACGGGCACGGCCGTCCGTCTGCCCGGTGTCCTGCGGACGTGGCCCAGCACCGAGAACGGCGCGCCGGCGGTGCTCTTCGAGCCCGACGGTGTCGGGACGGGGGTGGCGGTGCTCCTCGTGGCCCTCGTCCTCGTGATGGCCAGCGGGCTGTGGAGCCGGCGATCGCGCGCCCGCGCCCTCGCCCTCGCCCGCGCCCGCGCCTCCGCCTCCGCCTCCTGACGACCCCCTCGGAGACGAAGGAGGCGCGGTGCCCGTCGAACGGGCACCGCGCCTCCTGCAGGCGATCTCGCAGAGATCAGTAGGTCGGGACGGTGCCGACCTGCTCCATGATCATGGGCAGCAGCACCGTGATGTAGATGATGCCGAAGACGATCGACAGCAGGCCGATGATGATGCCGGCGATGGCGAGGCCGCGGCCGCGCTCGCCCGTCTTCTTGATCTGCGACAGGGCGATGAAGCTGACGACGACGCCGGCGATGTTCACGACGAAGGCCAGCACGAAGCCGACGATGGCGAGCGTGTTGAACTTGGCGGACGCGCCGGGGGTCGTGGTGGCGGGGGTGTTCTGGTCGTACGTCATGGTCGTGACTCCTCTAGAGCGGGGTGGCCTCGACGGTCGTCGGCCCGACTCCGAAGGTAGAGACTTTCTCGAGTCTGTGTCCGACCTGGGAGCGGTTCACCCACAGATCACCCCCGAAGTGGTCACGTGCGACCGAGGTACCGTCCCTGCTTGTGGTTGAGCGCGAGCACGAGGTTGAGCACCACCGCGCCCGCTGCCGAGAGCAGCACGATCCAGGGGGAGACGACGGTGAGCGAGAACAGGATGATGACGACGTCGACCGCCATCTGCACGTAGCCGGCCCGCCAGCCGAGCTTCTCCTGCAGCACGAGCGCGAGGATGTTGATGCCGCCGAGGCTCGCCCCGTGGCGGAACAGGATCAGCAGGCCGACCCCGACGAGCAGGTTGCCGCCGAGCGTGCCGTAGACCGGGTCGATGTCGTCGATGTGGAACACCGCGGGGTGCAGGTACGACATCGCCGACACCATGCCGACCGTCAAGACCGTCCGCAGCGTGAACGCGACCCCCTTCTTCCACACCGCGAGCGCGAAGAACGGCACGTTCACCAGCATGAACAGCGCGCCGAACGACAGCGGCCCGGCGTAGTCGAGCAGCAGCGCGATGCCGGCGGTGCCGCCCGAGACGGCTCCGCTCGCCTTCAGCAGGAACAGCCCGAAGGAGGCGATGAAGACGCCGGTCACCACCCCCATCACGTTCTCGACCAAGGTGTGCCGGTTGGCGTCGGCCGTCGCGGCGGTCTCGGTCAGGGCCGGGTCGTCGACCAGCGGGGTCGCCGTGTCGGGCGACAGCGCGGCGTCCGGCCCGGTCGCCTCGGGCGTCGAGTAGACGGGCGTCGAGCCGGTCGGCGTCGAGCTGGTCGAGCTGGTCGAGCCGGAGCCGGTCGCGGGGGCAGGGGAGGCGGAAGTGGGGGAGGAGGGCCGGGCGACAGGGGTGGCGTCGCGCGTGCCGTCGTTCGCGGGGGTGTCGGTCACCGCAGCATCTTGCCAGCCCGGTGTTGCGCGCATGTGTCGCCCGCCGCCTCCTGCGTCACGTCCCGCTAGTCCCTCCCTCCTCGATCGTGCCCCGCGCCGCTCGAGTGGTCAGTTCTGGTCCGTCAACGAGCCATGAGCGACAAGATCTGACCACTCGTCGACGCACGCGGCACGACCCGCTAGCGACAACCGTCCGCCGAGGGTCATCCGACCCGTCTACGGCTCGTCTCGCCGTCTCGTCCCCCGGCCAAAGAGGACGCGCTTGTCGATCAGGAGGGAGGCGACGGCCGCGGCGACGAACAGAACGGCTCCGCGGGCCACCGGGTGCCCCGCCAGGGCCACCTGCGCGCCGAGGGCGACCCCGACGATGACGCAGAGGACGATGATGCTCGCTGTCGTCCGCACGTCAGGCGATGAGTCCGCCGACGCAGGCGAGCACGCCGGCGACGACGACCCGGTACATGAGAACTCGGGCTGGTTCGCGCGCGAGACGCTGGCCGGCGAGGACGCCCGCGACCGAGATGCCAGCGCCCTTGACGCACCGGATCTCCGCGGCGGTGGGCTTGCGGTTCGTGGCGATCTTGGCGAAGCAGTCCGCCCTGCCCCGAGCCGTGGCCGCGGTCGCACAGATCTGGGCGCCCGTATCGAGGCGCGGCTGGATCGTGGCCGCCGAGGCTGCCCCGGCCGAGAGCGGCAGGAGCCCGATCACGAGAGCCGTGGTGACTGTGATGGTCGTGAGCTTCTTCATGTTCTTCCTTCCGGTAGCCCCTGCGGCGCGACCAACATTCCACACATGGAAGAGGAATACAAGAACGACTTGTCTGCACGTTTGCGACCAGCTGCCGGCGTCAGATCTGACAGAATCCCGGAGGCGCCCCGCGGCGCCCATGATCGTCGACCGCCTCACGGACCACGGGCGGGTCAGCAAGGCCCTTCTCTACGAGCCGCCCTTCACCGCGTGGGCGCCCACCGGGCCCGACGACCTCTTCGAGACGGCCGTCGTCCGCGACCTCTTCCACGTGCTCGACCGCATCGACGCCTCCGCCGAGGTCGGCTGACCCACGCGGGAGCGACAAGGCAACGTGATCTTCCGCGTCGTCTTGTCGCTCCCGCGCAGTCACGTCCTGGGTCGGCGCGCTCCGCGTCGCAGCGGCCGGAGTGCGCTCAGGCCATCCAGCGCGGGATGAGCCCTGGGGCGTGGCCCCGGATCTGCTTGCCGGTCAGCGGCTGGTCGGGCGAGGCGATCGGCACTCCGCAGCGCTCGGCGATGTCTGCCAGGACGGCGAAGTCGAAGTACCCCTCGGTGAGCACGATGCGCGTGCCGTCCGCGCCGCGGACCGCCAGCACGCCGAGCCGCTGGATCCTCTGGTCGACTAGGCAGAGCAGCCCGCGCTGCTGCCCGTCGAGCAGGACGACCTTCGTGGACCAGGGGCGGCGGTACGTGAGCTGCGTCGGCGAGGCGGTCACGGTCGTGCCGCGGAGGTACGACGCGAGCCCGACGGCGAGGATCGGCGCCAGCACGGCCAGGACGACCAATCCCGCCCAGTTGCCCCTGAGCACAGCCCAGGCGATCACGACCGCGACGAGCACGAAGCGGGTCTTGGCCACGGACACGAGCTGTCTGGACGACGGGCGGTGCACGACGGACGGGGAATGGGTGTCGGGGACGGGCGTGTTCATGGGCGGGGCTCCTGGGGGATGGGTGAGGGATGGGCAGTGGGGGGAGGGAAGGCGTGAGGGAGCCGAGGGCTAGGCGGCGACGGGCCGGGCGGCCCGTTGCTACGCGAGGTCGGGGCGGGGGCCGAAGCCCCGGGCGAGGTCGTCGAACAGAGGCAGCACCTCGGCGGCGGGGTGGGGCGCCGGGGTCTCCGTCCCGAGGCTGACGACGACCTGGTCGCCGTCGTCGACGATCTGCCAGAGCCAGATGACGTGGGTGAGGAGGACGCTGCCGAGCGACCCGGCGCCGTCGACGCGGAGGTGGTGGACGCGGTCGTGCTGCAGCCGGACCGCGCGCCCCAGCCGGGTCTCGACCCGATCGACGGTCGTCGCCGAGACCGCCGACGGAACGACGCGGAACCCCTCGACGACGGCCTCGACGGTGCACCCGGGCACGTCCTCGACGTGGACGGTCGCCCAGGACACCAGCGCCGCGGCAGGCTCGGCTGCATCGGCCAGCACGAACCCCGCGGCGGCCCCCTCGGTGAGCATGAGCTCGCGGGTGCGGTCGCTCCCGGCAGGCAAGGGCGGAGGAGGTGCGCCGTCGATCCGGCCGGGATCCAGGCCCAGCACGGGTACCCACCGCGGGTCGTAGTCGATGCCGAACGTCATGATCTCTTCTCCTTCCATCGCCGGACGACGCCGACGAGTCCTCCTCTGACGGGGTGTCCGAGCAGGGCCCAGACGACGACGGTGAGGACGGCGACGTCGGCTGCGACCAGGACGCACGCCGAGAAGGCGGCTACGACACGGGTCGGGGAGTCGTCGACGAGGTCACCCGCGAAGAGGAAGGGCAGGAGCATGCTCGAGGCCAGGATCGCGAGACGGGCGCTCACGTAGAGCGGAGGGACTCGCCACGGCCCGAGGCCGACGACGGCGTCGAGCCCGTCGAGGCGGCTTCGAGCGACGTCGAAGGGGGCCGGCAGATCGACGTCACGCCGCCGATGTGCAACCTCGGTCAGGCCTGCTCGCCGAAGCGTGGCGCGGAGCGCAGCGAGCGCAGTCTCGGTGGGGGCCCACAGCTCGAGAGGGAGGACCAGCCGGGGTGCGCCCGAGACGTCCCAGATGACGAGCGAGCCGCGCCGCGTCTGCGTCGACGGCCGGACGTCGAAGTCCTTGAGGCCGAGCGGCGAACTGTTGTCGGTGCCGCACCTCACACGTGACCAGACCCCGGTGCCGTCGACGGCGACGAGCTCGTCGTCGAGTGCCTCGATGCGTGCACGTCGTCGGAACCACGCTGGACAGGGCCCGGTTGGTGCGAGTGAGACCGATGGGTTCGCCTGAGCGGGGGCTCGGCGCCAGGACGGGAGCGGGGCGGCGGCAGCGACCGAGCAGAACAGCGCGATGGCGCACAACGGCAGCATCCACGGCGTGAACGAGAACGGGGTTCGCACGATGAGGGCCGCCACGGGAAGCGAGACGAGGAGGACGACGTAGCTGAGTGCCACGATGAGCATCGCGACGGCCTGGGCCCGCATGAGGGGAGACCGCCTCATGAGCACCAGGCTCTTGGACGGCACCACGGCGGCGAGGATGTCCTCGTGAACGGCCGGCGGGGGCGCCTCTGTCGACGGGGTGACGCCGGCGAGCTGGAACAACACGGCGAAGCCCGTGCTCTCCAGCGCCCCCTGGAGAGGGTCACCAGGGCGGAGGGGCCACCAGTCGTCCAGCGCGAAGGTGACCGTTCTCGTCGCCGTTTGCATCCACACGAAGCCCTTGTCGCCGACGTCGAGCCAGCCGCCGGGGATCCCGTGCCCGGGCGACCAGCCGCCGACGACGATGTCGGGGAGCGTGCACAGGCGGGTGCGGTGGCCGTCGCCGGAGACCAGCACCACGGCGTCCGCGGCATCCACCACCACGGAGGACGGCGAGCGTCGTCCTCCCACGAACGGGCTCATGGTCGTCCGTCGCGCGACGACCTGGTCGCGCAGAGTCACGTCCATCGCAGCGTCCTCACGATCGAGTCGGCATGGGCAGCCTCGGCATCGACGTGCCGGCCGCCGATCGCGCGGAACGAGATCACGAGTCGCACGCCGAGTTCGCCGGGCACGGCGACGAGGTATTCGACCGACGCGGAGTCGCATCGATGGCCCCGTGCCTCGCCCAGGGCGGTCTCTCGGTCCGCCACGGAGACGTCGGGACCCGCCACGGCGACGATGTCATCGACGACGTCGCCGAGCGGCACGGTCTCGCACCGTGCGCCGCGGAGTGCCTGCCCGACGGGGAGGTCGACGCGGACCAGGGCGGGTCCGCTCCCATCGACACCGGCGCGGAGGAGGGCTTCGTCGTCCAAGCCCGGCGCTGCGAGGACGGACACCGCCAGGGACATCGGGCCGATGCCGGTCCGGGTCGGGCCGGAGTGCACGAACAGGTCGACGACGCCGGTGGCACGGGCCCGGCCGACGAGATGGGTCACGGTCTCGCGGAAGCGATGACGGGCGAGCGCCGAGCGGGCGGAGTCGTCGTCACGCGCCAGGAATCGCCGCTCTGCCGTACGGACCACCGTGGCGTCGTCGTCCCCCACCTCGAGCCGATGCCACCCGAGGGGCAGCGCGAGTGAGTACCCCGGCACCGTCACACGCTCCCGATGTGGATCAAGGTCTTCTTGTCCCAGTAGGTGCCAGACCGGTAGTCCCGAAGATGTCCGATCGTCTCCCCTCCTGACCTGACGAAGTCCACGGCACCGTAGGGGCCGACCGTCGCAGCCCACGCGATCCCGGGTCGCCACACCTGGGCGGCCAGCGGCCCACCGCTGCCGACGGCGAGCCTCCGCAGCTGAGAGAGCTCCGACGCGCCTCCGGTCACCAGCCCGTCGAGAACGCGAGTCCGGAGGCTCGCCGCGATGGCGTCCGCCTGTCTCGTGACCCTTGCCGCCTCGGCGAGGCGAGCCCGGTGGAACACCGCCGCGGCCTTGCGCGCGGGCACCTTCCCGGCCACCGCCCTCCGCGCCGCCGCCATGGACCTGCTCGCGACGACCGACGTGCGGGTCGCCGAGACGGCCGAGGCCACGGCTCGTGCGCCGCCGAGGCCGACCACGGCCATCCCGACGTCGACGAGGTCGGCGAGCACGTCGCCCACGGTCGCGTCTCCCGCGACCGCCTGAGCCAGGGTGAGCAGCAGCGTGACCGCGGCGAGTGCGAGCCCGACGGCGAGCAGGGCGGGGACAGCAGCGATCGGGACGAAGATCGCCGCCACCGTGAGGAGCGGACCGAGGGCCCTGAGAACGTCCTTGACGACGTTGATGACGCCCCTGTTGTCGTGCACGAACTGCTTGGCCGGGTCGAGCCACGAGTCCTTCAGGTCATCGTCGCCGGCTGCCGCCAGGGCCACGACCAGGGCGTCGTCGAGGGCTGCCAGCTCGCCGCCCCCGCCCCCGTGGCCGACGAGCTGGCGGACGACCGCGAGGGCCGCGTCGCGGTCGTCCGAGCTGGCGGCGATCGCCCGCTGGCGGGCCTCGGCCTGGTCGGCCTCCTCCAGCGTGCCGGGCACCGCGTCGACGGTGAGGGCCTGCGCGCGGCGACCTGCGGCGGCGGCGGCCTCGGCATCGGCGAGCGCCGCGTCGGCCCGCCGCTGCAGGCCCTCGAGCCCGGTCGCGTAGTTGTCGAGCGTCGTGCCCAGCCCCTCATACCGCGCCTGGGCGCGGGCGATCGCGTCGGCGAGCACGGGCGCCTCGGTCGCGAAGGTTCGGCCGGAGTCGGCGTCCCAGCCCTCGGCGGTGCCGAGGCGGCGCAGGTCGCGGACCTGCGACTCGATGAGCTGGGCCGTGCCGCGGGCGTCCGTCGCCGCGGCCCGGATGTCGTCGGGGTGCCCCGGCGCCGGATCGGACGCGAGGTCGAGCGCCGACCAGTCGAGGGGTCGCGTCACCGCGTGCCCGCGACCGGCTGAGCGGGTGTGACGGACGCCGCGAGGTCGTCGTCGACCTGGGTGAACGCCGCCGCGGTCTGCTCGGCCATCGTGCCCACCGCCTCGATCGACTCGAGCAGTCGGCCTCGTCTGACCGCCCAGTCGTCGACGAAGTCGCGCACCGCCGCGAGGCTGCGGGGCGTGCCCAGGCCCGAGTGCGCCCCGGTCGTCAGGGCGGTGGCTGCCGTCGAGCCCAGCTGCGCGTGCAACAGCGACAGGCCGTCAGCGACTCGCCGCACCCTCTCGAGATCGATGTCGATCCGCTGTGCCATCCGCGCCTCCTTCGTGTCATGGGCAATGTGACATACCGTACTGACCTGTAGGTTCGAGGGGCAAGTCGCTCGTCGCTCCTGGGGAGAACCAGCGCGACACCGGGTGATCGTGCGGAATGACGCCCCCGCGTCGTCCCCGTGCCCCTCGACTGGTCAGTTCTGGTCCGTCGACGCGCCATGAGCGACAGGAACCGACCACTCGACGCCGCGAGCCGGGCGCGGCGTCCGCCGAACGGAGGACACCCACCACGCCAGCCCCTAACGCCCGCGCGCCCCCTGCCGATAGTCACCCGTAGCCGCTCAGGACGAGCAGCGATACCTGCCCCACGGACGGAGGCAGGAGACACAGACCTAGGACGGGCCATGATCGTCGTCACGCGACTCAACGACAGCAGATTCGCTGTCAACCCAGACCTGATCGAGCGCATCCACGAGACGCCCGACACGACGCTGATCATGGTGGACGGGGCGAAGTACATCGTCACCGAGCCGATGGCCGTGGTGATCGAGATGATCGCCCGCTACCGCGCCCGCATCGTCTCGCTCGCCTACGACGCGCCCGACCTCGCCGCTCCCGCGACGCAGCCGCTCGGCAGCCGCACGTCGACCGGCCCGCAGCTCGGCATCGTCCGCGGCTCGCGAGGCGGCACCGGCGGCACCGGCAGCACCGGCAGCGAAGGAGGCGGCGGTCTCGTCTCCGCCCTCCGCCCGGCCGAGCAGACCCCCGCGGCTGCAGTCGCCCCCGCCGTCGCACCCACCAGCACCACCACCGTGCCCGCACCGACCGGAGCCCGCTGATGGATCCGGCGACGATCATCGGCATCCTGCTCGCGTTCGGCGCGCTGTTCGGGATGATCAAGCTCGAGGGCGTCCACGTCGAGGGCCTGTTGCTGCCCGCGCCGATGCTGCTCGTCTTCGGCGCCACGATCGCGGTCGGCATCGCCGGCACGACGATCAAGGACGCGATGCTGAGCTTCAAGAAGATCCCGCACGCCTTCACGGGCAAGGTGATCCCGCCGCAGTCGGTCATCGACGACATCGTGGCGCTCGCCGAGAAGGCGCGCAGCGAGGGTCTGCTCTCACTCGAGGCGGAGGCCGAGAAGGTCGAGGACCCCTTCATGAAGGGCGCCCTGCAGAACATCGCCGACGGCACCGACGGCGAGGAGCTGCGGATCCTGCTCGAGGACGAGATGGAGTCCCGTCTGGCCGCCGACCGCACGGCGAGCAAGTTCTTCAACAGCCTCGGCGGCTACGCCCCGACCGTCGGCATCATCGGCACGGTGGTCAGCCTGACCCACGTGCTCGAGAACCTCGCCTCGCCCGACGAGCTCGGCCCGCTGATCGCGGCGGCGTTCGTGGCGACCCTGTGGGGCCTGCTCAGCGCGAACTTCCTCTGGCTGCCGTTCGCCGGCCGCCTGAAGAAGCTCGCCGACCTCGACGAGGCGCGCATGACGCTGCTGATCGAGGGCGTGCTCGCCGTCCAGGCCGGGAGCCAGCCGCGCCTCCTCGGCGAGCGCCTCAAGGCCATGGTGCCGGTGCACTCGCTCGAGGCCGGCGCAGGCAAGGGCGGTGCAGGCAAGGCAGGCAAGGCCGGCAAGGGCGCCAAGGCGGGGGCCGGCGCCGACGACCAGGGCCTCGCAGCGTGAGCGGCGCGCGCGGTGGCCGCCGCAAGAAGGCGCACGCCGAGGAGGAGCACCCCGACGAGCGCTGGCTGGCCTCGTACATGGACATGGTCACCGTGCTGATGTGCATGTTCATCGTGCTGTTCGCGATGTCGAGCGTCGACCAGGACAAGTACATCGCCCTCCGCAACTCGCTCGCCACCGGCTTCGGCCAGACCGACGTCGGCAAGGTCGACACGGCGTCGGGCACCGTCGTCACGGTCAACGACGTCACTCCGGAGGGCCAGGGCTACTCCACCGGCGACGAGACCGACATGAGCAAGGCGTCGGCGAGCGGCACGGCGGGCACCGCCGAGGAGCTCGCGCAGGCGCAGGCCGAGCTCGACGACCTGACCGCCATCAAGGAGGCGATCGCCGCGGGCCTCGCCAGCTCCGGCCTCACCGCCGACGTGCAGTTCTCCACCGACGCGCGCGGCCTCACCGTGCGCCTGGTCGGCTCGGAAACGTTCTTCGGCACCAACAGCGCTGACCTGAGCGACACCGCCCGCCGCGTGATGGACGCGATCGCGCCCGTGCTCCGCGGCGCCGGCCACGACGTGTCGATCGAGGGCCACGCCGACCAGCGCAGCTCGACCGCTCCCTACGCGACCAACTGGGAGCTGTCCTCCGCCCGGGCCACGCAGGTGCTGCGCGACCTGGTCGAGCGGGGCGGTCTCCCCGTCGAGCACGCGCAGGCCGTCGGCTTCGGCTCGTCGCGTCCGCTCTCGACCGGCGGCACCGAGGCCGACTTCGCCACGAACCGGCGGGTCGACATCGTCGTCCTGTCGAACCAGTCCGACGACGTGAGCGCGCTGCTGCCCCAGCTGCAGGCGGCTGCCGAGGGCGCAGGAGGCGCGGTGACCGCCGGCAGGAACGCCGCGGCCGAGAGCCCGCCCGCCGTCGAGGAGGCCGCCGCGACCACGACGACCACCGAGAAGAAGACCGAGAAGAAGACCGAGGAGAAGAGCGAGAAGGAGTCCGACGACGCCCACGCCGAGGGGGCCCAGTCCGGGGGTCACTGACGACGAGCGCCTAACGACGAGGAGGCGCGGGCCGAGAGTGCCGGTCGTGACGCTCCTCGAGACCCTGCCCCCGGGCACGCCCGCACCGGCCCCGGCCGTCGCTGCGCCGCGCCCGCCGAAGCAGGCCGAGATCTACGACTTCCGTCGTCCGACGACGCTTCCCCGCGAGCACTCGCGGGCGCTCGAGCTCGCGTTCGAGACCTTCGCGCGTCAGTGGGGCACCCAGCTGACCGCCAAGGTGCGCGTGCTCTCGCAGGTGACCTGCGAGCAGCTGCAGGTCCTCACCTACGACGAGTTCGCCGCCTCGCTGCCCGCGACGACCGCGATGGTGCTCTGCGGCATCGAGGGCACGACGCCCAAGGCCGTCATCCAGTTCCCGACCTCGGCGGCCCTCAGCTGGGTCAGCCACATGCTCGGCGGCACCCGCGCCGGGGCCGTGCCCGAGCGCACCTTCACCCCGATCGAGCAGGCCCTCGTGCGGCGCCTCATGGAGGACGCCCTCGACGACCTCCGCTACTCGTTCGGCAACCTGCTCGTCGCGCAGATCGTCGTCGGCGGCTTCCAGTACAACTCGCAGTTCGCCCAGGCCGCGCAGAAGTCCGACCTGATGATCGTCGCCTCGTTCGACATCCGGGTCGGCGAGCGCAGCGCCGCCGGCACCGTGGCCATCCCCGCCGAGGTGCTGCTGCCCCAGCTCGGCGAGTCCGAGTCCGCGGTCGACCCTGCCGAGGTGCGCCGTCTGCTCGGCGGCCAGCTGGCCTCCGTGCCCGTCGACGTCGCGCTCCGCCTCGCCCCTGCCGCCGTGCTGCCGAGCGTCGTGCTCGACCTCGCCGTCGGCGACGTGCTGCCCCTGCCTCACCCGCAGTCGCGCCCGCTGGCGATCACGGTCGACGGCCAGGTCGTCGGCCGCGCCGCCGTCGGCTCGGCCGGCTCGCGCCTCGCGGGCATCGTCGTCTCCACCTCCCTCACCGGCACCGAAGAAGGAACCTCATGACCGGCACGACCATCACCCTGCACACCGCCGCGGCGGAGGCGCTCGTCGCGCAGCTGCCGACGCCCGTGCCGCTGCGGGCCGTGCCCGTCGACGCCGTGACCGCCCAGGCTCGCCGCAGCACCGCCTCCTCGGCCGTCGTCACCTCGTTCGTCGGCTCGCTCTCGGCCGACACCGCGCTGCTGCTCGCCGACATGGACCAGGTCGCCGCCGCCGCGGGCACCGACTCGCCCCTCGTCTCGGTCGTCGACGTGCTGCGGCCGGCGCTCGAGGCCGCGACCTCGGTGCTCGGCGCCGGAGTCCTCGGCGACAGCCGCCTCGAGTCGGCCGACGCCCTCTTCGCCGACCACTCCACCGTCGTGTTCGACCTGACCGCCGCGGGCGAGACGGTCGGCTGGTTCGCCGTGCGGCTCCGTGAGGACGGCACCGTGGGCCTCGTCTCGTCGAGCGCGCCCGCCTCCTCGGCCTCGTCCGCCGCGCCGCTCGGCGCCGGCAACCTCGGCCGCATCAACAACGTCGAGATGGCCCTCACCGTCGAGATCGGCCGCACCCGCATGTCGGTCCGCGACGTGCTCGGACTCGAGCCCGGCGCCGTCGTCGAGCTCGACCGCTCCGCCGGGGCCCCCGCCGACGTGCTGCTCAACGGCCGCTTGATCGCGCACGGCGAGGTCGTCGTCGTCGACCAGGACTACGCCATCCGCATCACCCGCATCCTCGACGTCGCCGACGGCGTCGCCTGATCGTGGACACGCTCTTCGTCGCGCTGCGCGTCGCCCTCTCGCTGGGCGTCGTGCTCGCCCTGCTGTGGGTGCTGCAGAAGCGCCTCGCGAAGGGCGGGCTCCGCGGGGGCCGTGCCTCTGCCCCCGTCTCGATCGTCGCCCGTCAGGGCATCGGCGCCAAGGCCAGCGTCGTCGTGGTCGACGTCGAGGGTGAGCGTCTCGTGCTCGGAGTGACCGAGTCGTCGATCACCGTGCTGGCCGCGGCCGACGCTCCTGTCGCACAGCCGTCCGTCGTCGCGCTCGAGCCGGCCCCGCAGGAGGCGCGGGTCACGCCGATCGTCCCCCTCGCGTCGGTCGCCCCCGCGCCTGCCCCCTCCGCGGCCCCGAGCTTCGAGGCCGTGCTCGCCGCCGACGGCGCCGCGCACCCCGCTCGAGTTGCCCCGTCGCGGGCCTCTGACGCCGCCGAGGCCCCGCGAACTGGCAACTCCGCGATCGCCGCTCCGCTGCTGCGGCCGCGCGGGGCCGAGCGTCGCGCCGCGACGCTCGGCTCGCGTGCCGGCACGCGCGGCGGCGCCGCCGCGCGCGACCCGCGCGAGCGCGCCCGCGGCCGCGCCGCGAAGCCGCTCGAGGGCTCGATCCTCGCGCCCGACACCTGGCGGCAGGCGGCCGCCGCCGTCCGCGCCGGTCGAGCCGGATGAGCGGGTCCGCCGCGCACCGCGCGACCGTCACCGCCGCGCACCGCGCGACCCGCTCCTCCTTCGCCCCGGCCTTCGCCGCCGCCCTGCTGCTGCGCGTCCGCCCGACCCTCCGCGACGGCCTCCGCGGCGCACCGCTGCGGCACGCCCGCCTCGGCGCCCCCGCCGTCGGCGCAGCGCCCGTCCGCTTCGCGGACACCCGCCTCGCCCGCGCGGTCGTCGTCGCCCTGCTCGCGATGGTCGTCGCGTCCGGGCTCGTGATGCTGATCGGCCAGCAGGCCTCCGCCGCGCCCGTCGCCCCCACGTCGCCGACCGCGCCCGCGCAGCCCGGCACCGGCACCGGCACCGGCGGCACCGGCAGCACCGAGGGCACGACCGGCACCGGCACCGGCGAGACCCCCGACTTCACCGAGTCCGACCAGACCGTCACCGACGGCACGGGCACCGGCGGCCTGAACATCGACATCAACGGCCCCGACGGAGCCCCCAGCCAGGCGATCGTCACCCTGCTCGGCATCACGCTGCTCAGCGTCGCTCCGGCCCTGCTGCTGATGATGACGTCGTTCACGAAGATCTTCGTCGTGCTCGCGATGACGCGGAACGCGCTCGCGCTGCCGTCGATCCCGCCGAACCAGGTGCTCGCGGGCCTCGCCCTGTTCCTGAGCCTGTTCATCATGGCGCCGATCCTGGGGCACATCAACGACGACGCCGTGCAGCCCTACCTGAACGGGCAGCTCGACTTCCAGGGCGCGATCGACGCCGGTGCGGCGCCGCTCCGCGAGTTCATGCTGGCGCACACCCGCGAGGAGGACCTCGCGCTGATGACCCGCTCCGCCGACCAGCCGAACCCCGCCAGCCAGGCCGACGTGCCGATGCTGACGCTCATCCCGTCTTTCATGATCAGCGAGCTGCGCGCCGCGTTCATCATCGGGTTCGTCATCTTCATCCCGTTCCTCGTCATCGACCTCGTCGTCAGCGCCGCCCTCATGTCGATGGGCATGATGATGCTGCCGCCGGTGATGATCTCGCTGCCGTTCAAGATCCTGCTGTTCGTGCTCGTCGACGGCTGGGGGCTCATCATCACGAGCCTCATCGAGAGCTACCAGGTGGCTGCCTGATGGACTCCAACGCCGTCCTCGACCTGTCGATGCAGGCCCTCATCATTACGGGCAAGCTCGCCGCGCCCGTGCTGATCACCTCGCTCGTCGTCGGCTTCGCGATCTCGCTGCTGCAGTCGATCACGCAGATCCAGGAGGTGACCCTCGCGTTCGTGCCCAAGGCCGTCGCGGTCGGGATCGCCCTGATCGTCTGCGGCCACTGGATGATCAGCGAGATGGTCTCGTTCACGACCATGGTCTTCGACCGCATCCCCCAGCTGCTGAGCGGGGGCTAGGCCGCCGTGTCGATCGACCTCAGCTGGCTGGAGGCGACCATGCTCGCCGCCGTGCGCATGACCGCCTTCATCGTCATCGCGCCTCCGTTCTCGTACCGGGCGTTCCCCGGCCGCGTGAAGGCGATGCTCGGCGTCGGCCTCGCGCTCGCCGTGGCGCCGCGCGTCGCGCCCGGCTACGAGTCGCTCGACACGGGCGGCTTCGTGCTGGCGCTCGTGCTGGAGCTGGTCGTCGGCGCGGTGCTGGGGTTCCTCGTGTTCGTCGTCTTCGCCGCGATCCAGTCGGCGGGCAGCCTGATCGACCTGTTCGGCGGGTTCACCCTGGCCCAGGCCTTCGACCCGCAGTCGATGATCAACGGCGCGCAGTTCACCCGCCTGTTCCAGATGACGGCGCTCGCCCTGATGTTCGCCAGCGGCGGCTACCAGGTGCTGATCGGCGGCCTGACGCGCTCGTTCGACGCGTTCCCGCTCGGCCTCGGCATGGATCTCTCGCGCCCCGTCGAGCTGATGACGAACGGCGTCTCGCAGATGTTCCTCGCGACGCTGCAGATCGCCGGCCCGCTCTGCGTCGTGCTGTTCCTCGCCGACGTCGGGCTCGGACTGCTCAGCCGTGTCGCGCCGGCCCTGAACGCCTACGCCATGGGCTTCCCGCTCAAGATCCTGATGACCGTGATGCTCGCGGGCGGAGTGTTCCTCGCCCTCCCCGGCGTCGTGCAGAGCCTCACCGGCGACGCGGCCGACATGGTCCTGGGGGTGAGGTAGCGATGGCTGACGACAGCGGCGAGCGCTCCGAGGCGGCGACCGACAAGCGGATGAAGGAGGTCCGCTCCAAGGGCCAGCTCTCGCGGTCGCAGGACCTGAGCGCCTGGGTCGGCGTCGGCGCGGCCGCCGTCATGATCCCCAGCACGATCCAGCGCGGCGCCGAGGCCGGCACCGACCAGCTCTTCTCGATCGGCCAGGTGATCCGCCACCCCGACGACACCACCGTGCTGCAGCTGCTCGGCGGCGGCGTGGGCTCGATGGCCGGCACCCTCGGCCCGATGCTCGCGGTCGTCGGCGTGGCCGTGCTCGCGACCGCGGTCGTGCAGGGCGGCGTGCACGTCAAGCGCATGACCGGCAACTACGAGCAGTTCAACCTGCTCAACGGCCTCAAGACCACCTTCGGCACCCAGGCCCTCTGGAACGGCGCGAAGGCCCTGATCAAGACCTCCGTCGTCGGCCTCGTCCTCTGGATGGCCGTCCAGGGCCTCCTGCCCGTCCTCATGAGCGGAGGCGGCCTCAGCGTCTCCGCGATCATCGAGGAGGCGTCGGCCGGCACCACGGTCCTGCTCCAGGCCGCGATCGCGGCCGGCCTGCTCCTGGCGGCCGCCGACGTCTTCGTCGTCATGCGCCGCAACCGCAAGAAGACGCGGATGACCAAGAAGGAGGTGCGCGACGAGCACAAGAGCAGCGACGGCGACCCGCTGGTCAAGTCGCAGCGCCGCTCCCGCCAGCTCGCCATGAGCCGCAACCGCATGATGGGCGCGATCGTCGACGCCGACGTGGTGATGGTCAACCCGACCGACTACGCCGTCGCCCTCAAGTACGAGCC
Organism: Frigoribacterium sp. ACAM 257; assembly: GCF_007954365.1. Taxonomy (GTDB): domain Bacteria; phylum Actinomycetota; class Actinomycetes; order Actinomycetales; family Microbacteriaceae; genus Frigoribacterium. The sequence continues at coordinate 380,432 of NZ_VOLO01000002.1, forward strand.
CGGCAAGGCCGCGCCCCGCGTCGTCGCCAAGGGCGCGGGCGCCGTCGCCGCGAAGATCCGCGAGCAGGCCGAGGCCGACGGCGTGCCGATGGTGGCCGACGTGCCGCTGACCCGGGCGCTGCACGCCTCGTGCGGCCTCGGCGAGGAGATCCCCGTCGACCTCTACACGCCGGTCGCCCGCGTCCTCACCTTCGTGATGGCCCTGAAGGCGCGCGGCGCGACCGCCGCCGTCGGCCGTGCCCACGCGAACCCCCGCCCCACCACGGCCGACGAGGTGTCGAGCGTGCTCGCCCCCGAGTCGCTGGCCCCCGACGCGGTGCCGCGCGCGATCCGCGCCGCCCGCGCCGCGCCTCCTGCGCCGGTCGCCCCCGCAGCCTCGGCTGCCCCCTCGCTCTCGCCCCGCCCCGCCGCCACCGGAGGAACCGCCTGATGAAGAAGACACTCCCCAAGCTCGCCGTGCCGGTCGGCGTCGTCGCGATCGTGCTGCTGCTCGTCGTGCCCGTGCCGGCGCCGATGCTCGACGTGCTGATCATCCTCAACATCCTGCTGGCGCTGGTGATCCTGCTCACGACGCTGTTCGTGAAGAAGCCGCTCGACTTCTCCGTGTTCCCGTCGCTGCTGCTCGTCGCGACGTTGTTCCGCCTCGGGCTCAACGTCGCCTCGACGCGCCTCGTGCTGGGCGAGGGCTTCGCCGGCCACGTGATCGAGGCGTTCGGCCACGTGGCGGTGAGCGGCTCGATCATCATCGGCGCCGTCATCTTCTGCATCCTGATCATCATCCAGTTCGTGGTCGTGACGAAGGGCGCCGAGCGCGTCGCCGAGGTCGGCGCCCGCTTCACCCTCGACGCCATGCCCGGCAAGCAGATGGCCATCGACGCCGACCTCAACGCCGGCCTGATCACCGACGAGGTCGCCAAGGAGCGCCGCGCCGCCGTCAGCGCCGAGGCCGACTTCTACGGCTCGATGGACGGCGCCTCGAAGTTCGTCAAGGGCGACGCGATCGCCGGCATCCTGATCATCGTCATCAACCTGGTCGGCGGCGTCGCGATCGGCGCGATCCAGAACGGCATGGCGATAGGCGAGGCGCTCAGCCACTACGGCCTGCTCACCATCGGCGACGGCCTCGTCACGCAGATCCCCGCGCTGCTGATGGCGGTCAGCACCGGCATGATCGTCACCCGCTCGGGCGCCGACAGCGACATGGGGTCGCAGGCGGCGGCGCAGCTCTCGCAGTCGCGCATCGCGATCATGATCGCCGGCGTCGCCGCGATCGGCATGGGCCTCATCCCCGGCATGCCGATCATCCCGTTCCTCGTGATCGGCGCCGGCCTGCTGCTGATCTCGCAGCGACTGGCGGCGAAGGCCAAGGCCGAGGAGGCGCAGGCGGCCCTCGAGGCGATCGCCGCGCCTCCTGCCCCCACCGACACGACCGAGGACCTGCTCGAGCAGATGCGGGTGCACGCGCTCGAGATCCTGCTCGCGCCCGACCTCGTCGACATGGTCAGCGGCTCGTCGGACGACCTGCTCGGCCGCGTCAAGGCGCTGCGCCGCAAGATCGCCGTCGACATGGGCATCGTCGTGCCGCCGGTGCGCACCCGCGACAGCGTCGACCTGCCGCCGTCGACCTACTCGATCCGCATCGCGGGCGTCGAGGCCGGCCGCGGCGTCGCCCCGACCCGTTCGGTGCTCGCCCTCGGCGACCAGCTCGACGGCCTGCCCGGCACGGCCACGGTCGAGCCCGTCTTCGGCCTCGCCGGCAAGTGGGTCCCGGCCGAGATGCGGCACAGCGCCGAGATGACCGGTGCGACCGTGATCGACCGTGTGTCCGTGCTCGTCACCCACCTGTCGTCGATCATCGGCGACAACGCCGCCCGGCTGCTCAGCCGCGAGGACGTCCGCGTGCTGACCGAGGGCCTCAAGCAGGTCAACGCGTCCGCGATCGACGACCTCGTGCCCGGCATGCTCTCGCTCGCCGAGCTGCAGCGCGTGCTGCAGGGCCTGCTCGCCGAGCGCGTCCCGATCAACGACCTCGGTCGCATCTGCGAGGGGCTCACCCTCCGTGCCAAGGTCTCGACCGACCCCGAGGGCCTGGTGGAGGCGGCCCGCGCCTCCCTGGGACCGGCCCTGACCGCGCGCCACCTCGACCAGGGCGTGCTCCGCGTCATCATGATCGACCCCGGTCTCGAGCAGTCGATGCTCGAGGGGCTGCGGCCGTCCGACCAGGGCACGCAGATCCTGCTCGACGGGCACCGCGTCGAGCAGGTGCTCGGCTCGCTGCGCGAGTCGGTCGCCTCCGTCGAGGCCCAGGGCCTCAGCGCCGTGTTGGTCTGCGCCCCGGCGCTGCGTCCCGCGATCCACCGCCTCGTCTCCGCTCAGCAGGGCGGGCTGCCGGTGCTGTCGTACCAGGAGGCCACGGCCGCGGGCTCGACCATCGAGACCGTGGGCGTCGTCCGCGCCGCCGACCCGATCACGGCGATCTGACGTGCCCGTGCGGAGGACGATGAGCGGCGAGTCGCTCGAGGCGCTGCGGGCCGAGGTCCGCGCCGTGCACGGCCCGGGCGCCCGGATCGTCGCGGCACAGAAGGTGACCGTCGGGGGAGTCGCGGGCGTCTTCGCCCGCAAGCACTACGAGGTCACCGTCGAGGTGCCCGACCCGCGCACCGACGTGCCGACGGCGCGCATCACGATCACGCCCCCGGCCTCCCGCGCCGGCATCGCTGCGCTGCTCGCCGACGCCGACGCGGCCGACGGGTTCGACCCGCGCGGCGGTGCCGACCTGGGCGGCGGTGCCGACCTGCGCGGCACGATCACCGCGCGACCCGAGGCCGGCCCGCGCGACCCGTTCGACGACGTGCTGGCCGGCCGCGAGGGCGCTGCGCCCCGGGTCGTCCGGGCCGTGCCGGCCGCGGGCGCAGGCGCCTCGGGCGCCTCGGGCAGCGCAGGCGCCTCGGGCAGCGCGGGTGTCGCCGGTGCCTCGGGTGTCGCGGGTGCCTCCGCGTCCGCCCAGCCGGTCCCGCCCGTCAGCCCCCGCCGTGCCGCGCGCGCCGCAGCTGCGGGCGCGCTCCCCTCGCCCCCGTCGCCCGCCGTCGCCGCGGCCGCCGGCGACCTCTCGACCCGCACGGACGCGTTCGCCGAGATCATGGACGACTTCACCTTCAACGGCATCGCCGTCCCCGAGGCCCCGGCGGCCGAGCTGCCCGACGCCGAGGAGGCGCCCGCCGGCCCCCTGACGACCGCCGCCGCGTTCCTCGCCGCGGCTGCCGCCTCCTCGTCCGCCCCCTCGGCGCTCGCCCCGGGCGATGCGGGCGACCGCCCCGCACCGTCCGTGCTGCGCGGGGCCGGCGACCTCGTGGTCGTCGTCGGGCGTCCGGGCGACGCGTTCCGCGTGGCCGCCCAGATGGCGACGTCGTTCGGGCTGCGCTCGGTCGACGCCGCCGACCGTCGCGGGGCGATCCTGGCCCGGGCGACCGGCGTGCACGAGGACTCCGCCGTCGTCACCGCCCTCGCGTGGGACGCCGCCGCGCCCGCCGCCCTCGAGGCGATCGCCGCCGACCAGGTCTGGGTCGCCGTCGACGTCGGCCGCAAGCACGACGACACCGCCCGCTGGGTCGAGGCCGTCCGGGCCGTGCAGCCGGTCGCGGCGGTCGCCGTCGTCGGCGAGGACGACACGTCGACGCCCGGCACCGTCCACCTGCTCGGCGTCCCCGTCGGCTGGCGCGCCTAGCGCCCGCGCCCGCGCGCCCGCCCCCGCGCCCCCGGCCGCGCCCGGCTGTCGCATCACGTTCCGAGCATCACGTCGCGTCACGGCGGGACGCGACGCTCGGAACGTGATGTGACACGAACTCCTGAGGTGGTCGCGCGGCGAGCGCCGCCGGTCTGCGCCGTCTCCGGCCCCGCACCTCCTAAGGTGGGGGGATGCTGGTGTTGACGCGCAAGGTCGGGGAGCGGATCCTCATCGGTGACGACATCGTCATCACCGTGCTCGACTCCCGTGGCGACGGCGTGCGCATCGGCATCGACGCCCCCCGCGGCGTGAAGATCCAGCGCGAAGAGGTCGTCAAGGCCGTGACCGAGGCCAACGTCGAGGCCGCCGGCGCGACCTCCGCGGCCGACGTCGAGGCCCGCCTCCGTGCCGCGCTCGGCGCGCCCGCCCCTCGCGCCGACCAGTAGCTCCGCAGGCCAGCAGCTTCCCGCCGGCAGGCAGCCGGCCTCAGCGGCTCCCGAACACGCTCCGCGACGGCTCCGGCGACGGCACCGCCGTGGCGTCCGTGACGACCGGCGCCCCGGCGACGAAGTCGCGCAGCTCGCGCCCGTGCACGACCTTGGCCGGCAGCGGGTCCGACGAGTAGAGCCGGGGCATGCGGTCGGTGGGCAGCGGCGAGGGCGAGCCGATCAGCACGACGTTGCCGAACCTCCTGCCCTTGAGGGTCGCAGGGTCGGCCACCGCGGCGACGTGCTCGAACACGGTCGACAACGTCGAGGCCTGCCCCCGGGCGAACGCCAGCCCGGCCCCGTCGGCCGAGTTCACGATCAGCATGCCGGTGGGCGACAGGAACGAGGACGCGGCCGTGTAGAACTCGAGGCTCGTCACGTGCGCCGGGATGCGCGACCCGCCGAAGACGTCGACGACGAGCAGGTCGACCGACCCGCGCAGCCCGGCCGGCAGCTTCTCCATCACCTCGCGGGCGTCGCCGTAGCGGAGCCGGATGGAGGCGCCCCTCGGGAAAGGCAGCCGCTCGCGCACCAGCGCGATCAGGTCGGCCTCGAGCTCGATCACCTGCTGGCGCGAGCCGGGCCGCGTCGCCTCGACGTACCGGGGCAGCGTGAGGGCGCCGCCGCCGAGGTGCAGGGCGGTCAGTGGCCCCTGGGGCAGCAGGTCGATCGCGTGGCCGATGCGGCGGACGTACTCGAAGGCCAGGTGCGTCGGGTCGTCGAGGTCGACGTGCGACTGCGGCGTGCCGTCGACGACGAGGGTGTACGAGCCGGGCCGGTGCCGGTCTTCGTCGACGCGGGCGAGGCCCGCTCCGATCGAGACCTCGGCGGGCGGGTCGTCGTGGGGTGCGGCCATGTCCCGATCTTCCCACCGAGGAGGCGCGGGCGGAATTCCGCGGGACCGCCTGCGTTATACCCGAGGTCAGCCCCGAGGTCAACGACAGGGCTTGCCAGGCGTGTCCCGGCTGCATAGTATTGACCTTTGCGCTCCCTCGTGCGTCCCGTCGTCATATCTCGGTCGACGACGCACATCCGAGACAGTCCCCCGAATATCGCGGCGGGGGCGTCCTCGGCCTCGGCTCCCGACACGGTCCTGTGACCCTGCCCTGCGGCCGACGGTCCCCGGGAGGGCCGTTCACCACCCACTCATACTGTCCGACAGTGATGACCCGACGGGGTCCACGGAGGTAACTTCCTTGGCTGCTGCGAACACCGCATCCACCAACTCGCCCAAGAACGGCCGTGGCGCATCGCGCCTCTCGTTCGCCAAGATCACCGACACGCTGACGGTCCCCGACCTCCTGGCGCTGCAGACCGAGAGCTTCGACTGGCTCGTCGGCAACGACATCTGGAAGACCCGCCTCGCCGAGGCGACGGAGCAGGGTCGTACCGACCTCGCCCTGCACTCCGGCCTGGAAGAGATCTTCGAGGAGATCTCGCCGATCGAAGACCTCGGCGAGACCATGCAGCTCAGCTTCACGGCGCCCGAGCTCGAAGACCCCAAGTACTCCATCGACGAGTGCAAGGAGCGCGGCAAGACCTACGCCGCCCCTCTCTACGTCAACGCCGAGTTCATGAACCACCTCACCGGTGAGATCAAGACCCAGACGGTCTTCATGGGCGACTTCCCCCTCATGACCGAGCGCGGCACGTTCATCATCAACGGCACCGAGCGCGTCGTCGTGTCGCAGCTGGTCCGCAGCCCCGGCGTCTACTTCGAGCGCGCCTCGGACAAGACCTCCGACAAGGACATCTACTCGGCTCGCGTCATCCCCAGCCGCGGTGCCTGGCTCGAGTTCGAGATCGACAAGCGCGACCAGGTCGGCGTCCGCATCGACCGCAAGCGCAAGCAGAGCGTCACCGTCTTCCTCAAGGCCCTCGGCCTGACCAGCGAAGAGATCACGGAGAAGTTCCAGGGCTTCGCGTCCATCGAGGCCACCCTCGAGAAGGACGCCATCCTCACGAAGGAAGAAGCCCTCAAGGACATCTACCGCAAGCTCCGTCCCGGCGAGCAGGTCGCTGCCGAGGCCGCGCGTGCGCTCCTCGACAACTTCTACTTCAACCCGAAGCGCTACGACCTGGCGAAGGTGGGTCGCTACAAGATCAACCGCAAGCTCGGCATCGACGCGCCCCTCGGCGACTCGGTCTTGACCGTCGACGACATCGTCGCGACGATCAATTACCTCGTCTCGCTGCACGCCGAGCAGAAGACGATCGACGGCACCCGCGACGGCGAGTCCGTCGAGCTGCGCCTCGACGTCGACGACATCGACCACTTCGGCAACCGTCGCATCCGCGCGGTCGGCGAGCTGATCCAGAACCAGGTCCGCACCGGCCTGTCCCGCATGGAGCGCGTCGTCCGCGAGCGCATGACCACGCAGGACATCGAGGCGATCACCCCGCAGACCCTGATCAACGTGCGCCCCGTCGTCGCCGCGATCAAGGAGTTCTTCGGCACCTCGCAGCTGTCGCAGTTCATGGACCAGAACAACCCGCTGTCGGGCCTGACGCACAAGCGTCGCCTCAGCGCGCTCGGCCCCGGTGGCCTGAGCCGCGAGCGCGCCGGCGTCGAGGTCCGCGACGTCCACCCGTCGCACTACGGCCGCATGTGCCCGATCGAGACCCCGGAAGGCCCGAACATCGGCCTGATCGGCTCGCTCGCCTCGTTCGCCCGCATCAACTCGTTCGGCTTCATCGAGACGCCCTACCGTCGTGTCAACGGCGGCAACGTCAGCACCACGATCGACTACCTCACCGCCTCTGAAGAAGACGAGTTCGTCGTCGCCCAGGCCAACGCTCCGCTCGACGACGACTTCAACTTCGTCGACGACAAGGTGCTGGTCCGCAAGAAGGGCGGCGAGGTGGAGCTCGTCGCCAAGGACGAGGTCGACTACATGGACGTCTCGCCGCGCCAGATGGTGTCGGTCGCGACCTCGCTCATCCCGTTCCTCGAGCACGACGACGCGAACCGTGCCCTCATGGGCGCCAACATGCAGCGTCAGGCCGTCCCGCTGGTCCGCAGCGAGAGCCCCCTGGTCGGCACCGGCATGGAGGGCTACACGGCCATCGACGCCGGCGACGTCGTCACCGCCGACGCCGCAGGTGTCGTCACCGAGGTCTCGGCCGACGTCGTCACCGTCCAGCTGGACGAGGGCGGCACGCAGGACTACTACCTGCGCAAGTTCGACCGCTCGAACCAGGGCGCCAGCTACAACCACCGCGTGATCGTCGACGCCGGTCAGCGCATCGAGGTCGGCGAGGTCATCGCCGACGGCCCTGCGACCGAGAACGGCGAGCTCGCGCTCGGCAAGAACCTGCTCGTCGCGTTCATGCCGTGGGAGGGCTACAACTACGAGGACGCGATGATCCTGTCGCAGAACCTCGTGAAGGACGACACGCTCTCCTCGATCCACATCGAGGAGTACGAGGTCGACGCCCGCGACACGAAGCTCGGCAAGGAGGAGATCACCCGTGACCTCCCCAACGTCAGCCCCGACCTGCTGGCCGACCTCGACGACCGCGGCATCATCCGCATCGGCGCCGAGGTCCGTCCCGGCGACATCCTCGTCGGCAAGGTCACGCCCAAGGGCGAGACCGAGCTCTCTGCCGAGGAGCGCCTCCTGCGCGCCATCTTCAACGAGAAGAGCCGTGAGGTCCGCGACACGTCCCTGAAGGTGCCCCACGGCGAGCAGGGAACCGTCATCGGCGTCAAGGTCTTCGACTCTCAGGACGGCGACGACGAGCTCGGCTCGGGCGTCAACCAGCGCGTCGTGGTGTTCATCGCGCAGCGACGCAAGATCACCGCGGGCGACAAGCTCGCCGGCCGTCACGGCAACAAGGGCGTCATCTCGACGATCCTCCCCGTCGAGGACATGCCGTTCCTCGCGGACGGCACGCCGGTCGACATCATCCTGAACCCGCTGGGCGTCCCCGGTCGCATGAACTTCGGCCAGGTGCTCGAGATCCACCTCGGGTGGATCGCGGCGCAGGGCTGGAACGTCGAGGGCATCCAGGAGTGGGCCAAGAACCTCCCGCCGGAGGCGCTCAGCGCGGCTCCCGGCACGAAGGTCGCCACCCCGGTGTTCGACGGTGCCGCCGAGCGCGAGATCGAGGGTCTCCTCGACTCGACGCTGCCCACGCGTGACGGCGACCGCCTGATCGGCTCCTCGGGAAAGACGATGCTGTTCGACGGTCGTTCGGGAGAGCCCTTCCCGAACCCGATCTCGGTCGGCTACATGTACATCCTGAAGCTGCACCACCTCGTCGACGACAAGATCCACGCGCGTTCGACGGGCCCCTACTCGATGATCACGCAGCAGCCCCTGGGCGGTAAGGCCCAGTTCGGCGGACAGCGCTTCGGCGAGATGGAGGTGTGGGCCCTCGAGGCCTACGGTGCCGCGTACGCGCTGCAGGAGCTCCTGACGATCAAGTCCGACGACATCCTCGGCCGCGTCAAGGTCTACGAGGCGATCGTCAAGGGCGAGAACATCCAGGAGCCCGGCATCCCCGAGAGCTTCAAGGTCCTCATCAAGGAGATGCAGTCGCTGTGCCTGAACGTCGAGGTCCTCTCGGCCGACGGCCAGACGGTCAGCCTGCGCGACACGGACGACGAGGTCTTCCGTGCTGCGGAAGAGCTCGGCATCAACATCTCCTCCCGCTTCGAGTCGTCGAACGTCGACGAGATCTAAGCCCCCTTCCCACAACGACACGTCGATACATCTGACAAGGGACTGAATTTTGATCGAAGCAACAACTTTCGATGAGCTGCGGATCGGCCTCGCCACGGCCGAGAACATCCGCGCCTGGTCGCACGGTGAGGTCAAGAAGCCGGAGACCATCAACTACCGCACGCTGAAGCCCGAGAAGGACGGCCTCTTCGGAGAGCAGATCTTCGGGCCGTCGCGTGACTGGGAGTGCGCGTGCGGCAAGTACAAGCGCGTCCGCTTCAAGGGCATCGTCTGCGAGCGCTGCGGCGTCGAGGTCACGAAGTCGTCGGTGCGCCGTGAGCGCATGGGCCACATCGAGCTCGCTGCCCCCGTCACGCACATCTGGTACTTCAAGGGCGTCCCGTCGCGCCTCGGCTACCTGCTCGACATGGCGCCGAAAGACCTCGAGAAGGTCATCTACTTCGCCGCCTACATGGTGATCTCGATCGACGACGAGGGCCGTCACGCCGACATGCCCGGTCTCGAGAACGAGCTCCGCCTCGAGATCAAGCAGCTCGAGACGCAGCGCGACACGCGCATCGCCGACCGTCTGCAGAAGCTCGAGGTCGACCTCGCCGCTCTTGAAGAAGAAGGTGCGAAGAGCGACCAGAAGCGTCGTGCGAAAGACGTCGCCGAGAAGGAGATGGGCCAGACCCGCAAGGCCTTCGACGAGGACATCAACCGCCTCGAGCGCGTGTGGGAGGACTTCCGCACGCTCAAGGTGGGCGACCTCAAGCCCGAGGACGCCGTCTTCCACGAGCTCCAGGACCGCTTCGGCATGTACTTCGAGGCCCACATGGGCGCCGAGGCCATCAAGAAGCGCCTCGAGGGCTTCGACCTGACCACCGAGGCCGAGAACCTGCACCTGCAGATCTCGGAGGGCAAGGGCCAGAAGAAGATCCGCGCGATCAAGCGCCTGCGCGTCGTCAGCTCCTTCCTCGCCACGGGCAACTCGCCCGCCGCGATGGTGCTCGACGTCGTGCCGGTGATCCCGCCCGAGCTGCGCCCGATGGTGCAGCTCGACGGTGGTCGCTTCGCGACGTCCGACCTGAACGACCTCTACCGTCGCGTCATCAACCGCAACAACCGCCTCCGTCGACTGCTCGACCTCGGTGCCCCCGAGATCATCGTCAACAACGAGAAGCGGATGCTGCAGGAGGCGGTGGACGCGCTCTTCGACAACGGTCGCCGCGGCCGTCCCGTCACGGGCACCGGCAACCGCGCCCTGAAGTCCCTGAGCGACATGCTCAAGGGAAAGCAGGGTCGGTTCCGCCAGAACCTGCTCGGCAAGCGCGTCGACTACTCCGGTCGTTCGGTCATCATCGTCGGCCCGACGCTCAAGCTGCACCAGTGCGGCCTGCCGAAGCAGATGGCGCTCGAGCTGTTCAAGCCCTTCGTCATCAAGCGCCTGATCGACCTGTCGCACGCTCAGAACATCAAGAGCGCCAAGCGCATGGTCGAGCGTTCGCGCCCGCAGGTGTGGGACGTCCTCGAGGAGATCATCCGCGAGCGCCCCGTGCTGCTGAACCGCGCGCCCACGCTGCACCGTCTCGGCATCCAGGCCTTCGAGCCCCAGCTGGTCGAGGGCAAGGCCATCCAGCTGCACCCGCTCGTCTGCGCGGCGTTCAACGCCGACTTCGACGGCGACCAGATGGCCGTGCACCTGCCGCTGTCCGTCGAGGCCCAGGCCGAGGCGCGCATCCTGATGCTCGCGTCGAACAACATCCTGAAGCCGTCCGACGGCCGACCGGTGACCCTGCCCGCACAGGACATGATCATCGGCCTGCACTACCTGACGACGGTCACCGAGGGCGCTGTCGGCGAGGGCCGTGCCTTCTCCTCCGTGTCCGAGGCGATCCTCGCCAAGGACCAGGGCACGCTCGACCTGAATGCCATGGCCAAGATCCGCATGAACGGCGTGCACTTCGCCGAGGGCGAGGCTCCCGAGGGCTACGAGGTCGGACAGGACATCCTGCTCGACACGACCCTCGGTCGTGCGCTCTTCAACGAGAACCTGCCGGCGGACTACCCGTTCGTGCAGCAGGTGACCGACAAGGGCATGCTCTCGACGATCGTCAACGACCTCGCCGAGCGCTACCCCAAGGTCGCCGTCGCTGCTGCGCTCGACAACATCAAGGACGCGGGCTTCTACTGGGCCTCGCGCTCCGGTGTCACGGTCGCCCTCTCCGACGTCCTCACGCCTCCGCGCAAGCCGGAGATCGTGGCGGGCTACGAGAAGCAGGCCGCCGCGGTGCAGTCCGAGTTCGACAAGGGCCTCATCAGCGACGCCGAGCGTCGTGCGGACCTGATCAAGATCTGGACGGAGGCCACGAACGAGGTCGCCGCCGAGATGCGGGCCAACTTCCCGGTCGACAACACGATCAACCGCATGGTCACCTCGGGTGCTCGTGGAAACTGGCTGCAGGTGCGCAACATCGCCGGCATGCGAGGCCTCGTGAACAACCCGAAGGGCGACATCATCCCCCGCCCGATCATCTCGTCGTACCGCGAGGGCCTGTCGGTGGCCGAGTACTTCATCGCGACGCACGGTGCCCGCAAGGGACTGGCCGACACGGCCCTCCGTACGGCCGACTCGGGGTACCTGACCCGTCGACTCGTCGACGTGTCGCAGGACGTCATCATCCGTGAGGACGACTGCGGCACCTCGCGCGGTCTCGAGATGCCCATCGCCGCACCCGACGCCGACGGCGTCATGGTGCGCGACGCGACCGTCGAGAACACCGTGTTCGCCCGTTCGCTGGCGGCTGCGGCCGTCGACGCGAAGGGCACCGTGCTGGCCGAGGCCGGCGCCGACGTCGGAGACGTGCTGATCGACGAGCTCGTGGCGGCAGGGGTCGAGACCATCAAGGTCCGTTCCGTGCTCACCTGCGAGGCCGCGGTCGGCGTCTGCGCCCAGTGCTACGGCCGCTCGCTCGCGACCGGCAACCTGGTCGACATCGGCGAGGCCGTCGGCATCATCGCGGCCCAGTCGATCGGCGAGCCCGGCACGCAGCTCACGATGCGCACCTTCCACACCGGTGGTTCGGCCTCGGCCGACGACATCACGCAGGGTCTTCCCCGCGTGACGGAGCTGTTCGAGGCACGTACCCCCAAGGGTGCGTCCCCGATCGCCGACGGTGCCGGTCGCATCACGATCGAGGACACGGACAAGGCCCGACGGGTCATCCTCAACCTCGACAACGGCGACGAGCCGGTCATCTACCCCGTGCTCAAGCGCTCGACCCTCCTCGTCGAGGACGGTCAACACGTCGAGCTCGGCGCGCAGATCATCGCCGGTGCGGTCGACCCGAAGGAGGTCCTGCGAGTCAAGGGCGTCCGTGCGGTGCAGCAGCACCTCGTCGGGGGCGTCCAGGACGTCTACCGTTCGCAGGGCGTGCCGATCCACGACAAGCACATCGAGGTCATCGTCCGTCAGATGCTCCGCAAGGTCACCGTCGTCGACCACGCCGACACCGACCTGCTCCCCGGTGAGCTCGTCGACCGGTCGAAGTACAACGAGATCAACCGTGCGGCGCTGACCGAGGGCAAGCGGACCGCGTCCGCCCGCCAGGAGGTCATGGGCATCACCAAGGCCTCGCTCGCGACCGAGTCGTGGTTGTCGGCCGCCTCCTTCCAGGAGACGACCCGCGTGCTCACGCAGGCTGCGATGGAGGGCAAGAGCGACCCCCTGGTCGGTCTGAAGGAGAACGTGATCATCGGAAAGCTGATCCCTGCGGGAACAGGGCTGTCGCGCTACCGCGACGTCTCGGTCGAGGCGACGGAAGAAGCGAAGGCCGAGCGGTACCCCAACCGCGTGTTCACGGACGACGCGTCGTTCACCGAGGCTGACCTCAGCTTCGTGGACTTCGACTCGTTCTCGTCGGACGACTTCACGCCCGGCACCTACAACTGAGCAGGCGGGCCAGACGACCTCCGGGTCTGACGGTCCATCCGGTCAGCAGCACCACGACGGGCCCCGGCCCTCGCACCACGCGAGGGACGGGGCCCGTCGTCGTCGGTCCGCGAGCCCACGAGGAGGTGCCCGTCGGCGGCGCCGGCTCGCGACCGGCCCCCGAGACCGGGCAGTATGGAGCGATGAGCTCCGAGCAGTCCGTGCCCTCGTCCCCGCCCGTCGAGCCCACTGTCGCGCGGGGAGAGGCCGCCGTGGGCGTCCGGCTCGACGCGGTCGACCTGCCCGTCAGCGCCCGGGTCCCGAGGCCGGACGCGCCCCTCCCTCATGATCGTGACGGCCTGTGCTGGCGCCCGGCCACCCTGGTCGACCTCGGTGCCCTGCACGCGCTCGACGGGCGCGTGGCGTCGCGCGACCACCCGCTGCACGTGACCTCGCTGTCGTCGATGCGACAGCTGCTCGAGATGCCCGGCATCGACCTCGAGCGCGACTCCCTCGTCGCCGACGAGGGGGACGGGCAGCTGGTCGCCTGGGGGCTCAGCTTCCTCTGGCCGGTGCGGGAGTCGGTCGTCCGCGTCTCCGTCGACGGCGGCGTCGACCCCCGCAGGCGCGGACTCGGCCTCGGGCGCGAGCTGCTCGAGTGGCAACGGCTGCGGGGCGAGCAGCACCTGTCGGGGTCGGACGAGGTGCTGCCTGCCGTGCTCGCCGGGGGCGTCGAGGAGGGGGCAGCCGCGCACGCGGCGCTGATGCAGCGTCAGGGCTTCGCTCCGGCCCGCTGGTGGAGCACGCTCAGCCGCGACCTGACCCGGCCGGTCGAGTCGGTGCGCCTCGACGACGCGGTGCGGCTCGAAGAGTACTCGACGGCCCTCGAGGAGGCGACGCGCCTCGCCCGCAACGAGGCGTTCGTCGACCACTGGGGCAGCCAGGCGAGCACGCCCGAGGTGTGGCGCATGCTCGTCGGGGCGGCGACGTTCCGAGCCGACCTCTCGTTCGTGGCGGTCGCCGAGGGCGACGACGGCGAGGAGGAGGTGGTCGCCTTCGTGCTCACCACCGTCGAGCCCGAGCAGTGGGCGGCCCACGGCGGCCGCAGCGCCCACGTCGACTACGTGGGCGTCCGGCGGGCCTGGCGCGGTCGGCACCTCGCGCAGTCGCTGCTCGCGACGGCCCTGGCCCGGCAGGCCGACGAGGGCTTCGAGCTCTGCGTGCTCGACGTCGACTCGACGAGCCCCACGGGCGCCGTCGGGCTCTACGAGCGCGCGGGCTTCACCGTCGCGGGTCGTCGCGCCGCGTACCTCCGCGAGTACTGACCCGAGGCCACGCCGGTCGCGCTAGCCGCGGACGGTCAGGATCTCCGCGCCGTCCTCGGTGATGGCGACTGTGTGCTCGCTGTGCGCCGTGAGGCAGCCGGTCGCGCTGCGGAGGGTCCAGCCGTCGTCGTCGGTCACGAGCTCGTCGGTGTCGGCCATGACCCAGGGCTCGAGGGCGAGCAGCAGGCCCGGGCGCAGCTTGTAGCCGCGGCCCGGGCGGCCGATGTTCGCGACGTGCGGGTCCTGGTGCATGGTCGAGCCGATGCCGTGGCCGCCGAACTGCACGTTCACGGGGTACCCCGCCGCGGTCAGCACCGAGCCGATGGCGTACGAGACGTCGCCCATCTTCGCCCCGGGAACGGCTGCCGCGATCGCCGCCTCCAGGGCGCGCTCGGTCGTCTCGATCAGCTCCGTGCTGCCCGCGGGGCGCGCGGTGCCGACCACGAAGCTCAGGGCGGAGTCGGCGGCGATGCCGTTCAGCACGACGGCCAGGTCGAGGGTCAGCAGGTCGCCGTCGCGCAGGGCGTAGTCGTGAGGGAGCCCGTGCAGCACGGCGTCGTTGACCGCCGTGCAGATCCAGTGGCCGAACGGCCCGCGGCCGAACGAGGGCGCGTAGTCGACGTAGCAGGACTCGCCGCCGGCCTCGACGATCATCTCGCGGGTCCACTCGTCGATCTCGAGCAGGTTCGTGCCGACGGTGACGCGCTGCGACACCGTGTGCAGGATGTGCCCGACCAGCGCTCCGGAGTCGCGGGCACGGCCCAGCTCGGCGGGGCTGAAGATCTCGATCACGGGGCGTCTCCTCGGGTCTGCCGGCGCGCGGCGGGACAACTGTCCCGGTAATGCTATCCCGACCATCGCCTCCTCGGGCTAGGCTCTGCGCATGGTCCGTCTGCCGCTGAGCCCCGCCGAGGTCGCTCGCGGCCGCCGCCTCGGGGCCCTGCTGCGGCAGGCGCGCGGCGAGCGGTCGATGCTCCGTACGGCCCTCGACGCCGGCGTCTCGCCCGAGACGCTGCGCAAGATCGAGTCCGGCCGGGTCGCGACCCCGTCGTTCCCCACCATCGCGGCGATCGCCCAGGTCGTCGGCGTCTCGCTCGACGACGTCTGGGCCGAGATCAGCCAGCCGACGCAGGGCGACCAGGCGCAGGAGGCGGTCGTCCCCGTCGACGCGCCGCTCGCCTCCTAGCACCCTCGGCCGCCGCCTCCCCGGCTGCTCGTCCCTTGCCCCGAGGCGGCGTAGGCGAGAAGGGACGCCGCAGGTGTGGGCCCTCGCCCACGTCGTCCCACGACGCCTGCGTCACCGTCCGCGGCGCCCGACGCGGGCGCGGCCTAGGGTCAGAGGGTGCAGTTCGAGCAGGCCCTCACCGACACCGTCCTCCTGCGGGAGGCGCGGGTCGGCGACGCCGCCGCCCTCGCCGAGGCGCACCGGCGCAACCGCGAGCACCTCGCGCCGTGGGACCCGGAGCGGGCGCCGTCGTTCTTCGAGCCCGCCGGCCAGCGGGCCATGCTCACGGCGCGCATCGCGTCGGCCGCCGCCGGCGAGCAGCAGCCGTTCCACCTGATGGACGGCGACCGCGTGGTCGGCACGATCGCCCTCAACCAGATCGTCCGCGGGCCGCTGCAGAAGGCAGCCGTCGGCTACTGGGTCGACCGAGAGCGGACGGGGCAGGGCCTGGCCAAGGCGGCGCTGGCGGTCGTCGTCGACCTCGCGGCGACCGTCCTCCGCCTGCACCGCCTCGAGGCGAGCGCCCTGCCGCACAACGCGGGGTCGCGTGCCGTGCTCGCCGCCTCGGGCTTCGAGCAGTACGGCACGGCGCCGGGCTACCTCCGCATCGCGGGGGAGTGGCGCGAGCACGTGCTGTACCAGCGCCTCCTCGACTAGGCCCGGTCGATCCGGGGATCGGTGAAGGCGAGGCCGACGTACTCCGCCTCAACCTCCGGGAACGACATGCCGGTCGACGGTTCATGGCGGACGACGAGTCGTCCGGCGAACAGGATGTCAGGGGGGGGTCCGCCGTCTCGGGCCAACTGGAGGAGCTGCACGGCGTCGTGACCGGTGAGGCCCAGGCGGTACGAGGTCGACCCTTGGCCTCCGAGATCGACGTACTCGTCATCGGGGCACTCGACCGTGACGCTGAGGTAGGCCGGATCATCATCCACGATGTCCGTGACTGCGACGACCGTCCCTCGTCTCACTAGATAGGACATGCAGGGTTCCTCTCCTCAGGCGATCAGCATCGTAGTTCAGGGCCGTGGGATGGCTGAGTCCCCCCGGGGCCCTGGTCCACGTCGCGACTCGGGGCCAGGAGGGCCCGAGAATCCACCTCTCTCCTTCGCCATCGGTTGGGCGTCCTCGAACCCTGCACCGTCATCGACCAGAGGCGCAAGATTTCATAGAATGTATTTCAGTGGAAATATCTCGTGGATCGCTCTGCTGGGCCGGGAGTCGGCGCACGACGACGGGGCGCCGACCTCAGTGGTCGACGCCCCGTCGGGGTGCTGCGGCGCAGGGAGCCGCGGCGTGGGTCAGAAGGCCAGCTGGCCCTCGACCTCCTTGGACTTCATGCGAGCGAGGGCGAGGTTCGCCTTCGAGCGGTCGAGCACGAAGTAGATGAAGACCTCGCGGTTGCTGGCGAGGGGCCGGATGATGTGGATCTGGCTCGAGAGGGTGATGAGGATGTCCTCGATCGAGTCGGCGAGGCCCAGCGACTTGGCGGTCTTGAGCTTCGCGCGGACGACCTCGGTGTTGCCGGCCGCGGCCAGCTCCAGGTCGATGCCGCTGCCGGCGCCGCCGAGCAGCATGCCGGACGCGCTGTCGACGACGGCGGCGGCCATCGCGCCGTCGACGGTGAGGAGGGTCTCGAGGGACTCGGTGATGTTGGCCATGGGTGCAGTGCTTCCTGTTCGGGTCAGGGCAGTTCGGGTGTGAGCTGTCCGGCCCTGACCTGGTCGGGTCAGGGGTGGTGCGGGCAGCGGCGCCGGCGTCGGGCGGGCACCGCTCGGCAGCCGGCCACGGAGGTGCGGCCGGAGCGGTCGGAGGGGCAGGGCTGCGTGCCTGGCCAGGGTCAGAGGGCGGGGACGGCGTGCGCGACGGCGGGTGCGTCGCCGTGCGCGTCGCAGTGCTCGACGGCGGCGTCCGGCTCGTGGGCGGCCGCGTCGGGCTGCACGGCCGGGCGGTCGGCCAAGGAGGCGGCCAGCTGCTGGGCGCAGCGGCGCGCGACCGAGAGGGCCTTGCCGAGCGTCTCGTCGTCGTCGAACAGCGCGCCGAGCACGACGGGGTGCCCGGGGACGCGCAGCTGGATGACGTGGCCCTTCTGGGACGCGATGATGACGTACTCGCTCGAGCCGATCCGCACCTCCCGGGCGACGGCCTCGCTGAGCGCCTGGATGGAGCTGGCCATGCTGGCGAAGCGGTTCGCGTCGACCTTGCCGTCGGGCACGTGGACGACCTCGAAGCCGTCGTCGGTGAGGAACGAGCCGTAGACGAGCGAGCGGCTCACCTCGCCCATCGAGAGCAGGGCCTGGCGGCCGAGGTCGACGACGACGGGGTCGAGGTGGGGTGCGAGGCTCACTCGGCCACCGCCACGGCGGGCTGGGCGGCGAGGGGCGCGGAGGCGACGGGCGCCGCGGTGAACATCTCGCGCATCTCGATGTTGGCGACGAGCGTCATGAGGACGGTGCGCATCTGGTCTTCCTGTCGGGGGTCGACCGTGAACACCGGCACGACCAGGTCGGGACGGCGCTCGGTCAGCGCCGCCGAGTAGTCGGCCACCGTCGGGGTGGCCGACACGTCGGAGCGCGTCGCCGCGACGACGACGCCGCCCCGGTCGTAGAGGTCGCGGAACTCGTCGAGGAACGTCAGCATCTCGCCGACGGGGTCGGCGGCGTCGTTGTTGACGAGCAGCACCATGCCCTTCGCGCGCTCCTTGAGGATCGTCCACATGAAGTCGAAGCGCTGCTGGCCGGGGATGCCGTAGAGGCGCACCTTGTCGGTCTCGCCGAGGGTGATCTCGCCGTAGTCGAGGGCGACCGTGGTCGTGTCCTTGTCCGCGGTGGCCCGGTCGGTGTTCGCGGCCTCGGTGCGGACGACCTCGGTCTCGCTGAGCGTCTCGATCGCGGTGGTCTTGCCGGCGCCCATCGGGCCGCCGAAGAGGATGACGTGCTCGGCCATCAGAGGCCGAGCCGGTCGCGCAGGCGGCTGAAGAGCCCGCCGCGGCGGGGCTGCGGGGCGACTCGGACCGCAGCGGGGTCGGACGGGGCCGTGGCCGAGCCGACGGCGGTGGCGGCGACCGCGGCCGGCTCGGGCGACTCGGCGCGCAGCAGGCGCATCAGGCTGAACGCGTTGACCAGGCGGCGGGCCTCGGACGGGTCCGACTCGCTGGCGTTGGCCAGCTCGCTCACCGGGAGGAACGTGTAGCCGAGCATCGCGGTCATCCGCATCTGCTCGGGGGTGTGCGCCAGCATCGTGAAGTTCGGCCAGCGCACCAGCTTGTAGCGGTCGTCGCGCTGCAGCCACCAGGCGAGCTCGCCCAGGAACGAGTTGTTGCCGATCAGCCACAGCAGCGCGTCGAGGTCGGTGCCGGGCGCGCGCGACGCCTCGACGGCGGGGTCCTTGGCCTCGACCACCACGTCGATGTCGACGGGCTCGGCGGGGAACGCCGTCAGGGGCGTGTCCCACCAGTACGAGTTCGTCTCCACGTCGACGACGAGGGGCAGGTGGTCGGCCTGGCGCACGACCACGATCGACGCGGTCGGCTGCTGCTGGAGTCGGTGGAGGGCGATAGCCACGCCGGTCCAGCCGAACGACGGCACGGTGATGCCCGTCGTCTCGAGGCCGGGGGCGCTGCCCGCGTGGGGGTCCTGCGGGGCCGCTGGCGCGGTCCGGGCAGGCTCGAACGTCATCTCGTGACCGTGCATCGTGCGTGGCTCCTAGGGGGGTCGGCGATCGTCATCCGTGAAACTGGGCCACACGTGTCGTCGGGCCCAGGATCGCCGTCGTCCACTAGACCAGTCGGGTCCGGCGGTGTGCCACCCCCTGTTCTGGGCGGCGACGACCCCCTTTCTGGGCGGTCGTCGCGCCTCCTCGTGGCTGCCGGCGACCCGGTCGGGAGCCCCCCGCCGAGGGCTGTGACGCAGACGGGGGGCACCCTCACTGGGACGTGTCGCACGAGCGGCCCCGCCGTAGCGTGGCGACTGCTCGGGACGACTCCCGAGGACCTGCGGCCAGGACCCCGACATGCCCGGCGCGCGTACCGAGGAGATGCACCCGTGGCTTCGATGACCGAGATCCTGATCCTGCACGGGCTGCTGCCCATGGAGCACCTCGACCGCGTGGGGCGCCGGGGCGCCGACGAGGAGGCGTCCATCAGGGAGCTGCTCGAGTCCGGCACCGTGACCCCCGCGCAGGTCGCCCGCGCCAGGGCCCAGGCCAACGGCGTCGACTTCGTCGAGCTCGTCGACTACCCGGTCGACCGCGCCGCCGTCACGATGGTGCCCGCCGCCGTCTGTCGCCGGCACAGCGTGCTGCCGATCGCGGTGCGCGACGGCCTCCTCCTGCTCGCGATGGCCGACCCGGGCGACGTCTTCGCCATCGACGACGTGCGCGCCGCCCTCCGGATCGGCGTCGAGCCGGTGCTCGCCGACCGTGCCGACCTGCAGGCCGCGCTCGACCGCTACCTCCGCGCCGACGACGAGCTCAACGACCTCACCTCGACCCTCGAGGAGGAGACCAGCGCGGTCGAGGCCGCCCAGGCCGACATCGCGTCCGCCGGCCCCGACGACGACGTGCCCATCGTGCGCTTCGTGAACCTGCTCGTCAGCCAGGCCATCACCGACCACGCCTCCGACATCCACATCGAGCCGGCCGAGCACGACGTGCGCATCCGCTACCGCATCGACGGGGTGCTGCACGAGATGCAGCCGGCCCCCAAGGCGATCCAGAACGGCGTCATCTCGCGCCTCAAGATCATGAGCGAGATCGACATCGCCGAGCGGCGACGCCCGCAGGACGGCCGCATGTCGGTGCGCCACGGCGGCCGGCAGATCGACCTGCGCGTCGCGACCCTGCCGACCGTGTGGGGCGAGAAGGTCGTCATGCGGATCCTCGACAACTCGAACACGTCGATGAGCCTGCGCGACCTGAACCTGCTCGAGCGCAACTTCGACGTCTACGCCGCGTCGTACTCGAAGCCCTACGGCATGATCCTCGTGACCGGCCCGACCGGCTCGGGCAAGTCGACGACCCTCTACACGACCCTCAACGCGGTCGCCCGGCCCGAGATCAACGTCATCACGGTCGAGGACCCGGTCGAGTACCGGATGGACGGCATCAACCAGGTGCAGGTGAACCCCAAGGCGGGCCTCACCTTCGCCGGCGCGCTGCGGAGCATCCTGCGGTCCGACCCCGACGTCGTCCTGCTCGGCGAGATCCGCGACCACGAGACGGCGCAGATCGCCATCGAGGCGTCGCTGACCGGGCACCTCGTGCTCAGCACGCTGCACACGAACGACGCCCCCAGCGCGATCACCCGCCTCACCGAGATGGGCATCGAGCCGTTCCTCGTCGGCAGCGCGATCGACTGCGTCGTCGCCCAGCGCCTCGCGCGCCGCCTCTGCGACCGCTGCAAGACGCCGACCTCGTACACGCCGCGTCAGCTCGAGCACCTGCGGTTCCCGGTGCGCCTCGACGAGCCCGCGCCGCTCGTCTACCAGCCCGTCGGCTGCGCGCAGTGCTCGAACACGGGCTACCGCGGCCGCATCGCCCTGCACGAGGTGATGAGCGTCTCCGAGGAGATCGAGCGCCTCGCCGTCTCCCGCGCCTCGAGCGCCGAGATCGCCCGCGTCGCCACCGAGCAGGGCATGGTCAGCCTCCGCCACGACGGCTGGGCCAAGGCGAAGCTCGGCCTGACCAGCGTCGAAGAGATCCTGCGGGTCGTCGCGTGAGCGCACGCCGCAGCACGTGCTCCCGCACGCCGCGCACCGCGCCCGCCCGCACCGCGCCCGCCCGCACCGCCCGCCGCACCGCACCCGAGGGAACGCCCGCATGAGCGACAACGTCTTCGAGATCCCCGACCAGGTCGACCCGGCCGACGGCTGGACCCCGGGCACGCCCGGCAACGACCTGGGCACGCAGACCCCCGCGACCTCGTGGGAGCTGCCCAAGGTCGTGACGCCCCTCGCGCCTCACGTCGACGAGGCCGGCCGCGGCCCGGTCTACACGATGGACGACGGAGGCGGGGAGGCGGTGCTCGGCTGGAGCCCCACCCCCGCGCCGACGAGCCGTCGCGCCGCGCGGCTCGCGAGCGCCCTCGAGGGCGGCGGCATGGCCGCGCGCACCCCGTGGAGCGACCCGCGCTTCGACGACTTCGACGACGCGGCAGCCCAGGTCGCCCCGACGAGCCCCGTCGTCGCCGAGCCGGAGCCCGGGACGGGCCGCCGCGCGGCCTTCATGCCGGCGTACCTCGCGGACGAGGTCGACCTCGACCTCGACGCCCCGGCCGCCGCCTCCTCGGCCCCCTCCTCGCCCGACGTCTCGTCGGCCGCGCCGACCTCGCCCGTCCTGCCCGCCGCCGCAGCGCCCGCTCCCGCACACGCACCTGCACCTGCCTCGCCCCAGCTCGGCGACGGCGGCCTGCTCCGCGTGCCGTCGTACGCGCCGTCCAGCGCCCAGCACGCCGCCGAGGAGGCGCCCCTCGCCGACCAGGTCGAGTCCCGACCCGGCATCGAGCTGCACGAGCACGCCCGCACGGTCGCGCACCCGGCGCTCATCTCGGCGCTCTGCGAGGTCGTGCTGCAGGGCGCCTCCGACCTGCACGTCACGGTCGACGCCGCCCCGACCCTCCGCGTCGACGGCGGCCTCCAGTCGGCCCTCGCGGGCGGCGAGCCCTGGGACGCCCCGACGGTCTCCGCAGCCCTCACGAGCCTGCTGACCCCGGCCATGCAGGCGCAGTTCGACGAGCACCTCGAGCTCGACTTCGCCTACTCGCTGTCGGACGAGTCCCGCTTCCGCGTGAACTTCTACCAGCAGCGCGGCGTGATGGGCGCGGCCTTCCGCCTCATCCCGACCGAGATCAAGCAGCTCGCCGACCTCGGCGTGCCCGAGGTCGTCAGCCGCTTCGCGAAGCTGCCCCGCGGCCTCGTGCTCGTCACGGGCCCCACCGGCTCGGGCAAGTCGACGACCCTCGCCGCCCTGATCGACCTGGTGAACCGCACACGCGCCGACCACATCGTGACGGTCGAGGACCCGATCGAGTTCATGCACCAGCACAAGAAGGCGATCGTCAACCAGCGCGAGGTCGGCCACGACACGCACAGCTTCGCGAACGCGCTCAAGCACGTGCTGCGCCAGGACCCGGACGTCATCCTCATCGGCGAGCTCCGCGACCTCGAGACCATCTCGGTCGCCCTGACCGCCGCCGAGACCGGCCACCTCGTCTTCGCGACCCTGCACACGCAGAGCGCCGCGCAGACGATCGACCGCGTCATCGACGTGTTCCCGCCGCACCAGCAGGACCAGGTGCGCACCCAGCTCGCGTCGACGCTGCAGGGCGTCGTCTGCCAGACGCTGCTGCCGAAGGCGGGCGGCAAGGGCCGGGTCGTCGCGACCGAGATCATGATGATGACCCCGGCCATCGGCAACCTCGTCCGCGAGGGCAAGACGTACCAGATCGCGTCGTCGATGCAGGCGGGGCGCGACCTCGGCATGCACACGATGGACCAGAAGCTGGCCGACCTCGTCAACACCGGCACCGTCACGCACAAGGCCGCCATGGAGAAGGTGCACGACGCCGAGGGCTTCGACCGTCTCGTCACCCGTGTGATCAACAAGTCCGAGACGGTCGGCCTCGACGCCGGCATCGACTTCGGCGACGCCTTCTCGATCGGGAGCAACTGATGGCCACCAGCACCGCCTACGCCTACAAGGGCCGCGACTCGGCCGGCAAGGTCGTCAAGGGCAAGGTCGACGCCTCCAGCGAGGGCGCCGTCGTCACCCGCCTGCGCACGATGGGCGTGCAGCCCATCTCGATCGCCGCGGCGAGCGACGGCACCGGCCTGCAGCGCGAGATCTCGCTCGGCGGCCTCGGCGGGGGCGGCGTCAAGATGAAGGAGATCGCGGTCATGTCGCGCCAGATGGCGACCATGATCGCGTCCGGCCTGTCGCTGCTGCGCACCCTGACGATCCTCGCCGACCAGGTCGACAACAAGACGCTGCAGAAGGTCATGCAGGAGGTGCGCGACGACGTCGAGACCGGCGTCTCGTTCTCCGACGCGGTCGGCAAGCACGACAAGCACTTCCCGCCCCTGATGATCAACATGATCCGGGCCGGCGAGGTCGGCGGATTCCTCGACAAGGCGCTCGAGTCGACCGCGGACAACTTCGAGAAGGAGGTGGCGCTCCGGTCGACGATCAAGTCGGCGATGACCTACCCGGTCGTCGTGCTCGTGATGTCGCTGCTGGCCGTCATCATCATGCTGACCTTCATCGTGCCGATCTTCCAGGACATGTTCACGAACCTCGGCGGCCAGCTGCCGCTGCCGACGATGATGCTGGTCTACGCGTCGCAGGCCATGCCCGTCGTGCTGCCCATCCTGATCGTCGGCGGGATCGGCGGCTCGATCTGGTGGAGGACGAACAAGAACTCCGTCAAGGTCCGCGCGAAGCTCGACCCGCTCAAGCTGAAGCTGCCGGTGTTCGGCGAGCTGCTCCGCAAGATCGCGATCGCGCGGTTCTCCCGCAACTTCTCGAACATGATCGGCGCCGGCGTCCCGATCCTCACCGCATTGCGCATCGTGGGCGAGGTCTCGGGCAACTACGTGCTCGAGGAGGCGCTGGTCGACGTCGCGGAGTCGGTGCGGCAGGGCGAGTCCATCGCCGCCCCCCTGACGGCCTCCGGGGTCTTCCCGCCGATGGTCACGCAGATGATCTCGGTCGGCGAGGACGCA
This sequence comes from Frigoribacterium sp. ACAM 257, assembly GCF_007954365.1. Taxonomy (GTDB): domain Bacteria; phylum Actinomycetota; class Actinomycetes; order Actinomycetales; family Microbacteriaceae; genus Frigoribacterium. Next base: position 404,509 of record NZ_VOLO01000002.1, read on the forward strand.
GGCTCGCTCGAGACGATGCTCGAGAAGGTGGCCGACTTCTACGACCAGGAGGTCAAGTCGACCACGGAGTCGCTGACGGCCCTGATCGAGCCGCTGCTGATCGCGTTCCTCGGCGTCGTCGTCGGCGGCATGATCGTCGCGCTGTACCTGCCGATCTTCCAGATCACGTCGCTGATCAAGTAGCCGCGACACCGTTCTGCCCGAAGGGCCCGGCCGTTGGCCGGGCCCTTCGTCGTGCGCAACGGGTGTCGGATTGCAGCTGCCCCCTGAACAGGGGTTCTGCCCTTTCGGGGGGGACCCGGACTGGGGCCGTGTCGTCGACAGAAACCCCCCGTCTGCGGGATTCTCGCGGGTCTCGGGGGCTGGGAGAGTCATCTCCGGCGGGAACGACGTGACCGCCTCCGATCACCTCCCCCCGCATCGCACCGACCGAACGGACCAGTCATGTACTTCGCACTCATGGGCAAGCTCTCCGCCCGCCGCCAGAACCTCACCGAGGACAAGGACAAGGGCTTCACGCTCATCGAGCTCCTCGTCGTCGTCATCATCATCGGCATCCTCGCCGCGATCGCCATCCCCGTGTACCTCGGCGTGCAGAACAACGCCAAGGAGTCGGGCGTCAAGAGCGACCTGACCAACGCCAAGGTCGCCGTCATCGCCGTCCAGACCAGCACGGGCACGCTGCCCACCGCGGGTGTCCTGAACCCCGAGGGCACCTCGGCCCAGGACGTCGCCCTGAAGGCGGCTGGCCTCACCAAGGGCACCGACACGAACACCATCACGCTCTCGACCACGAGCACCGGTGGATTCTGCATCGTCTCCGGCCGCTCCGGCGCCGGCAACACGACCTTCGCGACCAGCGAGTCGAAGGGCGTCGACAAGGGCTCCTGCGCCTCCGGTGTCTTCAGCACGACCGCTGGAACCACCACCGCTCCCGCAGCCTAGCGACGAGCGTCGAGGGGGCCGGCTCACCGGCCCCCTCGATCTTCCCTGAACACCCTCGAACCCGACCGGGAGGTGACCCACCATGTTCCGACGCCTCAACGACGTCCTCCGCCCCGCCTCCCCGGCCGAGCGCGACTCCGGCTTCAGCCTCGTCGAGGTCATCGTCGCCATGATGGTGTTCGCCGTCATCTCGGTGGGGGTCGCCTACTCGATCACCAACTCCCTCGTCCTCACGCGGGAGTCCCGCGCCCGCGAGGTCGCGCTCAACCTCGCCGAGCAGGACCTCGACCTCATGCGCTCGCAGTCGGACTGGGCCAAGGTCGTCTCCGCCGACAAGACCACCGTCGTCGTCGCCGGAGCCCGCTACTCCGTGACCCGCAAGGTCACTCCCGTCACCCGCACGGACGGCACCGAGACCGACGCCTGCGGAGCCCCCGTCGGGGCGCTCGGCGCCGGCTCGACCGGGGTCGTCCAGAACAAGTCCGTCACGACGACCGTCGAGCCCGAGGTGAGGCGCAGCTTCGTCGGCGCGGTCCGCGCGGACACGGTCATCGCCCCGCCCTCACGGCTCAACGACCCGGAGAAGGGCACCATCATCGTCTCCGTCACGGGAGCGAGCGGCACCGGCACCCGGGGCGTCGTCCCCGTGGTGAGCGTCGCGGCCGCCGGCAACGGGGCCGCGGCCCTGTCGGCGCCCCTCGCCGCCACGGACGGGCAGGGATGCACCTACGCCTACATGGTCAAGCCGGGCAACTACGTCGTCACGCTCTCCACCCCCGGCTACGTGTCCAACGCACAGGTCGCCACGCCCTCGGTGCCCCTGACGGTCGCGGCCGCCAAGTCCTCGACCGCCAAGTTCGCCTACGACACGGCCTCCGTCTACTCCCTCAGCTACGCGAGCAACCGTCCCCTCGACCAGGCCGTCCCCACCCTCCCCTCCGGGCTCGTCACCACGTTCGCAGGCTCGGGCGTCGAGACCCTGACGACCTCGGTCGCCACGACCGGCCTCGTCGGCCAGCAGCGCCTCTACCCGATCGGCGGCTACAACATCGTCGCCGGTCCGGCGTCGCCGCTCTGCAAGAGCCCCGATCCCGGGAACTGGTCCACGCCCGTCGTCGGCACCACCCCGGGCGCACCGCCCGCGGGCGCCGTGGGCCAGGCCGTCGCGCCCGCCGTGCCCGGCACCGCCCCGGTCGAGATGGGCATCGTCCAGATCAAGAACGCGCTGCTCCGCGGCACCGTCACGGCGACCCTGCAGACCACCGGCGCCGCCGGCGACCCGGGCTGCGCGCTCTCGACGACGGCGGCGCCGATCAGCTACACGTTCCCGCCCGGCGCCAACGGCGCCGCGACGGTCGCCCTGCCCTTCGGCACGTACAAGTTCAGCACCAAGGTGGCGGGCCTGCTGGCCGTGGGCATCAGCTCGAACGACGTCGCGCTCCTGACGCCCGGCTCCAAGCCCGGCGGCGACGTCGTCGTGCTCGACCCTCGCAAGGCCCAGCCGTGATCCGCGTCGTGCGTCGCCGCCTCGGGCTCGAGCGGCCCGGCGCGGGGGACGCCGGGGTCTCGCTCGCCGAGCTCCTGGTCGCGATGATGGTCTTCGCCGTGCTGCTGTCGCTGACCGGCGGCTTCATGATCAGCGCGTACCGCGCGAACCAGACGAACAACTCGGTCGACCGGACCACGCGGACGGCCTCGACCGCCCTGCTCCAGATGACCCGCATGATCCGTGCCGCGAGCGACTTCAAGACGACCGGCGGCGTCAGCAGCTCGGCCTTCGTCACCATGGGGTCGTCCGACGTCACGCTCGTCTCGTACGTCAACCTCGCGGACGCCCTCGAGAAGCCGGTCAAGGTCCAGTACGTCGTCGAGGGCACCAAGCTGGTCGAGCGTCGCTGGGCCGGGCTCCAGAGCGTCAACGACGCCACCCTCTACACGTTCCCGACGCTGACCTCCACCGTGACCCTGGCCGAGCCGGTGCTCGCCCCGGCTGCCGGCGGTCCGGCCCTCTTCAGCTACTTCCAGGCCGACCGGACCACCGTCGCGGCCGACCCGACCGCCATCGGCGCCGTCCGCGTGCAGCTCCAGATCGGCACCTCCTCCCGCGGCTCGGACTCGACCCTCCTCGTGAACACCGTCGGCATCAACAACGGCTCAAGTCAGGGGACCCCGTGATCCGCCTCCTCCGCCACCGCCTCGCCGTCCTGCGACGCGACGACGACCGCGGCATCGCGCTCGTCACCGTCATCGGCCTGGGCATGGTCCTCGTGCTGCTCTCGGCCACGATCGTCTCGGTCGCCGTCTCGGGCCTGACCAAGTCCGCGAACGACGCGGACGCCTCGGCTGCCCTGTCCGCCGCCTACGCCGGCATCGAGGACTACCAGAGCAAGCTCCAGAACAACAACGCCTACCCGCTCTTCGGGGTCAAGGGCTCGTCGTTCAGCGCGTCCAGCAACTTCCCCAAGGGCGCCGACGACAACCCCGCCTTCGGGTACCTCCCCGACGACGGCGACGCCGACAGGCTCGACGGCGACGGCTGGAAGGCCGTGACTCCCGACCGGGCCGCCGAGTACCGCTACGAGGTGGACAACTCGCAGTACTACGGCACGGGCGTGCTCCGGGTCCGGGCGACCGGCCGGGTGGGCGAGGTCACTCGGTCGGTGGTCGCCGACCTCAAGCAGGACGGGTTCATCAACTACCTGTACTTCACCGACTACGAGCTCCTCGACCCCGACCAGGGCACCACCCCCGAGGCGCGGGCCTGCGTGCCCACCCGTGACTGGGAGCAGGCCCACGACGTCCCCGCCTGCACCGAGCTGTACTTCGACCCGAACTCGGTCTTCGACGGGCCCGTGCGCACCAACGACACGATGGTGGTCTGCAACTCGAAGTTCAAGAGCGCGGTCATGACGGCCTACACGCCGCTGCGTGCCGGCGACCGCAACTACAAGATCTCGAGCCTCGCGAACTGCGGCGCGCCGGTCAACAACCAGCCGGTCTCCGTCGACAAGCTCCCCATGCCCGCCACGAACCAGTCGCTCCTGCAGGAGACCCGCAGCGACCTGCAGGACAGCACCGTGCCGCGCCCGGGCTGCCTCTACACGGGCCCGACGTCGATCGTCCTGCTCGACAACGGCAAGATGACGGTGCGCTCGCCGTGGACCAAGGCGACGCAGATCGTCGGGGACCCGGCGATCGGGGGGTCGACCCCGGCCGCCTGCGGCACGGTCGGCACGGGCGCCAACCAGCTCGGCAGCACGGCGGGCCAGACGCTCGACGTGCCCCAGAACAACGTCATCTTCGTGCAGGACGTCACCCGTACGCCCAGCAACGCGGCGACGACGCCCGACCCGAACGACTGGAAGAACGGGGACTTCCCCTGGTACGACACCGCGAAGAGCTCGTCGTACTGCTCCGGCCAGCTGCGCACCGGCACGGGCAAGGTGACGACCACCGGCAACGGCGTCGGCTACCCGCGCATCGGGGAGACCCCGCCGTCGACCTCCAGCACCGACCCGTCGTACGGCTGCGAGCGAGCCGACGTCTTCGTCGAGGGCACGCTCAAGGGGAACCTCACCATCGGTGCCGAGAACTACGTCTACATCACCGACGACATCACCTACAAGAACCCGGACTCCGACGTGCTGGGGCTGGTTGGTCAGCAGGCGGTGCAGATCTACAACCCGGTGACGAGCTGCACGCAGAACTCGCGCACGCTGGCGTGGAGCGGCACCTACCTCGAGCCCGGCCGGACGGACCGTCTCGTCTCCGCCGCGATCCTCTCGGTGGGGCACACCTTCACGGTGCAGAACTACCAGTGCGGCCTCCGGGGCAACCTGCAGGTGACCGGCTCGATCGCACAGAAGTTCCGCGGAGCCGTCGGCACCGGCAACGGGACGACCACCGCCAGCGGCTACACGAAGGTCTACGGCTACGACAAGCGCCTCCGCTACACGGCGCCGCCGAAGTTCCTCAACCCCGTGTCCACGAGCTACGGAGTCAGCCGGATGACCGAGTCGAAGACGGCCTTCACCCCGAAGGGCAGGGAGATCCGATGACCGCCCTCCTCCTCGCCGCCCTCACCGCCGGCGGCCTCGGCCTCCTGATCGGCTCGTTCCTCAACGTCGTCGTCTACCGCGTGCCCGCCGGCATGTCGATCTCGTCGCCGCCGAGCGCCTGCCCCGGCTGCCACACGCCGATCAAGGCGTACGACAACGTGCCCGTGCTCAGCTGGCTGGCCCTCCGCGGCCGCTGCCGCAGCTGCAGCACGGCCATCTCGGCCCGCTACCCGATCGTCGAGCTCGCCACCGGCGGCTTCTTCGCCCTCGTGGCGGCCGCCGTCTGGCCCTGGACGGCCGTCCCGACCGAGGCCGCTCCGCTCGTCGCCGCGCTGCTCGAGCTCGTCGCGTTCCTCTGGCTGGCCGGCGCGAGCGTCGCGCTCGCCATCATCGACGTCGAGCACCACCGGCTGCCCGACGCGATCGTGCTGCCGTCGTACGTGGTCGGCCTCGTGCTGCTGGGCGCCTCCTCGGCCCTGTCGGGGGAGTGGGACGCCCTGCTCCGCGGTGTGGTCGGCATGGCTGCCCTGTTCGTCTTCTACCTCGCACTCGCCCTCGTCAAGCCCGGGGCCATGGGCCTCGGCGACGTCAAGCTCGCCGGCGTGCTGGGCCTCTGGCTCGGCTGGCTCGGCTGGGGCGAGCTCGTCGTCGGCGCCTTCGCCGCGTTCCTGCTCGGGGGCCTCTTCTCGGTCGTCCTGCTCGCCACCCGTCGTGCCCAGCGCACCGGCGGCATCCCCTTCGGCCCCTGGATGCTCGCGGGCGCCTGGGTCGGCGTGCTCGTCGGCGGCATCGTCGTCGCCTCCTACCTCCAGCTCCTCACCCTCGCGTGAGCCCGAACTCACGCAGAAAAGAGACCACCCCATGACGAAGAACATCGTCGGCGTCGACATCGGCAGCCGATCGCTCCGCGCGGTCGAGGTCGCCGACGTCGACAAGCCGCGCCCCACCGTCGTCCGCTTCTCCGAGATGGCCCTCAGCGACGGCGCTGCCAGCCGCGGAGAAGTGCTCGAGCCCCAGACCGTCGCCAGCGCCCTCAAGCAGCTCTGGAGCGCCGGCGGCTTCAAGAGCAAGAACGTCGTGCTCGGCATGGGCAACCAGCGCGTGCTGGCCCGCGACCTGACCGTGGCGAAGGCGTCACGCGAGCGGATCCGCGAGTCGCTGCCGTTCCAGGTGCAGGACATGCTGCCGGTGCCCGTCGCCGACGCGCTGCTCGACTTCTACCCCTACAAGGAGAGCGAGGGCGAGAACGGCCCCGTGCTCAACGGCCTGCTCATCGCGGCCGTCAAGGACGCCGTCGTCGGCAACGTGCGTGCCAGCAAGCTCGCCGGGCTGTCGACGATGGGCGTCGACCTCATCCCGTTCGCCAACACGCGCCTCCTGGTCAACCGCCCCGGCCTCACCGGCACCGTCGCCCTGATCGAGATCGGCCACAGCACCTCGTCCGTGATCGTCGCGACGGACGGCGTGCCCCAGTTCGTCCGCATCATCCCCTCGGGCGGCGACGACGTCACTCAGGCGATCGTGGCCAAGCGGGGCATCTCGGTCGAGGAGGCGGTGGCCGTCAAGCGTCAACGAGGCCTCAGCACCGTGATCACCAACGCCGAGGAGCAGGCCTCGTCGGCCGCCATCTTCGAGTCGGTCAACGAGCTGCTCGGCAGCTTCCGCAACACCGTCCAGTACTTCGTCAACACCCGGTCGACGGAGACGATCTCGCAGATCGTCCTCGCCGGAGGCGGCGCCCTGCTCCCGGGCCTCCCCGACGCGCTGTCCGAGGTGACGCGCCTGCCCGTGGTCGTCGCCGACCCGTTCGCCACCGTCGCGTTCGGCAAGAACGTCGACGAGGTCGCCCTCCGCGGGCGTGCCTCCGACATGACCGTGGCCCTCGGGCTCGCACTGGGGAGCGCCGCATGAGCCGCACGAAGAAGACCGCGACGGCGGTCGTCGGGGCGCTGCCCCGTGTCGACCTGCTGCCTCCCGAGGTCCGGGCCGAGCGCCGCAGCGGCGTCGCGGTCCGCCGGGCCTGGATGGGCGTGATCGGTGTCGCCGCCGTCGTCGGCATCGCCGTGGGAGGCGCCACCCTGCGCTCGATCGAGGCCCAGGACGAGCTGCTGTCCGCACAGGCCGACACGCAGCAGCTCCTGCTCGAGCAGGGGCAGTACTCCGACGTGCGTGACCTCAAGACCGAGATCACGAAGCTGGCCGCGGCACAGGCCGTCGCGGGCTCGACCGAGATCGCCTGGCCGTCGTACCTGGCCCAGATCGAGGCCACGCTGCCCGAGGGTGTGACCGTCTCCACGATCACCATCGACCAGGCGTCGCCGGTGGCCGAGTACGCCCAGTCCGAGAACTCGCTCCAGGCGCCCCGGATCGGCACGGTCATGTTCACCGCACAGAGCGTGACCCTGCCGAGCGTGCCGGACTGGCTGGACGGCCTCGCGACCCTCCCCGGCTACACGGACGCGACGCCGGGGACGGTCGACCTCAAGGACGGCTTCTACGAGGCGTCCGTCACCATGCACATCGACCAGCGCGCGTTCTCGAACCGCTTCGCGCCGACGGAAGGCGAGTGACCTCGTGGACCGCAATCGCATCAAGATGATCATCGCCGCGCTGAGCGGCGTCGCCGTGCTCGCCCTCGGCTTCCTCCTGGGGGTCCAGCCCCAGCTGACGGCTGCGTCCACCGCCGCGGACCAGCGGGTCTCGGTCGAGGCGCAGAACGAGGGGCTCCGGGCCACGCTCGCGCAGCTGGTCGCCGAGAACGACCAGCTCTCGACCCTGACGACGGATCGGGACACGCGTCGCGCGTCCGTCCCCGGGGCGGCGGACATGCCGGAGCTCATCCGCCAGCTCGACGAGATGGCGTCGCAGGCTGGCGTCCCCGTCACCTCCTTCACGACCTCGGACGCGGCGTCCTACGAGGTGCCGGCGTCGACCGCGGTCCCGACGACGGAGGCCCCGGCCGACTCCGCGGCACCGGCGGAGGGCGAGGACGCGGCCGCCGCGGCACCCGTCACGCCCGCGGCCCCGACCGCGCCGACGACCTACACCGACCCCACCATCACCGCCGCGAACTTCTCCACGATCGCCGTGACCGTCGACATCCAGGGCTCGTACGACCAGGCCCTCGACTTCGTCGACCGCCTCCAGAAGGGGCAGCGACTGTTCCTCGTTACCGCGATCACCAGCAGCGAGGCCGAGGAGGGCGCCGACGGCGAGGCCGCAGCCGCGGGCACCCAGACCTGGACGGTCGGCGGGCTCGTCTTCGTCATGCAGGACGGCGAGGCCGCCCCCGCCGACGGCGACGCCACGACGACGGCGCCGACTCAGGCCGAGGGCACCGACGAGGGCACGGACACGACCGCCAGCGGTCGCTGACCAGCTGACCCGCCGACGCCGGCACGGCCCGGTGCGTCCCCGACAGGGGAGGCGCCGGGCCGCTGTCGTCGCGGCGTAGCCTCGCCTCATGACCCGTGCCGTCTACGCCCTGATGGCGAGCGTCCTCTTCGGCGCCCTGCTCGTGGCGACGGCCGGCTTCGAGAGCCTGCTGCTCGACCGTGACGTCATCGCCGAGGCCGACGCCGGCCCCTTCCTCGGCCCGGCCATGGGCGCCGCCGCCCTCCTCGTCGTCCTCCTCGCCCTGATGCGCTCGGCCGCGCTCGCCGACGCCCGCGACGGGGGAGCGCCGGAGGTGCGGGGCACCTTCCCCGCCCAGCCCCTCCACGACGCCCGCCCGGCCCGCCGGGGCCCCCGCCCCGGAGACGAGGGCGGCGGCGTCCCCGGTCCCCGGCCTGCGCCTCCGAGCCCCTGGCCCGCCGTCGTCTCCGCGGCCGCCGCCGTCTGGGTGGTCATGCTCCTCGTCGGCAGCGTCGGCTACGCCGTGGTGCGGGGCGAGGCCGTCTGGCTCGTTCTCTTCGCCGCCCGCTACGCGCTGTCGCCGTTCGTGCTCGGCGCCGTCGTCTGCGCGGCGCTCGTGGTGCTCGGCACGGTGCTGCTGTCCCGGGCCGAGCCCGCCCGCTGACGGGCCGAGGAGGCGGCCGGCCGTTCGCCGTGGGCGTCCCGTCGGAGCCCGGAGACATTTGATTAACCCCCTGCCCGAAGCTATGCTCTATCGGGTGTGCGCTTCATCGCGCGCCCGAAAATCCCGCTCGTACCACGGTCGACGACCCGGCACGAGCAGGGTCACACCGTCCCCCAGCTGCTCCGCGTGCTCGTCTCGCGGCGGTCGCAGGGCGGGGCAAGGCCTCATCCGGGCCACGTCCCGACGAGACGAGGACGCCGACCATCCGGTCGGACAGAGCAGAGCACTGCACGGCGCATCACCGGCCGAGAGCAGAGCGCAACCAAGGAGAACCAGTGCCAACCATCCAGCAGCTGGTCCGCAAGGGACGCACGCCGAAGGTCGTCAAGACCAAGGCCCCCGCCCTGCGGTCCAACCCCCAGCAGCGTGGCGTGTGCACCCGCGTGTACACCACCACCCCCAAGAAGCCGAACTCCGCGCTCCGCAAGGTCGCCCGTGTGAAGCTCTCCAACGGCACCGAGGTCACCGCCTACATCCCCGGCGAGGGCCACAACCTGCAGGAGCACTCCATGGTGCTCGTGCGCGGCGGTCGTGTGAAGGACCTCCCCGGCGTGCGCTACAAGATCGTCCGTGGCGCCCTCGACACCCAGGCCGTGAAGAACCGCAAGCAGGCTCGTAGCCTCTACGGTGCGAAGAAGGACAAGAAGTAATGCCTCGTAAAGGACCCGCGCCCAAGCGCCCCGTCGTCGCCGATCCGGTCTACGGCGCGCCGATCGTCAGCCAGCTCGTCAACAAGATCCTCCTCGACGGCAAGAAGGGCCTCGCCGAGCGCATCGTCTACGGTGCTCTCGCCGGCGTCTCCGCCAAGAACGACCAGGACGCCGTCGTCACGCTGAAGAAGGCTCTCGACAACGTCCGCCCGACCCTCGAGGTGCGTTCGCGCCGCGTCGGCGGCTCGACCTACCAGGTCCCCGTCGAGGTCAAGCCGCACCGCGCGAACACGCTCGCGCTCCGCTGGCTCACCACCTACGCCAAGGCTCGTCGCGAGAAGACGATGACCGAGCGCCTCATGAACGAGATCCTCGACGCCTCCAACGGCCTCGGCGCCGCTGTCAAGCGCCGTGAGGACACTCACAAGATGGCCGAGGCGAACAAGGCCTTCGCGCACTACCGCTGGTAACAGCCACGGAGGCGCGGTGTGCGCACGACGTGCACCGCGCCTCCTCGGCTCCCGCTTTCCCCACCTACCCCTTCGGAGGAACCTGTGGCACAGGACGTGCTCACCGACCTGAACAAGGTCCGCAACATCGGCATCATGGCGCACATCGATGCTGGCAAGACGACGACGACCGAGCGCATCCTGTACTACACCGGCATCACCCACAAGATCGGTGAGGTCCACGACGGTGCGGCCACGATGGACTGGATGGCGCAGGAGCAGGAGCGCGGCATCACCATCACGTCCGCCGCGACGACGTGCTTCTGGAACAAGAACCAGATCAACATCATCGACACCCCCGGCCACGTCGACTTCACGGTCGAGGTCGAGCGCTCGCTCCGCGTGCTCGACGGCGCGGTCGCCGTGTTCGACGGCAAGGAGGGCGTCGAGCCCCAGTCCGAGACGGTCTGGCGTCAGGCCGACAAGTACGACGTGCCCCGCATCTGCTTCGTCAACAAGATGGACAAGCTCGGCGCCGACTTCTACTTCACGGTCGACACGATCATCAACCGCCTGGGCGCCAAGCCCCTCGTCATGCAGCTCCCGATCGGTGCGGAGTCCTCGTTCGAGGGCGTCGTCGACCTGGTCGAGATGCGTGCGCTGACGTGGCGCGGCGACGCCAAGGGCGACGTCGAGCTGGGTGCGAAGTACGAGATCGAGGAGATCCCGGACGACCTCAAGGAGAAGGCCGCGGAGTACCGCGCCAAGCTCCTCGAGACGGTCGCCGAGTCGGACGACACGCTGCTCGAGAAGTACTTCGGCGGCGAAGAGCTGACGATCGCCGAGATCAAGGGCGCCGTCCGCAAGATGACGGTCAACAGCGAGCTGTACCCGATCTTCTGTGGCTCCGCCTTCAAGAACCGCGGCGTCCAGCCGATGCTCGACGCCGTCATCGACTACCTCCCCTCGCCGCTCGACGTGCCTCCCATGGAGGGCCACGACGTCCGCGACGCCGAGAAGGTCATCATCCGCAAGCCCGAGTCGACCGAGCCCTTCTCGGCCCTCGCCTTCAAGGTCGCGGTGCACCCCTTCTTCGGTCGCCTCACCTACGTCCGCGTGTACTCCGGCTCGATCGAGTCAGGTGCCCAGGTCATCAACTCGACCAAGGACAAGAAGGAGCGCATCGGCAAGATCTTCCAGATGCACTCCAACAAGGAGAACCCGGTCGACAGCGTCACCGCCGGCCACATCTACGCGGTCATCGGCCTGAAGTTCACCACCACCGGTGACACGCTGTGCGACCCGTCCGAGCAGATCGTGCTCGAGTCGATGACGTTCCCCGAGCCCGTCATCGAGGTCGCCATCGAGCCCAAGACGAAGGCCGACCAGGAGAAGCTCTCGCTGGCCATCCAGAAGCTCGCCGAAGAGGACCCGACGTTCCGCGTCGAGCTCAACGTCGAGACCGGCCAGACGGTCATCAAGGGCATGGGCGAGCTCCACCTCGACATCCTCGTCGACCGCATGAAGCGCGAGTTCAACGTCGAGGCGAACGTCGGCAAGCCCCAGGTGGCCTACCGCGAGACGCTCAAGAAGGGCATCGAGCGCTACGACTACACCCACAAGAAGCAGACCGGTGGGTCGGGTCAGTTCGCCAAGATCCAGATCGCCCTGGAGCCCTACGAGGTCACGGCCGAGTCGACCTACGAGTTCGTCAACAAGGTCACCGGCGGCCGCGTCCCGCGGGAGTACATCCCCTCGGTCGACGCCGGCATCCAGGACGCCATGCAGGTCGGAGTCCTCGCGGGCTACCCGACCGTGGGCGTCCGGGCGCTGCTCCTCGACGGCGCGGCGCACGACGTCGACTCGTCGGAGATGGCCTTCAAGATCGCTGGGTCGATCGCCTACAAAGAGGCGGCTCGCAAGGCCCAGCCCGTTCTCCTCGAGCCGCTCATGGCGGTCGAGGTGCGTACGCCCGAGGAGTACATGGGCGACGTCATCGGCGACCTCAGCTCGCGACGCGGGCAGATCTCGTCGATGGAAGACGCCAGTGGTGTGAAGGTCGTTCGGGCCAGCGTGCCGCTGTCGGAGATGTTCGGCTACGTCGGAGACCTGCGGTCGAAGACCTCGGGTCGTGCCGTCTACTCGATGACGTTCGAGTCGTACCAGGAAGTCCCCTCGGCCGTCGCCGAGGAGATCATCCAGAAGAACAAGGGCGAATAGTCCCGAATCTCGCGGCCGTTCCTCGACCGCGTAACATGTACACACACCAATCCGCAGTGTCCGGTAGGCCGGGTCATCGACCCGGCCCCCGGCCCCACTGCAACCGAGTCCTGAGGAGGACCCACAGTGGCTAAGGCCAAGTTCGAGCGGACCAAGCCGCACGTCAACATCGGAACCATCGGTCACGTCGACCACGGCAAGACCACGCTCACCGCGGCGATCACCAAGGTCCTGCACGACAAGTACCCGAACCTCAACGAGGCGTCGGCCTTCGACCAGATCGACAACGCGCCCGAAGAGAAGCAGCGCGGCATCACGATCAACATCTCGCACGTCGAGTACCAGACGGAGAAGCGTCACTACGCTCACGTCGACGCTCCCGGTCACGCCGACTACATCAAGAACATGATCACCGGCGCGGCTCAGATGGACGGCGCGATCCTCGTGGTCGCCGCCACCGACGGCCCGATGCCCCAGACGCGTGAGCACGTCCTGCTCGCTCGCCAGGTCGGCGTGCCCTACATCGTCGTGGCCCTCAACAAGTCCGACATGGTCGACGACGAGGAGATCCTCGAGCTCGTCGAGATCGAGGTGCGCGAGCTCCTCTCCAGCCAGGACTTCGACGGCGACAACGCCCCCGTCGTGCAGGTCTCCGCTCTCAAGGCCCTCGAGGGCGACGAGAAGTGGGCCGCCACGGTCGCCGACCTGATGGACCAGGTCGACGAGAACGTCCCCGAGCCCGTCCGTGCCACGGACCAGCCCTTCCTCATGCCCGTCGAGGACGTCTTCACGATCACCGGTCGTGGAACCGTCATCACCGGTCGTGTCGAGCGCGGCATCCTGAAGCCGAACGACGAGGTCGAGATCGTCGGCATCAAGGAGAAGTCGTCCAAGACGACCGTCACCGCCATCGAGATGTTCCGCAAGACCCTCGACGACGCGCGCGCCGGTGAGAACGTCGGACTCCTCCTCCGCGGCACCAAGCGCGAGGACGTCGAGCGCGGCCAGGTCGTGGTCAAGCCCGGCTCGATCACGCCCCACACCGAGTTCGAGGCGAACGTCTACATCCTGTCGAAGGACGAGGGCGGCCGTCACAACCCGTTCTACGCGAACTACCGCCCTCAGTTCTACTTCCGCACCACCGACGTCACGGGTGTCATCACGCTGCCCGAGGGCACCGAGATGGTCATGCCCGGCGACACGACTGAGATCACCGTCCAGCTGATCCAGCCCATCGCCATGGAAGAGGGCCTGCGCTTCGCCATCCGCGAGGGCGGCCGCACGGTCGGCGCCGGCACGGTCGTCAAGATCGTCAAGTAGCACCAGACACACCAGCACCACTTGAACACCCGAGAGGGGTCGGGCCCGGAAGGGCTCGGCCCCTCTCGTCGTCTCCCGGGGGTGCGCCGGGCTCGCATTCGCGGCAGAGTGGTCGCGAGCCGGACACGCCGGCCCGTGACAGGAGGCGCACCATGGCAGGCTTCGACGACATCACCAAGAAGGCCCAGGAGTTCCTGAAGGACGGCAAGGTCCAGGACGCCCTGAAGAGCGAGAAGGCCGAGGGGGTCAGCGACAAGATCCTCGACGCCGTCGCCGGCGCCGCAGACAAGGCCACCGGGGGCAAGCACAGCGACAAGATCGCCCAGGCGAAGGAGCAGGCCGACAAGAAGATCGGCAACCAGTAGCACTGGTGCTCCCCGACGCCCCGTCCTCCTCGAGGGCGGGGCGTCCCTTGTGCGCGGGCCGACCGCGCAGCCGCCGCGGGTGGTTCGATCGACGGATGCCGCGCCTCCGCAGGACGAACTCGAGCTCGCCCGGCATCACCCGTGTCCGCAGCGGCGCCGGCTTCACCTACCGCGACGCGGACGGCGCCACGGTCACCGACCCCGAGCTCCGTGAGCGGTGCCAGCACCTCGGCATACCGCCCGCCTGGTCCGACGTCTGGATCGCCCCGTACGCCAACGGCCACATCCAGGCCACCGGGGTCGACGGTGCCGGTCGTCGGCAGTACATCTACCACCCGACCTGGCGCGAGCAGAAGGACCGCATCAAGTTTAACCGCGCCCTCGCCCTCGCGGAGTCGTTGCCGGCGGCACGGCGTCTCGTGACCCGCGACCTCCGCCTCGGCGAGCCGGTGCGTGAGCGTGCCCTCGCGGCGGCCTTCCGCATGCTCGACACCGGCTCGCTGCGGGTCGGGTCGGAGCGCTACGCCGAGGAGCACGGCAGCCACGGCCTCAGCACGTTGCTCTGCGCGCACGCGAAGGTGTCCGGCGACGTGGTCGCGCTGGCCTTCCCCGGCAAGAGCGGCCAGGACTGGGACTCCGAGATCCGCGATGCCGACCTGGCGTCCGTCGTGCGCAGCATGAAGCAGCGCGGCGGCCGGGCCCGGCTGCTCGCCTGGCGTCCCGAGGCGGGTTCTCCCTGGCGGCCGCTGCACGCCTCCGAGATCAACGAGTACGTCAAGCTCCGGGCCGGGGACGACTTCACCGCGAAGGACTTCCGCACCCTCCACGGTACGGTCGCGGCCGCGGTCAGCCTCTCGAGGACGGGTCCGCAGACGGGAGTCGGGAAGCGCAGGGCGGCGCTGGCTCAGGCCATGCGCGACGCCGCCGACGTCCTGGGCAACACCCCGTCCGTCGCGCGCTCCTCGTACGTCGACCCTCGTCTCGTCGACGCGTACCTCCACGGCGAGACGATCGACAGGGCCCGCCTGGCGTCCGCCGAGGCCGAGGTGCGGTCGCTGCTCTTCCGCTGACCTGCAGGGGAGGAGGTGCGTCGGCGTCCTGCGCACGGTCGCGCGACGGCGGTCCCATGACGTACCGTAGAGGGTTGCGTCCGTTCGAGTCGGGCGCTCGAGAGGACCAACTGCAGTGACTGACGAGTGCATCCACGGTTTCGAGCGAGAGCTGTGCGACATCTGCGCCCCGCGCAAGCGGGAGCCCCTGCTCGACGCCGACGGGCAGGCTCGGACCCTGGTCACGAAGCGCCGCGCGCCGTCGCGCAAGCCCGAGTCGTTGCGGAGCACGCCGGCTCTGGCGCGTGACTCCGCGGCCGTGGCCGTCGCCGCGCAGTCCGCGGCCCGCGTCGCGCCCGCCTTCGAGGCGCAGCGCGTCTACCACTGGACGCACGTGAGCAACCTGCCGGCCCTGTTCGCCGCCGGCGAGCTCGTCCCCGCCGCCGAGTCCGCTCCCGTCCTCGACGTGAGCTCGGAGGCGACGCGAGCCCTGCGTGCCTCGGTGACGACCGCCTCCGGCGCCCCTGTCGCCGCGCACGTGCCCTTCTCCCTCTCGCCGCACGCGTCCGCGTGGGACGTCCTGCGGTCCGGTGCCGAGGGCTACGAGTGGTCGGACGCCGCCCGCGGCGCCAAGGCCACCGACTTCGTCATGCTCGTGGTGCCCGTGACCGCCCTCGAGGACGACTTCGTCGTGACCGAGCGCGACGCCGCGGTGCAGGGAGTCCGTTCCGCGGCCGGTGTCGACGCCGCCTCCTCGATGGTGCGTCGCTTCTCGCTGGCCGACCCCGACCTGCTCGAGCCCGAGGTGCTCGTGCCGCACGCCGTCCCGCTCGACTCGGTGATGCTGATCGGCGTCGCGCACGACAAGATGCGCGACCGGGTCAAGCAGCTGCTGGTCGAGGCCGGCGGCGCCGCACCTCGCGTGGCCGTCTACCCGCCGTGGTTCCGCCCCGCCGAGACGGCCTGACGTCCGTCCGAGGGGGGCCGTCTGGCCCCCTCGACACCGCGGTGGACATCCGCGACACGCCCGGGTTGCAGCATGTGCTCGGGTGTGGCAAAATCGTCTAGTTCAACATTCCGAGCTCGCCGTGCGCGAGTGCCGGATCACTGCCAGGCAGTGCACAGACGTTCATCGTCTGGGCCGCGGGTAGCAGGACACATCTCACACAGGAACACCGCCAGGGCCGAGCTCTGCGCGACGGTGGACACGATGATGACCTCCCCGAGGTCTCCTCGCGCCAGATCCGTCGGGCGGCCGCCCGCATCGTTCCCGAGATGGCTTGACACCAGAACAGCGGTACGCGAGGGCGACAGCCCTCGGAGATCGTGTAGAGCCAGATGTTCGCCCAGCGAACAGCGTCAGGCGGCCCCAGAGGTGCGCGACGTCCGAACGAGAGAGAGTCACACATGGCGGGACAGAAGATCCGCATCCGGCTGAAGTCGTACGACCACGAGGTCATCGACACCTCCGCGCGAAAGATCGTCGACACGGTCACCCGCGCGGGCGCAACGGTGGTCGGCCCCGTGCCGCTGCCGACCGAGAAGAACGTGGTCGTCGTGATCCGTTCGCCCCACAAGTACAAGGACTCGCGCGAGCACTTCGAGAAGCGCACGCACAAGCGCCTCATCGACATCGTCGACCCGACGCCCAAGGCCGTCGACTCGCTCATGCGCCTCGACCTCCCGGCCGACGTCAACATCGAGATCAAGCTCTAGGGGAGGCGACCATGACCATCAGCAGCACCAAGAACGTCAAGGGCCTCCTGGGCAAGAAGCTCGGCATGACCCAGGTCTGGGACGAGAACAACAAGCTCGTCCCCGTCACCGTCGTGGAGATCGCTCCCAACGTCGTGACCCAGATCCGCTCGCTCGAGAAGGACGGCTACAGCGCCGTCCAGATCGCCGCCGGCCCCATCGACCCCCGCAAGTCGAACAAGCCCGCCACGGGCCACTTCGACGCCGCGGGCGTCACGCCCCGCCGCCACCTCACCGAGGTCCGCACCGCCGACGCCGCCGAGTACGCACTCGGCCAGGAGCTCACGGCCGCGACCTTCGAGGCCGGCCAGAAGGTCGACGTCGTCGGCACCTCCAAGGGCAAGGGCTTCGCCGGTGTCATGAAGCGTCACAACTTCAAGGGCGTCAGCGCCTCGCACGGTGCGCACCGCAACCACCGCAAGCCCGGCTCCATCGGTGCTTCGTCGACCCCCAGCCGTGTCTTCAAGGGCATGCGCATGGCCGGTCGCATGGGTGGGGACCGCGTCACCATCCTCAACCTCACGGTGCACGCCGTCGACGCCGAGAAGGGTCTGCTGCTCGTCAAGGGCGCCGTCCCCGGCGCTCGTGGCCGCATCGTCTTCGTCCGCACCGCCGTGAAGGGGAAGTAGCTCATGGCCACCATCAACGCAACGGCCACCTCGGTGGACGTCCTCGACGCCAAGGGCGTGAAGACCAGCACGGTCGAGCTGCCCGGCGAGATCTTCGACGTCGTCACGAACGTGCCGCTCATCCACCAGGTCGTCGTCGCCCAGCAGGCCGCCGCTCGCCAGGGCACGCACAAGACCAAGCGTCGCGGCGAGGTCTCCGGTGCCGGCCGCAAGCCGTTCAAGCAGAAGGGCACCGGCCGCGCTCGTCAGGGCTCGATCCGTGCTCCCCAGATGACCGGCGGTGGCATCGTCCACGGTCCGCAGCCGCGTGACTACTCGCAGCGCACCCCCAAGAAGATGATCGCCGCCGCTCTGCTCGGCGCTCTGTCCGACCGTGCCCGCGGTGCCCGCGTGCACGTCGTCGAGAGCTTCGTCGCCGACACGGTGTCGACCAAGGTCGCCCTCGAGCTGCTGTCGACCATCTCGTCGAGCAAGCACGTCCTGGTCGTCATCGACCGCGACGACGCGCTGACCCGCAAGAGCGTCAACAACGTGCCCACGGTCCACGTGATCACGTTCGACCAGCTCAACGCCTACGACGTCCTCGTCAGCGACGACATCGTCTTCACGAAGAGCGCCTTCGACGGCTTCGTCGCCTCGAAGAGCAAGAAGGAGGCCACCGCATGAGCGGCTACGGCAAGGACCCCCGCGACGTCATCATCGCGCCCGTCGTCTCCGAGAAGAGCTACTCCCTGATCGATCAGGGCAAGTACACCTTCATCGTCGACCCGCGGTCGAACAAGACCGAGATCAAGCTCGCCATCGAGAAGATCTTCGACGTCAAGGTCGACAGCATCAACACGTTGAACCGCGTCGGCAAGACCCGTCGCACCCGCTTCGGCACCGGCAAGCGCAAGGACACCAAGCGCGCCATCGTGACGCTCAAGTCGGGTTCCATCGACATCTTCACGGCTGTCGGCTAGGGCCCGGAGGGAAAACAAAATGGCTATTCGTAAGTACAAGCCCACGACTCCTGGTCGTCGCGGTTCGTCGGTCGCCGACTTCGCGGAGATCACGCGTTCCACCCCCGAGAAGTCGCTGCTCCGTCCGCTCTCCAAGAGCGGTGGCCGGAACAACGCCGGTCGGATCACGACGCGTCACATCGGTGGTGGCCACAAGCGCCAGTACCGCGTGATCGACTTCCGTCGCAACGACAAGGACGGCGTCAACGCCAAGGTCGCTCACATCGAGTACGACCCCAACCGCACGGCGCGCATCGCGCTCCTGCACTTCGTCGACGGCTCGAAGCGCTACATCATCGCTCCGAACAAGCTGTCGCAGGGCGACATCGTCGAGTCGGGTCCCGGCGCCGACATCAAGCCCGGCAACAACCTGCCGCTCAAGAACATCCCGGTCGGAACCATCATCCACGCGATCGAGCTCAAGCCCGGCGGCGGCGCGAAGATGGCTCGCTCGGCTGGTGCCTCGGTGCGCCTCGTCGCCAAGGACGGCCCCTACGCGCAGCTCCGTCTGCCGTCGGGCGAAGTCCGCAACGTCGACGCTCGCTGCCGCGCCACCATCGGCGAGGTCGGCAACGCCGAGCAGTCGAACATCAACTGGGGCAAGGCCGGCCGCATGCGCTGGAAGGGCGTCCGCCCGACCGTGCGTGGTGTCGCCATGAACCCCGTCGACCACCCGCACGGTGGTGGTGAGGGCAAGACCTCCGGTGGACGCCACCCGGTCAGCCCGTGGGGCCAGAAAGAGGGCCGCACGCGCCACCCCAACAAGGAGAGCGACAAGCTCATCGTCCGCCGTCGTAACGCTGGCAAGAAGCGTAAGTAGGAGTTGTAGAAGATGCCACGCAGTCTTAAGAAGGGCCCCTTCGTCGATGACCACCTGCTTCGCAAGGTCGTCACGCAGAACGAGGCCAGCACCAAGAACGTCATCAAGACCTGGTCGCGCCGATCGATGATCGTCCCCAACATGCTGGGACACACCATCGCCGTGCACGACGGGCGCAAGCACATCCCCGTGTTCGTGACCGAGAGCATGATCGGCCACAAGCTCGGCGAGTTCGCGCCCACCCGCACCTTCCGCGGCCACGTGAAGGACGACAAGAAGGGTCGTCGCCGCTAACGCGGCGACGTAAGGAGGAGAGAAATGGTGGAGTCGATCGCACGCGTGCGTCACATCCGCGTCACCCCCATGAAGGCCCGTCGCGTCGTCAACCTGATCCGCGGCAAGCAGGCCCTCGAGGCCCTGGCCATCCTGAAGTTCGCGCCTCAGGGCGCCAGCGAGCCCGTCTACAAGCTCGTCGCGTCGGCCATGGCCAACGCGCGTGTCAAGGCGGACAAGGACAACAGCTACCTGGACGAGCAGGACCTCTACGTGAGCCGTGCATTCGTCGACCAGGGCGCGACCCTCAAGCGGTTCCAGCCGCGTGCCCAGGGGCGTGCCTTCCAGATCCTGAAGCGCACCAGCCACATCACGATCGTCCTCGCGACGCCCGATGAGGTCGAGGCTGCCGCTGCTACGAAGAAGGCGAGCAAGTAATGGGCCAGAAGGTCAACCCGTACGGCTTCCGTCTGGGCATCACCACCGACCACGTGTCGCGGTGGTTCACCGACAGCACCAAGGCCGGTCAGCGCTACAGCGACTACGTCGCCGAGGACATCAAGATCCGCACGCTGCTCAAGACCTCGCTCGACCGCGCCGGCGTGGCCAAGATCGAGATCGAGCGCACCCGTGACCGCGTCCGCGTCGACATCCACACGGCCCGTCCGGGCATCGTGATCGGTCGTCGCGGCGCCGAGGCCGAGCGCATCCGCGGCGACCTCGAGAAGCTCACGAGCAAGCAGATCCAGCTGAACATCCTCGAGGTCAAGAACCCCGAGGCCGAGGCTCAGCTCGTCGCACAGGGCATCGCCGAGCAGCTCGCTGCTCGCGTGGCGTTCCGCCGGGCGATGCGCAAGGGCCTCCAGGGCGCCCAGCGCGCCGGCGCCAAGGGCGTCCGGATCCAGGTCTCGGGTCGCCTCGGCGGCGCCGAGATGAGCCGCTCGGAGTTCTACCGCGAGGGCCGCGTGCCCCTGCACACCCTCCGCGCCAACATCGACTACGGCTTCTACGAGGCCAAGACCACCTTCGGTCGCATCGGTGTGAAGGTCTGGATCTACAAGGGCGACATCACCAACAAGGAGCTCGCGCGCGAGCAGGCGAACCAGAAGTCGTCTCGCCCCGAGCGCCGCAACGACCGTGACGGTGCACGTCGCGGGGGCAGCGACCGCGCCCCCCGCGAGCAGAAGGCACCCGCCACCACAGGAGCTGAGGCGTAACCATGCTTATCCCCCGTCGTGTCAAGCACCGCAAGCAGCACCACCCCGGCCGTAGCGGCCAGGCAACTGGTGGCACCAAGGTCAGCTTCGGTGAGTACGGCATCCAGGCCCTCACGCCCGCCTACGTGACCAACCGTCAGATCGAGTCCGCTCGTATCGCCATGACGCGTCACATCAAGCGTGGCGGCAAGGTCTGGATCAACATCTACCCCGACCGTCCCCTCACCAAGAAGCCCGCCGAGACCCGCATGGGTTCCGGCAAGGGCTCGCCCGAGTGGTGGGTCGCCAACGTCAAGCCGGGTCGCGTGCTCTTCGAGCTCAGCGGCGTCAGCGAGGAGATCGCCAAGGAGGCGCTCACTCGTGCAATCCACAAGCTGCCCCTCAAGGCACGCATCATCAAGCGCGAGGAGGGCGACGCATAATGGCGATCGGTTCCAAGGAGCTCCGTCCTGTCGAGCTCGACACATTCGAAGACGAGCGTCTCGTCGACGAGCTGAAGAAGGCCAAGGAAGAGCTGTTCAACCTGCGCTTCCAGTCGGCCACCGGTCAGCTCGAGAACCACGGCCGCGTGCGCGCCGTGAAGCGGGACATCGCTCGCATCTACACGGTCCTGCGTGAGCGCGAGCTCGGCATCCGTGCCACCCCTGCCCCGGTCGAGGCCGCCCCCAAGGCGACCAAGAAGTCGACCAAGAAGGCTGCCGCCGCCGACGAGGCGCCCGCCGCCGACACCGTCGAGACTGCCGAGGAGAAGTAATGGCCACCGAGAACAAGACCGAGGTCGACTCGGCAGCCGTCGAGGTCCGCGGCTACCGCAAGACCCGTCGCGGCTACGTGACCAGCGACAAGATGGACAAGACCATCGTCGTCGAGGTCGAGGACCGCGTGAAGCACCCCCTGTACGGCAAGGTCATCCGCCGCACCTCCAAGGTGAAGGTCCACGACGAGGCCAACGCGGCCGGCGTCGGCGACCTCGTCGTGATCAGCGAGACCCGTCCGCTCAGCGCCACCAAGCGCTGGCGCCTGGTCGAGATCCTCGAGAGGGCGAAGTAGGCCTCGCGGTCTGCTCGCGTAGAAGGAGACAGAAGTGATTCAGCAGGAATCCCGCCTCAAGATCGCCGACAACACCGGCGCCAAGGAGATCCTCACCATCCGCGTCCTCGGTGGCTCTGGCCGTCGTTACGCCGGACTCGGTGACGTGATCGTCGCGACCGTCAAGGACGCGATCCCCGGCGGAAACGTCAAGAAGGGTGACGTCGTCAAGGCCGTCATCGTTCGCACCAAGAAAGAGGTCCGTCGTCCGGACGGCTCTTACATCAAGTTCGACGAGAACGCCGCAGTGATCCTGAAGGCCGATGGCGACCCCCGTGGCACGCGCATCTTCGGACCGGTCGGTCGCGAGCTTCGCGACAAGAAGTTCATGAAGATCATCTCGCTGGCGCCGGAGGTTATCTAAGTCATGGCAAACATCAAGAAGGGTGACCTCGTACAGGTCATCACCGGGGCGACCCAGGCCCGCGGCGGCGACCGCGGCAAGCAGGGCAAGGTCCTCGAGGTCCTCGTCGAGCGCAACCGCGTGGTCGTCGAGGGCGTCAACCTCGTCACCAAGCACGTGCGCGTCGGCCAGACCCAGCGCGGCACCAAGACCGGTGGCATCGAGACGCACGAGGCCCCCCTCCACGTCTCGAACGTCGCGATCGTCGACCCCAAGACCAAGAAGCCGACCCGCGTCGGCTTCCGCGAAGAGACGGTCACGAAGAACGGCGTCACCAAGACCGTCCGCGTCCGCTACGCCAAGGCGTCGGGAGAGAACCTCTGATGACTGACACCACCACGAGCACGCCGGCCGCGCTGCCCCGCCTCAAGGCGAAGTACCGCACCGAGATCCTGCCCCAGCTGAAGAGCGACTTCGGGTTCACGAACGTCCACCAGGTCCCTGGCCTGGTGAAGATCGTCGTGAACACCGGTGTCGGCGAGGCAGCCCGGGACAGCAAGATCATGGACGGCGCCATCAAGGACCTGACCGCCATCACGGGTCAGAAGCCGCAGGTCACCAAGGCCCGCAAGTCCATCGCGCAGTTCAAGCTGCGTGAGGGCCAGGCCATCGGCGCGCACGTCACGCTGCGCGGCGACCGTGCCTGGGAGTTCCTGGACCGCCTGCTGTCGCTGGCCCTGCCCCGCATCCGCGACTTCCGCGGTCTCAGCGACCGTCAGTTCGACGGCAACGGCAACTACACGTTCGGCCTCAACGAGCAGAGCATGTTCCACGAGATCGATCAGGACCGCATCGACCGTGTCCGTGGCTTCGACATCACCGTCGTCACCACGGCCCGGAACGACGACGAAGGTCGGGCTCTGCTCAAGGCTCTCGGCTTCCCGTTCCGCACGGCCGACCAGGCCAACTAAGATCGTCCGGTCGGCAACTCCTCATCGGAGTTGCCGACCGTTCCCCTGAGGTCACGGAGAATCGCTCCGTGACCGCCCGATCATCGAGGTCGGCACCCGGTGTACCGGATGTCGAAACCGGATGAGGAAGAGATCAACCGCATGACGATGACAGATCCGGTCGCAGACCTGCTGACCAGACTGCGCAACGCGAACTCGGCTCACCACGAGACCGTCTCGCTCCCCAGCAGCAAGCTCAAGTCCCACATCGCCGAGATCCTCAAGCGTGAGGGCTTCATCGAGTCGTGGAAGGTCGAGGACGCCCGCGTGGGCCAGACCCTCACGATCGACCTGAAGTACGGCCCCGACCGCCAGCGCTCCATCGTGGGCATCAAGCGCGTCTCCAAGCCCGGTCTCCGGGTGTACGCGAAGTCGACCGAGATCCCTCAGGTCTTCGGTGGCCTCGGCGTGGCGATCCTGTCCACCTCCTCCGGTCTGCTGACCGACCGTGAGGCCGAGAAGAAGGGCGTAGGCGGAGAAGTCCTCGCCTACGTGTGGTAACCCGCCATGTCTCGAATCGGAAGACTCCCCATCTCGATCCCTGCCGGGGTCGACGTGAAGATCGACGGCCAGGCCGTCTCGGTCAAGGGCCCGAAGGGCGAGCTGGCGCTCGTCGTCAAGAGCCCCATCGAAGCCAAGCTCGAAGAGGGCACCGTCGTCGTGACGCGTCCCGACGACGAGCGTGAGTCGCGTGCGCTGCACGGCCTGACCCGCACCCTGATCGCCAACCAGATCATCGGCGTGACCCAGGGATACACCAAGGGCCTCGAGGTCGTCGGCACCGGTTACCGCGTGCAGGCCAAGGGCTCGAACGTCGAGTTCGCGCTCGGCTACTCGCACCCCATCACCGTCGAGCCGCCCGCGGGCATCAGCTTCACGGTCGAGGGCAACAACAAGCTCACGGTCGTCGGCATCGACAAGCAGGCCGTCGGCGAAGTCGCCGCCAACATCCGCAAGCTGCGCAAGCCCGAGCCCTACAAGGGCAAGGGTGTTCGCTACGCCGGCGAGGTCGTCCGCCGCAAGGCCGGAAAGTCAGGTAAGTAATCATGGGTCTCGGTACACGAGGAAAATCCAAGTCGGCAGCCACCAAGCGCCGTCACACCCGCCTGCGCAAGAAGGTCGTGGGCACCGAAGAGCGCCCCCGTCTCGTCGTCACCCGCTCGGCCCGTCACGTCTTCGTGCAGGTCGTCGACGACAGCAAGGGCTTCACCGTCGCCAGCGCGTCGACCCTCGAGGCCGACATGCGCACCTTCGACGGTGACAAGACCGCGAAGTCCCGCAAGGTCGGCGCGCTCGTCGCCGAGCGTGCGAAGGCCGCGGGCATCGAGGCCGTCGTGTTCGATCGCGGCGGCAACAAGTACGCCGGACGCGTCGCGGCCATCGCCGAAGGCGCCCGAGAGGCTGGTTTGAACCTGTGAGCGACGCTACGAACACCACTCCCCCCGAGGCCCCGGCCGAGGCGACGACGGAGGCCGCAAAGGCTCCCGCCGAGGCCGTCGTCGAGCGCCCCGTCGAGACCGCTGCCGGCTCGGAGTCCAACAACCGCGAAGGCGGTCGTACCGACCGTCGTGGCGGACAGGGCCGCGGCGACCGCAACGCCGGCGGCCGTGGCCGTGGCGACCGCGACGACAAGAGCCAGTTCCTGGAGCGCGTCGTCACGATCAACCGCGTGTCGAAGGTCGTCAAGGGCGGTCGTCGCTTCAGCTTCACGGCGCTCGTCGTCGTCGGCGACGGCAACGGACTCGTCGGCGTCGGCTACGGCAAGGCCCGAGAGGTCCCCACCGCCATCAGCAAGGGCGTCGAGGAGGCGAAGAAGAACTTCTTCCGCGTCCCCCGCATCGGCAACACCATCCCGCACCCCGTGCAGGGTGAGGCTGCTGCCGGCGTCGTCATGCTGCGTCCGGCCTCGGCCGGTACCGGTGTCATCGCGGGCGGTCCCGTCCGCGCCGTGCTCGAGTGCGCCGGCATCCACGACGTGCTCAGCAAGTCGCTCGGCTCGTCCAACACGATCAACATCGTGCACGCGACCGTCACCGCGCTGAAGCTCCTCGAGGAGCCCCGTGCCGTCGCGGCCCGCCGTGGCCTCGACATCGACCAGGTGATGCCGGCGTTCCTGCAGCGTGCAGAGGACGCAGCGCGCACCGCCGCGACCGAGAAGGCAGGTGCCTGATGGCCGCCAACCTCAAGGTGACCCAGATCAAGTCCGTAATCAGCGAGAAGCAGAACCAGCGTGACACGCTGCGGAGCCTGGGCCTCAAGCGCATCGGCCACTCGGTCGTTCGCGAGGACACCAAGCAGAACCGTGGCTACGTCAACGTGGTCGCTCACCTCGTGAAGGTCGAGGAGATTGACTAATGGCTGACGAGAAGAAGGAGCCGGCCGAGAAGGCCGCGCCCAAGAAGGCCGCCGCCCCCAAGGCGACGACCACCAAGGCTGCCCCCAAGGCCGCCGCCAAGAAGCCGGCTGCCGACAAGGCCGCCGCATCCACGACGTCCACCACGAAGTCGGCCCCGGCCGCCTCGTCGGACGTCGCGCGTCCGCAGGTGCTCAAGGTGCACCACCTCCGCCCGGCTCCCGGTGCCAAGAAGGCGAAGACCCGCGTCGGACGCGGTGAGGGCTCGAAGGGCAAGACGGCCGGACGTGGCACGAAGGGCCAGAAGGCCCGGTACCAGGTCAAGGTCGGCTTCGAGGGCGGCCAGATGCCGCTGCACATGCGTACTCCGAAGCTGCGCGGGTTCAAGAACCCGTTCCGCGTCGAGTACCAGGTCGTCAACCTCGAGAAGCTCGGCGAGCTGTACCCCCAGGGAGGCGAGGTCACCATCGGCGACCTGGTCGCCAAGGGCGCCGTCCGCAAGAACGAGAAGGTCAAGGTCCTCGGACAGGGCGACCTCAGCGTCGCGCTGACCGTCGCGGTCGACAAGGTCTCCGGCTCTGCCGAAGAGAAGATCGTCGCCGCAGGCGGATCCGTCACCAAGTAATGCCCTGAGGGGGTGGTCCGTCAGGGCCACCCCCTTCAGTCGTCTATCCTTCACACCGGGAGGCCCACCATGTTCAGAGCTGTCGCGCGCATCATGCGCACGCCCGACCTTCGCCGCAAGATCGGGTTCACGCTCGGCATCATCGCGCTCTTCCGGCTGGGGTCCTTCATCCCTGCGCCGTTCGTGGACTACCAGAACGTGCAGCTCTGCCTCGCCGGCAGCCAGGGCACGTCGGGCCTCTACGAGCTCGTGAACCTCTTCAGCGGCGGCGCCCTGCTGCAGCTCTCCGTGTTCGCGCTGGGCATCATGCCCTACATCACGTCGTCGATCATCGTGCAGCTGCTGCGCGTGGTGATCCCACACTTCGACACCCTCTACAAAGAGGGCCAGTCCGGCCAGGCCAAGCTGACCCAGTACACGCGCTACCTCACCATCGCGCTGGGCATCCTGCAGTCGACCACGCTAATCACCGTCGCTCGCTCCGGCACCCTGTTCGCGGGCTCCGGCGCCGCCGAGTGCCAGCAGCTCATCACCAACGACGCCTGGTACGCCGTCCTCCTCATGGTCATCACCATGACGGCCGGTACCGGCCTCATCATGTGGATGGGCGAGCTCATCACCGAGCGCGGCATCGGCAACGGCATGTCTCTCCTCATCTTCACGTCGATCGCTGCTCGGTTCCCCACGGCCCTCTGGAGCATCGCCCAGGCCCGTGGCTTCGAGATCTTCCTGATGGTCATCGCGGTCGGGCTGGTCATCATGGCCGCCGTCGTGTTCGTCGAGCAGTCGCAGCGACGCGTGCCGGTCCAGTACGCCAAGCGCATGGTCGGCAGGCGCACGTACGGGGGCAACAACACCTACATCCCGATCAAGGTCAACATGGCCGGCGTCGTGCCCGTCATCTTCGCCTCGTCGCTGCTGTACCTGCCTGCCCTGGTCGCGCAGTTCAACCGGCCGACCGACGGGACGGCCCCGGCCGCCTGGGTCTCGTGGGTCGAGGCGAACCTCACCTCGGGCGACAACCCGCTGTACATGGCCGTCTACTTCGCGCTCATCGTCGGGTTCACGTACTTCTACGTCGCAATCACCTTCAACCCCGAAGAGGTCGCCGACAACATGAAGAAGTACGGCGGGTTCATCCCCGGCATCCGTGCCGGTCGTCCGACCGCCGAGTACCTCGACTACGTCCTGACGCGGGTGACGCTGCCCGGCTCCCTCTACCTCGGCATCGTGGCGCTCATCCCGCTGATCGCCCTCGCCACCGTGGGCGCGAACCAGAACTTCCCCTTCGGAGGCGCGAGCATCCTGATCATCGTCGGCGTCGGTCTCGAGACGGTCAAGCAGATCGACTCGCAGCTCCAGCAGCGGCACTACGAGGGGCTCCTCCGATGACCGGTGCACAGTCCAGTCCCGCACCGCGCCTCCTGATCGTCGGTCCGCCCGGGGCGGGCAAGGGCACCCAGGCAGTGCGCATCGCCGAGTCGTTCGGCGTCCCTGCCATCTCGACCGGCGACATCTTCCGGGCGAACGTCGCCGGTGAGACCGATCTCGGACTCAAGGTGAAGGCGATCATCGACGCCGGCGACTACGTTCCGGATAGCCTCACCAACGAGCTCGTCAGCGACCGCCTGGCCGAGGCGGACGCCGAGCAGGGGTTCCTGCTCGACGGCTACCCCCGCACCGTTCAGCAGGTCGAGTTCCTCGACGACTTCCTCGCCGGTCGCGGCGAAGCCCTCGCGGCCGTCGTGCAGCTCGTCGCCGACCGCGACGAGATCGTCGAGCGCCTGCGCCGACGCGCTCTCGACCAGGGACGCTCCGACGACACGGAGGAGGCGATCCGCCACCGGCAGGACGTCTACCTCCGCGAGACCGCTCCTCTGATCGAGACGTACCGCGACCGCAGCCTGCTCGTCGAGGTCGACGGGCTGGGCACGATCGACGAGGTCGCCGCTCGCATCGACGACGCTCTCGTGGCCGCCGGCTTCCGGCGCACCGCCTCCGCGTCCTGAACGACGTGTCCCTCCGCAAGCCCGGGATATACAAGACGCCCGACGAGCTCAGGCTCATGGTGAGACCGGGCGTGCTGACGGCGGAGGCCCTCGACGCGGTCGCGGCCGTCATCCGGCCCGGCGTCACGACGGGCGAGCTCGACCTCGTGGCCGAGCGCACGATCCGCGAAGGCGGAGGCGTGCCCAACTTCATGCTGGTGCCGGGGTACCGGCACACGATCTGCGCGTCCGTCAACGACGAGGTCGTCCACGGCATCCCCGGTGACCGTGTGCTGCAGGCCGGCGACCTCGTCTCGGTCGACTGCGGTGCGGAGGTGGACGGCTGGAACGGCGACAGCGCCCGTACCTTCGTGCTCGACGACGACAGCCGGCCCGAGCTCGTGGCAGAGCGTCGGTTCCTGTCCGAGGTGACCGAGGAGGCGCTCTGGCACGGCATCGCCGCGTTGGCGGGTGCCCGCGGCCTCAACGAGGTCGGCGACGCCGTCGAGGCCCTCGTGGAGTCCCGAGGGGAGTTCGGCATCGTCGAGGACTACACCGGACACGGGATCGGCCGGTCGATGCACGAGGATCCCCCCGTCTTCAACTACCGGGTGCGAGGTCGCGGTCCCGCGGTGCGGCCCGGCCTGGTCGTCGCCATCGAGCCCATGATCACCCTCGGACGCGCCGACACGGTGACCCGGGACGACGAGTGGACGGTCGCCACGGTCGACGGCTCGGGGGCCGCACACTGGGAGCACTCCGTCGCCGTCCACGCCGGCGGCATCTGGGTCACGACGGCCCACGACGGGGGAGCGGCCGGTCTGGCCGCTCTCGGTGTCGTGCCCGTCCCGATCCCCTGACCCGCAGCGTCAGCCCCGGGACGACCCGACCGAGCAGGTGGCCTCGGCGGCGGTCTGGCCGGTGATGGTCGAGGGCAGCGTGGTGGTCACCGGTGCGGGCTCTGCCGGCGTGCTCGTCGCCGGATCGGAAGGTGCGGTCGTCTCGGCCGGAGCCGGAGCCGTGGCCTCGGGCGCCGGTGCGGCCGACTCGTCCGCGGTGGAGCCGCGACCCTCCGACTGGTCGCCCAGGGTGAACTTCTGGTCGGCCTGCAGCGCGGCCTCGAGCACGGCGGCGTCGGACTCCGACGGGATCACCCTGCCCGCCTGGTCCGGGTCGTCGACGACCGGGTACTGGACGAAGACGATGTCGGAGGGCGTCAGGTCGCGGAGTGCGAGTGCCAGGGACACCAGTGTGTCGGGGGAGCTCAGGGACGAGGAGAGCGTCATGTTGCCGAGGGCGGCCGAGGCCAGCTTGTAGAGCGTGGTGGGGCTGCCGAGGGTGCCGCCCGAGATGATCGTCCGCATCATGGACGAGAGGAACACCTGCTGCGAGCTGATCCGGGCGAGGTCGCTGCCGTCGCCGACGCCGTGGCGGGTGCGGAGGAACTGCAGGGCGTCCACCCCCTGCAGCGAGTGCGTGCCGGCCGAGAGGTCGAGCCCCGTGTCCGTGTCGCGGATGCGCTGGGCGACGCACACGTCGACCCCGCCGAGCGCGTTCGACATCTCGATGACGCCGTCGAACGTGATCATGCCCGCGTAGTAAACGCTGAGCCCGGTCATGCTCTCGACCGCGGCGACGGTGCAGCCGATGCCGCCGTCCCCGTAGAGGGTGTTGAACTGCTGGTACGAGGCCGCAGGACGACTCGCCCCGTCGTCCCCCGTGCACGCCGGCCGGTCGATCATGAGGTCCCGCGGGAAGCTCACGGCCGTCAGCTGCGTCTGGTCCTCGGAGAGGTGGACGAGGATGTTCACGTCGTTGCGCACCCCGTCGACGACGCCGGCGGCGACGGCGCTGCCGGGATCGCGCTGGTCGCTGCCGATCAGCAGGATGTTCGCGCCGCCCGGCATCGCCGAGATCTCGTCGGGGACCGCCGTCTCGTTGTCGAGCGCCACCGACGTGACGGACGACGAGAGCTGCTGCGCGGTGATGGCAGCCAAGGAGGCGCCGCTCACCAGCAGCACCGCCAGCGTGCTCGCCACCACGGTGACCAGGGCGCGGACCGGCCCTCGGCGTCGGAGGCGACCGTGACGGGCGGCGCCTCGGCGGCCGGGCGTGCGTGTCTGCGGGGGCATGCGGAGCTCCTGGTCGGCGTCATCGTCGTCGACTCGGCGTGTCGGGTCGACGGGCGGGTTGCTGAAGTGTAGCGGCATCACCTAGGATCGATCTTTGGTGTTCCCAGGCCACATCTGTGTGCCCGGGGCCGCCGACTGCCCGCACGACCAACACCCCCAACTCTGAGCGACTGTGAGTCCATGGCCAAAAAAGACGGTGTCATCGAAATCGAAGGAGCTGTGATCGAAGCTCTGCCCAACGCGATGTTCCGCGTCGAGCTGACCAACGGTCACAAGGTTCTCGCCCACATCTCGGGAAAGATGCGTCAGCACTACATCCGCATCCTCCCCGAAGACCGTGTGATCGTCGAGCTGAGCCCCTACGACCTGACCCGCGGCCGGATCGTCTACCGCTACAAGTAGGGCGTGCTGGAAAGGAACGGCCCCGCGCACCCGCGGGGCACGAAGCCAGCGAGATCAAGGAAACAACGATGAAGGTCAACCCCAGCGTCAAGCCCATCTGCGAGCACTGCAAGGTGATCCGCCGCAAGGGCAACGTCATGGTCATCTGCAAGAGCAACCCCCGCCACAAGCAGCGTCAGGGCTAGGCAGCGGGAACGCTCCGGCCGCGTGAGCGGCCTGCAGCAACCGGGGCTCCCGAGCCCCACAGCACCACCCCACGAGCAGCACCAGAACTCGTCGACACGTCGCCCTGCGCGACGCCCGGCGGGGGACACCCCGGGACGGAGGCCCGGGCACCGGTGCTGCGACAGACCTCCACCACTCTCTGAGGAGAAGCCACCATGGCACGTCTAGCAGGCGTTGACATCCCGCGCGACAAGCGCGTCGAAGTCGCACTGACCTACATCTACGGAGTCGGCCGCACCCGCGCGCTCAAGACTCTCGCCGAGACCGAGATCGACGGCAACATCCGCGTCAAGGACCTCACGGACGACCAGCTCGTCCTGCTCCGCGACCACATCGAGGGCAACTTCAAGGTAGAGGGCGACCTCCGTCGCGAGGTCGCCGCCGACATCCGCCGCAAGGTCGAGATCGGCAGCTACGAGGGCATCCGCCACCGCCGCGGCCTGCCTGTGCGCGGCCAGCGCACCAAGACGAACGCGCGTACCCGCAAGGGCCCGAAGCGCACCGTCGCCGGCAAGAAGAAGGCTCGCTAGGCCCCGGCTCCCGCCGTACGCCTCTAGGTTCGTAGGAGATCAAAATGGCAGCACCGAAGTCGGCCGCGCGCAAGCCCCGCCGCAAAGAGAAGAAGAACGTCGCCGTGGGCCAGGCCCACATCAAGAGCACGTTCAACAACACCATCGTGTCGATCACCGATCCCTCGGGTGCCGTGCTGAGCTGGGCTTCGTCCGGCGCCGTCGGCTTCAAGGGCTCGCGCAAGTCGACCCCGTTCGCCGCGCAGCTCGCGGCCGAGTCGGCTGCGCGTCAGGCGCAGGAGCACGGCGTCAAGAAGGTCGACGTCTTCGTCAAGGGCCCGGGATCGGGTCGCGAGACCGCGATCCGCTCCCTCCAGGCCGCTGGCCTCGAGGTCGGCTCGATCAACGACGTCACCCCGCAGGCGCACAACGGCTGCCGCCCGCCGAAGCGTCGTCGCGTCTAACTGAGTTGCCGCCCGTCGTGCCTCCTCCGCCTCTCGCAGGCCGAGGAGGCGCGGCGGGCTCGACCGCGTCACCACCGCCTCCTGCGTCCGTCGCACGGGGCACCCACAACTCAAGAGACCGACGGGCCAGCCACCCTGTCGTACCGCCGAGAGTCATATAGCGGACTCTCCGCCGAAAGGAACCCACAGTGCTCATTGCACAGCGCCCCACCCTCACCGAGGAGAACATCTCGGAGTTCCGCTCGCGTTTCGCGATCGAGCCCCTCGAGCCCGGCTTCGGCTACACCCTCGGCAACTCGCTGCGTCGCACGCTCCTGTCGTCGATCCCCGGCGCGGCCGTCACCAGCATCCGCATCGACGGCGTGCTGCACGAGTTCACGACCGTCCCTGGCGTGAAGGAGGACGTGACCGAGGTCATCCTCAACATCAAGCAGCTCGTCGTCTCGAGCGAGCACGACGAGCCCATCACGGCGTACCTGCGCAAGCAGGGCGCCGGCCAGGTCACGGCCGCCGACATCTCGGCTCCGGCCGGGGTCGAGATCCACAACCCCGAGCTCGTCATCGCCACGCTCAACGACAAGGCGAAGTTCGAGCTCGAGCTGACGATCGAGCGTGGCCGCGGCTACGTCTCGGCCGTGCAGAACCGCGCCGAGTTCAGCGAGGCCGGTCAGATCCCGATCGACTCGATCTACTCGCCCGTCCTCAAGGTCACCTACCGCGTCGAGGCGACTCGTGCCGGTGAGCGCACCGACTTCGACCGCCTGGTCGTCGACGTCGAGACGAAGCCGGCGATCACGCCGCGCGACGCCATCGCGTCGGCCGGTCGCACCCTGACCGAGCTGTTCGGCCTGGCGCGCGAGCTCAACACCGCCGCCGAGGGCATCGAGATCGGCCCCGCGCCGGTCGACGCCGTCCTCTCCAGCGAGCTGCAGACGCCGATCGAGGACCTGGACCTGTCGGTCCGCAGCTACAACTGCCTGAAGCGCGAGGGCATCAACACGGTGTCCGAGCTCGTCGCCCTCTCGGAGACGCAGCTGATGAACATCCGCAACTTCGGTCAGAAGTCGGTCGACGAGGTGAAGGACAAGCTCGTCGAGCTGGGCCTCTCGCTCAAGGACACGGTCCCCGGGTTCGACGGAGCCCACTTCTACAGCGGCTACGACGAGGAAGAGACCAACTAGGTCTCGTCCGCCCGACGCCCTCCATCTTCGACAGCTAGGAACCAACCACCATGCCCAAGCCCACCAAGGGTCCCCGCCTCGGAGGCGGACCGGCTCACGAGCGCCTGATGCTCGCGAACCTCGCCGCCTCGCTCTTCGAGCACAAGAGCATCAAGACGACCGAGACGAAGGCCAAGCGCCTCCGTCCCGTCGCCGAGCGTCTCGTCACCTTCGCGAAGCGGGGCGACCTCGCGTCGCGTCGTCGTGCCATGCAGACGCTGCGCAACAACAAGGACGCCGCGCACATCCTCTTCACCGAGATCGCGCCGCTCGTCGAGAACCGTGAGGGCGGCTACACCCGCATCACGAAGCTCGGCTTCCGCAAGGGCGACAACGCCTCGATGGTGTCGATCGAGCTCGTGCTCGAGCCCGTCACCCCCAAGGTGAAGTCGTCGTCGAGCTCGAAGGCCACGCCGGCCGCCGAGCCCGCCGCGGCCCCCGTCGACGAGACCGAGACGGTCGAGCAGAGCGAGCCCGTCGAGGCCGAGGCCGAGACGGCTGCCGCCGACGAGGTCGAGACCGACGCCGCCGCGAAGTCGGACGACGCCGCGAAGTCGGACGACAAGTAGCACGAGGCACCACCGGCAGAGGGCCCGTCACCGCGAGGTGACGGGCCCTCCGTCGTTCCCCGGGACGCCGAGGGACGCTCTGCG
This sequence comes from Frigoribacterium sp. ACAM 257, assembly GCF_007954365.1. Taxonomy (GTDB): domain Bacteria; phylum Actinomycetota; class Actinomycetes; order Actinomycetales; family Microbacteriaceae; genus Frigoribacterium. The sequence goes on from NZ_VOLO01000002.1 coordinate 438,351, forward strand.
GATGCGCGACGCGCGTCGCGTGGGCGGTTGTGCGGACAGGGCGCGTCCCCCGAACAGGTGTCGTTCATCTGGTCGAAACCTGCGGGCCTCCGAGCACCCGTAGCGTGATCTCGACCCGCCGGATCAGCGGGCCCGAACCGTCACGAAGGACGTCATGCACCCCCGACCTCGTACCGTCAGCACGGTCGCTCTCGCGACCGGTCTCGGCGTCGCCCTCGGCCTCGCGCCGCTGGTGCCCGCGACAGCTGCCCCCTCCTCGCCCTCCCTCGGCACCGACGCCGTGGACGGCTCGAGCCTCGTCATCGACGAGGCCTACCTCAAGGGCGGCAGCGCGAACGCCCCCTTCACGAACAAGTTCGTCGAGCTGTACAACCCGACCGACGGTGCCGTCTCGCTCGCGGGCTGGTCGCTGCAGTACCGGGCGGCGACGTCCTCGGCCGTGTCCGGCGTCGGCGTCCTCGCGGGAACCGTGCCCGCGGGCGGCAGCTTCCTCGTGCAGCTCGGCAGCAACGGCACGGCCGGGGCGGCGCTGCCCGAGGCCGACGCCGTGCTCGGGCTGAACCCCAGCGGCACGACGGGCACCCTGGTGCTCGCCGACCAGGCCACGGCCGTGACGCTCCCCGTGGGCGCCTCGTCGGTCGGCGTGGACGGCGTCGTCGACCTGCTGGGCTACGGCACCTCCAACACGTACGAGACCGCCGTCGCCGGCACGTCCGGCGCGAACTCCGTGCCGAACTCGCTGGTGCGCACCGACCACGTCGACACCGACGTCAACGCGGCGGACTTCTCGGTCAGCGACGTCGTGACCCCCGTGAACAGCGCAGGAGGCGCCCCCGCCGACCCCGAGGAGCCCACCGACCCCGAGCCCACCGACCCGGCCTCGCCGGCGGTGGAGGCGACCATCGCCGAGATCCAGGGCACGGGCGACGCCAGTCCCCTCGCCGGGCGGTCCGTCCGCACCCGCGGCGTCGTCACCGCCGCCTACCCGACCGGCGGCCTCGCCGGCTACGTGATCCAGACGCCGGGCACCGGTGGTGCGCTGGACCTCGCGACGCACGCCGCGTCGGACGCCGTCTTCGTCTTCAGCGCGGCCACCGCCTCCTCGGTCTCGATCGGTGACCACGTCGAGCTGACCGGCGAGGTCACCGAGTACTACGGCCTCACGGAGCTGACGGTCGCCGACGCCTCCGGCCTGGTGCAGCTCGACGCCGGGACCGTCGAGGTCCCCGAGGCGGCCGCCGTCGCGTGGCCCACGACGGACGCCGAGCGCGAGTCGCTCGAGAGCATGCTCATCGCGCCCCAGGGCGACTTCACCGTCTCGGACGTCTACACGACGAACCAGTACGGCGAGGTCGCTCTGGCGTCCGGCACGGGCCCGCTGCTGCAGCCGACCGAGGTGGGCCGCCCCGGCAGCGCGGAGGCGGCCGCGGCCGCGGCGGACAACGCCGCCCGTGCCGTGACGCTCGACGACGGCTCGAGCGTCAACTTCTTCACCGCGGCGAACCAGTCGATCCCGCTGCCCTGGCTCTCGCCCGAGACGCCCGTCACGGTCGGGGCCCCCGTGGACTTCTCCCAGCCCGTCGTCGTCGACTTCCGCAACGGCAGCTGGAAGCTGCAGCCGACCCTGCGCGTGACCGGCGACACCCCCGCGGCCGAGCTGCCCGCCTCGTTCGGCGTCGTCCGCGAGGCGACCCCGCTCGACGTCGGGGGCGACGTGTCGATCGCCAGCTTCAACGTGCTGAACTACTTCCCGACCACGGGCGACCAGCTCTCCGGCTGCACGTACTACCGCGACCGTGCGGGCGTGCCGCTCACCGTGAACAGCGGGTGCGACGCACGCGGCGCCGCCACGCAGGAGAGCTTCGAGCGTCAGCAGTCGAAGATCGTCTCGGCGATCAACGGCCTCGACGCCGACGTGGTCTCGCTCGAGGAGATCGAGAACTCGGCGCGCTTCGGGCAGGACCGCGACGCGGCCGTGTCGACACTGGTCGAGGCCCTGAACGCCGACCTGGGCACCGACGCGTGGAGCTACGTGCCGTCGCCTGCGACGGTGCCCACGAACGAGGACGTCATCCGCCTGGCCTTCATCTACAAGGCCGGCACCGTCGAGACGGTCGGAGGGTCGACCATCCTCACCGATGCCCCCGCCTTCAGCAACGCCCGCCAGCCGCTCGCCCAGGCGTTCCGCCCGGTCGCCGCGGCCGCGTCCGACGACGCGACGTTCGTCGCGATCGCGAACCACTTCAAGTCGAAGGGGAGCGGGTCGGGAGCCGACGCGGACCTGGGCGACGGACAGGGCGCCTCCAACGCCTCGCGCGTCAACCAGGCGGAGGCGCTGGTCGCCTTCTCCGAGCGCGTGCAGCAGGCCGCCGGCACCGACCTCGCGTTCCTGCTCGGCGACTTCAACGCGTACTCGCAGGAGGACCCCATCGAGGTGCTGCGCGACGCGGGATACGCCGACCTCGGCTCGACCGAGACCGACGAGTACAGCTATGTCTTCGGCGGCCTCAGCGGCTCGCTCGACCACGTGCTGGCGTCGCCCGCCGCCGCCGAGGCCGTCACCGCGGTGGACATCTGGAACATCAACTCGGGGGAGTCGGTCGGCCTCGAGTACAGCCGCTACAACTACAACGCGGTGCAGCTGTTCGAGGAGGGGCCGTTCCGGGCGAGCGACCACGACCCCGTCCACGTGGGCCTCTCCCTCGTGGCCGAGGAGGACCCGACCGACCCGACCGACCCGACGGACCCGACGGACCCGACGGACCCGGGGACGGGGCCGACGGACCCGATCGATCCCGGGCACGGCGGCGGCGCGCACCCGCTGCCCCCGGTCGTGCAGGTCATCGTCGCCGTCGTGACCGCGGTGGTCTCGTGGCTGACGAAGATCTTCGGGTGGCGCTGGCGCTGAGTCGGTGAGGTCGGCCCGCAGAGCGGGCACCGATCGAGGGGCGGACGGGCACGAGCCCGTCCGCCCCTCTCGTCGCCGTAGCATGGACGGCGTGACGAGCGACGCCCCTCCTGCTGCCCCCGGCCTCGCCCTCGACGACCCGGCCTTCGTGCAGGCGGGCCTGACGCGAGTCCGGCTCACCGTGGCCTACGACGGCACCGCGTTCTCGGGCTGGAGCGAGCAGCCCGGCAGGCGCACGGTGCAGGGCGAGATGGAGACGGCGCTCCGCACGCTCTTCGGCCGTCACGAGCACGTCCCGACCGTCACGGTTGCCGGCCGCACCGACGCGGGCGTGCACGCGCGCGGTCAGGTGGTGCACCTCGACCTGACGGACGAGCAGATCGCCCAGCTCCGGCGGCCGCACCGCGGCATGGTCGACAGGTCGCCGCTCGACGCCCCGACCGTGCTCGCCCGGCGGCTGAACGGGCTGGCCGGCTCCTCGGACGAGATCGTCGTCTCGGGGGCGAGACTCGCGCCTCCCGGGTTCCACGCGCGCTTCGGCGCGCTCTGGCGGCGCTACGAGTACCGCATCGCCGACCGCGGTGCGGAGCGCGACCCGACGAGGCGCAGCCACACGCTCTGGTACGACCACCTGCTCGACCTCGACCTGATGAGCGCGACGGCCGCGGGCCTCGTGGGCCTGCACGACTGGGCCGCGTACTGCCGGCACCGCGACTACGCGACCACCATCCGCGAGCTCCAGCACTTCACGTGGAGGCGCGACGCCGACGGCGTGCTCGTCGCGACCGTGCAGGCCGACGCCTTCTGCCACAACCTGGTGCGCAACCTCGTCGGGGCCTGCGTCGCGGTGGGGGAGGGCGCGATGCCCCCGCACCGGGCCGTCGGCGTGCGCCGCGAGGCCGCGCGCAACGGCGAGTTCCGCGTGGTGCCCGCGACGGGCCTGACCATGGTCGAGGTGGGCTACCCGCCCGACGACGAGGTCGCGGCACGCGTCGTGCTCACGCAGGTGAAGAGGTCGGCCGCTAGCCTCGACGGATGACCGCTCCCCGCCCCGCCGTCCCGTCCGACGTCCCTGAGCTGCTGCGCCTGATCGTCGAGCTCGCGGTCTACGAGAAGGAGCCGGACGCCGTCAAGACGACCGAGGGCGACCTCGAGCGCGCGCTCTTCGGCGAGGCGCCGGCCGTCTTCGCCTTCGTGGTCGACGGCGACGAGCCGGGCGAGCTGGCGGGCCTCGCGATCTGGTTCCTCACCTTCTCGACCTGGGAGGGCGTCCACGGCATCCACCTCGAAGACCTGTACGTCGTGCCGCGGCACCGGGGCGCCGGCCACGGCCGGGCCCTGCTGGCGAGGCTGGCGCAGGAGGCGGTGGACAGGCGGCTGGCCAGGGTCGAGTGGGCGGTCCTCGACTGGAACGAGCCCTCGATCGGGTTCTACCGGTCGCTCGGCGCCTCGTCGATGGACGACTGGACCACCTTCCGGCTCGACGGCGGTGCGCTCGCGGCGCTCGGCACCTCCTGACCAGGCTCGGCCGGCCGGCGAGGTCGTCCGGCCGTGGCCGTTTGACGCCCTTGGGCGTGTCCGGTATCGTCGACCCTTGGTGTCTGCGCAACTGCGCGCGGCACCCGAAGTTGAGCCCTCCACCTGACTCGTTCTCGCGACATCGTCGCGACAACGGCAACGGAGCGGGATTCACGGACACCTCACCTCGACCAGGAAGCAGCACTACTGTGACGCGCACTTTCTCCCCCAAGCCGGCTGACGTCCAGCCGCAGTGGCTGATCATCGACGCGAACGACGTCGTCCTCGGCCGTCTGGCCTCGCACGTGGCAGCCCTGCTGCGCGGCAAGCACAAGGCGACCTTCGCCCCCCACATGGACATGGGCGACTTCGTCATCGTCATCAACGCCGACAAGGTGGCCCTCACCGGCTCCAAGCTGGCCGAGAAGCTGTACTACCGCCACTCGGGCTACCCGGGCGGCCTGACGGCGACGACCTACTCCGAGATGGTCGAGAAGCACCCGACGCGTGCCGTCGAGAAGGCCATCCGCGGCATGCTGCCGAAGAACTCGCTGGGCCGTGCCCAGATCAAGAAGCTGAAGGTGTACGCGGGTGCCGAGCACCCCCACGCTGCTCAGCAGCCCACGGTTTACACCCTCGACCAGGTCGCCCAGTAGCGTCCGCCTTCAGACTTAAGGATTTCCACACAGTGGCTCAGATCGCAGATTCCATCGACCAGGCTCCCGAGAGCTTCACCACCGAGAGCTCGGCTCCCGAGGCCCAGGCGACGCCCCGCGCCGTCCTGAACGTCTCCGGCTCGGCCGTCGGCCGCCGCAAGGAGGCCATCGCCCGTGCACGCCTCGTGCCCGGCACCGGCACCTTCGTGGTCAACGGCCGCACGCTCGAGGAGTACTTCCCGAACAAGCTGCACCAGCAGCTGATCAACGACCCGTTCAAGGTCCTCGACCTGCTCGGTGCCTACGACGTCACCGTCAAGGTCACCGGCGGCGGCCCCTCGGGCCAGGCGGGCGCGCTGCGTCTCGCCATCGCGCGCACGCTGAACGAGATCGACCGCGAGAACAACCGTGCCACCCTCAAGAAGGCCGGCTTCCTCACCCGTGACGCCCGCGTCATCGAGCGCAAGAAGGCCGGTCTCAAGAAGGCCCGCAAGGCCTCGCAGTTCTCGAAGCGCTAGTCGCACTCCCACACACAGGCAGGTCTCGCGATGTCGCGTCTCTTCGGTACCGACGGCGTTCGGGGACTTGCCAACCGTGAGCTGACCGCCGCGCTCGCCCTGGGCCTCGCCCAGGCGAGCGCGGTGGTGCTCACGAAGGGGCACCATGCCGAGGCTCGTCGTGCCGAGGGCAGGCGCCCCGTTGCGGTGGTCGCCCGCGACCCCCGCATCTCGGGGGAGTTCATCACCGCCGCCGTCTCGGCGGGCCTGGCCAGCTCCGGCGTCGACGTGCTCGACGCCGGGGTCATCCCGACCCCCGCGGCGGCTTTCCTCGTCGACGACATCGGCGCCGACTTCGGCGTCATGATCAGTGCCTCGCACAACCCGGCGCCCGACAACGGCATCAAGTTCTTCGCGTTCGGCGGCACGAAGCTGCCCGACGAGGTCGAGGACCGCATCGAGGCCGCGATGAGCGAGCCGCAGCTGATGCCGGTCGGGGGCGACGTCGGCCGCATCCGCCGGTTCGCCGACGCCGAGGACAGGTACGTGCTCCACCTCCTGGGAGCCCTGCCGAACCGTCTCGACGGCATCCACGTCGTGCTCGACTGCGCCCACGGCGCCGCGGCCGCCGTGTCGCCCGAGGTCTTCACCGACGCCGGGGCGAAGATCACCCTGATCGGGGCAGACCCCGACGGCATGAACATCAACGACGGCGTGGGCTCCACCCACCTCGACAACCTGGCCGCGGCGGTGCTCGAGCACGGCGCCGACGTCGGCATCGCCCACGACGGCGACTCGGACCGCTGCCTCGCCGTCGACGCGACCGGCGCCGTCGTCGACGGCGACCAGATCATGGCGATCATCGCGGTGGCGCAGAAAGAGCACGGCAGGCTGGCACACGACACCCTCGTCGCCACGGTGATGAGCAACCTCGGCCTGATCCGTGCCATGGCCGATCACGGCATCACCGTGCGGCAGACGCGCGTCGGCGACCGGTACGTGCTCGAGGACATGAACGAGCACGGCTTCACCCTGGGCGGCGAGCAGTCGGGCCACATCGTCTTCAGCGACTACGCGACCACGGGCGACGGCATCCTCACGGGCCTGTCGCTGGTGGCGCGCATGGCCGAGACCGGCAAGTCCCTCGCCGAGCTGGCGAAGGTCATGACGGTGTTCCCGCAGATCCTGATCAACGTGGCCGGCGTCGACCGCGAGCGCCTGTCGGGCGACGAGGGCGTGGCCGAGGCCGTCGCCGCCTTCGAGCGCGAGCTCGGCGACTCGGGCCGTGTGCTGCTCAGGCCGTCGGGCACGGAGCCCGTCGTGCGGGTCATGGTCGAGGCCGCCGACCAGGCGACCGCCGACCGGGTCGCCCACGCGCTCGCCGACGTCGTCCGCGAGCGCCTCGCCCTGTAGCGCCTCGCCCGACAGCGCCCCGGCGCGTCGACGGCCCGACCGCGTCGACGTCCTGACCGCGTCGCGGCCCCGTCGCGCTCGTGGTGCGGGCACGATGGGCCCATGACCCTCCTCGTGCCGGCTGTCGTCTTCGCCGTCCTCTACGTCGTGAGTCGGCGCCGCGATGCTCGTCGACTCCGCAACGGGGTGTTCCTGGTGGGCGCGCTGGGCTCGCTGCTGCTCGCGGGGGTGCTGGAGCTCGCCGCGGCCAGCGCGCTGCTCCAGCTCCTCGTCCTCGCCGGAGTCGGGCTCGCGGGCGTGCTGGTCCTGGTGCTCGCCGGGTTCCTGGTCGGCAACGGCGTCACGATGCTCCGCCGGGAGGGACGCAGCCTCGGCAACCTGCTGTCGCTGATCGCCGGGCTCGCCCTCCTGGTGCTGCCCGCGGCGGCCCTGGCGCTGATCTTCGTCCCGGCCGGCACCGAGCTGCCCGCGGGCGTGGTCACGGTGTCGATCGCCCTCGGAGTGCTGATCGTGTTCGCCTGCCTCTACGCGGCAGGCACCTTCGCCGCGTTCGGGTTCTACTCCCTCGTCTACAGCCGGTACCGCCACACCCGCACCCCCGACGCGCTCGTCGTGCTCGGGTCGGGACTCGTCCGTGGCGAGGTGCCCCCGCTCCTCCGCAGCAGGCTCGACAGGGCCCTCGCGATCTACCGCTCGGTCCCCGAGGGCACGACGCGACCGCTGCTGGTGCCGTCCGGCGGGCAGGGCGCCGACGAGCCGCGGCCCGAGGGCGTGGCGATGGCCGAGTACCTGCTGTCCCAGGGGGCGGACCCGTCGGACGTGCACCCCGAGACCGCGTCCACGAGCACCCGCGAGAACCTCGTGCTCTCGCGCGAGGTGCAGCGGGCGGCCGGGCGCGAGGGGAGCACGCTCGTCGTGACCAACGACTACCACGTGCTGCGCGCCGCGTTGCTGGCCCGTGCCGCGGGCAGCGACGCGCAGGTGGTCGGGTCGCCGACGGCGGCGTACTACGTGCCGAGCGCGTTCCTGAGGGAGTACGTCGCCATCATGGTCGAGCACCGACGGCTGAACGCGGTGGCGGTCGCGTCCCTCGTGGGCTTCGTCGCCCTGCTGACGGCGGCGTCGCTCGCGCCCCTCTGACGCAGGCGGTGCCCGGGAGGCGGCCCGCGCCTCCTGCGGGCCCTAGATCTTGCGGAGCAGGACCGAGCTGACCTTGTGGTCGGCCGCCTTGCGGAGCACGAGGGTCGCCCGCGAGCGCGTCGGGAGGACGTTCTCGACCAGGTTGGGCTCGTTCACCGACCGCCACACGGTCGAGGCGAAGGCCCTGGCCTCGGTCTCGTCCATGTCGGCGAACCGGTGGAAGAACGACCGCTCCTGCGTGAAGGCGCTCTTCTGCAGGGCCAGGAACCGGTCGACGAACCAGCTCTCGATGTCGCTCGTGCGGGCGTCGACGTAGACGGTGAAGTCGAACAGGTCGCTGAGCGCGAGTCGCCCGGCGACGGGGGGCTGCAGCACGTTCAGGCCCTCGACGATCAGGATGTCGGGTCGCCGCACGACCACCTCGGCCCCGGGCATGATGTCGTAGCTCGTGTGCGAGTAGAACGGCGCACGCACCTCTTCCGCGCCGCTCTTGACCTGCGAGACGAAGCGCAGCAGGTGTCGTCGGTCGTACGACTCGGGGAAGCCCTTGCGGTCCATGATGCCGCGGCGCTCGAGCTCGGCGTTGGGGTAGAGGAACCCGTCCGTGGTGACGAGCTCGACGCGGGGCGTGTCGTCCCAGCGGCTGAGGAGCTCGCGCAGGAGGCGCGCGACGGTCGACTTGCCGACCGCCACCGAGCCCGCGACGCCGATGACGAACGGGGTGCGCTGCGCCCTCTCGCCGAGGAAGTCGCTGGTGGCCCGGTGCAGGTTGCGCGCGCCTGCGGCGTAGAGGTTGAGGAGGCGGCTGAGCGGCACGTAGACGTCCTGCACCTCGCGCATGTCGAGCCGGTCGCCGAGGCCGCGCAGCTGCACGATCTCCGTCTCGGTGAGCGGGAGGCGCGTCGCCGGGGCGAGGTCCGCCCACGCGTCGCGGCCGATCTCGACGAAGGGCGTGGCGTGGGTCGTCGGGGAGCTCGCGTCGGCCATGGGCCCGAGGCTACCCGGTCGCCGCGGCCCTGCCCCGGGGCGCGCCCCGGGGCCTCGTCGGCCGGTCGGCGCGAACGCCTTAGGATCGTCTGCATGTGTGGAATCGTGGGATACGTCGGCTCGGCGGGCGTCGGCGACAAGAGCGTCGATGTGCTGCTCGGGGGCCTGAAGCGCCTCGAGTACCGCGGCTACGACTCGGCCGGCGTCGCCGTGATCGGCGCCGACGGCACGCTCGACAGCCGCAAGCGCGCCGGCAAGCTCCAGGTGCTGGTCGACGACCTCGAGGCCGACCCCCTGCGCGACGGCCAGACCGGCATCGGGCACACCCGCTGGGCCACCCACGGCGGACCGACCGACGAGAACGCGCACCCGCACCTCGCCGACGACGGCAAGCTCGCCCTGATCCACAACGGCATCATCGAGAACTTCTCCGAGCTCAAGGCCGAGCTGCTCGCCGAGGGCGTCGAGTTCCTCAGCGAGACCGACTCCGAGGTCGCGGCGCACCTCGTCGCGCGGGCGTACCGATCCACCGGCGACCTGGCCGAGGCGCTGCGCACCGTCGTGGCGAGGCTCGACGGCGCCTTCACCCTGCTCGTCGTGCACGCGGACCAGCCCGGCGTCGTCGTCGGTGCCCGCCGCAACTCGCCGCTCGTGATCGGGCTCGGCGACGGCGAGAACTTCCTCGGCAGCGACGTCGCGGCGTTCGTCGCGCACACCCGTCGCGCGATGTCGATCGGGCAAGACCAGCTCGTCACCATCCGCCCCGACTCCGTCGAGGTCGTCGGCTTCGACGGGCTCCCCGTCGAGACCAGCGAGTTCGAGATCGACTGGGACGCCTCGGCCGCCGACAAGGGCGGCTGGTCGAGCTTCATGGCGAAGGAGATCAGCGAGGAGCCCGAGGCGGTCGCCAAGACCCTGCTCGGCCGCGTCTCCGGCGGCGGCGTCCACCTCAGCGAGCTCGACGGCGTGGCCGACCGCCTCGCGACGGTCGACCGCGTCATCGTCATCGCCTGCGGCACCGCCGCCTACGCCGGCATCCTCGGCAAGTACGCGATCGAGCAGTGGGCGCGGGTGCCCGTCGAGGTCGAGCTCGCCCACGAGTTCCGCTACCGCGACCCCGTGCTCGACGAGAAGACCCTGGTGGTCTCGATCAGCCAGTCCGGCGAGACCATGGACACGCTCATGGCCGTCAAGTACGCCCGCGAGCAGGGCGCACAGGTGCTCTCGATCTGCAACACGCAGGGCTCGACCATCCCGCGCGAGTCCGACGCCGTCATCTACACGCACGCCGGACCCGAGGTCGCCGTGGCCTCGACGAAGGCCTTCCTCGCGCAGGGGACGGCGCTGTTCCTGCTGGGGCTGCACCTCGCCGGGCTGCGCGGCACGCTCAGCACCGACGAGATCGCCGACCAGGTGGCCGACCTGCAGGCCATCCCGGAGAAGATCGAGCGCGTGCTCGAGTCGTCCGAGCGCATCCGCACCCTGGCGGGCTGGATGGCCGACACGCGGTCGGTGCTGTTCCTCGGCCGTCACGTGGGCTACCCCATCGCGCTCGAGGGCGCGCTCAAGCTCAAGGAGCTCGCCTACATCCACGCCGAGGGCTTCGCGGCCGGCGAGCTCAAGCACGGACCGATCGCCCTGATCGAGCCGGGCCAGATCGTCTTCGTCATCGTGCCGTCGCCCCGCGACCCGCGGTCGCTGCACCCGAAGGTCGTCTCGAACATCCAGGAGATCCGGGCGCGTGGCGCCCGCGTGATCGCGATCGCAGAAGAGGGCGACGCCGCCGTGCTGCCCTTCGCCGACGAGGTGCTGCACATCCCGCTCGCGGCGCCGCTCTTCGAGTCGCTGCTCGCGGTCGTGCCGCTGCACGTCTTCGGCATGGAGCTCGCGGCGGCCAAGGGCCTCGACGTGGACCAGCCGCGCAACCTCGCCAAGTCGGTCACCGTCGAGTAGCGGACGACGATGACGCACCTCCGCAGATCGTGATCGTGGGCATCGGGGTCGACGTGGTCGACCTGGCGCGCTTCGCGAGCTCGCTCGACCGCACGCCGGCCCTGCGCGCCCGCCTCTTCGGCGACGCCGAGCAGCTGCTGCGCGACGGCTCGCCCCGCCGCGTCGAGTCGCTCGCGGCGCGCTTCGCCGCGAAGGAGGCGCTGGTCAAGGCCCTGGGCGGCTCGGCCGGGGTGCGGTGGCACGACGTCGTCGTCGAGTCCGACCCCGACGGGGCGCCCAGCCTCGTGCTCGCGGGGGGAGCGCGGACGCTGGCCGACTCGCGGGGCGTCACGCGCCTCCACCTGTCCCTGAGCCACGACGGCGGGGTGGCCGTCGCGTACGTCGTCGCCGAGGGGGCGGTGGTCGCGTGACGCAGGACGTCCGGCTCGCCGTCGACACGGCGGCGCTCGCCCACAACGTCGGCGTGCTCCGCGAGAGGGCGGGCGCCGCCCTCGTGATGGCGGTCGTGAAGGCGAACGCCTACGGCCACGGCGCCGTCGAGAGCGCTCGCGCCTTCGCCGCGGCCGGCGTCGACTGGCTCGGCGTCGCGGACCTCGACGAGGCCCTCGAGCTCCGGAGGGCGGGCCTCACGACGCCGGTGCTCGCCTGGCTGCACGCGCCCGGCGAGACGTTCGAGCAGGCGGCGCGACACGACGTGACGCCTGCCGTCTCGGACCTCGCGCAGCTCGAGGCCGCCGCGGCCGCGGGCGTGCGCGCCGTCCACCTCTGCGTCGACACCGGCCTCAGCCGCAACGGCGCCGTCGAGTCGGAGTGGCCGGCCCTGTTCGACCGTGCGGCCGAGCTCGGCGACGTGCTGCCCGTCGAGGGCCTGATGAGCCACCTCTCGAACACGTCGCCCGAGGAGGACGGGCTGCAGCTCGCCTCCTTCCTCCGAGCCTCGGCCGCCCTCGGCGAGCGGGGGATCGAGCCGCCGCTGCGGCACGTCGCGGCGTCGGCGGCGGCCCTGCACTACGAGGGCTCGCACGGCACGATGGTGCGCTTCGGCCTCGCCGCCTACGGGCTCAGCCCGTTCCCCGACCGCACGTCCGCCGACCTCGGGCTCCGCCCGGCGATGACGATGACGGCGCCCGTGACGTCGACCAAGCGGGTGCCCGCCGGCGAGGGCGTCTCGTACGGCTACCTGTTCCGCCCCGAGCGCGACACCACCATCGCCGTCGTCCCCGTCGGCTACTCCGACGGGATCGACCGTGCCGCGAGCGACCGGGCGTCCGTGACGATCGGCCGGCGCACCTACCGCGTGCGCGGCCGCATCGCCATGAACGCCCTCGTGATCGACGTCGGCGACGACCCCGTCGAGGTCGGGGACGAGGTCGTGCTGTTCGGCGACCCGGCACTCGGGCGACAGGGCGCCGACGACTGGGCGCGCGCCTCCGGCAGCATCACCTGGGACGTCGTCGCCTCGCTCTCCGCCCGTCTCCCGAGGAGCACCACATGACGGCCTGGCTGCGCCGAGCGACGATCGACCTGGGCGCCTACCGCGCGAACCTGACCTCGTTGATCGAGCGCATGGCGCCGGTCGAGGTGCTCGCCATCGTCAAGGCCGACGCCTACTCGCTGGGCGCGGACGTGATCGTGCCCGAGGCGCTCGCCGCGGGGATCCGCTGGTTCGGCACGGTCGAGCCGCAGCCCGCGTACGAGATGCGCCGCGCGGGCGTCGGCGACGAGGCGTCGTTCTTCGCGTGGCAGCTCGGCCCAGACGAGGACTGGGACGCCGCCGTCCGCCTGCGCGTCGACCTCGGCGTCTCGACCCTCGAGCAGCTCGAGGCGTTCGCGGCGGCGGCGCGCGCCGCCGGGCCGGGGCACGAGGCTCTCGTCCACCTCACGATCGACACCGGCCTGCACCGCGAGGGCTGTCTGCCCGCCGACTGGCCCGCCTTCGTCGCGCGCGCCGTCGAGCTGCGCGACGAGGGCACGGTCCGGCTGCGGGGCGCGTTCTCGCACGTGTCCGAGACGAGCGAGGCCGACGACCACGCCGCCTCCCTGGTGTTCCGCAAGGCGCTCGACGACGCGGAGGCGCTGGGCGCGACGTTCGAGAAGCGCCACATGTCGTCCAGCTCGGCCGGCATGGAGCACCCCGAGCGACGGTTCGACATGGTCCGGATGGGGTCGAACGGCTACGGCAACCCCGTCACCGAGGGCGTGACCGCCGCCGACCGCGGACTCCGGCCCGTGCTGACCCTCGGCGCGCGCGTCGTCCGCGTCAAGCGGGTGGCGGCCGGCACGGGCGTCTCGTACGACTACACCTGGCGGGCCGAGCGCGACACCACCCTCGCCCTCGTGCCCCTGGGCTACGCCGACGGCGTGAGCCGCCGGGCGCAGGGGGCGGCCCCGGTCACGATCCGGGGTCGTCGCCACCCGATCGTGGGCCGCGTCGCCATGGACCAGTTCCTGGTCGACGTCGGCGACGAGGCGGTCGAGGTCGGCGACGAGGTGCTGCTGTTCGGCCCCGGCGACGACGGCGAGCTGACCATCGGCGAGTGGGCCGACCTGACGGACAGCATCCCGGAGGAGGTCTCCTGCCGCATCGGGGCGCGCGTCCCGCGGCACTACCTGGGGCGGACAGGCCGAGGTGCCGACCTGCCCGGGTCGGGACCCGACGGGACGGCTGCCGGGGCGTCCTCGTGACCGTGCCGCCGCCTCCTGCGGGCCGGGTGCTGTTCGCCGGCGACCTCGCCGACACCGAGGCCACGGAGGCGCTCGGCCGACGGCTCGCGGGCTTGCTGCGCGCCGGTGACCTGCTGGTGCTGACGGGGCCGCTGGGCGCCGGCAAGACCACGCTGACCCGCGGCCTCGGTGCCGGGCTGAACGTGCGCGGACAGGTGGCGAGCCCCACCTTCGTCCTGGCGCGCACGCACCCGACCGGGTCGGGCGTGCCGCTCGTGCACGTCGACGCCTACCGGCTGGGCGGCGCCGACGAGCTCGACGACCTCGACCTCGACTACGAGGGGTCGGTCGTCGTGGTCGAGTGGGGCGCCGGGCTGCTGGACGGCGTGGCCGAGTCGTGGCTCGACGTCGTGATCGAGCGGCCGACCGGCGCGGGCGGCCACCTGAGCGACGGCGACCGGAGCGACGGCGACCGGAGCGACGGAGTCGACGCCCTCGACGACCGCGACCCGGACGACGTTCCCGACGAGCCGAGACGCCTCACCGTGACTGCACACGGGCCCCGGTGGAGCGGCGTGCCGGCGCTGGTCCCCTGACGGGGGGCGAGGGGCGGCGCCACGGGCAGGTATGCTCGGCAGATTCGTCCTCGTACCCGGGAGTGTCGGCAATGGATCCACAGCACTACTGGCGCGCCCTCGTGCGCAGCTGGCCGCTCGTCGTGGTCCTGGCGATCGTGGGGGCCGTCGGCGGCTGGGGCTGGTCACAGACCCAGCCCGACAGCTACCGCGCCACGAGCAGCGTCTTCGTCGCCGCGGCGGAGGGCGCGAGCCCGACCGAGCTGCTGCAGGGCTCCACCTACACGCAGAACCTCGTGCAGAGCTACACCCGGCTCGCCACGACGTCGGCCGTGCTCGGCCCGGTCATCGCCGACCTCGACCTCGACACCACGCCCGCGAGGCTGTCCCGACAGATCACCGCCGAGAACCCCCTCAACACGGTCATCATCGACGTCTCCGTGGTCGACGGGAACGCCGACCAGGCGGCCAGCGTGGCCAACGCCGTCACGACCTCGTTGACCGAGCAGGCTCGTCGTCTCTCGCCGGAGAACTCCACGGGCGTCTCCACCCTCTCGGTCACGCCGGTCGCGACCGCCACCCCTCCCCAGTCGCCGATCGGGCCCAACCGCCGCCTCATCGCGCTCACGGGGCTGGTGGCAGGTGGGGCGATCGGCGTCGCCCTCGCCCTGCTGCGGTCCGTGCTCGACACGAGGCTCCGGTCGGCGCGCGAGGTCGACGAGCTCCGGCTCGCGCCGCTCCTCGGCGCGATCAGCCGGCGGCCCCCCGGGCAGAGCGCCCTGGCCGACGACCCGCGGGGCGTCGCGTCGGACGACTTCCGCCGGGTCAGGGCCCAGATCCAGTTCACGGACGTCGACGCGGAGGTGCGGTCCATCACCCTGTCGTCGTCCTCGGCCCACGACGGGGGAGACCGGGCACCGCTCGCCCTCGACCTCGCGCTCGCCTTCGCGGAGCAGGGCCTGTCGGTGCTCATCGTCGACGCCGACCTGCGCGGTCCCGGCCTAGCCTCCGCGGCCGAGGTCAGCGACGCGGTCGGCCTGACGGACGTCGTCCTCGGCCGGCGCGAGCTCGCCGACGCGGTCGTCACCTGGCGGGACGGGGTCGACCTCCTGCCCTCCGGCGAGGTGCCGCCGAACCCCAGCCCCGTCATCAGCTCCGTCGCGACCTCGCACCTGCTGGAGGACGCTCGTGAGGCCTACGACGTCGTCGTGGTCGACGCCCCGCCCGTGGTCAGCTCCTCCGACGCGCTCGAGCTCGGCCGCATGACCGACGGGGTCGTGCTCGTCACGACCGTCGGCCGGTCGCTCCGCCGAGACCTCGTGCAGGCAGTCGACGAGCTCCAGGCGGTGCAGGTCCCGATCGTCGGCATCGTGCTCGACGGGGTCCGAGCCGACCGGACCCGCACGGCGACGGCGGCCTCGCCGTCCCGCCCCGCGCCCTCGCCGGCGGAGCTGCGGCGCCGGGAGCGGGCGCTCACGGCCGACCAGGCGGCCGCCTCCTCCGCACGGTCGGGCGGCGACCAGGCGTCGGGGGCGACCGGTCGCGACCGGACGGCCCAGCCTGCGGCCACGCGGTCGGTCGCCGACCAGACCCGCGCCGGGGCAGGTGCCTCGTCCGGGACCAGGGCCACCGGCGGCCGCGCCGGGGGACGAGGCAAGGGCCGCCCGTCCGGCGCCCGGTCGTGAGCCCGTCCCGTCGCAGCGCCGTTCCCCGTCTCCCCGCCGTCAGGCTCTACGAGTCGCTGAGGACGGCGCACCTCGAGCGTGCCCACCAGCTGGCGCCGGCCAGCATCGTGCACCGGGTGACGCGGTACGACTTCGACGAGAGCCTGACCGAGGGGCTCGACCTCGTGCAGGCCGGCCCCGTCCGGGCCGCCTGGCTCGTCGCGCGCTCGCGCGTCCGGGTGCTCGAGGTGAACGAGCCCCTGATGACGTCGAGCCTCCCGGCGACTGCCCTCGTGCTCGCGGCGCTCGCGGGGCGGCGCGTGCTGACCCGTCGGCGCGTCACCGTCGTCAGCTACCTGATCGGCAACGCCGACCCCTTCGCGTCCGGCACGGCGCCGCGGCTCCGCACCCGTCTGCGGCGACGCGCCGAGCGAGTGCTGGCGCGGCTCGTGTGGCGCCGGCTCGACCGGGTGGTCTCGGGGACCGACTCGGCCCGCGAGACGTACGCGCGCCTCCTCGGCCCCTCGTCGCCCCGGACGTCCGCCGCGACGATCCCTGCCCTGCCGACCCGGCACCCCGAGGCTCGCGGCGGCGGGGTGCGGCCGCCGACCGTGGTGTTCCTCGGGGCCTTCGCCGAGCGCAAGGGCCTCCCCGTGCTGCTTGCCGCCTGGCCGGCGGTCCGCGAGGAGCACCCGGACGCCCGCCTCGTGCTGCTCGGCAAGGGCCCTCTCGAGCCCGACGCCCGCGCGCTCGCCGACGCCGACGACTCCGTGACGGTCGAGGTCGACCCTGCTCGGAGCCGCATCCACGACGTGCTCGACGCGTCGCGTGTCCTCGTGCTCTGGTCGCAGCCGAGCCCGACCTGGCGTGAGCAGGTCGGCCTGCCCCTCGTCGAGGGGCTGTCGCACGGCTGCACCGCCGTGACGACGACCGAGACCGGCCTCGCCGACTGGCTGGAGGCCCACGGGCACGTCGTCGCCCACGGCGACCCTGCCTCGTCGTCCGTGCTGGCGCACTCGATCGGCAGCGCCCTCGACGCCGGCCGGTCCGCGGACTCCGTGCTCGCCGATCTGCCGGAGCTCGACGGCCGCCTCGCCGCCGACGACCGCCTCTTCACCCCGGAGCTGTCCGCCCGCGAGGACTCGGCGTGAGCGGGGGCGGCTCTCCGCGGCCCCGTCGCGGCGGCGCCATGGCAGCGGTCGGCTCGACGGCGGCGATGAAGGTCGTCGTGATGGGCCTGTCAGGCGTGCTCGGCATCATCACGAGCCGCATGATCATCCAGAACTTCGGCACCGACGCCTACGCGCAGTACGGGCTGCTCTCGACGTTCCCGACCCTGCTGCCGTTCGCCGACCTCGGCATCGCCGCGATCGTCATCAACGCCGTGGCCGGGTCGTCGTCGGTGCGGACGGACGACTTCGTCAAGCGCTCGATCGTGACCGCGTTCCGGGTGCTGCTCGTCTCGGGCGGCATCATGGTCGCCGTCGCAGCCGTCATCACCCTGGCGGGCTGGTGGCCGGTGCTGCTCGGCGAGGGGCTGATGCCCGACGGCGGCTCGCTCGCGGCCGGGCTCTGCCTCGCCGTGTTCGGGCTCGTCATCCCGCTCACCGTGGGCCAGCGCATCCTCGTCGGCCTGAAGAAGACCAGCACACAGGTCGCCAGCCAGGCCGTCGTCGCTCCGTTCATGCTGCTCGCGATCGGCTCGGCCGTGATGCTCAGCGTCCCCGTGGACAGCTACCTCGCCGTGATCTCGTACGTCGCGAACAGCCTCGTCTCAGTGATCTGCCTGATCGTCGCCGCCCGTGCCCTGTCGCCGCAGATCGGATCCGCCGTGAGGCTGGTGCCCCGGGTCCGCAGCTACCGCGGCGTGCCCGCGCTGGGCCTCGCGTGGCCGATGCTCGTCCAGATGATCGCCCTGCCCGTGGCCATGCAGACCGGGCGCCTCCTGCTCAGTCACCTCGCCGGGCCGGACGAGCTGGCCCAGTACAACCTCGCCTCCCAGCTGTTCGGCATCGTGCTGCAGACCGTCGCCGCGGCGGGGATCGCGCTCTGGCCGGTGTACGCCGCGGCGCGCTCGGCGGGCAGGATCGAGTCGCCGACCGTGCCGACGCTGTGGTTCCTGCTCGGCGGCCTGGTGCTGGGCACGGCGCTCGCCGTGATCAGCCCCCTGCTCGTCGACTTCGTGTCGGACGGCGCGATCTCGCTCGACGGCTGGATGCTCGTCGGCTTCGTCGTGTTCGTCGGCCTGCAGGCGGCGAAGTACCCGGTCGGGATGTACATGACCGACAAGACCGGGCTGGTGTTCCAGGTGCTGCCCATCGTGCTGATGGTGCCCCTGAACCTCGGTCTGTCGTGGTGGTTCATCGGGCTCGTCGGGGCCGCGGGGCCCGTGCTCGGGTCGGCGATCTCGGTCGCCCTCTGCCAGCTCGTGCCGAACCTCTGGTACGTCTCGCGCGATCTCGGACGCCGTCGTGCCGAGGCCCTCGCGGGCGGCGGCTCGGACGGCGGCTCGGACGGCGTCGGCGCCTCGGTGAGCACGGCCGGTCTCGACGTCGACGAGCAGCGCGGCGACGAGACGGCGACGGACCAGGCGATCGCCGAGCGAGCCCTGGACGAGCGGTCCGTGGCCGAGCGGTCCGGTGACGACCCCGACGGCGGGGCCGACGACCGGTCCGGCGACGGGCGCGGCGACGCTTCGAGGGAGGTGCGGTGATGGAGGTCCTCTTCGCGACCGAGCGCGACGTGGCCGGCTGGGCCGCCGACCACGCGGCAGGGCTCCGCCCGGGGCTCTGGCCCTACGGCCTCGAGGCGCTGCGCGGCCCGGACCCTGCGGCGCGGATCGCCTCCGTCGCGGAGCCCGGCCGCCTGCAGGTGCTGCGCGACCGCGTGGCGCCGCGCCGCGCCTCCTCGGCCGTCGGTGCCCGTGGCGTCGACGGCGACGTCGGAGTGACCTGGGACGAGAACGTGGCACGACGGATGCTGCTCACGCGGCCCCACGACCGGATGTACACCGGCGTCATCTGGGTGACCGACCGGGTCGAGCGCGGCCAGGACGTCGGGCGCATGCGCGACGTGCTGCGCCGGATGAGCGGGCTCTGGGTGATCAGCCGAGGGCAGGTCGAGCCGCTGCGGCGCTTCGTGGGCGAGGACGGTCCTCCGGTCGGGTTCTTCACCTTCGGGGTCGACGAGGAGTTCTTCGCGGCGCGTCCGTGGCCCGAGCGACCGATGGTGCTGAGCATCGGGGGCGACCGCGACCGCGATCCCGCCACCCTCTTCTCCACGCTGGAGCGCGTGCACGCAGACCGGCCCGACGTCGAGCTGGTCGTCCAGACGACGAGCGACGCCGCGCCTCCTGCGGGCGTCGCCGTCGTGCCCCACGTCTCGCACCGCGAGCTCGCGGAGCTCTACGCGCGGGCGTCGGTCGTGGCCGTCGCCACCCGCGACAACCTGCACGCGTCGGGCATGACGGTCAGCCTCGAGGCCATGGCCACCGGCCGGCCGGTCGTCATGACCGACACCCCCGGCATCGAGGACTACGTCGAGCACGAGCGCACGGGCCTGCTCGCGCCCGTGGGCGACGCCGACGCGCTGGCCGGGCACGTGCTGCGGCTGCTGGGCGACGACGACGAGGCGCGCCGGTTCGGGGCCGCCGGGCGTGCCGCGGTCGAGGACCGGCTGACGACGCGGCACCTGGCGGCGTCGCTCGCGGAGTTCGTCGGCCGCTGAGCCGCGGCCCCCCGCCTGTGCTCACCTCAGGAGCGTCGTCGGCGCAGCTCGGCCGCGACGAGGCGCCTGCCCTCGAGCACGGCGCGCAGGCCCACGAGCAGGGTGCCGGGCGACCGCACGAACTGGCGCCGGCCGCCCTGCAACAGCACCTCCCACGCGACCGTCGGCGTGACGCGTCGCCAGCGGCGCAGATCGTCGTCGCCGAGGTGCTTCGCGGCGAAGAGCAGGCGGTTGCGGATGTTGTGGCGGTAGTAGCCGGCCGACTTCGCCTGGCCCGAGCTCTCCGCCCCGTCGGCGGCCTGCGTGCCGCCCTCGGCGTGGACGACCGTGACGTCCTCCAGCAGCTGCAGCGCGCCTCCTGCGGCCACGACGCGGCGCGACAGGTCCACGTCCTCCCAGTAGAGGAAGTAGTCGTCGTCGAAGCCGCCGCAGCGCCGCCACAGCTCGTCGCTGAGCACGAGGCAGGCGCCGCTGAGCCATGCGTCGACGCGCGCACCGTCGATGCGACGACGGCGTGAGCGGATGCGCCCGTCGTCGAGGTAGAGGTCGCTGCCCGCCGACCAGACGCTCCCGTCGGGGCGCAGCACCGTCGGTGCGCTCATCGTGAGGGGCTCGGACGAGGAGGCGCGGAGCAGCGCGGAGAGGGCGCCCACGTCGGCGACGGCGTCCGGGTTGAGCAGCACGTGGTGGCGTGCCCCGGCGGCCTGCGCCCTGGCGACGCCGAGGTTGACCCCGGTGCCGAAGCCCTCGTTGCCGTCGGGCGTGACGAGCAGCCAGCCCTCGGCCGTGGCCAGCTCCGTCACCCGGACGCGCTCGGCGGCTCCCGACCAGTTGTCGACCACGACCACGACCAGGTCGTCGACCACCCGGGAGACGGGTGCGAGGTTCTGCCGGAGCAGGTCGGTCGATCCGTAGTTGACGACCACCACCGAGAGGTCGGCCAGCGAGGTCCGGCTCACGGGGTCACCCACGGTTCGTCCCCTGCCCACCCGCAGGAGGCGCGGTGCGCCACCCGGCGCCGGCTGCCGACCTGACATGCTGGGGCTCGTGACGACCGACCCGACTGCGCCGCGCCTCCTGACGATCGCCGTGCTGACCTTCCGACGGCCCCGCGACCTCGACGCCGTGCTGCCCCTGCTCGTCGAGCAGGCGCGCCGCACACGCCCCCTCGGCGTCGAGGCGCGCGTGCTCGTGGTGGACAACGACGCGAGCGGGTCGGGGCGGGCGCGCGTCGAGGAGTCGGCGCTCGCGGCGGCCGCCCCTGGCGTCGGCGCCGGGCCCGTCAGCGTGGACTACGTCGTCGAGGCCGTGCCGGGCATCGCCTCCGCCCGCAACCGGGCCCTGGTCGAGAGCGTCGAGAGCGACCTGCTGGTCTTCATCGACGACGACGAGCGCCCGTCCGAGTCGTGGCTCACGGCCCTGCTGTCGCTGCAGGCCGAGACCGGCGCCGCGGCGGTCGTCGGCCCGGTGCGCAGCGAGTACGAGGTCGAGCCCGACCCGTTCATCGTCGAGGGGCGCTTCTTCGACCGTCGGCGCCTGCCGACCGGAACCGCGGTCGAGGTGGCGGCGACGAACAACCTGCTGCTCGACCTGGGCGAGGTTCGTCGCCAGGGGCTCTCCTTCGACCTGGCGCTCGGCCAGCTCGGCGGCGAGGACACGCTCTTCACCCGCGGCCTCGTCGCGGGCGGCGGCACGATCCTGTGGTGCGCGGAGGCCGTCGTCACGGACGTCGTGCCCGCGCACCGCGTCACGCGGCGCTGGGTGCTGCAGCGCGCGTACAGCAGCGGCAACGGCTGGAGCCTGACGTCGGTCATGCTGTCCGCGCGAGGGCCGGCGCGACTCGTGACGCGCCTTCGGCTCACGGCCAGGGGCGGCGTGCGGGTCGCCGGCGGCGTCGCGCGGCTGGTGGTCGGGACGGTGGTCCGCTCGCTCGGCCAGCGCGCGCGCGGCCTGCGCACGATCGCACGCGGCGCCGGCATGGTGGCGGGCGCGTGGGGCGCGGGGTACCGGGAGTACGGCCGCGTCGACGGCTGAGGTCACGCTCGGCCTCGCCTGACCGCGGCGACCGCACGACGGTACGCCTCGACGTGCGCCTCGCCGGCGCGGTCCCAGTCGCGGGCCGAGAGGTCGGGGCGTGCGTCGTCGCGGAGGCGTGCGGCCTCGCCCAGGGCGCGCTCGACGTCGGCGGACTCGAGGTCGTCGGAGTACTGCTGCACCCAGCCGGGGCCGACCTCGTCGGCCAGGCGGGCGTTGACCTCGTTGGCCGGCACCAGCACGGGGCGGCCGAGCGAGAGCGCGGTCAGGACGCCGCCGGAGTTGTGCATCTCGCGGTACGGCAGGACGACCAGCTCGGCCCGGCGGACCGTGTCGATCAGGGCCACGTCGTCGAGGAACCTCAGGTCGAGGCTGACCCGCGGGTCGGCGGCGGCGAGCTCCTGGAGCCCCCGCGCCAGGTCGGGCGACGACGGCGCGCCCGCCGCGTGCAGCCGACGGTCGTCGCCCCGCACCCCGCGGAAGGCCCGGAGCAGCCCGTCGACGCCCTTGTACCGCCGGATGAAGCCGAAGTACGAGACGCGGCCGGCCTCGCGGGCAGGCCAGGGCCACCGGGAGAACCAGTCGACGTAGTGGCCGTGGGGGATGAGGGCGCCCAGGGCGCCGGGCCGCTCGGGAGTCTCGTCGTTCAGCCGCACCCAGAGGGTCGTGCGCCGTTCGATCCAGCGCAGCAGCACCCGCTCGCGACGCGAGATGCCGCTCGGCAGCTCGAGGTTGTGCTCGGTGCGGACGATCGCGGTGCGCGTCGCCCACAACTTGACGACGAGGGCCACCGTCAGCCCCTGTCGCACCAGAGCCTTCAGCGGGCTCTGCCCCGAGACCAGGATCTCGGGCCAGTGCACGTGGAAGACGTCGTAGCGGCCGAGGAGCGCGCCCCTCCAGTCGAAGGTGCGCACCTCGACGCCCGGCACCGCGCCCACGGCGTCCCGGAGCATCACGAGGTAGGGGTTCGTCGTCGGGCGCGGTCGCGGGAACGACTGCTGGACGACGAGCCTGTTCGCGGGCTCCGGGACGACGCGGGTCACGGCTTGAAGACGCTCAGGTCGTCGAACGAGACCGTCTGCGGGGCGTTGGTGGTGTTGCCCGAGGCGTAGGCGCCCAGTGCGACCCAGCCCGGCGCCTGCAGGGCGGCGGTCCCGTCGGTGGCCGAGACCGTCCACGCGGTCGGCTCCGGCATGCCGTCGGCCCATACCTTGGCGCGGATCACGGTCGACCCGCTGCCGCTGACCTCGAGTCGCACGTTGACCTTGGCGCCCTGCGCCACCTTGCCCGGCACCAGCGTCTCGGCAGCGAGCGAGGTGCCCGTCGTCGAGCCCTTGAACGCGGTGAGGCCGACCACGACGCTGCCGTCGGGGCGGAAGCGCAGAGCAGCGCGGTACTCGGAGTTGGCGGCGACCTTGCGGCCGGTCACGTACACGTACGTGCCCGTGCCCGTCGGCACCTTGTCGAGGCTGACGCTCGTGCGGAGGTCGGCGTCGGTCGTGCTGACGCCGGTGAGGGCCATGGAGGTGTTCCAGCCGGCTGCGCCGAGGAACTGCGTGCCGACCCCGTTCGCGACGCCGTACTGCGACGCCGTCCCGGTGCGGGTCCAGGTGCCTCCGGTCTCGGCCGAGCCCCAGCCGTTCGCGACCGTCCGGCCGAAGCCGTCCTTCGCGGCGGCCGTGACGACGGGAGGCGCGGTGACCGTGACCGTGGAGGTGCGAGTCGCGGTGGCAGCCCGGTCGTCGGTCACGACGAGCGTGACCGTGTAGGTGCCGCCGGCGGCGTAGACGTGCGACGCCGTGCTGCCGGTGGCGGTGGCCCCGTCGCCGAAGTCCCAGGCCCACGAGGACACGGTGCCGTCGCTGTCGGCCGAGGCCTTGCCGTCGACGGCGAGGGAGAGCTCCTTGGCGGTGGCCGTGAAGGACGCGGTGGGTGCCGCGTTCGGGATCGGAGCGACCGTGACGGTGCCCGTGGACGAGCCCGTCGCGCCCTTGTCGTCCGTGACGGTGAGGGTCACCGTGTAGGTGCCCGCCGCCGCGTACGAGTGGGCGGCTGTCCTGCCGGTGGCCTCGCCGCCGTCGCCGAAGTCCCAGGCGAAGGCCGCGACGCTGCCGTCGGGATCGGCCGAGGCCGAGGCGTCGACCGTGGCGGAGAGGCCCGTCGTCGTCGAGGTGAACGACGCCGTGGGGGCGACGTTCGCCGGGGGAGCGGGTGCGACCGTGACCGGGGCCGTCGAGGTCGCCGTGGCGCCCTCGTCGTCCGTCACCGTGAGCGTGACCGTGTAGGTGCCGGCGGCGGCGTAGGTGTGCGACGTCGTCGCTCCCGTGGCCGTGGTGCCGTCGCCGAGGTCCCAGGCCCAGCCGGCGACGCGGCCGTCGGCGTCGGTCGAGGCCGACGCGTCGAGGGCGACCGCCAGGTGGTCGACGGCCGAGGTGAAGGAGGCGGTCGGAGCGGCGTTCACGCGAGGTGCGACGACCGAGACCGTCGCGGTCGTCGTGGAGACGGCCCCGAGGGAGTCCGTCACCGTGAGCGAGACCGTGTAGTCGCCGCCTGCGGCGTACGTGTGGTCCACCTGCGCCCCGGTCGCGGTCGTGCCGTCCCCGAAGTTCCAGGCCCACGAGGCGACGGTGCCGTCGGGGTCGGTCGACGTGCGTCCGTCGAACGAGGCCCCGAGACCGGTGGTGGTCGTCGTGAACGCGGCGGTGGGAGACGCGTTCGGCACGTCGGCGCCGAGGGCCCAGTGCTGCGCGACGGTGGTGGCGTCGAGGGGCCGTGAGTACACGGCGGCCTCGTCGAGGGAACCCGCGAAGTAGCCGGAGCCCGAGTTCCACGAGCTGTCGCCGCCGATGCGCCAGAAGCCGCGGAAGCCGTCGGACGACGCGGACGAGTTCGTGCCGACCGCGGCGCCGTCGACGTACAGGACCATGCCCTGGGCGCCCTGCGTCGCGACCACGTGGTGCCACCGGCCGTCGTTGTAGCTGGCGCTGCTCGTGGCGAGGTTCATGCGGCCGGTCCAGTTGCCGAACTGCAGGCGACCGTCCTGCTCCATGTACACGTGGCGGTCGTAGTTGCCGCTGTAGCCGGTCTGCTGGTTGCCGAGGCCGATCAACTTGCCGCCCTGGGTCGTGGTCGTCCTGAACCACGTCTCGAGCGAGTAGCTGTTGGGCGAGTCGTAGGAGGTGGTGGTCGCCACCCCGCCCGACTGCCCGTCGAAGCCAGCCGAGGTGCCCGTGTGGGAGGCGAGCGCCGAGGCGCCGCCTGCCGTCAGGCCACCGGTCGCCACGCCGGCGACCCCGGCGGGCGAGGAGTCGGCCCCGAGCGAGGCGCCGTCCCCGTCCAGGCGGAAGAAGACCTCAGGGTCGTCCTGGAACACGCGGGCGCCGTAGGCGTCCGTGGGTGCGGAGGGCAGGGTGCTGGCACGGCCGGAGGCGGTCCACTGGCCGTCGACCTGCTTGCGGTCGAGGGCGGTCGGGAAGATCGCGACGTCGTCGATGTCGCCCTGGAAGAAGGGCGCGCCGTTCCAGTTGTTGTCGCCGCCGATGCGCCAGAAGCCCGTGTAGTCCTGGGCGCTCGTCGTGCCGGCGTCGGAGCCGACCTTCTTGCCGTCGACGAAGAACGTCTGCCCGGCCGAGCTCAGGGTGCCGACGACCTGGTGCCACTGGCCGTCGTTGAGGGCGCCGGGGCTCGTGAGGATGCGGGATGAGCCGGGGTAGACGCCGAACGACACGCGCCCGGACGGGTCCATGTAGAGGTGACGGTCGTACGAGCCGGACGTGCCGGTGCGGTTGCTGCCGAAGCCGACGATCTTGCCGCCCGCGGTGGTCGTCGTCCTGAACCAGGCCGAGACGCTGAACGTCTGCGGGCCGGCGATCGCGTTGCGCGTCGACGACAGGCCCGTGTCGGTGCCCGAGAAGGTGCTCGCGCCGTCGGCGTCGACCGACGCCTGGCCCGTCGTTCCACGGGTCACGCCGGCTAGGGCGTCCTGGTCGTCGAAGCCGACGGAGTCGTAGACCGTCGAGCCGGTCTTCTCCCCGAGTCGCCAGAAGGCCGTGGCCCCGTCGGCTGCGACGCGGGTCGTGTAGGGCGACGCGGCCTGGGCCGTGACCGTGACGTCGGTCCCGTCGCCGAGCACGGTGTTGCCGAGCGGGTCGGTGGCGCGAAGGCGGTAGCTGTGCGTGCTGCCGGGCTCGAGCCCCTTGTCGACGAAGCCCAGCGCAGGACGCTTCCAGAAGGTCGATGCCGACGTCGTGGTGTAGACGGGCTCGGCGAGGTTGCCGTCGCGGTACACGGCGTAGGTCAAGTTGGCGTTGTCCTTGTCCCAGTTGGCCTGCCAGCTGACCCGCACGGTCCCCGTCGACAACGACACCAGGGTGGGGGTGAAGAGGGCTCCGGCGGCCTCGGGGCCGACCTTGTTGGGGGCGAGGCTCGACACGGCGAACCGCACCAGGCCGTTCTGGGCCTTGCCGTTCACGGTGGGGAACTCGCCGCCGTAGACGACGTACTTGTCGTTCGCCGCGACGCTCCACGGGCCCTGGCTGAGACCCGTGTAAGTGCCGGTGCCGAAGTCGGGGAACCAGTTCAGGATGCTGGGCGCGGGGGTGCCGGCGAAGTTGTAGTAGCCGTAGGGGTCGTTGCCGACGGTGCCCGTGGCGCTGTCGCTGAACGCCATGGCCCGCTGGAACGTCCACGGCTCGGTCTGCGGCTGGCCGCCGATGTTGCCGCAGTAGTGCGGGTGTCCGGCGACGAAGACGGCGGTGCTGTTCGCGGCCACCGAGTAGGTGTCGCCGTGGCAGTCCTCGACCCAGGCGAGGTCGCCGTTCCAGGTCGACTTGAAGGCGCCCTCGAGCCGGCCGCCGCCGCCGAACGTGTAGCCCGAGCCGTAGAAGCCGTTGGCCGTGGCGCTGAGGCTGTAGATGGCGGCCTGGCCTCCGCCGTTGCGGATGACGTCGTTCGTCTGGAGGGGCAGGTTGACTCCGGTGACGGTGTCGACCATGGCGAGTCCGTACCCTGGCTGCGACGAGCCGTTCACTGAGCTGAACGAGCCGCCGAGCACGACCTTCGAGCCGTCGGGGCTCGCCACGAGTGCGAGAGCGTCGCCGCCGACGAGCTGGGGGGCCCAGGCCGTGTTCGCGCCGTTCGACGCGGTGACGGCCGCAGCCTTGAGCCGAGTGTCCTTGCCGACGCTCGAGAACCCCCCGGCGAAGTAGACGTTCGGACCGACGGCCGCGATCGCGTTCACCGAGGCGTTCGTCCCTGGGTTCCAGCTCGTGATGAGCGAGCCCGTGGTGGGGTCGAGCGCAGCCAGGCGGTACTTGTTGACTCCGTTCACCTTCGTGAAGGCGCCGGCGATGTACAGGCGCTTGCCGTCGGGCGATGCCGCTATGGCCTTCACCTGTTGGTCGATGACCGGGGCGAAGGTCGTCGACAGTGCACCTGTCTTCACGTCGTAGGCGAGGAGGTACGTGCGCGTCACCTCGTTCTGTCCCGCCGGGGAGCCTGCCGGGCGAGCCTTCGTGAACTTCCCCGCGGCGTACACGGTGTCCCCGACGATCGCCTGAGCAAAGACGGATCCGTCGATCTGCGGCGTGGGCAGCGCGTCGGCGGTGACGGTCGCGGGCGTTGCGGGCGAGGTCGGGTCCAGAGGGGACGAGTCGGCAACGGCGGGCTGCAGACCGGTCATCACGGAGAGAAGGACGGCGGACGCAACGACGATCGCGGGCAGGCGAAAGCGCGACGAGACGGTTGTACCCATCGGGGGGTGCCTCATTCGGGTCGGGTGTCACCGCCGACGTTCGGGCGTCAGCGGAGCCGCCGGCATTCGGGTCCCGGCAGCAAGATGACTATAAGGTCCCCCCTTGGGGGGACAGTGGCCCCCGTTGTGGTCACACGAGGGTCAGGAGGTGCTGCCCTCGAACACGACGACGGGCACGCCGACGGCGTAGTCGAACGTCAGCCGGAGTGCGCCCTGATCGTCGACAGGGACGGCGAAGACGTAGACACCTGTAGCCGAACTGCCGGATTCCAGAGTCCCGACGAATGAAGAAGTGCCGGTGGCGAGCGTGTTCGCAGGAACCCGCCCTGTGCCGTACGCCACGGCGACCACCGAGGTCCCCAGGTCGACAGGGCCCGTGGATTCGTTCGTCAGCTCGAGCTCGACACGGACCGCCGGGCCGCTCACCTCGCCGGCGAGGCTCGCCGTGCCGTCCACGCTGGTGACGCCTTTCACCCTCAGGGTGACCCCTGGGACGACGACGGGCGAGGCGTCGAGACTGACGGGTGGTGCCTCTTGTGCGTCCGGGCCGGACGCCGGGAGCTCCTCGTCGGCGGTCTGCCCCGGTGTCGCGTCGGGCCCGGCCGTCGTGGTCGAGGCGGGGGAGGAGGCGCCGGGCGTCGGAGAGCCCGGACCTGCGCCGGGGCCGTCGGGACCGGTGCCGCGAGTCACGCCGACGGCGACGGCGACGCCGATGACGACGACCACAGCTCCCGCGGCGACGAGGATGGCGAGGGGCCGCCGGGGGCGGGCCTTCGCATCGGGAAAGGCGTCGTCGCGGTCCATGCGTGCTCCTCGTTGCCTCGACCTGCCCGGGTCCCGGGCGTCGCGACGGCCGCTGCTAGCATGCCAGCACTCCGGACCCGTCGTACCCGACCCGTCGGTCCCGTCCACGCCGTCCCCGACGGCGACGCCCCGGTCGGCCGTGCGCGAGGACGACGATGACCACTCCAGGGAACACCTCACAGCTCGCGTCGGCGTCGCGCGGGCACGTGATCGCGGACTGGTCGGGATCGGCAACCGCGTCGGTCGTGACCGGCGTCGTGGGCGTCCTCGTCGCGCTGGTCGGCGCCTCCACGGTCTCGCTCTGGACGGACGAGGCCGCGACCGTCTCTGCCGCCTCCCGGAGCCTCCCGGAGCTGTGGGCCCTGCTCCAGCGCATCGACGCCGTCCACGGCGCCTACTACCTGACGATGCACTTCTGGACCGGGCTGGCCGGTACGTCTCCCTTCGCCCTGCGGCTGCCCAGCGCCCTCGCCGTCGGAGTCGCGGTCGCCGGCGTCCACCGTGTGCTCGTCGTCGTGGGGCGGCGCGATGCCGCCCTCGCCGGGGCGGCCGTGGCGATCGTCCTGCCGCGACTCGCCTGGACGGGGATCGAGGCGCGCTCGTTCGGCCTGAGCGCGGCCGTGGCCGTCTGGGCCACCGTGCTGCTCGTGACCGCCTTGCGGGACGGCGGGCGTCGGCGCTGGGCGGGCTACGCGCTGCTCGTCGCCCTGGGGACTGCCCTGAACATCTACGTCGCGCTGCTCGTCGGGGCGCATGCCCTCACCGTGGCACTCATCGGCGGGACCGCCCTGCGGCGTCGCGGCGAGTGGCTCGGCGCGGCCGTCGCCGGCGTCGTGGTCGCGTCGCCCGTCGTGCTGCTGGCTGCCAGGCAACAGGGACAGCTCGGCGACAACCGTCTCGGGCTGATGCAGATGGCTCGGGGCGTGGTCGTCAACCAGTGGTTCCTGGGCGGGACCCCGACCCGTGTCGACTCGACCGCCTCCCCGACCGAGTACTGGGCGCTGGCCGCCCTGGCGCTCGCCGCGGTCGGCTGGGCGCTCGTGCTCGTCGCCGTCGTTCAGTCTGCGCGCGCCGGCCGAGTCGGTGCCTCCGCGCTCGCCGTCCGCGTGCTCCTGCCGATCCTCGTCGTTCCCGTGCTGGTCGTCGTCGCCTACAGCCTGGTCGTGAGTCCGCTGTACAACCCCCGCTACTTCACCTTCGCCGCGCCCGCGTGCGCCGCGCTCGTCGGGCTCGGAGTCGTGTCGCTGCCTCGACCCGGGATCCGTATCGCCGCCCTCGCGGTCGTCGTGGCGCTGAGCGTGCCCGTGCTGGTGTCGCAGAGGCAGGTCACATCGAAGAGCGGTACCGACTGGTCCGAGGCGGCCGGACGCCTCGAGGCCGGGGCTCGGCCCGGCGACGGCGTCTACTTCGCGCCGCTGGACCCGGACCCGGGCCAGGTCGTGCTCCGGACGACGGACAACGTCGCCGTCGTTTACCCCCAGGCCTTCGACGGGCTGGTCGACGTGACGCGCCGAACCGGTCCCCTCGAGCAGGACACCCTGCGAGGTACCTCTTGGCGCCTCGGCTCGCCGGCGGCGAGGCTCGACGACGTCGACCGCCTGTGGGTGGTCGCCCCCGACGACGATCCGACCGGGGACGCGGACGATGCGCTGCTCGAGCGTGCCGGGTTCACCGAGTTCTCGCGCTGGTCAGGCGGGATGACGGTCGTCGAGGAGTGGCGACGCTGAGCTCGTCCGGCACGGGGCGGGGCTGCGTCGGCACGAGCACCAGGGCAAGGGCCAGCACGAGCATCGGCACCGAGGTCAGGAACGGTGCGAAGAACACGTTCCAGGCGCTCTGGGCGGCGGCGTAGAGCAGGATGCCGCTGGCTGTGTGGTCAGCCAGGCGCTTCACCACGCCGGTGACGAGCAGCCCGAGCACGAGCGCGACCAGGGCGAGGCCGAACAGGCCTGACTGTGCCCACAGGTTGCCGAATACGGAGTGGAGCTCGAAGGCGCCGCCGAACATGAAGCGCTCGACGTACCCGTTGTCGGGCTGGTAGCCGATGCTGGACATGCCCTGCTTGGCGACCTGGATGTCGAACGGAGCCGGGACGGACCCTGCGCCGAAGCCCCAGGGGTGTTCGCGCATCAGCGCGAAGGTCGCCGCGAGCTCCGGCCGGCCCCCGAGGATCAGCGACCCGGACGAGCGCAGTTGTTCGAGGCTGCGCGCCTGTGTGTCAGTGCCCAGGTAGCCGTCGATGATGAGCGCTTGTCCCAGCTGGAAGACGATGGCTACGAGAGCGGCGAGGCCGACGACGATGCCCGTCGGCGAGACGCGGCGCTGGCTCCGGCTCAGTGCGATCTGGGCGAACAGCAGCAACGTGGCGAGGAGGAGGAGCCCGAAGGCCGACCGGAAGTCGTTGAGGGCCGCCACGACGGTGAGGACGGCGAGGGTCGCGAGCTCCCAGCGTCGTCCGAGGCGGTGGGCCAGGGCGAGCGCGATGACGGTCACGGGGATGGCGAACCCGAACTTCCACGGGTTGCTCGCGAAGAGCGTCGTCGAGGGGCTGACGGCGAGCGCCAATCCGAGGCCGTACCAGAGCACCGCCCGGTTGGCCCCGAGCACGTCGCAGGCCCATGCGAAGAGGCCCACGCTGACGAGGGCGCCGACGAGCGTGACGGTCATCGGCACAGCTGTCCCGGAGGAGACGGCGTGATCACCGTCGTTGGCCGCGCCGAGCCATATGCCCGCCACGGCCGCGCCTGCCCCGAGCGCCAAGAACGGCACGCCGCCCCGGCGGAGCCGCATCGACCCCCACCACACGGGCAACAGGACGAGCGCCACCACGTGACCGAGGAAGAGACCCTGAGGCAGGGCCAGCCGGTGGCCGAGCACGACGAGCGCTGCCGCCGCGAGGAAGCGCACCCACGTGCGCGGATCGCGCTGCGACTCAGGGGGCAGCGCAGCCCACGGGCGCGTCATGCGTGAACTCTAGCGAGGCCGTCGCGTCGCCGTGGGGTCGCTGAGGCCCCCGTCCGGGCGCCGAGACGACGTCGTCCTGACACGCCTTGTCCCCCGTACGGCGGGCACTCCCACTGGGGGTGCCGGTGGGCGACGCCTGACGTCTAGACAGTACTCAGCACGACGGAGGTCCCGTCTCGACCCAATGATTATGTCGACGACCGTAGCGGTGCCCCCCGTTCAGGGGGTACGCTCCTCCGGTCCGCCATCTGTACCCCACCGCCTCTCTGGCGCCGCGTCCGGCGTCACCACGACGAAACGAGCACCGATGCACGACGCCTCGCCCCTGCCCCGACGATCAGCCGTCCGCCTCCGCACGGCCCTGGGGGTTGCCACCGTCCTCGCCGTCGCGCTCTCCGGCGCCCTCGTTCCCACCTCCGACGCCCAGGCAGCGTCGACGACGGCCGGTTCCGACGCCTCCTCTCGTTCGGTCGCGAAGGGCTGGGGCTCAGCC
Organism: Frigoribacterium sp. ACAM 257; assembly: GCF_007954365.1. Classification (GTDB taxonomy): domain Bacteria; phylum Actinomycetota; class Actinomycetes; order Actinomycetales; family Microbacteriaceae; genus Frigoribacterium. The sequence continues at coordinate 470,099 of NZ_VOLO01000002.1, forward strand.
GACAAGGGCGGCGCGTGGACCACGTGGTCGAGTCCGGCTGCCGGGTTCTCGGTCGGAGGCGGCCTCTCGAAGATCACGGGCCTCGCTCCCGGTGCATCCGCGACGGCGGTCCTCAAGGGCGTCACGGCGGGTCACGGAGAGGTTCGCGTCACGACCGTCCTCCCCAAGGGCCCGACGACGCTCTACCAGGGCTGGGAGCTCCGTCGCCAGGCTGACGGCTCGGCGTATCGCGGACGCGTCGAGCTGGGGCGCACCGGCAAGGTCGTCTTGGCGATCTCCAAGGTGCGCGGCGGCAAAGAGACGAACCTCGGTCGCTTTGCCCTCCCGTCCGACGTGACGGCGGGCTCGACCGTGTCACTGGCGTTCCGCGCCGTCGGCACCGCGCCCGTGACCCTCCAGGCCCGGGCCTGGGTGAAGGGCTCGGCAGTGCCCGGCTGGCAGCTGACGGCCAAGGACTCGGCGGGCGATCGCATCACGCCCGCCGGCACAGTCGGCCTCTGGCAATACGCCGCCGGCAGCAACGCGGCGGCGGTCTCGACCGCATTCGACGACCTGGTCGTCGTCTCGAATCCCCAGGAGTCTGCGCTGACCCCTGCTCCGTCGGATGTTCCGTCCCCGGCGCCCGACCCTGCACCGGCCCCTGCGCCCGCACCGGCCCCTGTGCCTGCACCGGCCCCTGTGCCTGCACCGGCCCCTGTGCCCACTCCGGCACCTGCTCCGGCGACTGGGGCCGGGCAAGGCTCGGCGGCCGTCGGCTCCGCGTCCTACCCGGTGCCGACCGGTGCCCTCTTCGTCAGCCCCGCTGGGAACGACGCCGCCTCGGGGACGCAGGCTGCCCCGTTCCGCACCCTCGCGGGCGCGGTGGCCCGTGCGGCGTCAGGCAGCACGATCGTCCTCCGTGCAGGGACGTACAACGACAGCGTCGTTGTCCCCTTCAACAAGAAGGTGACGATCCAGTCTTACCCGAAGGAGGCCGTCTGGCTCGACGGCACGGTCCCCGTGACGTCGTGGACGCGTGCCGGGTCGGGGTGGAGCACCCCGTGGTCGTTCTTCCCGTCCAGCGACATGGACGGCGCGCTCGACAACCCGAGGTTCGTCTCGCCGTCGTTCCCCTCCGCCGCGAAGCCCGATCAGGTCTTCCTGGACGGGGTGCAGCTCACCCAGGTGACGACGTCGCAGCTCGCGCCCGGCACCTTTGCGGCTGATGCGGCCAGCGGACGGATCCTCGTCGGCAGCGACCCCTCCGGTCGTGACCTGCGCATCAGCAACAAGAAGCAGGCCATCTGGGTCATGTCAGCCGGCTCGACCGTGCGGGGCTTGGGCGTGCGCGGATACGCGACTCCCTACGCCGACCGCGGCGCCATCCGCTTCGGCAACGTCGACGCCACCGCCGAGAACCTGGTCATCCAGGACAACGCGATGATCGGCATCAACCTCGAGAACAACGGGGGCACGCTCTCGCACCTGACGGTCGAGCGCAGCGGCCTCCTGGGGGTCGGGACGAACGCCTCCTACGACCTCGAGCTGACCGACTCGGTCATCCGCCAGAACAACTGGCAGCGCTTCAAGGAGGCGCCCGTCTCGGGCGGCGTGAAGATCACGCGGTCGCGTGGCGTGACGGTGTCGAACAACGACATCAGCCGCAACTACAGCTCCGGTCTCTGGCTCGACGAATCGGTCTACGACTCGAGGATCATCGGGAACACGGTGGTCGACAACGAGTGGACCGGCATCCAGCTCGAGCTCTCGAGCAAGGCGGTCGTCGCCGACAACACGGTGACGGGCGGCAAGGCCGGGATCCAGCTGATGAACACCAACGGCGTGCGCGTCTACAACAACTCGATCGGCGGGGTCAGCCAGTACGGCCTCAAGATCACGCAGGACGAGCGCCGCCAGGCCACGGCCCCGACCGGCCAGGACCGTCGCCGGCCGATCCCGGACGCGACGACGACCTGGGTGACCGGGGACATCACCGTCGCGAACAACGCGTTCGGCAGCGGCGGGCTGTACCAGGTGCTCGTCTTCGACAGCAAGACGGGCCGCTCGGCAGACTCGATGGGCATCCTCGTGACGGGCAACGCCTTCAACAAGCGAGTGACCACCGCGCAGGCCACGCTGCTGGGCTGGGGCGCCGCCGACAACAAGACGATCACCCGGCTCGACTCGGTCGCGGCGATCGCGGCGCGGAAGCCCTCCTGGCGGAACGTCGAGACGGGATCGGTGCTCGGCCTCGGCTCCATGCTGAGCCTGCTGGCGTCGTCCGTCGGGATCGCCGCCTCGCTCCCCGCCGACATCGCGGCCCTGGTCGGCCAGCCCGGCACGGCGAGGAAGATCGGCGCCTTCTGACCCGGCGTCCCCTCTCCGCTCCTCATTCAGGAAGATCCGTCCTGAGCGGTGCGGGGAGGGGACGCGGCGTCCTGAGGCGTGCAGCATGCAGGACCGCGCGAGCGCATCCTCCTGAGGAACGGCCGCAGCCCCGCCGACTCAGTCGCGGGCGGTGCTGAACCGCTGCTCGCCCACGACGCCGAGCAGCGCGAGCGCCTCGCCCGCGCCCGACCCCGGCATGGGCGTGAGCACCAGCAGCACCTGCGACTGGTCCTCGGTGAACAGCGCCTGGCAGTGCACCTCGATCTCGCCGACCTCGGGGTGCAGCAGGGTCTTGTGCTCGTCGAAGCGGCTGCCCACCTCCTGCAGGTCCCAGTAGCGACGGAACTCCTCGCTCGACGCGAGCAGGCTCGCCACCACCAGTGCCGCCAGGGGGTCAGGGTCGGCCATCGACGCGGCGACCCGCAGCTGGGCGACCTGGAGCCGGCCCTGGTGCTCGTGGTCGCGCTCCGGGTACTGGCCGCGCGCCTCCGGGTGGGCGAACCAGCGGTGGATGCCGCTGCGGTCGAGGCCGGTCCAGCCGAGCCCGTCGCCGAAGACCGCGGCGGCGAGACGGTTCTGCGCCAGGGTCTCGCCGAGCTCGGTGATGACGAGCGCTGGTGTGTCGTCGAGGCGGTCGAGCACGCGCATCAGGCCGGGGCTCACGTGGGGCGAGAGCCGGGCGCGGCGGGGAGCCTCATGGCCGGCGAGACGGAAGAGGTGGTCGCGCTCGTCGAGGTCGAGGCGCAGCCCGCGCGCGATGGCCGTGAGCATCTGGTCGGAGGGCTGCGGCCCCCGGCGCTGCTCGAGGCGGGCCCAGTAGTCGGACGACATGCCGACGACCGCGGCGATCTCCTCCCGCCGCAGGCCGGCCGTGCGACGACGGGCGCCGACGGGCAGGCCGACATCGGAGGGCTGCAGCGCCTCGCGGCGTGCACGGAGGAACTCGGCGAGTCCGGGACGGTCCATGGGCCCATCCTCGACCCTGGCCGCTGCGGGGACCAGGGACCGGCGCTCCCCCGATCGGCGCTCCCTTTCCCCCGAGGGAGGCGCGGCGCAGGCTGGACCGCGACGGGGCGCCGCGCCCCGACGGCCACTGACCGAGGAGACACCATGAAGACCACCGGCAACACAGTCCTGATCACCGGCGCCACGTCGGGCATCGGCCTCGGCCTCGCCGAGCGCCTGAGCGCCCGCGGCGACACCGTGATCGTCGCCGGCCGCCGCCGCGCCCTGCTCGACGAGATCGTCGCGACGCACCCCGGCGTGCACGCCGTCGAGCTCGACGTCGCCGACCCCGAGTCGATCCGCTCGGCCTTCGAGACGGTCACCCGCGAGCACCCCGACCTCGACGTCGTCGTCACGATGGCGGGCATCATGCTCCCCGAGGACCTGCGCGACCCTGCGCACCTCGCCGTCGCCGAGTCGATCGTCACGACGAACCTGCTCGGCACGATCCGCACCGCCGCCGCATTCGGCCCCTGGCTCGCGGCCAAGCCCGACGGCGTGCTGATGACCGTCTCGTCGGGCCTGGCGTTCGTGCCCCTGCCCGTGACGCCGACCTACTCCGCCACCAAGGCCGCGGTGCACTCGTTCACCCAGAGCCTGCGCGTGCAGTGGGCCGACACGCCCCTGCAGGTCGTCGAGCTCGTGCCGCCGGCGGTGCAGACCACGCTGATGGGCCAGCAGGACGACGAGTCGGCGATGCCGCTCGAGGAGTTCCTGGACGAGACCGTGAGCATCCTCGAGCAGCAGCCCGACGTCGAGGAGGTGCTCGTGCAGCGCGTCCGGTTCCTCCGCGACGCCGAGGCCGAGGGGCGCCACGCGGACGTGCTCGCGCTCCTCTCGCAGCACCGCTGACCCGCGCCTCCTGTCCCTCTCCTCATTCAGGAAGACGTGTCCTGATCCGCGCGGGGGAGGGAGCCGCGGTCCTGGATCGTGCACGGTTCAGGAAGTCGACCCCTCGGCCTCCTGAGTCCTGCTGCGTCGGGCATCCGACCCCAGCCGAGGAGGCGGCGGCCGCGTCGGCGGCACCGCCTACGATTGACCTCGTGATCCTGGCCATCGACACCTCAGCCGGCACGGCCGTCGCCGTCGTCGACCGCGACGGCGGGGTCCTCGCCGAGCGGTCCGTCGCCGACACCCGTCGGCACGCCGAGGTGATCGGCACGCTCATCGAGGCTGTCACGACCGAGGCCGGCGTCTCGCCGCGCGACCTCAGCGCCGTCGTGGCAGGGGTCGGGCCCGGCCCGTTCACCGGTCTCCGGGTCGGCATCGTCGCCGCCCGCGCGTACGCGTTCGGCGCCGGGGTGCCCTGTCTCGCCGTCGGCAGCCACGACGCGGTCGCCTTCCAGCGCCTCAGCGCCGCGGCCGGCAGGTCGGTCGCCGACGCGGGCGGCCGCCTCGACTCCCCGCTCGTCGTGGTGACCGACGCGCGCCGCCGCGAGGTGGCGTGGACGGCCTGGGCGGGCCTCGACGACGACGGCCTCCCCGTGGCGGCCGGGGGGCCCGCGCTCGTGGTGCCGGCGCTCCTCGGCGAGGCGACCGGCGCCTCCTCGACGTGGCCCCGCACCGACCCCGACGACACCGTCGTGTCGGCCGGGGCGCTCGGCATGCTGGCCGAGCGGCTCTTCGAGCACGGCCGGCCGTTCGCCGACGCGGCTCCTCTCTACCTGCGCGAGCCGGACGTGACGCCGGCGGCCCGGCCGAAGACGGTCAGCCAGTGAGCTTCCGGCTGCGTCGCGCCTCCGTCGACGACCTCGACGCCGTCATGGCCATCGAGACGTCCGTGTTCGTGAACGACGCCTGGTCACGCGAGGGCATGGCGCACGAGCTCGCCTCCCGCGACGGCTTCTACCTCGTCGCCGTGCCCGACGTCGACGACACCCGCATCGTGGGTTACAGCGGTCTGATGGTGCTGCCCGGGGCTCCCGACGCCGACGTGCAGACCATCGCGGTGCTGCCCGAGGCGCGTCGCGTCGGGCTCGGGCGGGCCCTCATGGGGCAGATGATCGCCGAGGCCAGGCGACGCGGCGTCCGCGACGTGTTCCTCGAGGTGCGCGCGGACAACCCCGGGGCGCAGAGCCTCTACGAGTCGCTCGGCTTCGAGGGGATCGCGGTGCGGCCCCGTTACTACATGCCCGACGGCGTGGACGCGGTGGTGATGCGCCTGCAGGTGCCGGCGACGACGACCGAGCTCGCGGGCACCGCCGCCGCGTCGGCGACCGCCGTGACCGAGACGAGCGAGAGCGAGCAGCTGCCGTGACCGAGACGACCGCCTCCTCGACGCCGGCCCACGCTCCCGTCGTGCTCGGCATCGAGACCAGCTGCGACGAGACCGGGGTCGGCATCGTCCGGGGCACCGAGCTGCTCGCCAACGTCATCTCGTCGTCCATGGACGAGCACGCGCGCTACGGCGGCGTCGTGCCCGAGGTCGCCGCGCGCGCCCACCTCGACGCGATGGAGCCTGCCCTGCGTGCGGCGCTCGCGGAGGCCGGGCTCACACTCGACGAGGTCGACGCGATCGCCGTGACGAGCGGCCCCGGGCTGGCCGGCGCGCTCATGGTCGGCGTCGGGGCCGCGAAGGCCCTCGCCCTCGCGACGGGCAAGCCCCTCTACGCCGTGAACCACCTCGTCGGGCACGTCGGCGCCGACGTGCTGCGAGACGACGGCAGCGACCTCGAGCTGCCGACCGTCGCCCTGCTCGTCTCGGGCGGCCACACCTCGCTGCTGCACGTGCGCGACCTCGTCGACGACGTGCAGCTGCTGGGCGAGACCATCGACGACGCGGCGGGCGAGGCGTTCGACAAGGTCGCCCGTCTGCTCGGGCTGCCCTATCCCGGCGGGCCCCACATCGACCGCGTGGCCGTCGGCGGGGACCCTGCGGCGATCCGGTTCCCGAGGGGGCTCACCCTCCCGAAGGACAGAGCCGCGCACCGGTGGGACTTCTCGTTCTCCGGCCTCAAGACCGCCGTCGCGCGGTGGGTCGAGCGCCGCCGTGACGAGGGGCAGGAGGTGCCGGTCGCCGACGTGGCCGCCAGCTTCCGCGAGGCGGTCGCCGACGTCCTGCTCACGAAGGCGCTCGACGCGTGTGCCGAGCTGGGCGTGCCGCGCCTCCTGCTCGGCGGGGGCGTCGTCGCCAACGCGCGGGTCCGACAGCTGGCGGAGGAGCGCTGCGCCGCCGCCGGGATCGAGCTGCGCGTGCCGCCCTTGTCGCTCTGCACCGACAACGGCGCCATGATCGCGGCCCTCGGCGCTCAGCTCGTCTCTCGCGGGCGTGCGCCGTCGCCGCTCGACTTCGGGGCGGACTCGACCCTGCCGGTGACGGTCGTCCAGGTCTGACGCGGGCCGCGCCCCGTTGTCCACAGGCGGCGTGCTCAGCCGAGCCGTCCCCTGCCCCTCGCGCTAGGGTGGGGGCCTCACGACCAAGGAGACCACGGGACATGACCGATCAGAACCCGGCCCCCCAGGGCCAGCCCTACCAGCAGGACGCCTACCAGCAGAACCCGTACCAGGCGCCGCCGGCGCCGAACGGCGGCTACGGTGCACCTGCGCAGCGCAACTCGCTCGCACTCGTCGCCCTCATCCTCGGCATCGCCGGCTTCTTCACGGGCATCGCGAGCATCGGCGCGATCGTCGTGGGCCACATCTCGCTCAGCCAGATCAAGAAGACCGGCGAAGAGGGCCGGAGCATGGCGCTCTGGGGGCTCATCCTCGGATACGTCGCGGTCGCGCTCTTCATCATCGCCATCGTCTTCGTGATCATCTTCGTCGCGGCCGCCGCCTCGACCGGCATCAACTACGACACCTACTGAGTCGGTCGCGCGCCTCCTGGCCCGGGCACCCCGGGCGCTCCAGGGCTCGATGGATAGCATGACGGGGTCCGCGCTCACCGGCGCGGGCCCCGTTCCCGCACCTTGAGCGCGTCGACCACGCGACTCGTCCGCAGCAGCCCCGCACGCGAAAGGCTCCTCATGGCCACCGACGACCCGAACACCGAGCGGCCGGCTCCCGGCTCCGCTCCCTCGCCTGCCCCGTCGGGCGACCACGACCGACCTGCCTCGTCGCCGCCGCTGCCGCCCACCGCCTTCCCCGGCGCCGCCTCGCAGCCGCCCGCGCCTCAGCCCTCGCACCACCCGTTCGTGGCTCCGGGGGCCGCGGCGTCGGCGCCGCAGGCGCCGGCGTCGGCTCCGTACGGTGCGCCGCAGGCGCCGGCGTCGGCTCCGTACGGTGCGCCGCAGGCTCCGGCGTCGGCTCCGTACGGTGCGCCGCAGGCGCCGGCGTCGGCTCCGTACGGTGCGCCGCAGGCGCCTCCTCGGCCCGTCTACGGCCAGCCGGGCCAACAGGCCTACGGTGCCCCGCAGCAGCACGCGGTTCCCCCGCAGCAGCCGTACGGCGCTCCGCAGCAGCCGTACGGCGCTCCCGCGCAGCAGTACGGCGCCGCGCCTCAGCAGTACGGTGCTCCCGCGCAGCAGTACAGCGCCGCGCCTCAGCCGTACGGCGCCCCGCCGCAGCAGTACGGCTCACCCCAGCAGCCCTACGGCGCACCCCAGCAGCCCTACGGCGCTGCCTACTCGCCGTACGCCTCCGCAGGTGCCACGAAGCCCTCGAGCGTGCTCAGCATCTTGTCCCTCGTCGCCGCCGTCGTGGGGGCCCTCGGCGTGATCGTCACGTTCGGGGCCGCCGTGGTGTTCTCGATCGCAGGGGTCGTCCTCGGGCACATCGCGAGCCGCCGCGAGCGAACGTCACGCAAGCTGTGGCTGCCGGGCCTGATCGTCGGCTACGCGGGCATCGCGCTCGCGGTGATCATCTGGATCGGGATCATCGTGTTCTTCGCGAGCATGCCCGGCGGGTCCTCCGGCACGTTCGACGGCGGCTACGGGCAGTCCTGACCCGCACCTCCCAGGGCTGACCGCGAGGGCGGCCGGCCCACAGGGCTGCGAGGCAGCCGCGCAGCCGGCCGCCAGCGCCCGCAGCCGCCACGACGGCGGGGGCACCGTCCTCAGACGCGCTCGCAGAGCAGCGCCGTGTGGCGGCCCGCCACCCGTGTCAGGACGAGTGTCGCCGCGTGCGTGCCCTGCAGCGACAGCCGCTTGCGGAACGCCGCGGGGTCGACGTCCACGCCGCGCTTCTTGATCTCGAGGCGACCGATGCCGCGGGTGCGCAGCTCGCGCTTGAGCGTCTTCTCGTCGAGCGGGAACGTCTCGACCACACGGAACACCTGAGCGAACGGCGTCTCGACCGCCTCGTCCGAGGTGAGCCAGGCGATGTCGCGGCTGAGGGTCCTGGCGCCGAGTCGCCTGGCCAGGTCGCCGATCAGCCGGGCGCGGATCACGGCGCCGTCGGGCTCGTAGAGGTACTCGCCGAGATCGCCGACCTCGACGTCGTCGGAGTCGGCGGGGGCCGTCAGCTCAGCCGCGCCGTGCGTGCCCACGACGAGGGCTGCTCGCCCCACGCCGGGGCGTGCGAGCGGCCCGAACCAGACGCCGACCTCGACGACCTCGCGGTCGACCGAGATCCACTGGCACTCCGCGTCGGCGGGCAGCAGCTCGCGGTCGACTCCCGGGCCCAGCTTGACGCCGGTCGGCAGGCGCTCTGCCCAGCCGAAGGCGACGTCGAGGGAGGGCGACCAGTCGGCAGGGTCTGCCAGGCGCCTCGTCGTGCCGTGGCCGGCGGTGCGTCGCGCCGGGTCGAGGAACACGCCCTGGACGTCGCCGACGTCCACCGTCGCGGCGTCGCCGTGCACGACGCGGGACGACGCCCACGGCGCGAGGTTGTAGGAGGCGACGGCCGCGGTGACCTCGTCGCGGTCGACCGCGAGCACGTCGAGCTCGAGGGCGGCCAGCGCCAGCGCGTCGCCGCCGATGCCGCAGCCGAGGTCGGCGACGCTGCCGAGCCCTGCGGTCCGGTAGCGACCCGCGTGACGGGCGGCGACGGGGAGGCGGGTGGCCTGCTCGAGACCGGCCTCGGTGAACAGCATGCGGCTGGCGAAGTCCCCGAACTTCGTGACGGCCTTGGCCCGCAGCCTCGACTGGCTCAGCACCGCGGCCACGAGGGAGGGGGAGTGGCCCTGGCGGCGGAGGGCCGCGACCGACGCGACGACGTCGTCCGACGCGCTCCACGGCGGGAGCGAGTCGAGCAGCCGGAGGCCCTCGGGCGAGAGAACGTCGAGGAGCTCAGCGGTGTCCATGCCCCCAGTCTCGCCCATCGCCGACCGACTCTGGCACTCGGATTGACCGAGTGCCAGTTCGGCTCTACAGTTGATCTGGCACTCGCACGTGGCAAGTGCCAGCCCACGTTCTACGAAGTTCCGAGAAAGCAGAGGTCAACCGTGTCGGTCTCCATCAAGCCGCTCGAAGATCGCATCGTCATCCAGCAGGTCGAAGCCGAGCAGACCACGGCTTCCGGCCTCGTGATCCCCGACACCGCCAAGGAGAAGCCCCAGGAGGGCGAGGTCGTGGCGGTCGGACCGGGTCGCATCGACGACAACGGCAACCGCGTGCCGCTCGACGTCGCCGTCGGCGACAAGGTCATCTACAGCAAGTACGGCGGCACCGAGGTCAAGTACGCCGGCGAGGACTACCTCGTCCTCTCGGCGCGCGACGTCCTCGCCGTCATCGTCCGCTAGTCAGACGACGCACCTGATCCACCCGAAGGCCCCCGCTCAGGCGGGGGCCTTCGTCGTGCCCGGCAGGCAGGACGGCACGCGACACTGCAGGCGGGACGGCAGGCAGCACGGCGGCCGGAACGGCAGCTGAGCGGGCCACGGTGGCAGGAGTGGCCGTGTCCGGTGACGGCGGCCCGCCCTAGAGTCGTCCCGTGAACCGCAGAGCGCTCTCGTGACCCGCACCCGCACCTCCTCGTCGGGCGGTCTGGCCTACGCCGTCAGCGCCTACGGCCTGTGGGGCGTGCTGCCGGTGTTCTTCCTGCTCATGTCGCCCTCGGGGCCGTTCGAGATCGTCTCGTGGCGCATCCTGTTCTCCCTCGCCTTCTGCGTCGTGCTGCTCGCCGTCACCCGCAAGTTCCCGGCGTTCCTGGCCCTGCTGCGGCAGGGGCGCATCGTCGGCACCATGGCGCTCGCCGGTGCGCTCATCGTCGTCAACTGGACGACCTTCATCGTCGCTACCCTGGCCGGGCACGTCGTCGAGGCGGCCCTCGGCTACTTCATCAACCCGATCGTCACGGTGCTGCTGGCGGTGCTGGTGCTGCGCGAGCGCCTCCGGCCGGTGCAGTGGGTCGCGATCGGCCTGAGCGCCGTGGCCGTCGTCGTCATCACGGTGGGCACGGGCGGCGTGCCGTGGCCCTCGCTGATCATGGCCTTCTCGTTCGGGGCCTACGGCCTGGTCAAGAAGCAGATGGGCGGCAAGGTCGACGCCGTCGGCGGGCTGACGCTCGAGACCATGGCGGTGGCGCCGTTCGCGGCGGTCGCGCTCGTCGTCCTGGCGGTCACGGGCATCGGCGGGGGCGTGGTGTTCGGCTCGGTCAGCCTGCTGCACACCCTGACCGTGGTCAGCTCGGGGATCGTGACGGCCGTGCCGCTCCTCCTGTTCGCCGCGGCCGCCCGTCGCCTTCCCCTCGCGACCATCGGGCTGACCCAGTACCTCGCGCCCGTCCTGCAGTTCGTCGTGGGCGTCGTCCTGCTGCGGGAGGAGATGCCGACGAGCCGGTGGATCGGCTTCGCGATCGTCTGGGTCGCGCTGATCGTGCTGACGACCGACATGGTGCTGACGAGCCGGAACAACCGGGCACGAGGCCGGGCGGCCGACCGTGCGGCGACGCTCGCGCCCGACCCTGCGGGCGGGCGTCCCGCAGGTGCTGAGTCGATGTCACGAATTGCTAACGAAACGGCAGGGTGACCGGGAGAACACACGCAGGAAACATTCCGCCCCTAGTTTCTTCTCAATCGCGGGGACCGTCCACCTAGTGTCGGTCCGGCTGTACGCGCTTCATGAAAGGGACCACGGATGATCCGATCCACCAAAGGGCTGAGGGCCCTGGCGCTCGCAGGAGCCGCCTCCGTTCTGCTCGCAGCCTGTTCCACCACCTCGTCCTCGACCGACGACCCGTCGTCGTCCGCGTCGTCGACGACCAAGGCCGACCCCGCGGCCTCCTGCGAGGCGCCCAGCAGCCCCGGCCAGGACGCCCTCCGCATCGGCACGATCCTGCCGAACACGGGCACGCTCGCCTACCTGGCCCCGCCCGCCGAGGCCGGCGTCGGCCTCGCCGTCGAGGACATCAACGCCGCCGGCGGCGTGCTCGGCCAGGACGTCACCATCGACCCCGCCACCGACTCGGGCGACAGCAACGACCTGACCGTCTCGAGCGCCGCGGCGACGCAGCTCATCGACGCGGATGTGCCGGTCGCGATCGGCGCCGAGTCCTCGAGCGTCACGCTCAACGTCATCGACCAGCTCACCGCCGCCTGCATCGTCGAGATCTCGCCCGCCAACACGGCGACCTCGCTCAGCGGCTACTCGTCGTACTACTTCCGCACCGCTCCGCCGGACTCGGTCCAGGGCAGCGCGCTGGGCACGCAGATCGTCAACGACGGTCGTGCCAACGTCGCGTTCCTCGTCTTCAACGACACCTACGGCACCGGCCTCCGCGACTCCGTCCAGGAGTCGATCGAGGCCTCGGGCGGCACCGTCGTCTACGGCGCCTCCGGCGAGGGCCAGGAGTTCCCCCCCGGCCAGACCACGTTCTCGTCCGAGGTGACGGCCGCCCTGGCCACGAACCCCGACGCGATCGTCGTGCTCGCCTTCGACGAGACCAAGTCGATCGTCCCCGAGCTCATCTCGCAGGGCGCCGACATCAGCACCGTCTACATGTCGGACGGCAACACGGCCGACTACAGCGAGGACTTCGACCCGGGCACCCTCGCCGGTGCCCAGGGCACGATCCCCGGCGCGTTCCCGTCGACCGACCTGCAGTCGCGCTTCGCCGAGTTCTACCAGCGCACCGCGGGCTCGGCCCTGGCCGACTACTCGTACGCACAGGAGTCCTACGACGCCGTCATCCTCGCAGCGCTCGCCGCGGTGAAGGGCGGCGGAACGGACTCCGGCACCATCCAGGCCAACATGGCCGCGGTGTCGGGTGCTGACGAGGGCACCGAGTGCAGCACGTTCGCGGACTGCGTCACGGCCATCGAGGCCGGCGACGACATCCACTACACGGGCCCCTCGGGCATCGGTGCGTTCGACGACAACAACGACCCGTCGAGCGCCTTCATCGGCATCTACAAGTTCGACGACAACAACGTCCCCGTCTACCAGACGGCGGTCGAGGGCCAGGTCGAGTAACACGGCCCCTGCCTGACGGAGAGGCCCCGGTGCTGCGGCACCGGGGCCTCTCTGCGTTCCCGGGTGCCCTGCGTGCTGTGGGCTCTCCGCGAGCCGGACCGCGGCCTCCCGGGGTGCTCGCGACGCACCTCCTCGAGACCGCCCGGCTCCACTGCCCGTGATCTGAGAGTGACCCGAGCTGCACGACGCCTCGGAGCCAGCCTCTACGGGGACGTCTCAGAGCATCTCTCTCGCTTCGGGGTGCAGGGCAGGTGTACTCAGCCGAGCGCAGGCAGCGAAGGAGGCGCGGTGCAGCACGGGCGCGACAGGCCCCGTCACCGGCGCCCCCGCCTCCACACCGTCCCCCACGCACGACGAAGGCCCCGCACGAGATCGTGCGGGGCCTGATCGTCGCACTGACGAGAGTGCGTGAGCTGCAAGGCGGAGGCGGCGGGCTGTGGCGGGGCCATGCCCGCCGCCGACAACGCCGCAGATCGCGTGCAGTCGTCAGTGCGACTCGTTGACGTCCTTGGCCAACGTGCCGAGGTAGAGCTCGATGACCTTGGGGTCGTCGGCCAGCTCGCGTCCGGTGCCCGAGTAGGCGTTGCGGCCCTGGTCGAGCACGTAGCCCCGGTCGCAGATCTGCAGGCAGCGGCGGGCGTTCTGCTCGACCATGATCACGGAGACGCCGGCCTTGTTGATGCGGCGGGTGCGGATGAAGGTCTCGTCCTGGCGCACGGGCGAGAGACCGGCCGACGGCTCGTCGAGCAGCAGCACCTTCGGGTCCATCATCAGCGCGCGGGCCATCGCGACCGACTGGCGCTCGCCGCCCGAGAGCGACCCGGCACGCTGGCCGCGACGGTCGCCGAGCACGGGGAACAGGTCGTAGATGTACTCGAGCCGCTCGGCGAACAGCTTGGGGCGGAGGAACATCCCCATCTGCAGGTTCTCCTCGATGGTGAGCGAGGGGAACACGTTGTTCGTCTGCGGCACGAAGCCGACGCCGGCCTGCACGAGCTTGTTGGCCTTGAGGTTCGTGATGTCCTCGCCGCCGAGCGTGACGCTGCCCGAGTGGATCTTGACGAGGCCGAACAGGGCCTTCAGCAGCGTCGACTTGCCGGCGCCGTTCGGGCCGATGATGCCGATCAGCTCGCCGGGGTAGCAGACGAGGTCACAGCCGTTGAGGATGTTCACCCCCGGCAGGTAGCCCGCCGTGAGGTCGCTGGCGTTCATGATGGGCTCGATGCCGGCGAACTTCTCGGTGCCGGGGTGCATCTCGGTCGTCGAGGCGCTCATCGCTTGTCTCCGCTCTGCTGGCCGTCGGCCGCGTTCGTGGCCGTCGGGGTCGACGGGTCGGGGGAGCCGGGCAGGTCGCGCCCGGGCGTGCCGCCACCGGAGCCGGCCGTCGAGGAGGCGCCCGTCGCGTCGGCCTCGCGGGCCGCGTCCTCGGCTGCCACCTCCTGCTCGAGCTCCTCGAGCACCGAGTCCGTCAGCAGCGAGTCGTCGCCGAGGTCGGTGTCGTGGTGCGCGCCGAGGTACGCGTCGATGACGGCCTGGTCGTCCATCACGGTGTCGGCCGGGCCCTCGGCCACGACCTTGCCCTCGGCCATCACGATGACCCAGTCCGAGATGTGACGCACCATGTGCATGTCGTGCTCGACGAAGAGCACGGTGGTGCCGTCGTCGCGCAGGCTCTGGATGTGGCCGAGCAGCGACTGCGTCAGGGCCGGGTTCACTCCGGCCATCGGCTCGTCGAGCATGATCATCTCGGGGTCGCTCATCAGGGCGCGGGCCATCTCGAGCAGCTTCCTCTGGCCGCCCGAGAGGCTGCCCGCGTAGTCGTCCTTCTTCTCATGCAGCTTGAACCGGTGCAGCAGGTCCTCTGCCTTGATCGTGATCTCGCGCTCGCGCGCCCGCCACAGCGGCGGCACGATGCCGACGAAGAAGTTCTCGCCGGGCTGGTCGCGGGCGCCGAGCAGCATGTTCTGCATGACGGTGAGGCGCGAGAGCGCCTTCGTCAGCTGGAACGTGCGCACCATGCCGGCCCGCGCGACCTTCGCGGCGCCGACGTTGCCCATGGGCTTGCCGTCGAAGACCCACTTGGCCGTGTCGACCCCGCGCTTGAATGTGGTCGGTGCCGACGACGCCTTGTCGAACCCGGTGAGCAGGTTGAAGAAGGTCGTCTTGCCGGCCCCGTTGGGGCCGATCAGCGCGGTGATCGCACCGCGCTGCACCTCGACGTGCTGCACGTCGACGGCCGTCATCCCGCCGAAGCGACGGACGACGTTGTCGACGGTGAGGATCGAGTCCGGCTTGGCCGAGCCGGGGGTGCGCTCGACGCTGCTGAGCTTGCCGCGCAGCACCTCGCGGTCGTAGTCGTAGCCGGGCTTGTCGCGACGGCCGGTCGTGCCGGTCGTGCCGGTCGTGTTCGTCGAGGTCGTGCTCGACGTGTTCGTCTCAGACACTGAACGACAACTCCTTCTTGTTCCCGAGGATCCCTTGTGGGCGGAAGATGATCAGGCACATCAGGGCGATGCCGACGAGGACGTACGAGAACTGGTCCGCCTGCTGGTTGCTCATGATGCTCGCGGGGATGAAGTCGCCTGCCAGGGTGCGGATCAGGAGGCGGACGACGAAGAACAGGATCGCTCCCAGCACCGGTCCGAACACCGTCGCGGCGCCTCCCAGCAGCAGGGCCGTCCAGATGAAGAACGTCGTCGAGCGGCCGAGGGCGTCCGGCTGCACCGACGAGGGCAGCACGTAGATGATGCCCGCCAACGAGCCGATCACGCCGCCGAAGACCAGCGCCTGCATCTTGTACGAGAAGACGTTCTTGCCGAGGCTGCGCACGGCGTCCTCGTCCTCGCGGATGCCCTTGAGCACGCGGCCCCACGGGCTGCGGCTCAGCAGGAAGACGATCAGGCAGAGCAGGGCGACGAGCGCCCAGGCCACGATGCGGATCCACCAGCCGTTGACGCCGTTGTTGTCGTAGGTGAACCACAGGATCGTGGTCTGGCCGTCGGGCAGCGGAGACAGGGCGGTGAAGGGATCGCGGTACGACGAGCCGGTGATGCCGTTCGAGCCGCCGGTGACGTCCGTGAGGATGCTCGAGCGGCCGACCATGCGGATGATCTCCGCGGCACAGATCGTCACGATGGCGAGGTAGTCGCCTCGCAGCTTCAGGGTCGGGACGCCCAGGATGAGCGCGAACACGAGACCGCCGGCGAGGCCGATGAGCACGGCGAGCCCGAGGGGAAGGCCGTTCACCAGCGAGATCGCGAAGCCGTAGGCGCCGACGAGCAGGAAAGCCGCCTGGCCCATGTTGATCAGGCCGGTGAAGCCGAAGTGGATGTTGAGGCCGATGGCCGCGAGCGCGAACGCCGCGGTGGTCGGGGCGAGCGCCTCGCCGGTGAGCTGGCGGATGAGGTCGATGACGTAGTCCATGGTTCTTCCCCTCAACCGATCCGCTCGGCGCGACCGAAGATGCCCTGCGGCCGGAACAGCAGGATGACGATCAGGATGAGCAGTGCGGTGGCGTACTTGAAGTCACCCGGGAGCACCAGGTTCGTGAGCTCGACGATGACGCCGATGATGAGCGAGCCGACGAGCGCCCCGAAGGAGGTGCCCAGTCCGCCGAGCGTGACGGCCGCGAACATGAGCAGCAGGATCTGCAGGCCCGTCATCCAGTTGACGCCGTTGAGCACGAGGCCGAGCATCACGCCGGAGAGGCCCGCGAGACCGGCGGCCAGCACCCAGACCAGGCGGATGATGCGGTCGACGTCGATGCCCGACGCGGCTGCGAGGGCCGGGTTGTCCGAGACCGCGCGGGTGGCACGACCGGTGCGGGTCTTGGTGAGGAACAGCCCGGTCAGCACGAGCACCACGATCGAGATGCCCATGGCCACGTACGACTGCACCGTCAGGGTGACCCCGGCGAGCGTGACCGTCGTCGGGTTGGCGGTCTGGATGCGCACCGTCGCGGCGCCGAAGAAGTACTGGAAGGCGTACTGCAGCGCGATGGAGAGGCCGATCGTCACGATCATCAGCTGCGTCAGGCTCAGGCCCTTCTTCCGCAGCGGTTTCCAGATGGCCGCGTCCTGCAGGAACCCGGTGGCGGCACAGATGACCACCGTCAGCGTCGCCGCCAGGAAGATGTTCATGCCGAGCTGGTTCGCGAAGACGTAGGCGAGGAGCCCGCCGAGCGTGACCTGCTCGCCGTGCGAGAAGCTGCTGAGGCCCGTGGTGCCGTAGATCAGCGAGAGGCCGATCGCGGCGAGGGCGAGCAGCAGGCCGAGGCGGATGCCGGACGCGAACTGCTGCGCGACGCGGTCCCAGCTGAACGACGAGGCCTGCGCGCCGCCGGTGGTGGCGCCCTCGGTCTCGCTGAGCTGGAAGATCACGCCGGCGTTGGCGCCGAGCGTGGCGTTCACCATGCGCTCGTCCTGCTCCGCGTTCGTGAGGAACTGGCCGTCGGGCAGCGAGTCGGTGTCGAGCGTGACCGTGTACTGGCCGGCCTCGGTGACGGGCAGCGCCCAGCGGCCGGTGCCGTCCACCTCCGCGGTCTGCTCGAAGCCGCCGGGGCCGGCCACCTGCAGGACGACTCCGCTCGCGGGCTCGCCCTCTGAGGTGCGGATGCTGCCCTGGATGCAGCCGGTGGCGGGGTCGACGGTGCACGAGGCGGTCGCACCGCCGGACGCGTGGGCTGCGGCGGGCGCCAGCATCACCGAGACGAAGGAGCCGGCGAGGCCGAGCAACAGCGCGAGGACGGTGACGATCAGGGCAGGCCGCAGCGCGCGCGGTGCGATGGTCGTGTCGGGTTTCACGGAACCTCCTGGACAGGTGCCAGTCGGGGCGATGCCCCGGGTGCCGCTGGCCCACCGTCGTTGGTGAAGATACTTTCGCTGTGTGTCGGCCGTGTTTCGTGCAGGACACAGGCGAGAGTCGAAAATTCGTCACCGAATCGTGTCCTCCTGGCCGGATCTCGGCGTGTCAGGGCCAGGAATGCAGGAGGCGCGGGCCGGGTTAAGATCGATCACCGGAGTCGACGGCGATCCGGTGCTCCCTCCTCCCACCTCACTCGCTCCTTCGAAGGGGACTCATGGACCAGCCGGATCCGTTCGGATTCATCGGACTCACGTACGACGACGTCATGCTCCTCCCCGGGCGCACGGACGTGATCCCGAGCGAGGCGGACACCTCGTCGCGCCTCACCAAGCGCATCCGCGTCGCCGTCCCGCTGCTGTCCGCCGCGATGGACACGGTCACCGAGTCGCGCATGGCGATCGCCATGGCCCGGCAGGGCGGCATCGGCATCATCCACCGCAACCTCTCGATCGAGGATCAGGCGGCGCACGTCGACAAGGTCAAGCGCAGCGAGTCGGGCATGATCACGAACCCCGTCACGACGTCGCCGGACGCGACCGTGGCCGAGGTCGACGCGCTCTGCGGCCAGTTCCGCGTTTCCGGCCTGCCGGTCGTCGAGCGCGACGGCACGCTCGTCGGCATCATCACCAACCGCGACATGCGCTTCGTCTCGCCCTTCGAGATGCAGACGACGTTCGTCCGCGACGTCATGACGAAGGCGCCGCTCATCACGGCGTCCGAGGGCGTCGACCCCGACTCCGCCGTCGCGATCTTCGCCCAGCACAAGATCGAGAAGCTGCCCCTGGTCGACGAGTCGGGCAAGCTGCGCGGCCTCATCACCGTGAAGGACTTCGACAAGAGCGAGAAGTACCCCGACGCCACGAAGGACGACGAGGGCCGTCTCCGCGTCGGCGCCGCGATCGGTTTCTTCGGCGACGCCTGGAAGCGCGCGTGCGCGCTCCGCGACGCGGGCGTCGACGTGCTCGTCGTCGACACCGCCAACGGCGAGAGCACCGGCGAGCTCGACATGATCAAGCGCATCAAGGCCGACCCGTCGTTCGCGGCGATCGACGTCATCGGCGGCAACGTCGCGACCCGCTCGGGCGCCGAGGCGCTCATCGAGGCGGGCGCCGACGCCATCAAGGTCGGCGTCGGCCCGGGCAGCATCTGCACGACCCGCGTCGTGTCCGGCGTGGGCGTGCCCCAGGTCACCGCCGTCTACGAGGCGTCGCTCGCCGCGCGTGAGGCCGGCGTGCCGGTCATCGCCGACGGCGGCCTGCAGTACTCGGGCGACATCGCCAAGGCGCTCGTCGCCGGCGCGGACACCGTCATGCTCGGCTCGCTGCTCGCCGGCTGCGACGAGAGCCCCGGCGACCTCGTCTTCGTGAACGGCAAGCAGTTCAAGAACTACCGCGGCATGGGCTCGCTCGGGGCCATGCAGACCCGGGGCAAGAACACGTCGTACTCGAAGGACAGGTACTTCCAGGCCGACGTCCCCACCGACGACAAGCTGATCCCCGAGGGCGTCGAGGGCCAGGTGCCCTACCGCGGCGCGCTCGGCAACGTCGTCTACCAGCTCACGGGCGGGCTGCGCCAGTCGATGTTCTACGTGGGCGGCCGCACGGTCGACGAGCTGAAGATGAAGGGCAAGTTCGTCCGCATCACGGCGGCCGGCCTCAAGGAGAGCCACCCGCACGACCTGCAGATGGTCGTCGAGGCGCCCAACTACCGCCGCTAGCCGCGCCGCGCGCCGCGCGCCGCGCGCCGGCCGCCGGCCGCGCCGCGCCGCGTGTCGTAGGCGAAAAGGGACGAGGTAGGGGTGGGTCCACCCCTACCTCGTCCCTTTTCGCCGTCACCGCTTGCGCGCGACGCCGGCACGGCGCAGCTTGTCCGGGAGTCGCGAAGCGTCGGCGATGTCTCGGCGCGTCCACCGGACGAAGCCCGCCGTCGAGGTCAGGGCACGGAGACGGTCTTCGCGTGACTTCTCGTCCTGGACGACCTGTTCCGGCGTGCGACCGTGCCGGTACGTCGCACCCCGGTACTTGACGTCACCGTCGAACTCGCCGAGCACGAGACGGTCCGGCTCGTCCGGGACGGGGAACGCGAAGTCGACGACCCCGATGAGTCCGTCCCCGTCGGAGAAGGGGACCTGCAGCTCGGGTACGACGAACCCGGCGTCGTGCGCGACGACGCGACTGACGGACTCGCCGGGTGACTCGCCACCGGGGTCCCCGAACTCGACGGCCCAGGCCGCTGTCCGACGTCGCCGTGCAGCGGCGCGGACGGCGAGCAGGGCACGGAGGCGCTCGCGCGTCGACAGCCCCGAGTGCAGCAGGTGGTCGGCGAGAACCACAGCCTGGACCCGGCTCCGCGACAGGAGCAGGTCCGTGACGGTTCTGTCGAGGGAGGTGACCGGGAGTCCCGAGCGCGTCGCGCGTTCCTCGAGAGGAAGGGGCGAGGCGCGGATGCGGAGGCGGGCGGTCGACGTGCCGCGTCGAGCGGTCGGGTCGACGAGCTCGACGGGTCCGGCGGGCCACCCCCATGTCGGGAGGCCCCAGACGAGCGCGGCTGACTCGTGGGAGAGGAGGAGCCCGTCCTTCCGGCGAGTCACGAGGGCGGCGACCGCACGGCGACGATGCTGCTCCCGTGGGTCGAGCGCGTGCCACACGCCGGCCTGGACGTAGGCACCGGGCCAGACACGCACGAGCGTCCCCGAGGCACATGCGCGGGCGAGCTCGCGGTCGTCACGACCCGACGCGACGAGATCACGGGCGAGCAGCAGGTCGTCGGCAGCGAGGGAGGCCATGAAGCGAGCCTGGAGGAGCAGGGAGCCCGGGCCGTGTCGAGTACGAAGCCCGGGGGAGAGTCACGCTGCCGGGTGCGGAGGTGGAGGGACCACGCATGGCGCCTCCTTCGCCCGCGGGCGGCGAGAAGGGACGCGGCAGGGGCGGGCCCACGCCTGCCGAGTCCCATGACGCCGACGCCGGACGAAGCGCGAAGGACAAGCAGCGCTGGGTGGCAGGGCGCGGCGGCGCAGGCAGGCCCCGGGGGCTCGGCCCGCGCCTCCGGTAGGGTTGCGGCGTGACTGAGGTAGAGATCGGCGTTTCCAAGCGCGCACGCCGCGCCTATGCGTTCGACGACATCGCGATCGTCCCGAGCCGGCGCACCCGCGACCCCCGAGACGTGTCCGTCAGCTGGTCGATCGACGCGTTCCACTTCGAGTCGCCGATCATCGCGGCGCCGATGGACTCGGTCGTCAGCCCGGCGACGGCCATCCGCATCGGCGAGCTCGGCGGCCTCGGCGTGCTCGACCTCGAGGGCGTCTGGACGCGGTACGACGACCCGGAGGCGGTGCTCGCGGAGATCCGCGACCTGCCCGAGGACGAGACGGTCGCCCGCATGCAGCAGATCTACGCCGAGCCGATCAAGCCCGAGCTGGTGACGGCCCGCATCGCCGAGATCCGCGCCGCCGGCGTGCCGGTGGCAGGCTCGCTCAGCCCGCAGCGCACCCAAGACCTGTACCAGACGGTCGTCGACGCCGGTGTCGACCTCTTCGTCATCCGCGGCACCACCGTGTCGGCCGAGCACGTGTCGAAGACGACCGAGCCGCTCAACCTCAAGAAGTTCATCTACGAGCTCGACGTGCCGGTCATCGTGGGAGGCGCCTCCACGTACACCTCGGCGCTGCACCTCATGCGCACGGGCGCGGCGGGCGTCCTCGTCGGGTTCGGCGGCGGCGCCGCCAGCACGACCCGCGCCTCCTTGGGCATCCACGCGCCGATGGCGACCGCGGTCGCCGACGTCGCCGGTGCGCGTCGCGACTACCTCGACGAGTCCGGCGGACGCTACGTCCACGTCATCGCCGACGGCGGGCTCGGCACCTCGGGCGACATCGTGAAGGCCGTCGCCTGCGGCGCCGACGCGGTCATGCTGGGCGCCGCGCTGGCCCGCGCCACCGACGTGCCCGGCGGCGGGTACCACTGGGGCGCCGAGGCGCACCACCCCGAGCTGCCGCGAGGCCGTCGCGTCCACGTCGGCCAGGTCGGCACCCTCGAGAAGATCCTCTACGGCCCTGCCGACTCCGTCGACGGCCAGGCGAACATCATCGGCGCGCTCCGTCGGGCGATGGCGACGACCGGCTACAGCGACCTCAAGGAGTTCCAGCGCAGCGAGGTCGTCGTCGCTCCCTACCAGCCGCACTAGGCGGCGTCGCCTCCCCGGGCGTCCCGATCTCACCTGGCGCTGCCAGCCGATCGGGCGTTGGATGGTCGCATGCACGGGTCCTCGGGCCCGCGACCGATCCGACGATGGAGGCACCGCATGGCCACGACCGCGACCGAATCCCTCTCCGCGAAGCTCGGGCCAGACGAGCGCGAGCGCGCCGTCGAGGCGCTGAAGACCGAAGAGCTCGACATCCTCGTGATCGGGGGCGGAATCGTCGGGGCAGGCTCTGCCCTCGACGCCGTGACGAGGGGCCTGAACGTCGGCATCGTCGAGGCTCGCGACTGGGGCTCCGGCACGTCGAGCCGTTCGTCGAAGCTGGTGCACGGGGGCATCCGCTACCTCGAGCAGCTCAACTTCCGCCTCGTGCGCGAGGCCCTGATCGAGCGCGGCCTGCTGCTGCAGCGCCTCGCGCCGCACCTCGTCAAGCCCGTGCGGTTCCTCTACCCCCTGAGCAAGCCGGTCTACGAGCGCTTCTACATCGGCGCCGGCATGGCCCTCTACGACATCTTCAGCTGGACGGGCGGGCGCCCGCCCGGGGTGCCCCACCACCGCCACCTCAGCAAGACCCAGGTCCTGCGCGCGATCCCGAGCCTCTCGAAGGACGCGGTCGTGGGCGGCCTCACCTACTACGACGCCCAGGTCGACGACGCCCGCTACGTCTCGTCGCTCGTGCGCACGGCGTCGAGCTACGGCGCCCACGCCGCCAGCCGGGTGCGGGTCGAGGGCTTCGTCAAGGTCGGGGAGCGCGTCGTCGGCGTCAAGGCACACGACTACCAGACCGGCGAGCACTTCGAGATCCGGGCCAAGCAGGTCGTCAACGCGACCGGCGTCTGGACCGACGACACCCAGGCCATGGTGGGCGAGCGCGGCCAGTTCAAGGTGCGTGCCTCGAAGGGCGTGCACCTCGTCGTGCCCCGTGACCGCATCCACTCCGACATGGGCATGATCTTCCGCACCGAGAAGAGCGTGCTGTTCGTCATCCCGTGGGGCCGCCACTGGCTGGTGGGCACCACCGACACCGACTGGGACCTCGACAAGGCGCACCCCGCCGCGACGGCGGCCGACATCGACTACGTCCTCGAGCACGTCAACAAGGTGATGGCCGTGCCGCTCACCCGTGACGACGTCGAGGGCGTCTACGCAGGTCTCCGGCCCCTCCTGGCCGGCGAGTCCGACCAGACGTCGAAGCTGTCGCGCGAGCACATCGTCGCGCACACCGTGCCCGGCCTCGTCGTCGTCGCCGGCGGCAAGTGGACGACCTACCGGGTGATGGCCGAGGACGCGATCGACGAGGCGGTCGCCGCGCTCGACGGACGCATCCCCGAGAGCACGACGATGGAGATCCCGCTGCTCGGCGCCGAGGGCTACCACGCCGCCTGGAACAAGCGCGGCAAGATCGCCAAGCAGCTGGGCGTGCACCGGGTGCGCGTCGAGCACCTGCTGAACCGCTACGGCACGCTGACCGACGAGGTCCTCGCGCTGGTCCGCGAACGGCCCGAGCTGGCCGAGCCGCTGCCCGGCGCCGACGACTACATCGGGGCCGAGGTCGTCTACGCGGCCAGCCACGAGAGCGCGCTCCACCTCGAGGACGTGCTGGCGAGGCGCACCCGGATCTCGATCGAGGCGTGGGACAGGGGCGAGTCCGCCGCTCCCGTGGCAGCCAAGCTGATGGCCGAGGTGCTCGGCTGGTCCGACGCCGAGACCGAGGAGGAGGTCGGCAACTACCTCAAGCGCGTCGCGGCCGAGCGCGCCAGCCAGCTCGAGCCCGACGACGAGTCCGCCGACCGTGTCCGCCTCGAGGCGCCCGACATCACGTTCGGCTTCGAGGAGGACGACATGGTGGTGCCCGGCGCCGACCAGGGCGGGGCGCCGAAGCCCGGCGAGGACGTCGTCGAGTCCGCAGGCACGCCCGCCGACGACACGTCGGCGGACGCCCCGGGCGGTCGCGCGAGCTAGCACCACGAGGTCGCGACGCGACCAGGACGCAGGAGGCGCGGTGCCCGCTCGGCGGGCACCGCGCCTCCTGCGTCCGCCCGCCGAGAACGACCCGTCGCTCCGGGAACACCTGGGGACGAGCGGGGGTTGTCCACCGCATGAGCAGCCCGGTGTCCGCGTCCGTGCCCGTCGCTAAGCTGAGACGACTGCCCCTGAGTGACCTGGAGTCGGACCATGGCTGATGTGCGTCGAGTGAAGCTCCCCGGTGTGGGCGTGCTGCACACCTTCGTCACCGACGACGGCGGCAAGTGCGGCGTGATCACGCACCGTTCGGGCCACAGCGACCTGATCACCTTCAGCGACGACGCCGACGGCGCCGACGTCAAGAAGGTCTCGCTCCGCCTCAGCGAGGACGAGGCGCACACGCTCGCCGAGCTGCTCGGCGGCACGCGCATCACCGAGTCGCTGTCGGCGCTCGACCAGATCCCCGGCCTCAGCATCGACTGGTTCACGGTCGACTACGACGACCACATCGCCGGCCAGCCGCTCGGCGACCTCGGCGCCAAGGGCGTCGTCGGCCTCACGGTCGTCGCCGTCGTGCGGGGCGACGCGGCCAACCCGGCGCCGTCGGGCGACTTCAAGGTGTTCCCCGGCGACACGCTGGTCGTGGCGGGCAGCCCCGAGAAGGTCGCGAAGGCCTTCGCCTGGTACCGTACGGGCCAGCTGCGCCACCGCAGCCCGGTCGACGCCCCGCCCGGGAGCTGATCGCCGGTGCACCTGGGTGAGGAGCTGGTCGTCCTCGGCGTCCTGCTGCTGATCGCCTACGGGCTGGGCAGGGCAGGCAAGCTGATCGGCCTGCCGTCCATCCCGATCTACATGATCGTCGGCCTGCTGGCGAGCACGAACACCGGCTGGTTCCCGATCAGCTTCGACTCGCACAACATCGAGCTCATCGCGATCTTCGGGCTCATCCTGCTGCTCTTCAACCTCGGCCTCGAGTTCGACCAGGACGAGTTCTTCTCCAACGCCGGCCGCCTGATCGTCTCGGGCGGCAGCTACATCGCCGTCAACATGGGCGTCGGCCTGGTCTTCGGCTTCATGCTCGGCTGGGGCACGCGTGAGGCGTTGATCATCGCCGGCATGACGGCGACGTCGTCGAGCGCCATCGTCACGAAGCTGCTCATCGAGCTCAACCGCCTGGCGAACCGCGAGACGCCGATGATCCTCGGCGTCACCGTCGTCGAGGACATCTTCATCGCCATCTACCTGGCCATCGTGTCGGTGGTGCTCAGCGGCGAGACCGACCCGCTGCCCGTCGTGCTCAAGCTGGTGGTCGCGTTCGCGTTCCTGGTCGCGATGTTCGCCGTCGCGCGGTGGGGCGGCGCCGTCGTGTCGAAGCTGATGCGCACCCGTGACGACGAGCTGTTCACGGTGTTGTTCTTCGGCCTCGCCGTGCTCTTCGCCGGCCTCGGCGAGATCCTCGGGGTGACCGACGCGATCGGTGCGTTCCTCATCGGCCTCATCATCGGCGCGACTCGGTACCGCAACCGGGTCGAGCAGTTCGCCCTGCCGATGCGCGACGTCTTCGGCGCCTTCTTCTTCCTCAACTTCGGCCTCGGACTCAACCCGTCGTTGTTCCCGAGCGTGCTCGGGCCCGTCGCGATCGCCGTCGGGATCACGATCACGCTGAACGTGATCGCGGGCCAGTTCGTCGCCTGGCTCAACAAGCTCGGGCCGCAGGCGGGCATCAACACCGCCGTGATCCTGCAGAACAGGGGCGAGTTCGCGCTGATCCTCGCGACGCTCTCCGCCGGCGCTGGGCTCGACGAGCGGCTGCAGCCCTTCGCCGGGCTCTACGTCCTCATCATGGCCGTTCTCGGCCCGGTGCTCGCGTCGAACTCCGAGCGCATCGGCGGCGTCGTGCTCCGCACCCGCCGCCGAGCGGAGCGCGAGGCGACCGAGGCGCGTCGCCTCGAGCGCGACGCCCGGCACTCGGAAGAGATCGCCCTGATGGAGGCGGCGCTCGCCGGGGACGAGCCGGCTGCGACGCGTCCCGGCGACGGCCGCGGCGCAGCCGGGGCCGATGCAGAGGCCGAGGCGGACGCCGACGACGAGGCCCTGCTCGGCACGCGAGAGCGCGCCGCGGCGGCGACCGCAGCCGCAGCCGCAGCCACGGCAGAGCCCGACGAGTACGACGACCTCGACGAGCAGGACCGGGCCCGCGCGGCGATCCTCGCCGACCAGGCCGGGCAGCAGTCCGACCAGAGGGCCACGCGCCGGCGCGACCCCGAGTACTGACCCGGGCGCGGACGCAGGCAGCGTGCACGGTCGACACCCAGCAGGCTCCCGCGAGGGCGCAGGTACCATCGGCCTCGTGACCCGCACCGAGAACGCTCCCGTCTCGAGCGACGTCGACGTCCCCGCCTCCATGTGGGAGGTCGCCCGGCGCCCCCGCTGGATCGCCATGCTCGCCCTCTGCCTGGTGATCGCGGGCATCTTCGCGTGGCTCGGACACTGGCAGATCGAGCGAAGCGTCGAGAGCGGTCAAGAGGTCAACCCCGAGACCGAGACCGTCAAGGTGCTCAGCGACGTCGTCGACCCGCAGTCGTCCTTCTTCGACCGCGTCGGCGGGCAGATGGTCACGGTCACCGGGCAGTTCGCGCCCGACGACTTCCGCGTCGTCGTCGACCGCTACAACGGCGGCGACCCCGGCTCGTGGCTGATCGGTCGTCTCGTCGACGACGCCGACGGGTCGTCGGTCGTCGTCGCCCTCGGCTGGAGCAGCGACGAGGGCGGTGCCGAGGCCGCCGAGCGCGCCGTGCCCACGGGCACGGTCACCGTGACCGGCCGCTACATGCCGAGCGACCAGCCCTCCGACGGCGACTTCCGCGAGGGGCGGGAGAACGTCGTGTCGGTGCCGATGCTCGTCAACGAGTGGACCGACCTCGACGGCGACGTCTACTCCGGCTACGTCGTGTCCGCCGACCCGGTCGACGGCCTCGCCGCCATCGACTCCGTCGCCCCCGAGAGCGACCGCTCGCTCAACTGGCTGAACGTCTTCTACGCGATCGAGTGGGTCGTGTTCGCCGGCTTCGCGATCTTCCTGTGGTTCCGGCTCGTGCGAGACCGCTTCGAGCGCGACGTCGACGAGGCCGAGGAGGCGCGGCTCGAGGGGGCGACCGCCTCCTGACCTGCTCCTCCTTCGCTCGCCGACCCGCGCCTCCTTCGCCGGCTCGACGACGACCGACCCCGCCCTGGCCCCGCCGCCTCCGCGGGTAGGATCGAGGCCATGCCCCTGAAGCCCCGGCAACGCGACATCCCGAAGATCCCGGGTGCCGTCAAGTTCTACAAGATCTCCGCCTACGTCACCGGCGTGATGCTGCTGTTGCTCGTCTTCGAGATGGCCTTCAAGTACACGCCCCTGCAGCTCGAGATGCAGCTCGGCGGCGAGGGCGGGTTCCTCGTGCCCGTCGACTCGATCACCACCGGCTTCAACCTGTCGACCGCGATCCTCATCGCGCACGGCTGGCTCTACGTCGTCTACCTCTTCGCCGACTTCCGCCTCTGGAGCCTGATGCGGTGGCCGTTCTCGCGGTTCATCATCATCGCCCTCGGCGGCGTCGTGCCGTTCCTCTCGTTCTTCGTCGAGAGCCACATGACCAAGCTGGCGATGCGTGAGCACGCAGCGCTGGTCGCCGAGCCCACCCCCAGCACCCAGGGAGCCCCCGCGTGACAGAAGCCACCGAGACGGCCCAGAGCCCCGTCCTCGTCGTCGATTTCGGGGCGCAGTACGCGCAGCTGATCGCGCGACGCGTCCGAGAGGCCAACGTCTACTCCGAGATCGTGCCGCACACGATCACCGCCGCCGAGATCGCGGCGAAGAACCCCGTCGGCATCGTGCTCAGCGGCGGTCCGTCGAGCGTCTACGAAGAGGGCGCCCCCGGTCTCGACCCGGCGATCCTCGAGCTCGACGTGCCCGTGCTGGGCATCTGCTACGGCTTCCAGGCGATGGCGAAGGCCCTCGGCGGCGAGGTCTCGCGCACCGGTCAGCGCGAGTACGGCGCGACGGACGTCACCCTCGCCGAGGGCGACAGCACCCTGCTCTCGGGCCAGCCGACCTCGCAGACGACGTGGATGAGCCACGGCGACTCGGTCTCGAAGGCGCCCGAGGGCTTCGACGTGCTCGCGTCGAGCGCCGCGACCCCCGTCGCCGCGTTCTCGAGCGACGCCCGCAAGCTCTACGGCGTGCAGTGGCACCCCGAGGTGAAGCACTCGTCGTTCGGCCAGGCCGTGCTCGAGAACTTCCTTCACCGCGCCGCCGGCATCCCCGCCGACTGGAACAGCGGCAACGTCATCGCCGAGCAGGTCGCCCGCATCCGCGAGCAGGTCGGCTCGTCGCGGGTGATCTGCGGTCTCTCCGGAGGTGTCGACTCGGCCGTCGCGGCCGCCATCGTGCACGAGGCGGTCGGCGACCAGCTCGTGTGCGTCTTCGTCGACCACGGCCTGCTGCGCGCAGACGAGCGTCGCCAGGTCGAGGAGGACTACGTCGCCTCGACGGGCGTCCGCCTCGTCACGGTCGACGCCGAGCAGCAGTTCCTCGACGCGCTCGCCGGCGTCACCGACCCCGAGCAGAAGCGCAAGATCATCGGGCGCGAGTTCATCCGCAGCTTCGAGGGCGCCGCCGAGGCGCTCGTGCTCGAGGCCGCGGCCGAGGGCGAGTCCGACGTCAAGTTCCTCGTGCAGGGCACGCTCTACCCCGACGTCGTCGAGAGCGGCGGCGGCACGGGCACCGCGAACATCAAGAGCCACCACAACGTGGGCGGCCTGCCCGAAGATCTGCAGTTCGAGCTCGTCGAGCCGCTCCGCACCCTCTTCAAGGACGAGGTGCGTGCCATCGGCCGCGAGCTCGGCCTGCCCGAGGTCATCGTCGGCCGCCAGCCGTTCCCCGGGCCGGGACTCGGCATCCGCATCATCGGCGAGGTGACCCACGAGCGCCTCGAGCTGCTGCGGCACGCCGACGCGATCGCGCGCGCCGAGCTGACCGCCGCCGGTCTCGACGGCGACATCTGGCAGTGCCCGGTCGTGCTGCTCGCCGACGTCCGTTCGGTGGGCGTGCAGGGCGACGGTCGCACCTACGGCCACCCGATCGTGCTGCGCCCGGTCTCGTCGGAGGACGCCATGACGGCCGACTGGACGCGACTGCCCTACGACGTGCTGGCCAAGATCTCGAACCGCATCACGAACGAGGTCGACGGGGTCAACCGTGTCGTGCTCGACGTCACGTCGAAGCCGCCGGGCACCATCGAGTGGGAGTGACGCCGCTCCGCCTCTGACGGCGCCAGCGCGACGCGAAAGCGACGAAACGACGTGATCTTCCACGTTGTTTCGTCGCTTTCGCGTTGGTACCCCGTCGTGGGAGGCGCGGCGGGGGCACGAAGAGGCGGGGCCCGTCCCTCTCGGAACGAGCCCCGCCTCCTGATGTCGCCGCTCGTTACTCGCTGCCTCGCAGGATGGCGAGCATGCGCAGGATCTCCACGTAGAGCCAGACCACGGTCATGACGATGCCGAACGCGGCAGACCAGCCGTAGATGCTCGGGGCGCCGCGCTCGACGCCGGTCTTGACCTGGTCGAAGTCGAGAACGAGGGAGTACGCGGCCATCAGGACGACGGCGATGCCGATGAGGAAGCCGATCGGGATGCCGAAGATGTCGCCGCCGCGGAGGCCCCAGGGGTTGCTGTTCGCGCCGAAGGCCATGAGCCCGAGGTTCAACAGCGAGAAGAGGCCGTAGCTCACCATGCCGATCATGAAGATCTTCGTGGCGCGCTTCGACGCGCGGACCTTGCCGCTCTTGAAGAGGAGCAGGGTGACGACGAAGACCGCGGCGGTGCCGAGCAGGGCCTGCGTGACGATGCCGTCGAACTGAGCCTCGAAGATCGACGAGATGCCGCCGACGAAGAGACCCTGGGCCGCCGAGTAGGCGAGCACGAGGCCGGCCGACGGGCGCTTCTTGAAGATGTTGACGAGCGCGAGCACGAAGCCCGCGATGGCGCCGACGATGGCGAGTGCCGGGACGAACCAGCCGACCGCCGCTCCGACGAGCAGGACGGCGAAGGCGATGACCGTCTTCGTGATCGTGTCCTCGTAGGTCATGCGGTCGGTCTCGGCCGGGCCGGCGGCGGGCTGCGTGTACAGATCCTGCAGCTGCTCGGCGGTCATGCCGTTGTACTCGACCGGGCGCTGTCCCGCAGCGGCGCGCTCCTGCCGGATGACGGCGGCGCCCTTCTCCGAGAAGGCCGGCGACTGACTGAAGCCGGGATTCGAGAATGCCAAGGGAGTTCCTCTTCTGGTCGTGAGACGTGGTCGCGACGCGAGGTGCTGTGTGCTGCGTCGCCGTACAGAAGAGGCTAACGGGTGTCGGCCAGGGGAGGGCTGGGGATTTGCCTGATGAGGCCCGTATTCGCGACAGGCGAACGTGCACCGGCTGCACGGTTGTACCCTCTCTCGGCCGGGGGCGCGGCTGCCTGCCGACGCCGCGCCTCCTCGGCGTCGCCCGCCGCCGGTACCGTGGCTGGCATGTCGCCTCGCCCCCTCGTCATCGCCCACCGCGGAGCCAGCGGGCACCGGCCCGAGCACGGGGAGGCGGCCTACCGCCTGGCGATCGAGCTGGGGGCCGACGCGATCGAGCCCGACATCGTGCCCACCCGCGACGGCGTTCTCGTGCTGCGGCACGAGAACGAGATCTCGGGCACGACCGACGTCGCCGACCACGCTGAGTTCGCCGACCGGCGCACCACGAAGCAGATCGAGGACAAGGAGGTGGCGGGCTGGTTCACCGAGGACTTCACCTGGGCAGAGCTCAGCACCCTGACCGTGCGCGAGCGCCTGCCGCACCTCCGTCCGCTCAGTGCCGCGCACGACGGCGAGGGTGGCATCCAGCGGCTGAGCGACCTGCTCCGGCTGCTCGACGACGCCCCTCGGCCGGTCGGCCTCGTCGCCGAGGTGAAGCACGCCCAGCACTTCGAGGCGCTCGGGCTGCCCCTCGACGAGCTCGTCGCCGCCGAGCTGGCCGAGCACGGCTGGGCGGACGACCCGCGCCTCACCGTCGAGAGCTTCGAGCAGACCGTGCTCTGGCAGCTCCGTGAGAGAGGCGTCGGCGGCCGCCTCGTGTGGCTGGTCGAGAAGGCGGGCTCGGCGGCCGACCAGGTCGCCCGGCTCGGCTCGGCGGCGCCGACCTACGCTGACCAGCTCGACGAGGCGTCGCTGGCCGCCCTGGCGCGGCAGGGCCTGCACGGGGTCTCGTTCGACAAGGCGATGCTGCTCCGCGCCTCCGGCGAGACCCGGCCCGAGCTGGTCGACCGGGCGCACGCGGCCGGTCTCGACGTTTTCACGTGGACGCTGCGGATCGAGAACGCGTTCCTCGCGAAGGGCAACCGCCAGGCCGGCGGCAAGGAGGCGGAGGGCGACTGGGAGTCGGAGTTCGCCGACCTGATGGCGCTCGGCCTCGACGGCGTCTTCGCCGACCACCCCGAGCGCGCGGTCGCGGTGCGCGAGGGGCTGTGGGGGCGAGGTCATGAGCGCTGACCGCTGGTGGCAGCGCTCGGAGGTGCTGCTGGTGCGGGCGGTCGTCGCCTGCCTCGGTGCCCTCGTGCTCACTCTCGTGCAGGTGCCGGTCGCCGTCTTCTGGGCCGGGTGGGTGGTGGCGGGCCCCGTCTCGGCCGCGCAGGGAACCGGTGCGGGCCTGTTCGTCGCCGGTCCCTTCGCCGCGACGATGTGCGGCCTGGTCGTGAGCTCCGTCCTGAGCACCAGCGTCGTGCCGGCCGTCTGGGGCGCGCGCGTCCGCGCACGACGACACGAGGAGGCGGTGGCCCAGCGCACGGGACGCTCGCCGCACCTCCCCGACTCCGACCTCGAGGTCCGCTGGCTGCTGACCGGAGTGCGGTTCGCGGGCTTCTTCTTCACGGCGGTGCACACCGGTGACGAGCGGAGGCCGGGCGCTGACGCGGCCCGGCGGCTGCCGCCCCGGCCGGAGCGGTGGCTCGCACCGGTGCGGCCGTTCCGGGCCCCCTGGCCGAGCCGGCTCTTCGACCACGTGCGCACGAGCGCACCGCGCGGGACGTGGTACGTCGTCTTCTTCGCCGCCCTCGCCCAGATGGGCCTCTCCGCGCTCGTGGCGTGGGCGGCCGGCGTCCCGCTCTGACCTCGGCGTCCAGCACTGCCCACGACCGGCTCGGATGTCGGGGGCCCGGCTTAGACTGGCCGCGCCATGACGATCGTGCTCGAGCCCTCTGACGCTTCCGGTTCTGCCGGTGATCCCCTGACCGCGGGGCTGAACCCGCAGCAGAAAGAGGCGGTCGAGTATCGCGGGCAGTCGCTGCTGATCGTCGCCGGTGCCGGCTCGGGCAAGACGAGCGTGCTGACCCGCCGCATCGCCGGGCTGATCGCGACGCGCGAGGCCTGGCCGAGCCAGATCCTCGCCATCACCTTCACGAACAAGGCCGCGGCCGAGATGCGCGAGCGCGTGCAGCAGCTCGTCGGCCAGGCGGCCGAGGGCATGTGGATCTCGACGTTCCACTCGGCGTGCGTGCGCATCCTGCGTCGTGAGGCCGAGCAGTTCGGCTTCACGAAGAGCTTCACGATCTACGACTCGGCCGACTCGAAGGCGCTGCTCAAGCGCATCCTCAAGCAGCTCGACGCCGACTCTCTCGGCTTCACCGTCAGCCAGGCGGCGGGCAAGATCTCGAAGCTCAAGAACGAACTCAGCGACGTCGAGACGTACGCACGGCAGATCAACGCGGGCGACCCGCAAGACGTGATGTTCCTCGAGATCTTCCGGCAGTACACGCGGTCGCTGCAGCAGGCGAACGCGTTCGACTTCGACGACCTCATCTCGCAGACCGTGTTCCTGTTCCGGGCGTTCCCGCACGTGGCGGCGACGTACCAGCGGCGGTTCCGCCACCTGCTCGTCGACGAGTACCAAGACACCAACCACGCGCAGTACGCGCTGATCCGCGAGCTGACGCGTCCCGTCGACCCCGAACACGTCGACGCCCTCGAGCGCGGCGGGCAGTTCGTGCAGTCGATGCGCGACGGCAGTGGTCGCATCCCCGGGGCGTCGCTGACGGTGGTCGGCGACAGCGACCAGTCGATCTACGCGTTCCGCGGCGCCGACATCCGCAACATCGTCGAGTTCGAGCGCGACTTCCCCAACTCGAAAGTGGTGCTGCTCGAGCAGAACTACCGCTCGACCCAGAACATCCTCGACGCGGCCAACGCCGTCATCGCCAACAACTTCGACCGGCAGGCCAAGAACCTGTTCACGACGGTCGGCGAGGGCGCCAAGATCGTCGGGTTCACGGGCTACACCGGGCACGACGAGGCGCAGTTCGTCGCCGACGAGATCGCGAAGCTGCACGAGCAGGGCACGGCCTACAAAGACGTCGCGGTCTTCTACCGCACCAACTCGCAGACCCGTGCACTCGAAGAGATCTTCATCCGCTCGGCGATCCCGTACCGGGTGCTCGGCGGCACGAAGTTCTACGAGCGTGCCGAGATCAAAGACGCGATGGCGTACCTGATCACGGTCGCGAACCCCTCCGACCCGATGGCGCTGCGCCGCATCATGAACGTGCCGAAGCGCGGCATCGGCCCGGCGACCGAGACGGCGATGCAGCGCTGGGCCGACGAGCGCGAGGCTCCTCTGCGCGACGCCATGCGCAACGCCCGTGAACTCGGCCTCGGCCCCAAGGTGACCGGGGCGATCACCGGTCTCGCGACCCTGCTCGACGAGGTGCAGGCGACGGCCGACACCGCGCCGGTGCACGAGATCCTCACCCGGCTGATCGAGGGCAGCGGCCTGGTGGAGGCGTTGCGGGCGTCGAGAGACCCGCAAGACGAGGCGCGGGCCGAGAACATCGACGAGCTCGTCGCGGTCACGAAAGAGTTCCAGCGGAACAACCCCGACGGCACCCTGCTCGACTTCCTCACCGAGGTGACGCTGGTCGCCGCAGCCGACGACCTCGACGACTCGAGCGGCACCGTTTCGCTGATGACGCTGCACACGGCGAAGGGCCTCGAGTACGAGGCGGTGTTCCTCACCGGCGTCGAAGAAGACCTGCTGCCGCACCGCATGTCGGCGAGCGAGCCCGGCGGCCCTGCGGAAGAGCGCCGGCTGTTCTACGTCGGCATCACGCGTGCCCGCAAGCAGCTGTTCCTGTCGCTCGCGATGACCCGCGCCCAGTTCGGCGAGGTGAACGTGGCGATGCCGTCGCGCTACCTACAAGAGATTCCGGTCGACCTGATCGACTGGAAGCAGTCGCCCGGCATGGCGAACAGCCGAGGAGGCACCCAGCCGCGGGCGCTCAACGCGCGTCGCGAGGGCGGCCCGGACACGAACCGCGGGGCGACCCCGCGCGCGTCGGGCGGCTACGGCAGCGGCAGCTACGACCGCGCCACGGCGGCGGCGAAGACGAAGCCGAAGACCGAGTGGGCGAACCGCGTCACCGGCACGGTGCGCGACAACGGCGACCTGGTGCTCGAGACGGGCGATCGCATCTCGCACGTCGACTTCGGCGAGGGCCGCGTCATGGCCGTCACCGGCGAGGGCGCCCGCCGCATCGCCGAGGTGCTCTTCGACACCGCCGGCCGCAAGAAGCTGCTGATCAAGGTCGCGCCGATCGAGAAGGTCTAGACGCCCAGGCGCAGCTGGGCGCTCCCGGAGCCCTAGGAGCTCGGGCGAGCCTCCTGCAGGGACGCCGTCGTTCCGCCCAGGTGGACGACGTCGCCGATGCTCAGCGTGAGCGGGGCTCCCGGCGCCAGCTCGACCATCGCGCCTCGGAGCTGCCTCACGGTCGTCCCGTTCCCGGAGCCCAGGTCGGTGATCGTCACGACGCCGTGGGCGTCGACGACGAGGCGAGCGTGTTCGCGCGACAGCGACCTCGACTCATCGGTGAGCTCGAGCCGCGCGGTCGTGGACACCTCCTGATCAGCCGCCGCGAGGCGACGACGGCCCACGATCAGGCCCTCGGAGGTGACCCGAGCCCTCGTCCCGTCAGGGAGGCACAGGTCGTGAGCGCGATGAGCGTCGTGAGCGCCGTCAGTGCGGTGAGCGTCCCGCGGGGCAGCTGGGACAGGCGCTGAGGTGGCCGACGCCTCCGACCAGGTGGTCAGGCCGATCCGCAGGGGAGGGGGGAGGTCGAGCGACGGGACCCCAGCCGGGAACGGCAGGCGGACCACCTTGCTGAGGAGGCCGTCGCGTCGCAGCACCTCGACATCGTCCTCGCTGAAGTGTTCTCGATGCTGCGGCGCCCGTCGGCGATCCCTCCACGAGTCCGATCTCCGTGCCATCTCGTCTCCTGCCTGTGGATGATTACCCGAACGGTCTGTCCATGTGACATGTTAATGCCATGCGATCCGCTGCGGGTCGCGCAGAGAGGACCACCCATGGCAAACGTCTCCGTCACCTTCGACGACATCCGGACCCAGGCGACACAACTCCGCAACGGACAGCGGACCATCGAGGACCAGCTGAGTCAGCTCAAATCGCAGATCGACGACCTGGTCGGCTCGGGCTTCGTCACCGACCGCTCCTCCAAGGCCTTCGACGCGTCGTACACCGAGTTCACCAGTGGTGCGAGCAAGACGATCCAAGCGATCGAGGGCATGGCCGGGTTCCTCGAGGGCGCTGCCGACGCCTTGCAGAGCACCGACGAGCAACTCGCCAGCAGCCTCCGCTGAGGCCTGGACCGCTGACGGATGCCCGTCTCGCCGAGGAGGCGGGGCGGGCGTCCCCCTGAGAGAAGGAGAAGACATGGCTCGATCGAGCCTCACCGTCGACACGGAAGACCTCCGTTCGCTCTTCGCGACGCTCGGAGAGGTGAAGTCGGCGTTCGAGTCGGGGCGCGACTGTGTCGACGACGCGGACGCCTGCGGCCACGCCGGCCTCGTGCAGCGCGTCCGGTCGTTCTCCACCGGGTGGGACGACACACGGCGGCGCCTGGCAGAAGCGATCGGCGACCTGGGCACGTCCGCGCGCGGCATCGCGGACGGCTTCGACGACGCCGACGCCGAACTGGCGGCGTCGTTGGCGGGTGACGACTGATGGCTTACTCGTGGGCGTCACCCCTGGCCGTGGTCCCGGGCGATCCGCTCGTCGTCGGGCAGATGGCCCGGCGCTTCTGCCTCACCGCCGAGTCCGTCGGATCGGCCGCGTCCTCGTTGAGGTCCCTCGACATCGAGTCGGCCGAGAGCGAAGCTGTGGCGGCCTTCATGCTCAAGGCGGCGGACCTCGAGTCCAGGCTGAGCGCCGCACGAGGTCGCTACGCCGAGACCGGGGCCGCCCTGGGGTCCTACGCCGACTCCCTCGCGAGTGCTCTCGATGACTCGCGTCCCGCGGTCCGTGACAACGACCGTGCGAGGGACGACTTCGACGCCGCTGATCGCCTCGTGACGACGTACGAAGGACGCGCCCTGCTCGAGCCCGAAGGGCCGGCGAAGCAGCAGTACGAAGACTGGGCCGCCGCGCAGGAGGTACGACGCCGAGAAGCCCGTGATCGGATGACGACGTCGGCTCGGCGGCTCGCTGCCGCCCACGCCGCGGCCGATGCCGCCGCCGTGGTCGCGATCCGGCGGATCGACGACGCCACGGACGACGGGCTCCGCGACTCGTTCTGGGACGACCTCGGCGGTGTCGCCCACGCAGTCGGCGCGGCTGTCGGCGACGTCGGGGACGGGATCGCCGACGCGTGGGACGCCTCGGCCCTGCGTGACGTCCTCGCGCCCGGCTTCGAGTCGTTCCAGGACTGGATGCAGGAGAACGACGCGTGGATCGCCCGTGTCCTGGAAGTCGTCGACCGCGTGGGGATGATCGTCGGCGTCTTGTCGATGGCATTCCCGTGCCTCGGCCCAGTGGCCCTGGCTCTGGCGCTCTTGAGCATCGGCATCACTGCGGCACGCGCGCTCGCAGGGACTGCGACGATTCTCGACGTGGGGTTGTCGGCTCTGTCCTTGATCACCTTCGGCACTGGGCGAATCCTGGCAAAGAGTGCGCGGAGTTCGTTGGTCGGCCTACGCACGGCGCGAGCTCAAGCCCTGATGGACGACGGCATGTCCACCTCCCTGGCACAGGCCACCGTGGCCAAGACCTTCTACCGCAGCAGGCCCCGCATGTTCGACTCATCGCTCTTCTTCGCAGGGGGCGACGCGACTGCCGCGCACCTCTCGATCTATCTGGTGAGGGGGCGGCCAGGTGTGTCTGCGGCCGAGCTCCAGCACGCCGCTGAGCTGGCGGGGCGCGTGAAGGCCCTGCAAGCTCTGGCATGGGCAGGACAGGCGCAGGGCGCCGCTCCTGATGTCTGGTCGGTCATGACGGACCTTCGCGGGCTGCTTCCCCTGGGGCAATCTCGCGCTCTGACCGGTGCAGCGTGGTGAGTCGGCGCCACCGGCAACCTAGGACGTGGTTCGACTGGGCAGTCTTCGCCTCGGTTCTCTTGGCCCATGTGACGTACTGGGGAGCCAGCGCCGTTCTTGGCGTGGTGTCCTTGATCCGGATGGCGAACGGCGAGGCCTCACCGCCCGCTGAGGAACTCATGAAGACGAGCGCAGACTGGCCGCCGGTGATCTTGCCGTCGTGGCCGTGGTGGGTCTCCGTCCCGCTGCTCGTCATCGCGGTGGCGCGGACCGTCCATGCACCCTCATGGCCGCCGACCACGTGGACCCCGACCACAGTGTCGATGTTCGCGATCCTCGCCGGTGCGGATGGTGTGCTCTTCGCCCTTGCATTCATCGGTACGCCGGAATGGCCTCGCGACTCGCTCATTCCCGGCGCTCTCCTCTGTCTCGTCGGCGCAGCTGGTC
Organism: Frigoribacterium sp. ACAM 257; assembly: GCF_007954365.1. Classification (GTDB taxonomy): domain Bacteria; phylum Actinomycetota; class Actinomycetes; order Actinomycetales; family Microbacteriaceae; genus Frigoribacterium. The sequence goes on from NZ_VOLO01000002.1 coordinate 507,614, forward strand.
TCGGGAACGTCTTGATTCTCCGCGTACGAGCTGGCAGGGCACGTACGAAGGAGGCGCGACTCGCTCGCCAGCCTCGGACTCTCGAGGACCTCCGGTGAGGGGGGCGCAGTACGTGTCCCGCTCCTCGGGCGCCAGGGGCGCCTCCTACTCGATCGTGGTGCCGCCCGGCTTCGTTCGCATCCCTGGCGGTGCGGGTCCCGAGACTGCTCTCTCGATGGTGCTCGACCAGCTCGGGGAGACCAGCCCCGACCCTGAGTTCGAGACGCGCTTCGTCGACGCTCTGCGGCGGGTCGGCGAGGCAGACGTGCACCACGCGGTGCTCGACTCGTACATCACCGCCGGCCCCGTGCCGGACGCGGGCGTCGCGTGCAGCGTCGTCTTCGCGGCCGTGCCCGTCACACGCAGCGAGCACAGCGATCTCGACCGACTCCTCCTCGCCCGGATCGCCGGCGGCGCGACGCCCACCGTCGTCGGGGGCGACCCTGCCGTGTCGTGGGAGCTCGAGAGCGCGGCGTCTCACGAGCCCCAGCGGGTGCTCAGGCGCCGAGCGGTCCTCGCGCGCGTGGCCGGGCACGACCACCTGCTCGTCTCGATCGTCCTCACGGTCGTCGCCGACGCGACACAGCGGGGCGAGGGACGCGGGGAAGTGGCCGAGGCCTTCGTCGAGCTCTTCGAGGCGATGCTCACGACCGTGCGGTGGCGGGACGACCGTGGCCGCCTCATCACCGAACGGCCGATCGAGTGACGGGGCTCTCGACGTTCTGCAGACATCTCGACGACGACCAGGAAGACGCACATGACCGACGCACAGCTCGCCGCTGCCCCGAGTGAGGACCGTCCGATGGAGATCCTCGTCGGGTACGACCCGACGACGTGGATCTGCCTGCCCCCGTCGTGGCCGCACCACGGTCACGACGGGGCTCGCTCCTGGGTCGCCGCCACCGTCCACGACGTCTGTGCTCGCTCGTCCGGCACCACGAGGGCGAACAAGCGCTGGCTCACCAGGGCCCTCGAGCGCCTCGCCGAGTGGCAGGACGAGAACGAGCTCCGGTACCTGTACCTGCCGGCGGTCACGAGCGAGTTCCTCTTGCTGCGCATCCAGTACGCCTTCTGCGAGGGCGACCGTGACGACCTGCTGCGACACCTCGTCCTCACGACGGATCTCGACGCTCTGGAGCCGCCGGCGCTCCACGAGATCACGACCGCTGGGCTCGGCCGGGGACTCAGGGGCCTCCTGCACGCCGACGTGGCCGGGCAGTTGACCACGATGGTCGCGACCGCGTTCCGGTCAGAGCCCTTCGACCTCCGCATCACCTGCCAGCTAGGTCCGCCCGAGGACGTGCCTCACCTGCTGCCCCTCGTCGACGAGTTCATCGACGGCATCAGCGTCGTCCCCGCGGAGTGAGGCTTTCAGCGACTGTCCACGACGCCGTGAGCGGTCGGAGCGCGGACGTGGCTTGGGAGGTGGACCCGGGCACCACTGTCGGGCAACTCGTGACCGCTGCGCTGCCGCACCTCGGGCTCGCCACGATCGCCGATCGAGAGGCGCCGGGGCAGCGGGCCGTGACCGTCGACGGCTCTCTGGTGGCCCTCGACGCCTGTGTGGCCGCGGGGCACGTGCTGGAGGCGAGCGTGCTGTCGATCGGCGCGCCTCACGGGACGTCGTCACTTCCCGACGACGGGCCCAGCGTCCGTGTCGTCGGAGGGCCGGGCGCCGGGACGGTCTTCGTCGTCGATCCCGGTGCCTGCATCATCGGATCGTCGCACCGGGCCACGATTCGTCTCGTCGGCGACGTGCCGGCCTTCGTCGCGGTCCTGCGTCTCGACGGCGGGGGACGCTTCACCATCGAGCCCGCCTCGGCGTGCGCCCCCGACGGGCTCGGGGGAGACCTCGTCGTGACCGTCGACCGCCGTCCGCTCGTGGAGGCCGTCCCGTTGGGCGAGTCGTCGATCGTCCGCATCGGGGACGTCCTTCTCGCGGTCGCGGCCGGACGCCGGCCCGGGGCCGCACTCCACGTGGCCACGAGCGGGACGCGCCTGGAATTCGCCCGCCCGCCGCGGCTGCTCCCCGAAGCACCGCCGACCTCGTTCCGCCTGCCACCGGAACCGGAGGCTCCGGCCAGGAGGCCCCTGCCGGTCGTCGCAGCCCTCGCGCCGCTCGCGATGGCCGGAGTCATGGTCGGCATCTTCGGACACCTGATGTACCTCGCGTTCGGTCTCATGTCGCCGATCGTGATGATCGCCAACTACGTGTCCGACCGGCGGAACGGCAGACTGACCCATCGGCGGCGGCTCGCGGAGCACGAGGCCGCGACGACGTCGGTCCTGACCGCCGCGGACGACGCTGTGCACCGGCACGAGCAGGAACTCCGTGCGAGCTGTCCCGACCCGGCCGCCGTGCTCGACACCGCCGTGCGTCGTCGAGCGCGGCTCTGGGAGCGACGACGCGCCGATCCAGATCACCTCGCTCTCCGCGTCGGCACGGCCGACCACCCCTCCGGTGTCACCATCGACGACCCGCGCGAGCTCGAGCACCTGCGGACCGTCGCGCGAGAGGCCCACGCCGTCCCCGTCACGGTCGACCTCCCCCGCTGCGGAGTCGTGGGGATCGCCGGTCGTGACGAGCACGCCCGGCCGCTCGCCGCGTGGTGGCTGGCGCAGATCGGCGTGCTGCAGAGCCCCCGCGACGTCGAGGTCGTGCTGCTCACCTCGGGTTCCGGTGAGGAGCACTGGTCGTGGCTGCGATGGTTGCCGCACACCCGTCCCGGCGAGCCGACGACGTGCTCGAGCCGTGTTGGCCACGACGCAGAGGGCATCGCTCGACGGCTCGCCGAGCTCACCGCCCTCATCGCGGCCCGGCGACGGGCCGCCCGCGAGCCGCGCGGTGCCGTCGACGTCGACGCCCCCGACGTGGTGGTCGTCGTGGACGGGGCACGGCGGCTGCGCAGCCTGCCAGGTCTCGTCACGGTGCTCAAGGAAGGACCGTCGGTCAGGGTCTGGGCGATCTGCCTCGACGTCGACGAGCGCTCCCTGCCCGAGGAGTGCGTGGCCGTCGTGTCCGCCGAGGCCCATCGCCACCGTGTCGCCGCCCAACGGACCGCGAGCGTGCAGGAGGTGCTCGCGGACGAGCTGCCCGAGGGCTGGCACGAAGCGGTCGCGAGGGCCGTCGCCCCGGTCGTGGAGATCGACCACGGGGGCGAGGCGGGCGGCCTGCCCTCGTCCTCCCGCCTCCTCGACCTGCTCGGTCTCGACGAGCCGGACGGTGCTGCCGTCCTGGACCGCTGGAGGCGGCTGGGGCCGAGCACCCGTGTCGTGCTGGGGGAGAGCATCGACGGCCCGTTCGCCGTGGACCTCCGCGCAGACGGCCCCCACGCCCTCGTGGCGGGCACGACAGGGTCGGGCAAGTCCGAGCTGCTCCAGAGCCTCGTCGCGTCGCTGGCCGCCACCAACGACACCGACGCCGTGACGTTCGTCCTCGTCGACTACAAGGGCGGCGCCGCGTTCCGGGACTTCGCAGCGCTCCCGCACACGGTGGGGACCGTGACCGACCTCGACGGCCACCTCGTCGAGCGGGCGCTGACCTCGCTCCGGGCCGAGCTCCACCGGCGTGAGCTCATCCTGGCGGAGGCGGGCGCCAAGGACATCGAGGACCACGCGGACCAGGTCGCCCGCGGGCAGCTGGCGACCGCCCTGCCGCGGCTCGTGATCGTCATCGACGAGTTCGCCTCCCTCGTGCGGGAGCTGCCGGACTTCGTCACCGGTCTCGTCGACATCGCGCAGCGCGGACGGTCCCTCGGCATCCACCTCGTGCTCGCCACCCAACGGCCCACAGGCGTCGTCTCGGCCGACATCCGCGCCAACACGGCTCTGCGCATCGCCCTGCGCGTGACGGATCCCGCCGAGAGCACCGACGTGATCGACGCCCCCGACGCCTCTGCGATCTCGCCCACCACCCCTGGCCGGGCCTTCGTCAGGCTCGGTGCCGGCGCTCTCCTCCCGTTCCAGGCCGGTCGGGTCGGCGGGCGGCCGCCCGGCGCCGTCGTGACGAGGACGGGGCCCGTGTGGAGCTCTCGGCTGGAGTGGTCGACGATCGGCTCGATCCCGAGACTGCCTCCCGAGGTGGAACGGGCGGACGACGGCGAGCTCACGGACCTCGCGCTGCTGGTCGGTGCCGCGGTCGCTGCCCATCAGCTCGGCGGAGGATCGGCCCCGCACCGCCCCTGGCTCGACGCGTTGCCCGAGGTCGTGCTCCTCGACGAGCTGCCCGAGGCGCCGGGGACGGTTCAGGCCGGCCGAAGCGACGACACGCGGGTCGGAGCCGCCGAGAGGGCGGTGTTGCCCTTCGGCCTGCGGGACCTCCCGGCCCGACAGGCTCAGGCGCCGGCGGTCCTCGATCTCGACGCTGCCGGTCACTTGTTCGTCGTCGGGTCTCCTCGATCGGGGCGGTCGCAGGTGCTCCGGGCCCTGGCTGCCTCCGCAGCCGACCGGACGTCCTGTTCAGACGTTCACCTCTACGGCATCGACTGCGGCAGCGGTGCCCTGCTGCCGCTCACAGCCCTGCCCCACACCGGTGCAGTCGTGCAGCGGAGTGAGGTCGATCGTGTGCGCCGCCTGCTCACGCGCCTCGTCTCGGAGACGCTGCGCCGGCAGGACGAGCTCGCTCGGCGGGGACACGGCGGCATCGTCGAGCAACGACGGGCCTCGGCCCCTGCCGACCGCATGCCGCACGTCGTGCTGATGATCGATCGCTGGGAGGGGTTCACGGCGTCGATCGGCGAACTCGACCACGGGGAGCCCGTGGAGCAGGTGACCTTCCTGCTGCGAGAAGGCCCGGGCGTCGGGGTGCACCTCGTCGTCACAGGTGACCGTCAGCTCATCACCGGCCGGTTGGCGACCATGGTCGAGGACAAGCTCGTCCTCCGCCTCGCGGACCGCTCCGACTACGGGCTCGTCGGTCTGTCGCCCCGGGCGCTGCCGGAGAAGATCGGGGACGGGCGGGGGTTCACGTCGGAGACGGCCGTCGAGACGCAGGTCGCTCTCCTCTGTGGCGATCCCGCTGCCAGCGCCCAGGCCGAGTCCCTGCGGGTCCGCGGCTCGTCCGCGACGGAGCGGGACAGGACGGTACCGGCGGCCCGGCGTCCCTTCCGCCTCGAGCGCCTCGACGGGCCGGTGGGCTTCGCCGATGCGTGGGCCCGGCGCTCGCCGGGGATCACGGCCGACGCCATGGTCGCCATGGTCGGTCTCGGGGGCGACGACATGGGCGTGGTCGGCCCCGATCTCGCCGCCGGAGCAGGAACGTTCCTCGTCGCAGGGCCCGGTCGCAGTGGACGGAGCACCGTGCTCCTGAGCATGGCGCGATCCCTCCTGGCACAGGACGTCGAGCTCGTCGTGGTCGCCCCGCGTGCCTCGCCGCTCCGTGAGCTCGAGGCCGTGCCCGGCGTCCTCTCGGTGCTCGCGACGGCGGCCGTGTCCGCCGCCGACCTCGCGCCGTGGTTCGACGGCGGGCAGCGACGCCGTGTTCTCGTGGTGGACGACGCGGAGACGATCAAGGACTGCCCCGCAGCGGCATGGCTGGTCGACTTCATCGCGTCGTGTGGGGAACGGGGGCAGGGCCTGGTCGCCGGGGGTTCCTCGTCGGAGCTCGCCCTCGGGTTCACGGGGTGGCACGTCGACCTGAGACGGGGGCGCTGCGGCGCCCTGCTCAGCCCGCAGGTGCCCGCGGAGGGCGACCTGATCGGGGCTGTCGTGCCACGGAGCTCTCTGTCCGTCCGCCCGCGCGTCGGAGTGGCGCAGGTCAACGTCGGCGACGGCGTCGTCCAGCTGGCCCAGGTTCCGTCGCCCTGACCCGACCGTCGTGCTGCAGCGCTGCCCCCGTCCCGTCATCGAAGGTCGATCGCCGTCGAGGTGGTGGGCTCCGGGCTGAGATCGGACACGCGCGCGAGCCCGTCGCGTCGACGGCGCCTGGCGATGTGGGCGGTCGCCGCACCGAGGACGAGGAGCCCACCGGCGAGGGAGATGCCCAAGGCGATGCCGCCCGGTGCGCTCCCGGTGAAGGCCAATGCAGTCGGCTCGACCGGCGCGGGCGGCTCGACGTGCGCCTCGACCCGGAACGACTCGGCGGTGTGGAACCGAGTGTCGGCGAACGCCGGCACGACCTGGTGGTCGTCGGCTCCCGCAGGTGTGCCGCCAGACGAGTAGACGAACGCGTAGCCGCCTGCCTCGGACGCCTCGATGCACTCGGTCTCGACCGACCCGTCCCCGGTCAGGGTCGTGGAGGCACGTCCCGCGACGAGGCCGTCGGCCTCGAGGTCGTCGACGTCGCCCAGTTCGGTGCCCTCGGCCGGCAGCTCGGCGAAGGGGCCGACGAGCAGCGTGTCGACCACCACCTCCTCGACCTCGGGGTTCCAGCCGCTCACCTCGAGCGAGTCGCTGACGCACGTGCCGGGCTCGACGACCGAGGCGCCCACCACGGTCGTGTCGATGTGCGGAGCCCAGGGGACGACGGTCGACTCGGTCGCCGTGCCGAACGCGGACCTCCAGCCCTGCAGTCGATCGCGGCCCTCCTCGACGGCGGTGTCGGCAGGGTCGATCGTCTCGACCCAGGTGTACCAGCCGCCGTCGGGGAGCTCGCAGCCCGGCGTCGTGTACGTGCCCGGGCCCTCCACCACCCGCAGTGCGACATCGCAGACGACGGGCGCGTCGGCCGGCCAGTCGGCGGCCTCGACCGGGCGTTCGGAGAACGGGCCGAGGAGGCGGCTGCGCACCGTCACCGGGATCGGCGCCCAGCCTCCGTCGACCACGATGCGCCCCCACTCGGACAGGAGCCCCGCGCCCGGCTCCACGGCGAGTGCGAGCTGATCGGTGAGCACCGCGCCCCGCGCGGCGACGGCGTCGCTCGTCACGGTCGAGACACGAGGGCGGAAGGGCAGGGGCGACAACGCGCTGGCGCTCGCGGTGCCCGTCGCCGTGACGCTCGCGCCCCCGGAGAAGAGGATCATCTGCGAGCCCGCGGCGCTGTTGCCCACCGTCATCACGCGGCCGTACGGCAGGTCGTCGAAGCGGGCCTCCACTCCGACGGTCATCTCGGGCAGGTCGCCGGTCGCCCGGAAGGACACCGTCTCGCCGTTCCGTGGCGAGGAGGCGGCGCTCCCGTCGTCGAAGACGGCGCCGGTCAGCGAGACGGCTCCCGAGAACGCGGGGTCGAGGACTGCCGGGCCTCCGGCCACGCCGTCGACGACGACGTCCGTGCGCAGCGTGCCGCTGCCGTCCGGCTGCAGGTCGACTGCCATCGAGGCCGACACGGAGGTCGAGGCCTCACGGGCGGATTCGTCGAGCATCAGCTGCATCTTCTCCATGACGATCGGCCAGCGCTCGTTGGCGCGTCCTGCGTAGTAGCGCGCGCTCTTGCCGGCCAGGCCCGTGATGGTCCAGACGGCGAGCTGGCCGGCTGCCGCGGTGTCCTGGTCGTCGGTGCCGGCCCAGGTGCGTGCGATGTAGGCGAGCCGTGCGTGGTCGTCACTCGAGATGTCGAAGACGTCGGGTCCGGTCGCGGTGTCGTACTCGTTGCCCACCGGCGAGGACTTGCCGGCCTCGAGGCAGAAGGCCTTGCGGCCGTCGGCGAGGAGGTACGTACCGAGGTACGAGACGCCGTCGCCCCGCCAGAGGTACCCGGTGCCGAGACCCGTCGAGGTCACGGCCCTCGCGGGGGAGGCGAAGCCGAGCGGTGCGACGAGCACCGCCACGAGGAGGAGCAGGAGGGGAAGGAGCAGATGATGGTGTGCCCGTGGTGGGGCGGTCTGAGGTGTCATGCGACGACGATGACGGGGAGCGGGAGGGAGGGGCTCGCTCGTCACCGCCCGCTGTGGACGGCACGGGACGAGGCCGCGTCAGGGGAGGAAGGAGCCCCCCGCCTCTTCAGCGGCTGATGTGCCCGCCGGTACCGACGCGAAAGCGACGAAGGTCCGCGATGTTCCGCGGAGCTTCGTCGCTTTCGCGTCGGTCAGGCCGCATCACGCGGCGAGCCGCCGGTGGGACCGTCGTTGCCGTTGCCGTTGCCGAGGCTCGGGAGAACGGTCTCGCCGGCGACGGCGTCGTTCGTGACGATCTGCGGGCTCTCTTGCTCAGGTGAATCGTCGCCGGGCTTGGTCTTGCGCTCTGTCCGATCGCGCCGGAGAGCGCACGCGACGATGCAGATCAGGGCTGCCGCGATGGCGATGCCGACACTGATCGACCCGCCAGGTCGAAGGGCAGCCGCCGCTGCCTGCAAGATCGCGACCGCCGCGACGACGGCGAGGAAGATCTGAAGCTCGAGACGCGTCATGGTCAGATCATCGAGTAGAAGTTGTTCTCGAAGCCTGTCATGAAGATCGGGCCCCCGACCACGCCGAGGGCGCCCATGGCTGCCGTGCGAACTTTCCACTTGACGTTCTGGTACTCCTGGTTGCGCAGGCCGGCGTAGTAGGCCTTCTCGCCGGCTGCCGTCCCCATGCCGTAGTACGAGCCCCCCACGGCGATCGCGGCCATGACGATCGCGATGATCGGAACCGCAGCTGTCTCCGCGTCGTTGGCCTCAGGGGCGGCGGTCTCGGGAGCCACCGAGACAGAGGCCTCGGCGACTGGGCCCTGAGTTGCGGCCTGCGCCGAGACAGCATTCGTCACGACGAGACACGTCGAGAGGGCAATCGTGAGACCAGTGGTAGCGAGTGTGGAGCCTGCAGACATGAACGTCCTCGTTCCGATTCAGGTGGACGGTCCATTTGTCGGACCGGTTCCCAGACCCTCGCAAACAAAATGTCACATTGTCAAGTATCAATTACATCGGAAGTGACGTGCTGAGGCTGGGTGCCCCGAGGCCTTGGGCGAGAGGTGTAGCGGCGGGTTCTGCTGGGCCCTTCAATGAGCGCGGATACGACGACGCCCGCCAACCGCTGTGCGGTGGGCGGGCGTCGCGGTGGTGCTGCGCGCTACTCGGTCTCGTCGAGGTCGACGTCCTGGTCGTCGAGGTCGTTCTCGGCGAGGCTCGGCTCGGCCTCACGCGGCGAGCCGCCGGTGGGGCCGTCGTTGCCGTCGCCGAGGCCCGGCAGCACGGTCTCGCCGGCGACCGCGTCGTTCGTGACGATCTGCTGGCTCTCCTCGAACTGGGTCTCCTCGTCGTAGGGCTCGTCGCCCGAGGATGCGGGGGTCTGGGTGTCGCTCATGGTGCGTCCTTCCGATCGGTGGTGCGGTACTCCTGGTGGGGGAGCGGCTCAGGCCAGGCCGAGCTGCTGCATCAGGCCGGCCTCGTCGGTGGCGCCCCAGCGCTCGACGAGCAGGCCGTCGTCGTCGAAGCGACCGACCTGGATGCCGCGCACCGTGAAGCTCTTGCCCGTGGCCTGGTGGCCTTGGAACGGCCCGGTGTGCGTTCCCTTGATCGTGAAGACCGCCGTGACGTTCTCGTCGTCGGCGACGAGCGTCTCGACGCCCAGGTCGGCGTCGGGGAACGCGGTGAAGAAGTCGCGCCAGAACGCCTTGATGCCCTCGACGCCCGCGGGTGCGCCCGGCGCCGGGTCGTGGTCGACGACGGCGGCGTGGAAGCCCTCGCCGAGTCGGTCGATCTCGCGGGCGGTCAGGATCTCGCCGAGCAGCTGCTGGGTGGCGACGTTCTTGTCTTTCGACATCTCGTTCTCCGTGTCTCTCGTGTGTGTCAGGTGGTTCCCGTCTACTCCCGCCCCGTGCCCCGGCCCCTGCGGAGCTTCACAGGGAACGAGCGCCGGGATCGTGCTCAGACGGCCGTGAGCAGGTGGTTCTCCTCGACCGCCTCCAGCGCGAGCACCTTGTAGCCCTCGCCCTCGAAGAACACCGTCATGCGGTCGCCCTCGGTGCTCATCACCGTGCCCTCGCCCCAGGCAGGGTGCGAGACGCGGGTGTCGGGGTCGAAGAGGGGAGCGTGCTCCGGGTCGTCGACCCGCGCCTCCTCGGCGTCGGCCGGGCGGTCCGGCTCGGCCGCGGCGGCACGGCAGTCGTCGCAGTTGCCGCAGCGCTCGGGCGCCTCCTCGCCGAAGTAGCCGAGCAGGAACCTCCGCCGACAGCCGTGCGACTCGGCGTACGTGCGCATCATCTCGATGCGCGACTTCTCGACCCGCTCGCGTCCCTCGGCGATCTGGCGCGCCTCCTCGGCCGCCTCCTTCGACCCGAGATCGGTCGTGACCTCGTAGCCCGCCTTGGTCTCGGCGGCGACGCCCGCCTCGAGCAGCAGGTCGACGAGTCGCGAGACCTGCCGCGGCTTGAGCCCGGTCGCCTCGGTGATCACGGTGCGCTTCACCGGACCCGAGGAGGCGCGGATCGCCTCGTGCACCCGCCGCAGCTCGGCTCGTGACGGCAGCCCCGCCGCGAAGAACGACCGCAGCGACAGGTCCTCTGCCCGGTAGTGCAGGGTCGCGTCGGCGGGTTCGCCGTCACGCCCGGCGCGCCCGATCTCTTGGTAGTAGGCGTCGAGCGACTCGGGCACGTCGGCGTGCACGACGAACCGGACGTCGGGCTTGTCGATGCCCATGCCGAAGGCGCTCGTGGCGACGATCACGTTGATCTCGCCGGCGTGGAACCGCTCGTGCAGGGCACCCCGCTCAGCCGAGCGGAGGCCCGCGTGGTACGCCTCGACGGTGCGGTCGGGGCAGCGCTCGCCGATCTCGTCGGCGTAGCGCTCGCTCTCCTTGCGGGTGGCGACGTAGACGATGCCGGGCGTCGTGAGCTCGGCGACCTGCTCGACGATCGCGCGGCGCTTCTCGGCCTCGTCTTCGTGGCGGTGCACGGCGAGCGACAGGTTCGGGCGGTCGAAGCCGCGGCTGATCACGAGCGGGTCGCGCAGCCGCAGCCGCTCGATCACCTCGTCACGCACCGGTCCGGAGCCGGTCGCCGTCAGCGCGAGCACAGGGGGTCGGCCCAGCCGCTCGACGATCTCGCCGAGGTGCAGGTAGTCGGGCCGGAAGTCGTGGCCCCACGACGACACGCAGTGCGCCTCGTCGACGACCAGCAGGGCCACGCCCGCGCGCGCCAGCCGCTCGACCGTCTCGTCGCGGGCCAGCTGCTCGGGGGCCAGGAACACGTAGGTGACCTCGCCGGCGTCGACGCGCCCCCAGCTCTCGTCGTTCTCGTCGTCGGTGTGGCCCGAGTTGACGTCGACGGCGGGCGGGGCGTCGGGGTGCCCGACGAGCCCCGCGACCTGGTCGGCCTGCAGCGCGATCAGCGGCGAGACGACGGCGGTCGGGCCGCCGAGCAGCGCGCCCGCTACCTGGTAGATCGCGCTCTTGCCGAAGCCCGTGGGCATGATGCCGAACGTGTCGCGGCCGCCGAGGAGCGACTCGACCGCCTCGACCTGGGCGGGCTTGAGGTCGTCCCACTCGAAGAGGCGGGCGGCGACGTCGGCGATGCGGTCGCGATCGGTGTTGCCGTCGGTGCTGCGGGTGCTGCGGGTGCTGCGGGTGCTGCGGGTGCTGCGGGCGGTGCGGGTGGTGGTCATGCGACGTCCTCGTGGTGCGTCCCGGCGCCGGAGCGCGCCGAGACGGTCCATACGATGCCGGGGGCCACCGACACGCGCGTCGTCCACAGGGGATCGGCAGAGACTCCTCCCCCTCCGTACCCCGGGGCCGGGAGAGTACCCCTCCGCGCCTCCTCGGGTCCGCCCCCGGGAGGGGCCCGGAGGCCAGGCGCTAGGCTGGCCGAGGCCTGTTCGTCCCGACGTCGAGACAGACGCGAGGTGGGCGACGAGGCCGGTGCCGACTCGGTCGGCAGCCCCTCCAGAGCACTGGCGCAGCGATGCGGATTGGAAGAACAGCGTGGATCTTTTCGAGTACCAGGCCAGGGACTTGTTCGAGTCCTACGGCGTGCCCGTCCTGCCGGGAGTCGTCGCCGACACCCCGCAAGAGGCGCGAGCCGCAGCCGAGCAGATGGGCGGCGTGACCGTCGTCAAGGCCCAGGTCAAGGTCGGTGGCCGAGGCAAGGCCGGCGGCGTCAAGGTCGCGAAGAACCCGGACGACGCAGAGGCCGCGGCCGAGGCGATCCTCGGGCTCGACATCAAGGGCCACGTCGTCAAGCGCGTGATGGTCGCCGGCGGCGCGCAGATCGCCCAGGAGTTCTACTTCTCGGTGCTGCTCGACCGGGCGAACCGCTCGTACCTCTCGCTCTGCAGCGTGGAGGGCGGCATGGAGATCGAGCAGCTCGCCGTCGAGAAGCCCGAGGCCCTCGCTCGCGTCGAGGTCGACCCGCTCGCGGGCATCGACCTCGCGAAGGCAGAGGAGATCGCCCGTGCAGGCGGGTTCCCCGACGAGCTCGTCTCGAAGGTCGCCCCCGTGCTCGTCAAGCTGTACGAGGTCTACGCCGGCGAGGACGCGACGCTCGTCGAGGTCAACCCGCTCGTGCTGACCGAGCAGGGCGACATCGTCGCCCTCGACGGCAAGGTCACGATCGACGAGAACGCCGACTTCCGCCACCCCGACCACGCCGACCTCGAGGACGCCGACGCGGCGGACCCGCTAGAGGCCAAGGCGAAGGCCGCAGGGCTCAACTACGTGAAGCTCGACGGCGAGGTCGGCATCATCGGCAACGGCGCAGGGCTCGTCATGTCGACCCTCGACGTCGTCGCCTACGCCGGCGAGGCACACGGCGGCGTCAAGCCCGCCAACTTCCTCGACATCGGCGGCGGAGCGAGCGCCGAGGTCATGGCCGCCGGCCTCGACGTCATCCTCGGCGACGAGCAGGTCAAGAGCGTCTTCGTCAACGTCTTCGGCGGCATCACCGCCTGCGACGCCGTGGCGAACGGCATCGTCTCGGCCCTGGGCATCCTCGGCGACGCGGCCACCAAGCCGCTCGTCGTCCGCCTCGACGGCAACGCCGTCGACGAGGGCCGACGGATCCTGGCGGAGGCGGCGCACCCGCTGGTCACCGTCGTCGCGACCATGGACGAGGCTGCCGACAAGGCCGCCGAACTGGCTTCGAAGTAAAGGGACAGAGCACAACCATGTCGATCTTCCTCAACAAGGACAGCAAGGTCATCGTCCAGGGCATCACCGGCGGCGAGGGCACCAAGCACACGGCGCTCATGCTGAAGGCGGGCACCCAGGTCGTCGGCGGCGTCAACGCCCGCAAGGCCGGCACGACCGTCACCCACGGCGACGTCACCCTGCCCGTCTTCGGCACGGTCGCCGAGGCGATCACCGAGACCGGCGCCGACGTCTCGATCGTCTTCGTGCCGCCGGCGTTCGCGAAGGACGCCGTCGTCGAGGCCGTCGAGGCGGGCATCCCGCTCGTCGTCGTCATCACCGAGGGCATCCCCGCACAGGACGCGGCGGAGTTCTGGGCGCTCGCGAAGTCGAAGGGCGGCGCCACCCGCATCATCGGCCCGAACTGCCCCGGCATCATCACGCCGGGCGAGTCGCTCGTGGGCATCACGCCGGCGAACATCACCGGCGCCGGCCCGATCGGCCTCGTCTCGAAGTCGGGCACCCTGACCTACCAGATGATGTTCGAGCTGCGCGACCTCGGCTTCTCGACCGCCATCGGCATCGGCGGCGACCCGGTCATCGGCACGACGCACATCGACGCCCTCGAGGCGTTCGAGGCCGACCCCGACACCAAGGCGATCGTGATGATCGGCGAGATCGGCGGCGACGCAGAAGAGCGTGCGGCCGACTACATCAAGGCGCACGTGACGAAGCCGGTCGTCGGCTACGTCGCGGGCTTCACCGCTCCAGAGGGCAAGACGATGGGCCACGCCGGCGCCATCGTCTCCGGCTCGGCCGGCACGGCCCAGGCCAAGAAGGAGGCGCTCGAGGCCGCCGGGGTCAAGGTCGGCAAGACGCCGAGCGAGACCGCGGCCCTGCTGCGCGAGGTGTACGCGGCCCTCTGAGGTCGTCGCGCGGTGCCGTGACCGGCATCGCGCCTCCTGGGCGGGCGTGTTCGTCCGGCTCGGTCCATCACGACGGACCGCGGTCGACGCACACGCCCGCCTTCGTGCGTGCCCGGCCGCGCGGCTCGGCACGGGACGTCGGCTGCTCGGCACGGCACGTCGGCCGCCCAGCGGCCCGGCGGTACAGTCGTGCCCGATGAACCGCCCTGTCACCGCCGTCTTCGCCGCGCTCGAGGCCCTGCTCGTCGTCGGCATCGGCGTCGGGCTGCCCGTCGTCGTCCTCAGCCTCCTCTGGGCGTTCCAGTACGGACTCCAGATCGACTGGATCGTCTTCTGGCGTGCCGCCGTCGACATCTGGCTCGTCGGGCACGGCGTCGACCTCGACCTGCAGCTGGGAGCGGCGACCGCCGCCGCCTCCGGCGTCCCGGGGGCCGAGGCCCCCTTCGCCGTGACGATCGCCGCGCTCGGCTTCTCGGTGCTGACCGTGCTGCTCGGCGTGCGCGCCGGTCGTGCCGTCGCCGAGACGGCGCACCGTGTCGTCGGGGTCCTCAGCACGATCGGCGTCTTCGCCCTGCTGAGCCTGCTGGTCACCGCCACCGCCCAGCACCCCCTGGCCTCGCCCGTTCTGTGGCAGGGGATCGTCCTGCCGACGCTCGTCTACGCCGTGCCTGTCGTCGCGATGGCCGAGATCACCCGGCGGCGTCGAGGCGAGCCTGCCGACCCCGTCACGGCGGCCCTGGTCGCGCTGATCGGCCGTGCACCCCGCACCGCACGCGTCGTCGCCGCCGCCGGACTCCGCATCGGCACCGCCAGCGCCGCCGCCGTGCTCGCCGTCTCGGGCGTCGTCGTCGCGGTGCTGACGCTCACCCACTACGGCGAGCTCATCACCCTCTACGAGGGCGCGCACGCCGGGCTGCTCGGTGGCGTCGCCCTCACCCTCGGCCAGCTCGCCCTGCTGCCCGACCTGGTCGTCTGGGCCGCCTCCTGGTTCGTCGGCCCCGGCTTCGCGCTCGGGACCGGATCCGGCGTCTCGCCGCTCGGGACCGCGGTGGGGCCGATGCCGGCCGTGCCCTTCCTCGGGGCGCTGCCGACCGCCTCCTCGTCGTTCGCCTTCGTCGGCCTCCTCGTGCCGGTGGTCGCCGCGTTCGTCGTGACCACCCTGCTGCGTCCGCGGATCGAGCGGCTGCTCGCCGAGACCGGCTCGGCCGACGTGCTGCGCCGCGTCCTCGTCGGCGTCACGGGAGGCGTCGTCTCCGGCGTGCTGCTCGGCCTGCTCGCCTGGTCCGCCTCGGGAGCCGCCGGGCCCGGCCGGCTCGCCCACGTCGGGCCCGACCCGCTGCTCGTCGGCGCCTTCGCGGCGCTCGAGGTCGCCGTGCCCTCGGTGCTCGCGATGGTGGTCTCGCTGCGGAGCCTCCTCGGCCACGACGACGATGACGCGACGGCAGCCCCCGCAGGAGGCGCCCGTCCCGCCGACGACGTCGAGACGGGCCCGCAGCCGGTGCTGTCGGGCACGTCCTCGTGGTCGAGGTCGTCGACGGCTGCCGCGACGGCCGGCTCGTCGCCCGAGCGCGCGGCCGACGACAGGGCCAGCGTCGTCACCGGGCCGGCCACCGACCACGACGAGACGACCGACCTCGGCTCCGAGCCGCTCGTCGACGGGGGCACCGACGAGCGCGAGGGCGAGAGCGAGAGCGAGACCGGCAGCGTGGCCGGTCGGCGGCGGCGGCTGGCGGAGCGGCTCCGCCGACTCCGTCCGCATCGCAGCACGAGCGGAGCGGACGACGCAGACGACGCGGACGACGCGGACAGCGCGGACAGCACCGACGAGACGACAGGCGTGCACGACGTGCCGGCTGCCCGCCCGGACACCCGGGTGCCCGCGGTCGCCGAGGGCGCCACCGGCGAGACCGCAGTCGTCGAGACGGGGCCGCGCGAGTCCCGCGACCGCGACCGCGACCGGGAACGCACACGCGAACGAGACCGTGCCCGCGAGCGCGAGGAGCACGACGACGAGCGCGACGGCCCGGCCCCGTGGTGGCGACGACTCGGATCGACCGACGACACCCCCGCCCCGGGCCACGACGACGACGAGACGGAGCCGGTCCGCGGCCTCGACCGCTGACCCGCGCCTCCTCGGCCAGGCGGACCCGGCCTCGGCTCCGGGAGCCGCCGCCTCGGCCACTAGGCTTGCCGGGTGCTGAAGCTCGTGGTGCTCATCTCCGGTGGCGGCTCGAACCTGCGTGCCCTGCTCGAGGCCGCGCACCACGACAGCTACCCCGCCCGCGTCGTCGCCGTCGGCGCCGACCGAGAGGCCGACGGCCTCGAGCACGCCGAGCACTTCGGCGTGCCGACCTTCACCGTGCCGTTCTCGAGCTTCGACGACCGCGCCGCGTGGGGTGCCGAGCTGCTCACGCAGATCCGCCAGTGGCAGCCCGACCTCGTCGTGCTCAGCGGCTTCATGCGGCTGCTGCCCGTCGGGGTCGTCGACGCCCTCAGCCCGCACCTGATCAACACGCACCCGGCGTTCCTGCCCGAGTTCCCGGGGGCGCACGGCGTGCGCGACGCGATCGCGGCCGGCGTCGACCAGACCGGGGCGAGCGTCATCGTCGTCGACGCCGGCGTCGACAGCGGCCCGATCCTGGCGCAGCGCCGCATCCCCGTCGTGCCCGGCGACGACGAGTCGTCGCTCCACGACCGCATCAAGATCGTCGAGCGCGAGCTGCTGGTGCAGACCGTGCGCGAGATCGCCGACGGAACGACCGACCTCGAGGAGACGAGACCCGCATGAGCGGCCACCAGATCGACCCCACCCTCTACCGTGAGCGGGACGCCGTCCCCGTCCGGCGTGCGCTCATCAGCGTGAGCGACAAGACCGGACTGCTCGACCTGGCCGAGGCGCTCGCCGCCGCGGGCGTCGAGATCGTGTCGACCGGCTCGACCGCATCCACCATCCGCGACGCGGGCCACGACGTCACCGACGTGAGCGCCGTCACCGGGTTCCCCGAGTCGCTCGACGGCCGGGTCAAGACGCTGCACCCCGGCATCCACGCGGGCGTGCTCGCCGACCTGCGCCTCGAGTCGCACGAGCAGCAGCTCGCCGAGCTCGGCATCGCGCCGTTCCAGCTCGTCGTCGTCAACCTCTACCCGTTCGTCGAGACGGTCGCCTCGGGTGCCGAGGCGCCGGCCGTGATCGAGAACATCGACATCGGCGGGCCGGCCCTCGTGCGCGCCGCCGCCAAGAACCACGCGAACGTGGCCATCGCCGTGTCGCCCGCCAGCTACGGGCAGATCGTGAAGTCGCTGACGCTCGGCGGCACCACCCTCGCCCAGCGGCAGCGCCTCGCCGGCGAGGCCTTCGCGCACACCGCCGCCTACGACACGGCCGTCGCCGCCTGGTTCGCCGAGAACGTCGGGGCGCGGGCCGAGCACGAGGCCGGTGCCGGTGCCGACGCGGCGACCACAGCCGAGGAGGCGCGGGCCGGTTCGGCAGGGTTCGACGCCCCCCAGCACGTCGTCCTCGAGGGCACGCGGCAGGCCACGCTCCGCTACGGCGAGAACTCGCACCAGCAGGCGGCGCTGTACGCGTCGCCCGAGGGCGCCGGCATCGCCCAGGCCGAGCAGCTGCACGGCAAGGAGATGTCGTACAACAACTACGTCGACGCCGACGCCGCCCTGCGCGCCGCCTACGACTTCGCCGAGCCGGCCGTCGCGATCATCAAGCACGCGAACCCCTGCGGCATCGCCGTGGCCTCGGCCGACGCCGTCGACGCGATCGCCGACGCGCACCGTCGCGCCCACGCCTGCGACCCCGTGTCGGCCTACGGCGGCGTCATCGCCGCGAACCGCCCTGTGACCCTGGCCATGGCCGAGACGGTGAAGGACATCTTCACCGAGGTCGTCATCGCGCCTGCCTTCGAGCCCGACGCGCTGGCCCTGCTGCAGACCAAGAAGAACATGCGGCTGCTCGTGCTGCCGGCCGACTTCGCCCGCCCGACCGTCGAGGCGCGACAGATCTCGGGCGGCCTGCTCGTGCAGCAGGTCGACTCGTTCGACGGCTTCTCGTCGCAGGGCTGGACCCTCGCCGCGGGCGACGAGGTCGACGCCGCCACGCGCGCCGACCTCGAGTTCGCCTGGCGGGCCTGCCGCTCGGTCAAGTCGAACGCGATCCTGCTGGCCGACGCGGGCGCCTCCGTGGGCGTGGGCATGGGCCAGGTCAACCGGGTCGACTCGTGCCAGCTGGCCGTGACGAGGGCGGGCGAGCGAGCCCGCGGCTCGGTCGCCGCCTCCGACGCGTTCTTCCCGTTCGCCGACGGCCTGCAGGTGCTGCTCGACGCGGGCGTGCGCGCGGTCGTCCAGCCCGGTGGGTCCATCCGCGACGACGAGGTCGTCGCGGCCGCCGCCGCAGCGGGCGTCACCATGTACTTCACCGGCGAGCGGCACTTCTTCCACTGAGCCGTCGACCCCCTGACGACGAACGCCCCGGTCCGTGCGGCCGGGGCGTTCGTCGTCGCCGCGCCCACGGCTGCACCTGTCGTGCAGGTTCTGCCACCTCGCCCTTGCGGCGGAGGTGTCAGCACACATATCCTGAAAAGCTGCTCACAGCCGGTCGCTCGCGACCGACACGACGGACGAACGACGACCTGCACAGGAGGACACGATGAACTCGACGCTGACCACGGTGGCCTCGGCCCCCGCCGGTGCCCTCGTGCCCGCCTCCCGCACCTCCGTCGCCGCCCGCCGGGCAGCCCGGATCCTCGTCGGCTAGGCCGAGCGGGACGCTGGCCGGGCTCGCCCCCGCACCGCACCTCCTCCACCCGAGCGCCTCGTGCGCTCCACATCAGGGTCGCCGCCGTGCCCTCCCCAGGGCACCGGGCCGCGACTCCCTCCCCAGCCGGTCGTCGCCGTGACGGCACCGACGCTCCAGATCACGACACTTGGATCAGCCATGTCCCCGAAGTCCACTCCGCCCCCGTCCGCGCCGCAGCGTCGCCCGTCGACGTTCCGTGCGCTGATGCGGCTCCGCCCCTACGCGAAGCCGGCCATCCCGCGCATCGTGCTCGGCGCCGTCGCCGCGCTCGCCGCCGCCGTCGTCGCCCTGCTCATCCCCGCCGTGCTCCAGCTGCTGGTCGACGGTCCGCTGTCGAGCGGCGACCGTGCCCAGGTGTGGCCCGCATTCGCCGTCGTCCTCGGGCTCGGCATCGTCGAGGCCGTCATGATCGGCCTCCGTCGACGGCTCGTCCTCACGCCCAGCACCCATGTCGAGGCGTCGATGCGCAACTCGCTCTACGCGAAGCTGCAGGACCTGCCGGTGGCGTTCCACGACCGGTGGCAGAGCGGCCAGCTGCTCAGCCGGTCGGTCAGCGACCTCTCGCTGATCCGGCGCTGGCTCGCCTTCGGCGTCGTGCTGCTCGTCGTCAACGTGCTGACGATCATCGTCGGCTTCGCCGTGCTGTTCTTCTACAGCTGGGTGCTGGCGATCCTCTTCATGGTCGCGTCGATGCCGGTGTTCTTCGTCAGCTTCGCGTTCGAGAAGCGCTACTCGATCGTCGCGCGGCGCAGCCAGGACCAGGTCGGCGACCTCGCGACCAGCGTCGAGCAGAGCGTGCACGGCATCCGGGTGCTCAAGGCCTTCGGCCGCGGCAAGCACTCGCTCGACGAGTTCGCCAAGCAGGCCGACGACCTGCGCGGCACCGAGATCGAGAAGGCCCAGGCGATCAGCCGACTGTGGCTGTGGCTGCTGCTCGTGCCCGACGTCGCCTTCGCCCTCTGCCTGCTCGGCGGCATCTGGCTGGCTGCCGACGGTCAGCTGACCGTCGGGCAGCTGTTCGCGTTCTTCGCGACGGCCACCGTGCTGCGGTGGCCCGTCGAGTCGATCGGGTTCCTGCTCTCGATGACCTTCGACACCCGCACGGCGGCCGACCGGTTCTTCGAGGTGCTCGACAGCGAGAACGCGATCACCGACCCTGCCGAGCCGGTCACGATCGAGGCGCCGGAGGGGCGGCTCGAGTTCGCCGACGCTCACTTCCGCTACCAGGACAGCCCGGCCCAGTACACGGACCTCGTCAACGGCGTCGACCTCGTCGTCGAGCCGGGCGAGACCATGGCCCTCGTGGGGCTCACGGGCTCGGGCAAGACGACGCTGCTCGCGCTCGTCTCGCGGCTCTACGACGTCACGGGCGGCAGCGTCCGGATCGACGGCGTCGACGTGCGCGACCTGTCCCGGCAAGAGCTGCGCCGACTGGTCGGCATGGCGTTCGAGGACGCGACGCTGTTCAGCGCCTCCGTCCGCGACAACGTGCTGCTCGGTCGTCCTGACCTCGCCGACGACCCCGCGGAAGCCGAGCGCGTCCTGCGCGAGGCCCTCGACATCGCCCAGGCCGACTTCGTCGAGCGTCTGCCCGAGGGCGTCGACACCCGTGTCGGCGAAGAGGGCCTCAGCCTGTCGGGCGGGCAGCGACAGCGACTCGCCCTCGCCCGCGCCGTCGCGGCGCGCCCCGCGATCCTCGTGCTCGACGACCCGCTGTCGGCGCTCGACGTCGACACCGAGGCGCGGGTCGAGGCCGGCCTCCGTCGCGTGCTCGCGTCGACCACCTCGCTGATCGTCGCCCACCGTCCCTCGACGGTCACCCTCGCCGACCGCGTCGCCCTGCTCGAGAACGGCAGGGTCACCGCGGTCGGCACCCACTCCGACCTGCTCGCCACGAACGAGCACTACCGCTGGGTGATCTCGTCCCTCGACGACGACACCACGCCCGCCCGAGAGGAGGTGCCGGCATGACCGAGCAGACGACGCACGACCAGGCCACGCGCCGCACCGATGACACGCCCGACGGCGCGGTCCGTGACGATCGTCTGGTCGACGGCACCGGGGGCGGCCCCGCCCACGAGGCCCTCGACGGCCGCACCCCGGCCGAGAAGCGGGCCGAGCAGGGCTCGACGACCCAGGGCGTCCGGGGCGAGGAGCGCGACGACTTCACCAAGGCGGAGAGCAAGCGGCTCCGTCGTCGTTCGCTGCGCCTCCTCGGCTCGCTGATCCGGCCGCTGCGCTGGCGGCTGGCGCTGATGGCGGTCGTCGTCATCGTCAGCACCGCCTCCCAGGTGGCCGGCCCCGCCCTGATCGCGTTCGGCATCGACACGGCGCTGCCGGCGCTGATGGACCGACAGGACTGGGCGCCGGCGATCCTCGTGGTCGTCGTCTACCTCGTCACGGGCGTGCTCGGCGCCGTGCTGATGGCGCAGTACACGGTGCTGTCGGCACGGATCAGCCAGGCGATCCTGTTCGACCTGCGCAAGCGCCTGTTCCTGCACACGCAGCGGCTCAGCCTCGAGTTCCACGAGACGTACACGTCGGGCCGCATCATCTCTCGGCAGACGAGCGACCTCGACTCGATCCGCGAGCTGCTCGACTCGGGCATCAACCAGCTCGTCTCCGGCCTGCTCTACATGGGGTTCACCGCGATCGCGCTCGTCAGCCTCGACGCGCCGAGCGGGCTCGTGCTCGCCGTCGCGCTCGTCCCGCTCGTGCTCCTGACGCGGTGGTTCCAGGTGCGGTCGCAGAAGCTGTTCCGTGCGACGCGCGTCGCCAGCGCGCGGGTGATCGTGCACTTCGTCGAGACGATGACGGGCATGCGGGCGGTGCAGGCGTTCCGCAAGGAGGCGCGCAACGAGAAGGAGTACGCGGGCTACGTCGAGGAGTACCGCCAGGCCAACTCGAAAGTGTTCACGCTCTTCGGCACGTTCGACCCGGGCCTGGTGCTGATCGGCAACGCCACCCTCGCGGCCGTCGTGCTCTTCGGCGGGTTCCGCGTGATCGACGGCTCGCTCGAGATCGGCGCCCTGCTCGCGGCGGCGCTGTACGCGAAGCGCTTCTTCGACCCCGCAGAGGAGATGGCCATGTTCTACAACGGCTACCAGTCCGCCTCGGCGGCGCTCGAGAAGATCTCCGGCGTCCTCGAGGAGGAGCCGAGCGTGCCCGACCCCGAGTCGCCCGTCGACCTGCGGCACGCGAAGGGCGCCGTCGTGTTCGACGACGTCGAGTTCGCGTACTCGGCCGACACGGTCGTGCTGCCCGAGTTCGACCTCGACGTGCCCGCGGGGCAGACCATCGCGCTGGTCGGCTCGACCGGCGCCGGCAAGTCGACGCTCGCCAAGCTGATGTCGCGGTTCTACGACCCGACCCGAGGTCGAGTGACGCTCGACGGCGTCGACCTGCGCGACCTGCACCCGAAGGACCTGCGGCGGGCCATCGTCATGGTCACGCAGGAGGCGTACCTCTTCTCCGGCTCGGTGGCGGACAACATCTCGCTCGGCAAGCCGGACGCGACCCGCGACGAGATCGAGCGCGCCGCCCGGGCGGTCGGCGCCCACGAGTTCATCGTGGCGCTGCCCGACGGCTACGACACCGACGTGAACAAGCGCGGCGGGCGCGTCTCGGCCGGGCAGCGCCAGCTGCTGTCGTTCGCGCGGGCGTTCATCGCCGACCCGGCGGTGCTCATCCTCGACGAGGCGACCGCGTCGCTCGACATCCCTTCCGAGCGCATGGTGCAGGAGGCGCTGCAGACCCTGCTCGCGGACCGCACCGCGGTGATCATCGCGCACCGCCTGTCGACGGTGGCGATCGCCGACCGGGTGCTCGTCATGGAGCACGGGCGCGTCGTCGAGGACGGCACGCCCGCCGACCTCATCGCCGGGACCGGGCGCTTCGCGCAGCTGCACGCGGCCTGGCGCGATTCCCTCGTGTAGTCGTCGTCGCCGCCGCCGCCTCCTCCGCCTCCTCATTCAGGAAGATCGGTCCTGCGTCGTGCAGCGGGGGGAGCCGCACTCCTGAACTGTGCACGGTTCAGGAGGCGGCCCGCGCCTCTTCCTGAATTGTGAGAGGCCGCGAGGCCGCGAGGCCGCGAGGCCGAGAGCCCGAGAGGCCGCGAGGTGCAGCGGCGAGTCTCAGCCGCGCCAGGCCCAGATGGTGCCGTCGTCCGCGACCACGGTCCAGTCTCCGCAGCTCCAGCCGGCTGTCGGCCTCGACTCGGGCAGCCACTCCGGCGACAGCGGCGGGGCGGCGGTCACCGGCTCGAGGACAGCGCAGCCCGTGGTGTCGGCGAGGGAGGCGGCGCTGTGGAACGTGAGGACCGCCTCCTCTGGGACCTCGCGACGGGCGACCGCCCTGATGTCCACCGCGTCGGAGGGCACCCACGCGTCCAGCACGAACGAGCGCGTGCCTGCCTTCGGCGCGTCGCCGTAACGGTCGAACTCCCACGACTTCTCGTCAGAGCCGAGCCCGCCGAGGCCCAGGGCAGAGCAAGAGGAGACGGTGACGCCGACGACAGCAGCGACGGCGACGGCGGCGGCGAGACGGGTGAGTGAGGGCATGGTCCGATCGAAGCGCCCCGTCGGGCCGTACGCGTCAGCCGAAGGTGCCGCCCGGCTCGTCCGACAGGCTGATGTCGGGCCACCAGGAGGCGCGCTCGAGGTCGACCCTGACGGTGCCGGTCCGCGACCACCGCAGTGGGGTCCCCTCGGCGCGCCAGTGCTCGAGCGCACGCGGGCCGTGCCCCTCGGGGGCGTGCCCCGACGCCCGGACGACCCGCCACCACGGCAGCTCGGAGCCGGCGTGCGCCATCACCTTGCCGACGCCGCGCGACGATCGAGACCCGACCGCCGCCGCGACCGATCCGTACGACATGACCCGCCCCTCCGGCACGGACTCGACGACCGAGACGACGCGTGAGGTGAAGTCGTCGGCGGACGAGGCCGGGCTAGGGGAGGCCGGGACCGTGTCGTCCGTCACTCTGCCTGCGGCGTCGGACTGATGGTCAGCGCCGCGAGGTGCTCGCCGTACGGCGTCTCGCCGACGACCTCGAAGCCGATGTGGGCGAAGAAGCGCTCGGGCCCGTCGTCGCCCGGCTCGTAGATGACGGTGAGCGTGTCGAAGCCCCGGCTGCGCGCCTCGCCCGCGAGGGCGTGGATCGCGAAGCGCCCGACGCCCCGGCCCTGGTGCTCGGCGGAGACGTTGACCCGCCAGATGCAGCTGCGCAGGGATTCGTCGTCGGCGTCCGCGTCGAAGTTGCCCATGATGAAGCCGACGACCTTGTCGCCGTCGAGCACGACGCGGGGCCAGGCCGTGGTCGGGTTGACGTACGCCTCGGCGATCGAGTGCGAGACCGGCGCCACGTACTGTTCTTGGCCCGGCTTGAGCGTCAGGTTGTTGGCCGCCACGACGGTGGCGGCGGACAGTGTCTCGAGGCGCAGGTCCGACATGGCCTCAGGGTAACGGCGCACCCCCGCTCGGCACCACCGTCGACAGGAGGATGTGGACCACCGGCCTCAGCCCACGGTCGCGACCGCGACGGGGTCCGCCTGCGCGCCCGCCATGGCGGCGCCGACGGCGGCGGCCGGCAGCCCCGCCGGCAGCAGCACGAGACGAGACGCGAGGTCGAGGGACGCGATGAACGAGGAGGCGGCGGCCTGGGCCGCGAGCGACTCCCGCACCGGCCCCATCAGCTCCTCGCCGAGCGCGCTCATCCCGCCGCCGACGACGATCGTCTGCACGTCGACCGTCAGGGCGAGCAGCCGGACGGCCTGGGCGACGCCGTCGACCAGCGTGCGGCGAGCCTGGAGGGCCGCGTGGTCGCCGTCGGCCGCCGCGTCGAGGAGGGCGCGGGCCGGGTGCAGGGCGGTGGTCGGCCACAGCCGGGCCGCCGCCGATCCGGAGGCCACCGTCTCGAGGCAGCCGCGCTGCCCGCACGCGCACCAGGCGCCGGCCGGGTCCACGGGCACGTGGCCGATCTCGCCCGCGGCGCCCCGCGCCCCGCGACGGACCTGACCGTCGAGGACCAGCCCGGCGGCGAGGCCCGTCCCGAGGTTGAGGTAGGCGACCGAGCCCTGGAGCGACATCGCGTGCCAGGCGCCGAGGGCTGCGGCGTTGACGTCGTTCTCGACCCGGACGGGCACGCCGAGGCGGCGACCCAGCTCGTCGCCGAGCGCCGTGTCGACGAGGCCGAGGTTCACGGCGTGCCCGACCCGGCCGGTGGTGGCGTCGACGACCCCCGGGACGCCCACGCCCACCGACGACAGCCTCGCGAGCGGCACGCCGGTGAGCGCCGAGAGGCGCTGCGCGGCCTCGACGGCGTTGCCGAGCACCTCGTCGGCACCGAAGCCCGAGGCGAGCCGGACACGGTGCACCGGACGGGGCGATCGTGCGTCGTCGGCCACGGCCACGGCGTCGATCTTCGTGCCGCCGATGTCGAGGCCGAGCCTCACGAGGGTGCCCCCGAGCCTGCGGCGCGGGTGCGGAGACACGCCTCGCGCACGACCGGGACGGCCGGTGCGACGGCACCGGGGACGGCGGGGGCTGGCCTGCTCATGTTCGTTAGTAAAGCTTACTAACCGGGGGCGGGCAAGCATGGGATGCCCGAGATCTCCCACATATTTCGGCTATTGACCAGGCGTGTTTCCTGCTCGTAAACTCGCCGCACCAGCCTTGACAACGTGTTTGTAAGGCATTTTTACTAAACGGCAACGCTGCCGGGCCCGTCTCCACCACGAGACGGCGCACGCCTCTCGAGGCTCCGGTCGGCGACGCCCGAGACGAGAGGAGGCGACAGTGCCCCGAGCAGCCGCCCCCCGAGCAGCCGCCCCCCGTGCAGCCGGCGCCGCTCCCGCCGCGCTCTCCGGCGCCGCTCCCGCCGCCCCCGCGGTCGCAGAGCGCGCCTCCTCCACCGTGCTCCGCGTCACCGCCAAGTCGCTCCCGCAGCACACCAGGGCCCGCAACCGCTCGCTCGTGCTGCAGACCCTCTGGCACCAGGGCTCGATGAGCCGAGCCGACCTGGCCCGCGAGAGCGGCCTCACCCGGCCGACCGTCTCGGGCATCGTGCAGGAACTCGCCGACGACGGCGTCGTGGCCGAGCTCGGCCTGCGCGGCGACTCCCGGGTCGGCAAGCCCGCGACGCTCGTCGGGATCCGGCCCGACTCGTTCCACATCCTCGCGCTCGACCTC
Organism: Frigoribacterium sp. ACAM 257; assembly: GCF_007954365.1. Taxonomy (GTDB): domain Bacteria; phylum Actinomycetota; class Actinomycetes; order Actinomycetales; family Microbacteriaceae; genus Frigoribacterium. The sequence goes on from NZ_VOLO01000002.1 coordinate 533,485, forward strand.
TCGTCGGCCGAGCGGTTCTCGGGCGCCGTCGTCGACGTCCGCGGCGAGGTCGTCGGCCGGGCCAGCGTCGACATCGACGGAGCGACGGGCGAGGGGGCCGTGGCGCTGGCCGAGCGCCTCGTCGACGAGCTGTCCTCGCTGACGACCACGCGCCTCCTCGGGGTCGGGGTCGGCACGCCCGGCATCGTCGACCACCAGGGCGTCGTGCGGACGGCCGTGCACCTCGGCTGGTGGGACCTGCCGCTCGCGGCACGACTGAGCGCCCACACGGGCGTGCCGGTGCACGTGGGCAACGACGCCAACCTCGCCGCCCTCGGGGTGCACACGTTCGGCGACGCGGAGCGCGACCCGTCTCGCAGCCTGATGGTGATCACCATCGAGCACGGCGTCGGCGTCGGCCTGATCGTCGGGGGAGCGCTCGTCGAGGGCGACCGCTTCTCGGCGGGCGAGATCGGTCACGTCACCGTCGACGAGGCCGGCGACGTGTGCGCCTGCGGCCGTCGCGGCTGCCTCGAGGTGTCGCTCGCGGCGCCGGGGCTGTCGGCCCGCCTCCTCGCCGTCGACCCGGGCTCGCGCGGCGCGGTGCTGCACGCCGCCGGCCGTGACCTCGGCTTCGTGCTCGCCCCCGTCGTGAGCGCGCTCGGGCTCGACGAGGTCGTGCTGTCGGGGCCGCGTGAGCTGCTCGACGGCGTGCTGCTGCGCGCGGCGCTCGACACCGTCAGGGCCCGCACGCTCGCGGCCGTCGGCCAGGGCCTCGTCCTGCGCTACGCGGGCGACGGCCGCGACCTGGCCGTGCTCGGCGCCGCCTCCCTCGTGCTCTCGGCCGAGCTGGGCGTCTCGTGACGCCGCGCGGCCGCTCGGCGCACGGCCCCTGCCCGGGCGGCCCCTCCCCAGGCGGCCCCGTCGCGCTCTCCACCACAGACCGCTCCACCCGCACCAGCACCGCACGCACCCGTTCGACCACCATCACTCTCAGCAACGCCCCGCGGCACCGCCGCCCCGTCCACGAGGAGAAACAATGCGAATGACACGTCACACCGCGGTCGCGGCCCTCGGCCTCACGGCCGCCCTGGCCCTGACGGCCTGCTCGAGCGCGGGCACGGCAGGAGGCGGCAGCAGCGACGGGCCGCAGACGGTGCCCACCACGAAGGGCGACGGCCAGACGCTGACCGTCTGGGTCATGACGGGCGACTACACCGACGAGACGATCACGGCGATCAACGACGAGTTCACCGAGCAGACCGGCGCGGAGGTGGACGTGCAGACCCAGCAGTGGGACGGCATCACCACCAAGATCAGCACGGCGCTCGCGACCTCGACCCCGCCCGACGTGCTGGACCTCGGCAACACCCAGGTCGCGAGCTACGCCGAGAACGGTGCCCTGCTCGACCTCACCGACTACGCGGACGACATCGCCCAGGGCCAGGAGTGGCTCACGGGCCTCGAAGAACCGGCCACGGTCGACGGCTCGCTCTACGGCGTCCCCGGCTTCGCGGGCGCCCGCGCCGTCATCTACAACAAGGACATGTGGGAGGCGGCCGGCATCACCGAGGAGCCCACCACGTACGAGCAGCTCACGGCCGACCTCGACGCGCTGGCGGCAGCGAACCCGGCGAGCGACTTCTCGCCCTTCTACATGCCCGGCGCCTACTGGTACGCCGGCATGCAGTTCGTCTGGGACGCCGGCGGGGAGATCGCGACGCAGGGCGACGACGGCACCTGGTCGGCCGGCCTGTCGTCCGACGAGGCGCAGCAGGGCCTCGAGGACTTCAAGGAGTTCCAGAACACGTACTCGACGGGCGCCTCGCAGACGCTCGACACCGACGTGCCGAACCAGGACCAGATCTTCGCCGACGGCAAGGCCGGCGCCATGCTCGGCACCAACGGCAAGATCGACCTGATCAAGGAGGCGAACCCCGCCCTGACGGACGACAGCTTCGGCACCTTCCCGTTCCCGGGCAAGTCCGGCGAGTCGCAGCCCGTCATGCTCGGCGGCTCGGACTGGGGCATCGCGGCCAAGAGCGCGAACACCGACCTCGCGCTGCAGTGGGTCAAGATCGCGGCCAGCCCCGAGATCCAGAGCGACTGGGTCTACGGCAACGACGGCTGGATCCCCAACAGCACCGACGGCATCGAGGCGGCGCAGAGCACGCTCGGCGACATCGACGAGGGCTTCTTCTCGGCGGCGCTCAACTCGAAGGCCACCCCCGCCAGCGGCAACTGGGCCGCTCTCGAGGGTGACCTGAGCATCAACGACCTGTTCAGCAGCGTCGCGTCGGGCAGCAAGTCGCCCGAGGCCGCCGCCGAGTCGTTCGACGGCACGACGGACGACGCCCTCAACAAGTAGCCCGGCAGACAGCGCCGGGCGGCGCACGATCAGGAACGCGCGTCGCCCGGCCAGTCCCCGCTCCACCGCTCGACCCGATCTCTGAGTCCCGACCCAGGAAGCAGCCATGGCCGTCACCACAGCGCCGCCCCTCCCGCCCCGCCAGCACGCCCCCGAGGGCCCAGCCCCGCGGCGCAGGAAGAAGCGCCAGCTCGCCCCGCTCTGGCTCCTGAGCCCGGCCGGCATCGTCCTGCTCGTCGTGATGGTCGCGCCGATCGTGTTCCTGGTCTTCACCTCGTTCACGAACTACGACCAGCGCAGCTTGTTCACCGGCGCCTACGAGTCCGTCGGCCTGCAGCAGTACGTCACGCTGTTCACCGACAGCGACTTCTGGTGGTCGCTGCTCCGCACGGTGCTCTTCACCGTCGCGATGGTCGCCGGCAGCGTCGTCATCGGCATGGGCGTCTCGCACCTGCTGACGCGGATCCACACGAGCATGCGGTACGTCGTCACCGTCGTGCTGATCTTCGCGTGGGCGATGCCGAACGTCGCCTCCTCGCTGGTCTGGAACTGGCTCTTCCAGCCCGGCTACGGCGTCGTCAACTGGATGCTCACCCAGCTGCGCGTCTTCGGCGACATGACCGACACGCAGTGGTCGAACGACCCCCTGTTGTCGTACACGTCGATCTGGATGCTGATCGTCTGGCAGGCGGTGCCCTTCATCGCGCTGACCCTCTACGCGGCCGAGACGCAGGTCTCGCCCGAGTACAAGGAGGCGGCCCGTCTCGACGGTGCCGGCGAGTGGCGCGTCTACCGCGACGTCACCCTGCAGTTCCTCAAGCCGACCCTGCTGCTCGTGACCATCCTCTCGATCATCTGGGACTACAACGTCTTCAACCAGATCTGGCTCGTCTCGCAGGGCGGCCCCGACGACGCGACGTCGACCCTCGGCGTCTTCATGTACAAGACGGCGTTCGTCGGCTTCGAGATCGGTCAGGGCGCCGCCATCTCGGTCGTCACGACCCTGCTGCTGCTCGGCCTGACCGCCTTCTACATCCGCAACCTGATCCGCTCGGGAGAAGACCTGTGACCACGACAGTCCCCACCGGAGTCGGCGCCTCGGCGACCGACGGCCCCTCCGAGACCGCTGCGGCCGCCGACTCGGCCGTCCCCGCCTCCGCCGCCCCTGCGCCGGGCTCGTCAGACGGCACCGCAGGAGGTGCGACGCCGGCCCGTCGGTCGCGACGCCGCAAGAAGCCCCGCTGGTTCAGCAACTCGCTGGCGGTGCTGTTCAGCGCGGTGTGGATCTTCCCCGTCTACTGGATGGTCAACACGGCGTTCAAGCCGCGGTCGGAGTCGATGACGTCGACCCCGCTGTTCCTGCCGCAGAACCCGACGCTCGACAACTTCGTCGTCGCCATCACGCAGAGCGGGTTCCTCGTGAACCTGCGCAACAGCGCGGTGGTGGTGATCGCGACGGTGCTGCTCGCGATCATCCTCGGCTTCTTCGCCGCCGCGGCGCTCTCGCGGTTCCGCTTCCGCGGTCGCCGCACCATCATGATCGTGATCCTCGCGGTGCAGATGCTGCCGACGACGGCGCTGCTCATCCCGCTGTTCCTGATCTTCAACAGCATCGGGCTGCTCGGCACGTACGCGGGCCTCGTGCTGGCGTACATCGCGACGGTGCTGCCGTTCTCCATCTGGGTGATGCGCGGGTTCTTCGTCGCCATCCCGATGGAGATCGAGGAGGCGGCACAGCTCGACGGCGCGAACACCTGGCAGGTGCTGACGCGCATCCTGTTCCCGCTCGTGGCGCCCGGCGTCATCGCGACGAGCATCTTCGCCTTCATCGCGGCCTGGAACGACTACATCATCGCCTACACGTTCATGAAAGATCAGTCGATGTACACGCTGCCGGTCTGGCTCGCGTCGTTCGTCTCGCAGAACACCGGCACCGACTCCGGCGGGCAGATGGCGGCCAGCGTGCTGTTCTCGCTGCCGGTCGTCGTCTTCTTCGTCATCATCCAACGCAACCTGGTGTCGGGCATGTCCGCCGGCGCCGTGAAGGGCTAGAACCGTGACCGACCCCCTGCTGCTGCCCCGTGTCGACCAGCTGACCGCCGCCTCCGGCGCGTACCTGCTCGACTGCGCCACCCGCGTCTCGGCGCCCGACGAGCTGGCGGGCACCGTCGCCTGGCTGCAGTCCGTGCTGCGGCCCGCGACCGGGCTGCCCCTGCGCGAAGGGGACGGCGACGGCGCCGGCATCTCGCTCGACCTCGACCCGGCGCTCGACGACGAGGGCTACCGCGTCGAGGTGCGACCGGCCGGCGTGCGCATCACCGGCGGCTCGGCCGCGGGCGTCTTCTACGGCGCGCAGGTGCTGCGGCAGCTGCTCCCGCCCGAGGTGTTCCGTCGCTCGCTCGTCGAGGGCGTCGAGTGGTCGGTGCCCGCCGTCGACATCGCCGACTCGCCCCGGTTCGGCTGGCGCGGCATGCACCTCGACGTGGCACGGCACTTCATGCCGACCCACGACGTGATGCGCCTGATCGACCTCATGGCGGCGCACCGCCTCAACACGCTGCACTGGCACCTCACGGAGGACCAGGGCTGGCGCATCGAGATCGTCAAGTACCCCCGGCTGACGACGGTGGGCGCCTGGCGCGAGTCGTCCCAGGTGGGCGCCGGCCCCGAGGCGACCCAGGACGGCCGGCCGCACGGCGGCTTCTACACGCAGGCCGACATCCGCGAGGTCGTGGCGTACGCCGCCGCACGGCACGTGACCGTCGTGCCCGAGGTCGACGTGCCCGGACACTCCATGGCCGCGATCACTGCCTACCCGCACCTCGGCGTCGGGGCGGTCGAGGTCGGCGGCCTGCCCGTGCCCGAGCCTCGCCAGATCGCGGTCGGCACCGAGTGGGGCATCTTCGAGGACGTGCTCAACACCGAGGAGTCGACGGTCGACTTCTACAAGGACGTCCTCACCGAGGTGATGGACCTGTTCCCCGGCACCTGGATCGGCGTCGGCGGCGACGAGTGCCCGAAGGCCCAGTGGGAGGCGGACCCCCGCACGCAGGAGCTCATGCGCGAGCGCGGCCTCGCCGACGAGGAGCAGCTGCAGGCCTGGTTCATCGGCCAGCTCGACGAGCACGTGACCGCCGCCGGCCGCCGCACCTTCGGCTGGGACGAGATCCTCGAGGGACACGGCCACGGCCACGGCCACGGCCACGGGGGAGCCGAGGCCGGAGCCGACGCGGAGGTCGACGGGGGCGGCCCGCGACCGATGTCGCCCGGCGCGACCGTCGCCTCCTGGCGGGGCATGACCGGCGCGGTGACCGCCGCCCGGCTGGGCTACGACGTCGTCGCGTGCCCCGACGACCAGGTGTACCTCGACTACCGCCAGTCCGACTCGCCCGACGAGCCCATCCCGGTCTCGATCGTCCTCGGCCTCGAGGACGTCTACGCGTTCGAGCCCGTCCCCGCCGAGCTGACGGACGAGGAGGCGCGGCACGTGCTGGGCGGCCAGGCGAACGTCTGGACCGAGCACATGGACTCTCCCCGCACCGTCGACTTCCTCGTCTTCCCCCGGCTCTGCGCGGTGGCGGACGTGCTCTGGTCGGACGCGCCGCGGGACTTCGCGGGCTTCTCCGCACGGCTCGACCACCACCTCCTGCGCCTCGAGGCCTCGGGGGTCGAGTACCACCGGGCGTCGGGCCCGCTGCCGTGGCAGACGCGTCCGGGCGTGCCCGGCCGGCCGGCCTCGCGCGAGGACCGCGCCGCGTACATCGCCTCGGTCACCGCCAACATCGCCTGACCGACGGTCGCGCGCTGCCCTCTCCTCATTCAGGAACTCGAGTCCTGATCCGCGCGGGGGAGAGAGCGCGAGTCCTGAGTCGTGCACTGATCAGGAACGCGCGGTCGCCCGTTCCTGAGTGAGGAGAGGAGAGTCCCGTGTCGACGCTGGTGCTGATCGGGGCGACGGTCCACGACGGTCGAGGAGGCGCGGCGCAGGTCGCCGACGTCGTCGTGCGCGACGGCGTGGTCGCGGCCGTAGGGCCGGGGGCCGCGGCGTCCGCCACGTCTGACGTCGCCACTGCGGACGAGGTGGTCGACGCTCGCGGACTCGAGGTGCTGCCCGGGTTCGTCGACGTGCACGCTCACGACGACGCGGCGCTGTTCCGACCCGGCGGCGTCGCGCCGAAGATCGCGCAGGGCGTGACGACCACCATCGTCGGCAACTGCGGCCAGGGCGTGGCGCCGTCGCCGACCGACACTCTCGATCGCTCGCTCGAGCAGTACTCGCTGCCGGTGCTCGGACCGTTCCCCGACCGACGCTGGGCGCGGTTCGGCGACTACGTCGACACGCTCGCCCGGGAGCCGCTCGGCGTGCACGCCCGCACACTCGTCCCGCACGCGCCGGTCCGCGCCTCCGTGCTCGGGATGGTGCGTCGCCCGGCCGCTGCCGACGAGGTGTCGCGCATCGCGGGCGCCGTCGGCGAGGCTCTCGACGCGGGCGCCCTCGGCGTCTCGCTGGGCCTGATGTACGCCCCCGGCGACACCGCCGACCGGCCAGAGCTGTTGTCGATCGCCAGGGAGGTGGCGGCCAGGGACGCGCTCCTCGTCGCCCACGTGCGCAACGAGGCTGACGGGCTCCGCGCCTCCGTCGACGAGCTCGCCTCGCTCGGTCTCGAGTCGGGCGCCCGCGTGCACGTCAGTCACCTCAAGGTCACCGGGCCGCGGAACGTCGGCGGCATGGGCGCGATCGTCGACAGGCTCGACGACCTGCGCGAACGGGGTCTCGACGTCTCCGCCGACGTCTATCCCTACGACGCGGGCAGCACGACGGTCGCCTCGCTGTTCCCGCCGTCGACGGCCGACCGCGGGGTCGAGAGCCTGCTCGAGGCGCTCCGCGACCCGTCGACCCGCACCGCGGTGCTGGCAGGGCTCGAGGAGCCGTGGCCGGACACGACCCTCGAGAACCAGTGGGCGGCGATCGGGCCTGCCCGCATCCTGCTCGCCGGCTTCTCCCTGCCCGAGCATGCCGGCCTCGAGGGCCGCAGCGTCGACGACATCGCGACCGAGCTCGGCGGAGACCCGCGCGAGGTGCTCGCCGACCTCGTGCTCGCCGAGCGCGGCGCGCTGACGGTGATCGTCTTCCACACCGACCTCGAGGGTATGCGCACTGCCCTCGCCTGGCCGCACACGCTCGTCGGCTCGGACGGCCTGCCGCGCGAGTCGGGCACCGTGCACCCGCGGCTGTACGGCACCTTCGCCCGGCTGCTCGACGTCTACGCCGGCACCGGGCCGTCGGCGGTGCTGGCCCGCGAGGAGGCGGTGCACCGGATGAGCGTCGCCGCGCACCGCCGCTTCGGGACCGTCGCCTCCTCGGCGCCCCTGGGGCTCGTGCCGGGGGCGGCGGCGGACCTCCAGCTCGTGGACCCGGCCGCGTACGCCGACCGCGCGACGTACGCGGAGCCGCGCCGCTCGCCGTCGGGGGTGCGTGCGGTCTGGGTCTCGGGCGAGCTCGTCGCGGGCGAGCTCGCGGGGCTCGCCTGAGGTCTGCTGGGCCGTGAGGCGACGTCACAGCGACAAAGCGACGTGACCTACCACGTCGTCTTGTCGCGGTCGCGTCGTCGCGACCGGGCGTGACGGCATCTGGGCGAACGCACGAGCTGCTCATGGCCGGGACACGACCCGGGGGTGTTCGCTCGACGTCAGCTCGTCGACGCCCGTCTCGACGCGCGCCGGACGACGAGGAGACGCCATGAAGCTGCTGTTGCTGGGAGCCACCGGGGGAGTGGGGTCGCACGTGCTGCGCCAGGCGCTCGCCGCCGGCCACGACGTCACGGTCCTGGTGCGGGACGAGACGGCCCTCGACGAGCGCCACGGGGTGCGGGTCGTCGTCGGCGACGCGACGTCCGCAGCGGACGTCGCGGCGGCGGTCGCGGGCCAGGACGCCGTCCTGAACGCGGTCGGCTCCCGCCGCGTGCGTCACCCCGTCGAGGTCGAGGTGGGCGAGGCGCTGCTGCCGGCGATGCAGGCGTCGGGCGTCCGGCGGCTCGTCGTCTGCTCGGCGTTCGGCGTCGGCGACTCGGAGGGCGACGCCAGCGCCCTGCAGAAGATCTTCTTCCACACCGTGCTCGGCAAGGTCTACGAGGCGAAGGAGGCGGCCGACGCGCAGGTGCGCGACAGCGGCCTCGACTGGACCCTGGTCTACCCCACGCGCCTCGTGGACGACCCCGCGACGGGAGACGTCGTGGCCTCCGAGCACCTGGCCGACGGAGCCTCGACCCAGGTGACCCGGGCCGACGTCGCCCGCTTCATGCTGGCGCAGCTCGCCGACGACGCCTGGCTGCGCCGCACGGCGGTGCTCACCGGGGCGTAGCGGCCGGCCTCCGGCCAGAGAGAGCGGATGCTGCCGTCGCCCCTGGCCCGGGAGACGACGGCAGCATGGGGCCACGTCACAGGAAGCCGGCCCGGAGGGCGGCGGAGCTCAGCGACGCGTACACGCCGGGGGCGCCCTGGTCGCCGCACCCGTGGCCGCGGGAGACGATGCCGATCTGGTACGTCCTGCCGTTGACCGAACGGAACAGGGGCCCGCCGCTGTCGCCCTGGCACGAGTCCTTCCCTCGTACGCCGGCGCAGATCTCGGTCGACGGGTCGAAGGTGTCGTAGCTGAGAGCGCACTCGTCCTGGTGAAGGAGGGGGACGTCCACTTCGCGGAGCCGGTCGGGGTAGTTCGGCAGCTGCGTGTCCGTGTTGCCCCAGCCGATGACCGTGGCCTGGTGGCCGGGGCGGATCAGCGCGTCCGTGCCCGGAGTGGGCAGCAGCACGGGGGCGATGCCCGTCAGGGGAGTCTCCAGGGTCACCAGGGCTGCGTCGTATCTGCCGCCCCCGGTGTCCGACTCGGGGTGCACGACGACGGACTGCGAGACGGGACCCGGGAGCAGCGACCGGACCTGCCCGGTCGTCGTGTCCGCGAGGTTCGTCCGCCCTGCGACGACGGTGAGGGCGTCGGCCTCCTCCTGGGTGAGCCCCTCCACGCAGTGAGCTGCGGTGAGCACGCGCTGAGGGTGCACGACGGAGCCGCCGCACTGGTGCTCCCCGTCGATCTGGAGGGACACCACGAACGGGTACCTGCCGTCGGGGACCTCCCCGCCGCCGATGATGAACGGCGCCGGCGCCGGCGCCGGCGCCGGCGCCGGGGCCGGGGCCGGCGCTGGCGCTGGCTGTGCAGCCACAGGTTGCGGAGTGAGGACGGCCGCGGCGGCGACCAGCGCCGCGACGCCCGCCGCGACGGCCACGCCCCGGACCGACCGTGACGACAGATCGTGATTCGACATGCGAGCTCCTTCGATCAGCAGTGAATGTCAGTCCAACATGTCACAGGATCGGGGGTGCTTCAAGAGGAGAGACCTCACCCGGGGGGATGAGATCACCACGGTCGTCGCGGCCGAGGGGTTCTCGGGCGCGCCTGCACGGGAGTGCGCTGCCGGGGCGGGCGCCTAGCCGAGCATGGCGAGAGCGTCGATCTCGACGAGCATCGCTTCGTTGGGCAGCTCGACGAAGATCGTCGTGCGGGTGGGGAACACGCCGCTGGTGACGTTCGCCCGCACCCAGGTCTCGTAGGCCGCGTTCATCTCCGCGAAGTCGCTGCGCTGCGTGAGGAACACGCGCAGGGACATGACGTCGTCGACGGTGCCGCCGGCCGCCTCCACGATCGCCTTCACGTTGTCGAGCGTGCGCAGGGTCTGCGCCGTCAGGTCGCCGCGGAACAGGTACTCGCCCGTCGCCGGGTCCTGCGGGCCCTGGCCGGAGACGGCGAGGAGCCCGTTCTTCAGCACCCCCTGCGAGAAGATCGGCATGGGGGTGGGGGCTCCGGTGGTGATCACCTGGGTCTTGTCGCTCACAGGGGGTCTCTCCTCAGTGTCGGTGGGGCTGTGGCCTCCTGGTGAAGGAGGCGGTGGCTGTGGACGGCGCGCTCTCACGGCGTCTCCCCTGCAAAGCTATCGGGAGACCGCACCGCGCCACGACGAGAGGACACCCCCGTGCAGACGTCCAAGGCCACCTTCGCGAGCGAGCACCGGCCGGCACCGTTGCTGCGCCTCCCCACGCCCCTCCTCACGCTCGACCTCGACGCGCTCGAGCACAACGTCGCGACGATGGCCGCGTGGTGCCGAGCGGCCGGGGTCGACCTGGCGCCGCACGGCAAGACCTCCATGTCACCCGACATCTGGCGGCGCCAGCTCGACGCAGGGGCGTGGGGGATCACGGTCGCGACGGCCTTCCAGGCGTCCGTCGCCCGCGAGGCCGGCGTGCGGAACGTCGTGCTCGCCGGGACGACGTTCTCCGAGGAGGCGCTCGTCGCCCTCGCTGCCGACCCCGGGTCGACGCGCGTGCTGATGTGGGTCGACTCGGTCGACGCCGTCCGCCTCGCCGACGAGGCGCTCGCCCGTGCTGCCGCCAGGGGGGCCGACGCCGCGGGGTCGGACAGCACGTCGGAGTCCGCCGCCCCGGCCGTGCCGCCGCTGGCCGTGCTGGTCGAGATCGGCTCGCCCGTCGGCCGGACGGGAGCCCGCAGCCTCGCCGAGGCGCTCGCCGTGGTCGACGCCGTCGTCGCGGCGCCGCACCTCGTGCTCGCCGGCGTCACCGGCTACGAGGGCGCCCTGACGCACGACGTCGACCCCGCCGGGATCCAGCTGATCGACGACTACCTGCGCACTGTGGTCGAGCTCCTCGACGCGATCGGCCCCGATGCGTTCGGGCCCTGGCTGGCGAGCGGCGGCGACGTGGTCGTGAGCGCGGGCGGCAGCGTCTACTTCGAACGCGTGGTCGCCGTGCTCGCCGGGCGGCACGACCCCCTCGGCGAGCGCGGGCCGCGGACGCGGGTGGTGCTCCGCTCCGGCTCGTACGTCGCGCACGACCACGACCTCTACCGGCGCCTGACGCCGTTCGCCCGCGACACGACCCCGCCGATCGACGGCGTCACGGGCCGCGAGTCGTTCCTGCCCGCGATCGAGCTCTGGGCGACGGTCATCTCACGGCCTGAGCCCGAGCTCGCCCTGCTGAACGTCGGCCGACGCGACACGGCAGACGACGAGGGCCTGCCCCTTCCCCTCGACGCGTGGCGACCGACCGCAGGAGGGGGTGCGGACGACGCGTCGGCGACGCACCTGGACGGCGTGCTCGACGGCGCCGTGGTGACCGCCCTGAACGACCAGCACGCGTTCCTCCGGCTGGGCGCCTCCTCGGGGCTGGCCGTCGGCGACCTGGTGCGCCTCGGCGTCTCGCACCCCTGCACGACCCTGTCGCAGTGGCGCGAGCTCTCGCTCGTGCGCGGCGGCACGACCGCCCGCGAGCAGCCCCCGGTCGTCGAGGGCACCTGGCTGACGCGCTTCTGAGCACTGCCGAGACGGAGCCCCCGAGACCGGTCGAGTTCGTCGTGGCCGGGCGGCGGCGACGGCCCGCCCACGACGGACCCGCCCGCACTCCGAGCGCCGTCGCCCCGACGAGCCGCACCGACGGCTGCGCACGCCCAGACCGCGCACGCGGCACCGGTCGGGTCGGCGATCAGCCCGCGACGAGCCGGTCGTAGAGGGCGTCGACCTCGGGGTCGACGACGCGGCGCGACGGGTCGGCATCGTGCCACGCGACGATCTGGCGGGCGCCCTCGGCGAAGGGCACCCGCGGCTCCCAGCCGACGGCGACCTCGCGCACCTTCGACGAGTCGAACAGGGCGGGGTGGCTGCGGTCGCCGCGCAGGTCGGCGTCCCACTCGGGCGCCGCCGCGACGAGGTCGTGGGTCGTGCGGTGGACGACGTGCAGCGATCCGCCGGCGGCGTCCGAGAGGCAGCGGGCGATCTCGTTCCAGGTGAGCAGCTCGGACGACATGATGTTGAAGGCCTCTCCCGACGCCTCGGGAGCGCCGAGCAGCGGCACGAACGCCCGGGCGAAGTCGTCGGAGTGGGTCATCGCCCACATCGAGGTGCCGTCGCCGTGCAGCACGACGGGGGCTCCGCGGCGCATCCGGTCGATCACGGTCCAGCCGCCGAGCAGCGGGACGTGGGTGCGGTCGTAGGTGTGCGACGGGCGCACGACGGTTGCGCGGACGCGGCCCGCGAGGTGCTCGTCGCGCAGCAGCCGTTCGCAGGCGATCTTGTCGCGGGCGTACTGCGACCAGGGGTTGAACAGCGGCGTCGACTCCGAGATCGGCAGCGCGGCCGGCGGCTTCTGGTACGTCGAGGCGGAGCCGATGAACACGTACCGGTCTGCGTGCGGCACGACGGCCCGCAGCACCGAGCGCAGGTCGTCGGGGGTGAAGGTCAGGAAGTCGGCCACGGAGTCGAACCGACGGCCTGCCAGGGCCGTGACCAGCGCCTCCTCGTCGCGCACGTCGGCGACGATCGACTCGACCTCCTCGGGCAGGGAGCGGCTGCTCGTGCTGCCGCGGTTCAGCACCGAGACGGACCAGCCGGAGCGCACCGCCTCACGGACGCACGCGGCACTGATCTGGCCCGTGCCGCCGATCACGAGGAGGGACTGCTCTGTCATCGCTCCACTGTGCACGCTCACGGGCGGGGCGGGCCGGGCCGGGCCCGTCAGTCGCCGTGGGGCGTCGGCACGCGCGTCGCGGCGTCGAGCGCGGCGCGCGCGGCTCGGACCACCGAGGGGTCGGTCACCGCGTACGCGTCGGTCGCGCCCGCCGAGCCGAGCGAGACGAGCGGTCGGTCGTGCCCGTCCTCGTCGGCGCCCGCGTGCGCCGGGGTGACAGCCGTCGTCGACGCCGACAGGTGCACGGCGGCCACGCCCGCGGCGACCAGCGCCGCGATGTCGTCGAGCCGGACGCCGCCGCCCGCCATGACCTCGACGCCGCCGGACGCCGCGACCATGTCGGGCAGGACGCCCGACGTGAGCCCGTCGCGTGCGCGGGAGGCGCCTCCCGAGGTGAGGACCCGGTCGACGCCGAGCGCGGCGAGGGCGGCGACCGCGTCGACCGGTGAGGCGGCCCGGTCGACGGCGCGGTGCACGGTCAGGTCGAGACGGCCGCCGCCGTGCCCCGCCGGGCGAGCCGCCGCCGCCTCGCGCGCGACCGACGCGAGCCGCGCGACGGCGTCCACGTCGAGGGAGCCGTCGGCCCGCAGCGCCCCCACGACGACCCCGGCGACGCCTGCCGCGACGAGGGTGCGGACCTCGCGCTCCATCACGGTGAGGTCCGCCTCGTCGTAGACGAAGTCGCCGCCCCGCGCCCGGACGAGGGCGTGCACCGGCACGCCCGTCGCGACGACCGCCTCCGTCAGGCCCTGCGACGGCGTGACGCCGCCGATCTCGAGCGCGGTGCAGAGCTCGACCCGGTCGGCTCCCTCGGCCTGCGCGGTGAGCGCGCCGCCCAGGGACGTCACGGCGATCTCGAGCACGACGCGTCTCGGGCCGGCGTCGGCAGCGGACGAGGAGGTGCGGGTGCGGTCGCTCATCCTCCGATCCTCCCAGAGGCACCCGCCCGTGATCCTCCGTGCGGAGCCGTCGAGGGCGGGCATTCCGGGTCGAGGGCGGGTCGCCGCCTACCCGCCCTCGGCCCGGAAAACCCGCCCTCGAGAAGAACAGCGCGTGCGGCACGGATCGCGGTCGGTCGATCGCGGACCACGGATCAAGGGAGCACCGCGCCGCATGCCGCGCCCGGCATGGGCGGGCGAGCATCATGGAGACATGGTCCCCGTCGCACCCTCCGTCGCAGCCTCCGCCGCCGAGAAGCCGTCCACCGCCGCGTTCCGCGCTGCCCGGGACGCGCTGTCGGCCCACGCCGGCGACCACGAGGCGGCGCGTGCGGCGTTCCGCTGGCCCGACGTCGGCGACTCCTTCAACTGGGCCCGCGACTGGTTCGACGCGATCGCGCAGGGCAACGACCGCGTCGCGCTCTGGATCGTCGACCAGGACGGCGCCGACCACCGGGTCACCTTCGACGAGATGCGGCGTCGCTCCGACCAGGTCGCCTCGTGGCTCGTCGAGCGCGGGGTCGCGAAGGGCGACCACGTCATGCTCATGCTCGGCAACCGCGTCGAGCTGTGGGAGGCGATGCTCGCGATCATGAAGATCGGTGCGGTCATCCTGCCCACCTCCGTCGTCCTCGCTCCCCGTGACCTCGCCGACCGGGTCGAGCGGGGGCTCGTCCGCCACGTCGTGGCCGCGGTCGCCGACGCTCCGAAGTTCGATCGTCTCGCCGAGGGCGTGGGACGCATCGTGGTCGGCGGGGAGCGCCCCGGGTGGGCGTCCTTCGACGACTCGCGCCGCGCCTCCGCGACGGCGCCCGTCGTCGACACGGCGACGAGCGACCCGTGCCTCGTCTACTTCACGTCGGGCACGACGAGCAAGCCGAAGATGGTCGTCCACACGCACGCGTCGTACCCGGTCGGGCACCTCACGACCACGTACTGGATCGGCGTGCGGCCGGGAGACGTGCACCTCACGATCTCGTCCCCGGGCTGGGGCAAGCACGCGTGGAGCCTGTTCTTCGCGCCGTGGACGGCCGAGGCCACCGTGTTCGTCCACGAGCAGGCGCGGTTCTCGGCCGCCGCCCTGCGCGAGCAGCTCGACCGAGCCGAGGTGACGTCGTTCTGCGCACCGCCGACCGTGTGGCGGATGCTGATCCAGTCGTCGCTCGGCGAGCGTCCCGGAGCGCTGCGCGAGGCGCTGTCGGCGGGGGAGCCGCTCAACCCCGAGGTCATCTCACGCGTGCAGCAGGCCTGGGGCCTCGACATCCGCGACGGCTACGGCCAGACCGAGACGACGGCGATCGTCGCGAACCCTCCCGGCTCGGTCGTCAAGGCCGGCTCGATGGGACACCCGTTGCCGGGCGTCGAGGTCGTGCTGGTCGACCCGGCGACGGGCGTGGTCGGCGACGCAGGCGAGGTCTGCCTCGACCTGCGGGTGCGGCCGGTCAACCTGATGGCCGGCTACCTCGGCGACGAGGCGCGCACGGCGGCCGCCCAGCGCGACGGGCTGTTCCACACCGGCGACGTCGCGACCCGGGACGCCGACGGCATGATCACGTTCGTCGGCCGCACCGACGACGTCTTCAAGTCGTCCGACTACAAGGTGTCGCCGTTCGAGGTCGAGAGCGTGCTGATCGAGCACCCCGCGGTCGCCGAGTCGGCCGTCGTGCCGGCGCCCGACGACGTCCGGCTCGCCGTCGTCAAGGCGTACGTCACGCTCGCCGCCGGCTGGGAGCCGACGGCCGACACGGCCCGCACCGTGCTGGCCCACGCGCGCACGGGCCTGCCGGCGTACGAGCGCGTGCGACGCCTCGAGTTCGTCGAGGAGCTGCCGAAGACCATCTCGGGCAAGATCCGCCGGGTCGAGCTGCGCGAGCGCGAGGAGGCGGCGGCCCGGCAGGGCGACCGTCTCGCCGCCGAGTGGCGCGACGCCGACTTCCCCGACCTGCGGGGCTGACGCCGCGCCTCCTGCGGGTGTCTGCGCCTCCTCATTCAGGAACATCGCGCCTGATCCGCGCGGCGGGGGGACTCAGGTTCCTGATCGGTGCACGGTTCAGGAACGACCGAGCCGCGCCTCCTGCATGGTGCAAGGAGGCGCGACGGCGGTCGGGACGGATGTTCCTGAATGCCGGATCGCCGGCCCTGGATCAGGACCGATGTTCCTGAATGAGGAGGGGACAAGCCCGGGGCGGCGCTCGAGCAGGCTGGCGCTCGAGCAGGTCGGCGCTTGAGCAGGTCGGCGCTCGAGCAAGCTGGCGCTCGAGCAGGCTGGCGCTCGAGCAGGTCGGTGCTCGGCCGGGTCAGCGCTCGAAGCGCTGCCAGGCCGGCTTGTTCGCGTAGGTGTAGCGGTAGTAGTCGGCGAGGGTGAGCAGCGCCGCCGCTTCCTCGTCGACGACGATCGTCGCGTGCTGGTGCAGCTGCAGCGCGCTCCCGGGACACATCGCCGAGAGCGGACCCTCGACCATGCCCGCCACGGCCGAGGCCTTCGACGAGCCCACGGCGACCAGCACCACCTCGTGGGCGTCGAGGATCGTGCCGAGACCCTGCGTCATGCAGTGCGTCGGCACCTGCGACGGATCGTCGAAGAAGCGCGCGTTGTCGGCGCGGGTCTGCGGCGCCAGCGTCTTGATCCGGGTGCGCGACGCGAACGACGACGTCGGCTCGTTGAAGCCGATGTGCCCGTTCGCCCCGATCCCGAGGATCTGGATGTCGATCCCGCCTGCGGCCGCGATCGCCTCGTCGTACTCGACCGCGGCGGCCTCGATGTCGTCGGCGCGGCCGTCGGGCACCCGCACGCGGGCGGGGTCCATGCCGAGCGGCACGACGACGTCGCGCCGGATCACCGACGCGTAGCTCTCGGGGTGCTCGAGCGGGATGCCGACGTACTCGTCCAGGGCGAAGCCGGAGGTGCGCGAGAAGTCGAGCTCACCCGCCTGCACCCGGCCCGCCAGCGACGCGTAGATCCCGGTGGGGGAGGAGCCGGTCGCCAGGCCGAGCACCGCCTCGGGCTCGCGCTCGACGACGGACGCGATCTTCAGTGCGGCGACGCGGCCCGCCTCGGCGGCGTCGCGGACGATGACGATCTCCACGCGTCAGGCCTTCGTCGCCGCGTCGGCGGACTCGGCCGACACGTCGTCGTCCTCGCGACCGGGAGTCTTGAGGTTCCACTTCTTGATGACGAAGCTGAAGACGACGTAGTAGATCACCGCGTAGCCGAGGCCGATCGGGATGAGCCAGATCGAGTTCTGCGAGATGTTGAAGTTCAGGACGTAGTCGATCAGGCCCGCCGAGAACGAGAACCCGGTGTGGATGTCGAGCGCGTTCACCAGCGCCATCGACGTGCCCGTCAGGACCGCGTGGATGAGGTAGAGCGGCCACGCGACGAACATGAACGAGAACTCGAGCGGCTCGGTGATGCCGGTGAGGAACGCGGTCAGGGCGGTCGACAGCATGATGCCGCCGATGAGCTTCTTCTTCTCGGGGCGGGCGTGGCGCCAGATGGCCAGGGCAGCCGCGGGCAGGGCGAACATGAAGATGGGGAAGAAGCCGGTCATGAAGACGCCCGCGCTCGGGTCGCCCTGGAAGAAGCGGGTCAGGTCGCCGCGGTAGAGGGTGCCGTCGTCCCCGGTGAAGTCGCCGACGAGGAACCACACGACGTTGTTGAGGATGTGGTGCAGTCCGGTCGGGATCAGGAGGCGGTTGACCACGCCGAAGACGCCGCCGCCGACGACGTCGTTCGCGGCGACGGCCGTGCCGATCCAGGTGAGCGCCGAGTTGAACAGCGGGTAGATGAACGACATGACGACGCCGACGACGAGTCCCGTGACGGCGGTGAGGATCGGCACCAGGCGGCGACCCGAGAAGAACCCGAGGAAGTCGGGCAGCTTCGTGCGGTAGAAGCGCTGCCACAGCATCGCGGACAGCAGGCCCATCACGATGCCGCCGAGCACCCCGTAGTTGATCACGGCAGGATCGCCTGCGGCGGTGGTCTCGCCCGCGAGCACGAGCGGCGACATGGCCGTGAAGACCCCGTCGATGACCATGTAGCCGACGACCGCGGCGAGGGCCGTGGAGCCGTCCGACTTCTTGGCCCAGCCGATCGCGATGCCGACCGCGAAGATCAGGGGCAGCCAGGTGAAGACCGCGTTGCCGGCGGCGCTGATGACCGAGCCGCCGGTCTCGAAGCCGGGGATCGCGCCGAGCAGGTCGGGCTGGCCGAGACGCAGCAGCAGGCCCGCCGCGGGCAGCACGGCGATCGGCAGCATGAGGCTGCGGCCGAGGCGCTGCAGCACCGCGAACGCGGCCGAGCCCTTCTTCGGCGTCGTGGCCGTGGTGTCGGTCGTGGTCATCTGAGGTCCTCTCATCGTGCGCAGAGTCGTGCGGCAGGTGCCGCTGCCGCGACTCGACGTCGGTGCAGGCGGGGCCCTGGGGCAGGAGGTGCGGGTCGGCCGGTCCTGTCCGGTCATGACCAGTGAGTGGTAGTTTCCTCAGACCCGCCGGTGGTGTCAACTAGGAGGCGCACCCGGTGTCGGGACGTCCCGCCCGGACGACCAGCACCACGAGCCCCACGACGAAGGAGAACAGCTCATGTCGAAAGCACAGGCCATGATCGACGGACTCGGCGGCGCCGACAACATCGAGGAGATCGAGGGGTGCATCACGCGCCTCCGCACCGACGTGAAGGACCTCTCCCTCGTCGACGACAAGGCCCTCAAGGCCGCGGGCGCCACGGCGGTCGTCCGTGCCGGCGGCAGCGTCCAGGTGATCGTCGGCACGATCGCCGACTCGCTCGCCGAGGACATCAACGACCTGCTCCCGTGACCGCCGCCGTCGCCCCCGTCACGGGTCGGGTCGTCTCGCTCGCGGACGTGCCCGACGCGGTGTTCGCCGGCCAGCTCGTGGGAGCGGGCGTGGCGATCGAGCCCAGCGCGCCTCCTGCGGGCAGCCGCCTCGTCGACGTCGTCTCGCCGGTCGACGGCGAGATCGTCAAGCTGCACCCGCACGCCTTCGCGGTCGTGCACGAGTCCGGCACGGGTCTGCTCGTGCACGTCGGCATCGACACGGTCAAGCTCGGCGGCGAGGGCTTCGAGCTCGCCGTCGCCGAGGGCGCGACGGTCTCGGCCGGCGACGTCGTCGTCCGTTTCGACCCCTCGGTCGTCGCGGCGGCGGGCTACTCGGCGGTCTGCCCCGTCGTCGTGCTCGACAGCGCGCCCGACAGCGTGCCCCAGGAATCGGTGGGCACCGACGTGGAGGCGCGGTCGCCGCTCTTCACGTTCTGAGCCCGCGTCGCCCAGGTCCGGGCCCGCGTCGCACGGGACTCAGGCGTCCTCGGGCTCGTCCGTCGACGTCACCTGCATCGTGAGGCGGTACCGGTCGGACCGGTACCAGCTCTCGGACCGCTCGATCGGGTCGTCGCGCGAGAACGACACCCGCTCGAAGTGCAGCACGGGGGCGCCGTCCGGCGTCCCCAGCAGGGTGGCGATGTCGACCGGGGCCTCTCGGGCGGCGACCGTCTGGGTGGCCCGGGTGACCGGCTGGTCGTACTCGTCGGCGAGCAGGCGGTAGAGCGAGAGGCTCAGGTCGCGGTCGAGGAGCCCCGGGAGCCGGGCGGACGGGTACCAGGCGTCGTCGATGCTGACCGGCTCGCCGTCGGCGAGGCGCAGCCGCTTGACGTGCAGCGCGGTCTCGCCCGGGCCGAGGTCGAGGGCCGCCGCGGTCTCGGGAGCAGGGACGCACTCGTCGCGCACGAGCACGACGGTGCTCGGACGGTGGCCGAGCGACGTCATCTCGCTCGTGAACGAGTTGAGGCGCAGGGTCGACTGCACCGCGCGGTGGGCCACGAAGGTGCCCTTGCCGCGGACCCGGGTCAGCCACCCCTCCGAGACGAGCTGCCCGACCGCCTGGCGCACCGTGATGCGGCTCACTCCGTGGTCGACCATGAGCTGACGCTCGCTCGGGACGGCCGCGCCGGCCGGCAGCTCGTCGGCCGCCAGGCGCTGCAGGATCATGCGGAGCTGCTCGTGCTTGGGCACGGCACCGTCGGTGATCCGCTGCCCCGTCGCCCGTGCCATCGCGTGCCCCCTCGGCTGTCCTCGGCTGTCGTCGTCGGGCCGGAGGCGGTGGTCCCGTCCGGTCATGACCTATCTGTCCGCACCTCAGACTACGCACCCTCGCCCCGTCGGCGCTGGCCCACGACCGGGGCGCG
Source organism: Frigoribacterium sp. ACAM 257 (assembly GCF_007954365.1). Taxonomy (GTDB): domain Bacteria; phylum Actinomycetota; class Actinomycetes; order Actinomycetales; family Microbacteriaceae; genus Frigoribacterium. The sequence goes on from NZ_VOLO01000002.1 coordinate 553,499, forward strand.
GCCCCTGGTGCGACGGGCGACCCTGGCCTACACTCGTCGGGACCCGTGGAGCGAGGAGGACCGTGATCGACAGCCCCGGCCCCTTCGTGACGGCCCTGTGAGCGCGTCCGACGGCATCTCCGTCGAGCCTGCTGCTCCGCTGACCCGGCGCGAGGCGCTGGCGCGAGAGCGCGCGGCGCTCGCCGCAGCATCCGGTCCGGCCGTCGCCCCGGCCCCGACTCGTGCTCCTGCCGCCGCGGCGGCACCTGCTGCCGCACCTGCACCTGCACCTGCACGTGCGCTCGCACCCGCACCCGCTGGGTCACGACGCACGGTCGTGGCGGTGCGTCCCCGTCGCGTGCCGGTCTCGGCCGTGCCGACCCGCGCCTCCTCGTCCGCCCGGGCGTCGTCGACGCCACCCGTCGCCCGCGCGACCATGTCGAAGGCCGCTCGTCGGCTCCGCGCCGCCGCGGTGCCCGCCGTCGCGTTCCTCGCGAGCGGGCTGTTCTTCTCGTCGAACGTCACGCCGGCGACCGCGAGCGACCTCGGCGGATCCGTGGTGCAGACCTCGGCCGCGGCGCCCGTCCCCGGCCAGACGCTCGCCGCGTCGCTCGTGGTGCTCACCGTCTCGGAGCGCGACGCGTTCGTCGTCAAGGACGCGCCGCCTCCGCCGCCCCCGCCCCCGGTCGTCGTGCCCACGCCAGAGGCCGGCACGTCGAACGCGAAGTCGACCCGCACCGGGGGCGTCGCCTCGGGTGCAGGCACCATCGTCAACTCGGGCACGGGCGACATCCGCTGGCCCTTCCCCGGCACGGTCGTGCTCAGCTCGGGCTTCGGCCCGCGTGCGGCGCCCTGTGCCGCGTGCTCGAGCATGCACATGGGCCTCGACATGACCCCGGGAAGCGGAACGCCGATCGGCGCGGTCGCGGCCGGCACTGTCCGCACGTCGGGCCTGCACGCGCAGTTCGGCCAGTACGCCGTGATCGACCACGTCATCGACGGCCAGAAGATCAGCACCCTCTACGCGCACATGGTCGTGGGCTCGAGCCCCCTGGTCGTCGGCCAGCAGGTCGCCGTCGGCGAGCTCGTCGGCCTCGTCGGCCGCAGCGGCGTGGCCACCGGCGCGCACCTGCACTTCGAGGTGCTGATCGGCGGCTCGACCCAGGTCGACCCGCGCGCCTGGCTCGACGCGAACTCCGGCCGCACGCTCTAGCCGCCCCACCCTGCGTTTGGGTCTCTCCTCATTCAGGAAGATGAGTCCTGAGTTCGCACGACGCAGGAGGCGCGGTCCTGAACCGTGCACAGTTCAGGAACTCAGACGCGTCGTCTCCTGAACTGCACGGACGCGGTACGTCAGCGACCGTCCGTCAGCTCGCGTCCCGCGGCCCACACGCGCGACACGTGCCAGTCGTCCGTCCACGCGACCGCGTCGGCGACGTAGCCGGGAGCGAGCAGGCCGATCCGTTCCTCCTCGCCGATCGCCTTCGCGGGGACGGTCGTCAACGCCTCCACGGCGCACGTCGGCGACTGCTGGGCCCCGGTCAGCGCGAGGCGCAGGGCGGCGTCCTGCGTCAGGGTCGACCCGGCGATGGTGTCGGTTCCGGCGAGCACGGCGACGCCGTCGCTCACGGTGACGGCGAGCTCGCCGAGCAGGTAGTCGCCGTCGGCCGAGCCCGCGGCGGACATCGCGTCCGTGATCAGCGCGACGCGGCCGGGGGCGGACGCGAACACCATGCGGACGACCTCCGGGTGCACGTGCACGCCGTCGAGGATCAGCTCGATCGTGACGCGCTCGTCGCTGACGGCCGCGACCACCGGGCCGGGCTCGCGGTGTCCGATGCCGGCGATCGCGTTGAATGCGTGGGTCATCATCGTCGCGCCACGGTCGAAGGCGGCGACCGCGAGGTCGTGGTCGGCGTCGGTGTGGCCCACGGCGACGACGGCCCCGGCGGCGACGATCCGCTCGACGGCGTCGAGCCCGCCGGGAAGCTCGGGCGCGAGCGTGACCTGGCGGACGACGCCGGGCACGGCTCCGAGCAGGGCGTCGACGTTCTCGGGGGAGGGGACAGCGAGGTGCTGCTCGGCGTGCGCGCCCTTGCGGTGCGGCGCGAGGAACGGCCCCTCGAGGTGGGCGCCCAGCACGAGCGGGTCACGACGTCGCAGCTCGGCGATGGTCTCGAGCGAGCCCCGGAGGCGGTCGATCGGGTTCGCGACGAGGCTCACCAGCGAGCGGGTCGTCCCGTGCGAGCGGTGCAGGGCCAGGCCGCGCTCGATCTCGTCGGCGCCTCCGTCGTGGCTGGCGCCTCCTCCTCCGTGCGTGTGCAGGTCGACGAGGCCCGGGGTGAGGCGGGCGCCGTCGAGGTCGACCACGACGTCGGCGACCGGCAGCGCGCCTCCCAGTCCGTCCCGGCCGTCCCGGTGCCGACCCGGGGCCTCGAGCGGGAAGGCCTGCTCGGCCGTGCTGCCGGTCGCGACGATGGTGTCGCCGTCGACGAGCATCCAGAAGCCCTCGGTCTCGCCCGTGGCGTCGACCGCGTGCGCGTTCGTGAAGAGGGTGGTGCTCATGCGCGGTCCTCCCGGCGGGCGGCGACGACGCCGGTGACGGCGGCGACCAGGGCGAAGGCGACCGCGACGACCGGGTGCCCGAGCTGGGCCCAGGCGATCGCAGCCGCGCCCATCACGGCGATCTCGACGAGGCTGCGGCCGACCCGGTCGGTCGGCACCACGGCCCGCGGCGAGCGGAACAGGGCCCAGACGACGACGGCGAAGCCGGGCGCCCCGAGCATGAACGCGAGGGCCGGCCACGGCCAGGCCCACGCCAGGTAGCCCCACAGTGCGAGGGAGAAGAGGGCGAAGAGCTCGACCGCGAAGCGGAGCAGGTCGAAGGGGGCAGGGCGGCGAGCCGCGGGCGGACGGTGGTCGGCTGTCGCGGCGTCGGTCGGGGTCACGGTGCCAGCGTACGACCGTGTGCCAGGAGCGCGGTGCGGCGGGTCAGCGGAAGACGATGGTGCGGGCGCCGTCGAGCAGCACGCGGTTCTCGGCGAACCAGCGGACGGCCTGGGTCAGCGTGCGGCTCTCCTCGTCCTGGCCGATCGCCATCAGCTCGGGGGCGCTCCGCGTGTGGTCGACCCGGACCACGTTCTGCTCGATGATCGGCCCCTCGTCGAGATCGCTCGTGACGAAGTGCGCCGTCGCGCCGATCAGCTTCACGCCGCGCGCGTGCGCCTGCCGGTACGGGTTCGCGCCCTTGAAGCCGGGCAGGAACGAGTGGTGGATGTTGATCGCCCGGCCCTCGAGCGCCGCACAGAGCTCGGGGCTGAGGATCTGCATGTAGCGGGCGAGCACGACGAGCTCGATGTCGTAGCGGTCGACGACCTGCAGCACGCGGGCCTCGAAGGCGGCCTTGCTGTCGGCGTCCGAGACGGCGTGGTGCTCGAAGCGGGTGCCGTAGAACTCCGCGAGCTCGCCGAGATCGGGGTGGTTGGCCAGCACGAGGGGGATCTCGACCGGCAGCTGGCCGGCGCGCTGACGGAAGAGCAGGTCGTTCAGGCAGTGCGCCGCCTTGCTCGCGAGCACGAGGGTGCGGGTCGGACGGCCGACGACGTCGAGCTCGTGCTGCATGCCGTAGCGCTCGACGACCGGGGCGAGCCGGGCCTCGAAGGCGGCTCGCTCGCCGGGCGCCTCGACCTGCAGACGCATGAAGAAGGTGCCGGTGTCGTGGCTCGAGAACTGGGCCGACTCGGTGATGTTGCCGCCCGCCTCCACCACCGCTCCGCTGATCGCGTGCACGATTCCGGGGGCGTCGTCGCAGACGAGCGTCAGGGTCCAGTGGGTCGTCGACGCGGCGGGGGCGGCAGCCGAGGAGGCGGTGGTCGGGTCGGTCACCAGACCAGGGTAGTGCGCGGGTCGGCCCTGTTCCGCGACGGCTGGTGCGCCACGGCTGCTACGCCACGGCCGAGACGAGCAGGGTCAGCAGTGTGACGAGGGGGAACAGCCCCTGGGTCGCGGCGGCGCGCGCCTTGCTGCGGTCGGTGACCGCGAGCACGAGGGCGGCGGCGAGCATCGACCCCGTGCCGGCGAGGAGGAGGGCGAGACCTGCGGGGGAGGCCTCGGGGGCCGGGCCCGCGCCTCCTGCGACCACCAGCACCGCGCCGACGATCGTCACGATCGCGAGGAACAGGTTGTAGAAGCCCTGGTTCAGGGCGAGGGGCTTCGTGTGCTCGGCCTGGGCGTCGCTCGTGATGCCGAACGTGGCGCGGACTCGGGGCGTCGTCCAGAGCACGGACTCCATCACGAAGATGTACACGTGCAGCAGGGCCGCGAGCGAGGCGGCGACGAGGGCGACGATCATGCGCCGACTCTAGGCCCGAGAGGCGCGGCTCGTGTCGTCGGCGAAGGGGTGGCACGGCGGGCGGTCCTGCGGCTCCTCCCTGGAGCCGCGCGCCGTCACGGGTTATGGTGTCGAACGGCCGATCACGAGGTCGGGCCTCCGAGAACCCGGACCGGAGGCGAGACGGAGGAACGATGACCGCGCCTGCCCGCGACGCGTCGGCGCGCTCGTCCGCCCCACGGCGGGCCCGTGCGGGGACCCTCGGCGCCGTGCTGGACCCGAGGCGGAACGCCTACAACTTGATCAGGCTCGTCATGGCCGCCTTCGTGGTCGTCTGGCACTCGTTCCCGCTGACGGGTCACGACATCGGCCTCGAGCCGGTGCGGCAGCTCGCCTCCCGCCTCCCCGTCGACGTGTTCTTCGCCATCTCGGGCTACCTGATCGCGATGTCGTGGTCGCGCACGCCGAGCGTCGTCGCGTTCCTGCGTGCCCGCGTCCTGCGCATCTTCCCCGCCTTCTGGGTGTGCCTCGTCCTGACCGCCGGCGTCTTCGCGCCGGTCGCCCTCCTCCTCCGGGGCGTGCCCGCACCGGACGGCTTCGTCGGTGACGCCGTCTCCTACGTCGTCAGGAACGCCGCGCTCAGGGTGTGGCAGTTCGACATCGCGGGCACGCCGCTCGGCACTCCCCTCGAGGGTGCGTGGAACGGCTCGCTGTGGACCCTCGGGTGGGAGTTCACCTGCTACCTCGGCGTGCTCGTGCTCGGGGTGCTCGGGCTCCTGCGGTCCCGCTGGGCCCTGCCCGTCGCCTACGTCGCCTGCACGGCGGGCGTGCTCGCCAGCTCGTACGGCGACGTGCACAACTGGTACCTGACCAACGGCTCGCGCTTCGGCATCGTCTTCGTCGCGGGGGCGATCATCTGGCGCTGGCGCGACAGCCTGCCGGTCAGGGGGTGGCTGCTCGCCGTGGCCGCGCTCGTCGTGGCCGTCTCGTCGACGCTGCCCGACTACGGGGTCGTGGCCGCGTTGCCCCTCGCGTACCTCGCGCTCGCCGCCGGGGCCCTGCTGAAGCAGCCTGCCCTGTCGATCAGGACGGACATCTCGTACGGCACCTACATCTACGGCTTCCCGCTGCAGCAGCTGCTGGCCACGGCGGGCCTGGCCTCGCTCGGGGTGCCGCTCTTCGCCCTGCTGTCGCTGGCGATCACGTTCGCCGCGGCGGCCGCGAGCTGGCACCTCGTCGAGAAGCCGACGATGAAGTTCAAGCGACGCCGGCCCGTGCCCGGACCGACCGACCCGGTGAGCACGGTCGCCTGACCTCCCGGGGCGTGGGGCGTGCGTCTGGCGCGGCGCGGCGCGGCGGTCGGTCGCTGCCGCCGCCGCCCCTGTCGCATCGTGTTCCGAGCTTCGCGTCGCGTCACGGCGGGACGTGATGCTCGGAACGCGATGTGACACGACAGCGGCCGGGATGCGAGTCGCCAGCTGAGGCTCCGTGGGCGCGGTTGACACTCGGGGCACACGCGGCTACCGTCGTGAAATCGGTTCCATGGAATCGATTCCACACCATGGTCCCCTGCGTGCAGGGCGACCTGCCGAACCACCCGAGCTCACGACGGAGTAGCTGATGACCGCTGTCACGATCAAGGACGTCGCACAGCGCGCCGGGGTCTCCCCGGCGACGGTGTCACGCGTCCTGTCGGGCAACCCGGCCACGTCGGCCGAGTCGCGGCAGCAGGTCGAGCAGGCCGTCCGCGAGCTCGACTTCCGGCCCAACGCGCAGGCCAGGGCGCTGCGCTCGACCCGGTCCGACACCGTCGGCCTCCTCGTCTCGGACGTCCGCAACCCGTTCTTCGCCGACCTGGCCCACACGATCGAGCAGGGCCTGCTCGAGCTCGGCTACGTGACCCTGCTCGGCAACGCCAACGAGAACCGCGAGCAGCAGGACCGCTACCTCGACACCCTCATCTCGCGCCGCGTGGACGGGGTGATCGTCGCGCCGCAGGGCGGCGACTCCGCGAGCATCGACGCGCTGCTGACGCGCGACGTGCCCACGGTCTTCGTCGACCGGACCATCCCGGGCGTCGACGTGCCGAGCGTCACCACCGACAGCGGTCCCGGCATCCGGGCGGCCGTGCGGCACCTCGCCGACCTCGGGCACGTGCGCGTCGGCTACATCGCGGGGCCGCAGAGCGTCTCGACCGGCCGCGAGCGACTCGAGTCGTGGACGAGCGCGGTCGCCGAGAGCGGCCTCAGCGACGACCCGGCCCTCGTGCACGTCGGCGACTTCCAGAGCGCCAGCGGCTCCGAGGGCGTGCACGCGCTCTTCAGCCTCGACGAGCCGCCGACCGCCATCCTCGCGGCGGACAGCCTCATGGCCGTCGGCGCCATCGCGATGCTGCACCGCCTCGACCTCCGCATCGGCGAGGACGTCGCCGTCGTCGCCTTCGACGACGTCGAGTGGTTCTCGCTGCTGAACCCCGCCCTCACCGTCGTCGCGCACAGCGTCGACGAGATGGGGCGACGCGCCGTCGAGCTGCTGCAGGACGTCATCGCAGGGCGTCGTCCCGACTCGGTGACGCTGCCGAGCGAGCTCGTCGTCCGCGCCTCCTCGTCTTCTCCCGTCCCCACCCCGTCCCGACCCCTCGGCAGGAACTGACCATGACCACCTCGATCAGCGACGATCGTCCCCTCCTCACCCTCGACCGCGTGAGCAAGTCGTTCGGGCCCGTGCGGGTCATCGATGACGTCACGGTGCACGTGCGCGCCGGCCAGGTGCAGGTGCTGCTCGGCGAGAACGGCGCGGGCAAGTCGACCCTCATCAAGATGATGTCGGGCGTCTACCAGCCCGACGGCGGCCGCGTCGTCGTCGACGGCGAGCCCGTCTCGCTGCCCGGCACCCTCGCCGCCGAGAAGCTCGGCATCGCCACCATCCACCAGGAGCTCAACCTCGTGCCGTCGCTCAGCGTCGCCGAGAACGTGATGATGGGCCGGTTCCCGACCCGCTTCGGCATGGTCGACCGGCGGGAGCTGAAGCGTCGGGCGCGCGCGGCGCTCGAGCTGATCGGGCTCGACGTCGACGTCGACACGAAGGTGGCCGAGCTCGGCATCGCCCGTCAGCAGCTGGTCGAGATCGCGAAGGCGCTGAGCATCGACGCGCGCATCCTCATCCTCGACGAGCCGACGGCGGCGCTCACCCGGCACGAGACCGAGCAGCTCTTCGCCGTCGTCGCGCAGCTGCGGGCGCGCGGCGTCGGCATGCTCTTCATCAGCCACCACCTCGACGAGATCGCCGAGATCGGCGACACGGTCGCGGTGCTCCGCGACGGACGCTTCGTCGCCGAGGTGCCCGCGTCGACGCCCGAGGCGGAGCTCGTGCGCCTCATGGTCGGCCGCGACATCGACGAGCAGTACCCGCGCGGCACCGGCGCCGAGAACGGCGCGGGCGACGTGCTCGTCGTCTCGGGCCTCACCGGCGAGCGGTTCCGCGACGTGTCGTTCACGGTGCGGGCGGGGGAGGTGCTGGGCATCGCCGGCCTCGTCGGAGCCGGTCGCACCGAGGTCGTCCGCGCGATCGCCGGCGTCGACCGGTACTCGTCGGGCACCGTGAGCGTCCGAGGCCAGGCCCTCCGGAAGGGCGACGTCGCCGGCGCGATCGCCGCGGGAATCGGGCACGTCCCCGAGGACCGGAAGGGGCAGGGCCTCGTGCTGGGCGCCTCCGTCAACGACAACCTCGGGTACGCGACCCTCGCCTCCAGCGCCCGGGGCGGTCTCGTGGACTTCACGGGTCAGCGCCAGCGCGCCGAGGCGGTCGCCGCTCGCCTGCGGATCCGGATGCGCGACATCGACCAGCCGATCGGCGCGCTCTCGGGCGGCAACCAGCAGAAGGCCGTCTTCGGCCGTTGGATCATCGCCGGCTCCACGGTGCTGCTGCTCGACGAGCCCACCCGCGGCGTCGACGTCGGCGCGAAGGTCGAGATCTACGAGCTGATCAACACCATCACGGCCGCCGGCGGAGCCGTCGTCATGGTCAGCAGCGAGCTGCCCGAGGTGATGGGCATGAGCGACCGGATCATCGTGATGCGGGACGGCGTCGTGGCCGGCGAGCTCGCCGCGGCCGACGCCACCCAGGACGCGCTGATGACGCTCGCCGCCCGCGACGTCCCGGACGCCGACGCGGCCTGACGGCGCCCGACGCGTCACGCGACCCGGCGCGCCCTCGCGACCGCCGCCTCCTCGGCGGTCGCTTCCCCCCACGACTCGACGAACCCGACCAGACCAGGAAGACACCCATGACCACCACCACCGTGAAGGCGCAGCGACGCTCCTTCGACATCAAGGCGTTCCTCGCCGCCAACGGCGCCCTCGTCGGGCTCGTCGTGCTCTGCCTCGCCCTCTTCATCGCGACGCCCGACTTCCTGACCGGCCGCAACCTCCTCAACATCGGCATCCAGGTCTCGACCGTGGCGGTGCTCGCCTTCGGCATGACCTTCGTCATCGTCGCGGGCGGCATCGACCTCTCGGTCGGCTCGGTCGCCGCTCTCTCGGCGATGGTCTCGAGCTGGACCTTCGCGACGGCGGGCCTGCCCGGCGGGCTCGCCCTCGTCGTGGGCCTCGCGACCGGCCTCGTCGCCGGCCTCGTCAACGGGTTCGCCAGCGCCTACGGCAAGTTGCCGTCGTTCATCGCGACCCTGGCGATGCTCAGCGTCGCCCGCGGACTCACGCTCGTCGTCAGCGACGGCCGCCCGATCTCGACGCCCGCGGCCGTGTCGTTCCTCGGCGGCAACGTCGGGCCCGTGCCGGTGCCGGTCATCGTGCTGGTCGTGGCCGCCGCGATCGCGTCGTTCATCCTCAACCGCACCGTGATCGGCCGCACCATGTACGCGGTCGGCGGCAACGCGGAGGCGGCCCGCCTGTCGGGCCTGCCCGTCAAGCGGATCGTCGTCACCGTCTTCGGCCTGGCGGGCCTGTTCGCCGCGCTCGCCGGCCTGCTGCTCGCCGGGCGCCTCGACTCGGCCCAGCCCCAGGCGGCGGCGGGCTACGAGCTCGACGCGATCGCCGCCGTCGTCATCGGCGGGGCAAGCCTCGCCGGCGGTGTCGGCCGCATCTCGGGCACGGTGATCGGCGCCCTCGTGCTCGTCGTCATCCGCAACGGGCTGAACCTGCTGAACGTCACGTCGTTCTGGCAGCAGGTCGTCATCGGCCTCGTCATCGCGCTCGCCGTGGGCGTCGACGTGCTGCGCCGCAAGACGCGCAGCGCCTGACGCCCACTTCCCCTGAACCCCCACCCCACCACCAGAACCCCACCGAAGGACACACGATGAAGTCTTCCTCGTTCCGCAAGGCCGCCACCGTCGCCGCCGTCGTCGCAGTGGTCGTGACCGGCACCGCCGGCTGCAACCGCACCCCCGCAGGAGAGGCCGAGCGCCCCACGGTCGTCCTGTCGCTGTCGACGCTCAACAACCCGTTCTTCGTCGAGCTGCGCGACGGCGCGCAGGCCGAGGCCGACGAGAAGGGCGTCGACCTGCAGGTCGTCGACGCGCAGAACGACTCGGCGACGCAGAGCAACCAGCTGGCCACCGCCGCGTCGAACGCCGACGCCGTCATCCTCAACGCCGTCGACAGCGACGCCGCCGGCCCCGCCGCCTCGCAGCTGAACGACGCCGGCGTGCCGATCGTCGCCGTCGACCGCGCGGTCAACGGCGCCGACGTCGCGTCGTTCGTCGCGAGCGACAACGTCGCCGGCGGCGAGCAGGCCGCGAAGGCGCTGGCCGAGGCCATCGGCGAGCAGGGCGAGGTCATCGTGCTGCAGGGCGTCGCGGGCACCTCGGCCAGCCGCGACCGCGGCGAGGGCTTCACGAAGGGCATCGCCGAGTTCCCCGGGATCACCGTCGTCGCGCAGCAGACCGCGAACTTCGACCGCGCCACCGCTCTCGACGTCACGACCAACCTGCTGCAGGCGCACCCCGACGCGGTCGGCGTCTTCGCCGAGAACGACGAGATGGGCCTCGGCGCGATCCAGGCGCTCGGCTCGCGTGCCGGCACCGACGTGAAGGTCGCCGCGTTCGACGGCACAGAGGACGGCCTGAAGGCCATCGAGGCCGGCACCCTGTCGAGCACGATCGCGCAGCAGCCGGGCGAGCTCGGCGCCCTGGCCGTCGACCAGGCCGTCAAGGCGATCGACGGCGGCGAGGGCGACGACGGCCCCTCCGACCAGGCCGTCGAGGTCATCACGGTCACGAAGGAGAACGTGGGTGACTTCTCCTGATGCACGGCTCTGCTGAGGCGGCCGGCGCCGGCGTGGTCGTCGTCGGGTCGATCAACGTCGACCAGGTCGTGACGGTCGACCGCCTCCCCCTCCCCGGCGAGACGCTGATCGGCACGTCGATGACGTTGCTGCCCGGCGGCAAGGGCGCGAACCAGGCCGTCGCCGCGGCCCGGCGCGGCGCGGCCACGACGATGATCGGCGCGGTCGGCGACGACGTGCACGCCTCGGCGGCGCTGCCGCTGCTCGTCGAGAGCGGCGTGGACGTCGAGCGGGTCGCCACGGCGGAGGGCCCCACCGGGCTCGCCGTGGTGAGCGTCGGCTCCGACTCCGAGAACACGATCGTCGTCGTGCCCGGCGCCAACGCCTCGGTCGACGAGGAGGCGGTCGCCCGGCACGCCGAGGTCGTCTCGCGCGCCGCCGTGGTCGTGCTGCAGGGCGAGATCCCCGTCTCGGGGATCGAGCGCGCGGCACGCCTCGCGACGGGGCGCCTGGTGCTCAACCTGGCGCCCGTCGTGGCGGTCTCGGCCGAGGTCGTCCGGCTCGCGGACCCCCTCGTGCTCAACGAGCACGAGGGGCGCCTGCTGCTCGAGCTCGTCGCGCCGGAGGCCGCCGAGCGCCTCGCGGGACGGGACACCTCGGACGCCTCCGCGGGCGGCGACGCGGCCGTCGTCGGCGAGCTTCGTGCGCTGGGCGTCGCCTCCGTCGTGCTCACGCGCGGTGCGGCCGGCGCCCTGGTCTCGGACGCCTCCGGCTCGTGGTCGGTGCCGTCCCCGCGGGTGCGGGCCGTCGACTCGTCGGGAGCCGGCGACGCGTTCGTCGGCGCCCTGAGCGCCGCGCTCGCGGGCGGCTCCTCGCTGCTCGAGGCCGCGCAGGAGGCGGTGCGCGTCGGCGCCTACTCGGTCACGACCGCGGGCACCCAGCCCTCGTACCCGGGCGTCGACGACGAGCTGCCGTCGACGGACGAGCAGGTCACGCCCATCGAGGTGCAGTCGTGAAGCGCGGCGGGATCCTCAACGCCCAGCTGAACGCGGCGATCAGCGGCCTCGGCCACGGCGATCTCGTCGTCGTCGCGGACTGCGGCCTGCCCCTGCCGGCCGGCGTGCCGGTGGTCGACCTCGCGGTCGTGCACGGCCTGCCGTCGTTCGCCGGGGTGCTCGACGCCTTGCTGACCGATGCCGTCTTCGAGGCGTGCACCGCGGCGGACGAGAGCGTCGGCACCGCGGCGGGCGAGCAGATCGCCGCACGGTTCGACGACGTCGCGCACGTGTCGCACGACGAGCTGAAGGCGCTGAGCGGGCGGGCGCGGCTGCTCGTCCGCACGGGCGAGGCGACCCCGTACGCCAACGTCGTGCTGCGCTGCGGGGTGCCGTTCTGAGCTGAGCCGAGCTCCGCGCCCGCGTCGGTCCGGCCGACCCTGCCGCCCGCCAGCCCGCGCCTCAGGCGCTGGCGGGCGGCGCCCCGTGCACGGTGGCCGGGCCCGCACGTCGGGCCTTCCCGCGGCCCGACGCGACGTACTCGACCATCACGTTGACCGTCGCCGCGCGCGGGAAGAGACGGACGACCCAGTGCCACACGCCCCGCCCGTCGATCAGCAGGAAGATCGTCGCGAACAGCGTCAGCAGACCGCCCGCGACGAGGTGCCCCGCCGCCGAGCCGATCGCCGCGACGCCGCTGAGGATCTGCTGGCTCGCGTCCTGCAGCGCCTGCCCTGCCTGCCCGACGTACTGGTCGAACTCGCCGGCGGTGAGCTTGAGCGGCGACGTCCGCAGGAACTGCCGCAGGCTGTCGTACGCCGCCATGCCCTCGTCGCTCAGGTCGCCCGCGCCGGCGCGCACCTGGGTCACGACGAGCACGAGCAGCCCGCCGACCAGGACGACGAGCGCGAGCAGCGCCACCACGATCGATGCCCGGCGGCACCGCGCCGGGTGCGAGGGCGCGGCCGGGCGAGCCGGCCCGCGCCTCCTCGGCCTCGCCCGGGACGGGGACACGAGGAGGTGCTCTGGGCTCGCCGGGAGCGGCCCCGGTCGTCGAGGTGGTCGGGTCGGTCGTCGCGCTGCGGCGGCGCCAGGGGTGGTCCATGGTCGGAGTCTCCGGTCGGTCGGCCATCAGTGGGCTGTGACTTCGCCGATCGGGGCGTGGACGCGCGCTGGACGGCCATCCGTCGGCGCGTGCGCCGGTGCGCACGACTGCTCCTGCGTCGTCTCGGTGGCCGGGCACGGGGTGCTCGCGAGGCCTGCCGTAGCATCGACGGGTCCCCGGCCGCCGCCGAGGACCAGCCGACAGGCCGACCGACGAGGAGGCGCGACGTGACGGACCGGGTCACCATCGTCGAGGTCGCCGCCCGTGCCGGCGTCGCCATCAGCTCCGTGTCGAGCGCGCTCAACGACCGGCCCGGCGTCTCGGAGCAGACGCGGGCACGGATCAAGCAGGCCGCCTCCGACCTGGGCTTCGTGCCCAGCGTCCGTGGCCGCTCGCTCAGCGCGAAGCGGGCCTTCACCGTCGGGCTCGTCGTGCACCGCGACCCGTTCGTGCTCGAGTCGGACCCGTTCTTCGGCAGCTTCATCGGCGGTCTCGAGTCGGTGCTCGACCCGCGCGGCTACGCGCTGATCCTGCAGATGGGCTCGGCCGCCGACGAGACGCTCGACCGCTACCGACGCCTCGCTGCCGGTCGTCGGGTCGACGGGGTGTTCCTCAACGAGCTCGTCGTCGACGACCCGCGCGTCGCCCTCGTGCAGCAGCTCGGGCTGCCGGCCGTCGGCGTGAACCCGGCCCCGGGGTTCCCCCTGCCCGCGGTGCACCAGGACGTCTCGGCGGGGGTCCACGAGCTCGTCGCCCACCTCGTGTCGCTCGGGCACCGACGGTTCGCCCACGTCGCCGGGCCGTCGCGGTTCGTCCACGCGGTGCACCGGGTCGAGGCGTGGCGCGAGGCGCTCGTCGCCGCGGGGTGCGACCCCGGCGTGCTCGTCGAGGCGGACTTCACGTACGAGGGGGGACGTCGCGCCGCGGCCGAGCTGCTCGGCGGGGCTGCTCGCGACGGGGGTGCCGGCGACGGTGCTGCCGACCGCGGCGACCGGCCGACCGCCGTGTTCTGCGCCAACGACCTCGCCGCGATCGGGTTCATGGCCGAGGCGGACGCCCGGGGCGTGCGCGTGCCCGAGGACGTCAGCGTGGCCGGGTTCGACGGCATCGAGCTGGGCACCTACGTGCGGCCTGCGCTCACCACGCTGACGACGGCGCCGCGACTGCTCGGCGCGGAGGCCGCGCGGCTGCTGCTCGCCGCCGTCGAGGGCCCCGATGCCGGGAGCGCGGCCTCGGGTGTCGCCGCGTCTTCCCGTGTGAGGGTGGATGAGGGGGCGGTGCCCGCGGTCGCGCACGCGGACATCGAGCCGGCGCGCCTCCTGGTCCGCGCCTCCACCGGTCCCGCTCCGCGCTGATCCCTCCCCGCTCTCTCCCGTCGCGCCCCCGCTCCGTCGTTCCGCGCGCCTCGGACCGCCCCTGTGCTGCCCCGTTCCGGACAAGATGACGCGGCACATCGCGTCATCTTGTCCGGAACGGGGCATTCGGCAGGTGCGGGCTCGGGCGGCGAGGGCGCGGGAGGCGGGAGGCGGGAGGCGGGAGGCGGGGGTTACGTTCCCGGCGGCTCCGTGCTAGCTTCACCTCTACCGAAACGTTTCGGTAGATCGAGACAGCCACCCGACGACGAAGTTGGTGCCCATGGACCCCGCGACGACCACCGCCGCCCGCGACCTCGCCCGAGCCGCCTCCCTGCCCGCGGGCGGCGCCGACCACGCGGCGACCGACGTGACCGGGGCGACCCCCCTCTCAGCGCACCTCGTCCCGCTGACGCGCGACCGCCTCCGGCAGGTGCTCGACGACGCGCTCGCGCACCGGAACGCGCTGACCAGCGCGCTCGCCCAGCTCACCTTCTCGGGCGAGGACGCCTACGGATCCGAACGCCCCGACTGGGCCGTCGGCCCCTTCGCGCCTGACCCCGCGCTGACCTTCACCCTGGACCACCAGTGGGACGATCCCGACGACATCGGCTGGACCAGCTCGTCGCTCTACAACCCGACGATGATCGAGCACGAGGGCGTCCTGCACCTCTTCTACCGCGCCTCGCCGGTCAAGGAGAGCCTCGGCAGCCGCATCGGCCACGCCACCCGCGACCTGACGGTCGGAGGCACCGGCACCGGCACCGACACCGACACCGACGCTGACACTGCCGCCGCCTGGGTCGACGACCCGGCGAACCCGGTCGTCCGGCCGACCCGCGACCTCGAGCTGCTCGGCACGGAGGACCCGAAGGTCTACCGGGCCGAGGGCCGCTTCTGGCTCTTCTACAACGGCATCTGGCCGATCACCGAGGAGGCGCGGGCCGCGTTCCCGAGCACCGGCTACCCCGTCGAGGCGGTCGGCTGCGACATGATGCTCGCCGTCAGCGACGACCTCGTCACCTGGGAGCGCCTCGGCCCGATCGCCGACCCCGAGCAGACGCGGCTGTGGGCGAAGGGCGCGGTGATCCCGCGCGACGAGCACGGAGATGCCGTCCGCATCGGCGGCGAGTACCTGATGTTCGTCAGCGAGGGCTTCGACGGCGTGCTGCACGTCGGCCGGTCGGACGACATGCGCACCTGGCGCTTCGAGCCGACCCCGTACCTCGACCTGTCGAGCGTCGGCGGGCACCTGCACGAGGTCGCCGCGGCGATCGTCACCGGCGACGGACGGCTCGTGCTCGACGTGTTCCACGACGACGCCGAGGGCCGCTTCGCCGCGAGCCAGGCGCTCTACGACGTCGACCGCCCCTTCGAGCAGCTCGCGCTCACGCCCGGCGGCTCCCTCTGCTGGGGCGGGCTCGGCCGGGTCGACGGTCGCTGGACCTTCGCGCAGGGCTGGGACGCGCCTCCTGGTCGCCGCGACCTCTACGTCTACCGCGAGGCGGACGGCGGCGGCGTCGACGACGACCCCGTCGACCGCCCCTCCTGACCCGCACCGCACCCGCACGACACCACGCACCACCTCTGCACCGCAGCGCACCACCCGAACCCAAGGAGAACACCGTGCAACGACGCACCGCACTCATCGGAGCCACCGTCCTGCTCGCCGGCCTCGGCCTGACCGCCTGCTCGGGCGGCGGGGGAGGCGGCGGCGGCGACGCCCTCACCGCGAAGGGCCCCATCACCATCTGGTACTCGAACAACGAGTCCGAGGTCGAGTGGGGCAAGGCCACGGTCGCGTCCTGGAACGCCGACCACCCGGACGAGCAGGTCAAGGGCCAGGAGATCCCCGCCGGCAAGTCGAGCGAAGAGGTCATCGGCGCCGCCATCACGGCCGGCAACGCCCCCTGCCTCGTCTACAACACGGCCCCGAGCGCGGTCGGCCAGTTCCAGAAGCAGGGCGGCCTCGTCGACCTGTCGAGCTTCGACGACGGGCCTGCGTACATCGAGGACCGCAGCGGCGACCTCGCCGAGCAGTACCAGGACGCCGACGGCAAGTACTACCAGATGCCCTGGAAGTCGAACCCGGTGATGATCTTCTACAACAAGGACCTCTTCACCCAGGCCGGCCTCGACGCCGAGAACCCCGAGCTGTCGACCTACGACGACTTCCTGGCCACGAGCAAGACCCTCGTCGACGCGGGCGTCTCCGACTACGCGATCCACCCGGCCCCGACCAGCGAGTTCTTCCAGTCGCAGTTCGACTTCATGCCGCTCTACGCGGCCGAGACCGGCGGCACCGGCCTGATCGAGGACGGCAAGGCCACCTTCGCCGACGGCGCGGGCGAGGACGTCGCGGGCTTCTGGCGCGACCTCTACGACCAGGGCCTGGCCGGCCAGGAGCAGTACACGGGCGACAGCTTCGCCGACGGCGAGGCCGCGATGTCGATCGTCGGGCCGTGGGCGGTCAACGTGTACGAGGACGTCAACTGGGGCGCCGTGCCGGTGCCGACGAAGGACGGCACCGACGCCGACGAGACCTACACGTTCAGCGACGCGAAGAATGTCGGCATGTACACGGCGTGCGAGAACCAGGGCACCGCGTGGGAGTTCCTGAAGTACTCGACCAGCGAGGACTCCGACCGGGCCCTGCTCGAGACCACGGGCCAGATGCCCATCCGCACCGACCTCGCCTCGACCTACTCCGACTACTTCGACGCCAACCCGTCGTACGCGCTGTTCGGCGACCAGGCCGCCCGCACGATCGAGGTGCCGTCCGGCCCGAACACCGTGGCCGAGCTGCAGGCGTTCCGTGACGCGTGGTCGAAGAGCGTGATCTTCGGCGAGGGCGACGTCGGATCGTCGCTCAAGGACGCCGCGTCCGAGATCGACGAGCTCGCGGCCCAGGGCTGAGACCCGTGTCCTCCCTCCGTGCCGGGGCGACCGCCCCGGTCACCGGCAGCCGACCCGAGGAGGCGCCCCCCGCCTCCTCGGGTCGGAAGGCCCGCGGGCGAGGCTCGCTGCTGGGCAAGAACCCGCTCGGCCTGCTCCTCAGCGCGCCGTACCTGATCTTCGTGCTCGCGGTCTTCGCGTACCCGCTGGTCTACGCGGTGTACATCGCGTTCCACGACTACTTCTTCACCGCGCCGGGCGCGGTCGTCGACCGGCCGTTCGTCGGGCTGGCGAACTTCGTCACGGCGTTCACGGACCCGGCCGTCCTGCGGTCGTTCGGCAACGTCGGGATCTTCCTGGTCATCAACGTGCCGCTCACCGTCGTGCTGAGCATGGTGCTGGCGTCGGCGCTCGACAAGGTGTCGCACTTCAAGGGCTTCCTCCGCGTCGCCTTCTACGTGCCGTACCTCGCGGCCAGCGTCGCCGTCGTGGCCGTCTGGCTGTTCCTGTTCACCGGGAGCGGCCTGGTCAACCAGGTGCTGGGGCCGCTGGCGCCGTCGCCGTCGTGGTTGATCAACTCGGCCTGGGCGATGCCCTCGATCGCGCTGTTCGTCACGTGGAAGCAGCTCGGGTTCTACATCCTGCTGTACCTCGCGGCGCTGCAGAACGTGCCGAAGGAGCTCTACGAGGCGGCGTCGAGCGACGGCGCAGGCCCGATCCGGTCGTTCTTCACCGTGACCGTGCCCGGGGTGCGCCCCGCGACCGTGCTGGTGCTGCTCGTGTCGACGGTGACCGGGGCGAACCTGTTCACCGAGCCGTACCTGCTCACCGGCGGAGGCGGCCCGAACGGCGCCTCCACGTCGCCCGTCCTGCTGATGTACCAGAAGGGCATCGAGCAGGGGAACCCCGACCAGGCGGCCGCCATCGGCGTCGTGCTCGTCGTGCTCGTGCTGATCATCGCGCTGCTGCAGAACCGGTTCGCCGGCGGCAAGGAGGACTGAGATGTCCAGGACCCAGACCACGCTGCGAGGCGTCGTGCTCGCGCTCGGGGCGCTCGCGTTCCTCTTCCCGTTCTACTACATGGTGATCGGCTCGCTGCAGGCGCGGCCCGACCCGACCGTCGCGGGCGCGTTCCCGCACCCCTCGAACCTCACCCTCGAGAACTACGCCGCGATCGACAGCCGCATCGGGCTGCTCACGGGGCTCGTCAACTCGGGCATCTTCACCGCGGGGGTGCTGATCTGCACGGTCGTCTTCGGGGTGCTCGTCGGCTACGCGCTCGCCGTGCTGCAGTGGCGGGGACGCGGCGTGACCTTCGCGCTCGCGCTGCTCGTGCAGGTGGTGCCGTTCCAGCTGCTGGTCATCCCGCTGTACGTCCTCATCGCGCGGAACTACGGGCTGAGCGACAACTACCTCGGCATGATCCTGCCGTTCGCCATCAACTCGACGGCGGTGATCATCTTCAGGCAGTACTTCCTGCAGCTGCCCCGCGAGCTGTTCGAGGCGGCACGGATCGACGGGACCGGCGAGTTCCGGCTGCTGTGGAACATCGCCCTGCCGCTCGTCCGCCCCGCGCTCGTCACCGCCCTGCTGCTGACGTTCATCGGGCCGTGGAACGAGTTCCTCTGGCCGTTCCTGATCACCAAGGAGGCGTCGATGCAGCCGCTCGCCGTCTCGCTGGCGAACTACATCTCGAACGTCGCCGCCACCGCCGCCAACCCCTTCGGCGCGACCCTGGCCGGAGCCGTCGTGCTCGCCGCCCCGGTCGTGCTGCTGTTCATCGTGTTCCAGCGCTACTTCATCTCGACCGACGTCGGCTCGAGCGTGAAGGGCTGACAGGAGATCCCCCGTGACCGACACCGCACCTCCTCCGTTCCCCTACCGCCTGACGCGCCTCGGCGTCGTCATGGCGCCCGACCCCGACGAGCCGCTCGAGGCCGAGGGCGTGCTCAACCCCGGCTCGGGCCGCGGGCCCGACGGCGAGCTGTACCTGCTGCCGCGGCTCGTCGCCGCCGGCAACGTCTCGCGCGTCGGCCTCGCCCGCGTGCTCGTCGACGACGGCGTGCCCGTCGGCGTCGAGCGCCAGGGCGTCGTCCTCGCCCCCGACCGCGGCTGGGAGCGCGGCGCCACGCACTCGGGCGTCGAGGACCCGCGCGTCACCTGGGTCGACGAGCTCGGCCTGCACGTGATGACCTACGTCGCGTACGGTCCGCTCGGGCCCCGCACCGCCGTCGCCGTCAGCGACGACCTGCGCGAGTGGCGCCGCCTCGGGCCCGTGACGTTCGACTACGTCGACGAGCTCGACACCGACCTCGGGCTGTTCCACAACAAGGACACGACGTTCTTCCCGTCGCCCGTCACCGCGCCCGACGGCGTCCGCAGCTTCGCCGTGCTGCACCGGCCGATGTGGCACATCGGCGCCACCGTGCCGGGCGAGGGCAGCCCGCTGCCCGCCGGCGTCACCGACGGGCGGCACTCGATCTGGATCAGCTACGTGCCCGTCGACGCGGTCGCGGCCGACGAGCGTGCGCTGGCCCGCTGGGGGCAGCACGCACCCGTGGCCGGCCCCGAGTTCCCCTTCGAGGAGCTCAAGATCGGCGGCGGCCCGCCCCCGCGTCGCGTGCCCGAGGGGTGGCTGCTGCTGCACCACGGCGTGACGGGCGTCATCGACGACGTGTTCGCGCAGCAGCAGAACGTCAACTACGCCGCGGGCGGCATGATCCTCGACGCGGACGACCCCTCCCGCGTCGTGACCCGCTCGGCCGTGCCCCTGCTCGAGGCCGAGACCGCCGACGAGCGCGACGGCATCGTGCCGAACGTGGTGTTCCCCACCGCGATCGAGGAGGTGGACGGGGTCCCGTTCGTCTTCTACGGCATGGCCGACTCGAAGATCGGCGTCGCCCGGCTCGACCGCGCCTGACGCCCCCGCACCATCCCGCACCATCCCGAACACCCGACAGAAGGAGGCGGTCGACGATGACCGCACGCACCTCACGATGGACCGGGCTCGCCCTGGCCGCCACCACCGCGATCGCGCTGGGGGTGACGGGGGCGCTGCCGGCGTCCGCCGCGCCTCCTGCGGCACCGGCTGCGCCTGTTGCGCCGGCTGCGCCGAGCGCTGCCGCGCCGACGGCTGCCGCCACGCCGGCGCCGCTGACGAACCTCGCACACCTCGACTTCTTGCTCGACCAGACGACGCCCGCTGCCGAGGAGGGGCACACGTCGTACCGCCTCGACAGCGAGCCGACGCTGACCCTGCCCTGGACCTACGCCGACGCCCGTGACGGCGGCGCGTTCGCCCGGGTGGGCGGCGGGCCGCTCGACCCTGCGACCGGGTACTGGGGGCAGGGCGCGTACAACTCCGACGACGTGTCTCGCGCCGCGGTCGTGTACCTCCGCGACTGGCAGCAGACCGGCGCGGAGGCGAGCCGCGACAAGGCCTACGAGCTGCTGCGCGCGACGGCGTACTTCCAGACCACGACCGGCCCGGCCTCGGGCAACGTCGTGCTCTGGATGCAGCCGGACGGCACGTTCAACCGGAGCCCCGTGCCGGTCGAGCTGCCCGACCCCTCCGACAGCGGCAACAGCTACTGGCTCGCCCGCAGCATCTGGGCGTTCGGCGAGGGCTTCGCGGCGTTCCGCGACGAGGACCCGGAGTTCGCCGCGTTCCTGCAGCAGCGCCTCCAGCTCGGTGTGACCGCGCTGCAGCGCGACACGCTGTCGCGGTACGGACAGTACGACGTCGCCGACGGCACGAAGGTGCCCGCGTGGCTGATCGTCGACGGTGCGGACGCCACGGCCGAGGCCGTGCTCGGCCTCAGCTCGTACGTCGCCGCCGCCCCCGACGACGCGACCGTGCGCACCGCGACGACGCAGCTCGCGGAGGGCGTGGCGCGCATGGCGTCGGGCGACCCGCAGACCTGGCCGTACGGCGCCGTGCTGCCGTGGACGAACTCGCGCTCGATGTGGCACTCGTGGGCGTCGCAGATGCCCGCGGCCCTGGCGCGCGCCTCGACCGTGCTGGGGCGCAGCGACCTGCTGGCTCCCGCGGTCGTCGACACCGCCTCCTTCACGACGACCCTGCTGACTGCCAGCGGCCCGGACAACGCCTGGTACCCGACGCCCGTCGACCAGACGCAGATCGCCTACGGCGCGGACTCGCGCCTGCAGTCGGCGCTCGCCGTGGCCGACGCCTCGGGCGGCGCGGGCTTCCGCCAGGTGGCCGCCGTCGCGGCCAGCTGGTACTTCGGCACGAACCGCTCGGGGAAGCCGGTCTACGACAGGGCGACCGGCGTGACGAACGACGGCGTGCAGGCCGACGGCTCGGTCAACCGCAACAGCGGCGCCGAGAGCACGATCCACGGCCTGCTCTCGATGATCGCGCTGGACGGCGCCCCCGACGTGTCGGCGCTGGCCCAGGCGTCGACCACGGTCGCCTCGCGGGACGGGCTGACGACGATCGAGGCCGAGGGCGCGTCGCCCACGACGGGCACCGTCGTCACCCCCGACTCGGCGTGGACGGGCGAGTCGCAGTACAGCGGCGGCGCCGCGCTGACGCTGCAGCCGGGTCAGAGCGCCACGATCACGGTCCCCGCGGGGTCGGGGCTGCGTCACGTCGAGCCGGTGTTGCTCGGCGCCGAGGGAGTCGTGTCGACGTCCGTCTGGAGGGCCGGACGGGTGCCGCTCGGCACGCTGACGACGCGGGTCGGCGCGCAGGGCGTGACCGCCGCCTCCGGGGCGCTGCTGCCGCAGACGCTGCCGGTCCCCGTCGGGCCGGGGGCCACCTCCGTGACGGTGACGGCCCGCGGGTCGCAGCCGGTGACGGTGGACGCGCTGATCGTGCGGCCCCTCGTGCAGCGGCTCGCGCTGACCGGGGCCGGCGGCCGGGCGACGGAGCTCGTCTCGTCGACGTCGAAGCTGCCGCTGCCGGCCACGGTCGGCGCGCGCGGCGTGCGGTCGACCGTCGCGAGCTACGACTCGCGCGGGGCGCTCGTGTCGCAGCGGACGGTCTCGGGTCAGTCGGTCGCGCTGGTGCGCGGCGGCGGGTTCGTCGTCGTGACGCGCTAGGGGTCACGCGGGGCCAGGTCTCGGCCCTGCGCTCGTCCTGGACGCACGAAGAACCCCGTTCCGTTCGAAGAACCGCGAAGCAATGCGGTTCTCTGAACGGAACGGGGTTCTCTGGCGCGATGAGCGCTCGCAGGAGGCGCGGGTCGCGTCCCCGAGGGGAGAAGCGGCGGCGGCTACGCCTCGCTGGGGTGCGGCGCCGGCTCGTTCGTCGCCGTCGCGCGGGTGGCCTTGGCCAGGTTCTCGACGAGCTCCGAGCGGGTCTGCGACACGACGTAGGCGGGCTGGTCGCGCTCGACGCGCCAGCTCTCGCTGAGCGGGCCGACGTTGACCGTGTCGAAGCCGACCTCGTCGTAGAGGCGCTGCACGAGCTCGGCGGCCTCCTCGAAGTCGCTCGACGTCGCGAGGGCGCGACGGCCCTCGGTGCCGGCGGGCTTGCCGTCGGTGGTGATGTCCTTGGCCATGATGTGGTTGAAGCCCTTGGCGACCTTGCTCTCGGGCAGGTGGCGCTGCAGCATGCCCGACACCGTGTCGAGTCCGTTGTCGAGGGCGGGGATCTGGCCGTCGCGCTCGAAGTAGTAGTTGTTGGTGTCGATGACGACCTTGCCCGCGAGCGGTGCGACGGGCACCTGCTCGTAGTTCTTCAGCGGGACCGTGACGACCACGACCTCGCCTGCCTCCGCCGCCTCCTCGGACGTCGCGGCACGCGCCTTGTCGCCCAGGTCGGCGACGAGGTCGGTCAGGGTCTCGGGACCGCGCGAGTTGCTGATCACGACGTCGTGGCCGTGCTCGATGAGTGCCCGGGCGACCTGGCTGCCGATGTTGCCTGCTCCGATGATTCCGTACGTAGTCATGCCACGAGCCAACGCCCGCGGGGTGGTCGGGTGTTCCCGCTCCCAGGCAGCTCGGAGGCAGCGCCCAGTCGCCGGGAGCGTGGTGGGGCGGCTGCGCTGAGCCGCGCTGAGCCGCGCTGAGCTAGCGGCGACCGAGCCGCGCGGCGAGCCGGGCCCATGCCCCGCGTCTCCGCACCGGGCACGCGCGCCGCTCTCGTGGCTCCTGCCGCGGCACGAAGGTCGACGACGAGCAGGCCGTGCAGGTGAGCACCCACGGGTGCACGCTCAGCCCGGAGCCGTAGTACGGGTTGTCGACGAGCCTGGCCGGACCGTGGCAGTCGGGACAGGTGGGGGTCGCCGTGGGGCGCGTCTCGTCGTTCATGGTCGGGCCTTCCGTGGAGGGTTCGCCCGGTCGTCCGTGCCCGAGCGCTGCTTCGTCGTCTCGGGTTCGGAGTGCCGCCTCCTCGTGACTGGCCCCGGCCTGGCCCCAGATCGGGGCCCGGCCGCTGCCGTCCCGGGGGAGGAAGACTCCTGTCAGGTCTGATCCGTCTCGTGACGGATCAGGTACGTGACGGATCAGGTACGTGACGGGTCAGGTACGTGACGGGTCAGGTACGTGACGGATCGGCGCACGACGAGGCCCGCCCCGCCGACCGCTCCACGGTGATCCGTGGGCGGTCGCGCGGAGCGGGCCTCGTCGCTGGTGCCGGCGGTGCGGGCAGGTGCTGCCTAGCTCTCGAACGTCGCGTCGAGCGTGATCTCGACGCCGGTCAGCGCCTTGCTCACGGGGCAGGTCTCCTTGGCGTCCTGCGCGGCCGCCTGGAACTGGGCCTCGTCGATGCCGGAGACCTCGCCGCGGACGGTGAGGGCGATGCCGGTGAGCTTGAAGCCGCCGGCCGAGTCCGGGCCGAGCGAGACGTCGGCCTTGACGTCGAGCGACTCGACGGTGCCGCCGGCCTGGCCGAGCACGGCGCTGAACTGCATGGCGTAGCAGGCGGAGTGGGCGGCCGCGAGGAGCTCCTCGGGGCTGGTCGAGCCGGCGGCGTCGTCGGCGGCGCGCTTCGGGAACGAGACGTCGTAGGTGCCGAGCTTCGAGCTCGAGAGCTCGACCTGGCCCTCGCCGGTCTCGAGGCTGCCGTTCCATGCGGTGCGGGAGGTGCGAGTGGGCATCGTGTTCCTTCTTTCGTGTGGGGAGGGGGAGTCGGGGGAGTCGTGGGGCGGCGGGTCGCCGGCGCGAGGCGGCGGCAGGCCTAGGAGGCGGCGCGGACGCTGTCGCCCAGCTCGCCGACCTGGGCCGTGAGGGCCGCGATCGCCGCGGGGTCGAGCCCGGTCGCGGCGCAGATGCTCGCCGGGATGCCGGCCGCCGAGGCCCGGAGCGCCTCGCCGTCGGCGGTGAGCTCGACGCGCACGCTGCGCTCGTCGTCGGGCACCCGGGTGCGGGTCACGAGGCCCTGGCCCTCGAGGCGGCGCAGCAGCGGGGAGAGCGTGCCCGAGTCGAGGTGGAGGCGCTCGCCGAGCCCGGAGACGCCGGTCGGCCCCTGCTCCCACAGCACCAGCATCACGAGGTACTGCGGGTACGTGATGCCGAGCGGCTCGAGCAGTTCGCGGTACCGGGTGGTCAGCGCCCGCGACGCGGCGTAGAGCGCGAAGCAGATCTGCTCGTCGAGCAGGGGGGTGGTCGGGGCGGCCGCGGTCATGGTCCCGACACTAGCACGTTGTGCGCAACTCAGTTGTGCGCAATTGATGGAGTGCGCTCCTTCGGCGTCAGGGGCGTGGGGGCGCTGCCGGGGCGACCGGCGCCTCCTTCGCTGCGGGGTGCCCCTCGGCGAGGTCGACCGCGACGGCGGCGCGACCGAGGCACTCGAGGCTCGCGGCCGTGGTGAGCGGCAGGCTGAGGAGCGAGAGCAGGGCGCCGGCGAAGCCGAATCCGGGGAACCCCTCCACGACGGCGATGAGGACCACGCCGACGATGCCGACCGTGAACGCGGCGGCGCCGCCGAGGCCGATCGTGAGCGTGCCCACGAGGCCCAGCCGCTGCTTCCGGGCAGAGGCGAGGAGGCGCGGCGCCAGCGTCGCGGACAGCTCCGGCGCGCCCTCGCTCGTGTAGTCGACGACGAGCCGGTCGTCCCGCCACGACACCGGTGCCAGTGCTCGGCGCTCGCGGCGCAGCCAGACGCCGACGGCCACGGGGACGACCAGGGCGACGGCCATCGAGGCGAAGGCGAGCACCGCGACCGCCCTGACGGCGCTGGACCACTCGAGGTCGTCGAAGCCGGAGAACAGCCGATCGGTGCCGAGGGCGGCCGCCGAGCCGACCACGACCGCAGCCGCCGCGAGGACGACTCGGCGACGCGGCGTGACGAGCTGCGCGGACCCGATCCGCCACTCGTGCCAGCCGCGGCGGCGCAGTTCGCGCCGAGCGGGCGCAGGGTCGGTCACGAGTCGCCGCCGGCGGCGGGGCTCGACGCAGTCGTCGTCCGGTCCGCAGCGGGCGCGAGCAGGTGCGACCGGGCCTCGGCCCAGCGGCGCACGCGGCGGATCCGCACGATGAAGAGGGGGACGAACGCGACCATGGCGACCGCCATGCAGACGACCAGGACGCGTGCGAACGTGGCGAACCCTCCGTCCCCGCCGAGGGCCTGGGCGAGCTGCTGGCAGACGAGGCCCGCGAAGAGCAGCTCCGTCTGGGCCAGCTGCACCGGCAGGGTGACGGCGGTGACCGACGCCCAGCGGGCGGAGAGGCGCTCGTCGTCCGGGCTCAGGTCGACCTCGCGTCGGGACAGCACCGCACGCCCGATCCGGCGCGCCCTGTCCTGGTCGCGACCGAGCAGGGCGACGAGCTGTCGCTGCAGCCGGAGGAGCACGACGACGCACGCGACCGAGGCGGCGATGAAGGCCAGGCCGCCCGCCACGACGAGGAAGCCCGTGTCGTCGTCGGTGGGCACGAACGACAGAGCCACGGCGACGGGGACGAAGGTCAGGGCGAAGGTCAGGGCGACCGATCGGACCGCCCGTCGGATCTCTGCGGGCGTGACGGCGGCCCACTCGACCGGCGCGCCGAGCTCGTCGACGCGCCTGCGTGCCCGTTCGCCGAGAGCGGGCCCCGCCACGAGGGCGCCGACCGTGAGCAGCGCTCCGACGGCGATGAAGGAGGCGGCGAGCCAGACCGGCGACCCCGCCCACGCTGCGGA
Source organism: Frigoribacterium sp. ACAM 257 (assembly GCF_007954365.1). Taxonomy (GTDB): domain Bacteria; phylum Actinomycetota; class Actinomycetes; order Actinomycetales; family Microbacteriaceae; genus Frigoribacterium. Next base: position 579,483 of record NZ_VOLO01000002.1, read on the forward strand.
CGCGACGACCAGGGCGGCGCCCGCGGCCTGTCCGCCGAGGAGCGACCAGAGGAACCGGCGGTGCCGCCGCCGCCCGTCGTCGGTCGGCGACTCGTCCCAGGCGGCGAGGACGGCCCCCAGCACGAGCGGCGGCACGGCGAGGAGGAGGACGCCGAAGCAGCCGACGAGCAGGGAGCCGATGCCGTCGTCCCCGAGGATCACCAGCAGGACCGTGCCGCCCATCTGGACGCCCGTCACGACGAGGACGGCGAGCACGAACACCACGACGCCGACGGGGTCGCGGCGTCGGGCCCGGTCGGGCGCAGGGATCGGCGTGCGCGCGGGCGGGGAGGTCGGCGCGTGTGCGGGCGGGTGGTCGTCGTCGGTCACGCTCCCAGTCTGGACGGCCCGCGTTCGGGGGGCACGGGCGTCGACGGGTGGGAGCGGGTGAGCCGCGGGCGGGGCCGCGAGCCGCGCCGCGCAGCGCCGTGCCGCGTCACATCGCCTTTCGAGCGTCGCGTGCCGCCGTGACGAGACGTGATGCTCGGAACACGATGCGACGGCGGCGTAGCCTCGTCCGCATGAGCAGCGACGCGACCGCGCACGACGACACCGCCGGGCACGACGACACCACCGGCATGACCGCCGACGAGAAGCGGCACGACCAGCTGACCCGGGCGCCGAAATCGGACGAGACGGACGCCGCGCCTCGCATCACCGCCGAGGACCGATCCCACGGCGTCACCAGGATCGACGTCGCCGACACCGCGAAGGTCCGTCCCGGCGGGGGAGAGGCGCACACGCGCGACTGACCCGTCTCGGCGACGGCCGGCCCCGATGTCGGCGGCGGGACCTACGGTGACGACGTGACCGGGTCCTCGAGCGCAGACCGCGCCTCCTTCGCGTGCTGTGTCCCCGGGTGCCCCCGACCGGTCGAGGCCGACGGGCCCGCCCCGCTCTGCGCCCGGCACCTCGACGCCGCCGCCGACTGGTCCGAGCGCGAGCACGGCCTCACCGACCTGCTGCCCTCGCCGTGCGTCGCGTGCGGTTCTCGCCTCGGCGTGCACTGGCCGTCGGGCTGGCTCTGCGCCGTCTGCGAGTGGCGGCACGGCGACTCGCCGGACGGCGAGCTCGCACCTCCCCGGGTCGACGTCGTCTACTACCTCCGCTTCGACGACCGGGTCAAGATCGGCACCTCGTCCGACCCTCGTCGGCGGCTCGCCCGCATCTGGCACGACGACCTGCTCGCCTTCGAGCGCGGCGACCGGCTCGTCGAGCACCGCCGCCACGTGCAGTTCGCCGAGCACCGCTTCGCCCGCACGGAGTGGTTCGCGGCCGCGCCCGAGCTGCTCGCGCACGCGGCGGCGCTCCGGGCGGGCTCGGACGACCCGTGGAGCACCTGGGCGCGCTGGCGCAGCGAGGCCCTGGCCCTGCGAGGCTGACGCACTCGGCACTCGGCACTCGGCACTCGGCGCTCGGCGCCCATCGCAGGGACCAGGTTCGTGCTCGGATCAGCGCAGCCAAGCGTCGACGTAGAGGTCGCCGCGCACCTCGCGGAACACGTCGAGCAGCTGCGGCACGGTGCGCCGCGTCAGCCCGGAGACGACGAGGTCGTGCGGGCCGAGGGCCTCGAGGCCGCCGGTGCGGATGCGGACGACCTCCCACCCGGCGGAGCGGAGCGCGCGGTCCTTGCGGCGGTCCGCCTCCTCGCGGTGGCCGACGTGCTCGAGTCCGTGCCGCCCCGTGGAGTCGTACTCGACCGCGACACGGAGCTCGGGCAGCAGCACGTCGGGCCACGCCTCGAGGTGCTCGAAGAACGGGCGTGCGAGGCGGACCGCGTTCACGCCCGCGGTGAACGTGATCACGGCGGCGAGGTCGGCCCGCAGCTGCTCCTCGACCGCGGACGCAGGAGGCGGTGCGCACGCACTCGAGAACGCCTCGCCGACGGGCAGGTCGGGGGTGCGGTCGCAGAGCTGGTCGCGTCTCGCCGGGAGGCGGGAGGAGCGGGGTGCACGGGCGGTGCGGGTCGCCGACGGCGTGGCGGGGGACGGCGCTCCCACTCGTCGCAGCAGGGCGGCCCGTTCACCGCCGTCGACGACGGGCACCGGTCGACGAGCGTCGCCCGCGACCTCGGAGCCGGACGCTCGGTCGCCGGGCTCGCGGGCACGCTTGGGAGCCGGGTCCATGGGCACGGCCGGCAGGCGTCGCGGCGAGGCGAGGTCGGCGCAGGTCGGGCACCACGACGAGCGGCGTCGCTCGCGCCCCGGCCGGTGCCGTTGCTCGTCGGGGGTGGCGACGAACTGGTGGCCGGCGTCGCAGAGCCAGGTCAGCCACACGTCCGCCGCGGGAGGCACCTGACTGAGCAGCAGCCCTCGGTTGTGCTCCGGCCGGTACTGCCGCACGAGCACGGGGTAGCGCGTCCACGCGTCGCGGTACTCGCCGGGCGCGTACGGCACCTCGGCGCCACGGGACCGCTGACGGCGGGCCCACCAGCTCTCGATCGGTTCGGGCACGCCGCGACGCTACGACCCGCCACCGACACTCGCGCGGAGGCGGAGGCGGAGGCGGAGGCGCAGGCGCCTGGCCGACACCAGGAGGCGCGCCTCTCGACCCGGCGCCCGTCGCGACGGATGATGGGGGCATGACCAGCGCCTCCGTCGTCTCCGTCAGCCGCGATCCCGAGCACCGCTTCTCGAAGCCGGTGGTCGACGACATCGTGCTCGTCGCGGGGCTCGGCGTCGAGGGCGACGCCCACGCCGGCACGACCGTGCAGCACCGGTCACGGGTCGCCCGCGACCCCTCGCAGCCGAATCTGCGTCAGGTGCACCTCGTCCACGCCGAGCTGTTCGGCGAGGTGCAGGGCTCGGGTTTCGAGGTCGCCCCGGGCGAGCTCGGCGAGAACGTCACGACGCGCGGCGTCGACCTGCTCGGGCTGCCTCGCGGCGCGGTGCTGCGGCTCGGGCCGGACGCGGTCGTCGAGATCACCGGGCTGCGCAACCCGTGCGTGCAGATCGACGGGCTGGAGTCGGGACTGATGCGCGAGCTCGTCACCCGCGACGACGAGGGACGGGTCGTGCGCAGGGCCGGCGTCATGGCCGTGGTGCTCGTCGGCGGGCGGGTGGCCCCGGGCGACGACGTCTCCGTCGAGCTGCCCCAGGGCGAGCACGAGGCGCTGCAGCCGGTCTGAGGACGGAGGCCGGGTCATCCTCGGGGACGAACTCCGCGCCTCCTCGTGTCGTCCGCCCCCGGCGAGGCCACGACGGCGGCCATGCTGTCGGGGACGTCCCCGCCCGGTCGTGACCGCGGCCCCGGCGGGGGGACGCCAGGAGGAGCTCCGTGAGGACCAGGTCGCACACCAGCACCAGCACCAGCACCAGCACCAGCACCAGCGCCAGCGCCGCCGCTCGCGGCAGGACGCGCCCCACCAGCACCACGGCGGCGCTCGCCACGGCCGCGCTCGTCGCCGTCGTCGTCGCCGTCGTCGTCGCCGGCTGCAGCGCGCCGCCCTCGGGTGCCGCCGGGACGGCGGACCCGTCGTCGAGTGCCCCCGCCACCCCGTCCGCGACGCCGACGGTCGACGTCTCCGCGGACGTGGCCGACGACCTCGCCGCGCTCGAGGCCGAGTTCGACGCCCGCGTCGGCGTCAGCGTCGTCGACACGGGGACCGGGGCCACGGTCTCGCACCGTGCCGACGAGCGCTTCGGGCACGCCTCGTCGCTCAAGGCCCTCGCGGCGGCGCAGTTCCTGCACGACGTCCCCGTCGACCAGCGTGACGAGGTCGTCACCTGGACGGCCGGCGACGTCGAGGCGGCGGGGTACTCGCCCCTCACGAGCGAGCACGTCGCCGACGGGCTGCCTCTCGCGCAGCTCGCGGAGGCAGCCGTGCGGCAGAGCGACAACACGGCCCTGAACCTCGTCCTCGACCGCATCGGCGGGCCGGCCGGCCTGGACCGCGGGCTCGACGACATCGGGGACTCGACCACCGAGGTCGTGAACCGCGAACCCGCCCTCAACACGATCGAGCCCGGCAGCACCGACGACACGACGACGCCGGCGGCCTTCGCCGCCGACCTCGTCGCGCTGCTCGACGGCCGCTGGCTCGACGACGCCGACCGCTCGCTGTTGCTGGACTGGATGAGCGGCAACGCCACGGGCGACACGCTGATCCGCGCCGGGGCTCCGGCCGGCTGGGTGGTGGCCGACAAGTCAGGAGGTGCCGGCGGCATCCGCAACGACGTCGCCGTCGTCACTCCTCCCGGCCGGGCACCGGTCGTGGTCACCGTGTTCACGGCGAGGAACGACCCCGACGCTCGCTACGACGACGCGCTCGTCGCCCGCGCGGCGTCCATCGTGCTCGGGGCCCTGCCGGCGCCGTCCTGACCTGACCTGGCTGGCGCGGCCCGGCCCGGTCCGGTCCGAGGTCGAGTGGTCAGTTCCGGTCCTTCGACCGCTTCTGGAGGACGGGAACCGACCACTCGCCAGCTGCCTGCTGCGGGTGTCGCCGACTCGTCAGAGGCTGTCCGGGTCGAGCAGCAGCGTCGTGCCCTCGTAGAGGTGCTGCTCGGCGTCGAGCACCTGGAGGCCCTGGTTCAGGTAGATGAGCGCGGCCACGGAGATGCCGAACCGCTGCGCGACCACGTCGGTCAGGTCGCCGGGGGCCACGAGGTAGCGCTTCGGCGCACCGCTCGGCGTGGTCGCGGTGACCGTCCCCTCGGCGAACGTCGCCACGCCGGAGTCGGCGGGGGCGATGTTCGTCGACTTCGGGGGCACGGCCCAGCGCACCGGCGCCACGGCGAGCACCTTGCCGGTCGAGATCTCGACGGGCACGTCGGCCGGGGCCTCCGCGGTCGACACGACCAGGGTGCCGAGGTACGAGGGCTGGCCGATCGGCAGCGACGCCGAGCCGGACGTCGGTGCCGTGGTGGGCCCCCCGAGGACGGCCACGCCGTCGCCGGGCGAGGTCAGGCCGTCGAAGACCGCGGGCGCGATCTCGAAGTACGAGAGCTGGACGGTCACCGGCAGGGTCGAGGTGTAGCCCGACCACTCGGTCGAGAAGGTGCCGTCGCCGACGGCCACGACGCGGTAGTGGAACGCGATGCTGCCCTTGGGCGACCTCACGTCGGCCTCGGCGACGACCGTGCCCGCGGCGACCGAGGTGACGTACGGCGCCTCGACGGCCTCCTGCGGGGGAGGCGTCGCGGCGCGGGGCGTCTCCGACGGAGCCACCGTGGGGGTGGGCGTCGCGGTGGGGGTCGGGGTGCCCGTGGGGCGTGCGCTCGTCGAGGTGGTCGAGGCGGGCTCCGACGTCGTCGATGGAGCCCCGGACGCGAGTGGGCTGCCGCCGGTGAAGGCCAGCACCGTGCCGAGCACCACGGCGACCACTGCGGCCCCGCCCACGACGGCCAGCACCACCGCGGGGCGCACGCGCCCTCGTCCGGGCTCGTCGTCCTCGGTGTCCGTGTCGGCACTCGCGGCGGCACCCGCGGGGCCCGCAGCTGCGGCTGCTCCGGCGGCACCTGCCGCACCGGTGCCCCCCGAGGAGGCGGCGGCCGACTCGGACGTGCTCCCTGACGTCGTGGGGCGGTGCGTCCACGGCACGAGCCGCGGGCCCGCGCCCGTCGCGGGGGCCGGCCCGTCGCCGGGCGTGTGCGCCGCGGGCGTCGCAGGCTGCACCTCGGTCGGCTGCGTCGTGGCTCGCGTCGACGTGTCGGCCGCGCCGGAGCGATCGTCGGCGCCGCCACGTCGCTCGGCAGCGGCCTGCTCGGCACGGGCCTGCTCGGCACGGACCTGCTCGGCACCGGCCTGCTCGGCCGTCGCCGCTGCGGCGTCCTCGTGCGGCTCGGGCGCGCGTCCCGCGGCGTCGCGCTCGACGTCGTCGTCGTGCGGCCCCGGTGTCTGATCGTTCGTCATGTTCCCCCTGCGGACGATCCTAGGACAGGCCGCCGACACGGTCGAGCCGGGCTGCCCCGCCCGCCGTGGCGGTCGCTCGACGCAGGTCGGCAGGATCTCCCTCGCGCACCTCCTCGGCCGCTGGCTACGGTCAGGGCATGCCGATCGTCCCCGACACGAAGAACTGGACCTGGGTGCTCGACGAGCCCTGCCCCGAGTGCGGCTACGACGCCGCCGAGGTCGATCTGGGCGACGTGCCCGGCCTGGTGAGGGCGAACGCGGCCGCGTGGCCTGCCGAGCTCGGCCGCGACGACGTCCGCATGCGCCCCGACGACTCGACCTGGTCGACGCTCGAGTACGGGGCGCACGTGCGCGACGTGTTCCGTGTCTTCGACGGCCGCCTCCTGCGCATGCTCGACGAGGACGCCCCCGCCTTCGAGAACTGGGACCAGGACGCCACGGCCCGCGACGACGACTACGCCGGCCAGGACCCGGCCGTCGTCGCCGAGCAGCTGCTCGCCGCGGCCGAGGTCGTCGCCCGCCGCTTCGAGGAGGTGCCCGCCGACCAGGTGCACCGCACCGGCCTGCGCGGCGACGGCGCCGCCTTCACCGTCGAGACGCTCGGCCTGTACTTCGTGCACGACCCCGTGCACCACCTGCACGACGTCCGCCGCTGACCTGCTGACCCGCTGTCGCATCACGTTCCGAGCATCACGTCTCGTCAGGGCCAGACGCGACGCTCGGAACGCGATGCGACACGACGTGGGCGACACGACGTGGGCGACACGACGCGGGCGACACGACGCGGGCGACACGACGCGGGCGACACGACGCGGGCGACACGACGACCGCAGGAGGTGGCGGTCCCGTCCGGTCAGCGGGCTCCGAGTGCCACGACGAGGCCGCCGAGGCCGGCCGCGAGCGCGAGCGCCGCGGTCGCCGCGGGCAGCGCGCCCCCGGTCGTGGGGACCCGGGCGGGCGAGCTCGTCGAGCCGACGTCGTCACCGGGGCCGCTGCCGCTGCCTGAGCCGTCGCCGCCGGCTCGTCCCGTCCCGCGGGCGGCCAGCAGGAGGCGGTGCACCCGTCGGTACCGCCGGTGCGCGGCCGCGAGCACGGCGAGCGACGCGACCACGCCCAGCCCGGCCAGCAGGTACGCAGCCGGGCCGAGCAGCGGCGGCAGCACGCGCAGGCCGATCAGCGACCCGACGGTCAGCGCCAGGCCGGTGCGCCGCCAGGCGAGAGCGGTGCGCTCGGGCTGCAGGCCGGGATCCCACGGCCCGTCGGCCCGCGACGGCGGCGCGCTCACGACCTGCACCGGCACGGAGTCCGGCGGCTCACGCCAGCACGACCCCGAGCAGCACGAGCACCCCGGCGACCGTCACCGCGACGCCGAGCGGGAGCGCGAGCGGCGCGGACGGCAGCGGCTGGTCGGCCCGCAGGGCGCGCTCTGTGCGGGCCCAGCCGACCCAGGCCTGGACTGGGGCTGCGATCCCCGCGACGATCAGGACGAGCGACGCCGCGAGCCGCAGCCCCGGCTGCAGGCCGAGACCCAGGGCCTCGAGGGCGACGCCGCCCGCCACGAGCGCGAGCGAGGTGCGCACCCACGCGAGGAACGTGCGCTCGTTGGCCAGGCTGAACCGGACGTCGGGCTCCTGCCCCGTGCCGTAGACGCGACGGGGGAACCGGCTGTCGCGGTCCTCGGCGGTCACCGGCCGCCTCCTGCGCGCCGCCGCCGGATGCGGATCGGGCCCTTCGCGGTCGACGGGTCGACGACGGAGCCGCCCTGCGTGATGTCGACCTCGCCGGTTGCCACGAGCCGTCGGGCGGCCCGTCGGACGGGCTCCATGAGGTCGCGCCAGGCGGCCTCGTCGTCGGGGGCGATCGACCGGGCGACGTCCGACGGGCAGATCGTCGAGGTCGCGGCGCGCGCGGCGAGGAGCTCGCGGATCCGCTCCTCGAGCTGCCGGTCGAGAGCCGTGACCTTGCGGCGGCGGCACGCGTCGCTGCAGTACGCGACCTCGTCCCAGTTCGACTCCCACTTCTTGCGCCACTCGATGCGGCGGCCGCACGAGCGGCAGGTCTTCTCGTCGGGCGTGCTCACCCGTCCATGCTGCGCCTCGGGGCTGACGCGTGCCTGACGAACCGACGCGACGACGACGAAGCGCCGCGATCTTCCGCGGAGGTTCGTCGCTTCCGTGTCGCTTCCCCGTCGCGATCCGGCCGCCGCCAGGCCCTCGACAGGGCGGTCTGCTCTCGGTAGCGTCGAGGGGCGACGGCGCCGACCGGGCCGCCGTGCGACCACGACGGCCACGGCCGTCCGACTCGAGGAGGCGCGCGCATCCGACTGCCCGACTCGCTGACCGTCACCGGCCCCGTCCCCGTCTCGCGGCCCTGGATCGCCTGGGCCCGGGCCGTCACCCGCCTCACCACCACGGGGCGCGCCAGTCGCTCGGAGTTCTGGTGGACGTGGCTGCTGCAGACCGCCGTCGCGGCGGTGCTGCTCCTGCTGGTCCCGTTCCTGCAGGGCCGCACCCGCGACCTGCGGCTGCCCACCGGCCCGTTCGGCGCCGGCCCGCTCGGCACGCAGCCGCTCTTCTCCTGGACCGACACCTCCGGCGACGCGGCGGGCGGCACATCCGTCGCCCTCTGGACGGTGTGGTCGCTCGTGACGCTCGTGCCCATGGTCGCCCTCGCGATCAGACGACTGCACGACGCCGACATCTCGGGCTGGTGGGCGCTCGTCGCCGTGCTCGTGCCTGTGCTGTCGTTCCTGATGCTCGTGCTGCTGGCGCGGGGATCGAGGGTGGCGGGCGTCCGCTTCGACCGCCTGCCCGCCGACGGGCCGGGCGGCGGCGGGGCCCTGGTGCCCCCGCAGGGCAGCCGGTAAGATCATTCTCGGTCGTGCGTCACGCGCGCCCCCGGGCGTGCACGACAGCGCGCAGTCGGGATCACCATCCTCCCCGCCGAGCCGGCACCGCAGCACCGCTGAGAGACAGCATCGCTGAACCGCAGCACTGCTGTCGGAGCCACGGCACCTCGGGTCGAGGGAACGGCGCCCGCCGACTGACCGAGACTCCCCATGACACCTGCTGCCCAGGGTCGTCCCTCGACGACCGCCACCTCTGCGTCCTCCTCGACTCGCGCCTCCTCGACGGGCCGCCCCGCGACGCCCGCGAAGTTCCCCCTCGCCGGGCTGCTCGCGCTCGCCGTCGCCACGTTCCTCAGCATCTCCGGCGAGATGCTGCCCACGGGCCTGCTGCCCGAGATGAGCGGCGAGCTCGGCGTCAGCGAGTCGAGCATCGGCCTGCTCGTCAGCGTCTTCGCGTTCACCGTGGTGCTCACGAGCACCGGGCTCACGCACCTGACCCGCAAGCTGCCCCGCCACCTCATCGTGGTCGGCCTCATCACGGTGCTCGCGATCAGCGCGGCGCTCACGGCGATCGCGCCGACCTACGAGCTGGTCGTCGCGTCGCGCGTGCTGGGCGGGCTGGCCCACGGCATGTTCTGGGCGATCGGCGGCGCGTACGCCGCGCACCTCGTTCCCCGTGAGCAGGTCGGGCGTGCGCTCGCCGTCGCGATGAGCGGCGGCACGCTGGCCTTCGTGCTCGGCGTGCCCCTCGGCACGGCGCTCGGCCAGGCGCTCGGCTGGCGTGCCGCGTTCGGCATCCTCGCCGGGGCCATGGCCCTCGGCGCAGTGCTCGTCTGGCGGCTGCTGCCGCCGGTCCCGTCGACGCACACGGCACGGCCCGCGGGCGACTCCGAGGAGGCGCTGGCCGCCTCGACCGCGACGGGCAGCGTCCCGACGCTCACCGGCTCGACCCCGACCCCGTCGCGGCACCTGCCGCCGCCGTCGGTCACGGGCATCGTCTTCAGCTGCCTGATCACGGCCGTGTTCATGATCGGCCACTACTCGTTCTTCACCTACATCGCGCCGTACCTGCTGCGCTCGACGGGCATCGCGGAGTCGAGCCTCAGCGTCGCCCTCTTCGCGTTCGGCATCGCGGGCGGCGTCGGCCTGCTGATGGTCGGCTGGTTCCTCGGCAAGCGGCCGCGGGTCAGCATCCCGGTCGGCGTGGGCGTCGTGGTGGTCTCCGTGCTGGCGCTGGTGCTGCTCGAGGGGCAGCCTGGCCCCTCCTTGGTGGCGTTCGTGATCTGGGGCGTGACCTTCGGGGCGCTGCCCCCGCTGTTCCAGACGAAGATGCTGCAGGTCAGCCCCGAGAAGCACCGCGACATCGCCAGCGCGTTCTACACGACCGCGTTCAACACCGGCATCGGCGGGGGCGCGCTGATCGGCGCCCTCGTGCTCGACGGCTCGGGGCTCGACACCCTGCCGCTGCTCTACGTCGGCATCGCCGCCGTGGTGCTCGTGGCCGTCGTCGTCACGGACCGCGTGCTGGTCGCCCGCGCGCGCCGCTAGCTCCGTCTGGTCCGCGTGCCCGCTGCGGCCTGACGCGAGAACCGCCGAGTGAACGGGACACCGCGTAGTTCGGCGGCGTTCCGTTCACTCGGCGGTGTCGGAGCGGTGAGGTGCGGGCGCCTAGCGGCGGCGGCCGGAGCCGGAACCGGCCTGGCCGTTGCCGCCGCCCTTCCGGTTCTGGAACTTGCGGATGATGATGGGGATGAGCAGGGGCGCGAGCCTGCGGAGCAGCGAGGCCATGGGTGACTCCGTATCGTCGGTGGAGACTCGACGGTACCCGCTGGTCGCCGCGAGGGTGCCCGAGCAGGTCGACGCACCTCCCGCCCTGCGCCCAGCGGCCAGCGGCCAGGCTGCCAGGTCGGGCAGGGCCACCGGAGCGGCCACGAGGAGGCGCGGTCCTCGACCCGAGGAGCGCTGTCGGCGCATCTCGATAAGGTGGCACGGCCCGTCGGCGCAGGGAGCCGGCGGCGAGTCCCGGGGGAGACACCCATGACACTGACCATCTCGACGACGCGCTCACGCAGGGCCGTGGCGACCGCCGCCTCCGGCGCGCTGGCGCTCGCCCTGCTCCTCACCGGCTGCACGGGCGGCGGCGACTCCGACGACGAGGCGAGCCAGAGCGCGACCGGCAGCTCGGGCAGCGGCAGCTCGGCAGCCGCCGGTGACGGCGAGCCCGGCACGATGGTCGCCTTCGGCTCCTGCGAGGCCGTGGGCGAGACCCTCGGGTCCGCGATCGAGGGCCTCGAGCTGCGGGACGAGAGCACCGCGACCGACGAGGGCTTCCAGTGCTCGTGGGCCTCGTCGACCGAGGACACCGAGGACGCGAGCGCCGTGCAGGCGGTGATCGCGGTCGCCCAGGTGCAGGAGTTCGACGCCGACACCATCGCCGAGCAGGCCGACACCGTGGCCGCGACCGAGGGCGTCACCGCCGTCGACGACAGCCGAGCCGCCGACCTCGACGGACGCGCGTTCACGCAGACCGGCGAGAGCACGGGCATCCTCGTCAACGGCGGCACGGTCATCACGACGCACGGCCTGTTCAACGTCACGGCGACCGCGACCACCGAGACGTCGCTCGACGCCGAGCAGGCCCTCGACGCGGCGTTCTCGCTGATCAACTAGCTCGTCGTCTCGGGTTCGTCCCCGAGGACCTTCTCGCGCCAGAGCGTTCCCATCCGTCGGGTGAACCGGTCTCCGTGGCTGCCGTAGGGGTCGTCGGTGACGAGGTAGGTCCAGGTGGCGGACGGCCGCCGGAGGCCCAGCTGATCAGCAGGGCCCCCGATCTGGTCAGGGTCGAGTCGGGCCACGGTCGCGGCGGCGGTCTCGAGGACACGTTCGAAGAAGCCGTCGAACCGCCGGAGAGCCAGTGCGTGGAACTCGTCGAGCGGGGCGCCCCCGGCGAGCGCGCGCAGGTGGATCCCGTCCCGCACCTCTGACAGGTAGCCCAGGTGGTCGCTCCAGTGCTCGTCGAGCGTGAGGACGAGCACGGCGGAGATGGTCCTCGTCACCGCTGCCCCGTCGGCCTCGACCCCGAGCCCACGCAGGTGGTCCGCCAGGCGGGCTCGGAGGGTGCCGAGCAGGTCCTGCGTGTCGCTCGCCGCCCCGTCTGCCCCCGTCACGGCGGCACGTGCGTCGAGCACCACTGCCCTCTGGCGGGCGATCGCCCGGGCGTAGGCCCAGGTGGTGCGATGCCGATCACGCCGCACCCCCTCGGCGATGACCTGTGCGGAGTCGACGATCCGTCGGCGCTGCGCCGCGGACAGGCGCGGGCCGTGCCGCTCGGCGAGTGCGAGCGTGCGGGGGGTGACGTTCGTCGTGACGAGGTCGTCGGTCAGGGCGGCGAACGTCCTCGTGCCGCCCGGGTCGCCCTGCCTCCCCGCCCGGCCTCGGAGCTGGGCGTCGAGGCGTCGTGAGGCGAAGCGGCCCGTCAGGACGATGTACAGGCCCCCTGCCTCGACGACACGTCGTCGATCTGCTCCCTCGGGCCCTCCGAGGACGATGTCGGTTCCCCGGCCCGACATCTGCGTGGAGATCGTGACGGCGCCGAGCTCGCCGGCGCGCGCGACGATCGCCGCCTCGTCGGCGTCGTTCCGCGCATTGAGGACGACAGGGTCCGCTCCCCGGCTCCGCAGCATGTCCGCGACCTCCACCGACTCCGCGACGCTGTGCGTGCCGACGAGCACCGGGCGGCCCGTTCCGTGCTGTGCGAGGACCTCGCGGACCACCTCGTCGAACTTCTCGACCTGGGTCACGGTCACGACGCCGTCCGCATCGACACGAGCATCCGGGACGCGGCGCTCGACGCGCCCGGACTGGAGGCCCCCGTAGAACTCCTGCAGCTCGCGCGCCACGGGGACGACCGTCCCGCTCATCCCCGACAATGTCGCGTAGCGGCCCATCAGGTCCTGCACCGTCACCGAGTCGAGGACGAGCCCTGCCGGGCTGACGGCGAGCCCCTCCTTCGCCTCGACGGCGGCGTGCAGGCCGTCGGGCCAGCGTCGTCTCTCGGCCACACGGCCCCTGCTCGCGTCGATGAGGGCGACCGCGCCTGCATCGACCAGGTAGTCGACGTCGCGGTGCATCAACGCTCGTGCGTGGAGGGCGAGAGTGAGCCCCGTGAGCACCGCTCCTCCCGACGTCGAGTACAGGTCGACGCCGCCCAGCTCGCGCTCCAGCTGATCGAGGCCCGCATCGGTGAACGTCGCGTTGGCGCGTTCCGCGTCGACGGTGAAGTGGTCGTGCTCGACGAGGTCGGCTACGAGCCGGGTGGTCTCGACCATGTCGACGGGGGCTTCCTCCGACGTGCCGGCGAGGACCAGCGGCACCATCGCCTCGTCGATGAGCACGGCGTCGACCTCGTCGACGACGGCGACGTCGGAGGCGGGCGAGACCCGCTCGGAGTCTCGGGTCGCGAAGCGGTCGCGGAGGACGTCGAACCCGAGCTCGCTCACCGAGGCGTACACGACGTCCCGAGACCACGCCTCGCGTCGGTCGTCGTGCTCCGTCCTCTGACCGACCCAGCCCACGCTGGCCCCGAAGGACTCGAGGAGCGACCCCATGTCCGTCGCGTCGCGCTCGGCGAGGTAGTCGTTGACCGACACGACGTGGACGCGACGCCCGCTGACCACGAACCCGACCGCCGCCACGGCACCCGCGAGGGTCTTGCCCTCGCCCGTGTCGAGCTCGACCGCGTGGCCGGTGAGCAGGGCGCAGGCGGCCACCAGCTGGTGGTCGTGTGGGCGCAGCCCGAGCCGGCGTGCCGACATCTCGCGCGCGGTCGCGAGGAACTGCGGTGCGACGCCGCCGGCGAGGGCTGTCCCGGCGAGCGGCGCCGAGTCCCGAGCGGCACGCGCGAGGACGTCGTCGTCCAGCCTGCGCGTGCTCGCCTCGAGCTCACCGGCTCGACGGACGACCGCGTGGAAGGACCGGAAGGACGTCGCCCCGGGGAGCCCCAGCACGGTCGCCGCCCCTCTGCTGATCGAGAATCTCACATGTCGAGTTTCGCACGGGTCCCGGGTGCCGACAAGGGCGGCACGGAACGGGGGACAGCCGACGGGAGGGGAGGCTCCCTCGGTGTCTCGTCGAGTCTCAGCGCGCCAGCACGCCCGTCATGAACGCGGCGATCGTGCGCTGGCCGACGTCGTTCGGGTGCAGCCCGTCCGACGACAACAGGCTGCGCAGGTCCGCGCCGTCGCCCGCGCCGGAGAGCGCGTCGCCGAGCGACACGGACACGACGCCCGTCTCGGCGACGACCTCGTCGAGCGCGGTCTCGTAGTCCGCGATCGGCGCCTGACCGGAGTCGGCCAGCCCGGCCGCGACCGGGAACTCGTCGACGACGACGACCGTGGGAGGCGCGTCCAGCGCCTGCAGGCCCTCGACGACGTCCCGGTAGCCGTCGGCGAACTCCTCGGGGCTGCTGCCCCGCAGGTCGTTGGCGCCGAGCGTGATCGTGACGACGTCGGGCTCCGCGGCGGCGACCGCCTCGAGCCAGCCGGCGAGGTCGTCGGTGAAGGTCGCGGTCGTGGCGCCCGAGCGTGCCGAGTCGTACAGGGTCACTCCGCGCTCGCGGTCGCCGTCGAAGGCGGCCAGGCCGTGCAGCACGACGGGGTCGTCGGAGCGGTCTCCGGCCGCCACGGTCACCGTGACGGTGTGCGGCCCGGAGTCGAGGCCCCCGACGGGCGTCACCGACGACGACGCGGCCGAGTCGCCCGTGTCGACCCGGCCCTGCCGGGTGCCGTCGACGTCCCACGTGAACGAGCCGCCGCCTCCTGCCCACCACAGGTCGACGTCGGTGCCCGTCACCGGCCAGCTCACCTGCGCTCCGGGCTCGAGCTCGAGGCTGCGGAAGCCCAGGGCGGGCGAGGTGCCGTCGAGGTCGACGCCGCCCTGCCGGTCGGTCGCCCAGTCGCCCCAGGGGGAGTCGGGCCCGTACGTCGCGAACACCGCCGGTCGGTAGCCGACGCCGCCGGTGACGCCGTCGACGGGGTGCGCGGCGCGGAGGGCGTCGCGGGTGAGGTCGACCCATCGGCTGTCGACCGAGGAGGCGCCCTGCCCCTCCGTGATCGAGTCGCCGACCGCGAGCCACCGGGCGGGCGACCCGTCGGCGTCGGCGAGGGCGGCGTCCCACGCGGCCCAGGCGTCGTCGGAGCCGGCGCTCGTGCCGGTGCCCCCGTCGGGTGCGGCCGAGGCGCTGCCCGTCGCGCCGGACGTCGCGTCGTCGTCCGCGGCGGACCCGCCAGCCCCGCCGGTGCAGCCCGTCAGCAGCAGTGTCGCGGCGAGCAGCCCCGCGACGGGGAGGGCGTGTCGCGTCGACGAGCGCCGCGAGCGGGTCGTCGAGCGCCAGCGGGACATCGAGGAGGCGCGCTTCACGACTCCGTCACCCGGCCGCCCTCGACGCGCCACTGGCGGTCGAGCCGCACCGTCTGCAGCATCCGCCGGTCGTGCGTCACGAGCAGAAGCGTCCCCTCGTACGACTCGAGGGCCTGCTCGAGCTGCTCGATCGCGGCCAGGTCGAGGTGGTTCGTCGGCTCGTCGAGCACGAGCACGTTGACGCCGCGGGCCTGCAGCAGGGCGAGGCCGGCACGGGTGCGCTCGCCCGGCGACAGCTCGTCGACGGGGCGCGAGACGTGGTCGGCCTTGAGCCCGAACTTGGCGAGCAGCGTGCGCACCTCGGCCTGGGGCCACTCGGGCACGAGCGCCTCGAAAGCCTCGACCAGGGGCTCGTCGCCGGCGAGGAGCGCACGCGCCTGGTCGATCTCGCCGACGGCGATGCTGGCTCCGCGGCTGGCGCCTCCTTCGCTCGGGGCCTGGCGCCCGAGGAGCCCGCGCAGCAGCGTGGACTTGCCGGCCCCGTTGGGTCCGGTGATGCCGATGCGGTCGCCGCCGTCGACCTGAAGCGAGACGGGACCGAGCACGAACTCGTCGCCCGGCTCGCCCTGGCGGAACACCGCGCCGCTGAGCGTCGCGACGACGGCGCTCGACCGCGGCGCCGAGCCGATCGTGAACTCGAGCTGCCACTCTTTGCGGGGCTCGTCGACCTCCTCCATGCGCGCGATGCGGCTCTCCATCTGGCGGACCTTCTGGCCCTGCTTCTCGCTCGACTCGGCGGACGCCTTGCGGCGGATCTTGTCGTTGTCGGGGGCCTTCTTCATCGCGTTGCGGACGCCCTGGCTCGACCACTCGCGCTGGGTGCGGGCACGGCCGACGAGGTCGGCCTTCTTGTCCGCGAACTCGTCGTAGGCCTCGCGGGCGTGACGCCTGGCCGTCTCGCGCTCCTCGAGGTAGGAGTCGTAGCCGCCGCCGAACACCCGGTTCGACGACTGGGCGAGGTCGAGCTCGAGCACCTTCGTGACGCAGCGCGCGAGGAACTCGCGGTCGTGGCTGACCAGCACGACGCCGCCGCGCTGGCCCTGCACGAAGCGCTCGAGCCGCTCGAGGCCGTCGAGGTCGAGGTCGTTCGTGGGCTCGTCGAGCAGGGCGACGTCGAAGCGGCTGAGCAGCAGTGCGGCCAGGCCGACGCGGGCGGCCTGGCCGCCGCTGAGGGAGGTCATCGGACTGTCGGGGCCGACGGCGGCCGTGCCAGGCTCGCCCGTCGCCGTCGCCGTCGCCAGGCCGAGCTCGGCCAGCACCTGCGGGAGGCGATCGTCGAGGTCGGCCGCGCCGCTCGCGAGCCAGCGCTCGAGCGCCGTCGAGTAGACGTCGGCAGGGTCGAGTCCGTCGGCTCGCGGGGCGGCGTCCACCTCGCCGAGGGCCGAGGCCGCCTCGTCCATCTCGGCGGCGGCCTGCGTGCAGCCGGTGCGGCGGCCGATGTAGCCGGCGACGGTCTCGCCGGGCACGCGCTCGTGCTCCTGCGGCAGCCAGCCGACGAAGGCGTCGCCGGGGCTCAGCACGACGGAGCCGTCCTGCGGCTGGTCCACCCCGGCGAGGAGGCGCAGCAGCGTCGACTTGCCGGCCCCGTTCACGCCGACCACGCCGACGACGTCGCCGGGCGCGACCGTGAGGTCGAGGTGGTCGAAGAGGGTGCGGTGCCCGTGGCCGCCGGCCAGGTCCTTCGCCACGAGGGATGCGCTCATCGGACCATCTTCCCAGCCCGCCGTCGTCGCCGCGATCGCGCGCCCCGCCTCCTCATTCAGGAAGATGTGGCCTGATCCGCGCACCCGGGGGATGACGAGTCCTGAACGGTGCACGGCGAAGGAACGCCGCCGTTCGACTTCCTGGATCCGGCCGAGCGCCCCTGGCGAGTCCAGCCCGCGGCGCGCGCGACCTGGCAGGGTGGGGCCATGGCTACCCTCACTCGTCCCCGCCGCGGCAAGGTCATCGCCGGAGTCTGTGCCGCACTCGCGAACCGATTCGGCCTCAGCCCGTTCCTCGTGCGGCTGCTGTTCGTGCTGTCGCTGTTGCTGCCCGGCCCGCAGGTGCTGCTGTACCTCGTGCTCTGGGTGGTGTTCCCGAAGGAGGGGCGCTAGCCGCTCGCAGGACCGGTCGCAGCCGAGAGCGGATCGGGTCTCGCACCACCCGGAGCAGGCCGGGCTCAGTCGAGCGTCTGCACCAGGCTCTCCTGCAGGTAGCCGAGCCAGTCGAACACGTCGTGCATCACGACCACGTGCGGGTCGTCGCTCGGCGCCGGGCCCTCGGACGTGACTCCGAGCCGGCTGCCGAGCACGAGCCGCAGGTCGGTCAACGTCCGCAGCCACGACTGCTGCCCCGCGACGTCGAGCCGCTCGGCGGTCGGCGCCGCCACGTCGTCGAGCACCCGTCGCGCGTTGGCGAGCTTGCGTGCGGTGAGGTCGTCGGCGGTGAACCTGCGGAACTCGGCAGCCGCCTCCTCGTCGTCGGGGTAGGCGGAGGGAAGGAGGCGCGCCACGGCAGGGTCGCCGGGGTCCCCGCCCTCGAGCACGGTCACGAGCTGGGCGACGAGGTCGCCGAGCAGCCTCGCCTCGTGCGCGGGCAGGTCGAGCAGCAGCTCGTCGCCGCGACGCCGGAACGGCATCACTCGTCGGCCTTCGCGACGGTCGCCCAGAGGCCGAAGTCGTGCAGGGCCTCGACGTGCCGCTCCATCGCCTCGCGCGGGCCGGTGGCCACGACGGCGCGACCGGTCGTGTGCACCTGCATCATGAGGCGCTCCGACTCTGCCGCCGCATAGCCGAAGTAGCTGCGGAACACCCAGCTCACGTACGACATCAGGTTCACCGGGTCGTCCCAGACGAGCACGACCCAGGGCACGTCGGGCGCGACGAGGAGGCGCTCGCCGGTCTCGGTCCCGGTGCGCGTGTCGTCGAGGGTCTGCGTCACCGCACCAGCGTGCCACGGCTCGCCCGACAGAACGAACCGTCTGGTCTGCCCGTGCTCCGGAGACGAGCCCGGCCAGGGTGGTGAGCGGGTCGCGACCGCCGCCTCCTGCGTGCCCGGCAGCACCCCCCGGTCTCGCGTCCGCCCAGCCGCCCGAGTTATGATCGACCCCGTCGCGACTGGCGTTCAGATGGTCACCATCGGGGAGCGACGCACACACGGTACGTGGCCGTACGCCTGGGCCACCTCACCACCTGAAGAACCGGCACCTCGTGCCGCCCTCGTCCCGTGACCGTGTAGAGAGAGACCCGCCATGACGATCCAGTCAGAGTCCACCGCCAGCGCCGCCGGGGCCAGCTCCGCCGGCCAGAAGCTGCCCTCGACCTTCAACGCCCCGCTGAGCGAGGTCGACCCCGAGATCGCCGCCGTCCTCGAGCAAGAGCTCGGCCGTCAGCGCGACTACCTCGAGATGATCGCCTCCGAGAACTTCGTGCCGCGTGCCGTGCTCGAGTCGCAGGGCTCCGTTCTCACGAACAAGTACGCCGAGGGCTACCCGGGCCGCCGCTACTACGGCGGCTGCGAGTTCGTCGACGTCGCCGAGAACCTCGCCATCGAGCGCGCGAAGTCGCTCTTCGGCGCCGACTTCGCCAACGTGCAGCCGCACTCAGGCGCGCAGGCCAACGCCGCCGTGCTGGCGGCGCTCGCCGACATCGGCGACACGATCCTCGGCCTCGAGCTGTCGCACGGCGGCCACCTGACCCACGGCATGAAGCTCAACTTCAGCGGCAAGATGTACAAGGCCGTGGCCTACGAGGTCGACCCCGAGACGTACCTGATAGACATGGACGTCGTTCGTCGCCAGGCGATCGAGCACAAGCCGAAGGTCATCATCGCCGGCTGGTCGGCCTACCCCCGTCAGCTCGACTTCGAGGCCTTCCGGGCCATCGCGGACGAGGTCGGCGCGTACCTCTGGGTCGACATGGCGCACTTCGCCGGGCTCGTCGCCGCCGGGCTGCACCCCTCGCCCGTGCCGCACGCCCACGTCGTCTCGTCGACCGTGCACAAGACCCTCGCCGGTCCCCGCTCCGGCGTGATCCTGTCGAACCACGAGCCGCTCTTCAAGAAGCTCAACTCGGCGGTGTTCCCCGGTCAGCAGGGCGGCCCGCTGATGCACGTCATCGCCGCCAAGGCGACTGCGTTCAAGCTCGCGGCCGAGCCCGAGTTCAAGGACCGCCAGGAGCGCACCATCCGCGGCGCCCAGGCCCTCGCCGCGCGCCTGATGCAGGCCGACGCGAAGGCGGCCGGCGTCGACGTGCTCACCGGCGGCACCGACGTGCACCTCGTGCTCGTCGACCTTCGCGCCAGCGAGGTCGACGGCAAGCAGGCGGAGAACCTCCTGCACGAGGTCGGCATCACCGTGAACCGCAACTCGGTCCCGTGGGATCCTCGCCCGCCGATGGTCACCTCCGGCGTCCGCATCGGCACGTCCGCACTGGCGACCCGCGGCTTCGACGACGCCGAGTTCGCCGAGGTCGCCGACATCATCGCCACGACGCTGATGCCCGAGCCCGACATCGCCGCGCTCGCCGCGCGGGTGAAGGCGCTGACCGACGCGTTCCCGCTCTACGCGTGAGCGCGGGCGTGGGCGCCGTCGACTCGACCGGCGCCTCCTCGTCCTCTGACCCGACCGGCGCCTCCTCGTCCTCTGGCGTGGTCTCAGGCGCCGGCGCAGGTGCCGGCGCGGGCACGGGCGCGGGCGCAGGTGCCGGCGCGGGCGCTGAGGTCGCGGTCGACGCCCAGGGGCGGCCGCTGATCGCCGGGCCCGGCAGCGCCGTGAAGATCGACGGCACGGCCCTCGCCGCGACGGTCAAGGCCGACCTGCGCGAGCGGGTCGACGCCCTCAAGGCGCGAGGCACGGCACCGGGGCTCGGGACGATCCTGGTCGGGGCGAACCCCGGCTCGCTGTCGTACGTCGCGGGCAAGCACCGGGACTGCGCGGAGGTGGGGATCGAGTCGATCCGCATCGACCTGCCCGACACGGCGTCCGAGGGCGAGATCCGCGCAGCCATCGAGACGATGAACGCGGACGAGGCCGTGACGGCCTTCATCATCCAGCTCCCGTTGCCCGAGGGCATCGACCCGACCGCGATGCTCGAGCTCATGGACCCCGCCAAGGACGCCGACGGCCTGCACCCCGTCAACCTCGGCGAGCTGGTGCTCGCCGTGCCCGGGGGCAAGGGCTCGATCGACACGCCGCTGCCCTGCACGCCGCGGGGCATCGTCGCCATGCTGCGGGCGTACGACGTGCCGATCGCCGGCGCGCACGTGACGATCGTCGGCCAGGGGCTGACGGTGGGACGCCCGCTCGGGCTGCTCCTGACGCGGCTGGAGGCGACGGCCACGCTCACGCACTCGCGCACGGCGGACGTGGCCGCGGAGGTGCGCCGGGCCGACATCGTCGTGGCAGCCGCCGGGGTGGCCGGCCTGGTCAAGCCGGACTGGGTGCAGCCCGGCGCGACCGTGATCGACGTGGGCATCACCCGCGTCCTGAACGAGGAGACCGGCAAGTACAAGCTGCGCGGCGACGTCGACCCGGGCGTGGCCGCCGTGGCGGGTGCCCTGTCGCCGGTGCCCGGGGGAGTCGGGCCCATGACCCGCGCGATGCTGCTCGCCAACGTGGTGGAGGCCGCCGAGCGCGTCGCCTGAGGCGCCGTGCCGCGCCGCGCCGTGCCGTGCCGCGCCGTGCCGTGCCGCGCCGCGCCGTGCCGCGCCGCGCCGCGCCTGCTGCGCGTGGGAGATGCTCGAAAAGGGACGAAGTAGGGGCGGGCCCAGCCCTACATCGTCCCTTTTCGCGTAAGTCCTGCTGGCGCCTGTGCTTGCGCCCGGCGGCCCGGTCAGGCTCGCCGGCCCGCCCACGACGAACCCGCCCGGCCCCGGGAAGGGACGAGCGGGCAGGTCGAGCGCGCGGGTCGCGTCAGGCGTCGCGGCGGGCGCCCTCGGCGGGGTGCACCGTGAAGACGGTCGGCGCGGCGAAGCCGGCGTCCGCGAACGCCGCGGTCACGGCGGACGCGACGGCGTCGCGGTCGGCCGACCGGACGAGCGCGATCGCCGAGCCGCCGAAGCCGCCGCCGGTCATGCGTGCGCCGACTGCACCGGCCGCGTGGGCGGTCGAGACGGCGAGGTCGAGCTCGGGCACCGAGATCTCGAAGTCGTCGCGCATCGAGACGTGCGAGGCGTCGAGCAGGGCGCCGATGCCGACGGCGCCCTCGGTGCGGAGCGTGCGGACGGTGTCGAGCACGCGCTGGTTCTCGGTGACGACGTGGCGCACGCGGCGGAACGTCTCGTCGTCGAGCACCTCGGCGGCGCGGGTCAGGTCGTCGAGGTCGAGGTCGCGCAGGGAGCTGACGCCGAGTGCCTCGGCACCGCGCTCGCACGAGGTGCGGCGGTCGACGTAGCCGCCCGTGGCGTGGGCGTGCTCGACGTGCGTGTCGACGACGAGGATCTCGAGGCCGGCCGCGTCGAACCCGAGGTCGACCACGTCGGCGTCGAGGCTTCGGCAGTCGAGGAACACGGCCGAGTCGGCCTGGCCGAGCAGCGACGCGGACTGGTCCATGATGCCGGTGGGCGCGCCCACGGCCTCGTTCTCGGACAGCTGGCCGACGGCGGCGAGGGTCGCCCGGTTCACGTCGAGGCCCCAGAGCTCGGCCATCGCGACCGCGACCGAGCACTCGAGCGCGGCGGACGACGACAGGCCGGCGCCCACGGGGACGTCAGAGGTGACGAAGAGGTCGAGCCCGGGCACGGTCGACAGGTCGATGGTCGACAGGTCTCCGCCGGCCGCGGCGAACGACGGCGACGCGGCGCGCGTGGGGGCCACCGAGAGCGCCCAGGCGATGCCGAAGACGTAGGCGGACCAGCCGTCCATGCGCGCCGGGTCGAGCTCGTCCAGCGAGATCTCGTGGACGCCCTCGTCGAACGTGCTCGCCACGCGGAGGAGGCGGTCGTCACGGACGCCCACGGTCACCATCGTGCGTCGGTCGATCGCGAACGGGAACACGAAGCCGTCGTTGTAGTCCGTGTGCTCGCCGATCAGGTTCGCGCGCCCGGGCGCCGACCAGCGACCCGCGACGGGGGTGTCGAAGACGGAGCCGAAGTCGCGGGCGTGACCGGCGCCTCCTGCGGTGTGGGGGGTGGGGGTGCTCATCAGCGCGTCATCGCCTCTCTCAGTCGGTCGGCCTGGACCTCGGGCACGAGGTCGCCCACCCAGGCTCCCATCGCGGCCTCGGAGCCCGCCAGGAACTTCAGCTTGGTCTCGGCGCGTCGCGGCGACGTGATCTGCAGCATGAGCCGGACGGTGTCGCGTCCGACGTTGACCGGAGCCTGGTGCCAAGCGCCGATGTAGGGCGTCTCGTCGCCGTAGAGGGCGTCGAGGCCCGTGAGGAGGCGCTTGTACATGACCGCGAGCTCGTCGCGTTCGTCGCTCGTGAGGCCCGCGAAGTCGGGCACGTGGCGGTGGGGGAGCAGGTGGATCTCGATCGGCCACCGCGCGGCGAACGGCACGAAGGCCGTGAAGTGCTCGCCGGCGAGGACGACGCGCGGACCGGTGCGCTCGCTCTCGAGCAGGTCGGCGAAGAGGTCGGGCCCGTAGGCGTCGATGCTGCGCAGCAGCGCCGAGGTGCGGGGCGTGACGTAGGGGTACGCGTAGATCTGGCCGTGCGGGTGGTGCAGGGTCACGCCGATCGCCTGGCCGCGGTTCTCGAACGGGAACACCTGCTCGACGCCGGGCAGGGCCGAGAGGGCCTCGGTGCGGTGCGCCCACGCCTCGACGACCGTGCGCGCACGCGAGTCGCTGAGGCCGGCGAACGAGCCGTGCGTCTCGGGGCTGAAGCAGACGACCTCGCAACGGCCGACGCTGCGGCGCGTGCGGCCGAGGCCGACCTCGGCGAGGTCGGCGAGGCCGGCGGGTGCGTCGGGGCCGTCGAGGGTCGGGCCGAACGAGGGGGAGCGGTTCTCGAAGACGGCGACGTCGTAGACGTCGGGGATCTCGGAGGGGTTCGTCGCGGAGGCGGGCGCCAGGGGGTCGAGCTCGGCCGGCGGCAGGAACACGCGGTTCTGTCGCGACGCGGCGATCGAGACCCACTCGCCCGTGAGCGGGTCCTGCCGCATCGAGGCGGTCTCGGGCCGCGGGTCGAGCACGCGCGCGTCGGCCCGCCGCTCGGCGCCGAGGGTGGTGTCGGCGTCGTCGAAGTAGATGAGCTCGCGGCCGTCGGCCAGCGTCGTCGGGCGGATGGCGATGGGCGCCATGGTGCCTCCTAGAGGGGCGGGAGCGGGACCTGCGGACGCTCCCGCGACTTGCACTTGCGAAAGCAGGTGAAAGCATACGAAGATCGGAGGGTGACTCGCAACCCCGACGCCGCCCCGCTCCCCGGTGAGCGTCGTCGCGGCCGGATCGCCGACCTGGTCGGCCGTCGCGGGTTCGTCTCGACCGCCGAGCTGGCCCGCGAGTTCCGCCTCTCGGAGGTGACGATCCGCACCGACCTCGAGAGCCTCGCCGCCGAGGGCCTCCTCTCGCGGGTGCACGGCGGCGCCCTGTCCGTCGACCGGCCGGTCGAGCGCCCCTTCGAGGAGGAGAGCGCGGTCGGCACCGACGCCAAGAAGGCGATCGGGGTGCGTGCCGCCTCGCTCGTGCGCTCGGGAGACTGCGTCGTGATCGACGTCGGCACCACGACGACGCAGATCGCGCTGGCGCTTCTCGACCGGCACGACCTCGAGGGGGTCGTCGTCGTCACCAACGGGCTCACGATCGCCCTGGCCCTCGAGCAGGCCGTGCCGCGGTTCACGGTCATCGTCTCGGGCGGCACCCTGCGTCCCCTGCAGCACTCGCTCGTGAACCCCTTGGCCACCAGCGTCTTCAGCTCGATCACCGCCGATCTCGCGTTCATCGGCTGCACCGGCGTCCACGCCGAGCACGGCGCGACCAACGTCAACCTGCCCGAGACCGACCTCAAGCGCCTCATGACGCAGACGGCGAGACGGTCGTACATCGTCGCCGACGGCGGCAAGCTCGGCGAGGCGCACCTGGGCGTCATCGGCCCCCTCGACCGGTTCGAGGCGCTCATCACCGCCGACGCCGACGCCGGGCAGGTCGACGCCCTGCGGCGAGCCGGGCTCGAGGTCGTCGAGGCCGAGCTGCCGGACGACGGTCCCGGCCCGGACGGGGCCGACGACGACCTGGCAGGCTGACGCCGGAGGCGCGGTGCCGGCCACCGGCAGGGCCGCGGCTCCCGCAGTCCGCACCCGCACCTCCTGCGCCCACGACGCCACGACGAAGGGACGACCATGCCGACCCCACCCACCGGACACCAGCACGAGCTGACGCTCGAGGCGGACGGCCGCGTCGTCACGGCGACGGTGACCGAGGTCGCCGCCGGGCTGCGCGCCCTGGCCGTCGACGGCGAGGCGCTCACCGAGACGTTCGCCGAGCACGAGACGCCCC
Source organism: Frigoribacterium sp. ACAM 257 (assembly GCF_007954365.1). Taxonomy (GTDB): domain Bacteria; phylum Actinomycetota; class Actinomycetes; order Actinomycetales; family Microbacteriaceae; genus Frigoribacterium. Next base: position 604,052 of record NZ_VOLO01000002.1, read on the forward strand.
CGTCGGCGTGCGGCATCACCCTCTTCCCGTGGCCGAACCGCGTCGACGGCGGCCGCTGGACGCTCGACGGCCGCGAGCTGCAGCTCGACCTCACCGAGCCGGCCAAGGGCAACGCGAGCCACGGGCTGCTGCGGTACACGGCGTACCGGGCGGTCGACGTCGAGCCGCACGCGGTGACGCTGGCGGCGACGGTGTACCCGCAGCACGGCTGGCCCTTCACGCTCGAGACGACGGTGCGGCACGAGCTCGTCGCCGGCGGCATGCGGGTGGTGCACACCGTGTCGAACGTCGGGGCGTCGCGGGCGCCGTTCGCCGTCGGCTCCCACCCGTTCCTGCGCGTCGGCGAGCACGACCCGGCGACGCTGACGATCACGCTGGAGGCGGCGACCCGGTACGAGGTCAGCGAGCGCGGCATCCCGACCGGCACCTCGCCCGTGGCGGGCACGTCGGTCGACCTCCGTGGCGGGCCCCGGCTCGGCGACCTCGACCTGGACACGCCCTACCGCGACGTGCGGCCCGGCGCCGACGGCGTGCGCCGCACGCGGCTGACGGCACCCGACGGCACGGCGACCGAGCTCTGGCAGGACGAGGCGTTCCCGTACGTGCAGGTGTTCACCCCGCGGAACTTCCCGCGCGCGGGGGTCGAGGGGCTGGCCGTGGCGGTCGAGCCGATGACGGCGCCGCCGAACGCCCTCGCGACCGGCGAGTCGCTCGTCTGGCTCGAGCCGGGCGAGACCTGGACGGCCGCGTGGGGCATCCGCCGGATCGTCGCGGGCGCCGCTGGCGGCTCCGCTCGGGCCTAGGCGGCGCAAGAACGACGAAGCGACGCGATGTCCCGCGTCGTCTTGTCGTCATCGCGTCGCTGTCGTCTCGCAGGCATCGACGCACGAGCCGGTTCAGCTACGCGACACGTGCTGTCCAGAGAAACCGACCCGCTGACCTGTTGTCCGATATGCGCAAGCGGTCAGTGCCGCACGTCCGCATCTGCTCGTTCTGGCGCTAACGTGTGTCCGTTCGGCTGGTTACCGGACACAAGTCGCCGGGAGGTCCGTGCGCCGATCCCCACCTGATCCGGGGACCGGAGCCGCTCCTGGTGCACCGTGCCCCCGCTGGCTCCGCCGGTCGGGGGCACGCTCGTCTCCCGGGTGGTCTCCGCGACCGCCTGCACGACGAAGGAGGCGCCCCGCCGGCCGTGCCGGAGGTCGCCTCCCGAGGTCGTGGGCCCCATGGGGCTCGAACCCATGACCCGCGGATTAAAAGTCCGATGCTCTACCAACTGAGCTAGAGGCCCTCGGTGTTCGAGGATACGGGATCGCGGGCGTCCTCGCGGGTCGGCAGCGCGCCTCCTGCGCAGTTGCGGGCGACGACGCCCGACGACCCGACCCGACCCGAGCCGACCCGAGCCGAGCCGACCCGAGCCGACCCGACCCGAGCCGGTGCCCGGCCCACACGCCGCTGTCGGTGCACGCGCGTATCGTCGAGGCGATGCCCAGAGACTTCCACCGCCCGACCCAGTTCCCCAGTGCCGCCTTCGAGGCGTTCCAGGGGGGCGAGGACCCGGCGACCGTGAACCGGATCGCTCACGAGTCGGCGGCCGCCCTCGTGGCGCGGGTGAAGCACGACCCCAGTCCCGAGATCCTCGACCGGCTCGTGTCGTTCAGCGACGAGCACGGCATCGACGTCGTGGCCGAGCTGTGGGCGCGTGCCGCACCGCACACCCTGCCGGGTGCCCTGTGGCGCATCTACCTGGTCCGAGCGGTGATCCGCCAGGCGCCGGACGAGGTCACGTACCTCTTCGACCGCGGCGTCGAGACGTCGACCACCATCGACCCGATCGTCGCCGGTGCCCCGACGCCGGCGACACCGGCCGAGGTGCTCGCGCTGGCCGACCTCATCCTGCGAGGGGTGTTCGACGGCGACTTCGCGGTCGCGCTCGAGCGCGGCGCGGCGTTCTGCCGGCTCGCGTCGGCCGGCGCCACGACCGTCGCCGACGAGCAGGACACGATCGGCTCCGACCTCGCGTCGACCCTGACCCGACGTGCGCTCCGCCTCTCTGAGCTCGGCGTCGACCTCACCGCCTGCGCCGCGCTCTGGCGCGCCGGCAGCCTCGACTGACGCCTCGGCGTTCGCACCCGGCGAACGCTCGGGCGAGGGGCGACGAGGGCGGTTAGACTCGATCACTGTCGGGCCGTAGAAACCCCGGGCTCCAAATTCAGCCGCTTCGAGCGGACTCGCGCCGAGAGGCGTTCCTGCGGCTCGACACCCTCTTCCTCCTCCCGAGCGTGGTCATCCCGCCCGGCTGACGTGAGGTCCCCGTCCCTGTCCCCGTCCCTCTGCTCAGGGCACGAGGTCGAGTGGTCCGAAGTGGTCCCTCCCGACGCGGTCACCGACAGTTCGTGACCACTCAGCCAGCTGCCACCAGGCGTTCCCTGCAGCTGAGGCAAACTCGCCCAAACCAGCAGCCCCCCGGTGCCGAACCATGAGCGTGAGGGATCGAGAGATCCTCCGCTGACTTCCCGCCGCCCTGACTGGCGGGACGACGCGGTCGTTCCCCCCGCCCGGCCCGGGCCTGAACGCCATCCCAGACGGTCACCGGGCGGGGGGAGCGACTCACACCAGCAAGAACAAGCCCGACCAGCAAGAACCGGAACCAGCACGAACCCGTCACGATCCTGTGACGGTCAGCCCGACACGAGCGGATCGAGGTGAACCCTGACATGCTGAAGCTCGTGACCCATGACATCGAGACTCCCCGGGAAGAGGCGCGAGCCTCCACTCCTGACGAGCTCCTCACCAGGGTCGCCCAGGCCGATCGAGTGGCCTTCGCCGAGCTGTACGACCAGACCGCACCTCGTGTGATGGGCCTGATCAAGCGGCTCCTGAAAGACCACTCGCAGTCCGAGGAGGTCACCCAAGAGGTCTTCCTCGAGATCTGGCAGAACGCCGCTCGCTTCGACACCACCCGGGGCAGCGCCTCGAGCTGGATGTTGACGATGGCCCACCGTCGGGCCGTCGACCGTGTCCGCGCCTCCCAGGCCGGCCGCGACCGCGACCTCAAGATCGGCGTCCGCGATCTGGAGCCCGGCTACGACTCGGTCACCGAGTCGGTCGAGATCCGCATCGAGCACGAGCGCGTCGAGCGTGCACTGGGACGACTCACGGAGCTCCAGAGCCAAGCCGTCAGGCTGGCGTACTACGGCGGCTACAGCCACAGCGAGGTGGCCGCGATGCTGGGGGTGCCGATCGGCACCGTCAAGACGAGACTGCGCGACGGCATGATCCGCCTGCGCGACGAGATGGGAGTGGCATCGTGACCTACCGCGACGACTCCGCCACCGGGGGCGGCCCGCCCCACGACTCGCTCGAGGCGATGTCGGGCGCCTACGCGCTCGATGCCCTCAGCGACGACGAACGACACGACTTCGAGACTCTGCTGGAGGAGTCCGAGAGCACCAGAAGGGAAGTGACCGAATTGAGAGAGACCGCATTGCTGCTCGCCCACGCGGCACCGCCCGTGATGCCTTCGGCCGCCCTCCGCGCGAGCATCATGGACGCCATCGTCGGGCTGCCTCAGCTGCCCGCCCTGACCACCTCCGAGTCGCAGGCCGATCAGGGCTCGACGGCCACGCAGTCCGCAGGAGGCGCGGGTGACGACCACGAGATCGCCCGCCCCGGCCGCCACGCCGTCCCCGAGATGGAGCCGAGCGAATCCGAGACCGCTGCCCGCGTGCTCGAGCCCACCGGCGCCGCCCGTGCCCGCTGGTTCACCCGTCCCGTCGCGATGCTCGGCGTCGCCGCGGCAGCCGCCGCGCTCTTCTTCGGAGGAGGTGCGCTGCTGTCCGAGGTCACCGGCCCGAGCCAGCAGCAGGAGGCCACCGCCTCCTCGATCGACGAGATCTACGCCGCAGGGGACTTCCAGCGAACCGTCACCGACGTCAGCACCGGCGGGACCGCGACGCTGGTGTGGTCGAACGAGCTCAAGCGCTCGGCGGTCGTCCTCGACGGCCTCACGTCGCTGCCCGGCGACCAGACCTACGAGCTCTGGTACATCGGCTCCGACGGTGCGGTGCCTGCCGGCACGTTCGACACGGCCTCCGACTCGACGGTCACGAAGGTGCTCAAGGGCGAGATGTCGCCCGGCGACACCATCGGCCTGACGGTCGAGCCGGCCGGTGGCTCCGAACAGCCGACGAGCGACCCGATCATGGCCGTGCAGGCCGCCTAGCAGCGGCTGCACCGCACCGCACCACACGACGAAGGAGGCGGCCCACCATCAGGTGGGCCGCCTCCTTCGCGTCGTGCCGGGCTCAGCCGAATCGGCCGGAGACGTAGTCCTCGGTCGCCTGGACGCTGGGCTTCGAGAACATCGTGGCGGTGTCGTCGTACTCGATGAGCTTGCCGGGCTTGCCGGTGCCCGCGATGTTGAAGAAGGCCGTCTTGTCGCTGACGCGGCTGGCCTGCTGCATGTTGTGGGTCACGATGACGATCGTGTACTGCTGCTTGAGCTCCTCGATGAGGTCCTCGATGGCGAGCGTCGAGATCGGGTCGAGGGCCGAGCAGGGCTCGTCCATCAGGATCACGTCGGGGGAGACGGCGACGGCGCGAGCGATGCAGAGGCGCTGCTGCTGGCCGCCCGAGAGACCGGAGCCGGGCTTGTCGAGGCGGTCCTTGACCTCGTTCCAGAGGTTGGCGCCCTGCAGCGAGCTCTCGACCAGGTCGTCCTGCTCGCCCTTGCCCATGCGGCGGTTGTTGAGCTTGACGCCCGCGAGCACGTTGTCGCGGATGCTCATGGTGGGGAACGGGTTCGGGCGCTGGAACACCATGCCGACCTGGCGGCGAACGAGCACCGGGTCGACGCCGGGGCTGTACAGGTCGTTGCCGTCGATCAGCACCTCGCCGTCGACGTAGGCGCCGGGGATGACCTCGTGCATGCGGTTCAGCGTGCGGAGGAACGTCGACTTGCCGCAGCCGGACGGGCCGATGAAGGCCGTGACGGTGCGCGGCTCGATGGTGATGTTGACGTCCTCGACGGCCTTGAACTTGCTGTAGTAGACGTTGAGGTCCTTGACCTCGATGCGCTTGGACATTCAGGTTCCTTCGGTGAGGTGCGGCGTCGTACGGGGACGCGGGGGAAGAGTGGGGGAGGCGCGTGGCCGTCAGCGGCCGAGCTTGGGGGCGAAGAGGCGTGCGATGAGGCGGGCCAGCAGGTTCAGCGCCATGACGATGAGGATCAGCGTCAGGGCCGAGGTCCACGCCCGGTCGATGTAGGCGGCCGCGTCGGTGCCCTGGCTGACGTACGAGCTGTAGGCGAAGACCGGCAGCGACTGCATGCGGCCGTCGAAGAGGTCGTAGTTCATGCTCGCCGTGAAGCCGGCGGTGATCAGCAGCGGGGCCGTCTCGCCGATGACGCGGGCGATCGAGAGCATGACGCCGGTGGTGATGCCCGCGATGGAGGTGGGGAGCACGACCTTGAGGATCGTCAGCCACTTCGGCACGCCGAGCGCGTAGGCGGCCTCGCGCAGCTCGTTCGGGACGAGCTTGAGCATCTCCTCCGTGCTGCGCACGACGACGGGGATCATCAGCACGGCCAGCGCCACGGAGCCGGCGGCACCCATCCGGACGCCCTCGCCGAAGAAGATGACGAAGAGGGCGTAGGCGAACAGGCCGGCGACGATGGACGGGATGCCCGTCATGACGTCGACGAAGAACGTGATCGCACGGGCCAGGCGGCCGCGGCCGTACTCGACGAGGTAGATGGCGGTCAGCAGGCCGATCGGCACCGAGATGACGGCCGCGAGGGCCGTGATCAGCAGCGTGCCGGTGAGGGCGTGCAGCCCGCCGCCGCCCGCGCCGACCACGTTGCGCATCGACATCGAGAAGAAGTCGCCGTCGAAGCGCGCGGCGCCGGAGGTGACCACGGTGAGGAGGACGGACACGAGCGGGATCAGCGCCAGGACGAAGGCCGCGCTGACCAGGGTCGTGACGACGCGGTCCTTCGCGCGGCGGATGCCCTCGACCTGCATCGAGATGACGAACACCAGGGCGGCGTAGAGGATCGTGCCGAGCACGATCGCGGCGACCCAGTTGAATGTCTCGGTCACGCCGCCGGCCTGCAGCAGGCCGAAGACGACGAGCATGATCGCCCAGCTGCCGACGAGGATGACGAGCGGCGAGGCCTTGGGCAGGCGGCCCGTGGTGAGGGTGTTCACGGTGCGGCTGGCCGTGCGGGGACGGTCCTGGGTGGTCGTGGCCATCAGTTCGCTCCCGAGAAGGCCTTGCGGCGGTTGATGACGACGCGGGCGATCGAGTTGACGACCAGCGTGATGACGAACAGGACGAGGCCGGTGGCGATCAGGGTGTTGATGCCGATGTCGTGGGCCTCGGGGAACCTGAGGGCGATGTTCGCGGCGATGGTCGACGAGTTCGTCGAGGTGAGGATCGCCGGGTTGATCACGAGCGCCGGCGAGAGCACGAGCGCGACGGCCATGGTCTCGCCGAGGGCCCGGCCGAGGCCGAGCATCGAGGCCGAGATGATGCCGGGGCGGCCGAAGGGCAGGACCGCGACCTGGATCATCTCCCAGCGGGTCGCGCCCAGCGCGAGTGCCGCCTCCTCGTGCAGGGTCGGCGTCTGCAGGAACACCTCACGGCTGAGCGCGGTGATGATCGGCAGGATCATCACCGCGAGCACGATGGAGGCGGTGAGCAGCGTGCGTCCGGTGCCCGACACGGGACCGGCGAACAGCGGGAACCAGCCGAGGTGGTCGGCCATCCACGCGTAGACGGGCTGCACGGCGGGGGCGAGGACGATGCTGCCCCACAGGCCGAAGACGACCGACGGCACGGCGGCCAGCAGGTCGATGACGTAGCCGAGGCCCGCGGCGAGGCGGCGGGGGGCGTAGTGCGAGATGAAGAGCGCGATGCCGATGGCCACAGGGAGGGCCATCACGAGCGCGAGCGCCGCGGCGTAGACCGTGCCGAAGGCGAGCGGCCCGACGTACTGCCAGAACGAGTCGGGGAAGCCCGACAGCGAGATGTCGGCCGGGTCGGCGACCACGGCGGGGATGCTCTGCACGACGAGGAAGATCGCGACGGCGGCGAGGATGGCGAGGATCAGGCCGCCGGCGACGACGGTGCTGCCCGAGAAGATCCGGTCTGCGGGGCGACGCGGCGCACGAGGTGCTCTGACCTTCGTGGCGGTCGATGCGGGGGCGGTCATCGGACGAGGTCCTCCGGGTGGGTGCTCGGTGTGCGGGCGGTGCTCGGGTGGCGGTGCGGTGCAGCCGGTGGTGCTGGTGCCGATGGTACGGGTGCCCCTGTCAGGGCGACGGCCCGGGACCGCACGGCGTGCGGTCCCGGGCCCGGTGTGGCTGGTGCTACTTGATGAGCGCGATCGCGTCGGCGACCTGGCCCGAGAGGGTGCTCGAGATGGGAGCGGATCCGGCGGCGTCGGCCGCGACCTGCTGGCCCTCGTCGCTGGAGACGTACTCGAAGTACGACTTCACGAGCTCGCCCTGGGCGGCGTCCTCGTAGGACTCGCAGCCGATCAGGTAGCTGACGAGCACGAGGGGGTAGACGCCCGCGGCGGTCGAGGTGCGGTCGAGCTCGATGGCGATGTCGCCCTCGGTGCGGCCCTCCTCTTCCGGGGACTCGTCGACGATCGCGGCGGCGGCCTCGGCGGAGTACTCGACGAACTCGTCGCCGACCTTGATCTTCGCCACGCCGAGGTCGCCGGCGCGCGAGGCGTCCGCGTAGCCGATGGTGCCGGTGCCGTTGGTCACGGCGTCGATGACGCCCGAGGTGCCGGAGGCGCCCTCGCCGCCCTCGAGGGGCCAGACGCCGTCGGGCTCGGAGGTCCACACGTCGGGGCTGTTGGCGTTGAGGTAGTCGGTGAAGTTCTCGGTGGTGCCCGAGTCGTCCGAGCGGTGCACGGCCGTGATCGGCGTGCTGGGCAGGTCGGCGTCGGGGTTGTCGGCCTTGATCTCGGCAGCGTCCCAGCTGGTGATCGCGCCGCTGAAGATGCCGGCGATGGTGGCGGGGGAGAGGTTCAGCTCGTCGACGCCGTCCAGGTTGAAGACGACTGCGATGGGCGAGACGTAGACGGGCAGCTCGACGATGCCGGTGTCGGGCGTGCAGCCGGCGAAGGTGCTCGACGAGATCTCGTCGGACTTGAACGCGCGGTCCGAGCCGGCGAAGGCTGCGGCGCCGGAGATGAAGCTCTCACGGCCGCCGCCGGAGCCCTGCGGGTCGTAGTTGACGGTGACGTCGGGGTTGGCGGTCTGGAAGCCGGCGACCCAGGCCTCCTGGGCGGCCTGCTGCGACGAGGCGCCGATGCCGGCGATCGTGCCGGAGAGGTCGGAGGAGGCGCCGTCGGTCGAGGTGCCGGAGCCGCCCTCGTTGGAGGCGCAGGACGCGAGGAGCATGGTGCCGACCGCGGCGATCGCCACGATGCTGCCGGTGCGCTTGAAGTTCACAGAGGTTCCTTTTCGGATGTAGTGCCGTGGGGTGCTGGGGGCCGGTGCTGACCCGAGGCGAGACGCTACGTCGAGTGGTTAACCACGGTCGTCTGCGATGGTGAACGGGAGGTTAACGCAGGAGGAACATCGGCCGGGCGTGCCCGCCGCCGCCCGCATGCCGGGCCAGGATCACCGCCGCGCACCCGGCACGACACAGCGCGCGCCCCGCGGCAGGGCCACGGGGCGCGCGGGCCGACCGGCGTCGGGCCTAGAGCACGGGGCCGTGCGTCTCGACGGCCACGAGGGCGGCGTCGGCGCACGACACGTGCAGCACGGTGTACTCGCCAGGGCTCAGCGAGGAGGCGCGGCGCAGGTCGAGCCGGTGCCCGCCCACGGTCGCGGCGGCGATCTGGCGCACGAGCTCGGGCAGCACCGGGGCGTGCGTGCAGAACACGGCCGGCACCCGCTTCTTCACGCGCTTCGCGACGACGCCGGGCACGTCGTCGTCGTGACGCTCGAACGCGTCCTGGCTGATCGAGTCGGTCTGCTTGACCCCGACGCGCGTGAGCGCCGACAGGGGCTCGAGGGTGGCGAGGCACCGCGCGGCCGTGCTGCTGATCAGACGCTGCGGAGCCCACGCCGCGATGCCGGGCGCGATCGACTTCGCCTGCCGACGGCCCTGGGGCAGCAGGGGCCGGGTGGCGTCCGAGCCGCTCCAGTCGCCGGGCGAGGTCGTCTTGGCGTGCCGCAGCGCCACGAGGGCGAAGGTGCGGGCGGCGCCGGAGGCGACCCGGTCGGCGAACCGGTCGAGCACCTCCGCGTCCCGTTCGTAGGTCAGCTTCGCTCGTGCCTTCTCGATCGACACCCACTCGATCGCCGCGACCTCGCTGTTGGGCGTGAAGCGCCCTGCGGCCGCGAACGACTCGTCGGTGACCTCGGCGGCCCAGTAGTGCACGACCTTGTCACGGCCGCCGGGCATGACGTACTCGGCGGTGCCGAGCGGGGCGCCGAGCGCGACCCGGTACCCGGTCTCTTCGTGGATCTCGCGGACGGCCGTCTGCGGAGTCGACTCGCCGGGGTCGACCTTGCCCTTCGGCAGCGAGACGTCGCCGTGGTGCTCGCGGTGGATGAGCAGCACGCGCGCCTTGCCGTCGACCAGGCGGAAGCAGACCGCGCCCGCGGCGACGATCGTGGTCGGCGCGACGGTACTCACCGGCTGGCCCGGCGGCGCTGCGTGATCTGCTTCATCAGCACGTTCTGCATGTCGGCGAGCGGGGCGTCCGACGCGTCACGGGCGTGGCGCGTCCAGGTGCCGTCGCTCTCGAGCCACCACGACGCGGTCTCGTCGGACATCGCGCGCTCGAAGAGCTCGGCGACCTGGTCGAGGTGGTCCTGCTGCGTGAGGCGGACGAGCGCCTCGATGCGGCGGTCGAGGTTGCGGTGCATCATGTCGGCGCTGCCGATGAAGACCTGGGGGTCGCCGTCGTTCGCGAACCAGAACAGACGCGAGTGCTCGAGGTAGCGCCCGAGGACGGACCGCACGCGGATCGTGTCGCTCAGGCCGGGCTGGCCCGGCTTGATGGTGCAGATGCCCCGCACCCACACGTCGACGGGCACGCCGGCCTGGCTGGCCTTGTAGAGCGCGTCGATGATCTGCTCGTCGACGATCGAGTTGATCTTGATCTTGATGCCCGAGGGGCGACCGGCCTGCGCGGCCTCGATCTCGCCCTGGATCTGCTTGAGGAGCCCGCGCCGCAGGTAGCGCGGCGCGACGAGCAGGCGCTTGAACTTCTTCTCGATCGCGTAGCCCGACAGCTCGTTGAAGAGCCGCGTCAGGTCCTTGCCGACCTGGTCGTCGGCGGTGAAGAGGCCCATGTCCTCGTAGATGCGGCTCGTCTTCGGGTTGTAGTTGCCCGTGCCGATGTGCGTGTAGTGCCGCAGCCGGCCCTTCTCCTGACGGATGACGAGGGCGAGCTTGCAGTGGGTCTTGAGCCCGACCAGGCCGTAGACGACGTGCACGCCGGCCTTCTCGAGCTTGCGGGCCCAGGTGATGTTGTTCTGCTCGTCGAAGCGCGCCTTGACCTCGACGAGGGCGAGCACCTGCTTGCCCGACTCGGCAGCGTCGATGAGCGCCTCGATGATCGGGCTGTCGCCGCTCGTGCGGTAGAGCGTCTGCTTGATGGCGAGGACGTTGGGGTCGGCGGCCGCCTGCTCGAGGAACGCCTGCACGCTCGTCGCGAACGACTCGTACGGGTGGTGCACCAGGATGTCCTGCCGCGCGATGCTCGCGAACATGTCGGGCTTCATGTTCGGCTCGGTCGGCTGCAGCTGCAGCGCCGTCTGCGGCAGGTGCTTCGGGTACTTGAGGTCGGAGCGCGGCATCTTCGTGATCTCGAAGAGGCCTGCGAGGTCGAGGGGAGCCGGCAGTCGGTACACCTCTTGATCGGTGACGTCGAGCTCGCGGACGAGCAGCTCGAGCGTGACCGGGTCCATGTCGTCGGTGATCTCGAGGCGGATGGGCGGGCCGAAGCGGCGACGCAGCAGCTCTCGCTCGAGCGCCTGGATCAGGTTCTCCGACTCGTCCTCGTCGACCTCGACGTCCTCGTTGCGGGTGACGCGGAACACGTGGTGCTCGACGACCTCCATGCCCGGGAACAGGTCTTGCAGGTGGTTCGCGATCAGGTCCTCCAGCGGGATGAACCGCACGCGCCCGCTGTCGTTGTCGGGCAGCTGCACGAAGCGCGGCAGCATCTGCGGCACCTTGAGGCGTGCGAACTCCTGGCGCATCGTCTTGGGGTTGCGCACGCGCACCGACAGGTTCAGCGAGAGGCCGGAGATGTAGGGGAACGGGTGAGCAGGGTCGACGGCGAGGGGCATCAGCACGGGGAAGATCTGCTCGGTGAAGATCTCGCGCATGCGCACGCGGTCGGCCTCTTCGAGGTCGGACCACTTCTCGATGTGGATGCCGGCGTCGTCGAGGTCGGGCTTGACCAGGTCGAGGAAAGCCCGGGCGTGCCGTTCTTGCAGGTCGTGCGCCTTGGTGTTGATGTCGGCCAGCACCTCGTTCGGGCCCCGGCCGACGTTCGTGGGCACGGCGAGCCCGGTGGCGATGCGCCGCTTCAGCCCGGCGACGCGCACCATGAAGAACTCGTCGAGGTTGCTGGCGAAGATCGCGAGGAAGTTCGCGCGCTCGAGCAACGGCGTCGTCGGGTCCTCGGCGAGCTCGAGCACGCGCTGGTTGAAGGCCAGCCAGCTGAGCTCGCGGTCGAGGTACCGCTCGGCGGGGAGGGTGCCCTCCTCGAAGCTGACGATCTCGTCGAAGTCGTCGAGGAAATCGGGGGTGACGCCGGCGCCGTCGACGCGTGGTTCGCTGTCCATCGCACCATCGTGCCACCCCTGGTGCCCGCCGACGTCCCCGCCACGTGAACGGCTGGTGACGAGGCCCGGTTCCGCGGCTGTGGAGGAGGCACGGGAGGGGTGCGACGGGGGCGCCTCAGGCGGTCGCGAGGGCCTCGCCGACCGGCGCGCGCCTCCTTCGCCCGCCCGCCAGCACGAGGGCGGAACCGGCGCCGCTGAGCACGAACCCCGCGAGGGTCCAGGCCGTGAGCGGCTCGCCGAGCAACAGAGCGCCGGACGCCGCGGTCGTCGGCGCGACCAGGAACAGCAGCGCGTTCAGGGCTGTCACGCCCAGCCGGCGCAGCAGCCACCAGTAGAGCCCGTACGCGGCCAGCGTCGGCACCAGCGCCGACAGCACCGTGGCGACCCAGAACGAGGGCGACGGAGGCGGCACGAGCGTCCCGGTCGCGGCCGCGAGCAGCACGAGCGCTGCGGCCGTCACGCTCACGTGCACCGTCAGCGTCGTGAGCACCGGCAGCTCCGCACCTCCGCGGCGCTCGACGAGCGTGCCGGCGATCAGGCTCGCCATGGCCAGCGCCGGGAGCGCCCACGCCCAGGCAGGCGCGTCGGAGCCGCCGAGCTGCGACCCGACGACGAGCACCACGCCGACCGCTCCGACCCCGAGCCCGGCCCACTGCCCGCCCCGCACCCTCAGCCCGAGCAACGGGCCGACGAGGGTGGCCACGACGAGGGGCTGCACCGCGTCGACCAGCGCCGTGCTGCCGGTCGCCACCCCGGCGCCGACCGCCGCGTAGACGAAGACGACGTAGCCGAACTGCGCGAGCAGGCCGATCACGGCCTGGCGCCCGAGCTCGACGCCAGGGACGCCGCGCAGCCGACCCCGGGTGGCGGCCACCACGACGAGCAGCACCGCGAGCGGCAGGAACCGCCAGAGCAGCAGCGTCGTCGCGGGTGCGTCGACGGTGGCGACGGCAGCGATGGTGAAGCCCGAGCTCCATGCGAGGACGAACCCGGCGGGGGCGAGCACCGTGACGACCCCGGGCGCACGGCCCGACCAGCCGCCCTCACCGTCGCCGTCGCCGTCGCCGTCGCCGTCACTGAGTACACCGATCGGTTTAGTCATACCCTTGACTATACAGATTGGTATAGTCACGGGCATGGTCGATCTCACCGCACCCGAGCTGCCCTCCCTCACGCCCGGTGCGCGCCGCCTCCTCGACGCCGCCTCCGACCTCTTCTACGACCGCGGCGTGCACGCGGTCGGCGTCGACACGATCGCCGACGCGGCCGGCGTCACGAAGAAGACCCTCTACGACCGCTTCGGCTCGAAGGAGGCGCTGGTCGTCTCGTACCTGCAGCACCGCGACGCCAGATGGCGCGCCCACCTCGCCGCGGAGCTGGCCCGCACGCCCGAGCCCGGCCCCGAGCGGGTGCTCGCGGTCTTCGACGCGACGCTCACCTGGGCCGCCGACAACTCGCCCAAGGGCTGCGGCGTGATCAACGCCCGCGCCGAGGTGGGCGGCCCGGACGACGGCGGGCCCGTGCTGCCCGAGCTCACCCGGCAGAAGCGCTGGATGCTCGCACTGGTCGCCGATCTCCTCGCGGAGGCAGGACTCGGGCAGGACGACGACGGCGCCCTCGCACGGCAGCTGATGCTGCTGCACGAGGGCGCCCTGGTCACGCTCGGGATGGCGACGTTCCCGCGGCCGGTCGAGACGGCACGGGACCTCGCCGCGGCGCTGCTGGGCCGCGTCTCACGACCGGACGTCGCCTCCTGAGCTGAGCGTGCCGCCCTGAGGGGCGGTGCCTACTTCTCTTCCTGCTTCAGGGCGATGCCGAGGGCGAAGAAGGTCGGCGCCCAGTGGCCGATGAAGATGCCCCAGCGGTCGGACTGCGCCTTGTCGTTGGAGTCCTTGCCCTGGGAGGCGAGCCACGCGACGAGCGCGATGACGATGGAGGCGAAGCCGCCCCAGTAGGCGTGCTCGCTCTTGACGCCGAGGTCCGAGATGAATTTGACGGGGTTCATGGTGTTCTCCTGCAGGTCGTGGACGATCCGATGACGACAATCCACTCCCTCAGGCTGTGAGCGGCGTGCCAGGACGGGGTGCATCGCCGAGTAGGCCGTCGAGGCACCTCGTCGTACCCCGATCCGTACCCCGATCCGGCGGCCCTGCGCCGGCGTCAGTGCTGCCCCGGCGTCAGTGCTGCAGCAGCGTCAGTACTGCAGGAGCGTCGACGTGAAGCTCGCGCCCTCGGCCGTCACGTCCGGGATGACGCCCTGGATCGGCACGCGCACCGCGCCGACCGAGTTGAAGGTGCCGGTGCCCCCCGCGCCGTCGCTGAGCGTCGACGTGAACGTGGCCGACCCCTCGGTCGTGGCGTCGACCTGCCAGCCCGCGCTCGTCCAGTCGCCGATCTCGTAGGCCGGTGCCGCCTCCAGCGTCCACTTCTGGTCGGACAGCGTGTAGCCCGTCGGCTCGTTGATGATCTGGAAGCTGCAGCCGTCCGGTGCGAGGTCGGTGCTGGCCAGGCAGGCGGAGAGCCAGCCGTCGACGGCGGTGCGGGCCGCCGCCTCGCCCGTGTCGGTCAGCGTCGCGACGAGCGTGGCGGGGCTGCCGGTCGAGGAGGCGCCGGTCGCGATCCCGACGACGTCGTCCGCCGCGTAGGCACCCGCCCCGTCGAGCGTGGCGGGGTAGCTGCCGGGGAACGCGCGCAGCTCGACCGTGTCGCCCTCGGCACCTGCGTGCGGCACCTCGACGCCCGCCGCCGTCACGACGGCGGCGTCGGGTGCGCCGACCTGGACGGTGAGGGTGCCGAGCTCGACGGGCGCGAGCACCCATCGGTCGAAGAGGAGGAGGTCGGTGCCGTCCTTCTCGAGGGTGAACTGCTGGTCGTAGACGGTGCCCGCCTCGCCGCCCTGCTGGACGACGGCGAACACGGCCGCGGAGTCGCCGTCGACGCGAGAGCCCGTCACGCGCCAGCCCGTCACGCCGTCCGTGACGCCGGCGTAGGCGTCGTCGGTGAGCAGCACGTCGTCGTCGCCGGCCTCGGTGCCGTCGAGGGACATCGCGCGCTCGACCTCGCCCTGCTGCACGGCGTCCAGGTAGGCGACGACGGCGGCTTGGGGCTGGTGCGTGGCGGCGGTGCGGCCGACGACCACGGCGGCGACGACGCCGAGCGCGAAGAGCACGGCGGCACCGCCGAGCAGCAGCGTGCGGCGACGACTCCAGGGGCGACGCCCGCCCGGCGACGGCGAGGGCGAGGGCGACGTCTCCCGACCGGGCCCCGACGCGGTCTGCTGCCGCGCCTCCGGAGAGGCATGCTGATCGGCCTGTGGCAGCGCGTCGTCGCTCATCTGGTCCCCCTGGTCAGTCGTGACCGGCCAACACTATCGCCGCCCTCGTCGGCGGTCGGGGCGCCGGCGCTCCCGGCGCTCGCCGGTGCGGCACCGTCCCGGGTCAGCGCGTGAGCGTGTACTGCACGTCGACGGCGTGGTCGACGAACCCGCGTGCCGCGTAGAGCCGCAGCGCGGCGGCGTTGTCGCCCTCGACGTAGAGGGCGGCGGTGGTGACGCCCCTGTCGAGGAGGCGGGCGAGACCGGCGTCGACCACCGCGCCTCCCAGGTGCTCGCCCTGGTGCTCGGGGCTGACGGCGACGGCGTAGAACTCGCCCGGCTGGTCGGCCTCGAGCTTGAGCCAGCACGAGGCGAGCAGCTCGTCGCCCCGCCACAGCAGCAGCAGGTCGCCCGGGTCGAACCAGTCGTCGGCCTGGCGGGCGTCGAGGTCGGCCTGCGTCAGCGAGCCCTGCTCGGGGTGGTCGGCGAAGGCACGGGCGTTGAGGTCGAGCCAGGCGGCGTCGTCGACGCCGGGCCGGAACGCGGCGATGCGGTCGCCGTCCCGGAGGCGCGGCGTGCGTCGCTCGACCGTCGCGCGCTGTTGGAGCAGTCGGCGCGTCTCGACGAGTCCGAGCTGCGCTGCGAGGGCGCGGGCACCCGGGTGGCCGCCGTGCGCCCAGAAGGCCAGGGGGCCCGTCGTCTCGTCGACGACCCGTCGGGCGAGCGCCGCGCCGAGCCCGCGTCGTCGGTGGTCGGGGTGCACCACGAGCTCGACCTCGCCGGGGCGCAGCACCGCGGCCGCGTGGACGTCGCCGAGGAGGCGCGCCTCGCCCGTCCTGGCCTCGACGAGCGCCTGGTCGTTCACCGGCGGGCTCCCGTCGACGGCCTGGGCCGCGCGGGCCAGGTCCTCGAGGTCGGCCGCGTCGAGCTCGGACGCGTCGAGAGGGGAGGTCACCGGACGACCGCGCCCGGCTCGTCGTCGTACACGTTGAAGCGGTAGCCCACGTTCCGCACCGTGCCGATGAGCGACTCGAGGTCGCCGAGCTTGGCGCGGAGGCGGCGGACGTGCACGTCGACCGTGCGCGTGCCGCCGAAGTAGTCGTAGCCCCAGACCTCGCTGAGCAGCTGCTCGCGCGTGAAGACGCGGGACGGGTGCGTGGCGAAGAAGCGCAGCAGCTCGAACTCCTTGAACGTGAGGTCGAGAGGGCGACCGTGCACCTTGGCCGAGTAGCTGGCCTCGTCGATCACCACGCCGGACGCGTGGATCTTCGAGCCCGTCTGCGACTGGGCGAGGCGCCCGACGACCAGGCGGATGCGGGCGTCGACCTCGGCAGGGCCGGCGGTCTCGAGGACGACGTCGTCGGCGCCCCACTCGTGGTTGACCGCCGTGAGGCCGCCCTCGGTCAGCACCAGCACGAGCGGCACGGTGACGCCGGTCGTGCGGAGGATCTTGCAGAGCGACTTCGCGCTGGCGAGGTCTACGCGGGCGTCGACGAAGATCAGGTCGCTCGACGGGGCGTTGACGAGCTGGGCGGGCTCGGCCGGGATCTGCCGCGTACGGTGGCTCAGCAGGGCGAGCGCCGGGAGCACGTCGGAGGAGCCGGCAGAGGTCAGGACCAACAGCTGTGCCACGCGAGCCTCCAGTGAATGTACTGTCGAACAGCCTAGGACAAGCGCGACGACCGCCACGACCAGCCCGGCCACCCCGATGCTAGGGCAGGAGGCGCCGGTCACGAACGAGGGACGACCCCAGTGAGCACAGCACCCGACAGCACCCCGAGCCGTCTCGCGCGCCTCAAGCCGGCCACCATCGTCCCGGTCTGGCTCTTCGCCCTGGTCGCCGGCGTCGTCATCGCCCTCACGGCCACGGGCGACGACCACTGGACGTGGCTGTCGCTCGCCCTCGGCGGCTCGATCCTCCTCACCTTCGTCCTCCAGCTCGCGGCGAGCGAGAAGGACGGGCTGGTCTCGCGGACGATGTTGGCGCTGTGCGGCAGCCTCGTGCTGCTGGCCGCGGCCACGGCGGTGGTGGCGCTGACGGGCTGACGCAGGTCGTTCGACGCTGCGGGCACCGCGCCTCCTTCGCCTGTCCATCTCGTCGCCCCCCGGGTAGGCTCGTGGCATGGATTCCTTGCTCGCCCTCGAGATCTTCTACATCGGGCTCCTCGGCCTCGCGTCGCTGGCCATCGCCTTCGTCTCGGTCGTCGTGCTGGTCAAGCTGTTCAAGGGACAGCGCTAGACCCGTGATCGACATCCCCACCGACCTGCCGGCCGAGCTCGTCCCGCTGTCGTGGCTGATCGGCGTCTGGGAGGGCACCGGCGTCGTCGACTACAAGATCGGCGACGGCGACCCCGACGCTCCCGTCGACGGCGCGCCGCCCGCCGTGCGCCGCACGCACGAGTTCGGACAGCGCGTCAGCTTCAGCCACGACGGCGCTCCCTGGCTCAACTACAGCTCGTTCTCGTGGGAGCTCGACGACGAGCGCACCCCCCTGGCGAGCGAGACCGGCTACTGGCGCCTCGAGCGCCCGGCCGAGGTCGGCGACCGCGGGCCCGGCATGCTGCCCGGCCAGGGCGTGGCGCCGTACTCGACGGCGCAGACCGTCGAGATCCTCCGCCGCCCCGACGACGGGTTCGGCCTCGAGGTCCAGCTCGTGCACCCGACCGGCGTCAACGAGCTCTACCTCGGCCGCGTCAAGGGCCCGCGCATCGACCTGTCGACCGACGCGGTGCTCCGGTCGAGCAACGCGAAAGAATACTCGGCGGCGACCCGCATGTACGGCCTCGTCGAGAACGACCTGCTCTGGGCCTGGGACGTCGCGGCCCTCGGCCAAGAACTGCGCACTCACGCGTCGGGTCGGCTGGCCCGCGTTGGCTGACGCCGAGCTCCCGGTCGTCCCGCCGTTCGCCGTCCCCTCGCCGTTCTCCGCCCGTGAGGGCTTCGTCGACGACGGCACCGGCGTCGCGGCGCACTACGGCACCCCGGTCGCCGAGCAGCGCGCCCTGGCCGCCGGCACCGCGATCGTCGACCTCTCGAGCCGGGGCGTCCTGACCGTCACCGGCCCCGACCGGCTCACCTGGCTGCACTCGCTCACGAGCCAGAGCCTCACCGGCCTCGCCCCCGGCGACTCGACCGAGACGCTCCTGCTCGACGCCAACGGCCGCCTCGAGCACGCGGCGCGGGTCGTCGACGACGGCGAGACGGCCTGGCTGCTGGTCGACCTCCCCGAGGCCGAGCCCCTTCGCGCCTGGCTCGACAGGATGCGCTTCATGCTCCGTGTCGAGGTGGCCGACCGCACCTCCGACGTCGCGACGATCGGCTCGCTCGGCGAGGTCGAGCTGCCGGTGCCCGTGCTGGCTCCGGCCGGCGTCCCCGTCGTGTGGGTCGACCCCTGGTCCGAGGTCGCCGTCGGCGGCCATTCGTACGCCGACGCCGAGGGGCACCCCGGTCGCGAGTGGACGGCCCGGGAGACGCTCGTCGCGCGCTCCGACCTCGACGCTCTCGCCGCCTCCTCGGTGCTGGCTGCCGGCACGCTCGCGCTCGAGGCCCTGCGCATCGAGGCCTGGCGTCCGCGCCTCACGACCGAGGTCGACGAGCGGAGCATCCCGCACGAGCTCGACTGGATGCGCAGCGCGGTGCACCTCGCCAAGGGCTGCTACCGCGGCCAGGAGACCGTCGCCAAGGTGCACAACATCGGGCACCCGCCCCGGCGTCTCGTGATGCTGCACCTCGACGGCAGCGACTCGGTGCTGCCCGCGCACGGCGACCCTGTCGTGCTCGCTGCCGACACGACCCGCGAGGTCGGCCACGTCACCTCCTCGGCCGTGCACCACGAGCTCGGCCCGATCGCCCTCGCCCTGGTCAAGCGCACCACCGACGAGGCCGCGCCGCTCGCGGTCCTCTCGGCCGACGTCGTCGTCGCCGCCTCCCCGCAGACGATCGTGCCGGCCTCCGCGGGCGCCTCAGCCGGGGTGCCCCGGCTGCCGCGCCTGGGGGCCGTCCGCCGCTAGCCGTCGTGGTGCGCGGGCCGGGCGCCGCCCCGACCCCTCGGGCGCTCGACGTCCGGGCCTCGGGGCGCCGCACGCTCGCGGCGCTGCCCGCGATCGTGCAGATCGTCGTCGCGGTCACCGCGTCGTACTCGATCGCGCACTACGGTCTCGGCCACGCCGTGCCCCTCCTCGCCGTCACCATCACCATCTCGTCGCTGGGCCTCGCGCGGGACGCCCGGCCGAAGGTCGTGCTCGAGAACGCCGTCGGCATCCTGATCGGCATCGCCCTGAGCGAGGTGATGCTGCTCGTGCTCGGCAAGGGCCTCTGGCAGGTGGCCGTCGTGCTGCTGGTCGTGCTCGCCGTGGCGCGGTTCGCGTCGCCGAGCGCGGGCTTCGCCGCCGCGGCCGCGACCCAGGCGATGCTCGTCATGCTGCTGCCCGATCCGGACGGCGGCCCGTTCGTCCGCAGCATCGACGGCGCCGTCGGGGGAGCGGTCGCCCTGGCCGTCACCGCGATCGTGCCGCGTGACCCGATCCGGCTCGTGCGCCTCGACGCCCGGATGCTCTTCGCGGAGCTCGCGGCCGCCTTCGCCGCTCTGGTGGCGGCCCTCCGCACCGACGACGTGCGCCGGGCCGACGAGGCCCTCCGCCGCCTCCGCTCGACGCAGCCCCTGCTCGACGACTGGGCCTCGACGCTCGAGTCGGCCGTGTCGATCTCTCGGCTGTCCCCCTTCCTCCGCTCGCGCCTACCGTACCTGCGGCAGCAGCAGGAGCTGCGGCAGGACGTCGACCTCGCCGTCCGCAACCTCCGCGTCATCGCGCGGCGCATCGACACCGCGGTCGGCGACGGCCGCGATCGTCTGGGTCTCGCCGACGTGCTCGAGAGCACCGGACGAGCCGTGGCCGTGCTCGGCGAGTCCGTCGACGACGTGGAGCGCGTGCCGGTCGCGCGGGATGCCCTCAGCGCGGTCGCCGCACGCCTCGACCCGGCGGTCGTCGCGCCCGGGGCGCCCGTGACCGAGTCCATGGTCGTGCTGATGATGCGGCCGCTCGTGATAGACCTGCTGATGGCGACCGGTCTCGACCACGCCGAGGCCCGGCGCCGACTCGCGGACGTCTGACCGTCAGTCGAGCGGCGCCACCGCGGCCCAGGGCAGCGTGAGCTCACCGAGTCGCCAGCGCGTGCGGCCGTGCCGGACGGGCCAGCCGCCCGCCCGCAGCCCCTCGACCGTCGCGACCCAGCGCTGCACCGGCCCGTAGACCGACAGCGGCGCCGCGACGGCCCAGGCGCGGTCGAGGTCGACGAGCAGGTCGTGCACCCGCTCGCCCGCCACGTTGCGGTGGATCAACGCCTTCGGCAGGCGCTCCGCCACGATCGAGGGCAGCTCGAGCGAGGCCAGCCGCAGCGAGATCGTGAACGTGCGGGGCCCCTCCTCGTCGACGTCGACCCAGCTCGAGACGCGACCTATCTCGTCACAGGTGCCCTCGACGAGCACGCCCCCTGGCTGCAGGCGCGAGGTCATCAGCGCCCACGAGGCGGCGACCTGTGCCTCGTCGTACTGACGCAGCACGTTGAAGGCGCGGATCACGACGGGCCTGCGGCCGCCGTCGAGGGGCACCTCGAAGCCCCCGAGCCGGAAGCTGACGCCCGGCCGTGCCGAGAGCTGTGCCCGTCGCACGCGCTCGGGCTCGATCTCGATGCCCACGACCTCGACGTCGGGGCGGGCCCGAAGGAGGCGCTGGTGCAGCTCCAGGGGAGTGGTCGCGCTCGCCCCGTACCCCAGGTCGACGACGAGCGGGTCGTCGGCTCGGCGCAGCGCCGGGTGGGCGGCGATCCACCGGTCGACCCGACGGAGGCGGTTGGTGCCGGTGGTGCCGCGGGTGACGGATCCGACGGGCATGCGCCAAGTCTCGCACCGGGGCGCAGCGATACGCTGGAGGCATGACTTCGACGCTCATCCTCCTGCGACACGGCAACAGCGAATGGAACGCCAAGAACCTCTTCACGGGATGGGTCGACGTGCGGCTCACCGAGCAGGGGCGTGCCGAGGCGAAGCGCGCCGGCGAGCTGCTGCGCGAGCACGACCTGCTGCCCGACATCCTCTACACGTCTCGCCTGACGCGCGCGATCCAGACCGCCGACATCGCCCTCGACGAGGCCGACCGCCTCTGGATCGACGTGAAGCGCTCCTGGCGCCTCAACGAGCGCCACTACGGTGCGCTCCAGGGCAAGGACAAGGCCCAGACCCTCGAGCAGTACGGCCCCGAGCAGTTCCAGACCTGGCGCCGCTCGTTCGACGTGCCGCCGCCGCCGCTCGACGACGACAGCGAGTTCTCGCAGGCGCACGACAAGCGCTACGCCGAGCTCGGCATCGACGCGCCCCGCACCGAGTCGCTCGCCCTGGTCATCGAGCGGATGATCCCCTACTGGGAGAGCGACATCACCCAGAGCCTCGCCGCCGGCGACGTCACGCTCGTGGTCGCGCACGGCAACTCGCTGCGCGCCCTGGTGAAGCACCTCGACGGCATCAGCGACGACGAGATCTCCGAGCTGAACATCCCGACGGGCATCCCGCTCGTCTACGAGCTCGACGACGAGTTCCGCCCCACCGGGCCGGCTCGCTACCTCGACCCCGAGGCCGCCGCGGCCGGAGCCGCGGCCGTCGCGAACCAGGGCAAGAAGCGCGCTGGAGCTTAGGCGACGCGAAGCGTCGCGCGACGCCAGCGCCGACTCGGCTTGCCGAGTCGGCGCCACGGTGACGAGCACGAAGCCCACACCTGGCGCCGAGCGAGGTGTGGGCGTCGCCTTCCTCAGACGAACTGCTCGCTGATCTTCATCACGAGGGCGTCGACGTCGACCGGGGTGCTGGTGTCGACCCGCAGCACGGGCCAGTCGCCGAGCGGCGCGGCGGCCTCGGCCCACTCGGTCCACGACGCGCGGGTCGACTCGACGGTGCCGTGCGCGGGGTGACGACCGCCGGCGGCGAGCCGGTCGACGACACGCTGCAGCGCCACCTCTGGGTCCACGTCGCACCACACCTCCAGCGTGCGCGGCGACCCTGCGCGGGCGACCCCGGCGCGGGCGAGCTCGAGGTCGCGCGGCCGGTGCCAGAACGAGTCGACGACCACGCCGGCCTCGACCTCGGCCGCCATCGACCAGACCGTGTCCATCGCGATGGAGCCGAGCGCCTCAGGGGCGATCATCGGCCCGGCCAGGTCGGCCAGCGCCTCCTTGATCGGGTCCTTCGCGAGCAGAGGGCAGCCGAGCACGCCGGCGAGCGTGGCCGAGAGGGTGGTCTTGCCCGAGCCGGGAAGACCGTTGACGAGGATCGCGACGGAAGCCATGCCCACCATCCTCTCGTGCAATCCAGGAGGTGCCGGCCGGCACCTCCTGAACTGTGCACGATTCAGGACCAAAGTCACCCGAGTCTCGCGACGCAGGACCGATCTTCCTGAATGAGGAGAGGCGAACGGCGGGTCAGACCTCGGGGACGACCCAGTCGCCGGTCGCCAGGTACTGGACCTTCTTGGCGATCGAGACCGCGTGGTCGGCGAAGCGCTCGTGGTAGCGCGACGCGAGGGTCGAGTCGACGGTGTCGACGGCGGCGCCCTTCCAGGTCTCGCCGAGCACCTTGTCGAAGACGCTGAGGTGCAGCTCGTCGATGCGGTCGTCGTCGTTGCGGATCTCCTCCGCGAGGCGGACGTCCTCCGTCGTGAGCAGCTCGGTCAGCTTGTGCGCGATCGCGACGTCGAGCTCGCCGAGCTCCTTGAAGGTGGGGCGCAGCGACTTCGGCACGACCTTCTCGGGGAACCGGTACCGCGCCAGCTGGGCGATGTGCTCGGACATGTCGCCCATGCGCTCGAGCGACGAGCTGATGCGCAGCGCGCTCACGACGATGCGCAGGTCGCGGGCGACGGGGTTCTGGCGGGCCAGGATGTCGATCGCGAGCTCGTCGAGCGCGACGGCGCGCTGGTCGATCTGGTCGTCGTCGGCGATGACCTTCTCGGCCAGCGTGACGTTCGACTCGTTGAAGGCGGTGGTGGCGTTGTCGATCGAGATCGCGACGAGGCCCGCGATCTCGACGAGGCGCTCCTGCACCTCTTGCAGCTCCTGCTGGAATACCTCGCGCATGTGGTGATGGGACCTCTCGTGGTGTCGGGGCGGGTGTGCGCCCGTGCCGCAGACGACGTCGCCCGCACATTCCAGACGACTCTCTCGGGTGGAGGTTAACGACTGGTGCCCAGCGACTGAACAGTCACCAAAGTACAGCGGATGGGCAGGGGGCGGTCGATCCGGCCCCCGGCTGTTCACTACAGTCGGTCGCATGGACTCCGCCTGGCTGGTGCCGGCGTCGCTGCTCTTCGGCGCCGTCGTGGGTGCGGCGATCGTGCTCGTCGTCGTGGCGGCGCAGCACCGTGCGGCGCGCGTCGCGGCGCTCGTCGACAGCACCCTGCCCGACGGCATCGACGCGGTGCTCGACGCCCTCGAGTCCGCGGGCATGGTGGTCGATCCCTCGGGCAACGTCCTCAAGGCCTCGGCGGCGGCGACGCAGCTCGGCCTGGTGTCGGCCCAGCACCACCTCGTCCACCCCGAGATGGAGGCGATGGTCGGCCGGGTGCGCCACGAGGGCGAGCCGCAGGAGGCGCAGCTCACCCTCGCGCGCCTCCCCGGTTCCGAGGCCACCATCCAGCTCGGCGTGCGGGCGGCGGCCCTGGGCGGTCGCTACGTGCTCGTGCTCGCCGAGGACCACACCGAGGGGCGACGCCTCGACGACATGCGCCGTGACTTCGTGGCCAACATCAGCCACGAGCTCAAGACGCCGATCGGCGCCGTCGGGCTGCTCGCCGAGGCCCTCGACGCCGCGTCGGCCGACCCTGCCAGGGTGCGCCACTTCGCGGGCCGTCTCACGCAGGAGGCGGATCGCCTCGGCCGCCTGACGCAGGACATCATCGAGCTCTCCCGCCTGCAGGCCGTCGACGCGCTCGAGTCCTCGCAGACCATCGACCTCCGCTCGGTCGTCGACACTGCCGTCGACCGCAACCGCGTCGTCGCCGAGGCGCGTGCCGTCGAGCTCGTCGTCCGCGGGGGCAAGAGCGCGAAGGTGCTCGGCGACGAGGCCATGCTCGTCACGGCCGTCGACAACCTCGTCGCGAACGCCATCGCGTACTCGCCCGACGGCTCGCGGGTCGGCATCGGCCTGGCCGCGGGGGGAGACGGCACCGTCGAGGTGGCCGTCACCGACCAGGGCTTCGGCATCCCCGAAGAAGAGCTCGAGCGCGTCTTCGAGCGCTTCTACCGCGTCGACCCGGCGCGCTCGCGGCGCACCGGCGGCACGGGCCTCGGCCTCGCCATCGTCAAGCACGTGGTGCAGAACCACGGCGGCGACGTGCGCGTCTGGTCGCAGGTCGGCAGCGGGTCGACCTTCACCGTCCGTCTGCCCCAGGTCGAGACCCGTCCTGAGACCCGCAGCGTCCCCATCCCGGTCACCACACGAGGAGACACCGATACCCGATGACCACCCACATCCTGATCGTCGAGGACGAAGAGTCGCTCAGCGAGCCCCTGGCGTTCATCCTCGAGCGCGAGGGCTACCGCGTCACCGTGGCCGACGACGGCCCCTCGGCGCTCGCCGCCTTCGACAAGACCGGCGCCGACCTCGTGCTGCTCGACCTGATGCTGCCCGGCATCCCGGGGACCGAGGTCTGTCGGGTGCTCCGCTCGAAGTCCCAGGTGCCCATCGTCATGCTCACCGCGAAGGACAGCGAGGTGGACATCGTGGTCGGGCTCGAGCTGGGCGCCGACGACTACGTCACGAAGCCCTACTCGACGCGTGAGCTGCTGGCCCGCATCCGGGCCGTCCTGCGCCGCCGGGTCGACGACGACGACGACCTCGCCGACGGCGTGCTGGAGGCAGGCGAGATCCGGATGGACGTCGAGCGGCACGTCGTGACGGTGCGGGGCGAGGACGTCGCGATGCCCCTCAAGGAGTTCGAGCTGCTCGAGCTGCTGATGCGCAACGCCGGCCGGGTGCTGACCCGCGGCCAGCTGATCGACCGCGTGTGGGGCTCCGACTACTTCGGCGACACCAAGACCCTCGACGTGCACATCAAGCGCATCCGCTCGAAGATCGAGCCGGTGCCCTCCGAGCCGAAGGCGCTCGTGACGGTGCGCGGGCTGGGGTACCGCATCGAGGCCTAGCGCCCCGTCGCCGCGACGACACGTCGTGGGACCACATGAGAGAGGCCCGGCTCCCGCGTCTGCGGGGCCGGGCCTCTCTCGTGGTACTGCCGGGGCTAGCGGTCGGCGGTCGCCGACGGGCTGGGCTCCGCCTCCTCGACGTCGCTCTCGGGCAGCGGGGTCGACGTCACGCCGGGCTCGACCGTGGTGCCGCTCGGCGTCGGGGTGGGCAGCAGCGTCGCGTACTCGGGCAGGGCGCCGGTGAGGACGGGCACCTGGAGCATCTTGCCCGTCTCGGTGCCGTACTGGACGAAGACCGGCAGCAGCTGCCCCGGGGTGACGTCGAGGTCGGTCATGACGAACTGGTCGACGTCGGTGCTCGTGCCGCGGTCGACCTGCGAGCGGGCGTCGACCTCGACGGTCTGCGTCTCGTCGCCGGCCTCGGTCTCGTACTGGAACGACACCTCGACCGCGTCGTCGCTCTCGTTGATGACGGTCATCACGAGGCTTGCCTCGGCGCCGTCGTCGGTCAGGGCGATGGCGTTGCGGACCTTGACGTCGCCGACCGTGATGCTCGTGCCGTCGCTCGCGTCGTAGATCTTGGTGGTGCGCTGCGGGCTGATGAAGTTGCAGCCCGCAACCAGGGTGACCACGGCCAGGGCGGTCGCCGTGACGGCGGCCCCGCGGGAGAAGCGTCGCGCTCGGGCGACCGTCGAGTTCGTCTCGAGCACAGGTCCGACTCGCACGGGTGACCTCCAGGTTCCAGTTCACGGCAAGGGTTCTCGTCTAGCCTAGGCGATGCCGTCCACCCCGGCTTCTCAGGCATGCCTGGCCGCGGGGCGCGCATGTTATCCTGGGTGCCGCAGAACGGAGCCTGATTCATGCAGTTCGAGGTCGGAGAGACCGTCGTCTACCCCCATCACGGGGCCGCGACCATATCTGAAGTCAAGAAGCGGATCATCAAGGGCGAAGAGAAGCTGTACCTCAAGCTTCGCGTCACCCAGGGTGATCTGACCATCGAAGTACCCGCGGACAACGTCGACCTGGTCGGCGTCCGCGACGTGATCGGCAAAGAAGGGCTCGACCGCGTCTTCGACGTGCTCCGTGCCCCCTTCACCGAGGAGCCCACCAACTGGTCCCGCCGCTACAAGGCGAACCTCGAGAAGCTCGCGTCCGGCGACGTCATCAAGGTGTCCGAGGTCGTCCGCGACCTGTGGCGCCGCGACCAGGATCGTGGGCTGTCCGCCGGCGAGAAGCGCATGCTCGCCAAGGCTCGCCAGATCTTGATCAGCGAGCTCGCGCTCGCCGAGAAGACGGACGAAGAGAAGGCGTCGAGCGTCCTCGACGAGGTTCTTGCCTCCTAGCACCACCGACGACCGCGCGGTCGGCGCCCCCGGGGTCTCACCCCTCGGCGGCACCGTCCGCGCGGTCGTCGTCGTAGCGGCGGGCAGCGGCACCCGCCTCGCCCAGGGCCGCCCCAAGGCGTTCGTCGAGGTCGCGGGCCGCAGCATCCTCGAGCGCTCGCTCGAGGCCGTCTTCGCGTCGTCCGTCCCGACCCACGTGGTCGTCGTCGTCCCCGTCGCCCTCGTCGACGAGGCGACCGCCCTCGCACACGGCGTCGCCGGGGTCGCGGCCGACCACGTGTCCGTCGTCGTGGGCGGCGACAGCCGCCAGGCGTCCGTCGCGGCCGGCCTCGCCGCGGTCTCGCCCGGCGTGCGCACGGTGCTGGTGCACGACTGCGCACGCCCCTTCACGCCTGCTCGCCAGTTCGACCTCGTCGCCGAGACGGTCGAGGCCACCGGGCACGGAGTCGTGCCCGGGCTGCCGGTCACCGACACGATCAAGAGGGTCTCCGCGGGAGGCGCGGGCCGGGTCGTCGGCACCGTCGACCGTTCCGAGCTGGTCGCCGTCCAGACCCCGCAGGGCTTCCCCCGCGCCGAGCTCGACGCCGCGTACGCGTCTGTCGCGACCCCGTCCGACGAGACCGGGACCGAGCCCGTCGTCGAGTTCACCGACGACGCAGCCCTCTTCGCCGCGGCCGGCCACGAGGTCGTCGTCGTCACGGGCGACCCCGAGGCGTTCAAGATCACCACGACGTGGGACCTGCGCCGGGCCGAGACGCTGGCCGCGGAGCGCGCCGGCGGACCTCCTGTCGCTGACGGCGTCCGTGCGGCCGCGGACCGGCTCCGCACCGGCCTCGGCGTCGACGTGCACGCCTTCGACGCGGACGAGCCGCTGCACCTCGGCCTCCTGCACTTCCCCGGGGAGGCGGGCCTCGCCGGCCACAGCGACGGCGACGCCGTCGCGCACGCGATCGTCGACGCCCTGCTCTCCGCCGCGGGCCTCGGCGACATCGGCTCGGTCTTCGGCACCTCCGACCCCCGCTTCGCCGGGGCGAGCGGCGAGGTGTTCCTCACCTCGGCGCTGGAGCGCCTCACGCACGCGGGCTTCGACGTCGTCAACGTCGCCGTCCAGGTGATCGGCAACCGTCCCCGCGTCGGCGGCCGCCGCCTCGAGATGGAGGCGCGGCTCATCGAGGTCGTCGGCGCGCCCGTCAGCGTGTCCGCGACCACCACCGACGGGCTCGGCTTCACCGGCCGAGGGGAGGGCGTGACCGCGATCGCGACCGCGCTGGTCTCGGTGGTCGAGCCTCGGGAGCGGACCGCGCCTCCTCGTGGCACCTCGACGGCGGGGCCCGGTGACCAGCGGGACCGGCCAGACCAGACCGACCAGCCAGACCAGCCCGACACCACCGAAACGGACCGATCCGCGTGACCATCCGCCTCTACGACTCGCGCGAGCAGGCGCTCGTCGACTTCGTCCCCCTCGTCCCCGGCAAGGTCGGGCTGTACGTCTGCGGGCCGACCGTCCAGTCGTCGCCGCACATCGGCCACCTCCGGAGCGCCCTCGTCTACGACCTCTGGCGTCGCTGGTTCACCTACCGAGGGCTCGACGTGACGCTGGTGCGGAACGTCACCGACGTCGACGACAAGATCCTCGCGCTCTCGAGCGGCACCGACGAAGAATGGTGGGCCCGTGCCTACCGCTACGAGCTCGAGTTCACCGCCGGCTACCAGGCCCTCGGCGTGCTGGCCCCGACCTACGAGCCGCGCGCGACCGCGAGCGTGACCGAGATGCAGCAGCTCGTGACGACGCTGCTCGAGAAGGGCCACGCCTACGTCGCGCCCGACGACTCGGGCGACGTGTACTTCGACACGGCCAGCTGGCCGAGCTACGGGGCCTTGACGAACCAGGGCCTCGACGACATGGCGCCGGCCGCCGACGCCGACCCGCGCGGCAAGCGCGACCCGCGCGACTTCGCCCTGTGGAAGGGCGCGAAGGCCGACGAGCCCGCGTCCGCCGCGTGGTCCTCGCCGTGGGGCGACGGCCGACCCGGCTGGCACATCGAGTGCTCGGCCATGTCGCGGCGCTACCTCGGCACCGCGTTCGACATCCACGGCGGCGGCCTCGACCTGCGGTTCCCGCACCACGAGAACGAGCTCGCCCAGTCGACGGCCGCCGGCGACGACTTCGCGTCCCACTGGCTGCACAACGGCCTCGTCGCCGTCGAGGGCCAGAAGATGTCGAAGTCGCTCGGCAACTCGATCTTCGCGAGCGAGTTCCTCGCCGCGGCGCGTCCCGTCGTCGTCCGCTGGTTCCTCAGCTCGGCGCACTACCGCTCGACCATCGACTACCACGACGGCGCGCTGCTCGAGGCAGAGGCGGCCCTCGACCGGATCGAGACGTTCCTCTCCCGTGCCGGCCGCCGCCTGGCCGGCACCCGCTTCGCCGGGGTCGGTGCGCGCGTCGTGCCCGACGACTTCGCCGAGGCGATGGACGACGACCTCAACGTGCCGCAGGCCCTGGCGGTGCTGCACGACGCCGTGCGCACCGGCAACTCCGCGCTCGACGACGGCGACCTCGACACGGCAGCCCGCGAGTGGCAGCACGTCCAGGCCATGGTCGCCGTCCTCGGCGTCGACCCGCTAGCGCCGGAGTGGCGCGGAGCGGACGAGGAGGACGCGCACCGCGCGCTCGGTACCATCGTCGAGACCCTCCTCGCACAGCGTCAGCAAGCCAGGGCCGCGCGCGACTTCGCGCAGGCCGACCGCGTACGCGAGATGCTGGCGTCCGCCGGCATCACCATCGAAGACACCCCCAGCGGGTCGCATTGGAGCCTCGAACAGTGAAGAACACCAGCGGAGCGAACAAGGGGCGGCCGAGCAGCAGCGCCGTCCGCAAGGGCAGCAAGGGCAAGCAGGTCGGCAGCGGCGGCCAGGGGCGCCAGGCCCTCGAGGGCAAGAAGCCCACGCCCGCGGCAGAAGACCGCCCGTACCACCCCGCAGGCAAGGCGAAGGCGGCGCGCGAGCGCCTCGACGCCGCCCGCGGCCGCGCCGGCAACGGCCCGCGCGCCGGGTCGGCCGTGGCCGGGCGAGGCGGGCAGGAGGCGCCCCGTCGTCGCCCCAAGACGGCGGACGACAGCGAGATGGTCACCGGCCGCAACTCGGTGCTCGAGGCCCTGCGCACGCGCATCCCCGCCTCGACGCTCTACATCGCCGCGCGCATCGAGATGGACGACCGCACCAAGGAGATCCTCACGCTGGCGACCCGTCGCGGGCTGCCCGTGCTCGAGGTCATGCGTCCCGAGCTCGACCGCCTGACCGGCCCCGACTCCGTGCACCAGGGCGTGGCTCTCAAGGTGCCGCCGTACCAGTACGCGCACCCGATCGACCTGCTCGAGGCCTCGGTCAAGCGCCAGCAGACGCCGCTCTTCGTGGCGCTCGACGGCATCACCGACCCCCGCAACCTCGGCGCGATCATCCGCTCCGTGGGCGCGTTCGGCGGCCAGGGCGTCATCATCCCGCAGCGTCGCTCGGTCGGCCTCACCGCCTCCGCCTGGAAGACCTCGGCGGGCGCCGCCGCGCGCATCCCCGTGGCGATGGCGGCGAACCTGACCCAGACGCTCAAGTCGTTCAAGGAACAGGGCGTGTTCGTGCTCGGCCTCGACGGCGGCGGCGACGTGATGCTGCCGGGGCTCGAACTCGCCGACCGCCCGCTCGTCGTCGTCGTCGGCAGCGAGGGCAAGGGCCTCTCGCGCATCGTCGCCGAGACCTGCGACGCGGTGGTGTCGATCCCGATCACGACGGCCGTCGAGTCGCTGAACGCCGGCATGGCCGCGAGCGTGACGCTCTACGAGATCTCGAAGCTGCGCGCCGAGCGCAAGTAGCGCCTCCTTCGCCTCGCCCGGTCGCGAACACCCAGTAGTGGACCAAGCACCTCGTCGTTGCGGGGTGTTCTGTCCACTACGGGGTGTTCGGCCGGGCGGCGGGCGGCGTCAGACCTTCGCGCGCCAGTCCTCGAGCTCGTCGTCCTCGGCCTCGTCGTCGTCCCCGTCGAGATCCGCGTCGGGCAGTCGGATCGACTCGGTGGCGGGGGCGATGACGGTCCGCTCGTCGCGGCGGTGGCGCAGCACGTCGTTGATGTACGAGGTCAGCGCCTCGGCGATCGGCACGTCGCGGCCCTCCTGCTGCGACTGGTACCAGCGGTGCTCGAGCAGCTGGTGGAACACCTCGGCGGGCTCGAGCCGGCCGCGCATCTCGCGGGGGATCGACCGCACGACGGGCTCGAAGACCCGAGCGGCCCACTCGTGCGCCACCATCTCCTCGTCGGCGTCGATCTGCCCGGTGCGCAGGCGGTAGGCGTCGAGGTCGTTCAGCAGGCGGCGAGCCTGGTTCTCCTCGACGTCGAGGCCGGTGAGGCGCAGCAGCCGCCGGGAGTGGTGGCCTGCGTCGACGACCTTGGGCTGGATGCGCACCTGCGTGCCGCCCTCGGTGGTCTTGATCGCCAGCTCCTCGATGTCGAAGCCGAGGTCGTTGAGCCTCTCGACGCGGTCGTTGATGCGCCAGCGCTCCGAGCTGTCGAAGGTCTCGCTCCCCGTGAGCTCCGTCCACAGGCTGCGGTACTTGGCGACGATGCCGTTGCTGACGTCGACGGCGTCGAGGTTGTCGTCGAGGCGGCCCCCGGCCTCGAGGTCCAGCAGCTCACCGGCGATGTTCACGCGGGCGACCTCGAGGTCGTTCTCGCGCTGTCCGTTCGACAGGCCGCCCGGGTAGAGCTTTCCCGTCTCGGCGTCGACGAGGTAGGCGGCGAAGGCGCCCGCGTCGCGGCGGAAGAGCGTGTTCGACAGCGACACGTCGCCCCAGTAGAAGCCGATCACGTGCAGGCGCACGAGCAGCAGGGCGAGCGCGTCGACGAGGCGCGTGGCCGTCTCGGGTCGCAGGGTCTGCGAGTACAGCGCCCGGTAGGGCAGCGAGAACTTGAGGTGTCGCGTGACGAGCACGGGGTTCAGCAGGCTGCCGTCGACGTCGTGCCGGTTCGTGATGACGGCGAGCGGGTCGACGCAGGGGATGTCCATCCGCTGCAGCGTGCGGAGCATCTCGTACTCGCCGCGGGCCATCTCGCCCGAGGTCTCCTTGATCGCGATGACGTAGCCGCTGAGGTGCGCGAAGCGGACGAGGTGCCGGGAGATGCCCTTCGGGAGCGTCGCGATGGCGTCGTCGGGCCACTCGTCGAGGGGCAGGGCCCAGGGCAGGTCGAGGAGCGCGGGGTCGGCCGTGGCGGACGTGATGTTGAGGGAGTCGCTCATGGTCGCTTTCGGGGAGGAGGCGGGGCCGGCGGGCCGGATGGTGCCAGTGTCGCAGGAGGCGCTGGTCACGTCGTGCAGGAGGAGCGGCTGCGGACAGCCGAACGGCCCGCCGAGGCGTGCGGAGCAGTGCTCCGGACGGTCTCGACGGGCCGATCAGGGTGTCGCTAGGCGCTGACGACGGCCTTGTCGCCGAGGCGCTCGCCCGACTCGGTGTCGAAGACGTGCACGTGGTGCGCCTGGGGCGTGATGTGGATGGTCTCGCCCAGCTTCGGGTGGTTGCGACCGTCGACGCGCACGACGATGTCGACGCGCTGGCCGCTCACCTCGGTGTGGCCGTAGAGGTAGCCGTCCGCACCCAGTTCTTCGACGACGTCGACGGTGACCGCGAGGCCCTCGCCGGCGGTGTTGACGACGACGTCCTCGGGGCGGACGCCGATGGTGACGCTCGTGCCGTTGGCCTGGCCGACGGTGTCGCGGTCGACGGCGGTGACCGCGGTGCCGAACTGGATGCCGCCGGCGACGACGTCGGCGGGCAGCAGGTTCATCGCGGGGGAGCCGATGAAGCCGGCGACGAAGACGTTCTGCGGCTTCTCGTACAGGTCGCGGGGGGTGCCGACCTGCTGGAGGACGCCGTCCTTGAGGACCGCGATGCGGTCGCCCATGGTCAGGGCCTCGGTCTGGTCGTGCGTGACGTAGACCGTGGTGACGCCGAGACGACGCTGGAGCGAGGCGATCTGGGTGCGGGTCTGCACGCGCAGCTTGGCGTCGAGGTTCGACAGCGGCTCGTCCATGAGGAACACCTGCGGCTGGCGCACGATGGCGCGGCCCATGGCGACGCGCTGACGCTGACCACCGGAGAGGGCCTTCGGCTTGCGCGAGAGGTAGGGCTCGAGGTCGAGCAGCTTGGCCGCCTCGAGGACGCGGGTGGCGCGCTCGTCCTTGCCGACGCCGGCGATCTTGAGCGCGAAGCCCATGTTCTCGGCGACGGTCATGTGCGGGTACAGCGCGTAGTTCTGGAACACCATCGCGATGTCCCTGTCCTTCGGCGGCACGTCGGTGACGTTGCGGTCGCCGATGAAGATGTCGCCGCTGTTGACCTCTTCGAGGCCGGCGAGCATGCGCAGGGTGGTCGACTTGCCGCAGCCCGAGGGGCCCACGAGGACGAGGAACTCGCCGTCGGCGACCTCGAGGTCGATCGCGTCGACCGCGGGGCGGGTCGAGCCGGGGTAGAGACGGGTTGCCTTGCTGAACGTCACGGACGCCATGATTCATTTCTCCTTCACCGGCAGGTACGTGCCGGACGATCCTTCGTGAACGGATTGGTGATCACCCTGGGTCAGCGGTGACCACTCCGCCCAGCATGCCACAGGAGGTGACTCATCCCCACCTCTCCGGGGGTCACGGAGTCACGATCCGGCCACGACCTGTTTGGACTTTTCCCAGTCCCCGCTCGTACCATCGACCGGGCCCTGCACCTCCTCGGGCCCGTTCAGCCCCCTACGACGCGACCGCCACCTCGTCGCGCATCGGAGAACCGTTCCATGACTGACACCGGCCCCTCAGGCTCCGAGCCGCTGAGCAAGAACCAGAGCAAGAACCAGCGCCGCGCAGCCGCGCGCGAGCGCGCTCAGCTCGCCCGCAAGAAGCAGAAGCGCCGCCAGAGGCAGGGCCGCTGGCTGCTCCAGGGCGGCCTCGTGGTGGTCGTCCTCGCCATCGTCGTGGGCGTCGTGCTCGTGATCACGAACAGCATCCGCCCCGCGGGCCCCGGCCCCGCCAACATGGCGAGCGACGGCATCCGGATCGGCCAGGACTTCGTCGCCGAGACGACCCCTGCCCTCGGCGCCGACGACGAGCCGACGGCCACGGAGACCACCGCGTCGTCCGACACCGTCGACATCGTGGTCTACCTCGACTACCTGTGCCCGATCTGCGGCGGTTTCGAGGAGGCCAACAACGAGTACATCGCCGGCCTCGTCTCGTCCGGCGCCGCCACGGTCGAGTACCACCCGATCGCGATCCTGACCAACAGCTCGCTCGGCACGAAGTACTCGAACCGGGCCGCGAACGCCGCGGCGTGCGTCGCGAACTACTCGCCGAACTCGTTCTTCGACTTCAACACCGCGATGTTCGAGAACCAGCCCGAAGAAGGCACGCGCGGTCTGGACGACGCCCGCCTGGCGGAGATCGCGACCGGCGTCGACGGGGTCACCTCGGCCTCGCAGATCACGCAGTGCATCGACGACCAGGAGTTCGCGTCGTGGGTGGGCGCCGCCACCGAGCGTGCGCTCGACGGCCCGCTGCCCAACAGCAACGTCCAGTCGTTCCGGGGCACCCCCACCGTGCTCGTCAACGGCCAGCAGTACGAGTTCAGCCAGCCGTTCACCAACGAGGAGTTCCGCAACTTCGTCGTGACCGCCGCCGGCAACAGCTACGCGGACGCCGCCACCGCGACTCCCACGCCGACGGAGGCCCCCGCCGAGGAAGCCCCGGCTGAGGAGGCGCCGGCCGAGACGCCCGCCGAGCAGGCGCCGGCCGAGACGCCCGCCGGCTAGGTCGTCATGCGGGGGTGCGGCAGCACCCCGTCCAGCGCGTCGGACCGCAGCGGCAGCTCGTGCAGCTCGACGTCGCGCACGGTCCCCGCGTCGAGCGTCAGGGTGAGGTAGGTGGCTCGCGGCTGACGCCGTCGGTCGGTCGGCGAACCGGGGTTCAGCAGCCGGAGGCCGGCGGGGGTGGTCGTGTCCCACGGGATGTGGCTGTGGCCGAAGAGGAGCAGGTCGGTCTCGGGGAACGCGCGGTCCATCCGGGTCTCGCGCGCCTCCTTCTGTCCTGTCTCGTGCACGACGGCGACCCGGACGCCGTCGATCGTCGTGCGGGCCACCTCGGGCAGGCGGGCGCGGAGGTCGTCGCCGTCGTTGTTGCCCCAGACGGCCACGAGGAGGCGCGCCCTGGCCTCGAGCTCGTCGAGCAGCGGCACGCCGGTCCAGTCGCCCGCGTGGACGACGACGTCCGCCCTCTCGACCGCGCTCCACACGGCCGCGGGCACGGCCCTCGCCTTCTGCGGGACGTGGGTGTCGGACACGACGACGACGGAGGTGCTCATGGCGCCCAGGGTAGGCGGGCAGGATGGGGCCCGTGCGTGTCTCCGTCGTGATCCCGGTCCGTGACGACGCACGTCACCTCGAGGTCTGCCTGCGGTCGCTGGCCCGCCAGACGGTGCAGCCCGACGAGGTCGTCGTCGTCGACAACGGCAGCTCCGACGACAGCGTCGCCGTCGCCCTGGCCGCCGGGGCCCGCGTGCTGCACCAGCCCGTCGTCGGCATCGCGGCCGCGGCGTCGACCGGCTACGACGGCGCGCTCGGCGACCTCGTGGGGCGCTGCGACGCCGACAGCGTGCTGCCGCGCACCTGGGTCGAGGAGCTGTCGCGCACCTTCGACGAGCACCCCGAGGCCGTCGCGGCGAGCACCGGCGCCCGCTTCTACGACGCCCCCGTGGGCCTGCAGCGCATCCTCTCGCTCGGCTACGTCGGGGCCTACCACGTGCTCGTCGGCGCAGGCCTCGCGCACTGGCCGCTCTTCGGCTCGACGATGATGATGCGGCGCTCGGCCTGGGAGGCGGTGCGCGACGAGGTGCACCGGCGCGACGTGGGGCTGCACGACGACATGGACCTCGCGGTGCACCTCGGCGACCTCGTGCTCGGGCAGCCGGGCCGCATCGTGTGGCGCCGCGACGTCGTGACCTCGATCTCGGCCCGCCCCTTCGCGCGCGGCGGCCGGCAGTGGCTCCGCAGCACGCGTGCCGTCCGGTCGTTCGCGGTGCACGGGCGGGACGGGGTCCCGTTCGTCCGCTGGTGGCGCCGCGACCCGTTCTCGCTGCGCGCCGGGCTCGCGGGCGGCGGATCGGGCGGGGCACGCCGGGCGAGATCCGGCCCTCGGACACGCTGACGCGGTTCGATGGGTGCGGTCGACCGCTGGGGTCGACGACCCGTGCTGCCGAGACCGGCGCACCGAGACGAAGAGGACACCACGTGGCCATATTCCGCAGCCGCGAGGGCGACGCGACGGCCGACGCCGCGCAGGCAGTCGCCACCCAGGCCAACCAGTGGGGCGACCCCTTCGGCCGCCTCGCCACGCGCTCGATCCAGATCATCGTGGTCGTGGTGGTCGCCGCCGGCCTGATCTACTCGTTCAAGACCCTGAGCCTCGTCACCATCCCGGTGCTGCTCGCCCTCATCTTCGCGTCCGCGATGCACCCCCTGGTGTCGTTCCTGCGCAAGCACCGCGTGCCCTCGCTGGTCGCGACGCTGATCGCCCTGTTCGGCATCCTCGCCGTGCTCGGCCTCGTCGGCTGGCTCGTCGTCTGGGCGGTCGAGAACCAGGCCTCGTCGCTCGTCTCGTCGGCCGAGAAGGGCATCGGCCAGCTGCAGGACTTCATCACGACGCTGCCGTTCTCGATCACCGACCAGCAGATCGAGGACGTCCGCGACACCGTCGTGAACTTCGTGACCAGCGCCTCCTTCGGCTCGGGCGCCCTCGCCGGCGCGAGCGCCGTGGGCAGCTTCGCCACGGGCCTCGTGCTGATGATCGTGGTGCTGTTCTTCTTCCTCAAGGACGGGCCCGCGATCTGGGAGTTCATGCTCCGTCCGTTCCGCGGCCAGCAGTACGCCCGTGCCCGCCGCATCGGCGACAAGACCGTGCAGACGCTCGGCGGGTACGTGCGCGGAACGGCCACCGTCGCCGCCGTCGACGCGATCGGCATCGGCCTGGGCCTCTGGATCATCGGCGTGCCCCTCGCGCTGCCGCTGGCGGTCGTCGTGTTCCTCACCGCGTTCATCCCGCTCGTCGGAGCGACCGCGGCCGGCATCCTCGCCGCGCTCGTCGCGCTCGTCGCCAACGGGCCGATCGACGCCATCTGGGTCATCGCCGTCGTCGTGCTCGTCAACCAGCTCGAGGGCAACCTGCTGCAGCCCGTGCTGATGGGCCACACGCTGCGCCTGCACGGCCTCGTCATCCTCGTCGCGCTGACCGCGGGCACCGTGCTCGGCGGCATCGTCGGCGCCGTGATCGCCGTGCCGCTGACGGCCGTGGCCTGGGGCATCGTCGGCGTCTGGAAGGGCCCGGACCAGCCGGCCGAGATGTTCCGGCAGAAGAGACCGGAAGAAGTCCGCTAGCTCAGCGCCGGTGCGCGCAGG
This sequence comes from Frigoribacterium sp. ACAM 257, assembly GCF_007954365.1. Taxonomy (GTDB): domain Bacteria; phylum Actinomycetota; class Actinomycetes; order Actinomycetales; family Microbacteriaceae; genus Frigoribacterium. The sequence continues at coordinate 641,199 of NZ_VOLO01000002.1, forward strand.
AGGCGCGGTGTCCGTTCGACGGGCACCGCGCCTCCTTCGTGTGGCCGCTCCGAGAGAAAAGTGCGCAATCTGCACGAAAATGGTTGCGGATCGTCAACTGAGGCGTATGGTTGTGGTTCTACAACTACCTGGCCGACGACGTCCGGGCCCCCACATCTCAGAGTCACCACGGAGCCGACCTTGTCGCAGACCACCACCACCGCCGCGGGCGCGGGCACGAAGCCCGCAGCGCCGCACGAGCCGGGCGAAGCGCCCGGCATGAGCCACCGCGAAGTCCTCACGGCCCTGTCGGGCCTGCTGATGGGCATGCTCGTGGCGATCCTGTCGTCGACCGTCGTGTCGACCTCGCTGCCGCGCATCGTCAGCGACCTGAACGGCAGCCAGACCTCGTACACCTGGGTCATCACGGCGACGCTGCTCGCGACCACCGTCAGCACGCCGCTGTGGGGCAAGTTCTCCGACCTCACGAACCGCAAGGTGCTGCTGCAGGTGGCGCTCGTGCTCTTCGTGCTCGCGTCGGTCGCGGCCGGCTTCTCGCAGAACACCGCGACGCTGATCACGTTCCGCGTGTTCCAGGGCCTCGGCGCCGGCGGCCTCACCGCCCTGGTGCAGGTCGTCATGAGCGACATCATCAGCCCGCGTGAGCGCGGCCGGTACATGGGCTACCTCGGCGCCGTGATGAGCGTCGGCACCATCGGCGGCCCGCTGCTCGGCGGCGTCCTGACCGACTCGATCGGCTGGCGGTGGAACTTCTTCGTCGGCGTCCCCGTCGGCGTCGCCGCGCTCATCGTCATCCAGCGCACCCTGCACCTGCCCCCGAAGCCCAAGAAGGCCGTCGTCGTCGACTACTGGGGCGCCGGCCTGATCGCCGGCGGCGTCTCGCTGCTGCTCGTCTGGGTGTCGCTCGGCGGCAAGCAGTTCGACTGGAACTCGACCACCAGCTGGCTGATGGGCGTCGGCGCGGCCGTGCTGCTCGCGCTGGCCGTCGTCGTGGAGTTCCGCTCGAAGGAGCCGATCATCCCCCTCACGCTCTTCAAGAACCGCACCTTCACCTTCGCAGTCGTCGCCTCGCTCAGCGTGGGCGTCGCGATGTTCGGCACCAGCGTGTTCCTCGGCCAGTACATGCAGCTGGCCCGCGGCCAGTCGCCCACCATGGCGGGCATCCTGACCCTGCCGATGGTGCTCGGCCTGCTCATCTCGTCGATGGTCGCCGGTGCGCTGATCTCGAAGTACGGCAAGTGGAAGCCCTACATGATCGTCGGCTCGATCCTGCTGGCGGCCGGCCTGTTCCTCATGTCGACCATCGAGTACGACACGAACTTCGCGATCGTCTCCGTCTTCATGGCGATGATGGGCCTCGGCATCGGCATGGTGATGCAGAACCTCGTGCTCGTCGTGCAGAACTCGGTCGACGTCAGCGTCGTGGGCGCCGCCTCCTCGAGCGTCGCGTTCTTCCGCAGCCTTGGCGGCACCATCGGCGTCTCGGTGATGGGCGCCGTGCTCGGCACCAAGGTCTCCGGCTACATCACGGACGGCCTCACCGACGCCGGCGTCGACCCGAGCGCACTCGGCAGCGGCGGCTCCACGAGCATCCCCGACCTCAGCACCGTGCCCGGTCCGATCCGCACCGTCATCGAGTCGGCCTACGGCCAGGGCGTCGCCGACGTGTTCCTCATCGCGGCCCCGCTCGCCGTCATCACCATCGTGTTCGTCTGCCTGCTGCCGAACGTCGAGCTCGGGACGAAGACCGGCATCCAGCGGGCTGCCGCGTCGGGCGACGGTGCTGGTGCGACGGCTGGTGCCGGTGCTGCTGGTGCCGGTGCGGGTGCTGCCGCGTCTGACGACGCCTCGGCGGTCGAGAAGGGCGTCGCGGCCACGGCAGGGCTCGCCCCGTCCGTGTCGAGTGCACCCGCCACCACGACCGACGGCGCCTCGACGCCTGCCCCCACGTCGCCCGTCGACCACGGTGGCGACGACGAGACCGTGGTCGACCCTGCGGACACGGACACGGACACGGGCTCGCACACGGACCCGAAGACGGCTCCGCACTCGGCTCCGCACTCGGCTCCGGCCGCGGCCGGGCGACGCCACCACTCCCACGCCACGACGGGCACCGGTACCATCGACACGATCATCGCCACCGGTGCCGCCGAGGTGGCCGGCCACCCCGTGTCGGACGACGAACTGGCCGAGAGCCCGGTGTTCTCGTCCCTGGTCGAGGAGAAAGATGTCGCAGCCGACCGATGACGCCACGCCCGCGGGCGCGGTGCTCGACGCACCGCGCCCGGTCGGCGTCACTGCGCCTCGCCTGGCCAGCCCGGACGACGACGGGCGCGAGGGCCTGATGGCGAGCGTCGTCGACGAGATCGGCTCGATGATGGTCGAGGCCAAGCGGACGATCGCCGCGGCGGCCTCTCGGTTCGACCCGGACGTGCCGCCCACCGCGTTCTACGTGCTCCGGTACGTGATGAAGCACCAGCCCTGCACAGCCGGCGACATCGTCAAGGCGATGGCCCTCGACAAGAGCGCTGTGAGCCGCCAGGTCGCGTTGCTGCGCGAGGCCGGGTTCGTCGACGTCGTGCCCGACGCGGCCGACGGCCGAGTGATGACGCTCGGCAGCACCGACCGCGCCGAGGCCCGCATGCTGGAGGTGCGGCACGAGAACCGCGCCGTCTTCCGCAGCCACGTGGAGGGCTGGACCGACGACGAGCTGGCCGAGTTCGCCGGCTGGCTGCACCGCTTCAACACGCCCGCCGACCCGCGGTAGCGACCCGCGCCTCCTCGGGGCTGCGTCGTCGACCTGGCCGGCTGGCCGGATCAGCGCGCACCGACGCGAAAGCGACAAAACAACACGGGGCCCCGCGTCGTTTTGTCGCTTTCGCGTCGGAACGTCCCCGGTCGCCGGTCCGCAGGCCCGGCCCGCGGTCCCGAGGCAGGGGCGGCCGCGCTCGGCCCGGCGGGACGACGAAGGCCCCCTCCCGCAGCGGGAGGGGGGCCTTCGTCGTGGGCGCGCTAGATCGTCGCGGTGTCGATCACGAAGCGGTAGCGGACCTTGCTGCCGACGACGCGCTCGTAGGCGTCGTCGATGTCGTCGGCGCTGATCGTCTCGATCTCGGCGCCGATGTGGTGCTCGGCGCAGAAGTCGAGCATCTCCTGCGTCTCGGGGATGCCGCCGATGTTCGAGCCGGCGAGGCTGCGACGGCCGCCGATGAGCGAGCCGGCGCCGAACGACTGCGGGTTCTCGGGCAGGCCGACGAACACCATCGTGCCGTTGAGGCGGAGGGTGCGGGCGTAGGCGTCGATGTCCATGTCGGCCGAGATCGTGTTGATGATCAGGTCGAACGAGCTGCGCAGCTGCTTGAAGGTCTCGGGGTCGCTCGACGCGTAGTAGTGGTCGGCGCCGAGCTTGAGGCCGTCCTCCTGCTTGGAGAGCGTCTGGCTGATGACGGTGACCTCGGCGCCCATGGCGTGCGCGATCTTGACGGCCATGTGGCCGAGGCCGCCCATGCCGACGACGGCGACCTTCTTGCCGGGGCCTGCACCCCAGTGCTTCAGGGGGGAGTAGGTCGTGATGCCGGCGCAGAGCAGCGGCGCGGCCTCGTCGAGCGCGATGCCCTCGGGGATCGACAGCACGTAGTTCTCGTCGGCGACGATCTGCTTGGCGTAGCCGCCGTAGGTCTCTTCGCCCGAGTACTGGCGGCCGTTGTAGGTGGGCACGTTGCCCTTGACGCAGAACTGCTGCTCGCCTGCGAGGCAGTTCTCGCACTCGCGGCAGCTGTCGACGAAGCAGCCGATGCCGACGCGGTCGCCGACCTCGTGCTTCGACACGTCGGAGCCGACCTGGGTGACGACCCCGGCGATCTCGTGACCGGGGACCATCGGGAAGATGGCCTTGCCCCACTCTTCGCGGGCCTGGTGGATGTCGCTGTGGCAGACGCCGGCGAAGGCGATGTCGATCTGGACGTCGTTCGGGCCGACGTCGCGCAGCTGGACGGTCGAGCGCTCGAAGGGCGCGCCGGCCGAGGGGGTCTGGATGACGGGGACGGTGGTGGGCATGGAGATACCTCCGTGTGGTGGCGGGTCGTGCGCACCCGGGTGCGGGCGCGCGGGATCCCGACGTCGTCGTGGGGAACCCGACGAGCCTATTCCTGGCCCCCGACAACGGCTCCCAGCCTGGGGGGCTGGGCAGGCGGCCCGCAGGAGGCGCGGGCTCAGCCGAGCAGGTCGGCCTGCCAGACGAGGGCGGCGGCCCCGACGAGCGGGCTCTCGTCGCTGAGGCCGGAGCGGACGACGCGGACGCGACGGGCGTAGCCGTTGACGGGCGCCTCCTCGACGGTGGCCCTCACGAGGTCGAGGTAGTCGTCGCTGACGCGCGAGAAGCCCCCGCCGATCGCGGCGACGTCGAGGTCGAGCAGGGTCGTCACCGACGAGATGGCCTCGCCGACGGCGTTGGCCGAGCGGCGCACGGCCGCGACGGCGATCTCGTCGCCGGCGACGTAGCCCGCTGCCAGGTCTTCGCCGCGCTCGCCCTGCCAGCCCTGCTGCTGCGCCCAGCGCACCACGTTGGGGCCCGAGGCGATGACCTCGAGCGTGGCGGCCCAGGCGTTCTCGCCCTCGGGGCGGTCGGCGATCTGGATCTGGCCGATGTGGCCGGCGTTGCCGGTGCCCCCCGACAGGAGGCGGCCGTTCACGATGAGCCCGCCGCCGACGCCCGTCGAGACGGTGATCGCGACGGCGTTGTCCGCACCCTGCGTGGCGCCGACCCAGTGCTCGGCGAGGGCGAGGCTGACGCCGTCGAGGCGGAGGGTGACGGGGAGGTCCTCGGCCAGCAGCTCGGCCACGACGGTGCGCAGCGGGAAGCCGCGCCAGGCGGGAAGGTTGATCGGCGAGACGGTGCCCTCGACGAGGTCGACCGGGCCCGCGCTGCCGATGCCCGCGCCGACGAGCACGTCGTCGCTGCCGAGCGACGCGAGCGCGTGGCGGACGACGTCGCGCACGGCGTCGGCCAGCTGGTCGCTCGTCGAGTCGTGGCCGGTGGGGCGGCGGTCGCGGCTGCCGGGGGAGAGGACGCCGTCGGCCGCGACGAGCGCGGCCTCGACCTTGGTGCCGCCGACGTCGACGGCGAGAGCGTAGTCAGTCACCGCGCCAGCGTAGTGCGGCAGGTCGTCCGGGCGGCGGTGCGGGGACCGGCACGGGCGCCGGACCCGAGCCGCAGGACGAGCGGCGGGAGGGCGACCGGCGCGCACGCCCGTAGGGTGTCGACATGGACCAGTCTGCACGCCGCGTCGTCGTCATCGGCGACGCGCTCATCGACGAGCTGCGCACTCCCTCCGGCTCCGACGACCACGTCGGCGGCGCCGGCCTCAACGTCGCTGTCGGGCTCGCCCGGCTCGGCGTCCCCACCACGCTGCTCGCCTCGGTCGGCGACGACGGCGACGGAGCGTCGATCCGCTCGTACCTGGCCGAGCACGGCGTCGAGCTCGTCGCCACGACCAACCCGCTCGGCACCGGCCGCGCGGTGAGCGAGCGCGTCGACGGCGAGCCGACCTACGCCTTCAGCGACGCGGCCGTGGCCAGGGGCCTCGACTTCGGCGAGGCACAGCTCGCCGCCATCGCCGTCGCTCCCCTCGTGGCGGTCAGCTCGTACCCGTTCGACGACTCCCGCCTGACCGAGCGCCTGCTCGACGCCGTGGGCGCCGAGCCGCCGCGGCTCGTCGTCGACCCGAACCCGCGCCCCGGGTTCCTGCGCGACCCCGAGGCCTTCGCGACCGGCTTCGCCCGGGCGGCCGCCGCCTCCTTGCTGGTCAAGATCGGCGAGGACGACGCGGCGCTGGTCGCCGGCGGCTCGCTCGACGACTGGCAGGAGGCGCTGCTCGCGGCCGGCGCCGGGGGAGTGCTCGCGACGCGCGGCCCGGACGGGGCCAGCCTGACGCTCGCCGGGCACGAGACGATGCGGCAGGGCATCGTGGCGCTCGAGGGCGACGTCGTCGACACGATGGGCGCGGGCGACGCGACCTTCGCCTCCGTCGTGGCGTCGCTGCTGTCGCAGACGGCCGCGCCGGGCAGCGTCGACTGGGAGGCGGCGCTCACGGACGCGATGCGGGTCGCCGCCGCGACGGTGCGGGCCCCCGGCGCCCTGCTCCGCCGCCCTTAGCCCTCTGCTCACCGCCCCCGAGCCCGCAGGCCTGCGGGCCGCCGTCGAGTGGTCAGTTCTCGTCCTTCCCGGCCCGCTGGGGGACCGGAACCGACCACTCGACGGTGAGGAGCCGCCCCTAGCCGCGCTGCTCGGCGAGCGTGCGGGCCTTCGCCGACAGGTACCAGTGCGAGCGGGCACCCGTCTCGACGGGCTGCATGCCGACGACGACCTTGCCGCGGGAGTGGTGCTCGGCCAGGTCCTCGTAGGCCTGGGCGATGTTGTCGAACGGGTAGAAGCCCGAGATCAGCACCCGCACCTTGTTGTCGGCGATCAGCTTCGCGAGCGCCGCCAGGATCATCGACGGCTCGGTGTCGCCGCGCTCGGCGGTGATGAACCGGATCTCGACGTCGAGGCGGTGCTCGCTCGAGCTGAAGCGCGACTCGGGCACGCCGAGCGCGGTGCTCAGCGCCGGGTTGTCGCCGCCGAAGTTGTCGATGAACGCCGTGACCGGACGGCCCGCCGCCTTCTCGATGCGCTCCTGGAGACCGTCGCCGTAGTCGACGGGCGTGACGCCGATCTGGCGCAGGTAGTCGTGGTTGCCGGGGCTGCAGGTGCCGATCACCTTGGCCCCGGCCGCCAAGGCGAGCTGACACTCGATGTGGCCGACGCCGCCCGCCGCGGCCGTGATGACGACGACGTCGCCCTCGCCGAGGTGCAGCGAGCGGACGACGTCGTAGGCCGTGGCGCCGGCCAGGTAGAGCCCGCCCGCGACCTCCCACGAGACGCTGCTCGGCTTGCGGACGACCGCGGTCGCCGGGACGGTGATCCACGTGGCGTGGGCGCCGCCGCCGACGGCGTGGCCGATCACCTCGGCACCGACCGCGAGGTCGCGCACCGCGGAGCCGCGCTTCTTGACGATGCCCGCGAAGCACGAGCCCTGGTGGGCCGGGAAGGTCTGGGGGAGGCGGTCCTGGAAGTCGCCCTTGCGGGTGAAGTTCTCGATGTGGTTCAGCCCGGCGCAGACGACCTCGACGACCACCTCGTCGTCGGCCGGGATCGGCAGCTGCTGCGGGACGAAGTGCAGCTCGTCGATGTCCCCGTACCGGTCGTACTCCACTGCTCTGCCTGTCTTGACCATGGCGTGCCTCCTCGCGACGTGAGCAGAGTCTGCTCCTGCGGAGGCGCGGCCGGGCGGGGAACCGGCTGGGAGTTCTGCCGGGCGCCCGCACTGCGGCCAGCTCGCCCCCCGGGCGACGCGGCCGTCTTCCTGGCTAGAGCTCGCTCGCCGGCACGCTGAAGGTGTCACAGGCCGTCGGGCCGCCGGCACGACCGGCCTCGAACCACTTCGTGCGCTGGTCGGCCGAGCCGTGGGTCCACGTGTCCGGGTCCACCCGGCCGCCCGACGCCTCCTGGATGCGGTCGTCGCCGACGGCCGCCGCGGCGTCGAGCGCGTCGGCGACCTGCTCGCGCGTCACCGGCTCGAGGAACGTCTCGCCGTACTCGTTCTGGATCGTCGTCGCGGAGCCCACCCAGGCGCCGGCGTAGCAGTCGGCCTGCACCTCGAGGCGGATCGTGTCGGATCCCGGGCCCGTCTGGCTGCGATCGGCCCGGTCGAAGGCGCCGCTGAGCTGCTGGATGTGGTGCCCCCACTCGTGGCCGACGACGTACATCTGGGCGAGGGGCCCGGCCGAGGCGCCGAACTGCTCGCGCAGCTGGTCGAAGAAGTCGGTGTCGACGTAGAGCGCCCTGTCCGGCGGGCAGTAGAAGGGGCCGGTCGCGCTGGTCGCGCCGCCACAGCCCGTGTCGACGGAGGCGGTGAACAGGAAGAACTCGGGGCGCTCGTAGCCCTGGATGCCCACCTCGGGCGCGGCCGACGCCCAGTAGGTGTCGAGGGAATCGGCGGCCCCCGCCATGCGGCAGTCGATGCTCGCGTTCGCGTCGGCGCCCGTGGAGCAGCCCTCGAGCGATTCGCCCTCGATCTGCTGCGCCGGGCCGACCTGCGCGCCGCCGACGAGGCCGGACAGGTCGACGCCGGTGAACTGGCTGATGAGCGCGACGACGATGACGCCGACGATGCCGACGCCGCCCGCGGCGATGCCGGTCGTGCGGCCGCGGCCCGCGCGCTTGACCTTGCTGCTGTCGATGCGGGTGTCGTCGTTGAAGGACATGGCTGTGACGCTACTGCCCGGGGAGGCCGGAGGTGCGGCTAGAGGCCGCGGCGCTCCTGCTCGGCCTGCTCGGCGGCCTCGCGCTCGGCGCGCAGCACGGCGCGGCCGGCGTCGCGCTCCTTGACGCGGAGCTCTTCGTCGCGCACCTCGGCCAGGTTGGCGCGCTCGGTGACCAGCCACTGCGGCATCTCCTCGAGGAGCGCGTGGATCTGGTCGGTGGTCAGCGCGTCGTCGACGCCGGCGCGGGCGAGGCCGGAGATCGTGACGCCGAGCTTCTGCGCGACGACGGGGCGCGGGTGCGGGCCGGTGCGACGCAGCTCGGCGAGCCACTCGGGCGGGTTCGCGGTCAGCTCGGCGAACTGCTCTCGGGTGACGGGGCTGGTCTGGAAGGACTCGGGGGTCGCCGGCAGGTGCACCCCGAGCTTCTTCGCGGCCGTGAAGGGCTTGAGGGTCTGCGGGCTCTTGCCGCTGGGGGTCTCCGAGGTCATCCCGCAAGGGTACCGCCCGGGCGTGGCCGGCCCGGGGCCGCGCTGCTCCGCTGTGGAGAACCGGCTGCCGCCCGATCCGACCGTCCGTGCCGCCTCCTTCTCGGCCCCGTGCGGTCGAGGGCGGGTCAGCTGCGTCGAGGGCGGGTCCGCGGCGACCCGCCCTCGATGCAGGCGACCCGCCCTCGACGGTCCGAGGCGGCGAGCCCGCGGCCGGAGGCGCGTGCGGGGTCGGGCGTGGGGGAGCCGGAGGCCGGAGGCGCGCGTGCGGGATCGGCCGCGGGGCCGGACGGGGGGACGCAGGCCGCCCGGTAGCCTGGCGCGATGACGACCGAGCCGAGCCGCGCCTCCTTCCGCATCGGCTTCGTGCCCGGCGTGACCCTCTCGAAGTGGTCGCGGCTCTGGGAGGAGCGGCGCGCGGACCTGCCCCTCGACGTCGTCGAGGTGAGCGGCGACGCGACCGACGTGCTCGACGTGCTGCGCGGCGACGACCGCGTCGACATGGTGCTGGCCCGGCTGCCGCTGGCGCTCGGCGACGACTTCTCGTCCATCGCGCTCTACGACGAGCGTGCCGTCGTCTGCTTCGGCAAGGAGCACCCCCTCGCGGCCGCCGACAAGGACGACGAGCTGTCGCTCGGCGACCTCGCGGGTGAGGTCCGGCACGACCTCGACCCGGCCCTCGACGAGGCGCAGGCGATCGAGGTGGTGGCGACCGGCTCCGGCGTCGCCGTGATGCCGCAGTCGCTGGCCCGGCTGCACGGCCGCTCGGGCGTGACGCACCGGTTCCTCTCCGACGTGCCGCCGACGACGATCGCGCTCGTCTGGCCCATCGGCGAGCTCGACGACGACATCGACGACTTCATCGGGGTCGTGCGCGGACGCACCCGCAACAGCAGTCGGTCGAGGAGGCGCGACGACGACCCGCAGGAGGCGCCCGTCGCGGGGGCCAAGGGTCCCGGCAAGGGCGGCGGTGCCGGCGGCAAGGCCGGCGCCGCTGGTGGCCGCGGCTCGGGCCCCGGCCAGAGGAAGACGCCCCCCGGCGGCCGCGGCGGCCCGCAGCGCGGCACCGGCCGCAGCCGCCCGCGCCGCGGCCGCTGACCCGACCCGCGCCTCCTACCCGCGCCTCCTCATTCAGGAAGACCAGTCCTGATCCGCGCAGCGGAGGTGCCCTGGATCCTGGATCGTGCACGACTCAGGAAGACGAGGAGGCGCGTTCCTGAACCATGGTCGGGGCGGCGGCCCGCTGGTACCGTCCACGCATGACCTGGCCCGCCGTGCACGTCTCTCGTCCGATCGAGCACGACGTGGCTGCCGTGTCGCGGGTCGCGGGCGACCCGGCTCAGCTGCCCTCATGGGCGGCGGGCCTCAGCAGCGGCGTGCGGCACGAGGCCGGGCGGTGGCTCGCCGACTCGCCGATGGGCGTCGTCGAGGTGGCGTTCACCGGGCCCGTCGAGCTGGGCGTCCTCGACCACGACGTGACGTTGCCCGACGGGACCGTCGTGCACAACCCGCTGCGCGTGCTGGCGAACGACCAGGGCAGCGAGGTCGTCTTCACGCTCTTCAGGCGGCCTGGCACCTCCGCCGCCGACTTCACCGCCGACGTCGAGGCCGTCGGGCGCGACCTCGACCGGCTCGCCGCCCTGCTCGACGAGCTCGCGCACTGAGCTCGCACGCGGCGGCAGCGGCGGCTCGCCCCCTACGCTGGCTGCATGTCGATGAAGACCTGCCTCCTGACCGGCGCCGGACGACGCGAGAGCATCGGGCGGGCGATCGCCAGAGACCTCGCGGCCGACGGCTGGGACCTCGCCCTCGCCACCTGGGACCCGTACGACGACTCCATGAGCTGGGGCGCGCGACCGGGTGACCTCTCCGAGTTGGTCGCCGACGTCGAGGGCCTCGGCCGCAGGGCGCGCGTCTACCAGGCCGACCTCTCCGACGCCGCGACCCCTGCGCGCCTCTTCGCCGAGGTGGGCGCCGACCTCGGGCCCGTCACCGGCCTCGTCCTGTCGCACTCGCAGAGCGTCGACTCGTCGATCCTCGACACCTCGGTCGAGGCCTTCGACCGGCACTTCGCCGTCAACACGCGCGCAGCCTGGCTCTGCATCAAGGCGCTGGCCGAGCAGCTGCCTCCCCTCGACGAGCTGCACGACGGCGCCCGCGTCGTGGCCCTGACGAGCGACCACACGGTGCACAACCTGCCCTACGGCGCGAGCAAGGGCGCGCTCGACCGCATCGTGATCGCCGCGGCCCGCGAGCTCGCCCACCTCGGCATCTCGTCGAACGCCGTCAACCCCGGACCGGTCGACACCGGCTGGATGGACGACGACACCCGCCGCACCCTGACGGCGATGCAGCCCACGGGCCGCCTCGGCACCCCCGACGACGTCGCGCGCACGGTCCGGTTCCTCATGTCGACCGAGGGCCGCTGGGTCACCGGCCAGCTGATCACGACCGACGGCGGCATCTCCGTCTAGTCGTACGCTCTGCCCATGACCGACTCCGTGCCCGCCGTCTCCTTCCCCACCGTCGTGTTCGAGGCGCGTCCGGGCGTCACCGGTCTCGTGGTGCCGCCGGACGAGCTCGCAGGGCTCGGTGCCGGGAAGCGTCCTGCCGTCGTCGTGACGGTGCACGGCATCGGCGACGCCCCGACCGAGCCGTACAGCTACCGCAACACGGTCGGCAGCATGGGCGGTCGGTCCTTGGTGTCGCTCAGCAGGGAACACCGTGCTGCCTCCGGGCTCGTCGGCGGCCAGCAGGTCGAGGTGACGCTGGTGCTCGACACGGAGCCACGGGTGGTCGAGGTGCCCGCAGCGCTCGCCGAGGCGTGGGCCGGCGACGACGCACTCCGCGCCTCCTTCGCCGCCCTGTCGCCCAGCAGGCAGAAGGCCCTGACGCTGCCGATCGCCGACGCGAGGACCGACACGACCCGCGAGCGTCGCGTGGCCGCGGCGCTCGACGCGCTCCGCGGCTGACGCTGTCACCGCGGCCGGCCGCGCACCCGGCCGCGCACCGGGCCGCGCACCCGGCCGGGCACCCGACCGCGCGCCCTGCCTGTGCCCCGCCCGGGAAGGCCCGAGGAGGCGCGGGTACCGTCCAGCCCATCCGACAGCCTGAGGAGGCACGATGACGTTCAGCAAGGGCGACCACGTGACGTGGAACACGCCGCAGGGCGAGACCCACGGCACCGTGGTGGACAAGCGCGTGAAGGAGTTCCAGTTCGACGGCCAGACCTTCAAGGCCTCGGGCGACGAGCCGTACTTCATCGTGAAGAGCGACAAGACCGACGCGGAGGCGGCTCACAAGGAGTCGGCCCTCTCGAAGAAGAAGTAGGGGACAGCACCATGGCAGATCTGACCGACGTCACCTGGAACCAGGAAGCCCGCGACAAGATCCTCACGGACGCCGACCGTGTGCTGCAGGACGCCGTCCGCGAGGTCGCGGCCGAGCACGAGGGCGACGACTGGGAGCCCGCCTTCGCGGCGCTGAACGAGCGCCTCAAGGGCCGGTTCATCGACTACGAGCCCGGCCCGGACGTGCGCAAGTACGCCGAGGCGATCGCGCGGGGCGACTACTCCTGACCGGAGCGTCCGTGGCCGACCCGTTCGTCCGCTGACTGGACCGCGGGTGCGTCGATCCGGCGCACCCGCGGGCTGACGGCCACCACGACGGCCACGACGACGACCAGGCCGGCCAGCGCGAGGAGCGCGCCAGGGGTGCCGACGCGGTCGGCCAGCGGCCCGACCACGAGCTCGCCGACGGGGATGCCGGCGAGCGTGGCGAGCGTCAGGGCACCGAAGACCCGGCCGAGATAGGCACGCGGCACGAGCGTCTGGACGGCGACGTCGAGCGGGACGGTGAACAACTCGAGGCCGATGCTCGACACGAACAGGCCGAGGCACAGCCAGAACGCCCAGTGCAGGGGATCCACGTACGGTGCGTCCAGTACCTCGGGCTGGTCCAGGTGGGCCCCTGCGAGCAGCGCGAGGGGCAGCGCCAGCGCCGACGTCGCGAGGCACGCGACCGCGAGACGGAGCCGCCCGCGCAGCTTGCCCGCCCAGACGGCCCCGACGACGAGGCCGAGGGTCTGGACCGCGCCGGCGAAGCCCCACAGCACCCGCCCGAACGACTCGTCGGCCACGAGCGGACCGACCACCTGCACGCCGCCCGCGAAGCTGAGCTGGTGCACGAAGGCGAGCGCGACCGTGGCCCGGAGCCAGGGCGACCGGGCCACGAAGGCGATCCCCGAGCCGAGGTCGTGCAGAAGCGAGCCCGAGCCGGAGGCGCCCGTCACCGACCGCGGCACGCGCGCGAACGCCACCGCCGCCACCACCGACAGCCCGGCGCCGACGAGCAGCGCGCTCGCCGTCCCGGCGACGCCGACGAGCGCTCCGCCCACGGCGGTGCCGACGATCAGGCCCACGTTCATGCTGATCCTGGCCAGGACGGTGCCGTCGCGGACGAGCGGCTCGACGAGCACGTCGCGGAGCATCGCGCTCGACGCCGGGCCGAAGAACGCGGCGGCGGCACCCGTCAGGGCGGCCGCGACGGCCAGCGTCACGAGGGTCTCTCGCCCTGCGAGCAACAGTGCCCCGGCAGCGACCAGGGAGGCGGCGGAGACCACCGAGGAGGCGGTGGCCACCAGACGCCGCGGCAGCCGGTCCGCGAGGGCCCCGCCCACGAGGACGAGGACGACGTTCGGCACGGCACGGGCGGCCACGACGAGACCGAGCTGCGTGGCGTCCGCGCCGAGGTCGACGGCCGCGAAGACGAGGGCGAGAGGGGCGAGCCCGCCGACCACCCACGACAGCAGACGTCCGACCCACAGGGCGCGGAACGCCGGGATGCGCAGCAGCGACCACCTCACGCGGCGAGCCTACGCTCGGCTGATGAGGGCGCCGGAGGCGGCACGACCGTCCGCCGTCCGCCCTAGGCTGGCCCCGATGTCCGCACTCGACGAGCCCGCCGCCCCGCCCGGCCGCTACCGCAAGGGCGTCGCCAAGCGCGAGGCGATCCTGGAGGCGGCTCTGCCGGTGTTCGGCAAGGTCGGCTTCCACGGTGCCTCCCTGCGCGAGATCGCCCGCAGCTGCGGTGTGTCGCACCAGTCGTTGATGCACTACTTCGCGACGAAGGACGAGCTCCTCATGGCCGTCCTTCGTCGACGCGACGAGCGCCTCCGGCAGCACTTCGACGACGAGGGCGGCATGCGCCTGGCCGAGCTGGTCGCGCTCGCCGAGTACAACGTCGACGTGCCCGCCGTGATCTCGCTGTTCATCACCGCGTCGGCCGAGGCCACGTCGAGCGACCACCCGGCACACGACTACTACGCCGATCACTACGACCGCATCATCGGCTCGACCTCCGCCTACCTCGCGGTGGCCGAGGCTCGCGGCTGGCTGCGGGAGGGGTTCACCGCCGAGTCGGCGGCCCGCGTCGTGCTGGCCGTGCAGGACGGCCTGCAGCTGCAGTGGCTGTACCGGAGGGACGAGGTGCAGGTGGCCGACCTCATGCGGCTCGTGATCGGCACGGTCGTGACCGTGCCGACCGCACAGCTCGACGAGGCCGTGCGCGACGTGGTCGCGGTTACTTCGCGCTGATGCGCTGGAACTTGCGGATGCTCAGCGGCACGAAGACGACGAGCATGACGGCGAGGCCGACGAGCACCGTGACGTAGGGGTGCTGCAGCGTCCAGATGTCGGGCACCGGGGTGTCGCCGAGGTTGCCGAACGACGTGCGGGCGGCCTGCACGAGCGACGACACCGGGTTCCACTCGGCGAAGACGCGCAGCACCGTCGGCAGCGTGTCGCTCGGGACGAAGGCGTTCGAGATGAACGTGAGCGGGAACAGGATCATGAACGACGCGTTGTTGATCGTCTCGGGCGTCTTGACGCTCATGCCGAGCAGCGCCATCACCCAGCTGAACGAGTAGCTGAACAGCAGCAGCAGCGCGATGCCCCCGAGGAACATCAGCGGCGGCGTGTTCACCCTCCAGCCGACAGCGAGCCCGGTGAGCATCATGATCACCATGGAGATCGAGTTCAGCACCAGGTCGCTGTTCGTCCGGCCGATCAGCACCGCCGACGGGCTCATCGGCAGGGTGCGGAACCGGTCGATGATCCCTTCTTTCAGGTCTTGTGCCATCGCGGCGCCCGAGAAGGTCGAGCCGAAGACGACGGTCTGGGCGAAGATGCCGGCCATCAGGAACTGCGTGTAGTCGGTGCCCTGCACGGCGATCGCGCCGCCGTAGACCTGGCTGAACAGCAGCACGAACATGATCGGCTGCAGCACCGCGAAGATCAGCATGTCGGGCGAGCGCTTCACCTTGATCAGGTTGCGCTTCGTCACCGTCCAGCCGTCGGAGGCCCAGGTGCCGAGCCCCGAGGGGCCCAGGGGGGTGAGGGTCTGCGCGAGCGCACTCGTCGTCGTGGTCATCGCCGCGCCTCCTTCTTGCTCGTCTTGCCCGTCGGGACGGAGCCCGTGTCGGGGTCGTCGTCGTCGACGGCCTTGCGGCCGGTCAGCTGCAGGAACACGTCGTCGAGCGTGGGCCGGCGCATGCCCGCGTCGTGCAGCTCGATGCCGGCGGCGCCGAGGTCGGCCAGGGTGCGCTGCAGGGCGGTCGGCCCGTCCGTCACGGCGACCTCGACCTGCCGGCCGTCGCTGCCGAGGGTCGGCTCGGCGTCGCCGTGGCGGCGCAGCACCTCGAGGGCCTGGGCAGCGCGTGCCTCGTCGACGAGGGCCACGACGAGCCGGTGGCCGCCCACCTGCGCCTTGAGGTGGTCGGCGGTGCCCTCGGCGATGACGCGACCGCCGTCGATCACGGCGATGTCGTCGGCCAGCCGGTCCGCCTCCTCCAGGTACTGCGTCGTCAGCAGGACCGTGGTGCCGCCCGCGACGAGGGAGGTGATGATGTCCCACAGCGCGAGGCGGCTGCGGGGGTCGAGCCCCGTCGTCGGCTCGTCGAGGAACAGCACGCGCGGGTTCGTCACCAGTGCGCCGGCGAGGTCGATTCGACGGCGCATGCCGCCCGAGAAGCCCTTGACGGGCCGGTCGCCTGCTGCGGAGAGGTCGAAGACGTCGATCAGCTCGCGGGCCCGCTCCCGCGAGACCCTCGCGCCGAGGTGGTAGAGCCGGCCGATCATGTCGAGGTTCTCGAAGCCGGTCAGGTTCTCGTCGACCGCGGCGTACTGGCCCGAGACCCCGATGGTGCGGCGTGTGGCCTGCGGGTCGCCCACGACGTCGATCCCGTTGATGTGCGCCGTGCCCGCGTCGGGCACCTCGAGCGTCGTCAGCATCTTGACCACGGTCGTCTTGCCGGCGCCGTTCGGACCCAGCAGGGCCTTGACGGTGCCCTCGGGCACGCTCAGGTCGAAGCCGGTCAGGGCGTGTACCGGACCCGACTTCGAGCGGTACGTCTTGGTCAGGCCCGAGGCCTCGATCATCGCCATCTGCGTGCCTCCGACATGGGGTGACGTCGCCGAACCCCCTGGTCCGGTGACGAAGAGAAAGGTAACATTCCACCTCCTCGTCCCGCTAGTGGACAGCCCGTGCGCCCCGAGTCGCAGCGCGACGACCTTGCGCCGGCCCCGTGCCGCGTTACGGTCGTGTGTCAAACCTTGCCACCTGGCAAGTTCCGGACTTATCGTGACCGCATGACCACCATCGACCAGCCGGCCCGGCCGGCAGCTGCAGCCCTCCCCGAGTCGATCGGCGACGACGCCGTCGCCCTGGCCCGCCGCTGGGCGCACGAGGCGTCGTCGGCCCCCAGCACCGACTCGGCCCACCTGCTCGCGCAGGTGCTCAAGGACGAGTCGGGCCTCGCCTTCACCATCGGGTTCGTCGACCGTGTCGTCCGCCCCGAGGACCTGAGCGTGGCCGCCCGCAACCTGTCGCGTCTCGCCTCGCAGGTGCCCGCGTTCCTGCCCTGGTACATGCGCGGCGCCGTCCGGGTCGGCGGCGTCGTCGCCCCCGTGCTGCCCGGCGTCGTCGTGCCCGTCGCGCGACGCGTGCTGCGCGGCATGGTCGGCCACCTGATCGCCGACGCCCGGCCCGCGAAGCTCGGCGCGGCCATCAGCAGCATCAAGGCGGAGGGCACGCGCCTCAACCTCAACCTGCTCGGCGAGGCCGTGCTCGGCGACGCCGAGGCCGAGCACCGCCTCGCGGGCACCAGGGCGCTGCTCGAGCGCGACGACGTCGACTACGTGTCGATCAAGGTGTCGTCGATCGTCAGCCAGCTGTCCATGTGGGCCTTCGACGAGACCGTCGAGCGCGTCGTCGAGAAGCTCACGCCCCTCTACGAGCTCGCCGCCCGCTCGCCCCAGCCGAAGTTCATCAACCTCGACATGGAGGAGTACCGCGACCTCGACCTGACGATCGCGGTCTTCACGCGCCTCCTCGACCAGCCGCAGCTGCAGGGCCTCGAGGCCGGCATCGTGCTGCAGACGTACCTGCCCGACGCCCTCGGCGCCCTGCAGGGGCTGACCGAGTGGGCGACCCGACGGGTCGACGCGGGCGGGGCGTCGATCAAGGTCCGCGTGGTCAAGGGCGCGAACCTCGCCATGGAGACCGTCGACGCCGTCGTGCACGAGTGGCCGCTCGCCACCTACGACACGAAGCAGGCCAGCGACACGAACTACAAGCGCGTGCTCGCCTGGGCCCTGACGCCCGAGCGCACGCGTGCGGTGAAGATCGGCGTCGCGGGCCACAACCTCTTCGACATCGCCTTCGCGCACCTCCTCGCCGAGGCGCGCGGCGTCGGCGGCCGCGTCGAGTTCGAGATGCTCCTCGGCATGGCCGAGGGCCAGGCCGAGCTCGTCAAGGCCGACGTCGGCGGGCTGCTGCTCTACACGCCGGTCGTGCACCCGCGCGAGTTCGACGTCGCCATCAGCTACCTGATCCGCCGCCTCGAGGAGAACGCCTCGAGCGAGAACTTCATGTCGGCCGTCTTCGAGCTCGCCGCGAACGAGGCGATGTTCGAGCGCGAGAAGGGCCGGTTCCTCGCCTCGCTCGCCGACGTCGACGCCGAGGCACCCGCTCCGCACCGTGTGCAGAGCCGGCTCGACGGCGCCCAGGCGCTCCGGCCGCGCGAGGCCGGCAGCGGCTTCGACAACGAGCCCGACACCGACCCCGCCAAGGCCGACAACCGCACCTGGGGCCGCGAGATCCAGCGCCGTTCCGTCGACTCGGTGCTCGGCGTCGACCTGATCGAGCAGGCGCGGGTGACCGACGCCTCCGTGCTCGACGAGATCGTCGCCGGCGCGGTCGCGGCACAGCCCGCGTGGGCGGAACGAGGAGGCGCGGGCCGGGCCGAGGTGCTCCGTGCCGCCGCCGTCACGCTGGCCGCCCGGCGGGCCGACCTGATGGAGGTCGCCGCGAGCGAGACCGGCAAGACCGTCGCCGAGGGCGACGTCGAGGTCAGCGAGGCGATCGACTTCGCCAACTGGTACGCCCACCTCGCAGAAGAGCTGGACGTCGTCGACGGCGCCGACTTCGTGCCCGAGCGCCTGACGCTCGTCACCCCGCCGTGGAACTTCCCCGTCGCGATCCCGGCCGGCTCGACGCTCGCGGCGCTCGCCGCGGGCAGCAGCGTCGTCGTCAAGCCCGCCGGCCAGGCGAAGCGCTGTGGCGCCGTCATGGTCGAGGCGCTGTGGGAGGCCGGTGTGCCCCGTGACGTGCTGAGGCTCGTCGACGTGGACGAGGGCGACCTCGGCCGCCACCTCGTCTCGCACCCCTCCGTCGACCGCGTCATCCTCACCGGTGCCTTCGAGACGGCCGCGCTGTTCACGAGCTGGCGCACCGACCTGCCCCTGCTCGCCGAGACGAGCGGCAAGAACGCGATCATCGTCACGCCGAGCGCCGACCTCGACCTCGCGGCCGCCGACGTGATCAAGTCCGCGTTCGGCCACGCCGGGCAGAAGTGCTCGGCCGCGAGCCTCGTGATCCTCGTCGGCTCGGTCGGCAGCTCCGAGCGGTTCCGCCGCCAGCTGGTCGACGCGGCCTCGACCATGCGCGTCGGGTACCCGTCCGAGCCCACGACCCAGATGGGCCCGATCATCGAGCCTGCCTCGGGCAAGCTCGAGCGCGCGCTGACGACGCTCGGCGCGGGGGAGTCGTGGCTCGTCGCGCCCCGTCGGCTCGACGACAGCGGCCGCCTCTGGTCGCCCGGCGTGCGCGCGGGCGTGGCTGCGGGCAGCGAGTTCCACCTGACCGAGTACTTCGGCCCGGTGCTCGGCGTCATGACGGCCGCGACCCTCGACGAGGCGATCGCGCTGCAGAACGCCACCGACTACGGCCTCACGGCCGGGCTGCACACCCTCGACCCGGCAGAGCTGTCGACCTGGCTCGACGGCGTCGAGGCCGGCAACCTCTACGTGAACCGCGGCATCACCGGCGCGGTCGTCCGTCGTCAGCCGTTCGGCGGCTGGAAGAAGTCGTCGGTCGGCGCCGGAGCCAAGGCCGGCGGTCCGAACTACCTCGTGCACCTCGGGTCGTGGACGCCGACGACGCTCGCCGGTGCTGCCTCGCAGGAGGCGCGGCCCGGCCGGGCCGTCGCCGCGGCCCTCCGCGCCGCGACCCCGTCCCTCGGAGCCGACGCCGACCTGGTCGCCGCGGCCGTCGCCACCGACGAGCACTTCTGGGCCTCCGAGTTCGGCGTCGCCCGTGACGTCAGCCAGCTCGGGCTCGAGCGCGACCTGCTGCGCTACCGCCCGCTCGCCGTGACGGTGCGCGCCGCCGAGGGCGCCCCCCTCGCCGACGTGGTGCGCGTGCTGCTCGCCGCCCTGCGCTCGGGATCCCCCTTCACGGCCTCCGTCGCCACGGCCCTGCCCGAGCCGTTCGTCACGGCGCTCGGCCTCGGAGTCGGTGCGATCCGGGTCGAGAGCGACGACGCGTGGCACGAGCGAGTCCGCTCGGGCGGGCTCCGGACCGAGCGCGTGCGCCTCGTGACCGGTACTGCCGGCGGGGGTGCCGCCTCCTCGGCCCTCGCCGACGCGCTCGGCGGCGACCCGGCGGTCGCGGTCTTCGCCGCGCCGGTCACGCCGACCGGACGGCTCGAGCTGCTGCCGTTCCTGCGCGAGCAGGCCGTCTCGATCACGGCGCACCGCTTCGGCAACCCGGATTCCTGGTCGGACGCGGTCATCTAGCCTCTCGCGTGCACTGAGATCGACTCATGTGACGCGTCGCGTGCCTCGCGGGTGGCTCGATGCGCCTGACGCGTCACATGAACGATCGTCACCTGGGCGCGCGGGCGCGCGGGCGCGCGGGCGGGCGGGCGCGCGGGCGGGAGGGCGCGCGGCCAGAGCGCACGGGTGCGTGAGGGCTCGAGCGCGCGGGTCAGACGGCGGGGCTGCCCGCGTCGTACCAGGCGGCCAGGCGGCGGAGGCCCTCGTCGACCGAGACCTCGGGCGTCCACTGCAGGTCGTGCTGCGTGCGCCGCTGGTCGAACCAGTGCGCCGTCGAGAGCTGCTCCGCGAGGAACCGTGTCATGGGCGGCTCGTCGGCGCCGGGCCGCACGGCCCAGACGCGCTCGACGAGCGATCCCGCGACCCGGGCGAGCCCGGCGGGCACGCGGAGGTGCGGCACCGGCGCGCCGCCCGCGGTGCAGATGCCCGCCATGAGGTCGGCGACCGTGCGGGGCTCCCCGTTGGTGATGACGTAGGCGCGGCCCGAGACGGCGTCGACCTGCTCGAGCGCGGCCGCGATGCCCGAGGCGGCGTTGTCGACGTAGGTCGAGTCGATCAGCGCGGCTCCGTGGTCGAGCAGCGGCAGGCGCCCTCGCCGGGCGCGTTCGACGATGCGCTCGACGAGCTGCGTGTCGCCCGGGCCCCAGACCAGGTGCGGACGGACGGCGACGACGCGCAGGTCGTCCGTGGCCGCGGCGAGGGCGAGCAGCTCGGCCGCCGCCTTCGTACGGGCGTAGTCGCCGCGTGCTCGCGCGGGCGACGCAGGGGCGGCGTCCTCGCCGACGATCGACGCGCCTCCGTGGGCCACCGAGGGCGACGAGACGAAGACCAGGCGGGCGACGCCGGAGGTGCGCATCGCGTCGAGCAGGGAGGCCGTGCCCCCGACGTTGACGGCCTCGAACTCGGCGGGGTCGCCGGCCAGCGAGACCTTCGCGGCCAGGTGGACCACCGCCTCCTGCCCGTCGACCGCCGCGGCGACGGCGGGGGAGTCGGTCATCGAGCCGGCGACGTCGCGCACCCCGGAGACGCCCGACGGTCGGCGCTGGAACGTCGTGACCTCGTGCCCGGCCGCCGCGACCTCCCGGGCGACCGCGCCGCCGAGCAGGCCGCTCGCGCCGGTGACCAGCACCCTCACGGGCGGCGCATCCGTCCGCCCGCGAGCACGGACTCCGCCCACGCCGCGAGGCGCGCGCGGTCGATCTTGCTGTTGTGGCGCACGTCGGTCGGCAGCGCGGGCACGACGAGCACGGCGGCGACGCGGTGGCCGACGGCGTCGTGGACGGCGGCGCGGACCGCGGTCGAGAGCTCAGGCGACGCGAGTCCGGGTCGCCTCGCGCCGGGAGACGCCTCCGCGACCACGACGACCTGCTGCGTGCCGGCCGGTCCGACCCCGACGACGGCGGCTCGTGCCACGCCCGCGAGCGACTCGACGACCTGCTCGGCGGCGACCGGGGTCAGGGGGCCGGAGGCGGTCGTCACGACGTGCGGCAGGCGCCCCTCGACCCAGAGCCGGCCCAGCTCGTCGACGTGCCCGACGTCGCCGGTGCGGTGCCAGCGAGCGGACGACCCTGCCGAGGAGGCGCCGGACCCGACTGCAGTACCGCTCACGTCGGTCGTGTCGCCCACGCCGGCCACGCCGCGCACGCTCGCCCGGTCGGTGAGCCACAGCCGGTCGTACCCGTGCTTGAGGTGCGGCGCGGACACGACGATCTCGCCCGTGACGCCGGCGGCGTCCGAGAAGTCGTCGGAGGCGCGCCCCGCCTCGTCGAGCGGAGCGATGCGCACCTGCACGGTCGCCGCCGGCAGGCCGACGCAGACGCCGTTCGCCGACGGGTCGCCCGAGGCGGCGCGGACCTCGTCGAGCGTGACATCGGTCATCAGCAGGCCCTCGGTCATGCCGTAGGGGGTGTGGGGCACCGCCCCGGGCATGAGGTCGCCCGCGGCGGCGAGCAGCGTCGCCGACACGGGGGCACCGGCCGACAGGAACGTCGACACCCCGGCGAGTGCGCGGCGACCGGCGTCGTCGAGCTCGTCCGCGGTGGCGACGACGTTCGTGAGGGCGGCGGGGGAGAGGAAGACGACCGTCCCGTCGACCGCCTCGGCCGCCGCCGCGACGGCGCGGGCGGTCAGCGTGCGCGGCGAGGTGACGTCCATGTCGGGCGTCACGCTCGTCGCGCCGAGCGCGGGCCCGAGCAAGGCGAAGGGAGCGAAGCCGGCGACGAGGCCGGTGCCGGGCCCGACGCCGTACCGGTCGGCGAGGGCGTCCCGCAGCGCCGTCAGCTGACCGTGCCGGTAGACGACGCCCTTGGCAGGCCCCGTCGAGCCGGACGTGAAGAGGATCGCGGCGGGTGCCTCGGCAACGGGCGGATCGGGCAGCTCGGCCATCGCCTCGTGCGCGCGGCGCCCGAGGGCGGCGATCTCGGGCAGCGAGGTCTCGACGCCGAGCGAGCGCGCCAGCACGGGCGAGAGGCGCTGGGTCGAGACGACGCGGCCCGGCCAGCCGAGGGCGCGTGCTGCCGTCAGGCCGGGCAGCTGGCCGATGACGTGGTCCGGCCACGCGCCGCGCACGGCGCGGGTGAGCCCGCGGACGCCGAGCCCGGCGTCGGCGACGACGACCACGGCGCCGATCCGCACGCAGGCGTAGAGCACCGCCGTGAGGTCGGCCCCGGGCTGCACGAGCAGCGACACCCGGTCGCCCGGGCGCACGCCGTGCTTGCGGAGGCCCAGCGCGATCTCGTGCACGCGTCGGCTGAGCAGTCGCCAGCTCACCCGGCGGGGGCCGGAGCCGCGCGCGGCGCCGTGCGGCACCATCTCGATCAGCGCGGCGTCGGGGCTGTCGGCCAGGGAGTCGAGGTGCGACCAGAGCGGGCGGTCCTGGACGGTGCCGGGCGCCTCCTCGGTGGTCGTGGACGCCGTGCCTCGCGGGTCGGTGTCCGCGGACGCCGTGGCCGTCGCCGCGGGACCGCCGCCAGCCGAAGAGGCTCGGCCGACCTCCGACGAGGAGGCGCGGCCCGGTCCCCCGGGGAACCGGTCGCCCAGCCAGGTCAGCACGGCGGCCGCGTAGTCGACGTCCTCGGCGATCATGTGCCCGGCGCCCTCGAAGCGGTGCACGTCGGCGTGCGGGAGGCGGTCGGCGAGGTCGTCGAGGTAGCGGTCGCCGAAGATCGGGTCGCGCGGTCCCCAGAGCATCAGGCTCGGCACGGCGACGTCACGGAGGGAGGCGGCGATGCGGTCGAGCTCGGCACGGCTCGGGTGCCGCCGGTCGACCGGGATGTCCGCCACGAAACCGCCGACGCCGCCGCGGCGTGCGGCCGTCAGGTAGGGCGCCCGGTAACCGGTGCGGACGGCGTCCGTGAGCCTCGGCCGCGCGAGCCCGAGCGTCACGTCGATGAACCCGGTCGTCGCGACGGTCGCGCGGCCGAGGACGCCACGGGCGAGCGTCAGGCGGAGGGGCGCCGGGATCGGCTCGTCGGCCGCCTGGTGGATCGCCGTGTTGAGCATCGTCACCGCGGCGAGCTGGCCGGGGTGGTCGACCGCCCAGCCCATCGAGACGACGCCGCCCCAGTCGTGGCCGAGGGTCACGACGGGGCCGTCGAGGCCGAGCTCGGCGGTGAGCGCGGCGAGGTCGGCGACTCTCTGCGGCAGGCCCCGCTCGACGCCGGTCCGCTCGGAGAAGCCCATGTCGAGCTGGTCGACGGCGACGACGCGCCACGCCGGCCGGCCGGCCACGGCGGCCTCGGTCGCCTGCGCCACGAGTCGGCGCCAGAGGTACGACCAGGTCGGGTTGCCGTGCACGCAGAGCACGGTGCCGACGGGCTCGACCCCGAGTGCCTCGAGGGCGGCAGCGTTGTCGAGGAGGTGCCAGGTGCGCTCGACGCGCTCGGCGCCTCCTGCAGGGACGGTCACGAGCCGCGACCACGACGGGTCGAGGCCGTCGAGCCCGGCCGGGGGGAGCGTCGCGGGCGACGTCGCCCGCGCGGCCGAGGGGAGCCGACTCACCAGGCGAGCTCCATCATCGCGGTGTTGATGCCCGAGCCGACGCCCATCAGCAGCACGCGGTCTCCCTTCGAGAGGGTGCGCGACTCCTCGACGAGCGTGATCGGGATCGACGCGGGGCCGACGTTGCCGAGCGTGGGATAGGTGAGCGGGACGCGCTTGCGGTCGATGCCGGCGGCCTTGACGAAGGCGCCGGTGTGCACGTCGCTGACCTGGTGCATGATGTAGCGGTCCATGCGCTGCCAGTTCCAGTCTCGGGCCGCCTCCTTCCAGGCCGAGACCACGAGCTCCATGCCGCGCTTGAGCAGGGCCTTCGCGTCGGTGAACATGCCGTCGACGCTGCCGACGCAGAGGTCGTAGTTCTCGGTCGCGGCACGGGTCACGCCGCCGAGGATGCGGTGCCCCTCGGGGTGGCGGTCGGCACGGCCGATCACCGCCGCAGCAGCGCCCGAGCCCAGCGTGAGGCTCGCGAACTCGCTCATGAAGTCGTCGCGCTCGTAGCCCTTGGTCAGCAGGCGGTCGATGGTGTTGACCTGGACGTCGTCGGCGTCCTCGCCGTCGATGATCACGGCGTAGTCGATCTGGCCGGCGTCGATCAGCTGCGCGGCGAGGGTCATGCCGTTGACGAAGCCGAGGCACGCGTTGGCGATGTCGAAGTTCGTCGCCGACGAGGGCAGCCCGAGGCCGTGGTGCAGCCGCACGGCCACCGAGGGCTCGAGGTGCGGGCGCGTGACCGAGGTGTTGATGAGCAGGCCGACCTGGTCGGGCCGGACGCCGGCCTCGGCCAGGGCGCGTTTGCCGGCGTCGATCGCGGCCTCGTCGAAGCTCTGCCCCTCGGCCCAGTTGCGCCGCTCGTCGACGCCCGCGACTCGCTGGAGCAGGCCCGTGGGCAGCTTGAGGCGCTTGAGCACCGGCCGCAGCTTCTCGTCGATGCTCGCCGAGGTGGTGACGCGGGTCGCCATCGTGCTCGCGACGCTGAGGAGCGCCACGTTGCGGTGACGCGTCGTGGCGTTGCCGGCGCCGACGGCGGGGACCGCCGCGTCGTCGTGTCGGGCGGGTGCGGCCCCGGCGTCGCGCTCGGCGGCGTCCCGTTCCGCAGCGTCGGCCTCGAGGGTCGCGGCGTCGGCTCCGAAGAGGGCGGCGTCGGTGGGCGCCGCGCCTGTCGTGGCGTGTCCTGTCAACGGGACTCCCTGTCGAATTGTCTCGGGCGTGTGCACCGGCTCGGGCGACGAACGGTGGTCGTCGGCAGCCGGGAGATCGTGAGCACCGGTCGGGTGCATCGGTCGAGTTTACGGCGCAGTTCTCTGTGCGGTTGCCAGGATCGCGGGGCACGAACATGCCCTCCGGGGCATGTCTCGCCGCCGAGGCGCGTCAGGCGCTCGGGTCGCGGGGCAGCCGGACGATGCGGCGGCGGCCGCCGAGGGTCCACCAGATGACGTCGACGACCGCCCACACGGTCGCGGCGGCGGCCACGACGAGCAGGAGGACGGCGACGACGGTCAGGCTGCCGCCCCCGACGAGCAGGCTCGTCGTGATGCTCGCCGCGAGCAGGGTCGCGGAGAGGACGGTCAGGACCGGGCGGACGAGTCCGCCGTCCTTCGTCAGCAGCCAGTTCGGCACGTCGGGATCGACGCGCACCTGTCGGGTCCTCACGGTGGCCTCCTGAGCGCTGGCGAGTCGTGTCGTGCCGTCCTGCCGGCGGCTCGGTCGAGGATACGTCGTCCCTAGACTCGCTCCATGAGCGAACTCCGCCGCCCCTGGTTCACGCTGACGAAGAACGGCTCCGTCCTGCCGGCCGTCATCGAGGTCGTCCTCGGCGCGCTCGGGCTCGTCGTGCAGCTGCTGACCATCACCTCCGGCGGGCCGGTCGAGACGATCACGCTGATCGTGTGCGTCGTCGCCGTGCTGCTGGTCGCGCAGGGCGTCGCGGACCTGGTCTGGTGGTCTCGGGGCGACCGGCGGGCGCGCGCCCAGTCCGACGCCTCCTAGAGGCGTCGGCACCGCGCCCGCGCTCAGGCGGGTGCACGGCGGAGCCGGTGCGTCGCGAGGAGCACCAGCACGACGACGCCGACCCCGATCGCCGTGTCGGCGGCACGGGCAGCGACCAGGGCGCCCACGTCGACCTGGCCGCCGGCGATCGCGGGCATGCCGAGAGCCATCGGCGTGATGAACACGAGGGCGAGGCCGTAGTTCCGCGCCACGACGAGCTCGGTCGCGAACTGGAGCACCCCGAACGCGACGACGAGCGCGACGGCGGGCGGCTGCCAGACGAGCAGCAGCGCCGCGAGGCCCAGCCCGACGACCGTGCCGAGGAGGCGGTGGCCGGCTCGGAGCAGCTGCCCCGACGTCGCCCGTCCGACGACGGGCACCACGGCGGAGACCATCGCCCAGTACGGGTTCTGCAGCCCGAGCCCGACGCTGATCAGGCCCGCACCCAGGGAGGCCACGAGGCACACCGCGGCGTGCAGGAGGGCGCGTCGGAGGTCGACGACGGCGGCCGTCCGACGGAGGGCGACGGCGCCGGGCTCGGCCAGGGCCAGCCGGCCGGGACGCCGGACGAGTCCGACGAGCGAGGTCGCGAGGGCGAGCAGCACGCTCAGCGACGACACGACCGCCGCGACCCCGATGCTCGACGGCTCAGCCGGGACGAAGGCGCAGACGCCGAGCCCGAACACCGGGAAGAGGGGCCCGGGCGGGTTCCAGCCGCGCACGTCGGCGACCACCGAGGCGAGTCCCGCCACGAGCGCCACGACCGGCACCAGGGCGACGGCGGGCAGGGACGCCGCCGACAGCGCCGTGCCGAGCACGACGGCCGCGACGAGGAGGGCGCCTGCCTCGAGCTGCATGCCGAGCCGCGGCACCCGACCGAGGCCGCGGCCGAACGCGGAGGCGAACGCGCCGAAGGTCGCGTAGGGCGCCCACTCGGCGTGCCCGATCGCCACCAGCACCGCGAGGGGCAGCACGACCGACACGGCCACGCGGAGCGCCGGCAGGTGGGCGCGGTCGTGGGGCCCCACGCGCAGCAGGTCGCGGGGTCGCGGGAACGGGCTGTCGGAGGCGGCGGAGAGCGGGCGGGACGGCACGGTCGAGAGGTCCTCTCGTCGGGAGCGCGCGTCGTCGGGTGCTGTGGTCGGTGAGGCGCGGCGGCAGGCGCAGGGCGAGCCGGGGCCGGAGAAGTAGTTTACCCGTGAATCAAAGTAGGGTCGACCCGTGACTGATCAGACCAGCGTGCCGCGCGCCACCACCGACGCCCTCGACCTCGTCCACGACCAGTGGAGCCGGCTCCGACCCGACCTCGACGTCTCGCCCGTGCTCGTCGTGGGGCGCATCACCCGGCTCGCCCGGATCATCCAGCGTCGCAGCGACGATCTGCTGGGCGACCACGGCATCGGCCGCACCGACTTCGACCTGCTCGCCGCGCTGGTGCGCACCGACGTGCCCACGTCGCCGGGTCGGCTCGCGGAGCAGACGCTGCTGTCGCCTCCTGCGGTGACGAAGCGGCTCAGGGGCCTGACCGCCGCGGGGCTCGTCGAGCGCTCCGAGAACCGCGCGGACGCCCGCGGCTACTTCGTCTCGCCGACGGCACGGGGTCGTGAGCTGCTGCACGGGGTGCTCGACGCGCAGCTCGACCTCGAGGGGGCGATGACGGCGTCCCTCGATCCGGCCGCCGTCGCCGCGGTGACCGCGGGGCTCCGGTCGATGCTGCTGGACCTCGAGGACTGAGGCCCGCAGGACATCGAGGAGGCCCCGCCTCGCCGGGGGCGGGACGGGGCCGGGGGAGCCGCCTGTCGGATTCGAACCGACGACCTTCGCTTTACAAGAGCACTGCGCTACCGGACTGCGCCAAGGCGGCGGGCGGGACCATCTTACCGACAGGGCGACGGCGAGGCGACGGGCCGAGGTGCGGAGTGCGCGTCGCGCAGGATTGGCGTCGGCCCCGGGGAAGTGGTGAAGTAGGAGCTGCAGCGACCCGTGCGGTCGCGCCCGGTCGCCCCGGGCACCGACCACGAGGAGCTCCCATGACCAACGTCCTGACCGCCATCGGCTCGATCATCCTGCTGCTCGCGAGCTTCGCGCTCTTCGCGTACTCGTTCGGGCAGGACGAGCCCAACGCCTTCGTCTTCTTCGCGGGCATCGTGCTGATGACCGGCTCGTTCTGGCTGCCGATCACCGTCGTGGGGCAGAGCCGCAAGTCGTGGTAGGCGCAGCCTGGTAGATCTGCTGCTGGCCTAGGCCGTCTCCGAGCCCGGTGCGCTGACGAAGCGCCCGGGCTCGAGCAGCTTGCGGGGCTTCTCGTCCCGCTCCGTCCGTCCGCCGACGTAGAGCCAGCCGAGCAGCTTCTCGTGGGGCGCGAGCCCGTGGGCCCGGTGCACCGCCTCGTGGCGGGTGTCGGTGCCGGTGCGCCAGAACACGCCCCAGCCCTCGTCGTCGAGCACGAGCGACAGCAGGTGGGCGACGCCCGAGGCGACGCTCTCCTGTTCCCACTCGGGCACCTTGCGGCTCTCGACCGGCGAGAGCACGACGGCGAGGACGAGCGGCGCCCTGAGCGATTTCTGCTCGAGCTTGTCGGACGACTTCGCGTCCGCGCCGCTCGCCTCCGCGAGCCCCCGGCCGATCAGCAGCCGGTCGTCGCCGCGCAGCTCGATCAGGCGCCACGGGCGCAGCGACGAGTGGTCGGCCACCGTCGCCGCCGCCTGCACCAGCTCGAGCAGCTGTTCGTGCCCGGGCGCCTCGTCGGTGACCTTCGAGCGGGACCGTCGCCGGCGGGCAGCGTCGGCGACGGCGCCCATCAGGCGCCGGCCTGGTCGCCGGTCGGGGTGCCCTCGGCCTTGAAGTCGAGCGAGATGGAGTTCATGCAGTAGCGGTCGCCGGTCGGCGTGCCGAAGCCGTCGGGGAACACGTGGCCGAGGTGCGACCCGCAGGTGGCACAGCGGACCTCGGTGCGGACCATGCCGAGCGAGTCGTCCTCGATCAGCTGCACGGCCTCCGGGTCGACCGACTCGTAGAAGCTCGGCCAGCCGCAGCCGCTGTCGAACTTGGTGCCGCTCTTGAAGAGCTCGGCACCGCAGGCGGCGCAGGCGTAGATGCCGGCACGGCTCTCGTCGAGCAGCTCGCCCGTCCACGGGCGCTCGGTCGCCGCCTGGCGAAGCACCTGGTAGGCCTGGGGGTCGAGCTCACGGCGCCACTCTTCGTCGGACTTCTCGACCTGGTACGACACGGGCTCGTTCGCCATCGTGCACTCCTCTGCGTCAGGGGGGACTCGCGGCCGTGAGGGCCTGCTCGTCGGGGACTCCCCATTGAACACCGCGCCGCCGACGCTCATTCCTCGCCGCCGCCTCCTCGGGGCTGCCTCCCAGGGGTGCGAGACTCGGCCGGTGACACAGTCGCCGACCCTCTCCGACCGCTTCTCCGCCTACGCGGACGCCGTCCTGCGCGAGGGGTCGCCGAGCTGGGCGGCCGCGGCCAGGGGCGTCGCCGACGACGCCGAGGTGCTCGCGCTGGTCGAGCGAGCCGAGGAGGCGCGGCGCCAGCCGGTGCTCGTGCTCGCGGTCGCGAGGTGGCTGGGCGCGCCCCTCGGTCCCTGGCCCGATCTGCGACGCTGGCTGCTCGACCACCAGGAGCGGTTCCTCGACGAGCTCGGTCGCCGGCTCACGCAGACCAACGACGTGCGACGGACCAGCCCCGTGTCCCTCGCCCTCGCCCGGGTCGCGGGGCCGGTCGCGTTGCTCGAGGTGGGCGCGTCGGCCGGCCTCGGGCTGCTGCCCGACCGGTACGGGCACCGCGCGGGCGGCGTCCGCTGGGGCGACGCCGCAAGCCCCGTGCAGCTCGACGTCGTCGTGCACGGCGACCTCGGCGAGGTGCGGCTGCCCGAGGTGGTCTGGCGCGCCGGCCTGGATCTCGACCCGCTCGACGTCTCCTCCGCCGCCGACGTGGCCTGGCTCGACGCGCTGCTCCCGCCCGGGGCGCCGGACCGGGCCGCGCTGCTGACGCAGGCGGTCTCGGTGGCCCGCGCCGCGCCTCCTCGTGTCGACCGGGGCGACGCCGTCGACGACCTCGCGCGCCTCGCGTCCGAGGCGCCGGGGGACGCGACGCTCGTCGTCGTCTCGACGGGCACCCTCGTCTACCTGCCCGGCCGTCGTCGACAGGAGTTCGTCGAGGCGGTGCGCGGCCTGGGCGCCCGGTGGATCTCGTACGAACGGCGGGGCCTGCTGCACGCCGTGCCCGTCGCGGTGCCGGACGGGACGCCCGACGCCGAGTCCTTCGCCGTGCTCGCGCTGGACGGTCGCGCGCTCGCCGTCGGCGACGCCCACGGCACGCGTCTGTGGACGACCGGCTGACGACGCGAGCCGACCCGGCGAACCGCCCGGCGCCTCCCCGGCTGCTCGGTCGCCCGCCCCTAAGCTGACCAGGACCGAGAGGGCAGGGCAGTGGACGACCAGGGCAGCGGCAGCGGGGACGTGCGCACGAGCGCGCTGTCCGAGCGCGAGCGCGCCCTGCTCGACTTCGAGCAGCACGCGCCTGCCTCGCCCGGACTCAAGGAGGCGGCGGTGCGGCGCGAGCTCGGCCTCACCACCGCGCGCTACCAGCAGATGCTCGGCTCCCTGCTGGACAGACCTGCTGCACTGGCCTACTCGCCCATGCTCGTGGGGAGGCTCCTGCGACTGCGCGACGAGCGCTCGCGGGCGAGGGCCGCCCGTTCGTTCGGGCCGACCGACCGCTGACCACACGGAAGACCGACACCACACCATGGCGAAACACCCCCGCGACCGATTCGACGAGGTGCCCGCGGACCTGCACAGGGTCGGGGCCCACCGCGCCGAGGCGCGCCGAGGCCGCGGCTGGGTGGTCTTCGCCTGGTGCGCCCTCGCGGTCGGCGTGCTCGTCGGCGCCGGCGTCGTCTACCTCGGCGTCGCGAACGACAGCTTCCAGTTCGTCTCGCCGACCTCGGACGAGACGGCAGAGGCCGGCTCCGGCACGCCGAGCGACGGGGCGAGCGACGGGGCCGGCGACGACGCGACCGACGACACGGCGGCCCCGACGACGCCCGCCGAGACCGTCGCCCCCGCCGATCCGGCGTCCGTCGACCCCGACGTCACCACGATCACGGTGCTCAACGGCACGACGACGAGCGGGCTCGCGGGCCGCGCGTCGCTCGCCCTCGCCGAGACCGGCTGGACGGTGGCAGGCCAGGGCAACGCCGACGGCACCGTGGCCACCACGGTCGTCTACTACGCCGACGAGGCGGACGAGGGCGTCGCCCTGGGGGTCGCCCGCGACCTCGGCACGACGACCGTCGAGCTGAGCGACGCGTTCCCCGACTCGTCGGTCACCGCCGTGCTGGGGGCGGACTACACGCCGTAGTCGTGCGGCCCCGGTACTTCTGACCCGGGCGACGCGGTCCTCCTGGCGGATGTCCGGCCCGGACCCGGCTCCCTAGCGTGAGGTCTCGTCGCGCAGCGCACCCAGGCGCTGCGCCTGATGAGAAGGGTGCCGCCAGTGCCGATCAGTCCTCCCCTCCGACGCCGACGCCGGCGGCCCGGCGTCGTTCTCGCCGCCCTGATCCTCGGGGTCGCGCAGCTCGCGGTCGCCCTCGTCCCGGTGGATCCCGTCATCGACCGGCTGCGGGAGGAGCACCAGCTCGTCTACCGGTCGGACCAGCGGCACCCGACCGAGGTCTTCCCGAGGGGCTTCGAGCCGAACGGGACGGGGACCAACGAGAACCTGCTCGACCACGTCGCCGGCCTCAGCAACGGCGACGACACCGCTTTCGTGTCGACCACGACCGATCTGGGGTTCGCCAAGGACTGGCAGGCCAACGCGTGGGTGTACGAGATCGTCCCCGCCGGCGACTACGTCGACGTCACCGCGACCTTCGAGGCGGCAGCAGGCACGGCGGACGAGGCAGTCCGGACGGAGGCGGACCGACTGCTCCGCGAGTACGGCTACCAGAGCGAGTGGGCGGCGGTCGGGGACATCCCACGGGCCCACGTCGTCTCGGCGGTGCCGGTCGTCGAACGGGACGGCGAGTACGTCCTGGACGAGGGCGGCAGGCTGCTGAACGTCGCGTTCGACGCCGATGTCACGCCCCGTGCCGCTCGCGTCCTCGATCCCGAGGAGCTCGCCTTCGTCCCCTGCACAGCCTCCCCGCAGTCGGCGGGGCGGCTCACCGCAGGGTGCCGCCGGACCGTCGACCCGGGAGAGGTCCGGGAGCGGCACCGGGCGACGTGGGAGGAGTCCGGCGGCACGGCCGACCTGTCCCTCGACGCGTCAGAGGTGGCGCGGGGCGACAAGGTCATCGCGCCGCTGCCGGAGTCGGCGGCGACCCTCGACGCCCTGGCCCGCGGGGCCGGGGACGCATCGGACGGCGCCTGGGTCTCCGAGTTCGCAGGGGCGCTCGAGCGCGACCTGGACACCCTCGAGGAACTGTCCCTGAGCACCCGCCTCCTGGAGAGGGTCGGTGGCGCCTCGGCACGTGCGCTCTCGGCGGGTGCGGAGTTGCTGCCCTACGCGGGTCTCGTGGCCACCGGCTACGCCCTCGAGCAGGACGTCGCGTCCGGCGACGACACCGACCTCCTGTTCGACGGGATCGCCGAGGGGCTCCAGGTGGCCGAGGCCGCGCAGCCCGAGTTCGTCCCGTTCGTCGAGGTCGCCCTCGTCGTCGACATCGCGGTGCAGCAGATCGTCGACGTGGTCCGGGACGCATTCGGGCCGAGCCCGGCCCCGCCGGCCTGGGAACGCGAGGCGCGGAAGCGCGAGGAGGTCCATCGAGCTGCGTGGGACGACGCGCCCCTCGCCCTGCGACAGCACTTCCAGGACGAACTCGAGACGCGCATGCGTGAACGGGTGCGACAGTCGGTCGAGTGGACCGTCGGCCCCCGGGTCGACGGCGCGACCCGACACGACCTCTCGCTGCTCGACGCGGCACGCCGAGCTGCCCGGACGGAGGTCTTCCGGACGACCTACGCCGTGGCGAAGCAGACCGGTCAGCCCGTCGCGTCGCGCGCCGCCGCCCTCGAGGCCGTCGACGAGGCCTTCCGGGCCCAGGCCGACGACCGCGTCCGCGCCCGGGGAGGCCAGCTGCTGGATGCCGCCGACGTGCTGGCGGCCCAGACCTTCGCGGAGACGGTGAACGGCCGCGGCCTGGTCCGCTACGAACACGAGTTCCACCAGACCGTCGCGACTCCGTACGTGCAGGCACTGAGCGACCGTCTCTGGTTCGACTTCGTGAACGAGACCCGGCCGCCCCGCGTCTTCAGCCCGAAGCAGCAGGCCTTCTTGGACGCGAAGTACGCGGAGGAACGAGAGGTCAAGCTCGGGGAGATCCGCGCCGTCGACTTCGCGGCCGGCCTCCCGTCGCCCGGGGGGCGGATCCTCGCGGAGGACGCCCTGCTGAGGTACGTCCCCGACTGGAGCGAGCTGTACGCGGGCTGGTGACGCGAGCGCGGTCTGCGTGCTCGGGGGCGCCTCCTCGTCGACGCTCTGCGATCGCCCGGCAGCCGCGGTGTTGCCGCCGCGTTGCCCCGATGTTGCCACCGCGTTGCCGAACGTGTTAATTCGTCAGTTCTGACGGGTGAACCGCCGCCCCGGGGCTTCTCCAGGCCTAGGCGACCTGCCTAGTGTCGTGTCCTGGTCGGCACCGGCACGACCTCACGCGCGGCACGACCGCGCGCGGCACCGAGAACGGCAAGGGGAGCGGCACCATGGCACAGGGCACCGTCAAGTGGTTCAACGCGGAGAAGGGCTACGGCTTCATCACCGTGACGGACGGCGGGCAGGACGTCTTCGTCCACTACTCGGCCATCGACATGAGCGGCTACAAGGTCCTCGAGGAGGGCCAGGCGGTCGTCTTCGAGGTCGGCACGGGCGACAAGGGCCCGCAGGCGGAGAGCGTCCGCCTGGCCTGACCCCCGTCGAGCGTCACGAGGTGCGGGGCTCACTTGCACTCCATAGGTGAGAGTGCCAGAATCGTCCCTGGCACTCGCCGTTGGTGAGTGCCAATGCTTCTGCTTCATGACGTCCGGGAGGGACGAGGAAACACATGGCTAAGATCATTGCTTTTGACGAAGAGGCCCGTCGTGGCCTCGAGCGCGGCCTGAACATCCTGGCCGACGCGGTGAAGGTCACGCTCGGCCCGCGCGGCCGCAACGTCGTGCTCGAGAAGAAGTGGGGCGCCCCCACCATCACGAACGACGGCGTCTCCATCGCCAAGGAGATCGAGCTCGACGACCCGTTCGAGAAGATCGGTGCCGAGCTCGTCAAGGAGGTCGCCAAGAAGACCGACGACGTCGCCGGCGACGGCACCACCACCGCCACCGTGCTCGCCCAGGCTCTCGTCCGTGAGGGCCTCCGCAACGTCGCCGCAGGCGCCGACCCCATCTCGCTCAAGCGCGGCATCGAGAAGGCCGCAGCGGCCGTCTCGGCTCAGCTGCTCGCCGACGCGAAGGACATCGAGACCAAGGAGCAGATCGCGGCCACCGCCTCGATCTCCGCCGCCGACCCCACCATCGGCGCGCTCATCGCCGAGGCCATCGACAAGGTCGGCAAGGAGGGCGTCGTCACCGTCGAGGAGTCGAACACCTTCGGCACCGAGCTCGAGCTGACTGAGGGCATGCGCTTCGACAAGGGCTACCTGTCGCAGTACTTCGTGACCGACCCCGAGCGCCAGGAGGCCGTCTTCGAGGACGCCTACGTGCTCATCGTCAACTCGAAGATCTCGAACATCAAGGACCTCCTCCCCGTCGTCGACAAGGTGATCCAGAGCGGCAAGCAGCTGCTCATCATCGCCGAGGACGTCGACGGCGAGGCGCTGGCGACCCTGGTCGTCAACAAGATCCGCGGCATCTTCAAGTCGGTCGCCGTCAAGGCCCCCGGCTTCGGCGACCGCCGCAAGGCCCAGCTGCAGGACATCGCCATCCTCACCGGTGGCCAGGTCATCGCGGAAGAGGTCGGCCTCAAGCTCGAGAACGCGACGCTCGACCTGCTCGGTCGTGCCCGCAAGGTCGTCATCACCAAGGACGAGACGACCATCGTCGAGGGCGCCGGCGACCCCGAGCAGATCGCGGGCCGCGTCCGTCAGATCCGCTCGGAGATCGAGGCGACCGACAGCGACTACGACCGCGAGAAGCTCCAGGAGCGCCTCGCCAAGCTGGCCGGCGGCGTCGCCGTCATCAAGGCCGGCGCGGCCACGGAGGTCGAGCTCAAGGAGCGCAAGCACCGCATCGAGGACGCCGTCCGCAACGCGAAGGCAGCCGTCGAGGAGGGCATCGTCGCCGGTGGTGGCGTCGCTCTCATCCAGGCCGGCAAGACCGCTCTCGCCGAGCTGCACCTCGAGGGCGACGAGGCGACCGGCGCGAACATCGTGCGCGTCGCCATCGACGCTCCGCTGAAGCAGATCGCCTTCAACGCGGGCATGGAGCCCGGCGTCGTCGCCGACAAGGTCCGCGGCCTGCCCGTCGGACACGGCCTCAACGCCGCGACCGGCGAGTACGTCGACATGATCGCCGCCGGCATCATCGACCCCGCCAAGGTGACCCGCTCTGCGCTGCAGAACGCCGCCTCCATCGCTGGTCTGTTCCTGACCACCGAGGCCGTCGTCGCCGACAAGCCCGAGCGCAACCCGGCCCCGGCCGGCGACCCCACGGGCGGCATGGACTTCTAGTCCGCGCTGCACCAGCTGCACCAGTCACACCGCAAGGGCGGCTCTCCTCCGGGAGGGTCGCCCTTCGGCGTTCGGTGCGAGTGCGTGCGCGGGTGCGTCTGCGCTCGTGCCGGTGCTCTTCCGCAGATGCCGACCAGGCGCTGTCTTGCGTGTTGCAACAACGGGAAGAGCCGCTGTTGTGGGCGAGCAGGTCGGCATGTGCGGACCACCGGGTGCGCGGGAGCCGCAGAACCCGACCGCAGCGTACTGAGAGGCCCTTTCTGCACCCGGAATCTCCGTTACCGGGCGCTCGTTTGTCGGCATGTGCAGAGACCCCACGATCTGCGAGGGATCCGCGCGGCGCGTGCCTCGGCGACCGGCCTCTGCGGCGTCCGGACGGCGGATCACGCGCGAATTGCGGGCACGGCCCCGGAAGCGACTAGGAGGAGGCGGGCGTCGTGGGCGGCTGCTCGCCGGCAGCAGCTGGGGCAGCACCAGCCGCGGCAGCAGCTCCACCGGCACCGGCGGCGCCGGCGTCCGGGAGGAGGGGCAGCGCCACGCGGAAGGTCGCACCGCCCCCGGGGGTGTCGAAGACGTCCACGCTGCCGCCGTGCGCCGAGACGATGCCGGAGACGATCGCCAGGCCGAGGCCCGAGCCGCCCGTGTCGCGGGTCCTCGACGAGTCGGCACGCCAGAAGCGCTGGAAGATCTTCTCGCGGATCTGCGGCGGGATGCCCTCGCCGTGGTCGACGATGTCGATCGTCGCGACGCCGCGACCGGGATCCGACTGCACGGCCAGCTCGATGGGGCTGTCGTGCTCGGTGAAGCGCATGGCGTTGCCCATCAGGTTCGTGATGACCTGACGCAGCTTGTTCTCTTCGCCGAGCACCACGGCGGGAGCCTGGGGCCCGTGGCCGGAGGGGTCGCCGGCGAGCTCGTCTCCCACGGGCTCGCCCGCCCTGACCGCTCGGGCCCTGAGCCCCCGGAGGCGCGCGAGGGTCGCGCCCGCGAACGAGATGGCTCCTGTCGACCCGGGCGGCACGGCCGCGGCGTCGTCCGGCGCGGCGGGCGCGGCGACGTCCGGCACCGCGTCGGGGACGCCGCTGACGACCGGGTCGTGCACGACGACGGCGATGTCGCGGTCCGGGTTGGACGCCATCGTGTCGAGGGCGGAGTCGCGGGCGATGGCGACCAGGTCGACCGGGCCTAGCTCCAGCGGCTTCGACTCGTCGAGACGGGCGAGGGCGAGCAGGTCCTGAACGAGGACGCCCATCCGGATCGCCTCCTTCTCGATGCGGTCCATCGCCTGGGCGACGTCCTCCGGCTTGGTCAGGGCGCCCATCCGGTAGAGCTCGGCGTAGCCGCGCAGGCTGACGAGCGGCGTGCGGAGCTCGTGGCTGGCGTCGCCCACGAACCGCCGCATCTGGTCGATGGTCCGCGACCGGTCGTCGAACGCCGAGTCGATGCGGCTCAGCATCGTGTTGAGCGAGCGGTTCAGCCTGCCTACCTCGGTGTTGGGGGTCGTGGAGTCGAGCCGCTGGCTGAAGTCGCCGTCGGCGAAGCGAGCCGCCGTCGCCTCGACGTCGCGCAGCGGGGTGAAGGTCGACGTGACGAGCAGGCGCGTCAGGGCGGCGCCGAGCACGACGACCGAGACGCCGAAGCCGAGGAAGATGCCGCTGAAGCGACCGATCACGGCGTTCGTGCTGGCCAGGTTCGTGCCGGTGACGATGGTGGCGTCGATCTGCTCGACGACGCCGGTCGCCTGGTCGCGCTGCGTCAGCGTCGTGTCGTAGGCGTAGACGCGCCACTGCTGGTCGTGGTCGGAGTTGTAGACGCTCATCGGCTCGGCCTTCGATCCTGCTGCAGGCAGGTCGACGGCCGAGAGATCGGGTCCCGTGCCGCCCTTCAGCTCGTCGGCGTTGTCGCAGAGGCGGGTGCCGTCCTCACGGAACAGCGCGACGAAGCTGCTGCTCGTGGCGCCGAACGTGACGGTGCACGACTGTGCGTTCGTCGCGCTGGGGGAGGCCGCCGTGAAGCCCTCGGCCGCCGACTTGAGCGACAGGTCGACCTGGCCGTAGAGGTACGTGCTGAGCACGGTCATCGTGCCGAGGCCCGCCACGAGCAGCCCGAGGGTCACCAGGGTGACCGTGATCCCGGTGATCTTGGTCCGGATGGAGATCTCGTTCCACCACTGCGACAGGCGTTCGTGCATGAGTAGCGAAGATACCGGTGGCGCCTGGGAGCCGAGGCTCCCGGGCGCCGCCGGTGGTCGTTCCGCGTCAGGCCTTGGCGGCCTTGAGCATGTAGCCGAAGCCGCGCTTCGTCTGGATGATCGGCTCGGCGGAGAACTGGTCGAGCTTGCGGCGCAGGTACGAGATGTAGCTCTCGACGATGCCGGCGTCGCCGTTGAAGTCGTACTCCCAGACGTGGTCGAGGATCTGGGCCTTCGACAGCACGCGGTTGGGGTTCAGCATGAGGTAGCGGAGCAGCTTGAACTCGGTGGGGCTGAGCTCGATGGCGGTCTCGCCGATGGTGACCTCGTGGGTGTCCTGGTCCATGGTGAGCTCGCCGGCGCGGATGATCGCGTCCTCGTCCTCGTTCATGGTGCGGCGGAGGATCGCCTTGATCCGGGCGACGATCTCGTCGAGGCTGAACGGCTTCGTCACGTAGTCGTCGCCGCCGACGGTGAGGCCCGTGATCTTGTCCTCGGTGTCGTCCTTCGCCGTGAGGAACAGGATCGGCGACGTGTAGCCCGACGAGCGGAGGCGCTTGGTCACGCCGAACCCGTTCATGTCGGGGAGCATCACGTCGAGAATGATCAGGTCGGGCTCTTCTTCGAGGACCGCGGAGATCGCCTGGGCGCCGTTGCCGACCGCGCGCACGGCGAAGCCGGCGAACCGGAGGCTGGTGGTCAGCAGGTCGCGGATGTTGGGCTCGTCATCGACGATGAGAATCTTGGGGCCGTCACTCATGGCCCCAGTATCTGTCCGCGGCCTCGGTGTTCCCTGTGAGTCGTGAGTGCGCCGACCGCGTGCGAGCAGCGAGCGCGCCGTCAGTGAGCCGTCAGCCGACCGTCAGCGATCCGCGTCGTCCCACTCGGTGTTGGGCACGAGTGCGATCCGTGTCGTGAGCTCGAGCAGCTCGTCGGGCACCGCGAGCGTGAAGGCGACGCCGTCGCGCTGCTCGAGCACGGCCGTGTAGCCGGAGGCGCGGGCGATCTCCCATCCCGGGAACCGCTCGACCGGGGCCGTGACGACCCGCGCCTCCTCGGCGTCGTCCAGCTCGCCGAGCGCGCTGAGGCCGGCGTAGAGGTGATCGACCACGGGAGAGCCCGCGAGCAGGTCGCTGCGCTCGAGGACCTCGGGGTCGCGCGTCCAGGTCACGACGCTGAGGCTGGCACCGGCGTGCAGTCCGCCCTGCACCTCGTAGGTGCGCTCGACGGACACGACGACCGTGTCGTCCCACGGGGCCGTGCGCGAGCGCTGGCCCCGGTACTCCACGGCCTCGTGGTCGAGGGAGGCGACCAGCGGTCCGAAGGCCGCCCACGGCGACTGGTCGGCCAGGAACACGCGGCGCAGGCCGTCGCGCCAGAGCTCGTCGTCGCCGAGGGGGACGTCGCCGGGCCCGAGGTCGGCCCCGGTCACGCGGCCAG
Source organism: Frigoribacterium sp. ACAM 257 (assembly GCF_007954365.1). GTDB lineage: Bacteria > Actinomycetota > Actinomycetes > Actinomycetales > Microbacteriaceae > Frigoribacterium. The sequence continues at coordinate 680,448 of NZ_VOLO01000002.1, forward strand.
CACCGGGGAGTCGAGGATCGTGTAGCTGTAGCCCTGCTCGGCGAGGAACCGCTGACGGTTCTGCGCGAAGTCCTGGTCCACCGTGTCGCGGCTGACGAGCGTGTAGAACGACGCGGGCAGACCCGACTTCTTCGGCCGCAGCAGGCGCCCGAGTCGCTGAGCCTCCTCTTGCCGCGAGCCGAACGAGCCGCTGACCTGGACCGCGACCGTCGCCTCCGGCAGGTCGACCGAGAAGTTGGCCACCTTCGAGACGACCAGCACCTTGATCTCGCCCGAGCGGAAGGCCTGGAACAGGCGCTCGCGCTCGTCGATCGGCGTCGCGCCCGTCAGGGTCGGGGCGTCGAGCACTTCGGCGAGCTGGTCGAGCTGGTCGAGGTACTGGCCGATCACGAGGATCTGCTCGCCCTCGTGCCGCTCGACGAGGTGCTTGACGACGTCGAGCTTGGCGGGGGCGGTCGCGGCGAGGCGGTACCGCTCGTCGTCGGGGGCGGCCGCGTACTCGAGCCGGTCCTGCTGCGGCAGGTCGACGCGGACCTCGAAGCAGCTGGCGGGCGAGATGTAGCCCTGCGCCTCGATCTCCTTCCAGGGGGCGTCGAACCGCTTGGGGCCGATCAGGCTGAACACGTCGCCCTCGCGACCGTCCTCGCGCACGAGCGTCGCGGTGAGGCCGAGGCGGCGGCGTGCCTGCAGCTCGGCCGTCAGCTTGAAGACCGGGGCAGGCAGGAGGTGCACCTCGTCGTAGACGACGAGGCCCCAGTCGAGGGCGTCCAGCAGCGAGAGGTGCGTGTACTTGCCCGCACGGCGCGCGGTGAGGATCTGGTAGGTGGCGATGGTGACCGGCTTCACCTCCTTGACGGAGCCCGAGTACTCGCCGATCTCGTCCTCCGTGAGGGAGGTGCGCTTCAGGAGCTCGTCGCGCCACTGCCGTGCGCTGACCGTGTTCGTGACGAGGATGAGGGTGGTCGTGCCGGCGGCGGCCATCGCCCCGGCCCCCACCAGCGTCTTGCCGGCGCCGCAGGGCAGCACCACCACGCCCGAGCCGCCCGAGAAGAACTCGTCGATGGCCTGCTGCTGGTAGCCGCGCAGCTGCCAGTCGGTCTGGTCGAGCTCGATCGGGTGCGGGGTGCCGGGCGTGTAGCCGGCGTGGTCCTCGGCGGGCCAGCCGAGCTTGACCAGCTGCTGCTTGATCTCGCCGCGCGCCCAGGGCAGCAGCTCCCACACGGTGTCGCTGCGGCGGACGCCGAGCAGCTCGCCGATCTTCTTGACGCGGGTGACCTCGCGCAGCACGGCGTCGTCGGTGCCGCGCAGCACGAGCGTCTCACCGTCGCGCTCGATCACGATGCGGCCGTAGCGCGCGACCGTCTCGGCCACGTCCACCGTGACGCTCTGCGGCACGGGGAACTTGCTGTACTTCTCGAGCGTGCCGAGCATGTCCTCTGCGGTGTGGCCCGCGGCGCGCGCGTTCCAGAGGCCGAGGCGCGTGATGCGGTACGTGTGCACGTGCTCGGGGGCGCGCTCGAGCTCGGCGAACACGCTCAGGTCGTGGCGCGCGTCCTCAGCCTGAGGGTGCGCCACCTCGAGCAGGACGGTGCGGTCGCTCTGCACGATCAGGGGGCCGGTCATGAGGGTCGAGTCTAGGCGCGACCTGCCTGGGGACGGCCCAGCTCGACGCCGGCCTAGCTCGACACCGAGACGACGTGCGACAGCGGCAGCGTGCGCTCGACGTCGGACTTCTTGTCGCGGCCGCGCACCCGGCCGCCGCCGACGCCGGTGGGCTCCATCAGGAGCTGGCTCGTGCTGCCGTCCGGCATCGCGATCGCGATCGTGACCGTGAGCCTGCCCTTGACCGCGGCGTCGAGCTGGCGCGTGATCCAGGCGCGATCCGTGGTCTCGCTGCTGGCCTCGCTGCCGGCGGTGAGCCTCTCGACCATGTCGCGCACGGCGTCCCGCGGCGGGACGGGCGTCGGCCGGTGCAGGCGCCGACGCGCCGGGGGAGCGGCCTCGCCGTCGTCGTCGACCACCACGACCGGGTAGCGCTCGTCGCTCAGCGCCCAGAAGACCGTGTCTCGGTCGAACGTCGTCGCGACGCGTCGGGCGTCGACCCGCTGCAGCGCGAGGGGCGCCAGGGCGTGGTCGACCTCGAGGGTGTCGACGCTCGTCCGCTCGTCGGAGCTGACGACGGTGACCGCTCCGGCAGGCAGGTCGGCGCCGCCCACGACGCGCTCGACCCGGTACCGGCCGTGTCGCTCGGCCGACTGCTGGAGGAGGTAGTCGAGCGGCTGCGGCACGCCGGTGAGGCTGATGCCCTCGAGGAACGACCGGAGGCTGTCGGCGGTCTCGCCCGCGGTGAGCGCGCGCTGGATGCCGCCCTCGGTGATGCGGTAGGTGGCGGCGAGCCCGGAGCTCTCGACGTCGGCGATGACCCGGAGGCGGGCGTCCAGCCCCGGGGCCAGCGGACCGGGCGCGACGACGGTGAGGTCGTGCTGCAGGTACACCTGCTCGATGGCGTCGGGCAACAGGTCGGCCACGCGTGCCCTGGCCGCCTCCGGCCCTTCGCGCAGCAGCGCGATCGCGGCCCGGGTGGGCGCCGTGCCGCTCGTCAGCCCGAGCAGCTCGGCCGCCCGGGCGAAGACCGCGAGCCTGTCCGGGATCCACGCCTCACCGGCCGGGTAGGCCCATCGTGCGTACTCGGTGAGGGGCTCGCCCCACGAGGTCTCGACGCGCTCGTGCAGCACCGCCAGGATCTCGGCGGGGAGCGAGGCCAGCCACGCGCGGGTCAACGACTCCCACCGGTCGGGCCACGAGGACGCGAGCCAGGCGGCCGCCTCCTGCGTGCTGGCGACGCCGTCGGGGCCGGCAGCCGCGAGGCCGGCGCGCGAGGCGACCGCCACGACGGTCGGGACGTCGTCGACCTCGAGACGTGCGGCCTCGGCCAGGCGCCGCACCTCGGGCAGGGCGAGGCCGCCCTTGGCCAGTTCGCGGGCCGGCGACCGGTCGAGCGCGCGGAGGATCTCGGCGACCTCGATCACGACCGCGTAGAGCCGCTCGGCCGAGCGCGCGTCGGTGGCGTCGCGGTCGACGTCGGCGACGGCCTCGAGCACGACGGGCGGGTGCTCGGCGCCGAGCCGGTCGGGCGAGAGCGCGGGGTCGTCGTCGAGGCGGTCGCCGACGCCGTCGAGGGTGCTGACGCTCGCGCCGGGCCCGTCGCCCTGGCGCACGACGAGGAACAGCTCGGCGAGGTGGTCCACGGCGACGGCGACGGCGCCCCTGGCCACCTCGAAGACGGCGTCGATGCGCCCGACGAGCGCGTCGAGGTCGCCCGGAGTGCGGGCCGCGTGCAGCACGAGGAGCTCGGTGCGGTCGAGGTGCGAGAGCGCGTCGCGCACCGACGACGGGTCGAGCAGCGTGTCGGCGAGGTCGAAGGCGTCGTTCACCGAGGAGGCGCGGAGCAGACGCGAGGACAGCAGCCGGACGAGGTCGTCGGGCGCGGAGGAGCGGAGCACGCCCGCGAGGTCGAGTGCACTGGACATGGGCATGGCCTCCTGGTGGTGAGCAGCGCCGTGCTGCGTCTACCGTGTGGTGTCGCGACTCGCCCTGCTGCGCCGGACGACGCCGACCACCACCGACGCGATGATCAGCAGGATCGCGAGCGGCAGCCCGATCAGCGGGAGGACCGTGACCATCGGCCACGCCCCGCCCGAGTAGTCGTCGACGCCGACGACCGCGCCCACGAGTCGCGCCACGAACGCCGCGATCGAGAGCGCGACGATCGTGACCATCATCACGATCAGCACACGTTCAGTACGATGGACGCCCTGAGGTGCGTTCTGCTCGTTCTTGTCTGCCACCTCCACAGGATAGTGGCTGACCGCCGGGCAGGGCGGTCCCGCGCCTCGCGTCCTGGGCTCAGGACGCATCCCCACACCACGAGGAGTCACATCGTGCCCACCGGCAAGGTCAAGTTCTACGACGACGAGAAGGGCTTCGGCTTCATCAGCAGCGATGACGGCCAGGAAGTCTTCCTCCACGCGTCCGCCCTGCCCGCCGGCACCGTCGGCGTCAAGGCGGGCACCCGCCTCGAGTACGGCATCGCCGACGGCAAGCGGGGCGCCCAGGCGCTGTCCGTGCGCGTCCTCGAGTCCGCCCCGAGCCTCGTCAAGCGCAACCGGCGGAGCGCCGACGACATGGCCGTCATCGTCGAGGACCTCGTCAAGGTGCTCGACCAGGCCGGCGGCGACCTGCGCCACGGCCGCTACCCGCAGAACGGCGCCAAGCTCGCCGTCCTGCTGCGCACCGTCGCGGACCAGTTCGATGCCTGACGCCGCCTCGACGCCTGACGCCGCCTCGACGCCCGACGCCGCCGCCACGCCTGAGGTCGCCGCGACCGACGGGCCCCTCACGTCGCCCTTCGCCGGGCTGGCCCGCACCGCCCTGCTCGAGATCACCCCCGACGAGACCGTCGGTGCCGAGGCGCCCCCGGTCGACGAGGTCGACGGGGTCGTCTCCGTCCGCTTCGCGACCCTGCTCCCCGGCTACCCCGGCTGGTTCTGGACGGTCAGCGTCGCCCAGGTCGAGGGCTCCGAGCCCACCGTCCTCGAGGTCGAGCTGCTGCCCGGCGACCACGCCCTCATCGCGCCCGACTGGGTGCCGTGGGCTGATCGTCTCGCCGAGATGAAGGCGCAGGAGGCGGGCGACGCGGACGAGGACGAGGACGAGTCGGACGACGACGAGGACGGGGACGACGACTCGGACGACGACGAGGACGACGACTCGGACGGGGACGACGACTCGGACGGGGACGACGACTCGGACGGGGACGACTCCGACGAGGACGAGGACGACGACTCCGACGAGGACGACGGCCCCCGCCCGGTCCACGGCGGGGACGTCGACGGCGTCGACATCGACGACCTGGACGACGAGGACGACTCCGACGAGGACGACTCGGACGACGACGACGAGGACGACGAGCCCGTCGTGCCGGCCGCGCACCCCGAGGCGGACGCCGACGACGACGCGCACGTCGCCGACTGGGACGGCGAGGACGAGGACCCGCTGGCCCGCCGACGTCGCTGATCTGCGCGACGCGGCCCGCGCCTCCTCGGCTCGGAACTGACGCCCGGCACGACTGACGTGCGGAGGCCCCGACACCAGTTGGCGTCGGGGCCTCTCGCGTGCGGGGCGGTGCCTAGAGGGCGCCGACCACGTGCTCGATCGAGCGGATCAGCTGGCGCACGTCGTCGGGCTCGATGGCCGTGAACGTGGCGACCCGCAGCTGGTTGCGGCCGAGCTTGCGGTACGGCTCGGTGTCGACGATGCCGTTCGCGCGGAGGGTCGCGGCGATCGCGGCGGCGTCGATCGACTCGGCGAAGTCGATCGTCGCCACCACCTGGGACCGGTGCGTCGGGTCGACGACGAACGGCGTCGCGTACTCGGAGGCGGTGGCCCAGTCGTAGAGAGCGGACGACGACTCACGGGTGCGGGCGTCGGCCCACGACAGACCGCCGTTCTCGAGCATCCACCGGGTCTGGTCCTCGAGCAGCAGCAGCGTCGTGAGGGCGGGGGTGTTCAGCGTCTGGTCGAGGCGCGAGTTGTCGACGGCGTTCTTCAGGCTCAGGAACTCGGGGATGTACCGGCCGCTCGCGGCGATCCGCTCGATCCGCTCGAGCGCCGCCGGCGACATGAGGGCGAACCAGAGGCCGCCGTCGGAGGCGAAGTTCTTCTGCGGCGCGAAGTAGTAGACGTCGGCCTGCGAGGCGTCGAAGTCGATGCCGCCCGCGGCGCTCGTGGCGTCGACCACGGTGAGGGCGCCCGGATCGCCGGCGACGCGCGTGACGGGCGCCATGACGCCGGTCGAGGTCTCGTTGTGCGGCCAGGCGTAGACGTCGACGCCCTCGACGACCTCGATCTCGCTGCGCGAGCCGCCCTCGGCGGTGCGGACGACGGGGGCCTCGAGCCAGGGTGCCGCGACGGCCTTCGCGAACTTCGAGCCGAACTCGCCGAACGAGAGGTTCTCGGCGCGCTTCTCGACGAGCCCGAACGCCGCGGCGTCCCAGAAGGCCGTCGAGCCGCCGTTGCCGAGCACGACCTCGTAGCCGTCGGGCAGGCCGAAGAGCTCGGCCAGGTCGGCGCGGACGCGGCCGACGAGCTGCTTCACGGGCGGCTGGCGGTGCGACGTGCCGAGGATGGTCGCCCCGGAGGTGACGAGGTGCTCGAGCTGGGCTCCCCGGATCTTGGACGGGCCGCAGCCGAAGCGCCCGTCGCGGGGGAGGAGGTCAGTGGGAATCGAGAGGTCCGCCATGGCACGATCCTAGTGACGCGGCACGGGCCGCCCCGCGCAGCCGGTAAGCTGACGAGGTAGTCCACGCGTTCCACCGGGAGGCCCCTGTTGACCGATCTCGTCGACACCACTGAGATGTACCTGCGCACGATCCTCGATCTCGAAGAAGAGAACATCGTGCCCCTGCGGGCCCGCATCTCCGAGCGCCTCGGCCACTCCGGCCCGACGGTGTCGCAGACGATCGCGCGCATGGAGCGCGACGGGCTCGTCGTCGTCTCCGGCGACCGCCACCTCGAGCTGACGCACGACGGCAGGTCCAAGGCGACCCACGTCATGCGCAAGCACCGCCTGGCCGAGCGCCTGCTCGCCGACGTGATCGGGCTCGACTGGGCCTACGTGCACGACGAGGCCTGCCGGTGGGAGCACGTGATGAGCGAGCAGGTCGAGCGCCGCCTGCTCGAGATGCTCGACCACCCGACCGAGTCTCCCTACGGCAACCCGATCCCGGGTCTCGACGAGCTGGGCGATTCGCCCGCCGGGCGGTTCCTCGACGGCGTGGTGAACCTCGTGCAGGTGCTCGCCGAGAACCCCGAGGGCGTGACGCGCGCCGTGCGCCGTCTCGCCGAGCCTGTGCAGTTCGAGCCCGAGCTGCTCCAGCAGCTGCAGGACGCGGGGGTCCTCCCCGGCGGTGTCGCGACGGTCACGTCGGCCGGCGCCTACGTGCTCGTGCGCGTCGAGGGGCACGAGGACGGCCTCGAGCTGCCGACCGAGGTCGCGCAGCACATCTACGTGACGGCCTGACGCCTCCTCGGTTCTGCGCCCCCTTCGCCGGGGTTGCTCTCAGGGCGCGTACGGGAAGCGCATTGCTCGCACAATGGCTGTTACCAATTCGTGACGAATGTCCCCCTGCAGGATGATTTCTCGGCATCGATGACGTAACGTCGCAGGGTCCCCGAGCCAGGAATCAGGCATCGGGGCCCGTGGCAGGACGTCTCGTGCATCCGTCTCCTGCCTCGCGTCGACGATCTGACGTCGGACGGAGCACCACCCGACAGGTGTCGAGACGCAGGAGACCCGACCTCTTGACCACACCCGTCCTTCCTCCCGAAGGAGACGGCGGCGCTGCCCTGCGCCCCGACTCCGCCGAGTTCCCCACCCGCGCCTCACTCCGTCGTGCCGAGGCCGCCGCTTCCGGACGCCGCGTTCAGGCCGCTCCTGCCGCACGGCGCGTGCTGCGGTCCGATCTGGTCGCTCGCCGTGCCGCCGAGCACCGCGCCACGATGGCCGCCGCCACGGTGCCTGAAGTCCGCTCCCGTCTGTCCGTCCGTCGCAGCGTCGTCAGCGTGACGGTGATGACGGTCACCGCGGGCCTCTTCGGCACGGTGGCGCTCCCGGCCTTCGCCCTCGACCAGGACGACCCGGCCACGAGCGAGGCGGCCGCGGCGGGCGCCGTCACGGACTCGCGGATCGCCGACGGGCAGACCCTCGCCGTGGACGCCGCCGCGACCGGGGCCGACGCCACGCGGGCCGACTGGTCGGCCACGTCGCAGGCCACCCTCGACGCCGCGGCCGCCGCCGCGGCCCTCGCGGCCCAGCAGCAGGCCGAGCAGGCGCGCGCAGCGGCTGCCGCAGCGTCGTCGGCGTCCTCGACGTCGTCGGCCGGAAGCTCCGCGGGCACCGGGACGTCGTCGCGCTCGATGGCCACCGAGGCCATCGCCTCCTCGGGGTCGACGGGCCAGGCCGCCGTCTACCCGGCGGCCCTGCAGTACGTCGGCACGCCCTACGTCTTCGGCGGGGCGACCCCGGCCGGCTTCGACTGCTCCGGCTTCATCATGTACGTCTACGCGAAGTTCGGCGTCTCGCTGCCGCACTCGGTCGGCAGCCAGGCAGCCCTCGGCACCACCATCTCGGCCTCCGAGGCGCGTCCCGGCGACGTCGTCGTGTTCAACGACGGCTCGCACGACGGCTTCTACGCCGGCAACGGGATGATCCTCGACGCGCCGAAGCCCGGCGGCTACGTCAGCGTGCGCCCGCTGTGGACCAGCGCGGTGCACTACGTGCGCTACGCCGTCTAGGGGACGCTCGCGCGCCTCCTCGTCTCGGCCCTCGATCGGGCAGCAGCGGACGGGCAGCAGTGAACGAGCAGTGAAGAGCCGCCCCGCCCCTAGGCAGGGCGGCTCTCGCGGGTTAACCTGGCGGTCTCGGAGTTCCGCTGAGACCAGGAGCGTCACATGAGCCGCACGACAGCCACCCGCACCATGGGCGAGCTGTCGCACGAGCACATACGACACACCGCCGTTCGATAGAGCACCGTCATCCGTGACGGTGCTTTTCTCGTTCGTCGGCCTGCTGGCCCCCGCTGCCCCGAGAGCAGTCGAATCCCTGGAAGCCGTCCAGGGTGCTTCGAAAGGGAAAGCATGCGCACTCTCGTCCTCAACGCCGGCTTCGAGCCCCTCGCCGTCGTGTCGTTCCGTCGGGCCCTCGTGCTCGTCATGACCCAGAAGGCGACGGTCGTGACGGCCGACGCCGACCACCCCGTGCTCGGCGCCGGGTTCGCCTTCGACCGCCCGTCGGTGATCGTGCTGACGCGCTACGTCCGCATCCCGCACGGCCGCACCGTGCCCGTCTCGCGCCGCGGGGTGCTGCGCCGCGACGCGCACCACTGCGCCTACTGCGGCCGGTCGGCGTCGACGATCGACCACGTGCAGCCGCGGTCACGAGGAGGCGCGGACAGCTGGGAGAACCTGGTCGCGTGCTGCCTCCGCTGCAACAACGTCAAGAGCGACCGGACGCCGGCGGAGATGGGCTGGGCCCTGCGCTGGCAGCCGAAGGCGCCGCACGGCGTCGGCTGGGTCGTGCGCGGGACCGACCGGCCGCAGGCCGAGTGGGACGAGTACCTCGCGGCGGCGTGAGCTCGCGCGCTGCAATTGGTGGGTCTCGCGCCGGCACGGGCTTCACACCGACTTTCGTACACTGCACCGCGTCTAGTCCCGGTGCAGTGCACGGAACCCGGTGCGCTGTGCAAGTTCCGTTGGGCTGGCCAGGAGGTGCGGCGCCGCGACGAGGAGGTGCGGGTTCGGTAGACTCGTCCGGTCAGCCTCTGTAGCTCAATGGAAGAGCAGTTCCGTCCTAAGGAAAGGGTTGGGGGTTCGAGTCCCTCCAGGGGCACAGGTCGCCGTGGTGCGCTGTCCCGTCCTCAGGGTCGCGGTTCGTTCCCGAGCATGTGACGGTCAGAGCGGCGGGACTCCGAGAGCGTCCACGTGCCTCGTCATCCGTCCTCTCGGAGGAGGGTCCCGTCGGCCAGGTCGCTCAGGCCGCGGATGAACAACGTGAGTGCGAGACCGAGCAGGACTCCTCCGAACAGCAAGAAGTTCTGGTCCTCCTTGACGGCATCCCGGTTGGCTAGGATGAAGGTCGGCCCCGTCGCGTACCCGAAGTTGCCTTCTTGGCCCAGTTCGCCGTTCCACTGGTTCGAGTAGGTCGTACGCCAGTCTCGCGCTCCGACTTCGCTCTCCGGGTAGGAGCGGACGAGGTCTAGTCCGTCAGCCCGCGCCAGCGACATCGTGATGTCCATGTCCCGTTGGTAATCGGACGTCGTTCCCTGCGGGCCGAAGTCGAACTCCGGGGCGAAGAAGGTCGCCTGGGCCTGCTCGACCGGTTCCGCCGCGTCCGTCGTCCGCCAGACCAGGGCGTTGTCGATCCGGCACTCGACCGCCCAGGTGAACCCGTTGCTCTCGCTGGCGGTGTCGTAGACATAGGAGTCATCCAGGAGCGACATCTGTGTCGTGTATCGGTCGAAGACGAAGTCGTCGTAGAGGGCCTCGAGGTTCGGGGCCTGGCCCGACGGGGCCGGGGCGCCACCTCCTGCAGCAGGATCGAGGTCATCACCCCCCGTGGCCTGGAGGGTCGACGAGCGTGACCCGGAGTTCGCGTCGACGGCCAGCATCCGGCGGGCCCCGGCGTTCAGGCTTGCCGTCTCGACAGTCGAGGCAACCCCGCTCTCCGGACCGCAGCTCATGCCCGGGCTCGAGGCGAGATGGGCCATCGTTATCTGGACATCGACCTCGAACGCGTTGCCTCCGCTGTCGTAGGTGACGTCGTCATCGACTATGGAGAGGACGAACGAGTACTCGCCGTGATCGTCGACGTAGTTGCGGACCCTCAGCTGGTAGTCGCGATTTCCTCCCGTCGTCGTCACCATCACGAGAGGGCGAGTGCCTTGATCGATCGTCGGCTGTCCGATGATGGTCATCATCTGCGGCACCACGAACACGGCGATGACGAGTGCCCCGATGAAGGCGATCACTGCCTTGAACAACGAGAGGCCGCGCTTGGACATGTGTCTCCGATCATCGGCATCGCCACCGCCGGCAGAGTTCGGGCCTCGTCTTCTTCCGGTGTAGGGAAGGTCAGCGAAGTCGGAGGGAGGCGGTGTTCCTGCTGTGGAGCGCGAGCCGACGGATCCTCGACTACGGCGTCAGCATAGGGGATCGCCGACGATCCGTGCACTGGTCCTTCGGCCTGCTTCCTGCGCCCCGGAGGGAGGCGGAACGGGACTCGGGGCGAAGCCCTCTGAGAGGCGAGGCGCACCAGCCAGGCAGACTGACTCCATGACTCGCACCTCTGATGCTGCCGACGTGACGACGACGCGGAGGGGCGCTTCCCGAAGTGGGCGGTCGGACAGGGCGGACCGGCGGATCGGGCCCCGTGACCTCACCGAGTGGCGGTCCCCGGCGGGACGGCGGCTCGCGTCGCAGCACCGGGAGGTCGCCAAGCGCGTGGGCGCTCGCCGCGCGCTCGTCGGCACGCTCGTCGTCGGGGGGAGCATCCTCGCCGCCGCGACGGCCGGAGCCGCCTACATCTATGACGGCGTGACCGATCGCGACGGCATCGGCCGCCTCGATCGTCCGGCGCTGGAGAAGGCGAAGTCGCTGCGTTCTCCCGTCGTCAACGGTGCCGCCGCCACCATCGCCCACGTGTTCGGCCCGATCGCGATGCCCGCGCTCACCGTCGGCGCCGCCGTGGCCTTCGGCGTGCGCGACAGACGAGCGAACCCGGTCACCGTGATCGTGGCCGCGGGAGCCGGCTCACTGGCCATGACCCTCATCGGCAAGAAGCTGATCGCCCGCAACCGGCCGCCGCAGCACGAGGCGATCCCGCCCTTCGAGAAGTCGCCGTCGTTCCCCTCAGGGCACACCCTGAACACGACCACGATCCTCGGCGTGCTCGCCTACCTCGTCGCCCTGCGGCAGGAGAGGAACGGCCCGCAGGTCGCCGTCATCAGCGGGGCCGCCGCCGCTGCGGTCACCGTCGGGCTGTCCCGGGTGCTGCTCGGCGCGCACTGGTTCACCGACGTCGCCGTCGGCTGGGTGACGGGCACCGGCTGGCTGGCGGTCATCATCACGAGCCACCGCCTCTACCTCAGCGCCCAGGACGACGCGGAGATCACCGAGTAGCCGCTTCCGTCGCAGTGCCCCCAGTCCGCCTAGAAGACCGCCGTGACGGCGAGCGCCAGCACCGCGACCAAGGCGATCGCCGCGACGACGCGAGAGGTGCCCATGACGAGCCGTCGCCGTCGACCGGGGACCCAGTCGTCGTCGTCCGCGTTGCGCAGCTCGGGCGGCAGCTCGGCCTCACGCAGGCGCGCGGCCCGCTCGCGTCGGGTGCGCTCGGCGGCCTCGAGCTCGCGACGGCGCAGGGACTCGACCTCGCGGTCGTGCTCGAGGTAGAGCTCGAGCTCGCGGTGCCTCTCTTCCGACCAGGCGTCCAGGTCGGACGCGGGAGGCGCCTCCTGCGCGACAGCGTCGGTCACGGGGCGTTCCCGCCCCGCCTCGTGCGCCTCCCCGGCCGGTCCCGTCGCCGGACCGTCGTCGGAGAGGTCGGCAGGCTGGTCGTCGGGGTGACCGTCGTGTCGCATGGGAGTCCTTCGCGCCGGGGGACGTGCAGGGACAGCGTACGTCGGGACCTCTGCGAGCGGGAGTCGGAGCGGGAGACGCGCCTCCGGCTGGGAACGGTCTCCGAGGTCCCGCGTCGGGAGCCGTGCATCCGGGGCGCCCGGGGGAGCAGTGTGGGCGGAGCACCACCCCCGCTCGACTCGTGTCGGCCCAGGCCGACGGACGGAAGGAGCCACTCGTGGCCGACAGCACCAGCACCACCCATCACGACGACGTCGCCAAGCTCGCCAAGCTGCTCGGCGACTTCGACTTCGCGATGCTCACCACCATCGACGAGAAGGGGGCCCTCGTCGGGCACCCGATGACCCTGCAGGAGACGGAGTTCGACGGCGACCTCTGGTTCATCGTCGGCCTCGGCTCGACGGCCGTCGCGCACCTCCAGCGCAAGGACACCGTCGGCGTCACCCTCAGTGCCCGCGACTCGTGGGTCTCGCTCGCCGGCACCGCAGCCGTCGTCGACGACCACGCGAAGCTCGAGCAGCTGTGGAACAGCCGCGTCGAGGCGTGGTTCCCGGAGGGCCCGTCCGACCCGACCGTCGGACTCGTCAAGTTCTCCGCCGACAGCGCCGAGTACTGGGACAGCCCCGGCGGCAAGGTCGCCTCGGCCCTCTCGTTCGTCAAGTCGAAGGTGACCGGCGACGCACTGGACGCCGACAACCAGAAGATCGAGCTCTAGGCGCACCACTCGCTCGTGCAGGGCCTCGGGTCGTCGCCGACCCGGGGCCCTCGTGCGTGGTTGACTGCCGAGGTGCCGCGCCCGTCGGCACGAGACCGGGGAGGCGCACGTGACCGCACCGCCGCCGGCCGACCCCGGGGACGGCGACCTGCGAGCCGAGGAGGCGGCGGCCCGGCCGGTGCACCTGCGCTGGCGGTCGCTCGGCCTCGTCGTCGTCGGGGGCACCGTCGGCACCGGGGCCCGGGAGGCACTGGCCCTGTCCATCCCTGCGGCGCCCGGCACGCTGCCCGTCACGATCGCCGTGATCAACGTCGTGGGCTCGTTCGCCCTCGGCCTGCTGCTCGAGTCGCTGGTGCGCCGTGGGCCCGACCACGGACGACGGCGTGACCTCCGCCTCCTCGTCGGCACCGGCGTGCTCGGCGGCTTCACGACGTACAGCGCGCTCGCCGTCGACACGGGGCTGCTGCTCGACGGGCACACCGGCATCGCGCTCGCGTACGCGCTCGGGTCGGTCGTCGCCGGGGCGCTCGCCGCGGCCGGCGGCATCGCGCTCGGCGGCGTGCTCGCCCGCGCACGGGGTCGCTCGTGATCGCCCCGTGGCTGTTCGTCGCCGTGGCGCTGGCCGGCGGCGTCGGCGCCGCGTTGCGGCTCGTCGTCGACGGGGTCGTCCGGGCAGCGGCGTCGACGCGCCTTCCGCTCGCCACGGCGGTGGTGAACGTGGGGGGCTCGTTCGTGCTCGGCCTGCTCACCGGGCTCGCCGCCTCCTCGGCTCTCGCGCCCGCGTGGCTGCTCGTGCTCGGAGGCGGCCTGATGGGCGGCTACACGACCTTCAGCACGGCCAGCGTCGAGACCGTGCGGCTGCTCGCCGAGCGCCGCTGGGGGCCGTCTGTCGCGTACGGGCTCGGCGTGCTCGTGCTGGCCGTCGCGGCCGGCGCGCTCGGCGTCGTGCTCGGCTCGGCCTGAGCACCCGCCCGCTCGCTGCTCGCCCGTGGATCTGGTCGAGGGCGGGTCGCTTGCGCCGAGGGCGGGTCGCCGCGGACCCGCCCTCGACGCAGGGGACCCGCCCTCAGGAACGGGAGAGCGATGTGGGCCAGGATGACGTCATGAGCTCGAAGCCCGTCGTCCTGTTCGTCTGCGTCCACAACGCTGGGAGGTCGCAGATGGCCGCCGGCTTCATGCGCTCACTGTCCGACGGAGCTGTGGAGGTGCGGTCGGGCGGCAGCGAGCCCGGCGAGAGCGTCAACCCCGTCGCCGTGCAGGCGATGGCCGAGGTCGGCATCGACATCTCGACGGCCGTGCCCCAGCTCATGACGACCGAGCAGGTGCACGCCTCGGACGCCGTCGTGACGATGGGCTGCGGCGACGTCTGCCCGATCTTCCCCGGCAAGCGCTACGAGGACTGGGAGCTCGCCGACCCCGCCGGCCAGGGCATCGAGGCGGTCCGGCCGATCCGCGACGACATCCGCGGCCGCGTCGAGCGGCTGCTCGCCGAGCTGCAGCGCTGAGCCCCGGCGCCGAGTCGCGGGCGGAACACGTCGAGGGCGGGTCTTCCGGGCCGAGGGCGGGTCGCGGAGGACCCGCCCTCGACCCGAATCACCCGCCCTCGACCCGAATCACCCGCCCTCGAGGGAGTCGGCGGCAGAGCGGCGGAGCGGCGGCAGAGCGGCGGAGCAGCGGGTCAGCTGAAGCGCTGGAGGAGCTCCTGGATGAACGGACCGACGTCGCGCGCCTGGTCGACTCCCGCGAGCGCGGTCGCGAGCAGCGGCCAGAGCGACACGAGCAGCGTCGAGATCACGGCGGCGACGCCGAGCACCCAGGCGAGCGCCCCGTTGCGGACCACGAGGATCAGCGCCAGCAGCACGACCGCGAGCAGGTAGCCGATCACGGCGGCCGCGGCGATCGAGCCGACCGGGACGTCGAGGGCCCCGGCCGTGCCGCCGTCGGCCGCACCGATCAGGCCGAGGACGGGCACGAAGACCCCCACCACGACCAGGAAGCAGAGCACCGCGGAGGTGACGAGCGCCGCCCAGACGGCACGGGGCCGCGCTCGTCGGGTCGACATTGTGGTGCGTCCGAACATCGTCGTGGCCTCTCGCGGTCAGGTGGTGGTGGTGGTGGTGGTGCTGCGGATCAGCGGGCGGAGGTGCCCTGGTCGTCGGTGTCGCCGTCGCGGCGAGCGTCGTCCGGGGTGTCGACGACGACGGTGGTGTCGCCGTCCTCGACGGTGACCGTCACGGTCGTGCCGTCGGGGACGTCGGTGACGACGTCGTCCGAGGCAGCAGCAGCGTCGGTCGAGGAGGCGCTGGTCGACGAGGAGGCGTCGCTCGCGGTCTCGGCACGGTCGCGGTCCTGGTCGTCGCCGGCCCGGTCGGACGCGTCCGAGAGGGAGTCGAGAGCGTCGGCGGCGCGGGTACGGGCGGCGTCCAGGAGGTCGCCGGCGGCGTCCTTCGCGTCGGAGGCGGCGCCTCCTGCGCTCGCGGCCGCGTCGTCGCCGCGACGGCTCGCCTCGTCGCGGAGGTCACGCGCCTGGTCGCCGAGCTCGTCGGCCTTGCGGCTCGCCTGGTCGCCGAGCCCGCCGGCCTTGCCGGACGCTGCCACGCGGACCTCGTCGGCCTTGTCGGACGCGGCCTCGCGGACCTCGTCCGCCTTGTCGGCGACCTGCGCGGCCTTCTCCTGGATGGTGTCGGAGGCCTTGTCGGCCCCCTCCTTCAGTGCGTCGCCCACCTGGCCGGCGCGGTCGGCGACGGTGTCGCGGACCTGCCCGGCCTTCGCCTTCGCCGAGTCGCGGGCGTCGGCGAGCGCCGCCTTGCGCTTATCGGCCGCGGCCTGACGGCGGGCCTCGTCGGCCTCGTCGAACGGGCCGTGGACGTCGGTGACGGCCACGTCGACCGTGACGGCCTCGTCCCCGACCTGGCCGACGGCGTGCTGGACGGCCGTGCGGACGTGGTCGGCGACGTCTGTCACCTTCGCGGGGTACTCGGCCACGACCGACACCTCGACCAGCAGCCCGGCGTCGGTGGTGCTCGTGCGGATGCCGGGGGTGGAGGTGGCGCCGACGGCGGTGCGGAGGGCACCGGCCACGCGGGCGGCCGTGGTGCCGAGCTTGTGGACGCCCGTGGTGCCGAGGGCCGTCACGGCGATCATGCGGTGCAGGGCCTGCTCGGGCTTCTCCGCCTCGGCGGGGCCTGCGTCGTCGAGGTCGATGGGGGTCACGTGGTGCGCGGAGTCGGTCACGAGGGGCCGTCCTTCCTGGAGGGTGCGGACCGTGTGGTCCGGAGGTTCGGGGGAGCGCCGGTGGCTGCTCGCGGGCGTCCCGGGCGGGACGCGGACGGCCCCCGCCCTCGTGTGAGAGCGAGGGCCGTCCGGGTGGTGCGGGGTGGAGCGGCGTCAGTCGAGGCGCGTGGCCGACGACATCTGCGTGCGGAGGCCGCCGTTGATCTGGACGACCACCGGGGTGACCGTGCCGAGCAACTCGTCCCAGCGGACGACCGCCTCGTCGACGGCGCGGCGCAGATCGACCGGCGAGGCGCCGCGGCGGGCGTCCACGGTCACGCGGAGGACGTTCTCGCCCTTCACGCGGAACGCGACGACGTCGGCGGCGAGGACGCCCGGCGTGTTCGACAGGGCCTCCTCGAGCACGTTCGCGGCGACCTTCGCGTCCACGACCACGTGGCCGCCGGTCGGCGAGTGGCTGTCGCCGGACTCGGAGAGGTCGATCAGCGTGCTCGTGCGGCCGCCGCCCTGACGGACGATGAACGCGACGAGCAGGACGATCAGCACGGCGCAGGCCGCTGCAGCGACCCAGAGGATCCAGACCTGGCCGCCCGAGAGGGCGTCCGTCACCTGGCCCTCGGCGTCGGACGCGCCGTCCGAGACCGTCTGCTGCACGTCTGGCCAGAGGGCGCCCACCGCGACGGCAGCACCGGCGAGGAGGAGCACCAGGCCCACGAGGAACACGACGAAGCGGTTGAGACCGCGGTTGGTGTCGTTCATCGGCCGACCTTGCCCTTCTTCTTCGACAGCTTCACGCGGGGGCGGAGCGCCGGGGTGTAGTCGTAGCCCGAGATCTCGTCGCGGACCGCCTCCTCGATGCTGCGGAGGTCGGCCGTGCGTCCCGTGACGGGGTCGATCTCGACCAGTGCGACCTTCTTGCCGACGCTGACGCTCACCCGGTCGGGGTGGACGTCGCCGGCGAAGCTGGCGGTGCGGGCGAGCGACCGGGCGATGACCCGGTCGTCGACGACGGCCGCGGTGCGGTCGGCACCGGCGGCACGGCGACCACGGCGACCGGGGGCGAGCGACACGACGATCAGCACGAGGCCGATGATCGCGACGACGACGCCGATCGCGGTGAGCGCGCCGACCGGTGCGCCGGCTGCCCCGAGGACCGCGGACGCGGCATCGGCGGGAGCGACCAGGAGGGGCGCGGTGCCGACGGCGGCCAGGACAGATTCTGTGCCGATCCAGGCGAACACCAGGATGAGCAGGACGGCGAGGGTCACGGCGATGCCGGACCTCGACGAGTGCGTCTCCCGGCGGAGGATGCGGCGGTAGGTGGTGCTGGTGCTCATGAGACCCGCCTCCTCTGGCTGAGCTCGGCGCCGGTGATCTGCAGGTCGACGCGTTCGACTTCGGTTCCGGTGAGCTTCAGGACGCGCTCCCGGATGGTGGACTGGGCCGACGTCAGCCGGTCCAGCAGGGTGCCCGACGCGCGGTTCGGCAGGCCGAGCGGCGTGATGCGCACGGGTGCCTTGGCGACGAGGGTGAGCCCGCCGTCACGGTCGGTCAGCTCCACGGACACGTCGGACGCCTTCGCGTCCAGTGCCTCCGCGGTGACGGCCGACACCACACGGCGCACGGCGCGCGACGTGATCACGGTGCGGCCGTGGGAGGCCTGGTCGGCCGTCACCGCCGCGGTCACGAGGACCGCCGCCCGCGGAGGGCGTCCGCGACACCGCGGACGTCCAGCTTGCCCTCGGTGAAGCGACCGACGAAGTAGCCGATCACGATCGCGAGGGCGACCAGGAGGAGGCCTCCGAAGCCGAACTGCAGGGCCGCCAGCGCGAGGACCGCGCCGACGAGCATGCCTCTGTTCGTCGCAGTCATTACTGGACGCGGCTGTCGTTGTTGTCGTCGTTGTCGTCCTCGGAGGGGATGTACACGTCGGAGACGGTGACGTTGACCTCGGTGACCTCCATGCCGACGACCTGCGAGATGGCGTCGGTGACGGACGAGCGGACCTCGTCGGCGACCTGCTGCAGGTCGACGGGGTACTCGGCGACGATCACGATGTCGGCAGCGACCTGCTTCTCGCCGACCTCGACGGAGACGCCCTGGCCGCGGTCCTGCTGGTTGATGGCGTTGCGGATCGCGCCGATCGCACGGGCGGCTCCGTTGCCCAGGTCGTGCACGCCGGGGACCTGGCGGGCGGCGATGCCGGCGACCTTCGAGACGACGCCGTCGGCGATCGTGTTCTTGCCCGCGGCGTCGGAGGTGTGCTTCGCGACGGAGTTGGTGGCGGGGGCGACGTTGGTCATGTGGTGCTCCTCAGTTCGTGGTGTGCGTGGGTTGTTCGTGTGGACGACCAGGTGGTCTTCCGGGGCCCCGGTGTGGGACTCATCATTCAGACGCATCGAGGGCTGGTGGTGTCACGGTCGTTCAGCTTGCTCTCAGCATCCGGGGAGGCGGGGCTCGTTTTCTGGACGAGGGCCGTCGCCTCCCCGGCTGGGGGATGCCCTAGCGGGCCAGGGTGTCGCGGGGGTACTCGCCGAAGCGGGCGAGGTAGGCCGCCGAGAAGCGGCCCAGGTTGCCGAAGCCCCAGCGACGGGCGACCTCGGAGACGAGCGCCTCCCGGGGAGACGCCTCGAGCAACTCCCGGTGGGCGCGGTCGAGCCGCACCTGCCGCAGGTAGCTCGTCGGCGACATGCCGAGGTGGGTGCTCATGGCCTGCTGCAGCGTGCGGGTGTGCATGCCGACGGCATTCGCCACGTCGGTCGGCGTGATGGCCTGGTCGGCGTAGGCGTGCACGTACTCGGCGGCCTCGCGGAGCCGCGCCGTGCGCGGCGTGCGGATGCTGCGCGGCACGTCGACGGCGCGCCACGGGAACAGGTCGAGCATCGCCCGCGCGAACGTGAGCTGCCCCTCGAGGCGGGCCAGCGGCGGGACGTCCTCGTCGACGACGGCGGCCGTGGCCCCCGCGACGCTCGTGCGCCAGGTCGCCAGGGCCTCGGCCGACAGCGTGGGACCGGGCTGGAAGAGGACGCGCTGCGGCGGGCCGCCGTGGCGCTCGGTGGCGACCTGCTCGAGGAAGTCGGCCGAGGCGTGCACCAGCGAGTTGCGGTGCGGCGTCAGCGTGAACGAGAACGACGCCTCGGCGGGCAGCAGGAACGGCTCGCCGCCGATGCTCGCGAACGAGCCGCCCCGGCTGGCGAGGGTGCCGCTGCCGTGCCGGAACCACGACATCACGTACTCCGTCGACCAGGGCACCTCGCCCTGGAGGTGGCCCGTGATGGTCGAGGTGCGGAGGCTCAGCCGGTCGTCGCCCGCCGAGGCGTAGCGCCAGCGGAACGGCTCGGTGCTGGTGCGGACCCGGAAGCGGCGACCGCCGTAGAGCTCCTCGAGCCGGGCGGCGGCCTCGCCGAGGTCGTCGCCGCCGTCCTCGGAGCGGCGGAACGGGGCGGGGAGGTCGGCGTCGGTGGTGGGTCGCGCCGTGGTGACGGGTCCTGTGCTCGTCGTGGTCATGCGTGGTCCTCTCGGTGCTCTGCCCTGCTGCGCGCGCCTCCTGGTGAGGGGCTCGTGCACCTTCAAGACGTCCGCCGAGGCGAGAACGTCACAGATCCACAGGACATGAAGGATCTTCGGCACCCGTCAGCGCGGCGACTGGTCGAGGAGGTGCCCCAGAACAGGGGCAGAACGACCGCCCCGGGCGCGCCCCGCGGCTGCCCGGCCACTCGGTCAGCGGCCAGTGCTGGACGCCCGCGCCGCACGCGGTGGCATCCTCGGAGGCGCGACGGCCGTGACCTCGGCCGCGGGCCGAGCCGGAGGAGGACGACATCTCCGGCAAGCCGACGCCCGACGAGGTCCCCGGTCCCGAGCCCGTCGTCGACCCGCTCTCGTCCGCGACCGACGCGACCCTGGCGGTCCGCGCCCGCGACGGCGACGTGCACGCGTTCGAGGTCGTCGCCCGCCGGCACGGCCCGCTGATGCGCGTCTACGCCGGCCGACTGCTCGGCACCGACCTCGAGTCGGACGACGTCGTGCAGGACGCGTTCCTGACCGCCTGGAGGCGCCTGTCCGACCTCGAGGACCCGTCCCGCCTGCGGCCCTGGCTGATGCGCATCGTGAGCAACAAGAGCATCGACCGGCTCCGCGTGCGCCGCGACCACGACGACATCGACGCCCACGACGCCCCGGCGTCGCGCGCCGCGGGACCGGAGCGCGTCGTCGAGTCGCGGCTGCAGCTGGACGCGATGTGGACGGCCCTCGACAAGCTGCCCCTCGACCAGCGACGGTGTTGGCTGTTGCGGGAGACCGGCGGCTGGTCGTACGCGGAGATCGCGGAGGCCCTGCAGCTCCCCGTCTCGACCGTGCGCGGGCAGATCGCCCGGGCCCGCAAGTTCCTGCTCCACGAGATGGAGGCCTGGCGATGAGCGACCACGACGACGACGTGCGCGTGCCGGAAGCGTCCGGCGTGCCCCAGCAGCCTGCGGACCAGGACGAGCTCGTGGACGGCCGCACGCTGGACGAGCTCGAGGACTACCTCGACCGCGGTCGCACGCCCCGCGACCCCGGCATCGAGGCGAGCGCGGAGTGCCGGCTCGCGCTGCGGGCGCTCGAGCGGGTCCGCGGCCTCTCGCTGTCGGTGCTCGAGGACGAGGCGTCGCGCCTGCCTTCGCGCGACGACACCTGGATCGCCGGGCTGATCGACTCGATCAAGGCCGAGGTCGTCGGCGGACGCGACATCCCCCTCCGGCACCCCGACCCCGGCGTGCGCCTCGGCGTGACCGAGGCCGCGGTCCGCGGGCTGCTGCGCCAGGTCGGCGACGCCGTCGACGGGGTGGTCGTCCGGTCGAGCGAGCTCGACGGCGACGTCACGGAGGCGGACGCCCCGATCGAGGTGACCCTCACGATGACCGCACAGTTCGGCGTGCCGCTGCGCGATGCTGCCGGCGCCCTGCGCGCGGCGGCGGTCTCCGCGCTCGCGCTGCACACCGAGCTGCGGATCGCTGCCGTCCACGTCGTCGTCGACGACGTGTGGCTGGACGAAGGAGGCGCGTCGTGAGCACCGAGGACCGAGCGAGCGGCCAGCACCACGGCGCCCACGACGACGGGGCCGCGGCCGAGCTGGACGACCTCTCGCTCGACCTGACCGACGCCCTGCGCGGGGTCGACGGCGTCGTCGAGGTGCTCGACGCGAGGCCGGTCGTGGTCGCCGCGATCGCCGCCGTGGCGGACGGCATCGACGGCGGCGGGCCCCGCGGCCTCGTGGACGTCGTCCGGACCGGGGGAGTGCTGACCGTCGCCGCCTCGGTCGCCACCGACGTCGGGCAGGCCACGCCGGAGACCCTGGCCCGCGTCGCCGCGGTGCTGCGCGACCGGGCCGGGCGCGGCTCGGGCGCCGAGGTGGTCGTGTCGGTGACGTCGCGCGTCATCGAGCCGGCGCTGCCTCGCTGAGCCGGCCCGCGCCTCCTCAGGGGACCGTCGGAGGCGGCATGTATCTTGATGTCGAGAGACCCCCGCCGAGTACCGTGGGGGCGACCGCACGCACGCGCGACACCAGAGGAGCACCTGCCGCATGGCCACGATCATCTACACGCTCACCGACGAGGCGCCGATGCTGGCGACCTACTCGTTCCTGCCCATCGTCCAGGCGTACGCCCGCACCGCGGGGGTCGACGTCGAGACCCGCGACATCTCGCTGGCCGGACGCATCATCAGCCAGTTCCCGGAGCGGCTCACCGACGAGCAGCGACAGGGCGACGCGCTCGCCGAGCTGGGGGCCCTGGCGAAGACGCCTGAGGCCAACATCATCAAGCTGCCGAACATCTCCGCGTCGATGCCGCAGCTGAAGGCCGCCGTCCGCGAGCTGCAGGGGCAGGGCTACGACCTGCCCGAGTACCCGGACTCGCCCTCGACCGACGAGGAGCGCGACGTCAAGGCCCGCTACGACAAGGTCAAGGGCAGCGCCGTGAACCCGGTGCTCCGCGAGGGCAACAGCGACCGCCGTGCGCCGCTCTCCGTCAAGAACTACGCACGCAAGCACCCGCACCGCATGGGCGCCTGGACGGGAGACTCGAAGACGAACGTCGCCACCATGGGCGCCGACGACTTCCGCTCGAACGAGAAGACCGTCGTGATCCCCGGCGACGACGTGCTGCGCATCGAGCACGTGGGCACCGACGGCACGACGACCGTGCTGCGCGAGTCGATCCCCGTGCTCGCCGGCGAGGTCGTCGACGGCACGGTGCTGCACGTCGCGGCGCTGCACGAGTTCCTCGCCGCGCAGATCGCCCGTGCCGAGGCCGAGGGCGTGCTGTTCTCGGTGCACCTCAAGGCCACGATGATGAAGATCAGCGACCCGATCCTCTTCGGGCACGTGATCCGTGCCTTCTTCCCGCAGGTGTTCGAGAAGTACGGCGACGACCTGCGCGCCGCCGGGCTCGACCCGGCCAACGGCCTGAACGGGATCCTGCAGGGGCTCGCCTCGCTGCCGAACGGCGACGAGATCCGTGCCGCCTTCGACCAGGGGATCGCCGACGGGCCCGACCTCGCCATGGTCGACTCCGACAAGGGCACGACGAACCTGCACGTGCCGTCCGACGTGATCGTCGACGCCTCGATGCCCGCGATGATCCGCACCTCGGGCCACATGTGGGGCCCCGACGGAGAAGAGCACGACACGCTCGCGGTCATCCCCGACTCGAGCTACGCCGGCATCTACCAGGCCGTGCTCGACGACTGCCGCGCGAACGGCGCCTTCGACCCCGCGACGATGGGCTCCGTGCCGAACGTCGGGCTCATGGCCCAGGCCGCCGAGGAGTACGGCTCGCACGACAAGACCTTCGAGATCCCCGCCGACGGCAGCGTGCGCGTGCTGAACCAGGCCGGCGACGTCCTGATCGAGCACGAGGTCGCGACCGGCGACATCTGGCGCGCCTGCCAGACCAAGGACGTCCCGATCCGCGACTGGGTCAAGCTCGCCGTCACCCGGGCCCGCGCGAGCGGCACGCCCGCCGTCTTCTGGCTCGACGAGACCCGCGCCCACGACGCGACCCTGATCGGGCTCGTGCGCGGCTACCTCGCCGAGCACGACACCGACGGCCTGCAGATCGAGATCATGTCGCCCGTCGACGCCATGGCGTTCTCGCTCGAGCGGATCCGTCGCGGCGAGGACACGATCTCCGTCACGGGCAACGTGCTGCGCGACTACCTGACCGACCTGTTCCCGATCATGGAGCTCGGCACCTCGGCCAAGATGCTCTCGGTCGTGCCCCTGATCAACGGCGGCGGCCTGTTCGAGACCGGTGCCGGCGGCTCGGCGCCGAAGCACGTGCAGCAGCTCGTCGACCAGGACTACCTGCGGTGGGACAGCCTCGGCGAGTTCCTCGCGCTGGCCGTCAGCTTCGAGCACCTCGCGGTCTCGACCGGCAACGCCCGGGCCCAGGTGCTGGCCGACACGCTGGACCGCGCGACGGGCACGTTCCTCGACGAGAACAAGTCGCCCGGCCGCAAGCTCGGGTCGATCGACAACCGCGGCAGCCACTTCTTCCTGGCGAAGTACTGGGCCGACGAGCTCGCCGCGCAGGCCGACGACGCCGAGCTGGCAGCGGCGTTCGCGTCGCTCGCGGCGACCCTCGGCGGGCAGGAGGAGACGATCGTCTCCGAGCTGATCGCGCCGCAGGGCAACGCCGTCGAGATCGGCGGGTACTACCACCCGGACGCGGCCGCGACCGAGGCCGTGATGCGGCCGTCGGCGACGCTGAACGCGGCGCTCGCGACGCTGTAGCCGCGCGCGGCCGCGGCTCGCCCGCACATGCCGACCGTGAGGGTCCGACACGCCACGTGATGACGAACGTGAGCGGCGTGTCGACCCTCGCCGGTCGGCATTTGCGGTCCCAGGGGCTGTGTACGGTGGAGGGGATGGCGCTGCGTCGCGTCCGTCGGACGGCCGCCGGACCAGCACGCACCGCGAGCAGCGCCGCACGACGAGAGGGAACGATGACGTCCGACCAGACCCGCCCGACCGACCCTGCCGAGCTGCGCGTGGGCGTGATCGGCCTCGGCTTCGCCGGCTCCACGCACCTCGAGGCGTTCTCGTCGCTGCCGGGCGCCCGCGTCGTCGCCCTCGCCGGCCAGGAGGAGGCGCGCCTGCACGAGCTCGGCAGCGCCCACGGCGTCGAGCGACTCGTCGCCGACTGGGAGGACGTCGTCGCCATGGACGACCTCGACGTCATCTCGATCGGCGTGCCCAACGCGCTGCACCACCCGATCGCGATGGCGGCCCTGCGCAGCGGCAAGCACGTCTTCTGCGAGAAGCCCCTCGCGACCACCGGCGACCTCGCCGCCGAGATGGTCCGTGCGGCGCGTGACGCCGACCGCGTGCTCGAGGTCGCGTACAACCACCGTCGCCGCGCCGACGTCGCGTTCCTCGCCGACTGGCTCGCCGACGAGCCGATCGGCGACGTGTACCACGCCCGCGCGAGCTGGATGCGGCGGGCCGGCGTCCCCGGCATGGGCTCGTGGTTCACGAACAAGCAGGCCTCCGGCGGCGGCCCGATGATCGACCTCGGCTCGCACGTGCTCGACATCGCCCTGCACCTGCTCGGCGAGCCCAGGGTGACGAGCGTGTCCGCCGTCGCCTACGGGGTGCTCGGCGCCGCCGGTCGCGGCGGTCGCGTCTACGGCGTCTCGTCGGCGCCGACCGGCTCGGCCTTCGACGTCGAGGACTTCTCGAGCGCCCTGCTCCGCCTCGACGACGGCGGCAGCCTCCAGCTGCAGGCGTCGTGGGCCTCGTACTCGAAGGTGCACGAGGACATCGAGGTCGAGCTGCTCGGCGCGACCGGGGGCGCCCGCCTGCACGTGGACGACTACGCGACCGACGGCACGCTCACCCTCTACTCCGACGTGCTCGGGCAGCCCGCCGAGACCCGGCCCGCCGTGCACGTGCCGGCCGGGCACCACCGCACCGTGATCGAGGGGTTCATCGCCTCGGTTCGGTCGGGCGCGTCGGCCCAGCCGGGCGGGCAGCCCGCAGGAGGCGCGGTGCCGGCGGGCGGCGAGGCCCGCTACCAGGGCCGGTACGGCGAGTACGCGCTGCACCGCAGCCGCGTCGTCGACGCGATCTACGCCTCGGCAGAGCAGGGGCGCGAGGTCGAGGTGCCGCAGGACGACGTCGACGCGGGCGTGCGCGCCGGCTCCGAGGGAGGCGTCCGATGAGCGACGTCACGACCGGCCGGACGCAGGTCGTCGTCTGGAACGAGAACGTCCACGAGACCCGTGGCGACGAGACGGTCGCCCGGAACTATCCGCACGGCATCCACGGCGCCGTCGCCGACGGCCTCGTCGAGCTGCTCGGCGACGAGGTCGACGTCTCGACGGCCACCCTCGCCGATCCCGAGCACGGCCTCACGGAGGAGCGCCTCGCCGCCACCGACGTCCTGCTCTGGTGGGGGCACATCGCCCACGAGCAGGTCGCCGACGAGGTCGTAGAGCGCGTCGTGCGGCACGTGCAGGCGGGCATGGGGCTGATCGTGCTGCACAGCGGGCACTACTCGAAGCCCTTCACGCGCCTCCTCGGCACCACCTGCTCGCTGCGCTGGCGCAACGAGGCGGAGCGCGAGCTCGTCTGGACCGTGGCGCCGACGCACCCGATCGCGGAGGGCGTGCCCGACCCGCTCGTCATCCCCGAGCAGGAGACGTACGGCGAGTTCTTCGACATCCCGACGCCGGACGAGCTGATCTTCCTGTCGACGTTCACGGGCGGCGAGGTGTTCCGCTCGGGAGCGACCTGGCGGCGCGGGCTCGGCAAGCTGTTCTACTTCTCGCCCGGCGACCAGGAGTACCCGGTGTACCACCAGCCCGAGATCCGGCGGGTGCTGGCGAACGGGGTGCGCTGGGCCCGGCCGACGCAGGCGCGGCGCGACCTGACCGCGGACATGCACCCGCGCGGCTGGTTCGAGCAGCGCTGAGCCGCCCGGCGCTGAGCCGGGGCGGCCGGCTCCGGCTCAGTCGCGCTCGGCGAGCGACCGGCCGAGCGAGACCGTCTCGGGCTCGTCCGCGTAGTGCCCGTAGGCGGGGATCGGCGCGTAGCCGACCGACTCGTAGAGCCGGATCGCCTCGGCGTGCACCGTGTTCGTCTCGATCACCATGTCGACGACGCCGGCCTCGCGCGCGGACTGCTCGAGCCAGCCCAGCACGAGCCGGGAGAGCCCGCGCCCCCGCTGGTCGGGCCGCACGAACATGCGCTTGAGCTCGGCGCGACCGTCGGGCAGGAGGCGCCAGGCGCCCATCGCGACCGGCGCCGGCGTCGGTGCCTCGACCGCCGTTCCGGCCGCCCTGCCGCCCTTCGTGCCGCCCGCCGTGTCGTACGCGACGGCGAACGTGCCGCGCGGCAGCACGAACTCGGAGCGGTCGATCGGGCTGTCGTCACGTCCGCCGTACAGCTCGACGTAGAGCTGCTGCAGCCCCTCGACGAGCTGCTGGACGTCAGGGTGGTCGTACGGCAGGGCGCGGATCTCGACGGCGTCGTGCGGGGTGGTCACCCGTCCAGTCTGGCCGACCGGGCTCGGACTCGTCGGGTGAGTCCGGACGGCCCGGCAGCGGAGAGCGAGAGTGATCCGCCGTTTCTCGTCGCACTTCACCGGTCGCACCGGCCGACGACCGACGGATCACGCGCAAATTCGAGAAGGAGGCGGGGGAGAGGGACGCAGGGGAGGAGGCCTGGAGTCCGCCTGGGCCGGACCGGAGGAGGCGCGGGAGGATGGGGACGTGACCGACCCCGATGACTCGACCCGCGCCTCCTCGACCCCTCGTCAGCGCGACGACCTGCGCGACGGGCAGCGCGACGACCTGCACGAGCGGCTGGCCGCCCTGCTCGACGGCGTCCGCGACCTCGACGGCGGCGAGGTCGACGACAGCGTGCCGCAGCTCGCCGAGGCGGACCCGGGCTGGCTGGGCGTCGCGATCGCACGCCCCGACGGCACCGTCGTCTCGGCGGGCGACGCCCGACAGGCGTTCTCGATCCAGTCGGCGGTCAAGCCGTTCCTGTTCGCCCTGGCGCTCGCCGACACCGACGGCGCGGCCATCGACGCCGTGGGCATCGAGCCGACCGGTGAGGCCTTCGACGCGATCAAGCTGGAGGGCGGCACGGGGCGCCCGCCGAACCCGATGGTCAACGCGGGTGCCCTGCTGACCGCCGCCCTCGTCGACGGCGGCGACGCGGACGGACGTGCCGAGCGGACCCTCCGCGGCCTCGGTGCCTTCGCGGGCCGCGAGCTCGAGGTCGACGGCGACGTGGCCGGCTCCGAGATGCTGCTCGGCGACCGGAACCACGCCCTCGCCCACCTGATGCGCTCGGAGGGCACCCTGCACGTCGGGGCCGACGACGCGGTCTCGGCCTACGCCCGGGCCTGCGCCGTGCTCGTCGACGCCGAGGCGCTCGCGGTCATGGGCGCGACGCTCGCGCTCGGCGGACGGAACCCGGTGACCGGCGAGCAGGTCGTCTCCGCGGCGATCGCCCGCGACGTCGTGTCGGTGATGGCGACGTGCGGCGTCTACGACGGCTCCGGGCGGTGGATGCGCCAGGTCGGCGTGCCCGCCAAGTCGAGCGTCTCGGGCGCGCTGGTCCTCTCGTCCCCGGGACGTCTCGGCGCCGCGTCGTACAGCCCGCCGCTCGACGAGCTCGGCACGAGTGTCCGGGGCGCCGTGCTCATGGAGCGGCTGAGCGGCGAGCTGGGCCTGCACTCGTTCGACACCGAGCGCCGCTGACCCGGCGCCGCTGACCCGGCGCCGCTGTCCGGCCCGCGCTGTCGGGGGCCGGCGCTACCCTCGCCCCATGGTCAGCGTCGCCGACAAGCCCGTGCTCGAGCTCACCGTCGAGCAGTGGCGCGCCTGGCTCGCCGCCACCGACGACGTCGTCGGCGTGCGGCTGAAGCTCCGCAAGAAGACGAGCAGCGCACCCGGCATGACCTGGTCCGAGGCGCTCGACGTCGCGCTGTGCCACGGCTGGATCGACGGGCAGGGCGCACGTCTCGACGACGACTACATGCTCACCGCGTTCCAGCCCAGGCGACGGAACAGCCCCTGGTCACAGGTCAACCGCGAGCACGTCGCCCGTCTCGTCGAGGAGGGGCGGATGCAGCCGGCAGGGCTCGCCGAGGTGGAGCGCGCGAAGGCCGACGGCCGATGGGACGCCGCGTACCGGCAGCGCGACGCGGTGGCCCCCGACGACCTCCAGGCCGCCCTCGACGCCGACCCGGCCGCCGCCGCGTTCTTCGCCGGACTCACGAAGACCGAGCGGTTCCGCGTGTTCTTCCGGCTCGCGTCGATCAAGACGCCCGCGGTGCGGGCGGCCCGGGTCCGCGACGTCGTGGAGAAGGCGGCACGGGGAGAGCAGCACTACCGCTGACCGGGCCGTCGCCCCGGCCCTCCGGCGTCGCCGAAGGCACGTGTCCTTTGCCGAGGGCGGGTCATCCGGGCCGAGGGCGGGTCCGTGCCGACCCGCCCTCGGCCCGGAACACCCGCCCTCGACGGAACTGCCTCCGGCACCTGTCTGCGCGTCCGTGCGGGTGTGGGTGTGGGTGTGGGTGTGGGTGTGGGTGTGGGTGTGGGTGTGGGTGTGGGTGTGACGCACGTTCTCGCGCTCTCGGCTCTCGTCTCTCCTCATTCAGGAATGCGAGTCCTGATTCCCGGAGGCTCAGGCGTCAGAGTCCTGACTGGTGCACGATTCAGGAGCCCATGACCGCGGCATCCTGAATTGCGGAAGGCGTGTCTCGGTCGGTCAGACCTCCTCGCCGTCCGTCGGCGAGTCGGACCAGCTCGGCGCGCGACGTTCCCGTGCCCTCCGGCCGAGGGCGGGTCATCCGGGTCGAGGGCGGGTCCGCGCCGACGCGCCCTCGACCCGGATCACCCGCCCTCGACGGAGTTCGCGGCGCGAGTTCGAGCGGCGCAACGCGTGCGGGGGTGCGGGAGTGCCGGCGCAGCGCGCACGCGGCAACGAGGAAGGCTCAGGCGGCGGGCGACGCGAAGACGACGCGGTTCTGGTCGTAGTGGCCCGAGCCAGGGTCGAACACGCCGCCGCAGGTGATCAGCCGCAGCTGGTCGGCGGGCTGGGCGCCGAAGACCCGGGCGGTGGGGAACTCCGCCTTGGGCACGTCGACGACCTCGTCCACGACGTACCGCACGGCTGTGCCCTCGACGGTCGTCACGGTCACCTCGTCACCGGCCACGAGCTCCGACAGCCGGAAGAACACGGCGGGCCCCGACGTCGAGTCGACGTGGGCGGCGATGACGGTCGGGCCACGCCCTCCGGGACGCCCGCCTCCCGTGAACCAGCCGACCTCGTCCGCGTCGACGGGCACCTCCATGGCGCCGGTCGGGGCGATCCCGAGGCCGATCAGCGGCTCGTCCAGCTCGATGGCGGGCACGGCGACGCGGGCCGGCTCGGCGCCGACCTCCACGGCGGGCGCGGGTGCCGGTGCAGCAGGCGACGGCGCCGCAGGAGGTGCGGGTGAGGAGGGCGCACCGGTCGCCTCGGCTCGCGGAGAGCCCGACGGCGCCGGCTCGGCTGCGCCCGTGGCGCATCCCGTCAGGGCGACCACGGCGGCGAGGCCGAGGCCGAGCGCGACCCCGCGCACGCCCAGGCCTCTGCCGAGGCGCGCCGGACGGGCGCCTCCCCGAGGGGAGCCGCCCGTCCGGCGCGCGCCGACCCGAGGGGTCATGCCCGTGCGGCAGCCCGACGACGCAGCACCAGGCCGGTCGCCCCGACGAGCACGAGCCCGCCGACCGCGGCTGCGCCCACGAGCGCTCCGCTGTCCGTGCCCGCCGACGCCGACGTGCCGGCGGCGACCGCGGAGGACGCTCCGCCGGCGCCGGTGTCGACTCCGCCGACCGGCACCTGGGTCAGCTGGCCGCGGACGACGCCCGCGGCGAAGGACGCCGTGTGCGAGTCGCCGGTGAAGCCTGCCGGGTTCGCCTCGATCTGCGCGAGCGTGAAGCCGGTGCCCGTGTCGGCGCCCGCGTCGTTGGTGACGCCGGTGGTGAAGGGGCCCTGCAGGCAGCCGCTGGCCTCGCGCACGCCGTCGCCGTCCGCGTCGGTCGGGTTCGGGAACGAGATGCGCGGCGGGCCGGGCTGGCCGGCCGCGGCCTGGTGGATGTGCGTCGCCGTCTTCGCCGGGCTCTGGTAGTCGCCGGTGACGCCGGTCAGGGTGATGTCGTAGCAGATCACCTCGGTGTCCGAGTTGATCCGGAAGTCGAAGGTGCCGGTGGCCCCTGGCTCGCCGGCGACGGCCACGCCGTCGTTGTTGATGACCTGGTCGGGCGTCGCCATGACGGTGAACGCGCTGGTGAACGAGCTGGGCTCGGGCACGGTGGTCTCGGCCGCGGCGGGCGCGGCCACGATCAGGGTGGCGGCGGCGGCTGCCGCGCCTCCGATGGTCAGGTGTCGGACGGAACGCTTCATCGTCATGCTTCCTCTGCCTCTCGTGGACGCCGGCCCGTCGGGGGCGGCGCGTCACGCCGCCCGGTCGGACGACGCCTGTCACGAGGGCCTACGACGACGACCCGTCCGGCGTTCACCGACGACACGAGAAAGTCCGGACGAGGCCACGGCCGAGCACGACGAGACGGTCGTGGTCAGCGTCCGCCACACCGCGAGTCGCATGATGGGCGGGTGTTCATCCCCACCAGGGCCGCCGGCCTCGACGCGCTCGACGACTTCGTCCCCCGTGCCGGCGGCGCCTACGCCCGCGATCGGAACCACGACCTCGGGCCGTCGCGGAGCAACGTCTCCGGGCTGTCCCCGTACCTTCGCCACCGCCTCCTGACGGAGCAGGAGGTGGTCGCGGCGGTCCTCGAGGACCACACGCCGGGAGCAGCCGAGAAGTTCGTGCAGGAGGTGTTCTGGCGCACCTACTGGAAGGGCTGGCTGGAGCAGAACGAGGAGGTGTGGCGTCGGTACCGGCTCGAGGTCCGCGACCTGCTCGCGGGCGAGCTGCCGGACGGGTACGAGGCCGCGGTCGCGGGGCGGACGGGCATCGACGCGATGGACGCCTGGGTGCGCGAGCTGGTCGACACCGGGTACCTGCACAACCACACGCGGATGTGGTTCGCGAGCATCTGGGTCTTCACGCTCGGCCTGCCCTGGCAGCTGGGCGCCGACTTCTTCTACCGGCACCTGCTCGACGGCGACGCCGCCTCGAACACCTTGTCGTGGAGGTGGGTCGCCGGCCTGCAGACGAAGGGCAAGACGTACCTGGCCACCGCCTCCAACATCTCGCGCTTCACCGACGGGCGTTTCTCGCCGGGCGGCCTCGCCGACACGGCTCGCGCCCTCGACGAGGAGCCGCTGCCGCCCCGGACCCCCCTCGAGCCGGACGACGTCGTCGGCTCCGTCGGAGACAGGGCCGGGCTGCTGCTGCACGAGGAGGACCTCGAGGCGCGGAGCCTGCTCGCCGAGCGCCCCGGCCTCCTCGGCGAGGTGGCGGCCACGGCGGTGCACGGGGACCCGGGGCAGCGTTCTCCTGACGGTGCCTCCTCCGTCGTCGAGGCCTTCACGTCGGGCGCGCTCGCGGACGCCGCCGAGCGGACCCGGGACGCGAGCGGGCGGGCAGCTCAGACGCTGGCCGACGCAGAGCCGGGCTGCGTCGTCGGCTGGGCGCTGTCCGAGGAGCTCGACACGGTCGTCGTCCCGTACGCCCCCGTCGGCCCGGTCCACGAGCGGCTCGCGCAGCTCCGTCCCGCGCTCGGCGCCGAGGGGATCTCCCTGGTCACCGTGCGTCGGCGCTGGGACGCCGTCGCGTGGCCGCACGCCTCACGAGGGTTCTTCCCGTTCCGCGAGAAGATCCCGGGCCTCGTCCGTCAGCTCTGACCTGCCGCCAGCTCTGACGCGCCGCCAGCTCTGACGCGCCTCGTCGGTGAACGCGCAGGTCCTCCCCGCCGTAGTCCCCCTCGAGAGCACCCGGCGACCCGCCGGGTGCAGCCCCGTAGGCTGAGAGGTGCTGGATGTCGCTCGTCTTGACGCGTCCCGTCACGCAGGAGGGGAGCACGGTGGACCAGTCGACGCCCGGCTCCTCGCCGCCGGCCCCTCCCACGACCGGCCTCGACGTGTCCGCGGCCTTCGCGGAGCACGGCTCTGCCCTCCTCGGCTTCGCGGTGAACGCCCTCCGGGACCGCGCCCTCGCCGAGGACTGCGTGCAGGAGACGTTCCTCCGCGCCTGGCGGGCCCGCGCCTCCTTCGACCCGGCCCGCGGCGGCGAGCGCACCTGGCTGTTCGCGATCGAGCGACGCGTGGTGCTCGACGTGCACCGAGCCCGGCAGCGCACGCCGGTGCTGGTGCCCGACGAGCACGCGCCCGAGCAGGCGGCCCCGGCGGCCGACCCGCTCGAGCGGCTCGGCATCGTCGAGGGGCTCGCGAGGCTCAGCGACGAGCACCGCGAGGTCGTCGTCGCCGTCCACCTGACCGGGCTCAGCTACCAGGAGTTCTCCGACGTGTCGGGCGTCCCGGTCGCCACCCTCCGCACGCGCTGCTTCTACGCGCTGCGTGCCCTCCGCAGCCACCTCGACGACGGGGAGAACCGCTCGTGACCGACCCCACGTCCGACCCTGCCGCCGGTGCCGACGACGCTGCCGGCGCCGCCGACCGCCGCGCCGAGCTGATCGCCGCCGCCCTCGCCTCCGACCTGTCGGGCGACGAGGCCGTCGAGCTCGACGCGCTGCGCGTCGTCGACCCGACGGTCGACGACGAGATCGCCTCCCTCGGCGGGGTCGTGGCCCGGCTCGAGCCCGTGGGCGCCTGGCAGGACGCCCCGGCCGACACCGCGCTGCTCGACCGGGTCGAGTCGGCTGTCGCCCGGGACGGGGCGGTCGACGCCGCGGAGCGAGCTGAGCCGGCCGCCGCTGCCCGGCGAGCCGAGCAGGCCGACCCCTCAGGCCGAGCCGAGGAGGCGGCGGTCGCGCCGGGCGCCCCGGCTCCGCGCCCCGGGGACGCGTCGGCCCCGGTGGTCCCCCTGCGTCCCCGCCGCTCGCGGCGTCTGGCGCTCACCGTGCTCGGAGCAGCCGCGTGCGTCGCGGTGGGCGTCGGCGGCGGCGTGCTCGCCGCGACGCCCCGCGACGCCCACGTCGCCGGTCCGCCCGGCACCCTCGGCGCCGTCGAGCCCGTGGCGTTCGGCGGCGAGCCCTCGGGGGTCGCCGTCGACGGCGACCTGGTCGCGCACACCTGGGGCACCGAGACCGTGCTCACGGTCGACGGCCTCCCGACCGGGGAGGCGTTCTCGGTCGTCGTCGTCGACGACACCGGCGCCGAGCACGAGTCGGGGGCTTTCCTCGGCACGGACGTGACGATCGACTGCCGGATGAACGCGGCGGTGCTGCGCGAGCACGTCGTCTCCGTCGAGGTGCGCGGGGCCGACGGGGCGGAGATCGCGACCGCCTCGGTGCCCTCCGTCGACGCCTGACCCGCGCCTCCTGCTCTCCTCATTCAGGAACGCGAGTCCTGAGTCTGCGCTGCGCAGGACTCGCGGTCCTGAATCGTGCACGATCCAGGAGGCCGGCATCGCGAGTTCCTGAGTCGTGGAGTCCACCCGCCCGGCCCGCCGCGCCGTCGCGGTGGCATCATCGACGGGTGACCACTGACACCGACCCGACGCCCCCCGTGACGTCCGGAGCCGACGCCGCGACCGCCTCCTCGACCGACTCCACGGCGTCCCAGGCCACACGTGTCGCCGCGGTCGTCTACAACCCGATCAAGGTCGACCTCGACGCGGTGAAGGCCTCCGTCGCCCGTGCCGAGGGCGCCGCCGGCTGGGGCACGACCCTCTGGTTCGAGACGAGCGAGGACGACGCCGGCCAGGGCCCCGCCCGCGAGGCCCTCGAGGCCGGGGCGACGATGGTCATCGCGGCCGGCGGCGACGGCACGGTCCGTGCGGTGGCCGAGGCCGTGCACGCCTCCGACGCCTCGCTCGCCCTGCTGCCGAGCGGCACGGGCAACCTGCTCGCCCGCAACCTCAAGCTCACCCTCGAGGACCTCGACAACTCGCTCGAGACGGCGTTCTCGGGCGAGGACCGCGACATCGACCTCGGCATGCTCGAGATCCGTCGTGAGGACGGCTCCTCGAGCGAGCACGTCTACGTCGTGATGACCGGCCTCGGCATCGACGCGAAGATGCTCGCGAACACCGACGACGACCTCAAGGCGAAGGTCGGCTGGCTCGCCTACGTCAAGGCGCTGGTCGCGACGCTCCGCGACGAGAACCAGCTCGTGTTCCGGTACAAGATCGACGGCGGCAAGCAACGGGACATGCACGCGCACACGATCATCGTCGGCAACTGCGGCGCCCTGCCCGCGAACATCGTGCTGCTGCCCGACGCGGCGATCGACGACGGGCTCTTCGACATCCTGCTGCTGCGCCCGAAGGGCGTCCGCGGTTGGGCCCACATCCTGTTCAAGGTGTTCTGGGAGAACGGCGTCGTGCGCCGCCTGCCCTTCGCCGACAAGCTGCCGGGCACCGAGAACGAGGCGCTGCGCTACGTCAAGGCGAAGCAGATCGAGGTCGAGCTGAAGGCGCCCGAGGACATCGAGGTCGACGGCGACGGCTTCGGCGTCGCCACCGGCTTCCGCACCTGGATCGAGCCCGGCGGGCTGACCGTGCGGGTGCCCCGCTCCTAGGGGCAGGAGGCGCCGGCGAGCGGCCTCAGAGCACCGTCAAGGAGGCGCGGGTCGTCTCGAGCACGGCCGTCACCGACCGTGCGTCGGCGAGCGAGTGCAGCGGCGAGTCCGTGCGGCCCTCGGCGACGAACGCGGCCAGGGCCGCGGCCTCGTAGGCGAGTCCGTCCCGGCCCCGCAGCACCGACGGGTCCCGCCACGTCGCCGTGCCGGCGGCGGTGGACACCTCGAAGGAGGCGGGGAAGACCAGGTGCTCGAGCATCCGCACCGTGCCGGTCGAGCCGCTGATCGTGCCGAGGCCCGGCGACGTCGTGAGCAGGCTGGTCACCGCGGCGCCGACGCGGCCCTCGGCGGTGCGGAGCGCGATCGCGGCCTCGAGGTCGACGCCGTCCGCGCGGGTCGTGCCCGTCGCCCGGACGTCGACCGGCCGGCCGATCGCGAACTGCGCGAACCAGACGGCGTAGACGCCGATGTCGAGCAGGGCCCCGCCCCCGAGCGCGGGGTCTGCCATGCGCCCGCCCGACGACAGGTCGTTCGCCCAGGCGACGTCGGCCGTCGCGAGCCGGACGTCGCCGATCGCGCCGTCGGCGAGCAGCCGGGCGAGCACGGTGCTGTGCGGCACGTAGCGCGTCCACATCGCCTCCATGACGAACACGCCGGCCGCGCGGGCGGCGGCGATCAGCCGGTCCGCCTCCTCCGTGGTCGTCGCGAACGGCTTCTCGACCAGCACGTGCTTGCCTGCGGCGATCGCGAGCAGCGCGTCGGGCACGTGGCTGGTGTGGGGCGTGGCGACGTAGACGACGTCGACCTCGGCCAGGGCGACCAGCGCCTCCTGCCCCTCGACCGCCGCGGCGACGCCGTGGGACGCGGCGAAGCGCTCGGCCTTGTCGAGCGTGCGCGACGAGACGGCCACGACCCGCTGGTCGGTGTGCGCGTGCAGGGCGTCGGTGAAGTCGCCTGCGATCTCGCCGGTGCCGACCACGCCCCAGCGGAGGGCAGGACCGCCGCGCAGCGGGGTCGCGGTCGACTCGGGGAAGGCGAAGGGGGACGAGGACGGGCTGGTCATGGTGCCTCCGAGGTGGTCGGTGCAGGGGGAACGGACGGTGCGGCGGGAGCGGACGGGCTGGCAGGCGCGGACGGGCTGGCGGGCGCGGACGGGCTGGCCGGGGCGGACGGGCTGGCCGGGGCGGACGCTCCGCCGGCCGGGCGGGACGCGATCTCCCGCTGCAGCACGAGCGCGGCCCCGCCGACGGCCGCGGCGTCGGCGACGTACGCCGACAGCTCCACCCTCACGCCGTGGGCTGCCTGGGCGAAGAAGTCCTCGTCGACCCGGCGCCGGACCGCCTCGAGGTAGAGCGCCCCCGCGATGGCCAGGTTCGGCCCGGCGAGAACGATCGAGTCGAGGTCGAGCACGTTGGCGATCGAGACGACGGCGGCCGCCAGGTGCTCGGCCGAGTCGCGGATCAGCTCGAGGGCGAGCGGGTCGCCGTGCACGGCCGCCGTGGCGACGACGCTGAAGTCGGCGTAGGGGTCGGTCAGCCCGGTGAGCGCGAAGCCCGCCTCGCGCCCGGCAGCCACGGCGGCCCGCGCCCTGAGCGCGACGCCGACCGGCCCGGCGAGCTTCTCGACCGTCGTGTTCGCCAGGAACGGCCCGGGCGCCCGGCTCATCACCTGGCCGAGCTCGCCGGCGTTCGAGCTGGCCCCGCGGAACACCACCCCGTCGAGGACGATGCCCGCGCCGATGCCCGCTCCGTAGTAGACGGTGCAGTGCGCGGCCGAGTCGGCGACGGAGCCGCCCCAGAACTCGCCGATGGCGGCCGCCGTGGCGTCGTTGTCGAGGACGACGGGCAGGCCGGTCGCGTGGTGGACCGCGCTCACCAGCGGGAACCCTGCCCACGCCTCCAACGGGGGAGCGCCGTGGATGCTGCCGTGGTCGAGGTCGATGGGCCCCGGGGTGACGAGGCCGAGACCCGCGACGCGCGCGGCGGGGACGCCCAGCCCGCCGAGGAAGTCGGCGACCACGGCGGCGATGCGGGCGACCGCCGCGTCGGGCGCCTCGCCGTAGACGCCGTGCGTGCGGAGGCGCCCG
The DNA here is from genome assembly GCF_007954365.1 of Frigoribacterium sp. ACAM 257. Taxonomy (GTDB): domain Bacteria; phylum Actinomycetota; class Actinomycetes; order Actinomycetales; family Microbacteriaceae; genus Frigoribacterium. Next base: position 717,324 of record NZ_VOLO01000002.1, read on the forward strand.
ACCATCGCCCCGCCGAGGTCCGTGAGCACCACGGTGACCGCGTCGGCGCCGAGCTGCACGCCGAGCGCGAAGCGGGCGAGGGGATCGATGCTGAGCAGGGTGCGCGGCTTGCCCCCGGTCGACTCGCGGCGGCCCGCCTCGACGACCAGCCCGTCGACCATGAGCTGCCGCACGACGTTCGACATCGTGGCCTGCGTCAGGCCGGTGCGCTCCGCGAGCTCGACCCGGCTGATCGGCCCCTGCGAGCGGATCAGGTCGAAGGCGAGCCCGCGGCTCGTCGGGGCGCTCGAGAGCAGGCGCGGGTTGACCATGTGGTACCTCCACCCCGTAGTCTAGGGTCCAGGCGGCTTACTTAGGCCGCTTGACGAAGGGGTCGGAGACTCCTGAACGCAAAGGGACACCATGGCCTTCTCCCCCCTGCACGACGACTGGACCGTCGAGGCCGTGAGCGGCCCGGTGCCGGAGGGCGTCGTCGGCCGACGCGTCCCCGCGACCGTGCCCGGCCAGGTGCACACCGACCTGCTCTCCGCGGGCCTGATCATCGACCCGTTCGACGGCGACGCCGAGTCGGCCCAACAGTGGATCGGCGACACCTCGTGGCGCTTCTCGACCACGTTCAGCTGGCACGACGACGGGTCCGTGCGGCACGACCTCGTCGCGCTCGGCCTCGACACGGTCGCGACGATCGAGCTCAACGGGCGTGTCGTCGCCCGGACCGAGAACCAGCACCGCAGCTACCGGGTCGACGTGAGGGAGGCGCTGGTCGAGGGCGAGAACGCGCTCACCGTGACCTTCGCGGCGCCCGTCGCCGAGGCCGAGGCCCGGGCCGAGCGCCACGGCGCCCTGCCCCACGTCAACCACCACCCCTTCAACATGCTGCGCAAGCAGGCGAGCTCGTTCGGCTGGGACTGGGGCGTCGACGTCGCCGGCGCCGGCATCTGGCGCGCGATCGGGCTCGACGCGTGGTCGGGCGTGCGGATCGCCTCGGTGCGGCCGCTGGTCGGCGTGGATCAGGACACGGACCAGGGCACGGACGCGGCGACCGGCACGCTCGACGTCCGCGTCGCGCTCGAGTGGGACGGCGTGACGACTGCCGACCAGCGCGTCGCCGTCGAGGTGACCTCGCCCGAGGGCGACCGCGTGGCCGACGCGAGCGTCGAGGTCACGACCGGCACGGCGGACGCCGCGCTCGAGCTCGTCGTCCCCGACGCGCGGCTCTGGTGGCCCCTCGGCCACGGCGACCAGCCGCTGTACGCCGTCTCCGTGACGGCGGCGCCCGCGGGCGACGGCGAAGGAGGCGGTGCGCCCGACGCGACGACCGCCTCCTGGGCCTCGAGGGTCGGCTTCCGCACCGTGCGCGTCGACACGACGCCCGACGCCGACGGCACCCCCTTCGTGGTGCTCGTGAACGAGCGCGTCGTGCAGGTGCGCGGGGCGAACTGGATCCCCGACCACGCGTTCGTCACCGAGATCGACCGCGACCGCTACCGGCGCCGCGTGGCCGACGCGACCGAGGCGAACATGAACCTGCTGCGCGTGTGGGGCGGCGGCATCTACGAGTCCGACGACTTCTACGACGCCTGCGACGAGGCCGGCGTGCTGGTCTGGCAGGACTTCCTGTTCGCCTGCGCCGCCTATGCCGAGGAGGACTGGCTGGCCGTCGAGGTCGAGGCCGAGGCGCGCGAGGCGATCACCCGGCTCAGCCCGCACCCCTCGCTGATCATCTGGAACGGGAACAACGAGAACATCTGGGGCTTCGTGGACTGGGGCTGGAAGGCCGAGCTGCAGGGACGCACCTGGGGCGAGGGGTACTACCGCGAGCTGCTGCCGCGCCTCGTCGCCGAGCTCGACGGCACCCGGGCGTACTCGCCGGGCAGCCCGTTCTCGTTCGGCGACCCGGTCCAGTCGTACGACGACGTGCACCCGAACGACCACCGCCACGGCACCATGCACATCTGGGACGTCTGGAACCAGCGCGACTACACGGCCTACCGCGACTACCCGGCCCGGTTCGTCTCGGAGTTCGGGTTCCAGGGGCCGCCCGCCTGGTCGACGCTCGTCGGCTCGGTGCACGACGAGCCGATGGACCCGTACGGCCACCAGATGCTCGTGCACCAGAAGGCGGACGAGGGCAACCTGAAGCTCGAGCGCGGCATGCGGGGCCACCTGCCCGCCTCGGCCACGATCGAGGACTGGCACTGGGCAACGCAGCTGAACCAGGCCGCCGCGATCCGCTTCGGGATCGAGCACTTCCGGTCGCTGGCGCCCCTGAACACGGGCACGATCGTCTGGCAGCTGAACGACGACTGGCCCGTCACCTCGTGGGCCGCCGTCGACTTCGCCGAGCACCGAAAGCCGCTCTGGTTCGCCCTGCGGGACTGCTACGCGCCGCGCCTCGCGACGATCCAGCCGCGCGGCGACTCGCTCGCGCTGGTGCTGCTCAACGACGTCGACGACGCGTGGGCGGGCGACGTCGTGCTGCGCCGCACGACGTTCGCGGGCGAGGTGCTCGACGAGGTCGTCCTTCCAGGGGTCGTCGACGCCCGGGGCAGCGCCGAGCTGGTCGTGCCGCCGGCCCTCGTCGACGCGCTCGACCCTGCCGCCGAGCTGCTCGTCGCCCTGCTGCCCGGCTTCGGCTCCGGCCGTGCGCTCTGGGACGCGGCCGAGGTCGTCGACCAGCGCCTCGACCCGGACCCCGTCACGACCGAGGTCGTCCGCGACGGCGACGCGTGGGTCGTCACCGTCACGGCGCGCAGCTACGCCCGCGACGTGACGCTGCTCGTCGACGTCGTCGACCCGGGGGCGACGGTCGACCGCGGGCTCGTCACGCTGCTCACGGGGGAGTCGGCGGCGTTCCGCGTCACGGTCGTCGACGGCGCCGACGCTGTCGACGGGGCCGCCTTCGCGGGCAGCGGAGTGCTCCGCCACGCGAACGGGCTGCTGCAGGCGGTGGCGCCCTGAGCGGGCTCCTGACCCGCCCCGTCACGCAGGAGGCGCCTCCTCGGCGCCCGGGGTCGGCCCCCGTCCCGGCGGTGCGCGATACTGCAGGGGTGTCCCCGCCCGTGGGCGCCGGCACGGCCGGCGCGCCTCCCTCCCTCCCGGCCATCGGCTTCGTGCAGCGCCGGGCGCCCTTCAGCCTCGGGATCGACCCGTTCAAGACGGCGTTCCTCGCGGGCATGGAGGCGGCGGCGACACGGGCCGGGGCCACGGTGCTGCTGCAGCTGGTCGCCGACCACCACGACGAACTCGCCTGCTTCCGGCGCTGGGCGGAGCAGGGCTGGGTCCGCGGCGTCGTGCTCGCCGACCTCGTCGACGACGACCCGCGACTGCCGGCACTCGCCGCCCTCGGGCTGCCCACGGTCGTCCTCGGCCAGGAGCCGCAGGGCGGCGGCGTCTCGACCGTCGAGGTTGACGACCGGGGCGCCATGCGCCAGGCGGTCGCCCACCTCGTCGGCCTCGGCCACTCGGTGATCGGGCGGGTCAGCGGGCCCGTCGAGCTCGGCCACACCCGGGCGCGCTCGGAGGCCTTCGACCTCACCGCCGGACGAGGAGGCGCCAACGGCCTGGTGCTGCCGGGCGACTACTCGGAGGCGAGCGGCCGGGAACAGACGCGGCTGCTGCTCCGTGGGCCGCTGCGGCCCACGGCGATCGTGTACGACAACGACGCGATGGCGGTCGGCGGCCTGGCGGCCGCTGCCGACCTCGGCATCTCGGTGCCGGACGACCTCTCGCTGCTCGCGTGGGACGACTCGCCGCTCTGCCAGCTCACGACGCCCCCGCTCTCCGTCGTCAGCCGCGACGTCCCGTCGCTCGGCGAGTCGGCGACGCGCACCGTGCTCGCGATGCTCGGCGGGCGGCCCGCGATGCTGGTCCGCGCCCCCGACAGCGAGATCGTCGTCCGCGGCACCACCGCCCCGCCCCGCCCCTGACCTGCCCGCCCC
>NZ_VOLO01000003.1 GCF_007954365.1 Frigoribacterium sp. ACAM 257
CGCCCCGCCCGCCCCGCCCGCCCCTCCTCATTCAGGAACTTCTGTCCTGAGTCGCGGAACGGGGGGAGGCGCGGTCCTGATCCGTGCACGCCCCAGGACCCAGCGCGCCCCGGTTCCTGCATCGCGCCTCCCCGCCGTCCGGTCGCGGCCGGCAACGGTCCGGTCACGGTTCCTGAGGCTTGCTCCTACAAACTTGACGGACTTAATTTAGTCAGGTAACAATGACCCGACAGCGCGGCCCAGCCCGCCTGTGACAACGAAGTCGGCGTCGACTGCCCCGAGTGGTCGCGCCCTGGGAAAGGATCAACGATGTTCCTCCGCGCAACCACGGGCCGCAGGCCCGTCCGCAGGGCCTGGGCGATCGGGGCGGCAGCAGCCGCCACCGCGCTGACCCTCGGCCTCACCGGCTGCTCCGCCGGCGGCTCGGGCTCGAGCAGCCCGAGCGACACGCTCGTCGTCTACACCGGCCAGGCCGGCGACTACCAGATCAACTTCAACCCGTACTCGCCGTCGTCCATCGGCGGCATCGGCGCGATCTACGAGTCGCTGTTCTTCGTCACCAACGTCAACACCGAGGCCTACGAGCCCCTGCTCGGCAGCGAGTACACCTGGAACGACGAGGGCACGCAGCTCGACGTGACCCTGCGCGACGACGCCACCTGGTCCGACGGCGAGGCCTTCACCGCCGACGACGTCGTGTTCACCTTCGAGATGCTGCTCGACACCCCGTCGATCAACACCAACGGCTTCGACGGCACCGTCACCGCCGCCGACGACACCCACGTCACCTTCACCTGGGACCGCCCGGCGTTCGTGACCGGTCCGGCCCTGCTCGGCCGCACGCCGATCGTGCCCGAGCACCTCTGGAGCGACATCGACCCCACGACCGACGTCATGGCCGAGCCCGTCGGCACCGGCGCGTACACGATGGACGACTTCAAGGCGCAGGCCTTCACGCTGGCCGCCAACCCGAGCTACTGGGGCGGGGAGCCCGCGGTCAAGAAGGTCCGCTACCTTTCGCTGTCCGGCAACACCGCCGGCGCCGACGCGCTCGCGGCGGGCACGATCGACTGGCAGACCGGCCCGGTGCCCGACATCCAGAACGTGTCGAAGAACTACCCCGGCTACGACGCCGTCACCATCCCGCAGAACCAGGTCGCGCTGATGACCTGCTCGAACGCCGAGCTCGGCTGCGAGGGTCCCCAGACCGACCCGGCCGTGCGCCAGGCGATCTACTACGCCCTGAACCGCGACCAGGTCAACTCCCTCGCGTTCCAGGACACCGCCAGCGAGGTGTCGCCGACGTTCGCCCTGACGAGCACGCAGGAGGACCTCATCTCGAGCGCGGTCGCCGAGCCCGTCGCCCCGGCGGCACCCGACCTCGACAAGGCCTCGTCGCTGCTCGAGGACGCCGGCTACGAGAAGGGCGCCGACGGCATCTACGCCAAGGACGGCCAGGAGCTGAAGCTCACCGTCGAGGTCGTCACCGGCTGGACCGACTACATCACCGCGATCGACACGATGGGCCAGCAGCTCAAGGCCGCCGGCATCTCGCTGACCGCCTCGCAGTCCTCGTGGAATGAGTGGACGGACAAGAAGAGCAAGGGCAACTACCAGCTCGCCATCGACTCGCTCGGCCAGGGCGCCGCGTCCGACCCGTACTACCTCTACGACCAGTACTTCAACACCGCCTACACGGCGGCGGTCGGCGAGGCGGCACCGACGAACATGGCCCGCTTCAGCGACCCCGCGGTCGACGCGGCGCTGGAGACGCTGAAGGCCACGAACCCCGAGGACACGGAGGCGCGCCAGGCGCAGTTCGACGTGATCCAGGCCGCGATCGTCGAGGACATGCCCTACGTGCCCGTCCTCACCGGCGGCACGACGAGCGAGTACCACTCGTCGAAGTTCACCGGCTGGCCCACGATGGACGACCTGTACGCGTTCCCCGCCATCTGGGCCTCGCCGGACAACTCGATCATCTTCAAGAACCTGAAGCCGGTCGGCGAGTAGCCGTGGCGGAGGAGGAGCTCGTCGTCGTGAGGACCGGTGAGGACACGTGAACTACTTCGTCCGGAAGCTCGGCTTCTACGCGGTCGCCCTGTGGGCCGCGCTGACCATCAACTTCCTGATCCCCCGTCTGCTGCCGGGCAACCCGGTGGACATCCTGCTGGCGAAGCTGCAGCAGCGCGGAGGCATCGTCACCCCTGACACCCGCAAGGCGTACGAGCTCCTCCTCGGAGGCGACTCCTCCGATCCGCTCCCGGTGCAGTACTGGAACTACCTGATCAACATCTTCAAGGGCGACCTGGGCATCTCGGTCGGCTACTTCCCGACCCCGGTCACCGAGGTCATCGGGTCGTCGCTGCCGTGGACCATCGTCCTCGTGGGCCTGGCGACGGTGATCGGCGCGGCGCTCGGCGTCCTGCTCGGCGCGTTCGTCGGCTGGAAGCCGGGCACCTGGCTCGACTCGCTCGTGCCGGCGACCACGCTGCTGGCGGCGGTGCCCTACTTCTGGCTCGCGCTGATCCTCGTGTACGTGCTCGCCACCTCCTTGCGGCTGTTCCCCTCGCAGGGCGGCTACGACGTCGTGCTCGACCCGGGGCTGAACTGGCAGTTCATCTCGTCGGCGATCGAGTACGGGTTCCTGCCGGCGCTCACCATCGTCATCGCCTCGATCGGCGGCTGGCTGCTCGGCATGCGCAACATGATGGTCTCGACGCTCTCCGAGGACTACGTGCTGACGGCGCAGGCCAAGGGCCTCAGCCAGGGCCGCATCCTCCGCGGCTACGCGGCCCGCAACGCGGTGCTGCCGAGCGTCGCCGGCTTCGCCATCTCGCTCGGCTTCGTCGTCTCGGGCTCGATCGTCACCGAGCAGGTGTTCTCGTACCCGGGCATCGGCGGCAAGCTCCTGTCGGCCGTCACCAACAACGACTACGCGCTGATGCAGGGCATCTTCCTGTTCATCACGCTGGCCGTGCTCGGCGCCAACCTCGTGGTCGACCTCTTCTACGGGATCATCGACCCCCGCACCCGGGCGCGCAGCTGATGGCCCGCCGCACCGGCGTCGCCCGCCGCACCACCAGCAGGAGGCAGCACCCATGACGAACGTCGCCCCCGACACCACCACCACGGTCGTCGACTCGACCTCGCAGCTCGCCGCCGAGGCGGCCGACCTGGGCAAGCCGAGGCGCTCCGCCTGGCGGCTGATGCTGCCGACCATGACCCCGTGGCTCGCCGCCGGGCTCGGCCTCGTCGGCGCCATCGCGCTCTTCGGCATCGTCGGCCCGTTCTTCGTGCAGGACCCGACCGTCATCCGTGACATCGGCCTGACCGGCCCGTCGGCCCAGCACCTCCTCGGCACGACCCAGACCGGGCAGGACGTCTTCGCCCAGCTCGCCTGGGCCACCCGCGGCTCGCTGCAGATCGGCCTGATCGTCGGCATCCTCGCGACGGCGCTCTCGGCCTTCTTCGGCATCCTCGGCGCCTACATCGGCGGCTTCACCGACGAGGCGTTCTCGCTCTTCTCGAACGTGTTCCTGGTGATCCCCGGCCTGCCCCTCGTCATCGTCATCTCGGGCTTCGTGCCCCAGGAGCAGCGCGGCCTCTGGACGATCGGCGTCGTGCTCGCGATCACGGGCTGGGCCGCGTCCAGCCGGGTGCTGCGGGCGCAGACCCTGTCGATCCGCAGCCGTGACTACGTGGCCGCGGCACGCGTCGCCGGCGAGAAGCCGTGGCGGGTCATCTCGGTCGAGATCCTGCCGAACCTGCTGCCGGTGCTCGCGTCGCAGTTCGTCTTCGCGGTGATCGCGGCCATCCTCGGGGAGGCGGGCCTGTCGTTCCTCGGCCTCGGCGCCTCCAACTCGTCGACCCTCGGCACGATGCTGTTCTACGCACAGAACGGCTTCGCCCTGCCGCTCGGCGCCTGGTGGTGGTTCGGCCCTCCCGGCCTGATCATCGCGCTCTTCGGCACCGGCCTCTCGCTGATCAACTTCTCGATCGACGAGATCATCAACCCCAAGCTCAAGAACGTGCGCCTGCACCGCAAGCGCGCCCGTCTCGCGAAGAAGGCCTCCCGATGACCCCCACGCAGGAGGCGCCCACCACGTCCCGGCCCCGCACCCGTCGCGACGCGGTGCTCACCATCGACGACCTCACCGTCGTCTACGAGGTCGAGAACCCGGTCACGGCCGTCAAGTCGGCGAGCCTGACGCTCGCGCCCGGCGAGATCCTCGGGCTGGCAGGGGAGTCGGGCTGCGGCAAGACGACCCTCGCCTACGCGATCAACCGGCTGCACAAGCCCCCGGCGCGCATCGCGACGGGCTCGATCACGTTCCACGACCGCGACGGCACCGACGTCGACCTCCTCGCCCTCGGCGAGCAGGAGCTGCGGGCGTTCCGCTGGTCGAAGCTGTCGATGGTGTTCCAGGGCGCGATGAACGCCCTCAACCCGGTGACGACGATCCTCACCCAGCTGGACGACGTGCTCGTCACGCACGAGAAGCAGATGAGCAAGGCGCAGCGGCGTGCCAGGGCCGCCGAGGTGCTCGAGCGCGTCGGCGTCGACCCTGTGCGGCTGCGCTCGTACCCGCACGAGCTGTCGGGCGGCATGCGCCAGCGCGTGATGATCGCGATGGCGATGCTGCTCGAGCCGCAGATCATGATCATGGACGAGCCGACCACGGCCCTCGACGTCGTCGTGCAGCGCGACATCCTGCGTGAGATCGTCCGGCTGCGCGACGAGCTCGACTTCGCCGTCGTGTTCATCACCCACGACCTGCCGCTGCTGCTCGAGATCAGCGACCGCATCGCGGTGATGCTGCAGGGCGAGATCGTCGAGCTGAGCACCGCCCAGCAGATCTACGCCGACGCCCAGCACCCCTACACGCGCCGCCTGCTCAGCTCGTTCCCGAGCCTCAGCGGCTCGCGCGGGGCGTTCATCCGCACCGGCGTCGACGAGGGGTCGCCCGTCGAGCAGGACACCCGCACCATCGTGCTGCCCGACCCCGACGACCTGGAGGACCAGCGATGACCAGCATCCACGTCAGGGACCTGACCAAGGACTTCTCGGTCCGCAAGGGCATCGGCCGCGAAGCGTTCCGGGCCGTCGACTCGGTGTCGTTCGACCTGCTGCCCGGCCGCACGGTCGCCCTCGTGGGCGAGTCCGGCTCGGGCAAGTCGACCATCGCACGCATGCTCGCGAAGCTCGAGAAGCCGAGTTCCGGCAAGATCGACGTCACGCTCGACGACGGCACGCCCGTGATGGGCTCGGTCTACCGCCGCCACGTCCAGATGGTCTTCCAGGACCCGTTCGCCTCGCTGAACCCGTTCCACTCGATCGAGCACCACATCGCGCGGCCGCTCAAGATCCACCGCCGCACCAAGGGGCGGCTCGAGACGCACGAGCGCGTGCTCGACATGCTCGAGCGCGTCAACCTGCGCCCCGCCGAGGACATGGCCGCCCGTCGCCCGCACGAGCTCTCCGGCGGCCAGCGTCAGCGCATCGCGATCGCCCGCGCCCTCGCTCCCGGCGCCCAGGTGCTCATCGCCGACGAGCCGGTCTCGATGCTCGACGTCTCGATCCGCCTCGGCGTGCTCAACCTGATGGGCCGGCTGCAGCGCGAGGACAACCTCGCCGTGCTCTACATCACCCACGACCTCGCCACCGCACGGCACTTCTCCGACGAGATCCTCGTGCTCTACCGCGGTCGCGTCGTCGAGCGCGGGCCGGCCGACGACGTCATCCTCGACCCGCACCACGACTACACGAAGCTGCTCGCCCTCGCGGCGCCCGACCCCGAGCGCGTGGGCAAGGTCGTCAGCGACGAGTCGGCGCCCGACCGGTCGAGCATCGACAACTCGATCTGCTACGACCACTACGCGGGCGCGTGGGTGCAGGCCGGGTCGGCACCCGCGGGCGACGCGCTCGCCACGAAGGCCGCGGTGCGCTGACGTGCGGCTGCTGCACTGGGGCACCGGGGCCCTGCACCTGACCTTCGCCCTGCCCGACGACGCGCCCGTCGCGCTGATCGCGATCGAGCCGGGAGGGGTGCCCGCGACGTCGGGGGCGGTGCCGGCGTCGGGGGCGGTGCCGGATCAGGGCGCCGGCCCGCGCGCCGCCGCACCCGCGCTCTGGCCGGGCGACGACGGCGACGTGCCCGACCGCCTCCTGCAGGCCCTGGTCGAGGTGTCGGCGTTCGGGCACGGGCGGTTCCCGGGCAGCTTCCGGCACGTCGACACCGTGCTCGGCGCGGCCCTGCGGCACGCGTCGCACGAGGCGCGCGTCGCCGACGACGGCACGGCGCAGCTCCGGATCGAGCAGCGCGACGACGCCACGGGCCTCGTCGTCACCAGCGTCTTCGAGGCGCAGGAGGCGGTGCCCGCGTTCCGCACGCACACCGAGGTCGGCCTCGACCCCGCCGCCTCCCCGCTCACCCTCGACGCCGTGTCGACGATCGCGACCGGGGCGTTCCTCGGGCGCGACGACGACGTCGACGCGTTCGCCCTCGCGACGGCGGCGAACGACTGGGTCGCCGAGAGCCGCTGGTCGACGACCCCGCTGCGCGAGGCCGGGCTCGCCCGCATCGACCGCGACGTGCAGCACCAGCCGCCGCGCACGCGGCTCGTCGTCGGCGACCGTGGCTCGTGGTCGAGCGGCGAGGCCGTGCCCACCGCCGCGCTGCTCGCCCGCGACGGCTCGGCCGCGCTCGCCTGGCAGGTCGAGCACGCCGGGCCCTGGCTGTTCGAGCTCGGCGAGACCCGGCACGGCGCCTACCTGCTGCTGTCCGGGCCGACCGACCCCGAGAACCACTGGAGCCTGGTGCTCCGCCCCGGCGAGGTCTTCACGTCGGCGCCCGCCTCCGTCGCCGTCGCGGCGGGCGGCGTCGACGAGGTGCTGGCCGCGATGACGGCCCAGCGGCGGGCCACCCGGCTCGTGCGCGAGGTCGACCACGACCTGCCCGTCGTGTTCAACGACTACATGAACACGCTGATGGGCGACCCCACCACCGAGAAGCTGCTGCCGCTGATCGACGCGGCGGCAGAGGTCGGGGCCGACTACTTCTGCATCGACGCCGGCTGGTACGCCGAGGGCCACTGGTGGGACACGGTCGGCGAGTGGCAGCCCGCCGCGAGCCGGTTCCCGGGCGGCATCGACGAGGTGCTCGACCGGATCCGCGATCGCGGCATGGTCCCGGGGCTGTGGCTCGAGCCCGAGGTGATCGGCGTGCGGTCGCCGCTCGCCGCCTCCCTGCCCGACGACGCGTTCTTCAGTCGGGGCGGTGTGCGCGTCGCCGACCACGGCCGGCACCTGCTCGACCTGCGGAGCCCCGCGGCTCGGACGCACCTCGACGGGGTCGTCGACCGGCTCGTCGGCGACCACGGCGTCGGCTTCTTCAAGATGGACTACAACACGATGACCGGCCCGGGCACCGACGCCGGCGGGCTCGCACCGGGCGCGGGGCTGCTCGAGCACACGCGGGCGCTGCTCGCCTGGCTGGACGAGGTCCAGGAGCGCCACCCGCGCCTCCTGATCGAGAACTGCGCCTCGGGCGCGATGCGGATGGACTGGGCGATGATGTCGCGGCTGCACGTCCAGTCGACCTCCGACCAGCAGGACCCGGTGATGTACGCGACCATCGCGGCAGCGGCCCCCGCGGCGCTGCTGCCCGAGCAGGCGGGGCACTGGGCCTACCCGCACGCCGGCATGGAGCCCGAGCTGTTCACGTTCTCGCTCGTGAACGCGGTGCTCGGCCGGATGTACCTGTCCGGGCACCTGAACCGGATGGACGCCGCCCAGCGCGACGTCGTGCGTGCTGCCGTCGCCGCGCACCGCGAGGTGCTCGGCTCGATCGAGCGGGCCGTGCCGTCGTGGCCGCTCGGGCTGCCGGCGTGGGAGGACGCGTGGACGGCCCTGGCGCTGACCGCGGACGGCGTTGCCGGTCCTGGCGCGGCTGTCGGTACCGGCGCGGGTGCCGTGACGCACCTCAGCGTGTGGCGCTGTTCGGGCGACGACGACCGTGTCGTCCTCCCGCTGCCGGGGCTGCGCGGGCAGGAGGTGGAGGTGCGGCCGTTCTTCCCCGCCGACCCCGCCGGCTGGTCGTGGAGCTGGGACCCGCAGGAGGCGGAGCTCACCGTGGTCGTCGAGGTCACCGGGCCCACGGCGAGGGTCCTCCGCCTCACGGCAGGCTGAGCCCAGTCGCACGGACACCGCGAAGCACCCCGTAGTGGACGATGCACCCCGTCGTTCCGGGGTGCATCGTCCACAACGGGGTGCTTGAGGGCGACGGGAGCCCGCCGGCTCAGCGCCAGCGGTACTCGTGCTCGGGCCGGCCCGGCGCGCCGTACCGGGGCACGCGGTCGACCTGGCCCGCGTCGGCGAGGTGCTCGAGGTAGCGACGGGCCGTGACGCGGGAGACCGCGACGGCCGTGGCGACCTCCCCGGCCGAGAGCGCGCCTCCTCGGCTCCGCAGCGCCTCGACCACGGCGGCGAGCGTCTCCGGCGCGATGCCCTTCGCGAGCGACGGGGTCGTCGCCGTCCGCAGCGTCGCCAGGCTCGCGTCGACCTCGGTCTGGGTGACCTGCCCCTCGCCCTGGTCGAGCCCGCGACGGAACGCGAGGTAGCCGGTCAGGCGCTCCGCGAAGGTCGCGAAGCCGAAGGGCTTGATCAGGTACTGCACGATCCCGAGCGACACCGCGCTCTTGACGACCGCGACGTCGCGCACCGCCGTGATCGCGACGACGTCGACGGTCGAGCCGGCAGCCCGCAGCGCCCGGCAGAGCTGGATCCCGTGGATGTCGGGCAGCGTGAGGTCGAGCAGCACGAGGTCCACGCCCGGCTGTCGCAGCCGGTCGAGGGCGGAGCGGCCGTCGTGCAGCACGCCGACCAGCTCGAAGCCGTCCAGCCGAGTGACGTACGCGCCGTGAGCCTCCGCCGTGAGCGGCTCGTCGTCGACGACGAGCACGCGCACCGGCCGCGGTGCCGGTGCCGGGCGCGGCGGCTGGGTCGAGGAGGCGCCGGTCACGACCGCACCACCGCCTCCTCGTCGTCGGGCAGGTCGACGGTGATCGTGGTGCCGTGCTCAGTCGAGCGAGCGTCGACGGTGCCGCCCGCCCGCCGCGCGACCTGGGCCACCAGAGCGAGGCCGATGCCGCGCCCCTCGGCGCCCCCGGGCTTGGTGCTGACGCCTCGGGTGAACACGTCCCGGCCCTCGGGCAGCCCGGGTCCGCTGTCGGAGACCGCGATCCGCACGACGCCGGCCGCGGGCCGGTCGAGCACGACGCTCACCGTCGCGCGTCGCTCCGGTGCACCCCGTTGTGGACGAAGCACCCCGTCGTTCCGGGGTTCATCGTCCACAACGGGGTTCATCGGGTGCTCGTGCTCGTGCCCGCGCTCCGGCCCCGCGTCCGCGACTTCCCCGCCCACGTCCGCCCACCGCGGCGCCGCCGCGTCGAGCGCGTTGTCCACGAGGTTGCCGATCACCGTCACGAAGTCCCGCACGGGCACCCGTGGCGTGCCGAAGTCGGGCGAGACGACCAGCTCGAGCTCGACGGCTCGCTCCCGCGCCTGGGCGCTCTTGCCGAGCAGGAGGGCCGCCAGCACCGGCTCGTCGACGGCGGCCACGACCTGGTCGGCGAGGACCTGGCCGAGGTCCAGCTCGTCCGAGGCGAACCGGAGCGCCTCGTCGGCCCGACCCAGCTCGATCAGCGCCACGATCGTGTGCAGCCGGTTGGCGAACTCGTGGGTCTGGGAGCGCAGCGCCGCCGAGAGGGTGCTCATCGTGCGCAGCTCGTCGGTCAGCTGCCGCAGCTCGGTGTGGTCGCGCAGGGTGGTGACCGTCCCGAGGGGCCGACCCGCGCCTCCTGCACCGCCGCCCGCGCCGCGCCCGCTGCGGACCGACCCCGGCGCGGCCGCGACCCGCTGGTTCACGACGAGCACCCGGTCGTCGGCGACGTGCACCTCGTCCTGGGCCTCTCCGCCGCCGGCGAGCAGCGCGGCCAGCGACGCAGGCAGCGCGAGCTCCGCGACCGGCACCGGCCGCCGCGCCACGTCGTCGACGAGCGACGGCAGCCCGAGGAGGAGCGCCGCGTGGTCGTTCGCGAGCGTCAGCCGCCCCTGCTCGTCGACGAGCACGAGCCCCTCGCCGACCGAGTGCAGCACCGCCTCGTGGTGGTCGCTGACCCGGCCGAGCTCCTCGGCGCCGAGGCCGCGGGTCACCCGACGGAGGTGACGGCTGAGCAGCCACGCCGCCAGCGCCCCGAGGGCGACGGTCGCCAGCGCCCCGCCGACGAGCAGGGGGAGGCGCTGGCCGAGCGCCGCGGACACGCTGTCGACGGTCACGCCGGCCGCCACCAGGGCGACGACTGCGCCCTCGTCGTCGAGCACGGGCACGACGGCGCGGACCGAGGGCCCGAGCGTGCCCGAGTACGTCTCCGTGAACGACCGCCCGGCGAGCGCGGGAGCGATCGTGCCGATGAACGGCCGGCCGATCTCGGCAGGGTCGGGGTGCGTGAGGCGGGTGCGGTCGGGCGTCATCACGGTGACGAAGTCGGTGTCGGTGTCGCGCATCAGGTCGAGCGCGTACGGCTCGAGCGACGCGGACGGGTCGCTCGTCGCGAGCGCCTCGATCACGAACGGGTTGTCGGCGATCGAGGTCGCCAGGGCGGTGCAGCGAGCAGCTGCCGCTCGCTCGGTGTCGCTGCGCGCGCTCGTCCACTGCCACGCCCCGGCGGCGAGGGCGAGCACGACGACCCCGACGACCTGCAGGGCGAAGAGGCGGGTGGCGATGCTGGCGCGGCGCATCGGACTGCCGGGCGGTCCGACCGCCTAGAGGACGGGCTCGACGAGCCGCACGTGCGACACGGCGACGCGCATCGGCTCCCCGGCGAAGGCCGCCGCGCGCGCCTCGGACGCGAGGTACTCGGCCTCGAGCGCGAGGAAGGCCTCGGCGTCGCCGGGGGCACTGACGGCCCAGGTGAACTCCTCGACGTCGCGGTCGGCGTACGCGAACTCGATCGTGAAGCCCGAGGAGGTGCGGGCCGGCACCAGCCGGGAGGCGAACCAGGCGACGAAGTCGTCGAGCACCCCGGGGGCGAGCTCGTAGCGGCGCAGCTGGACGGTCTTCGTGGTGACGTCGTCGTCGGTCATGGCGCCACCCTAGCGACCGCCGCGGACGACGCCAGCCGCGTCGCCGTGGCCGCGAACACTATGAACGCAACCTCGTGCCGGCCCGGCGGCCCGGCGAGGATGGCCCGACCACTCCGCCGACCGACGACGACGTCCCGGTCACCAGCACGAGGACCCACGATGGCAAAGACGCCCTCCGCCCGAACGCCCCGCCCCGGCCGCCCCGGCGGCACCGCCCTCGGGGGCGAGCCTCCCCGTTCGCCCCTCTCGCGCCTCCGGCGGATCGAGAAGTCGCACTGGCTCTACATCGCCGTGATCGTCGCGGTCGGGGCCGGCATCCTCGTCGGCCTGACGGCGCCCGACGTCGCGGTGCAGCTGAAGCCGATCGGCACCGCGTTCGTCTCGCTGATCTCGATGATGATCGCGCCGGTGATCTTCTGCACGATCGTGCTCGGCGTCGGCTCGATCGCGAAGGCGGCGACGGTCGGCAAGGTCGGCGGGCTCGCCCTCGGCTACTTCATCGCGATGTCGACCTTCGCCCTGGCGATCGGCCTCGTCGTCGGCAACCTGATCCACCCCGGCGAGGGGCTGATGGTCGGCAGCACGGGCTACGAGGCGCCGGTGAGCGAGGAGGCGGGCGGCACCGCCGGCTTCCTGCTCGGCATCATCCCCGAGACGCTCGTCTCGTCGCTGACGAGCGGCTCGATCCTGCAGACGCTCTTCGTCGCCCTGCTCGTCGGCTTCGCGCTGCAGCGGATGGGCGCCCGCGGGGCGACGATCCTCGAGGGGGTCCGCAACCTGCAGGTGCTCGTGTTCCGCATCCTCGCGATGATCATGTGGGTCGCCCCGATCGGTGCGTTCGGCGCGATCGCGGCCGTCGTCGGCGAGACCGGCGTCGCCGCGATCGTCGCCCTCGCGACGCTGATGATCGCGTTCTACGTCACCTGCATCGTGTTCGTCGCGGGCGTGCTCGGCACGGTGCTGAAGCTCGTCACGGGCATCAACATCTTCCGGGTGATGCGGTACCTCGGCCGCGAGTACCTGCTGATCGTGTCGACCTCGTCGAGCGAGGTGGCCCTGCCTGGCCTCATCGCGAAGATGGAGCACCTCGGCGTCTCGAAGCCCGTCGTCGGCATCACGGTGCCGACCGGCTACTCGTTCAACCTCGACGGCACCGCGATCTACCTGACGATGGCGTCGCTGTTCATCGCCAACGCGATGGGCACGCCGCTGAGCGTGGGGGAGCAGCTCTCGCTGCTGCTGTTCATGATGATCGCCTCGAAGGGCGCCGCGGGCGTGACCGGAGCCGGCATCGCGACCCTCGCCGGCGGCCTGCAGGCGCACCGGCCCGACCTCGTGGACGGGGTGGGCGTGATCGTCGGCATCGACCGCTTCATGTCCGAGGCGCGTGCCCTCACCAACTTCACCGGCAACGCGGTCGCCACGCTGCTCGTCGGCACCTGGACCGGCGAGGTCGACAAGGGCCAGGTCGAGCGCGTCCTCGGCGGCGACTCGCCCTTCGACGAGTCGACGATGAGCGCCGACGGCCACGGCGACGCCGCCCACGCCGCCGCGACGGGGGCCGGTGCCGAGGAGGCGGCGGCCGAGGTCACGGGACCGGCGCGCGACGACCGCATCTCGACCGACACCGTGCGGACGATCGTCGGCGGCGACGAGCGGGTCTCGCGGCGCTGAGCGGCACGGCGGCGGCGCCAGCGCCGCCGCCGTGCCGCCGCGGCGCGAAGCACCCCGTAGTGGACGATGCACCCCGCAACGACGGGGTGCATCGTCCACTACGGGGTGCTCGGGTCGGAGCGCGCGACGGGTCAGTCGTCGTCGGCCAACGCGAGCGGCGTTCGCAGCTACCGTGCCTGCCCGGTCGACTGATCGCCGGGCCCTGCCTACGGTGGACCGATGACGCCTCTCCACGCCCTCGGACGCGCGATCGTCGCCCTCGACGCGAGCCCGTCGGCCCACAGTCCGCTGACCTCCTCCTTCTTCTTCCCGGCGCTCGTCGTGCTGGCAGTCGTCGTGACGCTGGTCGCCGGGGTCGTCGCCCTGCGCGAGATCGGCGGCTCGGACTGGATGTGCGCCCGGCAGCGGACGGCCTGGCGGCGGGTCGTGATGGGCGTCCCCGTGGCCGGCGTGCTGCTCTGGTTCTGGACCCGGGGACGGACGCCCGCCCGACGGGCGGCCGACGAGGGGAGCGGCGCGTGATCGACCCGGCGCTGCTCCGGACCTTCGTCGTCGTGGCCCGCAGCGGCGGCTTCAGCGCCGCGGCCCGCGAGCTCGGCACGCGGCAGTCGACCGTCAGCGGGCACGTGCAGCGGCTCGAGGCGCAGGTCGGCCGCCGCCTCCTCGACCGGGACTCGCACCGGGTCGAGCTGACGAGCGACGGGCAGGCGCTGGTCGGGTTCGCCCACGAGATCCTCGACAGCATCGAGGTCGCCGAGAACTGGTTCGGCGGGGACGAGCTGACGGGCCACGTCCGCTTCGGGGTGTCGGAGGACATCATGACCGAGACGTTCCCCGACCTGCTCCGCCAGTTCTGGCGGCAGCACCCCCGCGTCGATCTCGACCTGCGGGTCGGGCTGAGCGAGAACCTGCACCAGCAGACGCGCATCTCGCAGGTCGACCTCGCGTTCATCAAGCGCCGGCCCGGCGAACGGCACGGCACGCTCGTGTTCGACGACGACCTCGTCTGGGCCGGGCGGGAGAGCGAGCCGCTCGGTCCCGGCGAGCCGGTGCCCGTCGTCGCGTACCCGCCGCCGAGCATCACCCGCCAGGCCGGTCTCGCCGCCCTGGAGCGGGCAGCGCTCGGGCACCGGATCAGCTGCGTCACGGACGACCTGGCGGGACTCCGAGCCGCCGCGATCGCCGGTCTCGGCTACATCGTGCACAGCCGGTCGCTGCTGCCGCCGCCGCTCGTGGTCGTCCCGCACCTCCCCGATCCAGGTCGCGCCGAGTACGTCCTCGTCACTCGTCCGGGGCCTCGTTCGCGTGCCGTGCAGGCGTTGTCGGACCTCATCCTCGAGAACGCAGGTCCGCGCCGTGGTCGTGAGGGCGAGGTGTCCTCGTGAGGCGCGTCGGCGGCTCGTGGCGCACGTCGAGGGCGAGGCGAGCCGAGGAGGCGCTGCCTCCGACCCCGCGCCACGCCCGTCGTCGTCGCCGCCCCGCCCCGCGCGTCGTTCCGGTGGCCGCCGGTGTGCTGGTGGGCCTCCTGGTCGTGATGGCCGGGTACGCGGCGACGAGCTACCAGCGCTTCAGCGGAGGCGTCACCAGGGTCGACGCCATCTCCCCTCGCGACGGCGGGACGGACGACGAGGTCGATCTCGACGGGACCGCGCAGAACATCCTCCTCGTCGGCGACGACCACCGACCCGCCGGTGCGACTGCCGAGGACCTGGCGAAGATCAGCACCCAGGACGACGGCGGTGCCGAGAACACCGACACCATGATCGTGCTGCACGTGCCAGCGGACGGCGCGAGCGCGACGATGATCTCGTTCCCGCGCGACTCGTGGGTGCCCGTCCCGGGGCACGGCGAGAACAAGCTCAACGCGGCGTTCGCGCTGGGCAAGCGCGACGGAGGCGGCGACGACGCGGCCGGGGCGCGCCTCCTCGTGCAGACCGTCGAGCAGCTCTCCGGACTTCGCATCGACCACTACGTGCGGGTCTCGCTGCTGGGGTTCTACGACGTCGTCGAGGCCCTCGGGCCCGTCGAGGTCTGCCTGAACCAGGCCGTGAAGGACCGCTGGTCGGGCGTGGACCTGCCCGCTGGCGTCAGCTCCCTCGACGCGAGCCAGGCGCTCGCCTTCGTGCGCCAGCGCCACGGGCTGCCCCGGGGCGACCTCGACCGGCAGGTGCGGCAGCAGTACTTCCTCAGCATGGAGGCGCGGCAGCTGCTGTCGGCCGGGACGCTCCTCAACCCCGTGAAGCTCGGACGCGTTCTCGACGCCGTCAGCGGCTCGATGGAGACCGACGCGGACCTCGACTTCGTCCAGCTCGCGGGACAGCTCCGCCACCTCCGGCCGGACGCGATCACCTCGGCGACCATCCCCGTGCTCGGCACGCCGACCATCCGGGTGGGCGGGAGCGCGGTGAGCATCGTGCAGGTCGACTTCGCGGCGATGCCCGTCTTCGTCCAGGGGCTCGTCGGCCTGCCCGCCGCGTACACGGACACGCCAGCTGCGGCACCGTCGAGCACGCAGCTCGTCGTGACGAACGGCAGCGGCCGCGGCGGCGCGGCGGCGGAGGCGAGCGAGGGCCTCGCGTCGCTCGGCTTCGACGTCGGCGAGCCCGGGTCGGCGGACGTCACGACGACCACCACAGTGCGGTACCAGGCCGGGTCCGAGGGGGCGGCGAAGGCGGTCGTCGAGGCGGTCCCGGGGGCCGTGCCCGTGGTCGACCCCTCGGCGACCGGCGTGACGCTCGTGCTCGGCACGGACGGCGTGGCGGTGCGGACCGGGGCGGACGCCGCAGCGCCGGAAGCGCCGGTGCTCGACGCACCCGCGTCCGACCCGCCCGCGTCGTCGGTGCCGGCCGCCGCTCCCGAGGAGGCGGGCGAGGGCACGCCCGCGCCCTCGCCGGCCCCTGGCGGCACCACCTACGCGGCGGGCGCCTGCATCAACTAGACGGTGGGGTCAGGATCCCCGCACGGCAGCAGCCACCTGGGCCCCCGCACCAGCTCGGCGATGCCGGACGTGAGCGACTCGGGGTCAGGATGGGCGGTGACGATCATCGTCTTCATGCTGTCCAGTCAACCGGCTCCGTCCGGTCGCGCGCCGCCTCCTAGAGTGAGGTCCTCCACCTGCCCCACGGAGGAGCGCCATGTCCATGTCCAAGACCCCGCCCACGACCCCGACCCCGACCCCGAGCCCGGGCCCGGGCCCGGGCCCGCTCGAGCGTCCTCCGGCCCCCGGCGAGCGGGACCGGCCCGACGGGCGAGGCCGCACCGGCCTCGACGCGATCGGGCGCGACCTCGACGGCAACCCCGACGTCGTCGTGCGCGACGTCGAGGTGAGCTCCGACGGCTGGCACGTGCTGCGGCGCACCACGTTCGACGTCCGCGGCCGCGACGGCACCTGGTCGACGCAGCAGCGCGAGACCTACGACCGCGGCAACGGCGCGACGATCCTGCTGGTCGACCCGGCCCGCGACACCGTTCTCCTGACCCGGCAGTTCCGGTTCCCCGCCTACGTCAACGGCCACGCCGACGGCATGCTCGTCGAGACCGCAGCCGGGCTGCTCGACGAGGACGACCCGGAGACGGCGATCCGGCGCGAGGCGAGCGAGGAGCTGGGCGTCGAGGTCGGCGCGCTTACGCACGTGTTCGACGCGTACATGAGCCCTGGATCCGTCACCGAGCGGGTGCACTTCTACGCCGCCGAGTACAGCCCGGCCGACCGGACGAGCGCCGGCGGGGGAGTGGCCGACGAGGGCGAGGAGATCGAGGTGCTCGAGCTGACCTTCGCCGAGGCGCTGGCCATGGTCGACGACGGCCGGATCGTCGACGGCAAGACGATCATGCTGCTGCAGTGGGCCGCGCTGCGCCGGCTCACGACGGGCAGCCTCGGCTAGCGAGCTCGGTCGGCCGCGTCAGCCCTCGCGCAACACCTTCGACATGGCGCGTCCACGGGCGACCTCGTCGACGAGCTTGTCGAGGCGGCGGATCTGCTGCATCAGCTCGTCGTCGAGCTCCTCGATGCGCACGCCGCAGATCACGCCGGTCACGAGCGACGTCCGGGGGTGCATCTCTGCCGCCGCGAAGAACTTGCGGAACGTGGTCCGTGAAGCCAGGTGCTCCGCGAGCCGGGCGGCGTCGTAGCCCGTCAACCACGAGATCACCGTGTCGACCTCGGCCCTCGTGTGCCCCTTCCGCTCGGCCTTCGCGACGTAGAGCGGGTAGACGTCGGCGAACGCGGTCTCGACGATGCGGCCGTTGCGGTCCATGGGGGGCAGCGTAGCTGCGGGGGCGGTCCCCGTCAGCCCTCGCGCGCCTCCCTCGCCCGGCCCTTGATCGCGGTGATCACGTCGGTCTTGGCGTCCGCGTAGTCGTTCATGTCGTCCCAGCGGCGGGCCAGCAGGTCGCGCTTCGTCCGCTCGTAGAGGGCGCGGTCGCCGTCGTCGCGGCGCAGGTGGTCGCGAAGGAGGAGGTACTCGGCCACCGCAGGAGCCCCGCGGTCGTACACGTGCACGTGCACGTGCACGTGCACGTCGCGCTCGGGCGTGCGCACCAGCCGGTGCCCCGGCTCACGGACGCGCAGCACGTAGCCGGCGCTGAGCAGGGGGTCGAGCCAGTCCTCCTCGGCGGTGACGTCGTCGACCGCGACGACGACGTCGACGATCGGCTTGGCGGCCAGACCGGGCACGGAGGTCGAGCCGATGTGCTCGACGTCGGCCTGCGTGCCGGTCGTCGCGAGGGCGTCGACGATGCGTCGCTCGTGCTCGCGGAAGACGTCGGGCCAGCGCGGGTCGGGCTCGTGCAAGGTCACGGCGACGGCCTCGGGACCGCCGACGAGGTCGAGCTCGGTGACGTCGGGTCGGCGTCGCGGGCGGCGGAGGGGGGTCTCGTCGGTCACCCGGCCATCCTCGCAGCCGGTCGACCTGCGCCACAGCGGTCGCCCCTGCCATGATCGAGGTCCACTCGAGGGGGAGCGACCATGGACGAAGGACTGCTGTACGACCTCTGCAGTCGGGCGCGACGCGTGCAGGCCGCGCGCAGCTCCGAGGCGAGCCTGCAGGGGCTGACCGATCTCGTCCGGGCCGCGGCCGACCCGCGGGGCCGCCGCTCCGACCTCGAGATCCACCAGCTGATCGAGTCCGCGCCGCAGCCCGTCGGCATGCGGTGGAGCGTCGCCCAGCTCGAGGCGCTCGCGGCTGCCCGGAGCGACGCCCCGGCTGACCTCGACGAGGACGACGCCGAGGACTACGAGGAGGCGCAGGCCGCGCTCCTGAGGGCGGTCGGCAAGGACGACGGCGAGCCCGCGAGCGGCCCCGTCGGCGTCGCGAGGAACGTGCTCGAGCAGCTGCTGCACCGCTGGTTCTGAGGCAGGCCCGGGCCGTCGGGCGAAGGCGGCTGCCTGCCGAAGCCGGAACACGGCGTCATCAGCCCCCGCTTTCGTCCATGATGGTCCCGTGACCGACACCGACACCGCGAAGCGACCCGACGGAGCCAGCCGAGACGACGTCCGGGGGGCGGTCGACACCGACCTGCGCGCCGACGTGAGCTTCCTGGGCAGCCTGCTCGGGCGCGTGCTCACCGAGGCCGGCGGCCCCGACCTGCTGGCCGACGTCGAGCGCCTGCGCGCCGCCGTCATCTCCGCCTACGAGGACGCCGCGGCGGGCCACGCCGGCAAGACCGACTCGGCCGAGCCGGTCGACCGTGCCGGCGAGATCGTCGCGGGGCTCGACCAGCAGCGCGCCGAGCAGGTCGCCCGGGCGTTCACGGTCTACTTCCACCTCTCGAACCTCGCCGAGGAGCACCACCGCGTCCGCGTGCTGCGCCGCCGCCGTGAACGCGCCGACTCGCTCCCCGCCGCGGTCGAGCGGCTCGTCGACGAGCTGGGGGCCGAGGAGGCGTCGGCGCGGCTGCAGACGCTGCGGTTCCAGCCCGTCTTCACCGCGCACCCCACCGAGGCCCGTCGACGTGCGGTCGCGAGCACCATCCGCCGCATCAGCGACCTGCTCGACGAGCGCGACGCCGCGCAGAGCACCGCCGATCTGCTCGAGACCGAGCGCCGCCTGCTCGAGGAGATCGACGTGCTCTGGCGCACCTCGCCCCTGCGCACCACGCGTCCGACCCCGCTCGACGAGGTCCGCACCGCGATGAACGTCTTCGACCAGACCCTGTTCGAGGTCGTGCCGCACGTCTACCGCGTGCTCGACGACCGCCTCAACGGCGACGCGGCCGGCCGCCAGCCGGTGGCGGCCCCCGCCTTCATGCGCTTCAGCAGCTGGATCGGCGGCGACCGCGACGGCAACCCGCACGTCACCGCCGAGGTGACCCGCGCGGCCGCCGAGATCGCGTCCGAGCACGTGCTGCTCGGACTGCACCGCGCGGCGAGCCGGATCGGCGGAACCCTGACCCTCGACGAGGCCGACACCCCGGCCGACGCGGGCGTCCGAGAGCTCGCCGAGCAGCAGCGCGCCCTCGACCCCGACACAGCCTCGCGCATCGGCATCCGCTCGCCCAACGAGACCCACCGCCGGGTGCTGCTCTTCGTTGCCGAGCGGATCGACGCCACGCGCCGCGGCGTCGAGGGCCTCGCCTACGCCGGTCCCGACGACCTGCTGGCCGACCTCCGCACGGTCCAGGCCTCGCTGCGCGCGGCCGGCGCCCACCGTGCTGCCAACGGCGAGCTGCAGAACCTCGTCTGGCAGGTCGAGACGTTCGGCTTCCACCTCGCCGAGCTCGAGGTGCGCCAGCACTCGCAGGTGCACCGCACGGCCCTCGAGGAGGCGCGGGCCGGCGGCGAGCTCAGCGAGCAGACCGTCGAGGTGCTCGACGTGTTCCGCACCGTGGCCGAGCTGCAGCAGCGCTTCGGGCGTCGTGCCGCCTCCCGGTACATCGTGTCGTTCACCCAGTCGTCGGCCGACCTCGCGAACGTCGTCGAGCTGGCCGAGCTCGCCCTCGGGTCGGCCGAGGCGGCGCCGGTGCTCGACGTCATCCCGCTGTTCGAGACGTTCGCCGACCTGGAGGCGTCGACGCGCATCCTCGACGAGGCCCTGCGGACCGACGCGGTGCAGCGCCGTCTCGCCGCGACCGGCCGCAAGCTCGAGGTGATGCTCGGGTACTCCGACTCGTCGAAGGACGTCGGCCCCGTCAGCGCGACCTTCGCCCTCTACGACGCGCAGGCGCGCATCGCCGAGTGGGCCCGCAGCAACGACATCGAGCTGACCCTGTTCCACGGGCGCGGCGGCTCGATGGGCCGCGGCGGCGGACCGGCCCACGAGGCCGTCCGCGCGCAGCCGCCCGGGTCGGTCGAGGGCCGGTTCAAGATCACCGAGCAGGGCGAGGTGATCCTCGCGAACTACGGCAACAAGGTGATCGCCGCCCGCCACATCGAGCAGATGGCCGCCGCGACCCTGCACGCGTCGACGCCGTCCACGGCCGCCGCGAACGCCGCCTCCGCCGAGCGCTTCGCCCCGCTGGCCGCCGCGATGGACGCCGCCTCGCGCGACGCCTTCTTCGGCCTGGTCAAGGCCGACGGGTTCGCGACCTGGTTCGCCACGGTCACCCCGATGGAGGAGGTGGGCCTGCTCGCGCTCGGCTCGCGCCCCGCACGTCGCGGCCTCTCGGTCGAGTCGCTCGAGGATCTGCGGGCGATCCCGTGGGTCTTCGCGTGGACCCAGGCCCGCATCAACCTCGCCGGCTGGTACGGCCTCGGCTCGGCGCTCGCCGCGGTCGGCGACGTGCAGGTGCTGCGCGAGGCCTACGAGGCGTGGCCGCTGTTCCGCACGATGATCAAGAACGTCGAGCTGTCGCTGGCGAAGACCGACGACCACATCGCCCGTCGCTACCTCGGCCTCGCCGAGCGCGACGACCTCGCCGACCGGGTGCTCGCCGAGATGGCGCTGACCCGCGAGTGGGTGCTCGCGACGAGCGGGTCGAGCGACGTGCTCGAGGGGCGACCGGTGCTGAGCCGGTCGGTGCGCCTCCGGAGCCCCTACGTCGACGCGCTGTCGCTGCTGCAGCTGCGCGCGCTGCGGGGCATCCGCCGCTCGGTCGAGAAGGACCCTGCGGACGCCGACCACCGCCTCCTGCTGCTCACCGTGAACGGCATCGCGGCCGGCCTCCAGAACACGGGCTGACCCTCTCTCCTCATTCAGGAACATCGGTCCTGCATCTCGCGGCGGGGGGACCGATGTTCCTGAGCCGTGCACGGTGCAGGAACGGCGTCGACGGACTTCCTGCATGCTGAATGCGCCCGTTCTCGAGCCGCCGGGGCGACGACCTCCGACCTTCGGTCGATCCCCGAGGAGGCGCCCCCTCCGTACCCTCGGACCATGAGCACCGAGACCAGGCCG
This sequence comes from Frigoribacterium sp. ACAM 257, assembly GCF_007954365.1. Classification (GTDB taxonomy): domain Bacteria; phylum Actinomycetota; class Actinomycetes; order Actinomycetales; family Microbacteriaceae; genus Frigoribacterium. The sequence continues at coordinate 21,154 of NZ_VOLO01000003.1, forward strand.
GACGGCCGACCCCGTGGATGGGCCCGTGCCTGGGGCGAGACGTGGCGGCTCCTCGTCGCCCTCGTCTTCGGCCTGGTCGTGTCGCTCTCGGTCTGGTTCGGCGACCCGACCGGTGCCCGCGACGCCGAGCCGTTCTTCGCTCTCTTCGTGCTGCTCGACGTCGTCGTCGGGATCACCGTGCTCGTGCTGCTGCCCCTCCGGCACCGGGCGCCGCTCGTCCTCACGCTCGTCGCCGTCGTCCTCGCGGGCATCTCGCCGTTCGCGTCGTGCGCCGCGTCGCTCATGCTCGTGTCGCTCGCGACCCGTCGTCGGGCGGCCGAGATCGTCCCCGCGGCGATCGCCTTCGTCGTCTCGAGCGTGCTCGGCGAGGTGCTGTGGTTCCGTTCCGAGCCGGCCCTCCCGCTCTGGCAGACCCTCGTCGCGGTCGTCGTCGTCACGGCCTTGATCGTCGTCGTCGGCCTCTACGTCGGCGGTCGTCGTGAGCTGCTGCGCAGCCTGCGCGACCGTGCCCGCCTCGTCGAGGAGGAAGAGCAGCTCCGCCTGGCCCAGGCCCGCGACCACGAGCGCACGCGGATCGCCCGCGAGATGCACGACGTGCTGGCCCACCGGCTCTCGCTCGTGGCGCTGCACGCAGGGGCCCTCGAGTACCGCGACGACCTCGACGCGGCCGAGACGCGGGCCACCGCCGGCGTCATCCGCGAGAACGCCCGGACGGCGCTGACCGAGCTGCGCGACGTGCTCGGGGTGCTCCGCGAGCCCGGTCCCGACGGCGGCGCGGTGGCGGCTCCGCCCCAGCCGACCCTGGCCGGGCTGGAGGAGCTTCTCGACGAGGCGCGGTCCGCGGGCATGGCCGTCCAGCTCGAGTCGTCGCTCCCCGCTGCCCTGACCGGCGGACACGGCGACACTGCCGCGGCTGACGGCCCGGACGAGGAGGCGCCTCCCACGACGACGAGCCGGCACGCGTTCCGCATCGTGCAGGAGTGCCTGACGAACGCCCGCCGGCACGCCCCGGGGCAGCTGGTGACGGTGACGCTCGACGGGCGTCCAGGGGGCCAGCTCGTCGTCAGGGTGGAGAACGCCCTCGGGGCTGCCGGTGGACGTGCCGTGCGCGGCGGCCACGGGCTCGACGGGCTGGCAGAGCGAGCCCGTCTCGCCGGCGGCACCCTGACCCTCGACTCGTCCTCGGGTCGCCACGTCGTGGAGGCGAGGCTGCCGTGGACCCGCTGACCCGCAGCGCCGCCCCGGTCCGCGTGGTGCTCGTCGACGACGAGAGGCTCGTCCGGACCGGCCTCCGCCTCATCCTCGGCGGCGAGCCGTCCGTCGAGGTGGTGGGCGAGGCCGGCGACGGCGTCGAGGCCGAGCGCGTCATCGCCGAGACCGAGCCGGACGTCGTGCTGATGGACATCCGCATGCCGCGCCGTGACGGTCTCGCCGCGACCGAGCTCGAGCTCGCGCGTCGACCGGACCTGGCGGTGCTCGTGCTCACGACGTTCGACGCCGACGACATGGTGCTCGGCGCGCTCCGTCTCGGCGCCCGCGGGTTCCTGCTCAAGGACACGCCGCCGGCCGAGCTGGTGGCGGCGGTCCTCGCGGCGGCGCAGGGCCGGTCGACCCTGTCGCCGAGCGTGCTCGACCGCGTGATCGGGGCCGCGACCGCGTCCGTCCCCGTGCGGCCGGTCGACGGCAGTGCCGAGGAGGCGGCGGCCGCGGCCGACGAGGCCCGGTCCCGTCTCGCCCTGCTCACCGCCCGTGAGGCCGACGTCGTGCGCGGGGTCGTGCGCGGCCGCTCGAACGCGCAGATCGGCGCCGAGCTGTACGTCAGCGTCGCGACGGTGAAGACCCACCTCGGCCACGCCTACGACAAGCTCGGCGTCGACGGCCGCGTGCAGCTCGCGCTGCTGGCCCGGGCGGCGGGGCTCCCGGAGGACTGACGCCGAGCCTCCCCAGGTCACGATTCGACACCGCCTCTGCTCGGTCGTCGTCACGGACCCGTGCCGCGACGGGAGAGATGCCATGATCATCGGCAGAGCAGCGTCCGCTCGCCGTCCAGGAGGTCATCCGTCGTGTCTGCCCGTGCCGTCGTGCCCGTCCACACCAGCGCCCGCCCGTCCCGCTCCGCCCGCCCGCGCCTCCTCGGGGCCGTCGCGGGCCTGGCCGGGCTCGTCCTGCTGTCGGGGTGCGCCTCGGCACCGTCGGACGACGGGGGCGACACGACGACCGCGGAGCACTGCGCCCGCATGGTGACCAACTCCGGCGGTCTCGAGGACCGCTCCTTCAACCAGTCGAGCTGGGCGGGCCTGCAGGCCGCGGAGGCCGACGGAGTCGCCGCCCAGGTCCTCGTCTCGACCTCGGAGACCGACCTGGCGCCGAACGTCACCCAGGCCGTGGAGTCCGGCTGCGGCTTCGTCCTGACCGTCGGCTACGAGCTCGCCGCCGCCACCCAGGAGCAGGCCGCGGCGAACCCCGACGTCGACTTCGCGATCGTCGACGAGACCGTCGAGGGCGACAACGTCAAGCCGATCCTGTTCGACACGGCGCAGGCGTCGTACCTCGCCGGCTACCTCGCGGCCGGGGTCTCGAGGACCGGCGCGGTGGGCACCTTCGGCGGCGGCAACCAGCCGCCCGTGACCCTCTTCATGGACGGCTTCGCGCAGGGCGTCGAGGCCTACAACGCCGCGCACGGCGCCTCCGTGCGTCTGATCGGCTGGGACCCGGTCGCCCGCGACGGCTCGTTCACCGGCGATTTCGAGGACGTCAACAAGGGCAAGCAGGTCGCCCAGGCGCTGATCGACCAGGGCGCCGACGTGATCATGCCCGTCGCCGGCCAGGTCGGCGAGGGAGCCGCCTCCGCCGCGCTCGACGCGGGGGGAGTGAGCGTCATCTGGGTCGACAACGACGGGTACGACACGCTGCCCGAGACGTACCGCCCGATCCTGCTGACCTCGGTGCTCAAGGACACCGAGCAGGCCGTGCGCGAGATCGCCGTGTCGACGACCGACGACAGCTTCACGAACGAGCCGTACGTCGGCACCCTCGAGAACGAGGGCGTCGGCCTGGCGCCGTTCCACGACCTCGAGTCGAGCGTGCCGGCCGACCTCGCCGCCGAGGTCGACGCCCTTCGTGACCAGATCGTCGCGGGCACCGTCACCGTCGACTCGCCCGACGCCCCGTAGGGGGCTCCCGGCCGTGGTCTACGGCCGGCTGGCCCGCCGACCGCGCGTGCGCCCGCCGCGCCCCGCGACCGCGGCGGCAGCCGCGACGAACCGCTCCGAGCGCTCGACGGTGCGCCCTCGGCCGGCAGCGGCATCCCACTCGTAGACGGTGACGCCGGCGATCAGCACGTGCTCGGCGCGGCTCATCACGTCGAGGGGGTCGTCCGACCAGATGACCACGTCGCCGTCGAGCCCGGGTGCCAGCGCCCCCACGCGGTCGTCGAGCCCGAGCATGCGCGCAGGGTTGATCGTCAGCGCCTCGAGCGCGACGACGGGGTCGAGCCCCTCCTTCACGGCGAACGACGCCTGGTGCACGAGGAAGTTGATCGGCACGACCGGGTGGTCGGTCGTGATGGCCACCGTGACGCCGGCGCGCGCGAGGGCGGCGAGGTTCGAGATGGCCCGGTCGCGCAGCTCGACCTTGGTGCGCGAGGTGAGCATCGGCCCGAAGATCACCGGGACGCCCTTCTCGGCCAGCACGTCGGCCAGCTTGTGCCCCTCCGTGCCGTGGTTGACGACGAGGCGGTAGCCGAACTCCTCGGACAGGCGGATCGCCGTGGCGATGTCGTCGTGCCGGTGCACGTGCTGGTCCCAGACGAGGCTGCCGTCGAGCACGTCGGCGAGCGTCTCGAGACGGAGGTCGCGCCGGAACGGCTCGCCCTTCGTCGCGGCCGTCGCCCGCGACGCCGCGTAGAACCGGGCGTCCTCGAAGGCCTGCCGCAGCACGTACGCGACCCCGAGTCGTGTGGACGGCAGGGCGTCGCGGCCGCCGTAGACCCGTTTCGGGTTCTCGCCGAGCGCGGACTTGACGCTCACCGCCTCCTTGATCACCTGCTCGTCGATCGTGCGGCTGCCCCAGGTCTTGATCGCCACGGTGCGCCCGCCGATGACGTTGCCGCTGCCGGGCTTGACGACGACGCTCGTGACGCCGCCCGAGAGCGCGTCGCGGAACCCCTCGTCGTCGATGTCGATCGCGTCGATTGCCCTGACCCCGGCGGTGTTCGGGTCGGTCATCTCGTTGGTGTCGTTGCCGACGGGCCCGTTGGCCTCTTCGCTGATGCCGACGTGGCCGTGCGCCTCGACGAAGCCGGGCAGCACCCACCGGCCCGTGGCGTCGACGACCCGGGCGCCCGCGGGCACCTCGACGTCGGAGGCCGCGCCCACCGCCGCCACCACGCCGTCGCGGATCAGCACCGTGCCGCCGTCGATCGACTCGCCGACGACGGGCACGACGCGCCCGCCGGTGATCGCGACGACGACGGAGGGAGGCTGCTGCGAACGAGTCATGGCCCCACCGTAGGCCCGCCGACCGACACCGCCACGAGGAGGCGCGGCGTCAGCCCGCCCGCCGCCCGGCACCCCGACGAAGGAGGTGCGGCGTCAGCTCCCCGGACGGCTCGCCACCGCGAAGCGCTGGTTCGCCAGCACGGGCAGGGTGCGCCGTGCCGCCGCTACCTCGTCCAGGTCGAGGTCGACGACGAGGATCCCCGGTGCGGCGCCGAGCTCGGCGACCACGGCGCCGAACGGCGACGCGACGAGGCTGTGCCCGACGCCGGTCGGCGACGCGCTCGCCGCGGCGGCCGTCGCCGCGTCCTCCGTCTCGGCATCGCCGGAGGCCCTGGCCGCCGCCGCGACCGCCGTCGGGTCGGCCTGGCCCACGGCCACGACGAAGGTCGTGCTGTCGGCAGCCCGGGCCCGCGTCAGCAGCTGCCACTGGTCGACCTTGCCCGGCCCGTCGCCCCACGACGCGGCGACGACGCTGATCTCCGCGCCCGCCGCGGCGTTGGCGAGGAACAGCGCGGGGAACCGCAGGTCGTAGCAGGTGGCGAGGCCGACGACCGCTGCGCGACCGTCGACGCCACCGCGACCGCCGCCGACGGACACGGTCACGGCCTCGTCGCCGCCGCCGACGGACACGGTCACGGCCTCGTCGCCGCCCTCCACCGAGTCGGACTCCGCGTGGCCGAACGCGTCGAAGAGGTGCACCTTGTCGTAGGCCGCGAGCTGTTCGCCGGCGGGCCCGGCCACGAGCAGCGTGTTGCGCACCCGGCCGTCCCGCCCCGGCGTGAACGTGCCGACGACGATCGTCACGTCGAGCCGCGCGGCGAGCTCGCGCACGGCGGAGGCCCAGGGCCCGTCGAGCGGCTCGGCCGCCGCGGCGAGGTCGGAGCCGAACGCCGTCATGGTCGCCTCGGGGAACACGACCAGCGAGGCTCCCTCGCCCGCCGCCTCCTCGACTGCCCTCTCGACCTCGCGGAGGTTGCGGGACGGGTCGCGGGTGCTCCAGATCTGGGCGAGGGCGATGCGCATGCGCCCAACCTAGCCACGCCCGAGGCCGAGGCGTGAGGCCGTGACCTGGCCGCTCCCGCGTCGCGGAGGCCGGGCGGCCGGTCGCCGGATACAGTTCACGGCATGATCGACCTCCCCGAAGGCGAGCTGCGCGAGCGGCTGTCCACCGCCCTGTCCGTGCCTCGCTGGGTCGACGAGGTGGCCGGCCGGGCTCCCTTCGCCGACGTCGACGCCCTCCTCTCCGCCGCGCGCCGTGCGGGCGGGACGCTCACCCCGGACGAGGTCGACGAGGCGCTCGAGCAGCACGACCTCGTCGCCGTGCCCGCGACCGGCGACGCCGGCGCCGACGAGTACGGCCGTCGCGAGGAGCGTGCCGCCCACGAGACCGACGACCCGCAGGTCGTCAAGGCCCTCGCCGAGGGAGGCGCGGTGTACGAGGAGCGCTTCGGCCGGGCCTTCGTCATCCGCACGGCCGGGCGCAGCCGCGACGAGGTCGTCGCCGAGCTCGACCGTCGCCTCAAGCTCGACGACGAGGCCGAGAAGCAGGAGGTGGGGGGCCAGCTGGTCGAGATCGCCCTCGTCCGCCTCCGCCAGGTCTTCGCCTCCCGCACCGCCGAGACCGGCCGCGGCGCCGAGACGGCGTCGCCGGTGCGGCCCGTCGCCTGACCCGCGCGACGGGCCGGGTCGCGCGGGGGCCTACTTCGTGACGGCTCCGGTCGACGTGGCCGCCGCCTCCTCAGCTGCTGCTGCCTCGGCCGCCGCGGCGAGCTCGGCACGTCGGGCCCGGAGGAGGTGCCCCGCCAGCGCGACCAGCATCGTGAGACCGCCGGCGACGGCCATGCCGACGCCGATGTGGACGTTCAGCAGCAGCGCCCCGGCCGAGGCGCCGGCGAGGATGGCCAGCACCGCGAGGACGCGACGACCGGCCCGCGTCCCGTCGCCCCCGGCCAGGCGTGAGTCGGACGCGAGCCCGACGATGGTCGAGGTGACGACGATCGTCGTGACGTCGGCGACGGCGAGCCGGCGGGCGCTGGCGGCCTGCAGCCCCATCGCGAGCCCGAGCAGGCCGGTGACCGTGTAGGCCCAGGGCGTGCCCTCCTCGGGCGTGACCGCGAAGGAGGCGACGCCCAGCCCGACGAGGAGAGCGCCCGTGCACGAGAACGTGACGGTGCTGCGTCCGGACCAGCCGATGCGTGCGCCGCGCAGCACGCGGCCGCCGACGGCCGCGCCGAGCAGGAAGGTCGCGAGGGCGATGACCGGGCCGAGGATCGGCAGGCCGTCGGCCTGGGCGATCGCCATGCCGAGGATGACCACGTTGCCCGTCATGTTCGCCGTGAAGACGCGGTCGAGGCCGAGGTAGCCGACGGCGTCGACGATTCCCGTCGAGAAGGTCAGGGTCAGCATCATGACGAGGTGCATCCTCGGCTGGTCGTCGCGCAGTCGTCTCACGGCGGTCCTCTCGTGGTGAGCCGCCAGTATCCCATCGAGGCCGGCCCTCGTGAGCGACAGGTGTCGAGCGACGGCCAGCCGCGGCGGAGGTGCCGGAGGTGCCGCGCGTACGATGGACGCATGTCCGACGCAGCCCCCGACCGCATCCTCATGTTCGGCGCCGAGTGGTGCCGCGACTGCCGCCGCTCCAAGGCGCTGCTCGACCGCGAGGGCGTGGCCTACGACTACGTCGACCTCGAGTCGGTCGACGACGGGGCCGACCGGGCGTTCGCGATCAGCGGCCGCACGCAGATCCCCGTGGTCGTGTTCCCGGACGGCAGCCACCTGGTGGAGCCGTCGGACGCCGAGCTCTCCGCGAAGCTCCCGCTCGACTGATCTCGGCCCGGAGCGACCTCGGCCGACCGGCTGAGGCGCGGCGGGCGCCGAGCCGCGACGCTGGAGGCGTGACCTCGACACCGGATCCTGTCCCCGTGGCCGTCCCCGCGCCTCCTGCAGCTGGTCTGCCCCGGGGCTCGCGCCCGCCACCACCAGGGCCCCCGTCGCCTACAGCGGCCCCGTCACGGCGGCGGACCGGTTCGTGGCCCCGGACCTGCTCCGCGGGATCGCCCTGCTCGGCATCGCGCTCGCGAACAGCGTGTACTACGTGACCGACCGCGTCACGGGGTCCCTGGCCCGTCCGGTCGACGGCAGCACCGGCGACCACGTGGCCGACGTGCTCGTCGGCACCTTCGTCGACAACCGCTCGTTCCCGCTCTTCACCCTGCTCTTCGCCTACGGCTTCACCGTGCTCGTGCAGCGCCAGGCCGCCCGCGGAGTGCCCCGTGCCCGGGCTCGTCGGCTGGTGGGTCGGCACGCAGGAGGCGCGCACCGCCTCCGTGCTCGTCCCCACCTCGGCGCCGTGCCGGACAGCGAGCCGCGATGCAGGGGAAAAGGGACGTCGCAGACGTGGGCCCACGCCTGCGACGTCCCTTTTCCGGTAGGAAGCCCCGCCCCGCCCCAGCCCGGCCCGCCCCGCCCCGGCCCGCCCCGCCCCGGCCCGGCCCGGCCGGCCGGGAGGCCCTCAGCGTCGGCGGCGCTCCGCGACGATCTGCTTGACGGCCGCGTCGAGGTGCGGGTGGACGAACTCGTAGCCGCCCTCGACCAGCCGCTCGGGCACGACCCACCGGCTCTTCAGCACGAGCTCGGTCTCCGTGCGCAGCACGGCGGTGCCGAGCTCGAGCATCCAGCGCGTCGCGGGCAGCCCCACGGGGATGCCCACGGCGCGGCGCAGGATCGCCATCATCGACCTGTCGTCGCTCGGGTTCGGCGACGAGAGGTTCACGACCCCGTCGACCTCGTCGTGCTCGCGCAGCCAGTCGATCGAGCCGAGGACGTCGTCGACGTGGATCCAGCTGAACTTCTGGCGACCGCCTCCCGCGCCCTGGCGGTGGTGGGTGCCGGCCGCGAGTCGCGCCTTCGTCGCCGGCCAGGGCCCGTCGAGCTGCGGCCCGCCGAGGCCGACCCGGGCGAGGGCCATCAGCGGCACCAGGGCGCTGCCGTCGCCGAGGACGATCGCCATCCGCAGGGCGACTCGACGCGTGCCGGGCAGCTCGCCGGCGAAGAACTCGCGCTCCCAGCTCGTGGCGACGTCCACCGAGAAGCCCTGGCCGAGCTCGCCCGTCGACTCCGTCATCGGGCGGTCCTCGGCGTGCCGGTAGATCGTCGCGGTCGACGAGTTCAGCCAGAGCCGAGGAGGCGCGGCGCAGGCGAGCACCGCCTCCCTCAGCTCCCGGGTCGTCTCGACCCGTGACCGCATGATCTCGGCCCGGTTCGCCGGGCCGTACCGGCAGTTCACGCTCTTGCCCGCCAGGTTGACGAGCAGGTCGGCGCCGTCGAGCAGGCGGGTGATCGCGGCGGTGTCGCCCCAGCGGGCGTCGGGGCCCGAGCGGCCGATCTCGCTGACGCGGGCGCCGCGGGCGCGCCACGCGGCGGCGAGGTGCTGGCCGATGAAGCCGGACGCCCCGGCGATGACGATGTGGTCGGTCACGATGCTGTTCCCCCTGTGTCGTCGGGCTCGACCGAGTAGTCGAAGTGGCCCGTGTACTCGTAGATCCTGCCGACGAGCGGCGCGTCCAGGGTCACCGAGACCCGTTGACGGCCGACGGCCTCGTCGAACTCCTCCGTCAGCGAGACCCGTGGCGAGACGGCGGCGGGAAGCGCCACGGATCGTCGGCCGACACGGAGGCGCATCGCGCCCGACGTCATCGTCAGGGCCCCGTCGCGGGCGTGCGCGACGAGATCGGCCGACCAGCGCCTCCGGTGCCCGAGGTGGTCGACGAGCCCGGACGGGGTCGCGGTGACGGCGTCGACCATGCGGCGCTCGCCCGACGCGAACCGGAACGTCCGGACCGCCCGGACCAGGGGAGCGCCCGAGTCGTCGACGCCGGGCCGGTTCGTCACGGCGAAGGGCACGTCGTGCTGCCACGCGGCGAAGAGCACGCCCTGGCGGCCGAGCACCCACAGCACGGGCCAGAGCCAGCGCCGCGGCGTGCCCGCGCGGGCGAAGACGCCCTGGCCGCGTCCGACCGATCCGGCCGGGATCGCCCGGAAGTACGGCAGGAGGCGCGGGTGCAGCCCCGAGAGCGCCTCGCCCGCGGCGGCCTCCCACGGAGACTGCGGGGCAGGGACGTCGGGCACGACCCGAGCCTAGGCCCGGCCGCTACCCTCGCGGCATGGACACCGCCGCGCCGCACGCCCTCGTCTCCGTCGCCGAGCTGGAGCGCTCGCTCCGCGGCGATCGTCCGCCGCGCCTCCTCGACGTGCGCTGGCGGCTGGACCGCCCCGACGGCAGGCCGGCCCACCGCGAGGGCCATCTGCCGGGTGCCGTCTACGTCGACCTCGGGGCCGAGCTCGCGGGGCACGGCCTCGCGGCGACGGAGGGACGTCACCCCCTGCCCGCGCCGGACGACCTGCAGCGGTCCGCCCGCAGCTGGGGGCTGCGCGAGGGCGAGCCGGTCGTGGTCTACGACGACCTGGGCGGCCAGTCCGCGGCGCGGGCGTGGTGGCTGCTCCGTGCCTCGGGACTCGCCGACGTGCGGCTGCTCGACGGCGGGCTCGGGGCCTGGACGGCGGCCGGCCTGCCGCTCGAGGCGGGCGACGTCCGACCGGAGCCCGGCGACGTCGTGCTCGACTCTGCGCAGCTGCCGACGATCGACGCGGACGAGGCCGCCGCGTTCCCGTCGCAGGGCGTCCTCGTCGACAGCCGCGCGGGGGCGCGGTACCGCGGCGAGGTCGAGCCGGTCGACCCGCGCGCGGGTCACGTGCCGGGAGCGGTGAGCGTCCCGACCTCCGGCAACCTGGGCGCCGCCGGCCTGTTCCTCGGCCCCGAGGCGCTGCGCGCGAGATACGAGGAGGCGGGCGTCCGGCCGGGCGAGCCGGTCGCGGTCTACTGCGGCTCGGGCGTCACCGCGGCGCACGCCGCCGTCGCGTTGACCGTCGCCGGCTACGCCCCCGTGTTGTTCCCGGGGTCGTGGAGCGCGTGGTCGTCCGACCCCGATCGGCCCGTCGCCACGGGGGCCGAGCCCGGCTGACCGGTCGGGGGAGCAGCCGAGCCGAGCTGGTCGAGGAACGTGCTCATCCAGGATCGGGCTCCGCCGTTCTCCTGATCCGTGCACGGATCAGGACGCTGAATCCCCCCGCCGCGCAGCTCAGGCCCCGCCTTCCTGAATGGGGAGGGGCGGAGGAGGCGCGGGTCAGTCCGCGTGCGTCGGCGAGGGCTCCAGCGTGCGGTCGTCCACGATCGCGTCGACCGCTGTGCGGCGCACGGAGTCGATCCCGTTGAGCGCGGACCCCTTCTGTCGGTAGCCCTCCGAGGTCGCGATCACCTCGCCGTTCGCGGCGGCGAGCACGAAGCGGTACTCGCCCGACTCGCCCTGGGTGACGATGAACTTGCCGGCCATGGCGTCCTCCTCGCGTCCGGGGAGCGGCGTCTGCGCGCTCCGCGTCGCGTCAGCATAGGCAGCGCGTGTTTCGTCCGTGTCACGGGGACGACGACGTGATCCGGCTGTGCCGGTGCTGGTCAGTCGCCGACGAGCACTCCGATCGCGGCCTTCAGGGTGTCGCGGTCGCGACGGAGCTTGGCGACCTCGGCCTCGAGCTCCGCGACGCGATCAGCGGACGCCTGGTCGCCGCCGCCGGCCTTGTTGCTGTTCGTGCTGCCGGGCGGGCGACCGCGGCGCGGCGCCGGTGCGGCGGCCGGCTCGTCCTGTGCGTCGGCGTCGTCCCTCACGGCCGAGCCGTCCTCGGCGGTGTCGGCCGCCTCCTCCGCGATGACCGACGCGGCGGGTGCGTTGGCCTTCTCCCAGGCCCGGATCCAGCCACGCAGGGACTGCTCGCCGACCTCGAACTGCTCGGCTGTCTCGCGGATGATGGCGCGGTTGCCGGGCTCCGCCTCGCGGCGCTCCAGGACGCGGGCGAGGGACTGCTCGCGCGTCTCGTCGGTGTACTTCTGCTCGAAGGGCATGTCGTGTCTCCGGTCGTGAGGAGGGCGGGGGAGCGGCCGCGTGCTGACGGCGCATCCATCGTCAGCTCGGGACCGTTGACGCCGACCGTACTGCAGTTTCGTGCGGCAGAAGTAGATATAGATAGAAACATGTAATGCGGACCATGGCGACGCTCGGCTCTCGACCATGCGGGCGTGCCGCGCGGCACGGCTGGTGGCACCACGGCCGGGATGATGCGATCGTGTCCACACGGCAGTGCATCGCTCATGAGGACATGTCATCATGATGCGCAGCACGCCAGCACGCCAGCACGTCGTCCGATGACACGGCCGTACGGCTCGCCCGCGCGGCTCGACCCCGGCACCGGCGCCTCCGAGGCGAGGAGGCGGTCGTCCAGTCGCCGCCGACCCGCCCGTCCTGAGGCAGATCACGGTGACGACGGCTTAAGGTGGCCGTGTGTGGCGCGCCGACAGACAGCATGACGACGGCGACGACGGGACGGGTCCCGACGTCGCCCCGACGGGCGCGCCCGGGGGAGCAGCGTCCCCCGACACCGTGAGCCTGGGCGACCCCGGCCTGGCCGTGGGCAACGTCGCCGAGCCGTCGCGCACCGGCTGGCGTGACCAGCTGAGCGTCGTCGGCGGAACCTCCACCCTGTTGCACTTCGGCGACGAGCAGCGCGCGCGCATCGAGCTCAGCACGACGCACCCCGGCGGCCTGGCCCAGTTCATCACCGGCAAGACGACCCTGCTGTCGAGCCTGATCCGCGACGACCTCGCACTCCGGACGGCCCGCGTCGCCGCCGGCGAGATCGCGGCGAAGGGCCTCGAGCTCAGCACCGTCCGCGGCATCGACGCCGTCCACCTCGCCATCGGGGTCGCGGCCTGGTCGTTCGCCGGTCGCGACCACCGCGCCCCAGTGCTGCTCCGTCCGCTCGCGATCCGACGCCACGGTCGCGACTTCGAGGTGAAGCTGCTCGGCGAGCCCTTCCTCAACCCGGCGCTCGCCGACGCGCTGCACGACCAGTTCGACATCTCGCTCGACGCCGACGCGTTCGTCGCGCTCGCCAGCCGCGAGGGCGCGTTCACCCCCAACCCCGTGATCGACCGCCTCCGCGGGCTCACGGCGCACCTCGACTGGTTCACCGTGCAGCCGCGCCTCGTCGTGTCGACCTTCGCCGAGGTCTCGACCGAGATGGCCCTCGACGCCCGCGAGCTGGGCCACCCGGTGCTCGACGCGCTCGGCGGCAACGCCATGGCGATCCGCCAGGTGCAGGAGGGCTACCGGCCGACGACGGCCACGCCGCAGGACGAGCGCAGCCCCGAGACCGACACCCTGCTGCTCGACGCCGACCCCGAGCAGGAGAACGTCGTCGCGCAGATCGCGGCCGGCGCCTCGGTCGTCGTCAAGACCCTGCCGGGCACGGGCGGGACGCAGACCATCGTCAACGCCATCGGCCGGCTGGTGTCGCAGAACAAGCGGGTGCTCGTCGTCAGCGCTCGGCGTGCCTCCCTGCGGGGCATCACCGCCCGCCTCGCCGACATCGGCCTGCCCGGCGTCGCCGTCTCGCCGACCACGCTGCGCCGTGACGTCATCCGGGCCATCAGCCGCGACGAGAAGGCCACGCACCCGCAGATGGGCGAGGTCGACGACGCGCTCGTGCGCCTCCGCAGGGTGCTCGTCGACTACCGCGGCGCCCTGAGCCGGCGGGACGACGGGCTCCGCGTCTCGGTGCTCGACTGCCTCACCGAGCTGTCGCGGCTCGCCCTGCTGCCCGCGCCTCCCGCGACCACCGCACGCCTCAGCCGGCGCAGCGTCGAGGCGATGGTCGACGGCCGTCGCCGCGTCGCCGAGACGATGGTCAACGCCGCCAACCTCGGCGAGTTCCGCTACGGCCCGGGCGACTCGCCCTGGTACGGCGCCCGCTTCACGGACTCGTTCGGTGCCGGCGACGCCCACCAGCTCGCCAAGAACCTGCACCACCGCGACCTGCCCCGCCTGCTCGAGCGAGCACAGGAGGTGATCGGCAGCACCCGGATGCGCCCCTTCGAGTCGGTGGCCGAGCTGGGCGTCTACCTGCGCCTCCTCACCGAGATCCGGGACACGCTCGACAAGTTCCAGCCCGTCGTCTTCGACCGTTCCGTCGCCGAGCTCGTGGCGGCCACCGCGCCGAAGCGCGAGGCGCCCGACATGTCGAGCGCCAACCGCCGCCGTCTCAAGAAGCTCGCGAAGGAATACGTGCGGCCCGGCGTGCACATCGCCGACCTGCACAGCGCCCTGCAGCGCATCCAGCAGCAGCGCATCGCCTGGCAGCGATACGTCGTCGCGGGCACGCCGCCCGAGGTGCCCACGGGCATCGCCGACGCCCACGTGCTGCACCAGCAGGTGAGCCAAGATCTGGAGCGCCTCGACGCGCCGCTCGGCCTGAGGGGCGACGACAGCCTCACCGAGATCGGCGTCGCCGAGCTGGATCCGAAGCTCCGCGACCTCGCGGCCGAGAGCGACGTGCTGCAGAACCTGCAGGAGCGCACCGAGCTGATGACGACTCTCCGCGACCTCGAGCTCGCGCCGCTCATCACCGACCTCGCGAACCGCCACGTCCCCGAGCAGCAGGTCGCCGCCGAGCTCGAGCTCGCGTGGTGGCGCTCGGCGCTCGAGTCGCTGCTCGAGGCCGACCGGGCGCTGCTCGGCGCCAACACCGCGATGCTCGACCGGCTCGAGGCCGACTTCCGGCTGGTCGACGAGGCGCACGCGGCGGGCAGTGCTCAGCTGCTGGGCTGGCAGCTCGCGGAGAACTGGAAGATCGGGCTCGTCGACTGGCCTGAGGAGGCCTCGGCGCTCAAGGCGCTGCTGCGTCAGCCGCACCTGACGGCCCGCCTGCTGCACGACGCCGCGCCGCACCTGTCGCGGGCCATCGCGCCCGTCTGGCTGGCGTCGCCCTACGAGGTGCACACGATCGCCGACACGGTGCCGTTCGACACGGTCGTGCTCGTCGACGCCGGCGCGACGACCATCGCCGAGAACGTCGGCGCGATCCGCCGCGGCAAGCAGACCGTCGCCTTCGGCGACCCGGTGACCCAGACGCCGTCCGAGTTCGACATCGCCGTGACGCCGGGCAAACAGCCCCCGCGCCACGACGAGGCGGAGCTCGACGCCCTGCACGCCGACAGCGCCCTCGCGCGTCTCTCGACCCTGCTGCCGACCCTCTCCCTGACGCGCAGCTACCGCGCCGGCGGAGAAGACCTGGCCGAGCTGGTCAACCGTCGCTTCTACGGCGGGCGGATCGAGTCGTTGCCGTGGGCCGGCAGCTTCCTCGGGCACGGCAGCATCGCGCTCGACTACGTCTCGGGCGGCACAGCGGTGCCCGACACCGAGTCCGGCGCCGTCGAGAGCGTCGACGCCGAGGTCGACCGCGTCGTCTCGCTCGTCGTCGAGCACGCCCGCACCAGGCCGGCCGAGTCGCTCATGGTGATCACCGCGAGCGCGAAGCACGCCGTGCGGGTGCAGCAGGCCGTCCTCACCGCGGTGTCCGGCCACAAGGACCTGACGGAGTTCGTCGTCGGCGACCGGGGCGAGCCGTTCATGGTCGCGACGCTCGAGCAGAGCGTCGCCCAGAGCCGCGACCACGTGATCTTCTCCATCGGCTACGGGCGCACGCCGCACGGCCGCGTGCTCAGCGACTTCGGGCCGCTCGGCCAGCCCGGCGGGGAGCGCCTGCTCGCCGTCGCCATGACGCGGGCCCGTCGCTCGATGATCATCGTCACCTGCTTCCAGCCCGCCGACATCGACGGCGGACGCATGGGCCACGGCACCGTCGCGCTGTCCGAGATCCTCACCGAGGTCCAGGCCCGCACCAGCGCCGAGCACGTGCCGGACGACTCCGACCCGATGCTCGTCGACCTCGCTCGGCGCCTCGAGGCCAAGGGCATCCCCGTGGCGCTCGGCCACCGCGGCAAGCTCGGGCTGGTCGCCGCGCACGACGGCGTCTGCGTGACGATCGAGACGGACACGACGCTGTCGCGCACGAGCCTCCGCGAGTCGCTGCGGGCCCGGCCCGAGACGCTGCGCCGCCTCGGCTGGCACTACGTGCGCGTGCACGCCTTCCAGCTGTTCACCGACCCCGACTCCGTGGCCGCGCGCGTGGCCGAGGTGCTCGGGATCGACGGGTCCCGCACGCAGGAGGTGCCGACCCTGTCGGCCCGCCAGCACGTCAACCGGCTCTGACCGCGGTGACGACTCCGCAGCCACCCGACGAGGTGCCCGAAGGAGGCGCCGGCCGGCCGGGCTCAGACCCGGCGGTCGTCGAGACGGCCGCGTCCGCTCCGCTCGTGGTCCGGCGGCGCGGCGGACGGCGGGTCTCGACCGACCCGGTGCCCGGCAGCGATCCCGCTCCCGCACCCGAGCCTCCTCGGCACTCGTCGGGCGAGAACGACCGGCAGCTGCGCGACGACGTGCCGCCCCACTGGGGCTGACCCCGAGCTCCATGCACGCGACGACGGCCCGCCGCTCCCGATGAGGGAAGGGCGGGCCGTCGTCATGCGGAGCCGGGGCCTAGCGGCTGCCGAGCGGTCCGTTGCCGAGGTTGACGCTGCCGCTCGGGGTCGGGTCGGCGGCGTGGCTGCCGTGGCCGGCCGAGGCCGTGTCGATGCCCGACTGGGCGCGCAGCAGGTCACGGATCTCGCTGAGCAGCTCGACGTCGGTCGGCGGCACGTCGGCCGGCGGCACGGACTCGTCCGACTGCTTGGCGAAGGTCCGCTTGAGCAGGCTGTTGACCGGCAGCACGAGGCAGAAGTACACGACGGCGGCGATGATCAGGAAGTTGATCAGGGCACCGATCACGGCGCCGAACTTGAGCTCGGCCTCGGCGCCGCTCACCGTGGGGATGCTCACGACGAGCGCCTCGTCGAGCATGGACGCGTTGAACGCCGCGCCGATCAGCGGGTTGAAGATGTTGGTCACGAGCGAGGTGACGATGGCGGTGAACGCGGCTCCGATGACCACGGCGACAGCCAGGTCGATCACGTTGCCGCGCAGGACGAATTCTTTGAAGCCCTTCACAGGTGCGCTCCTTCAGGTCGAGAGGTGGTCGTCGTCGCCGACAACTCAACCACTCCTGGCCGGGCGCCGCAGACCAGGGTCAGGACGAGGAGGAGCTGGAGCCCCCGGAGGACGAGCCGCCCGAGGTCGACCCGGACGAGCCCGATCCCGACGACGACGACCCGCTCGAGGACGTGCCGGAGGCGCCGGACGACCCGCCGCCTCCTGCGGTCTTCTTCTCGGTGCCCGACGACTTCGTGTCGGAGGACGACGAGCCGGAGGACGACGAGGAGGAGCCGCTCCCGCTCCGCGAGTCGGTGCGGTAGAAGCCCGACCCGTTGAAGGTGACGCCCACCGGGCTGAAGACCTTGCGGAGCACGCCCTGGCAGACGGGGCAGACCGTCAGCGAGTCGTCGGTGAACGACTGGACGACGTCGAAGGCGTTGCCGCACTCGGTGCAGCGATACGAGTAGGTGGGCACGGGCGTCCTAGCTGTGGGTCGAGGAGGCGGTCGGCGAGCTCAGAACTCGTGGATGCCGCTGGGGGTGACGACGCCGTCGACGGGCTGGTCGTGACGCTCGCGCGGCACCTCTTCCACGTACTCGGAATCGAACACCACAGCATAGACCGGCGGTCGCTTCTCCATCGATCCGAGGGTCTTGTCGAAGTAGCCGCGCCCCCAGCCCATGCGCATGCCCGTGTGGTCGACGGAGGCGGCCGGCACGATGATGAGGTCGACGTCGTTGATCGCCATGGGGCTGAGCACCTCGCCGACCGGCTCGGGCAGGTCGAACAGCCCGAGCGTCTCCGTCTCGCCGTCGCCGACCGCCCAGTCGAGCAGCCCGTCCGGGCGCGAGATGGGGAACAGGACGCGGACGTCGTTCTCGTAGGCCCAGTTGAGGAACGGGCGGGTGTTCGGCTCGTCCGCGGTGGAGAGATAGGCGGAGACCGACCGCACCGAGAGCCCCGACGAGAGATCGACCAGGTGCCTCGTGAGCCCCGCCGTGGCCTGCTCACGGGCACGGTCGCCCTGGTTCCGGCGCCGCTGTCGCAGCTCCGCCCGGAGTGCGCGCTTCGCGTTGCCGACCTCGTCCGTCATGTCCTCGATGGTACGGGCACGAAATGTGCCCCCCGCGGAGCGCCGCGGGTGGATACGCTGAGCGGCATGGGCTTCACGATCAGCAAAGCAGTCATCCCCGCCGCCGGCCTGGGTACCCGATTCCTCCCCGCGACCAAAGCAATGCCTAAGGAGATGCTCCCCGTCGTCGACAAGCCGGCGATCCAGTACGTCGTCGAGGAGGCCGTGAACGCGGGCCTCACCGACGTCCTGATGATCACCGGGCGCAACAAGAACGCCCTCGAGAACCACTTCGACCACGTGTCCGAGCTCGAGGAGACGCTGAAGAAGAAGGGCGACCACGACAAGCTCGCCAAGGTCAACCAGTCGACCGACCTCGCCGACATGCACTACGTGCGCCAGGGCGACCCGCTGGGCCTCGGCCACGCCGTCCTCCGCGCCAAGATGCACGTCGGGCGCGAGCCGTTCGCCGTGCTGCTCGGCGACGACATCATCGACGCCCGCGACCCCCTTCTCACCCGCATGATCGACGTGCAGGGCGAGAAGAACGCCACCGTCGTGGCGCTGCTCGAGGTCGACCCCTCGATGACCCACCTCTACGGCATCGCCACGGTCGAGGAGACCGGCGAGGACGACGTCGTGAAGATCACCGGCCTGGTCGAGAAGCCCGCGCAGGGCGAGGCCCCCAGCAACCTGGCCATCATCGGCCGCTACGTCATCCGCCCCGAGGTCTTCGACGTCCTCGAGAAGCAGGAGCCGGGCAAGGGCGGCGAGATCCAGCTGACCGACGCGCTCATGAAGATGGCGAGCGCCGAGGAGTGGACGGGCGGCGTCTACGGCGTCGTCTTCCGCGGCCGTCGGTACGACACGGGCGACAAGCTCGACTACATCAAGGCCATCGTGCAGCTCGCGAGCGACCGGGAGGACCTCGGCGACGAGCTCCGCCCGTGGCTCAAGGAGTTCACGGCAGGGCTGGAGTAGGCGACCACCACGTGAGCAGCATCCCCACGCTGGCGGAGGGGCGGGTCGTCATCCGGCCCCTCCGCCTCCGTGACACCCGCGACCTCGACCAGGCGCTGGCCGAGAACCGCTCGTGGCTGCGGCAGTGGGAGGCCACGAACCCGAACGGGTTCACGAGCCACGACGTCCGAGGCAGCATCCGCTCCCTCCAGGTCAACGCGCGCGCAGGCCTCGGCCTGCCCTTCGCCATCGAGCTCGACGGCCGCTTCGTCGGCCAGCTCAACGTCAGCGGCATCACCTACGGCTCGCTCGGCTCGGCGACCATCGGCTACTGGGTCACCCAGTCGGCGGCGGGCAACGACGCCACGCCGATCGCGGTCGCGCTGGCCACCGACCACTGCTTCCGTGCCCTCGGCCTGCACCGCATGGAGATCTGCATCCGCCCCGAGAACGGTCCGAGCCTCCGCGTCGTCGAGAAGCTCGGCTTCCGCTACGAGGGGCTCCGGCGCCGCTACATCCACATCAACGGCATGTGGCGCGACCACTTCTGCTTCGCGCTGGTGGCCGAGGAGGTGCCCGAGGGCGTCCTGCGCCGCTGGCGGTCGGGCACGGTCCCGGCCGGGCAGGGCAGCGTGCCTCCCGATGCCCTCGCGGAGGCCGAGCAGCAGCTGCCGCTGTAGGTCGACGTGGCCGGGGATCGCCGAGATCCGGTGGTCACCCGCTCGCATCTCGCGGATCCCTGGCCAGATCTCGCCGATCCCTGGCCAGATCTGGGGGATCTCTGCCCAGATCCGACGAGACACACCCCGCGACGTGGCCGACGCGCCGTGCCCCCGCTCATACCCTCGTCAGCATGGACATCGGGTCGTGGGGCGGGGGCCTCGTGCTGGCGCTCGTCGCCGTGCTCTGGCTGGTCTACCTCGTGCCCACCTGGCAGCGCCGTCGCGAGTACCTCGCGACCGAGCGCAACGCCGTCCGCCTGCAGCAGACCCTCCGCATCCTCGCCCAGACGGCCGAGCTCCCCGAGGAGGTGCGGATCGAGGCCAACGCCAGGTCCGTCGCCGACGCGCAGCGCATCCTCGCCCGCGAGGAGACGAAGCGGGAGGCCCTCCGCCGTGCGCACGAGGCGGCTCGTCAGCGTGCCGTCACCCGAGAGCTCGCGGCCGCGGCCCCCGTGCTCCGCGCCGCCGACCACGATCCTGCGCTGGCCGCCCGCCGCCTCCGTCGCTCCCGGCTCGTCTCGACGTTGGTGCTCGTCGTCAGCGTCGTCGCCGTCGTCGCGGGGATCGTGACGACGTCCTGGGTCGCCTCCGTCGCGGGCCTCGCCTTCGGGGCGGGGTCCGTCGCGATGCTGGCCCAGCTCGCCGCCGTGTCCCGGGCGAGGGCTCGCCGCCAGGTCGCTGTCGCCCCTCGGGTCGGCCAGCCGCTGCGGGACTTCTCGTCGTCGCTCGCGGACGGCGACGGCGACGCCGACGCCGAGCCCGAGTCGCGCGAGTGGACCCCCGTGCCCGTGCCGACCCCCCTCTACCTGCGACGAGGGCGTCAGCGCCCTGTCGCTCGGCCCGCAGCCACGGCGTCGGCTCCCGCCGCGGAGTCGCCCGCCGACGACCTGCGCCGCCAGTCGGAGCGATCCGTCCAGGCGCTGAGGGAGTCCCAGCGGGCTCAGCACCAGGCGCTGCGCGAAGCCGCACGGGCCGAGGCGGCACTCTCGGCTCCCAGGGCGGCTCCGGTGTCCACGACGCCGCAGGCCCCGGTCGACGAGCCGGCAGCCGCCTCCTCCCAGCCGCCTCCCGCCGCGCCGAGCCGCTTCGCGCGCATGGGCATCGTCGACGACCTCGGCGAGCCGAGCTTCCGCCTCGACGAGGCGCTCGAGCGGCGTCGCGCGGTCTGAACCGCCTCCAGGAGGCGGGCGTCGCGTCGATTCGGACCGGCGCCTCCTCGGGTGCTATCGTTGCGGAGCAGGTCTGGGGCTATGGCGCAGTTGGTAGCGCGTCTCGTTCGCAATGAGAAGGTCAGGGGTTCGAATCCCCTTAGCTCCACCAGTACCGCATCACCACGAAGGCCCTCCCGGACGGGAGGGCCTTCGTCGTGCGCCCACCGCATGCCCGCCCGGTGTCGTCCGCCGCGACTCGTGGTGCTCGAGGGCGGGTGTTCCGGGTCGAGGGCGGGTCCCCGGCGACCCGCCCTCGACCCAGAACACCCGCCCTCGGCCCAGAACACCCGGCCTCGGCCGGGAACGCCTCGCGCGTCCGCGAAGATGGAGGCGTGCCCCTCGACTCCCGTGACCCCGACCTGCTCGCGCGCCTCCGGGCCGACCTCGCGTCCTCCGACTTCACGGTCGAGCGCCTGACGGGGCCCGACGCCTGGGGCGCGAGCGCCGGTGCGGCGCTCTTCCGGGGGGAGCGCGTCGCGGCCCGTCGCGCTCTCGTGGGGAGCGCCTCCCGCGTGCCGTCGCTCCGTCCGACGGCGACGCTGGCGTCGCTGTTCATCCTGGGATGGCCGCAGCCCCTCGTCGACGTGGAGGCGGCGCTCCCGACCCTCGGGACGGCGGGCGCCGCGAGCCTCGGCCTGCTCGAGGTCGTCGGCGACGAGGCCCGTGCCCTGGTCGACCTGCGGCCGTACTCCTTCGTCGACGCGTCGGGCGAGGCCAGCTGGTGGATCGCCTCCGACCTCGGCGAGCTCGCCCTCGGGGGCGCGCTCCGTGAGGACCACGTGCTGGGGATCGGCGGGGCGTCGGCGACGCTGGCCGGGCTGATGATCCCGCGCACCGTCGACAGCGCGCTCGACCTCGGCACCGGCTGCGGCATCCAGGCGCTGCACGTCGCCCGGCACGCTCGCCGGGTCGTCGCCACCGACATCTCGCAGCGCGCCCTCGACTTCGCGGCCTTCAACGCCGCCCTCAACCTCGTCGACGGCATCGAGTTCCGGCTCGGCAGCCTGTTCGAGCCCGTCGAGGGCGAGCTCTTCGACCACGTCGTCTCGAACCCGCCGTTCGTGATCACGCCCCGCGTCGAGGGCGTCCCCGAGTACGAGTACCGGGACGGCGGCATGGTCGGCGACGACCTCGTCGCGTCCGTCGTGTCGCAGGTCGGCGCCCACCTGACGCCCGGAGGCGTCGCGCAGCTGCTCGGCAACTGGGAGACAGGAGGTGCGGACGCGACGGCGGGGAAGCGCGGGGCGTACTCCGTGGCCGACTGGGTCGCGCGGGGCGGCGTCCCGCTCGACGTGTGGGTGGTCGAGCGCGAGCTGCAGGACCCTGCGGCCTACGCCGAGACCTGGATCCGCGACGGGGGCACCCGTGCTGGCGACGCCGACTTCGAGCGGCTCTACGAGGCCTGGCTCGGCGACTTCGAGCAGCGGGGCGTCCTCGAGGTCGGCTTCGGCTACGTGACCCTGAGGCGGCCGCTCGACGCGGCGACCGAGCCCGTGGTCCGCACGGAGCGCCTCCTCGGGGGCCTCGGCTCGAACGACGTCGGCCTCGGTCGCCACCTCGGGGCGACGCTCGACGCCGTGGACCTGCTCCGCTCGCTCGACGACGACGCGTTGCTGACCGCTCGCCTCACGGTCGCCGGCGACGTCACGGAAGAACGGCACTACTGGCCCGGCAACGACGACCCCACGGTCATCTCCCTGAGGCAGGGAGGCGGCTTCGCCCGGTCGGTCGAGTCGGGCACGGCCCTCTCGGCCCTGGTGGGCGCCTGCGACGGTGAGCTCAGCGTCGGCGCGATCGTCGGTGCGCTGTCGCAACTGCTGGAGGCCGACCAGGTCGCGCTCACGAGCGAGCTGCTGCCGCAGGTGCGCGAGCTCGTCACGACGGGGATGCTGCGCGCCTGAGCCCGGGCCGGGCCGGGCCGGGCCGGGCCGGGCGGGGGCTACAGGTCGTCGCCCGTCTCGTCGTCGGCCGCCGCCTCCTGCTTGCCGACCCGGTCGCCCCAGGTGCGCCAGCTGTACTCGGGGACGAAGCCGAGCAGGTCGCGGGCCTTGTCGCTGCTGAGCAGCGAGTCGGTGCCCTCGACGGCGGCCCGGCGCTCGACGGTCGGCCAGAACTGGTCGGCCAGCACCGCGGTGGGCGTGTTCATCACGGTGTCGGTCGCGGCGATGATGAACGCCTCGAAGCCGACGAGGTCGCTCTCGAGCGCTCGGCGCACGGCCTGGGCGCCGTCTCGGGCGTCGATGTACGAGAAGAGGTTGAACGTCTTCTTCTCGGGCGTCTCGTCCCAGGGGTACTCGGAGTAGTCGCCGTCGTCCATGACGTTCGAGAAGCGCAGGCCGATCATCTTCAGCTGGCGGTCCCACCGGGTGAAGTGGCGGGCCATCTCCTCGTCGAGGGCCTTGCCGAGCGAGTACGACGACTCGGGCCTGACCGCGTACTCCTCGTCGAGGGGCAGGTAGGGCGGGTCGAGGTCGAAGGGGATGCCGAGCAGGGTCTCGCTCGAGGCCCAGACGACGTTGCGGATGTGCGCGGCCCGTGCGGCGGCGAACACGTTGTAGCTGCCGGTGACGTTGTTGTGGAACAGCGTCGCGTTCGGCACGAGGCCGGGCGCCGGGATCGCACCGAGGTGCACGACGGCGTCGATGGAGTCGTAGCGGTCGTCGACGTGCGTGAGCGCCTGCAGCACCTGGCCGTAGTCGGACAGGTCGACCTGCACGTAGGTGACGCCCTCGACGGGGTCGGGACTCGGCACGCGGTCGAGCAGGACGACCTCCCAGCCGTGGTCGGCGAGGTCGCGGACGACGGCGCGGCCGAGCTTGCCGCTGCCTCCGGTGACGGCGACGCGGAGGGCCGCGGGGGACGGGGTGGATGACGACATCGTCTGCACTCTTCCTGGGTCGGGGCGGCGCTCGGTGCGCCTCCTCCTGTCTACCGTGTCGGCGCTGGACGTGCGCGACGGAGGCGCGGGTACGGTCGTGCGGGACGGGGGCGTCCGGTCCCCTCGTCGCCTTCGAGGCGGCAGACGAGACGAGGAGGCGCCCCATGAGCGACACCCAGGCCCACGACCCCGCAGACCACGACGTCGACCCCCGGCACGACTCGGCCGCGGTGCACGGGGACGATCCGGCGCCCGTCGAGGAGCACGCCGGCTCGGCCGCCGACGACGCAGCTCGCGAGGGCGCCGTCGAGCAGGTGGACGACACGCTCGGCGGGCACGTCCCGCTGCGCTGAGGCCTCGCCCGGCCCGGCCAGGCCTGGCCGGGCCCGGGGATCGACCGTATCCTTGATCGCCCGCGCGCTAGCGTCTCGGGACGACGGCGACGGGGGCTGCAGATGATCGACGACGACCGACCGGGTCTGACCGTCCGCCGGTCGCTGGCGGCGGTCGCGGGCGGGCTCGCCTCCGGGTGCCTCGCGGCCGTCCTCGCGGCCCTCGTCGTCGGGGCGGCCACGTCGGGCGCCACCACCACCGGCGAGGGCATCGGCGTGGCCGTCCTCGCCGCCG
This sequence comes from Frigoribacterium sp. ACAM 257, assembly GCF_007954365.1. Taxonomy (GTDB): domain Bacteria; phylum Actinomycetota; class Actinomycetes; order Actinomycetales; family Microbacteriaceae; genus Frigoribacterium. The sequence continues at coordinate 45,098 of NZ_VOLO01000003.1, forward strand.
CCGGCGGCGTCTTCCTCGGGTGCCTCGTCTCTGCTCTGGTCGTTCTCCTCACGGTCCGCGGTCGTCGGCGAGGCGCTCGCTTCTCCGGGATGTTCTCGACGGGTCTCGCCCTCCTCCTCGTGTTCTTCGGGGTGGGGGTGGTCGGCTCGGTCGCCGCACCGCTGATCGAGCTGGTGGGCCTGGGGCCTCTCCTCTGGCTCCTCGTGCCGCCGCTGTGGAGCATCCCGGCCGCGGCGGCAGGGGTGGTCCGTCTGCGGTGGGTCGGGTACGTCCTCGCCCTCGGCCTCGGCGCCGTGCTGCTGACCCTCGCCGTCGGCGAGCTCGGCGCCTCCCGCGATCAGGCTCGCTTCGACGCGGCCTGGACGGGGCCGGTCCTCGTGCCCAGCACGTCCCCGGCCTCTCCTCTCGCCGGCTACGTGCTCCGCGGGGTGACGCCGCCGGGGGAGTACGCCGATCTGGCGTACTCCTACGTGTCGCCGGGCGACGAGGGAGTGCAGGCCGACGCGTCGGTCGCGGGGGACCGTCCCGCCGCCTACTACGACCTGCGCTTCGTCGCCCCGGAGGACGTCGCGACCTACGCGCCCTGCGGCACGGCCGCGCCCGTCTGTCCCGTGGTGGGTCGGGCGCTGGGGGGCGACGTCCTCGCCGACGCGTCGTCGGGTTCGTGGGTCGTCCTGCTCGACGACGGGGCCGTCACCCTGACCGGGTCGTTCGACGACGACGACGCCGTGTCCGTGTTCGACGACCTCAGGCCTGCCGGGCTCGACGCGGTGCACGACCTCAGGGTCGATCCGGACGTCGCGCTCTGAGTCGGCGCCCCCAGTTCTAGTCGAACGCATGAATCACCCCTCGTTCACCCCTCCGCCCCGGGGGAGCGCGAGATACAGTGCACTGTGCTCACCGGCTGGTTACCGGGGCACATCGCGCCCGTCATCGTCGACGTGCGGCCGAGCGTGGTCTCCTGATCCGATCCCGCCGGGCCTCGTCCGAGGGCGCGACCGCACGCCTCCGCCCGAGCCCTGCTCGGCCCGGGGGCGTGTGCTGTCTCCGGGGCACGGGCGCTCGGGGGCCGAGCCGTCTCCGGTGCAGTGCCGACCGCCTCCGGCCCGCCTCGCCTCGCTGTCGCCGGCATGGGGCAGGATCGACACATCATGTCGCCCGCCCCCTCCGCACCGCTGTCCGCCCTGCTGCCCGAGCGCCCGGGGCCCGAGTCGTACGACCAGGACACCGCCTACGCCGACTTCGCGGACTGGGCCGAGAGCCGCGGCCTGCCGCTCTACCCGGCACAGGACGAGGCGATGATGGAGCTCGTCTCCGGTGCCTCGGTCGTGCTCAGCACGCCGACGGGCACCGGCAAGTCGCTCGTCGCCGCGGGCGCGCACTTCGTCGCCCTGTCCCAGGGCAAGCGCACGTACTACACCGCGCCCATCAAGGCGCTGGTCAGCGAGAAGTTCTTCGCCCTGGTCGAGCTGTTCGGGCCCGAGGCCGTCGGCATGGTCACGGGCGACTCGTCGGTCAACTCCGACGCCCCGATCATCTGCTGCACGGCCGAGATCCTGGCGAACCTCGCCCTGCGCCACGGCTCGGACGCCGACGTGGACCAGGTCGTCATGGACGAGTTCCACTTCTACGGCGACCAGTCGCGCGGCTGGGCCTGGCAGGTGCCGCTGCTGCTGCTCGACCGCGCGCAGTTCCTGCTCATGTCGGCGACGCTCGGCGACGTGACCCGACTCGTCGACGACCTGTCGCGCCGCACCGGCCGCCCCGTCGCTCGGGTGACCGGCGTCGAGCGCCCCGTGCCGCTGCACTACTCGTACGCGCAGACCCCCGTGCAGGAGACGGTCGAGGAGCTGCTCTCCACCGGCGAGGCCCCGGTCTACGTCGTGCACTTCTCGCAGGCCGCGGCCCTCGAGCGGGCGCAGGCGCTGTCGAGCATCAAGGTCGCCAGCCGTGAGCAGCGCGACGAGATCGCGGAGCTGATCGGCGGGTTCCGCTTCAGCACCGGCTTCGGCAAGACCCTCAGCCGCCTGGTGCGCTCGGGCATCGGCGTGCACCACGCGGGCATGCTGCCCAAGTACCGGCGGCTCGTCGAGCAGCTCGCCCAGCGGGGGCTGCTCCGCGTCATCTGCGGCACCGACACCCTCGGCGTCGGCATCAACGTGCCGATCCGCACGGTCCTGCTCACGGCGCTGACGAAGTTCGACGGCACCCGGATGCGGCAGCTCACGGCGCGCGAGTTCCACCAGGTCGCGGGCCGGGCAGGCCGAGCCGGCTACGACACCTCGGGCACCGTCGTGCTGCAGGCGCCCGAGCACGAGATCGACAACCTCAAGGCGATCGAGAAGGCGGGCGACGACCCGAAGAAGAAGCGCAAGATCGTCCGCAAGAAGGCGCCGGAGGGCTTCGTCTCGTGGGGCGAGCCGAGCTTCCACAAGCTGATCGCCGCCGAGCCGGAGGCGCTGGTCTCGCACATGCAGATCACCCACGCCATGCTGCTCAACGTCATCGGCCGCGGCGGCGACGTCTTCGCGAACGTGCGCTCGCTCGTCTTCGACAACCACGAGCCCCTGACGGCGCAGTACGCGATGGCGCGGCAGGCGATCTCGATCTACCGCACGCTCCGCACCGCCGAGGTCGTCGTGCAGGAGGAGGGCCCCGACGGAGGCGCGCCCACCATCCGCCTGACGGTCGACCTCCAGGCGAACTTCGCCCTGAACCAGCCGCTCTCGCCGTTCGCCCTGGCGACCTTCGACGTGCTCGACCAGGAGTCGCCGAGCTACGCGCTCGACGTCGTCTCCGTCGTGGAGGCGACCCTCGACGACCCTCGCCCGATCCTCTCCCAGCAGCAGTTCAAGGCCCGCGGCGAGGCCGTGGCCGAGATGAAGCGCGAGGGCGTCGAGTACGACCAGCGGATGGAGCTGCTCGAGCACGTCACCTGGCCGAAGCCCCTCGACGAGCTGCTGACGGCGCTCTTCGAGACGTACGCCGCCTCCCAGCCGTGGATCGGCGACTTCGCGCTGAGCCCCAAGTCGGTCGTGCGCGACCTCTACGAGCGCGCGATGACCTTCGGCGACTACGTGGTCTTCTACGGCCTGGCCCGCTCGGAGGGGCTGGTGCTGCGGTACCTCTCCGACGCGTTCCGGGCGCTGCGCCAGACCGTGCCCGACGAGGCCAAGACCGACGAGCTCGCCGACCTCATCGAGTGGCTCGGCGAGCTGGTGCGCCAGGTCGACTCGAGCCTGCTCGACGAGTGGGAGGAGATGCTCAACCCCCGCGAGGTCGAGGCGCACGACGAGATCGTGCCGCCCGTGCTCCGCCGCTTCACGGCGAACGACCGCGCGTTCCGCATCGCGGTCCGCAACGAGATGTTCCGCAGGGTCCAGCTGATGGCACGGGACGACGCCGAGGGGCTGGGTCAGCTCGACGCCTCCTCGGGCTGGGACACCGACCGCTGGGGCCAGGCGCTCGACCGCTACTACGACGAGTACGACACGATCGGCACCGACACCGACGCTCGTGGCCCGCACATGCTGCAGATCGAGCAGCTGCCGACCGTCTGGCGGGTGCGGCAGATCCTCGCCGACCCTGACGGCGACCACGACTTCGGCATCTCGGCCGTCGTCGACCTCACGTCGAGCGACGAGCGCGGGGAGGCGGTGGTCACGGTCACGGCCGTCGGCCCGGCCTCCGAGCGCGCCGGGGGCGGCACCGGGGGCATGGTCGTCGAGGAGTAACGTTGTCGGCGGCCCGGCCGACCACGGCTGCCCGTCACCCCGTCACCCCGGAGCGATCCTCCGGCGCACCGCCCCCGGCGATCCGTCGTCGGGCTTCCCGAGGAGGACCCATGTCTCGCCTGTCCGGAAAAGTCGCGATCGTCACGGGGGCTGCCTCGGGCATCGGCGAGGCCATCGTCCGTCGCTTCGCCGACGAGGGCGCGCAGGTCGTCGCGACCGACATCCTCGACGGGTCGGCCGTCGCGGCCGAGGCAGGAGCCGAGTTTATCCAGCACGACGTCGCGAACGGCGGCGACTGGAAGCGCGTGATGGACAGGGTGGCCGACCACTACGGGCACCTCGACGTGCTCGTCAACAACGCGGGCATCGTCTCGGGGCAGTCGATCGACGTCACCCAGCTCGAGAGCTGGAACCGGGTCTTCGCGGTCAACGTCACGGGCGTCATGCTCGGCACGCGCTTCGCCATCGAGCAGATGCGCGCCAACCCGGAGCGCTCGGGCGGCTCGATCATCAACCTCGCGCCGGCCACGTCGTTCCTCGGCTTCGGCGACGACGCGGCCTACACCGCCAGCAAGCACGCCCTCGTCGGCCTGACCCGCTCGAGCGCGGCCCACGCCGCCCAGGAGGGCTGGGACATCCGCATCAACTCGCTGCACCCCGGACCGACCGACACGGCGATGTTCCGTCGGCAGGTGGAGGCGCAGCCGGCCCTGCTCGACGCGTTCCGCACGATGAGCCCGCGCGGTCGCCTGGCCATGCCGGAGGAGGTGGCCGGGCTCGCCCTGCACCTCGCGTCCGACGACTCCGCGTTCTCGACGGGCGCGCAGTTCGTCGTCGACGGCGGGCTGTCGAGCACCCACCCCTCGATGTAGCACGCCGCAGCGCGCGGTGCGCTGCCTAGAAGAGCGTGGCAGGCGGCTCGGGCGGCGCCGCGACGGGCGACGTGGTCGCGACGGGAGCGCCGGGCCAGCCGGGGCCGGCGGGCACGTCGCTGCGGTTCTGGAAGGCGGTGGCGGCGCCTCGGGCGCGGACGTCGGCCGCCTCGTTCATCTCGTGTCCGACGTGGCCGCGGACCCACTCGAAGGTGACCTTGCGCCCGGCGAGGGCGTCGTCGAGCTCCTTGAGGATCTCGACGTTCAGCACCGGCTTGCCGTCGGCCTTGCGCCAGCCCTTGCGCTTCCAGCCCGGCATCCACTCGGTGCAGGCCTTGATCGTGTACTGGCTGTCGCACAGGATGTGCACCGGCTCGCCGGCGCCCGCAGTGGCCCGCAGCAGCTCGAGCACGGCGGTGAGCTCGCCCTGGTTGTTCGTCGCGCGGGGCCAGCCGCCCGCCGCCCAGCGGTCGTCGTCGACGTACCAGGCCCAGCCGGCGGGGCCGGGGTTGCCGAGGGCGGATCCGTCAGCGGCGGCGACGATCGTCATGGGTGCTCCTTGCTCGTGATGTGCGCCCACCACGGTACGCGAGCGGGGCCCGACCCTCGACCCGCGCCTCCTCGTGCCGCCGCTCGTGCCGCGCGACGACCTGCCGCAGGTCAGCCGACCTGGTCGGGGTGCGATCCGGAGCGCTCGCCGCTGTCGAGGGCGGCGATCGCGGCGAGGTCGTCCTCGTCGAGCTCGAAGCCGAACACGTCGAGGTTCGTCCTCAGCCGCTGCGCGTTCACCGTCTTGGGGATCACGACGAGCCCCTGCTGCAGGTGCCACCGGATGACGGCCTGTGCGGGCTCGACCCCGTGCTTCGCCGCGATCCGCCCGATCACCGCGTCGTCGAGCACTCGGCCGCGGGCCAGCGGCGACCAGGCCTCGACGGCGATGCCGCGGGCGGCGCAGAACTCCCGGAGCTCGTGCTGCTGCAGCCACGGGTGCGCCTCGACCTGGTCGATCACGGGCACGACGCTCGTCTCGCCGAGCAGCCGCTCGAGGTGGTGCACCTGGAAGTTGCTGACGCCGATCGACCGGGCCCGCCCCTCCTCGGCGATCCGCTCGAGCGCACGCCAGGTGTCGACGTACTTGTCTTGCGTCGGTGCCGGCCAGTGGATCAGGTAGAGCTCGACGTGGTCGGTGCCGAGCCGGTCCAGGCTCGCGTCGAAGGCCCGCAGCGTCTCGTCGAAGCCCTGCTCCGTGTTCCACACCTTGGTCGTGACGAAGACGTCGTCCCGTGGCACGTCGGAGGCGCGCAGCGCCTGCCCCACGCCGACCTCGTTGCCGTAGAACGAGGCCGTGTCGACGTGGCGGTACCCGAGCTCGAGGGCGGTGGCGACGACGGTGCGCGCCTCGTCGTCGGCGACCTTGTAGACGCCGAGGCCGAGCTGGGGGATGCGGGCTCCGTCGGAGAGCGCGACGGACGGGACGGTGATGTCGGACATGCCCCGATCCTCCCATCCGCGATCACGGCCGGGCCGAGGAGGCGCGGGTCAGCTGGCCTGGACGGGGACCGGCTCCGTGTCGGGCAGCGGGCTCGCGTCGCGGCCGCGCAGGTCGGGCAGGGCGCGGTGGAACACGAGGCCGACGACCACGCCCACGAACGCGAAGGCTGCGGCGACCACGAGGCCGCCCTGACCGCCGATGCGGTCGATCCAGAAACCGGCGATCGCGGACCCGAGGGCCGATCCGATCAACTGGCCGGTGCCTGCCCAGCCGTACGCCTCGGCGGTGTCGCTGAACTTGACGCTCGACGACACGATCGCGAACATCACGGCGAGGGCAGGCGCGATGCCGACCCCGGCGACGAGCAGGGCCCCGCTGATCGGGAGGAGCCCGGTGGCGAAGATCGCGAGCACCATGCCGACGAAGACGATCGCCAGGCGCCGGCCGAGCGCCCAGGGGCCGACGGGCACGTGCCCGAGGGCGAGACCGCCGACGAGCGACCCGGCGGCGAACACGGCGAGAGCGATGCCCGAGTCGGCGCTGCCCTCGCCGAACAGTGCGACGACGCCGGCCTCGACGGCCGCGCACGCGCCGATCAAGAGGAAGCCCGCGACGGTGGCCAGCAGGACCGTGGGCCGGGCGAGCACCTTGCCGAAGGAGCGCTTGCTGCGCGGGATGCGGACACGACCGACCTCGGGCGAGGCGATGAACCAGATCCCGCCGCCGACGAGGAAGAGCGCGGCGAGCCAGATGGCCTCGCGGGTGCCGACCTGCGTGCCGACGAAGGTCGTGATGACCGGGCCCGCGACCCAGATGATCTCCTGCGCGGAGGCGTCCAGCGAGAAGAGGGGCGTCAGCTGCGACGAGTTGACCATCTTGGGGTAGATCGTGCGGACGGCGGGCTGCACGGGCGGGACGCTGAGGCCGGTCACGAAGCCGAGCGCCATGAAGGCGGGGACCGAGAAGTCGTACGCGGTGAACGCGAGCATCGTGACGAGGCAGACGCTGAGGGTCAGCAGCAGCACGGGGCGCATGCCCCAGCGCCCCATCCAACGGCTCGTGAGCGGGCCCGAGATCGCCTGGCCGATGCTCGTCGCCGCGAGGACGAGGCCTGCCGCCGCGTACGAGTGGTGCACGTGCTCGACGTGCAGCAGGAACGCCAGCGAGAGCATCCCGAAGGGGAACCGCGCGGTCAGCTGGGCCGCGATGATGCGCCCCACGCCGGGGGTCTTCAGGAGGGACGAATAGGTGCTCACGAGAGGTCGAGTCTACGGAGGCGCGGGCGCGTCCGGCAGCCCCGTCCCGACACGCCGCGACACGCCGTGGCCCCGAACTGGGGACGACCCGGCGGCGATGTCGGAGGTGGGGAGGAACATGTGCAGAACCGCCAGGTCCTTGGGGGCAACTCCGCCAGATCTGTGCAGAACTTGGGGGAACTCCTGTGGAGAACTCGCCCGGCAGAACTACACGCCTGTAACACCGCATCTAGTTGCGGCCCCGAGTCCGGGCCACAAGATGTAGTATCGAGGAGTTGCCGCAGGCACTGTGCCCGCTGCCCCAGACCCGCACCAGAACCACCGCGTCCGACCCCCGCGTCGGCCCGAGAACACAGGGGAAACCATGGCCATCACCGTCTACACCAAGCCGTCTTGCGTCCAGTGCACGGCCACCTACCGCGCCCTCGACAACAAGGGCATCGAGTACGAAGTCCTCGACGTCACGGCCGACGACGCCGCACTCGAGACCGTCAAGGCACTCGGCTACCTGCAGGCGCCCGTCGTCATCGCCGACGACGACCACTGGAGCGGCTTCCGTCCCGACAAGATCGCCGGTCTCGCCGCTCGCGTCTCCTGACCCGCGCCTCCTCGTGACGGGGTCGGGCCACGGCCCGCTCCCGTCCACGGAGGCACAGCACCACGAGCAGAGGAGGCGGTCGTCACCGTGACCCATCTCATCTACTTCTCCAGCGTCTCGGGCAACACGCACCGGTTCGTCGAGAAGCTCGGGGTGCCGGCCGAGCGGATCCCGCTCTTCCCCTCCGAGCCCCCGCTCCACGCCCGTGACCCCTTCGTCCTCGTTCTGCCGACCTACGGCGGCGGCGAGGGCAGAGGTGCCGTCCCGAAGCAGGTCATCCGTTTCCTCAACGACGAGGGCAACCGCAGCCTCATCCGAGGCGTGGTCGCGGCGGGCAACACCAACTTCGGAGAGGGGTACTGCCTCGCCGGCGACATCGTCGCCGCCAAGTGCCAGGTGCCCCTGCTCTACCGGTTCGAGGTCTTCGGCACCCCGGACGACGTCTCAGCAGTACAGAACGGATTGGAAGAATTTTGGACGCAGCAGTCGACGATCTCGAAGTGATCGCAGCACCCGGGCAGGGCATGAGCATGGACTACCACTCGCTCAACGCGATGCTGAACCTGTACGGCCCGTCGGGCGAGATCCAGTTCGACAAAGACCGGGAGGCGGCGAAGCAGTACTTCCTGCAGCACGTCAACCAGAACACGGTCTTCTTCCACAACCTGCGTGAGCGCCTCGACTACCTCGTCGAGAACGAGTACTACGAGCTCGCGACGATCGAGCAGTACGACTTCGCCTTCATCGAGCGCCTGAACGACCTGGCCTACTCGAAGAAGTTCCGCTTCCAGACCTTCCTCGGCGCGTTCAAGTACTACACCTCGTACACGCTCAAGACGTTCGACGGCAAGCGCTACCTCGAGCGCTTCGAAGACCGAGTGGTCATGACCGCCCTCGGCCTCGCCCAGGGCGACGAGCAGCTCGCGATCGACCTCGTCGAGGAGATCATCGGCGGCCGCTTCCAGCCGGCCACCCCCACCTTCCTCAACACCGCGAAGGCCCAGCGTGGCGAGCTCGTCAGCTGCTTCCTGCTGCGCATCGAGGACAACATGGAGTCGATCTCGCGCGGCATCAACTCGTCGCTGCAGCTGTCGAAGCGCGGCGGCGGCGTCGCCCTGTCGCTCTCGAACATCCGCGAGGCCGGCGCCCCGATCAAGCAGATCGAGAACCAGTCGTCGGGCATCATCCCCGTCATGAAGCTGCTCGAAGACAGCTTCAGCTACGCGAACCAGCTGGGTGCCCGCCAGGGCGCCGGCGCCGTGTACCTCAGCGCGCACCACCCCGACATCATGCGGTTCCTCGACACCAAGCGCGAGAACGCCGACGAGAAGATCCGCATCAAGACGCTGTCCCTCGGCGTCGTCGTGCCCGACATCACGTTCGAGCTCGCGAAGAACAACGAGGACATGTACCTCTTCTCGCCGTACGACGTCGAGAAGGTCTACGGCATCCCCTTCGGCGACGTGCCGGTCAGCGAGAAGTACCGCGAGATGGTGGCCGACGGCCGCATCAAGAAGACCAAGATCAAGGCGCGCGACTTCTTCCAGACGATCGCCGAGATCCAGTTCGAGTCGGGCTACCCCTACATCGTCTTCGAGGACACGGTCAACAAGGCGAACCCGATCAAGGGCCGCATCAACATGTCGAACCTGTGCTCGGAGATCCTGCAGGTCAACACCCCGACCACGTTCAACGAAGACCTGTCGTACGACGAGATCGGCAAGGACATCTCGTGCAACCTCGGCTCGATGAACATCGCGCTCTCGATGGACGCCCCCGACTTCGGCAAGACCGTCGAGACCGCCATCCGCGGCCTCAGCGCGGTCAGCGACATGAGCCACATCCAGTCGGTCCGCTCCATCGAGGTCGGCAACGACCAGTCGCACGCCATCGGCCTCGGCCAGATGAACCTGCACGGCTACCTCGCCCGCGAGCGCGTGCACTACGGCAGCGAAGAAGCGATCGACTTCACGAACATCTACTTCTACACGGTGCTGTTCCACGCCCTGCGTGCCTCGAACGCCATCGCGATTGAGCGCGGTGTGACCTTCGGCGGCTTCGAGGACTCGAAGTACGCCTCCGGCGAGTTCTTCGACAAGTACACGGAGCAGGCGTGGGTGCCGAGCACCGAGCGGGCCGCCGGCCTGTTCGCCGCGTCGGGCGTCGCGATCCCCACGCAGGACGACTGGCGTCAGCTCAAGGCCAGCGTCATGCAGCACGGCCTGTACAACCAGAACCTGCAGGCGGTGCCGCCGACCGGCTCGATCTCGTACATCAACCACTCGACGTCGTCGATCCACCCGATCGCGTCGAAGATCGAGATCCGCAAGGAAGGCAAGCTCGGCCGCGTCTACTACCCGGCGCCGTTCATGACGAACGACAACCTGGAGTACTACACCGACGCGTACGAGATCGGTCCCGAGAAGATCATCGACACCTACGCCGCGGCCACGCAGCACGTCGACCAGGGCCTCTCGCTGACCCTGTTCTTCAAGGACACCGCGACGACCCGCGACATCAACAAGGCCCAGATCTACGCATGGCGCAAGGGCATCAAGACGATCTACTACATCCGTCTGCGCCAGCTCGCCCTCGAGGGCACCGAGGTCGACGGCTGCGTGAGCTGCATGCTGTAGGTCTGAGGACCTCGGCCCCTGGGCCACCCGGCGGGGGCCGGTCTCGACGACCGGCCCCCGCCTCCTGAACTGAGATCCACGGCACCACCCGACGGAAGAGACGACATGACCATCACCGACAAGATCGACAGCGTCGCCGGCGACCCGGCTCACGCCACCGGCCGGGCGATCCCGCTGATCAAGTCGGTCAGCGCGATCAACTGGAACCGCATCCAGGACGACAAGGACGTCGAGGTCTGGAACCGCCTCGTCAACAACTTCTGGCTGCCCGAGAAGATCCCGCTGTCGAACGACGTGCAGTCCTGGAACACCCTCACGCCCGAGGAGCAGCAGCTCACCATGCGCGTGTTCACGGGCCTGACGTTGCTCGACACGATCCAGGGCACCGTCGGCGCGATCAGCCTCATCCCCGACGCGATCACCCCGCACGAAGAGGCCGTCTACACGAACATCGCGTTCATGGAGTCGGTGCACGCCAAGAGCTACTCGTCGATCTTCTCGACCCTCGCGTCGACGCCCGAGATCGACGACGCCTTCCGCTGGTCGGTCGAGAACCCGAACCTGCAGAAGAAGGCCCAGATCGTCCTCGACTACTACACGGGCGACGACCCGCTGAAGCGCAAGGTCGCCTCGACCCTGCTCGAGTCGTTCCTGTTCTACAGCGGCTTCTACCTGCCGATGTACTGGTCGTCGCGCGCCAAGCTCACCAACACGGCCGACCTGGTCCGCCTCATCATCCGCGACGAGGCCGTGCACGGGTACTACATCGGCTACAAGTTCCAGAAGGGCCTCGAGGGCGCCTCCGAGGAGCGCAAGCAGGAGATCAAGGACTACACGTTCAACCTGCTGTTCGAGCTCTACGAGAACGAGATCCAGTACACCCAGGATCTGTACGACACCGTCGGCCTGACCGAGGACGTCAAGAAGTTCCTGCACTACAACGCCAACAAGGCGCTGATGAACCTCGGCTACGAGCCGATGTTCCCCAAGGAGACGACCGACGTGAACCCGGCGATCCTGTCGGCCCTCTCGCCGAACGCCGACGAGAACCACGACTTCTTCTCGGGGTCGGGCTCGTCGTACGTCATCGGCAAGGCCGAGAACACCGAGGACGAGGACTGGGACTTCTAGCCCGTCGGCCCCCTCCTCATTCAGGAACCCGCGTCCTGATCCTCCACGGATCAGGACGCGGGTTCCTTCGTCGTGCACGGATCAGGAACTCGAGACGGGCTGTTCCTGAGTCGTGCGCGCTCGACTGTCGAGCAGGTCGAGCAGGTCGAGCAGGTCGAGCAGGTCGGGCCGAGCGGAGGAGGCGCGGGTCGGCTGGTCGGGGGAGGTGCGCCGTCGTCGCACACGCGACCATGGACGGGACCCTGCCACGAGGCCCGAGCTGACCGACGGAGCACCGATGACGACGAACCCCTCCTCCCGGCCGCCCGCGCACGGCTGGACGGCTCCCGGCGGTGAGCAGGTCGACGACCTGGCGGCAGACGCGTGCGACCTCGACGAGTCGACGACTGCCGAGTGGGAGCCGGTGGCGGCGCACGTGGCCGGCGACCGCTACCTGTCTGCCGACTCGGCCGACGCCTCCACCGGCTCGATCGTCGTCGAGCTGCGGGTCTCGTGGTGGCCGATCGCCGCCTTCGTGCTGCTCTCGTTCGGCCTCGCCTGGCTCGTCTGCCTGCCGCTCTGGCTCGGCGACGGCCTCGCCAGCCCGCTGCGCGGCGTCTGCGCGGTGGCGATGATGGCGACGCCGGCCGTTGGCGCCCTCGTCGTCAGCCGGTTCGTCGACCGCCCGGCGTCGATCCCGCGGTCGCTCGGGCTCTGGCCGCTCCGCCCTGTCGGGCGCCTGCTCGCGTACCTGGGCCTCGCCCTCGTCGTCCCGGTCGCGCTCGTGCTCGTCGCCCTGCCGATCGGTGCCGCACTCGGCTCCTACCCGGCCGACGTCACCGGGTTCTCGGCGTTCCGAGAGCTGACCGAGCAGCAGGTGGCTCAGGCGACCGCGGGCCTCGGCGATCCGGGGCCGCTGCCGCCGATCGGCCTGCTCGTCGCCCTGCAGCTCGTGTCGATCCCGATCGGCGCGTTCGTCAACACCGTGCCCGCGCTGGGGGAGGAGCTCGGCTGGCGGGGCTTCCTGCTGCCGCGCCTCCTGCCCCTGGGCACCGCGCCTGCCGTCCTGGTCAGCGGGGCCGTCTGGGGGCTCTGGCACACGCCGCTGATCCTGCTCGGCTACAACTACGGAGTCCAGACGCCGGGCTGGATCGGCGTCGCGATGATGACCGGGACGTGCGTCGTCGTCGGGGCCGTCTTCGCCTGGCTGCGGGTGCGCTCGGCCAGCGTCTGGCCCGCCGCCCTGGCCCACGGCGCGTTCAACGCCGCCGCCGGCTCGTCCCTGCTGTTCGCGGCCGCGGGCGAGCGGATCGACCTCGTGCAGGGCACGATCCTCGGCTGGTCGGGGTGGATCGTCCCCGTGCTGCTCGTCGCGGTGCTCGCCGCCACGGGCCAGTTCCGTCGCCCGGGCGCTGCCCGCCGCCGCTGACCGCGAACCCCGAGCCGCGGAGCACCCCCGAACCAGCAATGCACCCCCGGTTCTGCGGGTGTAGTGCTGGTTCGGGGGTGCAGCTCGGCAGGGCGGGCCCCGGACGCGGGGCTACTGCTCGGTGTGTCCGAGGTCGGGGTCGGCCACGAACGACACGACCGGGGCCGCGGCGGCACCCGTCTCGAAGACCACGAGGTCGTTGTCGCCGGCGCGCAGCTGCTCGCCGGGCACGTAGAGGGTGTGCTGGGGCCCCCGTGTCCAGTAGCGGCCGAGCGCGAATCCGTTGACGAACGCGACGCCCTTGCCCCACGATCGCGTGTCGAGGAACAGGTCGGCGGGCTCGTCCAGGGTCACCGTCGCGTGGGCGAAGACCGGACCGTCGAGCCTCGAGACATGCGAGGACGAGTCCGACGCCGACCCCGTGGAGGCGTCGGTCGCGTCCCCGGAGAGGGTCGCGACGACCGCCCCCAGGTCGAGCGGCGTGCTCCGCCAGCCGGTCAGCTCGGCGCCGTCGAGCAGCGCCGGCCCGACGAGGCCCTTCGCCTCGCCGATGCGGACGCCGTAGTTGACGCGTCCCATGTCCTCGACCAGCACCTCCAGCACGCGGCCGGGCGGCACCGTGATCGCGCGCTCGTGCTGGTCGCGCTGGAGGACTCCCACGCGGCGGCCGTCGACCGAGACGACGGCGCGGTCGCGCACCCCGGCGAACGACAGCACCCGTGGCTCGTCGCCGGCCGGCAGCTCGACGCGGTGCAGGGCGAAGCCGCGATAGCTGCCGAGCGCGTCCATCGTGGGCACGCCCTCGGTCGCGGTCCAGCTCGAGGCACCGGCACCGGCACCGGCGCTGTCCGCGCCGAGGTCCCCGGCCACGTCGGCCAGGCGCACGCTCCGGTCGAACGTCGTCGACAGCACGGGCGACGGCGTCCGCCGTGCGGGCACCTCGTCGGGAACCGGCAGGTGCCGCGCGATGACGTCGCGGAACGTGAAGAACTTGTCGGTCGGCCAGCCGGCCTCGTCGAGGGGGGCGTCGTAGTCGTACGACGTCACGTGCGACTGGTACGTGCCCTTGTGGTTGGCGCCGTTCGTGAAGCCGAAGTTCGTGCCGCCGTGGAACATGTAGATGTTGACCGACGCGCCTGCCGTCAGCAGCGCGTCCAGCTCGCGTGCCGCCTCCTCGACGGGGGTCGTGTGGTGGTGCTCGCCCCAGTGGTCGAACCAGCCGTCCCAGAACTCGGAGCACATCAGGGGCCCGGTCGGCTGGTGGCGGCGCAGGGTCGCGAGCCGCTCCTCGGCGCGTGACCCGAAGCTGCCCGTCTTGTGCAGCTCGGGCAGGCTGCCCGCCGCGAGCATCTCGTCGGTGGGCTGGTCGACCGTCGTCAGGGGCACCACCACGCCGGAGGCGCGGGTCAGGTCGACGAGGTGCCGCAGGTAGCCTGCGTCGTCGCCGTACGCGCCGTACTCGTTCTCGATCTGCACGAGCACGACGGGCCCGCCGTGGTCGATCTGCCGGGGCACGACGATCTCGTAGACGCGCTCGAGGAACTCGTCGACGGCGGCGAGGTAGAGCGGCTCGCTGCGGCGGACGCCGACGGCCGGGTCGTCGAAGAGCCAGCCGGGCAGGCCGCCGCCGTCCCACTCGGCGCAGATGTAGGGGCCGGGGCGCACGATCGCGTGCATGCCCTCGGCGGCGACGAGGTCGAGGAACCGGCCGAGGTCGAGGCCCGCGCTCGTGTCGAAGTCGCCGCGGCGCGGGGAGTGCGCGTTCCAGGCGACGTACGTCTCGATGGTGTTGAGGCCCATCAGCCGGGCCTTGTGGATGCGGTCGGCCCACTGGTCGGGGTGCACCCGGAAGTAGTGCAGGGCGCCGGCGACGACCCGGTGCGGGGCGCCGTCGAGCTCGAAGTGGTCGGGGCCGATCACGAAGCGCGTGCTCGTGGGGGCGGTGCTGCTGCTGATGGTGTTCCTCCGGTGGGGCGAGGGGACGTGGCGACGGGGAGGCGCGACGTGCGTCGCGCCTCCCCGCTGCGGTGGTCAGGCGGTGCTGCGGTGGTGCTGGTGGTGCTGGTCGTGCGTGTGCGGCGAGGCCCTACTTGGTCTCGACCGTGAAGCCCTGCTGCTCACCGTACGAGGCCGTGGCCTTCGCCCACTCCTCGAGCACCGGGTCGAGCGAGGTGCCGTTGGTGTAGGCCGACGAGGCGCTGTCGCTGAAGATGCTGTTCGCGTAGACCTGGAAGGGCAGGTACTGCCAGTCGGGCAGCACGTCCTGAGCGGCCTGGCCCAGCACCTCGTTGATCTTCTGGCCGCCGAAGTACTCGGGGGCCTCGGAGAGGAACTCGGGGTCGGTGAGGTCGGCCGTGGTGGACGGGAACCCGCCGGCGTCGAACGAGATCTGGCGCCCCTCCTCCTCGGCGGTGGCGAACTTGGCGAACTCGGCGGCGACGAGCTTGTTCTGCGACTGCTCCATCACGGCGATCGACGATCCGCCGTTCTCGGCGGTCGCGGTGTCGCCCTCCTCGTACTGGGGCATCGGGGCGACGCGCCACTGGCCGGAGCCGTCGGCGGCCTGCGCCTCGAGGTTGCCGGGCATCCAGGCGCCGGTCAGCATCGTCGCGATCGAGCCGTCGCCGAGGGCACGGAACCACTCGTCGGTCCAGCCGGGGGTCTGCGCGAGCGAGCCGTTCTCGACCAGGGTGTTCCAGGTCGAGGTCCACTTCTTGGCGCCCTCGTCCTGCAGGTCGATCGACACGGTGTCGCCGTTGACCGAGTAGGGGTGGCCTCCGGCCTGCCAGATCATGCTGGTCGCGAAGCCGGCATCGCCGGTGTCGCCAGCGATGTACTGGTTCGGGTCGGCGGAGTGCATCGTCTCGGCCGCGGCGAGGTACTCGTCCCACGTCGTCGGCACGGCGATGCCGTACTTGTCGAAGACGTCCTGGCGGTAGAACATCGCCATGGGGCCCGAGTCCTGGGGCAGGGCGTACACGGCGTCGCCGTCGGTGACCGAGTTCCAGGTCGAGGCGGTGAAGTCCTCCTCGAGGTCGCCGTAGCCGTAGCCGCTCAGGTCGGCGAGCGAGTCGCCGAGCGAGAACTGCGGGATGGCGAAGTACTCGACCTGGGCGACGTCGGGGGCGCCCTTGCCGGCCTTGATCGCGTTCTGCAGCTTCGTGTACTGGTCGGCGCCGGTGCCGACGTTCTGCACGTCGACGGTGATGTCGGGGTGCGCCTTCTCGAAGGCCTCGGCGATGGGCTCGACGGCGGGGGCCCAGGCCCAGACCGTGATCGAGGACTTCTCCTTCAGGGCGGCGGCGAGCTCGTCGCTGGTCGCGGTGTCGGCGCTGGCGCCGCCTCCGGAGCCGGACGAGCAGGCGGCCAGCGAGCCGGCCAGGGCGATGCCGAGACCGAGGGCGACGACGCGCTTCGCGGTGCGGGGGAGGGTACGGGACATGGGTGGTGCCTTTCACTTCATCGTGGAGGTGGAGCGGGGGGTGCTGCGGGGGAGGTGCTGCGGTGCGGGAGATGGTGCGGTTCGGGAGAGGACGAGGAGGGGCGGGTCGGCAGCGCCGACGCGCGTCAGGCCTTGACGCCGCCGGCCGAGAGGCCGGACTGCCAGTAGCGCTGGAGGAAGAGGAACGCCACGACGATCGGGATGATCGCGAGGAACGAGCCCGTGATGACGAGGTTGTAGATCGGGTCGCCGCCGACGGTCGTCGACTGGGCGTTCCACTGGTTCAGGCCGACGGTCAGGGGGTACCAGCGCGAGTCGCTCAGCATGATGAGCGGCAGGAAGTAGTTGTTCCAGGTCGCGACGATCGAGAAGAGCAGCACGGTGATGAGGCCGGGGCTGAGGAGGCGGAGGCTGATGGTGAAGAACGTGCGGACCTCGCTCGAGCCGTCCATCCGCGCGGCCTCGAGGATCTCGGTCGGCACCGAGTCGACCGCGTAGGTCCAGATCAGGTAGAGGCCGAAGGGGCTGATCAACGAGGGCAGGATGATCGCCCACGGGGTGTTGGTCAGGCCCATCTGGCTGAACATCAGGAACGTCGGGACGGCGAGGGCGGTGCCCGGGATGGCGACCGCGCCCAGCACGACGGCGAAGACGGCCTTCTTGCCCGGGAAGTCGAACTTGGCCAGGCCGTAGCCGGCCAGCGTGGCCAGCAGGGTCGCGCCTCCTGCGCCCACCACCACGTAGAGCAGGGTGTTGCCGAGCCAGCGGACGAACTCGCCGTCGCCGTAGGTGAAGACGCCCTTGATGTTGTCGACCAGGGCGAAGTCGCCGCTGAACCAGAGGCCGAAGGAGCTGAACAGCGCCTCCTGCGTCTTGGTCGAGTTGACGAGCAGCCAGAAGAGCGGCAGCACCGAGTAGACGAGCAGCAGGGCCATCACGACGGTGAGCAGGACGCTGCGCTTGTCGCGGGGGGCGCCGGCGCGGCGCTTGCGGGCGGTCGCGACACGGTTGGGGGTGATGGTGGGGGTGCCTGCGTCGGGCGCGGCGACCGGGGTTCCGGTGAGGGTCGACATCAGTTGTCCTTCCGGGTGCCGACGACCTGGACCACATAGGCGACGACCATCGTCAGGACGCCCATGATGATCGCGATGGCGGCGGAGTAGTTGAACTGCTGGCCCGCGAACGACAGGTTGTAGGCGTACATGTTCGGGGTGAAGAAGGTGCTGATCGCGTTGGGCGCCAGCGTCTGCAGGATGTTCGGCTCGTTGAAGAGCTGGAAGCTGCCGATGATCGAGAAGATGATGCCGATGACGATCGCTCCGCGGATGGCCGGCAGCTTGATGTTCCGCACGATGCGGAACGGGCCGGCGCCGTCGAGCTCGGCGGCCTCGTAGAGGTCGGGCGAGATGACGCGGAGGGCGGCGTAGAAGAGCAGCATGTTGTAGCCGACGAACTCCCACGTGACGATGTTGCCGATCGACGCGAGCACCCAGCTCTGCGAGAGCAGGTCGGGGAGGTCCCAGCCGGTGGCGTCCTCGAGGTTGCCGACGAGGCCGAAGCGGTTGCCGTAGATGAAGCCCCACATCAAGGCCGCGACGACCGCGGGAACGGCGTAGGGCAGGAAGATCGAGATGCGGAAGAACGCCGTGAAGTGCAGGCGGGCCGAGTCGAGGGCGAGGGCCGCGGCCAGGGCCACGATCAGCATGATCGGCACCTGCACGACGAGGAAGAGCGCGACGCGGCCGAGCGCGTCCCAGAAGTTCGGGTCGGTGAGCGCGCGGACGTAGTTGTCGGCGCCGACGAACGAGTTGCCGCCGATCATCTGCTCCTGGAACAGGCTCAGGTAGATCGCGTAGACCACGGGGGCCACGAGCACGAGCGCGAAGACGACGAGGAACGGGAGCACGAAGCCCCAGCCGGTCCAGCGTCGTTTGTCGCGACGGATCTGCGAGCTGCTGCGGGGCGCCGGCGAGGTCGCCTCCGAGCGGGTCGCGGGTGTCGACAACGTCGTCATGTCCATCCACTTCATCGGGGCTGAGGAGCCGTGAACACGCTGCCCGGGAGGGTGTGTGTTTACGTAAACATCTGGGATGCTCGCAACCATGACACCTCCGCCGTCCGAAATCAAGTCGGCATCTCGACGCGCCCCGCGCACCCGCACGGTGTCGATGGCCGACGTCGCCGCGCGCGCCGGCGTCTCGTCGCAGACCGTGTCGCGCGTCTCGAACGGCGCGCAGAACGTCGAGGACGGCACCCGCCAGAGGGTGCTCGACGCGATGTCCGCGCTCGACTACCGGCCGAACAGCGCGGCGAGGGCGCTCAAGACGGGTCGCTTCCGCAGCGTCGGGGTGATCATGTTCACGCTGTCGACCCTGGGGAACATGCGCACCCTCGACGCGATCGTGACCGCCGCCTCCGGCGCCGGGTACACGATCACGCTGATGCCCGTCGCCCAGCCCACCGAGGGCGAGGTCGCCGGGGCGTTCAGCCGCCTGCAGGAAGAAGCGGTCGACGGCGTCGTCATCATCATCGAGGCGCACATGCTCGACCGCGCCGACGTGATCATCCCGAGCGGGCTGCCCGTCGTCATCATCGACTCGGACGCCGGCGACCCCTTCGTCGTCGTCGACACCGACCAGGAGCAGGGCACGCGGCTCGCGACCCAGCACCTGATCGACCTCGGGCACACGCGCATCGTGCACGTGGCCGGGCCCGACACCTCGTACTCGGCGACCCGGCGGTCGGCGTCCTGGCACGCCACGATGCGCGACGCGGGCCTCGATCCGGAGCCGCCGCTGAAGGGGGACTGGACGACCGCCTCCGGCCACCGCCTGGGCCACGCGATCGCGAGCCGCGACGACGTCACCGCCGTCGTCGCCGCGAACGACCAGATGGCCCTCGGCGTCATGCACGCCCTGCACGAGAGGGGACGGTCCATCCCGGGAGAGATCAGCGTGGTCGGCTTCGACGACACCGACGAGTCGGGCTCGTTCTGGCCGCCGCTCACCACCGTGCACCAGGACTTCGGCGAGATCGGCGCCCGGTCGATGCGGGTGCTGCTCGAGCTGCTCGAGGGGAAGCCGGCGTCGGGCGACCGCATCGTGCCGACCCGGCTCGTGGTGCGCGAGAGCGCGGGGCCGGCGCCCTCTGCCGGGTGAGCCCGGCCCGGCGTGAGCTCGGCGCGGGTCAGCCCTGCTGCAGCGCCTCGCGGATCGCGGCCACCCCGACGCGCACCTCGTCGAAGGTGGTGCTGAGCGGCGAGAGACCGATGCGGAGTGCGTCGGGGCCGCGGAAGTCCGGCACCACCCCCTCCTGCCAGAGCGTCGCGACGACCTCGCGGAACCGCGGGTGCCGCACCGTCACGTGGCTGCCCCGCCGCTCGTGCTCGCGCGGCGTCGCCGTCGCGACGCCGAGCGGGGCGAGCCAGGCGTCGACGAGGTCGAACGCGTAGTCGGTCAGGGCGAGCGACTTCTCGCGGATCGCCGGGATGCCCGCCTCCTCGATCGCGTCGAGCATGTCCTGCATCGCGAGCATGCCGACGACGGGCGGGGTGCCGCTGACGAACTTGCGGATGCCCGCGTCGGGCACGTATCCCTCGGCCATCGCGAACACGTCGGCCGCGCCCATCCAGCCCTGCACCGGCTGCTCGAGCTCGGGCAGCAGGTCGGCGCGGGCGTAGAGGAACGCCGGCGCGCCCGGCCCGCCGTTCAGGTACTTGTAGGTGCAGCCGACGGCGATGTCGACGCCCCAGGCGTCGAGCTCGGTCGGCACGACGCCGACGGAGTGGCAGAGGTCGGCGACGAGCAGCGCGCCCGCCTCGTGGACGATCTCGGTGATCGCGGGCAGGTCGGCGAGGAACCCCGACCGGTACGACACGTGGTTGACCAGCACGACCGCGGTGTCCGGCCCGACGACCTCGCGCACCTGCTCGGGCGTCACGCCGCGCGTCTCGTCGACGGACAGCCAGCGCACCGTCGCGCCGCGCTCGCGGGCGATGCCCTCGACGACGAATCGGTCGGTCGGGAACTGGTCGTCGTCGATGACGATCTCGTGCCGGCCGGGGCGGGCAGCCAGGGAGGCGCGGATCGCCTTGTAGAGCAGCACCGTCGTCGAGTCGGCCACGACGGTCTGCCCGGGGGCGGCGCCGAGCGCGGCGGCGCCGATGCGGTCGCCGAGCTCGGTGGGGAGCTGCATCCAGCGCTCGTCCCACGAGCGGATCAGGCGCGTGCCCCAGTCGCCGCGCACGAACGCGTCGAGCCGCGCGGGCGTCGCCGCCATCGGCCTGCCGAGGGAGTTGCCGTCGAGGTACGAGACCACGTCGCCCGCGGGCAGGAACAACGCCGTGTGGTGCGCGAGCGGGTCGGCCGCGTCGCGGTGCGCACTCGCCAGCGGGTCGTCGAGCTCGGCGGGGTCGGCGGGCGGGGCGGCCGGCACGAACGAGGCCGGGGTCGAGGCTGCGGGGGCCGCGTCGACGGGGGCCACGTCGGCGGGGGCCACGGCGGCGGGGGCCGCTGCGGGCGACTGGGAGCTGGTGCCGGGCGAGTCGGAGGCGGTGGTCACGAGAGGTGCTCCTGCAGGGTCGAGGCGGTGAGGACGGAGGCGCGGGCCAGCCACGCGGGATCGTCGCGTTCGTCGCCGGGCGGCGGCTGCGGCACCCACGACGCGCGCGGTGTCCAGTGTGCGCCGTCCTGCCCGGCGTCGAGCGAGTCGTCGCTGCCCAGGGCCCTGAGCAGCGCCTCGCGGCCGAGGCCGACGCGCTGCAGCGCCCGGAGCTCGCGCTCGTTCACCCCGACCGGGAGGTCGCCGTTCCCGAGGTCGGTGCCGTAGAGCACGTGCCCGCCTCGCTCGCGGAACCCGCGCAGGTTGGCGATCGCCACCTCCTGCGCCTCGTCCCGGTCTCCGTCGGCGGCGCGGTGGATGTCGAGCGTGCTGATCCACGTGCCGTCGGCCGCGCGGTCGAGCAGGTCGTCGGACAGCAGCTCGCTGAAGGGCGTGTGCGCGAACCGGAGGAGACCGGCGTCGAGCGCCCGTCGCACCTGTCCGGCGCCTTGGACGTGAGCGACGGTCAGCAGCCCGACGAGGTCGGCCGCGACCGCGATCGCCCGCAGCACGTCGTCGTCGAAGACGGGCCCGACGTCGCTGTTGAGGGTCAGCTTGACGACGGAGGCACCGAGGTCGCGCATCCGCACGACGGCCCGTTCGGCGTCGGCGGCGTCGGCCACGACGACCGGTGCGTCGTCGGGCGCCCAGCCGGCGAGCGAGGGGTAGCCGCCGGGCGGGCAGAGCAGCCCGCCCGCGACCTGCACCTCGGGCCAGCCGGCGTCGACCCGGCCCCGTTCGGGCCAGAGCGCGGCGACGTCGGGGCTCCAGCCGAGGTCGAGCACGCGGCCGATGCCGCCCCGCACGAGCTGCTCGGCGTCGACGAGGCCGAGGTGCACGTGCGAGTCCGTGAACGGCGAGAAGAGGGTGCCGGGCAGATGCGGCAGGTCCGCGTGCTCGCCGCGGCCGGCGTGCGCGCCGTGCTCGGCCGCGGCCGCCCCGACGAGGTGGATCGCGGTCGGCGACACGCGCACGACGCTCGGGCCGTGCCACCTGCCCGACCAGACCCGGTCGACGGTGACGAGTCGCGCCTCCTGCTGCATGCCCCCACCGTACGGCCCGCCGCCGCCCTGTCCGTGTCGGCGCGGCCCGTGCTCGTGCCCGTGCCCGTGCTCGTGCCTGTGCTGCCTGTGAACTCTCGAGGGCGGGTATTCCGGGTCGAGGGCGGGTCTCCGCGTACCCGCCCTCGACCCGGAATGCCCGCCCTCGACACATCCATGCAAGGGCTGGGCGGCAAGGAGGCGCGGGCCGGGCGGCGAGGAGGCGCCGGTCAGCCGGGCAGCAGCGTGCGGCTCGCCCGTGTCACGTACGGCAGCCGGATCGTCTCGGCGCCCCGGGTGTCGGGATGCGTGTCGAGCAGCTGGCCGACGTCGCGGAGCACCTGCGCGCGGTCGTCCTCCGACAGGGTGATGACGTAGCTGCGCGAGGCGATCATGGCGAGCAGCTCGTCGCGGCCCAGCTCGTGCACCCACGGGAAGTCGCGGCGCTCGATCGGGGCGAAGGGCTCGCCGACCGCAGGAGCGTCGGACGACATGTCGCGCTCGGCGGGGGAGTGCATCACCTGCGACAGCTCGGCCAGCCAGGGCACGGTCTCGTCGCGGATGTTCCACAGCAGGGCGAGCGTGCCGCCGGGGCGCAGCACCCGGGCGACCTCGGGGACGGCGGCCCGCGGGTCGACCCAGTGCCAGGCCTGCGCCACGAAGACGGCGTCCACCGACGAGTCGTCGAGCGGCATCGACTCCGCCGATCCGGCCAGTGACGCCGCATCGGGGACGGCCCGCTCGAGCGTCGCGCGCATGCCCTCGCTCGGCTCGACCGCGGTCACCTGCTCGACGCGCGGCAGCAGCACGCGGGTCAGCTTGCCGGTGCCCGCGCCGAGGTCGACGACGTGCCGCGCGCCGAGCGGAAGCAGCCACTCGACCGCCTCGGCAGGGTAGGAGGGGCGGCCCCGTTCGTAGACGTCGGCCGCCTGGCCGAACGAGGAGGCGAGGGTGCTGAGCGGGTTCGCGGCGTCGAAGCCGTGCGGCGAGGAGGCGGTGGTCACGCGACCACTGTCGCATGACTCACGGCGTCACACGGCTTCGTTACGGGTCGCCTCCGGAGCACGATGGCTGCATGACGCAGACACCTCCGCAGCCGCTCCGTGTCGTCGCCGTGTCGGGCACGCTGAGCTCTCCCTCGAAGACGGACGCGCTCGTCGACGCCGTGCTCGACGAGCTCGCCCTCGTGCTCCCGATCGAGCGGCACGTGATCCGCGTGAGCGAGCTCGGGCCGCTCTTCGCCGGCGCCCTGACCCGTGACCAGCTCGACGAGCGGGTCGAGCGCGAGCTCCGGGCCGTCGAGGGGGCCGACCTGCTGATCGCGGCCTCGCCGGTCTACCGCGCCTCCTTCACGGGGCTCTTCAAGCACTTCTTCGACTTCGTCGAGCAGTACGCGCTGGTCGACGTGCCGGTGCTGCTCGCGGCGACGGGCGGCAGCGAGCGGCACGCGCTGATCCTCGAGCACTCGCTCCGGCCGCTGTTCGGCTTCTTCCAGGCGCTGACGCTGCCCCTCGGCGTCTACGCGCACGCCAGCGACTTCACCGACCGGCGCGTGACGGCGCCGCTGCTGCAGGAGCGCATCCGGGCCGCGATCGCCAGGGGCCTCCCGCTGATCCGCTCGAGCGTCGACGAGAAGCGGCGCATCGAGCGGGCCGTCAGCGGCGTGGGCGACGAGCTCGACGCGCTGCCGACGCCCGCCGCGCAGGACGCGGTGCCCGTCCGTCTCTACAGCTGACGACCCGCTCTGGGGGGAGGTGGTGCTCGGCGTCGTGTGATTAAGGTGGAGCGTGCCCGACGAGACCCCGACTCCCGAGACCACGCCCCGTGACGTCGCCGTCGCCCGAGCAGAGATCCGCGACGACGAGGCCAAGCGCGTCATCGGCATGCTCGCTGCCGGCGAGCTGCCCGGCCGCGCCGCCCAGTGGGTGGCCGACGGCGTCGACGACGACGCGGCTCGCGAGCTCGCCGCCGCGACCGGACGCCCCGAGGAGGAGCGGGTCGGCCTCCTGGAACGCCTCGCCGCCGCCCAGGGCCTCGGCTTCCCGAGCGCACGCGAGGCGCGGGCGCACCACGGCCAGAGCGTGATCGCGTCGATGACCGCGTCGTCCGCCGCCGGTGACTCGCTGTCGTTCTCGAACTCGTTCAGCGACACCATCGAGGAGTCGGTGCGCGACTCGATCTCCCGGCTGTTCCCGCGCCGCAAGAAGTAGGAGCGCACAGAGGAGGGCCCGGGCGCACGTCGCACCCGGGCCCTCTTCGGCGCGGCTCAGGCCTTCGCGACCTCGAGCTCGACGACCGCCCACGACAGGGCCGGCAGGCTCAGGCGGACGCTGCCGTCGTCGACCGTGACGCCGTCGAGCGGCACGAGGCCGACCGCGTCCTGGGCCTCGACGGTGTTGGCGGTGAAGCGGTCCCCGCCCTCCGGGACGGCCAGCAACTCGGAGCGGACGACCCGGGCGTCCGCGAAGCCGCGGAGGACGAGCTCGACGTCCGCCGCCTCCTCGAGTCCGCGGTTCGCGAGGAAGAACACGACGCGCCCCGTCTCCTCGTCCCACGTCGAGCTGACGTCGACCAGGTCGGCGTCGCCGTACTTCGGGGTGTCGATCTTGTCGCTGGTGACCTGCGTGCGGAGGATCTCGCCCTGGGCCAGCGCCGCCATGCGGGCGAACGGCCAGAAGATCGTCTGGCGCCAGGCGGGTCCGCCCTGCTCGCTGCGGATCGGCGCGATCACGTTGACGAGCTGGGCCTGGTTGGCGATCTTCACCCGGTCGCCGTGGCGCAGCAGCGAGTTGAGGAACGTGCCGACGACGACCGCGTCCGTGACGTTGTAGGTGTCCTCGATGAGGCGGGGGTGCTCGACCCAGCCCTTCGAGACGTTGTGCGGCTGGTCGTCGGTGTCGAGGCCCGTCTGGTACCAGACGTTCCACTCGTCGAACGAGATGTGCACCTGCTTGTCGTGCTTGCCCGCGGCCTTGACGCCGTCGATGGTCGAGACGACCTCCTCGATGAAGGCGTCCATGTCGACCGCCGTCGCGAGGAAGCTCGTCGCGTCGCCGTCGTGCTCCTGGTAGTAGGCGTGCATCGAGACGTAGTCGACCTCGTCGTAGGCGTGGGTGAGCACCTCGTGCTCCCAGGTGCCGAACGTCGGCATGCCGCGGCCCGAGCTGCCGACCGCGACGAGCTCGATGCTCGGGTCGACGAACTTCATCGCCTTGGCGGCCTCCTGGGCCAGGCGGCCGTACTCGGTGGCGGTCTTGTGCCCGATCTGCCAGGGGCCGTCGAGCTCGTTGCCGAGGCACCAGAGCTTGATGTCGAACGGGTCGGCCGCGCCGTTGGCGATGCGGCGGTCGCTGAGGGCGGTGCCGCCGGGGTGGTTCGCGTACTCGACGAGCTCGCGGGCGGCGTCGACGCCGCGGGTGCCGAGGTTGACGGCCTCCATCACCTCGACCTCCGCGAGCTTCGACCACTCGACGAACTCGTGCAGGCCGAACGCGTTCGACTCGACGGTGTGCCACGCGCCGTCGAGGCGGCGGGGGCGCTGGTCGACCGGCCCGACGCCGTCCTCCCAGTTGTAGCCGGAGACGAAGTTGCCGCCGGGGTAGCGGACGACGGTCGCGCCGAGTTCCTTGGTGAGGGCGAGGACGTCGCGACGGAAGCCCTTCTCGTCGGCGGTCTCGTGGCCGGGCTCGTAGATGCCGGTGTACACGCACCGGCCCATGTGCTCGACGAACGAGCCGAACAGGCGGCGCGGCACGGTGCCGATCGTGAACTCGCGGTCGACGGTGATGCGGGCGGTGGTCATGGTTCTCCTAGGTAGAGGGGGAGCGGCGTGCTGGCGGGTGGTCGGTCGGTCAGGAGGTGCGGATCGAGGAGGCGCGGCGCGCGCACCGAGGAGGCGCCGGCCGGGCAGAGGAGGCGCTGGTCGCTACTGCCCCCCGAAGCCGGTGGTCGAGATGCCCTTGATGATCTGTCGCTGGAAGAACAGGAACACGAGGATGAGGGGGAGCGCCGCCAGGATCGCCGCGGCCATGTTCTGCGCGTACTGGATCCCGTAGGCGCTCTTGATGGTCTGCAGGCCGACGGGCAGCGTGAGCAGCGACGCGTCGTTCGTGACGATGAAGGGCCAGAGGAAGTTGTTCCAGGCCCCGATGAACACGAAGATCGACACCGCCCCGAGGATGGGCCGCGAGAGCGGCAGCAGGATCGTGAAGAACACCCGGATGCGTCCGGCGCCGTCGACGCGGGCCGCGTCCTCGAGCTCGATCGGCACCTGGTCGAAGAACTTCTTGAGCACGAACACCATGGCGGGAGCTATGGCCTGCGGCAGGATGATGCCCCAGTAGGTGTCGACCATGTCGAAGGCGAGCATCTGGTAGAACAGCGGCACGATCAGCACCTGCGGCGGGATGATGATCGACGCGATCGTCGCCACGTAGAGCCACTTCTTGCCGCGGAAGTCGAGCCGCGAGAACGCGTACGCCACGAGGGCCGACGTGGCGACGACGATCAGGGTGATGACGATCGACGTGAGCAGGCTGTTGAACAGCCACGTCGGGATGTTCCCCTGCTCGAGGATCGCCCGGTAAGCCTGCAGGGTGAAGCCGCCCGCGGGCAGCCAGGTCTGCGGCGTCGCCGCGGCGTCGGCCTCGCTCTTGAACGAGGTCGCGAGCGACCAGAGGAACGGCAGCAGCCAGAGCACGGCCAGCACGACGAGGACGACGATGCTGACGACGCCCATGACGCCGAAGCGCTGCTTGCCGGGTGCGTGGCCGTGGCTGCCGCCTCCTCGGCTCGGGCCTCTGCCTCGGTCGGCGGTCGGGGCTCGCAGGTCGCCGCCGGGCGCTGCGGCGGGGGCGACGGCAGGTGCGGTCATCGCTGGGCTCCCTTGCGGTTGCGGGCCGTGATCGAGAACTGGGCGATCGAGATGACCACGATCACGGCGAAGAAGATGTACGAGATGGCGCTCGAGTAGCCGAAGCGGTAGCCGGTGAAGCCCGACTCGAAGATGTACTGGACCGTGGAGCGCGTCGTGCCCGCCGGCCCGCCGTTGGTCATCTGGTAGATCTGGTCGAAGACCTTGAGCGACGCGAGCACCTGCAGGATGACGATCAGGCCGGTGGTGGGGCCGAGCTGGGGGATCGTGATCGACCAGAGCGAGCGCCAGCGCCCGGCGCCGTCGAGAGACGCCGCCTCGTACTGCTGGTCGGGGATGTTCTGCAGGGCAGCGAGGTAGAGCAGGAAGTTGAAGCCGACGGTCCACCAGACCGTCGTGGCGACGACGGCGATCATGGCCGTGTCCGGGTCCTGCAGCCATGCGGGCTGCGGCAGCCCCAGGGTGGCCAGCACGTTGTTGATCGGGCCGAGCGTCGGGCTGTACAGCTGGATCCAGAACAGCGACACGACGGTCGACGCCAACAGGTACGGCAGGAAGAAGCTCAGGCGCCAGAGCCACTGGCCGGGCAGGCCGGTGTTCACCAGCAGCGCGAGGACGAGCGCGACCGCGACGAGCGGGATCGTGCTGAGGATCGTGAACCAGAACGTGTTGAGCATCGAGCGCCACATGGCGCCGTCGGCGAAGGCCTCGGCGTAGTTGGCGAAGCCGATCAGCTCGCCGCCCTGGCCCGTGAGGCTCTGCCCGGTGAAGCTCAGGTAGAGGCCGTGCAGGAGGGGCCACACGAGGAACAGGGCGAACAAGATCGTGAACGGGGCGGCGAAGCCCCAGCCGATGCGGTTCTCCTTGTGGGCGCCGGGGCGCAGGCGGGTGGTGGTCCCGCCGCGTCCGCCGCCGGCGCGGGTGCCGGTGGTCGCCGGGCTCCGGTCGGCGGGGGCCGCCGGGGTCTTGACCGTGGTGGTCGTCACAGATCGACTCCTTCGTCGTCGTGCTGGTCAGGTCGTTCAGGGGAGGAAGTGCGGGTGCGGGGGCGGTTGCGGGTGGCGCGGTCCGGCCGGGCGCGGGTCATGTCGTCCTGTTCACACCGGCGCGGGGCGGCCGAGCTGCGTGTTCACCCGGTCGACGAACCGCTTCATGCCCGTCGCCGCGTCGTCCTTGGCGAGGATCACCGACTGGATGCTGTCGAGGAAGTACGTCTGGAAGTCCGACCCCGAGCCGGTGAACCAAGCGGGCGGGTCGTAGTTGAGGTACTCGGCGGCCTCGGCGTAGTGCGCCTGGGGGATGAGGTCGGCGTACTCGCTGCTGTCGACCACGGGCCCGTAGGCGGGGATGTGCCCGGCCTCGGCCCACGAGATCGAGTCCTTGAGGATGGTCGAGACCATCTTGTAGACGTCCTCGCGCGCGGCCTCGTCGACGGTGCTCTGCCGGGGCAGCACGAACGCGTGCGAGTCGGCGTAGACGGCGGGCGTCCCGAACAGCGTCGGGATCATGCTCGCGTCGTAGGGGATGCCCGACGCCGCGGCGCTCGGCACCTCCCACACCCCGGTGAAGAGCATGCCGCTCTCGCCCGAGACGAACTCGGCGATGCCCGACTGGATGTCGCTCGCCTCGGCCATCACGGTGCCGTCGGTCATCTGCTGCATGAACTCCAGCGCGGTGACGGCCGCCTCCTCGTCGTACTCGACCGACCCGCCCTCGCGGAGCACCATGTCGGCGCCCTGCTGCTTGTAGAACGTGTAGAACATGCGCCAGAGCTGGGCGCCGTCGTTGAGGTACCCCCACGAGGCGCCGTGCTTGCCGGTGACGGCCTGCATCGCGGTCGCGACCTCGAGGAACTGCTCGGGGCTCGAGATCTCGGCGAGCTGCCCGTCGGGGCCGAGGACGCCGGCCTGGGCGGCGATGTCGGTGTTGTACAACAGGATGAACGGGTGCGAGTCGAGGGCGACCGAGAAGAGCTGGTCGCCGCTGAAGCCGGCCTTCCAGACGGCGGGAGCGAAGTCCTCCTCGCGAAGGCCGTACGAGGCGAGCTTCTCGACGTCCCACGGGTCGAGCAGGCCGCCGGGCGCGTAGCCGGGCACCCGTGAGGCGTGCATGATCGCGACGTCGGGGGCACGGCCGCCGGCCGACGCCATGGCGAGCTTCGTGTAGTACGGAGTGCCCCAGGCGAGCACCGTCTGCGTCGCGTGGAACTCGGGGTTCTGCGCGTTCGCCTGGTCGACGAGAGCGGACATCTTCACGCCGTCGCCCCCGCTCAGCAGGTGCCAGAACTTGAGCTGCTCGACCGTGGCGCCGGAGGCGGTGGTCGCGCCGGTCGCGCAGCCGGTGAGCGCGGTGGCCGCGAACGCGGTGCCGAGCAGGGCCGCGCCGCCGACGAGGACGCCGCGGCGGCTGAGGCCGGCGCCTCGGGCCGCGGTGCCGGGCGGGGTGGCCTCGGCGCGGCTGCGGGCGGGGTTGTCGGGCAGGGTCATGTTCACTCCTTCGTGACGTGTGACTGCTCGCACTATTCCATCGTTGTAATCGGAGCGCAAGGGCTGTCGCACCGCGTTTCGTGCACCGCGCCGTGTCTAGTCCTGGTGTGGTGCACGAAACGCGGTGCAGTGCTCCCCGGCGACGGACGCTGCGGCCAGCGGTCGACGAGTGGCCCTTGCCCGAAGGAGGCGGCAGCCGGGAGGGTGGAGCGGTGACCGATCCGCAGGTGCCAGCGACCGCCTCCTCGACCGACGTGGGTCCCTCGGTGCTGCGGCTGACCGCGTTCGCGGACGGGCCGGGCGGTGGCAACCCCGCGGGGGTCGTGCTCGACGCGCGGACGCTCGACGACGGGCAGATGCAGCAGATCGCCGCCGAGGTCGGCTACGCCGAGACCGCGTTCGTCGCCGACGGCGCCGTCGGGGGAGACGACCGCGTCGTGCGGACCCGTTACTTCTCGCCGATCGCCGAGGTGCCGTTCTGCGGACACGCGACGATCGCGACCGCTGCGGCACTCGCCGAGGCGCGGGGTCCCGGAGCGTTTCGCTTCGAGACGGCCGTCGGGCCCGTCGTCATCGAGACCACGCAGGAGGCGGTGGCCGGGGGAGAAGGCCGGCTGCGCGCCTCCTTCACCAGCGTCGAGCCGCGCATGCGGCCGCTCGACGACGCGGTCGCCGACGAGCTGCTCGGCCTCCTCGGGCTGGTGCGCGACGACGTCGATCCGGGATGGCCGGTGACGGAGGCGTTCGCCGGCAACTGGCACCCGGTCGTGGCCCTGCGGTCGCTCGCGGTGTTCGACTCGTTCGGGTTCGACCCCGGCCCGGTGCGCGAGCTCATGGACCGGCAGGGCTGGTCGGGCACCGTGACGGTCGTCTGCACCGAGAGCGTGGCCTCAGCGGCTGGCGCTGGCGCTGGCGCTGTGGCCGCTGCCGCTGCCGCCGCGACCCGCGGAGCCGGCACCGAGGTGCCCGCTATCGAGGCCCGCAACCTGTTCCCCGTCGGCGACATCACCGAGGACCCCGCGACAGGGTCGGCGGCCGCCGCCCTCGGGGCGTACGTGCGGGCTGTCGGCCTGCTCGCGCCTCCGGCCCAGTTCGCGGTGCGGCAGGGCAGGCACGTCGGACGCCCGAGCGTGCTCACGGTCGACGTGCCCGCGACCGGCGGCATCACGGTCAGCGGCACCGCGGCCCTGATCGTCGAGTGACGCGCCTGCCGCTCCTGTGGGGTGTTCCGCGATCGCGGCGCACCGCGGCGCACCGCGGCGCGCCGCGGAGCGGGTCAGGGGCGGGCCGCGGTGCTCTCGCGCCGCACGATCTCGTGGGGGATGATCGCGAGCTCGGGCGGCCGGTCGCGGTCGGCGATGCGCGCCGCCAGCAGCTCGAGCGTGCGCTCGGCGAAGAGCCGCTTGTCGAGGCGCACGGTCGTGAGCGGCGGCAGCGTGAAGCGGCCGTCGGCGATGTCGTCGAATCCCGCGACCGACACGTCGTCGGGCACCCGCAGGCCCGCCGCCCAGAGGGCGTGCACGGCGCCGATCGCGAGCGAGTCGGTGAAGCAGAAGAGCGCGTCCGGCGGACCGTCGGCGGCGAGTCGCTCGCGCACGGCCGCCGCGCCCGCCTCGGGCGACCACGATCGGCACGACCACCGGAGCGCGGGGTCGACGGGCAGCCCGGCCGCCTCGTGCGCCTGCTGCCAGCCGAGGGTGCGCGCCCGCGCCGTCGCGCTGTCGAAGCCGTCGCCCGAGCTGCCGAGCACGGCGATGCGCCGGTGCCCCAGCTCGATCAGGTGCATGGTCATGTCGCGTGCGGCCGCGACGCTGTCGACCCTGACCTGGTCGACGAGACTCTGCTCGACCTCGCCGATCACGACGACCGGGGGCAGGGACTCCGCGCCGACGATGGCGCTCTCGTCGAGGCTCACCGGGTTGAGCACGAGCCCGTCGACGAGGTGCTCCTTGCCCTTCAGCAGCAGCTCGCGCTCGCGCTCCGGGCGCATGCCGGTCTGCTCGAGCTGCACCGACCAGCCGCGCTCGTGCGCGACCTCGACGAACCAGTGCGACATCTCGGCGCTGTACGGCGTCGTGAGGTCGGGGAAGGCGAGCGCGATGGAGCCCGTGCGGCCGGTGCGGAGCCCTCGTGCGCTCAGGTTGGGCACGTAGGCGAGCGCGGCCACCGCCTCCTCGACACGCGCCCTGGTCTCGGCGCTGACCCGGACCGCCCCCGTCACGACGTTCGAGACCGTCTTCGGAGAGACGCCTGCCCGGGCGGCCACGTCCTTGACCGTCGCTCGCATCCGCCCAGGCTAGCGCCGCGCCGCACGTCGGACGCGACCGGCCGCAGCAGCTACGCCGAGGCGAGCACCTTGACGATGCGCTGCAGCGACACGCTCTCGCTCGGGCGCAGATCCTGGGCGAAGAGGCTGATGCGGAACTCCTCGAGCATCCAGCGGGCACGCACGAGCGCCGGAGGCGCCCCCTCGGCCGGCGGGAACGCGCCGCCCGCCGCCTCGTACCGCTCCGTCGCCTGCTGCACCTCGGTCAGCCAGGCCCGGTCGCGCGACGGCGCCTCGAGCAGCTTCGCCGTACGGCGGGTGATGCCCACGAGGTACACGGGAACGCGTTGCAGCTGTTGCAGGCCGGTCGCCGAGACGAAGCCCGGGTGCACCAGCCGGTCGCGCTGCTGCCGCATGTCGGTCAGGGCCGTCAGCAGCGACATGTTCGTGGCCGCCTTCATGGCCTTGTCCGCGTCGCGGGCGGCGGTGAGGGTGCGGGCGACGAGCGACACCGTCTGGAACATCTGGTCCATCACGGCCCCCGACACCCGGTCGCGCACGGTGAGGAACTCCTTCTTCGTGTAGAGCTGCCCGTCGGGCTTCACCCGGTGCAGCACGTCGTCGACGACCGCCACCAGGCAGTCCGCGAAGAGCGCTGAGGTGTTCTGGTACGGGCTCGTCGCGAGGATGAGCTTCTCCGGCGCGGTGAGGTGCTGCTGCACGTACGCGACGGGGCTCGGCACGGCGAGCATCAGCAGGCGCCGCACCCCCTTCGGCGTCTCGCGTGCCTGGTCGGCCGGGGTCGCCATGAGGCGGATCGCCACGGAGGCGCCCTCGTCCACCAGCGCCGGGTACGCCCGGATCACGGTGTCGCCGTGTCGCGTGTCGAGCACGGTCGGGAGCTCGTCGAAGTCCCACGAGGTGAGGCCGCTGCGCTCGACGGCGTTCGCGGGGGCGGCGGTCGCGGCGTCGGGGCGACCGCCCTCGGGGCCGCCGCGTCCTCGCTGGCCGCGACCCGCGCCTCCTGCGCCCTGCCCCTGGGTGACCCGCGCGACGCTCTCGCGCATGTCGTCGCTGAGCCGGTGCTGCAGCTCGTCGAGCGACTTGCCCGCGCCGACCGTGCGGCCGCGCTCGTCGACGACGGCCCACGTCACGCGCAGGTGAGCGGGCACCCGCTCGAGGTCGAAGTCGGCGGCGTCGACGGGCGTGTAGGTCAGCTTCTTGATGACGGAGGCGAGGGTCGCCGTGAACGACTCGGCCGCGTCGTGCGGCGGCTCGGCCGGCAGCTCGGCGGTGATCTTCGACGCCCAGTCGGCGGCGGGCACGACGTTCTTGCGGATCTGCTTCGGCAGCGACTTGATCAGCGAGGTGACCAGCTCGTCGCGGAGGCCCGGCACCTGCCAGTCGAACCCGGCCGGCCGGAGGCGCGCCAGCAGCGGCAGGGGCACGACCACCGTCACGCCGTCGTCGTCGGCACCCGGCTCGAACTTGTAGCGCAGGGTCAGCGTCTGGTCGCCCTGCCGCCACGTGCTCGGGAAGCCCGCCTCGTCGACGTCGGGCTCGTCGTCGCCGAGCAGGTCGGCGGCGGTCATCGTGAGCAGGTCGGGAGTGTCTTGCTTGGCCCTGCGCCACCAGCCCTCGAAGTCGCGGGTGCTCGTGACCTCGGCCGGCACGCGGCGCTGGAAGAACTCGAACGCGGCGTCGCCGTCGACGAGGATGTCGCGACGGCGGGTGCGCTCCTCCACCTCGGTGAGCTCGCGGATCAGCTGCTGGTTGGCCTTCTCGAACGACTGGCGGCTCTCCCAGTCGCCCTCGACGAGGGCGTGCCGGATGAAGAGCTCGCGGGCGTAGCCGGGGTCGATCCGGGAGAACTGGATGCGCCTCCTCGGCACGATCGGGACGCCGTAGAGCGTCACGCGCTCGTAGGCGACGACCGAGCCCTGCTTCTTCTCCCAGTGCGGCTCGCCGTAGCTGCGCTTGACGAGGTCGGGCGCGAGCGGCTCGGCCCAGGCCGGGTCGATGGCGCCGTTGACGCGCGCGAAGAGGCGGCTCGTCTCGACGAGCTCGGCGCTCATGATCGCGGCGGGCTGCTTCTTCGCGAGGGAGCTGCCGGGGAACACCAGGAACCGCGTCTGGCGGGCGCCGACGTAGTCCTTCTTCTGCGGGTCGAACAGGCCGATCTGGCTGAGCAGGCCGGCCAGGAGGCTGCGGTGCACGCCGTCGGGGTTCGTGCTGCGCTCGCCGACGTGCAGGCCGAGGGGCTTGGCCGCACGCAGCAGCTGCCGGTAGACGTCCTGCCACTCGCGGACGCGCAGGTAGTTGAGGAACTCCTCGCGGCAGAGGCGCTTGAACGCGTTGCCGGTGAGCTCGTCCTTCTTGTCCTCCAGGTGGTTCCAGAGGTTGAGGAGCGTCATGAAGTCGCCCTGCGGGTCCTTGAAGCGCGCGTGCGCCTCGTCGGCCTGGGCACGGCGCTCGAGCGGGCGCTCGCGGGGATCCTGGATGCTCAGCGCCGCGACGATCGCGAGCACCTCGCGGGTGGTGCCGTGCACCTTCGACTCGACGGCCATCCGGGCCAGGCGCGGGTCGATCGGCAGACGCGTCAGCTGCTTGCCGACGCGGGTGATCTGGCCGCCCTGGGTGACGGCGCCGAGCTCGCGCAGCAGGTCGAGGCCGTCCTTGATGCCGCGCGAGTCCGGCGGCTGGAGGAACGGGAACGCCGCGATGTCGCCCAGCCCGAGCGAGATCATCTGCAGGATGACGGCGGCGAGGTTCGTGCGGAGGATCTCGGGCTCGGTGAACTCGTCGCGCCTGCCGAAGTCGGCCTCGCTGTAGAGCCGGATCGCGATGCCGTCGCTCGTGCGGCCCGACCGGCCGGAGCGCTGGTTCGCGCTGGCCTGCGAGATCGCCTCGATCGGCAGGCGCTGCACCTTCGCGCGGGTCGAGTAGCGGCTGATGCGCGCGGTGCCGGCGTCGATCACGTACTTGATGCCCGGCACGGTGAGGCTGGTCTCGGCGACGTTCGTCGCGAGGACGATGCGGCGCCTGGTCCCTGCCGTGCTGCTCGGCTGGAAGACGCGGTGCTGGTCGGCCGCGCTCAGTCGGCCGTAGAGGGGCAGCACCTCGGTCTGCGGCAGGTTCCGCGCACGGATCGCGTCCTCCGCGTCGCGGATCTCGTTCTCGCCGCTGAGGAACACGAGCACGTCGCCCGAGCTCTCGCGGGCCAGCTCGTCGAGGGCCTCGTTGATGCCCTGAAGGTAGTCCTTGTCGTCGGCGCGCTGCCTCGGGTCGCCGGCCCGCGCCTCCTTCGCCCGTCTGGCTGCGGCACCGGGGCGGCCGGGCTCGCCACGGCGGCGGCCGTCGTCTCGTCGGGCGTCGTCGCGTCGGGCGCTCGGCCGCGAGGGCACGGGTGCCTCGTCGAGCTCGTCCAGGTCATCGACGTCGCGGTCGTCGTCGGCCGTCGTGTCGTCGGCGACGAGCGGCCGGTAGCGGATCTCGACCGGGTAGGTGCGGCCGGAGACCTCGACGATGGGCGCCCCGTCGAAGTGCTGGGAGAACGACTCGGGATCGATCGTCGCGCTCGTGATGATCAGCTTGAGGTCGGGACGGCGCGGCAGCAGCTGCTTCAGGTACCCGAGCAGGAAGTCGATGGTGAGGCTGCGCTCGTGCGCCTCGTCGATGATGATCGTGTCGTACCGCTTCAGCTCGCGGTCGAAGTGGATCTCGTTCAGCAGGATGCCGTCGGTCATCAGCTT
Source organism: Frigoribacterium sp. ACAM 257 (assembly GCF_007954365.1). Taxonomy (GTDB): domain Bacteria; phylum Actinomycetota; class Actinomycetes; order Actinomycetales; family Microbacteriaceae; genus Frigoribacterium. Next base: position 80,683 of record NZ_VOLO01000003.1, read on the forward strand.
GATCTGCGTGTCGGCGCCGACCTTGTCGGTGAACCGCACCTGGTAGCCGACGAGCCCGCCGACCTCCTCGCCGAGCTCTTCGGCGATGCGCTCGCTGATCGTGCGTGCGGCGATGCGGCGCGGCTGGGTGTGCCCGATGCTCGTGCGGCCGAGCTCGAGGCAGATCTTCGGCAGCTGCGTCGTCTTGCCCGAGCCGGTCGACCCCGCGACGATGACGACCTGGTGGTCGCGGATCGCGGCGGCGATGTCGTCGCGTCTCTGGCTGACCGGCAGCTCGGGGGGATAGGTGATGGTGGGCGACATGAGCCCTCCATCGTAAGCCGCGCGGGCTGGGGAGCGCTCCCCGCCGTGGTCCCTCCCCGACCGGTCGGCCGTGGTGCGTCGTCCCCAGCGGCAGCCGACACGAGGAGGCGCGGGCCGGCCCGGCAGGCAGCCTCGCTCCCATGACCCTCACGAACCGTCTCCCCGCCGCCTCCCCGTCCGCCGCCGTCGGGGCGGCCTCGCCGCTCGCCGTCATGACCGACCCGCTCTGCGTCTGCGTTCTCGACGTGCTCGAGGACGGCACGCGGGCGGCCTCGCAGCTCGTGGCCGAGGTGTCGCGGCGGCTCGGGCCCTCGGCCGGAGGACCAGCGTTCGTGGCGTCGCGCGTGGCGCTGCTGGTCGCGTCGGGCTTCGTGGAGGCGAGCGAGCCGCCGCCGGGCGCGGCCGCACGGGCCGAGACGGTGCTGTCCGTCGCGGAACGGCGGTCGTGCGAGCTGCTCGACGCGCTCGCCGAGGCAGTCTCGGAGGTGCGCGACGCCGGCGACGTGCAGCAGGAGCAGGACCTCGTGGACGCTCTCGAGACCGCGTGGGCCGCCCGCGACGGTCGCCGGTCCGGTCTGCGGGGCGTCGATGAGTTCCGCGCGTCCGAGGCCGGCCGCCGCCACGCGCGTCGAGTCGCCGAGGGGACGCTCGGCCAGCCGGGCTCGCCCTTCGCCGCCGGCCGAGTCGGATCGTGCCGGCCGTCCGGGGTACGCCTTCGCACAGCTCCGCTTCGTCGGGCGCACGGCGGTGTTCCTCGTGTTCCTCTCGACCCTGATCGTGCGCAGCGGGGTGCGGTAGCGGCGCCGGCAACGAGCCAGCCGGGCTCGGCGTCACGGGACGTATGATCCGACCAGGACCACTCGTCAACGGAGACGGAGCACACCCGACATGAGCACGAACGCACCCACGACCAGCCCGACCGGCCGCGCGACGGCCTCGGTCGCCGCGATCCTCAGCGAGGCGGCCTCCCGGTACCCGGACGACGTCGCCGTCGTCGTCGGCCCGCAGCGCACCACCTACCGCGAGCTCTGGCAGCAGTCGCTCGCCTACGCGGGCGCCCTCCGCGCCCGTGGCGTCGGCGAGGGCGACCGCGTCGCGATGCTCGTGCCGAACGTCGCCGACTTCGCCCGCGTCTACTACGCGACCCTCGCGCTCGGCGCAGTCGTCGTGCCCGTGCACGCGCTGCTCAAGCGCCACGAGATCGAGTACGTGCTGGGCGACAGCGGGTCGTCGTTGCTCGTCTGCGCGGCGCCGCTGCTCGCCGAGGGCGCGGCCGGGGCGCAGCTGGCGGGAGTCGACGTCGTGACGGTGCTCGCGCCTCCTGCGACCGACGCCGGCACGGCCGTCGTGCCCGCGGCGCCCGACCGGCTCGAGGCGCTCGCCGCCGAGGCAGAGCCGCTGACGACCTACGTGCCGCGGCACCCGTTCGACACCGCCACGATCCTCTACACGAGCGGCACGACCGGCCAGCCGAAGGGTGCCGAGGGCTCGCACTTCGCCCTGCTGCAGCAGGTCGACACCAACCTGATGAGCACCTTCGACATGCGTCGCGGCGACGTGCTGCTCGGCGCCCTGCCCCTGTTCCACACCTTCGGCCAGACCTGCACGATGAACACCGGCTTCCGGGCCGGCGCGACGATCGTCATGCTGCCGAAGTTCGACGGCGACGCGGCGCTCGCGGCCATGGTCGAGCACGGCTGCGAGGTCTTCATGGGCGTGCCGACGATGTACATGGCGCTGCTCGACGCCGCGACGCGGTCGGAGGCACGACCGCCGCTGCGGTACGCGATCTCGGGCGGCGCCTCCTTGCCGCTCGCCGTGCTGGCCAAGTTCGAGCAGGTCTTCGGCGCCCCGGTGCACGAGGGGTACGGGCTCACCGAGACGTCGCCGGTCGCGACGTTCAACCACGTCGGGCGTCCTCCACGGCCCGGCACGATCGGCACCCCGATCTGGGGAGTCGACGTGGAGATCGCCGACTCGTCCGTGGAGGACCGGATCGTGCTGCTGCCGCACGGCGAGATCGGCGAGATCGTCGTCCGCGGCCACAACCTCATGAACGGCTACCTCGACCGGCCGGAGGACACGGCGAAGGCGGTCGTCGACGGCTGGTTCCGCACCGGCGACCTCGGCACGAAGGACGACGACGACTACCTCACCGTCGTCGACCGCACCAAGGACATGATCATCCGCAACGGCTACAACGTGTACCCGCGCCAGGTCGAGGAGGTGCTCGCCCAGCACCCCGACGTGACCATGGCCGCCGTCTTCGGCGTGCCGCACGAGACGCACGGTCAGGAGATCGAGGCGGCCGTCGTGCTGCGCGCCGGCGCGACCGTCGCCCCCGAGGAGCTGGTCGCCTTCGTCTCGGACGAGATCGCCGCGTACAAGTTCCCCCGCGTGGTGCACGTCGTCGACGCGCTGCCCCTCGGCCCCAGCGGCAAGGTGCTTAAGCGCGACCTGGTCGCGAGGTTCGGCACGCAGGAGGCGGCCGTCACGCCATCCTGACCGCTCGCGCCGCTGTCGCGTCCAGCTGAGCGTCGAGGGCGGGTATTCCGGGTCGAGGGCGGGTAGCCGCGGACCCGCCCTCGGCCCGGAATACCCGCCCTCGACGGGGTCGGTACGATCGGCGCGTGATCGGCATCGTGCTCGCGGCACTGCTCTGGGGCACCACCGGCACGGCGGCGAGCCTGCTCCCGGAGTCGGTCAGCCCGCTCGCGACGGGCGCGGCGACGATGTGCGTCGGCGGCCTGCTGCTCGCGCTGACCGCGCCGAGGCAGGCGGCGGCGGTGCTCCGAGGAGGCGGCGCCTCCTGGCGCTGGATCGTCCCGGGAGCGCTGGCGGTCGTCGCGTACCCGCTCGCGTTCTACTCGTCGATGTCCCTGGCCGGGGTCGCCGTCGGCAACGTCGTCTCGCTCGGGACGGCGCCCCTCTTCGCGGCGCTGCTCGAGCGGCTGCTCGACCCGGCCGCGCGCCGGCGACGGCTCGACCGGCGCTGGGCGGCCTCGGCCGGGGCCGCCGTCGCGGGGGTGGCGCTGCTGGCGGCGTTCGGGCACGACGAGCAGCCCCGTGACTTCGGCTTCGTCGCCGGTCCCGGCCAGGCGGCGGCCACCGGGCTGCAGCCGACGTCGACGTTCCTGGTCGGGGTCGCGCTCGGCCTGCTCGCCGGTCTCGCGTACGCGACCTACACGTACACGGCGGGCCGCCTCCTCGACCTCGGCCACACGGCGCGCGGCTCGATGGCGGCGCAGTTCGGCGTCGGGGCCGTGCTGCTCGTGCCGGTGCTGCTGCTGACGGGCGCCCCGATCGTGCAGACGGGCAGCTCCGTGGGGGTGCACGTGTACCTCGCGCTCGGGCCGATGTTCGTCGCGTACCTGCTGTTCGGGGCCGGCCTCCGCACCGTGCCGAGCTCGCGTGCGACGACGGTCACGCTGCTCGAGCCCGTGGTGGCGCCCCTGCTCGCGGTCCTCGTCGTGGGGGAGCGGCTCGCTCCGCCCGGCTGGCTCGGCCTCGCGCTAGTGCTGGCCGGGGTCGCGGCCGTCGTCACGTCCCGGCCGTCGCCGCCGGGGTCGGCCGCCTCTCGACGAGCGGTCGTGTCGGACGCCTAGGGTGGGGCAGGTGATGCTCATCGACGTGCACGTCCACCGTTCCGACGACCCGCTCGCGCGGCACGACGAGCTGGCCCACCGGCTGGCCTCGGTCGCGGTCGACCCCGTGGCGGTCGACGACGACGTGGCCGAGATGGTGGTGAACCGCGTGATCGACAACGCGGCCGTCGCGGTCGCGAGCCTCGGCCGGGCACCGGTCACCGCGGCCAGGGCGCAGGCGGCGGCGCGGCTGCAGCACCGCGCACGGCACGCCGGGGCAGGTGCCGGCGACAGCCCCGCCGACACGGCCGACCGCCCCGACAGCACCCTGCACGCCGCGGGCCCGGCCGGCATCGCGAGCTCCGACGCCCGCAGCCCGCGCGCCGGCTCGACCGTCTTCGGCCTCGACCCCGAGCTGCGCGTCCAGCCCGAGTGGGCGGCCTGGGCGAACGGCGTCGCCGTGCGCGAGCTCGACTACCACGACACGTTCCTCGCCGCCGAGTACTCGCACCCCGGCGACAACATCCCGCCCGTGCTCGCCGTCGCCCAGCACGTCGGCGCCGACGGCGAGCAGCTGGTCCGCGGCATCGCGGCCGGCTACGAGCTGCAGATCGACCTCGCCCGCGCGATCAGCCTGCACGCCCACAAGATCGACCACGTGGCGCACCTCGGCCCGAGCGCGGCCGGCGGCATCGCCGCGCTGCTCGGCCTGGACACGGAGACCACCGCGCAGGCCATCGCCCAGGCTCTCCACACGACCACGGCCACGCGGCAGTCCCGCAAGGGCCTGATCTCGAGCTGGAAGGCCTACGCGCCCGCCTTCGCCGGCAAGCAGGCGATCGAGGCGATCGACCGTGCGCTGCGGGGCCAGACCAGCCCGAGCCCGATCTGGGAGGGGGAGGACGGCGTCGTCGCGCGCCTGCTCGACGGCCCCGACGCGCGCTACTCCGTGCCGCTGCCCGGCCCCGGCGAGGCGAAGCGGGCGATCCTCGACAGCTACACGAAAGAGCACTCGGCCGAGTACCAGGCCCAGGCCTGGATCGACCTCGCCCGTCGTCTCGGCCGCGAACGGCCCGAGCTGCGCGACCCGGCCGCAGTGCGGAGCATCGTCCTGCACACCAGCCACCACACGCACGTCGTGATCGGCTCGGGCGCCGGCGACCCGCAGAAGTACGACCCGACCGCCAGCCGCGAGACGCTCGACCACTCGATCCCGTACATCGTCGCCGTCGCCCTGCAGGACGGCGAGTGGCACCACGAGCGCAGCTACGCGCCCGAGCGGGCACAGCGCCCCGACACGATCGAGCTCTGGAGGCGGATCACGACCGCCGAGGACGCAGAGTGGACCCGGCGCTACCACTCCGCCGACCCGGCCGAGAAGGCGTTCGGCGGACGCATCGAGGTGGAGTTCACCGACGGCTCGCGGCTCGTCGACGAGATCGCCGTCGCCGACGCGCACCCGCTCGGCGCGCGGCCGTTCGCCCGCGAGGACTACGTGCGGAAGTTCCGCACGCTGGCCGAGGGGGTGCTGGCGCAGGAGGAGGTGGAGCGGTTCCTAGAACTGGCCACGCGCCTCCGGACGCTCGACGCGCACGAGCTCGCCGGGCTGACGCTCACGCCCCCGGCGGGCTCGCTCGACCAGGCCGACGCGGCCTCGCCCGACGGGCTCTTCTGATGCTGTACTCGACGACGACCCCGGCCGCGAAGCGACGCCGGCTCCGCGAGGCGCTCGCCGGTGACCGGCTCGTGCGCCTGCCCGGAGCGTTCAACCCGCTCAGCGCGCGGCTGATCGAACGGAAGGGCTTCGAGGGCGTCTACGTCTCGGGCGCCGTCGTCGCGGCCGACCTGGGACTGCCCGACATCGGCCTCACGACGCTGACCGAGGTCGCCACGCGCGCCGGACAGATCGCGCGGATGACCGACCTGCCGACGCTCGTCGACGCCGACACGGGCTTCGGCGAGCCGATGAACGTCGCCCGCACCGTGCAGACGATGGAGGACGCAGGCCTCGCGGGCCTCCACGTCGAGGACCAGGTGAACCCCAAGCGCTGCGGCCACCTCGACGGCAAGCAGGTCGTCGGCCTCGACACGGCCGTCAAGCGGGTCCGTGCCGCCGTGGAGGGCCGCCGTGACCCCGACTTCCTCGTGATGGCCCGCACCGACGTGCGCGCGGCCGAGGGCCTCGACGTCGCGGTCGACCGAGCGAAGGCGCTCGTGGACGCGGGCGCCGACGCGATCTTCCCGGAGGCGCTGACCGGCCTGGCCGAGTTCGAGGCCGTGGCCGAGGCGGTCGGGGTGCCGGTCCTCGCCAACATGACCGAGTTCGGCAAGGGCGAGCTGCACACGACCGAGCAGCTGCTGGGCGCCGGGGTGCGGATGGTCATCTGGCCGGTGATGTTGCTGCGCCTCGCCATGGGCGAGGCCGGGCGCGGGCTGGACGAGCTCGCCGCGACCGGCACCCAGGTGCGCCTCCTCGACCGCATGCAGCACCGCGCCGACCTCTACGACCTCGTCGACTACGAGGGCTACTCTGCCTTCGACGGCGGCGTGTTCGACTTCACGGTCGAGCGCTGAGCCGCAGCACAGCACCGCCGCACGACCTGCACCGCCTGTCGGCACCGCCGCCGGCGCACCTCGCCTCACCTCACGAAGGAGTGACCATGAGCGACACCCTCACCGCACCTCCCGCCCCCGAGCTGCACAAGGGCCTGGCCGGGGTCGTCGTCGACCGCACGGCCGTCTCGTCCGTCGACGCGGACAGCAACTCCCTGCTGTACCGCGGCTACCCGGTGCAGCAGCTCGCCGCCTCGTGCGAGATCGAGGACGTCGCGTACCTCCTGCTGCACGGTGAGCTGCCGACGCCTGAGCAGCGGTCCGCCTTCGACGCCGAGCTGCGGGCCGCGCGCCCCCTCGCGCCGGGGCTGCAGCACGTCATCGACCTCATCCCCACGTCCGCGCACCCGATGGACGTCGTCCGCACGGCCATCAGCGCCCTCGGCGCGGCGGAGCCCGAGCGGAGCAGCGCACCCGGCGAGCACGACCCCGCCGACACCCGCCGCCTGGCGACGCGCCTCTTCGGCGCCCTGCCCGCCGTCATCGCGTACGACCAGCGGAGGAGGCGCGACCTCCCTCCCGTGCGCCCTCGCGACGACCTCGGCTACAGCGCTGACTTCCTCCGGCAGGTCTTCGGCACGGAGGCCGACGACCTCGACGTCCGAGCGTTCGACACCTCGATGGTGCTCTACGCGGAGCACTCCTTCAACGCGTCCACCTTCACGGCGCGCGTGGTGGCGTCGACGCTGAGCGACCTGCACTCGTCGATCGTCGCCGCGGTCGGGGCCCTCAAGGGGCCGCTGCACGGCGGGGCCAACGAGGCGGCGCTCGAGCTGCTCGTCCGGGTCGCCGACGAGGGCGGCGCGGACGGTGCAGCCGCCTGGCTCGACGGCGCCTTCTCGCGCCGGGAGAAGATCATGGGCTTCGGGCACCGCGTCTACAAGAACGGCGACAGCCGGGTGCCGACCATGGAGGAGGCGCTGGCGGGCCTCGTCGACCGGGCCCGCGCCTCCGGCGACGCCAGGGTCGACCAGCTCGCCGCCGTCTACGACGCGCTGGCCGCGGGTGTGCTCGAGCGCAAGGGCCTGAAGCCCAACGTCGACTGGCCGTCGGGCTTCGCGTACCACCTGATGGGCTTCGACACGGCGGTGTTCACGCCGCTGTTCGTCGCGTCGCGGGTGCTCGGCTGGAGCGCCCACGTGATCGAGCAGCGCGAGGCCAACTCGCTGATCCGGCCGCTGTCGCACTACGACGGCCCGGCGCTGCGCGACGTGCCGTCGCGCGCGTAGCCGGTTCATCGTTCAGGAAGCCAGGGCCCGCGCCGCCCGGCCGGCACGCGCCTAGCGTGGAGGCATGACGAACCGACTCGCCGACGCCGTCAGCCCCTACCTGCGCTCGCACGCCGACAACCCCGTCGACTGGTGGCCGTGGGGCCCGGAGGCCTTCGCGGAGGCCGTCCGGCGCGACGTCCCCGTGCTCGTCTCGATCGGCTACTCGACGTGTCACTGGTGCCACGTCATGGCCCGTGAGAGCTTCAGCGACCCCGACCTCGCGGCGCACCTGAACGAGCGGTTCGTCGCGATCAAGGTCGACCGCGAGGAGCACCCCGACGTCGACTCCAGCTACCTCGCCGCCGCGTCCGCCTTCACCCCGCAGCTCGGCTGGCCGCTCACCGTCTTCACGACGCCCGCCGGGCAGGCGTTCTTCGCCGGCACGTACTTCCCGCCGCGGCCGGTGCAGGACCACCCGGCGTTCCGACAGGTGCTCGACGCGGTCACCGAGGCGTGGACGACCCGGCGCGGCGAGGTCGACACGACCGCCCGGGGCGTCGCGGCCGCGCTCGCGGCTCAGCCCGCGCCTCCTGCGGCCGGCGCCGTCGAGCTGCCCGCGCCTGCCGCGCTCTCGCGCGCGGCGGCCCGCGTCGCCGCCGCCGAGGACGTCGAGCACGGCGGCTTCGGCGGCGCCCCGAAGTTCCCCGTCGCACCCGCCCAGCTGGCGCTGCTCGGCCTCGGAGCTGGAGGAGACCGTCAGGCGCTCGCCCTCGCCTCGCGCACCCTGCGGCGCATGGCGGCGTCCCCGCTGCGCGATCCGGTCGAGGGCGGCTTCTTCCGCTACTCGACCCGTCGCGACTGGGGCGATCCCCACTGGGAGCGGATGCTCTACGACAACGCGCTGCTCCTGACCGCGTACTCGCGGCTTGCCCTGCTCGAGCCAGCTGACACCGTCGGCGACGGCACGGACGAGACCGCAGGAGGTGCGGGTCGCGGATCCGCTCCTGCCCTCGGACCGCTCGAGGTCGCGGCCGGCATCGCGGGGTTCCTGCTCACGCGGCTGCGCACGTCGCGCGGGGCCTTCGGCTCGGCACAGGACTCGGAGAGCACGATCGACGGCCGCCGGGTCGAGGGCGGGTTCTACGCCCTCGACGCCGCCGAGCGAGCTCGCCACGAGGCACCGCCCGTCGACGACAAGGTGCTGACGGGCTGGAACGGGCTCGCGATCGCCGCGCTCGCCGAGGCCGGTGCCCGGCACGACCGCCCGGACTGGGTGGCTGCCGCCCGGCGAGCCGCGGACGTCCTGCTCGACGAGCACGTGACGCCGGACGGGCGGCTGCTGCGCGCCTCCTCGTCGACCGGGGTCTCGGAGGCGGTCGCCACGCTCGAGGACCACGGCATGTTCGCCGAGGGGCTGCTGCAGCTGACGCTGGCGACCGGTCTTCCCCGGTACGCGGTGGTCGCACGCGCGGTGCTCGAGGCGTGCCTGACCGACGACGAGACGGCGGCGCCCTTCGCCGCGCCCGCGGGAGCGGATCCCGTGCTGCGGGAGCAGGGGACGGCGCTCGCGGCCGACCCGTCCGAGGGCGCCTACCCGTCCGGCGTCGCCGCGACGGCTGTCGCCGCGCTCACGCTGCACAGGCTCACGGGCGAGGCGCGGTGGCGCCGGGCCGTGGAGCGGGCAGTCGGGCCGGCCGCCGACGCCGCGCTCGACTCGCCCGTCGCGTACGGGACGACGTTCTCGTTGATGGCGGAGCTCGCGGCGCCCTCCACGCAGCTGCTCGTCGTCGAGCCGTCGGTGATCACGCTTGCCGGCACGGCCTCCGTCGGGACAGCGGCTGGCGAGGACGACCTCGTGGCTGCCGCGGGTCTCGGCGCTCGCGCGCGGCGGACGCTCGGCCCCGGCGTGCTGGTGGGCGTCGTCGACGAGGACTCCGCCGTCGCCCTGGCCGACGCCGGGTTCGAGCTCTTCGCGGGGCGCACCGCCGTGCAGGGCCACGCGACCGCGTACCTCTGCCACGACTTCGTCTGCCGACTTCCCGTCACGGGCGTCGCCGAGCTCGATCGCGACCTCGCCGAGCAGGCCCGCTCGCGGTCACGCTCGTAGGCCCGAGCCTGCTCGATTCGCCGAGGGCGGGTCATCTGGGCCGAGGGCGGGTTCCGTGCGACCCGCCCTCGACCCGAGAGACCCGCCCTCGACCCACGGCGGCCGGCTCACGCCGCAACCGAGTCAGGCAGCGAGCCCGTCAGGCGGCGAGCGACTCGAGCGGCGCGTCGTCGTCGCTCGTCCACTCGTCGAGCGAACCGTCGTAGAGCGCGACGTCGTCGTGCCCCACCAGCACCAGCGCGAGGGCGTCGGCGCTGGCCGCGATGCCCTGGCCGCAGTAGACGACGATCTTCTCCGCCTCGAGCACCGGAGCGAAGGCCGCCTCGAGCTGCTCGACCTCGGCGAAGTGCAGGTCGTCGTCGCCGACTAGCTCGATCGACGGCACGTTGACGCTGCCGGGGATGTGGCCCAGTCGGGGACGCGCCCCTGCGACGCCGTCGAACTCGGCACGCGGCGAGCCGCACACGAGTGCCGCGCGCTCGTCTCCGCGCACCACGGCCTTGACGAAGGGCTTGTCGACCCAGAGCCCGGGACGCTCGTGCGCGACGAACACCGAGGGCTCGGGCCGGACCGCTCCGACGTCGACGGGCCGCCCCTCGGCGGCCCAGGAGGAGAAGCCGCCGTCGAGGACGGCCGCGTCGTCGTGGCCGGCTGCGCGCAGCAACCACCAGAGCCGAGCGGCCCACGGTCCCCCCGACGAGTCGTAGGCGACGACCGTGGTGCCGGTGGTGATGCCCAGCGCACCCGCGGCCTCGGCGAAGCGCTCGGCATCGGGCCGGGTGAACGGGAGGGCCGCCCGGTCGTCGCTGAGGTCGTGGATGAGGTCGCCGAACACGGCCCCGGGGACGTGCCCCTGCTCGAGGTACTCGCCGCGGCCGGTGGTGAACCGGCCGGTCGCCTCGCCGTCGCGGTCGCGGACGGGGAGCACCGACACGTCGACCACGACCATGTCGTCGGCGCCGAGGTGGTCGGCGACCCACTGGCTGGAGACGAGCGGAGAGGTGATGACGGGGGACATGCGGGCCACGGTAGCGCCCACCGCCGTCATCGAGCCCTGGACACGTTCACACGGCGTCACGGGCAGCCGTCACGACGTGCGCCCGCCCGGGCCGGTCGCGTCCGACCTCAGCGACCCGACCGCCGGGACGAGATGACGCCGGTGTCGAACCCCATCAGGTTCAGCCCGCCGTTGAAGCGGGCGTGCTCGACCTTGATGCAGCGGTCCATCACGACGGTCAGGCCCTTTTCCTCGGCGTACCGCGCCGCCTCCTCGTTCCAGATGCCGAGCTGCACCCAGATCGTCCGGGCCCCGCTCGCCAGCACGTCGTCGACCACCGACGGGATGTCGCTCGCCTTGCGGAACACGTCGACGATGTCGGGCACCTCGGGCAGCGACGCCAGGTCGGGGTAGGCCTTCTCGCCGAGGATCACGTCGGCCCGTGGGTTCACGAAGTAGACGCGCAGGTCGCTCGACTGCTGCAGGTAGGTGCCGACGAAGTAGGAGGAGCGGGTCGAGTTCGGCGAGGCGCCCACGATCGCGACGCTCTTCGCGGAGCGCAGGATGGCCTGCCGGGCGCGGGCGTCCGGCCCGACCCAGGTGCGCTGCGACTTCAGCAGCTTCGCCAGCGGCGAGCTCGACGGCAGCTCGCAGGTGCGTCCGTTGGCGAGCTGCGTCGTGACGGTGTCGCTGCTGCTCATGTCACGCCTCCTTCGTCGCGGCGCGGAGCGCCTGGTCGAGGTCGTCGATGATGTCGGCGGCGTCCTCGATGCCGACGCTGATCCGCACCGAGCCCGGCAGCACGCCGGCGTCGACGAGCTGCTGCTCGCTGAGCTGCGCGTGGGTCGTCGAGCCGGGGTGGATGACGAGCGTCTTGGCGTCGCCGATGTTGGCCAGGTGGCCCGCGAGCTCGACCGACTCGATGAAGGTCTTGCCTGCGGCGCGCCCGCCGGCCAGCTCGAAGGTGAAGACCGAGCCGGGCCCCTCGGGCAGGTACTTCTGCGCGCGCTCGTGGTGCGGGTGCCCGGGCAACCCGGCCCAGCGCACGCGCTCGATGCGCGGGTCGGCATCGAGCCACTCGGCGACCTCGCGCGCGTTCTCGACGTGGGCGCGCATCCGGAACGGCAGGGTCTCGACGCCCTGCGCCAGCAGGAAGGCCGAGTGCGGCGCCAGCGCGGGCCCGATGTCGCGCAGCTGCTCGGCCCGCAGCCGCGTGAGGAACGCGTACTCGCCGAAGTTGCCCGACCAGTTGAGCCCGCCGTAGCTCGGCACAGGCTGGTCGAAGAGCGGGAACCGCTCGCTGTCCCAGCCGAAGCGGCCCGACTCGACGACCACGCCGCCGAGGGTCGTGCCGTGCCCGCCGAGGAACTTCGTGGCCGAGTGGATCACGACGTCGGCGCCCCACTCGATCGGCCGGTTGAGGTAGGGGGTCGCGATGGTCGAGTCGACGATCAGCGGTATGCCGGCGGCGTGGGCGACCTCGGCGAGGCCCTCGAGGTCGGCGATCTCGCCCGAGGGGTTCGCGACGGTCTCGACGAAGAGCAGCTTCGTGGCCGGGGTGATCGCCGCGGCGTAGTCGGCGGGCTCGCTCGACTGCACGAAGGTCGTCTCGACGCCGAAGCGCCGCAGGGTGACGTCGAGCTGGGTCACCGAGCCGCCGTAGAGCGCGGCGCTCGCGACGATGTGGTCGCCTGCGCCGGCCAGCGAGGCGAAGGTGATGAACTGCGCACTCAGCCCGCTCGACGTCGCGACGGCGCCGAGGCCGCCCTCGAGGCTGGCGATCCTCTCCTCGAAGGAGGCAGTGGTCGGGTTGGCCAGACGGCTGTATATGTTGCCGTACTTCTGCAGCGCGAACCGCGCCGCCGCGTCCTCCGTGTCGTCGAACACGAAGGCGCTCGACTGGTAGATCGGGAGCGCGCGCGCCCCGGTCGCCGAGTCGGGGACGTTGCCCGCGTGGATCGCACGCGTGCGGAAGCCGTAGTCACGATCTGCCATGCGGCCACGCTAGCCGCTGGGCGTCACAGGACGCCTCGTGACGTAACGCGGCTTCACAGGACGAGCCGCGCCTCCTCGACGGGGGAGGGACGACCGGCGGCCACGCTACTTCCAGCTGGGGATCCAGTAGTGCAGCCGGATGAACTCCCAGTCCTCGAGCTGCGCCGTCCAGAGCGGGTAGAAGAACACGGTCACGGCCACCGAGACGACGACCACGATGCCCGTCACGACGATCCCGCTCAGGCGCCGGTCGGGGTGGTCGGTGCGGCGTCCGAGCACGATGCCGAGCACGCCCGCCAGCCCGAGCAGCAAGTAGGGCTCGAAGGCGATCGTGTAGAACTGGAACACAGTCCGGCCCGAGAACGCCAGCCAGGGCAGGTAGCCCGCCGCGATGCCGACCAGCACGGCGCCGACCTGCCACTCGCGGCGGCGGACCAGGCGGTACACGAGGTACGCGCAGGCCGCGACGGCCGCGTACCAGATGAACGGGTTCGCGATCGAGGTGATCGCCATCCCGCAGCGAGCGACCTCGCAGGCGCCTTGCCCCTGGTCGAGCCCTTGGTAGTACATGCTCGTCGGCCGCAGCATCAGCAGCCAGCCGAACGGGTTCGCCGCGTACGAGTGCGGCGTGTGCAGTCCGACGTTGAACGCGTAGACGCCGGCCTCGTAGTGCCACCAGTTCTGGACCGTGTCGGGGACCCAGGCGAGTGCTCCCGACCAGCGCGCGCCTCCTTCGGACACCCAGTTGCGGTAGTAGCCGCCGTCGGTGACGAACCAGCCCGTCCAGCTGGCGACGTAGGCGACGACGGCGATCGGCACCGTGAGCAGGAAGCTCACCGGCGCCTGGCGGAACAGCGTGCCCGAGAGCCAGAACTCGACGCCCGCCCGGCGACGCGCGAGCACGTCGACGACGACCGTGTAGACGGCGAACACGGCCAGGAAGTAGAGGCCGTTCCACTTCACGCCCGTCGCGAGGCCGCACATCAGCCCGGCCGTCACGAGCCAGGGACGGCCCCAGATCGACGGGCCCCAGGCGGTGTCGCGGCCGGCGCCCCGCCTCCTCGCGAGCCAGGCGTCGAGCGCCCTCGCGCTCTGCCGCCGGTCGAGCAGCACCGCCCCGAACGCCAGCAGCCCGAACAGCATCACGAAGTCGTCGAGCAGCGCCACCCGCGACATCACGATCGCGTGCCCGTCGATCGCCATGAAGAAGCCGGCCAGCGTGCCGACCAGCGTCGAGCGCGACAGGTACGTGCCGATCACGGCGACGAGCGCCACGGCGACGATGCCCGCGACCGCCGTGCTGATCCGCCAGCCGGCCGGGTCGTCGGGACCGAGGGCCCACATGCCGAGGCCGATCAGCCACTTGCCGAGGGGAGGGTGGGCCACGAAGGAGGGGGCGGCCAGGTAGCCGTCCGCGCCGCCGGCCGCGAAGGCGGCGTCGTACCCGCTCGGCCACGAGCCCTCGTAGCCCAGGTTCCAGAGGCTCCAGGCGTCCTTGACGTAGTAGGTCTCGTCGAAGACGAGGGTGCCGGGCCGGCCGAGGTCCCAGAGGCGCAGCGCGGCGGCGAGCAGGGTGACGACCAGCGGCCCGCCCCAGGCCCAGGCGCGGCGGCGAGCGGGCGTCGAGAGGAGGCGGCCCCACCACGCGTCGATCCGGAGCAGCGGGCGGGGGACGACCTGAGCTGCGGCCGCCTCGCTCGTCGCGTCTCCGGCGGCAGTCTCGAGGTCGACCCGCTCGTGGGGCTCAGCCGGGGCGACGCGCCCTGGGGCCGTCCCGGTGTCGAGCAGGGCGTCGAACTCCCGATCGCCCTGGCTGCTCATCCGGCCATCGTATTCGGCCCGCATCGGGCTCGTCGGCGGCGACGGCCGGGCCAGGGGACAATGGGCGGGTGATCGTCCTCGCCGCCACCCCCATCGGAAACCTCGGCGACGCCTCCCGGCGGCTGGTCGAGGCCTTGACGAACGCCGAGGTCGTCGCGGCGGAGGACACCCGCACCGCCATCCACCTGATGCGCGCCCTGGGGGTCGAGAACCGTCCCCGCCTGATCGCCCTGCACGAGCACAACGAGCGCGAGAAGGCGGCGGAGCTCGTCGAGCTGGCCCGGACGGCCGACCTGATCGTCCTCACGGACGCGGGCATGCCCGCGATCAGCGACCCGGGGTTCCCCCTCGTCGAGGCGGCCGCGGCCGCGGGCGTCACCGTCACGGCGATCCCCGGCCCGTCCGCCGTGCTCACCGCGCTCGCCGTCTCCGGCCTGCCCACCGACCGGTTCAGCTTCGAGGGGTTCCTGCCGCGCAAGCAGGGCGACCGTCTCCGGGTGCTCGGAGCCCTCGCCGACGAGCGTCGCACGATGGTCTTCTTCGAGTCGCCGCACCGTCTCGGCGACTCGCTCGGCGACGTGGTGACGGCGCTCGGCGCCGACCGTCGCGTCGTCGTCTGTCGTGAGCTGACCAAGCTGCACGAGGAGGTGCGGCGCGGCTCCGCCTCCGAGCTCGCCTCCTGGGCGGCCGAGGGCGTCCGCGGCGAGATCTGCGTCGTCGTCGAGGGCGCCCCCGAGCGCGAGTTCGACCTCGCGGCGGGTCTCGCGCAGGTGCAGGCCCTCGTCGCGGACGGCGCCCGCCTCAAGGAGGCCTCGACCGACGTGGCCGCCGCCACCGGCCTCTCCCGTCGCGACCTCTACCAGGCGGCCCTCGCGGCCAAGGCGCCCCGCCCCTCCTGAGCCCCCGGCGTGGGCGGCAGCCGAGGAGTCGCGGGCCGCGTCGCGGCGTCGGCGGCCGCACCTAAGATGGTCCCCATGCCCGCCGGCGACTCCTTCTTCATCGCAACGCCCATCTTCTACGTCAACGACGTGCCGCACATCGGCCACGCCTACACCGAGGTCGCGGCCGACGTGCTCGCCCGCTGGCACCGCCAGCGCGGCGACGACACGTGGCTGCTCACCGGCACGGACGAGCACGGCCAGAAGATCCTCCGCACCGCGACCAGCCACGACGTGACGCCGCAGGCGTGGGCCGACAAGCTCGTCACCGAGTCCTGGAAGCCGCTGCTCGAGACCGTCGACATCAGCAACGACGACTTCATCCGCACGACCGACGAGCGCCACGAGAAGGGCGTGCAGCGGTTCCTGCAGAAGCTCCACGACGACGGCTACATCTACCAGGGCGAGTTCGAGGGCTACTACTGCGTCGGCTGTGAGGAGTACAAGCAGCCGGGCGACCTCGTCGACGGCACCGGGGCGTTCGAGGGCGAGCAGGTCTGCGCGATCCACTCGAAGCCCGTCGAGCTCCTGAAAGAGAGCAACTACTTCTTCCGCATGAGCGACTTCGAGCAGCGCCTGCTCGACCTGTACGAGTCGCAGCCCGACTTCGTCCAGCCCGAGAACGTCCGCAACGAGATCGTCCAGTTCGTCAAGCAGGGCCTCCGCGACCTGTCGATCTCTCGTCAGACGTTCGACTGGGGCGTCAAGGTCCCGTGGGACGAGAAGCACGTCGTCTACGTCTGGTTCGACGCGCTGCTCAACTACGTCACGGCGATCGGCTACGGCGTCGACGACGAGCAGTTCGACCGGCGGTGGCCCGCCGTCCAGCTCGTCGGCAAGGACATCGCGCGGTTCCACGCCGTCATCTGGCCCGCCATGCTGATGGCCGCCGGCCTGCCCGTCCCGAAGGCCGTCTTCGGCCACGGATGGCTGCTCGTCGGCGGCGAGAAGATGTCCAAGTCGAAGCTGACCGGCATCGCGCCGCAGCAGATCACCGACGTCTTCGGCGCCGACGCCTTCCGCTACTACTTCATGCGCGCCATCACCTTCGGACAAGACGGCAACTTCTCGTGGGAGGACATCTCGGCCCGTTACCAGGCCGAGCTCGCGAACGGCTTCGGCAACCTGGCCTCGCGCGTCATCGCCATGATCACCCGCTACTTCGACGGCACCGTCCCCGTCGCGGGCGAGCTGACCCCTGCCGACCTCGCCGTCCGCGAGACCGAGCTGCGCGTCACGGCCGCCGCCGACGGCGCGATGGACCGCTTCGCGATCAACGAGGCGCTCTCGTCGATCTGGGAACTCGTCGACGTGCTCAACGGCTACATCACCGAGCAGGAGCCCTGGGCCCTCGCCAAGCACGACGACCAGCGCGAGCGCCTCGCGACGGTGCTCGCCACCGCGCTCCGTGGCCTCGGCACCCTCACGGTGCTGCTGTCGCCGTTCATGCCCACCGCGACCCGCACCCTGTGGGAGGCGATCGGCCAGGGCGAGCTCACCAGCCAGCCCGTCGACCGTGCCGCCGAGTGGTCCAGCGCCCCGACCGTCCAGCCCCTCGCGGCGGGGCTCTTCCCGCGCATCGAGCAGCCCGAGCCGGCCGCATGACCGACGGGCGCAGCAGCAGCAGGGACGGGCGCAGCGGCGATGCGACACCGACGCACGTCCGGCACCGCTCCTCCACCGAGTCGGGCGGGCAGACCCGCGACCTGACCTACCCGCCGAGCCCGCAGGCGCTCGTCGTGCCCGTGTACGACAACCACACCCACCTCGAGATCGCCGACGGGCAGAACGCGCTCGACTACCGCGAGCACCTCGACCGAGCGTCGAGCGTCGGCGTTCGCGGCGTCGTCCAGGTCGGCACCGACCTCGAGACGTCCCGCTGGTCGGCCGACATCGCGGCCCGTGAGCCCCGAGTCCTGGCCGCCGTGGCGATCCACCCCAACGAGGCGCCGCTGCTGGCCGCCCGCGGCGAGCTCGCCGACGCCCTCGACGAGATCGACGAGCTGGCTGCCCGTCCGCGCGTCCGCGCCGTCGGCGAGACGGGGCTCGACTTCTTCCGCACGGGCGCCGAGGGACGCGACGCGCAGCTCGAGTCGTTCGCCCGGCACGTCGAGATCGCGAAGAAGCACGACCTGGCCCTGCAGATCCACGACCGTGACGCGCACGACGACGTCGTCGACCTGCTGCTCGAGCTCGGCGCCCCGGCGCGGACCGTGTTCCACTGCTTCAGCGGAGGCCCGGAGCTGGCGAGCATCCTCGCCGAGAACGGCTGGTACGCGTCGTTCGCGGGCACCGTGACGTTCAAGAACGCCCAGCCTCTCCGCGACGCACTCGTGCAGCTGCCCCGCCACCTCGTGATGGTCGAGACCGACGCCCCGTACCTCACTCCGACGCCGTTCCGCGGCCGACCCAACGCGCCGTACCTCATCCCGCACACGCTCCGGTCGATGGCCGAGACCATCGGCACCGACGTCTCGATGCTCGCGGCGCAGATCTCGTCGAACACCGAGCTGGTCTACGGCTCGTGGACCGACGAGCCCGTGACGGTCGAGGGCTGATGTCGCGCTCGACCCTGCTCGGCCCCGCCGAGATCCGCGACCTCGCCGACCTGCTGGGCATCCAGCCGACGAAGAAGCTCGGCCAGAACTTCGTCCACGACGCCAATACGGTGCGGCGCATCGTCGCCGCGTCCGGGGTGTCGGCCGGCACCTCGGTCGTCGAGATCGGGCCGGGCCTCGGCTCGCTGACGCTCGGCCTCCTCGAGGCCGGGGCGGACGTCGTCGCCGTCGAGATCGACAAGCGCCTCGCCGCGCAGCTGCCGACGACGGTGTCCCTCCTGCAGCCCGCGGCCGACCTGTCGGTGGTCGTCGACGACGCCATGCGCGTGGTCGAGCTCCCGTCGGCTCCGACGCACCTCGTCGCGAACCTGCCGTACAACATCAGCGTGCCGGTGCTGCTGCACTTCCTAGAGCACTTCCCGTCCCTCACGCGCGGCCTCGTCATGGTCCAGGCCGAGGTCGGGCTTCGGCTCGCCGCCGAGCCAGGCTCGAAGATCTACGGCTCGCCGAGCATCAAGGCAGCCTGGTACGGCGAGTTCTCCACGGCCGGCCAGGTCAGCCGACAGGTCTTCTGGCCCGTGCCGAACGTCGACAGCATCCTCGTCGCCTTCGACCGCAAGGAGGCGCGGGGCACCGAAGAAGAACGCCTCGCAGTCTTCGAGCTGGTCGACGCCGCCTTCCAGCAGCGCCGCAAGATGCTCCGACAGTCGCTGTCCGGCGTCTTCGGCTCCTCGGCCGCCGCCTCCGACGCCCTCGTCGCCGCCGGCCTGCCGCCGACCGAGCGCGGCGAGCAGCTCACCGTGGACGACTTCCTGGCGCTGGCGCGCGCGACGCGCTGAGCCGCAGGGCGCGCCGCGTGCTCGTCGCTGGCAGGCTGGCGACGTGAGCACGCGGGGCAGCGACGACGACCGGCGGAGGCGACCCGCGGTCATCAGCGACGCCCGCCTGGCCTCGGGCACGGGCCGCAGCAGCGACCAGTGGTTCGCGCTGCTCGACGCCGCGGACGCCACGCGGCTGTCCCACACGCAGATCGCGCGCCTCCTCGTCGACGAGCACGAGGTGCCCGGCTGGTGGGCGCAGTCGATCACCGTGCGCTACGAGCAGGCCCGCGGCATGCGGCTGCCCGGGCAGCAGCCGGACGGCACGTTCTCGGTCGCGGTGAGCCGCAGCCTGCGGGGCGAGCCTCTCGAGCTGCTCGACCTCGGCGCCACACGGTTCGCGGACTTCGCCGGGGGAGCGCCCGAGGCGACGAGCCGCGCCGCGGCGCACCCGACGGCTCGGTGGCGGCTCGACGGCGACGTGCGCCTGCAGCTGATGGTCTCGCCGGGCACGGGCGGCAAGTGCAGCGTCAGCCTGACGCAGAGCCGTCTCCGGCTCCCCGAGCGCGTCGAGCCCGCGCGCGAGGCCATGACCCGGGCGTTCCGGGTCATGGGGGACCGACAGAACTGACTAGGTTGGGACCATGAGCTCCGTGGCCGGCCCGACCGTGGTCCACACCCGTGCCCCGGGCAAGATCAACGTGTTCCTCGCCGTCGGCGACCTGCAGGACGACGGCTACCACGAGCTCGCGACGGCCTACCAGGCGGTGTCGCTCTACGAAGACGTGCGGGCCCGCAAGGCGGACGACTTCACCGTTCGGGTCTCGGCCGGCCCCGGCGTCGACGTGTCGGGGGTGCCGACCGACGAGAGCAACCTCGCGGTCCGCGCCGCGCGCCTCCTGGCGACGACCACCGGCTACCGGGGCGGCGTCGACCTCAGCATCGAGAAGGCGGTGCCCGTCGCGGGCGGCATGGGCGGCGGCTCGGCCGACGCGGCCGCGACGCTGCTGGCCTGCGACGCGCTCTGGGGCACGGGCCTCGGCCGAGACGACCTGCTCAAGCTGTCGGCCGAGCTGGGCGCCGACGTGCCGTTCGCCTTCGCCGGCGGCACCGCGGTCGGCACCGGGCGCGGCGACGAGCTCAGCCCGGCGCTGGCCAAGGGGCAGTTCCAGTGGGTGCTGGCACTGGCCGACTTCGGCCTGTCGACGCCGACCGTCTACCGCGAGCTCGACGAGCACCGGCTGCGCCACTCGAGCGACATCACGCCCGTGCGCCAGCCCGTCGTCGACACCGGCGTGCTCCAGGCTCTCCGCGCCGGCGACGCGGAGCTGCTGGCCGACGTGATGCACAACGACCTCCAGGCGCCGGCCCTGCACCTCGAGCCGGGCCTCGGCCGCGTGCTCGAGCTCGGCGAGGGCAACGGCGCCCTGGCCGGCATCGTGTCGGGGTCCGGGCCGACCGTCGCCTTCCTGACACCCGACCTCGACGGGGCCCTCGAGCTGCAGATCGCGCTGAGCGCGGCCCGCCTCACCGTCGTCCGGGCGACGGGGCCGGTGCACGGCGCCCGGGTCATCACCGACTAGGAGGCGCGGGCGCGGCACCGTTCGCCGCTCGCGCCCTCGGGAGCGCGGCCAGCTCCGCACGGCCGCCCCGCGCCTCCTCGGGTCGGCGAGCGTCAGCGCGTGAACTTGAGCACGTTCGTGCGGGTGAGGCCCCACTCCTGGTCGAGCGTGAAGCCGACCGAGCCGAGCTGCTCGGTGACGCGCGGCCGCCAGTCCTGCTTGTCGCTGGTGATCAGCCAGACGACGTCGAGGTCGTCGGTGCGGTCGAGCACGTCGCCGAGCGGGTGCTGGGTCTCCCAGAGGCCGTCGGTCTCGTAGCCGGGGGTCTCGAGGGTGAAGTCGGACATGCCGCGGAAGGCGTCGGGGTAGGTGTCCTGGATGATCCGCGACGTCGCCTTCGGGTGACGCCGGACGGGACCGAAGACGACCCCCTCGCGGGTGCCGGGCGCCTCGGTCGCGCGTTCGCCCGCGACGAGGTCGGCCACCTGGTCCCAGGCGGACGAGTCCTTCGCCTCGGGCTGGCGCTGCTCCACGTAGGTCGGCGCGGTGAGCACGACGGCGACGAGCAGCACGAGCGCGATCACGCGACGCCACGGGATCGCCGCGACGGCGACGGCCATCGTCATCGCGATCGCGGGGGTGCCGAAGGTGAGGTAGCGCGGCGAGTAGAGCGGATCGACGACCAGGGACACGCCCACGAGGCCGACGGTCGGCACGACCATCCACGGCAGCACCACCTCGGCGAAGCCGCGGGCGGCGGGCACGAGGCGGAGCGAGAGCACGACGAGCGTCGCGCCGGCGCAGACGAGCCCGAACACGGCGAAGTTCTCGTTGCCCTGGAACCACTGCGTGACGAGGACGCCGCGGAGCGTGCTGAAGCTCGGTCGCTCGATCCAGCTGACCTGGCTGTTCTGCGAGGCGATGAACCAGGCCAGCGGCAGGCTCGCGAGACCGGCGACCCCGGCGCCGGCGAACCAGCCGAGCAGGGCCCGGCGAGACGACCGGACCGAGGGGGCGCCCTGTTCCGGCACGACGGCGACGGCACCGGTGCGCGCCCACTCGTCGACGGCCGCGCGCTCGGCGGCGTGGTCGTGGCGGTCGCGCAGCACCCGGACGAGCATGGTGAGGGCGTGGCCGACGACGAGCAGGGCGACGTAGAGGAAGAACGCGCAGGCCACGACGGCGAGCACGGCGTAGCCGACCCACCAGAGCGTGATCGACCGGCGGGTGCGGGCGTGGCCGTCCTCGGCGGTGCGTCGGGCGGCCACGACGAGCACGAGCGTGAGCGCGACGGCGAAGAGCGCCGAGAGGGCGTACGAACGGCCCTCGCCGCCCATCCACGTGACGCGTGGCAGGAGCACGAAGACCAGCCCCGCGACGACCGCGGTGCGGCGGTTCACGAGGATGCGGGTCAGCGACACCGTGAGGCCGGCCGCGACGCCCGTGGCGAGGGCGCTCGGCACCCGCAGCGAGGTCGGCGAGTACGGGAACACGTCGAACCACAGGTGCATGAACGCGTAGTACGCGGCGTGCACGAGGTCGACGGTGTGGACCATCGCCCAGAGCTGGCCCCAGGTGCGCGTGGCGGAGACGACCGTCGCGGCCTCGTCGTACCAGACCGAGGGCACCCAGAGGAAGGCGCCGGAGACGAGCGTGGCCAGCACGCCGATCAGCACCGCGTCGGCATGGCGGCGGCCGAGGAGGCGCGCGAGCGACGAGCGCGTCGGCGGCTGCTCGCCGTCCGGGGCGCGGGTTACTGTGGGCGGGGTCGTGTCGTCCGCGGCCGTTCTCCGGAGGTCTGCCATGTCGTCACTGCCCCCTCTCGTCTCGGTCGCGTCGGCCTCGACGAGGCCGGAAGCCGCTGACGAGACCGACGAGCGCTGGTCGCGCACCGTGCGGCTGCCGGGCTTCGGCCTCGAGGCCCAGGCCCGACTGCGCGCGGCTCGCGTGCTGGTCGTCGGCGCCGGCGGTCTGGGATCTCCGGCTGTCCAATATCTCGCAGCCTCGGGTGTGGGGACGCTGGGAGTGGTCGACGACGACGTCGTCGACCGGTCGAACCTACAGCGTCAGGTGCTCTTCGCACCTGGGGACGTGGGCCTGCCGAAGGCGCGGATCGCCGCCGAGCGCGTGCGGGCGACCGCCCCCCACACGCAGGTCGTCGTGCACCCCGTCCGGCTGACGGCCGAGACCGCGGCCATCCTCGACGGGTACGACCTCGTCGTCGACGGCAGCGACTCGTTCGACACCTGCTACGTCGTCGCCGACGAGGCCGCAGCCAGGGGACTGCCCGTCGTCTGGGGCAGCGTCGCTCGGCTCGACGGCCAGGTCAGCGTCTTCTGGGACGCCGCCCCCGACGGCCGTGACGTCGACTACCGCGACCTGCACCCGTCGCCGCCGGCCGGCGGCTGGGACGAGTCCTGCGCCGACGTCGGCGTGCTCGGGCCGCTCTGCGGCACCGTCGGCTCGGTCATGGCCAGCGAGGTCGTCAAGCTCGTCACGGGCGTCGGCGAGCCGCTGCTCGGCCGCGTCGTGACGATCGACGCGGGCACCGCCTCCTGGCGGGAGAGCCGCCTCCGACGCGCTCCGCACCGGGCTGCTGCGCGTGCCGTGGCACGTGCTGAGCCGAGCCGCGCGCGAGGAGCATCGGCGTCTGGTGCGGCCAGCGCACCCGGCGAGGCCGACGAGGAGGCGCGGGCCGGTTCCGGCGAGTCCGTCGCGACCCGGCCCCTCGGCACCCGCAGCCCGGACGTCTCCGCCGAGGAGCTCGCCGACCTGCTCGCCGCACGCGATGCGGGTGAGGCGGCGTTCACCCTGCTCGACGTGCGGGAGCCCGACGAGCACGACTTCGCACACCTGCCGGGCGACGTGCTCGCGGCAGGCTTCGGGGTCCGCACCCGTCAGAGGCCCGAGCTCGACCCGGACACGCCCGTCATCGCCTACTGCGCCCGCGGCCCGCGCGCCCGGGCGGCCGCCGAGCTGCTCGTCGCGGACGGGTTCGACGTGGCCGTGCTCGACGGGGGCATGCTCGGCTGGCAGCTGCGCACCTCCTCGGCTGCACGCCCCTGACCAGCCCGGCTGAGGCGACCGGGCTCAGCCGCCGGCGAAGGGCGGCATGACGTCGACCACGTCGCCGTCGGCCACGACCTGTTCGCGATCGCGCGTGGTCAGCCCGTCGACGAGGAACGAGCAGCGCAGCAGCACGTCGCGCCAGTCGGCCGCCGAGGTGCCCTCGACGGGACGCACCTCGGTCAGGAGTCGTCCGAGCGTCGCGGCCTCGTCGCCGGGCACCTCGACGACCTGCTCGTCACGGCCGACTGCCGCGCGCGCGGCGGCGAAGAACCTCAGGGTCGCTCGGGTCACGGTCAGCCTCCGATGGCGCTCATGGTGCGGACGGGCTGGACGAAGTCGTCGCGGTCGATGCCGTGCGAAGCCGGCTTCGTCCACATCGCACCACGCCAGAGGTCGGCGAGCTCGACGTCGCTCGCCCCCGCGCGCAGCGGGTCGCGGAGACCCGTCTCGGCGTCGCCGAAGAGGCAGCTGCGGACGCCTCCCTCGGCGGTCAGGCGGGTGCGGCGGCAGTCGCCGCAGAACGGCTCGCTGACCGACGCGATGATGCCGACGGTGCCGACGAGGTGGGCCTCCGCGCCGAGGCCGACCGCGTCGAACCGCTCGGCGGGCGCACCGTCGCGCGGGGCGGCGTGGGGGCTCAGCGCGAACCGCTCGGCGAGACGGCCCCGGATGTCGTCGGCCGTCACGAAGGACGCGCGGTGCCAGGTCCGGTCCGCGTCGAGCGGCATCTGCTCGATGAAGCGCAGCTCGTGCCCGCGGTCGAGCGACCAGGCCAGCAGGTCGGCCGCCTCGTGGTCGTTGACCCCGGGCAGCAGCACCGCGTTGATCTTGATCGGGGTCAGGCCCGCGGCCGCCGCTGCGTCGACGCCGGCCAGGACCTTGTCGAGGAACGGACGGCGGGTCAGCGTCTCGAAGGTCTCGGCGTGCAGCGAGTCGAGCGACACGTTGATGCGGTCGAGCCCGGCGTCGGCCAGGGCGCGAGCACGCTGCGCGAGGCCGATCGCGTTCGTCGTGAGCGAGATGTCGGGCCTCGGCTCGAGTGCGGCGACGCGTCGCACGATGTCGACGAGGTCGGCGCGCAGCAGCGGCTCGCCCCCGGTGAACCGCACCTGGCGGACGCCGAGGTCGCGCACCCCGATGCTCACCAGCCGCACGATCTCGTCGGCGCTGAGGGCCTGGTCCTTCGGCAGCCAGGGCAGGCCGTCGGCCGGCATGCAGTAGGTGCAGCGCAGGTTGCAGCGATCGGTCAGCGACACGCGCAGGTCGGTGGCCGTGCGGCCGAAGCGGTCGAGCAGGCCGGGAGCCGCGTCGGAGCCGGGGCGAGCCGGCAGCGCGGCGCCCGGGGCTGCTGCGTCGCCCGCGGCGATCCGCCGGGGGATCGTGGGCAGACCGAGCGAGACCGTCATCCCCTGAGAGTAGGCGACGTCGCTGTGCGCCGCTGGCCGGCGGCCGTCATGCACTCCGGAGTGGACGATGCACCCCGTCGTGTCGGGGTGCATCGTCCACTCCGGGGTGCATCGCACCGTGCGGGCCCGGTGGGCCCACGCTCACGCTCACGCTCACGCTCACGCTCACGCTCACGCGATCGTGACGCGCTCCGGGTCGAGCAGCAGCCCGACCCGCTCGCCGCGCCGGAGCCGGGCGCCGTCGGCGGTCGCGAGGGGCAGCTCGGCCACGGCCGAGAGCGACCCCTGGTCGGTGACGACGGTCACGGCCAGCCGGGAGAGGCGCTGCTCGACGCTCACCACGCGCGCCGGGACTGGGACGGGTGCCGCGCCTCCTGCGGGCACGGCGCCGCTCCGAGGTCGGGACCCGACCGCGGGCCCGGGAGGCGCGGCCGGCTCGTCGAGGCGCACCAGCGACACCGCCTCGATCGGCACCGACACGCGCGCGGGCCCGTGCGCGAGCGGCCGAGTCGACGACACGGTGAGCCCGCCCGTAAGCGAGGCGCGAGCTCCGCGGCCCGTCGCCGACGACTCGACGGGCGTCCAGACCGTGGCCCCCGTCAACGAGGCGACGTACGAGGTGTGCGGGTCGGTGAGCACCTCGGTCGGCGTCCCGCGCTGCACCACGACGCCGCCCTCGAGCACGACCACGCGGTCGGCGAGGGCGACCGCGTCCACGGGGTCGTGGGTGACGAGCAGCGTCGCGACCCGCACCTCCTGCAGCACGTCGGCGAGCGCCGCGCGCAGGGCCGGGCGCTGTTCGGCGTCCAGGGCCGCCAGCGGCTCGTCGAGCAGCAGGAGGCGCGGGTCGGCCGCCAGCGCGCGCGCCACCGCCACCCGCTGCGACTGGCCGCCGGAGAGCTCGGAAGGACGCCGTCCCGCGAGGTCGCCGAGGCCGACCCTGCGCAGCTCGGCCAGTGCCAGCTCGCGGGCCGCGCGGGCCGGGCCCCCCCTGCTGCGGGGACCGAAGGCGACGTTCTCGAGGGCGCTGAGGTGGGGGAACAGGCGGTGGTCCTGGAAGACGGTGCCGACACGACGGTCGCGGGCGGTGACCCGGGCGGCCGGCCCGTCGTCTGGACCTGGCCCGTCCAGCAGGCGTCCGTCGAGGACGACCCGCGACCCGTCAGCGGGCAGCAGCCCGGCGAGTGCCCCGAGCGCCGACGACTTGCCCGCGCCGTTCGGGCCGAGCAGGGCGACGACCTCGCCCGGGGCGACGTCGAGGTCGAGCTCGAGCCTGAACGAGCCGCGCGCCACGCGGAGACGAGCGCTCAGCCCGCCCCCGCTCAGCCCGCCCCCGCTCAGCCCGCCGTCGCTCATCGCGGCCCCGTCGTCAGCCAGCGGTCGCGCAGCAGCAACAGGACCCCGACCCCGACCGCCAGCAGCAGCAACGAGATGGCCACGGCGCTCTCGGGGTCGCTCTGCTGTGCCAGGTAGACGCTCGTCGGGAGGGTCTGCGTCCGTCCCGGGAAGGTCCCGGCGAACGTGATCGTCGCCCCGAACTCGCCGAGGGCCCTGGCGAAGCAGAGCACGGCTCCCGCGGTGACGCCGGGGGCGACCAGGGGGACCGTCACCCGCCGGAACGCGTACCAGCGCGACGCCCCGAGCGAGGCGGCGGCGTCGTCGAGCCCACGGTCGACACCGCGCAGCGCCCCCTCGACGCTGAGCACCAGGAACGGCATCGCGACGAACGTCTGCGCGATCACGACGGCCGCGAGCGTGAACGGGATCGTCACGCCGAGGGCCGCGTCGAGCGGACGGCCGAGCAGTCCGTTGCGCCCTAGCAGGTAGAGCAGCGCGATGCCGCCGACGACGGGCGGCAGCACGAGCGGCACGGTCACGACGGCTCGCAGGAGGCGTCGCCAGACCGCAGGCCAGGCGTCGCTGGCCGTCAGCAGCCACGCCAGGGGCACGCCCAGCAGCAGGCTGATCGCGGTGGCGAGCAGCGCGCTCGTGACCGACACCCGCAGGGCGTCGAGCACCGTCTCGCTCGCCAGCCGCTGGCCGAGGGTCGACCACGGGGCCCGGACGAGCAGCGCGACGGCGGGGAGGACGAGCAGCGCCAGCCCGACGAGCGCCGGCACGAGGACGGCGACGGGCAGGCGCCGGTCGCGCCGCTGACGTCGATCACGCGGGAGGCGCCGATCAGGCAGCAGCCGGCGGTCACGCTGGTGGGGAGGAAGGACCACGGCGCCCAGGTCAGCCGATCCTGAAGCCGGCGTCGGCGAGCGCGTCCTGGCCGGTCGACGACAGCACGAACGTGAGGAACGCCTCTGCCAGGTCCGGGTTCGGGGCGTCGACGAGGCGGGCGGCGAGGTACGAGGTGGTCGGGGTCGAGGCGTCGCCCACCTCGATCCCCTCGACCGAGTCGCCGGCCGCCGCGACGTCGGTCTCGTACACGAGCGCCGCGTCGACCTCGCCGAGCTCGACCTTCGTGAGGGCGCTCTTCACGTCCGGCTCGAGCGTCGCCGGGGTGACGGCCACCCCCTCTGCCTCGAGCACGGTCGTGGCCAGGGCCCCGCAGGGCACCTCGGCCGCGCACAGCGCTACCTTCACGTCGGGCGAGGCGAGGTCGGCCAGCGAGGTCACGCCGCCGGGGTTGCCGGCGGGCACGGCGATCTCGAGCGCGTTGCGCGCGAACGTGGCGGGCTCGCCCTCGGCGAGGCCCGCGTCGGTCACGGTCTGCATGGTGGCGGCGCTGGCGCTGAAGAAGTCGTCGACGGGCGACCCGGCGACGATCTGCTGGGCGAGTGCCGAGCTTCCGCCGTAGCTGACGGTGACGATGGTGCCGGGGTTCGCGGCCTCGAAGTCGGCGGCGAGGGCGTCGAAGGTCTCCGTGAGGGAGGCGGCGGCCAGCACCGTGATGTCGCCGGTCGGCGCGGCGGCGGGCCTCGCGACGGGGGGGCCCGAGGCGGTCGGGTCGTCGGCGGCGCCCCGGGAGGAGCAGGCGCTCAGCACGAGCAGCGCGGCAGCGCCGGCGGCGAGGGCGAGGAGCACGCGGGCGGAGGGCATGCGGGCCGAGGAGGCGCGGGTGCGGCGTGCAGGAGTCATCGAGCGGTCTCGCTCTCGGCCTCGGCGGGCGCGGGCGCTGTCGCGCCCAGCCGCCCGAGCGTCACGCTCACGTTCGTCGCCTTGGCGCTCGCGACCACGGGGCTGCCGACCTCCAGTCCCAGCTCGTCGGCCGCCTCCCGGCTGATCAGCGACACGACCCTGAACGGCCCGGCCTGCACGTCGACCTGCGCCATGACCGTGTCCCGGACGATCGCCGTGACGATGCCCGTGAACCGGTTGCGCTCGCTCGCCACGGAGCCCGAGGTGTCGCCTCCCGTCGCAGGACGAGGAGGTGCGGCGAGCGCCGCCTGCTCGCTCGCGACGCGTGCCAGCTCCGAGCCGACGACGGCGAGGCGTCCGCCGGGGCCGGGCACGAGCTCGAGCCGCCCGGCGTCGGCCCAGCGGCGGACGGTGTCGTCCGAGACGCCGACCAGCGCGGCGGCCTCGCTGACGCGGTACAGGGTCTCTGGCATGCGTCGAGCCTAGCGGCCCGGTGCCGCGCGTGCGGCCTCAGTCGACGGTCGCCGCCGTACGTGCGGGTCTACGGCCGACGATGCGCCGCACCCGACGCACGTCGGCCACGACGACGTCCCCCAGCCGCTCGGACCACCCCGGCCCCGCCCGCCAGATCGACACGAGCAGGATCACGAGCACCGCCGTCGCCAGCGACGCCCGCTGCAGGGCCATGTACGGCTCCAGCTGTCGCACGAGCAGGGCGAGCGGGATCGCCAGCCACTCCCACCGACCCGTCAGTGCGACGAACGGCACGAGCAGCAGGGCGTACCAGGGGTAGCGCGGGCTGACGGCGACGAGCACGACGCCGATCATCACGAGCTGGCCGAGCCAGGGGCTGTCGACCGGGGTCTTCACCCAGACGAGGGCGGCCGTCACGGCGAGCAGCAGGGCGACGACCGGCGTCGTCCAGGCGTCGGGCAGGAAGGCGGACATGAAGACGAAGCGCGAGCCGTCCTCGTAGCCCTCCTCCGTGAGGTAGCCGGGCAGGTAGCCGAGCACCTGCCAGCCGGTCGTGGCGACGTACGGCACGTAGAGCAGGGCGAACGTGACGATCGAGGCGACGACGACCTTCGCCGGCTGACGACGCAGCAGGGCGGGGGCGGCGATCGCCGGGATGAGCTTGGTCGCGACGGCGGCGCCAAGCGCGATGCCGCCCCGCCAGCGACGGCCGGTCGCGACGAGCAGCGTGGCCGCGACGACGAGCACGGCCCCCAGCAGGTCGACGTGCGAGTTGGTGATCCCCTCGCCGACGACGAGCGGGCACCAGCCCCAGAGAGCGGCCCAGCGCGGGTCGAGGCCGCGGCGGCGGAGGGTGACGACGAGCGCGACGGTCGTGCCGAACACGAGCAGCGCGCCGGTGAGCTGGAGCGGGAAGAAACCGACCTCGGGGCCCACGAGGGCCCGCACGCCCGCGAAGTACAGCTCGGCCGCGGGCGGGTAGATCGTCGGGACCTCCGGGCGGTTGATCGCCGTGCAGACGACGTCGCCCGTCTCGGTGTCGTAGGCGCGGTGGATCTGCCGGTCGGGCTGGCTGCACCGCTCGCCGATCGTGCCGTCGTCCCGGGTGAAGGGCGCCGACTCCGGGAAGATCCAGTCGGGGCGCAGGTCGCGCAGCTCGCCCGAGTCGGGGGTGTGCGCGTACGGCGAGACGCCGTTCACCTGGACGATGCCGTCCCAGGCGTAGCGGGCCGGGTCGGTGCTCGTGTTCGGGTCGCCGACGAGGGCCGCACCGCCGACGAGGGCCGTGCCCGCGAGCACGAGCGCCGTGACCGCCCGGGCGGGCACCCGGCGCAGCAGCAGCAGGGCCACGACGAAGAAGGCCCAGCACACCGCGGTCCACACCACGTAGGAGGCGCGGAGCTCCTCCCGCAGGAATCCCAGCTCGAGAACGCCCCACGCCACGGACGCCGCCAATCCGGTGACGGCGACGGCCGCGAATAGAGTACGCACCTGTCCAGTCTGGTCGACGACCGCCTGGGAACCAGGACCACGCACCAGATATGTGAAATGATGGCCGACATGAGACAGCTGCTGCTCACGCTCCGCACGGCCGCCTCGTCGCCGACCCGCAACGCCCGCTCGGCGACCGTCCTCGGCCGGCTGCTCGCCGCCGCGTTCCTGATCTGCCTGCTGACCGGCCTGTACAGCCACTTCCTGCAGGAGCCCGCATCGTGGATGCGGTTCCCCACCTCGCCCGTCTGGCTCTACCAGGTGACGCAGGGCATCCACATCACGGCCGGCATCGCGTCGATCCCCCTGCTGCTCGGCAAGCTGCACGCCGTGTTCCCGCAGCTGTTCCAGCACCCTCCGGTGCGGCACCCGGTGCAGGTGCTCGAGCGCGCCTCCATCGCCCTGTTCATCTCGACGTCGGTGCTGCAGCTCGTCACCGGCCTGCTGAACACCTACCAGTGGTACCCCTGGCCGTTCCCGTTCAAGCAGGTGCACTTCGCCCTGTCCTTCGTGATCATCGGCTCCCTCGCCGTCCACATCGCGGTGAAGCTCCCGCTGATCACGCGCTACTGGCGGGCCCGCGACAGCTACGACGCCGAGGGCCGGTTCGTCGAGCCGTCGGGCGAGCTCGACCCTGCGCGGGCAGAGCACGAGGCAGTCCGCGAGCTCGCACGGATGCGCCGCGACGCCGCGCCGACGGGCGTCGGTGAGCACGGCGACGCGGGGCCCGCAGCCGCTCAGCCCCGCGGGCTGGTCGGCCGCGTGACGCGCTGGATCGACGACGCCCGCGAGCCCGAGCGAGACCCGGCCCGCAGCCGCGTGTCGCGCCGGGGCTTCTTCGTCGCGATCGGCGCCTCGACCGTCGGCGTCGTCGCGCTCACCGCCGGCCAGTCCTTCACGCCGCTGGAGCCGCTCAACGCCTTCGGTCCCCGCCAGCGCGGCATCGGCCCGAACGACCTGCCGGTGAACCGCACCGCCTCGGCCGCCAAGGTGCTCGAGACCGCCATGGACCCCGACTGGACCCTCACGATCGCCCACGGCGAACGCACGATGGCCTTCACCGCCGCCGACCTGGAGGCGATGGCCCAGGGCGACGAGCGCCTCCCGATCTCGTGCGTCGAGGGCTGGAGCCAGACCGCGCGCTGGCGTGGTCCGCGGCTCGTCGAGCTCATGGCGCTGGTGGGGGCGCCGTCCGACCGGTCCCTCCGCGTCACCAGCCTCGAGGAGAAGGGCGGCTACCGCGTCATGCTGATGGGCCCCGAGTACGCCACCGACCCCGCCACGCTCGTCGCCCTCGAGGTCAACGGCGGCCGGCTCGACATCGAGCACGGCTACCCTGCCCGGATGATCGCCCCCGGGCGTCCCGGCGTCCTGCAGACCAAGTGGCTCAGCCTGATCGAGGTGATCTGATGACGCGCTCGTCGGCCGTCCCCGCCGTCCCCGCCTCGACAGGCCGCGGCGTGCGCGTCGCCCGTGCCGTCCTCGTCGTCGTCGGGGTCGCCCTGATCGGCCTCGGCGGCTGGGTGCTCACCGAGACGGTGTCGCCGACGCGCTACGGCGGCTTGCTCGTCTGGCTGATCGGCTCCGTGATCGCCCACGACGCGATCATCGCCCCGGTCGTGGCCGGAGCGGCGCTGCTCGTCGGGCGGACGGGACGCCGCATCTCCGCCGCCGTGGTCGCGATCCTGCAGGTCGGGGTCGTCCTCGGGGTCGTGCTGACCCTGGTCGTCGTGCCCGAGATCATCGCGAAGGCGCGAGGGCCGAAGAACGACACCGTGCTGCCCTTCGACTACGGCGCCCGGCTGGCGGTCGCGTGGCTCGTCGTGGCCGTGCTGACGGCGCTGGCCGTCGTCGGCTGGACCGTGCTCGCCCGCCGTCGCGAGGCGCGCTGCGCGGCCTGACGCGCACGTCCTGGCGCGCCCGAGCGGCCTCGGCCTCGGCTGAGGCGACGCGCAAACGACGAACCGACGTGATCTCCCACGTCGGTTCGTCGTTTGCGCGTCGCTTCCTGGCCTAGGAGGCGCGCACCAGCCGGCAGAAGGTGCGACGACCGACCGACCAGGTCTGCGACACGCGCAGGCCCGCGGCGGCGGCGTGGCGGCCGAGTGCCTCGCGGCCGACCTCGGCCCAGGGGAACGTGGCGCTCGCGCGGCCCTGCTCGTCGACGACCTGGGCGTCGTACGCGACGTCGACCGCGGGGTCCGCCGCGGTCTCGACGACGACGGACCCCGTGGGGGCGACCACCGAGGAGGCGCGGGCGACGAGCGCGGTCGGGTCGCCGCCGATCCCGACGTTGCCGTCGAGCAGCAGGGCGACGTCCCACGTCCCCTCGCCCGGCAGCGCGTCGAAGACCGAGCCGGCCACGACGGGGAGCCCGGCGTCGACGGCCATGGCGACCGCGGTGACGGAGACGTCGACGCCGAGGGCGCCGAGCCCGCGGTCGACGGCGGCGCGCACCATCCTGGCGGGGCCGCAGCCGATGTCGAGCACGGAGGACGCGTCGAGGATCGTGCTCAGGTCGGCGGCGTCGGCGTCGCGGCTCCAGCGGGCGACGTCGAACGCGTCGAGGTCGGAGGTGCTGCGGTCCACCGCGTTGCGGTCCGCGGCGTCGCGGACGCTGTCGACCGGGCGTGAGCCCTGGCGAGCGGTGCCGGGGGAGCGGACGAGCTGGAGCCGCCCCTCGCGGCGGAGGGCACGGGCGTACGGCTCGGCGCCTCCTGAGCCGAAGGTGGGCTGGGGGTCGGCGGTCATGGTCACGAGAGGGTCTCCTCGGTGGTGGGCCGGGAGGCGTCGGGATCGCCAGCGGTGGTGGGGTCGAGTCGGCGCAGGGCCTGCGCGAAGAGGGTGTCGGGGCCCGCGGCGGCCGCCAGCCGGGCGTCGTCGATCGTGTCGACGTCGACGAGCTCGGGCAGGGCGCGGACGCGCAGACCCGCCTCGGCGAGTCGACGCAGCTGGTGTGCGCCGGTGTCGTCGCGCGACATCGGGACGCCGCGCAGCAGGTCGCCCGTGGGTCGCTCGAGTCCCAGAGCCCAGAAGCCCCCGTCGTTGGCCGGGCCGAACCAGGCGTCGACGTCGTCGGAAGGGTCGTCGAAGGCCGGGGCGAGGTCGGCGACGGTGAGCTGGGGCGTGTCCATGCCGACGAGCACGGTGCGCCCGTCGACCTCGTCGAAGAGGGCTCCGAGCCGTGCGTCGAGGCCGCCGCCGATCTGGTGGATCACATCGAAGTCTTCGGAGCCGGGGGGCGTTCGGTTGCCGTCGAAGAGCAGGACGCGTCGGCTCGCGGGCAGCTGCCGCACCACGGCGAGGGTGTCCTGGATCGCCGCGGCCGCAACCTCGGCGGCCTGCTCGAGGGTCAGGGGAGGGTGCAGGCGCGTCTTGACCTTGCCCGGCAGGGTCTCCTTGCAGATCACCACGACGGTCGTCATCGGCCTGCCTCCCTGAGCAGGCGCGACATGTCCTCGACGGCCCGTGCGGTGCCGCGGATCGTGCCGGTCACCTTGCTGCGGCCGACGCGCGGCGAGTACGGCACGTCGAGCTCGTGGATGCGCCAGCCCGCCTCGGAGGCGCGCAGCACCATCTCGAGCGGGTAGCCGCTGCGTCGGTCGAGGAGGCCGAGGCCGAGCAGCCCCTCGCGGCTGGCGACGCGCATCGGGCCGAGGTCGTGCAGGGCGACGCCGGAGGCGCGGCGCATCAGGTGCGCGAGCACGCGGTTCGCGACGCGGGCGTGGAACGGCCAGGCCCCTCGGACGGTGGGTCGTCGGCGGCCCAGCACCAGCTCCGCCTCGCCCGCGAGCACGGGTCCGGCGAGCGTCGGCAGGTCGGCGGGGTCCATCGACGCGTCGGCGTCGCAGAAGGCCACGAACGGTGCCGTGGCGGCCTCGAGACCGGCATGGGCGGCTGCTCCGAAGCCACGACGCGCCTCCTCGACGACCAGGGCGCCGTGCTGACGGGCGACGTCGGCCGAGCCGTCGGTCGAGCCGTTGTCGACGACGATGGCTCGCCAGCCCTCGGGCAGTCGTCCGAGCACCCAGGGCAGCGCCCCGGCCTCGTCGAGACAGGGGAGCACGACGTCGACCTGGGAACTGCTCATCCTGGTGATATTACGGTCCCGCCCCTGGGAGGGGCCAGGGTCGGCCCGGACGGGGGGTCGTCGGCCCTGCTCGGTCTGCCCGGGCAGGGAACTCGGGCGGGTCCGTCCAGCACGGTCCGTGTCGCCGGACCGTCGGCGACGAACTGGACCGTGCTGCCCCTCAGGATCTGCAGGTGCGGCCTCAGCCGCCGACGGCAGCCCTCAGCGGCGCAGTCGCGAACTCGCGCATGCCCGCCTCGAACGACACAGCCGGTCTCCAGCCCAGCTCGTCGCGCAGCCGGGCTGACGAAGCGGTGACGTGGCGCACGTCGCCCGCGCGGTACTGGCCGGTGACCACGGGAGCGGGCCCGCCGGCCTCGCGGGCCAGCGCCTCCGCCATCTCGCCGATCGTGTGCACGGTGCCGCTGCCGACGTTGAACGCCCGGAACGAGTCGGGCTCCTGCTCGCCCGTCCAGTCGAGCGCCGCCAGGTTGGCGGACGCGATGTCGCGCACGTGCACGAAGTCGCGCCGCTGGGCGCCGTCCTCGTAGACGCGGGGCGCCTCGCCGCGCTCGAGCGCGGAGCGGAACAGCGACGCCACCCCGGCGTAGGGGGTGTTCTGCGGCATGCCCGGCCCGTAGACGTTGTGGTAGCGCAGGGCGGCGGCGCGGCCGCCGGTGCTGCGGGCCCACGAGGTCGACAGGTGCTCCTGCGTGAGCTTCGTGATCGCGTACACGTTGCGGGGGTCGAGGGGGGCGTCCTCCGCGATCAGCTGCGGCTCGAGGAGCTCGCCCTCGGCGTCGCGCGGGTCGAAGACGCCGGCGTCGAGGTCGGCGATGCGACGGGGGGCCGGCCGCTCGGTCTCGCCCGCGCTCGTGCGGTAGCTGCCCTCGCCGTAGACGACCATCGACGAGGCGACGACGAGCCGGTCGATCCCCGCCCTGTCCATCGCGGCGAGCAGCACGGCCGTGCCGTGCTCGTTGCTGTCGACGTAGTCAGGCGCGTCCTGGAAGTCGACGCCGAGGCCGACCTTGGCCGCCTGGTGACAGACTGCGTCGACGCCCGCGAGCGCCGCGTCGACGACCGCCGCGTCGCGCACGTCGCCGTGGACGAAGTCGACCCGCGGGTCGAGCGTCGGGGGGCCGCCGTGCACGTCGGGTCGCAGCGAGTCGAGCACGCGCACGGACCAGCCACGGCCCAGCGCCTGCTCGACGACGGCCGAGCCGATGAAGCCGGCGCCGCCCGTCACGAGCAGCAGCCCGGGCGACGAGGAGGCGCGGGCTGCGTCGGCGGGGCCCGTCGCGGAGGAGGCGCCCGTCGTGTCGGTCACGAGGTCGCCGACCGCACGGGGCGCGCGAGCACCGCCGCCGTCGCCGCCGACGAGACGAGCTCGCGCGGCGCGTAGTCCGCAGGCAGCCCCGCGACGATCGCCTCGATGGCGGCGACGATGCGCGGCTGGGCCGCGGCGAGGCGGTCCATCACGAGCTGGTGGCTGACGGCGTCGTCGTCGGTGCCTGCCTGGCCCTCCTCGGGGGCGAGGCCTGCGTCGCTGTCCGTGACGAACGAGATGTTCACGGCGCCCATGCCGAGCTCGAGCGTGAGGGGCACCTCCGGGTACATCGTCATGTTGATCGTGTGCGCACCGGCGGCGCGGAACCAGAGCGACTCGGCCCGGGTCGAGAACCGGGGGCCCTGGATGACGACGCAGGTGCCGGTCGGGGCGAACGGCTCGCCCTGGGCCTCGAGGGCCGAGACGGCGGCGGCCCGCAGCACCGGGTCGAACGGGTCGGCGGCGACGAGGTGCTGCACCCCGCCCTCGACGTCGAAGAAGGTGTCGGGGCGGCCCCAGGTGCGGTCGATGAACTGGTCGGTGACGACCATGGTGCCCGGCGGGTACTCGGGGCTGACCCCGCCCACGGCGGACGACGAGACGACCGCCTTCGCGCCGAGCGAGGCGAGCGCCCAGACGTTCGCGCGGAAGTCGATGCGGTGCGGCGGCACGGAGTGGCCCTTGCCGTGCCGGGTGAGGAACGCGACGGTCTTGCCGCCCATCTCGCCGATCGTCACCTCGCTCGACGTCGGCCCGTAGGGCGTCTCGACGACGTGGCTCGTCGCCGTGCCGGGTGCGAAGAGGGAGTACAGGCCGGAGCCGCCGATGACGGCGACGTCGACGCGGGGGAGGGCGGGGGACGAGGAGGAGGAGGTGTCGGTCACGCTCGCTACGCTATCGACGACCGCCGTGAGAGGAACCCGTGCGCACAGTCGAGCAGCACCAGATCGCCGTCCGGGCGCTGGTGGAGGAGGCGTTGGCGCGGCGTCCTGTGGAGGCCCTCCTCGTCGACCCGGTCCGCATCGCGGCCGAGCCCGACCGGCACCGCCGCCGGGTGCTCGCGGCCGACGTCGTCGCGCCGCTCGACCTCCCTCCCTTCGCCAACTCGCAGATGGACGGCTACGCCCTGACCGCTGCCGACGCCGCGCGCGACGGCGGAGTCGACCTGGTGGTCGTCGACCCGATCCCGGCCGGCCACGTGGGCCCGGCGCTCCGACAGGGCACCGCCGCGCCGATCATGACGGGTGCAGCGGTCCCGGCGGGCGCCGTCGCGGTCGTGCCGATCGAGCGCGCCGCCCCGCCCGCGTTCCCCGTCGCGGGCGCCGACGCCCGTGTCGTCCTCCCCGGCCCCGTGGCCGAGGGCACCTTCGTCCGCGCCGCCGGCAGCGACGTCTCCGCAGGCAGCGTCCTGCTGCGCGCCGGCACGGTGCTCACCCCGGCGCGCTGGGGGGTGCTGGCCGCCTCCGGGCTCGTGACCGTCGAGGTCGTCCGCCGCCCGCGCCTCCTGCTGGTCTCGACCGGGGAGGAGCTGAGCGCCCCCGGTGCCGCCCTCGCCCCCGGCCTCATCCACGACGCCAACGGCTCGGGCCTCGCTGCGGCCCTCGTCGACGTCGGCGTCGACGTGGTCGTCGAGCGCGTCCCCGACGACGCGGACGCACTGCTCGGCGTCGTGGCCCGGCACGCCGGGTCGGTCGACCTCGTGCTCACCACGGGGGGCGTCAGCGCCGGTGCCTACGAGGTGGTCCGCGACGCTTTCGAGACGGCGGGCGTCGTCTTCGGGCACGTGGCGATGCAGCCCGGCGGGCCGCAGGGCTGGGGCTCCCTCACCGTGCACGACCGCCGGCTGCCCGTCGTCTGCTTCCCGGGGAACCCGGTCAGCGCGCTCGTCTCGTTCGAGGCGTTCCTGCGGCCTGTGCTGCACGACGCGACGGGCGTCGGCACGCCTCGCCTGCACCGCACGGTGCCGATGGGCGAGGCGGCCGACTCTCCCGTGGGCAAGCACCAGCTGCGACGCGGACGCCTCGACGTCGACGGGCGGGTCGTGCTCGTCGGCGGCCCGAGCTCGCACCTCCTGGCCTCGTACGCCGAGGCGACCGTGCTCGTGCACGTCCCGGTCGGCGTCGACCGGCTCGACGACGGCGACGAGGTCGTAGTCTGGACGCTCGATGAGTGACGACGCGCACGGCGCCCCGCCCGCGTCGGCCGGGCAGCAGCCGGTCGGCGACCTGACCCACGTCCGGCCCGACGGGTCGGCCCACATGGTCGACGTGACGGGCAAGGCCGAGACGAGCCGCGAGGCCGCCGCCCAGGCGGTGCTCACGACCCGGCCCGACGTGGTCGCCCGGCTCGTCGACGGCACCCTGCCCAAGGGCGAGGCGCTCGGCACAGCCCGGATCGCCGGCATCATGGCCGCGAAGCAGACCCCGGCCCTCATCCCGCTCTGCCACCCCCTGCCGCTCGGCGCGATCACGGTCGACTTCGAGACCCACACCGGCGCCGAGGAGGCGTCGGTCACCGTCGTCGCCCGCGTCCGGACCCGAGGCGTCACGGGCGTCGAGATGGAGGCGCTGACCGCGGCGACCGTCGCGGCGCTCACCCTCTTCGACATGATCAAGGCCGTCGACCACCTCGCCGTGATCGGCGACGTCAAGGTGCTCGAGAAGAGCGGCGGCAAGAGCGGGGAGTGGGCGAGATGACGACGTCACCTGCCGCCCGGCGCGCGGTCGTGGTCGTCGCCTCCACCCGAGCCGCGGCCGGGACGTCGCCCGACCTCACCGGCCCGGTGATCCGCGACTGGTTCACGGCACGCGGCTGGCTCGCCGGCGAGCCGGTCGTGGTCGCCGACGGTGCCCCCGTGGGCGAGGCGCTCGCCGCGGCCCTGGCGCAGGGCGTCGACGTCGTGCTCACCACCGGCGGCACCGGCCTCACGCCGACCGACCGCACTCCGGAGCAGACCGCTCCGCTGCTCGAGCGCGAGATCCCCGGCATCGCCGAGGAGCTGAGGAGGCGCGGCGCGGCCGCCGTCCCCACGGCCGTGCTCTCGAGGGGGCTGGCGGGAGTCGCGGGCCGCACCGTCGTCGTCAACCTGCCCGGCTCCCGCGGGGGAGTGCGCGACGGCCTCGCCGTCCTCGACCCCCTGATCGACCACCTGCTCGACCAGCTCTCCGGAGGCGCTCATGACTGACGACGACGACGTGGCCCGGGCGAGCGGCCCCAGCGGGCGCGTGCTTTTGGCCGAGGTGGTCGAGACCGTGCTGTCGGCGGCCGAGTGCTCCGTGATCGTGGCGAGCCGCGCCTCCGGGGCGGTCGTGACGTTCGAGGGGGTCGTGCGCGACCACGACGAAGGGCGCGACGTCGTCGCGCTGCACTACGAGCAGCACCCGTCGGCCGGCGACGTCATGGGCTCCGTGGCCGAGCAGATCGCGGCGGAGCACCCCGCGGTCACGATCGCGGTGCAGCACCGTGTCGGCGACCTCGAGATCGGCGACGTGGCGCTCGCCTGCGCCGTCGCCTCGCCCCACCGTGCCGAGGCCTTCGCCGCCTGCTCGGCGCTCGTCGACCTCGTCAAGCAGAGGCTGCCGATCTGGAAGCGCCAGGCGTTCACGGACGGCCCCGACGAGTGGACGGCGTCGCTGGGCTGAGCGCAGCCGGGCGGCGCCGCGGATGCGGTCCGCTCGGTCAGCCGCCGTCGCCTACCCTTCTGAGGTGGCACATCTCCTCGGCGCAGAAAACCTGAAGCTCGAATTCCCGACCAAGGTCGTCCTCGACGGGGTGACCCTCGGCATCGACGAGGGCTCCCGCATCGGCGTCGTCGGCCGCAACGGCGACGGCAAGTCGACCCTCATGTCCGTGCTCGCCGGTCGCCTCGAGCCCGACGACGGCCGGGTCACCACCCGTCGCGGCCTCACGATCGGCATGCTCGACCAGCGCGACGTGCTGCCCGACGACGACACGGTCGGCCGCATGATCGTCGGTGACCGCGACGAGCACGAGTGGGCAGGCGACGCCCGCATCCGCGACGTCATCTCCGGCCTCGCGACCGACATCCCGTGGGAGGCGCGGCTCGGCGACCTGTCGGGCGGCCAGCGCCGTCGGGTGGCCCTCGCGCGCCTCCTCGTCGGCGACTGGGACGTGCTGTTCCTCGACGAGCCCACCAACCACCTCGACGTCGAGGGCGTGGCCTGGCTGGCCGAGCACCTCCGTCGCCGCTGGTCGCCCTCGTCGGGCGCGCTCGTCGTCGTGACCCACGACCGGTGGTTCCTCGACGAGGTCTCGACCGACACGTGGGAGGTGCACGACGGCATCGTCGAGCCCTTCGAGGGCGGCTACGCGGCCTACGTGCTGCAGCGCGTCGAGCGCGACCGCTCGGCCGCGGCGTCCGAGTCGAAGCGCCAGAACCTGATGCGCAAGGAGCTGGCGTGGCTGCGTCGCGGCGCCCCGGCGCGGTCGACCAAGCCCAAGTTCCGCATCGACGCGGCGAACGAGCTGATCGCCGACGAGCCGCCCGCCCGCGACACCGTCGCGCTGTCGCAGATGGCCACCGCGCGGCTCGGCAAGGACGTCGTCGACCTCGTCGAGGTCGGCGTCACGTTCGGCGACAAGCGCGTGCTGCACGGCGTCGAGTGGCGCATCGCCCCCGGCGAGCGCACCGGCGTGCTGGGCGTCAACGGGGCCGGCAAGTCGACGCTGCTCAAGGTCGTCACGGGCGAGCTGCAGCCGACGGAGGGGCGGGTCAAGCAGGGCAAGACGGTCAAGTTCGCCATCCTCGACCAGCAGCTCGCTGACCTGCACGAGGTCGCGAACGAGAAGGTGAACGACCTGATCGGCCGGCAGCGCACCTCCTACGTCACGGCCGGCAAGGAGATGACGCCCGGGCAGCTGCTCGAGCGCCTCGGCTTCACCAGCGCGCAGCTGCAGACGCCGATCAAGGACCTGTCGGGCGGGCAGAAGCGCCGCCTGCAGTTCTTGCTCATCCTCCTGAACGAGCCGAACGTGCTCATCCTCGACGAGCCCACGAACGACCTCGACACCGACATGCTCGCCGCCATGGAGGACCTGCTCGACGGCTGGCCCGGCACCCTGCTCGTCGTCTCGCACGACCGGTACCTGCTCGAGCGCGTCACCGACCAGCAGTACGCGGTGCTCGAGGGGCAGTTCCGTCACCTGCCGGGCGGCGTCGACCAGTACCTCGCACTGCGCAAGCAGGCCACCGACACCCAGGGCGGGGCGACCGACCGGCCGACCGCGGTGCAGGGCGCCCAGTCGTCCGTCGCCGCCGCCGCGGCCGCGTCGGGCCTGTCGGGCGCGGAGAAGCGCAACGCCGAGAAGGAGCTGGGCTCGATCGACCGCAAGCTCGCCAAGTCGGCGACCGAGCGCAGCAGCCTGCTCGAGCAGTTCGCGGGCTTCGACCAGACCGACCTCGACGGCCTCGCGGCGCTCCAGGCGAAGCTGACCGCGCTCGACCACAAGACGGCCGAGCTCGAGGTGCGCTGGCTCGAGCTCAGCGAGCTGCTCGCCTAGCGCGCTGGCTGGGGGTCTGGCCGGCCGAGTGGTCAGGTCCGGTCCCTCGCGAGGCGCGGAACGACAGGAACCGACCACTCGTCGCCGGGGGCAGGGTCAGTCGCCGAGGGTGAGGCTGAGGCGGCGCAGCAGGTCGCCGAGACGCTGCTCGTCGACCGGACCCAGGTCGGCGAGGAGGCGGCGCTCGGCAGCGAGGAGGCGCTCGATGGCCGCGTCGACCGCGTCGCCCCCTGCCTGGGTCAGCCGTGCCCGCACGCCGCGGCCGTCGTTCGGGTCGGTGCGACGCTCGACGAGGCCGCGCGCGACGAGCCGGTCGATGCGGTTGGTCATGGCGCCGCTCGAGACGAGCGTCTGCTGCAGCAGGGCCTTCGGGCTCAGCTCGTAGGGGCCGCCGGCGCGGCGCAGCGCGGAGAGGACGTCGAACTCCCACTGCTCGAGGTCGCTGGCGACGAAGGCGTCGCGGCGGGCACGGTCGAGGTGCTTCGCGAGGCGGCCGACGCGTGAGAGGACGTGCAACGGCGCGAAGTCGAGGTCGGGCCGCTCGTAAGACCACGCCGCGACGATCCGGTCGACCTCGTCGCGCGGCGCGGTCCCGCCCTGCGGCTCGCGCTCGTCGTGCTGATCGGCCTCGGGCATCTGCACATCATGGCAGCGCGCCCGTCCCGAGTCCGTCGACGGCGGGCTTTCCGGGTCGAGGGCGGGTCAGCGTGGCCGAGGGCGGGTTCGCATCGACCCGCCCTCGATGACGATGACCCGCCCTCGAGCAGAAGAGGGGCGACAGCGGGCGGCAGCGACGACGGAGGCGGCGTCTGACAGAATCGACCCTGCGCCGAGAGCGCGGTCCGCCATGGTGTAACGGCAGCACGACAGCCTTTGGAGCTGTTAGGTCCAGGTTCGAATCCTGGTGGCGGAGCCGAGAGCAGCCGAGGAGGCGCTGGTCCCGATCCGGACCGGCGGCCGCCGCCCTCGATAGCCTGCGGCCATGTCGACCACCACGCTCTCCCCGCTCGCCCGTGCCGCCCTGCTCGGCGTCCTCACCGGCTCCCGCTCGGCTACCCCGCTCGCGGCGCTCGCCCTCAGCCGCGACAGCCGCACCCTCACGGGCAGCTGGCAGGAGTGGGCGGTCTTCCGCTCGCCGATCGGCCGTGCCGTCTTCGTGGCCGCCGGCGCGGGCGAGCTCGTCGGCGACAAGCTGCCCTCGACGCCCAGCCGCATCTCGGGCGGCGCGATCTCCGGACGCATCG
This sequence comes from Frigoribacterium sp. ACAM 257, assembly GCF_007954365.1. Taxonomy (GTDB): domain Bacteria; phylum Actinomycetota; class Actinomycetes; order Actinomycetales; family Microbacteriaceae; genus Frigoribacterium. The sequence continues at coordinate 122,880 of NZ_VOLO01000003.1, forward strand.
CCGCCGGTGCCGTCGTCGGCTTCGCCATGGGCACCACCGATCTGCGTGCCGACCGCGGGGTGCAGGGCGCCCTGCTCGGCGCCGCCGGGGCGGTCGTCGGCAGCTTCGCGGGCTACCTCGGCCGCAAGGTCCTCGTCGAGAAGACCGGCCTGCCCGACGTGCTCGTCGCCCTGCTCGAGGACGCCGTCGCAGTCGGCGGCACCGCCGCCGTGGTGCGCGCCGCCCGCAGCTGACGTCTCCCCTCCACCGCCACCGCCCCGCTCGCCCGCGGCAGCGGACACGCGGGGCCCACCGGCGGCTGCTCCGACGCCCGTGGGAGGATCGCCGGTGATCGCCGCACGCCCCACCTCTAGGAGTCCCATGCCCGAACGCAGCCTCGCCGTCGTCGTCCTCGCCGCAGGACAGGGCACGCGCATGAAGTCCTCGACGCCCAAGGTCCTGCACCGCCTGGCCGGCCTGCCGCTGGTCCAGCACGTGCTCGAGACCGCGGGGGCGCTGCAGCCAGAGCACCTCGTCGCCGTCGTGCGCCACGAGCGCGACCTGGTCGTGACGAGCATCGTCGAGACGACGCCCGGCGCGGTGATCGTCGACCAGGACGAGGTGCCGGGCACGGGCCGGGCCGTCGAGCAGGCCGTCGAGGCGCTGCCCGCCGACTTCGACGGCGACGTCGTCGTCGTGAGCGCCGACGTGCCGTTCCTCGACCACGTGACCCTCACGGCTCTCCTCGCCCAGCACCGCGAGGAGGCGGCGGCGGCGACGCTGCTGTCGGCCGTCCTCCCCGACGCCCACGGCTACGGCCGCGTGGTGCGGCGCTCGTCGGGCGACGTCGACCGCATCGTCGAGCACAAGGACGCCACCGAGGAGGAGCGGCAGCTGCGCGAGATCAACTCCGGCACCTACGCGTTCACCGTCGCCGCCCTGCGGACCCACCTGCCCCGCGTCGGCTCGGCCAACGCACAGAACGAGAAGTACGTCACCGACGTCGTCGGGCTGCTCACCGCCGCCGGCGAGCGCGTCTCCGCCCGCGCGGTCGACGAGACGTGGCGTCTCGAGGGCATCAACGACCGTGTGCAGCTCGCTGCTGCGGCGCGCCGCCTGAACGACCGGATCGTCGAGCACTGGCAGCGCGAGGGCGTGAGCATCGTCGACCCGCAGACCACCTGGATCGACCGCGACGTCGCGCTCAGCCCCGACGTCGAGCTGCTTCCCGGCACGCAGCTGAAGGGCGCCACGTACGTCGCGGCGGGTGCCGTTGTCGGTCCCGACACGACGCTCGTCGACACCGAGGTCGGAGAAAGGGCGGTCGTGAAGCGCACCGACGCGACCCTCGCCGTCATCGGTGCCCGCGCCTCCGTGGGGCCGTTCTCGTACCTGCGTCCCGGCACCGTGCTCGGCGAGGGCGGCAAGATCGGCACCTTCGTCGAGACGAAGAACGCCGAGATCGGCGCGGGCTCGAAGGTGCCCCACCTCAGCTACATCGGCGACACGGAGGTCGGCACCGACAGCAACATCGGCGCCGGCACCATCACGGCGAACTACGACGGGGTGCACAAGCACCGCACCGAGGTCGGGTCGAACGTGCGCACCGGGTCGCACAACGTCTTCGTCGCCCCCGTTAGGATTGGCGACGGAGCGTACTCAGGCGCAGGGACGGTCGTCCGCAAGGACGTGCCGGCCGGCGCGCTGGCGCTGAGCATCGCCCCACAGCGCAATGCGAGCGGATGGGTCGAGGCGAACCGCCCCGGCTCAGCGGCGGCCGAGGCCGCCGCCCGCGCCGAACGAACGACCGACTGACCCCCTGTCGGGTTGGCCCTCCGGGGCCGGAGAGCGAGTGACGTGTCCGGAATCAAGATCACCGGCGAGAACCGACTCGTTCTGGTCTCGGGGCGTGCGCACCCCGAGCTGGCGAACCAGATCGCGTCGGAGCTCGGCTCCGAGCTGATCCCGACCGACGCCCGCACCTTCGCCAACGGCGAGCTGTACGCCCGGTACGACGAGAGCGTGCGCGGCGCCGACGCGTTCGTCATCCAGTCGCACTCGGCCCCGATCAACGAGTGGCTCATGGAGCAGCTGATCATGGTCGACGCCCTCAAGCGCGCCTCGGCGAAGCGCATCACGGTGGTCGCACCGTTCTACCCTTACGCCCGCCAGGACAAGAAGGGGCGCGGTCGCGAGCCGATCTCGGCCCGTCTCGTCGCCGACCTGTTCAAGGCCGCGGGCGCGCACCGCATCATGAGCGTCGATCTGCACGCCCCGCAGATCCAGGGCTTCTTCGACGGCCCGGTCGACCACCTCTTCGCCATGCCGGTGCTGCTCGAGCACTTCCGCACCAAGCTCGACAACAGCACCCTGACCGTGGTCTCGCCCGACATGGGCCGCGTCCGCGTCGCCGACATCTGGAGCGAGAAGCTCGACGCGCCCCTCGCCATCATCCACAAGCGCCGCGACCCGCTGGTGCCGAACCAGGTCACGGTGCACGAGATCGTCGGCGAGGTCGAGGGCCGCGTCTGCCTGCTGGTCGACGACCTGATCGACACGGGCCGCACCATCGTCAAGGCCGCTGAGGCGCTCAAGGCGGCCGGTGCGATCGGCGTCGTCGTCGCGGCCACCCACGCGGTCTTCAGCGACCCGGCGCCCGAGATCCTCAGCAGCGATTTCATCGACTCGGTCGTCGTCACGGACACCCTGCCGCTGACCGACCACCAGAAGTTCGACAAGCTCGAGATCCTGCCGATCGCCCCCCTCATCGCCCGCGCGATCCACGAGGTCTTCGACAACGGCTCGGTCACGTCGATGTTCGACGGCGCGGCGTAGCGGAGTCGGCGAACCCGTCGGCGCTGCCGACGCCCGGCGTAGGCAGCATCTCGTGCCCGTCGTCGAGTCCCGCTGCGTCGTCCCCGTCAGCCCCGAGCTCGCCTTCGCCGTGTCGCAGACGACGGGAGAGGCGCGCCTCCGCTGGGACCCGTTCATCCGGCCCCGCACCGGCAGCGCCTGCAACGCCGGCCGCTCCGACAGCGAGAAGGGACGAGGCAGGCGCGGGACCGCGCCTGCCTCGTCCCTTCTCGCCTGCGACACCGCGACCCGGCGTCGAGTCGCGCCGACGTCAGTGCGTCGACGGCTCCGTCTCGATCTCCGAGCGGTCGCCCGACCACAGCGTGTGGAACACGCCGTCCTCGCCGACCCGCTCGTAGGTGTGCGCGCCGAAGAAGTCACGCTGGCCCTGGATGAGGGCGGCCGGGAGGCGCTCCGACGCGAGCGAGTCGTAGTACGACAGCGCCGACGCGAACCCGGGCACGGGGATGCCCGACAGGGCCGCCTTGGCGACGATGCGGCGCCAGGCCTGCTCGCCGTCGCGGACGGCTGCGGCGAAGTAGTCGTCCTCGAGCAGCGTCGCGATGGTCGAGTCCTTCTCGTACGCCTCGACGATGCGGTTGAGGAACTGCGCGCGGATGATGCAGCCGCCGCGCCAGATCTTCGCCACGGCGCCCTTGTCGATGTCCCAGTCGTACTCGAGCGCGCCCGCGATGATCGCGTCGAAGCCCTGGGCGTAGGCCACGATCTTCGAGGCGTAGAGCGCCTTCTGCACGTCGTCCTCGAAGCCGTCGCCCGCCTCGTGCACCTCGGGCCGTCCCTGCAGGGTCGCCTGCACCGCGGCGCGCTGGTCGGGCTTCGACGAGACGGCCCGGGCGAAGACGGCCTCGGCGATGCCGCCGACGGGGACGCCGAGGCCGACGCTGTTCTGCACGGTCCAGACGCCGGTGCCCTTCGATCCTGCCGCGTCGACGATCGAGTCGACCAGCGGCCCGCCGGTCTTGGCGTCGACCTGGCGCAGCACCTCGGCGGTGATCTCGATCAGGTACGACTCCAGCTCCCCCTTGTTCCACTCCTCGAACACGGCGGCGATGTCGGCCGGCTCGTGGCCGCCGACGCGGCGGAGCAGGTCGTACGACTCGGCGATGAGCTGCATGTCGGCGTACTCGATGCCGTTGTGGATCATCTTCACGAAGTGGCCCGCGCCGTCGGAGCCGATGTGCGTGACGCAGGGCTCGCCCTCGGCGACCGCAGCGATCGACGCCAGGATCGGCCCGAGGGTCTCGTACGCCTCCTTCGAGCCGCCGGGCATGATCGACGGGCCCTTGAGGGCGCCCTCCTCGCCGCCGGAGATGCCGGCGCCGACGAAGTTGAGGCCACGCTCCTTGAGGGCCGCCTCGCGCCTCCTCGTGTCCTGGAAGTTCGCGTTGCCGCCGTCGACGATGATGTCGCCCTCCTCGAAGAGGTCGGCGAGCTGGTCGATGACGGCGTCGGTGCCCTTGCCGGCCTGCACCATGATGATCGCGGTGCGGGGCTTCTGCAGCGACGCGGCGAAGTCCTCGATCGACCCCGAGGCGACGAAGCCGGCGTCGCCGTGCTCGTCCATCAGGGTGTCGGTGCGCCCGGGGGAGCGGTTGTAGACGGCGACGGTGTTGCCCTCGCGGCTGGCGAGGTTGCGGGCGAGGTTCGAACCCATGACGGCCAGGCCGACGACTCCGATGTTCGCCTGGGCGGTGGGGGTGGACTGTTCTCCGTGCTCGGTCACGGTGCCTCCTTGCGGTCGATGACCCCCGCACACTATTCCTCCGTCCTGCGCCCCTGACAGGCACCGTCAGTGCCCTCCGGGGCGCGGACGACACGAGGAGGCGCGTCTACGCTGGTCGGGACGCCGCCGTCCCCGACACCGAGAGGTCCCCGTGCCTGAGACCCCGATGCCCGCTCCGTTCCCCTCCTCGATCCCGCCCGTCGTCGTGATGGGGGTGTCCGGCTCCGGCAAGTCCACGGTCGGCGAGCTCCTCGCCCGCACGGCGGGCGTCCCCTTCGTCGACGCCGACGACCTGCACCCGAAGACCAACCGCGACAAGATGGCCGCCGGCCACGCGCTGGACGACGACGACCGGGCGCCGTGGCTCGAGATCGTCGCGGACCGCATCCGCGACGCGGGAGAAGACGGCGTCGTCGTCGCCTGCTCGGCCCTGAAGCGCCGCTACAGGGACGTGCTCCGCGGCGGCGACCCGCGCCTCCTGTTCGTGCACCTCACCGGTGTCCGTGAGCTCGTGGCCGAGAGGCAGAAGGCACGCAAGGGCCACTTCATGCCTCCCGGGCTGATGGACTCGCAGTTCGCGACCCTCGAGCCGCTCGGCGACGACGAGCCCGGCTTCGGCGTCGACGTGTCCGCGGGTCCGGACGAGATCGTCGCGGAGGCGCTGGCCCGTCTCGACGGACGCTGACGTCCGTCTTCACGGGGCGCCCACGACCCGTGACGCCGACACGGGACGCCGACACGGGTTGGCGACACGCCCGGGTGGCCTGTAGCCTGGGTGTCGACTTCGGCGAGGGGCGCTCCGGCACCCGTTATCGACGCGGTAGGCAGGCACTCGGTCTCGTGACATCGTCCCCACGGCTGCGAGGTCCCTCCTCACGCGATCTGCGTTCGAGTTGACATCGACCCACACATCCCGGGCCGCCAGGCCCGCAGAAACGGAGACATCCATGGCTGACGACAACACCCTTTCCGCTCTCGTCCGCACCAGCTTCGGCAAGGGCGCGGCCCGCAAGATCCGCGCGAACGACCAGATCCCCGCCGTCATCTACGGCCACGGAACCGACCCCCAGCACGTCACGCTGCCCGGCCACGAGACGATGCTCATCACGCGTCGCTCGAACGCGCTCATCACGCTCGACATCGAGGGCACCCAGCAGCTCGCCCTCGTCAAGGACATCCAGCGCGACCCGGTCAAGCAGGTCATCGAGCACATCGACCTCATCGTCGTCCGTCAGGGCGAGAAGGTCGAGGTCGACGTCCCCGTCCACATCGAGGGCGAGTCCGCTCCCGGCACGATCCACGTCGTCGAGCTCAACGCCATCACCCTCGAGGTCTCGGCCACCGCGATCCCGCAGTCGGTCGTCGTCTCGATCGAGGGCCTCGAGGACGGCGCGCAGGTGCACGCCTCCGACGTCGTCCTCCCCGAGGGCGCCTCGCTCGTCACCGACGCCGAGGTGCTCATCACGAGCGTCTCCGTCCCGCAGCTCGACCTCACCACCGACGCCGTCGACGACGAGTCGGGCGAGGCCGCCGAGGCCGAGGGCGACGTGCCCTCGATCGAGGACGAAGAGCGCTCCGAGTAAGACCGCATCACCGCATCACCGCATCACCGCATCACCGCATCACCGCATCACCGCATCACCGCACCACCGCACCACGGCGTCGTCCGCGACGCCGACCGCCTGACAGCCCCGCGTGTCTCCCGAGGAGGACCATCCCGTGGACGACTCGCAGTGGCTCGTGGTCGGGCTCGGCAACCCCGGGCCCGACTACGCAGGCACCCGGCACAACGTCGGACAGATGGTGCTCGCCGAGCTGGCGCACCGCCTGTCGGCGAGCTTCAAGAACCACCGCACCAACGCGAGCGTCGCGGAGGGCCGCCCCCAGCCGGGCGGCCCCCGCTTCGTCCTCGCCGCCCCCCGCAGCTTCATGAACCTGTCGGGCGGGCCCGTGGCCGCGCTGCTCAAGTACTACGACCTGGACGTGTCACGGCTGATCGTGGTGCACGACGAGCTCGACATCGACTTCGACTCGATCAAGCTCAAGCAGGGCGGCGGCCACGGCGGCCACAACGGGCTGCGCGACATCATCGCCGCCACCGGCTCGAACGAGTTCCTGCGCGTCCGCGTCGGCATCGGTCGTCCGCCCGGCAGGCAGCCCGCCGCCGACTACGTGCTCAAGGCCTTCTCGTCGACCGAGCGCAAGGAGCTCCCGCTGCTGCTCGGCGACGCGGCCGACGCGGTCGAGATGATCGTCTCCGACGGCCTCACCGCGGCGCAGCTCAAGTTCCACACCGCGAAGGCCTGATCGGGGCCCTGCCCAGCCGCGACCTGCTGCCAGCTCCCACCGGGCGGGGCATCGCCGACCGGCGCACTGTCGGCGGTGCCGAGTAGCCTTGTCCGGTGATACTCGCGGGCTTGATCAAGGCGCTGTCGCGCGCCTCCACGTATTCCTCCGCCCTCGACCGGGCCGAGCGCAGCACCGACTTCTCGGTGGTCGACGGCCTGCGCGTGCCGCTCCTCGCGGGGCTGCTCGCGCGCCGCGCCGGGCCCCAGGCCATGCTCGTGGTCACCGCCACCGGTCGCGAGTCCGAGGCCGTCCGCCTGTCCCTCGCCAGCTACGTACCGGGCGCCGAGGTGATCGAGTTCCCCGCGTGGGAGACCCTGCCGCACGAGCGCCTCAGCCCGAGCGCCGAGACCGTGGGCAAGCGCATCCACGCGCTCCGTCGCCTCGCCGCCTGGTCGGCCGAGGCGGAGGCGGCGACGATCGCCACGGCCGCCGGCAGCACGGGCCCCGCGAGCGACGTGCGTCCCCTCGTCGTCGTCGCGGGCGTGCGGGCCGCCCTCCAGCCCGTCTCCGACAACCTCGCCGACATCGACCCGGTCGTGCTGACCATCGGCGACCGGGGCCACGACCTCTCCGCGATCGCCCTGCGGCTCGTCGACCTCGCGTACGCGCGCGTCGACATGGTCACCCGGCGCGGCGAGTTCGCGGTGCGCGGCGGCATCCTCGACGTGTTCCCGCCGACGGCCGAGCACCCGGTGCGCGTCGACTTCTTCGGCGACGAGGTCGACCAGCTCCGCACCTTCTCCGTCGCCGACCAGCGCAGTCTCGAGGGCGTCGTGAGCACGGTGGAGCTTCCGCCGAGCCGCGAGATGCTGCTGACCGCCCCGGTCCGACAGCGTGCTCGCGAGATGCAGCACGAGTTCCCCGGCCTCGCCCAGATGCTGGCCAAGATCGCCGAGGGCATCCCCGTCGAGGGGATGGAGTCCCTGGCCCCCGCCCTGGTCGACCGCCTCGTGCCGCTCACGCACTACTTGCCGGCGGGCGCCTCCGTCGCCGTGCTCTCGCCCGAGCGCGTGCAGTCGCGCGCGAAGAGCCTCGCCGAGACGAACCGCGAGTTCCTGTCCGCGGCCTGGAACGCCGCGACGGCCGGGGCCGCCGCCCCGATCGACCTCGACGCCGGCGACTTCCTCGCTCTCCGTGACCTGCGGGCCGCGGCCGGCGACCGAGCCTGGTTCACCTTCAGCGGCTTCGACTCCGGCGAGGTCCTCACCGACGACGAGGCGGCACAGGCGGCGGGCGACTACGTGCGCGTCGAGGCGGCGCCCGTCCCGAGCTTCAGCGGGCACGCCGAGGGCGCGCTCGACCATGTCGTCGGCCGAGTGCAAGACGGGTGGAGCGTCGTCGTGACGGCGCGGGGCACCGGTCTCGTCGAGCGGGCCCGCGACGTGCTGTCCGAGCAGGGGGTGGCCGCCCGCCTCGTCGAGGCACTGCCCGACGACCTCGAACAGGGCGTCGTGCACCTCGTCGCCGGGGGAGTGGAGGCCGGCTTCGAGCTGCCCTCGGCCAAGATCGCCGTCCTCGGCGAGAGCGACTTCTACGGCCGGTCGGCCAACTACGACTCCCGTCAGGTCAAGAAGCTCGCGAGCCGCCGCAAGAACGTCGTCGACCCGCTCCAGCTCAAGCCGGGCGACGTGGTCGTCCACCAGACCCACGGCATCGGCAAGTTCCTCGAGCTCACCAGCCGCGAGGTCTCGTCCGGCGGCCGGAACGCCGTCAAGAACAGCCGCGAGTACCTCGTGCTCGAGTACGCGCCGTCGAAGCGCGGCTACCCGGGCGACAAGCTCTACGTGCCCACCGACCAGCTCGACCTGCTCAGCCGCTACGTCGGCGGCGAGGCGCCGTCGCTGAGCAAGATGGGCGGCAGCGACTGGGCCTCGGCGAAGAGCAAGGCCCGCCGGGCCGTCCGCGACATCGCGGTCGAGCTCGTCAAGCTGTACTCGGCGCGGATGGCGTCGAAGGGGCACGCGTTCCCGCCCGACACCCCGTGGCAGCGCGAGCTGGAGGAGGCGTTCCCGTTCGCCGAGACGCCCGACCAGCTCACGACGATCGACGAGATCAAGGCCGACATGGAACGGCCGATCCCGATGGACCGCCTGCTGTCGGGCGACGTCGGCTACGGCAAGACCGAGGTCGCCGTGCGCGCCGCCTTCAAGGCGATCCAGGACGGCAAGCAGGTCGTGATGCTCGTGCCGACGACCCTGCTCGTCAAGCAGCACTTCGACACCTTCAGCGAGCGCTTCGCCGGGTTCCCCGTGCACCTGCGGAGCCTCAGCCGGTTCCAGTCCGCGAAGGAGAGCAAGGAGACCATCAAGGGGCTCGGCGACGGCACGGTCGACATGGTCATCGGCACGCACCGCCTTCTCAGCGAGGGCATCGCCTACAAAGACGTGGGGCTGGTGATCATCGACGAGGAGCAGCGGTTCGGCGTCGAGCACAAGGACGCCCTGAAGAAGCTCAAGACGAACGTCGACATCCTGGCGATGTCGGCGACGCCCATCCCGCGTTCGCTCGAGATGGCGGTGACCGGCATCCGCGAGATGTCGACGCTCGCGACGCCTCCAGAAGACCGCCACCCAATCCTCACCTTCGTCGGGCCGGAGGGCGAGCGGCAGAAAGCGGCCGCGATCCGACGAGAGCTGCTGCGCGAGGGCCAGGTGTTCTACGTGCACAACCGCGTGTCGAGCATCAACCGCGTCGCCGCCGAGATCGCCGAGCTCGTGCCGGAGGCGCGGGTCGCGGTCGCGCACGGCCAGATGGCCGAGTCCACCCTCGAGCAGGTCATGGTCGACTTCTGGGAGCGCAAGTTCGACGTGCTCGTCTCGACGACCATCATCGAGACCGGCCTCGACATCGCCAACGCGAACACCCTGATCATCGACCGGGCCGACAAGTACGGCCTGAGCCAGCTCCACCAGCTGCGCGGCCGCGTCGGCCGAGGTCGGGAGCGCGGCTACGCCTACTTCCTCTACGACCCGGACAAGCCGCTCAGCGAGACCGCGCAAGACCGGCTGGAGACCATCGCGGCGAACAACGAGCTCGGCGCCGGCATGCAGGTGGCCCTGAAGGACTTGGAGATCCGCGGCGCCGGCAACCTGCTCGGCGGCGAGCAGTCCGGCCACATCGCGGGCGTCGGCTTCGACCTCTACCTCCGCATGATCGGCGAGGCGGTCGGCGCGTTCCGCGGCGACGTGGCCGAGGGCCAGACCGAGCTGCGGCTCGAGCTGCCCGTCGACGCGCACATCCCGGACGAGTACGTCGAGAGCGAGCGCCTCCGCCTCGAGGCCTACCAGAAGCTCTCGACCGCCAGTGCTCCGACGTCGAGCGACGACCAGATCGACTCCGTGCTCGACGAGCTCACCGACCGCTACGGGACCCCGCCGGCGTCCGTGCTGGCTCTGATCGAGGTCTCCCGTCTCCGGCGTGCGGCGCAGAAGGCCGGTCTCAGCGAAGTCGTCGTCATGGGCAGCAACCTGCGCGTGGCCGGGGCCGACCTGGCCGACAGCGTCCAGGTCCGCCTGCAGCGCCTCTACCCCGGCGCCCGCTGGTTCGGCCAGACGAACTCGGTCAGCGTGCCCCTGCCCGTCCGACACGGGGAGGGCCTGGCCGACGCCGAGCTCATCCTCTGGGTCGAGCAGCTGATGACCGCCATCTACGGTGCCGACGTGCCGCGGCCTGCCGTCGGCGGCGCTGCCCCCACGGCCTGACCCGACGGGCGGCCTCTCGGCGGCCCGTCCACGACGGCCCCGGCGGCCAGACGAGGAGGCGCGGTGCGCGACGACAGAGGGCTCGAGGCCGAGGTCAGGGAGCTGTCCGACGTGGTCGCGGCGCTGCTGGCAGACCAGGGCGGCTGCGAGTGGAACCGCGCTCAGACGCACGAGTCGCTCGTCACCTACCTCGTGGAGGAGTGCGCAGAGCTGGTGGAGGCGGTCGAGGACGGCACCGCAGCTGATCGGCGTGAGGAGCTGGGCGACGTGCTCTACCAGGTGGTCTTGCACTCCGCGATCGCGGCACGCGCCTCCGGGGACGCCTTCGACCTGGCCGACGTCGTGCGCGACGTCCGGCTGAAGACCGTACGGAGGCACCCGCACGTCTTCGGCGGCGCGAGCGCGTCGGACGTCGACGACATCGTGCGTCTCTGGAGTGCCGCGAAGGCCGTCGAGAAGGCCAGCAGGTCGAGCGCGTACGACGGTGTGCCGCGTGGCCTGCCCGCGTTGTCCCGTGCCCAGAAGCTCGAGGGCAGGCGCCTCGCCGCCGGGGCCCCTCCGGCAGACGGAGGAGTCCAGGGCCGCGACGCGGGACTCGTCGAGGTCGGCGACGCCGGCGACGATGCCGAACTGCTCTGGGGACGCGACCTGCTCGCCGCAGTCGACGCGGCAGGTCGAGGCGGCATCGACGCCGAGCGTGCGCTGCGTCGGGCGGTGCGAGAACGAGAGGCCCTGCTGCGGGCCCGCGAGGAGCAAGCCCCACGCGCCTAGTCCGGTGGGGTCAGCCGAAGGCCGGAGGCGAAGGTGGGCGCCCCCCTGACCCGAACAGGGAGGCGCCCGCGCGTGGTCTTGTCGGAACGCGAAGCTCACGTGCCTGGGGAGACACGGGCGTCTCGCAGTGAATCGACGACAGACCACACCATCGTCACGGCGCTCGATTCTGGGGATCACACCAGAACGGGCACTGTGACGATGGTCTGAATGTAGCCCGTGTCGGTTGACATGTCAAGTGACACTCACCAGCCGCTGCCGGCAGACGTTCTCTGGAGACGTTCTCTGGAGACGCTCTCTGGGGACGCTGTTGCTGGGCGCTGCCTCGAGACGCTGGCGGGTGGATGACGGACCGGGCAGAACGCCCGGCCCGTCGCGGCGCCCGGCCGCAGGGAAGGCGGGCGCCAGGTCGGCGATGCGCAACCCGATTCGCGTCGCCGACACCTCGACAGTACAAGCAATGTGAAATATGGGCAAGCGGTGATCGGAATCGTGTGGTCGACCGCTCTGGGATGATGGTCCGATGCCCTCACACGTGACCCCGCCGCGCGGGATGAGAGACTTCCTGCCCGCCGACAAGCGCCGCCGTGAGCGGGTCCTCTCCGTGGTCCGGGACGTCTACAGGGCGCACGGCTTCGACGAGATCGAGACCCCGGTCGTCGAGTCGAGCGAGTACCTCTTCTCGGGCCTGGGCGGCGACAACGAGAAGCAGGTCTTCGCGGTGCTGCGCCGGGGCCTCGACGACGAGGCGCTGCGGTCCGCAGCGTCCCCGCTCGAGCTCGCCGACCTCGGCCTCCGCTTCGACCTGACGGTGCCGTTGGCGCGCTTCTACGCGTCCCACCGCGCCGAGCTGCCGACGGTCTTCCGCAGTGTCCAGATCGCTCCCGTCTGGCGTGCCGAGAAACCGCAGAAGGGCCGCTACCGGCAGTTCGTGCAGTGCGACATCGACATCCTGGGCGAGCCGGGCCAGCTGGCGGAGATCGAGCTCATCTCCGCCACCACGGCCGTGCTCGGCGCCCTCGGGCTCGACGGCACGACCATCCGCGTCAACGACAGACGCGTCCTCATCGGCGTGCTGTCGCACTGGGGCGTGCCTGCCGACCTGCACGACCGCGCCCTGCTCGAGATCGACAAGCTCGACAAGATCGGCGTCGAGGGCGTCGCGGCCCAGCTCGTCTCGATCGGCGTGGAGGCACCCGGCCTGGCCGACCAGCTGGCCCAGCTCGGCGACGCGACCTGGGACTCGGCGACCGCCTCCCCGCCTCCTGCGTGGCTCGACCAGGACGCCTTCGGCGACCTGCTCGCCCTCCGCGCCGCGCTGCCTGAGGTCGCTCTCGTCTTCGACCCGACGCTCGTGCGGGGAATGGGCTACTACACGGGCACGATCTTCGAGGTGGCGCACCCCGACTTCTCGTACTCGCTCGGCGGCGGTGGCCGGTACGACGGCATGATCGGCCGGTTCCTCGGCACCGACGTGCCGGCCGCCGGCTTCTCGCTCGGCTTCGAGCGGATCGTCGACCTCGTCGAGCTCGACGACGCCGACGACGACGGCCTCGTCGTCCTCTACGACAAGGCGGTCGCCCCGGTCGAGCTGCTGGCCCTGCAGAAGGCGCTGGTGTCCCGGGGGGAGGCGCGGGTCCGGCTGCAGAAGCGCGCCAAGAACGTCGGCGGCCAGCTCGACGCCCTCGCGGCCGCCGGGTTCCGGCGCTTCGTCGCGGTGCGCGGGGGAGAAGCACCGGACGACCTCGAGGTGCGGCCGCTGGGCTGACGCGCGTCCCGCCCGGCGTGGGTCCAGGCGGCCCGCTCGGCGTCGGCCCGCGCGGCTAGGATCGAGATGACCGCGTGCCCCGCACGCACATCGACGACTAAGGAGTTCATCCGTGGCAGAAATCGACGCAGTAGGCGCACGCGAGATCCTCGACTCGCGGGGCAACCCCACGGTCGAGGTCGAGGTCCTGCTCGACGACGGGACCGTGTCGCGCGCGGCCGTCCCCTCGGGCGCATCGACCGGGGCCTTCGAGGCCTACGAGCTGCGCGACGGCGACGCGGGCCGCTACCTCGGCAAGGGCGTCCTCAAGGCCGTCGCCGCCGTGATCGACGAGATCGGCCCCGAGGTCGAGGGCATGGACGCGACCGACCAGCGCCTCGTCGACGCCGCCATGATCGAGCTCGACGGCACCGAGAACAAGTCGCGCCTCGGCGCGAACGCCATCCTCGGCGTCTCGCTCGCCGTGGCCCGTGCCGCCGCCGACTCGGCCGACCTGCCGCTCTTCCGCTACCTGGGCGGCCCGAACGCGCACACCCTGCCCGTGCCGATGCTCAACGTCATCAACGGCGGCTCGCACGCCGACAGCAACGTCGACATCCAGGAGTTCATGATCCTGCCGATCGGCGCGACGTCGTTCGCGGACGCCCTCCGCTGGGGCGCCGAGACCTACCACGCGCTCAAGAGCGAGCTGAAGTCCAAGGGCCTGTCGACGGGCCTCGGCGACGAGGGCGGCTTCGCGCCGAACCTCGAGAGCAACCGTGCCGCGCTCGACCTGCTGGTCGAGGCGATCACCAATGCCGGCTTCACCCCCGGCAAGGACATCGCGCTCGGCCTCGACGTCGCCTCGAGCGAGTTCTACGCCGACGGCTCGTACACGTTCGAGGGCGAGAAGCGCGACTCCGCGTTCCTCGCCGGCTACTACGCCGACCTCGTGTCGGCCTACCCGCTCGTCACCATCGAGGATCCTCTCGACGAGGACGACTGGGAGGGCTGGGCCCACCTGACGAGCGAGATCGGCTCGAAGACGCAGATCGTCGGCGACGACCTGTTCGTCACGAATCCCGAGCGCCTCGCCCGCGGCATCGCCGCCGGCGCCGCGAACTCGATCCTCGTCAAGGTGAACCAGATCGGCACGCTGACCGAGTCGCTCGACGCCGTCTCGCTCGCGCAGCGCAGCGGCTACACGACGGTGCTGTCGCACCGCTCCGGCGAGACCGAGGACACGACGATCGCCGACCTCGCCGTCGCGACCGACGCCGGCCAGATCAAGACGGGCGCCCCCGCCCGCAGCGAGCGGGTCGCGAAGTACAACCAGCTGCTCCGCATCGAGGAGGAGCTGGGCGACGCGGCCCGGTACGCCGGCTACTCGGCGTTCCCGCGCTTCTCGGCCTAGCGCCACAGAGCAGTGCCCGACGGGGCCCACGTCCTCGACGTGGTCCCCGCACCGAGGCCCGTTCCCCCTCGGGGGAGCGGGCCTCTCGGCGTTCCGTGACCCTGCCCCCTCGAGGGTCGTCTACCCTCGGGTGCATGCCCCGTGAGACCCCGACCCGACGTGTGCCCGTCGCCTTCGCGTCGCGCGAGACCGCTGCGGGCGGCTGGCTCCGCAGCATCCGTTTCTCCGGCTTCAGCCTGCTGATGCTCGTCATCCTCGTGCTGTTCGTGGTCGTGCTCGCGCCCTCGCTCCGCACGCTGGTCCAGCAGCAGCAGCAGATCGCGACCCTCCAGCAGGACGTGCGCGACCAGCGGGACGACGTGGACGACCTCCAGGGGGACGTCGCGCGCTGGAGCGACCCGGCGTACATCGAGGCGCAGGCCCGAGACCGGCTGCTCTACGTCTACCCCGGCGAGTACAGCTACCTCGTGATGGGTGCGGACGCCGACGCGGCGACGCCGTCGCAGGCACCCATCAGCGACACCCTGCAGACCCCCCAGGTCGACTGGGTCGCCGCGATGATGTCGTCCGTGATCGACGCGGGCCTCAGCGACGAACCCGCGACCGAGCTGGTCGCGCCCGACATCGGCGGGGCGCCCCTGCCGTCCTCCACGACAGGCGGCACCCCGTGACGACCCCTCCCTTCGAGCCCGTCAGCGACCGCGACGTCGAGCTCGTCACCGCCATGCTGGGACGCCCCGCGCGCGACGTGATCGGCATCCCCGCGCGCTGCGTCTGCGGCAACCCGACCGTGGTCGCGACGAAGCCGCGCCTCGGCGACGGCACGCCGTTCCCGACTCTCTACTACCTCTGCCACCCCGGCGCGACGGCGGCGATCTCGACCCTCGAGGCCAACGGCGTCATGGCCGAGATGACCGAGCTGCTGGCCTCGGACGACGACCTCAGGAGGCGGTACCACGACGCGCACGACGCCTACCTGGCCGACCGCGAGGGCATCGAGCACGTGGCCGAGATCGCGCACGTGACGGCCGGCGGCATGCCCGAGCGCGTCAAGTGCCTGCACGCCCTCGCCGGGCACGCCCTGTCGGCGGGTCCCGGCGTCAACCCGCTGGGCGACCTCGCCGTCGAGCGCTCGAGCTGGAGCCCCGACGTGTGCCGCTGCGGCGACTACCTGGGCGAGGCCGCCGGCGACGACGCAGCGACCGGCGCGCCCGGCGAGACCGCCGCCTCCTCCGCTCCGCTCGAGGCAGGCTGAGGCAGGTGCGCCGCACCGGGGCGCGCGCGGCGACCAAGGCGCTGTCGGCGAGCCTGCTCGTGGTCGTGACCGCCGTCGGCCTCGTGCTCGTGCCCGCCGCGACCGCGTCGGCCGACAGCATCCGCGATGCCGAGTACTGGCTGTCCGACTACGGCGTGCGGGAGGCCTGGCAGACGACGCGCGGCGCGGGCGTCACGGTCGCCGTGATCGACACGGGCGTCGACGGCTCCGTCCGCGAGCTGCAAGGTGTCGTCGTCGGGGGCACGGACATGTCCGGGCAGGGCTCCGCCGACGGTCAGAGCCCGGTCGGCTCCGACGACCCTGCCCACGGGACCCTCGTCGGCTCCCTCCTCGCAGGACGAGGCACGGCGACCGGCGACGGCGTGATCGGCGTCGCGCCCGAGGCCGACCTCCTCTCGATCTCGGTGGGCTTCGGCGCCGGCGCGGTCGACTCCGACCAGCAGATCGCCGACGCCGTCACCTGGGCCGTCGACCACGGCGCCGACGTCATCAACATGTCCCTGACCCGCAACACCCTCGACTGGCCCACGAGCTGGGACGAGGCGTTCCTGCACGCGCAGGAGGAGGACGTCGTCGTGGTCGCGGCGGCCGGCAACCGCGGCAGCGGCACGACCGAGGTCGGCGCGCCCGCCACGATGCCGGGCGTCCTCACCGTCGCCGGCGTCGACCGGTCGGGCGCGGCGAGCTTCGACGCCTCCAGCCAGGGCATCACCATCGGCGTCTCGGCCCCCAGTGAGAAGCTCGTCGGCGTGGGCCCCGGCGACGTGCACTACAGCTGGAGCGGCACCAGCGGCGCGACGCCCCTCGTGGCGGGCATGGTCGCGCTCGTGCGGAGCGCCCACCCTGAGCTGGGCGCGGCTGACGTCATCAACCGACTGGTGTCGACGGCGGATCCCCGGGGCAGCTCGCTCCCCGATCCGTTGTACGGCTACGGGCTCGTCGACGCGGCCGCCGCCGTCCGGAGGACGGTCGCGCCCGTCTCGGCGAACCCCATGGGCGACCTGGCGGAGTGGATCCGCGTGCACCGACGGGCCGACGCGCCGACGCCCTCGGCCGGGGCCGTCGCCCCCGTCGAGCCGGCTCCGGTGCCGACGCCGCAGAGCGACGGCGACCACCCCCTCCGTGCGCTGCTCCCGACGGTCGAGTCGATGCGCTCGACCGGGCTGCCGCTGATCGTCTTCGCGGTCTTCGGCGCGGCCCTCGTCGCCGTCGCCGCGGGAGCGGCCCGCCAGTTCAGGCGACGACACGAGCAGGAGTAAAGTCGTCGTGCCACCCCACCACCTCGAGGAGTTCACCCCTGTGCCCAAGATCCTGATCGTCGGCGGCGGCTACGCCGGTTTCTACACAGCCTGGAAGCTCGAGAAGTGGCTGCGCGCCGGGGAGGCGGAGGTCACGATCGTGGATCCGCTGCCGTACATGACCTACCAGCCGTTCCTCCCGGAGGTGGCCGCCGGCTCCATCGAGCCGCGCCACGCAGTCGTCTCCCTGCGTCGTCACCTCAAGAAGACCACCGTCGTCACGGCGAAGGTCACGAAGGTCGACCACGCCACCAAGACGGCCACCATCACGCCGGAGGTCGGCGACCCGTGGACGGTCGACTACGACCAGGTCGTCATGACCGCGGGCGCCGTGTCGCGCACGTTCCCGATCCCGGGCGTCGCCGACGAGGCCATCGGCCTCAAGACCATCGAGGAGGCGGCGGCTATCCGCGACAAGCTCCTCACCAACTTCGCGGCGGCCGCGAACCTGCCCGCCGGTGCCGCACGCGACCGCCTCCTGACCGTCACGGTCGTCGGTGGCGGCTTCGCCGGCATCGAGGTGTTCGCCGAGCTGCGCAGCTTCGCCAGCGACCTGCTCAAGAAGTACCCGCAGCTCACCATCGACGACACGCACTTCCACCTCGTCGAGGCCATGGGCCGCATCATGCCCGAGGTGTCGCTCGAGACGAGCCACTGGGTGCTCAAGAACCTCGCCGAGCGCGCCGCGACCGTGCACCTCGACACGCAGCTGAAGTCCGCGGTCGGAGGCGTCATCGAGCTCTCGACGGGCGAGTCGTTCGAGTCCGACCTGATCGTCTGGACGGCCGGCGTCATGGCCAACCCGATGGTGCGCAGCACCGACCTCCCCCTCGAGGAGCGAGGGCGCATCACCGTCAAGGCCGACCTCCGCGTCGTCGACGGCGAGACGATCGTGCCCGACGCGTGGGCGTGCGGCGACGTCGCGGCGACCCCCGACCTGACCGGCAAGGGCGTCGGCGGCTTCTGCGTGCCGAACGCCCAGCACGCCGTCCGGATGGGCAAGCACCTCGCCAAGAACATCACCGCGTCGCTGCGCGGCGAGGGCGTGGCCGACTACCGTCACGACAACCTCGGTGCGGTCGCCGGGCTCGGCGTCGGCGTGGGCGTCTTCCAGAGCGGCAAGTTCGTGCTCAAGGGCCTGCCCGCCTGGGCCGCGCACCGGGGCTACCACGGTCTCGCCATGCCCTCGTTCGAGCGCAAGTTCCGCGTCGCGACCGGTTGGTGGAACAACATGTGGCTCGGCCGTGACATCGTCTCGCTCGACAACCGCGAGCGTCCCCGTGCTGCGTTCGAGGAGTTCGCGTCACGTCCGAAGGCCGAGGCCGCAGCTCCGGCAGCCCCGGCGACGCCCGAGCTCGGCAAGGTCGCCGGCGAGCCCGGCCCGGCCTACGCCAACCCGGCCGACGAGAAGGGCGCGCCCGCCGAGGGGGAGCCCGCGAAGGCCGCTCGCAAGACACCTGCCCGCAAGCCTGCCGCCAAGAAGTCGGCCACGGCGAAGGACGCCGACGCAGCACCCGTCGACGCCGGGCGCGGCTCGCTGTCGACCAGCGACTGAGCCGACCTGCTCGCCACGACGCCCGCCCGCTGACCCCAGCGCGGCGGGCGTCGTCGTCCCCGCCGCGGATCGTAGGCTGGGTCCACGCCCTCGTAGCCCAACGGTCAGAGGCAGGCGACTTAAAATCGCTTCAGTCAGGGTTCGAATCCCTGCGGGGGCACCCTCGTTCCTCCCTCCGCCACGGCTGTGGCGAACCGTCACGAAGGCCCGTCGCGCGCCTCCCAGGGAGTACTTCGTGACGGTTCACACACCCTCAGGGAGGGGCTAGAGAGCGCGGCGGGCCGGCTCGACCCACGTGGTCCAGAGCCAGGCGGCGACCGCGAGCAGCGCGGCGACCAGGCTCGTCACCAGGAGTGCCGGCAGGGGGAACGACGAGGAGGGTGCGCCGACGAAGACGGCGGCGGCGACGGACACCCCGACGACGGCCAGCACGCCGTAGATGGTCTTCGACCAGGCCCAGACGTGGCGACCCGGCAGCGAGCCGACCGGGAGCAGGTGGACGACTAGCGAGCCGAGGCCGGCCAGGCAGACGGTCGCGAGGGACTCGCGGCCGAGCTGTGGCCAGGCTCCCGCGGCGTCGACGAGCCCGTGCAGCACCCAGGCGGTCGCGGGGACGACGACGCCCGCCGAGAGCTGCGCCGCCGAAAGGACTCCGCGGTCACGTCCGCTCGGGGTGCGTCCCGTACCCACGGCGTGGTGGCCCCCGGGGCGGACGGCTCCCAGCGTCGTGACGAGGAGGACGCCCAGGACGAGCGGGGGATCGAGCGAGAAGAGCCGGGTGGCGCCGCAGGCCACGACGGCGGCCAGCAGGAGACCTGGCGACATGCGGACGCGGAGTGAGAGGCCGAGGCGCCGTGCGACGAGCACAGCGGGAAGGAGGACCACGAGGCCGTTCAGCGCCACGAGCCCCACGACGATCCCGGCGAGGAGGCGCGCGTACTGGACCTGGCCGTCCACGCCGGCGGCCACGGCGATGGCGACGGCACCGGCGGCCAGCGCGAGACCGGACGCGACACGGGGGTCGACGGCACCGCGGTTGAACGAGGTGGGGAGCTCGGACGACCGGTTCCGGCCGGTCAGACGTGCTGCGCGAGGACGGAATCTGCCCCGGGCCGAGGCCGCGGCGAGCCGGGACGGCCCGGCGACGAGGACGAGGAAGAGCAGGGCCACCGCGACGCCCAGCGGCCAGACCGGGCCGCCGAGCGTCTGGGCGAGGGTGGGCAGGTCCGCTCCGAACGTCGTCGCGGTGGCCCACGTGCCGGTCTGCGTCCCCTCGTCGGTGCCGGGGGCCGTGTTGCCCGGAGTTCCGCCGTCGTCGGGTCCGACCGGAGAACCCGGGGCCCCGGCACCGTCGTCGGAGGGCCCTGTGGGCGCCGTGGGCGGCGGGACCGCACCGGGCGAGGGCGTCGCGGTCGGCCCGGGACGGGGCGTCGCCGTGGCGCCGGACGACGGCGGAGCGCTCGCCAGCACCCCGATCGTGACGCGGACCGCAGCGCTCGGCGGGCCGTAGTTGCCGGCCTGGTCGACGAGGGCCGCCTGCACGACACGGTCACCGTCCCCCAGCTCGCTGCCCCCGGCGCTGCACGACCAGGTGCCGCCGCCCGAGACGGTGGCCTGGCAGACGGGCGTGCTGTCGACGTAGACCGTCGCCAGCGCCCCGGCCTCGCCCGTCCCGGACACCGCGAGGGGCAGGGCCGCGACGCGCTGGCCGGACGTGGGGCTCGTCACGACCGGGGCCACGGGGGCGTCGCGGTCGACGACGACGCTCGACGCCGGCGAGGAGGCGGAGACCGGGACGTCCGGCACGGCAGCCGACGACTGGACGGCACGGACGGCGTGCCGACCGGACGGGAAGCCCGCCGCGGGCAGCACCGCGACCCAGCTGCCGTCCGCCGACGTGGTCGCCGTGGCGGCGGATCCCGACTCCGAGGTCACGGTCACCATGGCGCCCGGGAAGGCCGCCCCGCCGATCTTGGCGCCGACGAGCAGGCCGGAGCCGACGGTCGGAGCCGTGAGGACCGAGAAGGAGGGGGACGTCGCCTGGTCGAGGTCGGTGTGGTCGAGGTCGGTCACGACGGCCGTCCAGCCCGCTCCGCTCGGGACCGAGGCGGAGCAGCTCCAGGCGCCGGTCGTCGTCGTCGTCACCGAGGGGCAGAGGTCGCGGTAGGCCCCGTTGCCCGTGAGAGCCACCTTGACCCTGGCCGCCGGCGTCGCCTCGCCCTGCACCAGCACCGTGCCGGTGGCGCTGTCGTCGACGGGCCGCACGGTCGGCGCCGTGGGGGTCGCGGGCGGCGTGGTGGGGTCGGGGGTCGGGGTGGGCGCCCCGAGCTGGGGTGCGGGCGACTCCGTGGGAGCTCCCGCCGCCTCCGCAGGTCCGATCGGCCCGATCGTCGCGGACAGGCCGACGAGGAGGGTGCCGACCGCGAGGACCCAGGCGAGGCGGGCCCGCCGGCCGCGTCGGCGGTCACCGAGCTCGCGTCCGGCGACGGAGGCGGGACGCGGCGAGGGGAGGATCGTGGAGTCGAGCACTGCTCCCCATTCAGCACGCTGCCGGGGGACCTGTCAATCGGTCGCCAGGACCAGTTCGCGCCCGCGCCGCGGCCCTCGGGCCCTCATGCGACAGGTGATGTCGAGAGTTCCCCCCGAAGACGCCCCGTCCACGGGGAGCCCCCATCCGGTCCATTTATAGTGGCCCACGCATCGACGTGACCCTCGACCGGCATCCTGAGGACGACCGCGACGCGTCCACCCGAGCCGTATCCCCAAGGAGTCACCACCCATGCAACCGGCCCTCATCGCCACCCTGGTCGCCGTCGGGATCATCGTCCTGCTCGTCGTGATCGCCGGCATCTACCTCTGGTCGACCTACAACAGCCTGGTCACGCTCAAGGTCCGAGTCGACGAGGCGTGGAGCGACATCACGATCCAGCTGAAGCGCCGGGCCGACCTGATCCCGAACATCATCGAGTCGGTCAAGGGCTACGCGTCGCACGAGGCGAAGGTGTTCCAGAACGTCACGGAGGCGCGGGCCGAGACCCTGGGGGCACAGACGCCCGCAGAGGCGTCCGCCGCCGAGGGCCACATGCAGACGGCGCTCAAGAGCATCTTCGCCGTGTCGGAGGCCTACCCGCAGCTGCAGGCGAGCCAGAACTTCCTGCAGCTGCAATCGGAGCTCGTCGACACCGAGGACAAGATCCAGGCCGCGCGCCGGTTCTACAACGGCGGTGTCCGCGAGTTCAACACCAAGACACGCACGTTCCCGAACACCCTCTTCGTGAAGCGCCTCGGCTTCACCGAGCGCGACTTCTTCGAGGTGGCCGAGCCGTCGGCCATCGCCGAGCCGCCGCGCGTCCAGTTCTAGCGCCGCGGCTCCGCCAGGGCTCCTGCCATGTACTCGGCCATCGCGCGGAACAAGCGCAACACGGTCTTCATCGTCCTGATCTTCCTGCTCATCGTGGGCGCGCTGGGCTTCGCTGCCTCTGCCCTCTGGAACAGCCCCTCCATCGGCTTCGTCGTCCTCGTCGGCGCCGCCGTCTACGCGCTGATCCAGTACTTCGCCGCCGGGCGGCAGGCGCTCTCGATGAGCGGCGCGCAGGAGGTCGACGGGACGACGGCGCCGAGGCTCTGGCGCACGGTCGAGAACCTCTCGATCACCATGGGCATGCCGATGCCGAAGGTGTACGTCGTCGTCGACCCTGCCCCCAACGCGTTCGCGACCGGACGTGACCCCGACCACGCGGTCGTGGCGGCCACGACGGGCCTGCTCGCGCTGATGGACGACGCTGAGCTGCAGGGCGTCATGGCGCACGAGATGGGCCACGTCAAGAACTACGACATCCGCGTGTCGACCATGGTCTTCGGGCTGGTCGTCGCGGTCGGCTTCCTCGCCGACGTCCTGATGCGCATGTCGTTCCTCAGCGCGCTCACCGGGGGGCGCAACAACAACAACGGCAACGGAGGCGGCGGCGGCTCGAACCCGGTGTTCCTCGTGCTGGGCCTCGTCGCGATGATCATCGCGCCGCTCGCCGCCGCGGGCGTGCAGGCCGCCGTCTCCCGTCAGCGCGAGTACCTCGCCGACGCGACCGGGGCGCTCACCACCCGCCACCCCGAGGGGCTCGCCAGCGCGCTCGAGAAGCTCGGCGCCTATGGCCGCCCCATGCAGCAACAGAGCACGTCCATGTCGCACCTGTGGATCAGCGACCCGATGAAGCCGGGCCTCATGGACCGTCTCTTCAGCACGCACCCGCCCCTCGCCGACCGGGTCGCGCGGCTGCGCGAGAACGCCGAGCGCTTCTAGCCCGCCTCGCCGCGGTCCGTCGCGGCCAGACCGGCCGCCACGACGGCTTGCCGCAGCTCGGCGGCCAGGTCGCCTCGCGGAACGACCTCGACGCCGTCGAGCCCTTGCCAGGCGGCGGCCCGGCCCAGCAGCGCCGCGAGGCGTCCGACGTCGACCGGCAGGTCGCGCTCACGCCACGACGCCTGCACGCGGAGGACGCCCGCCTGTCGGTCGCTCTTGAGGTCGACGCGGGCGACGAGCTGGTCGTCCTGCAGCACGGGCAGCACGTAGTAGCCGTGCACCCGCTTCGCCTGCGGCGTGTAGATCTCGATCCGGTACCGGAAGCCGAAGAGCCGCTCGGCCCGGGGGCGGTGCCACACCACGGGGTCGAAGGGCGACAGCAGGGCGTCCGCCTCGAGTCGGCGAGGCAGCCGCGCCTCGGCGTGCAGCCACGCGGACGACGCCCAGCCGTCGACCGACACGGGCTGCACGACGCCCGCGTCGTGCAGCTCACGGAGCGCGGGCACGACGTCGGCCGCCTTCAGCCGCCAGTAGTCGGCCAGGTCGGAGGCGGTGGCGACGCCGGAGGCGCGGGCCGCGTGGGCGACCAGCTGGCGGTGCGCCTCGCCCCGGTCGACCTCGACGCCCAGCACCGCTGCCGGCAGGACCTGCTCGGGCAGCGCGTACACGCGCTCGAAGCGACGGCGACCCGCGCTCACCAGCGAGCCCACGCGGAAGAGGGCCTCGAGTCCGCGCTTCACGTCGCCCCACCCCCACCACGGGCCGGTGCGGGTCGGCGACGGGAACAGGTCGGCGTCGTGCTCGACGAGGCTGGCGGGCAGCGGGCCCTTCTCCCGGATCTCGTCGAGCAACCAGCGCGCCATCTGCGGCTTCGTCGAGAGCCACGAGTTCTCGTCTGCCCGCCAACGGCCGTCGTAGTCGCTCATGCGCCAGCGCATGAGCGGCCAGCTCGCGACGGGGAGGATCGCCGCCTCGTGCGCCCAGTACTCGACGAACCGGCCCCGAGGCGCGAACACGAGCCGATCGAGCGCGTCTCGGTCGTAGTGGCCCAGTCGGGCGAAGACCGGGAGGTGGTGGCTGCGCTCGAAGACGTTCACCGAGTCGATCTGCAGCAGGCCGAGCCGGTCGACGAGGCTGGTGAGCTGGCGCGTGCCCACGGCCGTCGAGCCCGGGGCGGCCGCCGGCCGGCCGAGGCCCTGCGCCGCCAGGGCGACGCGGCGGGCGAGGGCAGGGGAGAGGCGGTCACGGGGCACGGTGCGAGGCTAGCCGTGACCTCCGACACGAGACCGGCCCGGCGCCTCCTCCCGCCCCCTCGGTGCATGCCGAGCGGGGCATGGACGACGGGGCGGAACACCACCGGGCCCGCCCTACACTGAGCGCATGATGCGCCGCAGCAGGCTCCCGCGGGGAGCGGCCGAGAAGGTGACCGACCCGAGCGCCCCCTCGGGGTGGGCGCCCGACCCGTCGGTGCCGCGAGGCATGGTCATCGCCGGCGCGTGGTCCTGGCGGGTCCTGCTCGTGGTGGCGGTGGTGGCCGTGTTCGTCTGGCTGGTGATCCAGCTCCGCATCATCGTCATCCCGTTCCTGGTCGCCCTGCTCGTCTCGGCCCTGCTCGTCCCCTTCTCGGGGTGGCTGCAGCGTCACCGCTGGCCGAAGTGGGTCGCGGTCGTCGTGAGCCTCGTCGGCTTCCTGGTCGTCGTCGCGGGGCTCTTCACCCTCGTCGTCCTGCAGATCGTCGACGGCTGGCCGGCGCTGCGCGACCGGTCCGTCGCCTCCTACGGCGAGCTCAAGGACTTCCTGCTCGCGTCGCCCCTCCACCTCACCGAGGGGCAGCTCAACGGCTACGTGAGCGATGCGGTCGCCGCGCTGCAGCAGGACAGCCAGCCCCTGCTGCGGGGCGCCCTGTCGATCGGCTCGACGGCGGGCCACGTCGGCGCGGGGCTCGTGCTCATGCTCTTCACGACGATCTTCCTGCTCGTCGGCGGCGGCGAGATCTGGCGCTGGGTGGTCAGGCTGTTCCCGCGCGCCGCGCGCGAGGCCGTCGACGGGGCGGGCCGGGCAGGCTGGCTGACGCTGACGAACTTCGTCAAGGTGCAGATCTTCGTGGCGTTCGTCGACGCCGTCGGCATCGGGCTCGGCGCGCTCCTCCTCGGGCTGCCGCTCGTCGCGCCGATCGCGATCGCCGTGTTCCTCGGGTCGTTCGTGCCCGTCGTCGGCGCCGTCGCCACCGGGGCGATCGCGGTCGTGATCGCGCTCGTCTACAACGGCTGGGTGGTCGCGCTGCTGATGCTCGCCGTCGTGATCCTGGTCCAGCAGATCGAGGGGCACCTCCTGCAGCCCTTCGTCATGGGCAGCGCGGTCAAGGTGCACCCGCTGGCCGTCGTCTTCGCCGTGGCGGCCGGCGCCCTCCTCGCCGGCATCCCCGGAGCGCTCTTCGCGGTGCCCGTCATTGCCGTCCTCAACGTCATGATCGGCTACGTCGCGAGGGGCTCGTGGCGCACGACCCCCCGACCGACGTCCGCCGACGTCACCTCGCCCGGAAAGGCCACGGATGTCTGACCTCACGATCGCCGGTCCCACGCTGCTCGAGATCGAGGAGGCGCGCGAGCGCGTCTCGCGCGTCGCCCGCGTCACGCCGATGGAGAGCTCGCGGTTCCTGGCCGAGCTGCTCGGGTCGCCGGTGCACCTCAAGTGCGAGAACCTCCAGCGCACCGGCTCGTACAAGATCCGGGGCGCCTACAACCGCCTGACGCAGCTGACGGACGAGGAGAAGTCGCGGGGCGTCGTTGCGGCGTCGGCGGGCAACCACGCCCAGGGCGTCGCCTTCGCCGCCCGCGAGCTGGGCATCGCCGCGACGATCTTCATGCCCGTCGGGGTCGCCCTGCCCAAGCTGCAGGCGACGAGGGAGTACGGCGCCGACGTCGTGCTCAGCGGCCACGACGTCGAGCAGGCGCTGCGCGCGGCCGCCGAGTTCGCCGCGAGCACCGGCGCGGCCCTCATCCCGCCCTTCGACCACCCCGACGTCGTCGCCGGCCAGGGCACCCTCGGCCTGGAGATCCTCGAGCAGGTCCCCGACGTCGACACGATCATCGTGCCCATCGGCGGAGGCGGCCTCATCGCCGGCGTGGCCAGCGCGGTCGCGCAGCAGACGGCCCGGACGGGCCGCTCGGTCCGTGTCATCGGCGTGCAGGCGGCCAACGCGGCTCCCTACGCCGTGTCGATGGCGAGCGGCGTCCGCACGGACATCACGGCCCTGCCGACCATCGCCGACGGCATCGCGGTGGCCCGCCCCGGCGTGCTGAACTTCGAGATCGTGCGCCAGACCGTCGACCAGGTCGTCACGGTGGGCGACGACGACACGGCAAGGGCGATGCTCGTGCTGCTCGAGCGAGCCAAGCTCGTCGTCGAGGCAGCCGGCGCGGTGGGCGTCGCAGCCGTGATGACCGAGCAGGTGCGTGACCTGGGGACCACCGTGATCGTGCTCAGCGGCGGCAACATCGACCCCTTGATGATGGAGCGCGTCATCAGCCGCGGCCTCGCCGCCGCCGAGCGCTACCTCAAGCTGCGGGTCGGCCTGCCCGACCGGCCGGGCCAGCTGACCCGCGTCTCGCAGATCCTGTCCGACGCGAACGCCAACGTGGTCGAGGTGCTGCACACCCGCCACCAGCGGGGCCTGCAGATCAGCGAGGTCGAACTCGAGCTGAGCGTCGAGACGCGCGGGCCGGACCACGTCGAGGACGTCCTGCGGCGGCTCCGC
This sequence comes from Frigoribacterium sp. ACAM 257, assembly GCF_007954365.1. Lineage (GTDB taxonomy): Bacteria > Actinomycetota > Actinomycetes > Actinomycetales > Microbacteriaceae > Frigoribacterium. Next base: position 149,621 of record NZ_VOLO01000003.1, read on the forward strand.
GACGCCGGCTTCGACCCGAACGTCGACTTCTAGGCGGCAGCGCGCCGTCGCGGCCGGCGGACGCACGACGGGGGCCCCTGCTCGGCTGAGCAGGGGCCCCCGTCGTGGTCGAGTCCGGTCAGGGACCGTACCGATCAGGGCACGTAGGTCTCGACCGCGGTGACCGAGACCGTGATCTCCTTGCCGTTCGGCGCCGTGTAGCTGGTCGTCGTGCCGACCTTCTGGCCGTTGATGGCCTGGCCGAGCGGGCTCGTCTCGCTGTAGACCGAGAGGTCGCTGCCGGGCGCGATGATCTCGCGGTTCCCGAGCAGGAACGTGCTGGGGTCGCCGGCGATCGTCGCGGTCACGACGGTGCCGGGGCCGACGATGCCGTCGGCGGCCGTCGACTCGCCGACCGTGGCGTGCTTCAGCAGGTTGATCAGGGTGCGGATGCGCGCCTCGATCTTGCCCTGCTCGTCCTTCGCGGCGTGGTAGCCGCCGTTCTCCTTGAGGTCGCCCTCTTCGCGAGCGGCCTCGATGCGGCCCACGATCTCGGCTCGGCCCTCGCCGCTCAGCGTCTCGAGCTCGGCCTGGAGGCGGTCGCGGGCGTCGGGCGTCAGCCAGGTGGTGGCGTCGTTGTCTTGGCTCATGGTGTCTCCGTCCGTGCGGCGGCCAGCGCGTGCGGCGGCCCTGTCCGCGGGAGCGGGGGCCGCGCGCCCGGGCGGGGCACGCCCACCGAAAAAAGGAGACCGGCCGAGTGGCCGGTCTCGTGGGTGTCCGCGCAGTCTACGGAAGCCAGCACTCGTAGATCAAGCCTGTCACGGCGCGTTCGCTGGTCGCGAGCGACGTCGTGTAGGTGGTCGAGTACGTGCTCGAGGCCGGCAGGTGCACGACCTTCCAGCCCACGATGCTGAACTTCTGGTTCTGTGCCTGCACGGCGCAGCTCACCTCGCTGCCCGGCTGGGTGCTGATCGTGTACTGCACGTCGACCGCGCGGTCGTCGAGCACGGAGTAGCCCACGTCGGTGCTCTCGAGCTTCGAGCCGTCGCCGTCGAACGCGGCGAAGACGACCCACGCGGCGAACACCACGACGAAGGAGGCGGCGACCGCGATCGCGATCCAGCGACCGCGCCGCCGGGTGCCGGTGCTGCGCCCGTAGCGGGCGTCCAGCCTGGCCGTCTCGCCGTCGGGTCGACCGTCGGAGGCGCCGCCGACGGGCTGCTCGGGCGCAGCGGCCGGTGAGGGTGCGGGGGGCATGGACGCCACGGGAACTCCGTCCGATTATCCTTGTCCCGAGGGTAGCAACGTCTGCCCTGCACGAATTGTGAGGAACCCGTGACCCTGCGCCTCTTGGCCGTCCACGCCCATCCCGACGACGAGTCCAGCAAGGGCTCGGCGACCTACGCCTACTACCGCAGCCTCGGTGCCGAGGTGCTCGTGGTCAGCTGCACCGGGGGCGAGCAGGGCTCGATCCTCAACGAGCAGCTCGAGGCGCGGGCGCACGCCGAACGCGACATCGCGGGCCTGCGGGTGCACGAGATGCGAGCCGCCCAGGAGGCGATGGGCATCGACCACGTCTGGCTCGGCTACGCCGACTCCGGGCTGCCCGCCGAGGGCGAGCCCGTCGCGGTCAACTCGTTCGCGACCATCCCGCTCGAGATCAGCGCCGAGCCCCTCGTCTCCGTCATCCGGCGCTTCCGGCCCCAGGTCCTCGTCACGTACGACGAGATCGGCGGCTACCCGCACCCGGACCACATCCGCACCCACGAGATCTCGATGGAGGCGTTCCGTGCCGCCTCCGACGCCTCGCGCTACCCGGCCGCGGGCGAGCCCTGGCAGATCGACAAGGTCTACTACGACCGCATGTTCAGCGCCGGCCGCGTCGGCGCGATGATCACGCACCTGAAAGCCGAGGATCCCGAGTCGCCGCTGATCGAGCGCCTCACCGAGATGCTCGAGCGCTTCAGCGACCGGCCGGGCCTCGCCACGACGCACGTCCCGGTGTCGGAGTTCTTCCCCGTCCGCGACGCGGCCCTCCGCGCGCACGCCAGCCAGGTGCCGCTCGACAGCGCCTTCTTCTTCTGGCCGCACGACCTCCAGGTCGCCGCCTGGCCCACCGAGGACTTCCAGCTGGTCGAGTCGCGCGTCGACTCGCCGGTGCCCGAGACCGACCTCTTCGCCGGCGTCGCCGACCCGGACACCGGACTCGTGGGGGTGCAGGCCCGATGAGCGCGACAGGCGACCTCGTGCTGACGGCGGCCGTGCGCCTCCTCGCGCAGCCGTCGACCCCCGACGCGACCCTGCCGCCGTCGACGGTGCCCGACGTCGACGTCACGCCCGGCGTGTGGGGCTTCGTCGCCATCGCGTTCGTCGCCGTGGCGACGGTGCTGATCATCGTCGACATGACGCGTCGCGTCCGTCGCACCCGGTACCGCGGCGAGGTCCGAGAGAAGATCGAGGCCGAGCGGGCCGAGGCGGACGCCGCCGCCGCGGAGCTGGACGACGAGCCGCGCCCCCGCTCCGACGACGATCGTCGCGACGGGTCGGGGCTGCCGGACGGGCCCGACCGGCGCTAGGTCCGGCCGAGGCGGTCCGGCCGGCTCGTCCGGCGCCTCCTGCGTGTCGGCGTGTCGGCGTCAGACGAAGACGGGCGCGTTCAGCGCCAGGACCAGGATGCCCGTCCAGTGGCACAGGTAGGCCAGCACGGTGCAGGCGTGGAAGAGCTCGTGGAACCCGAACCGGCCAGGCGCCGGGTTCGGCCGCTTGAGCGCGTAGAAGACGGCGCCGACGATGTACAGCAGCCCGCCGACGAGCACGAGGACGGTCATCGGCACGGACGCCGCGACGAGGTCGGGCAGGAACCCCAGGGCGCCCACGCCCATCAAGATGTACAGCGGCACGTAGAGCCAGCGCGGCGCGTGGATGAAGAACACCCGGAACGCGATGCCGAACGCCGCGGCCGTCCAGACGAGCGTCAGCAGCAGGGCCGACCTGCCGGGCGGCAGGGCGATCGCCGCGATGGGCGTGTACGTGCCGGCGATCAGCAGGAAGATGTTCGAGTGATCCAGCCGCTTGAGGAACATCTTCGCGCGGGGGCTCCACGGGAACCGGTGGTACGTCGCCGAGATGCCGAAGAGCAGCAGCGACGTCGTCATGAACACCGCGCAGGCCCAGGTCGCGGCGGCGCCGTCGGCGAGCACGACGAGCACGATGCCCGTCGCGATCGCGACCGGGAAGGTGCCCGCGTGGATCCAGCCGCGCCAGGTGGGCTTGCGCTCGATCGACGAGTAGGCGAGGGCGTCGTCGAGCAGCGGGATGTTCGGCAGCTCCGCACCGCCGTCGTCGGCGACCGGAGAGGGCGAGGAGGTGCTCATGGGGGCGAGCGTAGGGGAGGCGGCCCGGCGACCGCTGTGACCGCGCGGGTGGGTTAACCTGGGCACGTGAAGAGTCCTGGACGGCCTCCCGTGGCCGGCGGCCTGCTGTACGGCCTGTACCAGCGTCGTCTGCGCCGTGAGCTCGACGGGGCCGAGCTGCCGCACCACGTCGCCATGATCGTTGACGGCAACCGTCGCTGGGCCAAGGCCCGCATGCTCGAGACGGCCGCGCACGGGCACCGTGCCGGCGCCGCGAAGATCAGCGAGTTCCTCACCTGGTGCGACGACCTCGGCATCCGCGTCGTCACCCTCTACCTGCTCTCGGCCGACAACCTCGGCAACCGCGCCTCCGACGAGCTCACGGAGCTCTTCGGCATCATCGGCGACGTCGCCGACGAGCTGTCCCACCAGCGCGACTGGAAGGTGCAGCACGTCGGCGCGACCGACGACCTGCCCGCCGGACTCTGCTCGTCGCTCTCCGCGGCCGAGGAACGCACGCGCGACCACGGCGGCCTGCACGTCAACCTCGCCGTCGGCTACGGCGGCCGGCGCGAGATCGCGGACGCCATGCGCAGCATCGTCCGGGCCCACGACGCGGCGGGCGGCACCCTCGACGCCCTCGCCGAGGTGCTGACGCCCGAGCTCATCGCCGATCACCTCTACACCGGCGGCCAGCCCGACCCCGACCTCGTCATCCGCACCTCGGGCGAGCAGCGGCTCAGCGACTTCATGCTCTGGCAGAGCGCCCACAGCGAGTTCTACTTCGTCGAGGCGCTCTACCCCGACCTCCGCGAGGTCGACTTCCTCCGCGCCGTGCGCGACTTCGCCCTGCGCCACCGCCGCTTCGGCAGCTGACACCGGCGGCCGTCGGCTGCTCGGTCCCTCGACGCCCGGGGCCGGGTACGGTGGAGGACCCCGATCCGAGGAGCACCACCGTGACCACCATCGACGACTTCGCCGCCGGCTTCGCCGACGAGGCGGGCTGGTTCGACTTCGCCTCGTTCGGCCCGATGGGCACGGGCGTCGTGCAGGAGGCGCGGGCGCTGACCGAGCTCCAGTCGCGGTCCCGGCACGGCTCGGTCGTCGCCCTCGACGAGCAGTCCGGACGTGCCCGCCGGGCCGTCGCCGCCCTCACGGGCTTCCCGACCGACCACGTGGTGTTCCAGCCGAGCACGAGCCAGGGCATGATGCACACGCTGTTCGGGCTGACGGGTGCGCTCGCGCTGTCTCCGCGGGAGTACCCGACGACCCCGCTCGCCGCGACCCGCGCCTCCTCGGCCCTGCGCGTGCTCGACACCGTCTGGCTCGACGTGCCGGACGACGCGGTGACGCCCGCGGTGCTGCGCGAGCACCTGACGCCGTCGGTGACGGCCGTCGCCGTCAGCGTCGTCGACTACCGCACGGGCTACCTCGCCGATCTCGAAGGCATCCGCCAGGTGATCGGCGACCGGCTGCTGATCGTCGACGGGATCCAGGGCTTCGGCGTCGTCGACGCGCCCTGGGCCGTCGCCGACGTGCTGGTCACGGGCGGCCAGAAGTGGCTGCGCGCGGGCTGGGGCACCGGCTTCATGGCGCTCAGCGACCGCGCCCTGACCGATCTCACTCCCGTGTTCAGCGGCGTCCACGGCTCGGAGATCACCCTCGGCGGCTCGTACGAGCGCGGTGCCGAGCCGGTCCCCGGTGCGGCCGCGTTCCAGCTCTCCCGCCCCGACCCCATCGCGGAGGCGCGCCTCGCGACCTCGCTGGAGGAGGTCGCGGACGTCGGCATCCGTCCGGTCGCCGCGGCCGTCGCCGACCGGGCGACCCGCCTCATCGACCTCGCCGACGAGTTCGCCGTGCCGGTGACCTCGTCCCGCGTGGAGTCGGAGCGGGCCGGGATCGTCGTGCTCGAGCCGGAGCCGCAGCACCTGACGGCGCTGACCGCCTCGCTGCTGAACCACGGGGTGAGCGTGACGGTGCGGAGCACGAGCGTCCGTCTCAGCACCCACGTGTCCAACGGCGAGGACTCGTTCGGGCTGCTCCGCGAGGCGCTGATGTCGTACGGGAGCGCGATCTCGTACTGAGGTCCCACCACGCGGCCTGCAGACCCTCGACCAGCACCTGAGGGTCGTTCACCTGATCGTCACACGACACGGCGTGCCGTGCTGGACCCGTGTCGGAGGCACGACGTAGGTTCGGCTCATCGGGCAAGTAGCCCGGTCGAGACGGCCACGAAAGTTCGCCTCGCGACTGCTCCGCGGCCGTCCTGCCGAAGGTACCGAGTGCCTCGTCGCTCGGAGATGGAGTCGTCGTGACCGTCAACACCCGGGCCGACCAGCAGAGCACCTCAGCAGACCGTCGTGCGGGCACGCCCCGAGCTGCGGTCGACCAGCGCACCTACGTCCTCGACACGTCCGTCCTGCTGAGCGATCCGCAGGCGATCTTCCGGTTCGCCGAACACGACGTGGTGCTGCCCGTCGTCGTCGTCAGCGAGCTCGAGGGCAAGCGCCACGATCCTGAGCTGGGCTACTTCGCGCGACAGGCGCTCCGCCTCCTCGACGGTCTGCGCGTGGCGCACGACCGCCTCGATTTCCCGGTCGAGGTCGGGTCGGGCGGCTCGTTCCGGGTCGAGCTCAACCACTCGAACATGTCGGTGCTGCCGTCGGGCCTCCAGCTCGGCGACAACGACTCGCGCATCCTCGCGGTGGCGTCGAACCTGGCGAACGACGGGCTGGCCGTGACGGTCGTCTCGAAGGACCTCCCGCTGCGCGTCAAGGCGGCCTCCATCGGACTCGCGGCGGAGGAGTACCGCGCCGAGCAGGTCGTCGACAGCGGCTACACCGGCCTGAGCGAGCTCGACGTCTCGAGCGACCAGATGGCGTCGTTCTGGGAGAAGGAGACGATCAGCTCTCGTGCCCTCGCCGACGTCCCCGTGAACACCGGGCTCGTCGTGCACTCCGACCGCGGGTCGGCGCTCGGTCGGGTCACCGCCCGAGGCGAGGCCCGTCTCGTGCGCGGGGACCGCGACGTGTTCGGGCTGCACGGCCGCTCGGCCGAGCAGCGGCTCGCCATCGACCTTCTGCTCGATCCCGAGGTCGGCATCGTGTCGCTCGGCGGCAGCGCGGGCACGGGCAAGTCGGCGCTCGCCCTGTGTGCCGGGCTCGAGGCCGTGCTCGAGAAGCAGCAGCACAAGAAGATCATGGTGTTCCGGCCGCTGTACGCGGTCGGCGGGCAAGACCTCGGCTTCCTGCCCGGCGACGCCGCCGAGAAGATGAACCCCTGGGGGCAGGCGGTCTTCGACACCCTGGGCGCCATCGTCTCGCAGAACGTGCTCGACGAGGTCGTCGAGCGCGGGCTGCTCGAGGTGCTCCCGCTGACGCACATCCGCGGCCGCTCGCTGCACGACGCGTTCGTGATCGTCGACGAGGCCCAGTCGCTCGAGCGCAACGTGCTGCTCACCGTGCTCAGTCGGATCGGGCAGAACAGCCGGGTCGTCCTGACCCACGACGTGGCTCAGCGCGACAACCTCCGGGTGGGGCGCCACGACGGCGTCGCGTCGGTGATCGAGACGCTCAAGGGGCACCCGCTCTTCGGGCACGTGACGCTGACGCGCTCGGAGCGCTCGGCCATCGCCGCGCTCGTGACCGAGCTGCTCGAGTCGAACGAGCTCGCCTAGGGCCGCCGGCGTGTGGACGGGGGCGGGTCCTTGCTCCACCGGGGCGACCTGCGCGAAGTCGTCCACACACGCGGGTCGACCGCAGGAGGCGGCGGAGACGGGGGCGTCAGGGTCGCCTCATGACGACCACAGAGCACGAGCACAGCCACGGCCACGGTGAGCACGGCCGACACGAGCACCGTGGAGGCGGTGACGAGCACGGCCGCGACGAGCCGCACGGCCGCGGAGAGCTCGGTCGAGACCGCCACGGCGACGGAGAACTCGGCCGCGACGAGTGCGGTCGCGGCGGTGACGAGCGCGAAGGCGACCGTGACGGGGACGGCTCGGCCCCGTTTCCGTCTCCGCGCCCGGGGCGGAGCCGGAGGCCGACCGGGATCGACGTCGTCACGGGGCTCGCGCTGCTCGGCCTCGTCGCGGCGCTCGACCTCTCCGTGCCGGGGGCGCTGGCGGCGTCGGCACTCGCGGTCATGACCGGTCCACTCGTCCGCGTCGACGTCGCCGAGCGACGCCTCCCGAACGCCCTCGTGCTGGTGGCCCTGGTCGGCGCGGCGTCCGCTGTGGTCCTCGCCGTGACCACGGGCGGCGGAGTCCCGGCGGCGTGGGCGTGCCTCCTCGGCCTCACGGTGCTCGCGGCGTGCGTCCCGCTCGTGCACGGCGGCGGCCTCGGGGCCGGCGACGCCAAGCTCGCGAGCGTCGGCGCCGTGGCCGCAGCTCTGGCATCGCCGTCGGCGCCGCTCGCCTGGCTCCTGGCGGTGGCGCTGCTCGGGGGTGTGCACGGCACCGCCGCGGTCGCCGTCCGACGACGGGGCGCCTCGCCGACCAGGGTTGCCATCCCGTTCGGGCCGGTGCTGCTCGTCGGCTGGTGGCTCGCGGTCGCCGTGGCGTCGACGGTCCTCGACGCGTCGTAGCGTCCGCGAGTGCCCGAGAAGGGACGAAGTGCCGCCGGGCCGGGCGGTACTTCGTCCCCTCTCGCGTAGGTCCCGCGGCCTGGCCTGCCTGGCCGGCCGGGCCGGCCTGACCGGCGGGCCGGCCGGCCGGGCGGCGCTGCGCGCGGCGGCTCAGCCCGGGCGGGTCATGCTCAGCACGTCGAGTGCCGAGTCGAGCTGCGCCTCGGTGACCTCGCCGCGCTCGACGAAGCCGAGGTCGACGACGGCCTCGCGCACCGTGATCTTCTGCGCCACGGCGTGCTTCGCGACCTTCGCTGCCGCCTCGTACCCGATCACGCGGTTCAGCGGGGTGACGATCGACGGCGACGACTCGGCCATGGCACGGGCTCTCTCGACGTCGGCCTCGAGGCCGTCGACGGTCTTGTCGGCGAGCACCCGGGTCGCGTTCGACAGAAGTCGGATCGACTCGAGCAACGCGGTGCCCATCACCGGGATGGCGACGTTGAGCTCGAACGACCCGGAGGCGCCGGCCCAGGCGATCGTGGCGTCGTTCCCGATCACGCGTGCCGAGACCATCAGCACGGCCTCGGGCACCACGGGGTTGACCTTGCCGGGCATGATCGACGAGCCGGGCTGCAGGTCGGGGACGTGCAGCTCGCCGAGGCCCGCGTTGGGGCCCGAGCCCATCCAGCGGATGTCGTTGTTGATCTTCGTGAGGCTGACCGCGAGCACGCGGAGCGCGCCGGACGCCTCGACGAGGCCGTCACGGGCGCCCTGCGCCTCGAAGTGGTCGAGAGCCTCGGTCACGGGCAGTCCGCTGTCGTCGGCGAGCACGGAGATGACCTCCTGCGGGAAGCCGACCGGCGTGTTGATGCCCGTTCCCGTCGCGGTGCCTCCGAGCGGCACCTCGGCCACGCGGGGGAGCGTCGCCTGCACGCGCTCGACGCCGAGCCGGATCTGGCGGGCGTAGCCGCCGAACTCCTGGCCGAGCGTCACCGGGGTCGCGTCCATGAGGTGGGTGCGGCCCGCCTTGACGACGCCGGCCCACTCGGCGGCCTTGCGCTCCAGCGACTCGGCGAGGTGCTCGAGGGCCGGCACGAGGTCGTGGAGCAGGGCTCCCGTCACGGCCACGTGGACGGAGGTCGGGAACACGTCGTTCGACGACTGCGACGCGTTGACGTGGTCGTTGGGGTGCACGTCGACGCCGTCGACGGTCCCGGCGAGGCTGGCCAGCACTTCGTTCATGTTCATGTTCGACGAGGTCCCGCTGCCGGTCTGGTAGACGTCCACGGGGAACTGGTCGTGGTGCTGCCCGCCGATGATCGTGTCGGCCGCGGCGACGATCGCGTCGGCGACGCCCTCGGGGACGATTCCCCGTCGGCCGTTCACGACGGCGGCCGCCCGCTTGATGCGCGCCAGGGCCACGATCTGCGCGGCCTCGAGGCCGGCTCCCGAGATGGGGAAGTTCTCGACGGCCCGCTGGGTCTGCGCCCGCCACAGGGCGGACGCGGGGACCCGCACCTCGCCCATCGTGTCGTGCTCGATGCGGTACTCGGTTGTGGTCACGACGTCATCGTCCTTTCCTTCGGCCCTCGTGGGGCGGTGTCACGGGGGCCGGTCGCCCCCGCGGCGTCAGAGTCGACCGATGATGATCGACGGGTCGACGCGGCCGTCGGCGAGCGCGTAGTTCGCCCCGACCACGGTCAACCTACCCTCGGCGACGGCGGCCGAGATGAGCGCGCTCCGGCCCACCAGCGACTCGACCGAGGCCTGGATGTGCAGCGCGCCGACCGCGCGCGGGTCGAGCACCGCGCCCGGCTCGAGGGCGATCGTCGCGCGCCGGACACTGGGCACGATCATGTCGACGAGGTCGCCGAGGAACCGCGACCCGGGAGGCGCGTCGCTCGTGAGCGAGTCGATGGCCGTCGCGACCGCGCCGCAGCTGTCGTGGCCGAGCACGACGATGAGCGGCACCCCGAGCACGGAGACCGCGTACTCGAGCGACGCGATCACGGTGTCGCCGACGACCTGGCCGGCGTTCCGCACGACGAAGAGGTCGCCGAGGCCCACGTCGAAGATGATCTCGGCGGCGAGACGCGAGTCGGCGCAGCCGAAGAGGGCCGCCACGGGCTCTTGCCCGCCGGCGAGCAGGGCACGCCGGTCGCTGTCCTGGTGGGGGTGCTGCGGCGCGCCCGTCACGAAGCGCTCGTTGCCGGCCTTCATCCGCTCCCACGCACGGCCCGGGGTCGGTGAGTCGGTCACGACTGGTCTCCTGTCTGGTCGGCCAGCTGCTCGGCCAGCGCGGTGGCTAGCTGCTCGAACTCGACGTCGCCGGCCGTGCCGTGCAGCACGTACGAGCTGCGGTCGACCGTCGTCGTCATCGAGTAGGCGAAGTTGCCGGGGCTCTCGCCGTCGCGGCGGTCGTACACCTGCCAGTCGAGGCCCGCGATCGTCGTCGCACCCGTGGCCGGTCGCGCCTGCACCGCGTTCGCGACCCAGGTCGCGTTGGCGTCGACGCCCTGCTCGAGGGCGATGAACTGCTCGGTGGGCGTGATGAGCCCGACGTACCAGGTGGCGACGCCGTCAGCCGTGCCGGTGGAGATGTCGGCACGGTTCGACGTCCAGCCGCTCGGCAGGTCGGGAGCGGCCAGCGGCACGTCGACGTTGCTCTCGGCGTTCTGCGCCACCGACCGGTAGTCGATCTCCTCCCGGTTGACCGTGCCGCCGGGGCGCACGACGACCAGCACCAGGAAGAGCACGACCGCGAGCGACGCCACGATGGACAACGTCAGGTTGACCGCGGTCTGGTTGGCGTAGTGCTTGCGCGTGTTCTCCGCCTTGCGACGCGCCGTCTCGTCCGGGGTCTCGGGACGCCCCAGCTCGGCCACGATGCGCGGCTCCCTGCTGCGAGAGCCGCGAGCGCCCCGAGGCTCGGGCGTGCCGGGCTCGGTCATTCGGCGGGCGCCTGTCGACGCGCGGCCTCGAGGCGCTCCCGGGCGCCGAGCAGCCACTCTTCGCAGCGGCGGGCGAGCGCCTCGCCTCGCTCCCACAGGGCGAGCGACCGCTCGAGGGTCGACGCCCCCTGCTCGAGCTCGGACACGACCGTCACGAGTTCGTCGCGCGCCTCTTCGTAGCTGAGGGACGCCACGTCGGCGGGAGCGGACGCGGAAGGGGCGGGGGAGGAGGACTGTGCCACGGGTCGATCCTAACGAGAGGTGCTGGCAGGGGAGGCGGCGTCGCTCGACGGCGAGGAGGACGTGGAGGAGGCGGGGCCTGGGGAGGAGGCGCCGGTGCTGACGGCCTGGAGCGCGCCTCCTTCGAGGGTGAGGACGAGCTCGGTCGCGTCCGGGGCGTCCGCCGGGTCGCGGAGGACGGCGCCGCCCGGCAGCTGCACGATCGAGTAGCCCCGTCGCAGGGTGCCCTGGGGCGACAGCGCCCGCAGCTGCGCGGTCAGCTCGGAGACGCGGGTGTGCGCCCGCTCGACCGCACGGGCGAGCAGCTCTTCGCCGCGGGACACGGCTCGGACGATCTCGTCGGCGCGCACGTCGACCAGGGTCTGGGGCGAGGCGAGCACCGGGCGGCTGCGCACCTGCTCGAGCCGGTCGATCTCGGTCGACACGATCTGGTTCAGCCGCACCCCGATGCGCGACCTGGCCTGCTGCACCCGCGACAGCTCTTCGCCGACGTCGGGCACCACGCGCTTGGCGGCGTCGGTCGGGGTGGACGCACGGAGATCGGCGACGTCGTCGAGCAGGGGGCGGTCGGCCTCGTGGCCGATGGCGCTGACGACCGGGGTGCTGCAGGCGGCCACGGCCCGGACGAGCGACTCGTCGCTGAAGCCGAGCAGGTTCTGGAAGTCGCCGCCGCCACGGGCGACGATGATGACGTCGACCTCGGGGTCGGCGTCGAGCTGCTGGACGGCGGCCGTCACCTCGCCCACCGAGCGGTCGCCCTGCACGGCCGCGTGCACGACGCGGAACGAGACCGATGGCCAGCGCAGCTGGGCGTTGCGCAGGACGTCTTTCTCGGCGTCGCTGTCGCGGCCGGTCACGAGGCCGATGCACTGCGGCAGGAAGGGCAGCCGCTTCTTGCGGTCGGGCGAGAAGAGGCCCTCGGCGGTGAGCTGGGCCCGCAGTCGCTCGAGCCGCTCGAGCAGGTCGCCGAGCCCGACGTGGCGCATGTCGAAGACCTGCATGGTCAGCGAGCCGCCCTTGACCCAGTAGTTCGGCTTGACCGCCGCGACCACGCGGTCGCCCTGCTTGAGGTCGGCGGGCACCCTCGACTTCACGCTCGACCAGATCGAGAACGACACGGTGACGTCTTGCTCGAGGTCGCGCAGCTTGCCGTAGACGTTGCCGCCGGAGACGTTCCACTGGGTGATCTGCCCCTCGACCCACGCCGTGCCGAGTCGGTCGATCCAGTCGCGCACCTTGCCCGCGAGCAGGCCGACCGGCCAGGGCGCGTCGGCGGTGGGCGGCGGGGTGACGATCGTCATGCAGGGTGTCCTCAGGTCGGAGCGCGGACGGGGGCAGGAGCGCGGGCGGGACACGGAGGCGGGGCCTCCCAGAACGCGACCAGTCGTCACGCCTATCATCGACGGGTGGCACACATCACGAACGGCGCCATCGCCGTCGACCTCCCGACTCCGCGCGTCCCTGCGCTGCGCAACAGGCTACGGGACACCCCCGTCAACGGGACGAAGCGGGTGTTGCTCGCGGCCCCTCGCGGCTACTGCGCCGGCGTCGACCGTGCGGTCATCGCCGTCGAGAAGGCCCTCGAGCACTACGGCTCGCCCGTCTACGTCCGCAAGCAGATCGTGCACAACGTCCACGTCGTCTCGACGCTCGAGCGCCAGGGGGCGATCTTCGTCGACGAGGTCGAAGAGGTCCCCGAGGGCTCGCACGTGGTCTTCAGTGCCCACGGAGTCTCGCCGGCCGTCGTCCAGGGCGCCGCGGACCGCGGCCTCCAGGCGATCGACGCCACCTGCCCGCTCGTCACGAAGGTGCACCGCGAGGCCGTCCGCTTCGGCTCGCAGGGCCGCCACATCATCCTCATCGGCCACGCGGGCCACGAAGAGGTCGAGGGCACGATGGGCCACGCCGCCGATCGCACCACCCTCGTGCAGAACCCGGCCGAGGTCGACGACCTCGTCATCGACGACCCGGACAACCTCGTCTGGCTCTCGCAGACCACGCTGAGCGTCGACGAGACCATGGAGACGGTCCGCCGCCTCCGTGAGCGCTTCCCGAGTATCCAGAACCCCCCGAGCGACGACATCTGCTATGCCACGCAGAACCGCCAGGTCGCCATCAAGAAGGTCGCGGTCGACTCCGACCTCGTCATCGTCGTCGGCTCCGCGAACAGCTCGAACAGCGTCCGGCTGGTCGAGGTCGCCCTCGAGCACGGGGCCAAGGCCGCGTACCGCGTCGACTACTCGAGCGAGATCAAGCAGGAGTGGCTCGACGGCGTCGAGACCGTGGGCGTGACCTCCGGCGCCTCCGTGCCCGAGGTCCTCGTCAAGGAGGTCCTCGACGACCTCGCCGACGCCGGCTACGGCGACGTGTCCGAGGTCGTCACGGCCGAGGAGGACCTGATGTTCTCCCTCCCGAAGGAACTCCGCAAGGACCCCCAGGGCCAGACCGACACCCGCGCGCTCGGCGGACGCACCGCCCGATGAGCGACGACCGCGACCAGCGGGCCGGCCGCGAGCAGCGCGACGGCGGCCGCGAGCAGCGCGACGGCGGCCGCGACGGCGACGCGGCCGCACCGACCGGGCGCGATCCGCGACCGCGTCCCCGGTACGGCGAGTACGCGCCGGAGGGCTGGGTCAACCCGGTCCCGCCGGCCGACGTCGCGCCTCCTGCGGGCCAGGCGGGACCAGCACCCGACGGCGCCCAGCCGGCCCCGCCCTCGGCGTCGTGGTCGCAGCCGCAGCAGGGCCAGGGCGCAGGAGGCGCCCAGCCCTACCCGGGACCGCCCGCCACGCCGGCAGCTCTGAGCACCGGACGCCGCGTCGACCGCGTCGCCACGTTCGTGCTGCTCGGCCTCGCCGGCTACAACGTGATCACGAACATCGTGCTCGTCTCGGGGTTCTCGCGCACGCTGCTGTCGGCGTTCTCGGCGCAGGGCTACCCGGTCGACGACTTCTCCGGGCAGGCCGCTCTGCAGCAGGCCGGCGCGGCGATCGCGATCGTGTCGCTCGTCGTGTTCGTCCCGATGCTCGTGCTCACCCTCCGCCGGCTGCGTGCGGGCAAGCTGACCTTCTGGGTGCCCCTCGCCGCGGGCGCCGTCGTCACGATCGTGCAGATGGTGCTCGTGCTCTCGGTCTTCCTCGGCGACCCGGCGTTCGTGCAGTCCTTCCTCGACAGCGCACGCCCCGCCTCCTAGGCCCGTCGTCGCCCGCTTCGGCACCGATGGCGGTCACGACGACGAGAGGCCCCGCAGCTGGTCGCTGCGGGGCCTCTCTCGTGGACCAGGAGGCGCGGGTCAGCTGCCCGACTGGCCGAAGGAGCCGAGCTGCTTGGTCGCCTCGACCACGCGCGCTGCCATCGACGACTCGGCGACCTTGCCCCAGGCGCGGGGGTCGTACTGCTTCTTGTTGCCGACCTCGCCGTCGGCCTTGATGAAGCCGTCGTAGTTCTTCAGCACCGTGTCGGCGATCGAGCGGCTGAAGGCGTACTGGGTGTCGGTGTCGAGGTTCATCTTGACGACGCCGTTCGAGACGGCCTCGCGGATCTCGGCGTCGGACGAGCCCGACCCGCCGTGGAAGACGAGCTCGAGGGGCTTCTCGCCCGTGGTGAAGCGGTCCTGGATGCCCTGCTGGATCTCGCCGAGCAGCTCGGGGCGGAGCTTGACGTTGCCGGGCTTGTAGACGCCGTGGACGTTGCCGAAGGTGAGGGCGGCGATGTAGCGGCCGTTCTCGCCGAGGCCCAGGGCCTCGACGGCCTTGGTGACGTCGCCGACGGTCGTGTAGAGCGCCTCGTTGGAGCCCTCGTGCTGGACGCCGTCCTCCTCGCCGCCGACGACGCCGATCTCGACCTCGAGGATGGCGTTGATCGCCGCGGTGCGCTTCAGCATCTGCTGCGCGATCTCGAGGTTCTCGTCGAGGGGGATGGCCGAGCCGTCCCACATGTGCGACTGGAACAGCGGGTTGCGACCGGCCTTGACCTCTTCCTCGCTGGCGGCGATGAGGGGCAGCACGAAGCCGTCGAGGGCGTCCTTCGGGCAGTGGTCGGTGTGCAGCGCGACCGTGACGGGGTAGTTCTTGGCGACCTCGGTGGCGAACTTCGCGAACGCGATCGCGCCTGCGGCACGGTTCTTGACGGTCTGGCCGGCGAAGTAGTCCGCGCCGCCCGTGGTGACCTGGATGATCCCGTCGCTGCCGGCCTCGGTGAGGCCCTGCAGCACGGCGTTGATCGTCTGCGACGACGACACGTTGACCGCGGGGTAGGCGAACCCCTTGTTCTTCGCCTTGTCCAGCATCTCGGCGTACTGCTCGGGGGTGGCGACGGGCATGGAATCTCCTTCGATCACTGACTGGGGCTGCTCGGGTCAGCCTACCCAGCGGCCGTGGGCGGTCGTCCAGCACGCGACGAAGCCCCTCCCCGGACCTGGAGGGGCTTCGTCCCGTCGCTGAGGAGTCGTCACGCGTCGGCTGCGGCAGCCTCTGCTCCGCGACGCCGGCGACGGAGTCCTGCACCGATGCCCACGAGTGCCGTGGCGAGCGCGACGGCGCCGAGGGCATGACCGCCGGTGAAGGCGAGCGTCGGTCGCGCCTCGGCGCGGGTCGCCGGGTCGTCGGGGTCCCCGGCCCCGGAGGCGACGACGGGCGGCTCGATCACGGGCGGCTCGATCACGGGCGGCTCGACGACGGGCGGCTCGATCACGGGCGGCTCGACGTCGGGCGACGGCAGGGCACCTGCGTTGACGTGCCCTGCGCTCGAGACGCCGACGAGGCGTCCGTCTGCGTCGAGCTCCGTGACGAGCGAGGTGCGAGCAACGCCCGCCTGGTCGACGTCCGAGTCGAGAGCGGGCTCGTCCCCCACGAAGGGCGCGGTCCACTCGATCGAGGATGCGCCGAAGGCGACGGCGTACGCGCCGGGGCGCAGGCCGGTGAAGGCGTACTCCCCGTCGTCGGAGGTCGTGGCCGTGACAGCCACAGGGTCTCCGCGGTCGTCTGTGCCGGTCAGGTCGACCTGGTGCCCGAAGAGGCGGGACTCGTCCACGGATCGGACACCGTCGGCGTCGTCGTCGAGCCAGGCGAGGCCCGACACCGACCCTGCGACGGAGGTCGTCGTGACGACGGACGCGCGGGTCGTGTGGTCGAGGCCGAGCACGCGCAGGCCGAAGGTCGAGGCCCAGGTCTCAGCAGCGCCCTCCTGGTCGGCCGTGGCCAAGACGAGATCGTGATCGACGGCTCCGCCGCGCTCGACTGCGTCGAGGCGGTCGATCCGGACGGCCGTCACGTCGTCGAGTCCGAGCGGGCAGCCGGGCGATCCGAGAGCGTCGAGCGCGCACCACGTCGTCGAGCCGCCCGGCGCGTTCGAGGAGTGGGCCGGATCGTCGGAGACCCTGTCGGCCGTCGCAGACGTGTAGAGGACGGTCTCGCCCGGTGAGGCGGGCTCGACGGGCCGCACGAGACGCGGCCGCGCGGACTCGGACGTGCCCCGGCCGTCACCGCCGTGGGGAAGGACCGTGACGACGGTGCTCCCGGGGAGCGCCTCGGACCCGGCGTTTCGGTAGCTCAGTGTGAAGACGACGTCGTCGCCGACGACGTGGACCGGCGAGTCGACGGTCTCGTCGGCGTCGAAGCCACTGCCGGCGAGCACGTGCAGGGCCCGCTCTGTCGTGCGCCGTGCCTCGGGCGACACGTCGCGCGAGGCCTCGACGCTGGCCGAGTTGATCGCCTCCGCTCCCGCCGCGGCGCTCACGAAGCGGACCTCGAAGGTCACCGGCGCGATCGGCTCGTTCACCACGGCCTCGTCCGTCGTCCAGGTGAGTCGCTGACGGGCGACTCCCTCGACGTCGACCTCGTCGACGACGGGGGCGAGCGACGCGCTGCCGTCGACGTACTCTGCACCGGCGGGCAGCACGTCGCGGACCACGAGCGTCTCGGGGAGGCGGTCGTCGGAGGCGTTCGTGAGGGAGGGGCGCAGGACGTAGGTGACGCGACCGCCCGCGGTCACGTAGGTCGTCTCGTCCGGGGTGTCGCCGGCACCGTGCCCCGGGTCGACGACGGCGCTCGTGATCCGTGCGAGGTTGCCGGTGACGCTGAGGAAGTCGGCCCAGGCGCCGTTGGCCTGCGCCGGGTCGTTCCTGTCGTGCGTCCAGCCGCTCGTCGCGGTGCGTCGCACGCTGGAGAACGTGCGCATCCTGGCGTGGTTCTCGAGTCGGGGCTCCGCGGACACGTGGGTGTTGAAGGTGATGCTCGTCGTGCCGGGGTGGTCGTAGGTCCACCGGACGGCGCCGACGGCGTCCGGACCGCCGGGGACGTCCTCCGGGTCGTCGTGCCAGGCGAGGTCGTCGTCTCCACAGGTCGCGTCCCGAGCGACCGAGGGGTCGGACGCGTCGAACGCGGCGAACTCCGGCGCACCCGTCACCCCGGCACGGTTCGACGCCGCCCAGGACCCCGGGGTGTTCTCGCGCAGGGTGTGCTGGTCCGTGTCGAAGACCGTGCACGTGATCGTCCCTGCCCAGGCCGCCCGGCCGGAGTTCGTGATCGACGTGTTCGTGATCAGCGTCTGGGCGGGGGTCACGTAGGGCTCGTCGTACTTGCCGGACAGGGTGAAGGAGGTGCTCGTGCCGGTGTCCCATCCTCGGTAGCGCGTCGATCCCGAGACGCCGGCGCTGTCGAGGAGGTTGCGCGAGACGGTGTTGTCGTCGAGGGGCTCGCTCTCTCCGTCGTAGTTCGTCCGGCCGCTCACCGACTCCGCGGCGAAGTCGCGGTAGGTGTTGACGGCGGTCAGCGACTCGCCGAGAGGCGGGACGGGCACCCAGAGGCTGACGTAGGCCGAGACCACGGACGGGACGACCCCTCCTGCGATCTCGCCGCCCGACACGCTCTTGACGGGGATGCTCGCCAGGGACGTGTCGGCGCCGGTGATCTCGATGACGACGGGGTGGCCGGGACCGGCCTGCGTGCAGGTCACCGTGCCGGAGTCGACGACGGCGCCCTCGCCTCCGCCTGCCCCACCGGGCGCCGCACTGATCTGCCCCGTGTTGACGCCGCAGGCAGGGGCGCCGTCGACGGAGGCGAGGACGGCGGGGCTGGCCTCGCCCCCGTACATCCCGGAGACGTCGTCGACGATCGTCATGCGGCCGTCGAGCTGCTCGTAGCCGAGCAGGCCGCCGCCGTCGACGAGCCCCTCCCAGTGCACGCTCAACGGGTACACGATCCGGTACCCAGGGGTGATGCCGTCAGGCCCCGGGGTGGGCGTGAAGCTGGGCACAGCCCTGTTCATCGACAGGTCGAAACGAGGCACTGCGGACACCGTCACGGCCGGTACCTCGGCCGTCACCTCGGCCTGGCCGGCGGCGACGGCTGCGGCGACGGGCTGCACCGTCGAGCCGTGGTGCGCGGACGTGGAGACCGCCGCCGCGACGCTGATCGACCTGACGCCGCTCGTGATGGTGCCGAGGGCGCACGTCAGGGTGTCGCCCTGGATGCTCGAGCCGGGGCTCGAGCACTCGTCGGGCAGCCGCGACCACGCGAGGCCGGACGGCGCCGTCAGGGTGACGACCCCGTCCGCGGCGGAGCCGGAGGTCGTCGAGACCATCACGCCGTAGACGATCGCGTCGGCGGTGCGGACCAGACCGTTGCCCGGGCCGGAGTCACCGCCAGGGCGATCGTCGTCGCTGAAGCGGCCGAGGCCGTCGGAGGCGACAGCGACGGAGAGCTGCAGCGCGTCGTCGAGGACGTCGGACGCCCCCGCAGGCGTGGCGCTCGCAGCGACGACCAGCGTCGACAGGAGCGTGGCCACGAGCGGAGGTGCGATCCTCTTGGCGTTCTTCATCAACTACCTTCCTGGAGGGCATAGAAGCCTTGATCCGTATAGAACATATCTCATGTCGATCTGCCTCGAAGACCGTTCCGGATAGGATCGGGGCATGGCCGACTCATCCTCCGGGAACCTCTACTCGCACCCCGATCGCAACCTCGGCATGGAGCTGGTGAGGGCCACCGAGGCAGCCGCGATCCGCAGTGCCCCCTACATCGGCAAGGGCGACAAGAACGCCGCCGACGGCGCCGCGGTCGACGCGATGCGCAAGTTCCTCGGCACCGTGGCCTTCGACGGCGTCGTCGTGATCGGCGAGGGCGAGAAGGACGAAGCGCCGATGCTTTTCAACGGCGAGCACGTGGGCAACGGCTTCGGCCCCGCCTGCGACATCGCCGTCGACCCGATCGACGGCACGAGCCTCACCGCGGCCGGCCGCATGAACGCCCTCTCGGTCATCGCGGTCAGCGACCGGGGCAGCATGTTCGACCCCAGCGCCGTGTTCTACATGGACAAGATCGTCACCGGCCCCGAGGGCATCGGCGTGATCGACCTCGACAAGCCGGTCGGCGACAACATCCGCGCCCTCGCCGACGCGAAGGGCCTCGCCGTCGAGGACATCCAGGTGGCCGTGCTCGACCGGCCGCGCCACGCCGACCTCATCCAGCAGATCCACGCCGCGGGCGCCGGCACCCGCCTGCTGCTCGACGGCGACGTCGCCGGCGGCATCAACGCCGCCCGTCCCGACTCGCGCATCGACATGTGCGTCGGCATCGGCGGCACCCCCGAGGGCATCATCACGGCCTGCGCCGTGAAGGCCCTCGGCGGCCTCATCCTCACCCGTCTCGCCCCGAAGGACGACGCGGAGCGCCAGAAGGCGATCGACGCCGGCCACGACCTCGACCGGGTGCTCGACCAGGACGACCTCGTCAAGGGCGACAACGCCTACTTCGTGGCCACCGGCGTCACCGACGGCGCCCTCGTCGCCGGCGTCAAGCGCAAGCAGGGCATGATCCGCACGTCGAGCATCGTGCTGCGCTCGCACTCGGGCACCATCCGCCGGGTCGAGGCCGACCACCTCGTCTCGAAGTGGTACGGCGAGAGCGCCTAGCTCGCCCTAGCTCGCTCGATCTGTCCAGGTCGCCCGGCTCGTCTCACGTTCGTCGGCCGCCGCCCTCGGTGCCTCGACCTCACGGTCGGCGTCGAGGGCGGTCGTCAATTCTGCCGCCGTGAGGTCTCGGGGCAGCTCCTCGACGACGGTCGGCGAGGTGAGCGACTTGGTCTCGTCGAGCATGCTGAGGCGGCGTGCCGACGGCAGCACGGTGCGCTCGAGGGAACCCACGAAGCGGTTGTAGTCGTTCACCGAGCCGCGCAGCGACCGGCCGAGCTTGTCCACGTGCCCGGCCATCGTCGCGAGCCTGCCGTACAGCTCGCGGCTGAGGTCGAAGAGCACCTTCGCCTCGTTCGTCACGACGTCCTGCTGCCAGCTGAACGCGACGGTCTTGAGCACGGACCAGAGGGTGACTGGCGACGCCAGCGCCACGCGCTTCTGGAACGCGTAGTCCATCAGCGAGGGGTCGGCCTCGAGGGCGCTCGACACGAGCGACTCGCTCGGGATGAAGGCGATGACGAGCTCGGGCGACGACTCGAGCCCCGCCCAGTAGGTCTTCGCCGAGAGAGCGTCGACGTGCGCACGCAGCGCCTTGACGTGCTGTCGGACGAGCACGTCTCGACGGGCGGCCTCCTCGCCGACGGCCGTGGCGGGGATCGCGCTCGCCTCGAGGAAGGCCGCGAACGGCACCTTGGCGTCGACGGCGATGTTCTTGCCGCCGGGCAGGTGCACCACCATGTCCGGTCGGCCGGCACCGGCATCGCTCGAGATGCTGCTCTGCAGGTCGAAGTCGACGCGCTCGACGAGACCGGCGGCCTGGACCACGTTGCGCAGCTGCGTCTCGCCCCAGACCCCTCGGGTGCTGTTCGACCGCAGCGCGGACGCCAGTGACTCGGCGGTGCTCCGCAGCCGCTCCTCAGAGGCGACGGCGCTGCGCAGCTGCTCGCTGAGCGTGCCGTACTGGTGCGCACGTTGCTCTTCGAGCTCGGCGACCTTCGCCTGGACGGCCGCGAGGCTCTGCGCGACCGGGCTGAGCGCCGTCATCACCTGGCCCTCGGAACGGGCCCGCTCGGCCTCGGCGATGCGAGCGTCGCGGAGCCTGTCCTGGAACTCGCGCAGCCTCGCCTCCTGCCCGGCGACCTCGCGTCGGTGCTGCTCGTCGAGGTCGATGAGCCGCTCGCGGTAGCCGTCGACGGTCGCGCGGGCGGCGGCGCCGTCTGCGGCGAGCCGTGCCGTGGCCTCGGCGGCCCGGGACCGGGACAGCAGCACGCCGAGGGCCGTGCCGACCACGAGCGCGACGACGACGAGGGCGACGAGGAGGAGCGGTGAGGTCATGCAGGGAGTGTCGCAGCAGCCGCCGACACGGGCCGCGAGCGCGCGCCGCGAGCGGCGCGCCCGGCGTGCGTGGCGCGCCCGGCGGCCGCGCCGACGAGGTCCCGACGCGAAAGCGACAAAGCGACGCGGGACCCCGTGTCGTTTCGTCGCTCCCGCGTCGGTTCGGCGCCTTGAGCCCAGCCGGGCGGCAGGGTGAAAGACCGCTAGCGGAAGACGACGCGGCGACGCGGGGCCGGGGCGGCCGCGCCGTCCGCCTCGGGCGGCGCGGCGGGCGTGAGCCGCTTCATGCTGACGCGCGCGGTGTCGGCGAGCTGCCGCAGGTCGTCGGCCCCGTGGAACTGCGCCGCGTGGACGACGATGGCGGCGCAGGCCTCGGCGTCGGCCAGGGCGTCGTGGTGCGAGAAGCCGGTGAACCCCGCGGCGGCGGCGGCGAGCGGCAGCCGGTACGAGTCGAGGGCGTAGGTCTTGCGGGCGACCTGGAGGCTGCAGAGGTACGCCCACGACGGGGGAGTGACCCCGGTCGCCGCGCACGCGCCCTTGATGACGCCCATGTCGAAGCCGGCGTTGTGGGCGACGAAGACGTCGATGCCGGCGAAGTCGGCGATGAGGTCGAACTGCTCGTGCCACTCGAAGGCGTCGACGACGTCGTCGGCCCGGATGCCGTGGATGCGGGTGTTCCACTCGAGGAACGTGTCGTGCCCCGCGGGCGGCTTGATCAGCCAGCCGACCTTGTCGACGACGACGCCGTCGCGGACCTTGACGAGGCCGACGGAGCAGGCGGAGGCGCTGCTCGAGTTCGCGGTCTCGAAGTCGATCGCGGTGAAGTCGATGGGCATCGCACCATGGTGTCACGGGCCTCGGACACTGCCGGGTCGACCCGCGCCTCCTGCGGTCGGGTGCACCCCGGAGGTGTGCCGGGCCGCGCGCCGGTACGATGGCTGACCGTGGCTCTCACTATCGCGATCGTCGGACTGCCCAACGTCGGCAAGTCCACCCTGTTCAACGCCCTGACCAAGAATCAGGTGCTGGCGGCGAACTACCCGTTCGCGACCATCGAGCCGAACGTGGGCATCGTCAACCTGCCCGACCCGCGCCTCGACGTGCTCGCCGGCCTGTTCGGTTCGGAGAAGACCCTGCCGGCGCCGGTGTCGTTCGTCGACATCGCCGGCATCGTCAAGGGCGCGAGCGAGGGCGAGGGGCTCGGCAACAAGTTCCTCGCGAACATCCGCGAGGCCGACGCCATCGCCGAGGTCGTCCGCGGCTTCGTCGACCCCGACGTGGTGCACGTCGACGGCAAGGTCGACCCCGAGGGCGACATGGGCACGATCAACACCGAGCTGATCCTCGCCGACCTCGAGACCGTCGAGAAGGCGCTCGTGCGCTACGAGAAGGAACTCCGCCTCAAGCGCGTCGAGCCGCTCACGCACGAGACGGCCGTGGCCGCCAAGGAGGCGCTGCAGCGCGGCGAGGCCCTCTCGGCCTCCGGCATCGACCTCGAGCCCATCCGTGAGCTCGGGCTGCTCACCGCCAAGCCCTTCATCTACGTCTTCAACGTCGACGAGTCGATCCTCACCGACGACGCCAAGAAGGCCGAGCTGTCGGCCCTCGTCGCCCCGGCCGAGGCGGTCTTCCTCGACGCGAAGATCGAGTCCGAGCTGATCGACCTCGACCCGGAGGACGCCGCCGAGCTGCTCTCGTCGACCGGCCAGGACGAGTCCGGCCTCGACCAGCTCGCCCGCATCGGCTTCGAGACCCTCGGCCTGCAGACCTACCTCACGGCAGGCCCGAAGGAGACCCGCGCCTGGACCATCGGCAGGGGCTGGAAGGCCCCCCAGGCCGCGGGCGTCATCCACACGGACTTCGAGAAGGGCTTCATCAAGGCCGAGGTCATCTCGTACGCCGACCTCGTCGAGACGGGCTCCATCGCGGAGGCGCGCTCGGCCGGCAAGGCCCGCATCGAGGGCAAGGAGTACGTCATGCAGGACGGCGACGTGGTGGAGTTCCGCTTCAACAACTAGTCGGTCCCGCTCGCCCTGGATCTACGCGGATCCGGCCCGACAGTTCGTCACAGATTCTTCAGCATCCCCAAAGACGTCGTCGACGAGCCCTTGGGCGGCCCGCCTGGTGCGGTCCTCCTCGCGCGGCCACAGGTGGGTGTACTCGTTCAGCTTGATCGACGGCGACGAGTGCGCGAGGGCCGTCTGAACCGTGGCGATCGAAAAGTTCGCAGCGATCAGCCCGGACGCGAAGTAGTGGCGCAGGTTGTGCAGGACGAGGCGTGCGCGCGACACCGCCGCGGTACGCGCCTGCGGTGATGCGGTTCCAGCAGCCGGCGGCGCCGGTGGTCACCCGGGAGGGTGACAACTTCTACATCCAGGCGCCGACCGATCCGGTCGCGGTGGCTCAGGCCGTCTCGCGACGACAGCAGGGAAGGGGTATCTGATGGAGCTCGAGCCCGACCAAGACGCGACCCGGTTGCTGTGATTCGAGCATGCCGACGGCTCCACGGCGCTGCTGCCTGCGCATCACGAAGAGCTGATCGCGGTGCTCACTGTTGCGCTCGGCGCTGCTCGAGACGACAAGACCGCGGTGTTGCTCCTCTTGGGAGTCAAGGCCGACGCCGATCTCGATGTGAACTACGGACGCATGGTCATCGTGCAAGGGGTCGAAAAGCTCTTCTAAATGCTGCTGCGCGCAGCGACGCCGTTCGAGGTCGTCCTCATCGGATCACGCCTGCCCGCACTCACTAATGTAGCGAGAGCGCCGCTAGCGCAGGACTCTCTCCCAGGCAGCCGCGACGGTCGCTCACTGCTGGCAGTCCGAGGCCGCGCCTAGCCATCAGAGCAGAGGCGGCCTCGGCAGCCATGCTCGTACCCGTCGGGTGCCGTGGGGGAAGCCGTCCGCGAGCCGGTCCGCGCCGCTCACGCCACCCAACTCTGGGAGACACAGTTGCTTCCCGCTACGGTCGAGCCATGTCCCCCATCGAGCCCCTGCCCGACCTGCCGACCACGGCCGGCGACGCTGTCCAGTGGGTCGGGCAAAACGGAGGGTTCCGCTTTACCCGCAGCGACCCCGATGTGTGGGTGGTCCACCGTCGAGGTGACCAGACCTGGGTCGGTCGGCTCGAGCGACACGGTGGCCTCTACGACTTTTCCACCACTGGCGGGAAGCCCGGCACGATCGCCATCAGCGCTATTGGCATGCATTTGACCGAGGTCGTAACTGACCTGCTCTGAGACGCTCACGACCGCGATCGCGTCGGCCGCCACCATGCAGGGCAGCGTCTCGTCGGCGATGAACAGGGCCACGACGTCACCGGCCTGATGCACGATGACGCGCACGACATCGTCGACGAGGTCGCCGTCGCCGTCGCCGTCGCGGTCCGGGACCGTGATCGTCTTCCCGATCATGTCGCCGGACAGCAGCCCGGCGTACGTCTCACGGCGGTCGGCCATCACGCACGCCCCGCTACGCTCAGGCCCATGATCAGTGAGCAAGGGGCGATCCTGATCGCCACGGTGTACCCGATCGGCCTGCTGCTGTTGCTCGTCGAGGGGGTAGAGGCTTTCGAAGCCTTCATCCACCTGTTCGGCCAGCGGCTGCGTTCGCTGGGCTTCTTCGTCTCAGTCGCCGAAATCACCGCGGTGACCATGTCAATCGCTTTCTGCGTGTACTCGGTGAGCTCTGGAACCGCGCTGGACGGCTTCCAGGCCGTCGTGGTCTCCGTGTCAGGAGGGCTGCTGATGTTCTTGTTCGCCCTGGCAGCTGGATCGTTGCTGGGCAGAGGTGGCATTTCGATTGACCGCTTGCGGTCCTCGAAGAAATCGGACGATGAATAGGTCGTGAGCATGCTGATTGAGCTCTCCTCGGGCACGCGGCACGAAGCTCGCGAATCGTGAGGCCGCGCGGTCGTCCCAACGTCTCTTGAGTATGCATCGCCTAGTCACCATGTGCGATCGTCTGGCCTGCTCTATCGTTTCTGCATGACTAAGCCGCGTGACCATCACGACCACGAAAGCCACGCGTACGGACGGGCCCACGCCATCCGCGATCGTGGCGAGACCCAGTGGCGGGTTTCGTTTGCCGGCGGTTACAAGGGCACCGTGCACGAGGTTGGGGGACTGTTCCATGCGACCTATCTCGGTCACGTCGGCGAGGCCGACCTCGGTGGCTACCCGTCACTCGACGACGCAATCGACGCGCTTATGGACGAGGACTAGTCCAGGGGCTCCGGGGCGCAGCGGCTGATGAGGTCGCGGATCTCGGGCTCGTGCTGCAGCATCCAGGCGACGGCGCTGTTCAAGGTCGCAAACTTCCGCAGCCAGGGCCTGCGGTTCTCTTGGTCCCTGCAGTACGCGTAGCAGTGGTAACTGGGCCCGTTGCGCGTGACCGTGAGATGACCCACCCGAGGGGCGGCCCTGGCTTGACTTGGACTACCCAGAACCCGTTCGCGCCCGGGGCCGGCGGGTGCGCGTGTGGGTGCGTCGGGGACGGCTTCCCCCGTGCTCGTCTGGCTGCGTCTCCTGGCTCGGAGACCTTCACGGGCGGACGCTACGGCCAGCGACCGACAACGGAATACGCGCCCTTGGCGAATCTAGTTGACCGTCTGCAATGGCTGCGGTCGTTGCGGGCCCTCGGGTGAACACTGGTGGTGGGGACGCAGCACGAGTTGCGATCGCGCCGCCTCGAGGCTGTAGCTGTGAAAACAGCAGGTTGGTCGGGCGCCCGAGTCTCTTCTCTGCCGAGGCCGCGGCGACGCTCGTAGTGACCCTCGCCTGAGACGCGTCGCGTTCTGCCGTCGCTGTAGGGTTAGCTGATCATGAGCAGGCAGGGGAAGCAGCGTGCGTTGCAGACGCGCAGGGCAGCCCGTAAGGACCCTCCGGCCGTTTCCCCGGCACAGGAACCGTGGCCCATCCCTGCTGAGGAGGACTGGGACCACTCGTCGGGCAGTTTCGCCTACCACGTGAGTGCAACGGTGCGGATCGTTGAGCGAATCGGTCGCCTGGACGGCCGTCTGGTCTTTTACGCGATCATGCTGGAGTGCGTGTCGGCTGGCGGCGAATGGACGAACGTCTGGCGCATCGATTGCAAGCATGACTCTGTTCACCGACACACGTTCGCCGACGGCATGAAGAGTCGCGAGGTCATCAGGCCGATTTCGGGCCAAGACGATGTAGAAAGTACCTATGAGGCGTCGCTCCAAGAGGTCGAAGAGCGATGGCCAGAGATCGAGAGAGGTTGGCGTGATGGACGTCCGTACCGAGCGTGAGCAGCGGGATCTATTTGCGGGAACGGTCCTCCGGGCCGTGGCACAGGGGGCGGGTCCTCTTCTGCGCGTCACGGCTGATGATGGAACGCGGCCGGTTGTCGTGGCGTTTGACCACGAGCTGGTGTCCGATGTTCTTAACCGGGTCAGCTGGTCGGGCGGGTACGCGAACCTGTTCGTGATCGCCGGCGAAGGAAAGATGATCCGCGCATCCGTCGTGCCTCCAAGTGCGTCTCTTGACGAGGGAGCGGCTGAGTCTCTGGGCCTTGGAGCCGTGCACGACGACTCGACGATCGGAATGCTCATGGCGAACGTCTCGACTGCTCGAGACGGCCTGACCGTCCAGGTGCGCCTACCTCGTAATGCAGCCGATCTGAGCAGCATCAGCGCTCCTGAGCCCGTCCCTGCTTGACGCGCAAGAAGCCCCGCTCCTCTCCTCGAGGGGCGGGGCTTCTTGCCGGTTGCGCTACTTGCCGAGGGACAGCATGGCCGGCTGCTCTCCGCCGGCGACCGCGCGGTAGAATCGAGACAGCGCCTCGATCGCAGAGGCGCTGTGCTTGCCGTCGACAAGCCGCTTCAGTGCAGTGAGAATGCTCAGTTTGGCGTCGAGCTTGGCCTGGTCCAATTCTTCTTTCGACGCCAGGAGGGCGCCCTTTGTTGTCGGTGGTGCAACGGCAGTGGGCTCCTCCGACAACGGTGCCCGCTGCTTCCGGTCACATCGGCGCCGAGGCAGACTCGGTGTGTGCCTATCGAGACCCCCGAAGACAAACCCGATGAGACGCCGGAGCGGCGCAAGCTCACTCAGGAGCAGAAGGCGTCTCTGTTTGAGACACCCGTGTGGGACCGCCTTCAGGACGCAATTACCGCCGGAGTCTTCAGCGGCGTGCTTGATCGATACCCGGGACCAGGTCGTGGCATTGTGCCCGAGCCTCCACCCCTGCCTGTCGTGGCGTACAACGATTCTCCTGACCGGACCGCCCGTGCTACGCAGGAACTGGCAGGGCGTGCAGCGGACACGAATGAGCTCACAAAGCAACTTGCGGCCGCCATGGTGGAGAGCCTGGCTCTGTCGAAGCAGGCCCGTGAGGACGGACGAGTGTCCGCAGAGTCGTCCCGGCGCTACGCCGTTCAGTCGTTGGTGATCGGCTACACGTCCGGAGTACTTGCGTTCGCGTCTGCCGTGATCGCCCTCATCGCATTCCTCCGCTAGACACCCGTCCCGTGCCTCATGGTGCAGGACGGGTGTTGTGGGCGACGATGGCGGCACGACGCGCCGTCAGTACCGTTCGCACGGTTCCAGTCGCGGTAGCGAGCTCTCAGCGCTCGAGCGAGAGATGAAGACTTGGCTGCGCCTCGGCCTTGTCCGCGGCGACAACCCGCCAGGCACGTTCCGACGCTGGCAGGACTTCTACGGCGACTGGTCCGAGTGGTCGCCGCGCGAGGAGGCCGACTTCGTACGCTGGTGCCTGATAGAGGACGGGACATCCTACGACGCCGCCGGCGCCGAGATGCGCGAGATGGTCGACGTCACGCCGCCGCCGGCCCGTCGGGATCCGGCTCCGTGGGTCGCGGCCTTCGCTTCCTCGGCTTCAGGGGCTGCTTCGGGCCCCGCTGCCATCGCTCCACGGCCTCGCGACGCGGATCCGGCGTTCCATTCATCCACGTGTCGACCAACGCTGGCCGGACTCTCCATGTTCCGTACTTCACGCGCTGCGTAGCGAACAACTCGCCGGTCTGACAGGCCTTCCGCACGGTGTCCTCGGGGAGGCCGACCCGGGCCGCTGCTTCGCGCGTGGAGAGCCAGGCCGAGTCCTCGGCGGGAGCCCGTGTCGCCGCGGCCGTCAGGGCGTTGAGTTAGAGCGCGACCTGCTCCTCGAGCTGGTGGGCAATCTCGTCGCGGATGTACGCCTCGAGGGCGGCGGCCAGGTCGGTGCTCGTCGTCATGCAACTACCGTGCCAACGTTCGTCAGCCGTTCGTCACGACACCCGTCTTATGGCACAGACGACCATCGACGGAGACGCGCGCTCGCCCCGGAATCTCGGGCCTACCGTCGGTCACCATCGACAAGACAACAGCCCCGCGGAGTTCCGCTTCAGCAACTAGGTGTGCCCGGCCCCGAGCTAGGCATATCCGACACGGTCGCTCGCGACATTTCTTCTATTTGAGGAAACTTAGTGGCGTATTCGTTCACGTCATAGGCAACGAGCCTGAGCACAACGACATTCGGAAGCACCCGCACGCAAAACTGCTGTATGCCGTGCTACGTTTGTAAATGAGGTAGATACTCCCCATCGACGGCCGAGTAGTCGGGCGCTAGTACGACCTAAGGTCTTGTGGGTAGTGAACGGCCTTGCTAATACCTTGATCAGCGGCAGTCTACGCGTAAATGTGTGGGTATTTCCGACGTCAGCACTTTGGGGGAGTAATGGTTAACATTCTAGAGCATGCCCACGGGCCGTTCTCATTCAGTCTCGCGAGAAGCGAGGAACATGGCAACCGGTACACAGTAGTGATTGGATCAAACGGCTCTGGGAAGAGCAGGCTGCTGAGAAGCTTGGCTGATAAAACATCGCGTAGTGCCGAGGGTCAGAACCTTGCTGAAGTAAAATGGCCCAGCAGAACTTTGGCGGTGTCGAATCTCGTCTCTGACGTCTTCAAGTTTTCAACTGAGGGTGAGGGGGCGTATCTTTATTTAGGGCTGCGGCAAAGCACTAACCTGCTGACAACTGGATCTCTTCGAGATGCGACGGTACAGGCCGTCTTCGGCTGTACAGCAGATAAGTGGCAAGCGGACGCGTTGACTAGAGCAACTGCTCTGATCGGTTTCTCCAGCTACTCGATCATTTCTGAAGGTGTAAGCGGGGAGCCGTCATCTCGCGAGGGTTTCCTCATGGATCTCAACCGATCACGACGCGATTTCGAACTACCCCGGGATATCCAAGAGCAGGTCTACGAATTCCTGTCGTCTGAGCGTGTACAACGAGATGCCGCGGACTACTCAAATATCTACGAAGTCTCTGCCGTTCGAAGCTTCACGCATTTCGCCACAAGTGTGGGTCTTGAGGTGGCCGATTTATTGCGCATGGCAAAACGTTATAAATTTGCCAGCTATAAGCTCAGCTTCAACCGTGGCGACCAGTCTATGGATTCGAGTGAACTCAGTACCGGACAGCTATTATTGTTTTCTATGGTGGCGAGAATTGTGTCATCAATCGCTCGAAATTCTTTGGTACTCATTGACGAACCAGAGACTGGTTTGCATCCCGAGTGGCAAGCAGCTTTTTTGCCTCTACTCAAGGACTGCTTGCCCGGCGAACTCGAGAGTCACATCATTCTCGCGACTCACTCGCCGCACATCGTTTCAGACGCTTCCGACGTCCTCTTGCCTGGCGACACTTGGGGTCAGTTCGTGAGCTTTAACGAACCCCACTTCGGACAGCCGATCGAAAGTCTCTTGTACCGAGTTTTCCATGCTCGCGTAGCGGGAAACTTGTTGGTCGAAGAGGACCTCACGATCATTCTCGAGTTCTTGGCAGGTTTAAAATCCCGTGAGCAGATGCGCGAGGTCGCAGATGCTGTTGAGAGACTTGAAAACGTTGCAGGCTTAGACACTCCCACTGTGATGGAAGCCATCCTGGCTGCAAAACATATGATTGAGACCGGACTGTGAGGTCATTATCCCGACCGCCGTCGTATCTTATATTGCCTCAGTCCGATAGAATATTCGTTCGTAAGTCGGTGCAACACTGGCGTGACTGGGATTCCAGTGCGGGTTCCTGCGTAGAATTCAGGGCTGCATTTCGTGCCTGGGCCATGCGGAACCAAGAATATCGATGTGCGTACTGTTGCTTGACCATCGATGACGGTCACAACCGCTACCCGACAATTGATCACTTCGTCCCGAAGAGTGGTGATCATGGAATTCCGGACTGGACCTTTGAGTCAGCAAATCTATTGGTAGCGTGTGCTTCTTGCAACATGGGCAGCAAAGGGCAAAGCAACACACTTTCGCGTCCGCACACCACCGACTATTCAAGAAACACTTTTACGGTTTTTCATCCCTACTTTGACGATCCTAGCCTTCACATTATTGGTGGCTATCCCGGTGGTACTGTTCGACCCTCACCCATTCGAGGTGTTTCCAGCGCGGGCCTCGAATACATTCGTCTATTCAATCTCTCGCATCCAAGTCTGCAACACGTATGGAAGAACGAATGCTATATCGCGCGTCGAGAGGCAAGACGAAAGCCTTTGCGCTCCATTTTTGGTCCTGCGCTAGGGCAGATGCTGCGCGAATTGGCGCGTGCGCGTAGGTTCTGAGCTCCCAGTTTTTAGTTGTGATCACGACGCGATCGCAGGGGGCTAGGAGCGAACCTGATCACAGTCGCTCGACGAGGGAGAAGATGAACAGGCAACAGGTCGTCGAAGGCAATCCAATACCTTCGGGATACTTAGCTGGGGCCCCGGCCGGACCCCGCACCGCCGTCGTCTTCGGCGGCGGCGGCATCACCGGCATCGCGTGGGAGCTGGGCGTGCTCGCCCGCCTGCTCGAGGTGGGCATACCGCTGGACGACGCCGACCTCGTCGTCGGCACCTCCGCGGGCTCGGTCGTCGGCACCACCCTGCGGCTCGGGGCGAGCGGCATCGCCGATGCGTACGCCGAGCAGCTCGTGCCCGCTGCGGCGACGCCCGAGGCCGCGCTCGACGGCGAGGACTTCATGCAGCGCATCGGCCAGGCGATCCAGGGCGCGACGAACGCTGAGGAGGCGCGGGCCCGCCTGGGCGCGCTCGCCCGGCAGGTGCCCGTCACAGGCGACGAACCCGAGCTCGTCACGGCCATGCGCGGGCGCTTCGGCGCGGACGCAGCCTGGCCCGAGGGGCAGCTCGCGATCTGCACCGTCGACGCGACCGACGGCGAGTTCCGGGTGCTGACCGCCGCCTCCGGCGTGCCCCTGCACGTCGCCGTCGCGGCCAGCTGCTCGGTCCCGCTCGTCTGGCCGACCGTCGAGGTCGACGGGCGGCCGACCATGGACGGCGGCATCCGCTCGGGCACCAACGCCGACGTGGCCGACGCCGCCGAGCGCGTGCTCGTGCTCTCGTGCGGGCCGGAGCTGGCGCAGTCGCCGCTCGGCCCGACCCTGCCCGGCGTCGTCTCGACCCGCATGGGCGCCGACCGACCCGTCTTCGTGATCGAGGCGGACGCCGAGAGCATCGCCTCCTTCGGTGCCAACTCGCTCTCGAGCGCGAACCGCGGCCCGGCTGCCGAGGCCGGCCGTCGTCAGGCCGAGGGCGTCGTCGAGGCCGTCCGTGCGTTCTGGGCCGGCACCGCCGCCTGAGCCGGCGGCACCCGGCCCTGCCCGAAACACCCCCGAGTGGACCCTGCACCCCGAAACGACGGGGTGCATGGTCCACTCCGGGGTTCTTCGGGCTGACTGGGAGACGCCTCCGAGCGGGCTGCTGCCGGGCTGGACCAGTGCCAGGCTGAGCTCGACCCCGCACCCGATCCGAGGAGGCCACGTGGCCAGCACGAAGAAGCTCCAGAAGGCCGCGACCGCGGCACTCGACTCCGCCCTCGACGCGGTCGTCGACGCGCGCAAGGGCGTCAAGGCGCTCGCCAAGGCCGACGGCGCCAAGAAGGCGAAGAAGGCGCGCGGCTCGGCCGAGGACGCCCTCGACACCGCGGCGAAGAAGATCAAGGACGCCGAGAAGGCGACGAAGAAAGCAGTGAAGAGCGCGACGAAGGAGGCGCCGGCCGCCTCCCCGGAGACGCCCGCCACCCCTGCCCCGAAGCCCACGAAGTCGCACGAGCAGGTCGAGGCCGAGGTCGCGCAGAAGTCCGTCGTCCCGACGACGAGCGCGCCGAAGGGCCCCGGCGCGGCCTACACGCCCCCGCTGCCGCACGCCGACGAGACCACGGTCACGGCGCACGACGGCTCGGAGGCGCACGTCGACCTGCACGCCCAGACTCTCGTCTCGCTGCGTCAACTCGCCACCGACAAGGGCGTCACCGGCGTCTCGCGCCTGACCAAGGCCCAGCTGATCGAGAGGCTCCAGGCCTGACCCCGGCCGACCGGGACCCGGCCCCGGTCGCCGGCGCTGAACCGGCGCGAACTGCCGTCGGGGCCTGCCCGGGCAGCCGTTCTCGCCGGTTCACTCGTGAAGGTGCGAGTCAGGCCGCGACGAACTCCTCGATGCCGGCGACGAGACGGTCGACGTCGGCCTGGTCCGTGTACGGCGCGAGGCCGATGCGGAGCCCGGTCGTGTCGTCGTCGAGGCCCATCGCCTGCCACGCCTCGATCGCGTAGAAGTGCCCGGCCGGCGCCAGGACGTCGCGCCCCGCGAGGTGTGCGGCGAGCTCGCGCATGGAGCGCCCCTCGATCGTCACGTAGAGAGTCGGCGTCCGTCGTGCCGCCCGCGAGCGCACCGTGAGGCCAGGCACCTGCGCGAGCCGCTCCTCCAGCGCGACGCGCAGCGCCGTCTCGTGCTGGTGCACGGCAGCGAAGGAGGCGACGAGGGCCTGCCTACGGCCGGTCGCGTCACCGGGCGCGATGCCGGCCAGGAAGTCGACGGCGGCCGTCGCCCCGGCGAGCTGCTCGTAGGGGAGCGTGCCGAACTCGAAGCGCTCGGGCACCACGTCGGTCGACGGCAGCAGCTTCGCCGGCCGGATGCCCTCGAGCAGCTCGGGGTCCGCGCCGAGCACGCCGCAGTGCGGGCCGGCGAACTTGTAGGGCGAGCAGACGACGAAGTCGGCTCCGAGCGCGGCCCTGTCGACGAGCTCGTGGGCGGCGAAGTGGACCGCGTCGACCCAGACCAGGGCGCCGACGGCGTCCGCCCGGTCGGCGATCGCCGCCACCGGCGGCTGGGTGCCGAGCAGGTTGGAGGCGGCGGTCACGGCGACGAGGCGCGTGCGTCTGGTGATCGCTGCGGCGACCGACTCGAGGTCTAGCTCGCCCGTTGTGGGGTCGAGCTCGATCCAGCGCACGGTCGCGCCGACGGCCTCGGCAGCCTGCACCCACGGCCGGATGTTGGCGTCGTGGTCGAGCCGTGAGACGACGACCTCGTCGCCGGGACCCCACGACGCGGACAGGTGCCGCGAGAAGTCGTAGGTGAGCTGGGTGGCGCTGCGTCCGTGCACGACGCCTGCCGCCGGCACGCCGAGGAAGTCGGCGTAGGCGGCACGGAAGGCCTGGACGGTCGCCTCGCTGTTGCGCTCGGACGCGGTGCTCGTCCCGCGGATCGACGTGGGGCCGGTCATCGCGGCGAGGATCGCCTCGCCGACGACGCGCGGCGTCTGGGTGCCGCCCGGTCCGTCGAAGTGGGCGATGCCCGACGAGAGGGACGGGTAGGCAGAACGGAGGGCGGCGACGTCGAGGGGCATGCACCCTGCTTACCAGGTGCCGGTGCCCTCGCCGCCCTCGTCGTCACCGCCCTCGTCGTCACCCCCGAGGAGAGGTGCCGCGCACCGGCGTCCGGTTCGACCGGAGGTCAGCTCGCGACGGACTCCTGCTCGCGCTTCGGCAGGACCCAGCCCGGACGGACGAAGTGGCAGGTATAGCCGTTGGGGAGCTTCTCCAGGTAGTCCTGGTGCTCCTCCTCCGCCTCCCAGAAGTCGCCGACGGCCTCGACCTCGGTGACGACCTTGCCCGGCCACAGGCCAGAGGCGTCGACGTCGGAGATGGTGTCGAGCGCGGTCGCTCGCTGCTCGTCGGACGTGAAGAAGATCGCCGATCGGTAGCTGTCGCCGATGTCGTTGCCCTGGCGGTCCTTCGTCGACGGGTCGTGGATCTGGAAGAAGAACTCGAGCAGCTCGCGGTAGCTGATCACCGAGGGGTCGAAGACGATCTCGACGGCCTCGGCGTGGCCGGCGTGGTTGCGGTAGGTGGCGTTCGGGGTGTGGCCCCCCGAGTAGCCGACGCGGCTCGAGACGATGCCGGGTCGACGACGGAGCAGCTGCTGCGCGCCCCAGAAGCAGCCGCCGGCGAGGACCGCTCGCTCGGTGGTGCCGGTGGAGGGGGAGGCGTCGGGTGCGATGTCGTTCATGCCGGGCAATCTACGCCCGACGTCCGACAGTGCCGTGTGGCCGGGCCGAGTGCTGGCTGTGCACGGCGTGCAGTCTGCGCCCCGGAGCTTGCGCCGCCGCCGCGCCCCGGGGAGGATCGGGACATGGAGTCCTTCATCATCGCCCTGATCGTCCTCGGATCCGTGGTGGTGATCGTCGGGATCGTCATCGCCCTCGTCACGCCGGTCCTGTCGAGCGTGCTCGAGCGTCGAGCCGCCGCGAAGGGACGCCCCGGCCCTGCTTCGGGCTACCGCACCGGCCGCTGAGCCCAGGCGTGCCGCGTCAGTCCGCCGTTCGAGTGGTGCCTCGGGAGCGCAGCCCTGCCGTGAAGCTCATCGACGCTCCGCGAGGCACCTGACCGGGGGTTCACGACGTCCCGGCCTGCCATCACGGTACGACGTCGACCCCGGGTTGGCGAATCACAAAAGCCCCGGTCACAGGGCCGAAAATAGGTAGATCGTCTAGCGTCGCGGCGTCATCGGGACTTTCGGCGCGACGCGCCCGGCCTGCTGCCTGTCCGTTTCGCGCAGTCGTGAGGCAGCCTCGCGGACGCGACCGGCACCTCCTGCGCCCCTCGTCCCTGGGATGATCGTCGGATGAGCCTCATCCGACTGCACGACGTGTCCGTCCGCTTCGAGAACGCCCCCGTGCTGCGCGAGGCGTTCTTCCGGCTCGAGCAGGGCGACCGGGTCGGCCTGATCGGCCGCAACGGCTCGGGCAAGTCGACCCTGCTCAAGCTCGTGCTCGAGCAGGTGCAGCCCGACACGGGCACCGTCACGGTCGAGCCCGGCACCCGCATCGGGTACTTCTCGCAGTTCAGCGAGCTCGACGGCACGTCCACCGTCACCGAGGTGCTGCAGGGCCTCTTCGAGGGTGTGCGTGCCATGGAGGCCGAGCTGGCCGAGATCGACTCCGCCATCGCGGTCGCGGCGGTCGACCCCGACCAGGGCGATGAGCTGACCCGGCTGATCGACCGTCAGGCCGAGCTCTTCGCCGAGATGGACCGCCAGGACGGCTGGGACTACCCGCGCCACATCGACACGGCCCTCACGACTCTCGGCTTCACCGACGAGCACCGCTCGCTGCCCATCGACGACCTGTCCGGCGGCTGGCGCAACCGGGCGGCGCTCGCGAAGATCCTGCTCGAGCAGCCCGACGTCCTCCTGCTCGACGAGCCCACGAACTTCCTCGACGTGGCCGGCGTCGAGTGGCTCGAGCAGTGGTTCCGCGATTTCCGCGGCGCTGCCGTCGTCGTCTCGCACGACCGGCAGTTCCTCGACGCGGTCGTCACGCGCATCGTCGAGGTCGAGGCGTTCCACCTGCACGAGTACCCCGGCGACTTCGGCGAGTACGTCGTGCAGAAGCAGTTCCGAC
Source organism: Frigoribacterium sp. ACAM 257 (assembly GCF_007954365.1). Taxonomy (GTDB): domain Bacteria; phylum Actinomycetota; class Actinomycetes; order Actinomycetales; family Microbacteriaceae; genus Frigoribacterium. The sequence goes on from NZ_VOLO01000003.1 coordinate 185,656, forward strand.
TGAAGACCATCGAGCAGCAGTTCGCGCACGAGTCCGAGCTGCTCGCCTTCGAGTCCGAGGGCATCGCCGACCGGCGCGAGGCGGTCAAGGTCGCCAAGGCCGCGAAGGCAGGAGGCGCGGGCGGCCTCACGAAGGAGCTCGCGAAGATCAAGAAGCAGCGGGCCCCTCGCCCGGTCGACCAGATCATCACGGAGATCTACGGCGGGCTGCACGTCAAGGACGTGCTCTGCCGCGTCGAGGGGCTCGGCAAGTCGTACGGCGACCGCGTGCTCTTCGACGACGTCTCGTTCGAGCTCCGTCGCCGCGACCGGATGGTCGTCTCGGGCTCGAACGGCAGCGGAAAGAGCACGCTCCTCCGCGTCCTGGCGGGGGAGGAGCGGGCCGACCGGGGGCGCGTCGACTGGGCCGGCGGGGCGAGGGTCGTCTCGTACGACCAGGTGCTCGCCGACCTCGACGACCAGGACACGGTGACCCACGCGGTCAACGCCATGCCGGACAGCCTCGCCCTCACGGCGACGCGCAAGTCGGTCGGCCGGTTCCTCACCATGTTCCAGTTCTCCGAGGCCGACGTGAAGCAGCGCATCGGCGCGCTCAGCGGAGGCCAGCGGGCCCGGGTGGCGATGGCCCAGTGCCTGCTGTCGGGCGCCTCCGTCCTGCTGCTCGACGAGCCGACGAACCACCTCGACCTCGCGAGCACACAGGTGATGGAGCGAGCGCTCGTGCACTTCCCGGGCGCGGTCGTCGTGGTCAGCCACGACCGCTTCTTCAGCGAGAAGGTCGGCAACCGCCGGGTCGTCTTCGGGGCTGCGGGCGCGGCGGTCGGCGAGCTCGAGGTCGGCGCGGCCTGAGCCCCGCCCCCGGCTGTCCGCGCCCGCAGCCCCGGGGGTGTTGACTGGGGGAGCTGCGCCAGTCAGGTCTGTCGTGGAGACTCCCCTCCCGCGAGCACCGACACCCAGAAGCGAGGCCGTCATGGCCACCCCCGCACCGCACACCGCCGACACCCTCCCGACCCAGGCCCCGGACCCGCAGGAGGGGCCGGCCGACTCCCAGCCCGCCCTGCGGAACGCCCAGGTGGTCGGCACCGGCATGCCCCTCCTCGAGGAGCGGGCACCGACCGACGCCGCGAGCGAGATCCTGGCCCGGATGCGCCGGGTCCGCGACGCGGACATCGCGTTCGCGCTGCAGCTCCGTCAGCAGCTCGGCCTGAGCGGCAACGACCTGGCCGCGGTGACGCTCATCCAGCACTGCGAGGCGAAGGGCACGAACGCCCACGCCAAGGACATCGCCCACCAGCTGGGCGTCACGAGCGCGGCGGCCACGATCATCGTCGACCGGCTCGTCGCCCTCGGGCACGTCGCGCGCACCGACGACCCGGCCGACGGCCGGCAGCGCATCCTCAGCCTCACCCCGAGCACGTGCGCGCTGCTCGAGCGCGCCACCCAGGAGGCGGACCGAGCGTTGGCCGAGCTGGCCGCGACCCTCTCGACCAGGGAGCGGACGCGGCTGACGACGCTGCTCGACGCCGTCGCGGAGATCCTCGACGCCGGGCCCGCCGCCTCCTAGGGTCGGTCTTCGGGGGTCGGTCGCGACCTATCCGCTTTGCGAATTCCCTCGCACGATTAGCTTCGTGCATTAGGTAGAGCCACCGTCGGGGCATAGCTTCGGGGTACCGGATCTTCCCCTCCGGCGCCCTCCGCCGATACGCCGCCAACATCCTGGTGGTCCTTCGCGGGGCGCTGTGCACCCGGTTGACGCGAGGCCAGCTACGCCTCAGATCACGGCCGTGTCCCATGACGACGATCGATCCTGTCCGAACTGCCGCCCGCCCGCTCCTCCACGTCCGTGAGGTGCCCGCGCCGGCCACCCGCCCCCCGCTCGTACCCCGTGGCGCGAGCAGCTACACCACCGCCCCCGGCGCCGTGCCCGTGCGCATCGGCTCCTACCGGCGCGGCGCCCGTGCGTCCCGCCCCGCAGCCCCGGTCGTCGCGGCCGAGCTGACCTACGGCGACTTCTTCGCCACGCCCGGCGCCTAGCGCCGCGGCGTCGCCCTCCCGCGACGCCTCCTCCTCCGGCACCGCCCGGCAGTCGGCACCCCGACTCGCTCGACCTGTCCCACACCCGGGCACAGGTCGTCCCCACAGCTCCCTCACCCGAGAGGCACCACCGTGACCCAGACCCCGCTCACGTCCGTCCCCGCCGTCGACCACCTGTCCGTCGAGACCCAGGCCATCGACGTCATCTCGCTCATCTCCGCCCAGGACGCCGCGTGACCGCCGCCGAGCTGGCGGCGCTGCCGCCCGAGGCGCTCGTCGACCTCGTCCGTCGCGTGCTGCGCGAGCCCGCCACGCACTAGGACCCCGCTGCGCTCGTGTGGCGTCGAGACCCCCGAGAACCGCCGAGACCCTCCTGCGCGCAGGAGGGTCTCGGCGGTTCCGCAGGGTGTCGAGGCCGACGTCAGTCGGCGAAGAGCGCCCCGACGGGCTCGCGCTTCTCGGCCTGGAACGCGTCCTCGACGCGACCGAGCGCCCAGTAGGCGCTGAGCGACAGCGACGACCGGTCGACGCCCCAGGTGTCGTGCAGGACGACCCGCGCCTCCTTCATGGCCCCTCGCTCGCCGTGGGCGAAGACCCGCAGCGGCGACGTCGGCGGCTCGAGGCCGCGCAGGGCCGCCACCAGCACTCTGCCCGGACGAGCACCGTCGCGGTGCAGCCAGCGGAGCTCGACCCCCTCTGGCCGCGCGAGCTCGAGTTCGTCGTCGGGCCCCTCGACCTCGATCAGCGCCAGCCCACGGGCGTCGGCAGCCATCGACTCGAGCGCAGAGGCGATCGCCGGCACCGCCGAGTCGTCGCCGAGCAGCAGGTCGGGCACGGCGGGGTCGTCGGACGGCGACCAGAGCCCGCCCGGGCTCGACAGCTGCAGCAGGTCGCCGGGCCGTGCCGCGAGCGCCCACGGCCCCGCGACGCCCTCGTCGCCGTGCACGACGAAGTCGACGGCGATCGTCCGCGCGGCGGGGTCCACCGAGCGGATCGTGTACGTCCGTCGCACCGGCAGCTCGTCGGGCTCGAGGCGAGCACGGAGCTCGTCGAGGTCGAAGGGCGGCTGCAGCCCGAGTCCCGGGCGCGGGGGGAGCAGCAGCTTGACGTAGCGGTCGGTGGCCGTCAGCTGGTCGGCCCCGGCCTCGACGAACCCGTCGAACGCCTCGCCGCCGAGGTGCACCCGCACGAGGTGCGGCGAGAGGCGCTCGGTCCGCTCGACCACGAAGACGTGCTGGGCGCGCACCGGCCGGGCGGGCCGGACGCCAGGCGCGACGGGAGCGACAGGCGCGGCGGCGGCGGGTGCCGAGGAGGCGGCGGCGTCGGTCACGCGGGACTCCTCAGGTCAGCTCTGCGTCGCGGTCTCGAGCAGCGGCACGAGCTGGTCGAGGGCGTACTGGCGCGAGAGCGCGCTGCTCAGCGAGTAGGCGGCCGAGACGTCGCCGTCGATGACGAGGTCGTGGCCGGCCTGGACGGCGGGCAACGCCGTCCACTGCGGGTCGTCGGTGATCTCGGTCGTGTCGATGTAGATCGGGAACGCGACGATCACGTCCGCGTCGATCACGTCGAGCTGCTCGGACGAGATCGTCACCGAGAACCCGCCCGAGTTCGGCGTCAGTGCCGCGATCGCCGGGTTCTGCTCGAAGCCGAGCTCCTCGAGCAGGTCGACGCGCTCGCTGCCCTCGACGTAGGCGCCCCAGCCCTCGCTGGTCTTCGTGGCGGCGGTGACGGTCAGGCCGTCCCACTCGGGGTGCGCCTCGGCGATGGCCTCGACGGCCGCCTCGCCCTCGTCGGCCAGTCGGTCGCCCTCGTCCTCGAGGCCGAGGGCGGTCGACACTAGGTCGAGCTGGTCCTCGAAGTCGGTCAGGTAGTTGTCGCCGCCCTCGGGCACGCCCACGGTCGGCGCGATGCTCGAGAGGCGGTCGTACCGGTCCTGGTCGCCGGAGCCCTTGGTGTCGAGGATGAGGTCGGGCTCGAGGGCCGCGATCGCCTCGTAGGAGGGCTCGAGGGTGCCGATGATCTCGGGCGACTGGTCGTACAGGCCCTGGGCCCAGGGGCCGACGCCGTCGGCCTCGTCGCCGAAGGCCAGCCAGTCGGAGGCGCCGACCGGCTGCACGCCGAGGGCGAGCGCGGTCTCGGCGTCGCCCCAGCCGAGGGCGACGACGCGCTGCGGCTGCTCGTCGATCGTGACCTCGCCGAACTTGGTGTCGACGCTCACGGGGAACGTGCCGGCAGCGACGCTCGGGCCGCTGGTGGCCGAGTCGTCGGAGGCGCCGGCAGAGCAGCCGACGAGGGCGAGGGAGGAGGCGGCCAGGACGGCGACGAGGGTGACGGGGGAGCGCATGGGGGTGTCCTCGGGACTCGGGGGCAGGGAGCTGGCTCGCATCGAGGCGAGACCCAGGTGAGGTTAGCCTAAGCTCATCTGCATGGCGACCACCACCCCGCCCGGCGCCGTCCGGGCCCCGAGGGCCGCCGCCCGGACCCGCCGGAGGATCGCGGGGCTCGTCGTCGCGCTGGTCCTGCTCGCGGTCGCCCTCCTCCTCAGCCTCGCCGTCGGGGCCCGGCCCGTCGCGCTCGTCGACGTCGTCCAGGTCCTCCGCAGCCTGCTGCCCGGTGCCGGTGCCGGTGCCGGTGCCGCGGCGCCGGCAGGCGTCGAGCCCGCCGACGTCGCCGCCGTGCTCGACCTCCGACTGCCGCGCACCGCCGCCGCGCTCGTGGCCGGGGCCGGCCTCGGGGTCGCGGGTGCCGTCGTGCAGGCCGTCACCCGCAACCCCCTCGCCGACCCCGGCATCCTCGGCGTCACGGCGGGCAGCGCGTTCGCGGTGTCGATCGCCGTCGGCTTCGCCGGGGTCACGGCCGCGAGCGGCTGGATCTGGTTCTCGTTCGTCGGCGCGGCCCTCGCCGCGGTCACGGTCTCGCTGATCGGGGGAGCCGGCAGGTCCGGCGGCAGCCCCGCGCGGCTCACGCTGTCGGGCATCGCCCTGGGGGCCGTGCTGAGCGGGATCACCTCCTCCGTCGTCCTCGCCGACCCGCGCCGGTTCGACGCCGTCCGCGCCTGGGAGGTCGGCTCGCTGGCCGACCGCGGCTGGGGGCCCGTCGCGACCGTCGCCCCCTTCGTCGTGGTCGGCATCGTCCTCGCGCTGCTGGTCTCGCGTCCGCTCGACGCGGTGGCCCTCGGCGACGACCACGCCTCGTCCGTGGGCGTCTCGGTGCCCCTCGTGCGCGTGGCCGCCCTGGTCGTCGTGACCCTCCTGGCAGGAGGCGCGACGGCCGTGGTCGGGCCGATCGCGTTCCTGGGGCTGATGGTCGCGCACGCCGCCCGCGGCGTCGTCGGCGCCAGCCAGCCGTGGACGATCGGGCTCAGCGCCCTGCTGGGACCGGTGCTGCTGCTGCTGGCCGACGTGCTGGGGCGGGTCGTCGCGCCTCCGGGCGAGCTCGCCGCCGGTCTCGTCACCGCGGCGATCGGGGCGCCGGTGCTGATCGTCGTGGCCCGCCGCCTCCAGGGCGGCGCCCGGTGAGCGGCCTCGACCTCCGGCGCCGTCTCCGGCCCCGCGGACGCCGAGCCGTCGCCACCACTTCCCTCGCCGTCGCCGCCGTGGTGGTCGCGGTGCTCGCGCTCGGCCTCGGCGACTACCCGCTCAGCCCGCCCGAGGTGCTGCGAGCCCTGCTCGGAGGCGACGGCTTCGCCTCGACGATCGTGCTGCAGTGGCGGCTGCCCCGCGTGCTCGCCGCGCTGGTGTTCGGGGCCGCGCTGGGCGCCTCCGGGGCGGTGTTCCAGTCGCTGACGCGAAACCCCCTCGGCTCGCCCGACGTGATCGGCTTCTCGACCGGGGCGTACACGGGCGCGATCCTCGTGATCACGTCGGGCGCCGCCTCGGCGATCGGCACGGCGCTCGGCGCGCTGGCCGGCGGCCTCGCGACGGCGCTCGTCGTGTACCTGCTCGCCTGGCGCAAGGGCGTGCACGGGCTGCGGCTGATCATCGTCGGCATCGCCGTCACCGCCCTGCTGCACTCCGTGAACAGCTGGCTGCTGCTGCGGGCCCAGGCCGAGGTCGCCCTGTCCGCGTCGTTCTGGGGCGCCGGGTCGCTCGCCCTCGTCGGCTGGTCAGAGCTGCTGCCGGCCGGCGTGCTGATCGCGCTGCTGGCCGTGCTCGTCGCCGGCCTGGCACGGCCCCTCCGTCAGCTCGAGCTCGGCGACGACGCGGCCCGTGCCCACGGCCTCCGCGCCGAGGGCACGCGTCTCGCCCTCGTCGTGGTCGCCGTCGCGCTCACCGCGGTCGTCACGGCCAGCACGGGGCCGATCATCTTCGTCGCGCTCGCCGCTCCCCAGCTCGCCCGTCGGGTGGTGCGCTCGGCCGGGGTCCCCCTGCTCGGTGCCGCCCTGGTCGGGGGCCTGCTGCTGCTCGTCGCGGACGTCGTCGCCCAGCACGTCACCGCCACGCCCGTGCCCGTCGGCCTCGTCACGCTCGTGATCGGCGGCGCCTACCTGATCAGCCTGCTCGTCGCAGAATCCCGGAGGACCCGGTGACCGATCCCGTCACGCCCGACCCGCTCACGCCCGGCGCCGCCGCGGCCGGCGCCGCCACGCCGCGTCTCGCCGCTCGCGGCGCTCACCTCGCGTACGACCGCCGCACCGTCTCGCGGTCGATCGACGCCGAGGTCCGCGACGGCTCTTTCACCGTGATCGTCGGGCCGAACGCCTGTGGCAAGTCGACCCTCCTGCGGGCCTTCTCGCGCCTCCTCGCCCCTCGGTCCGGAGCCGTGCTGCTCGACGGGCGCGACCTCGCGGGGGTCCCCGCCAAGGAGGCAGCACGCACCGTGGGCCTGCTGCCCCAGTCGTCGACGGCCCCCGAGGGCATCACCGTGGCAGAGCTCGTGTCGCGGGGCCGGTACCCGCACCAGGGCATGTTCCGGCAGTGGTCGGACGCCGACCGCTCGGCCGTCGCCGCCGCGCTCGCCGAGACGGACCTCGTCGACCTGGCCGAGGTGCCGGTCGACGAGCTGTCGGGCGGTCAGCGACAGCGCGTGTGGGTGGCCATGGCGCTGGCGCAGCAGACGTCGGTGCTGTTGCTGGACGAGCCCACCACGTACCTCGACGTGGCCCACCAGTACGACCTGCTCGACCTCTTCGCCCGCCTGCACGAGCAGGGGACGACCGTCGTCGCCGTGCTGCACGACCTCGCCCAGGCCGCGCGCTACGCGACCGACCTGATCGTGATGCGCGACGGCGAGGTGGTCACGACGGGCGCGCCGGCCGACGTGCTCACGGCCGAGCTGGTCGAGAGCGTCTTCGACCTGCCGTGCCTCGTGGTGCCCGACCCCGTGACCGGGACGCCCCTCGTCGTGCCGCGCCGGCGGCGCTGAGGCGCGAGAAACCTCCGCGACAGCGACAAGGCGGCGCGGCGTCCTGCGTCGTCTTGTCGCTTCCGCGTCTCCTGGCGGTCGGGTGGTGCCGCCGGGCGGGTGCGCGGGAGCCGCGCGTACGCTCCGGGCATGACCGATCTGCAGGGAGCCGTCGTGCTCGTCGCCGGGGCGTCGGGCGGCCTCGGCTCCCGGATCGCCGCACAGCTGTCCGACCAGGGAGCCGTCGTCGTGCGCGCCGGCCGCGCCGGAGGCGCGTTGACCGGGCCCGACGCCTACGTCGCCGACCTCCGCGAGCCGGGCGGCGGAGCCTCGCTCGTCGCCGCGGCGCTCCAGGCCCACGGTCGACTCGACGGCATCGTGGTCGCGGCGGGCGTGGTCGGCTTCGGGCCCGCGGACGCCGTCAGCGACGAGGCGCTCGAGGAGCTGGTCCAGACGAACCTGCTGGCGCCCGTCCGGCTGCTCCGCGACGCGTCGGAGGCGCTCGCCGCGTCCGCCGCCGCGGGCCGCGAGCCGTTCGCCGTCACGATCAGCGGGGTCGTCGCCGAGTCGCCGACCGCGGGCATGGCCGCGTACTCCGCGGCCAAGGCGGGCCTCGCGGCCTGGGTGAGCGCCGCCTCCCGCGAGTTCAGGAGGCGCGGCGTCCGCCTCGTGGACGCGCGTCCCGGGCACACGGAGACCGGGCTCGCGACGCGCCCGATCACCGGCGAGGCGCCGAGCTTCCCGAACGGGCTCGACCCCGACGCCGTCGCGGCGCGGATCGTCCGGGCGATCGTCGACGGCGAGAAGGACCTGCCCAGCACCAGCTTCTGACCGCGGCGTCGGGGCTGGTCCGTCGGGGATCAGGCGAAGCCGGTGCCGAGCTCGCGCAGCAGGTCGGCCAGTTGGTCGCGCTGCTGACGCGTGAGCGACCCGAGCGGCGAGTGCTCGGCCTCGAGCAGGTCGAGCATGGCCTGGTCGACGAGCTCGACGCCCGTCTCCGTGATGCGGATCAGCGCGGCACGCCCGTCGCGCGGGTCGGCGCGCCGCTCGACGAGGCTCCGCTCGACGAGGCGGTCGAGCCGGTTCGTCATCGTGCCGCTCGTGACCATGGTGGCCGTGACGAGGTCCTTGGGGCTGAGCTCGAAGGGATCGCCCGCCCGGCGCAGGGTCGACAGCACGTCGAACTCCCAGATCTCGAGGCCGGAGCGCCGGAACGCCTCGGCGCGCACGCGGTCGAGCCGGCGGGAGATCCGGCGAAGTCGTGAGAAGACGTCGAGCGCTGCGAAGTCGATGTCGGGTCGCACGCGCGCCCAGGCGTCGATGATCAGGTCGACCTCGTCGTTGGTGTTCACGCAGCAGTCCTCTCGGGCAGGGGGCACGTCCGATCATGCCCCTCGAAGGTGCGGGTCGCCTCGACGCCGCCCCGCAGAGCCGGCGACGCCGTCCGGCCACGCCCGCCGGCCCGACCGCCGCAGCCCCCTCGTCCGGGGCACGTTTTACACACCCGTAACAAGTTGTATACAAGAGCGCGCCGTCGGGCCTGATTGCATTCAATCCACTCCCTCCCGCACCCCGAGCATCGGATCACACATGCCCTCGACCTCGCTCTCCCCGCGATCAGCCGCCCGGCGTCGCGCGCTCACGCTGCCGGCCGCAGCCCTCGGCATCGTCCTCGTCGCGACCGGGTGCCAGCAGGTCCAGACGGCCGACACCGCCGCCACGAGCAGCCGCGAGGACGTCTCGACCGCCCCGATCGGCGACAAGGCGATCGTCGAGGGCGGCGACCTCGTCATGGCGCTCTCGGCGGAGCCCGACCGGCTCGACCCCACCACCTCCTCGTCCCTCTACACGCGCTACGTGATGGAGACGATGTGCCAGAAGCTCTACGACATCGACGCTGACGGCGCCATCGTGCCGATGCTCGCGACCGAACTGCCCGACGTGAGCGAGGACGGGCTCACCGTCACGTTCCCGGTGCGCACCGACGCCGTGTTCGCCGACGGCACCCCGCTCGACGCGGAGGCGGTCGTCACCACCCTGCAGCGCGGCCTCGACAAGGACGACTCGTCGCGCCGCAGCGAGCTCGGCCCGATCACCGGCATCTCGGCGGTCGACGACGAGACCGTCGAGGTCACCTACTCCGAGCCGTTCGCCCCGCTGACCGCGGCCCTGGCCGACCGTGCGGGCATGGTCATGTCGCCCACGGCGCTCGCCTCGGCCGGCGACGCGTTCGGCGACGCCCCCGTCTGCGTCGGCCCGTACAAGTTCGTCGAGCGCGTGCCGCAGACCTCGATCACCGTCGAGCGCGACCCGCTCTACTACGACGCCGAGTCGGCCCACTTCGACACGATCACGTACCGCATCATCACCGACGCGAGCATCCGTGCGGCGAACCTCCAGTCGGGCGACGTGCAGGTCGCCGACTCGATGTCGACGCAGGACGTCGGCACGCTGAAGGAGGACGACTCGCTCACCGTGCTCGAGGTCGGCTCCCTCGGCTACCAGGGCCTCACGGTCAACATCGGCAACCAGGACGGCATCGGAACCGAGCCCGTGCAGCTCGACGGCCCGCTCGCGAGCAACGCCGCGGTGCGCCAGGCGCTGTCGATGTCGATCGACCGCGAGGCGCTCGTGAAGACCGTCTTCGGCGGCCTCTACGACCCGGCCTGCTCGCCGATCTCGCCGAGCAGCCCCTTCGCCACCGACGCGAGCGACGCCTGCCCCGACTACGACCCGGAGGCGGCGCTGCAGATGCTCGAGGACGAGGGCGTCGAGACGCCCCTCGCGATCGACATGCAGGTGAGCAACAACCCGGACACCGTGCGCTTCGCCCAGGCGCTGCAGGCCCAGGTCGCCGAGGGCGGCTTCGAGCTGACCATCACCCCCGTCGAGTACTCGACCCTGCTCGACGTGCAGACCGAGGGCGACTTCGAGGCGCTGCAGCTCGGCTGGTCGGGCCGCATCGACCCGAACGGCAACATGGTCAACTTCCTGTCGACCGGCGCCGGCAACAACTACAGCGGCTACGGCGACGACGAGGTGGACGAGCTGCTCAGCGACGCCGCCTCGACGACCGACGTCGACGAGCGGGCGGAGCTCTACGGCCAGGTCGTCGAGAAGGTGCAGGAGGACTCGCCGATCATCTACCTGTACCGCGTGCGCAGCCTCACCGCGCTGTCGAACGACATCGCCGGCGTCTCCACCTTCGCCGACGGCGTCGTGCGCCTCAGCACCGCCGCCTTCGTCGAGGCCGACTGAGCCATGGCGCGCTACCTCCTCACCCGCCTGTGGCAGTCGGCGGTGACGCTCGTGCTCGCCTCCGTCGTGGTCTTCGTCGGCGTCCGGCAGCTGCCGGGCGACCCTGCCCTCGCCCTGGCGGGTGAGGAGGCCAGCCCGCAGCAGGTCGCGGCCATCCGCGCCGACCTCGGGCTCGACGACCCGCTCGTCGTGCAGTACCTCCGCTTCGTCGCGGCGTTCCTCCGGGGCGACCTCGGCCAGTCCACCCGGACCGGCACCCCCGTCGCCGACCTCATCGGCGCGACCCTGCCGGTCACCCTGTGGCTGGCGCTCTACGCCATCGTCGTGGCCGTGCTCGTCGGCGTCGCCCTGGGCGTCGTCGCCGAGCGCTGGCGCGGCCGCTGGCCCGAGTGGATGGCCAACGCCGCCGCCCTCGTCGGCCTGAGCGTGCCGAACTTCTGGCTCGGCATCCTCGCCATCCTGTGGCTGGCCGTCGGGCTGGGGATCTTCCCTGCCTCCGGGTACGTCCCCGTCACCGAGGACCCGTGGCAGGCGCTCGTGCACCTGACCCTGCCGGCGCTCATCCTCGGCACCTCCCTCGCCGCCGTGATCATGCGGCAGACGCGGGCCTCGATGATCGAGACGATGACGACGGACTACGTCCGCACGGCCCGCGCCAAGGGCCTCGGGCGGGGCCGCGTGCTGCTCCGCTACGGGCTCCGCAACTCGATGATCGTCGTCGTGACGATCGTCGGCCTGCAGCTCGGAGGGCTGATCTCGGGCGCCGTCGTGACCGAGCGCATCTTCGCCCTGCCGGGCTTCGGCAAGCTCACCCTCGACGCGGTCTTCACCCGCGACTACCCGGTCGTCCAGGCCGTCGTGCTCGTCATCACGCTCGGCTACATCCTGATCAACCTCGTCGTCGACGTGCTCTACAGCGTCCTCAACCCGCGCATCCGAGTCGGAGGAGCCTCCTGATGACCGTCCTCGTGCCCCCCTCCCACGAGCTCGGCTCCGACCGGGGCCGCGTCTGGGGCCAGCTGCGCCGCAACAAGCTCGGCGTGACCGGCGGCGTGATGCTGCTCGTCGTCCTCGTCGCGGGGATCGCCGCCCCGCTCATCGCGCCGTACGGCCCGGCCGAGGTGCACTTCGACGCCCCGTTCCAGCTGCCCGGCACGATCGGGTACCTGCTCGGCACCGACGACCTCGGCCGCGACATCCTCTCGCGCACGGTCTACGGCATCCGCGTCTCGCTCGTCGTCGGCGTGCTCAGCGTCGTGCTGGCCGTCGTCGTCGGCACCCCGCTCGGGCTGATCGCCGGCTACTGGCGCTGGCTCGACGCGATCGTGTCGCGCCTGACCGACGTGATGCTCGCGTTCCCGTTCCTCATCATCGCCGTGGCGCTCGCCGCCATCAGCGGGCCGAGCCTCGGCAACGCGGTGGTCGCGCTCGGCATCGCGCAGATCCCCACCATGATCCGCGTGGTGCGCGGCGAGACGATGCGCATCCGCTCGACCGACTTCGTGCTGAGCGCCCGCACCATGGACGCGACCGGGCTGCGGGTGATCTTCGCCCACGTGCTGCCGAACTGCGTCTCGGCGATCATCGTCCAGGCGACGGTCATCATGCCGGTCGCGGTCATCGGGGAGGCGCTGCTGTCGTTCCTGGGGCTCGGCATCCAGCCGCCGACGGCCAGTCTGGGCATCATGCTCTCCGACGCGCAGCAGTATCTCTCGAACGCCCCGTTCGCCGCCGTCGTCCCGGGCCTCGCCATCGCCGTCATCTGCCTCGGCTTCAACCTCGTCGGCGACGCGCTCCGCGACGCCCTCGACCCGACCTCCCGCGAACGGACCTGATCCTCGTGACCTACACCGCACCTCCCGCGTTCACCACCCGGCCCGACCTGCGCGGCACCTTCGGCATGACCGCCTCGACGCACTGGCTCGCGACGGCCTCGGCCCAGTCGGTGCTCGAGCGCGGCGGCAACGCGTTCGACGCGGCGGTCGCCGGCGCGTTCGTGCTGCACGTCGTCGAGCCGCACCTCAACGGGCCGGGCGGCGACATGACGGCGGTGTTCGCGACGGCCGACGAGCCGGGCCGACCCGTCGTCCTGATGGGGCAGGGGCCGGCCCCCGCCGGCGCGACGGTCGAGCACTACCGCACCGAGGGACTCGACCTCGTCCCGGGATCGGGCGCCCTCGCCGCGGCCGTGCCCGGCGCGGTCGACGCGTGGCTGCTCCTGCTCCGCGACCACGGCACCTGGGAGCTCGCCGATGTGCTCGCCTACGCGATCGGCTACGCCCGGGACGGGCACCCGATCACCGCGCGGGTGACCGAGACGATCGGCGCGGTCGCCGGGCTGTTCGCCGAGCACTGGCCCACCTCGGCCGACCGGTGGCTCGTCGACGGCGCCCCGCCGGCCCCCGGCGAGATGGTCGTGAACGAGGCGTACGCACGGGTGCTCGACAGGCTCGTGGCCGCGGGGGGCGCGGACCGCCGTGCCCGTGTCGACGCCGCGCGCACCGAGTGGGCCGAGGGCCTCGTCGCGACCTCGATCGACGCCTTCGTGCGGACGCCGCACCGGCACTCGACGGGAGGCGACCACGCGGGCGTGATCCGCGCCTCCGACCTGGCGGCGTTCCGCGCCTCGACCGAGGAGGCGACGACCGTCGAGTTCCGCGGCCACGTCGTCGCGAAGACCGGCGCCTGGGGGCAGGGCCCGGCCCTGCTGCAGGTGCTGGCGATGCTCGATCCGCTGCCCGACGAGCTGCTCGACCCCTCGACCGTCGAGGGCGCGCACACGATCGTCGAGGCGCTGAAGCTCGCCATGGCCGACCGCGAGGCCTGGTACGGCGACGGCGACGTGCCCCTCGACCGCCTGCTGTCGGCGGAGTACGCCGCCGAGCGCCGCGCGCTGATCGGGTCGACCGCGTCGCACGAGCTGCGTCCGGGCGAGGCCGGGGGCGCAGGAGGCGCGGGCCGCCTCCCGACGCTCCGCACCGACGACGAGGTGGCCGGCCCCGGCGCCGGCGTGGGGGAGCCCACCGTCGGCTCGTTCTCCGCCGCCGTGCCGGTCGACGACGCCCGTCAGCCGGGTGCCGAGCCCGACGTCGCGCCGACCGGCGAGACCCGTGGCGACACCTGCCACATCGACGTGGTCGACCGCTGGGGCAACGTCGTCTCGGCGACGCCCTCGGGCGGCTGGCTGCAGTCGTCGCCGACGATCCCCGAGCTCGGCTTCTGCCTCGGCAGCCGCCTCCAGATGAGCTGGCTCGAGGAGGGCACCGCCTCGACGCTCGAGCCCGGTCGTCGCCCTCGCACCACCCTGACGCCGACGCTGGTGCTGCGCGACGGCCGGCCGCTGGTCGCCCTCGGCTCGCCCGGCGGGGACCAGCAGGACCAGTGGCAGCTCCTCTACCTGCTGCGCACGATCGTCGGCGGCTGGACCCCGCAGCAGGCGATCGACGCCCCGGCCCTGCACACGACGTCGTTCCCCGGCTCGTTCTGGCCGCGCACCTGGACTCCGGGCGGCGTCGTCGTCGAGGACCGCCTCGGCGACGAGCTCATCGCCGGCCTCGAGGCCCGTGGCCACGTCGTCACCCGCTCGGGAGACTGGTCGCTCGGCCGGCTGTCGAGCGTCACCCGAGACCCCGAGACCGGCGTGCTGGGCGCCGCCGCCAACCCCCGAGGAGCACAGGCCTATGCCGCAGGACGCTGAGACGCCGACCACGAACACGACGGCGACCGTGAGCGCCAGCACCAGCACCAGCACCAGCAGCTCGAGCCCGGCTGCCGCGCCCCTGCTCGCCGTCCGCGGCCTGCGGGTCGCGTTCGGCGACCGCGACGTCGTGCACGGGGTCGACCTCGACGTGGCGCGCGGCGAACGCGTCGCGATCGTCGGCCAGTCCGGCTCGGGCAAGTCGACGGTCGTCGCGGCCGTGCTGCAGCTGCTGCCCGGCGCCGGGCACGTCACGGGCGGCACGGTGCACCTGGGCGGCGACGAGCTGACGGGGGCCGGGGAGGCGCGGATGCGCTCGGTGCGCGGCGCCCGAATCGGCCTCGTACCGCAGGACCCGTCGACGAACCTCAACCCCTCGATGACCGTCGGGGCGCAGATCGCGGACGCCCTGCGCGCGGGCGGGGCGCGCGGCCGGGCCGCCGTCGGCCGACGCGTCGTCGAGCTGATGACCGAGGCCGGCATCCCCGAGGCCGACCGGCGGGCGGGTCAGTACCCGCACGAGTTCTCCGGCGGCATGCGCCAGCGCGTGCTGATCGCCGTGGCCCTCGCCCGCGACCCCGAGCTGCTCATCGCCGACGAGCCGACCAGCGCTCTCGACGTGACGGTGCAGCGGCAGATCCTCGACCACCTGCAGACGCTGGTCGACGCTCACGGCACGTCGCTGCTCTTCATCACGCACGACCTCGGCGTCGCGGCCGACCGGACCGACCGCATCGTCGTCATGCTCGACGGGCGCGTCGTCGAGCAGGGCACGCCGCGGCAGATCCTGCTCGACCCGCAGCACGAGTACACGAAGCGCCTGGTCGCCGCGGCGCCGACCGTGGCCGCCGCCGCGGCGCTGCGGGCCGAGGAGCCCGTCGGCGACGGGCAGCAGGGGGCCGAGGAGGTGCGGGCCGACCCGATCCTGGTCGTGACCGACCTCGTGAAGGAGTACCGCCTCCGAGGCCGTCGGGGCGAGACCGTGCGGGCGGTCGACGGCATCTCGTTCGAGGTCCCACGCGGCACGACCACCGCGGTCGTCGGCGAGTCGGGCTCGGGGAAGACGACGCTGTCCCGGATCGTGCTGGGGATCGAACCGGCCACGTCGGGCTCCGCCCTCATCGACGGCGAGGGCATCACCGCCAGCCGCGGCGCCGCCCGCCGCGCCCTGCGCCGCCGCGTGCAGCCGGTCTTCCAGGACCCGTACGGCTCGCTCGACCCCACCTACAGCGTCGAGCGGCTGATCGACGAGCCCCTGCGCATCTTCGGGGTCGGCGACCGCGCCGGCCGCCGTGCGCGGGTCGCGGAGCTGCTCGACCAGGTGGCGCTGCCGCGATCGGTCGCCCAGAGCAGGCCGAACGAGCTGTCGGGCGGTCAGCGCCAGCGGGTGGCCATCGCCAGGGCGCTCGCGCTCGAGCCCGAGCTGCTGATCTGCGACGAGGCCGTCTCGGCCCTCGACGTGCTCGTGCAGGAGCAGATCCTCGAGCTGCTCGCCGAGCTGCAGGGCCGCCTCGGGCTCAGCTACCTGTTCATCACGCACGACCTCGCCGTGGTGCGCCAGATCGCCCATAGTGTGGTGGTGATGCGACGCGGTCGCATCGTCGAGCGGGGCAGCGTCGACGACGTCTTCCTCGCCCCGACGGACGAGTACACCCACCACTTGCTAGGAGCGATCCCCGGTGCCAGCCTCGCTGTCTGAGCGACCTCGTCGGACGGGTCGCATCCCGTCCCGTCCTGTCGCCTCCTCCGGGTCACGACCGTGCTGAGCGTCGTCGACGCCGTCCGCGCGGACATCGTGCAGGGGGTGCTCCAGCCGGGCACGCGCATCACGGAGGCGGCGCTCGCCGAGCGCTACGGGGTCTCCCGGGTGCCGGTGCGCGAGGCGCTCCGCGGGCTCGAGGCGGAGGGGTTCGTCGAGTCCCGGCCGAACGTCGGGTCGCGGGTGGCCGAGATCCCGTTCGACGAGGCCGACGACCTCTTCGCGGTCCGGGAGGCGCTCGAGATCTCGACCGCTCGTCGCGCCGCGGGTCGGGCCAGGGCGCGGTTCGGCGGAGGGGGCGGCGAGGGCGGCGGAGCCGGAGCCACAGCCGGCGGCGCGGACGACGACTGGCACCGGGTGCGGCAGTCGCTCGAGCAGCTGCTCGACGAGGGCGACGCGGCAGTGGTCGCCGGCGACCTCGATCGCCTGGTCGACCTGAACGAGCGGTTCCACATCGGCATCGCCGAGCTGAGCCGCAGCAGGACGCTCGCGACGCTCCTGCGCCAGCTGTCGCGCAAGATCGAGTGGCTCTACGCCCTCGACGAGTTCTCGCGCGGCAAGCGCCTCTGGCCCGACCACCGGGTCATCCTGGCCGCCATCGACGCAGGCGACGCCGACCGGGCGGCCGAGCTGATGGGTCGGCACGTGCGCGAGTCCCGCGTCGGGTACCTCGGCCGGACGGCCCCCGCCGAGGTCGTCGAGCAGCTGCGCGCGGCGCCCGTGCCGACGGCGGGAGGCGCCGCGTGACCCGCCCCGTGACCCGACACCGGCTCGATGCGGGTCCCGGGACGACGAACGACGTGTACTCCCGCGACCACGCGCCCGTGCTGACCGTCGATCCGGGCGACGAGCTCGTCGTCGACTCGCTCGACGCGTCGGGGCATCTCGAGCGCCAGCGGACGCCCGGCGAGCTGCGGCCGCGCCTGTTCGCCGAGGCGCGCGGCCACGCGCTCACCGGTCCCGTCGCCGTCCGGGGCGCGCGCCCCGGCCAGATGCTCGGGGTGACGTTCGTCGACCTGCGGCCGGGGGAGTGGGGCTGGACGGTCGCGGGCGGCCGCGAGACCCCCGTCACCACCAGGCTCGGCCTGGCCGACGTCCCGCCCGCCTGGCTGCTCTGGGAGATCGACGCCGACGCCGGCGTCGCCACCGAGAGCCGGGGGCTCGCCGTGCCGACCGCGCCGTTCCTCGGGGTGACGGGCGTCGCACCCGCCGAGCCCGGCGAGCACTCCACCACGCCGCCGCGCACGACGGCGGGCGGCAACGTCGACTGCCGCGAGCTCGTGGCGGGGTCGACTCTGTGGCTGCCGGTGCAGGTCGACGGCGCTCTCCTCTACCTCGGCGACGGCCACGCGGCCCAGGGCGACGGCGAGGTCGGCGGCACGGCGATCGAGTGCCCGATGACGACGGAGGTGCGGATCGAGCTGGTCGACGAGCGCCCGCTCCCGAGCGTGCACGCCGAGACCCCCGCGGGGCGGATCACCTTCGGCTTCGACGCCGACCTCGACGTGGCGACGGGCGACGCCCTCGACGCGATGGTGACGTGGCTGGCGGCCCTGCTCGACGTCGACCGCGCGACCGCCCTCGCCTTCGCGAGCGCCGTCGTCGACCTGCGCGTGACGCAGGTGGCGAACCAGACGTGGGGCGTGCACGCCCTGCTGCCGACCGGCGCGCTCGGCCTCTGAGACCGGCCGGCGCGCTCGGCCTCTGAGACCGGCCGGCGCGCTCGGCCTCCGAGACCGGCCGCCGCCTCCTGCCGGGAGGGGCCGACCGCCTCCTACTGGTACGTCACGAGGTCGGGCACCGGCGAGACCTCGGTCATCGTCTGCTCGGGCGTGAGCATCGGCTCGTCCTCGTCGTAGAAGTTCTTCCAGCCCCAGGCGACCTCGGGAGCGCCGTCGTGCAGCGCCCGCCAGGTGGCCTGCTTGTCGGGCTGGGAGCCCTGGCCGTCGACGTGCACCAGCGTCGTGAGCTCGGGGCGGCTCAGGTCGATCGCGGCGCGGTCGCGCAGCATGCTCGACCGGAACTGGTGCAGCACGAACAACTTGGGCGGCAGCGAGTGTGCGTCGACGAGGTCGGCCAGCCAGGTCGAGACGGCGTTCACCTCGGAGGCGTCGACCCCGCCGATCTGCCGCAGCGGCACCTGGTCCGGTGCCAGACGCCACTCGGGGTCGAGCGCGAGGCCGACGTTCGGCTCGGTGAGCAGCGACTCGTACCGGCGAGCCTGCGTCAGGAAGTCGGTGCGCCCCGGCTGCAGGTCGAGCACGACGTACTGCCCGGCCGCGGCCGCGGCCTGGACGTACGGGCGCAGCCGCTCGGGGTCGAGCTCGTTCGAGTAGTCGCCGTCCGGGCCGGCGTCGCCTGCCGCCACCGTGGCGATGAGCTCGAGCATGGGCACGACGGGCCGGTCGGACGAGGCCTGGTAGCTCGCCGCAGTGTCGGCCGCGCGCTGCACCGTGGCCGGGACGTCCTGTTCGCCCAGCACTCCGAGCGCCGAGGTGCCGGGGGCCCCGTAGAGGGCGACGAACCGTCGGTCGGGGAAGATCCGCTGCCCGCCACCGGGCAGCTCGGTGCCCGAGCGCGCTGCGGTGACCGACCACTCGAGGTGTGGCCGATCGGCGAAGGCGGAGCCGACGACCAGGGTGCCGTCCGCCTCGGAGGCGCCCATCGCGCTCACGACGGAGGCGTCCTGCTGCAGGTCGGTCACGCCCTCCGGCAACGGCAGCACCTCGGCACCGGCGGCCCGGGCGGTCGCCACCGCCGCCGCGTCGTCGGTGCCCGAGACGACGACGAGCGTCGACGAGTCGGCCTCGGGGTCGCCCGACGGCTCCAGGTCGGCCGCCGGCACGACCTCCGCGTCGTCGACGTCGACGGGGACGGCGTCCTCCGACGTGCTCCCGCCCACCGTCGCCACGGTCGTCGCGCCGAGGCGGTCGACCTCGGCGGAGACGTCGACGCCCGCTGCGGCCAACAGCACGGGCACACCGATGCGCTCGCCCTGCTCAGCCGCCTCGGCGACGTCGTCCGGGTCGTCGGCCGGCGCGAGGACGACGACCGGCGAGCTGCGCCACAGCACGCGGCTGGTCTCGACGGCCCTCTCGGCGGCGGTGCCGGACGCGGCCGTGGTGACCGCCGCCTCCGGCGTGACCGCCGTGAGCTGGACCGTCTCACGATCGGGGGGCGACGTCGTGCACGCCGTGACGGTCAGCAGAGCAGCGGCGGCCAGCGCTGCTGCGGGCAGGAGACGGAGTCGGGAGGTCACCGATCCACGGTAGACGGAACCGCCGACGTGCTCAGCTCAGGACGTCCTTCGTCGTGAAGCGGCCGAGCGCGAGAGCGCCGAAGACGG
Source organism: Frigoribacterium sp. ACAM 257 (assembly GCF_007954365.1). Classification (GTDB taxonomy): domain Bacteria; phylum Actinomycetota; class Actinomycetes; order Actinomycetales; family Microbacteriaceae; genus Frigoribacterium. Next base: position 205,092 of record NZ_VOLO01000003.1, read on the forward strand.
CGATGTATCCCGCCTGGAGCAGGGCGTTGTCGGCGAAGTTGCTCCACGAGACCGGATCGCGCAACAGATCGGCGAAGCCGAGCCAGTAGTGGGTGAACAGCCACGGGTCCAGGAAGTCGAGCTGCGGCAGCGCGTCGACGATCTGGGCCACGGTCGAGAGGACGATGGTCGCCGCCATCGCGCCGACCGGCACGCTCGTGAGCGTCGAGGCGAACAGCCCGATCGCGCTCAGCCCCAGCAGCGAGATGGTGACGTAGAGGGCCATCAGCAGCATCCGGCCTGCGTAGTCGCCGAGTCCGATCGTCTGGCCCGAGAGCAACGTGACCGGCCCGACGGGGAAGAGGGCCGCTCCCGCGATCGCTCCGACGACGACCACCACGAGGGTGCCGACGAGGCAGAACAGGGCGGCCCCGGCGTACTTCACGAGCAGGAGGCGCACCCGGCCCACCGGGGTCACGAGCAGGTACCGCAGGGTGCCGAGGCTCGCCTCGCCCGCGACGGTGTCGCCCGCGACGACGCCCACGGTCAGCGGCAGGAAGAGCGGGATGGCGACGGTGAGGGCGGTGAGCGAGACGAACAGGCCGTTCTGCGTGATGTCCCCGAGGAAAGCGGGGCCGCGACCGCCCGAGCCCGCGTCGTCGGTCGTCACGCGGACCGCGACTGCGAGGAGGATCGGGATCAGGGCGAGCGCGGCCAGCAGGGCGATGGTCCGCACACGGCGGAACAGGACGACGACCTCGCTGCCGAGCAGCGCCAGGCCCGAGCCGCGTCGGTCTGGCGTCCCGGACGGGATCGGTTCAGCCGGCGACATCGAAGCCCTCTCCTGTCAGGTCGACGAAGCGGTCCTCGAGGCTCGCGCCCGACACCTCGAAGCCGCGGACCCGGACGTCGGCGGCCACGAGCGCCGAGACGATCGCCTCGGGGGCGAGGCCCTCGACCGCCAGGTCGGCCTCGACGTGCGCCCCCTCTGCCGGGGCAGAGCCGCCCGAGGGCGACTCGTCGGGCGCGAGCCCCAGCCGCACGAGGACGTCGCGGGCGAGCTCGGGATCAGGAGTGAGCAGCCGCACCCGGTGCGTGCCGAGCGCGCGGAGGTCGCCGAGGGTGCCCTGAGTGAGCAGCCGGCCTGCACTCATGACGCCGATGTGCGTGCACATCTGCTCGACCTCGGCCAGCAGGTGGCTCGACACCAGCACGGTCGTGCCGTCGTCGGCCAGCGAGCGGATCAGGCCCCGCACCTCCCTCGTGCCCTGCGGGTCGAGACCGTTGCTCGGCTCGTCCAGCACGAGCAGGTCGCGCGGCATCAGCAAGGCGTTCGCGATGCCGAGGCGCTGCTTCATGCCGAGGGAGTAGGCGTGGGCCTTCTTGTCGGCAGCGTGCCCCAGGCCGACACGGTCGAGGGCAGCCGCGACGCGGGCCTTCCGGGTGGTGCCCGGAGCGCGACGGTCGCCGGAGTCGAGGCGCATCAGGTTCGCCCGGCCGGAGAGGAACGGGTAGAACGCCGGCCCTTCGACCAGCGCGCCGACGCGGGGCAGCACGTCACGGGCCCGGTCGGGCATCGCGCCGCCGAGCACCCGGATCGAGCCGCTCGTCGCGCTCGTGAGGCCGAGCAGCATCCGGATCGTCGTCGTCTTGCCCGAGCCGTTCGGGCCCAGGAAGCCGTAGACGCTGCCGCGCGGCACGGCGAGGTCGAGCTCGGACACGGCCTGCTGACGTCCGAAGGTCTTGCCGAGGCCGGTGGTCTGGACGGCGAGGCCGTCGTCCGGCACCGGATCAGCCCCGTGGGTCACTGCGCCCGTCGCTCACTGGACCTGTCGCTCACTGCGCCGCGACGGCTGCCCGGAGGGCGTCCGCGTCGACGGCGCCCGCCCAGACACGACCGTCGTCGCCGACGAACACGGAGACGAGCGAAGTCTGCAGCACCTTGCCGCCGTCGACCGGCGTGAGCACCTGGTCGAACAGGGCCGAGCTGTCGTCGGACGCCTCCCCCGTGGGCGCGGACTCGTTCTCCGAGGAACCGTCCGAGGCGCCCGCCGCGGGGGCCACGCCCATGATCGTGCTCCAGCCGGAGCCGAGCACGGTCTTCGCCGGCGCCTGACCGCCGGCGTGGTGCGCCCGAGCGTCGTCGCCCGTGGGTGTGGGCACCTCGGTCACGTCAGCCTCTGCGGGCGGCGTGAAGGAGAAGACGTCGGAGGAGGGGGCCCTGAAGTCCACGGAGGTGAAGCCGATCGAGACGGCCGGGTCGGCCTGGCCCTTCGCGGCGACGACGACCTTGAGAGGGACGCCCGTCTCGGAGTCGACGGTCAGCGTCGCGCTGCCGACGAGAGTCGCGGAGTCGTCGGGCGTGAGGGCGACCTGGTAGGCGGTGCGGCCGGCGACCTTCACGTTGTCGGTCGCGGTGACGGTCGTGGAGGGCTCGACGGCGGAGAGCAGGGCCGAGGCGAGCTCGGCCGGGGTCTGGGGCACGGCGGTGCCGTCCGGCAGGGCGGTGGGGATCTCGGTGCCGCTCGCGTCGGGCAGCGTCAGGTGCGCCGCCTCCTTCGACTCGGAGTCCCAGGTCCAGACGCTGTCGCCGTCGCGCACGACGTCTCGCTCGGCCAAGTCGTCGATGACCTGCACGCGCTGCTTGTCCGTGCCGTCGACGAAGACCTTCGCGGTGTGGCTGCCGGTCAGCAGCTCGAGGGCGTCGCTCGTCGCGTCGCCGGCTCCGCCCTGGCCCTGGAAGCCCGACACGTCGGGCAGCCCGAGGTCGCTCGTCTGCTCGACCGTCCCCGAGAACGAGGCGCCGGAGCTCGACGCGGCGAGCTCGAGCACCTGCTGGGGGGTCTTCTCGGGGAGGACGACTTCGGCGTTCGCGGCCATCGAGGGCACGACGATGCCGGCGGCCACGACCGCGGCCGGGACGACCACGGCGGGGATCCAGCGAGCCGATCGGGATCGTGTCGACGGGGTGCGTGCTGCCTTGTCCATGGTGTCCTGTGCCTCTCGTGGCGGCTCGGGGCGGGTCGCGACTGGTCGGCAGCGTACGTGCCGAGCCTGGAGACCACTGGGAAGGAGGGGGGACGTCACTCGACGTCGAGCGACAGCCCTGCGGCTGCTCGGTGGCGTGGTGCACCTGCGCGACCGGCCGCGGCACCGGGCCGCCTCACGTGACACCCCGAAGTGGACGATGCACCCCGACACATCGGGGTGCATCGTCCACTCGAGGGTGCGGGGCGAGCGCCGCGGCTAGAGCTCGACGACCTCGAACTCGAGCAGGTCGGCACCGGAGGCGACCGGGCGGCGCGGCGCCTCGGCGCCCTCGCCGCGCTGGCCCGCCTGCGGGCCGTGGCCGGCCGGAGGGCCGGCGTGCGCGGCGGCCGCCCCGTTCGCCTGCCAGTCCTGGAAGGACTGCTCGTCGGCCCAGGTCGTCACGACGAAGTAGCGCGTGTCTCCCGACACCGGGCGGAGGAGCTGGAAGCCCTCGAAGCCGGGAGCGCCGTCGACGGAGTGCTTGCGGGCGGCGAAGCGGGACTCGAGCTCGGAGCCGGAGCCCTCGGGGACGTGGATGGCGTTGATCTTGACGACGGACACGGTGCGACTCGCTCTCGTTCGGCCCGGCGGGGTGCCCGGCGAGGGATGGCGGAAGGGGTTCGGTGCTAGGCGGTCTTCATGACGTTCGTGGTGAAGCCCTGCACGCGCTCGGCGAGGCCGGAGGCGCGGCGCTCGATCTGCTCGGGAGGGTTGAGGTGCGGAGGCGCGACCCTGATGAGCAGGGAGCACGCCAGGTCTTCGCAGATGTAGGTGCCGATCGTGTCGCCGTTGGCGCCGGCGTCGCCCGCCTTGGGCGCGCTGAAGAGGCGCACCTGCGTCGCGGGCTGGGGCGAGTGGCAGAGCGAGCACATGGCGGCGATGCCGGGCCGCAACGACGAGCCGGCGGAACGGACGACGAGCCCGACCGGCCGGTCGTCCATCCAGTGCACGATGTAGCCGCGCTGGTGCGCCTGCGGGTCGCGCCAGCCCAGGAACTCCCGGTCGTCCCAGAGCATCTCGTGCAGGCCGGGGATGGGGAGCCGGTCGAGGTCGCCCGGCAGGGCGTTCACGAACGACTCACGGATGTCGGTCTCGGTCAGCGGCTTCATGATCGAGGCGAGCCTACGCGTCGCCGCCGACAGCGCGTCGTGACCGTCTCGCCCCGGCGTGCGGCCCCTACGCTGGCCCCGTGGTCGACAGGACGGCGGGGCACGGGGAGCCAGGTCCCGACGAAGAGGTGGTGGTCGCGCGCCTGAGGGCGGCCGGCTGCGTCTTCGCGGAGGACGAGGCGCGCCTCCTGCTCGAGGCGGCGACCGGGTCGGACCTCGCGGCGCTCGTCGCCCGACGGGCGGACGGCGAGCCGCTCGAACAGGTGCTCGGCTGGGCGGCCTTCGACGGGCTCCGCCTCGTCGTCGAGCCGGGCGTCTTCGTGCCGCGACGCCGCACCCAGCTGCTCGTGCGGCTGGCCGACGCGGCGCTCGCCGGCGCCGGGCCCGACGACGCGGTGCCGGTCGTCGTCGAGCTGTGCTGCGGGGTGGGTGCGGTCGCGGCTGCGCTGCTCCGCCGGCGCCGCCGGCTCGACGTGGTCGCCGCCGACCTCGATCCCGTCGCCGTGCGCTGCGCCCGCCGCAACCTCGGCGAGCGGGCGACGGTCGTCGGGGGCGACCTCTTCGCCGAGCTCCCCGCACGGCTGCGCGGCCGGGTGGACGTCCTGGTCGCGAACGCGCCGTACGTGCCGACGGCCGCCATCGCGACGATGCCGCCCGAGGCCCGCCTCCACGAGTCCGTCCTCGCCCTCGACGGCGGGGCGGACGGCCTCGACCTGCACCGTCGGATCGCCGCAGGGGCGACGGAGTGGCTCTCGCCGACGGGCACCCTGCTGATCGAGACGAGCGAGCGCCAGGCCGGGGCCACGGCCGCCCTGTTCGCGGCGGTGGGCCTCGTCACGGCCGTCGAGCGCGCCGACGACCTCGACGCGACCGCCGTCAGCGCGACCCGACTGCGGCCTGACCTCCTGGTGCGGCGGGCCGAGTGGTCAGCAACTGTCCCGGGACCCGGCGGGAAGGACGACTCCTGACCACTCGACGGCCGGTCGATGCCCGGACGACGACGGGGGTCGGGCTGGCTGGTGCGGCGGGAGGGGAGGGCCTAGATGTCGACCGGCGAGACGAGGTCGACCACGGGCGACTCCGGCGTCCCCGAGATCTCGCAGGTGAAGGCGGCCTCGACCCGACCGTCGGCGAGGTGCCCGAAGCGCACCTCCGCGAGGGCGCCCGTGTCGGAGTCGCGCACGTCCGCCGCCTCGTAGGCCCAGACGTCGTCGAGCGACGGCAGGTCGGGGTACTCGGCCCGGACCGCGGCGACGCAGGCGTCCCAGGCGGGCGGCGCCTCGTGCGCCTCGGCCGTCGACGGCGCAGGGGGAGTCGTGGTGGGCAGCGGCGTCGCGGTCGCGTCGGGCCCCGTGGTCGTGACGACCGTCGGCGTGCCCGCGGCGCCCGGTTCGGAGTCGGTCCCGGCGCAGCCTGCCAGCAGGAGCGTCACGGCGAGGGCGGCGGTGACCAGCGAGGCGGTCTTGGTGGGCACGGAGCGCTCCAGTGTGACGGGACGGGCGACGGCGGGCGCCGGCGGAGGTCGAGGACGCAAGACTAACCGGAACACGGCGCAGGCCGACCGCACGGAGGCGCCGTGGAGGTCGACGGTGCAAGCTGGACGGATGACCGCTACAGAGAACCGCGAACCGACCGCCCTCGAGCAGGCCATCAGCAAGGGACAGGCAGGAGAGGGCGACATGAACGCCGTCCTCGCCGAGTTTGTCAACGCGCAGGTCGTCGTCGCCACGGCCGTCGACGCGCAGGACAGCCTGAACGACCTGCAGCCGGTGCTGTTCGACCGAGAGGGCACGCCCATGCTGGCTGCCTTCACCCACTCCGACATGATCGGCGAGCAGGTCAAGGGCGTCGCCGGGTTCCAGGCCACGATCCCCGCCGCCGAGCTCGTCCAGGCGATCCCCGCGCAGACCGGGCTGGTCGTCAACCCCGGCAACAGCGAGGGCTTCGAGATGCTCCCCGAGGGCGTCGCGCAGCTGGCGAACGACGTGCGAGAGCTCGTCGCGGCGCACCAGGCTGCCGGTTCGCCCGAGCCCGGCCAGCCTGAGCAGCCTGCCTCCTAGTCCGAGGCCCCCCAGGCCCCCAGGCACGGAGACACCCGGCCGCCCCGACCGTCCACGACGGCCGGGGCGTTCGTCGTCCCGTCCCGAAACACCGCTGTCACATGCCCGCTGTAGGGTGAGCGACACAACAGAACACCGGGCCACGAACACGTCGCGGGAGAGCCCCGGAGCGCACGCAGGTGCGCCGCCGGGCACCGAAGGAGCAAGCTCCCCGCCAATCTCTCAGGTACCGCGTACCGCGACGGACTGGCCACTCTGAAAAGCAGGAGGCACCTGCAGGAGGCGCGCGAGCGTCGCCGGCACAGCCTCCTCGCCCACGGTGAAAGTCGGCCCCCGTGGCCGGCGAAGCTCTCAGGCCCATGACAGAGGGGGTGCACGATCGCGGCTCTGCCGTGCCGTGCGCGTCCCCGTCGTGCAGGTGCTGCACGACGCCGATCCCGGCCGAGTCACCTGGTGCCGGGCCGTTCCCCCAGGAGTCCGCAGATGTCCGACGCATCCTCGAACCTGCCCGCCGCCCCCGGCCCCGCCCCCGGCCCCGACGACGCCGAGCTGCGCGACGGCGACGCCCCGGCGACCGGCGACCTGCCCCTCGCGGGCGACGGCACGGAGGGCGTCGCGACCGCCGACGGCGCACCCCTCGACCTCGTGGACGCGGTCGACGCCGAGACCGTCGCCGACGAGCAGGAGGAGCGTCTCAGCCCCCTGCACGACGTCCACGTGGCGGCCGGCGCCAGCTTCACCGACTTCGCCGGCTGGCAGATGCCGGTCCGCTACAGCTCCGACCTGGCCGAGCACCACGCGGTGCGCACGGCGGCCGGGCTGTTCGACCTCTCGCACATGGCCGAGATCGCCGTCGTCGGTCCCGACGCGGGGTCGTTCCTCGACGCGGCGCTCGCAGGGACGCTCTCGACGATCGCGGTGGGCCGGGCCAAGTACTCGCTGCTGCTCAGCCCCGAGGGCGGCATCGTCGACGACCTGGTCGTCTACCGCCTCGACGAGCACGACTACCTCGTCGTCGCCAACGCCTCGAACCGCGACGCCGCATTCGGCGCCCTGGCCAGCCGGGCGCACGGCTTCGACGTCACGGTCGACGACGAGAGCGACGACACCGCGCTCATCGCGATCCAGGGCCCCGAGGCCGAGGGCGTGCTCGACGAGCTCGTCACCGCCGACCGCCTGCAGCCCGACGCGCCCCTGTCGACCCTGCGCTACTACCGCGTGCTCCAGGGCACGTTCGACGACGCCCCCGTGCTGATCGCCCGCACCGGCTACACGGGAGAAGACGGCTTCGAGCTCTACCTCGCCCCCGAGCTCGCCCCCGAGCTGTGGGGCGCCCTGGCCGAGGCCGGCGGCCCGCGCGGCCTCGTCCCTGCCGGGCTCGCCAGCCGCGACACGCTGCGCCTCGAGGCGGGCATGCCGCTCTACGGGCACGAGCTCGGCCTCGACGTGCGACCTGCGCAGGCCGGCCTCGGCCGCGTCGTCGACACCTCGAAGGAATTCGTGGGGAGGGCGGGCGTCGATCCCGCCCCCGAGGCGCGCGTGCTCGTCGGCCTGGCCCTCGAGGGTCGCCGCGCCGCCCGCGCCGGCTACCCGGTCGTGACCGACGACGGCACGGTGGTGGGCGAGGTGACGAGCGGCGCCCTCTCGCCGACCCTCGGGCACCCCGTCGCCATGGCGTTCGTCGACCCCGACGTCGTCGACCGCGGCCCCGCTCTGGCCGTCGACGTCCGCGGCACCGCGATCCCCGCGTCGGTCGTGTCGCTGCCCTTCTACAAGCGCTCCTGACCTGCCCCCGCACGACCGCCTCCTCGGCTCTCCTCTCAGCTCCCCTCCAGTCCCCGCCTCCTCGGCGCCCCTGCCTCCTCGAAAGGACCGGCCATGACCGATCTCACCGCCCTGCAGTACACCTCCGAGCACGAGTGGCTGCTCATCGACGGCGACACCGCGACCGTCGGCATCACCGACTACGCCGCCGAGAAGCTCGGCGACGTCGTCTACGTCGACCTGCCCGCCGAGGGCAGCGAGGTCGAGACCGGCAAGGTCGTCGGCGAGATCGAGTCGACCAAGTCGGTCGGCGAGCTCTACGCCCCCGCCCTCGGCACGGTGCTCGAGGCCAACCAGGCCGTCGTCGACAGCCCCGACCTCGTCAACAGCGACCCGTTCGGCGAGGGCTGGCTGATCAAGATCACCCTCGCGAGCACCGACGGCCTGTCCCTCCTCTCCCGCGACGAGTACGTCGCCCTCACCGCCGAATGAGCGACGCGCAGGGGTCCGTCTTCGGCGACTGGTCAGACCGGGCCGCCACCGGCTTCGTCGACCGCCACGTCGGCACGACCGCCGCCGACCAGGCGGCCATGCTCGAGCTGCTCGGCCACGACAGCGTCGAGTCGCTCGTCCGTGCCGCCGTGCCTGGCAACATCCACGCGGCGCCCGTCAACGCCTCGGTGCTGCCGGCGCCGATCGGCGAGAAGGAGGCGCTGGCCGAGCTCCGCGCGCTCGCCGACCGCGGCCGCCCCTCGCGCAGCATGATCGGGCTCGGCTACTACGACACCGTCACCCCTGCCGTGATCCAGCGCAACGTGCTCGAGAACCCCAGCTGGTACACGGCCTACACGCCGTACCAGCCCGAGATCTCGCAGGGCCGTCTCGAGGCGCTGATCAACTTCCAGACCATGGTCTCCGAGCTGACCGGGCTCACGACCGCCAACGCGTCGATGCTCGACGAGGGCACCGCGGTCGTCGAGGGCATGCTGCTCGCCCGCCGTGCGTCGAAGGCGCGCACCGACGTGTTCGTCGTCGACTCCGACGCCCTGCCGCAGACGAAGGCGCTGCTCGCCGGGCGCGCCGAGGCCGTCGGCATCGAGCTGGTCGAGCTCGAGCTCTCGAGCGTCGACCCGGCCGAGATCCCCGACGCCTTCGGCGTCTTCGTGCAGTACCCCGGTGCGTCCGGCTGCGTCTGGGACCCGGAGGCGGTCGTCGCCGCCGTCCACGCCGCCGGCGGCCTCGCGGTCGTCGCCGCCGACCTGCTCGCGATGACGCTGCTCCGCCCGCCCGGCGAGTTCGGGGCGGACGTCGCCGTCGGCACGAGCCAGCGCTTCGGCGTGCCGATGGGCTTCGGCGGGCCGCACGCCGGCTACATGGCCGTCCGCACCGGGCTGGAGCGCCAGCTGCCCGGCCGTCTCGTCGGCGTCTCGCAGGACGTCGAGGGCCACCCGGCCTACCGCCTCAGCCTGCAGACCCGCGAGCAGCACATCCGCCGTGAGAAGGCGACGTCGAACATCTGCACCGCGCAGGTGCTGCTCGCCGTGATGGCCTCGATGTACGCCGTCTACCACGGCCCGTGGGGCCTGCGGCACATCGCGTCGCGGGTGCACGCGCACGCGTCCGATCTCGCCGCCGCCGTGCGTGCCAGCGACCTCGAGCTCGAGAGCGACGTCTTCTTCGACACGCTGCAGGTCTTCGTGCCCGGCCGGGCCGACGAGATCGTCGCCGCCGCCCACGCTCGCGGCTACCTGCTCTGGGCCGTGGACTCCGACTGCGTCCGCCTGTCGCTCGACGAGACGACGACGCGCGACGACCTCGAGGTCGTCGCCGACGTCCTCGGGGTGGCCCTGCCCACGGCGTCGCCCGGAGGCGGCGGCGAGGCGCGTGACGAGCGCGACGAGGTGCTGCCCGCGGGCCTCCGCCGCACCTCCGACTTCCTGACGCACCCGGTCTTCCGCACGCACCGCAGCGAGACCAGCATGATGCGCTACCTCAAGCACCTCGCCGACAAGGACTACGCGCTCGACCGCGGCATGATCCCGCTCGGCAGCTGCACGATGAAGCTCAACGCCGCGACCGAGATGGCGGCGGTGACGTGGCCCGAGTTCGCGGCCGTGCACCCGTTCGCGCCGGCCTCCGACGTCGAGGGCTACCTCGAGATGATCGGCCAGCTCGAGGGCTGGCTGGCCGAGGTCACCGGCTACGACACCGTCTCCCTGCAGCCGAACGCCGGCAGCCAGGGCGAGCTCGCCGGCCTGCTCGCGATCCGCGGCTTCCACCTCGCCGCCGGCGACACGGCGCGCACCGTGTGCCTCATCCCGCAGAGCGCGCACGGCACCAACGCGGCCAGCGCCGTGCTCGCAGGGCTCCGCGTCGTCGTCGTGGCGTGCAATGAGCAGGGCGACGTCGACCTCGGCGACCTGCGCGCCAAGGTCGAGCAGCACCGTGCCGAGCTCGCGGCGCTGATGATCACGTACCCGTCGACGCACGGCGTCTACGAGCACGACATCCGTGAGGTCACCGATGCGGTGCACGCGGCCGGCGGCCAGGTGTACGTCGACGGGGCGAACCTCAACGCGCTGCTCGGGTTCGCCCGGTTCGGCGACTTCGGCGGCGACGTCTCGCACCTGAACCTGCACAAGACGTTCTGCATCCCGCACGGAGGCGGCGGTCCCGGCGTCGGGCCCGTGGCGGCCAAGGCCCACCTCGCCCCGTACCTGCCGGGCCACCCGCTCGCGCAGCAGGCCGACCGCCGCACGGGTGCCGAGCCCGCCGCGGCCGGGGAGCGGCTCGCCCACGCCGGCGTGCCCGTGTCGAGCGCGCCCTACGGGTCGCCGAGCATCCTGCCGATCAGCTGGGCCTACGTCCGCATGATGGGCACCGAGGGGCTCGCCGCAGCGACCGGCGCCGCGGTGCTCTCGGCGAACTACGTGGCGGCGCGTCTGCGCGACCACTTCCCGGTGCTGTACGCGGGGGAGGACGGGCTCGTCGCGCACGAGTGCATCCTCGACCTGCGACCGCTCCGCGACGCCACCGGCGTCACGGTCGACGACGTGGCCAAGCGCCTCATCGACTACGGGTTCCACTCGCCGACGATGTCGTTCCCCGTCGCGGGCACGCTGATGGTCGAGCCGACCGAGAGCGAGGACCTCGCCGAGATCGACCGCTTCGTCGACGCGATGATCGCCATCGCCGGCGAGGCGGCAGACGTGGCGTCGGGCCGGTTCACCGCCGAGTCGAGCCCCCTGCGGGGCGCGCCCCACACGGCCGAGTCGGTCATCTCGGGGGAGTGGACGCGCGAGTACAGCCGCGACGAGGCCGTGTACCCGGTCCGCACGCTCGTGCGCGGCAAGTACTGGCCTCCGGTGCGCCGCATCGACCAGGCGTGGGGCGACCGGAACCTGTTCTGCGCGTGCCCGCCCGTCGAGGCCTTCGCCTGAGCGGGCCTGCTCCGCACGTCGAGCCGTGATGCGGGGAGCCGTCCGGTCGCTGATCCCGTCGGCGACCGGACGGCTCCCTCCTGGTCCCCGCAGGTGTCGGCCCCTGAGCGGCGCGGACGGCGCCGGCGTGACGGGGGTCGTCCCGGATGACGCCCGGGGGACGGTCGAGGAGGTCCGTGTGGAGTTGTCGAGTCCGTGTGGCGCTCGAGTCCATGACACGCTCCCCCCGAACGGGTGTCAAGGGGCGCCGGCAGCGGTCGAGGCAAGTCGGCGCAGATCGGCGTCGGCGTGGCCGGGGGCGGCCACGCCTCTCGTCCCGCCTGCCGCCTCCTCCGGTCAGCCGGGCAGGCCGAAGGCGGCAGGGAACGTCGCCGCCGCCCACGGGTAGCCGACGAACACGGCCGCGTCCATCAGGAGGTGGGCGACGACGAGCGGCAGCACCCGGCCGGTCCGCGTGTAGAGCCAGCCGAAGACGAGTCCCATCACGACGTTGCCGACGAAGGCGCCGAAGCCCTGGTAGAGGTGGTAGCTGCCGCGGAGCAGGGCGGCCGCGACGATGATCGGCCAGGTGCGCCAGCCGAGGTCCCGGAGTCGGGCGAAGAGGTAGGCGACGACGATGACCTCCTCGGTCACTCCGGCCCGCAGGGCCGACAGGAGCAGCACGGGCACGGTCCACCACTCGGCGGCGAGGTCGGTGGGCACCACGGTCACGGTCAGGTCGAGCGCCTTGCCGACGAGGTAGAGCCCGATCCCCGGGATGCCGATGGCGAGGGCCAGGCCGGCTCCGCCGAGCACGTCGCGGCCGGCGCGGGAGAAGTCGACGCCGAGGCGGCCGAGGTGCGGGCGGGCCTCGCTCCACAGTAGGTAGGCCACGAGCGCCACGGGGACGAGGTCGACGGCGATGCCCACCAGCTGGTAGATCAGGTCGAAGACCGGCCGGTCGCTGAGGGACGAGTTCAGCGTCGCGGTCTGTTGCGACAAGGACTCGGCGCGGGTCAGCCGGTTGGCGATCGACAGGACCGAGTAGACGGCCGAGGCGCCGAGCGAGAGGCCGAGCACGATCGCGACCTCGACCCGGAGGCGCGACCGCCCCGGCTGCCCCGGCCCGGCCACGAGGGGGCCGGCACCGCCGTCCCGTGGCGTCGGCCCTGGCGATGCGGGTAGCGTGTCGTCTCTGTCGCTCACGCGCCGATCGTACGGGACGCCCCCGCCGGCTGCGGATGATACCCGGCAGGTGTCTGATTTCTCGCAGCGGATCCTTGCGCTTCTGGCGGCTGCCGCGCAACGGATCGCCCGTGTACGCAAAGATCCGGCGAGTTGGTTTCCGTCGTGTAACCGTTGCGCCAGGGGTTTGGAGATGGCTGAGCCCGGTGCTTAGGGTGACTGCATCCAACGCGGCGAGGCTCATGGGGGCCCCGCTGCGTCCTTTCCCGCATCAGGAGGAACATTGAAGAAGACGCGCATGGGCCTCGGGGCCATCGCCGTCGTGGGGACGGCAGCACTCGTCCTCACGGGTTGCGCCAGCGGTGGGGACTCGGGCGACAGCGGCTCGGGCGACTCCAGCGCCATCATCACCACCAACGGCAACGAGCCTCAGAACCCGCTCGTCCCCTCGAACACCACCGAGGTCGGCGGCGGCAAGATCATCGACTCCGTGTTCGCGGGCCTCGTCTCGTACAACGCCGACGGCGAGTCCGAGATGGACGCCGCCGAGTCGATCGAGTCCGACGACAACCAGCTCTGGACCATCACGCTGAAGGACGGCCAGACCTTCACCGACGGCACCCCGGTCACGTCCGAGTCGTTCACGAAGGCCTGGAACTGGGCCGCTCAGGTCTCGAACGCGCAGAGCGCCTCGTACTTCTTCGACAACATCGCCGGCTACGACGCCGAAGCCGACAGCGACCTCCAGCTCGAGGTCGTCAGCGACACCGAGTTCACGGCCGAGCTGTCCGCGCCCGCCGCCGACTGGCCCCTCCGTCTCGGCTACTCGGCCTTCTCGCCGCTGCCCGAGTCGTTCTACGACGACGTCGACGCGTTCGGCGAGAACCCCGTCGGCAACGGCCCGTACAAGCTCGAGAGCGAAGGCGCCTGGACCCACAACCAGGACATCAAGCTCGTCACGAACCCCGACTACGACGGCCCGCGCAAGCCCGTCAACGGCGGTCTGACGATCACGTTCTACACCACGCAGGACGCGGCCTACGCCGACGCGCTGTCGGGCAACCTCGACATCCTCGACGCCGTTCCCGACGCGCAGTTCGCGTCGTACCAGAGCGACTTCCCGGACCGCTTCGCCAACCAGCCCGCGGCGATCTTCCAGTCGTTCACCATCCCGCAGTACCTCGAGCACTTCGACGGCACGACGGAGGAGGGCAAGCTGCGCCGCCAGGCCATCTCGCTCTCGATCAACCGTGACGACATCACCGACGTCATCTTCCAGGGCACCCGTACGCCGGCGAAGGACTTCACGTCGCCGGTCATCGACGGCTACTCGGACGACCTCGAGGGCTCTGACGTGCTCTCGTACGACGCGGACAAGGCCAAGGAGCTGTGGGCCGAGGCCGACGCCATCTCGCCCTACGGCGACACGACGTTCACCCTCGCCTACAACGCCGACGGCGGCCACCAGAACTGGGTCGACGCCGCGACGAACAGCATCTCCGACACCCTGGGCATCAAGGCCGAGGGTCAGTCCTACCCGACCTTCGCCGAGCTGCTCGACGACGAGGACAACGACGCCATGACCGGCGCCTTCCGTTCCGGATGGCAGGCCGACTACCCGTCGCTGTACAACTTCCTCTCGCCGCTGTACCAGACCGGTGCCGGCTCGAACTACGGCCGCTACACCAGCACCGAGTTCGACGGCCTGCTCGCCGAGGGCTCCGCCGCCTCGTCGGCGGACGACGCGACCGCCGACTTCCAGAAGGCACAGGAGGTCCTGTTCCAGGACCTGCCCGTCGTCCCGCTGTGGTACTCGAACGTCACGGGCGTCTGGGCCGACACGGTCAGCAACGTGGAGTTCGGCTGGAACTCGGTGCCCCTCTTCTACGAGGTCACCAAGAACTAGTCGCACCGAGAGCGGCGTAGCCTCTCTCCTCGTCCCCGGGGGGTCCGGGCAGGTCATCCTGTCCCGGGCCCCCCGAAGGGCGTCCACCTCTTCCTCCACACGATTGCGACATCCATGCACGCGCAGAAATCCGAGGCGGCCTGATGCTCTGGTACACCGGCCGGCGCCTCCTCCAGCTGATCCCCGTCTTCTTCGGGGCGACGTTCCTCATCTACTTCATGGTCTTCGCCCTGCCGGGCGACCCCGTCGCGGCGCTCTTCGGCGAGAAGCAGCCGAGCCCGGCGGTCATCGAGGCCATCCGCGCCCAGTACAACCTCGACAAGCCGTTCATCGTGCAGTACCTGCTCTACGTGGGCGGACTCTTCACGGGTGACCTCGGCACCACGTTCTCCGGTCGGCCCGTCATCGACGAGCTGGTCCGTGCCTTCCCGATCACGTTCCGCCTCGCGATGCTCGCCCTCTTGTTCGAGTCCGTCCTCGGCATCCTGGTCGGCCTCGTCGCCGGCCTCCGCAAGGGCAAGATCTTCGACAACAGCGCGCTGGTCGTGTCGCTGCTCCTCATCTCGGTGCCCACGTTCGTCATCGGCTTCGTGCTGCAGTACGTGTTCGGCATCCAGCTCGGCCTGTTCCGGACGACTGTGAGCTCGCAGGCACCCTGGAACGAGCTCGTCCTGCCCGCGATCGTGCTGGCGTCGGTGTCGTTCGCCTACATCGTGAGGCTCACCCGCGCCTCCGTGTCCGAGAACATGAGCGCCGACTTCGTCCGCACGGCGACGGCCAAGGGCCTGACCCGACGACGCGTCGTCGGCGTGCACATCCTGCGCAACTCGCTCGTCCCGGTCGTCACCTACCTGGGCGTCGACATCGGCTCGCTCATGGTCGGCGCGATCGTCACGGAGGGCATCTTCAACATCCAGGGAGTGGGAGGCACCGTCTACCGTGCCATCACCCTCGGCGAGGGCCCCACCGTCGTCTCGTTCGTGGCCGTGATGGTCATCATCTTCATGCTGGCCAACCTGCTCGTCGACCTGCTCTACGCCGTTCTCGACCCGAGGATCCGCTATGCCAAGTAACCCGACCCCCGGTCTCTCGCCCGACCACTACGTCGCCCCCCTCGAGGAGACCCCGCTCAAGGCGGTCGACGCCGTCGACGAGTCCGAGAAGCCCCGTTCGAGCTGGAACGACGCGTGGGACGCGATGAAGACGCGCCCGCTGTTCTGGATCTCCGCGGTGCTGATCCTGCTCGTCATCGTCGTCGCGGTCTTCCCGCAGCTGTTCACGTCGACGTCGCCGACCAGCGGCGCCGACCTGCAGTCGAGCAACGACGGCCCCGAGGCCGGGCACCCGATGGGGTTCACCCTGCAGGGCCTCGACGTGTACGCCCGCGTCATCTACGGCACGCGCGCGTCCCTCACCGTGGGGCTGCTGGCGACCGTCATCGTGACGATCGTCGGCATCGTGATCGGCTCGCTCGCCGGGTACTACGGCGGCTGGCTCGACGCGATCGTCTCGCGCATCGGCGACATCTTCTTCGCCATCCCCACCGTGCTCGGCGCGATCGTGCTCATGTCGGTGCTGCCCTCGCGCACGCCGCTGACCGTCGCTCTCGTGCTCTCGCTCTTCGCCTGGCCGCAGATCGCGCGCATCATGCGCGGCTCGGTGCTCGGCGCGAAGAGCAGCGACTACGTGATGGCCTCCACGGCTCTCGGCGTGTCACGATTCCGCATCCTCGTGCGCCACGTCGTGCCGAACGCGATCACCCCGGTGATCGTCGTCGCGACCGTGTCGCTCGGCACGTTCATCGTGGCGGAGGCCACGCTGTCGTTCCTCGGCATCGGCCTGCCCCGTGGCGTCATGTCCTGGGGCAACGACATCAACGCCGCCCGGTCGTCCCTGCGCGTCGCCCCCATGCCGCTGATCTGGCCGGCCGCCGCGCTGAGCCTGACCGTGTTGTCGTTCCTGATGATGGGCGACGTCGTGCGCGACGCCCTCGACCCGAAGGCGAGGGCCCGTCGATGAGCGACACCTCCACCCGACCCGCCGAGGCGACCACCGCCTCCGGCGCGACGCCCCTGCTCGAGATCAAGGGCCTGAAGATCGGGTTCCGCACCCAGTCGGGCTACGTCGACGCCGTCCGCGGCGTGGACTTCACGATGATGCCGGGCGAGCGCCTCGCCATCGTGGGCGAGTCCGGCTCGGGCAAGTCGACCACCGCGACCTCGATCATCGACCTCCTGCCCGGCACGGGAGAGGTCACGGGCGGTCAGATCCTCTTCGAGGGCAAGGACCTCACGAAGGCCTCCGCCGCCGAGATGCAGGCGATCCGCGGTCGCGACATCGGCTACGTCCCGCAGGACCCGATGTCGAACCTCAACCCCGTGTGGAGCATCGGCTTCCAGGTCGAGGAGGCGATCCGTGCGAACGGCGTCGCCACCGGCAAGCAGGCGGTCCGGCAGAGAGCGATCGAGGTGCTGCAGGAGGCGGGGCTCGGCGACGCCGACCAGCGCCTCAAACAGTTCCCCCACCAGTTCTCGGGCGGCATGCGCCAGCGCGTGCTGATCGGGATCGGCCTCTCGTCGCACCCCAAGCTGCTCATCGCCGACGAGCCGACCTCGGCCCTCGACGTGACCGTGCAGCGGCGCATCCTCGACCACCTCGAGACGCTGACGCGCGACTACGGCACCTCGGTGCTCTTCATCACGCACGACCTCGGCCTCGCGGCCGAGCGCGCCGAGAAGCTCGTGGTCATGTACAAGGGCCGCGTGGTCGAGTCCGGTCCCTCGAAGGAGATCCTGGCCAACCCCCAGCACCCCTACACGAAGCGCCTGGTCGCGGCGGCCCCCAGCCTCGCCAGCCGTCGGATCCAGTCGACGATCGAGCCCACGCACAGCCACGCGGGCGAGGTCAGCGACGAGGGCGCCGACGACGCCGACCTGATCGCCCGTGCCCGTCAGCGCGAGGAGCTCGGCCGCACGAACGCCGAGTTCATCAAGGTCGAGAACCTCTCGAAGGTCTACGCGATCCGCCAGGGCGGCTTCAAGACCACCGAGCTGCGGGCCGTCGACGACGTCTCGTTCTCGATCCCGCGCGGCACGACGACGGCTCTCGTCGGCGAGTCGGGCTCGGGCAAGTCGACCGTGGCCAAGCTGGTGCTGCAGCTCGAGGGCATCACCTCGGGCACCGTGAAGATCGACGGCCAGAGCGTCGGGGCGCTGAAGGGCTCGGAGCTCTTCGGGTTCCGTCGGCGCGTGCAGCCGGTCTTCCAGGACCCGTACGGCTCGCTCGACCCGATGTACAGCGTCGGGAACACGATCGCCGAGCCGCTCGTCACGCACGGCATCGGCGACCACAAGAGCCGCCAGGCCCGGGTGCACGAGCTGCTGAACCAGGTCTCGCTGCCGGTCTCGATGATCAACCGCTACCCGGGCGAGCTCTCGGGCGGACAGCGTCAGCGCATCGCGGTGGCGAGGGCGCTCGCGCTCAAGCCCGACGTGATCGTGCTCGACGAGGCCGTCTCGGCCCTCGACGTGCTCGTGCAGGGGCAGGTGCTCGACCTGCTCACCGACCTGCAGACCGAGCTGGGCCTGACGTACCTCTTCATCACGCACGACCTCGCGGTCGTCCGGCTCATCGCCGACAACGTCTGCGTCATGCAGAAGGGCCGGATCGTCGAGTCGGGCACCACCGACGAGATCTTCGCGAACCCGTCGCAGCAGTACACCCGCGAGCTGCTCGAGGCCATCCCGGGCGCGCAGTTCGAGTTCGGCCGCTGAGCGGCCGACACCCGGCAGCGAGCCCGTGAAGGGGCCCTCCGACCGTGCCGAGAGCACGGGGGAGGGCCCCTTTACCACGTGCCGTAGACTGTTCCCGCCGGGCCCCGTCCCGACCACCTCCCCCTGACTCTTCTCGTAAGGAATACATCCATGGCGACTGCCATCCGCAGCGACCTGCGCAACGTGGCGATCGTGGCCCACGTCGACCACGGCAAGACGACCCTCGTCGACGCCATGCTCAAGCAGACGAACTCGTTCGACGCGCACTTCGACACCGAAGACCGCATGATGGACTCGAACGAGCTCGAGCGCGAGAAGGGCATCACGATCCTCGCGAAGAACACCGCGGTGCTCTACAACGGTGCCCACGCGACCGACGGCCCGATCACCATCAACGTGATCGACACCCCCGGCCACGCCGACTTCGGCGGCGAGGTCGAGCGCGGCCTGTCCATGGTCGACGGCGTCGTCCTGCTGGTCGACGCGTCCGAGGGCCCCCTGCCCCAGACGCGCTTCGTGCTCCGCAAGGCCCTCGCGGCCAAGCTCCCCGTCATCCTGCTGGTCAACAAGACCGACCGTCCCGACGCGCGCATCGACGAGGTCGTCGCCGAGAGCCAGGACCTGCTCCTCGGCCTCGCCAGCGACCTGAGCGAAGAGGTCGACGACCTCGACCTCGACGCCATCCTCAACGTGCCCGTCGTCTACGCGTCCGGTCGCAACGGCGCCGCGTCCGTCAACAAGCCCGCCGACGGCTCGCTGCCCGACAACGACGACCTCGAGCCGCTGTTCGACGCGATCCTCACGCACGTGCCCGCGCCGACCTACGACGACGAGCACCCGCTGCAGGCGCACGTCACCAACCTCGACGCCTCGCCGTTCCTCGGTCGTCTCGCGCTCCTCCGCGTGTTCCACGGCACCCTGAAGAAGGGCCAGACCGTCGCCTGGGTCAAGGCCGACGGCACGGTCGCGAACGCCCGCATCACCGAGCTGCTCATCACGAAGGCCCTCAGCCGCTACCCGGCCGAGAGCGCGGGCCCCGGCGACATCGTCGCGGTCGCCGGCTTCGACACCATCACCATCGGCGAGACCCTCTCCGACCCCGACGACGTGCGGCCGCTGCCGACCATCACGGTCGACGACCCCGCCATCTCGATGACGATCGGCACCAACACGTCGCCCATCATCGGCAAGGTCAAGGGGCACAAGCTGACCGCCCGCATGGTCAAGGACCGCCTCGACCGTGAGCTGATCGGAAACGTCTCGCTCAAGGTCGTCGACATCGGACGCCCCGACGCGTGGGAGGTCCAGGGTCGCGGCGAGCTCGCGCTGGCCATCCTCGTCGAGCAGATGCGTCGCGAGGGCTTCGAGCTCACCGTCGGCAAGCCCCAGGTCGTCACCCGTCGTGACGAGAACGGCAAGCTCCAGGAGCCGTTCGAGCACATGACGATCGACGTGCCCGACGAGTGGCTCGGCGCCATCACGCAGCTGATGGCTGCCCGCAAGGGCCGCATGGAGAACATGGCGAACCACGGCTCGGGCTGGGTCCGCATGGAGTTCATCGTCCCCTCGCGCGGCCTGATCGGCTTCCGCACGCAGTTCCTCACGGACACGCGCGGCACCGGCATCGCCAACGGCATCAGCCACGGCTACGGCCCGTGGGCCGGCGAGATCTCGACCCGCACCAACGGCTCGATCATCGCCGACCGCTCCGGCGTCGTCACGCCCTTCGCGATCATCAACCTGCAGGAGCGCATGACGTTCTTCGTGCAGCCGACCGAAGAGGTCTACGAGGGCATGGTCGTGGGCGAGAACTCGCGCGCCGACGACATGGACGTCAACATCACCAAGGAGAAGAAGCTGACCAACATGCGTCAGTCGACCGCCGACAACTTCGAGTCGATGACGCCCTCCAAGGTGCTCTCGCTCGAGGAGGCGCTCGAGTTCGCCGGTGACGACGAGTGCGTCGAGGTCACCCCCGATGCGATCCGCATCCGCAAGGTCGAGCTCGACGCCAGCGCTCGCCAGCGCAGCACGGCTCGCCTGAAGAAGCAGAACGCGTAGCCAGCACCCGCTCTGGCCGACCCGGCCAGGTCACGAAGGAGGCGCCCCGCACCAGTGCGGGGCGCCTCCTTCGCTGTCCGCCCTGCAACCCGAGCACCCACCCGGCATCGCCCTGTCCGCGGAATCCGTCGAGGGCGGGTCATCGTCGCCGAGGGCGGGTAGCCGGCGACCCGCCCTCGGCACAGCTGACCCGCCCTCGACGTGAATTGGGTGGCTGCAGGCGGCGCACGTTCCACGGTGCCGCACAGCGGCGGGCGCTACGGTCGTCGCCGTGACCACGCTGACCCGCACCCCCCGCACCCGTCTCGTCCGCTCCGCCTCGGCCCTGCTGCTGGCCGGCGGGGTCGTCGTCGGCCTCACCGCCTGCGGCGAGGGCTCGATGGTCGACAACATCGTGGGCAGCGCCGTCGACCAGGGCGTCGAGAGCGTGCGCGGCACCGTCGAGGACGCGGTGGGCGACGTGCTCGGCGGCGCGAGCGTGTCGACCGACGGCACCCTGCCCGACTCGTTCCCCGCCGACGTGCCCCTGCTCGACGGCACGGTCCGCGGCGGGGGAGCGGGTCCCGACGGCACCGGCTGGGTCGCTCAGTTGACGGTCGGCAGCCTCGACGACTTCGCCACGGCCCAGACCCAGCTCGAGGGCGCCGGCTACACGGCGAGCGGCGTGAACGTCGACGGCGACACGGCGCTGGGCACGTTCACCGGCGCGACCCACCGCGTGGTGCTCACGCTCACGACGCAGTCGTCGGACGGCGCCGTCGTCGCGACCTACGTCGTCACGCCGGTCTAGGCAGGCCAGCAGGCAGGCAGGCAGGCAGGCAGGTCGGCCGGCACCCGCCGGTCACGTCCTGGCCGAGGGAGGCGCGGCTCAGCCCAGCAGGGTCTCGCCGACCCAGCCGCCCTGGCTCGCCCCCGGCGGCACGGCGAAGAGACCCGAGCCGACGTGCTTCAGGTACTCGTTCATCCTGTCGTCGCGCGCGAGCGCAGTCTGGATCGGCACGAACTGCCGGCGTGGGTCGCGCTGGAACGCGATGAAGAAGAGCCCGGCGTCGAGCCGTCCGAGCGAGTCGTTGCCGTCGACGAAGTTGTAGCCGCGGCGCAGCAGGGTCGCCCCGCCGTTCTGGTCCGGGTGGGCGAGCGCCACGTGCGAGTCGACGGCGATGGCCGGGCCGGAGCCGTCTGCCGCCGCGGCGGCGAAGTCGGGCGCCGTGAACTCGGATCCGCCAGAGAGCGGAGCGCCCTCGCCCTTGTCGCGGCCGACGACCGTCTGCTGCTCGGCGAGCGAGGCGTGGTCCCAGGTCTCGATGGTCATGCGGATCTTGCGCGCGACGAGGTAGGAGCCGCCTTCCATCCAGTCGGCGCCGTCGCTGCCGGCGGCCCACACGCCCTGCTCGACGGCGGCGCCGTCCTCGGCGCGCAGGTTCGCCGTGCCGTCCTTGAACCCGAACAGGTTGCGCGGCGTCGACTGGCCCCGGGTCGTCGACGAGGTCCGGCCGAAGCCGAGCTGCGACCAGCGGAGCGACGCCCGGCCGAAGGCGATGCGCGAGAGGTTCCGCACGGCGTGCACCGCGACCTGGGGGTCGTCGCTGCAGGCCTGGACGCAGAGGTCACCGCCGGTCAGCGCCTCCTCGAGCTGGTCGCCGGAGAAGTGCGGCAGGTCGACGAGCGCGGCGGGCCGCTGCGAGGCGATGCCGTACCTGTCGGTGCCGGTCGCGTCGGTGAAGAGGGTCGGCCCGAAGCCGATCGTGATCGTGAGCCCGGCGGCGGGCAGCCCCGTCGCCTCCCCGGTGTCGTCGGGCGGCGCGAGGGGCGAGCCCCCGGTCGCCCCCGCCTCGCTGACGTCGAGGCCCTGCGTGAGGCGGGCCGCGGCGGCGCTCCAGTCCTGCAGCAGCTCGACGAGGTCTCGCCGCGTAGTGCCGGCGGCCATGTCGAACGAGGCGAAGTGCAGCCTGTCCTGCGCGGCGGTGGTGATGCCCGACTGGTGACGGCCGGCGAACGGGTAGCGAGCCGCGGCGCCGGAGGTGCCCTGCGCGTGGGCGTGCAGGGCCCGGTCGCTGCCGACCCCGACCCCGACGCCCAGGGCGCCCGCGCCGACGCCGGTGCCGATCAGGCCCAGCAGCCCTCGGCGGGACAGCCCGCGCGCGGGGGCGTCCCGACCGGCGGTCTCGCCGCCCGCAGCCTGTTCGCCCGTCGCGCCCCGCGCCTCCTCGTCCGTCATCGTCCGCCCTCGCGCACCCGTCAACCGACCAGGGTCGAGGTGAGCTCGCTGAGGGGCTCGCTCAGGGCGTTGACGGCGTCGCTCAGCTTCTTCTTGTCGGCGTCGGTCAGCTCCGTGTACGAGGGGTAGCTGGTCTCGAGGCTGCCGTAGGACGAGAGCAGGTCCTCGAGCGCTGCGAGGCGGGTGTCGATGCGGTCGACGAGCTCGGGGTCCTTGTCGGCGACGATGTCGCGCACGCCCTCGTACGCGACGCGGGCGCCCTCGAGGTTGCCCTGGAAGTCCCAGAGGTCGGTGTGCGACCAGATCTCCTCCTCGCCGGTGATCTTGCCGGTGGCGACCTCGTCCATCAGGCCGACGGCGCCGTTGCTGATCGTGTCGATGCTGATCGAGAACTCGCTCGCCGTGACGGCCGACTGGAGCTCGGCCGTGTCCGACGTGAGCAGGTCGGCGAAGCGGGTGCGCTCGTCCGGGGTGAGGGGCGTGTAGGCCTCGCCGCCGTTCTCGTCGGCGGTCGGCTGCCAGAGGTCCTTCTCGATCCGGTGCCAGCCGGTCCACTCGGTGCCGGGCTCGACGTCCGCCTCGCGGAAGTCGATCTTCGGGTCGAGGTCGCCGAACGACTCGGCGACGGGCTCGATGCGTTCGTAGTGGGCGCGGGCCGTCGGGTAGAGGCTGCGTGCCAGGTCGTCGTCGCCGGTCGTGTACGCGTCGAGGAACGCCTGGGTCGCGGGGACGAGCTGGCCGACCTGGTCCTTCACGTACCCGAGGTACGCGGCGGCGGCGGCGTCGACCTGCTCCTTCTCGGTCCCCACGGGGGTGACGTCGGCGCCCGAGTCGGTCACCGTGAACGGGGCGCGGACGCCCTCGCCGACGAGGCCGGGGATGCACGCCGTGACGTAGTCGCCGGGCTGCACCGCGACGGTCATCGAGGCGCTGGTGCCCGGCCCGATGTTCTCCTTCTCGCTGATGATGCGCAGGCCGTCGGAGGCGAGCAGCTCGAACTCGGTGTTGTCGTCGCCCGTGTTCGTCACGGTGAACGTGACGGGGCCGCTCGGCGCCGTCGTGGCCGAGAGCGAGCACGCGTCGGCGTTCCCGTCGACCGTGACGACGGTCGCGCCGGCCGTGGCCGCGCCGCCGGGGGAGTTCGCGACGCAGCCGGTCAGCGCGAGCGCCACGAGGGCCGCTCCGGAGACGAGGGCGAGGGGTCGAGGGGTCATCGGGGTGCTCCTGCGGTCGTGCGGGTGGTGGGACGGTCGGTGGGGGAGCCGCCGGCGGCGGCAGCCCCGGCGGAGGCGGCGGTCGCCTCCGCAGGACGGGTCGAGCGGCTGCGGGTGGCGCGCGCGAAGAGCGGGACGACGACGGCGACGTAGGCGAGCCAGACGCCCGCCTGCAGCCAGCTCGGCGTCGGGGTGAAGTTGACGAGGCCCTGCAGCAGGGTGCCCCACCAGCTCGTCGGGGGCACGGCGGCGCTGACGTCGAAGGCGAGGGAGGTGCGGCCCGGCAGCACGCCCGCCTCCTGCAGGTCTCCCACTCCGTAGGCGAGCACCCCGGCCGCGACGAGCACGAGCAGGTACCCCGTGACGGTGAAGAAGCGGCGGAGGTCGAGCCGGACGACCCCGCGGTAGATCGCGACCTCGATCGCGACGGCCGTGAGGATGCCCAGCAGGGCGCCGACGACCGGCGCCTCGCCGCCTCCGGTCGACTGCACGGTCGCCCAGACGAAGAGCGCGGTCTCGATCCCCTCGCGCCCGACGGACAGGAAGGCGAGCGCGACGACCGCCCACGCGCCCCCGGCGATCGCGCGGTCGAGGCTCGACTCGAGCTCGCCGCGCATGCTGCGCGCCGTGCGGGCCATCCAGAACACCATCCAGGTGACGAACCCGACGGCGACGACCGAGAGGCCGCCGCCGATGATCTCCTGGGCCTGGAAGGTGAGGCCGTACGCGCCGAAGGTGAGCACGGCGCCGAGACCGAGCGAGAGCACGACGGCGGCGGCGACGCCGAGCCAGAGGCGGGGGAGGACGTCCCGTCGGCCGAGCTTGACGACGGCGGCGATGAGGATGCCTACGACGAGGGCGGCCTCGAGGCCCTCGCGGAGTCCGATGAGGTAGTTGGCGAGCACGGGCGACGGCTTTCGAGAGAGGGGGCGTGCGGCGGTGGGGTGACCGCGACCGGTCCGGGTAGTTTGGTTAGGCTAACCTCACCAGCTTCCCGGGCCGGACCGACCATAGTGCGGCGCGGCATATCCTGTCCAGTGATGACGTACTTCGGCTCCGCCTCCGATGCCCGCCAGGGCGACGCCCGCCCTGGTCAGCCCTCCGCCCTGCGGGCCGAGCGGGTCCTCTTCGTGCACGCGCACCCCGACGACGAGACGATCGCGACGGGCGGCACGATCGCCGCGCTGGTCGACGCCGGCGCCGAGGTGACGATCGTCACCTGCACCCGCGGCGAGCTCGGCGAGGTCATGCCCGACGACCTGGCCCGGCTCCGCGGCGACGAGGCCGCCCTCGCCGCCCACCGCGAGGGAGAGATCGCCGAGGCGATGCGCGATCTCGGCGTCCGCGACCACCGGTTCCTCGGCGACCCCGAGGCGCGCACCCACGGGCTGCCGGCGCGGGTCTACCGCGACAGCGGCATGGTCTGGCGCTCTGACGGCGTTGCTGGCCCGACCCCCGACCTGCACGGCGCCGCCTTCTGCGCCGCCGAGTTCGGCGAGATCGTGTCCGACCTCCAGGCCGTGGTCGAGTCGGTGCGGCCGACGGCGATCGTCAGCTACGACGAGGACGGCGGCTACCACCACCCCGACCACGTCCGGGCCAACCGGGCGGCCGTCCGCGTCGCGCGCCTGGCCGAGGTGCCCTTCTTCGCCGTCGTCGCCGGCGCCGAGGAGGCGACGGGGGCCGAGGCAGAGGCGCTCGCCGCCGACGACTCCGTCCGCACGGTGGACGTCCGCGCGTCGACCGCCCGCCGGCTCGCGGCGCTCCGCCGGTACCGCACCCAGGTCGAGGTCGTCGACCTGCCCCGGGGCGCGGCGGGCATCCGCTTCCCCCACGGCGCCGTCACGCCCGTGGGCACGAGCGAGTCGTTCCGCTTCGTGCCGGAGCCCGACTCCCGCGCGGCGGGGCCCGCCGGCGCCTCCGAGTTCGCCGACATGACCACCGGCGGCCGCGTGGCGACCACGGTGCTCGCCCTCGCCGCGGGAGCCGTCTTCGGGGCCCTCGGCACGGTCGCCCACCAGGGCACGGTCACCGTCGCCGGTGCGCCGATCTGGTCCGGGCTCGTCCTGTCGCTGGTGATGGCCGCGGCGCTGCTGGCCGGCATGCGGCTCCTCTTCGGCTCCCGGGTCGTCGCCGTCGCCGTCGCGCTCGGCCTGCTCGGCGCCGCGGCCCTGCTGTCCCAGCCGGGAGCAGGCGGCTCGGCGCTGGTGCCGGCGAACGGCCCCGGCTACGCGTGGACCTTCGGGCCCCTGCTGATCGCGATGGTCGTGATCGCCTGGCCGAGCCTGCCCCAGCGGGGCACCGGGCACGACGGCGGGTCGACCGCATCCGAGTCCGCCTCCGCGCCGACCGCCTCCTCCGCCGGCACCCAGCCGACGGCGCGATAGGCTGGACCCTCTGCCCGAGGTGAAGGGAACCCCCCGAACGTGACGTATGTGATCGCACTGCCCTGTGTGGATGTCAAAGACCGTGCCTGCATCGACGAGTGCCCCGTCGACTGCATCTACGAGGGCGAACGCTCGCTCTACATCCACCCCGACGAATGCGTCGACTGCGGCGCCTGCGAGCCCGTGTGCCCCGTCGAGGCGATCTACTACGAGGACGACCTGCCCGACAAGTGGGCCGACTACTACAAGGCCAACGTCGAGTTCTTCGACGAGATCGGCTCGCCCGGCGGCGCCGCGAAGGTCGGGGTCATCGCCAAGGACCACCCCGTCATCTCGGCCCTGCCCCCGCAGGGCGCGCAGGCCTAGGCCCCGGCCGATCGTGGCGCTGTCGCTGCCCGACTTCCCCTGGGACTCGCTCGCCGCGGCGGCCGCCGTCGCCCGTCGGCACGAGGGCGGCATCGTCGACCTCTCGGTCGGCTCGCCCGTCGACCCGACCCCCGCGGTCGTGAGGGAGGCGCTGGTCGCCGCCACCGACGCCCACGCCTACCCGCAAGTGGCCGGCACCCCCGCCCTCCGCGCGGCCATCGTCGAGTGGTACGAGCGCAGGAGGGGCGTGTCCGGCCTCGAGGACGCGAACGTCCTGCCCACCATCGGCTCCAAGGAGCTCATCGCGGGCATGGCGCTCTGGCTCGGCCTCGGCCCCGGCGACACCGTCGTCCACCCCGTCGCGGCCTACCCCACCTACGCCCTCGGCGCGGCGCTCGTCGGCGCCGACGTGCTGGCCAGCGACGACCCTGCCGAGTGGCCCGAGTCGACCCGCCTGATCTGGGTGAACAGCCCCGGCAACCCCGACGGCGCGGTCCTCGACCACGAGCACCTGCGCGCGGTCGTGGCGCGCGGTCGCGAGCTCGGCGCCGTGGTGGCGGGCGACGAGTGCTACGCCGAGCTCGGCTGGGAGGGCGAGTGGGCCGACCGCCCGGCGCCCTGCATCCTCGACCCCCGGGTCGTCGGCGACGACCTGCGCGGCGTCGTCAGCGTCTACTCCCTCAGCAAGCAGTCGAACCTCGCCGGCTACCGGGCCGGGTTCGTGGCAGGGTGCGACCACGTGATCGGCCAGCTGCTCGCCGTGCGCAAGCACGCGGGCCTCATGCCGCCCGCGCCCGTGCAGGAGGCCATGCGGGTCGCCCTCGGCGACGAGGCGCACGTGCGTGAGCAGAAGGCGCGCTACCGGGCCCGTCGAGCGGCCCTGGCTCCTGCCCTCGAGGCCGCGGGCTTCCGCATCGACCACAGCGAGGCCGGGCTCTACCTCTGGGCCACCCGCGACGAGGACTGCCGGACGAGCGTGGACTGGTTCGCCGAGCGCGGCGTGCTCGTCGCGCCCGGCAGCTTCTACGGCGTCGACGGCGGCCGCCACGTGCGCGTCGCCCTCACGACGACCGACGAGCGGATCGCCGCGGCCGTGGAGCGCCTCAGGAGCTGACCGCTAGGGTGACAGGGTGACTGATCCTGCCAACGACGCCCAGAAGGCCACGCTGCAGTTCCCGGGGGGGAGCGCCGAGTTCCCGATCGTGCCGAGCACACAGGGTGCCTCGTCGATCGACATCTCGAGCTTCACCAAGCAGACGGGCTACACGACCCTCGACACGGGGTTCGTGAACACGTCCGCGACCCGCTCGAAGATCACCTACATCGACGGTGACGAGGGCATCCTCCGCTACCGCGGGTACCCGATCGAGCAGGTCGCCGAGAACTCGACCTACCTCGAGACGGCATGGCTGCTCATCTACGGCGAGCTGCCGACCGCCGACGAGCTGGCCGACTTCGACGCCCGCATCCGCCGCCACACCCTGCTGCACGAAGACCTGCGTCGCTTCTTCGACGCGCTGCCGCACAGCGCGCACCCGATGTCGGTGCTCTCGAGCGCCGTCGGCGCCCTCGGCACGTTCTACGAGGGCTCGATGAGCGTCAGCGATCCCGCGCAGGTCGAGCTGCAGACCATCCGCCTGCTCGCGAAGCTGCCGGTCATCGCCGCCTACGCTCACAAGAAGAGCCTCGGCCAGGCGTTCTTGTACCCCGACAACTCGCTCAGCTTCGTCGACAACTTCCTCAAGCTGAACTTCGGCACGATGGCCGAGCCGTACGAGGTGAACCCCGTCCTCTCGAAGGCGCTGGAGCGCCTCCTGATCCTGCACGAGGACCACGAGCAGAACGCGTCGACGTCGACGGTCCGCCTCGTCGGGTCGACGCAGGCGAACATGTTCTCGTCGATCTCGGCCGGCATCAGCGCGCTCTACGGCCCGCTGCACGGCGGCGCGAACGAGGCCGTCCTCACGATGCTCGCCGAGATCCGCGACAGCGGCCAGGGCGTCGAGCGCTTCGTCGAGCGGGTCAAGAACAAAGAAGACGGCGTCAAGCTGATGGGCTTCGGCCACCGGGTCTACAAGAACTTCGACCCCCGCGCCCGGCTCGTGAAAGAGAGCGCGACCGAGGTGCTCGCCGCCCTCGGCGTGAAGGACGACCTGCTCGACATCGCCATGGAGCTCGAGGACATCGCCCTCGCCGACGACTACTTCGTCGAGCGCAAGCTCTACCCCAACGTCGACTTCTACACCGGCGTGATCTACAAGGCGATGGGCTTCCCGCCGCGCATGTTCACGGTGCTCTTCGCCATCGGCCGCCTGCCCGGCTGGATCGCCCACTGGCGTGAGATGAACCAAGATCCCGCGACCAAGATCGGCCGCCCCCAGCAGCTCTACCTGGGCGAGACCCAGCGCGACTGGCCGCAGCGCTAGCCGGCGCCTGCCTCGGCCGCGGCCACACGCCTCGTCCGCAAGACGTAGGCGAAAAGGGACAAAGCACCGCCGGGCCCGGCGGTGCTCTGTCCCTTTTCGCGTGTTCCTGCGGCTACGCGTGCAGCTGCGAGTTCAGCGTGATGCCGTGGCCCTTGCGCGGCAGGACCTCGACCGCGCCCGTGACCGAGTTGCGGCGGAACAGCAGCCCCGGGCGGCCCGAGAGCTCGACGGCCTTGACCGTCTGCTGCTTGCCGTCGTTCGTCGGCGTGCCGCCCACGACGACGACCTTGGTGCCCGCCGTGACGTAGAGGCCGGCCTCGACGACGGTGTCGTCGCCGATCGCGATGCCGATGCCGGCGTTGGCGCCGAGCAGCGCGCGCTCGCCGATGGTGATGCGCTGGGTGCCGCCTCCCGACAGGGTCCCCATGATGGAGGCGCCGCCTCCGATGTCCGACCCGTCGCCGACGACGACGCCCTGCGAGATGCGGCCCTCGACCATCGAGGCGCCGAGCGTGCCCGCGTTGAAGTTGACGAACCCCTCGTGCATCACCGTGGTGCCGGGGGAGAGGTGAGCGCCGAGTCGCACTCGCGAGGCGTCCGCGATGCGCACGCGGTCGGGCGTCACGTAGTCGAGCATCCGCGGGAACTTGTCGATGCCCGTCGTCGCGATGCCCGCGCGCTGCAGCGACGGGCGGAGGCGGGTGAAGTCGTCGGGGTGGACCGGGCCGGCGTTGGTCCAGACGACGATGGGCAGGTGCCCGAAGACGCCGTCGAGGTCGATGGTGTTCGGCGCGACGAGCAGGTGGCTGAGCAGGTGCAGGCGGAGGTAGGCGTCGGGGGTGGACGCCGGAGGCGCGCCCAGCTCGATCTCCACGGTCACGGGGACGAGGTCGACGCCCCGGCGCTCGTCGGGCCCCGCGGCGTCCGCGATCTCGGCCGGGACGAGGGCGGGGTCGCGGTCGGCCGGCAGCCGGCCGAGCGTCGGGGCGGGGAACCAGGTGTCGAGCGTGCTGCCGTCGCTGGCGACGGTGGCGAGCCCGTACCCGTGGGCGTGGGTGGCGGCGGGGGAGTCCGTGGTCATGCCCTCGATCGTAGGGCGGCGGGGAGGCGCCGCCCGGCGACCTGCCGGGCACCGGCCCTACACTCGGGTCCATGCCGCCCTTCGACCTGAGCGTGTCCGCCGTCGACGTCACCCGCCAGCTCTGCGACGTCGAGTCCGTCTCCGGGAACGAGCAGGCGGTGGCCGACGCCCTCTGGCAGACGCTCGAGGGCCACGACCACCTCACGCTCTTCCGCGACGGCGACGCGATCGTCGCCCGGACCGAGCTCGGCCGTGCCAGCCGCGTGGTGATCGCCGGCCATGTCGACACCGTGCCGCTGAACGACAACCTGCCGACGCGCTACGAGACCGACGACGACGGGGTCGAGTACCTGTGGGGCCGCGGCACCGTCGACATGAAGGCCGGCAGCGCCGTCCACCTCCGCCTCGCGGTCGAGCTGACCGAGCCCGTGGTCGACGTCACGTGGGTCTGGTACGACCACGAAGAGGTGTCCGACGCCCTCAACGGGCTGGGGCGGCTCGCACGGCTGCACCCGCACCTCCTCGAGGCCGACTTCGCCATCCTCGGCGAGCCCACCCGCAGCGAGGTCGAGGGCGGCTGCAACGGCAACCTGCGGGCGGAGATCCGCACCTTCGGCGCCCGGTCGCACAGCGCGCGCTCGTGGATCGGGTCGAACGCGATCCACGCGGCGGCGCCGATCCTCGACGTGCTCGCCGCCTACGAGGCCCGCGAGGTCGAGGTCGACGGGCTCGTCTACCGCGAGGGCCTGAACGCCGTCGGCATCACGGGCGGCGTGGCCGGGAACGTCATCCCCGACGAGTGCATGGTGCACGTCAACTACCGCTTCGCGCCGAGCCGCAGCGCCGACGAGGCCGTCGAACACGTGCGCGAGCTCTTCGCCGGCTTCGACGTGACGATCGTCGACCTGGCTCCGGGCGCCCGTCCCGGCCTCGACGCCCCGCTGGCCCGGCAGTTCCTCGAGGCCGTCGGCGGGGAGGCGAAGCCCAAGTACGGCTGGACCGACGTCGCCCGGTTCTCCGCCCTCGGCGTGCCCGCGGTCAACTACGGCCCGGGCGACCCGCTGCTGGCCCACCACGACGACGAGCGCGTGCCGGTGCAGCAGATCCTCGACAACGAGCGCGGACTGCGTGCGTGGCTGACGGCCTGACCACGCGGCCGTCCACGGCGTCGTCGGCACGTCCGGCGTCGACCCGTCCGGCATCGTCGACCCGCCCGGCGGCGCGACGCTCCGAGGCGCGACGCTGGCTGACCGTCCGCTGGCGGCTGCTGCCGTGGTGGGCACGTGTGCTCGGCGTCTTCGTCGTCTCACGCATCGTCAGCACGGCCCTGCTCGTCAGCTTCGCGCAGCGCCAGGGCGCCAACGCCTGGACCCTCGCGAGCCCGGACTACGCGAGCTTCGCCAGCATCTGGGACGGCCACTGGTACAACATCATCGCGGTGGTCGGGTACCCGTCGTCGCTGCCGCTCACCGAGACGGGCCACGTCGCCGAGAACGCCTGGGCGTTCATGCCCGCCTACCCCGTCCTCGTGCGCGGTCTCATGGAGCTGACCGGCGCCTCCTTCGCGACCTTGGCCGTGGTCGTGTCGACCGTCTTCGCGGGCGGCACGGCCCTCCTGTTCTCCAGGCTCCTCCGCCGCGTGCTGCCCGAGGGCACAGCGCTCTTCGGCGTGGTGCTGTTCTGCGCCTCGCCGCTCTCGCCGTTGCTGCAGGTCGCCTACGCCGAGTCGATGTTCCTCTTCCTGCTGTGCGCGGCGCTGTTGCTGCTGCTGCAGCGACGCTACGTGGCGATGCTGCCGGTGGTGCTCGTCATGTCGTTCACGCGGCCGGGCGCCCTGCCGCTGGCGCTCGCCCTCGGCCTGCACACGATCTGGCGCTGGTGGCGCCGGCACGACGACCCGTTCCCTGGCCGCGAGATGCTCGCCGCGGGAGCGGCCACGGTGGCGACGGCGGTCTTCGGGGTCGGCTGGCTGCTCGTGGCCGGCCTCGTCACCGGGCGGCTCGACGCCTACACCGAGACCGAGCTGGCCTGGCGCTCCGCGTACATCGGCCACGGCCCCCTGGTGCCGTTCACCCCCTGGATCGCGGGTGCGAACTGGTGGTTCCCGGGTGGTCTGGGGGTGGCTCTGCTGGTGATCTCGCTGGCGGGCCTCGGGGTGCTCCTGCTCGGGCCGTGGGGGCGGCGCCTCGGCGTCGACCTGCGGCTCTGGAGCCTCGCCTACGCCCTCTACCTGCTCGCCGTGTTCTTCCCCCAGTCGAGCACCTGGCGCTTGCTGATGCCGTTGTTCCCGCTGCTCGGCGTGCTCGCGCTGCCGAGGTCGAGGGCGTGGCGCGTCGGGCTCGTCCTGCTCTTCGTCGCGGGTCAGTGGCTCTGGATCGACTGGTGCTGGTGGGTGGACGGGTACGACTGGACGCCCCCGTGAGCCGGGTGACGCCTCCCCTTGTTTAGGTCTCAGCGTGTGGATCACGGATAATGGAGGCTGAATCTTCGCGAAAGGGGACTATCTGATGGCAGCCATGAAGCCGAGGACCGGCGACGGGCCTATGGAGGCCGTGAAGGAGGGCCGTCTCATCATCGTGCGTGTTCCGCTCGAAGGTGGCGGCCGCCTCGTGGTGTCGGTCAACGACGACGAAGCACGAGAGCTCCACGACGCGCTGGCGAACGTCGTCGGCGACTAGGCACGACCTCCCGCATCACCCTCGACGCCCCGTCGACCGTCCGGTCGGCGGGGCGTCGGCGTGCCCGGAGCGCAGGAGGCGCGGGTCGGCCCGCGACGACCGCTCGCGTCAGCGCTTGACGAGCTGGAGCAGCCCGTCGCCGGCCGTCGACAGCGAGCTGATCACGGCGGGCGAGGTGGACACCTCGGTCAGCAGGGTGCGGAAGCCGGTCGTCGTCGCGTCGCGTCGGGCCGGGTTCGCGACCGCGCCGTGCCACAGGGCGTGCGCGACGAGCACGAGCCCGCCGGGACGTGCCATGCGGAGCCCGTGCTCGACGTACTCGATGACGGAGCCGGGGTCCGCGTCGACGAAGACGACGTCGTAGCTGTTCTCGTTCATGCGGGGCAGCACGTCGGCGGCGCGGCCGGTGATGAGGCGCACCCGGGCGGCGGGCACCCCGCCGCGCAGGTAGGCGTCACGAGCGGCCTGCTGGTGCTCGACCTCGCGGTCGATGGAGGTGAGGGTCGCGTCGGGCGCACCGGCGAGCAGCCAGAGGCCGCTGACGCCGACCCCGGTGCCGATCTCGATGATGCTGCGGGCCCGCGACGAGGCGGTGGCGACGGCCAGCTGCGCGCCGACGGCGGGGGAGACGGCCTCGACCCCGACCTCGAGCGAGTGCTGCCGAGCCTCGGCCAGCGGTCCGCTCTCCGTCACGAGTTCTTCCGCGAACTTCCAGCTCGATTCGATCTGCGACACACTCACTCCTCGGTGCCCAAGCCTAGGGGCTGGCTGTCGGGGGCAGACGTTAGTCTGCATGCGTGTCCCTGTTCGGTCTGACGTTCGACAAGCTGCTGGTGATCGGCGTGCTCGCCGTGTTCCTGCTCGGGCCTGAGCGCCTGCCCGGCTACGCCTCGAAGCTGGCCCAGCTCGTCCGCAGCCTGCGCGACATGGCGAACGGCGCGAAGGCCCGCATGCGCGACGAGATGGGGCCCGAGTTCGACGAGGTCGAGTGGCAGAAGCTCGACCCCCGACAGTACGACCCCCGACGCATCATCCGCGACGCCCTGCTCGACGCCCCCGAGGCCGCGACGAAGCCGGTGTCCGGGGCGATGGCCCCGGCGACGGCGGCGGCGGTCTCCGTCGGGCTGCCCGGCGGTGGTCCGCGGCCGGCGCCCGAGCCGCTCGCGGTCGGCGAGGTCCCCCCGTGGGACGCAGAGGCGACATAGCGACGTCACACGCCGCCGTGCAGCGCGGCGACCCGTGAGGCCTCGGCGCGCAGGGCGTCGACGACACGGCGCACCGAGGGGCGTTCCGCTCGGTCGCGACGCATCAGCACCGAGACGTAGCGGACGGCACGGATGCTCTCGAGAGGAAGCAGGACCATGTCGTCCCGCGCCTCCTTCGCGGTGAACCTCGGCAGCACGGCGATGCCGAGGCCGGCCCCCACGAGCGACTCGGTGACCTTCGTGTCGCTGAAGCGCTGCGCGACGCGCACGGGGCTGCCCGTGACGCGCTCGATCTCGCGGTAGACCCACTCGAACGGGAAGTCGGTGGGCACCCCGATCCACGTCTCGCCCTCGAGGTCGCCCGGCGAGAGCGACGCACGGCCCGCGAGGCGGTGGTCGGCGGGCAGCGCCACGTCGAGGGGCTCGGTCAGCAGCGGTACCGTCACGAGGCCCCGCCCGCGCCAGGCGCGCCCGTCGGGGGAGTGCGCGACGACGACGTCGTGGTCGGCGGCGAGGTCCGCGAACTCGAGGATCGACGGGTCGTGGTCGGTGGCGACCACCGTGAGGCCCGGGGTCTCGGCGATGGTGCGCAGCAGCCCGGGCAACAGCATCTGCCCACCGGTGGGGAACGTGGCGAGGGTCACCTCGCCCTGCGGCGTCGCCACGAAGTCGGCCCAGACCGCCTGCGCGCGCTCGAGTGCGACGGCGACGTCGGTGGCGGTCTGGGCGAGGACACGGCCGGAGCCGGTGAGGACGACGCCCCTGCCCACCCGCTCGGTCAGGGCCACCCCGGCCTCCCGTTCGAGCACCTTCAGCTGTTGCGACACGGCCGACGGGGTGCGGTGCGTCGCCTTGGCGACGGCGGCGATGCTGCCCCGCTCGGCGAGTTCGCGGAGCAGTTCGAGCCTCTTGACGTCCATGTAGTGATTCTACGGTGTCACGGTAGAAAGGCATGGTTGTGCTTAGCTTTGTCCGGGCGCATGATTGACCTTGTCATCAGAGGGACCCCATGCCCTCTCTGCTCGGTCGACCTGGTCCCGAGCATCCGCAACGAGGCTGACCGACCGCCTGCCAGACCTGTCGTCGTGCCTCCGCACGAACCGGTCGCCGGAGGCGGTCGATCGTCCTGCCCACACC
The DNA here is from genome assembly GCF_007954365.1 of Frigoribacterium sp. ACAM 257. GTDB lineage: Bacteria > Actinomycetota > Actinomycetes > Actinomycetales > Microbacteriaceae > Frigoribacterium. The sequence continues at coordinate 240,090 of NZ_VOLO01000003.1, forward strand.
GCGCGACAGCGCAGACAAAGAGAAGAAAATGTTCATCGGAATCATCGTCCTGGCCGTCGCAGCGAGCATCGGCATCGTCGGGTCCGTCGTCTCGGTCGCCCGTGACGGCTACCGCGCCATCCCGACCCGCACCTTCACCCGCTGGTCCTAGTCGGCTCGTCGCCGCCTCCCCGCGTCGTCGGTCCGTGCTGGAACCGCTGACGCGCAGGCGGGCGAGTCACGTCTCCTCCTGAGCGTGGCCGTCCGCGAGAGGCGAGCGAACGAGACACACGAGAGGCCCCCGTGCACCTGCACGGGGGCCTCTCGTGCGTCCGTCACGCGCGCGCCGGGTGCTAGCTGACGCTGAGGCCGAGACGCCGGCCGACGAGGCTGCGCGGGCGCACCGCGAGGGTGCTCGCGAGCGCGTCGATGACCCGGGCCGCCGGGTCGTCCGGCGCCGCGACCACGACCGGCGCGCCCAGGTCGCCGCCCTCGCGCAGGCCGAGGCTGAGCGGCACGCTGGCGAGCAGCGGCACCTCGGCCTCCTGCCCCGCCGAGAGGCGGCGCGCGGTCTCTGCGCCGCCGCCCGTGCCGAACAGCTCGAGCACGGTGCCGTCGGGCTGGGCGAGCCCGGCCATGTTCTCGACCACGCCCAGGAGGCGCTGGCCGGTCTGGCGGGCCACGACTCCGCTGCGCTCGGCGACGTCGGCCGCCGCGGGCTGCGGCGTCGTGACGACCAGCACCTCGGCGTGGGGCAGCAGCTGCCCGACCGAGATGGCGACGTCGCCGGTGCCCGGCGGGAGGTCGAGCAGCAGCACGTCGAGGTCGCCGAAGAACACGTCGGTGAGGAACTGCTGGATGGTGCGGTGCAGCATCGGGCCGCGCCAGGCGACTGCGACGGACGAGTCGTCGACGAACATGCCGATCGAGATGACCTTCACGCCGTGGGCCACGGGCGGCAGGATCATGTCGTCGACCTGCGTGGGCTTGACCGCCGCGCCGTCGGGGCCGACCAGGCCGAGCAGGCCCGGGATGCTGAAGCCGTAGACGTCGGCGTCGACGATGCCGACCGAGAGGCCGCGGGCCGCGAGCGAGACGGCGAGGTTGGCGGTCACGGTCGACTTGCCCACGCCTCCCTTGCCGCTGGTGACCGCGATGACGCGGGTGAGCGAGTCGGGCCCGAACTGCTGCACGCGCGCGCCTCGGCCGGCCCGCAGCTTCTCGGTGAGGGCGTGCCGCTCCTCCTTCGTCATGACGGTCACGTCGACGGTCACGTCCGTGACGCCGTCGACCGAGGCCGTCGCGGCGCGGACGTCGCGCTCGATGGTGTCGGCCGCGGGGCAGCCGACGATGGTCAGCTTGACCGCGACCGTCGCCGCGCCCGCTGCGTCGACCGACACCTCGCCGATCATGTCGAGCTCGGTGACCGGCCGACGGATCTCGGGGTCGAGCACCGAGCCGAGCGCGGTCCGCACGCGGTCGGCGGCGGTGCCTGCGGCGGTGCCGGTGCCGGTGCGGCTGCCGCCGTCAGCCACGGGGCGCGTCGTCCGTCGTCGTCGCCGACTCGTCCTCGCGGCGGTCGATCTCGTCGAGCAGGCTGCGCAGCTCGGCACGGATGAAGTCCTTGCTGGCCATGTCGCGGATCGCGATCCGCAGCGCCACGACCTCGCGGGCGAGGTACTCGGTGTCGGCGAGGTTCCGCTCGGCGCGCTGGCGGTCCTGCTCGAACTGGACCCGGTCGCGGTCGTCCTGGCGGTTCTGCGCGAGGAGGATCAGGGGCGCCGCGTACGAGGCCTGGAGCGACAGGATCAGCGTCAGCGCCGTGAAGCCGATCGCGGCGCTGTCGAAGCGGATGCTCTCGGGCGCCGTGGTGTTGTAGACCATCCAGAGCACGCAGAACCCGGTGAGCGCGAGCAGGAACTGCGGCGTGCCCATCGCCCGGGCGATCGCCTCGGTGGCACGGCCGAAGCGGTCACGTCCGACGCGGCGCCGTCCCGGCAGCACCCGGGTGCGCAGGCCCTTCGGCGAGTCGAGGCGGACCGTGCTGCGGTTATCGCGTGCCACCGGTGGTCCTCCTCGTGGTCGTCGTCGGGGTCGTGGTCAGGGGGGCGCGGCGGGCACGTGCCCGCGACCGGCTGAGCGGTCTGTCCTGGTCGTTGCTGCGCCAGTCGTCGGGCAGCACGTGGTCGAGGACGTCGTCGATGGTCACCACCCCGACGAGGCGGTGGGAGGCGTCGACGACGGGCACGCTCACGAGGTTGTACGTCGCCATGACGCGCGTCACCTCGAGGGCGGTCGCGTCGACGCGGACCGGCTCGAGCTGCTGGTCGAGCAGCGTGCCCAGCCTCTCGTTGGGCGGGTAGCGGAGCATCCGCTGGAAGTGCACCATGCCGAGGAACCGCCCGGTGGGCGGCTCGTACGGCGGCAGCGTCACGCAGACCGCGGCTCCGAGCGCGGGCGCCAGCTCGTGGCGTCGGATCAGGGCGAGGCCCTCGGCCACCGTCGCGTCGGCCGAGACGATCACCGGCTCGGTCGTCATCAGGCCGCCGGCGGTGTCGGCGTCGTAGCTGAGCAACATGCGGACGTCGTCCGCCTCTTCGGGCTCCATCAACTGGAGGAGCTGCTCCTTGCGCTCGTCGCCCAGCTGGGACATGAGGTCGGCGGCGTCGTCGGGCTGCATCTGGTCGAGCACGCCTGCGGCGCGCTGGTCGTCGAGCTGGGAGAAGATCTCGACCTGCTCGTCCTCCGGCAGCTCTTCGAGAACGTCGGCGAGACGGTCGTCGGACAGCTCCGAGGCGACCTCGAGGCGGCGCTCGGGGGTCAGGTCGAGCAGGGTGTTGGCGAGGTCGGCGGGCACGAGGTCGGAGTAGGCGGCGATGAGGTGCTCGGCGCTCTGGGCCTCGCCCGTCTCGTTCTCCTCTGTCACCTCGTCCCACGTGGCGAACGCGGTGGGGCCCTTGCCGAAGGGCGACGGCGTGGTCTTCGGGCGCCGCAGGAACAGCTGCCCGATCTCCCAGTCGCCCTCGCTGACCTCGTCGATCGCCACGTCCTCGACGACGGCGCGGCCGCCGTCGCGGCGCAGCGAGACCCGGCGGCCGAGCATCTCGGCGATGACGCGGGTCTCGCCGCCGCGCTGCTCGAATCGACGCAGCGTGATGGTGCCGCTCGTGATGATCTGCCCCGAGCCGATGCTCGTGACGCGGCCGATGCTGACGAAGACGCGACGCTTGCCGGGCACCTCGACGATCAGGCCGACCACCCGAGGCGGGTCGTCCCGGCGGTAGACGACGAGGACGTCCCTGACCTTGCCCACCTTGTCGCCGGCGGGGTCGAAGACGGAGCACCCGGCGAGACGGGCGACGAAGACTCTGGTGGCGCTCACGCCTCCAAGTTAGTCGCTCAGCCCGACCGCGCCGCGTGCTGCCGCCCCTGCCGACGTGTTTCACTGCTCTCATGACGAACCCGAGCCCGTGGGGCCGCCGAGCGCCGAGCATCCCGACCCTTCCCCGAGGCGACGTCCTCGGGACGTACGCCAGCTACCCCGAGGCGCAGGCCGTGGTCGAGCGCCTGTCGCACGCCGAGTTCCCCATCAAGCAGCTCGCGATCATCGGCAACGAGCTCACCACGGTCGAGCGCGTCACGGGGCGGCTGACGTACGGTCGCGCGGCGCTCGCCGGCGCGGTCACGGGGCTCTGGATCGGCGTCTTCTTCGGGGCCGTCATGCTCCTCTTCTCGCCCGACACCGCCTCCGTCACGACCATCCTGGCGGCGTCGCTGATCGGCGCCGGCTTCGGCATGCTCTACGGCCTCGCCAGCTTCGCGATCAGCCGCCGTCGTCGCGACTTCACCTCGACCCACCAGGTGCTCGCCCGCAGCTACCAGATCGTCGTCGACCCGGAGCTGACGCACCGCGCTCAGCAGATCCTGGCGGGACCGCAGACCGGGCGCTGAGGCGCCGCCGGGCCTCCGGAGACCTGCCCGGCCCGTCCAGGCGTCGGTGCTCAGCGCGCAGCCGGGGGACCCTCGACGATCTCGGCCACCGGCCACCGGCCACCGGCCACCGGCCTCCGGCCACCGGCCTCCGGCCACCGGCCTCGGCGGCGCCCTCGCGTCGAGGGCGCACTCGCCGTGGCCAGCAGCACGACGAGCGCCGTCCCGGTCGTGGTGGTCGTGCTCAGCCGCCCCATGGGGCGAGCGCAGGAGGTGCTCGACCTGTCGTGTGGGATCGTTGCCGACCCGTGACCCCGCTGTCCCGCAGCGGGCGAGGTCGCTCGGCGTCGACCGACCTGGCCCGTGGCCGCCCGTCGGCGGTGGCGGCCCCCGGTAAACTGGCGCGACCGTCCCCGACCCCGAGAGAGCGCCATGGCCCCGAGATGGACGCGGTTCGTCCGCGGCTGGCTGACCGCCGGCTTCTCCGTCGTGGTCGCCGCCTTCTCGCACGTCGCGGGCGGCGGAGCCGAGCCCGGCACGCTCGGGGTGGTGCTCGCGCTCGCCTTCTCGGTGCCCCTCTGCATCGCGCTGACCGGTCGTCGCGCCTCGCTGCCCCGGCTCGCCGTCTCGGTCGCCGCCAGCCAGCTCGCGTTCCACCTCCTGTTCTCGCTGGGCGCCGCAGCCGGAACCGGCGCCTCGTCCGTGGGCGGGCACCACGCGCCCCTGGTCGTCACGGCCGGCGCGTCCGAGGTGCTCGCCGCGCACGGCGGGCACCACATGGCGATGGGCGGAGGGCTCATGTGGGCCGCGCACGCGGCGGCCGCGCTCGTCACCGCGGTCGGGCTGCGCTGGGGTGCCCACTGCCTCGAGCGCCTGGCCGTCGTGGCCGCTCACGGTCTCGCCCGCGTGCGTCGCGGGCTCTCAGGGGCCGTGCCGCCCGTGAGCACGGGCCCGCGCCTCCGTCCCGTCCTCGCCCTGCCCGGTCGGCGTGCGCCGCCCCTCCGGGCGATCGGCGCCAGGCCCCTCCGCGGTCCGCCCCTGCCCGTCTGATCACCGCCTCGGCGTCACGCCCCGACGCCGGTGCCCGCCTCGTCGTCCGCTCGACGACGGGGTCCCAGACCAGACGACACCGGCCGCCGCCGTGCGGCCAGACAGGACCACCCCCATGACCACCACCCGCCCCTCCTCGCGTCCGGCCGTCGCCGCACGCGCCGCCGCCGCCCTCGGCGCCGCGGCCCTGCTCACGCTCGCCGCGCCCCTCGCGGCGTCGGCCCACGTCCGCGTGAACCCTGCACAGGTCGACGCGGGCTCGTACGCCACCCTCACCTTCAAGGTGCCGACCGAGTCGGCCACGGCCGGGACCGTCGGCCTCACCGTCGACCTGCCGACCGACACTCCCTTCACGTCGGTCACCTACCAGCCGCTGCCCGGCTGGACGACGGTCGTCACCACGAGCACCCTGCCCGAGCCCGTCGAGCTGGACGGCGCGACCGTGACGGAGGCGCCCACGGAGGTCACCTGGACGGCCGACCCCGGCACGCAGGTCGGCCCGGGGGAGTTCCAGCAGTTCGTCATCTCCGCCGGCGCGGTGCCCGAGACCGGGTCGATCACGCTGCCCGCCCACCAGACCTACTCGGACGGCTCGGTCGTCGACTGGGCGGACGAGACTCCCGCCTCGGGCGAGGAGCCGGAGTTCCCGGCCCCGGTGCTGTACGTCGAGGACGCCCCGCCCGCCGACGAGCACGGCGGCCAGGACATGTCGGGTGGTGCCGACGGCGCGGCCGTCGCGGCAGGCGACGACTCGTCGTCCGGCGACACCGACACCGGCTCCGCCTCGGACTCGGTCGCCGTCGGCCTCGGCATCGGCGGGCTCGCCCTCGGTGCCGTGGCTCTGGTCGTGAGCGTCGTCGCGCTGACCCGTCGGCCCCGCGCCGCGGGCGCGGCACGGCCCGGCGCGGACGCGACGGGGTCGCGCCGGTGATCCCCGCCTCCTCGACCGCGACCGGTCGCGCGCCCGCCGGTCGGCGACCGTCCCGTGTCGCTCTCGTCGCGGGCGTCGTGGGCGTCGGGGCGGCGGGCCTGCTCGCGCTCGCACCGGTCTCGTCCGCCTCGGCGCACGACTACGTCGTGAGCAGCGCGCCCGCCGAGGGCAGCACGCAGTCCGCCGAGCTGACCGAGGCGTCGATCACCTTCAACGACGTGATCCTCGACCTGTCGGGCACCGGCTCGTCGAACGTGCTCGAGGTGACCGACGCCTCCGGCCGGCACTTCGAGGACGGCTGCTCGGCCACCAGCGGGGCGACCCTCAGCACAGGGGTCGCGCTCGGCGCGGCGGGCGACTACACGATGACGTACCAGGCCGTCTCGGCCGACGGGCACACCGTGTCGGCGTCGCTGCCCTTCACGTGGACTCCGCCGGCCGGGGCCGCCGTCGCCGAGGGAGCCGCCAGCCGGCCCGCCTGCGACACCTCGGACGAGGGCGCCGGCGGGGACGGTGCGGGGCAGCCCACGGCCTCGGAGGAGCCGGGAGGCGCGGACTCGACGAGCGCCGCGGCCCCGTCGGCCTCGGCCGACCCGACCGACGGCGCCACCGGCGAGGCCCTCGCCCAGACCGCCGACGCGGACGAGTCGAACCTCGGCCTCGTCGTGGGCATCGGCATCGGCATCGTCGTGCTGGCGCTCGTGGCCGTGGTCGTCGTGCTCGTGACGAGCAGGCGGCGCGGCGACGACCTGGCCGGTCCCGCCGGCGACGTGGACGCCGCGGACGTCGAGGAAGCCGCGGACCGCGGGGACGCCCGGGACTCCGGGCCGGGCGCGGGACGCGACTGATCCCTGGTGCTCGGCACGCGCCTCCTGCGAGGCCGTGGGCCGGCGCACGAGAGCCCCGATCCCCGAGAGGGACCGGGGCTCTTCCCCGTGCACGCCGTGCGGACTACGGGCGGGCGATCCAGGCCTCGACGTCCGCGACCGTGCGCGGGATGCCGACCGAGAGGTTCTCGGCCCCGTCGGCCGTCACCAGGATGTCGTCCTCGATCCGGACGCCGACGCCGCGGAACTCCTCGGGCACGGTGAGGTCGTCGGGCTGGAAGTACAGCCCGGGCTCGATGGTGAACACCATGCCGGGCTCGAGGACGCCGTCGAGGTAGAGGTCGCGGCGCGCCGCGGCGCAGTCGTGCACGTCCATGCCGAGGTGGTGGCTCGTGCCGTGAACCATGTAGCGGCGGTGGTACTGGTGGTCGGGCTCGAGGCTCTCCGCGGCGCTGACGGGCAGGAAGCCCCACTCGGCGGTGCGCTCGGCGATGACCTGCATCGCGGCGGCGTGGATCTCACGGAACGCGATGCCGGGGCGCACGATGGCGAACGCGGCGTCGGCGGCCTCGAGCACGGCCTCGTAGACGAGCCGCTGCACGTCGCTGAAGCGCCCCGACACCGGCAGTGTCCGGGTGATGTCGGCGGTGTAGAGGCTGTCGAGCTCGATGCCGGCGTCGATCAGGATCAGGTCGCCGTCGGCGACCGGTCCGTCGTTGCGGGTCCAGTGCAGCACGCAGGCGTGGTCGCCGGAGGCCGCGATGGTGTCGTAGCCCACGGTGTTCCCGTCGGCCCGGGCGCGACGGTTGAACGTGCCCTCGACGAGGCGCTCGCCACGCGGGTGGGCGACGATGTCGTCGAGGTCGGCGATGACGTCCGAGAAGCCGCGGCCGGTGACGGCGACCGCCTGTCGCATCTGGGCCACCTCCCACGCGTCCTTGACGAGGCGCAGCTCGCTCGCGTCGCGGGCCAGGACGTCGACGGCTGCGGCGGACGTCGGGTCGTCGTCGGTCGCGTCCGCGCCCGTCGCGTCCGCGCCCGTCTCGTCCGCGCCCGTCTCGTCCAGGCCGGCGGCGTCGACCGCGGCCGCGACGACGGCGTCGACGCGCGCGGTCAGCTCGGGGTCGGCCTCGCGCAGCACGAGGGTGGCACCGGTCGACGAGGCGACGACCGCGTCGAGCTCGGCGAGCTCACGGGTGGCGAGGTCGAGATCGGCGCCGACCTGCGCGAGCGAGGGACGAGGTCCCGTCCAGAACTCCCCGATCTCGGGGTCGGCGTAGAACTCGTCCGACTCGCGTCCGGCGCTGGCTCGGAAGTACAGGGTGGCCTCGTGTCCGTCGCCGACGGGCTCCAGGACGAGCACCGAGCCGGGCACGGTGGCCGAGCCCCAGCCGGTGAGGTGCGCGAACGCCGAGTGCGCCCGGAACGGGTAATCGCAGTCGTTCGAGCGGACCTTGGCGCGTCCGGCCGGGACGACGAGCCGCTCGCCCTGGTGCAGCTCCGACAGGCGGGCCCGACGCACCGCGGCGAAGGCGGCCTCTTCTCGCGCCGCCGGCATCACCTCGTCGCGATCGGCCCACTGGGACGAGATGTAGTCCTTGAACGAGTCCGAGCGGGGGGTGGTCGACCGGTTCGTGGTGGCACGGGGTGCCTTCTGTGCGTCCATGCCGCCATTGTCCCGCGAAGTCGCGGGCCGTCCAACCCGGTGCGGCGTCAGGCGCCCGTCACGGTGAGCTGCGCGACGACGGGGCGGTGGTCGCTGCCGGCCTCGTCCAGGTCGGTGACGACCCTGTAGCCGGTCGGCATCCACGAGCGCGTCGCGAGGACGTGGTCGATGGGGGTGCCGAGCAGCGGCGGCAGGTCGGTGGGCCAGGTGCCCAGGCCCGCGTTGGCCGTGGTCACCCCGAGGTCGCGGCAGCGGCCGAGCGCGCCTCCCGCGGTGCCCAGGCCGGCCATGTGGTCGAGGGTCGCGTTGAAGTCGCCCGCCATGATGACGTTGCCGTCCGCGCAGGCCTCGGCGAGGTAGCCGAGGCCCTCGCTCCACGCGTGCATCTGCGAGGTGGTCGGCGCGACGGGGTGGGCTGCGACGATGGTCGGCCCCGTTCCCGAGACCGGTGTCGCCACCACGGAGGGCATGAAGGGCGTCGTCTCGACGGCCGAGCCGTCGTCGGCCACCGCGACGGCGTACTCGCCGAGGCCGCTCGCGATCAGGAGGGAGGTCGGCTCCGACCCGCCCACGGTCGGGTACTCGACCGTCTTCACGGACATGGGGAGGCCGGCGGCGCCCATCGCCTCGGCGACGGCCGTCGCGACCTCGGCGCTCGTCTCGGGCAGGCTGACGATCTCCGCGCCCTCCTCGACGGCCAACGTGGCGATCACGTCAGCGCCCGGCGCGCCGCCCTCGGTGTTCCAGACGACCACCGTCAGGTCGGTCGGCAGCGCCTCGACGAAGTCGTCCCGACCGAGGCCCCTGGCCGCGGCCACGCCGATCGACACGGCGCCGAAGACGAGCAGCAGCACCCCGAGGGAGGCGGCGATCGACCGGAGGGGACGGGCGGCGATCCCGACGACGAACAGGACCACGGCCAGCCCGCCGGCGACGGCGGCCGCCGCCCCGCGGAACGAGACGAGCTGAGCTGTGGGCCACGTCCGCTGCAGGTCGAGCTGCTGCGGCCAGAGCGCGACGAACAGGGCGGCGGCGACCGCGAGGACGATGACGAAGGCGACGAGACGACGGATCATGGCGGGACCGAGCATAGGCGACCGCCCGTCCTGTGCACGGAGGACGCCCGGGCGGGCCGGAGCGACGTCGGCCTACGATGGGCGGATGCCCCATCGTCCGATCGACCTGCACACCCACAGCAGCGTCTCGGACGGCACGGAGACGCCTGCCGAGCTGGTCGCGGCCGCCGCGTCCGCAGGCCTCGCGGTCGTGGCGCTCACCGACCACGACTCCACGGCCGGCTGGTCGGAGGCCACGAGGGCCGTCGTGGGCACCGGCCTGACGCTCGTGCCCGGCATGGAGATGAGCACGAGGCTCGGCATGAACAGCGTGCACATGTTGGCCTACCTGTTCGATCCGGAGGACGCCGACCTCGTCGCCGAGACCGCCCGCCTCCGCGACAGCCGCCTGCACCGCGCCGAGCGCATCGTCGAGCGGATCGGGGCCGACTACGACGTGACGTGGGGCGACGTCCTGGCTCAGTCCACGCCGGGCGCGACCCTGGGGCGTCCGCACATCGCGGACGCTCTCGTCGCCAAGGGCCTCGCACCCGACCGCAGCGCGGCGTTCGCCGGCATCCTGCACTGGCGCTCGGGTTACTACGAGCCGCACGAGGCGCCCAGCCCTGTCGACGCCATCACGCTGATCCGCGCGGCCGGCGGCGTGCCGGTCATCGCCCACCCGGCGACGCGCGGCCGGGACACGAACATCTCGGCACGCTCGTTCGAGCAGCTCGTGGAGGCGGGCCTCATGGGCGTCGAGGTGCGGCACCGCGAGAACACGGAGGCGGGAGCCGAGCGGCTGCGCGAGCTCGCGCTCCGGCACGACCTCATCACGACCGGGTCGAGCGACTACCACGGCACGGGCAAGCCCAACCGCCTGGGCGAGAACGGCACGGATCCCGAGCAGCTGGCGCGCATCGTGGAGGCTGCCACCGGCTGGCGGCCCGTCGAGGGCTGACCCGGATCGTCGAGGGCGGGTCATCCGGGTCGAGGGCGGGTCCGCAGCGACCCGCCCTCGACCCGGAACACCCGCCCTCGAGCGGGTCGCACCACGAAGAAGAGGCCCGGCACCGTGACGGTGCGGGGCCTCTTCGCGGATCAGGGACCGGGGCTACGACGCGGGCGCGTCGCCGGCCGGACGTCGACGACGCGTACGGCTGCGGCGGCGAGGGGCCTCGCCGTCGCCCGCGGGCGCCGCTGCCGGGGTCTCGGCCGGAGCCTGGTCGCGGCGGGGAGCCTGCTCGCGCCGCGACGACTGCTCGCCGCCACGACGACCGGAGTCGCCGTCGCCGCCACGACGGCCCGAGTCGCCCTCGGCGCTGCGGGACCGGCTGCGCGAGCCGGGGTTGCGCTCCCGGGCCGTGGCGGCGCCGCCCTCGACAGCGGCCTTGGGGGCCGACTTGAGGCGGCCCTTCGTGCCGACGGGGATGTCGAGGTCCTCGAAGAGGTGCGGGCTCGACGAGTACGTCTCGACGGGCTCGGGCTGGCCCATGTCGAGGGCACGGTTGATCAGGGCCCACTTGTGCAGGTCGTCCCAGTCGACGAACGTCACGGCGATGCCGGTCTTGCCCGCGCGGCCGGTGCGGCCGGCGCGGTGCAGGTACGTGTCGTGGTCGTCGGGGACGGTGTGGTTGATCACGTGCGTGACGTCGTTGACGTCGATGCCGCGTGCGGCGACGTCGGTGGCGATCAGGATGTCCTTCTTGCCGGCCTTGAACGCGGCCATGGCGCGCTCGCGCTGCTCCTGGTTGAGGTCGCCGTGCACGGCGGCGGCGTTGAAGCCGCGGTCGTTGAGCTCCTCGACCAGCTTCGCAGCGGCCCGCTTGGTGCGGGTGAAGACCACGGTCTTGCCGCGGCCCTCGGACTGGAGGATGCGCGCGATGACCTCGTCCTTGTCGAGCGAGTGCGCCCGGTAGACGACGTGCTTGATGTTCGCCTGCGTCAGGCCCTCGTCGGGGTCGGTCGCCCGGATGTGGATCGGCTTCGTCATGAAGCGGCGGGCCAGGGCCACGATCGGGCCGGGCATCGTCGCCGAGAAGAGCATGGTGTGCCGGGTGGCGGGCACCTGCTGGAAGATCTTCTCGATGTCGCTGAGGAACCCGAGGTCGAGCATCTTATCGGCCTCGTCCAGGACCACTTCTTGCACGCCCTTGAGGTCGAGGAGGCGCTGGCCGGCCAGGTCGAGGAGGCGCCCGGGGGTGCCCACCACGATCTGGGCGCCGGCCTTGAGCTGCTCGACCTGGCCCTCGTAGGCCTTGCCGCCGTAGATGCTGACGACCTTCGTGTCGCGGTTGGACGTCGCGACCTCGAGGTCCTCGGCGACCTGGACGCACAGCTCGCGCGTGGGAACGACGACGAGCACCTTGACGCCGGGCTCGGGGGAGAGGCCGATGCGCTGGACGATGGGGAGGCCGAAGCCGAGGGTCTTGCCGGTGCCCGTCTTGGCCTGGCCGATGATGTCCTGGCCCGAGAGCGCGAGCGGGATGGTCTGGGTCTGGATGGGGAACGGTTCGAGGATCCCCTTCGCAGCCAGTGCGTCGACCATGTCCTGGTCGATCTGAAGATCGGTGAAAGTCACGTAGTTGCCCTGTCTCATGTGTAGGCGGATCGCGGACAGTTTAGCCCGTCGTGCGGCCGCGACCCTCGGACCCCGTAAGCTTGCGGCGTGGTGTCATGGAAGGGCCGGAGGTCTCAGCGCGGCGTCCCGTCCATCCAGTGGCCGCGGCCCGCCTCGAAGGTCGTGCCCGTGAACCGGGTCGAGCTCGGCGACTTCACCCCCGACCTCGACGTCTACCTGGGCCAGGCCGCCTACCTCGAGCTGTCGCTCTTCGAGGCACTCGGCCGTGCCGCCGTCTCCGCGCCGCACGTGCGCGCGCAGCGGACGACCGCTCGCGTCGCGGGCAGCACCCTCGATCGGCACCGCGGCCTCCTCGCCGAGATCGAGCGCACAGGAGGCGACCCGACGCTCTCCATGGACCCTCACCGCGAGGCGGTCGACGAGTTCCGTCGTCGTACCCAGGGCGCCGACTGGCACGAGGCGATCCTCGCCTCCTACGTCGCAGCCGGACTCCTGAACGACGTGTTCGTCCGGCTCGCGGCGGGCCTGTCGGCCGACCACCGCGACCGCATCGTGCGAGTGCTCGAGGCAGGCGACGACGAGTCGGCGATCGTGGCCGAGCTCTCGGCAGCCATCGAGGACGACCCGCAGCTCGCGTCGCGCCTCGCCCTGTGGGGCCGTCGCCTCGTCGGCGACACTCTGCTCGTGGCCAGGGCGGCGATCTCGGCGTCGCACGAGTCGGCCGACGACGAGCGCCTCGAGCCGGTGTTCACCGAGCTCGTCGCCGCGCACACGCGGCGCATGGACGCCCTGGGCCTGACGGCCTGACGGCCTGACGGCCTGACGGCCTGACCGCCTGACGGCCTGCCTGGGCTTGACGGCCTGACGGCCTGCGACCGACCGCGGGTCGTGGCACGGCGATCGTCACCCGGCGGCCCGAGTGCTCAGCCTGCGTCAGCCTCGCGAGAGGCGGGCCAGCAGTTCGCCGTCACGGCGCCTCCTCGAGGTCGCCGCCACGCGGCAGACCACGACCGCCGCGACGGCCGAGAGCACCAGGGAGACGACCCAGATCCACCCGCCGTCGGCCCTCAGGCCGAGGAGGAGGAGGACCTCCCACACGACGGCCGCGACGGACGCGGCTGCCCCGGGGGCCAGGAGCACACCGCGAGTGTCGTGGGCCGGCAGCGCGAAGTGGGCGACGAAGCCCAGCAGGGCGCCGCCGAGCACGACGAACAGGAGCTCCATGTCAGCTGACGAAGCCCACGCGGCGGTTCTCGTCGGAGCCCACCTCGACGTACGCGAGGGAGGCGGTGGGCACGAGGTAGGTCTTGCCCTTCGACCCGGCGAGGGTCACGTACGTCTTGCTGCCGTCGAGGGCGTCGGCGACGATGGCCTCGACCTCGGCCGCGGTCTGCGACGTCTCGAAGCTGATCTCACGGGGGCTGTTGGTGATGCCGATGCGAATGTCCACGTCGTCACGATATCCGACGCGGCCGGGATGGGCCTCGCGCGTTCACCGAGAGCGCAAGGGCCCGCGCCGGACGGCTCCGCGCCCCCGCTCGGTGTCGGCGGCAGCCGCTACCGTCGAGCACATGGTGACGACCTCCTTCCGCCCCGTCGCGGGCACCGCCACGCGGTCAGCGGTCGAGCTCGACGAGTCGCAGCGGGCGGTGCTCGACCTGCCGGACGGCGTCTCCGCCTCCGTGATCGGGGCGCCGGGCACGGGCAAGACGACGGCGCTGGTCGAGTTCGTGGCCGACAGGCTCGAGACGCGCGGCTGGGCGCCCGGCTCGGTGACGGCGCTGACGTCGTCGCGCTCGACCGCCACGCGCCTCCGCGACGTCCTGGCCGCGCGGCTCGACGTGCCCACCCCCGGCCCGCTCGCGCGCACCGTCTCGTCGCTGGCCTTCGACGTGGTCGGCCACGCCGCGCGCCTGGCCGGGGCCGAGCCGCCGGCCCTCCTGACCGGCGGCGACCACGACTCGATCGTCCGGTCGCTCCTCGAGGGGCACGAGGCGGACGGTGCCGGCCCTCGGTGGCCCGACGTCCTCGGCCCTCGCGTCCGAGCGCTCAAGGGGTTCCGCACCGAGCTGCGCGAGGTGATGATGCGGGCCACCGAGCAGGGGCTGTCGACCGACGACCTCCGACGGCTGTCCGCGGTGCGTGACCGTCCCGAGTGGTCCGCCGTCGCCGATCTCGTCGACGAGCACCACGCCGTCGTCGACGCCATGCCGGGTCGCCGGCTCGACTCGGCTGAGCTCGCCGACTGGGCGGTGGCGGCTCTCGACCGCGGCGAGACGGCACCGGTCGTCGACGGCCTGCGCACGGTGCTCGTCGACGACGCCCAGGAGGCCACGCAGTCCACCGTCGCCCTGCTGCGCGCACTGGCGAGGCGAGGGGTCGCCGTCGTCGCCCTCGGCGACCCCGACCTGGCCACGAGCGCGTTCCGCGGCGGCAGCCCCGACGTGCTCGGCAGGTTCGGCCAGCGGCTCGACCTGCCCGACGCACGGACGCTGTGGCTGTCGACCGCGCACCGGCACGACCCGCCGCTCCGCGACCTGGTGCAGCGCGTCACCGCGCGCATCGGCACGGCCGGCGCCGGGCGCCAGCACGCGGCCGGGCCCGGTCGGCCCGGGGCCGGAGTGCCGAGCGCTGCGGGCACGCCTGGCCCTCGTCCGGACGCGCAGTCCGGCGACGGCGTCCCCCCGGTGCTCTCCGTGCAGGCCGACAGCCCGGCCCACGAGCTCTCGACCGTCGCCCGCGTGCTGCGCGAGCACCATCTCGTCTCGGGCGTCCCGTGGTCGAGCATGATGGTCGTCGTGCGCAGCGGCGGCCAGGTGCCCGGCGTCGCCCGGGGCCTCCAGCTCGCCGACGTGCCCACGCGCACCTCGATCGCGGGCCGGGCGGTGCGCGACGAGCACGGGGCGCGTCACCTCCTCCTGGCAGCCTCGGTCGCCGTCGGGCGCGACGATCTCACGGCCGACCTGGCGGGCGAGCTCCTGCTGGGCCCGCTCGCGGGCTTCGACACGTTGTCGCTGCGCCGTCTGCGGCTCGCGCTGCGGGCGGACGAGCTCGCCGGCGGGGGCACGCGCTCAGCCGACGCGCTGCTCGTCGAGGCGCTCGCCGGGCCGGGACGCTTCGCCACGATCGACTCGAGGCCAGCGGCCAGGGCGGGCCGGTTCGCCGCCAGCCTGGACGCGGCCCGGCGCGAGGCGGCGGCCGGTGCGAGCATCGAGGAGGTCCTCTGGGGGCTGTGGGACCGCAGCGGCCTCGCCCGAGAGTGGAGCACCCGCGCTGCGGGCCGGGGAATCGTGGCCGCCGAGGCCGACCGGCACCTCGACGGCGTCGTGGCTCTCTTCACGACGGCGAAGCGCTTCGTCGAGCGCACCCCCGAGGCGCCGGCGGTCGGGTTCCTCGACGCCCTGCTCGGCGCCGAGGTCCCGGAGGACACCCTCTCGCCGCAGGCATCCGCCGAGTCGGTCCTCGTCTGCACCCCGTCCGCCGCCGTGGGCCTCGAGGTCGACGTCGTGGTCGCAGCCCGCCTCCAGGACGGCGTGTGGCCGAACCTGCGGGTGCGCGGCGCGCTGCTCGGCCCTGACGACCTCGTCGAGGCGGCGCAGGCGGGCGAGGGCGCCGACGAAGGGCCGACACCGATCGACGCACGGTCCGCCGTGCTCAGCGACGAGCTGCGCATGTTCGCGCTCACGGTCTCTCGTGCGCGTCGTCAGGTCGTGCTCTCGTGCACGTCCGACGACGACGAGGGGCCGTCGCTCTTCTTCCGGCTGCTGCCGGGCGACGCGCCGTCCCCGCCCGGGGGCCACCCGCTCTCTCTCCGCGGGCTCGTGGGGCACCTGCGGCACGTCGTGGTCGAGTCGACCCACCAGGGCCGCGTGGAGTCCGCGACGGCGGGCCTCGCCCGCCTCGCCGCGGCCGGCGTCGCCGGCGCCCACCCGGGCGAGTGGTACGGCCTCGCCGAGCCGAGCACGTCGGCGCCGCTGGTCGACCTCGCCGAGCCCGAGGCCCACGTCGCGGTCTCGCCGTCCCAGCTGGGCTCGTTCGAGGAGTGCCCCCTGCACTGGTTCGTCGACCGGTTCGGCGGCTCCGCGCCCAACGCCTCGATGGGCCTCGGCACGGTCCTGCACTCCGTCATGGAGCACGCGGTCGACACCGACGTCGATTCGCTGTGGGAGGCGGTGGAGGAGCGCTGGGACGAGCTCGCCTTCGAGTCCCCGTGGATCGCCGACGCCGAGAAGAGGCGAGCCCGGCAGATGACCGAGAGCCTCGCGTCCTACCTGCGCGACTTCGCGCAGTCGGGCGGCGAGCTGATCGGCGCGGAGTCGACGTTCACCCTCGACACCGGTCCCGCTCGCCTCCGCGGCTCGATCGACCGGGTCGAGCGCACCCGCGACGGCGCCGCCGTCATCGTCGACCTCAAGACCGGGCGGGCCGCCCCGACCTCGTCGGCGGCCATCGCGGCTCACCCGCAGCTCGGCAGCTACCAGCTCGCGTTGGCCGACGGCGCGATCGAGGCCGTGCCAGAGGGCACGCCGCCGGGCGGGGCGAAGCTCGTCGTGGTGTCGTCCGGCGTGCGGGGCAAGCTGTACCGAGAGCCGGCCCAGGCTGCCTTCGACGCCGAGATGCTGCAGGCGTTCCGTGACCGCGTCGAGACGGCGGCCGAGGGCATGGCCGGGCGTGTGTTCGTGGCGCGCCTCGACGAGCACTGCGAGGGCCGGTCGGGCGGCTCCTGCCGCATCCACGTCGTGGGCGAGGTCAGCTCGTGAGCCTGTCGGCCGTCGACGTCGCGCGTCGCCTCGGCCTCCCTGAGCCCACGCTCGAGCAGCAGGCCGTCATCGAGGCGCCGCTCGTGCCCGCACTCGTGGTCGCGGGCGCAGGCAGCGGGAAGACCGAGACCATGGCCAACCGGGTCGTGTGGCTGCTCGCCAACGGCCACGTCGAGGTGTCGCAGGTGCTCGGCCTGACCTTCACCCGCAAGGCGGCCGGCGAGCTGGGCGAGCGCATCGAGAGGCGCATCCGGCAACTCGGCGAGGCGGGGCTGCTGGGCGACGACCCCGACCCGTTCGACGTCCCGACAGTGTCGACCTACAACGCGTTCGCCAACGGGGTCTTCCGAGACGACGCGCTCCGGGTCGGCCGTGAGCCCGAGTCGCAGGTCCTCGGCGAGGCCTCGGCATGGCAGCTGGCCCGCTCGCTGGTCGTGGCGAGCCGCGACGACCGTCTCGCCGGGCTGGGACGCAGCGTCGACTCCCTGACGGAGGCGGTGCTCCGGCTCAGCCACGCCCTCAGCGAGAACGTGGCCGGCGGTGACGACGTGCTCCGCCTCAGCGACCGCTTCCTCGACCTCGCCGGCCTTCCCTCGGCCAAGGGGTCGGCCTACAAGTCGGTCACCGACGCGGTGGCCGCGGTGTCGGCGCTCCCGCCGCTCGTCGCGCTCGCCGAGCAGTTCGCCGACGAGAAGGCACGCCGGGGCCTCGTCGAGTACTCCGACCAGGTGGCGCTCGCCCTCGACGTGTGCGAGACCGCCCCCGACGTCGTCGACGCGATGCGAGCGCGATTCCGCGTCGTGCTCCTCGACGAGTACCAGGACACGAGCGTCGTGCAGACGCGTCTGCTGTCGCGTCTGTTCGCCACCACCGGGGTGATGGCGGTCGGCGATCCGCACCAGTCCATCTACGGGTTCCGAGGTGCCTCCGCGGCGAACCTCGGCAGGTTCCCCCTCGACTTCGGGGCCGACCCCGACGCCGTCTACAGCCTCTCCACGAGCTGGCGCAACTCGCGGGGCGTCCTCGACGCGGCCAACGTCGTGGTGGCCGAGCTGGCGGCGGCGTCCGAGGTGCCGGTGGGCACGCTGCGGGCTCGGCCCACCGCCCCCGACGGCCGGGTGGAGACCCTCTTCGAGCAGACCCTGCCCGACGAGGCCGACCAGGTCGCGGCCTGGTTCGCCCGCGAGCTGGCCGAGCCGATCGTGGCCGACGGCGTTCCCTCCCCGCGCACGGCGGCGCTGCTCTTCCGGTCGAAGAAGACCATGCCCGCCTTCGTCGAGGCGCTCGCCGCCCGGGGAGTGCCCTACCGCGTGCTCGGCGTCGGCGGGCTGCTGCAGCGGCCCGAGGTCGTCGACCTGGTGTCCTGCCTCCGGGTGCTCCACGACCCGTCGGCCGGGTCGGAGCTCATCCGGCTCATGACAGGGGCGCGCTGGCGGATCGGCCTGCACGACGTCGCCGCGCTCCGGTCCGTCGCCTCGTGGCTGTTCGCGCACGACCACGCACAGCAGGTCCTGGCCGACGAGGTCGCCCAGGGCTTCCGCGCGTCCGTCGCGGTGGGCGAGCACGGCTCGGTGGTCGACGCCCTCGACTTCGTCACCACGGCGCCCGACGGCCACGGACAACTGCGCGGGCTGAGCGACGAGGGCCTGGCCCGGATGCGGCGGCTGGGGTCGCAGCTGGCGTTCCTCCGCGGGCGCACGGGCCTCGACCTCGTCGACCTCGTGACGCTCGTGCAGCAGGAGATGCTGCTCGACGTCGAGGTCGCCGCGGCCACCGGCGAGGGTCACGGCGGCGCCTGGCTGCAGGCCTTCGAGGACGAGCTGTCGGGCTACGTGGCCGCCGACGAGAACGCCGCCCTGGGCGGTTTCCTCTCCTGGCTCGCCGCCGCCGAGCGGCGCGACGACATGGGGCCGAGATCGGACGACGGCGAGCCGGGCACCGTCCAGCTGCTGACGGTGCACGGCTCGAAGGGCCTCGAGTGGGACCTGGTCGCGGTGCCGCGCCTCGTGGACGGCGAGCTGCCCGGCACGTCGCGAGAGGGCGTCGGCTGGCTCGGGTTCGGCGAGCTGCCGTACGAGTTCCGGGGCGACGCCGCCGAGCTCCCCGACCTCGCCTGGCGGTCCGTCGACGACCAGAAGGAGTTCGACGAGCGCCTCGCGACCTTCAAGGACGACCTGCGTCGACGGCACCTCTCCGAGGAGAGGCGCCTCGCCTACGTCGCCTTCACCCGAGCCAAGGACGCCCTCCTGCTGAGCGGGTCGTTCTGGTCGTCGACGGTCAAGCCCCGGCTGCCGAGCAGGTACCTGGTCGAGCTGGTGGAGGCGGGCATCGTCCCTGCCGAGGCTGTGCCTGACGGGCCCGACGACGAGTCCGACCCGCTCGCCCAGTCGTCGCGGGAGCTCGTCTGGCCCGTCGACCCGCTGGGGCCGAGGCGCGCCCGGGTCGAGCGTGCCGCGGTGCGGGTCGAGCGGACCCTGAGGGCGCGGGAGAAAGCTGCGCCGGGCTCCGACCCCGGCTCCGACCCTGGCCCCGGCACCGACCCCGTCGAGGTGGACGATGCACAGGACGTGTCCGTCGGCGGCGCGGCCGCGCGCCGGCGCGCGGACGTGGGCCCCTGGGCCGACGACATCGACCTCTTGCTGCTCGAGCGGGAGGCCGTGCATCGGCACGCCGGCAGCATCGACCTGCCGCAGCGCATCCCGGCGTCGCGCTTCAAGGACTACGTCAGCGACCCCTCGGGCGTCGCGGCGGCCCTCCGTCGCCCGCTGCCCGAGCGTCCGTACCGGGCGACGCGCCTCGGCACCCTGTTCCACGAGTGGGTCGAGCAGCGCTACCGACCGACCGGCCGCGCCGAGCTGCTCGATGCCTGGGGCACCGAGCTCGACCTCGACGACGACGAGCAGCGCGGCGGGAACGGACTCGTCGACCCCGACGACGCGCGTCGGCTCGTCGAGCTCCAGGCCACCTTCGAGCGGTCTCCCTGGGCCCGGCTCGAGCCGGTCGACGTCGAGCTCGAGATCCACCTGCCGCTCGGCCGACGGACCGTGATCTGCAAGATCGACGCGGTCTTCGAACGCGAGGGCCGCCTGCAGGTGGTCGACTGGAAGACGGGACGCGCCCCCGCCGACGCCGCCGACCTCGAGCTGCGCCAGCTCCAGCTCGCGCTCTACCGAGAGGCGTACTCCGCGTTCCGCGGCGTCCCGGCGGACGACATCGACGCCGCCTTCTACTTCGTGGCCGACGACGTCGTGATCGAGCCCCGGCACATCGCGAGCCGAGCCGAGCTCGTGGCCCTCTGGGACGAGGTGGAGGCAGGCAGCTAGCGCCGGGCGTCAGCCGTGTCGGCGCTCGGTGGTCGAGAGGAGCTCCTCGACGCCGTCGAGGTCGAGCGCGGCCGTCGAGTCCGACGAGATCGACACCCCGTCCGGCGACTGCAGCCGGTCGACGAGGGCCGCCATCATGCCGACGGCGTCGTCGACGACGGCGGTGTTCTTCGTGGCGGTGCCGTGCAGCAGCCACTTCGCCGTGTCGAGCTCGCGGTAGAGCGTGGCGCGGCGGCGGAGCTGATGGTCGCTCGTGCCGCGAGCCTCGTTGTAGGCCGCGAAGGCGGCGTCGACGGCCTCGGGGCCGGCGCCGAGCAACCAGGCGAGGTCGCGGGCAGGGTCGCCGACCTGGAGGTCCTGCCAGCCCAGGACGCCCGTGAGGGCGCCGTCGACCACGAGGAACGACGCAGCCTCGAGCGAGCCGTTGACGACGGTGGGCTGGAACTGCCAGAGCACGTGGTCCTGGATCGCCGCCTCCCACCGTTCGAGCAGCGCTGCGGGCAGCAGCCGTGTCGAGGCGGCGCGGTCGACGAGCGAGGCCGTCGAGCGCATCGCCTCGAACGGCGTGTGGCTCGTCAGGCCGGCGTCGGTGACGAAGCTGGTCGGCAGGGCGTGGATGGCGGCCACGCCTCGGCCGAGGGCCGTGGGCAGGCCGGAGCCGCCGGTCACCTGGGCCGTGCGGAGGTGCGTGCCCGCGATGAAGTCGTAGACGATCCCGCGGGTCCGGCCGACGGGGGCCTGGCCGCGGTACGACGGGACGGCGAAGGGCAGGCGTCCGCGGACACCGGCGCTCAGGGCCCGGAGGGCGACGAGGTCGGCGGACTGCTGTGCCTCGGCACGCTGCGACCGGGGGACGCGCACGATCAGCTCGTCGCCGGCCCCCGTCGTGAGCAGCGCGGAGTCGACGTCGCCCGACGCGGAGCCGTGCGGGGAGGTCGTGCGCACGTCGAGCTCGGCGACGGCGGCCGTGGCCAACGCGGCTAGAGTGAGGTGAGATCTGGCCATGCCCTCAGGGTAGGCCGCAGTGTCCGGCGCTCCGCCGTTCGCCACGCTGTCAACTCGCGATGATTGGTCGTCCGATGTCCTCGCCGCTCACGTCCCGGCTGCCCCTCTCCCGACACCGGGTCGACCGCGACTACCTGACGAGGGAACGGCCCGATGCCATCCCCGAGCTGCTCGCCGAGGAGGGCACCCGGGTGCTCCCGGTGTGGGGGACCCGCCTGCTGATGGCCGGGGACGACCGCCTCGCGCTCCTGCCCCCGAGCGAGGTGCCCGAGGCCGGTGGGTACCTCTACCTGGGGCGCTCGCTCGACCCCGACGCGACCGAGCCGGTGGGCACGCCCCTGGTCGCCGCCCTGCTCGACGACGAGGCCTCCGCCCGCCTGTCGCAGGCCGACGACGACTGGGGCAGCGTCCGGATGTTCGGCACGCGCCTGAGCGACCGGGACGCCGGCCTGGCCGTCGAGGCCGTCGCCCTCGCGAACTGGCACGACTCGCACAGGTTCTCGCCCCGCACCGGGCGGCCGCTCGTCCGCGACAAGGCCGGGTGGGTCGGCCGTGACGCCGACGACGGCCACGAGGTGTTCCCGCGGACCGACCCGGCGATCATCGTGGGCGTCACGGACGCCGACGACCGCCTCCTGCTCGGCTCGAACGCGCTCTGGGAGTCCAACCGCTGGTCGCTGCTGGCCGGCTTCGTCGAGCCGGGCGAGTCGCTCGAGCACGCCGTGCAGCGCGAGATCTTCGAGGAGAGCGGCGTCAAGGTCGTCGACCCCCGGTACGTCGGTTCTCAGCCGTGGCCCTTCCCCGCCAGCCTCATGCTCGGCTTCACGGCGCGCGTCGACGTCGACGACCCGGGCACCCTCGAGCCCGACGGCGCCGAGATCCTCGATCTCCGCTGGTTCAGCCGCGACGAGCTCGCCGCCTCGCTCGGCGACGTCCTGCTGCCCGGCCGCACCTCCATCGCTCGGGCCATCATCGAGGACTGGTTCGGCGCCGAGCTCGACCAGTGAGCGACGCCGCGTCGCTCATCGCCGGTCTCGACGAGCAGCAGCGCGAGGCTGCGAGGCGCCTGCTCGGCCCGGTCTGCCTGCTGGCCGGGGCCGGCACGGGCAAGACCCGGGCGATCACCCACCGGATCGCCTACGGCGTCGCCACGGGCGTCTACGCTCCCGGGCGCGTGATGGCCCTGACGTTCACGTCACGTGCCGCTGCCGAGCTGCGGGGGCGCCTCCGTCAGCTCGGCGCGGGCGGCGTCTCCGCCCGCACCTTCCACGCCTCCGCCCTGTCCCAGCTCTCGTACTTCTGGCCCCAGACCATGGGCGGGCAGATGCCCCGGCTGATCGACAGCAAGGGCAAGTTGCTCGCCCACGCGGCCGAGCGGGTCGGGCTGAAGCTGGACACGGCGTCGCTGCGCGACACGGCAGGCGAGATCGAGTGGCGCAAGGTGTCCCGCCTGACGGTCGAGCAGTACGCGGTGAAGGCGCACTCGCGCACCCTGCCCCAGTCGCTGACCGTCGAGAAGGCCGTCGACCTGCACCGCGCCTACGAGGACGTCAAGGACGAGCGTCGGCAGCTCGACTTCGAGGACGTCCTCCTGGCCACCGTGGGGATGATGCAGCTCGAGCCCCGCGTCGCGCAGCAGGTGCGCGAGCAGTACCGGTTCTTCGTCGTCGACGAGTACCAGGACGTCTCGCCCCTGCAGCAAGAACTGCTCGAGCTCTGGCTCGGGGACCGCAACGACCTGTGCGTCGTCGGCGACGCGAGCCAGACGATCTACACGTTCGCCGGGGCCTCGGCCGACTACCTGCTGGGGTTCGGCTCGCGCTGGGACGACGCCACCGTGGTGCGGCTCGAGCAGAACTACCGGTCGTCGCGCCAGATCGTCGACACGGCCAACCAGCTGATGCGCGGCCGGCCCGGCGCGCTGCACCTGCACCCGGCGGTCGAGTCGGCGGGGCCCGTTCCGCCCGTGGTCCAGTACCCGACCGACATGGCCGAGGCCCGTGGAGTCGCCCAGACCATCGCCGACGAGATCGCCGGCGGCCTCGCCCCGGAGGACATCGCGGTGCTCTACCGAGTAAACGTGCAGGCTGCGGCGCTCGAGCGCGCCCTGGCCGACGTCGGCGTCTCGACCCGGATCCACGGGGCCACCCGGTTCTTCGACCTCCGGGAGGTCAAGGAGGCGGTGATGATGCTCAAGGGAGCCTCGGTCAGCATCATCGGCGAGCCCCTCTTCAAGACGGTGAGCGACGTGCTGCGCTCCCTCGGCTGGACGCAGGAGGCGCCGGAGCAGCGGGGCGCCCTCCGCGACCGCTGGGAGTCGCTGAACGCCCTGATGGGCCTCGCCGAGGCCTCGCCGGAGGGGACGACCCTGAAGCAGTTCGTCGAGGAGCTGCTGGCGAGGCAGGCCGGGCAGCACGAGCCGACGATGGCCGCGGTCACCCTCGCCACGCTGCACTCGGCCAAGGGCCTCGAGTGGCGGAGCGTCTACCTGGTCGGGCTCAGCGAGGGCCTCGTGCCGATCAGCTACGCGCAGGGCCTGGAGGCGATCGACGAGGAGCGGCGCCTGCTCTACGTCGGCATCACGCGGGCTCGGGAGCGACTCCGCCTCTCGTGGGCCCCGAGCGGGCAGGGCCGGGGCGGCGAGCGCCGACCGAGCCGGTTCCTGGAGGAGCTCCGCACCCGCAGTCGGGATGGGGCCGCACGACCGACGAGCTGACCTCGTAGGTGTCGAGGTCGATGCGGACCACCTCGCCGGGGCCGGCGCCGGGGCCGTCGTCGAGGCCGCGTTTCGTCATCGCGAGGACGCGGCGGACCGTCCGCAAAGCGGCCTCGCGGAGGACGAGCAGCGGCGGCGACGCGACCGGCAGGGCCACCAGCTGACCTGCGATGGCAGGCCACGCACGGTCGAGGTCGCCGTCGTGGAGGTGCAGGCACCGGGCACAGGCCGTGGCCCCGGGGACGACGACCGGTCCGACACGGACCGAGCGGTCGCCGACGCGCACGAGGACGTGCGGCACGTCGCGGCGCAGCCACTCGGCGACGACGACGGGATCGGGGACGAGGCCGCCGACGACGACCCCGACGTGCGGTCCGGCCCCGTCGCCCCGGCCCCGTGCTGCGGCGGCCGACTCGCCGTCCTCCCTCAGCACGCCGACGGAGCAGGACTCGAGGAGGCGACCCACCTCGTCGACGAGGGCGCCGCGCCCCGCGAGACGCGCCACAGGGCGACGCCCGGGCTCGGACGGCAGCTCGGAGTCGCCGAGCAGGACGGGTCCCAGCCGTCGCACCAGGTCTGCGGCCTCGGCCCTGTCGCACCCGACCTGCACGACCACCGCCGAGATGCCCCCGGCTCCCACGCCGGACGAGACCGCGGCGAGGAACTCGGCCTGCCCGGCCGTGACGTGGTCGACGACGGCGTGGACGTGCTCGACCCCGATCTGGAGGGACGACGGGTCACGCCAGACGACGGGAGCACGGGCGGGGAGACGGAGGGGCGAGAGGCGGGGCACCTGACGAGAGTGGACCACCTCCGGTGCTCCGGCGGAGTTGTCCACAAGCTCCGGGAGGCGGACCGCGTCGTCAGGGAGCGGGGGAGGAGCCGGGCTCGTCGGCGGAGCCGTCCTCAGCCTCGCGGGGCCGGTCGTCGCTCGTGTCGTTCAGGAGGTCCTCGATGGCCTGGTCGACGTCGTCGAAGGCCGGCTCGCCCGAGGTGAGCCGCGCGATCAGCGCCTGCGGATCGTCGACGTCCGCGCTCGAGGGCACGATGTCGGGGTGCGACCACAGGGCGTCGCGCTGCTCGGCCCCCACCGCCTCCGACACGGCCGACCACATCGCCGCCGCCTCACGGAGCCGACGGGGACGCAGCTCGAGCCCGACGAGCGTGGAGAAGGCGGACTCGGCCGGCCCGCCCGCCGCGCGGCGGCGCCGTACGGTCTCCGCGATCGCGGCGGAGCGGGGGAGGCGCGCGGTGGCCTGGGCCGTGACGACGTCGACCCAGCCCTCGATCAGGGCGAGGGTCGTCTCGAGTCGCCCGAGCGCGGCGAGCTGCTCGTCGGTCTTCGGCGGGATCAGGGCGCCGCTGGCGAGTGCGTCGCGCAGCTCGCCGGGGTCGGAGGGGTCGAAGTCGACCGCCAGCTCCTCGAGCCGTGCGGTGTCGATGCGTATGCCCTGGGCGAACTCCCGGATGGAGGAGATGAGGTGGAGCCGCAGCCACCGGGCGTGCCGGAAGAGCCTGGCGTGAGCCAGTTCGCGGACGGCGAGGTAGAGCTGCACCTGGTCGGTCTCGATGTCGAGGCCCTCGCCGAAGGCGGCGACGTTCTGGGGCACGAGCGCCGCCTGCTGGTCGTCGAGGAGGGGGATGCCGACGTCGCCGCCGGACACGACCTCGGTCGAGAGCTGGCCCACGACCTGGCCGAGCTGCATCGCGAACAGCGTGCCGCCGACGCTCCGCATCACCTGGCTGGCACCCGCGAGCAGCTGCTGCATCTCTTCGGGGGCCTGCTCGCGGAGCACGTTCGTGAGGGAGTCGGCGATGGACTCGGCGACCGGCTCGGCGAGCTGCGTCCACACCGGCATCGAGAGCCGTGCCCACTCGGATCGCGTGAGGAGGCGCGGAGCCACCGTCAGCTCCGAGACGAACGTGACGTCGTCGAGCCAGAGGGCTGCGACGTGGAACGCCTGCTCGAGGGCCCGCTGGTCGGCCGGGCTGGTCGCGACGGCTGACTGCGTGCCCACGGAGGCGGCCTGCTCGGTGGCGACCGACCAGTCGATCCCGTCGCCGCTGCGGGCCACGGCGGACTGCAGCTGGCTCATCAGCTGGGCGACGAAGGCCGGGTCGTTCGGCAGCCCCGCCGCGCCCGCGAGCTGGGAGGGATCGATCTCGGAGTCGCCGGACAGGAACTGGCGGAGCATGTCGCGGAACTCGTCCTCAGGCTCGCGCTGCGGATCATCGGTCATGGTGGCTACGCTAGCTCGTGGCCGCAGGAACAGCCTGGATCCCGGCCGATGCCCCAGGGTCCTTCGCTGCGCCCGTGGCGAACAGCGAGAGGAACACCCGTGGCCTTGTTCACGCCCCCGACCCGTGCCGCCTCGGGCGGCCGTCGCGCCGCCCGTCTCGGGTGGCCCCTCCTGGGCGTCGCGCTCGTCTCCGGCCTCGCGCTCACGTTCATCCCGTCGCCCTACCTGATCGAGCAGCCCGGCCCCGTCTTCGACACCCTCGGGTCGGCCGAGTACGAGGGCGAGGACGCCCCCCTGATCACCGTCGACGGGGCCGAGACCTACCCCACGGCAGGCTCCCTCGACCTGCTCACGGTGAGCGTCCAGGGCAACGAGTCGGTCCGCCCGAGCTGGATCGAGGTCGTCGGCTCGTGGTTCTCGCCGAGCCGGGCCGTCGTCCCCGTCGAGGCCATCTACCCCTCCGGCGTCTCGAACGAGCAGGTCGACGAGCAGAACGCCGTCGACATGCAGAACTCCCAGAAGTCCGCGATCGCTGCAGCCCTCGTGCACGAGGGGTACGAGGTCCCCAGCACGGTGACGGTCAGCCAGGTCTCGACCGGCGGGCCGTCCGAGGGCGTGCTCCAGGAGGGGGACGTGCTCGTCAGCGTCAACGGAGAGGACCTGACGACGAACGGCGACGTCGACGCGCTCCGCTCGATCGTGGCCGACAACGGGGCGACGTCCCCGGCGGAGGTGGTGGTCGAGAGATCGGGCGAGCGCGAGACCGAGCAGATCACCCCTCAGGAGGTGCAGGGCACCTCCCTGCTGGGGGTCGGGGTGAGCGTCGACTACACGTTCCCCTTCGACGTCACGCTCCGCCTCGACAAGGTGGGCGGCCCGAGCGCCGGCATGATGTTCGCCCTCGGCATCATCGACAAGACGACCCCCGGCGAGCTGAACGGCGGGCAGCGGGTCGCGGGCACGGGCACCATCACCGCCTCGGGGACGGTCGGCCCGATCGGCGGCATCCGGCAGAAGCTCTACGGTGCTCTGGATGCGGGCGCGACCGTGTTCCTCGCTCCGAGCTCGAACTGCGACGAGGTCGTCGGGCACGTGCCCGACGGGCTCGACGTCTACTCGGTGGCGACCCTCGACGACGCGGTCACGGCGCTCGAGACCGTGGCCGACGGAGGAGACACCGGGGCCCTGCCCACCTGCTCGGCGCAGTAGGACGAGGAGGCGCGTCCAGCTCCCTCATGGACGCGTCGAGGACGATGGGCGGGCTCGCAGGCAGCGCGGGAGCGGCCCCCGTAGGATGGCCGTCCACGTCCCCTGATCCAGGAGCAGCCACTTGACGTCACCCGCATCGTCGCGACCCGCACGACGCTCGCCCCGATTGCCCGTCCTGGTGACGGTGGCGGTCCTCGCCGCCCTGGTCATCGCCTTCTTCATCTTCTCGTCGCTCCTGACCGACTACCTCTGGTACGACCAGCTGGGCTTCGCCAACGTGCTGACGACCCAGTGGCTGGCCGGGGCGGCGATGTTCTTCGTCGGCTTCGTGGCCATGGCCGTGCCGGTCTGGGTGAGCATCGAGGTCGCGTTCCGGTTCCGGCCGGTCTACGCCAAGCTCAACTCGCAGCTCGACCGCTACCAGCAGGTCATCGAGCCGCTGCGCCGCGTCGTCGTGATCGGGGTCCCCGTGGTCCTGGGGCTGTTCGCCGGCATCGCGACCTCGACCAACTGGCAGACCACCCTCCAGTGGCTCAACCGGACGCCCTTCGGGCAGACCGACCCGCAGTTCGGGCTGGACGTGGGGTTCTACGTCTTCGAGCTGCCCTTCTACCAGGGTGTCGTCGGCTTCGCGTCGGCGGTCGTGCTGATCAGCGGCATCGCCGCGGTCGCGACGAGCTACCTGTACGGCGCCCTGCGCTTCTCGGGCCGAGACGTCCGCATCTCGCGCGTCGCGCGCATCCAGCTGGCCGTCACCGCCGCCGTCTACCTGCTCCTCCAGGGCATCAGCCTCTGGCTCGACCAGTACGCGACGCTGTCGGACGGCACGAACAAGCTCATCACCGGCGCCACGTACACGGACGTCGCCGCGGGCATCCCCGGCAAGCAGATCCTGGCGCTCGCCGCCGCGGTCGTGGCCGTGCTGTTCGTCGTGACGGCGATCATCGGTCGCTGGCGTCTGTCGGTCATCGGCACCGCCGCGCTCATCATCATCAGCATCATCGTCGGCGGCATCTACCCCTGGATCGTCCAGCGCTTCCAGGTCGAGCCGAGCGAGCGCACGGTCGAGTCGACGTACATCGACCGGAACATCCAGGCCACCCGGGACGCCTACGGCGTCGCGGACGTCGAGGAGCAGCCGTACGACGCCGTCTCCGACGCCGGCGCGGGCGCCCTCGCGGGCGACGCGGTCACGACCGCGAACATCCGCATCATCGACCCGGCCCTCGTCACGGACGCCTTCGCGCAGCTGCAGCAGTACCGCCAGTACTACAGTTTCCCCGAGCAGCTCTCGGTCGATCGCTACACGATCGACGGCGCCACCCAGGACACGGTGATCGCCGTGCGCGAGCTGAACACCGACCAGCTCGGCAGCTCGGCCACGCCCTACAACACGACGTTCGTCTACACGCACGGCTACGGCGTGGTCGCCGCCTACGGGAACCAGCGGTCGGCGGACGGCCAGCCCGTGTTCCTCGAGTCCGGCATCCCCGTCACCGGCGCCCTCGGCGACTCGGACGAGTACGAGCCGCGCATCTACTTCGGCCAGGAATCGCCGGCCTACTCGATCGTCGGGGGCGACGGCGGCGACGACGTCGAGCTCGACTACCCGTCGGGCAGCAACGACAACGGGACGAACCAGACGACGACCTTCAGCGGCGACGGCGGGCCCAAGCTCGACAGCGCGTTCAAGAAGCTCATCTACGCCATCAAGTTCCAGTCCGAGCAGGTGTTCCTGTCGGACGCTGTCAACGACAACTCACAGATCCTCTACGACCGCGACCCCGCGCAGCGCGTCCAGAAGGTGGCGCCGTACCTGACCATCGACAGCGCTCCCTACCCTGCCGTCGTCGACGGCAAGGTGAAGTGGATCGTCGACGCCTACACGACGACGCGCGAGTACCCGTACTCGAACCCGCAGGCCCTGTCCGACGCGATCGCCGACACCTACACCGAGCGACCGGTCTACGCGTCGAACGAGATCAACTACATCCGCAACTCGGTGAAGGCCACGGTCGATGCCTACGACGGTTCGGTCGACCTCTTCGCGTGGGACACGGAGGACCCGGTTCTGAAGACGTGGGAGAAGATCTTCCCGTCGACGGTGAGCCCGCTCAGCGACATGAGCGTCGAGCTCATGCAGCACGTCCGCTACCCGCAGGACATGTTCAAGGTGCAGCGCGCCATCCTCGGCACGTACCACGTCACCGACGCCGACTCGTTCTACTCGAGCGACGACGCGTGGGTCACGCCCAACGAGCCCACGAGCAACGCGGCGAGCCCGCCGCTGCAGCCGCCGTACTACCTGACGCTGCAGCTGCCCGACCAGGATCCGGCGTTCTCCATCTACTCGACCTACATCCCGCAGCAGTCGGGCGAGAACGCGAGGAACGTGCTGACCGGATACCTCGCGGCCAACGCGGACGCCGGTTCGACACCGGGGGAGATCTCGGACGACTACGGGAAGCTCTCGCTGTTGACCCTGCCGAAGACCGACACCGTCCCTGGTCCCGGTCAGGTGCAGAACAACTTCAACACCGACACGGCCGTCGCCAACCAGCTGGCGCTCCTCACCCGTGGCGACACGAGCGTGGTGCGGGGCAACCTGCTGACGCTCCCCGTCGGGGGCGGTCTGCTCTACGTCCAGCCCATCTACGTGAAGTCCAACTCCGAGACGTCGTACCCGGTGCTGCAGAAGGTGCTGGTCTCGTTCGGCGAGAAGATCGCCTTCGAGGACACCCTCAACGGCGCGCTCGACTCGCTGTTCGGCGGGAACTCGGGAGCCGTGGCCGGTGACGACGGGGTCCCCGAGACGGACGACGGCACGTCGACCGACACGGGCGGGGACACCGGCGGAGACACGGGCACCGACACGGGGGCGACCGACCCGGGCACGGCTTCTCCGGCTCCCGACGCCGGCACGGGCACCGGCAACTCGGCGCTCGACTCGGCCCTGGCCGACGCTCAGTCGGCCCTGGACGACCGCGCCGCGGCGTACGCCTCGAACGACCTGGTGGCGGCGGCCGAGGCCGACCAGCGCCTCCAGACAGCTCTCGAGGACGCAGTGGCAGCCAGCGGCCAGTGAGGTCCTGCCACGACGGCGACGGCCGCTCCTCGACTCGTCGAGGAGCGGCCGTCGCCGTCTCCGCCGTCGCCCGGGTGTGCGCGGGGGTCGGACCGCGCTCCGCTCGGCCTCGATTTGTCCGGTGCCACTTCCCGTGATAAGTTTCTTCTCGTGCCGCGGGGTGGAGCAGTTCGGTAGCTCGCTGGGCTCATAACCCAGAGGTCGTAGGTTCAAATCCTGCCCCCGCAACCATCGCAGCACACACGATAGAAGCCCTGATCATCTGATCAGGGCTTCTGTCGTTCTCAGTCTCGACAGCTCGTGTGCCAGGGTGTCCCTGTGCCAGACCTCGTCGTCGTCATCGCGCCCGACTCGTTCAAGGGGAGCGCGGGCGCAGCCGCCGTGGCCTCCGCCGTCGCCGGGGGCTGGCGATCCGCCCGGCCTGACGACCGCATCGTCGAGCTGCCGCTCGCGGACGGGGGAGAAGGCACCCTCGACGCCCTCGAGTCCGCCCTGTCGGCCTGCACCCGGCACGAGGTCGAGGTCCCGGGTCCCGACGGGCGGCCCGTCACGGCCTCCTGGCTGGTGCTCCCGGACGGCACGGCCGTGGCCGAGCTCGCCTCGTCCAGCGGCCTGGGGCTCATGTCGGCACCCGCTCCGTACGACGCCCACACCCGCGGCCTCGGTCGGGTCCTCGTCGCCGCCCTCGACGCAGGGGCACGTCGCCTCGTCGTCGGGCTGGGCGGCAGTGCCTCGACCGACGGAGGCGCCGGGCTCCTCACCGAGCTGGGCGCGCGGTTCCTCGACTCGCTGGGCGAGCCGGTCGTCGACGGCTCGCACGGGCTGAGCGCCACGGCGCGGGTCGACCTCTCCGGCCTGCGACCGCTCCCCGTGGGCGGGGTGGAGATCTGGTCGGACGTCACGGCGCCGCTGCTCGGGCACGACGGCACAGCCGCCGTGTTCGGTCCGCAGAAGGGAGCCACCCCCGATGACGTGCTCGCCCTGGAACGAGCGCTGGAGGGCTTCGCCGCGCTGGTGGACGTCGACCCGACGACCCCCGGTGCCGGCGCGGCGGGCGGAACGGGGTTCGGGCTGCTCGTCTGGGGCGCGTCCGTCGTCGCCGGGGCCGAGGCCGTCGCCGAGGCCGCGGGGCTCGACCGCCTCGTCGCGGCAGCCGACCTCGTCGTCACCGGGGAGGGCAGGTTCGACGCGCAGACGGCGGGCGGGAAGCTCGTCTCGTGGGTCGCCTCCTCGGCACGGGAGCACGGCGTGCCGGTGGCCCTCGTGGCCGGCCAGGTCACGACCAGCACGATCGGCTTCGTCGACGTCGTCGACGTCTCCGTGCTGGCCGGGGGCGCGGCCGCCTCGATGGCCGACCCGCAGCGCTGGCTCGGGGCGGCGGGATCGGACCTGGCCGAGCGGGCCGGCCTGCGTGCCGGAGCGGGCGACCCCCACGGCGCCGGAGGCGCGGGCGGCTGAGCCGGGGGAGGCGACGGACCCGTCGTCAGATCCGAAGGGCCGCCAGCTGA
The DNA here is from genome assembly GCF_007954365.1 of Frigoribacterium sp. ACAM 257. Taxonomy (GTDB): domain Bacteria; phylum Actinomycetota; class Actinomycetes; order Actinomycetales; family Microbacteriaceae; genus Frigoribacterium. The sequence continues at coordinate 271,955 of NZ_VOLO01000003.1, forward strand.
CGAGCGGCCTGCTCGAGGACCTCGGTCCGCTTGCAGAACGCGAACCGGATGCGCGACGCGTGCTCGGCCGCCGCCTCCTCGTGGCAGAAGGCGCTCACCGGGACGCCGACGACGCCGGCGAGCTCGGGGAGGCGGCGGCAGAGGTCGGCAGCGTCGGAGAAGCCGAGCGGCGCGGCGTCGGCGACGACGAAGTACCCGCCCCGGGAGGGGGCGACGGTGAACCCGGCGGCGACGAGTCCCTCGGTCAGCACCTCGGCCCTGCGCTGCAGCCCGGACGCGAGGTCGGCGAACCACTGGTCGGGCAGGCCCAGCCCCACGGCGATCGCGGGCTGGAAGACCGAGCCGTTGACGAACGTGAGGTACTGCTTGACCGTCATCACCTTCGAGACGAGGTGCTCGGGACCGGTCAGCCAGCCGATCTTCCAGCCCGTCGTGCTGAACGTCTTGCCGCCGCTCGAGATGCTCAGGGTCCGGTCGGCGGCGCCCGGCAGGGTCGAGAGCGGCACGTGGACGGCGCCGTCGAAGAGGAGGTGCTCGTAGACCTCGTCGGTGACGACGACAGCGTCGTGACGGCGTGCCAGCTCGACCACCAGCTGCCTGGTCGCGACGTCGAGCACCGTGCCCGTGGGGTTGTGCGGGTCGTTCAGGACGACGAGGGCGGTGCGGTCGGAGAACGCCGCTCGGAGCTCGTCGTGGTCCACGGCGAACTCGGTCCCGTGCATCGGGACGGTGCGGTGGACGCCGCCTGCAAGGCCGATCACGGCCCCGTAGGCGTCGTAGAACGGCTCGAGGGTGACGACCTCGTCTCCCTCGTCGACCAGGGCGAGGATCGTCGCGGCCAGGGCCTCGGTCGCGCCGGCCGTGACGAGCACCTCCCGTTCCGGGTCGAGGTCGATGCCGTAGAACCGGCGCTGGTGCTCGGCGACGGCCTCGAGCAGCTCAGGCCTGCCGCGACCGGGCGGGTACTGGTTCAGGCCCCCGTCGAGGGCGGCGTGGGCCGCCTCGAGCACGGCCGCCGGGCCGTCCTCGTCGGGGAACCCCTGGCCGAGGTTGATCGCCCCGGTGCGCGCGGCCAGGGCAGACATCTCGGCGAAGACGGTGGGTGCGGCGCGGCCGGCGTCGTCGAGCAACATCGCGCCGCGCGCGGCGCGCTCCCAGGGGGCAGGTGCAGTCATGGTGCTGACACGGTACCCGCACGTCCGACCGCGTCGGCGGAGCCGGGGTGCCCCACATCGGCAGACGCATAAGCTGACCGCAGCCCGCTCCCAGGCGGGTCTTATGCACTGCACAGCTTGCGCGACCAGGCTGGCGGAGCTTGGAAGGAGCACACCCCCATGAACGAGACCCCCCGAGGCGCGGAAGACCACAGCGGTCGCGACCACGACCACGACGCCGACGCGACGAACGAGGCGCCGACGACCGGGGGCCCCGCCGAGGAGGCGCGGGCCGGGCGACCTGACACCGCGGGCCGTCCCGAGACGGCCGAGACCGCTCCGCTCGGGCAGGAGCCCCCGGTGACGTTCGGCGCCCCGCCCCTGCCGGGCAGCACCCCGGGCTCCCTGGCCGACGAGGCCGCCGCCCGTGCCGGCTCGGCCGACGGGCGCCCTGCCGCCCCCCAGCAGCCCGGTTCGTACCAGCAGCCTGGTTCGTACCAGCAGGCTGCGTCGTATCAGCAGCCTGGTTCGTACCAGCAGGCTGCGTCGTATCAGCAGCCTGCGTCGTATCAGCAGCCCGGTTCGTACCAGCAGCCTGCGTCGTATCAGCAGCCCGGTTCGTATCAGCAGCCTGCGTCGTATCAGCAGCCTGCGTCGTACCAGCAGCCTGGCTCGCACCAGCAGCCGTCGCCCTCCCCGCAGCCGCCCCAGTACGCCCAGGCCTCGCCTCAGCAGCAGACGGACGCGTTCGGGCGGCCGACCGCAGGCGGTGCTCCCCAGGGCGCGGCCTCCTGGGCCCCGCCGACCTCGACCACCACGAAGCGCCGTGGGGGCAGGGGCGTCCTCGCCGCCGCCCTCGCGGTCGGCCTGATCGCCGGCGGCGCGCTCGGCGGCGTCGTCGGGGGAGTCGTCGCGGACGGTCGGGGCGGCACGACCGCGTCGAGCGGCCCGTCCCGTGAGCTCACCGTCAACGACTACGCCGACGCCACGGCCATCACCGCGGTCGCGGCGAAGGCCACCCCCTCCGTCGTCACCATCAACGTCGCCAGTGGATCGTCGGGCGGCACGGGGTCGGGCGTGATCGTGTCCGACGACGGCTACATCGTCACCAACACGCACGTCGTCACCCTCGACGGGGCCAGCGCCTCCGGCACGGTGACCGTCACGCTCAGCGACGGCAACATCCTGCCCGCCGAGGTCGTGGGGCTCGACCCGACGGTCGACCTCGCCGTCCTCAAGGTCGACGCCACGGGCCTGAAGCCCATCACCTTCGCGGACTCGTCGAAGCTCAACGTGGGCGACACGGCCGTGGCGATCGGTGCGCCCCTGGGCCTCTCGAACACCGTCACCGACGGGATCGTGTCGACCCTGAACCGCAGCATCACCGTGCAGTCCTCGGCGGCGCCGAGCGACGGCAGCGACCAGGGCGACCAGGGCGACAACAACGGCCAGGGGCCGTTCTCGTTCAACAACGGCGACGGCGGCACCCAGAACCAGGCGAGCAGCGTGATCTCGCTCCCGGTCATCCAGACCGACGCGTCGATCAACCCGGGCAACTCGGGCGGCGCGCTGCTCGACTCCCAGGGCGACCTGATCGGCCTGAACGTGGCGATCGCCAGCTCGGGCTCGTCCTCGGGCAGCATCGGCGTGGGCTTCTCGATCCCCTCCGCCCTCGTGCAGCGGGTCTCGAAGGAGATCATCGCGGACGGCAGCGCCACCCACGGCCTGCTGGGCGCGAGCGTCGACGACGCGGCGACGGCACAGGGCGCGGACCGGGTCGGCGCGTTGATCGTCGAGATCAGCCAGGGAGGCGCGGCGCAGGCGGCCGGGCTGCGGGCCGGCGACGTGGTGACCGAGTTCAACGGCATCGCGGTCACGAGCCGCACGGACCTCACGGCGCAGGTCCGCTTCCTGGCCGGGGGCGCCACCGCCGAGCTGACGTACGTGCGAGACGGCGCGGAGGCGACCGCCGAGGTGACGCTGGACACGCTGACGAGCTGACCTCGGGGACGAGAGCGCTCCTCCTCAGGGCGGGCCGGTGCAGCTGCTGCCCCGGCCCGCCCTGCGTCCGCGATAGGCTCGGCGGGATCTCCGCGGGGCTCCGGCCTCGTCCGTCAGCGCGTCAGCGCCGCATCCCGAGGCCCCTCCATGACCTTCCCCGACAGCCCGGCGCCCGGCGTGTCCTACGTCATGCCCGTGCTCAACGAAGAGCGAGAGATCCGCGCTGCCGTCGAGAGCCTCATCGACCAGGACTACGAGGGTCCGTTCGAGGTCCTCCTGGCCCTCGGGCCGAGCGTCGACCGCACCAACGAGGTCGTCGCGGCGATGTCGGCGGCCGACCCCCGCATCCGCAGCCTGCCGAACCCGGTCGGCTCCACTCCGGCCGGGCTCAACGTCGCCATCCGCGCCAGCGTGCACCCGATCACCGTGCGCGTCGACGCCCACTCCGTCCTGCCGCGCGACTACACGCGTCTGGCCGTCGGGGCGCTGCGTCGCAGCGGCGCCGACAACGTCGGCGGCATCATGCTGGCCGAGGGGCGCACGCCCTTCGAGAAGGCCGTCGCCCGGGCGTACGGCAGCCGGGTCGGGCTGGGCGGCACACCGCACCACGTCGGAGGCGCGGAGGGGCCGACCGAGACCGCCTACCTCGGCGTGTTCCTGCGCCACCGCCTCCTCGAGGTCGGCCTGTTCGACGAAGGGGTCAAGCGCGGCCAGGACTGGGAGCTCAACCGACGGCTCCGCGCCACCGGGGGGATCGTCTGGTTCACCCCCGACCTCGTCGTCACCTATCGGCCGCGTCCCAGCCTCCGCAAGCTCGCCCGGCAGTTCGTCGCCACGGGGCTCTGGCGGGGCGAACTCGCGCGCCGTTTCCCCAAGGCCAACACCCTGCGCTACCTCGTGCCCCCGGCCATGGTGGTCGGCGTCGCCCTCGGCGTGCTCGCCGGGCTGGTGGGCCTCGTCGGTGCGCTGACGGGGACGGCGGCGGCATGGGCGCTGCTGGGGCTCGTCGTGCCCGGCCTCTACGTCGTCTTCGTCGTGCTGGCCGCCGTCCTCGTGGCCCGTGGTGACGGTCTCCGCACGCGGCTGTGGTTTCTCGTAGTCTTGCCTTCCATCCACTTCGGCTGGGGGCTCGGCTTCGTGGCGGGGTTCCTCGACCTGACGGGGAACATCACCGCGCACACGGGAAGATAGCCTCACGCCATGACCGCGCTGCCCACGCGTCCCACGTCCATCGCCGAGCTGCGACGGGTGGCCCAGCCGCCCGAGGTCCGCAGTCGCGCCAACGCCGAGCACTGGACCGCCTCGCTCTACCTGCGCGACGTCTCGCCCTACCTCACGTGGTGGCTGCTCAAGACGAGCGTCACCGCGAACGGCGTCACCGGGCTCATGATCCTCACGGGCTGGGCCACCGCCGCGGCGCTGCTCGTGCCCGGCATCGGCGGCGCGATGCTCGCCCTCGTCCTCGGCCAGCTGCAGATGCTGGTCGACTGCTGCGACGGCGAGGTCGCCCGGTGGCGGGGGACGAGCTCGCCGGCCGGGGTGTTCCTCGACAAGGTCGGGCACTACTCGACCGAGGCCCTCATCCCCGTGGCGCTCGGGGTCCGGGCGGCCGGCTGGCCGTTCGACGTGCCCGCCGACTGGCTCTGGACGACGCTCGGCACGGCGCTGGCGCTCGTCATCGTCCTGAACAAGGCCCTCAACGACATGGTGCACGTGGCCAGGGCCAACGCCGGCCTGACCCGCCTCGAGGACAAGCGCGGCGGCGCGACCGTCCCCAGCGGGCGCCTCCTGTCGCGACTCCGCTCCGCCGCCCGTTTCGTCCCGTTCCACCGCCTCTACCACTCCGTCGAGCTGACCATGCTCGCCGTCGTGGCCGCCCTCGTCGGGCTGGTCGTGGGTGAGCCCCTCGCGGACCGGGTGCTCGTGTCCGTGCTGCTGCCGCTGTCCGTGGTCGCCCTCGTGGGCCACTTCGTCGCGATCATGGCGTCGAAGAGGGTCCGCTCCTGACCGCGTCGGCGCCCGGGGCTGCGCCCGTGTCGGTGCCCCGGGTCGGGGTCGTCAGCCTGACCCAGGGACGCCGGCCCGACGACCTGCGGCGCGGCCTCGAGACCGTGCTCGCGCAGGTCGGCGTCGAGGTGGACGTCGTGTGCGTCGGCAACGGCGGGGGCCCTGGCCCCGTGCCGGAGGGCGTGTCGGTCCTGGCCCTCCCCGAGAACGTCGGCATCCCCGCGGGGCGCAACCGCGGGGCCGAGCAGGTCTCGGGCGAGTGGGTGTTCTTCCTCGACGACGACGCCAGCGTCCCGTCCCCGACGTTCCTGGCCGACGCGATCGGCGTGATGCAGCGCGAGGGCGACGTGGGGCTCGTGCAGCCCCGCGTCGTCGACGCGTCGGGGGCGACGTCTCCGCGACGGTGGATCCCGCGGCTGCGCAAGGGCGACCCTGCCGAGTCGAGCGACGTCTTCTCGGTCTGGGAGGGCGCCACCGTGATGCCCCGTCGGGTCTTCGACACGTGCGGAGGCTGGGGCGAGCCCTATTTCTACGCCCACGAGGGCATCGAGCTCGCCTGGCGCGTCTGGGCCCAGGGGCTCCGGGTGCGGTACGAGGGCGGCCTCGTGGCCCACCACCCCGCGATCGACCCCGCGCGTCACGCCGAGTACCACCGGCTCAACGCCCGCAACCGGGTGTGGCTCGCGAAGCGGAACCTGCCCTGGCCGCTCGTCCCCGTCTACGTCGGCAGCTGGACCGCCGTCCAGGTGCTCCGCTGGGCGTCGACGCCCGCGCGGCTCCGCGCCTGGCTCGGCGGCTGGGCCGAGGGCTGGCGCACGTCTCCCGGTGGGCGTCGGTCCATCGGTTGGGTAACGGTCCTGCGCATGTCCAGGGCCGGCCGCCCCCCGGTGATCTAGCCTGGGACTGCTCGGTGCGCGACGGTCGTCGGGCACATCCGCACCACAGGAGGACCCTCCGTGCCCTTGAAACGGGATCTCTCGCTCGCCCGCGGACTGGCCGCGCGTGCCTGGAAGTCACGCCGTCAGCGGCGACGGCTCGAACGGCTCGGCGACGGCGCGCGACGACCGGCGGCCGGGACGATCCGGGTCGCCGTGTACTTCGCGGACACGGCGGTCAACATGTACCAGATCCGCCAGTGGTACGCGCCGCTCGCCCATCTCGCCGAGTCCGTCCCGGTCGCGATCGTCGCGCGCTCGCCCGGTGCGATGCTCGCCCTGCTGCAGGAATCGCCCGTCCCCGTCGTCTACGCACGCCAGGTCGTGGACCTCGAGCAGTTCGTCGAGTCACAGCCCCTCGCCATGACCCTGTACGTGAACCAGAACGCCAAGAACTTCCAGATGATGCGCTACGGGCGCATGTGGCACGTCTTCGTCAACCACGGCGAGAGCGACAAGATGTACATGACCACGAACCAGTTCAAGGCGTACGACTACGCCTTCATCGCCGGCGACGCTGCTCGGGCGCGCCTCGATGCCGCGCTCTGGGACTACGACCTCGACCGCCGAGCCCTGCACATCGGTCGACCACAGGCCGACCACGCGGCGGGGGCGCCTCCCTTCGAGCCGGACGACCGCATCGTCGTCCTCTACGCCCCGACGTGGGAGGGCGATCGCCCGGCGGCCACCTACGGGTCCATCGCGACGCACGGTCTCCGTCTGGCAGAGGCGCTGTTGGCGTCGGGGAGGCATCGGCTCGTCTATCGTCCGCACCCTCGGAGCGGCGTGGTCGATCGTGACTACCGTCGCGCGCACGAGGCCGTCGTCGCGGCGATCGAGGCCGCGAACGCGGCGACGCCCGGGGCCGGGCACATCTACGACACGAGCCCGCAGCTCGGCTGGCAGCTCACGACGGCGGACGTCGCCGTCACGGACGTCTCGGCGATGGTCTACGACCGCCTCGCCACGGGCAGGCCCCTCGTCGTGACGAGGCCGGCGTCCGCCGAGGCGGACGTCGACGAGCGAGGCTACCTGGGGGCCGCCGAGTGGCTCGAGGCCGGGGAGGCCGGCGACGTCGTCGACGTGGTGGACCGTGTCCGTGACGACCCGGAGGCCCGTCGGCGCCTCGAGCACTGGGTCCGCCGGTACTTCGGCGACACGACTCCCGGCGCCGCGACGGAGCGCTTCGAGGCGGCGGTACGGCAGCTCGTCCTTCGACGGGACGACTACGCTCGGCGCGCCGACGCCGCAGGCGCCGAACCTGCTGACGAGCCTCCCTCGCCCTAGGTGCAGCGACAGGAACAGGGCATGCAGCGCTCCTGGTCGTGGCATCTGAGCATCTGGCATCTGGACTCGCATCGCTGGGGGGCGTATCCATGAGGCATGCCCGATCCTTCGTCTCCTGCCGCCCTGCTCTTCGGTGAGCGTGTCCGGGGCGAGCGCCAGCGCCTCGGCCTCAGCCAGGACGAGGTCGCCCACCTCGCGGGGATGAACGTGTCGAACTACGGCAAGATCGAGCGCGGCGTCGGCAATCCCGTCCTGCACACGATCGTGCGCCTCGCAGCGGTGCTCGGCGTCGACCCGGCCGTTCTGGTCGGCGGCATGTCGGGCGACCACCTGCCGCCGGTGCTCGAGGCGTTCTCGGCTGCGGACTACGTCGCGGAACGCCGGGCCCGAGCCGTCAGAAGCTGAACCGCCAGAGGTACTCCTCACGGGACGGCCGGAACCACCGGACGACGGCGATCGAGCTCGACACGAGCTCCGGGCCGATGACGCTCAGGGCCATCGACTGGCCGGGCCCGAGCGTGGCGCTGCAGACGGGCACCAGCAGCCCGGAGCCGAGCAGGGTGACGCGCAGGGACGACACGGTCTCGTGGCCGACGTTGACGAGACGGACGATCCGTGGCCCGCGCGTGCGGTCGAGCCGGAAGGGGACGTTGTACGCAGTGGGTGCTGTCACGGTCATGCCGTGACGATAGGTCCGACCCCCGACCCTTCCCCTCCCGCCCTGTGGACAGCCCCCGGCACGGAGAAGACCACTGCCCGCGACCGACCTGCCCCTCGGTGCTGACCGCAGGGCGACGGGGAGCGTCAGGTCCCGAGCTCGACCGGGAACGAGGCGGGAGCCGGGCCGAAGGCCTCCCTGGCGCTCGTGACGACCTTGCGCCCCAACAGGTGGTTGCCGGTGCCCCCGACGACCGCGCCGATGCCGAACGGAACGGCCCGGCCGAGCACCGTCGCCGTCTGCGACGCGGCGAAGCGACGCACGAACTGCTTCCGGACCGTGTCGGTGAGCCCGCTGAGGGCCGTCTTCGGGAGCTTCTGCGTGACCAGCTCGCCCCAGAACGCACTGCGGGCAGGGGCCGTGCCCAGCGCCTCCCCGGCGAACTGCCGCACCAGGGTCGCACCGGGCGCTCCCATCATCATCGACATGACGAGTGCCCGGGCGCGTTCGGGATCGGTGACGGCGATGCCGTGCACCTCGGTCACCGACTGGGCGAACAGGGCGCTCGCCTCGAGGAACCCGGCGGTCTCGACCCCGGAGAGGGCGAGGGAGACTCCCCAGCCGACGCCGGGGATGACCGCACTCGCCCCGACGGCGGCCCCTCCGGACGTGACGGCTGTCAGGTACTCGCGTTCGAGGATGCGGATGAGCTTGGCAGGGTCGGCCTTGCGGTGGCGGCGCCTGAGAGCGGCGACGTGCTTGACGACCACGGGCCGCTGCACGGCGAGGAGGCGGTCGAGACGACGCAGCCACGCCGAGTCGACGACCTGGGCGTCCTGAGGTGCGGCCCGGTACGGCTCGGGGCTGCCGGTTCCGGGATCGATGCGGACGACATCGTCCTCGGCGGGACGGGGCGAGGAATGACGATCGGGCATCACCGGATGCTACGCCGTGGGCCGGGGAGGATGATCGGAGGAGTACCGGGCGAGGGCCTCGTCCAGGGGGCCGTCGAAGACGAGCTCGCCCCTGTCGAGGTAGAGCCCCCTGGCGCAGAAGCGCTTCAGGTCTCGTTCGTTGTGCGAGACGAGGAACAGCGTGCGACCGTCGGCCAGCATCTGCTCGATCCGTCCGTAGCACTTCTCGCGGAACGCCTTGTCGCCCACCGCGAGGACCTCGTCGACGAGGATGACGGGCTCCTCGAGCCGGGAGATGACGGCGAACGCGATCCGGACCTTCATGCCGCTCGAGAGGTGCTTGTAGGGGGTGTCGACGAACGCCGCGATCTCGGCGAAGTCGATGATCTCGTCGAAGCGCTCGTCGATCTCGTCCCGGCGCATGCCGTGCAGGCCGGCGGTCAGGTAGACGTTCTCCCGCACGGTGAGGTCCGCGACGAAGCCGCCCGTGATCTCGATGAGGGGGGCGACGCCTCCCGACACCGAGACCGACCCCGTGTCGGGGAGGATGACCTCGGCCACCAGCTTGAGCAACGTCGACTTGCCCTGCCCGTTGCGCCCCACCACGCCGATCGCCTCGCCTGCGCGGACGTCGAAGGACACGTCGCGGAGGGCCCAGAACTCACCGGGGCGGGACCGCCGGCTCGAGTCGGAGAAGAGGTCCTTGAACGACCGCCGCCCGCGGCGGTTGCGACGGAACCGGATGCCCACGCCCTCGACGCGGATCACGGGCTGGCCGTCGGTCACGGGAGTCATCAGATCTCCTTCAGCACGGCGCGCTCGCTGGCGCGGAAGACCCCGAGGCCGACGGCCAGGAGGAGCAGGCACATGCCCCCGCCGACCACGACCTCGAGCAGGTCGAGCTGATCGGGGAAGAACGCGGACCTGTACAGGCCGAAGATGCCGCTGAGCGGGTTGAAGGCGGCCAGGACGTGCAGGCTCTCGGGCAGGTCGCTCGTGCCGTAGATGATCGGGGACGCGTAGAAGAGGAACCGGAGGGCCAGCTTGGTCGCGCGCTCGAGGTCGCGGAAGAAGACGACGAGCGGAGCGACGATCAGCCCCACGCCGGCGACGAGCACGGTCTGCATGACCATGGCGAGGGGCAGGAACACCACCTGCCAGTGCAGCTCGGCCCGGCCGAGGATCGCGAACAGGGCGAGCACCGGCAGGCTCAGGGCGAACTCGATCCCCTTGGAGCCGACCAGGCGGAAGACCCAGATGGTCCGGGGGATCTTGGTCGACCGCACGAGCTTCGCCTCGCGGATGAACGCCCTGGTGCTGTCGGAGACCGCTCCGTTGAACCACATCCACGGAAGGAGGCCGCTGAGCAGGAAGACGATGTAAGGATCTTCTCCGACGGAACGGCGGAAGACCACCTGGAACACGAAGAAGTAGATCCCCGCCATGACCAGGGGATCGAGGATCGACCAGACGTAGCCCAGGGCCGACGTCGAGTACCGCACCTTGAGGTCACGGCTGGTGAGGAGCCAGAGCGTCTGGCGGTAGCGGGCGGCCCCGGTTCGCCGGGGGCGATCGGCCAGGGCTGTGCTCACAGATGTCCTCGGTGTCGGGGGACATCCCCGTCAGCGGGGCGGAGCCAGGTCACACGAAGAGGTTCGCGCGCTCCAGGTCCTCTGCGAAGTCGACCTCGACGGCGTAGAGGTCGGAGATGTCCACGGGCTCAAAGAGTAGCCCGTTCTGCTCGATGGCCAGTTCGATGCCGCGCTCGAAGTAGTCCTGTGCGTCGACCTTGGCGAGCTGGCGCATCAGCACGGCCTTGTCGGCCTTGGCGACGAAGTTGATGCCGACGGCCTCGCCGAGGCCGCCCACGACCTGCTTCGACAGCTGCGCGATGTAGCCCTCGGCGGTGGTCGTGTACTTGACCTCTTCGTCCGACACCTTGGAGGTGTTGACGGCGACGAACGACTGCTGGTCTCGGACCTGACGAGCGGCACGGCGGAGCGCCTCGGGGTCGAAGACGACGTCGCCGTTCATCCAGAGGACGCCGCCCGACGTGCTCGCGCGGAGCGCGCGCAGCAGGCTCTTGGAGGTGTTGGTCTGGTCGTACTGCTCGTTGTAGACGAAGGAGGCGGTGGGGAAGGCCTCGACGATGTGCTCGAACTTGTAGCCGACGACGACGGTGATGCGGGCGTCGGGCCCGAAGGCCGATCGGATGTTGTCGAACTGCTGCTGCATGATGGTGCGGCCGTCGCTCAGCTCGGTGAGGGCCTTGGGGAGCGAACGACCGAGGCGGCTGCCGAGGCCGGCGGCCAGGATCACGATCTGGGGGGCGGTGCTGTCTGTCTTGCTCACGTCTGTCTCCTCGTGGGGCTGACTGTCTGCCTGTCGTTCCGCGCCGGCCGGTGGTGAGGGCCGTCACGGTGCGCCGCCTCGACGTCGGATCGATGATCCGTGGGGGCGGGCCCCGCGTCTGGACAGGTGTCGAGTCGTGCTTCTGGCTCGTGCCCCGGGAGGTGCGGTCGGGCGCCGTCTCTGGCGCCCCTCCGTCTGGTGTTCGGGCGGCGTTCACCCTCGGGACTCGATGTGGACACGTCGTCGTGCTCGACCAGACTACAGTGACCGGTCGCTCGGCGGCAGGTCCGACCGAGGTCGTGTCCCTTTCGTGATGCGCGGCGGGACGGGCGTGCCGGACCCGCACGCTTGGTACGGTGGTGCGATGGCTTCCGCGCACGACGACCAGGAGGGTGCAGAGCACCCCGACGAGGCGACGCGCAGCGGCGGGGACACGCTCCACGGGGGGGATCAGATGGACGACGAGGCGACGCCTACGGACGCACCGGAGGGGGTGGCGGCGGTCGACGAGACCGGCCAGGACGAGTCGGGGCGGCGAGAGAAGCCCGGACGAGAGCGGACCCCGTCGCGAGGAGGCGGCTCGTCCGCGCCGCGGAGCCCCAGGACCACGTCGGCCGGACGCAAGCCCGCCTCGACCCGCACGGCTGCCGACCGGTCGGCAGCCGCCAAGAAGGCCGCGGCCACGCGCGCCGCCAACGCTCGTGCCCGGGCCGCGGCCGCCGCGGCGGCCGCCGCGGAGGAGGCCGCCGCCGCCGAGGCCGCCGCCCAGCAGGCGGCCCTCGCCGAGGAGGCCGTGGCCGAGCTCGAGACCGAGCCTGCCGAGGCGGAGCAGCCCGACGCGGAGCAGCCCGACGCGGAGCAGGTCGTCGACGATCCGGCGGTCGACGAGGCGGTGCCCGCAGGGGCCTCGTCCGACGAGGCCGTGTCCGGCGACGTCGCGCCCGAGGACGTCGCCCCCGCGACCTCCGAGGAGTCCACGGCGGACGATGCCGCCGAGGCCGAGGCCGACGGCGACCACGAGGCCGCGGATGCCGTCCTGGACGACGTGACGAGCCCCGACGACGCGGCCGCACCTTCTCCGGACGCCGCCGAGCGACCCGTCGTCCTCTCGATCAAGGGGATCGTGAAGAGGTACGGCACCACGGTCGCCGTCGAGGGCGTGGACCTCGACGTCCGCGCAGGGTCGTTCTACGGGATCGTCGGCCCCAACGGCGCGGGCAAGACGACGACGCTGTCGATCGTCACCGGACTCCTGCGGCCGGACGCGGGCAGCGTCTCGGTGCTCGGCTCCGACGTCTGGGACGACCCCGCCGCGGCCAAGCGCGCCCTCGGGGTGCTACCCGACCGCCTCCGGCTGTTCGACCGGCTCACGGGCGCCCAGCTCCTCTACTACTCCGCCACTCTCCGGGGGCTGGACGGCGTGACGGCTCGCAAGCGCTCGGCCGACCTCGCGGCGGCGTTCGGCCTGCAGGACGCCCTCGGTCGCCTCGTCGCCGACTACTCGGTGGGCATGACGAAGAAGATCGCCCTCGCGGCGGCCGTCATCCACTCGCCCCGCGTGCTGGTGCTCGACGAGCCGTTCGAGTCGGTCGACCCGGTGTCGGCGGCGACGGTGACGGAGGTTCTCCAGCGCTACGTCGCCGGCGGCGGCACGGTGTTGCTCTCGAGCCACAGCATGGACCTCGTCGAGCGCATCTGCGACAGCGTCGCGGTGATCGTCGACGGGCACGTCCTCGCGAGCGGCACGGTCGACGAGGTCAGGGCGGGGCGCTCGCTCGAGCAGACGTTCGTCGAGCTGGCCGGCGGCCGAGCCGTCACGGAGGGCATGGAATGGTTGCAGAGCTTCTCCGACTGAGGCTCCAGACGATCGCGAACACGGTGCGGCACGAGCCGCGCCGGCTGTTCGTCACGGTCGTGTCGGTCCTCCTCGTCCTCGGCGCCTCCTTCGCCGTCTCCGCCCTCGCGGGCTCGCTGCGCGACGACCCGTTGGCTGACGTCCGTGCGCTCGTGGTGGGCGCCGGTGCGCTCGTCGTCATCGCCTACGCCGTGCTGCCGTTCTCTCGGGTCCGGCCGCCGTGGAGCGATCCGCGCCGGCTGGCCGTCCTCGGCGTGCCCGAGGGGACGGCGGCCGTCGGCCTCGCTCTCGGCGGCGCCCTGGGACTGCCCGTGCTCGCGCTCGTCGCGGTCGCTCCCGGCTACGTGCGCTCGTGGGGCGAGGGGCAGGGCATCGCGTCGCTCGCCGTCCTCGCCGTCGTGCTCGCGGGCGCGACCGCGTACCTGGCGTCCCTGGTCGCGGCGACGATCAACAGCGTCGTGCTCACCACTCGACGGGCGCGTCAGCTCCTGCTCGCGGGGGGCGTGGTGGTCGCGGTGCTGCTCGTGCCGTACGTCATCGAGCTCGTCCGCGCGACGCTCCCCGGCGGCAGCACGAACGGCGTGCTCGCCGACGTGCTCGCCTGGACCCCGTTCGGCGCCGCCCTGGCCCTGCCCGGGCACGCCGCGGTCGGCGAGACGGGCCGCGTCGTCGCGGACCTCGTGGTCGCCGTCCTCACCCTCGTCGCCCTGTGGCTCGCGTGGCGGGCGCTCGTCGCCCGGGCCTTCGTCGACCAGCCCGAGCCCGACGTCGCGGACGACGCGGCGGGCCTCGGCTGGTTCGAGTTCGTCCGTGCGAGCCCGACCGGCGCGGTCGCAGGCCGCAGCCTCACCTACTGGATGCGCGACGCCCGCTACCGGATGTCGCTCGTCATCATCCCGATCCTGCCGCTCCTCGTCGTCCCGCTCGGCATCGCGGGGATCAGCTGGCACTGGCTCGCCCTGGTTCCGGTGCCCCTCATGTGCCTCCTCCTCGGCTTCCTCCCGCACAACGACGTCGCCTACGACAGCACGGCCCTCTGGCTCCACGTCGCGGCCGGCACGCGGGGCCTGGCCGACCGGATGGGCCGTCTCGCGCCTCCGCTGCTCATCGGGGTGCCCCTCGTCGTCCTGGGGTCGCTCGTCGCGACCTGGCTCTTCGGCGACCGGGGCGCGCTGCTGCCGGAGATCGGCGTGTCCGCCGGGCTGCTGCTGAGCGGCCTGGGGCTGTCGAGCGTCGTCTCGGCCGCGATGCCGTACCCGGCGGTGCGGCCGCACGACGATCCGTTCCAGCAGCCGCAGGCCCACGGCAGCGCCTCGGTCACCGCACAGGTCACGATGATCGGCGGAGCGATCCTGGCGACGTCCCCGTCGCTCTGGTTCGCCGGTCGCTACCTGCTGCAGGGGCAGCAGGGCGCCGACACGTGGTCCTTCGTGACGGGGCTCGCGGCGGGCGTCGTCGTGCTCGTCGTCGGCGTGGCGCTCGGCTCGCGCACGTTCACGCGGCGGGCTCCGGAGCTGCTGGCCTTCACCCTGCGCAGCTGACGCCCACGACGTACGATGGTCGCCATGAGCGACACACAGACCGGCGGCGGCCTCGACGTCATGGATCGTGAGCTGGAGAAGCTCCTCAACGAGGACGCCGTCGACCCCGGCGACCACGAGCGCTTCTCGCACTACGTGAAGAAGGACAAGATCATGGAGTCCGCCATGAGCGGCAAGCCCGTCAAGGCCCTCTGTGGCAAGAAGTGGACGCCGGGGCGGGACCCCGAGAAGTTCCCCGTCTGCCCGACCTGCAAAGAGGTCTACGAGAAGATGAAGTCCGAGTAGTCGACGTCCGTTCGCGGCCGGTGGCCGCTCACTCGTAGACCGTGGCCAGGACGGGGTCGCCCCGGCCGAGGCGGAACGCGCTCGGCGGCAGTTCGTCCACGGCCGCCTGGCGGTGGTCACGGGCACGCTGCACGCCCTGCGGGCCGGTCCATCGCTCGTCGACGACGCCGTCGGTCACGAGCGGCACCAGCAGCGGGCGTTCCTGGCCGTCGCCAGGGCCCCCGTCGCCGATGCGCACGAGCTCGGTCGTCGCCACCCCGTCGACGAGCACGCGCACCGGTGCCTTGCGGCCGCCGATCGTGGCCTTGTCGGCCGACTTCTTCGCGACCGACACCCACTCGCCGTCGCCGCCCTGCCGGGCGACGAGCTTGAAGACCATGCCCGCTGCCGGGTGTCCCGAGCCGGACACGACGGACGTGCCGACGCCGTAGCTGTCGACGGGAGCCGCGCGCAGGGCCGCGATCGTGTATTCGTCGAGGTCGTTCGTGACGGTGATCTTCGTGCTCGTGGCACCGAGGCCGTCGAGCTGGCCCCGCACCTGCGAGACGAGGGCGGGCAGGTCGCCGCTGTCGATGCGGACGGCGCCGAGGCCGGTGCCGGCGACGTCGACGGCCGTGCGCACCGCCTCCGGGATGTCGTACGTGTCGACCAGCAGGGTCGTGCCGGGTCCGAGGCTCGCGACCTGCGCCTCGAACGCCTCGCGCTCGCTGTCGTGCAGGAGGGTGAACGCGTGCGCGGCGGTGCCCATCGTGGGGACGCCCCACGTCCGGCCGGCCTCGAGGTTGCTCGTGGCGCCGAAGCCCGCGATGTAGGCGGCCCGGGCGGCGGCGACCGCACTGCGCTCGCCCGTCCGTCGTGAGCCCATCTCCGCGAGCGGTCGGCCGTCGGCCGCCGAGACCATCCGCGCCGCGGCGCTCGCCACGGCGGAGTCGTAGTTGAAGACGCTGAGCGCCAGCGTCTCGAGCAGCACGCCCTCGGCGAAGGTCGACTCGACGACGAGCAGCGGCGATCCCGGCAGGTACACCTCGCCCTCCGCGTAGCCGCGGATGTCACCCGAGAAGCGGTAGTCGGCGAGCCAGTCCACGGTGCGGTCGTCGACGACCCGGCCGTCCCGGAGCCAGGCGAGCTCGGCGTCGCCGAAGCGGAAGCGGCTCAGCTCGGCGAGGAACCGCCCGGTGCCGGCCACGAGGCCGTAGCGGCGGCCCTGGGGGAGGCGGCGGGCGAAGAGCTCGAACACGCACCGTCGGTCGGCGGTGCCGGCCCTGAGGGCCGCCTCCACCATCGTGATCTCGTAGCGGTCGGTCAGCAGGGCACTGGTCACGTCTCCACCCTAGGCGGGGGAGGGGGCAGGGACCAGGGCACCAGGCCGTGGCGCGCCTCCGTCCGGGTAGGCTCGACGACCGTGACGGACGCACCCATCGGAGTCTTCGACAGCGGCGTGGGCGGCCTGACCGTCTCGCGGGCCCTCATCGACCAGCTGCCGCGTGAGTCCGTCCTCTACGTCGGCGACACCGCGCACTCGCCCTACGGCCCGAAGCCGATCGCCGAGGTGCGCGAGTACGCCCTCGCCGTCATGGACGATCTCGTCGCCCAGGGCGTCAAGCTGCTCGTGATCGCCTGCAACACCGCCTCGGCGGCGGTGCTCCGCGACGCTCGTGAGCGCTACACGACGGGCGCCGGGATCCCGGTCGTCGAGGTCATCCAGCCCGCCGTCCGCTCCGCCGTGGGCCAGACGAGGAACAAGCGCATCGGCGTCATCGGCACCGAGGGCACCGTCCGCTCCCGGGCGTACGAGGACGCCTTCGCCGCTGCCGCCGACCTCCAGCTCTTCACCCAGGCGTGTCCGCGCTTCGTCGAGTTCGTCGAGGCGGGCGACACCTCGAGCCCCGAGCTCCGTGAGGTGGCGGCGGGGTACCTCGCCCCTCTGCGCGAGGCCGGCGTGGACACGCTCGTGCTCGGCTGTACTCACTACCCGCTGATGTCGGCGGCGATCCAGTACGTGATGGGCCCGGAGGTGCGCCTCGTCTCGAGCGCTGACGAGACGGCTGCGGACGTGTACCGCACCCTCGTGGACCACGACCTCGAGGCGCCGGCCGGCAGTGTGCCGCGCTACGAGTTCGAGGCCACCGGCGCCGACGCCGGCGCCTTCCTGAGGCTGGCGAAGCGGTTCCTCGGGCCCGAGGTCTCGCGCGTCGGGCACCTCGAGACCGGTGCCATCGAGCTGCCGGGCGGGCTGCGCGCGGGCGGCCCGCGCACCTGAGCACACGGTGCCGCACCGCACCGCACCGCAGCGCAGCGCAGCGCACCGCAGCGCACCGCACCGCACCAGACGAGACAGACCAGACCAGACCAGACCGACCCGACCAAGGGAGACACCATGACCGAGACGACCACCGAGCTCGTCCGCGCCGACGGACGCCGCGCCGACCAGCTGCGACGAGTCACCATCGAGAAGGGCTGGAGCGCGCAGGCCGAGGGGAGCGCCCTCGTGTCGTTCGGCGACACGAAGGTGCTGTGCACCGCCTCCTTCACCAACGGGGTGCCGCGCTGGCTGGCAGGCAAGGGCAAGGGCTGGGTCACGGCCGAGTACGCGATGCTGCCGCGCGCGACGGGCTCGCGCAACGACCGCGAGAGCGTCAAGGGCAAGATCGGCGGGCGCACCCACGAGATCTCGCGCCTGATCGGGCGCAGCCTGAGGGCCGTGGTCGACACGAAGGCCCTCGGCGAGAACACGATCGTGCTCGACTGCGACGTGCTGCAGGCCGACGGCGGCACGCGCACCGCGGCCATCACCGGGGCGTACGTCGCTCTCGCCCAGGCGATCGAGTGGGGCCGCGAGAAGAAGTTCATCGCCCAGAAGGCGACCCCGCTGACCGACAGCGTCGCCGCGGTCTCGGTGGGCATCGTCGACGGCGTCCCGCTGCTCGACCTCGCCTACGTCGAGGACGTCCGTGCCGAGACCGACATGAACGTCGTCGTGACCGGTTCCGGCCTGTTCGTCGAGGTGCAGGGCACGGCCGAGGGCGCGCCGTTCGACCGTCGTGAGCTCGGCGAGCTGCTCGACCTGGCCGTCGCCGGCGGTGCCGACCTGACCACCATCCAGAAGGAGGTGCTGGGCGCGTGACGCAGGTCGTCATCGCCACGCACAACCAGGGCAAGGTCCGCGAGCTGCGACTGCTCCTGGCCGAGACCGCGCCCGGCGTCGAGCTGGTCGCCTACGACGGCCCCGAGCCCGTCGAGGACGGCGACACCTTCGCCGCCAACGCGCTGATCAAGGCGCGTGCGGCGGCGGCCCACACCGGGCTGCCGGCCCTGGCCGACGACAGCGGCATCTCGGCCCACGCCCTCGGCGGCGCGCCCGGCATCCACTCGGCCCGGTACGCCGGCACCCGGGACGACGACGACAACATCGACCTGTTGCTTGCGAACCTCGTCGGCGCGGCCGACCGATCGGCCCACTTCTCGTGCGCTGCGGCGCTCGTCGTGCCGGCGTCCGCCGACGGCACGGTCGCGGCCCGCGAGCTGGTCGAGTACGGGGAGTGGCCGGGCGAGGTCCTGGAGGCGCGGGTCGGCACGGGCGGGCACGGGTACGATCCCGTGTTCCGGCCCGAGGGCGACGACCGCAGCGCGGCCGAGCTCACGCCCGACGAGAAGAACGCGGTCAGCCACCGGTCGCGTGCGTTCCGGGCCATCGCGCCGCACGTGGCTGCCCTCAAGGGCTGATCGCCGCCGTCGACCTGCGCGAGCTGATCGCCGCCGTCGATCCGTGCGCTCCGTGATCCAGGAGGCGGCGCGCCAGCGTTCCTGAACGCTGCAGCAGACAGGAACATCGGCACCTGATCCGCGAGGATCAGGACGGATCTTCCTGAATGAGGACGGGAGTCAGGCCTGGGTCGGCGTCTGGCCGGTGGGGGAGTCGGCGGCTGCGGAGCCGACGGCCGACGTGTCGAGCTCGCCGTCGGGGGTCGTGCCCTCGGCCTCGTGCTTCTTCGCCGTGTGGACGCCGTGGAAGTAGTGGATCGCGACGGGGATCAGCGTCGCGAGCACCGCGCCGAGCAGGATCAGGTCGATGTACGCGCTGACGAAGTCGGCGATCGGCGGGATGTGGCCGATCCCGAAGCCGAGCATGGTGACGCCGAAGCCCCAGAGGACTGCTCCGATGCCGTTGTAGAGCGAGTAGCGCCGGTAGCTCATGTGCCCGACGCCGGCCATGATCGGCGCGAAGGTGCGGACGACCGGGACGAAGCGGGCGATGATGACCGCGAGCGGGCCGAACCGCTCGAAGAAGGCGTTCGTCCGAGCGACGTTCGCCTTGCTGAACAGCCCGCTCTCTTTCCGCTCGAAGATGCGCGGCCCGATCTTGTGGCCGATCAGGTAGCCGAGCTCACCGCCGGCGAAGGCCGCGATCCCGATGAAGATCGCGATCAGCCAGATCGGCAGTCCGAGGGCGCCGGGGTTCGTGGCCGCGAGGATGCCCGTGATGATCAGCAGGGTGTCGCCGGGGAACAGGAACCCGATCAGCAGCCCGGTCTCGGCGAAGACGAGCAGGCAGACGCCCAGCACGGCCCAGGGGCCGAACGCCGACAAGAGGTACTCGGGGTCGAGCCACGAGATGGTCGCCAGAGGCAGCATGGTTCTCTTTCTCGAGGTGCCGGGATGCCAGGCTACTCGTGCGGGAGAAGGGACTTGAACCCTCACGCCCGAAGGCACAGGAACCTAAATCCTGCGTGTCTGCCAGTTTCACCACTCCCGCGGGCACGGTCGAGTGTACCGAGGCCCACGGGGTCGAGGAGGCGCAGGCCGGCCCGTCAGCGCAGCTCGCGCGGCACGTGCGGCGAGTACCGCGGCACGTAGCGCAGCAGGATGACGGCCCCGACGAGCCCGAGCACGCCCATCACCCCGCTCGCCAGCGAGATCGAGACGACGGCGGTCAGCCCGGAGATGAGCAGCGGCGCGGCCGCGCTGCCGGCGTCGCCCGTGAACCGCCAGGCGCCCAGGAACGGCGCCGGGTCGGCCCGGTCGGCGAGGTCCGCGCCGAGGGTCATGAGGATCCCGCTGCCGATCCCGTTCGCGAGCGACATGAACATCGCCACCGCGACGAACCAGCCGACCCGCGCGTCGAGGTCGTGGGTGAGCGACAACGCCAGATACGAGAGCGAGAGGCCGACCATCGAGGGGACGGCGCTCCAGAGACGGCCCCAGCGGTCCATGATCTGGCCGCTGGTGTAGAACAGCGCGAAGTCGACGGCGCCCGCGATGCCGATGATCAGCGCCGTCTGCGGCGCGCTGATGCCGATGCTCACGGCCCAGAGCGGCAGGATCACCTGGCGCCCGGCCCGCATCGCGCCGATCAGGGCGGCGCCGCTGCCGAGCTTGACGAGGACGCCGCGATGGCGGGCGAGCGTGCGGAACAGGCCCTCCGCCTCCTTCGCGACCTTCTCCTGGCCGGGGGTCGGGGCGTCGACGGGGACGGCCGCCGCTGCACGGCGCTCACGGAGCACCTCGGAGGGGTCGCGCAGCACGAGCAGCACGACGGCGGCGCCGAGGCAGCCGGCGACGTGGATCCAGAACGCGGACTGGGTCGAGCCGGTCAGGTGGATGGTGCCGGCCGCGAGGAACGGCCCGACGAAGTAGCCGAGCCGGAAGACGCCGCCGAGGCTGGAGAGCGCCCGCGCCCGGACCTCGACGGGCACGAAGCTCGTCATGAAGGCGTGCCGGGCCAGGGCGAAGACTGCGGTCGAGAGGCCGATCAGCAGCACCCCGCCGGCGAGCACCCACTCGTTCGGCGCCCACACGCAGGTCAGCAGCCCGACGATGCTCACGAGGGCGGCGGAGATCATGGCGGTGCGCTCGCCGATCCGGGAGACGAGCCAGCCGCTCGGGACGTCGCCGATCAGCTCGCCCACCAGGATGAGCGCCGCGACGAACGCCGCGAACGGCAGGGTCGCCCCGAGGTCGCTGGCGACGACGGGGATGATCGGGATGATCGCGCCCTCGCCGATCGCGAACAACGCGGCCGGGAGGAAGGCCGAGAGGGCGACGGACCGGAACGAGAAGGCGGGGGAGGGCGTCGACGTCATGGCACCGGCCACACTATGCCGGGCCGGTGACGTCCGACCGCCGGCGCCGCGCCCCGGCGGGCGTCGTCGCGGCTGCTTACACTTGACGGATGAAGATCCTCGCAGCGATGAGCGGCGGCGTCGACTCGGCGGTCGCCGCGGCACGGGCGGTCGAGGCCGGCCACGACGTCGTCGGGGTGCACCTCGCCCTCAGCCGGATGCCCGGCACCCTCCGCACCGGCAGCCGAGGCTGCTGCACCATCGAGGACTCGATGGACGCCCAGCGTGCCGCCGACGTCATCGGCATCCCCTACTACGTGTGGGACTTCAGCGAGCGGTTCAAGCTCGACGTCGTCGACGACTTCGTCGCCGAGTACGCGGCCGGCCGCACCCCGAACCCCTGCATGCGCTGCAACGAGCGCATCAAGTTCGCCGCCCTCCTCGAGAAGGCGCTCGCGCTCGGCTTCGACGCGGTCTGCACCGGGCACTACGCGACGATCGTCACCGACGAGCAGGGCGGGCGCGAGCTGCACCGCGCCTCCGCGTGGGCCAAGGACCAGTCGTACGTGCTCGGCGTGCTCACCGCCGAGCAGCTGGCGCACTCGATGTTCCCGCTCGGTGCGACGCCCTCGAAGGCCGAGGTGCGTGCCGAGGCGGCCGCCCGTGGCCTCAGCGTCGCGGCGAAGCCCGACAGCCACGACATCTGCTTCATCCCCGACGGCGACACCCGCGGCTGGCTCGCCGAGCGCGTCGGCGCCGAGCAGGGCGACATCCTCGACCGCGCGGGCGAGACGATCGGCACGCACCAGGGCGCGCACGCGTTCACGGTCGGGCAGCGCAAGGGCCTGAACGTCGGGTTCCCGTCGGACGACGGCAAGCCCCGCTTCGTGCTCGAGGTTCGACCGGTCGACAACACGGTGGTGGTGGGCCCGAAGGAGGCGCTCGACATCGCCGAGATCGCCGGCGGCTCGTACACGTGGGCCGGCCGCGCTCCGGTCGACCCCACGACGGCGTTCGACTGCGACGTGCAGATCAGGGCGCACGCCGACCCCGTCCCCGCCGTCGCGCGGGTGTCGGCGGTCGAGGGTAGAACGGAGCTCGTGATCACTCCGAACGAGCCCCTCAGCGGCGTCGCCCCCGGGCAGACCGCCGTCGTCTACGTCGGCACCCGCGTGCTCGGCCAGTGCACGATCGACCGGACGGTCAGCGCCGTGCCGGTCCCCGCGCCGTGAGCGGCGGTCCCGCGGCCGACGAGGCCCCCGGCAGCCGGGCCGTGACGGACGAGGCCGGGGCGGTCGTGCCCGAGGCGACGCCCGACGACCTCGCCGCGGCCCGCGACGAGGTCGAGCAGCTGACGTCGCGCGTGCTCGAGCTGCGCGACCAGTACTACGAGGGCAACGCCTCGACGGCGTCCGACTCCGACTACGACGCGCTGGTCAGGCGCCTGGCCGAGCTCGAGGGCGAGCACCCCGAGCTGCTCAAGGCCGACAGCCCGACGCAGACCGTGGGCGGCCGCGCCGAGACCACTCAGTTCGCGGCCGTCGAGCACGCCGAGCGCATGCTCAGCCTCGACAACGTCTTCAGCGACGACGAGCTGGCCGAGTGGGCAGGCAAGGTCGAGCGCGACGCCGGCGCCGAGCGGGTGCGGTTCCTCTGCGAGCTCAAGATCGACGGGCTCGCGATCAACCTCCGCTACGAGCGCGGCGTGCTCGTCACGGCCGCGACCCGCGGCGACGGGGTCGTCGGAGAAGACGTCACGGGCAACGTGCTCACGATGGGCACGATCCCCGAGCGCCTCGAGGGCACGGGTCATCCGCCGCTCGTCGAGGTGCGCGGCGAGATCTTCTTCCCGGTCGCCGAGTTCGACCAGCTGAACGCCCGCCAGCGCGAGGCAGGCGAGCGCGTGTTCGCGAACCCCCGCAACGCCGCCGCGGGCTCGCTCCGCCAGAAGGCCGAGGGCAAGAGCCCCGAGAAGCGCGCCCTGATGGACGCCCGCCTCCGCAGCCTGCGGATGCTCGTGCACGGCATCGGCGCCTGGCCCGTCCGCGAGCTCGAGCGCGACACCGACGTGCACAGCCAGAGCGAGGTCTACGACCTGCTCGCCTCGTGGGGCTTGCCCATCTCGACGCACCACCGCGTGTACGACACGGTGCCCGAGGTGGCCGCCTTCATCCACGACTACGGCGTGCGCCGGTCGAGCGTCGAGCACCAGATCGACGGCATCGTCGTCAAGGTCGACGACCTCGCCCTGCACGACGAGCTCGGCGCCACGAGCCGGGCGCCCCGCTGGGCGACGGCGTTCAAGTACCCGCCCGAAGAGGTCAACACCGAGCTGCTCGACATCGTCGTCAGCGTGGGCCGCACCGGTCGGGCCACGCCCTTCGCCGTGATGCGGAAGGTCGAGGTCGCGGGCAGCGAGGTACGGCAGGCGACCCTGCACAACCAGCAGGTGGTCAAGGCGAAGGGCGTGCTGATCGGCGACACCGTCGTGCTGCGCAAGGCCGGCGACGTCATCCCCGAGGTGCTCGGCCCGGTCGTCGAGCTGCGGGACGGCAGCGAGCGCGAGTTCGTGATGCCGACGGAGTGCCCCGAGTGCGGCACGACGCTCCGCCCCGCCAAGGAGGGCGACATCGACCTCCGTTGCCCGAACGCCGAGAGCTGCCCGGCGCAGGTGCGCGGCCGGGTCGAGCACATCGCCTCGCGCGGGTCGCTCGACGTCGAGGGGCTCGGCGAGGTCGCCGCGGCGGCGCTCACGCAGCCCGTCGAGCCGGCGACGCCGCCGCTGCGCACCGAGGCGGGGCTGTTCGACCTGACGATGCGCGACATCTTCCCCGTCAGGGTGGTCGTGCGCGACTCCGAGACGGGCATGGAGAAGCTCGAGGCCGACGGCGTGCCCAAGCTCGTCACGCCGTTCCGACGTCGACGGGCCAAGAAGGACGGCACCTTCGACCCGGACGCTCCGGAGTTCGCGGGCGACGAGACGAGCGTCCCCTCGAAGACGGCGATCGAGATGCTCGCCAACCTCGAGAAGGCGAAGACGAGCCCGCTCTGGCGCATCCTCGTCGGACTGAGCATCCGCCACGTCGGTCCCGTCGCCGCCCGCGCGCTGGCCGGCCACTTCGGCTCGCTCGACGCGATCCGGGCCGCGACCCGTGACGAGCTCGCGGCGGTCGACGGCGTGGGCGGCATCATCGCCGACGCCCTCCGCGACTGGTTCGAGGTCGACTGGCACGTCGAGATCGTCGAGCGCTGGGCGGCCGCGGGCGTGCAGCTCACGACGCCCGACCACCCGGGTCCCGGCGCGGCCGTCGAGGCAGGCGGCGTGCTGTCGGGCCTGACCGTCGTGGCCACGGGCAGCCTCGAGGGCTTCAGCCGAGAGGGCGCACAGGAGGCGATCCTCGCCGCGGGCGGCAAGGCCGGCAACAGCGTGAGCAAGAAGACCGACTTCGTGGCGGCCGGGCCGGGCGCCGGGTCGAAGCTCACGAAGGCGGAGCAGCTCGGCGTGCGCATCATCGACGCTGCGGAGTTCGCTGTCCTCCTTAAGGAGGGCCCAGCGGGGCTCGCTGTCCCCGATTCGGGGGACGAATCCTCAGCTGACTGACGAAAACCCTGGTCAGGCCGTACCTCGCTCTCTTAAGATCAGGGAGCGCATCGACCAGGGCTGTAGGGAGTCGTGGCTCAGATGCGCACGAGGGGGAAAGACCCGACGTGCTGTTCCTCGCCGCAGCCATCCTGTCCGCATCGATCCACCTCTCCGGGGTGGTGGTCGGTCCTGCCGTGCCCGTCTCCGGGACCAGCGCGGCAGCAGACGCCGAGGCGCGCACGGAGTCCCCAGCGACAGCCGGCGACGCACGAGCTGCTGACGACCACGTCGCCGTCGACGACCGGGCCGAGTCGCCGACGGTGCCCGCGCCGGAGCAGGGTCCCGTGCCGTCGGCCCTGAGCGACGACTGCGGGGCAGCCGAGCCGACCGGGTGCCTCGCTGCGCTGGCCACGGCGAGCGAGGACGAGCTGGACGAGTTCGCCCGCTCGCTCGACGCCTCCGGCGACGACACCGGCGCGCTCGTCGACGCGGTCGCCTCCGTGCGCACAGCCGCCGTGGTCTCGTCCTGGTGGGCCGCCCTCGACCCCTCGCGCCAGCTGGCCCTCGTCGCCCGCGTCCCCGGCCTGGTGGGCAACCTCGAGGGAGTGCCCTACACGGCCAGGGACGACGCCAACCGGCTGTTCCTCGTCGCGGCGCGGGCAGCCGTCGACGAGCGGCGGGGCACCGGCGACGAGCGCCGGGACGACGACGCCCGCGCCGAGATGCTCGGCCAGGTCGCCGCGGCCGTCGGCGGGCGCGCCGCCGGCGACGCGGAGCGACACCTCGTCGCCCTCGACACGGTCCTGCCGGGGCGGGCGGCGGTCTCGGTCGGCGACCTCGACACGGCCGACGACGTCAGCGTGCTCGTGCCGGGCATGTTCTTCACCGTCGGCAGCCAGCTCGTCGACTGGACCGATACGGCCGGCGAGCTCTACGACGAGCAGCGGTCGTGGACCTATCTCCTGGCGCGGGCCGACAGCAGCGGGCTCGACCAGGTCGCCGTCGTGGCGTGGCTCGGCTACCGGACTCCCGACCTGACCAACGTCTACGGGCTCGACCTCGCCCGCGCCGGGGCCGACCGCCTCGAGGACGCGATCACGGGACTCGACGCGACCCGCGCCTCCTCGCCGGCCAGGGTCACGGTCGTGGCCCACTCGTACGGGTCGACGACGGCCACCCTGGCCCTGTCGGCCGGTGCCGTGTCGGTCGACTCCCTCGTGCTGCTCGGCTCGCCCGGCAGCGTCGTCCCGTCCGCGTCGATGCTCGACGTCGCCGGCGACGACGTCTACGCGGCGGCGGGCAGCTTCGACCCCGTGGCCGGCAGCGGGTACTTCGGCGCCGACCCCGGCACGGCCGGCTTCGGCGCGGTGCTGCTGCACACCGGGGGAGGCGCGGACGACTACACGGGACGCGCCCTCGCCGCCGCCCTCGGCCACAACTCGTACCTCGTGCCCGGCACCGAGACGATGCGCAGCACGGCCCTGATCGGTCTCGGTCGGGGCGACATGGTCGACGGGGAGCCCGGCGATCCTCGACCGGTCGCCCCCGAGGCCCCCGACCTCTCGCTCGTTCGGCCCCAGGACCTCTACGTGCGCGACTGAGCCCTGGCCGTGCCCCCGTGGGGCAGGACGTCCGGGCCTGCCGGGGCGGGTGCGGCCCCGTAAGATCGTCGGGTACCCCCAGCCGCGGTACCCCAGACGAACCACGTGACGGAGCAGCATGTCTGAAATCACGCGCGAACAGGTGGAGCACCTCGCAGGTCTCGCCCGCATCGCCCTCACCCCCGACGAGATCGAGACCATGACCCGGGAGCTCGGGCAGATCGTCGACAACGTCGCCAAGGTGTCCGAGGTCGCGACCGACGACGTCCCGGCGACCAGCCACCCGATCCCGCTGACGAACGTCTTCCGCGACGACGTCGTGGGCGAGACGCTGACGGTCGAGCAGGCGCTCTCGGGCGCGCCCGACCACGACGGCTCGCGGTTCCGCGTGACCGCCATCCTGGGAGAGGAGCAGTAGACGTGGCCGACGCCTCCTCGATCATCCGCCTCAGCGCGGACGACCTCAGCACCCGCCTCGCCTCGCGCGAGGTCTCGTCCGTCGAGGTCGTGCAGGCGCACCTCGACCGCATCGCCGCCGTCGACGGCGACGTGCACGCGTTCCTGCACGTCAGCGACCAGGCCCTGGCGACCGCGGCCGACGTCGACCGCCGCCGCGCCGCGGGCGACGCGATGGGCCCCCTCGCGGGCGTGCCGATCGCCGTCAAGGACGTCCTCTGCACGATCGACATGCCCTCCACCTCGGGCAGCCGCATCCTCGAGGGCTGGGTGCCGCCGTACGACGCGACCGTCGTCGCGAAGCTGCGCGCCGCCGACCTCGTGCCCCTCGGCAAGACGAACATGGACGAGTTCGCCATGGGCTCGTCGACGGAGTTCTCGGCCTACGGCCCGACGCACAACCCGTGGTCGCTCGACCGCGTGCCCGGCGGCTCGGGCGGCGGCTCGGCCGCGGCCGTCGCCGCCTTCGAGGCGCCCCTGGCCCTCGGCAGCGACACCGGCGGGTCGATCCGTCAGCCGGGTGCCGTCACCGGCACGGTCGGCGTCAAGCCCACCTACGGCGGCGTGAGCCGCTACGGCGCCATCGCGCTGGCCAGCTCGCTCGACCAGGTCGGCCCCGTCAGCCGCACCGTGCTCGACTCCGCCCTGCTGCACGACGTCATCAAGGGCCACGACCGCCGCGACTCCACGTCGCTCCGCGACGAGTGGCCGTCGTTCGCCGACGCCGCCCGTCGCGGCCTGGCCGGCGGCGCCCTGCAGGGCGTGCGCGTCGGCGTGGTCCGCCAGCTCGCCGGCGAGGGCTTCCAGGCCGGCGTCAAGGCGCGCTTCGCCGAGGCGCTCGACCTGCTCACCGGCGCCGGCGCCGAGGTCGTCGAGATCGACGCCCCGAGCTTCGAGTACGCGATCAGCGCCTACTACCTGATCCTCCCCGCCGAGGCCTCGAGCAACCTCGCGAAGTTCGACTCCGTGCGCTTCGGCATGCGCGTCGTGCCCGAGGGCCGCGGCACGGTCGAGGACGTCATGGCGGCGACCCGCGAGGCCGGCTTCGGCCCCGAGGTCAAGCGCCGCATCATCCTCGGCACCTACGCGCTGAGCGCCGGCTACTACGACGCGTACTACGGCAGCGCGCAGAAGGTGCGCACGCTCGTGCAGCGCGACTTCGCCGCCGCGTTCGAGAAGGTCGACGTGCTCGTCTCGCCGTCGGCGCCGACCACGGCGTTCCCCCTCGGCGAGAAGATCGACGACCCGCTGTCGATGTACCTGAACGACCTCACGACCATCCCCGCGAACCTCGCCGGGGTGCCCGGCATCACGGTGCCGATGGGCCTGGCCGACG
This sequence comes from Frigoribacterium sp. ACAM 257, assembly GCF_007954365.1. Taxonomy (GTDB): domain Bacteria; phylum Actinomycetota; class Actinomycetes; order Actinomycetales; family Microbacteriaceae; genus Frigoribacterium. The sequence continues at coordinate 299,979 of NZ_VOLO01000003.1, forward strand.
AGGACGGCCTGCCGACCGGGCTCCAGTTCATGGCGCCCGCCCGCGAGGACGCCCGCCTCTACACCTACGGCGCCGCCGTCGAGCAGCTGCTCGAGCAGGGCTGGGGCCACACGCTCATCTCGCGTGCGCCCGACCTGAGCAGCACCGAGCAGACCGCCGCCACCGAGGGAGTCATCTGATGGCCAAGGCAGACCTGATGGACTACGACGAGGCCCTCGAGAAGTTCGAGGTCGTGCTCGGCTTCGAGGTGCACGTCGAGCTCGGCACGAAGACCAAGATGTTCTCCGACGCGCCGAACTTCTTCGGCGGCGAGCCGAACACGAACGTGACGCCGGTCGACCTGGGGCTGCCCGGCTCGCTGCCGGTGGTCAACGAGCAGGCCGTGACGTACTCGATCAGCCTCGGGCTCGCGCTCGGCTGCTCGATCGCCGAGAGCTCGCGCTTCGCCCGGAAGAACTACTTCTACCCGGACAACCCCAAGAACTACCAGGTCAGCCAGTTCGACGAGCCGATCGCGTTCGAGGGCGAGGTGGAGGTCGAGCTGCCCGACGGCACCGTCTTCCACGTGCCGATCGAGCGCGCGCACATGGAGGAGGACGCCGGCAAGCTCACGCACGTCGGCGGCTCGACCGGTCGCATCCAGGGCGCCGAGTACTCGCTCGTCGACTACAACCGCGCGGGCATCCCGCTCGTCGAGATCGTCACGAAGCCGATCATCGGCGCGGGCGCCCTCGGCCCCGAGCTCGGCGCCGCGTACGTCTCGACGATCCGCGACATCGTCCGCAGCCTCGGCGTCAGCGAGGCGCGGATGGAGCGCGGCAACCTGCGCTGCGACGCCAACGTGTCGCTCCGTCCGCACGGCCAGGAGAAGCTGGGCACACGGACCGAGACGAAGAACGTCAACTCGTTCCGCTCCGTCGAGCGGGCCGTCCGCCACGAGATCCAGCGCCAGGCGGCGATCCTCGCCGCGGGCGGGACGATCACCCAGGAGACCCGGCACTGGCACGAGGACACCGGGCGCACCTCCGCCGGGCGCCCGAAGAGCGACGCCGACGACTACCGGTACTTCCCCGAGCCCGACCTGCTGCCGGTCGTGCCGTCGCGCGAGCTCGTCGAGCAGCTCCGCCTGGCGCTGCCGGAGGCGCCGGTCGCGATGCGCCGTCGGCTCAGGGCCGAGTGGGGCTTCGCCGACCAGGAGTTCCAGGACGTCGTCAACTCGGGCCTGCTGCAGGAGCTCGTCGACACCGTGGCCGCCGGCGCGTCGCCCCAGGCGGCCCGCAAGTGGTGGACCGGCGAGATCGCCCGCACCGCCAACGCGGCCGGCGTCGAGCCGTCGTCGCTCGTGTCGCCCCTGCACGTGAGCGAGCTGATCGCCCTCGTCGAGTCGGGCGAGCTGACCGACCGCCTCGCCCGGCAGGTGCTCGAGGGCGTCGTCGCGGGCGAGGGCTCGCCGGCCGAGGTCGTCGCCTCGCGCGGTCTCGCGGTCGTCTCGGACGACGGTGCGCTCATCGCCGCCATCGACGAGGCGCTCGCGCAGCAGCCCGACGTGCTCGCGAAGATCCGCGACGGCAAGGTCCAGGCGGCCGGCGCCGTCATCGGCGCCGTCATGAAGGCGATGAAGGGCCAGGCGGACGCTGCGCGCGTCCGCGAGCTCGTGCTCGAGAGGGCGCAGGCCTGACCACGCTCGCCGACGACGCAGAGGCGGCCCGGTCGCGATGACCGTGCCGCCCCTGCTCCGTGCCGCCGTCCCGGTGGGCATCGCCCTCGCCGCGGCGGCGCTCGTGCTGGTGACCGCCTCGCAGCTGTTGCCCGACCGCGTGACGGTGGTGCACCTCCGGGAGGGGGGCACGGCGCTCGCGGCGAGCCGGTCCGACCTCGTGCTGATCGCCTCCGTGCTGCTCGTCGGCCTCGTGCTGGCGTGGCTGCTGACGGCTGCCGCGCTCGCGTGGACGCCGGTGCGGCACCTGCTCGTGCCGCACGCCGAGCACTGGAAGGCGGCGCCCCGCCGTCGTGAGCTGCGGCTGCGCCTGGCGCGCTGGACCGCGAGGGCCTTCGCCGCCGGCGTCTGGTTCGTGACCGCCCTCGTCGTCCTGGCGATCGCGGGACAGGGCGACGGCCCGCTGTCGGCCTGGTGGCTCCCGCTGCTCGTGTCCGGTCTTTACGTGCTAGTCGTGCTCGGGGGCTTCGCCTGGGCGTTCGGGGTCGGCTTCCGGGTGGAGGCGACGTCGCCGACGGCGGCCCCGGCCGCGCGGCAGGTGGCCGACGGCACGTCGGTGTCGCGGAGACCGGCACCTGCGCCCGACGGGTCTCCCGCGGCCCGCGGGGGCGCCCCGGCCCCGCGACCCGCGCCCTCGACACGTCCTGGTGCGGCATCTGCGGCCGGTCCCCGCACGGCGGCCCCGCCGGCGAGCGGAGTGCCTGGTCGACGGCCGGCCACCCGCCGACCGGCGGGCGGGGATCCCGACCGCACGGGGCCGCCCCGCCCCTACCAGCCCCGACCCACCAGAGGAGGACCGCCCCGTGGATGACGACCGCTACGGACACGACGTGCTGAGCAACGACTGGAAGCGCTCGACACGACCGGCACCCACGCCGACCGACGCGGTGCGCGACCTCGTCGTCGAGGAGGCGCGCAGCGGCTTCACGGGAGCAGTCGTGCGGGTCGAGGCCGGCACCGTCGAGCTGGAGGACTGGAAGGGCCGCGTCCGCGCGTTCCCCCTCGGCGGGTCGTTCCTGATCGACGGCTCGCCGGTCGCGCTGCGTGTGCCCCGCGCGGCGCCCCAGGGACGCGCACGGACGGCCTCGGGCTCGTTCGCGGTCGACGGGGCCCGGGCGAGGGTCGCCCGCGAGAGCCGGATCTTCGTCGAGGGCCGGCACGACGCCGAGCTCGTCGAGAAGGTCTGGGGCGCCGACCTGCGGGTCGAGGGCGTCGTCGTCGAGTACCTCGAGGGCGTCGACCACCTGGCCGAGGTGCTCGCCGAGTTCCGGCCGACCGCGACCCGCCGCGTCGGCGTGCTGGTGGACCACCTGGTGGCCGGGTCGAAGGAGAGCCGGATCGCCGACTCGATCGCCCATGGGCCGTCGGGCGCCCACGTGCTCGTCGTCGGCCACCCGTTCGTCGACGTCTGGCAGGCCGTGAAGCCGGGTCGCCTGGGGCTCGAGTCGTGGCCCACGGTGCCGCGCTCGGTCGAGTGGAAGCACGGCATCTGCGAGCATCTCGGCTGGCCTCACGAGGACCAGGCCGACATCGCCGCCGCGTGGCAGCGCATCCTCGGCCGAGTGCGGACCTTCGGCGACCTGGAGCCGGCTCTGCTCGGACGCGTCGAGCAGCTGATCGACTTCGTCACGGTCGACTGACCCTCGCTCGCCCCGCCCTCTCCTTATTCAGGAACATGTGTCCTGATCCGCGCGAGGAGGGGCGCGATCGTCCTGAGTCGTGCACGGATCAGGACTCCGCCGCGGCTCGTTCCTGATCTCCACGACGTCGAAGGTGCGGGAATCGCCCGACGGCAGCGGCGCCCGGGAGGCTCCGCACCCTAGATTCGTCGCATGGCCGATTCGATCGAGGGGCAGGTGCGCGGGGCGGTCGACGCCTGGCTGCGCTGGCTGCCGCGCTGGCGGATCGGCACGGCCCGCGGACGCACCCGGGTCTGCCGCACCTGCTTCGGCTCGCCGGTCGCGACCGCCGCGGGGCTCGACCAGGACGTGCCGCACGCCGTCCAGCACGCACTGCTCAACCGCCTCCGGCACATCGTCGACGCCGAGGTCGACAGCTACACGACGCGCAACCTCCCGCTCGTCGACCGCGAGCTGCGACGGGCCGCCGAGGGCGAGCCCGACGGGTACCGGCCGGAGGCCGACCTGGCGCCCGAGTTCGACGGCCTCGACGTCGACCCCGAGCCGGACCCGACCCAGCCGTTCCTCTTCACGCTGGCGGGCCTCGCCGCCGAGGACGCGCCTCCTGCGGACCAGGCCGACCAGGAGGCGGTGGCCGAGCCGGAGTTCACCGAGGAGGCCAAGCAGGCACTCCGTCGCGAGCTCGCCCTCGCCGACGAGCACGCCCAGACGGTCGGGACCGCCCTCTGCTTCGCCGTCGCCTCGCACCGAGAACGCATCGCTGAGGCCCTGGCCCGTCTCGTCGAACCCCAGGTCGACGACCTCCTCGCCGAGTTGTCACGCACGCTGGAGCAGCCCCGGTGACCGTGCGCAGGGCGCCCTGGTGGGCCTTCGTCGCGGATCTCGTGCTCGTGGTGGCGTTCGTCCTGATCGGGCGTCGCAGCCACGACGAGGGGTCGGCGCTGGCCGGTGTGCTGACGACCCTGTGGCCGTTCGCCGCGGGGCTCGTCGTCGGCTGGGCCCTCGTGCTGGTGCGCGGGCGCGCGCTCCCGGCCTTCGGCTCCGGTCTCGTCGTGTGGCCCGCCACGGTCGTCGTCGGCATGGTGCTCAGGGTGGTCGGCGGCCAGGGCACGGCGGTGAGCTTCGTGGTCGTCACGGTCGTCGTGCTCGGCGTCTTCCTGCTGGGCTGGAGGACACTCGCGAGGCTGGCCCGACGCCGCGCCCGCGGCTCGCGCCGCTGAGCGGCCTGGGGGCGCTGACGCGCCTGCCGCCGCTCGGGGCAGCTACTTGCGCTTGGCCGAGTTGTCGAGGCTCGGCTCGTCGGTGAGGACCAAGCCGGACGAGCTGTTGGAGGAGGTGGTCAGCTCGGCGAGCCACTCGCGGCTGATCGTCGGGACGCGGCCGCCGGCGTACTTGAAGTAGAGGGGGATGCCCGGGTCGAGCCAGATGCTGCTGCGGCCGTCGCCGACCTTCTGGGTGTCGCGCCACGAGAAGAAGAACGACTCACGCCGTCGCAGCTTGGTGGCGATGACGATCTGCAGGTGCTCGAGCGTCCTGTCGTCGAACTCGATCTCGATGCTCGACGTGCCGTAGATCAGCGATCCCATGGTGGTACCCGTTCAGTCCTGTCGTCCGTGCCGGACCGCGACTCGGGATGAGCGGGGCGGTCGGTGACAACCTACCGTGCGCCTCTGACGGAGGCTCCCCGTCCGCTCCTGTCCGAGAGGACGCGTCCCCCGGACGCCGCGGTGCAGAGCGTGCAGCGTCCGGGGCGGTCCCCAGCCGTCCCTGCCATGCTCGACCAGCCGATCCGAGCCGATCCGAGCCCTCGCGGGCCACGAACCGACCCAGGGACCCATGACCTCCATCGCTGCCAGCCCGCTCCTCCTCGCCGCCGTCGGTCCGACCGCCGTCGGTCCGACCGCCGCCCGTCCGACCGCCGCCGGCTCGCCCGGCTCGCTCACCGAGAGCGACGGGATCGTCGGCATCTCCTCGCGCGTCATCGACGCGGCGGGCGAGTGGGGCGTCGGCCTGCTCACCTTCGTCGAGACGGTGTTCCCGCCGATCCCGAGCGAGCTGATCCTGCCCCTGGCCGGGGCGCTCGCCGGCAGCGGGGACATGAACGTCGTCCTCCTCGTCGCCACGGCCACGCTCGGGGCGTACGTCGGGGCTCTGGTGCTGTACTGGCTCGGCGCCGTGCTCGGCCTCGAGCGCAGCATCCGCTGGCTGTCGAAGCTGCCCCTCGTCGACCGCGAGGACTTCGACTCCGCCGCCGGCTGGTTCCACCGCCACGGGCGGTCGGCGGTCTTCTTCGGGCGCTTCATCCCCGGGGTGCGGAGCCTCATCTCGCTGCCCGCGGGGGCCGACCGGATGCCGCTCGTGACCTTCTCGCTCTTCACGATCATCGGCAGCGGCCTCTGGAACACGCTCCTGATCGGGCTGGGCGTCGCCCTCGGCACCCAGTACGAGCTGATCGACCGCTACGCCAAGTACCTCGACTACGCCGTCTACGCGGCGATCGCCGGGGTCGTCCTGTGGCTCGTCGTCCGGGCGGTGCGGCGTCGCCGTGCTGCCGAGCGCACCCGGGGCTGATCCATCCCGTCGTGCCGGGGGCGCGCTCGGAGGGGATCCCCACGGCCCGTCCAGGCGGACGGACCGGGTCGTCCGTACTGTCGGACACCCGGGAGGCTCCCGGGGCGACCGGAAGGAACGGCACACCATGGGATTCCTCGACAAGCTCCTCGGACGAGACGACCCGCAGGACGGCGCGACCCCGCAGGGCGCGCAGCAGCAGGCACCGCAGCAGACCGGCCAGCGTCCCGGCAGCCGCACCGACGACGAGATCGCCGTCGAGCGCTACCGCTACCTGCTCCGCACCGCGCCGCCGGAGACCATCGAGCAGGTGCACGCCGAGGCGTTCGCGACCCTGACGCCCGAGCAGCGCCGCACGGTCTTCGACGAGCTCAGCCGCCAGTCGCCCCAGGGCGAGCAGCCCCGCGGTGAGGACGCGGGCTCGCTGGCCCAGGCGGCCACCCGCTCCGAGCTGCGTCGTCCCGGCACCCTCGAGCAGACCCTGGGAGGCGGCCAGCAGGGCGCGCAGGCCGGCGCCGGCCAGGCACAGGGCCGGCAGGGCGGCGGCATGGGCATGGGCATGGGCTCGATCATCGGCGGCTCGTTGCTCGGCACGGTCGCCGGGTACGTGATCGGCTCGGCCCTCGTCAGCTCGTTCCTGCCCGACGGCGGCGACGCCACGGCCGACGGCGGAGCGGAGGGCGACGCCGGTGCCGAGGGCGACGCCGGTGCCGACGGAGGCGCAGACGCCGGTGCCGACGCCGGTTCCGACCCGCAGCTGGCCGGCGACGCCACCGGCGGCGACCCGGGCGCGGCAGGCGACTTCGGGGGCGGCGACTTCGGCGGCGGGTTCGGCGGCGGCGACCTCGGCGGGGGCGGCGGCTTCGGCGACTTCGACATCTGACCGCGACCCCTGGCCAGGACTACCGTCGAACATCCGCACCCCGACGACCCCGTCGCAGACCGTCTGAGGAGACCCATGAGCAAGCTCGACCCCACCATCTCTCGCATCGCCGTCGTGACGGGGGGCAGCGCGGGTCTCGGTCGGGCCGTGGTCCGCGAGCTCGCCGACCGCGGCTGGGACGTCGCGGTGCTCGCGCGCGGCCAGGAGGGGCTGGACGGTGCCGTCGCCGACGTCCGGGCGGCCGGTCGGCGCGCCGTGGGCGTCCCCACCGACGTCGCCGACCGCGAGCAGGTCGAGGCGGCCGCGACGCGCGTCGAGGACGAGCTCGGCGACATCGGCCTCTGGGTCAACTGCGCCATGGTCGGGGTGTTCGGCGAGTTCCTCGAGACCGACCCCGACGACTTCGAGCGGGCCACCCAGGTGAACTACTTCGGCTTCGTCAACGGCACCCGCGCGGCGCTGTCGCGCATGACGCCGCGCGACAAGGGCCACGTGATCCAGGTGGGCTCCGCGCTGGCGCACCGGGGCATCCCGCTGCAGGCTGCCTACTGCGCCTCGAAGCACGCCGTGCAGGGGTTCACCGAGTCCGTGACGACCGAGCTGATCCACAACAAGAGCCACGTCGTCATCTCGACCGTCGACATGCCGGCCCTCAACACGATCCAGTTCAACTGGGTCCGGTCGCGTCTCCCCGAGCACCCGAAGCCGGTGCCGCCGATCTTCCAGCCCGAGGTGGGCGCGCGTGCCATCGCCGACGTGGCCGACAAGCCGCGTCGCCGCTCGTGGATCGGCGAGCCGACCGTCATGACGGTGCTCGGCAACCGCTTCGTGGCGAACTGGCTCGACGTGTACCTCGCCAAGACCGGCTACAGCGGCCAGCAGGCGCCCGAGAAGTCCGAGCCCATGTGGCCGGACAACCTGTACAGCCCCGTCGCCGGCGACCACGGCGCCCACGGCATCTTCGACGACCAGGCCCGCTCGACCAGCCCCCAGGTCTGGTACACGCGCAACCGCGGCGTCAGCTACGCGCTCGCCGCGGCGGGTGCCCTCGGCGCCGGCGCCGCCGTCGCGCGGGCCGTCGCCGGCAGCCGGCGCCGCCCGTGACGGCGGCGTTCGACGCGGTCGTCGTCGGGGCCGGGCCGAACGGCCTCTCGGCGGCGGTCGTGCTCGCCCGCGCCGGGCTGCGCGTCCAGCTGCTCGAGCGGGCCGACACGATCGGTGGCGGCACCCGCACGGCCGAGCTGACCCTGCCGGGCTTCCGCCACGACATCTGCTCCGCGGTGCACCCGATGGCGATGGCGTCGGGCTTCTTCCGGCGCTGGGGCCTGCAGGAGCGGGTCGAGATGATCGTTCCCGAGGTCTCGTACGGGCACCCCCTCGACGGCGGAACCGCCGGCGTCGCCTACCGCGACCTCGACCGCACCGCCGACGGGCTCGGCGTCGACGGCCCGACCTGGCACCGGATGTTCTCCCGGCTCGTCGACCTCGAGGCCGAGCTCTCGCAGTTCACCCTGTCGCCGATCCTCCAGGTGCCGCGCCACCTCGGCACCGCGGTCGAGTTCGGCCTGCGGATCCTGCACCAAGCGGGCCCGTGGTGGGACGCCGGCCTCCGCACCGAGGAGGCGCGCGCGCTGCTGGCGGGCGTCATGGCCCACGCCATCCGCCCGATGCCGAGCCTCAGCGCGTCGGCCGCCGGCCTCGCCCTCGCGGTGCACGGGCACGGCTACGGGTGGGCGGTGCCGCGCGGCGGCAGCCAGGCGATCGCGGACGCGCTCGCCGCCGACCTGGTCGCGCACGGCGGGGTGATCGAGACCGGCGTCGAGGTGACCAGCCTGCGTCAGCTCGACGCGTCCGTCCGGCTGCTCGACGTGACCCCGAAGCAGCTGATCGCGATCGCCGGCGACGAGATGCCGGTCGGGTACCGACGCCGGCTGGAGCGGTTCCGCTACGGGGGAGGCGCCTCCAAGGTGGACTTCGCCCTCAGCGGCCCCGTGCCGTGGCAGGCCGAGGAGCTGCGGCGCACGCCGACCGTGCACCTCGGCGGCGACCGGGCGGCCGTGGCCCGCGCCGAGCACGACGTCGCCCGCGGCGTGCACCCCGCCGAGCCGTTCGTGCTCGCGGTGCAGGCGGGCGTCGTCGACGACACCCGTGCGCCCGCCGGGCAGCACGCCCTGTGGACCTACGCGCACGTGCCGAACGGCAGCACCGTCGACATGACCGAGGCGGTCACGCAGCAGATCGAGCGGTTCGCGCCCGGCTTCCGTGACCTCGTCCTCGCCTCCCGCGCCCACACGGCGTCCGACCTCGAGGAGCACGACCCGAACTACGTCGGGGGCGACATCGCGTCGGGCGCTCCCACGATGCGGCAGCTGATCGCGCGCCCGGTGGTGTCGACCGACCCGTGGCGCACCGCTGTGCCCGGCACGTACCTCGCGTCGTCGTCCGTGCCGCCCGGCCCCTCCGTGCACGGGATGGGCGGGGCCTACGCCGCCCTGAGCGCGCTGCGACACGAGTTCGGCATCGAGCACCTGCCCCGGCTGGGGCCCGACGGAGGGACGACGACGTGAGTCGTGACCAGAGGTTCGTCGAGGCGTCGCCGCACGACGTCTTCGACGTGCTGAGCGACGGCTGGCTCTACCCGAGCTGGGTGGTGGGCGCCTCGCGCATCCGCGACGTCGAGCTCACCTGGCCGGCCGTCGGGGCGAGGATCCACCACTCGTTCGGCGTCTGGCCGCTCGTCGTCGACGACACCACGAGCGTGTTGGTGTGGCACCCGCCGCACCGGGCAGTCCTCCGCGCGAGGGGCTGGCCGCTGGGCGAGGCGCAGGTGACGCTCACCGTCCACGACCGCACCGGGGGATGCCTCGTCGTGATGGACGAGGAGGCGGTCACCGGGCCGGGCGCCCTCGTCCCCGACGTCGTGCTCGACCCCGCGCTCGGCGTCCGCAACCGCGAGACCCTGCGCCGTCTGGCCTGGCTGGCCGAGGGACGGCTGCGCGACCGGGTCTCGCCGAGCTGACCCGCGCCTCCCGGGCCCCGGTCGCCTGCCGTCCTCGTCGCTAGAGCGGGGACGTCTCGCCGTCGCGCGGCGCTCGCAGCTGCCGCAGGGCCGGCGCGTGCAGCGGCGTCGTCTCCCACCGGACCTCGGCGGCGCCTGCGTCGAGCACCAGGTGCAGGCGGTGCGGCGTCTCCACGAACACCACGTCGACGTGCAGCGCCGCGCCGCGGCGGCCCGCGGTGACCGCGAGCGCGTCGGTGACGGTCCAGGCGCCGAGGACGACCTCGGCCTCGAGCACGTCGTCGCCCTCGTGCAGCAGCACGCGCCACGACGACCCCTCGTCCGTCAGCCCGACCAGCGTCAACGTCGGCTGCTCGCTCGACGACGTCGGCACGAAGGAGGCGGCACGCAGCTCGGCAGCGCCGGCGTCGTCCTCGAGGGGCGCCAGCCCGAGCGCGGCCGTGCGGCGGGCCAGCGCGTCGTCGGCGGCCGCGTCGCCCGGGCCCTCGAAGGCAGGCAGGAGGTGCTGCCAGGCGAGGTCGAGCACGGCCTGCATGTCGACGGTCTGGCCGGTGAGCGCGAGCACGACGTCGTGCTCGGGCAGCACGACGCAGAACTGGCCGTAGGCGCCGTCGCCGCGCCAGCCGTGCCGGGCCATCCAGAACTGGAAGCCGTAGCCCTGGCTCCAGTCCGCGTTCGGCTCATCGGGGTTCGCGACCTGCACCCGGGTCGCCTCGTCGACGTAGGAGGCGGGAAGCAGCTGCCTGCCCTGCCACATGCCCCGCCGCAGCCACAGCTGGCCGAGCAGCGCCACGGCCTCGGTCTGCGCGTGCAGCCCGCTGAAGCCGATCTCTCGGCCGCTGTCGTCGCGCTGCCAGCTCGCCTCCCCGATGCCGAGCGGCTCGAACAGCCGCGGCCGGAGGTACTCGGTGAGCGACAGGCCGGAGGCGCGCTGCACGATCGCCGCGACCGCGTAGGTGCAGGGCTGGTTGTAGGCGAAGACCGAGCCGGGGTCGGCCTCCGGCGGCGTGAGGAGGAACCCGCGGACGAGGTCGGCCGGGTCGGCCTCGAGCGCGCGGCCGAGGGCCTCTGCCCGGTGTCCACTCGACATCGCGAGCACGTCGCGGACGCGCATCGACCGGCTGCGCGGATCGGTCACGTCGGCGTCGAGCTCGGGGAAGTGGCTGAGCACCGTGTCGTCGAGGCCGAGGAGGCCCTCGTCGACCGCGAAGGCGACGGCGGTCGAGGTGAAGCTCTTGCTCAGCGAGTAGAGCAGGTGGACACGGTCAGCCGAGTACGGGGCCCACCAGCCCTGCGTCACCACGGAGCCGTGACGCACCAGCACGATGCTGTGCGGCTCGACGCCGGGCGTGGACTCGAGCCCGTCGAGGAAGGCCTCGACGCCGGCGGCGTCGATCCCCTCGGCGGACGGCGTGCTGGTGGGCAGAGCGTCGATGGTCATGCCGTCGAGGCTAGCGCCGGCCGACCGGAGCCGGTCGGCGAGGCAGCGGCGGCTGGTCGGCCCGGCTCAGCGGTCGGCGAGCTCGTCCCGCACCTTGCGGCGCAGCACCTTGCCGATCAGCGACTTCGGCAGCTCGTCGACGACGACGATGCGACGCGGCACCTTGTAGGGCGTGAGGTGCTGACGGGCGAAGGCGCGCAGCGCCTGCACGTCGACCTCGGCTCCCGGGTGCAGCACGATCGCGGCCGCGACCTGCTCGCCGCCGGGCGAGGGCAGGCCGACCGCCGCGGCCTCGGCGACTCCCTCGTGACGGAGCAGCACCTCCTCGACCTCGGACGGGCTCACGTTGAAGCCGCCCGTGATGATGAGCTCCTTGATGCGGTCGACGACGCGGACGAAGCCGTCGGGGTCGATCGTGACGATGTCGCCGGTGCGGAACCAGTCGCCGTCGACGAAGACCTCGCTCGACTCCTGCGGCTTCCGGTAGTAGCCGCTGAAGACCTGGGGGCCGCGGACGATCAGCTCGCCGCTCTCGCCGGCGGGCACGTCGACGGTCGGGTCCTCGGGGTCGACGACGCGCACCTCGGTGCTCGACAGGGGCAGGCCCACGGTGCCGGCGCGACGGGTCGGACCGACGGGGTTGGCCATCAGCACGGGCGAGCACTCGGAGAGGCCGTAGCCCTCGACGAGCCAGCCGCCCGACTGCTCCTCCCACGGCTCGACGACCTCGGCCGACAGGGGCATGGCCCCCGAGATCGCCACCTCGACGCCCTTCAGCGAGACGCCCGCGTCGTCGGCCGCCTTTCGGAGGCGCGTGTAGATGGGCGGGACCGCCGGCAGGAAGGTCGGCGGGCGCTTCTTCATGACCTTGAGCACGAGGGCAGGGTCGAACGCCGGGAACAGGACGAGCCTGGCGCCCATGCTCATCGCGAAGGTGAGGCAGAGGGTCAGGCCGTACGCGTGGAACATGGGCAGCACGGCGTAGACGGTGCACTCGCCGCGCGTGATCGTGGGGACCCAGGCTCGCGACTGCGCCGCGTTCGAGAGCAGGTTCGCGTGGGTCAGCTGAGCGCCCTTGGGGGTGCCGGTGGTGCCGCTCGTGTACTGGATGACGGCCAGGTCGGTCGTCTCGGGCCTCGGGTGCCTCGCCTTGATGCGCGACGAGCCGACGATCTTTTCCCACGGCACGGTGCCGCGGACGGTCGTCGTCAGGCGGTCGCGCGACTCGCGGGCCTTCTTGATCGGCAGTCGCAGGGCGGTGCGCGTGGCGAGGGGCATGCCGCGCGTCACGTCGATCGACACGATCGAGTCGACGGCCACGTCGGACGGGAAGTCCTGCAGGGTCTCGACGACCTTGTCCCACGCGATGGCGATCTTCGCGCCGTGGTCCTCGAACTGGTGCCGCAGCTCACGCGGCGTGTAGAGCGGGTTGTGCTCGACGACGATCGCGCCGAGGCGCAGCACCGCGTAGAACGCCACCACGTGCTGGGGGCTGTTCGGCAGCACGAGGGCGACGGTGTCGCCGTGGCGGACGCCGAGCTTGCGCAGGCCCTCTGCCGCGCGCGAGATCTGGTCGACGAGCTCGGCGTACGTGGTGGTCGCGCCGAAGAACTCGAGCGCCACCGACTTCGGGTACTCGGCCGCCGTGCCCTCGACGATGTCGAGGAGGGAGCCCGTGACGGGCTCGATGTCGTGGGGGACGCCGGGAGCGTAGGAGGCCAGCCAGGGACGAGCGGTGTCGATGGTCACGCGCACCACTCTAGGCCGAGATGCGCACCCTCCGAGCTGGCTGTGCGCGCGTCGGGGAGGCCGGGCGTTCAGTGGAGCCGCGCTCCCGACAGCGCGACACCACACGACGAGAGGAACACCGTGAGCAAGGTCTGGTTCATCACCGGGGCATCGAAGGGCTTCGGCCGTGAGTGGGCGGAGGCGGCCCTCGAGCGCGGCGACAGCGTCGCGGGCACGGCCCGCAAGCTGGAGGCGGTGGACGCGCTCGTCGAGCAGTACCCCGACACGTTCCTGCCGATCCAGCTCGACGTCACCGACCGCGCCGCCGACGTGGCGGCCGTGCAGCAGGCCGCCGAGCACTTCGGCCGCCTCGACGTCGTCGTCAACAACGCCGGCTACGGCCACTTCGGCATGGTCGAGGAGATCACCGAGGAGGAGGCGCGCGGCCAGCTCGAGACGAACCTCTTCGGCGCGCTCTGGGTCACGCAGGCGGCCCTGCCGATCATGCGCGAGCAGGGCTCCGGCCACATCGTCCAGGTCTCGAGCATCGGCGGCATCAGCGCGTTCCCGACCGTCGGCATCTACCACGCGTCGAAGTGGGCCCTCGAGGGCATCAGCCAGTCGCTCTCGCAGGAGGTCGCCGGCTTCGGCATCTCGGTGACGCTCGTCGAGCCCGGCGGCTTCTCGACCGACTGGTCCGGCCCGTCCGCCTCGCGCAGCGACGAGAACGAGGCGTACGCCGAGGTCCGCGAGGCCGCGTCCAAGCGCCCCTCGGCCGCCGACCCCGGCGACCCCACGGCCACCCGCACCGCCATCCTCAAGGTCGTCGACGCCGACGCGCCGCCGCTCCGTGTCTTCTTCGGCAAGGCGCCGCTCGGCATCGCCAAGAAGGACTACGAGTCGCGTCTCGCGCTGTGGCAGGAGTGGCAGCCCGTCGCCGAGGAGGCGCACGGCAACTGATGCCTGCCTGCCTGCTCCGCCCGCGCCTCCTCGTGTCGACACCGGCACCAGGAGGCGCGGTTCGTCCTGGCAGGAAGGCCGGACCGGCTCGAGCGCCTCGAGCGCATCGGATGCCTCGCGCGTCTCGAGTGCCTCGACGTCGAGAGGTCGGCGCTCGCCGGGGGCAGGCGTCCAGCCCCCGCGGCGCATGATCGGAGGATGCCCGCCCTGACCGAGCCGCTCCGTGCCCGCCTGCAGTACACCTTCAACGGCCAGTACACGGGCACGCCCGAGTGGGTCACCGACCTCGCGAAGGGCGATGACGAGGGCTTCTTCGCGCCGGGGTCGGCGGTCTGGGCCGTGCACGGCTCGAACACCGCCATCCTGGCCGGGGTACGCGCCTTGTTGGTGCAGGCGCTGCACCCGGGGGCGCTCGCGGGGGTGCACGACCACTCGCGGTTCCGCGAGGACCCGCTCGGCCGCCTCGCCGGCACGATCCGCTGGATCTACACCGTGACGTACGGCAGCCAGGAGGCGGCGACGCACGCCTCGCAGTGGGTCAGCCGCCTGCACACGAAGGTCGTCGGCAGCTACGACGACCGGAACGGCGTCTCGCACGACTACGCGGCGAACGACCCCGAGCTGCTCAGCTGGGTGCACATGGCGTTCGCGGACTCGTTCCTCGCGGCGTACCTGGCGTGGGGCGAGGGCGAGGTGCCCGGCGGTCCCGACGCGTACGTGCGCGAGTGGGCGACCGCCGGCGAGCTGATGGGCGTCGTCGACCCGCCGCGCTCGGTCGCCGAGATGCAGGACCAGCTGAGGGACTTCGACCGTCGCGGGATCCTCGAGCGCACCGCCAGGACCGAGGAGGTGGTGGGCTTCATCAAGCGGCCGCCCCTGTTCCCGGTGCTGCGCGTCGGCTACCCGGTGCTGTTCAACGGTGCTGTGGGCACCCTGCAGCCGCGCTTCCGCGAGCTGCTCGGGCTGCGGGCGCCGCACGTCGGGCCGCTTGACGTGCCCACCCTGCGGCCCGCCGGGCTGATGCTCGGCGCGATCGGCCGCGTGCTCGGCGACAAGCCCGTCGCCGAGGAGCACTCGCTGGCGCGCCTCGAGCGCCTGCGGCAGGCGACGGCCTAGCGCTGTCGCAGGGGAGGATGGGGGCGTGACCGATCCTGCTGACGCCTCCGCGCCTCCTGCGACCCGGCGGGCGAGCGGACTGCGCTGGCTGCGCGACGTCGCGGTGATCGTGCTCGTCGCGCTGCTGGTGTCGTGGGGCGTCCGGACGTTCCTGGTGCGGTCGTTCTTCATCCCGTCGGCGTCGATGGAGCAGACCCTGCTGATCGGCGACCGCATCCTCGTGAACGAGCTCGTGCCCGACGTCATGGACCTGCACCGCGGCGACGTCGTCGTCTTCGAGGACCCGGGCGGCTGGCTGGGCCCGGCCGAGGGCGACGACCTCGTCAAGCGCGTCATCGGCCTGCCCGGCGACACCGTCTCGTGCTGCGACGCCGAGGGGCGCCTGCTCGTGGACGGCGAGTCGCTCGACGAGCCGTACCTGGACGTGCCCGAGGGGGACCCGGCGTCGCTGACGCCCTTCGACGTCACCGTGCCCGAGGGCGCGCTCTGGGTGATGGGCGACAACCGCGAGCGGTCGGCCGACTCCCGGTCGCACGTGACCGGCCCCTACGAGGGCTTCGTGCCGCTCGACCACGTCGTCGGCCGCGCGACGGTCGTCTTCTGGCCGCTCGGCCGCTGGGCAGTGCTCTGAGCCGAGGAGGCGGGCGAACCGACGCGAGGACGACGAACCGACGCGGAAGACCACGTCGCTTCGTCGCGATCGCGTCGGGAAGCCCGTCGGCGTCCGCAGCCGGTGCCGGCAGCCGGGTCAGCGGCCGGCGATGAGGGAGTCGCGCACCTCGCGGCGGAGCACCTTGCCGATCAGCGACCGGGGCAGCTCGTCCACCACGACGACGCGACGCGGCACCTTGTAGGCGGCGAGCTGCTCGCGGCAGTGGTCGCGCACCTCCTCGGGGTCGACGGTGCTGCCCGGCTCGACGACGATCGCGGCCACGACGTCCTCGCCGCCGCCCTCGCGGGGGAGGCCGACGACCGCGGCCTCGGCCACGCCCGCGACGCCGCGCACCGCCTCCTCGACCTCGGAGGGGGCGACGTTGAAGCCGCCGGTGACGATCAGCTCCTTGATGCGGTCGACGATGGTGACGTAGCCGTCGGCACTCATGCTGACGATGTCGCCGGTGCGGAACCAGCCGCCGGGCAGGAACGCCTCGGCCGTCTCGTCGGGACGGTTCCAGTAGCCACGGAAGACCTGCGGCCCCCGGAGGATCAGCTCGCCGGCGGCGCCCGGCGTCACGGGGCGCTCGGGATCGGGCTCGTCGCGGTCGACGACGCGCGCCTCGGTCGAGGGGAACGGCACCCCCACGGTGCCCGGCCGACGGGTCGGCCCCATCGGGTTGCCGAGCGCGACGGGCGAGGTCTCGGTGAGGCCGAAGCCCTCGACGAGCATGCCGCCCGTGACCCGCTCCCAGGCGGTGACGGTCGAGAGGGGCAGGTTCATGGCGCCCGAGATGGCGAAGCGCGCGCTGCGGAGGTCGACGCCGCGCTGCTCGGCGGCCTCGGCGAGGCGCTGGTAGATCGGCGGCACCGCGGGCAGGAAGGTCGGCGGGTGCTTCGCCGCCGCCTTGAGCACGAGGTCGACGTCGAACTTGGGGAACAGCACGAGCCGTGCGCCGATGCGCATCGCGAACGTCAGGCAGAGCGTCAGGCCGTAGGCGTGGAAGAACGGCAGCACGCCGTAGACCGTCTCCTCGCCCTCGACGACTCCCTGCACCCAGGCGCGACCCTGCTCGGCGTTGCTGCGCAGCGACCTGTGGGTCAGCACCGCACCCTTCGGCGAACCGGTGGTGCCGCTCGTGTACTGCAGCAGCGCGACGTCGTCGAGGGCCGGGCGCGGGTGCCGCTTCTTCAGGGGACGGCCCGAGACGAGGTCGGGCCAGGTCACGTCCCCGACGGCACGGGCAGTGAGGGCCTCGCGGGACTTGCGGGCGGCCGGGATCGGCAGCTTGAGGGCGAGCCTGGTGCCGAGCGGCATGCCGCGCGTCACGTCGACCGAGACGATCGTGTCGAAGCGCAGGTCGCCGGGCAGCTCGCGGAGGCGCCCGACGAGCTTGTCCCAGGCGATGGCGACCTTCGCGCCGTGGTCCTCGAAGAGGTGGCGCAGTTCGCGGTCGGTGTAGAGCGGGTTGTGCTCGACGACGACCGCGCCGAGGCGGAGCGCGGCGTAGAAGGCGACGACGTGCTGCGGGCTGTTCGGCAGCAGGATCGCCACCCGGTCGCCGGCCGTCACGCCGAGCTTGCGCAGGCCCTCGGCCGCCCGGTCGATCTCGTCGCCGAGGTCGCGGTACCTGGTCTCGCGCCCGAAGAACTCGAGGGCGACCCGGCCGCGGTGGGCGGCGACGGCGTCGTCGATCAGGTCGACGAGCGTGCCCGTCACGGGCTCGATGTCGGCGGGGACGCCCGGGGCGTAGCTGTGCAGCCAGGGGCGGGCGTCGGACTCGGCGTCGGCGGTCATGCCGACATCGAACCATCCCGAGGTCCGGGCGACCTGCGAGGCGGGCCGTCGTGCCGGCCTGCGCCGGCGTCCGTGGGGACCCGCGTCAGCGCGCGTCGCGGCCCGTCAGCGCGAGCAGGCGCACGCGCAGCGGTGCGTCGTCGTCGACCGGCACCGGCGAGGCGAACAGCCCGGAGGCCTCGAGGGCGTCCCGCTGCGGCTCGAAGACCGACCAGACCGCGGCTACGAGGTCGTCGTCCAGCTCTTCGTCGGAGCCGATGGCGCGGGCCAGGTCCCAGGCGTGGATCGTGACGTCCGCGACCTGCTCGGCGAGGTACTCGCGCACCGGCACGACGTCGGAGCTGACCCGGACGGACGCCTCGGGATCGGCCTCGCGCCAGGCCTCGGCCGCGGCGCGCGACGACCGGTGCCAGGCGTCGACGAGGTCGTCGCCGAGGGGCTCGACCGAGGCCTGTGCCTCGCTCGGGTCGCCGCCCTCCAGCAGCACCGGGACCCACTGCTGCTCGCGGGTCACGTGGCGCACCAGGTCGCGCACGGCCCACTCCGTGTCGGGCGTCGGAGCGTCCCAGTCGGTGACCGCCTCGACACGGCGCGCGAACTCGGCGTGCGCCCGGTGCTGCAGGGTGATCCAGTCGTGCGTCATGCGGGTCCTCCTCGGTGCGGGTGTGACGATGACAACGCAGGAGGCGCGCGAGCCTTCCCGAGGACGCCCGCGACACCGGAGGTCCGCCGTCAGCGTACCTACCGGAGGCCTCGGCACGTCGTCTAGTCTCGGGGGCATGACCTCCCTGCTCGAGCTGCTGGTGCGCGTCCTCGCGCCGCTCGAGCTCGCGCTCGCGACCGGCCTCGCCGTCGGCCACGCCGGGTCGTCGCCGGCGGCCGTCGTCGCAGGCCTCGTCGGGGCCGCCGCGGTGCTGACTATCGTGGTCGTCGCCCGCGCGGTGCTCGCGCTCGCGGGGCTGGGCGCGACCGTGCCGGGGACGGCGCTGACCGAGGCGGCCGACGTGCGCCTCCTCGTCTTCGCCCGCGACCCCGACGCCGACGGTCACGTGCGCTCGCGGGCACCGGGACAGGGCCTCCCGGCCGTCTAGCCGCGCCCGCGGCGCCCGACGGCCAGAAGCGACCTCTTCCCTTCTGCCGTGAGGACCTCCATGGACCTGTCCGCCTTCCCGCCCCTCGCCGTCGCCCTCGACGGCCTGCACACCGTCGTCGTCGCGCTGAGCGACCTCGTCGAGCCGATCGCCGGCGCCTCGTCGTCCGCGCTCGCTGTCGTGCTCCTGACCCTGCTCGTCCGCGTCCTGCTGGTGCCCGTCGGGGTGTCGCAGGTGCGGGCGGAGATCGGCCGTCGTCGCCTGGCGCCCGCGCTCGCCGACATGCGTCGCCGGATCCGCGACCCCCAGGCGCTGCAGCGCGCGACGGCGGCGCTCTACACGTCGGAGAAGGTGTCGCCGCTGGCGGGCTGCCTGCCGACCCTCGCCCAGGCGCCGGTGCTCACAGCCGTCTGGTCGTTGTTCGCGCACCCCGTGATCGCCGGGCACGCCAACGCCCTGCTCGGGCACGGCCTGGCCGGTGCGGCGCTCGGCGCCTCGCTGGTGGGCTCGGTCGGTCTCGTCGTCGGCGGCGTCGCGGCGGGTGCCGTCTGGCCCTTCGTGGTGCTGCTCGTCGTGCTCGCGCTCGTCGTCGAGCTGCGACGACGGACCGACCTGAGGGCCGCGGGCCCGGTCGCGACGATGCCAGGGCAGGAGGCGCTGCCCGCCCTCGCGACCGTCGCCCGCGTGCTGCCCTTCGTCACCGTCGTCGTCGCCGCGTTCGTGCCGCTCGCCGCCGCCCTCTACATGGTGACGAGCGCGGCCTGGACCCTGGGGGAGCGGGTCGTCGTCCGCCGAGTGCTGACCCGACGGGCCAAGGGAGGGACGGCCACCGCGTGAGTGGCGGTCACCCCGTGAGAGACGTCGGGTCGGGGGCCGTCGGCTGGCGGACCTCGACGCTGGCCCTGGTGCCCCAGCCGACGTTCGCGAAGGTCGCCATGGCGTACCACCGCAGCACCCGCAACGCCGTGAGGCTCCAGATGCCCGCGAGCGGAGCGAGGCAGAGCGTGCGGAGCGTCTGGGCGCGCGTGCGGTCGCTGCGCTCGATCGTCGCGTAGCGAAGGGTGGTCAGCGAGTACAGGGCGACGGCGCCGAGGGCGGCGGAGCCGGCCGTCAGAGGGGTCGACAACCCGCCGGAGAGCACGACGACGAAGAATGTGGCGGTGACGGTCGTGTACATGAGCCACTTCGCCAGGTGCAGCCAGTACGCCGCGCGGTGCAGGGGCAGATGGCGCAGCCGCCAGCCCGACCGGATGAACGAACCGCGCATCCAGCGGAGCTGCTGCCGGAGGTGGTGGCCGAGCCTGTCCGGCATCAGCGTGAACGCGACGCAGTTCGACTGCTGCACGGCGGCCCCGCGTCGGAGGGCGAACAGCGTGAGCATGCTGTCGTCGGAGAAGTGCACGGGGCGGCCGAGGATGGTCTCGCCGAGGTAGGTCTCGACGTTGTCGCGGATGACGTCCGCCCTGTAGAGGGCGCAGCCGCCCGAGTTCACCATCACCGAGTCCAGTCGGGAGAAGGCGGCGCGCTCGAAGAGGTGCAGCGAGACGCAGAACACGTCGACGACCCGGGTCAGCAGGTTCTGTGCGACGTTCGTGGTGAGGATGACGGCGGCGACCGACTGCACCTGAGGATCGTCGAAGGCGACGAGCCCGTTCTCGAGGGCCCTGCCGTCGAGGATGCTGTCGCTGTCGACCGTCACGTAGACGTCGGCGTGCGGCTCGGCCTCGGCGCCGTGCACCTGCGCGCGGCGCTTGCCCCCGTTCGCCTGGCGGAGCCAGGTGGCCCGCACGCCGAGCTCGTCCGCCGCCAGGCGGAACCACGCCTCGACGGTCTCGTAGCCGCCGGTGGTCGAGCCGTCGTCGACCACGACGACGCCGTCGGGCAGACGGGTCTGGGCCAGGAAGCCGCGGAGGCAGGCGCGGAGGGCCGCGGGGTCCTCGTTGTAGCAGGGCACGAGCGCGACGACGTCCGGGTCGCCCGGCCGGCGGGGCACGGTGTCGGGCTGGGCCCGCGTCGACGTCGCGCGCGAGACGCGGTCGAGGCCGCGGGGGCGGTCGAACAGCCCCAGCACGATCTGGGCCCCGACGACGACGACGAGCAGGAGGAACACGACCGCGGGGGCGGAGGCGAGGCCGGTCCAGACCTGGACGCCGATGCTGAGGGCGACGACGACCGCCAGGAGCGCCGCCGTCCGGCGGGGGTAGCTCGACCACGAGACGACGTGGGGGAGCGGAGCCGAGTCGGTGCCCGAGCTCTCGCCGGGCCTCATCGTCGGCTCCGACGGCGCCAGGGCAGGCGGAGCAGGACGGCGGCGCCGAGCACGGCACCAGGGGCCGCGGCGATCATGAGCCACGAAGGAAGGTCGGTCACGGGCATCAAGAACTCCTCACACGGAATGTCGGATGTGAGGTGACACTAGCCGTCCTGAGCCCTCGACGTAACCCTCGGCGGGGATCCTGTCCCGTTGGCCGACGACGAGGGGCCCGCACCTGCTGGTGCAGATGCGGGCCCTCCGGTCACGAACGCGCCCAGGGCGCGTCGTGCGTGCTGCGTGGACTACGCGGCGTGGACGAACTGGATCTCGAGCGTGACGGTGACGTCGTTGCCGAGCGTGAAGCCGCCGGCCTCGATGGCCGCGTTCCAGCTGACGCCGAACTCGGTGCGGTCGATCTTGGTGGTGGCCGAGAAGCCGAGCTTGGTCTGGCCGTAGCCGTCGACGACGAGGCCGCCGAACTCGCTCTTGAGGGTGACGGGCTTGGTGACGCCGCGGAGGGTGAGGTCGCCGTGGACGAGGAACGAGTCGTCGCCCTTCTCCTCGATGCTGGTCGAGACGAAGGTCATCTTCGGGTGCTCCTCGGCGAGGAAGAAGTCGCCGGTCTGGAGGTGCCCGTCGCGGTCCTTCTGGTTGGTGTTGATCGACGCGACGTCGATGGACGCGGTGACCTTGCTGGCCGTGTGGTCCTCGTCGGTCACGAGCGACGCGTCGAACGACTCGAAGGAGCCCTTGACCTTGCTGATGGCGAGGTGACGGACGCTGAACGAGACCTCGCTGTGGGTGGGGTCGAGGTTCCAGGTGCCGGCGGGGATCTTCTCTGCGGTGATGGCCATGGTGTTCTCCTGCTGTTCTGTGGTCGGTTCGGTGGGCTGTTCGACGAGATCGAGATCGGTGACGTGTCACCGAAGGTCGGTACGAGTATATGCAAGCGCATCCTCTCGCGCGACATTCCCGATCTCCTGCAGGAGATCGGGAACGTCGTCCCGGAGATCGCGCGCGCGAGGCGAGCGGCTCAGGCCGGGCGCTGGGCCGGCGAGACCGTCTTCGCGGGGTCGTGCTCGGCGAGGTCGCCGAGGGCCTCGTCGATCTTGGTCATCACCTCGGCGGGCAGGGCGACGCCGGCAGCCTTGACGTTGTCGGCGACCTGCTCGGGCCGCGAGGCGCCGATGATCGCGGAGGCGACGTTGTCGTTCTGCAGCACCCACGCGATGGCGAGCTGGGCCATCGACAGCCCCAGGTCGGCGGCGATCGGCTCGAGCGAGGCGACCCCCGTGAGCACCTCGTCGGTCAGGAAGCGCTTGATGGTGTTCGCGCCGCCCTTCTCGTCGGTCGCCCGGCTGCCGGCGGGGAGCTCGGCACCCGGCTTGTACTTGCCGGTCAGGACGCCCTGCGCGACCGGGGACCAGACGATCTGGCCCAGGCCGTGCTGCTTGCTGGCGGGGACGACCTCCTGCTCGATGACGCGCCACAGCATCGAGTACTGCGGCTGGTTCGAGATGAGCTGCACCCCGAGCTTCTCGGCGAGGGCGTGGCCCGCGCGGATCTGCTCGGCGTTCCACTCGCTCACGCCGATGTAGAGCGCCTTGCCCTGGCGGACGACGTCGGCGAAGGCCTGCATCGTCTCCTCGAGCGGGGTCTCGCTGTCGTAGCGGTGCGCCTGGTACAGGTCGACGTAGTCGGTGCCGAGCCGCTTCAGGGAGCCGTCGATCGACTCCAGGATGTGCTTGCGGCTGAGGCCGGTGTCGTTGTGGCCGGCAGGGCCGGTCGGCCAGTACACCTTCGTGAAGATCTCGAGCGACTCGCGGCGCTCGCCGGCGAGCGCCGCTCCGAGCACCGTCTCGGCGCCCGTGTTCGCGTAGGCGTCGGCGGTGTCGAAGGTCGAGATGCCCGCGTCGAGGGCGGCACGGACGCACTGCGTCGCGACGTCGTTCTCGACCTGCGACGCGTGCGTCAGCCAGTTGCCGTAGGTGATCTCCGAGATCTTGAGACCGCTGTGTCCGAGGTATCTGAATTCCATGGGCTCACGCTACGCGCGTCCCGGGCGCGAGGCGAGCGACGGCCGGGACGGCTGTGTGAACAGCGCGTGACGCCAACCTGGCAACCAGCGCACAAGGACGTACCCCGGGCAAACCCCCTTCCGGGGGGCCCCCGAACCGGTGTCATGCCCGACGCTCCCGCCCTCGACGAGAGGCCGACCACCCGACCGGCCGACGCCCCCGACGTCGACCGCGCCGCCGCCTCTTCGGCGACGGCCTCCGTGCCCGCCCGCGCAGCCGTCTCGGTGCGCGTGGCGAGCCGCCTCCGCGAGCTCGCGACCTTCGGCTTCGTCGGCGGCATCGCCTTCGTCGTCGACGTGGGCGTCTACAACCTGCTGAGGCTCACGCTGCTCGACGACAAGCCGATCGGCGCGAAGGTCATCTCGGTGATCGTCGCGACGGCCGTCGCATGGCTCGGCAACCGCTACCTCACGTTCCGCGCCGACCGCGGCCGGGCCGTGCTCAAGGAGGCCGTCGTCTTCGGCCTCGTGAACGTCGGGGGGCTCGCCATCGCCTCCCTGTGCCTCTTCGTGTCGCACTACGTGCTCGGCCACACCAGCCAGCTCGCCGACAACATCGCGGCGAACGGGGTGGGGCTCGTGCTCGGCACGGCGTTCCGCTACGTGGCCTACCGCTGGTTCGTCTTCGCGCCGGCCACGGCCGACGCCCGCTGACCGCACCACCCGCATGACGCACCTGCACCATCCAGAACCACCAGAACCACCAGCAGGACCCGGCTCGCGGCACCCGACCGTCGTGATCCGGACACCATCGCCCACCCTCACCCGACAGGAGAACGACCGTGTCGACTGACCCGACGCACCCCGTGCACTCCCTGCTCGCCGCCGGCGAGCCGCAGCCCCTGCTGACGCCGCAGGCACCCACGAGCCCTGACCAGTTCGTGCCCAACCGCGGCACCACCTCCGGGGCGGGGGAGGCCCTCTCGGGCTTCTCGCTGCCCGACTGGAGCCCCTTCGAGTGGATCGGCTACTCGTCCCTCATCCTCGTCTCGCTGCTGCTGACCGCCGTCGCCGTCTCGACGCTGTGGTGGATGCTGCACGCCTGGCGCTCGAAGGACAACCTCGAGGGCAGCCAGTTCAGCTCCGACCCGCTCGACGCACGGCACTCGTTCACCCTGCTCGTCCCCGGACGGCACGAGGAGGAGGTCATGGGCCAGACCCTCGACCGCCTCGCGCTGCAGGACCACCCCGACTTCGAGATCATCGCGATCGTCGGCCACGACGACCCGGGCACCGAGCGCGTCGCCCGTGAGGCCGCGGCTCGTCACCCCGACCTGATCCGCGTGGTCGTCGACTCGAGCGTCCCCAAGAACAAGCCGAAGGCGCTGAACCTCGCGCTGCAGACCTCGCGGGGCGAGATCGTCGGCGTGTTCGACGCCGAGGACGAGGTCCACCCCCGCCTCCTCACGCTGGTCGACTCGCGCTTCAGCGAGACCGACGCCGACGTCGTCCAGGGCGGCGTGCAGCTGATGAACTTCCAGTCCAGCTGGTGGAGCCTCCGCAACGTGCTCGAGTACTACTTCTGGTTCCGCTCGCGCCTGCACTTCCACGCCAAGGAGAAGTTCATCCCCCTCGGCGGCAACACCGTCTTCGTGCGCAAGGACTGGCTCGACTGGTCCGCTGGCTGGGACGCCGAGTGCCTCGCCGAGGACTGCGAGCTGGGCGTCCGCCTGTCGAGCGCCGGCGCGAAGGTCGTCGTCGCCTACAGCCCCGAGGTCGTCACCCGCGAGGAGACGCCCGGCACGTTCGTCTCGTTGCTCAAGCAGCGCACGCGCTGGAACCAGGGCTTCATGCAGGTCTACGGCAAGGGCGAGTGGAAGAAGCTGCCGCGTCTGCGCCAGCGCCTGATGGCCCGCTACCTCCTGACGATGCCGTTCATCCAGGCGGCCACCGGCCTCCTGATCCCGATCTCCGTCATCCTGATCTTCACGATCAAGGTCCCGACGGCCATCGCGCTCGTCTCGTTCATCCCGCTGGCGCCGACCCTGGTGCTGCTGGCCGTCGAGTTCACCGGCCTCCGCGAGTTCGGCCGCACCTACGGGCAGAAGGTCAGGGCGCGCGACTACTTCCGCCTGATCTGGGGCCTCATCCCGTACCAGATATTCCTCGCCCTCGCCGCCGTGCGAGCCGTCTTCCGTCAGATCCGAGGCATGAACGCCTGGGAGAAGACGGAGCACACCGGGGCCCACCGCCCCGCCGAGACCCCCGCCCCGCAGGAGGCGCCCCGCGCCTCCCAGCAGGAGCCCGCCCTCGCCATGACCGGAGGTGACCGATGACCAGCACGCTGAACCGCCCCACGGCGGTCGACGACCGCATCGCCTCGGCGCCCCGTCGTCCCGTGACGGCGCCGGAGCAGACACCTGAGCGCTCGCCCGGGTGGCTCCGCCGCCACGGCGCCGGCCTCGTCTGGCTGTTGCCCTTGATGGCGATCGCCGCCGTCGTGCAGGCCTTCAACATGGCCGGCTCGCCGCAGCGCATCGACGACGAGGGCACGTACACGGCCCAGGCCTGGGCCGTCCAGAACCTCGGCGAGCTCGCCCACTACACCTACTGGTACGACCACCCCCCGGTCGGCTGGCTGCAGATCTCGGCCTACACGGCCCTGACCGGTGCCTTCGAGCGCTACGACGTCGCGGTGCTGGCAGGCCGCGAGGCGATGCTCGCCTTCACCGTCGTCGCCGTCGCCCTGCTCTGGCTGCTGGCCCGCAAGCTCGGCCTCAGCCGCCCCGCCGCCGCCGTCGCCGGACTCGTGTTCGCGGTCTCGCCCCTGGCCCTGCAGTTCCACCGCACGGTCTACCTCGACAACGTGGCCACCCCCTGGCTGCTCGCCGCGTTCGTCTTCGCGCTGAGCAAGCGCTACCAGCTCGCCGGCTTCGCCGCCGCCTCCGTGTCGTTCGGCATCGCGGTGCTCTCGAAGGAGACGTACCTGCTCGCCCTGCCGTTCCTGGCCTGGATGATGTGGCGCGGCGCCGACAGGTCGACCCGCCGCTACACGCTCTCGATCGCGGGCAGCCTGCTCGTGCTCGTCGGCCTCGCCTACGTCGCGCTCGCCGCGGTCAAGGGCGAGCTGCTGCCGGGAGCCGGCCGGGTCAGCCTGCTCGAGGGCGTCCAGTTCCAGCTGGCGACCCGCGAGGCCAGCGGGTCGGTGTTCGACACCGGCAGCCTGTTCTTCGCGACGGTGTCGCAGTGGTGGCAGCTCGACCAGGTGCTGATCGTGGTCGGGACCCTCGCCTCCGTCGTCGGCCTGTTCATGAAGAGGGTCCGGCCGATCGCCGTGATGATGGTCTTCCTGATCGCCTTCATGTTCCGTCCCGGCGGCTACCTGCCGGTGCCGTACGTGATCATGCTGCTGCCGTTCGCGGCGCTGTTGATCGCCGCGGTCACCGACGCAGCCGTGAAGTCGGTGCGGGCACGCCGCGCCGGCGCCGTCTCGACGGCCGCGGTCCGCACGGGGTCCGTCACCTGGATCGCGCTCACCGTCGCCGCCGTGGTGGCGCTGGTCCCCCTCTGGGCCGTCCAGCTGCGCGGGTTCCTCGACTCGGACCTCGACGCGCCGATGCGCAACGCCGAGACCTGGGTCGAGACCAACGTCCCGAAGGACAGCCGCCTCCTCGTCGACGACGCGGTCTGGGTCGACCTGGTCCGCGCCGGCTTCGCCCGCGACAACGTCATCTGGTTCTACAAGATCGACACCGACGGCGCCGTCCAAGCGCAGTCGCCCAACGGCTGGCGCGACTCGGACTACCTGTTCGAGACCGAGTCGGTCCGGACCTCGGGAGCGGGCTCGCCCGACGTGCGGTCGGCACTCGAGAGCTCGACCGTCGTCGCCTCCTTCGGCGAGGGCGACCAGCAGGTGAACGTCCGACGGATCGACAGCGACGGCGCCGCCGAGGCGCAGCGCTCCGCGGACGCCGCAGCCTCCGCGCGGTCCGCCGCCGGTGCCGAGCTCGCCGAGAACCCGTCGCTGCAGGTGTCCAGCACCTTCGACCAGGCCCTCCGTGACGGTCGTCTCGACCCCCGCGCGCTGATCGTCCTCGGTCAGCTCGCCGCGGTGGCCCCGATCTCGGTCGCGGACCCGGCAGCCCTGCCGGGCGAGCAAGAGGCCGTGTTCCGGCAGTTCGACGTCACGCCGCAGGGCGGCGAGACCGTCGCGCAGCTCGACACGCTCCTCCGGGGCCTCGGCGACACCTACGAGCCGGCCTCGATCGAGCCCCTCGGAGACGGCCTCCGCATCACGTTCTCCGCCGTCGCCCCGTCGGGCGTCCTGTCCGACTGACCACCTCGCCGGGGGTCGTGCAGACGACCCCCGGCACCCCTCCTCCCCGCCGTCGCGCCCCTCCGGACGCGGCACCCGAACGGAAAGGAACCAACCCCATGGCTTCACTCCACAGCAGCAGCACCGCACGCACCGCCGACACGACCACCACCCCGAGGCGGCGTCTCGTGACCGTCCTCGCGCTGACCGCGGCGACCGGCGTCGCCCTCGCCGGCTCGCTCGTCGGCGCCTCGCCCGCGCACGCCGCCGACGGCGACGGCTGGGTCCGGGTCGGCCACCTCTCGCCCGACACGAAGTCGGTCGACGTGACCCTCACCTCCCTCGCCGGTGGTCAGGTCGTCATGGACCTCGACGACGTCACGTTCGGCCAGGTCAGCCCGTACCAGGCGCTGACGCCCGGCACCTACGTCGTCTCGATGACCGCCGCCGACGCACCAGCCGACAGCAAGCCGGTCATCACGACCAACGTCACGGTCGACAGCGGCCAGCCGATCACGGCCCTCGCCTACGGCCCCAACGACGACCTCGAGACCCGCGTCGTGAAGGACGACCTCACCCCGCCCACGGACGGCCAGGCCAAGGTGCGCCTGTTCCAGGCCGCGACCGTCAGCAAGACCGTCTCGGTCGAGACGACGACGGGCACGACCATCGCGGACGAGGCGAGCTTCGGCAGCGCCAGCGGCTACGCCGAGGTCGCGGCCGGCCCCTGGAGCCTCGACCTGACCGGTCAGAAGGTCACCGGGACGAGCGACGTCGACCTCGCCGCCGGCAGCATCAACACGCTGTTCGTGCTCGACAACTCCACCGGCGGCCTGACCGTCGTGCCGGTCGTCGACAGCGCGGCCACGGCGCAGGCCCCCGTGGGCGGCGTCCAGACCGGCGGCGGCTACCTCGCCGAGCACCCCGTGAAGGACGAGCCCGCCGGTTTCTGGGCCACCGTCCGCAGCTGGTTCGGGGCCTGAGATCCCGAGGAGGCGCGGTGGGCGACCACCGGCGCCGCGCCTCCTCGGGACCCGCCCGCAGCACCCCGCACGGGCAACGACCCGTGAGCACCACCGAGACCCTCAGAGGAACGACATGACGAAGAAGACGAAGGCACTGCTCGCCGCAGTGGTCGTCGCGGCCGTGGCCGTGACCGCCGGCATCGCCCTCCTCGTCGTCGGAGCACCCGGCGGCGCCCCCGACCGCACCGCCGGGGGGCCTGCCGAGAGCAGCGACCCCGGCACCGGCGACAGCACTCCCGACGCCCGCACCGCCACCCAGATCGGCGAGGACTTCCTCGCCGAGTGGGTGGACGACGACGGCCGTGTCGTCCGTCGCGACCAGGGCGACGACACCGTCAGCGAGGGACAGGCCTACGGCATGCTCGTCGCGGCGGCCGTGGGCGACGAGGACCGCTTCGCCGCCATCTGGGACTGGACGAAGGAGGAGCTGGTCCGGCAGGACGGACTGCTCGCCTGGCGCTGGGCCGACGGGGCCGTCGTCGACGACATGCCCGCCAGCGACGCCGACGTCGACGCCGCCAGGGCGCTCGTGCTCGCCGGCGCCGCGTTCGACCGACCCACCTGGACCGCCGAGGGAGTCCAGCTCGGAACGCACGTGCTCGACGAGATGACCGCGAGCACCGACGTGGGACGCATCCTGCTCCCCGGCCCGTGGGCCGCCGGCTCCGGGCCCTGGTCGTACAACCCCTCCTACGCCGCGCCGGCCGCGTTCGCGCAGCTCGGCGAGGCCAGCGGCGACCCCCGCTGGGCCGAGCTCGAACAGGGCTCCCGCGCGATCACGACGAACGTGCTGACCGCCACGGCCCTGCCGAGCGACTGGGCGCAGGTGCAGCAGGACGGCACCGTCGTCCCCCTGCCGAGCGCCGACGGCTCGTCGGGCACGGTCCAGTACAGCTACGACGCCGGTCGGCTCGCCCTGCGGTACGCCGAGTCGTGCGACCCGGTCGACGTCGCGCTGGCCGCCCGGCTCGCGCCCGTTCTGCAGCGCTACCCCGACCTGCCGATGCAGCTCGACCTGGGCGGCCAGGAGGCGGGCCAGGACCAGAGCCCGCTCGCCTACGCCGCCCGTGCCGCCGCGCTCGCCAGCGCGGGGGAGCCCGACGCCGCCACGGCGGACCTCGGTCGTGCCGACGCGCTGGCGCAGTCGACGCCCACCTACTACGGCTCCGCCTGGGCGGCGCTCGCCGCCCTCCAGCTCGACGGCGAGGGCTCGGCCCTCGGCGCCTGCTCGCCCCTGGCGGTGTCCCGATGAGCGTCTCGCAGCTCGTCTCGTCGCACCGGCGAGCCGCGATCGCGCTCGGCGCGGCCGTGCTGCTGCTCGCCGGGGGCGCGACCGTCGCCGCCGTCGCGGCGCAGCCCGACGGGGGCGGGGCCGGCGCCGACGCGCAGGGCCCGGCCTCGACCACAGCGTCGTCGTCGTCCGCCTCGCCGAGTGCTGACCCCGGCAGCGGGGCCGCGGGCTCGTTCCAGGACCCGGCGGCGCAGTCGTACACCGCGCCTCCTGCGGGGGCGACTCCCGAGCGGGTGCAGATCCCCTCGATCGGAGTCGACTCCGGTCTCGAGGACCTCGGCCTCGGCGCCGCCGGAGAGCTCGACCCGCCCCAGGCGTGGGAGTCGGCCGGCTGGTACCGCGACGGCACCGTGCCCGGCGCCGTCGGCCCGGCCGTCATCGCCGGCCACGTCGACTCGGGCAGCGGACCCGCCGTCTTCGTCGACCTGGCGAAGCTGGCGGTCGGCGACGAGGTCCAGGTCACCCTGTCGACCGGCACGGTCGAGACGTTCCGCGTCACCGGCAGCGAGCGGACGCCCAAGGCGACGTTCCCCACCAGCGACGTGTACGGCTCGACGCCGACCCCGAGCCTGCGGCTGATCACCTGCGACGGCACCTTCGACCGCTCGACCGGGCACTACGTCGACAACCTCATCGTGTTCGCCGACCTCGTGTCGACGAGCTGACGCTCCGCACAGCCCGACACAGCCTCGCGCCGCGTCCGCACGGCGCGACGGCCGACGCACCCGACGCGCCCGGCCCGCCCCGCACCTCCTCACCCGACCCGCACCGCCCTTCTCTCCGCCCCGACCGGAAAGGACCACCCCGTGAACGACGCGCTCGTGATCATCCCCACCTACGACGAGAGGGAGAACCTCGACATGATCGTCAGCCGGACCCTCGCGTCCGGCGCCGCCGTCGACGTGCTCGTCGTCGACGACGGCTCGCCCGACGGCACCGGCGACCTCGCCGACAACTGGGCCGCCCGCGAGCCGCGCGTCCACGTGATGCACCGCACCGAGAAGGCGGGCCTCGGCGCCGCCTACCTCGCCGGCTTCGCCTGGGGCCTCGAGCGCGGCTACGACGCGATCGTCGAGATGGACGCGGACGGCTCGCACCACCCCGAGGACCTGCCCCGCATGCTCGGACTCCTCGCCGACGACGACCTCGTGCTCGGCTCGCGCTGGGTGCCGGGCGGCGAGGTCGAGAACTGGCCGCTGCGCCGCGAGCTGCTCAGCCGCGGCGGCAGCTGGTACACCCGGGGCGCCCTCGGGATCCGCGTGGCCGACACGACGGGCGGATTCCGGGCGTTCCGCGCCTCGGCCCTCCGTCGCATCGACCTCGACGCCGTCGAGTCGCGAGGGTACTGCTTCCAGGTCGACCTGCTCTGGCGCGCCCTCGAGGCGGGCCTCCGGGTCGTCGAGACTCCGATCACGTTCACCGAGCGCGTCCACGGCGCCTCGAAGATGAGCGGCTCGATCGTCAGGGAGTCGCTGACCAAGGTGACCCTCTGGGGTCTCCGCCGGCGAGGGCGTGCCTTCGTCGAGCTGGTCGTGCGACACCGTCGCCTGCCGAGCGTCCGCGCGACGTCGCACCGGGTCGGGCCCGTCGTGCGCCGCGCGCAGGCGCGCTAGCAGGGAGGCGGCACCGTCCGCACGGCAGGGGTGGTCAGCCCCGGCCGTGCGGACGTCGTCAACAACGTCGAGGGCGGGTCACCGTGCTCGAGGGCGGGTCGTTCACGACCTGCCCTCGGCGCAGGCGACCCGCCCTCGGCCGTTCCGAGTGTGCGGGGCGTGCCGAGCGGCTAGCGGACCACGGCGACCGAGTGCGGGGGCAGCACAAGCTCGGCGCCGGCCGCGATCGAGTCGTCGTTGGCGAACAGCACGGAGGAGGCGCGCACGCCGGGCCGCGCCTCCTGCGTCCCGAAGTTGGCGGCCACCCGGATCGTGCCCCGGGTCATCACGAACCAGCCGGCCTCGGCGTCGTGCTCGACCGAGGTGAGACCGAGGCGCGGGTCGGTGAGCTCGGGCTCGGCACGGCGCAGCGCCGTGAGCTGCTGGTAGGCGTCGAGCAGCAGGGCGTGGCGCCCGCGCCCGAGTTCCGACCAGTCGAGCTTCGAGTCCTCGAACGTCTGCGGGTCCTGCGGGTCGGGCACGACGGACTCGTCCCATCCCGACTTCGCGAACTCGGCGATGCGGCCCTTCGCCGTGGCCTCGCCGAGCTCCTTCTCCGGGTGCGACGTGAAGAACTGCCACGGGGTCGACGCGCCCCACTCCTCGCCCATGAAGAGCATCGGCGTGTACGGCGAGGTGAGGGTCAGCGCCGCGGCGATCTGCAGCTGCCCGTCGTCGAGGGTCGCCGCGAGGCGGTCGCCGACGGCGCGGTTGCCGATCTGGTCGTGGTTCTGGTTCGCGACGACGAGGCGCCAGGCGGGCATGTGCCGGACGTCGACCGGCCGGCCGTGGTCGGCCTCGCGGAACGACGACCAGGTGCCGTCGTGGAAGAACCCCTTCGTGACGACCTTCGCGAGCGAGTCGAGCGACGCGAAGTCGGCGTACCAGCTGTTCGTCTCGCCGGTCAGGGCGACGTGCAGCGCGTGGTGGAAGTCGTCGCTCCACTGCCCGTCGAGCCCGTAGCCCTGGCGGTGGTCGGGCCCGAAGCCGCCGCCGTCGCGGGGCGTGACGAGCGTCGCGTCGTTCAGGTCGCTCTCGGCGATCAGGGTCAGCGGGCGGCTCAGGTGGGCGCTGAGGGCGGCGGTGCGCTCGCCCATCTCCTGCAGCA
Source organism: Frigoribacterium sp. ACAM 257 (assembly GCF_007954365.1). Lineage (GTDB taxonomy): Bacteria > Actinomycetota > Actinomycetes > Actinomycetales > Microbacteriaceae > Frigoribacterium. Next base: position 332,259 of record NZ_VOLO01000003.1, read on the forward strand.
GGTGCACGGGACTGTCGTCGACGAGCGCGTGCACGGCGTCGAGCCGCAGGGCGTCGACGTGGAACCGCTCGAACCACATCAGCGCGTTGTCGAGGATGAACTCGCGCACCTCGTGCGAGCCGTCGTCGTCGAGGTTGACGTTGTCGCCCCACGTGTTGGCGTGCTTGCTTGACAGGTACGGGCCGAACACGGGCAGGTAGTTGCCCGAGGGGCCGAGGTGGTTGTAGACGACGTCCTGCACGACGCCGAGCCCGGCGGCGTGGGCGGCGTCGACGAAGCGCTGGTAGGCGTCGGGTCCGCCGTAGTTGTCGGTCACCGTGAACCAGTCGACCCCGTCGTAGCCCCAGTTCCAGCGGCCGTTGACGCCGTTGACGGGCAGCAGCTCGACGAGGTCGACGCCGAGCTCGACCAGGTGCGGCAGCTTCGCGATCGCCGAGTCGAGGGTGCCGTCCGGCGTGAAGGTGCCGACGTGCAGCTCGTAGATCACCGCGCCGGCGAGCTGACGACCCGTCCAGGAGGCGTCGGTCCAGTCGAACGAGTCGCCGTCCCAGGTCTCGCTGAGGCCGTGCACCCCGTCGGGCTGGCGCCGCGACCGCGGGTCGGGCAGCGGCGTCTCGCCGTCGTCGACGAGGAACCCGTAGCGGTGGCCGGGGGAGCGGTCGAGGTCGGCCGGCGCGCGCCACCACCCGGTGGAGGCGTCGTGCTCGAGCGGCAGCACGTCGCCGTCGAGGTGCAGCTGCACGGTGGTCGCGGTGGGTGCCCAGACGTCGTAGACGCTCATCGGTCTCCTCGGGAGGTGTGGTGGTCGGGAAGGTGCAGGTGGTCGGGTGGCCGCGGGCAGGACGACGAACCGCCGACCCGCAGGGGGTCGACGGTAGTCGTGCGGAGGGGCGCTGTTCCCGCCCTGCGGCGTCCTTACTGCTCTTCCGCAGGGACGAGCAGCGCGACGGGGTACGTGTCGAGCACGTCGGCGAGGCGGAGGCGCCCGCCCTCGTGCACGCGCCCGGTGAGCACCTCGCGCCAGCGGCGGCCCTGGACGAGGACGACGGTGTCGCCCCAGCCCCCGGCCTGCTCGAGGGCGACGGGCAGGCGCGTCGCGATGGTCAGTGCGCCGCCGCGGTCGGCGGCCACGGCCGAGTCGGCCTGGTCGCCGAACACCGGCAGGGCGCCGTAGCGCGTGAACAGCTCCGGGCGGTCGCGGCGCAGAGTCAGGGCCCGGTGCGTGACGAGCAGCTTCGCCGCGCCCGTCTCGTCGACCGGCGGCGTCTCGCCGGCCGCGACCTGGTCGAGGAGGCGGCGGCGCAGCCCGAAGTCGACCTCGCGACGGTTGTCCGGGTCGACGAGCGAGTGGTCCCACAGCTCGCCGCCCTGGTACACGTCGGGGCTGCCGGGGCCGGTCAGCTGCAGCAGCGCGAGGCCGAGCGAGTTGCTGCGGCCGGGGGCGCGGACGACGTCGACGATCCTCTCGATCTCGTGCCGCACCTCCTCGTGGTCGAAGACGGCGTCGATCGCCGCGTGCATGCGCTCCTCGAAGGCCTCGGCGTCGGCGGTGCGGTCGGTCCACGTGGTCGAGGTGCTCGCCTCGCGGCTCGCCTTCTCGGCGTAGTCGTGCAGGCGCTGACGCGAGGCGGGCCAGGCACCGACGACGCTCTGCCAGAGGATGTTCTCGAACGGACCGTCGCCGATCGGGGCGAGGTCGCGGAGGCGCTCGAGCGTCGCCGTCCACTCGTCGCCGATCTCGGAGAGCACGGTGATGCGCGAGCGTACGTCGGCGCTGCGCTTCGTGTCGTGCGTCGACAGGGTCGTCATGCCGTACGGACGCTCGGCGAGGCGGGCCTGCTGCCGAGCGTGGAACTCGGCGGGCGTCAGCGAGAACTCCGCGGGGTCGGCCCCGACCTCGGTGAGGGTCGCGAGTCGGCTGTAGCGGTAGAACGCCGTGTCCTCGACGCCCTTGGCCATGACCATGCCGCTCGTCTGCTGGAAGCGGACGGCGGCCGGGTGCGCCTCGTCGGCGAGGACGACGACGACGCGGGCGATGACGTCCGCGAGGTCGGGACGGCTCTCGGTCGCGACCTCGGCCGCGCGCGCGAGCTGGTCGGCGCCCTGCGGGAGGTAGCTGCGGTAGACGGGGAACGCCGCGGCGAGCTCGGCGAGGGCGTCGACGACGGTCTCGTCCGCGCGTCCGTCGTCCGAGACCAGGCGGGCCAGGCGACGGATCTCGCTGCCGAGGATGCCGTCCGCGATGCCGCGCTTGGTGCCGAGGATCATCCGGTGCCAGTCGACCGCCTCGTCCGACGCGCGGGCGTCCCCGTCCGCGGGGGAGTGCGCGCCGTCGTCGTCGGCGCGGAGGCGCGAGTCGAGGCCGTCGAGCGCGGCGGCGCCGCGGGGGTCGACGAAGACCCGGTCGAGGTCGGCCAGGGCGTCGTAGCCGGTGGTGCCGTCCGTCGCCCAGTTCTCGGGGAGGCGCTCGTCGCCCTCGAGGATCTTCTCGACGAGCACGTGGGCGCCGCCGGTCAGGGCGGAGAGCCGGTCGAGGTATCCGCCCGGGTCGGCGAGGCCGTCCGGGTGATCGACGCGGAGCCCGTCGACGAGGCCCTCGCGGAACCAGCGTCCGATCTCGGCGTGCGACTCGTCGAACACCCAGCCTTCCTCGACGCGGATCCCGGCGAGGGTGTTCACCGCGAAGAAGCGGCGGTAGTTGAGGTCGGTGTCGGCGCGCTTCCAGTGCACGAGCTCGTACGACTGGCGGGCGTGCACGGCGGCCGCGTCGGCCGGGCCGTCCGCGGCGTCGCCGAGGGTGCCGGGAGCGATCGGGTAGACGTTGTCGTAGTAGTGGAGCTCGCCGTCAGCGACCTCGAGGCCCTCGATCCCACCGTCGGCGCCGGCGGGCTCGCCCAGCACGGGCAGCAGCACCTTGCCGCCGCCGGCCGCCCAGTCGACGTCGAAGGCGTCGGCGTACTTGCTCTCGCGGCCGTGGGTGAGGAGGTCCCACCACCAGGTGCTCGCCTTCGGGGTCGCGACGCCGACGTGGTTCGGCACGATGTCGACGAGCACGCCGAGGTCGGCGCCGTGGGCCTTGTCGGACAGGGCGTCGAGGCCGGCCGCGCCGCCGCGGTCAGGGTCGACCCGGCCGTGGTCGACGACGTCGTAGCCGTGGTCGCTGCCGGGCTCGGCCTCGAGCACGGGCGACAGGTAGACCCAGTCGGCGCCGAGGTCGCGCAGGTACTGCACCTGGTCGGCCGCGGCGAACAGGTCGAAGCCCGCCCTGATCTGCAGCCGGTAGGTGGATCGGGGGTGGTCGTGTCGGGTCACGCGTGCTCCTCGGCCGTGGCTCGGAGGACGACGAGGGAACGGCCCGCCACGGGGAGCCGGTCGCCGGCGAGCAGCGCGGCAGGGACCTGCGGCGTGCTGGGGGGCTGGGTGGTGGTCGCCGCGCGCGTCGCGGTCGGCGTGCGCGGGGCCGACTGGGCCGGGGGCGGGGGTGCGGCGACCGTGCTGTCGACCACCACCTCCCAGCCCTCGGCGTACTCGTCGGGCGGCAGGACGAACGTGACCGTCTCGGCGCTCGCGTTGAAGTACAGGACGAAGTTCACGTCGGTGATGCGGCCGCCGCGCTGGTCGCGCCCGCGGATGCCGTCGCCGTTGAGGAACATGCCGATCGCCTTGGCGTACGACTCGTTCCACTCGCCCTCCTGCATGGCGTCGCCCTCGGGCGTCAGCCAGACGATGTCGGGCAGCGGCTCGCCCTCGCCGCGCGTCACGGGGCGCCCGTTGAAGTAGCGCTGACGACGGAACGTGGGGTGGTCGTGGCGCAGCTTGATCACCTCGGCGACGAACTCGACGAGCTCCCTGTCGGCCGCCTCCCAGTCGATCCAGCTGATCGCGTTGTCCTGGGCGTACGTGTTGTTGTTGCCGCGCTGGGTGCGGCCGAGCTCGTCGCCGTGCAGCAGCATCGGCACGCCCTGGCTGAGCAGCAGGGTCGCGAGGAAGCTGCGCTGGCGCTGCTCGCGGAGCGCCCGCACCTGTGGGTCGTCGGTCTCGCCCTCGACGCCGCTGTTCCACGAGCGGTTGTGGCTCTCGCCGTCGGCGCCGCCCTCGCCGTTGGCGTCGTTCACCTTGTCGTTGTAGCTGACGAGGTCGCGCATGGTGAAGCCGTCGTGGGCGGTCACGAAGTTGATGCTCGCGACCGGACGGCGGCCGTCCCGCTCGTAGAGGTCGGCCGACCCGGTGATGCGGCTGGCGAACTCGCCGAGGGTCGAGGGCTCGCCGCGCCAGAAGTCGCGGACGGTGTCGCGGTACTTGCCGTTCCACTCCGTCCACTGCGGCGGGAAGTTGCCGACCTGGTAGCCGCCCGGCCCGACGTCCCACGGCTCGGCGATCAGCTTGACCTGCGAGACGATCGGGTCCTGCTGCACGAGCTCGAAGAAGGTCGACAGCCGGTCGACCTCGTAGAACTCGCGGGCGAGGGAGGCGGCGAGGTCGAAGCGGAAGCCGTCGACGTGCATCTCGGTCACCCAGTACCGCAGGCTGTCCATGATCAGCTGCAGCGAGTGCGGGTGGCGGACGTTCAGGCTGTTGCCGGTGCCCGTGTAGTCCATGTAGTGCTTGGCGTCGCCGTCCATCAGCCGGTAGTAGGCGGCGTTGTCGATGCCCTTGAACGACAGGGTCGGCCCCAGGTGGTTGCCCTCGGCCGTGTGGTTGTAGACGACGTCGATGATGACCTCGATGCCGGCGGCGTGCAGCACCCGCACCATCGTCTTGAACTCCTGCACCTGCTGGCCGATGTCGCCCGTGGCCGAGTAGGCGGCGTGCGGCGCGAAGAAGCCGATGGTGTTGTAGCCCCAGTAGTTGCTGAGGCCCTTCTCGAGCAGCGTGTTGTCCTGCACGAACTGGTGCACGGGCATCAGCTCGAGGGTCGTGATGCCGAGCTTCTTGAGGTGCTCGATGATCGCCGGGTGGGCGACGCCGGCGTAGGTGCCTCGCTCGTCCTCCGGGATGTCGGGGTGCGTCTCGGTGAGCCCCTTGACGTGGGCCTCGTAGATGACGGTCTCGTCGTAGCTGTACTTCGGGGGGCGGTCGCCCTGCCAGTCGAAGAACGGGTTGATGACGACGCCCAGCATCATGTGCGGGCCGCTGTCGTCGTCGTTGCGCGAGTCGGGGTCGCCGAAGTGGTACGCGAACAACGACTCGTCCCAGTCGATCTCGCCGCAGGTCGCCTTGGCGTACGGGTCGAGCAGCAGCTTCGCGGGGTTGGCCCGCGAGCCCGTCGCGGGGTCGTAGTCGCCGTGCACGCGGTAGCCGTACTTCTGGCCGGGCTGCACCGTCGGCAGGTAGGCGTGCCAGACGTACGCGTCGACCTCGGTGAGGGGCACGCGCGTCTCGGCGCCGTCGGCGTCGAAGAGGCAGAGCTCGACCGTGCTGGCCGCCTCGCTGAAGATCGCGAAGTTGGTGCCGCTGCCGTCGTAGGTGGCGCCGAGCGGGTAGGGGTTGCCTGGCCAGGTGTGCAATCGGACCTCCGGGTCGTGGACCACGTCAGCCTACGGGCAGCGGGCGCACCGGGGCCGCCGCGCCTAGCGTCGGGGCATGACGACCGCAGCGCTGCCGACGACGGCAGCTGTCCTCGATCCCCGCCCGCGCCTCCTCGGGGCGGTGTCGTCGTGAGGGTCGTCGTGATCGGCGCGACCGGCCACGTCGGGGGCTACCTCGTGCCTCGCCTGGTGCTCGCCGGGCACGACGTCGTCGCCGTGTCGCGCGGCACCTCGGCTCCCTACCGCGAGCACGCCGCCTGGGCGAGCGTCGAGCGGGTGCAGCTCGACCGCGACGCCGGCGACGCCGACGGCTCGTTCGGCCGGGCGATCGCCGACCTGCGCGCCGACGTCGTCGTCGACCTGATCTGCTTCACGCCCGCCTCCGCGCTCTCGCTCGTCGAGGCGCTGCGGGGCAGCGGCACGGTGCTGCTGCACTGCGGCACCATCTGGGTGCACGGCCCGTCGGCCGAGGTGCCGGTGACCGAGGAGGCGCGGCGCACGCCGTTCGGCGAGTACGGCACGCAGAAGGCCGAGATCGAGCGCCTGCTGCTCGCCGAGACGCGACGGCCCGGCGGCGTGCAGAGCGCCGTGCTGCACCCCGGGCACATCACCGGCCCCGGCTGGCCGATGATCAACGCCGTCGGCAACCTCGACCTCGACGTGTGGGAGGCGCTCGCCGCGGGCCGCGAGGTCGTCATGCCGGGGCTCGGGCTCGAGACGGTCCACCACGTGCACGCCGACGACGTGGCGCAGGCGTTCCAGCGGGCTGTCGAGCGTCCGGCGCAGGCCGTGGGGGAGTCGTTCCACGTCGTCAGCGAGCGGGCGGTGACCCTGCGCGGCCTCGCCGAGCAGATCGCCCGTGCCTTCGGGCAGGAGGCGCACCTCACGTTCGCCTCGTTCGAGGAGTTCCGAGCGCAGCGCAGTCCCGAGTCGGCCGACGCGTCCTGGGAGCACCTGTCGCGCAGCCACTCGATGAGCATCGACAAGGCGCGGCGGCTGCTCGGCTACGCGCCGCGGTGGACGTCGGTCGAGGCCATCGTCGAGGGCCTCGAGTGGCTGCGAGCCGACGGCCAGCTCACCCTCGCGTGACCTGCCTCCTCATTCAGGAAGATCGCGCCTGATCCCTGTAGCGGAGGCGCCGATCGTCCTGAACCGTGCACAGCTCAGGAGGCGCCAGCGCTGTCTTCCTGATCTGTGACGGAAGCCCGTCCGTGCGGCCGGACCGCAGCGGCGCTAGGATCGGCGGCACACACACGGGAGTCCGGTGATCCGGGCTGAGAGGAAGCGATCCACGCTTCGACCGTCGAACCTGATCTGGATCATGCCAGCGCAGGGAGGAGAGAACATGTCTGTTTCCGTGTCCGCGAACGAGGCTCAGCCCGGCCGCCAGGATCGCCCCGTCGCCGCTTCGGGGTCGCAGGAGTCGCCGCGGAGGTCGCCGGGGCCGTCGCGTCGCTGGCGCGTCGTCGACATCGTCGTCGCCAGCGTGATCGGCGTCGCGTGCGGCGTCGTCTTCTGGGCCTGGGGCCTCGCGTGGGAGCCGCTCAGCAACCTGCTCGCCTTCACGCCGGGCCTCTCGGGCCTGCTCTCGGGCGGCTGGCTCTTCGCCGGCGTGCTCGGCGGGCTGATCATCCGCAAACCGGGCGCCGCCGTCTACACGGAGGTGATGGCCGCCGTCGTGTCGATGCTGATCGGCACGCAGTGGGGCTTCTCCACGCTGATCTGGGGCGTCGTCGAGGGCCTCGGCGCCGAGCTCGTCTTCGCTGCATTCCTCTACTCGTCCTTCCGTCTCCACGTCGCCCTGCTCGCCGGTGCCGGCGCGGGCGTCGCCGTCGCCCTGCTCGACACGTCGTTCTCGTCGATCGCCGCTACCGCGATCGAGTTCAAGGTCGTCTACGGCATCAGCGCGGTCGTCTCCGGGGTCGTCCTGGCCGGGCTGCTCTCCTGGCTCGCCGCTCGGGGGCTCGCCCGCACCGGCGCGCTCAGCCGCTTCGCCTCCGGCCGGTCGGCCGAGGCGCGCGTCTGACCCGCGCGGCCTCGACGACGTGACCGCCTCCTCCGGCGCCCGGGTCGACGCCCGCGGCTGGGGGTGGCGGCACGCCGGTCGCCTTCGCCCTGCGGTGTCCGAGCTCGACCTGGTCATCGAGCCGGGTGAGCGCGTGCTGGTGCTCGGCGCCTCCGGGGCCGGCAAGTCGACGCTGCTGGCCGGGCTCGCCGGCGTGCTCGGCGGCGACGACGAGGGCGACGCCCGCGGCGAGCTGCTCGTCGACGGGCGACCCCCGGCCGAGCAGCGCGGCCGGGTCGGTCTGGTGCTGCAGGATCCCGACTCGCAGGTCGTTCTCGCCCGCGTCGGTGACGACGTGGCCTTCGGCTGCGAGAACATCGGCGTCCCGCGCGACGAGACCTGGCGCCGTGTCGACGACGCCCTCGACGCGGTCGGGCTCGACCTGCCGCGCTCGTGGCCGACCGCCCAGCTCAGCGGCGGGCAGAAGCAGCGCCTCGCGCTCGCGGGCGCCCTCGCGATGCGACCGGGGCTCGTGCTGCTCGACGAGCCGACGGCGAACCTCGATCCCGAGGGCGTCGTCGAGGTGCGCGACGCCGTCGCCCGGGTCGCCGAGCGGACCGGCGCGACGCTCGTCGTCGTCGAGCACCGCGTCTCGGTCTGGCTGCCCGTCGTCGACCGCGTCGTCGTGCTCGCCGCCGGCGGGGGAGTCCTCGCCGACGGCGCCCCCGAGGAGGTGCTCGACCGGCAGCGCGGACGGCTCACGGAGGCGGGGGTGTGGGTCCCCGGGGTCGCGCTCGAGCCGCCCGTGCGTCGCCGCGCCTCCTCTCGCGGACCGCTGTTGGAGGCGACCGCGCTGGCCGTCGGACACCGCGGCCCGCGCGGCCGTGCCGTCGCCTCGAACCTCGACCTGACGATCCACGACGCCCGCACGCTGGCCGTCACCGGCGCGAACGGCGCGGGCAAGTCGACGCTCGCCCTGACGCTCGCCGGCCTGCTCGCCCCGGTCTCGGGCGAGCTGCGTGCCACGGCCGAGCTCGCCGCCGGCGCCGGCGCCGTGCCCGTGCGGTGGCGCTCGCGCGAGCTGCTCACGCGGGTCGGCACCGTCTTCCAGGACCCGGAGCACCAGTTCCTCACCCCCACGGTGCGTCGCGAGCTGGCGGTCGGGCCGGAGGCGCTCGGCGAGCCGGCCGCGCAGGTCGCCGAGCGCGTCGACGAGCTCCTGGCGCGCCTCCGGCTGGATCACCTCGCCGGCGCGAACCCGTTCACGCTGTCCGGGGGCGAGAAGCGGCGTCTCTCGGTGGCGACCGTCCTCGCGTCGCGCCCGCGCCTCCTCGTGCTCGACGAGCCCACCTTCGGGCAGGACGCGCGCACCTGGCGTGAGCTGGTCGCCCTCCTGGCGGCCCTCGTCGACGAGGGCCGCAGCGTCGTCGCGGTCACGCACGACGCCGAGTTCGTCGCCGCGCTGGCTGACGACGTGGTCGTCCTCGAGCGACAGCCGTCGGCCGGGGCCGGGGCCGGGGCCGGGGCGGCAGCATGAGCCTGCTCGAGGCGGTCGAGACGGACCGAGTCGTCGGCCGGGTCAACCCCGTCGCGAAGCTGCTCGCGGCGCTCGTCGTCTCCGTGGTGCTGCTGCTCTCGATCGACTGGGTCTCGGCGGGGGTGGCTCTCGGGCTCGAGCTGCTGCTCCTGCCCTGGGCGGGGCTGTCGGCGAGACAGCTGCTCCGGCGGACCGCGCCGCTCTGGATCGCCGCACCGATGTCGGTCGTCGTCATGGTGCTCTACGGCCGCGACGACGGTGTCGTGCTGCTGCAGTTCTGGTGGATGAGCGTGACGGAGGGGTCGGTCTCGCTCGCCTTCGCGATCGGCCTGCGCATCCTCGCGGTCGGCATCCCGGGCATCGTCCTGCTCGCCACGACCGACCCCACCGACCTCGCCGACGGCCTCGCGCAGGTGCTGCGGCTGCCGTCGCGCTTCGTGCTCGGCGGCCTCGCGGGGCTCCGGCTCGCCGGGCTCTTCGCGGACGACTGGCGGCAGCTCGCCCTCGCCCGTCGGGCGCGGGGCGTCGCCGACGCTCGGGGCCCGGTCGCCGCCGCCCGCCGGCTCGCCGGGCAGGCGTTCGCGCTGCTCGTCCTGTCGGTGCGGCGCGGGAGCAAGCTCGCGACGGCGATGGAGGCGAAGGGCTTCGGCTCGGACACGGCGCGCACCTGGGCCCGCCCGTCGACCGTGGGGCTCCGGGACGCCGTGATGGTCGTGATCGGCGTGCTCATCGCGGCGGCCGCTGTCACCGCGGCAGTGCTCGCCGGGACGTGGGAGTTCGTCCTTGCCTGAGGAGGGGGCGGCCGACGTGGGCCAGCCCGACGCCGACGCGCGTCGTGTCGTCGTCGACCTGCTGACGAGGGCGAAGGAGGCGCGGGTCGGCCATGACCGCGTCGTGCTGCTGATCGACGGCCGGTCGGGCTCGGGAAAGACCACGCTGGCTCGCCGCCTGGTCGCGGCCTGGCCCGTCGACCAGCTCGGCCCCGTGCAGCTCGTCCACCTCGACGACGTGTACCCGGGCTGGCACGGGCTCGAGGCGGCGTCACGGGTGGTCGAGTCGACGATCCTCGCGGCGGCGGACCCGGGGTGGACCACGTGGGACTGGCAGGCCGGCGTGCCGGGGGAGCGGCGGACGCTCGACCCGGCCGTCTCGCTGGTCGTCGAGGGCGCCGGGGCGCTGACCCGCGCCTCCTCGGCCCTGGCGACGCTGCGCGTCTGGCTCGACCTCGACGACGAGACGCGGCGAGCCCGGGCGCTGCGGCGCGACGGCGCGACCTACGAGCCGTGGTGGGACATCTGGGCCGAGCAGGAGGAGCGGCACCTCGCGGTCGACGGCCCGCGCCGCCTCGCGGACGTCGTCGTCGACGTCGGACGCGGCGTCACGGTCGGCGGCTCGGAGGGCTAGGCCCAGCCGAGCTCGTGCAGCTGGTCGTCGTCGATGCCGTAGAAGTGCGCGATCTCGTGCACGAGCGTCACGTGGATCTCGTCGCGCAGTTCGTCCTCGTCGTCGACGACGGCGAGGTGCGGCTCGCGGTAGAGGATGATCCGGTCGGGCAGCTCGCCGAAGCCGTACGTGCCGCGCTCGGTGAGGGCGACGCCGTCGTAGAGGCCGAGGAGGTCGAGGGAGCCGTCCTCGGGGCGGTCGTCGGTGACGAAGACGACGTTGTCGAGGCCGTCGACCATGTCGTCGGGCAGCTCGTCGAGCTCGGCCACGACGAGTTCGTCGAACCGGGCGAGGCTCAGCGTCGCCGGGTCGATGCCCGCCGCCGCCGCGCCGTCAGCTCTCTCGTCGTCCACCGGCCCAGCGTCCCACACGCCCCCTGAGCGCCGAGGGCGGGTCGCCTGCCGCGAGGGCGGGTAGCCGCCGACCCGCCCTCGACGCAAACGACCCGCCCTCGACGCCACGCAGCCACGCGCGTCCACCACCGCGTGCGCCGGGGTGCCTCCATCAAAGCGACGAACCACCGCAGAACATCACGCCGCCTTGTCGCTCTCGAGTAGCGACTCGCGTCAGCGCCGCAACGAGCGAAGCGAGGGTGCTCTCCACCGATGCACCTGCCCGGCCACCGACGACGTCTTCGACGCGGAACGCGTCGAAGACCAGAAGGCACCGGAAACCCCAAAAAGCCCTGCCGAGTAGGGCAGGGCCTTTCCATTGGGGTGAGTAACGGGGCTTGAACCCGCGGCCTCCTAGACCACAACCAGGCGCTCTACCAGCTGAGCTATACCCACCATGCGCGACTGCCGGAGCGATCGCAACGAGAAGACTCTACTACAGCCGGGAGGCCCATTCGTCCACGACGGCCCTCGAGATCGCCTGGACGTCGTCGGTGGTGGGGCCGGGGTCGGCGACGAAGCCGGCGCGGCGGTAGTACTCGAGCTCGCGGATCGACTCGAGGATGTCGGCGAGGGCTCGGTGGCCGCCGTGCTTCTGCGGCGCGTTGAAGTAGACGCGGGGGAACCAGCGCCGAGCGAGCTCCTTGATCGACGAGACGTCGACGCTGCGGTAGTGCAGGTGGCCGTCGACGCGCGGCATGTACTTGGCGAGGAAAGCGCGGTCGGTGCCGATGGTGTTGCCGGCCAGGGGCGCGTGCTGCTCGGTGGGGACGTACTTGAGGATGTACTCGAGCACCTCGTACTCGGCCTCGGCGAGGCTGACGCCGTTCGGGATCTCGTCGATGAGGCCCGAGGTGGTGTGCATCTCGGTGACGAAGTCGCCCATGTTGTCGAGGGCGGACTGGTCGGGCTTGATGACGATGGTGAAGCCGGGGTGCACGGGCACGAGGTCGAAGTCGGTGACGACGACGGCCACCTCGACCAGCTCGTCGACGGCGATGTCGAGACCCGTCATCTCGCAGTCGATCCACACCAGTCGGTCGTTCGTCGTAGCCATGCCGCCACTCTAGTCCGGGCCTCCGACACGGCCCGGCCCGCGCCTCCTTGTCTCATCGGCGGGGGAGGCGCGGGCCGGGCCGGGCGCGCGGGTCGCGTCTACGAGACCTCGCCGACCGAGATCGCCTCGGCCTCGACGCGGGTCGACTCGGGGCCGTCGTCGACGCGGCGCAGGGCACGACGCCCGGCGAGGATGATCACGAGGCCGACGGCGACGCTCGCGGCGGCGAAGACGTAGGCGGCGCTCGGCGCGATGCTGTCGGCGAGGAGCGTGGCCACGGGCGGGGCGATCGCGCCGCCGAGGAACCGCACGGCCGAGTACGCGCTCGATGCCACCGAGCGGGGCAGGTCGGTCGCCTCCATCACGCTCTCGGTGAGCACCGTGTTGAGCACGCCCAGCACGAGGCCGCCGACGACGACGCAGGTGACGAGCGCCGCGGGCGTCCCGACGAACAGCGCCGCCGCGAGCAGGTCGAGCGTCAGCAGGGGCAGGGCGATGCGCAGCACCGTCGTCCGCTTCATCCGGGCGGTCAGCAGCGGGGCGACCCACACGGAGGTGATCGCGAGGCCGACGCCCCAGCCGAAGAAGGTGAGGCCGATGCCCATGGCGCCGAAGCCGAGCGGGTACGGGGTGTATGCCAGCAGGACGAAGAAGCCGATGTTGTAGAAGAACGCGGTCGCCGCGAGGGTGCCGAGGGCCGGCACGGCCAGGGCGCGGAACGGCGCCGACAGCCTCGTGGGCGTCGGCTTCTCGATCGCGCCGCCCTTGAGGAAGACCGCGATGGCGATGAACGCGATCGCCATCAGCACGGTGACGCCGAAGAACGGTCCGCGCCAGCTCACAGAGCCCAGCAGGCCGCCGATGAGGGGACCGATAGCGATGCCGAGGCCGAGGGCGGCCTCGTACAGGATGATGGCGGAGGCGGTGCCCCCGGAGGCGGCGCCCACGATCGTCGCGAGCGCGGTCGAGATGAAGAGGGCGTTGCCGAGGCCCCAGCCGGCGCGGAAGCCGATGACCTCCCACACGTCGCCGCTCGTGGCCGCGAGAACGGCGAAGACGACGATCAGGGCGAGGCCGATCATGAGGGTCTTCTTGGCCCCGAGGCGGCTCGAGACCCAGCTGGTGAAGAACATCGCGATGCCGGTGACGGCCAGGTAGCTGGTGAAGAGCAGCTCGGTCTGCGTCGGGGTCGCCTTCAGCGACTCGGCGATGGCGGGGAGGATCGGGTCGACGAGGCCGATGCCCATGAAGGCGACGACACAGGCGAAGGCGATGGCCCAGACGGCGGTCGGCTGCCTGAGGATGCTCGGCTTCGCGGTGCCGGTGCTCGCGGCTGTGCCGTGGGTCGCGGCGCTCACGCGGACACCGCCTCGGACGCGACGCGGGTGCTGAGCAGCTGGGCGGCGTGGTCGAGCACGCGCCACTCGTCGTCGTCGAGGTCGTCGAAGAGGTGGCCGAGCGCGGTCGCGAGCTGGCCCTTCCACTCGGCCAGCGCCTCCGTGCCCTTGGGGGTGATGGCGATGAGCCAGGCGCGGGAGTCGTCGACGTCGGCGATGCGGCGGACGAGCTCGTCGTCGGCCAGGCCGTGGATGAGCTTGGTCATCGTCGGCTGGCTGACGCGGCTCGTCCTGGCCAGGTCGCCGACGCGCATCGAGCCGTCGGTCGTGAGGATCGCGAGGGTGCGCCAGACGGCGGGCGAGGTCGTGCGGCCGGTCTCCTGCGCGGCGATCCGCGTCAGGCGATGGGTCGACGTCAGGAGGTTCTCCAGGATGTCGGTCGGCTGTGAAGTCATCCGGCAACTGTATAGCCAATCTATATAGCTTGGCAATATGAGTGACGGTTCTCGTCTCCGGGCGGACGGCGGCGGGGGCGGCGCGACCAATCTGGGTGCCGGGTCGGTGCCTCCTGGTAGAACGGCACAATGACAGACAGCAAGCCCACCGTGGCCGAGGGATCCGAGTACGTCGTCTTCTTCGAGGGCGGCCCGAGCGACGGCCGGACCGACACGCGCATCAGCACCAACGGCTCCTACGACGAGGAGATCGTCGACTACGTCCTGATCGACGGCCTCGAGACGGGCTTCGTCTACACGGCCGGCGAGGCGAAGACGGTCGGCGAGCAGCTGCAGGTCCATTACTCGCTCGACGAGAAGGACAGTGACCCGGTCGAGGACCCCGAGGACCGCAACGACGACCTCGACAACTGAGGCAGGACGTCGGCTCCGCAGGGAGTCGACGCGAGACGAGGAGGCGCGGGGAACATTCCCCCGCGCCTCCTCGTTGTCCCGGCCATGAAGCTCGAGCTGTACACGTCCGCTTTCTGTGCTCCCTGCCACGCGGCCCGCGCCGTCGTGGCCGAGGCCCAGGCCCTCGTCCCTGCCCTCGTGGTCGACGAGGCGGACGTCGCCGCGCGTGCCGACCAGGCCGAGGCGCGGGGCATCACGAGCACGCCGACGATGGTCGTGCTGACCGACGGCGGCACCGAGGTGTTCCGTGCGGCGGGCGCGCCGCGGCTCGACCAGGTGCTGAGCGCACTGGCCCTCGCGGTCTGACGGCGTCGCCGCCCGGGCGGACCGAGCCCACGCGCTATCGTGGGGGCACGCCCTCGTAGCTCAGCGGATAGAGCAGGAGCCTTCTAATCTCTTGGTCGCAGGTTCGATTCCTGCCGAGGGCACCGTGACGTGATCCACGTGGTGCTTCTCATCTCTTGGTCGCAGGTTCGATTCCTGCCGAGGGCACCGTGACGTGATCCACGTGGTGCTTCTCATCTCTTGGTCGCAGGTTCGATTCCTGCCGAGGGCACCGTGACGTGATCCACGTGGTGCTTCTCATCTCTTGGTCGCAGGTTCGATTCCTGCCGAGGGCACCGTGATGTGAAGATCAGGCGTCGGGCGTGGTCCGGCGACGGACGTCCTGGGCGCTGACCTGCTGGCCGTACGACGTCGTGTCCGGGTCGACGTCCGTGTCGTCGTCAGACGACGAGGTCACGACCGCCGTCGTGCGGGTCTCGCGAGCCGGGGTCGGCTCGTCGGCGGGACGCGTCGAGGGGGAGACCGGTGCACGCCACTGCTCGTAGGCCGGCGCGGCCGGTTGCGTCGACTGCGCGGGCTGCGCCGACCTGGTCGGTCGCGACTCGTGGGACGCCGTGGCCGCCTGCTCCGCGTCCCAGGCCTTCTGACGAGCGTCGAGGCCCTTGTCGACGTCCGCCTCCTCGTAGCTCCACCGCTCGAGGTCGGCCTTGAAGAGCTTCTTCGCACGGCCGGGCTTGTTCTGCCACTCGACAAGTCGGTCGCGCAGCTCGTCGAGAGCGTGCCCCGACTCGTAGCTGAAGCTGGCGGAGTTCCGCTTGAGCTCGGCGATCTCGTGCTCGGCCCAGCTGGCCGCCGTGCCGGCCCCGGAGACCGGCAGGAGGCGGAGCCGCACTTCGCTCTCCTGGGCGAGGTGGTCGGCGTAGGCGCGCTCCTCCGGCCCGAGCGAGCTCCAGATCGCCGCCTTGCGCGCAGCCGAGACGATGCCGGCGACCGCCGTGGCCTTCGCCTCGTCCTCGTGCATCGCCACCACGCGGCGCATGGCCGCGCGGCCGATCAGGGCGGCGATCACGCCTGCCAGGACGATCGCCACGAAGGGCACGACGGCCCCGCTGACGATGCGCCACCCGGCGTCCGACGACGCCCACTCCACGAAGCTGTTCCACCACTGCATGCGGCGAACTCTACAGCTGAGGTCGAAGGTCGCAGGGGCGCCGACAGGAGGGCCGCCGAGCGTGTCGCGCGCCGTTCAGCGTGCTCAGGCGAAGCGGAAGCAGTCCGTCGCGTCGGACCGGCTCCAGAACTCGCCGATCTCGACGAACCGACGCTCACGGGCGACGAAGCGCTTGGCCCGCCAGCGGTCGCCGAGCGGATCGTCGACCCGCTCCACGTAGCCGAGCACCACGCCCCCGGCCCGGGTGACCCTAGCGAGGTCGTCGCGGACCTGCACGAGGCGGAGGCCGCCGCGAGCCTCGGTCAGGGGCTCGGGCGCGATGCGCCCAGGGAGGCTCGGCGCGAGCGCGCGGGTGTCGAGGGGGCTGATGGTGTCGACGGGGCTGGTGGTCGTGGTGCTCGTGAGGGTCACGTCGTGCTCCTGAGGGTCATCCGGCCGATGCTGTCGAGGACGAGCACGACGCTACGGACGACCACCGACATCGACGACGCAGCCCGCTCCCTCGAGGGAACGGGCTGCGGGCGGAGCCGGGCCCGCGAGGGCCCGTCGTGTCTCAGCGGTCGGTGCCGTCCACCGCGAACGGCTCGACGGCGGCGATCTCGTCGTCGCTCAGCGCCGCGCCGTGCAGGGCGTCGAGGCTGTCGTCGAGCTGCTCGACCGACGACGCGCCGATGAGCGCGCTCGTCACGGCCGGCTGGCGCAGCACCCAGGTCAGGGCGAGCTGGGCGAGCGACTGGCCGCGCGCCTCCGCGATCTCGTTCAGCCCGCGCACGCGCTCGAGGTAGGTCTCGTCCAGGGCGTCCTCGGTGAACCAGCGGCCCTCGGCGGCACGCGACCCGGCCGGGGCCTTGCCCGAGAGGTAGCGGCCCGTCAGCAGGCCGCCGGCGAGCGGCGAGAAGACGATCGAGCCGACGCCGTTCTCGAGCAGGGTGTCGAACAGGCCCCGCTCGGGCGCGCGGTCGAACATGTTGTAGCGCGGCTGGTGGATGAGCAGCGGGACGCCCTCGTCGGCGAGCGCGTCTATCGCGGCCTGGGTCTGCTCGGGGCCGTAGTTCGAGATGCCCGCGTAGAGCGCCTTGCCCTGGTGCACGGCCGTCGCGAGGGCGCCCATCGTCTCCTCGATCGGCGTCTCGGGGTCGGGGCGGTGCGAGTAGAACACGTCGACGTAGTCGAGGCCGGTGCGCTCGAGGCTGGCCTCGAGCGAGTTGAGCAGGTACTTGCGCGAGCCGCCGTCGCCGTAGGGGCCGGGGCGCATGTCGTAGCCGGCCTTCGTGGAGATCACGAGCTCGTCGCGGTAGGGCACCAGGTTCGCCGCGTGGATGCGGCCGAACTGCTCCTCGGCCGAGCCGTAGGGCGGCCCGTAGTTGTTCGCGAGGTCGAAGTGGGTGACGCCGCGGTCGAAGGCGCGGAGCACGATGTCGCGCTGCGTCTCGAGGGCGCGGTCGGTGCCGAAGTTGTTCCAGAGGCCGAGGGAGATGCGGGGCAGCTTGAGGCCGCTGCGCCCGGTGCGGACGTAGTCCAGCTTCGAGTACCGCTCGTCGTCGGCGACGTAGGGAGTGAAGGGTGATCTCATGTGGTCAGCCTAGGGCGGGAGTACCCTCGCCGACATGACCACGTTCGTGCTCGCCGGCGGCTGCTTCTGGTGCCTCGACGCGGTCTTCCGCACCCTCGACGGCGTCTCGTCGGTCGTGTCCGGCTACACCGGCGGCCGCACGGCGCATCCCTCGTACGACGACGTCTGCACGGGGACGACCGGGCACGCCGAGGCCGTTGAGGTGACCTTCGATCCCGAGGTGCTCCCGTGCGACGTGGTGCTCGACGTGTTCTTCACGCTGCACGACCCACGGCAGCTCGACCGGCAGGGCGCCGACGTCGGCACGCAGTACAGGTCGGCGATGTTCGCGGCCGACGACGAGCAGGCCGAGCTGTTCGAGGCGGCCAGGGACCGTGCCGCCGAGACCTGGGGCGGCGGGGTCGTCACGACGATCGAGCGCCTCGGCCAGTGGACCGAGGCCGAGCCCGAGCACCAGGACTTCTTCGAGAAGAACCCGGGCCAGGGGTACTGCACGGCAGTTGCCCTGCCCAAGGTGACGAAGGTCCGCAAGAGCTTCGCGAGGTGGGTGCTCGCGACCTGAGCGTGCGCCGCGCAGCTGCGCGGCGCGCTTGATGATGCACTGCAGAGAGGAAGGTGCTCGACGATGAGCGACCAGACCAGCACGACCAGCACGACCAGCACGACCGACGCCGGGGAGTCCGCCGGCCAGACCTGGGTCGCCGTCGGCCCCGCGGGGACCGTCGGCTCGATCGGGCGCACCGGGGCCGGCTTCGTGGTCCGCCTCGCCGGGCGTTCGGAGCAGAGCGGCGAGTACCCGACACTCGCCGTGGCCAAGAGCGCGCTCTTCGCGGCCCTCGGTCCGGGCGCCGACTACCCGGAGTTCCGCGAGCACTGAGCACGTCGGGGCGGCCGCGTTCGTCCCTCCCCGTGCGGGCGGGTCGGGCACCCCCTCCACAAGGAGGCGCGGTGCCCGCCCGCGCACCGGGTCCGTCCCGTGAGACTCCCCGCATGACAGACACCATCACCCTCACCGGGATCATCGCCACCGACCCTCGCGTCGTCACGACCGAGGCCGGCCTCGACATCGCCAGTTTCAGGCTCGCCTCGACCCACCGGCGCTTCGACCGCGTCAAGGACGAGTGGGTCGACGGCGACACGAACTGGTACACCGTCACCGCGTTCAGGGTGCTCGGCGCCAACGCGGGGCTGAGCCTCCACAAGGGCGAACGGGTCGTCGTGCTCGGCCGACTCCGGATCCGCGCGTGGGAGGCCGGCGACAAGTCGGGCACGACCGTCGAGGTCGACGCCGACGCGATCGGCCACGACCTCCGCTGGGGTCGGTCGACCTTCACCCGGTCGACGTCGGCCGCAGCGGCGCCCACCGGCACGTCCGAGGCGACCGGAGGAGGTGCGGTGGGCGACTCCGCGACCGCTCCCGGCGACGAGGCGGCAGTCTCCCCGCCTGCCCTCTCGGCCGGCGGCTGGGCCGGCGACGGCAGCCCCGCCCTCGACGAACGAGGCCCGACGCCGCCCGGCGCCGCCGGCGACCCCGTGTCCGCCGATCCCGTCGCCCCCGCCGACCCCGCTGTGCGGGTGGGCGATCCGCCCTTCTGACCGGCTCTCGTCCGCGACTCCCGGTCCGGGCCCGCGTCGTAGGATCGTCACGGCCCTGACCGGGCCAACCGAGGAAGGCCCCCCGTGACCCGTCCCCCACTCGCCGCCCTGCGCGCGGGCGTCGTCGTCCTCGTCGCCGTCGCCCTGGCAGGCTGCACGCAGGGCGAGACCGCCCCGAGCCCCGTGCCGACGACGGACGGCGCGACGCCCGCGCCCGACCCGACGCTGACGGCCGACTCGACGACCGACGAGGCCAAGGGCTTCTTCGACCTGACGGTGTCGCGCCACCTCGACGGCGGCGGTGCAGGTGACGGCCGCACGATCGTCGACACGCTGACGGCGGCCGGCTTCAACAAGGCGGCCATGCAGGTGACGCCCGACTCGACCTCCATCGGTCGCGCGGCCGACACCGTGCAGTTCTCGGTGCTCTGGGGCAGCGACTGCCTCGTCGGGCAGACCGGCGCGACCGGGTTCGCGAGCGAGGTGGCGCCCGTCCTCGGCACAGGCTCCTGCCTGGTGGGCACCACCCGCACGATCGACTGGTGACGGCCCCCCACCGATAGACTGCCGGGCATGGCCGAATACATCTACTCCATGGTCCGTGCCCGCAAGGCGGTCGGCGACAAGCTGATCCTCGACGACGTGACCATGTCGTTCATCCCCGGCGCCAAGATCGGCGTCGTCGGCCCCAACGGAGCCGGCAAGTCCACGATCCTCAAGATCATGGCCGGGCTCGACACCCCCAGCAACGGCGAGGCCAAGCTCTCGCCCGGCTACACCGTCGGCATCCTCATGCAAGAGCCGGAGCTCGACGAGACCAAGTCCGTGCTCGAGAACGTGCAGGAGGGCGTCGGCCCGATCAAGCAGAAGCTCGACCGCTTCAACGAGGTGTCGGCCGCGATGGCCGAGCCCGACGCAGACTTCGACGCGCTGCTCGCCGAGATGGGCACCCTGCAGGAGGAGATCGACGCGGCCGACGCGTGGGATCTCGACTCCCAGCTCGAGCAGGCCATGTCGGCGCTCCGGACGCCTCCGGGCGACGCCGAGGTCGCGAACCTGTCGGGCGGCGAGAAGCGCCGTGTCGCGCTCTGCAAGCTGCTGCTGCAGAAGCCCGACCTGCTGCTCCTCGACGAGCCCACCAACCACCTCGACGCCGAGAGCGTGCTCTGGCTCGAGCAGCACCTCAGCAAGTACCCCGGCGCCGTCCTCGCCGTGACTCACGACCGGTACTTCCTCGACCACGTCGCCGAGTGGATCGCCGAGGTCGACCGCGGCCGCCTCTACCCCTACGAGGGCAACTACTCGACCTACCTCGAGAAGAAGGGCGAGCGCCTCCAGGTGCAGGGCAAGAAAGACGCCAAGCTCGCCAAGCGACTCTCCTCCGAGCTCGAGTGGGTGCGCAGCAACGCCAAGGGCCGCCAGGCCAAGTCGAAGGCGCGTCTCGCCCGCTACGAAGAGATGGCGACGGAGGCCGAGCGCACCAGGGTCCTCGACTTCGAGGAGATCGTGATCCCCGTCGGGCCGCGCCTCGGCTCGCAGGTCATCGACGCGAAGAAGCTGCGCAAGCAGTTCGGCGAGCGCGTGCTGATCGACGACCTCACCTTCACCCTGCCCCGCAACGGCATCGTCGGCGTCATCGGCCCGAACGGCGTCGGCAAGACCACGCTGTTCAAGACGATCGTCGGCCTCGAGCCGCTCGACGGCGGCGACCTGCGGGTCGGCGAGACGGTCGACATCTCGTACGTCGACCAGAGCCGCGGCGGCATCGACGCGAACAAGAACCTGTGGGAGGTCGTGTCCGAGGGCCACGACTACATCACGGTCGGCAAGACGGAGATCCCCTCGCGGGCCTACGTCTCGCAGTTCGGCTTCAAGGGCCCCGACCAGCAGAAGAAGGCCGGGGTGCTCTCCGGCGGTGAGCGCAACCGCCTCAACCTGGCCCTGACCCTCAAGCAGGGCGGCAACCTCCTCCTGCTCGACGAGCCCACCAACGACCTCGACGTCGAGACCCTGGGCAGCCTCGAGAACGCCCTGCTCGAGTTCCCCGGCTGTGCCGTGGTCATCACCCACGACCGGTGGTTCCTCGACCGGATCGCGACGCACATCCTCTCGTGGGAGGGGCTGAACGACGACGGCACGCCGAACTGGTACTGGTTCGAGGGCAACTTCGAGTCCTACGAGGAGAACAAGATCGAGCGTCTCGGCGCCGACGCGGCGAAGCCCAGCTCCGCCACGTACCGCAAGCTGACGCGCGACTGAGATGACCCGCCTGCACGTGCCGACCAGAGTTCGCTGGAGCGACCTGGACGCCTACCGGCACGTGAACAACGCGTCGATGCTGCGCCTCCTCGAGGAGGCGCGCATCGACGCGTTCTGGGTCTCGGACGGCACCGTCGGCGAGACCTCGGGCGCCGCCGTGCTCGACGGCCGGCCCGACGCCGCGACGATGACGCTCATCGCACGTCAGGAGCTCGAGTACCTCGTGCCGGTGCCGTACCTCCGCGCGCCCCTCGACGTGCAGATCTGGATCGGCCGTCTCGGCGGCGCCAGCCTCGAGGTCTGCTACGAGGTCTGGTCACCCGCGACGGTCGAGCCCGCCGTGCTCTACACGAAGGCCTCGACGTCGATCGTCCTCGTCGACACGGCCTCGGGCGCGCCACGGCGCATCACCGACGACGAGCGCGCCGCATGGACGCCGTTCGTCGAGGAGCCGCTGACGTTCCGTCGTCGCTGAGCCCGGCTCCGGGTCAGGCGCGGGGGACCCGCACCATCCCCTCCTGGGCGACGCTCGCGACGAGCGTGCCCGAGCGGTCGTAGATGCGGCCGAGCGAGAGGCCCCGACCGCCCACGGCGGTGGGCGACTCCTGCACGTAGAGCAGCCACTCGTCGACGCGTGCCGGGCGGTGCCACCACATCGCGTGGTCGAGGCTCGCCACCTTGAGACCGGGGGTCACGAGCGGCACGCCGTGGCGCCGGTAGATCGGCTCGAGCAGCGTGTAGTCGCTGGCGTAGAGCAAGGAGGCGCGGTGCAGGTCCGGATCGTCGGGCAGGGCCCCGGTCGCGCGCAGCCACACGGCCTGGTGCTCGACGCGTGCCCCCTCGACGCTGAAGTAGACCGGCGACGGCACGTGGCGCATGTCGAACGCGCGGTCGCTCGCCCAGGCCTGGGCGATCGGATGGTCGACGGCGCCGAGCAGCTCGGCGTCGCTCGGCACGTCCTCGGGCTCGGGCAGGCCCTCGGGCATCTCGACCTGGTGCTCGAGGCCGTCGTCGGGGGTCTGGAAGGAGGCGATCATCGAGAAGATCGGCAGCCCGTCCTGGGACGCCTGGGTCCGTCGCGTCGCGAACGACCGGCCGTCGTGGATGCGGTCGACCGTGAAGGTGATGGGGATGGTGAGGTCGCCCGGTCGGAGGAAGTACCCGTGCAGCGAGTGGACCGGCCGGTCGCCGACGATGGTCCGCTGGGCGGCGACGAGCGCCTGCGCCATGACCTGGCCGCCGAAGACGCGGCCGAGCGGCTCGGGCTGCGACGTGCCGGTGAAGACGTCCTGTCCGCCGACGATGCCGGCCGGCGCGAGGTCGAGGGTGGCGAGCAGGTTCTGCAGGGGATCGGCGCTCATCCGATGTAGTTTAGGGGGCCGATGAGCCGTACATTCGCCCTCCCTGATTCCCTGTCCCTCAGCGACCTCGCGACCTTCCTCGGCCGTGCCGGCCGGGTCGAGGACGGCTCCGTGCGCCTCGTCGCCGGCTCCGGCGTCCTGGCCGTCTACGCGGCGGTCTTCTACCCGCTCGGGCTCCTCGACTCGAGCCCGACGGTGCTGGGCCTCCGCACCTTCCAGCTCGACGACGACCCTGAGTTCGACGCGGTGGTGCCCGTCCGCTCGCTCAAGGAGCGCCTCGTCCGCCTGCAGAACGACGTCGTCGACCCGACCGCGCCCGTGACGGTCACCCTGCCGATCGAGGTCGCGACGGTCACCTGGGCAGCGATCTCGCCGCCCCGAGGCGGCTGGTCGCCCCAGGGTGCGGCCGACGCGTCGGCTCTGGACGCCGCAGCCACGGCGGGCATCGACGAGATCGCCGCCGCCCTGCCCGAGAACGCGGGCGAGCAGATCGTGCACCGTGTGCGGTCAGAGGTCTGGTCGCGCCCGGTCGACGGCGTCGAGGCCGTGCCGGCCGGGGCGGCGTTCGCCGCGCTCAGCCTCGGCTTCCTCGGCGACGGCGAGGCCGTCTCCCTGTACGAGACGGGTGCCTGGACTCGCCTGACGACCAGCCGGGGTCACGTCCTCGTCAAGCGCCGGGGGCGTTGACCATGGCGTGGGCCGCCCGGTCGAGGTAGGCCCACAGCGTCGCGTCGTGCAGCGGCGAGAGCTCGAGCTCGTCGACTGCGGTGCGCATGTGGTGCAGCCACCGGTCGCGCGCCTCCGGCGTGACCGTGAACGGCATGTGCCGCATCCGCAGCCGGGGGTGGCCGCGCTCGTCGCTGTACGTGGTCGGGCCGCCCCAGTACTGCTCGAGGAACCCGGCGAGGCGCTGGATCGCGCCCTCGAGGTCGCCCTCGGGGTACATAGGCCATAGCACGTCGTCGGTCTGCACGCCCTCGTAGAAGCGGCGGACGAGCCGCTCGAAAGTCGGCCGGCCGCCGATCTGCTGCCAGAAGTTGCCCTGGGCGTCGTCACGCCCCGCGCCGCTGCGCAGGGTGATCGGCTGGGAGGCGCCCGCAGGAGGCGGGCCGAGGGGGAGGTCGGTCACGAGCGCTTGCCCTTCGAGGGTCGGACGTGCGGGGTCGGCACGGTCTGCGGCGGGCGGGCGCCCTGCACCGAGGAGGCGCCGTCGAAGCCCGTGAGGACGACGCTGCTGAGCGAGGGGAGCGTGATGCCCAGCTCGTCCGTCGCCTTCTTGAGGCGCGACCGGAGCTCGCGGTCGACGTTGTCGCGCTCGGACGACCGGGTCTTGGACACGATGCGGATGACGACGTGCTCTTCTGCGATCGACTGCAGGCCCCAGACCTCGGGGGCGTCGATCATGCTGCGCCCCCACTTCGGCAGCGCCGCCATGTCGGTGGCCGCCTTGAGCATCGCCGCCTGGACGACGTCGACGTCGGCCTCGTAGGGCACGGCGAGATCGATGACGACCCGGGTCCAGCCCTGGGACATGTTGCCGACCCGGAGGATCTCGCCGTTGCGGACGAACCAGAGCACGCCGTTGACGTCGCGGATCTGGGTGACGCGGATGCCCACGGCCTCGACGACACCGGTCGCCGGGCCGACGTCCACGACGTCGCCTACCCCCAACTGGTCTTCCGCGACCATGAAGATGCCGTTCAGCAGGTCTTTGACGATGTTCTGCGCGCCGAACGCGAGGCCGGCGCCCACGACGCTGGCCGCGCCGACGATGGCGACGACGTCGAAGTTCAGCTCGCCGAGCACGAGGACGAGCGCGACGCCGGCGATCAGCACCGTGACGACGTTGTTCAGCACGCTGCCGAGCGTGCGCGTGCGCTGCACGACGCGGACCGCCTGCAGGGGCGAGGCGATCAGGGCCTGGGTGTCGTCGACGTTCTGCTTGCGCTTGATGCCGCTGACGACCTGGTCGACCACACGGCGGATCATGAAGTGCAGCGCGACCCGCAGCAGCACCGCGACGACGACGATCGCGAGGATGCGGATCGGCACGCCCCACATCGCCCAGAAGGCGGCCCAGTCGAACTCGACGGGGGCAGGGGAGTCGGTGGCGGGCGCGGCGGCGAAGGCGATCATCGCGTCAAGCTTCGCACGAGCAGCCGACGCCGACCGGGAGTCGCCTGGACGCGAGAACGGCGGACCCTGTGAACAGGGCCCGCCGTCCGACGGTGACGCAGGAGGCGCACATCGCTCCGTGGGGACGCGTCTGCCTCGGCGCTACCGCGCGTCGACCGCCTGCACCCGCAGGGCTCGCTCGACGCCCGCGAGGCTCTCGACGACGATGCGCCGGAGCGCCGGGACGTCGGGGTTCGCGTCGAGCCAGGCGCGGGTCGTCTCGACCAGCTGCTGGTCGGCGAGCCCGGCCGGGTAGAGGCCCGAGACGAGCGTGTCGGCGATGTGGTAGCTGCGCGACTCCCAGATGCCCGTGAGCGACGAGAAGTACCGCTCGACGACGGGCTGCAGCACGGCAGGGTCGTTCGTGTGCTGGAAGCCCTGGGCGGTCGCACGCACGATGGCGTTCGGCTGCTCGGCGCTGTCGACGACCGAGGCGAAGGCCGCGAGCTTGCCCTCGGTCGTGGGGATCGCCGCGCGGGCCCGTGCGGCGGCCTGGGCGCCGTTGGCGGTGTTGTCCGCCTCGAGCGCGGCGTCGATCTCGGCCTCGCCGGCGGCGCCGACGAGCACGAGGCCCTCGAGCAGCTCCCAGCGCAGGTCGGTGTCGACCTCGAGACCGTCGAGGGCGAGCGAGCCGTCGTGCAGGGCTCGGAGCGCGTCGGCGTGCGCCGGGGTCGAGGCCGCGGCGGCGAAGAACTTCACGAACTGGAACTGGGCGTCCGAGCCGGCCTCCGCCTCCTTCGCGAGCTCGAGGAGGCGGTCGCCGACCTCGGCGAGCACCTCGGCCCGACGGGACGGCGCCACGTAGCTGCGCGCGGCCTGCACCAGCTGGGTCAGGGTCGTGCGGATCGTCGTCGACTCGGTCTCGCTCGCGATGTTCGACAGCACGAGGCGGACGTAGTCGGACGGCGACGTCTCGGCGTCGCGCGTGGCGTCCCAGACGGAGCCCCAGACGAGCGCGCGGGCCAGCGGGTCGGAGAT
Source organism: Frigoribacterium sp. ACAM 257 (assembly GCF_007954365.1). GTDB lineage: Bacteria > Actinomycetota > Actinomycetes > Actinomycetales > Microbacteriaceae > Frigoribacterium. The sequence goes on from NZ_VOLO01000003.1 coordinate 357,864, forward strand.
GGCCGACAGGTGCTCGATCGCGGTGGCGAGCGACTGCTCGTCGAGGCGGATCTTCGCGTAGGCGAGGTCGTCGTCGTTGGTGAGCACCAGGGCGCCGCGGCGCTGGCCGACGAGCTCGGGCACCTCGGTGCGGGTGCCGTCGACGTCGATCTCGACCCGGTGCGTCCGCACCAGGGCGTCGCCCTCGAAGTCGTAGAGGCCGACCGCGAGACGGTGCGGGCGGATCGTCGGGTAGTCGGCCGGCGCCTCCTGCAGGAGCGCGAACGAGGTGATGACGCCGTCGGCGTCCGTCTCGATCTCGGGACGCAGCGTGTTCACGCCCGCGGTCTCGAGCCACTTCTCGCTCCAGCTCGTGAGCTCGCGCCCCGAGGTGGCCTCGAGCTCGACGAGCAGGTCGCGCAGCTCGGTGTTCGAGTGGTGGTGCTTCTGGAAGTACGCGGCGACGCCGGCGTAGAAGGCGTCGATGCCGACCCAGGCGACGAGCTGCTTCAGCACCGACCCGCCCTTGGCGTAGGTGATGCCGTCGAAGTTGACCTGGACGTCTTCGAGGTCGTTGATCGTCGCGACGACGGGGTGCGTCGAGGGCAGCTGATCTTGGCGGTAGGCCCAGCTCTTCTCCATCGCCTGGAACGTCGTCCAGGCCTCGGTCCACTCGGTGGCCTCGGCCGTCGAGATGGTCGACGCCCACTCGGCGAACGACTCGTTCAGCCAGAGGTCGTTCCACCACTTCATGGTGACGAGGTCGCCGAACCACATGTGGGCGAGCTCGTGCAGGATCGTGACGACCCGGCGCTCCTTGATCGCGTCGGTCACCTTGCTGCGGAAGACGTAGGTCTCGACGAAGGTGACGGCGCCCGCGTTCTCCATCGCGCCGGCGTTGAACTCGGGCACGAAGAGCTGGTCGTACTTGTCGAACGGATACGGGTAGCGGAACTTCTCCTCGTAGTAGGCGAAGCCCTGACGCGTCTTCTCGAAGATGTAGTCGGCGTCGAGGAACTCGGTGAGCGAGCGACGCGTGAAGATGCCGAGGGGGACCGTGCGGCCGTCCGAGCTCGTGAGCTCGCTGCGCACGACGTCGTAGGGGCCGGCGACGATCGCCGTGATGTAGCTCGAGAGCACCGGGGTGGGCGAGAACGTCCAGGTGGCGACCTCGCCGTCGACGGCGGGCTCGGGCGTCGGCTGGTTCGAGACGACCTGCCAGCGGGAGGGGGCGGTCACCGTGAACTGGAACGTCGCCTTGAGGTCGGGCTGCTCGAAGACCGCGAAGACGCGGCGGCTGTCGGGCACCTCGAACTGCGAGTACAGGTAGACCTCGTCGTCGACGGGGTCGACGAAGCGGTGCAGGCCCTCGCCCGTGTTGGTGTACTCGGCGTCGGCCGTGACCTCGAGCACGTTCTCGGCGGCCAGGCCGTCGAGCTGGATCCGCACGCCGTCGTTCGCGGACGCCAGGTCGAGCGGCGTGCCGTTCAGCGTGGCCGAGTGCACCGTGCGCGTGAGGGCGTCGATGAAGGTGGAGGCGCCGGGCGTCGCGGTGAAGCGGACCGTCGTCGAGCTGCCGAAGACCTCGGGCCCCCGGGTCAGGTCGAGCTCGATCTCGTACGACTGCACGTCGACGACGCTCTTGCGCTCCTGCGCCTCGAGTCGGGTCAGGTTCTCTCCGGGCACGCTTGCTCCATCCGTCTTGAGGTGTCGTTCTCGATGTGTCGTTGCGGGACTCGTGGCCCCCGGACGAGCCTAGACCGGCCCTCCGACGCCGGGGTGTTCACTGGGGGCATGACCGACACCGTCGCCCCCGCGCCCCACACCTCCGTCGACTTCTGGTTCGACCCCTCCTGCCCCTGGGCCTGGATGACCAGCCGCTGGGTCGACGAGGTCGCCCGTCACCGCGACCTCGACGTCACGTTCCACGTCATGAGCCTGGCGGTGCTGAACGAGGACAACGACGTGAGCGACGAGTACAGGGCGGCCTTCGCCCGGATGCTGCGGTACACGCGCCTCGTCACCGCCGCCGGCGAGCTGCACGGCCAGCAGGTCGTGAAGCCCCTCTACGACGCGCTCGGCACCCGCATCCACCCGGGCGGCGAGACCGACGCCGACGTCGTCATCCCCGCGGCGCTCGCCGAGGTCGGCCTGCCCGCCGAGTTCGCGGCCCACGCCGACTCCGACGCGTACGACGAGCAGATGCGGGCCAGCCACTTCGACGGCATCGGCCGCGTCGGCCAGGACGTCGGCACGCCCGTGATCGCCGTGAACGGCACCGCGTTCTTCGGTCCCGTCATCTCGCCGGCGCCGAAGGGCGAGATCGCCCTGACCCTGTGGGACGGCGTCGTCGCCGCCGCCTCGTACCCGGGCTTCTTCGAGATCAAGCGCACGCGCACGGTCGGCCCGATCTTCGACTGACGCAGGGCCGTGGCCGGGGCCGTCCTAGGATCGACAGCATGCGCATCCACGTGGCGACCGATCACGCCGGTCTCGACTTCAGCAAGACCGTCATCCATCACCTCTCCGACGCCGGCCACGACGTCACCGACCACGGCCCGACCAGCTACGAGCCGCTCGACGACTACCCGTCGTTCTGCATCGCGGCGGCCCGGGCCGTCGTCCGTGACCGGCAGGCCGGGCACGAGGCCCTGGGCGTCGTCTTCGGCGGCTCGGGCAACGGCGAGCAGATCGCGGCGAACAAGGTCGAGGGCGTCCGTGCCGCCCTGGTCTGGAACGACTCGACGGCGAAGCTCGCCCGTCAGCACAACGACGCGAACGTGATCGCGATCGGCGCGCGTCAGCACACGGAGGCGGAGGCGCTGGCCTTCATCGACGCGTTCGTCGCCGAGCCCTTCAGCCACGACGAGCGCCACGTCCGCCGCATCGCCCAGGTCGGCGAGTACGAGACGACGGGCGCGATCGCCGGGCACCCGGTCGACTGACGACGTAGCGTCGAGGGCTGCGGGATCCACGAGGGCCCCGCAGACCCGTCGTCCCCGTCGGATCGGCCTGCCCGATCGACCCCAGCCAGTGAGGTGCCGCCGTGCCCGAGGGCCATTCCGTCCACCGCATCGCCAACCAGTTCGAGCAGACCTTCGTCGGGAGCCGGTGTGAGGTCAGCTCGCCCCAGGGGCGGTTCGCCGCCGGTGCCGAGAAGCTGGACGGCGCGACCATGGTCGACGCCAAGGCCGTCGGCAAGCAGATGTTCCTCGAGTTCGACAACGGCCTCTGGCTGCACGTGCACCTCGGCCTCTACGGCGCGTGGGACTTCGCGGGCGACATCGCCACGGGCCACTCGATGGCCGAGTCGCGGACTCGTCGTGCCCGCACCCGCAAGGCGGAGGCCGCCCCGGACGACGACGGCGAGGACTCGATGGCGAGCATCGGCGCGCCTCGTCGGAGCCGCGTGCGGATGGCCGAGCAGGAGAAGGCCGAGGACGACATCGAGTCGTTCCCGCCCGAGCCCGTCGGCCAGGTGCGCGTGCGCCTGCTGACCGACACCGCGGTCGGCGACCTGCGCGGCCCCACGAAGTGCGAGGTGCTCGACGCCGCCGGGGTCGACACGGCGATCGCGAAGCTCGGCCCCGACCCGCTCGTCGACTCGCCGAAGAAGGGGAGCGACCGCTTCGTCACGACGGTGCGGAAGAAGCGCACCCCGATCGGCCTGCTGCTGATGGACCAGAGCGTCGTGAGCGGCATCGGCAACATCTACCGCGCCGAGCTGCTCTTCCGGGCGCGGCTCGACCCGCACACCCCCGGCAACCAGGTGCCGGAGGACGTGCTGAAGGCGATCTACAAGGACTGGACGAAGCTGCTCCGGAGCGGCGTCGAGCTCGGACAGATGATGACGATGGACGGCCTCACCAAGGCGCAGCACGCGAAGGCCCTGCGCAGCCGGGCCGACCGGCACTGGGTCTACCACCGCGAGGGCCTGCCCTGCCGGGTCTGCGGCACCAACATCGTGATGGAGATGGCCGCGGGTCGGAAGCTCTACTGGTGCCCGGTCGACCAGACTTGAGCCCATGCGCCACACTCCGCACTTCGTGCAGTCCGACGTCGACGAGGTCAAGCGGCTGATCCGCGAGAACCCGTGGGCCACGATCGTCGCCTCGACGGCGGAGGGGATCGTCGCCTCGCACTACCCCGTCGTGCTCGAGGACGACCTTGCCGACCCGGCCGCGATCGTGCTCGTCAGCCACGTGGGCAGGCCCGACGAGCGCTCGCTCGAGCTGGGCGCTGCCGAGGTCATGGTGATCGTCCAGGGGCCGCACGGCTACGTGTCTCCCGGCTGGTACCCCGCCGAGCAGATCATCCCCACCTGGAACCACGTCACGGCGCACCTCTGGGGCACGCCCGAGATCCTGTCGGACGACGAGAACTTCCGCGTGCTCGGCGAGCTCGTCGACCACTTCGAGCGCGTCATGCCCGAGCCGTCGACCCTGACGCTCGACGAGGAGGGCTCGCGCCGCGTCGCCAAGGGCACCGTCGGCATCCGGCTGCGGGTCGCCCGGTTCGACGCGCGCGCCAAGCTGAGCCAGAACAAGGCGCCCGAGGTCGTCGACCGCATCGTCGACGAGCTCGAGCACGGCGAGCACTACGCCCAGCCCGCCCTCGCGGCCGAGATGCGACGGGCCCGCGGCCGATGAGCGGCAGCCCGTCCGCCGTCGGGATCGCCTCCGGACCCGGCACCGGCACCGGACCCGAGGAGGCGCGTCCCGTCCTCCTGAGGGACGCCCGCCTCACCGGCCTCCACAGCTCGGAGGACGCCGACCGCGTCGACGTCCTGCTCGTCGCCGGCGTGGTCGCCGACATCGGCCAGGGGCTCTCAGTCCCCGACGGCACCGAGATCGTCGGCCTGGACGGCCGGTGGCTCGGCCCCGGCCTCTGGGACTCCCACGTGCACATGGACCAGTGGGCGCTCGTTCGGCGCCGGCTCGACGTGTCGGCGGCAGGCTCGGCCGCGGAGGCCGCGTCGCTCGTGGGGGAGCACCTCCGCTCGCAGCCCCCGGCCCTCGGGCAGCCCCTGATCGGCTACGGCTTCCAGGACGCGCTCTGGGCCGACGAGCCGACCTGGGCCCTGCTCGACGCGGTCTCCGGCGACGTCCCCGTCGTCCTCGTCAGCAAGGACCTGCACTCGGTCTGGCTGAGCTCCCGCGCACTCGCGGCCCACGGACACGGCGGTCACCCGACGGGCCTCCTGCGCGAGGCCGACGCCTTCGCCGTGAGCACGGCGGTGAGCACGGTCTCGGAGGACCAGCTCGACGAGTGGGTGCGCGAGGCGGCCGAGGCCGCGGCCGCGCGGGGCGTCGTCGGGATCGTCGACCTCGAGATGACCCTGTCGATCGAGCGCTGGGCGCGCCGGGTGGCCGCGGGCACGACGTGCCTGCGCGTGCGCGCCGGCGTCTACCCGGCGGACCTCGACGAGGTCGTCGCCCGCGGCCTCCGCACCGGCGACGTGATCCCCGACACGGACGGCCTCGTCGAGATGGGCCCGGCCAAGATCATCACCGACGGCTCGCTCGGCACCCGCACCGCGTGGTGCCACGACCCCTACGTCGGCATGCAGGGCGACCCCGCGGCTCGGGGCGTGGCGACGTACGCGAGGGAGGCGCTCGTCGACCACCTGAGACGCGCCTCCTCGGCGGGCCTCGTCCCTGCGGTGCACGCCATCGGGGACGCGGCGAACGCGTCGGCCCTGGACGCCCTCGAGGAGGTGGGCTGCGGCGGCTCGGTCGAGCACGCGCAGCTGCTCGACGCGGACGACGTCGCTCGCTTCGCCCGCCTCGGGATCGTGGCCAGCATCCAGCCCGAGCACGCCATGGACGACCGCGACGTGGCCGACCGGCTGTGGGCCGGCCGCACCGGGCGCTCGTACGCCTGGGGGAGCCTCGCCGAGGCGGGGGTGCGACTGCAGCTCGGCTCGGACGCCCCGGTCGCGCCCCTCGACCCCTGGGTCGCGATCGCGGCGGCCGTGTGGCGCGCGAGGGACGACCGCGACCCGTGGCACCCGGAGCAGCGCCTGGCAGCCCGGACGGCCCTCGCCGCGTCGACCGGCGGCTGGACGAGCGTCGAGGTCGGCTCTGCGGCCGACCTGGTCGTGACGGAGGCCGACCCGCTCACGGCGACGGACCACGAGCTGCGCGCGATGGTCGTCTCGGCGACCCTGCTCGGGGGCCGGTTCACGCACCGCGCCCTCTGAGGTCGCCCGGCCCTGGACCTGGCCCCGTGTCCGAGTCAGGACGGGACAGCTCACGACGAAGGCCGCCGCCCCGAGGGGCGACGGCCTTCGTTCGTCAGGAGGTGGGGACTCAGCCGGCGACGTGCGCGGCGAGGAACCAGCGGTCCTTCTCGAGGCCGCGGGAGATCTCGATGGCGACGTCCTGGCTGGAGGCGTCGAGCTCGCCGAGCTCGTCGATGGCCGTGCGGACGGCGACGAGCGAGGCGTCGATCTGGGCGACCAGCTCGGCGATCGTGCGGTCGATCTGGTTGAAGCCGGGCGAGGTCGTGGGGATGCTCGTCTTGGCGGCGACCGTCTCGATGCGAGCGTCGACGGGCAGGCCGAGGGCGACGACGCGCTCCGCGGCGAGGTCGGCCCATTCGCGGGCGTGGTCGACGACCACGTCGATCAGCTCGTGCACGGCGACGAACGCGATGCCGCGCACGTGCCAGTGCGCCTGCTTGCCGTTGACCGACAGCGCCGTGAGGTCGGTCACGATGGGGCTGAGGAACTGCGCGACGCCGGCGGCGACGTCGGGGTCGACGGATCCCTGGGGGACGGTGATGGTGGTGGCGTCGGTCATGGCGATGTCCTTTCCTAGACGATCTCCCCAACGGTAGAGGGCTGAGGGAATTTCGCAAGCAAGCTGAGGCTCGGCTCACCGAGGGCAGCCTGGCCTCACCTCGCCGTGGGGGGATAACCCCACCGCCCTCTCGGGCGCTGGCACCATGGGGCAGGGCCCGCGCCTCCGCGAGGCTCGAGACATGACCCAGGAGAGCACCATCAGCGCCCCCACGAACCCCTACCTCTCGCCGCCGCCCCCGCCCGGCGGCTACGGGCGTCGCTGGCGCGCACTTCCCCGTGAACTCGGCTACGTGGCGCTGTCGGCGGTGCTGGTCGTGGTGATCGGCGGGCTCTCCACCCTGTTCTTCCGGTCGCTCGGCCGTGCCGACAACTCGGTCGTCGGGTTCGTCTTCCTCGCCCTCGTGGTCTTCGCGAGCCTGTGGCTCGCTCGCTGGTTCGGCACGTTCGAGGTGATCCGCCTGCGCTGGGCGATCGACCGGCCGGTGCGTCCGGTCGACTGGACGCCGAACACCACCTGGGGTCGCTCGGACAACCGCGCCGTCCGCGCGCTCTCGGCCTTCGCGAACCCGCACTACTGGCTGTACCTGCTCTACGGCCTCGTCGTGTTCCCCGCCGCGGCCGCCCTCACGACCACCGTCATCGTGCTGCTGGTCGCCGGCCCTGCCCTGTTGTTCGTCTTCGGCGGCGTGGTCGTCGGCAGCGTGCCCGGCGGCAACGGCCTGCACACGGTCTTCGGCGGCGGGGCGGGTCTCCTGTTGCTCCTCCTGGGGGCGGTCGTGCTCGCCGGGGTCGTGCTGCTCATGCCCTTCGTCGTGCACGGCTTCGTCGTGATGCACCACGCGATCGCGGCCGCCATGCTCGGCGGGTTCCGCAGCGACCAGCTGGCCGTCGAGCTCGCCGACCGCGAGATCTCCCGCACCGCGGCGCTCTCCGCCGAGGGCACCGCCCTCCGTCGTCTCGAGCGCGACATCCACGACGGCCCGCAGCAGCGCCTCGTCCGTCTGCAGATGGACCTCGCCGCGGCGGCCAGGGCGGTCGACTCCGACCCCGAGAAGGGGAAGGCCCTGATCGAGGAGGCGCGGGCGCAGTCGCGCGAGGCCCTCGAGGAGCTGCGCGCCCTGTCCCGCGGCTTCGCACCACCTCTGCTGCTCGACCGTGGGCTGGTCGCGGCGCTCGAGTCCCTGGTCGACCGCGCCGTCATCCCGACGACGCTCGTGGACCGGGTGCCCGCCCACGTCGTCCTGCCCGCCGACATCGAGCGGAACGCCTACTTCATCGCCTCCGAGCTCGTGACCAACACCGGAAAGCACTCGTCGGCGAGCTCGGCCGACCTCGCGCTGCGCACACGGACGGCGCCCGACGGCCGCGGCACCCTGCTCGAGCTCGTGGTCACGGACGACGGGCAGGGCGGTGCCGGCCTCCGCGACGGGCACGGCCTCGCCGGCGTGCAGGAGCGACTCGTCGGCCTCGGCGGCTTCCTCGACATCTCGAGCCCCGCGGGCGGGCCGACCATCGTGACCGTGAGCATCCCGCTCGTGGCCGACGGGGCCGCCGAGGGGGAGACGACCGCTCCCTAGACTGAGGGCGTGCCCGAGCGACCTGAGACCCCTGCCCTGCGCGTCGTCGTCGCGGACGACTCGGTGCTCCTCCGCGAGGGCCTCGTCCGCCTCCTCGACGAGATAGGCGCCGACGTCGTCGGCGCCTACGGCGACGCGGACTCCCTCCTGGCCGAGCTCGACGAGAAGGCGCCCGAGGTGGCCGTGCTCGACGTGCGGATGCCCCCGACCCACACCGACGAGGGGGTGCGCGCCGCGATCGAGGCCCGGCGCCGCCGTCCCGGCCTCGGCATCCTGCTGCTCTCCCAGTACGTCGAGGTGGCCTACGCCCGCGACCTGTTGGAGGCCGGCAGCGGGGGAGTGGGCTACCTGCTCAAGGACCGCGTCGCCTCCGTGGACGAGTTCGGGGACGCTCTCGGCCGGGTGGCCGACGGCGGCACGGTGCTCGACCCGCAGGTCGTCTCCCAGCTGCTGGGGCGACGGGGCGACCCCCTCGCCGCGCTCACGCCCCGCGAGCGCGAGGTGCTGACGCTGATGGCCGAGGGGCGCACGAACGCCGCCATCGCCGCCGCCCTCGTCATCGGCACCGGGGCCGTGGAGAAGAACGTCACCTCGATCTTCCAGAAGCTGCTGCTCGAGGACAGCGGGAGCGACCACCGCCGGGTCCTCGCCGTGCTCGCGTTCCTGCAGCGGTGACGTCGTCGCGGCGGTCGACCGGCTAGCTGGTGCGCGACCGGTCGCCCCCGGCCGTGCCGTCCGCCGCCGGGCCGGCCTGGAGCAGGTCGCCCCGGGTGCCGCCCACCTCGAGGATCGTCTCGCGGAGCGACTCGCCGAGGCGCTGGTACCCGGCGGTCGTGGGGTGGATGCCGTCGGGCGAGGTGCCGGCCGCGAACACGAGGCCGTCGCGGGCGAAGCCCCACGGGTCGGTCCAGGTCCAGCCCCTGTCGAGGACGTGTCGTTCCAGGGCCTGCTGGTACAGCGCGGCGGCGGCGGGGGAGCGGTCGTACGGCGGGATGGCCGCGACGACGACGTGCTCCGGGGCGATCGTGGCGACGACGGCGTCGTACGACGCGGCGGCCCGGGAGAACTCGATCCCCTTGCGCACGTCGTTCGTGCCCGACATCAGCACGAGCACGTCGACGTCGGCGACCGGGGTCACCGCGGCGGCCTGTTCCTCGATCGTGCTGCCGCCCTTCGCCCAGCCGCCGACCCACTCGACGCCGTCGCCGCGCGCGTACGTCATCCAGGTGTTCGCGTCGAGGCCGTCGCTGAGCAGTCGCCCGCCGCCGGCGGTCAGCGAGTCGCCGACGATCGCGACGCGCACGGCGTCGCGTTCCGTGTCGGGGCCGGCCTCGCGGTCCGCACCGCCGGGGGCCGCGGAGGCCGCGGCCTGCGGGACTCCGGACGGGGCGGACCCGGGGGAGGCGGTGGTCACGCCGGCGCCGCACCCCGTCGCGAGCAGGGTGAGGGCGGCCGCCGTGAACGCGGCCCGGGCGACCTTCGCGCGATCCATCCTCAGATCATGGCGCACGCGCACCGGCGCTCCGTACCGAGACGGCACTGCACGCGCCCCCTCTTCGGGGATGCCGCGTCGAGGGCATCGAGAGACGAATGACATCGAGGCAAGGATTCATGCACGGTGCCTGCAGCACCGGACGCCGGAGGCGTCGAACCATCGAGAGGGGATGACGGGAATCGAACCCGCGCCATCAGTTTGGAAAACTGAGGCTCTACCATTGAGCTACATCCCCGGAGTGGCGTCTGCCACAGGGGTGACTCAACTATAGAGCATGTCGCCGACCGGCCCCGCACGGGCGCTCTCCAGGTCGGCTAGACTCCCTCGAGGCTTGTCTCCACCCGACCTCAACGGGATCAACGGAGCTCGTCGTGCCAGGTGATATACGGGGCGTAGCGTAGTGGCTAGCGCGTCCGTTTTGGGGGCGGAAGATCGCAGGTTCGAGTCCTGTCGCCCCGACGATCGTCTACCTGCTGTCTCGGACGTGAGTTCAGCACCACCAACACAGGAGAAGCCCCACATTGGTCCAGACCACCGTTGAGAAGCTCAGCCCCACGCGCGTCAAGCTCAACATCGTCGTCAGCCCTGACGAGCTCAAGCCCAGCGTCACGCACGCCTACGGCCACATCGCGGAGTCGATCAACATCCCCGGCTTCCGCAAGGGCAAGGTGCCGCCGCCCATCATCGACCAGCGCGTCGGTCGCGAAGAGGTCCTGAACCACGCGGTCGGCGAGAGCCTCGACAAGTTCTACCGCGAGGCCGTCTCCGAGACCGAGATCCGCGTGCTGGGCCGTCCCGAGGCGGACGTCGTCTCGTGGCCCGACGTGAAGGACTTCTCCGGCGACCTCACCATCGCCGTCGAGGTCGACGTGCGTCCCGACTTCGACCTGCCCGACTACGAGGGCATCGAGCTCACGGTCGACTCGGTCGAGATCAGCGACGACGAGGTCGAGGAGGAGCTGTCGAACCTGCGCACGCGCTTCGGCACGCTCGTCACCGTCGACCGCCCCGCCACCACGGGCGACTTCGTCCAGATCGACCTCACGGCCACCATCGGCGACGACACCGTCGACACTGCCCAGGGCGTGTCGTACGAGCTCGGCTCCGGCGAGCTGATCGAGGGCATCGACGAGGCCCTCGAGTCGCTCACGGCCGACGAGAGCACCACCTTCGAGTCGAAGCTGCTCGGCGGGGACCGCGAGGGCGAGACCGCCCAGATCGCCGTCACCGTCACCGCCGTCAAGGAGCGCGAGCTCCCCGAGGCCGACGACGACTTCGCGCAGATCGCGAGCCAGTTCGACACGATCGACGAGCTCAAGGGCGACCTGAGGGAGCAGCTGGCCAAGTCGAAGACGTTCGGCCAGGGCGCCCAGGCTCGTGACCAGGTCGTCGAGAAGCTCCTCGAGTCCGTCGAGATCCCCGTGCCCGAGAAGCTCGTCGAGGACGAGGTGCACCGTCACCTCGAGCAGGAGAACCGCCTCGAGGACGCCGAGCACCGCACCGAGGTGACCGAGAGCAGCGAGAAGGCCTTCCGGAACCAGATCCTGCTCGACGCGATCGCCGAGAAGGAAGAGGTCAAGGTCGAGCAGGACGAGCTGACCCAGTACCTGATCCAGGGCGCCGCCCAGTACGGCATGGAGCCCGGCGAGTTCATCAAGGTGCTCGACCAGAACGGCCAGATCCCCGCCATGGTCGGCGAGGTCGCCCGCAGCAAGGCCCTCGCGGTCGTGCTGTCGAAGGCCAAGGTCGTCGACGGCGAGGGCAAGGAGGTCGACCTGTCGGCCTTCACCGCCACCGCGGGCGTCGGCGGCGACGACGACCACGAGGGTCACGACCACGCGTGAGCTGAGCTGACGCGTCAGCGCCGATGAGGCGCAGGCGCAGAGAGGGCCGGGTGCTGGTGCACCCGGCCCTCTGTCGTGTCCGGGGGGACGGGCGTCTCCGGACTGCACCCGCGCCTCCTCGGGTCGGTCTCGTCGCCGTGCGGAGCGGAAGTTATTGCCGTGGGCGAACAGCCCGGAACCCGTGCGTTCCACCGGATAGATTCGACGACAAGCGACAACGAATGGGAGCTCCACCATGGCCGACGTGACACTGCCCAACAGTGTTTTTGACCGACTTCTCAAGGACCGCATCATCTGGCTCGGTTCCGAGGTGCGGGACGAGAACGCCAACGAGATCGCAGCGAAACTCCTGCTCCTCGCCGCTGAGGACAGCGAGAAGGACATCTACCTCTACATCAACTCGCCCGGCGGGTCGATCACGGCGGGCATGGCGATCTACGACGCCATGGAGTTCGTGCCGAACGACATCGTGACCGTGGGCATCGGCATGGCGGCCTCGATGGGCCAGCTGCTCCTGACGGCCGGCACCAAGGGCAAGCGCTACATCACGCCCAACGCCCGCGTGCTGCTGCACCAGCCGCACGGCGGCTTCGGCGGCACCAGCTCCGACATCCAGACGCAGGCCCAGCTCATCCTCTCGATGAAGCAGCGCCTGGCCGAGATCACCGCCGCCCAGACGGGCAAGACCGTCGAGCAGATCAACGAGGACGGCGACCGCGACCGCTGGTTCACCGCCGAGGAGGCCCTGGAGTACGGCTTCGTCGACCACATCCGCGGCTCGGCCACCGACGTCGTCGGCGGCGCCGGCACGGACCAGTCGTAGAACTCCCTCCCCGATCGTCAGCAGAGAAAGAGACACACTCATGGAACTCCCGATGATGGGCGGCGCGGGTCGACTGCAGACCCCGAGCTCCCGGTACATCCTCCCCAGCTTCGAAGAGCGCACGGCCTACGGCTACAAGCGCCAGGATCCCTACGCCAAGCTCTTCGAGGACCGCATCGTGTTCCTCGGCGTGCAGGTGGACGACGCCTCGGCCGACGACATCATGGCGCAGCTGCTGGTGCTCGAGAGCATGGACCCCGATCGCGACATCACCCTCTACATCAACTCGCCCGGCGGCTCGTTCACGGCCATGACGGCCATCTACGACACGATGCAGTACATCCGTCCGGAGATCCAGACGGTGTGCCTCGGCCAGGCTGCCTCCGCAGCTGCCGTCCTGCTCGCGGCCGGTCAGCCCGGCAAGCGCCTCGCCCTCCCCAACGCTCGCGTGCTGATCCACCAGCCCGCGACCGGCGGCAGCAGCGGCGGCCAGGCGTCGGACATCGAGATCCAGGCGAAAGAGGTGCTGCGCATGCGCACCTGGCTCGAGGAGACGCTGTCGAAGCACTCGAACAAGACCCCCGAGCAGGTCAACCGGGACATCGAGCGCGACAACATCCTCGGCGCCGACGAGGCGCTGGCCTACGGCCTGGTCGACCAGGTGCTGACCTCGCGGAAGAACCAGCCGGCGCTCACGCGCTGACCTCCTGCGCTGCACGACCGCGCGACGACGGAGCCCTGGGCGCGCTGCCCGGGGCTCCGTCGTGTCCGAGCCGCAGGTCGGTCCCAGAGTGTCGGGGGATCGGGTTAGGCTCGGTTCCAGACGTCCGACAGGGGGCGACGACGATCTCGTAGGGAGGCCGGGCATGGCACGCATCGGTGAGAGCGCTGATCTGCTCAAGTGCTCGTTCTGCGGCAAGAGCCAGAAGCAGGTGCAGCAGTTGATCGCCGGCCCCGGCGTCTACATCTGCGACGAGTGCGTCGAGCTCTGCAACGAGATCATCGAAGAGCGCCTGGCCGAGGCGGGCGACGAGCCCACGAGCGAGTTCGACCTCCCCAAGCCTCGCGAGATCTACTCGTTCCTCGAGGAGTACGTGATCGGGCAGGACGCCGCGAAGCGCGCCCTCTCGGTGGCCGTCTACAACCACTACAAGCGCATCCGTGCCGCGTCGACGCTGACGGCGGCAGAGTCGCTCGCCGACGAGGTAGAGATCTCGAAGTCCAACATCCTGCTGATCGGCCCGACGGGCTGCGGCAAGACGTACCTCGCCCAGACCCTGGCCAAGCGGCTCAACGTCCCGTTCGCCGTCGCGGACGCGACCGCCCTCACCGAGGCGGGCTACGTCGGCGAGGACGTCGAGAACATCCTGCTCAAGCTCGTCCAGGCGGCGGACTACGACGTCAAGCGCGCCGAGACGGGCATCATCTACATCGACGAGATCGACAAGATCGCGCGCAAGGCCGAGAACCCGTCCATCACCCGCGACGTGTCGGGCGAGGGCGTGCAGCAGGCGCTGCTCAAGATCCTCGAGGGCACGGTCGCCTCCGTACCTCCCCAGGGCGGTCGCAAGCACCCCCACCAGGAGTTCATCCAGGTCGACACGACCAACGTGCTGTTCATCGTCGCCGGGGCGTTCTCCGGCCTCGAGGACATCATCTCGAACCGCGCGGGCAAGCGCGGCATCGGCTTCGGCGCCCCGCTGCACAGCAAGGAGGACGAGGCGGCCCTCTTCAGCGAGGTCCTCCCCGAAGACCTGCACAAGTTCGGGCTCATCCCCGAGTTCATCGGGCGCCTGCCGGTCGTGACGACCGTGACCCAGCTCGACCAGGCTGCCCTGATGCAGATCCTCACCGAGCCGAAGAACGCCCTCGTGCGGCAGTACCAGCGCATGTTCGAGATCGACGGCGTCGAGCTGCAGTTCGAGCACGAGGCTCTCGAGGCGATCGCCGACCTCGCCGTCCTGCGCCAGACCGGTGCTCGCGGCCTCCGGGCGATCCTCGAAGAGGTGCTCGGGCCGATCATGTTCGACGTCCCCTCGGACGACACGGTCGGCACGGTCGTCGTGACCCGCGCCTCCGTGCTCGAGAACGCGGCACCCACCATCGTTCCGCGTCTCGTGGACGAGCGCGTCGAGAAGTCGGCCTAGCCCGCCGCCTCGACGCACCTCCCGAACGCCCTGGACGCATGTCGTCCAGGGCGTTCTCCCGTCCCCGCCGACTCCGCCAGCGACCTGCCGGGGGCGACGGGGACCCGCCGGCAGATGCCGGGCAGGGACGCGATCAGGCGAGGCCGCGGCGCTCCAGCAGGGGCTCGACGCGAGCGTCGCGGCCGCGGAAGTCTCGGTAGGCCTCGAGCGGGTCCTTCGACCCGCCGGCGCCCAGCAGGCGCGCCCGGAACCGGCCGCCCGCCTCCCTGCTCAGTCCGCCGTTCTGCTCGAACCACTCGACGGCGTCGGCGTCGAGCACCTCGCTCCAGATGTAGGAGTAGTAGCCGGCGTCGTAGCCGCCCGCGAAGGTGTGGGCGAAGTACGTGCTCGAGTAGCGAGGGGGCACCTGGGCGAGGTCGAGGCCGACCGCGGCCAGCGCCTCCTGCTCGAACGCCTCGACGTCGTCGACCGAGTCCGCCTGCTCGGGCGAGAGCGTGTGCCACGCCTGGTCGAGCAGAGCGCTGGCGAGGTACTCGCTCGTGGCGAAGCCCTCGCCGTAGCTTCGCGACGCGACGAGCTTCGCGACGAGCTCCCGGGGCATCCGCTCGCCCGTGACGTGGTGCACGGCGTAGTTCTCCAGCAGCTCCGGCCAGAGCATCCACATCTCGTTGACCTGGCTCGGGAACTCCACGAAGTCGCGGAACACGTTCGTGCCCGAGAAGGACGGGTAGGTGACCCGGGCGAGCAGGCCGTGCAGGGCGTGCCCGAACTCGTGGAACAGCGTCGTCACCTCGTCGAGCGTGAGCAGGGTCGGCGAGCCGGCCGGGGGCTTCGAGACGTTGAGGTTGTTGACGACCACGGGCGGGAGCCCCAGCAGGTCCGACTGCGACACGAGCGGGTTCATCCACGCCCCGCCGCGCTTCGAGTCGCGGGTGTAGAGGTCGAGAACGTACAGGCCGACGGGCGCGCCGCCGTCCTCGGTCACCTCGAAGACCCGAGCCTCCGGATGCGGGCCGACGAGGTCCCGCCGCTCGGCGAACTCGAGGCCGTAGAGGCGCGAGGCGGCGTGGAAGACACCGTCGTGAAGCACCCGGTCGGCCTCGAAGTAGTCGCGCATCACGGCCGTGTCGACGTCGAAACGGCGGGCGCGGACCTTCTCGGCCCACCAGGCCCAGTCGCTGGCTCGGAGGTCGGCGGCATCGGCATCGGCGGCGGTGTCGCCGTCGCCGTCAGCACCGTCCCCTGCGGCCTGGCCCGCGGCGAGCTCGCGCAGGTCGGCGAGTTCCGCGGCGGCGTTCCGGGCGGCGGGCGCGGCGAGCCGGCCGAGCAGCCCGGCGACGGCCGCGGGGCTGCCGGCCGTCTCGCCGGCCGTCACCCAGGAGGCGTGGTCCGGGAACCCGAGCAGCACGGCACGTCGGGCGCGGAGACGCACGATCTCGAGCACGAGCTCTCGAGCGTCGTGCTCGCCGCCGCGGCGACCACGGGAGAGCGAGGCGTCCATGACGCGCTCCCGCAGGGCCGGGTCGTCGAGCGACGCCAGCAGCGGGTGCCCGGTGGGCAGCACGAGCGACACGACCCAGGCGCCCTCGAGCCCGCGCTCCCGTGCCGCCTCGGCCGCCGCGCCGAGCTGGCCCTCGCTGAGTCCTCGCAGCTCGGCGGGGTCGCGGACGACGACAGCGAGGTCGTTCGTGTCTGCCAGCAGGGCCTTCTCGAAGCGGGTGGTCAGGGTCGAGAGCTGCTGGTTCAGCTGGCGCAGCGCCTCCTTGTCCTGGTCGTCGAGGGCGGCGCCGGCCCTGACGAAGTCGGCCACGGTGCGCTCGAGCAGGTAGCGCTGCTCGGCCGTGAGGTCGAGCTGGTCGCGCCTGATGTGCAGGGAGTCGAGGCGCCGCCAGATCCGCGGGTCGAGGCGGAGGGCGTCGGCGTGCTCCGCGAGGCGGGGGGCGAGCTCGAGCTCGAGGGCGTCGGTGACGACGTTCGAGTCGCTCGAGGCCTTGTCGAAGAAAGCGTGCTCGACCCGCGCGAGGACGCGGCCGCTGCGCTCGAGCGCCTCGAGGGTGTTGGCGAAGGTCGGCTCGGCCGGGTCCGTCGCGATCGCCTCGAGCTCGGCCCGCTGCTGCTCGAGGCCGGCGTCGAACGCCGGCAGCCAGTCATCGTCGGTGATCTCGGCGAAGGGCGGCAACGCGTACGGCAGGGAGCTCGGCTCGAGGAACGGGTTCGTCATCCGCCCACACTAGGAGGCTCGCTAGGGTCGGGCACATGAGCGAACCGACCGCACGGCACGAGCCGACCGCACCGGGCGGACCCACCGCACCGCGCGCGACGTACACCCACGGGCACCACGAGAGCGTGCTGCGGAGCCACGCGTGGCGCACGGTCGAGAACAGCGCCGCCTACCTCGTGCCGCACCTCCGTCCGGGCCTGTCGCTGCTCGACGTCGGGTGCGGGCCGGGCACGATCACCGTCGACCTCGCCGCCCGGCTCGCCCCGGGGCGTGTCGTGGGCGTCGACGCGGCCGCCGGGATCGTGGCGCAGGCCGCTGAGCTGGCGACGTCTCGGGGCGCCGAGAACGTCGAGTTCGTGGCGGCCGACCTGTACGAGCTGCCGTTCGACGACGACACGTTCGACGTCGTCCACGCCCACCAGGTGCTCCAGCACGTGGCGGATCCGGTCGGTGCCCTCCGCGAGATGCGCCGGGTCGCCCGGCCCGGGGGAGTGGTCGCCGTGCGCGAGGTCGACTACCACGGCACGATCTGGGCGCCGGAGTCGGCGGGCCTCGACCGGTGGATGGACGTGTACCAGCAGGTGCACCGGGGCAACGGCGGCGAGCCCGACGCCGGGAGGCGCCTCAAGGGCTGGGCGCTGGAGGCCGGCCTCGAGGCGGTCGTGAGCACAGCCTCCTCGTGGTGCTTCGCCTCGGACGAGGAGCGCACCTGGTGGGGCGACAGCTGGGCTGCCCGCGCGACGGAGTCGGCGTTCCACGGTGACGCGATCGCGAAGGGCGTCGCGACCGACGCCGAGCTGCACGCGATCGCGGACGCGTGGCGCGCGTGGCGGGACGCGCCCGACGGGTGGCTGCTGATGCCGCACGGCGAGATCGTCGCCCACGCCTGACCGGCGTCTCGCAGAGCTCGAGGACGCGGAGGTGCGCGCCCGGCTCGGGCTAGTCCTCGTCGGGAGCGTCGTCGGGGGCGTGCACGTGCGCCTCGCCCGTGACGGCGTCCACGCGGATCACCGTGCCGTCGTCGAGCTCCACGACGGGTCGGTGCTCGAGGTACGTGAGCGTCCAGCGCCAGGACGACGCGTCGACGCCCTCGTCGGCGAGCTCGCGCTCGACCTGGGCGACCGCGCCGAGCACGGGGGCGGGGAGGCTGGCCGGAGCCGCGCCTCCCACGCTCCAGCGCGTGCCGAGCTGCATCAGGCGCCCGCGGCCGGGGTCGGGACGCCGGCGGCCGCAGGGGCCTCGGGCAGCTCGCCCAGCTCGATCGAGGTCACGGCCAGCGACTCGCCCTCGACGAAGTCCAGCGACTGGATCTTGCCCACGGCGGCCAGGTCGGAAGCTGCTCCGCGGAGCACCTCGAGCTGCGCGGCAGGGGCCGAGATCGTCGCGGACACGACCGGCGTCTTCTGCGAGGCCTTCGCGTCCGACTTCGCGCGACGGACGCCGATCAGGGCCTCGCCGACGAGGCCGAGCAGGCCGGTCGGCACGCCCACCTCGCCGAGCTCGGCGGCCGTCGGCCAGGAGGCGCGGTGCACGGAGTCGTCGTGGGTCCACGACCACACCTCCTCCGTCGCGAACGGCAGGTACGGGGCGAGGAGGCGCAGCAGGCCGTCGATCGTCGTGCGGAGTGCGAGCACGGCCGAGGCCTGCTCGGCGGGAGTCGTCGCACCGTACGCGCGCTCCTTGACGAGCTCGAGGTAGTCGTCGCAGAAGGTCCAGAAGAACTTCTCGGTGACCTCGAGTGCGCGGGCGTGGTCGTAGCCGACCAGCGCCTCCGTCGCAGTGTCGACGACGGCGGCGAACGACGCGAGCAGGTCGCGGTCGAGAGGCTCGGTGATCGCGAACTCGCCCGAGGGCAGCTCGAACGAGTAGACGAACTTCGCCGCGTTGAGCACCTTGATCGCCAGGCGGCGGCCGATCTTGATCTGCTTCGGGTTCTGCGGGTCGAAGGCGGCGTCGGTGCCGAGCCGGCTGGACGCGGCCCAGTAGCGGACGGCGTCGGAGCCGTGGTCGTCGAGCATCGCGGCCGGCGTGACGACGTTGCCCTTCGACTTCGACATCTTCTTGCGGTCGGGGTCGACGATGAAGCCCGAGATCGAGGCGTCCGTCCACGGGACCGTCCCGTGCTCGAGCTGCGACCGGAGCGCCGTGGAGAAGAGCCAGGTGCGGATGATGTCCTGGCCCTGCGGGCGCAGGGAGTACGGGAACACGAGGTCGAACAGCTCGGGGTCAGCCTCCCAGCCGCCCGCGAGCTGCGGCGTGAGCGACGAGGTCGCCCAGGTGTCCATGACGTCGAGCTCGCCCTGGAACCCGCCGGGAACGCCGCGCTGCGACTCGTCGTACCCGGGGGCGGCGTCGCTCGACGGGTCGACGGGCAGCGACGCCTCGTCGGGCACGATGACGTCGTCGAAGACGGGGTTGCCGTCGGCGTCGAGCGGGTACCAGACGGGCAGCGGCACGCCGAAGAAGCGCTGGCGCGAGATGAGCCAGTCGCCGTTCAGGCCGTTGACCCAGTTCTCGTAGCGCACGCGCATGAAGTCGGGGTGGAACCCGACCTCGCGGCCGCGCTCGAGCAGCGACTGCTGCAGGGCCTCGTCACGGGCGCCGTTGACGATGTACCACTGGCGGGTCGAGACGATCTCGAGCGGCTTGTCGCCCTTCTCGAAGAACTTGACGGGGTGCGAGATCTTGCGGATCTCGCCGATCAGCTCGCCCGAGGCGGTCAGCTGCTCGACGACGGCGGCCTTCGCGCTGAAGACCGTCTTGCCGGCGAGCTGGGCGTAGGCCTCGCGGCCCGCCTCCGACTCGATCGCGGCGGGGGCCTCGCTGACGAAGCGGCCGTCGAAGCCGATCACCGCACGGTTCGGCAGCTGCAGCTCGCGCCACCACACCACGTCGTTGGTGTCGCCGAAGGTGCAGACCATGGCGATGCCCGAGCCCTTGTCGGGCTGGGCGAGGTGGTGCGCCACCACGGGGACCTCGACGTCGAAGAGCGGCGAGCGCACGGTGGTGCCGAAGAGGGCCTGGTACCGCTCGTCGTCGGGGTGCGCGACGAGGGCCACGCAGGCGGGGAGCAGCTCGGGACGCGTCGTGTCGATGAGCACGTCGCCCTCGCCGTCGGTGCGGTGGAAGGCGAGCTTGTGGTACGCGCCCGGCACCTCCTTGTCCTCCAGCTCGGCCTGCGCGACCGCGGTGCGGAAGGTGACGTCCCACAGGGTGGGAGCGTCGGCCTGGTAGGCCTCGCCGCGGGCGAGGTTGCGGAGGAACGCCTTCTGCGCCATCGCCTGCGAGCGGTCGTCGATCGTGCGGTAGCTCTGGGTCCAGTCGACCGAGAGGCCGAGCTTGCGCCAGACGTCCTCGAACTGCTTCTCGTCCTCGACGGTGAGGCGCTCGCAGAGCTCGACGAAGTTGCGGCGCGAGATCGGCACCTGGTCGGCGGCCTTGGCCGACTTGCCGTCGCCGCCCTCGAACGGCGGCGTGAACGACGCGTCGTAGGGGAGCGACGGGTCGCAGCGCACCCCGTAGAAGTTCTGCACGCGACGCTCGGTCGGCAGGCCGTTGTCGTCCCAGCCCATCGGGTAGAAGACGCTGGCGCCGCGCATGCGCTCGAACCGAGCCTTGACGTCGGTGTGCGTGTAGCTGAAGACGTGGCCGATGTGCAGGCTGCCCGACGCGGTCGGCGGCGGGGTGTCGATCGAGAACACGGAGGCGCGCGTCGCCTGGTCACGGTCGAACCGGTAGGTGCCCGACTCCTCCCAGACCTGGCCCCAACGGGCCTCCAGCCCCTCGAGGGCGGGCTTCTCGGGCATCGGTGACGTCATGGGCTGCTCCGGTTCTGTGGGCGGCGCCGTGTCGGTGGGGAGGCGCCTGGTTGTGGGACTGCCCTAGTGTACGCGCGGCCGGGACGGCAGCCGGGGTGGCGGCAGGGCGGGCGCGCAGGAGGCGTCGTGGTCGTCGGCGAGGAAACATGCGGTCAGGGCACTGTTGCGAGCACTGCACTGGATCTGACATGCCGGTCTCTGTTAGCCTCGTCCGGTTTTGCCCGACACCGTGGTCGCGCTCCGTCCGACCACCCGGAGGTATCCCGACACATGTCTGCCCGCAAGAACAGCCCGAAGGCCGCGCGCCGCGAGCTCACGACGGACGACGTCACCGTCGTCGAGGAGTCGATGCTCAAGCGCGCCGTCAGCGCCGCCGCGCTCGGCAACGCCATGGAGTGGTTCGACTTCGGCGTCTACGCGTACATCACGACGACCATCGCGCAGGTCTTCTTCCCGCCCGGGAACGACGCTCTCAACATCCTCTTCACCTTCGGCACCTTCACCGCGGCCTTCGTGGTCCGCCCGATCGGCGGCGCGTTCTTCGGTCCGCTCGGCGACCGCATCGGCCGGCAGAAGGTGCTCGCGATGACGATGATCCTCATGGCCGCGGGCACCCTCGCGATCGGCCTCATCCCGTCGTACGCGACCATCGGCATCTGGGCCCCGATTCTGCTGCTGCTGGCGCGCCTCCTGCAGGGCTTCTCGACCGGCGGCGAGTACGGCGGTGCTGCGACCTTCATCGCCGAGTACTCGCCCGACAAGCGCCGCGGCTTCATGGGCTCGTGGCTCGAGTTCGGCACCCTCGGCGGCTACGTGCTCGGCGCCTCCCTCGTGACCGCCCTGCAGCTCGGCCTGAGCGAGGAGGCGCTGCTCGGCTGGGGCTGGCGCATCCCGTTCATCGTCGCCGGCCCGCTCGGCCTGATCGGCCTCTACCTGCGCCTCAAGCTGGAGGAGACCCCGGCGTTCCAGAAGCAGCAGGCGGAGGCGTCGGAGCGCGAGCACCAGAAGGTCCCGTTCCTCAAGCTGTTCCGCGAGAACTGGCGTGCGCTGATCGTCTGCGTCGGCCTCGTGCTGGTCTTCAACGTGACCGACTACATGCTGCTCTCGTACATGCCGACCTACCTGACGAACACCCTCGGCCGCGACGCCACCAGCGGGCTGCTGTTCATCATCGTCGTGATGGTGCTGATGATGCTCGTCATCACCTTCGGCGGGCGGCTCAGCGACCGCTTCGGTCGCCGGCCCGTGCTCTTCGCCGGCTGCATCGGGTTCCTGGTGCTGTCGTTCCCGGCGCTCCGCATGGTGCAGAGCGACAACGGCGTGCTGTCGTTCGCGGGCCTGCTCGTGCTCGGCCTCGTGCTGGTCACCTTCACGTCGACGATGCCCTCGACGCTGCCCGCGCTGTTCCCGACGATCATCCGCTACGGCGCCCTCGCGATCGCGTTCAACGTGTCGGTGTCGCTCTTCGGCGGGACCACCCCCCTCGCCACGGAGGCGCTGGTCGTCTGGGCGGAGGGCCGCGGCTTCGGCTGGGCCCACGACATCCCCGCGTTCTACCTGATGGCCGCCGCGGTGATCGGCCTCGTCGCCGTCTCGTTCACCAAGGAGACCGCCAACGAGCCTCTGCTGGGCTCGGGCCCGTCCGTCGCGACCGACGCCGAGGCCCAGGAGCTGATCGCCGCGTACTCGGACGAGTCGAGCGACGTGTCGAAGTCGGACTGGGCGCTCGCGTTCGCGGAGTCCGGGCCGATCCAGATCGTGCGTCCGCCGGCCGACGACGAGGCCTAGCGCACGGCACCTCCCGTCGAGACCCCTCGGACCCGCGCGAACCCGCGTGCGCGCCGGGGGGTCTCCGCGGTTCTCGAGGGTGCAGACGCCCCGCGCGGGGCACGCCGTGGGCACGGGTCAGCGCGGCGGGTAGGCGCTAGGGACGCGCCGCGAGCAGGGCGCGCGTGTGCTCGTGCCGCGGGGCGGCGAACACCTCGGTCGTCGGGCCCTGCTCGACGACCCGTCCGTGCTGCATCACGGCGACGCGATCGGCCATGTGCCCGACGACGTCGAGGTCGTGCGAGATGAACAGGTAGGCGAGGCCCTCCTCGCGCTGCAGGTCGTCGAGCAGGTCGAGCACCTGCGCCTGCACCGAGACGTCCAGGGCCGACACCGGCTCGTCGCAGACGATCACCCGCGGGCGCGGCGCCAGGGCGCGCGCGATCGCCACGCGCTGCCGCTGCCCGCCCGACAAGGATGCGGTGCCCCGGTCGGCCAGGTCGGCCGCGAGCCCGACACGGCCGAGCAGCTCGAGCACGTCGCGTCGGAGGGCGCCGCTGCCGACCCGCGTGCGCCCGCCCGCCGTGAGAGCGTCGGCGAGGAGGCGACCGACGGGCAGCCGGGGGTCGAACGAGCTCGCCGGGTCCTGGTAGATCGCGCCGAGCAGGGGCCGCCGAGCACGGCGCTCCCGCTCGCGCAACGGAGCCCACGGCTCGTCGAGGAGCTCGACCGTGCCGGCGTCCGGGGCGTCGAGCCCGAGCAGGAGGCGCGCGGTCGTCGTCTTGCCGCTCCCGGAGGCGCCCACCAGGCCGAGGGTCTCGCCCGCGCGCAGCTCGAGGGAGACGCCGTCGACGGCCACCCGGTCGGAGGCGGCGCCCCTCGCCGGGAACACGCGGCGGAGGCCCGTCGCGGCGAGCACGACCGGTTTCGCGGCGTGCTGCGCCGCATCGGCCTGCGCGGGGGCGGGGGCAGGCGCCTGCGCGGGGGCGGGCGCCGGCGCGGACAGCCGCGCCCCGCGCGGTGCCCCGCCGGGCAGGGCGGCGACCAGCATGCGCGTGTACTCGTGTCGGGGCGAGTCGAGCACCTCGGCCGTCGGCCCGGTCTCGACGACCTCGCCGGCGCTCATCACGACGACGCGGTCGGCCAGACGGCGCACGACGCCGAGGTCGTGGCTGATCATCAGCACGGCGGTGCCGCCGTCCCGCAGCGCGCGCAGCCGGTCGACGACGACGCGTTGCACCTCGGCGTCGAGCGCGGTGGTGGGCTCGTCGGCGACGATCAGCTCGGGACGCACGGCGAGGGCGGCGGCGATCAGCGCCCGCTGTCGCAGTCCGCCCGACAGCTCGCCCGAGCGGGAGCCGAGCCGCGCCTCCGGCTCGGGCATGCCCACCTCGGCCAGCACCTCCAGGGCTCGTTCCCGCCGCTGTCGGGGCGTCAGCCGGGTGTGCAGCCGGAGCGCGTCGTCGATCTCGCGGCCGATCGGGCGGAGCGGGTCGAGCGAGACGAGGGCGTCCTGCAGGACGAGCCCCACACGGGCGCCGCGCACCCGACGCCAGGAGCGCTCGCCGAGGCCGGCCAGGTCGGTGTCGCCGAGCGTCAGCCGGCGGGAGGCGACCGTCCCGCCGGTGAGCCCGAGCAGCGCTCGTGCCGTGACGCTCTTGCCCGAGCCGGACTCGCCCACGATCGCGAGGCACTCGCCTGCGCCGAGGGTGAACGAGACGTCGTCGACGACGGGACCGGCGCCGAACGAGACCCGGAGGCCGTCGACGACGAGCAGGGGCGCGGCGGCGGTCACGAGGCTCCTCCGCCGCGGCGTGCGAGCCCGCGGCCGAGCACCGTCGCCGACGCCGCGGTCAGCACGACGGCGAGCCCGGGGAACACCGTCATCCACCACGCGCTCGTCACGTAGAGGCGGCCGGCCGAGAGCATCGCGCCCCACTCCGGTGCAGGAGGCGGCGCCCCGAGCCCGAGGTAGCTGAGCGACGACGCCCAGACGACCGCCTGGCCGAGGCCCAGCGTCGCGAGCACGACGACGGGTGCGAGCGCGTTCGGCAGGACGTGTCGCCAGAGCACCACGCCCGGACGGCGGCCCAGCACGACGGCAGCCTCGACCATCGCCGAGCGACGGACGCGCACGACCTGGCTGCGCACGATGCGCGCGTAGCCCGGCGCCGTCGCCAGTCCGACCGCGACGGTCGCGGGCAGGGCGCCCGGCCCCGTGAACGCGATGACGACGAGGGCCAGCAACAGGCCCGGCAGCGCGAACATGACCTCGAGGAGGCGCGAGACCGCCACGTCCGCCACGCGCCCGGGCAGGCGCCCGCCCCCGAAGCCCGCGGCCACGCCCAGCAGGACGCCGAGGCCGGTGCCGACGACCGTGGCGGCGACGCCGATGGACAGGCTGGCGCCGGCGCCGTGCACCATGCGCGTCCAGATGCCGCGGCCGGACTCGTCCGTGCCGAAGGGGTGCGCGAGGGACGGCGCCGTGAAGGCGTCGGTCGGCGAGACGGCGAGGGGGTCGGCGGGGGCGAGCAGCCCCGGGGCGACCGCCGCCACGACGACGAGCGCGAGGGCTGCAGCGGCGACGACCTCGGGGGCGCGCAGGCGAGTGCGAGGAGGCCCGCTGCGGGGCCGGTCACGAGGCGCCCGGGTGCTCGACGCGACGCTCACGACGCGCGCACCCGAGGGTCGACGAGCCGCTCCGCCAGGTCGCCGAGCGCCACCACGACGACGTACGACAGGGCGGAGACGAGGGCGACACCGGTGACGAGGGGGATGTCGCGCAGCGTGACGGCGCCGAGCAGGGTGCGGCCGAGGCCCGGCCGGGCGAAGACCGACTCGACGACGACGGCTCCGCTGAGCAACGACCCGAAGGCCCAGCCGGACAGCGCCAGGCCGGGCAGGGCGGCGTGCCGCAGGAGGTGCCGCCCGAAGAGCCCGGAGGTCGACTCTCCCCGGGCGCGGGCGGAGAGGGAGAACGGCGACGACGCGGCGTCCAGCAGGGAGTCCCTGGTCACCTGGCCGAGGAACCCGGCGACCGGCACGGCCAGGGTCACCACCGGCAGCACGAGGCCGATCGGCGTGCCCGTGCTCACCGGAGGCAGCAGGCCGAGCTGCGTGCTGAGCACCAGCACGAGCACGCTGCCGAGCCAGAAGTGCGGCACCGCCGCGGCCACCACCTCGAGGCCGGACGAGACCCCGGCAGCGACCCGACCGCCGAGCGTGGCCCACCACGCGGTCCCGAGCGCGATCAGCCAGGCGACCACGAGCGCGCACGCGGCCAGCACGATCGTCCCGGGCAGCTGGTCGAGCAGCAGCGCGCCGACGTCGGTCCGCAGTGAGTACGACGTGCCGAGGTCGCCCGTCGCCAGGCGGCCGAGCTGGGCCAGGTACTGCAGGAGGAGGGGGTCGTCCAGCCCGTACTGCTCGCGCACCAGCGCCAGCGCCTCGGCCGACGCCTGCGACCCCGGCCCCCCGAGGATCGCCTCGGCAGGATCGCCCGGCACCAGCCGGATCGCGAAGAAGACCATCGTCGCGACCGCCCAGAGCACCACCAGGCCGCCGACGACGCGACCGGCCAGCCACCGGGCCGCCGCTGCCGCCCGCCCGCGCCTCCTGCGCCCGGCCGTCGCGACGGCGTCGGCACGGGACGCCGAGGCGTCGTCCGTCGAGGGCGGTGCCGAGGAGGCGCGGCCCGCCGCGGCGTCGCGGCCCCGCTCAGTCGGTACGGGAAGCGTCATACAGGGTGACGGCCGAGACCGGCGGCAGGGCGCGGACGCCGGTCACCGACGAGCGGACGAGGTAGTGGTTCTGCTGGTCGTAGAGCGGCAGCACCGTGTAGCTCTCGAGGACGATCTCCTGTGCCTGCTGGTAGAGGTCGGCCCGCTCGTCGGGGTCGCTCGTCTGCGCGGCGTCGGTCAGCAGCTGGTCGAGGGCAGGATCGCTCAGCTGCGCCAGGTTGGCGAAGTAGCCGCTCGGCGCAGGCGTGATGCCGGCCGTGTCGTAGAGGATCCGCAGCACGTCAGGTCCGACCTTCGTGTACGGAGCGCTGACCAGGTCGTAGTCGTTCTCGGCGAGGGCGCCGTACCAGCTCGACAGGTCGAGGGGAGACAACACGACCTCGATGCCCAGCTGCTTCGCGCCTGCCTGGATCTGCTCGAAGAGCGACTGCTCGGCGGGGATCGACTGGTTCGTGCTCACGGGGAACTCGAGGGAGAGGCGCTCGCCGCCCTTGGTGCGGTAGCCGTCGGAGTCGCGCCCCGTCCAGCCGGACTCGTCGAGCAGGTCGCCGGCGGCGTCAGGGTCCACGTCGAACAGCGACTCGTCGGAGTACGCCAGGGGCTCGACGCTCGACAGGGCCGAGTACGACCGGTCTGCCGTGCCGAAGAAGAGCGAGTCGATGCCGTCGTTCACGTCGACCCCGGTGATGAACGCCTGCCGCACGCGCTCGTCGTCGAAGGGCGCCTTGCCCGAGTTCAGCTCGATGCGGTTCGCGGCGCCGGGGCGCGGGGCGTCGATCTCGTCGAGCGAGTCGTCCTTCTCGGCCGCGACCAGGGTGTCGGGCTGGACGTTGTCGATCACGTCGACCTGGCCGGCCTGGAGGGCGGCGTAGCGGGCGGCCGAGTCGGGGATGAACCGCCAGACGACCTCCTCCAGGTGGGCAGGGCCGTCGTGCTCGGCGTCGGCAGGCGGCGACGAGTAGTCGTCGTTGCGGCTCAGCACCACGCGGTCCTGCTTGGTCCAGGACTCGACCACGAAGGGGCCCGTGCCGACCGGTGACTCGCAGTTCGCCTCCTGGGGGCGCTCGAGCGCCTCCGGCGACTCCATGGCGAGCCAGGGCTGTGTCAGCGACTCGAGCAGCGCGCTGTCGGGCTCGCTCAGGTCGAAGCGGGCGGTCTGCGCGTCGACCGCCTCGACGCCGGTGACCTTCTGCAGGGCGAGGTAGCCGGTCGACGAGAGCGTCTCCGGGTCCTGCAGGTGCGCGACGTTCGCGGCGACGGCGGCCGCGTCGAAGGGCGTGCCGTCGGTGAACGAGACGCCGTCGCGCAGGGTGAAGGTCCAGCTGAGGCCGTCGCCGGACTCCTGCCACGAGTCGGCGAGCCAGGGCACGATCTCGCCCTCCGAGTCCTTGGACACGAGCGACTCGAGGTACTGCGTCGAGACGAGCGCCTGCGGGTAGTTGCCGCCGACGTGCGGGTCGAGGCAGGTGGGCTCGGCGTCGCCGGTGGCGTAGGTCAGCGTGCCGCCCTCTCGCGGGGTCCCGTCGTCGGCGGAGTCCCCGCCGGAGGCGCAGCCCGCGAGCAGCAGGGCGCTGGCCGAGGCGAGGGCGAGCAGGGGGAGTGAGCACGTGCGCATGGGGCTCCGGAGGTGTGCGGCGGGGTGGGGACGCTTGTTGAACTGAGTGCAACAAGGTCGTGGACGAGTATAGCGGCATGATTGACCCCATGTCAGACGAGACGACGTCCCGCAGCGCCCGGCCCTCGGGGCGGCCTCGTCGGTCGTCGGCCGACGTCCTGGCCGACGCCGCGGCCGAGCTGTTCCTCGAGCAGGGCTGGTCGCGCACGACGGTCGACCAGATCGCCCAGCGGGCCGGGGTGAGCCGCGGCACGTTCTTCAACTACTTCGAGTCGAAGGCGGACATGTTCTGGCTCGACCTGGATGCGACCGCTCTGGGCCTCGGGGAGGCCCTCCGCGCCTCCTCGGGCACGTCACCCGTGCGGAGGGTCGAGGCGGCGCTGGTGCAGCTGGCGGCCGAGCACCCCGCCGACCGTGTGCCGTGGGCGCTCACCCAGTCGGACGCGATGGGCCTCGGAGACGACCTCGTGGCGTCGGCGGCCGTGCGCCTCGTCCGGATCCGCGCGACGGTCGCGTCGTTCCTCTGCGAGGCCGCCGGCGCGCCTCGCGGGGAGGCCGGGGCCGAGGTCGCCGCGTCGGCACTGCTGGCGGCGGCGGCCACGGCCGTCGTCACGTGGGCACGGGCCGGCGTCCGCAGGCGGCCCCTCGACCAGGAGGTGGCGGAGGCCTTGGCCCCGGTTACCGACGGCCTCGTGGCCGACGGCCTCGCGGGCGCCGGCCACCTCGCCGGCGGCTAGGCCGTGGGGGTCGGGGTGGACGCGGTCGAGGGCGAGACCGGGGACAGCACGTCGTCGAGCTGGGCGCGCTTCGGGAAGACCCACTTGTTCATGGCCCAGTAGCGGAAGACCATGGCGAGCATCGTGCCGATCACCGGGCCGCTGACGAAGTCCGCGACCTCCTGCGCCGTGCGCGACACCCGCGGCACCTCGAAGCCCAGGCCGTATCGCGACAGGTACAGGGGAGCCGAGTTGATCGCCACGCCGATGACGCTGACGATGACGAAGAGCAGCATCTCCTGGCCGGTGTGGCGGTCGCCCCGATCGTCGAACGACCACTTCTTGTTCATCCAGTACGACACGATGGTCGCCACGATGATGCCGAGCGAGAGCGCGGTCACCGGGTGCTGGGGGATGACGAAGAGCTTCAGCCCGTAGTTGATGGCCATCGTGATCACGAAGCCGATGCCGCCGACCACGAGGAAGCGGAGGGCGGAGGGGTTGGCCTTGGCCAGTCGGATCACGGAGCGCACCCTCCGAAGATACAGGCGCTCCCTACGAAGGCGCCGGACGTTGTCCGCTCCGCGCACGCGCGCGGACGCGGGGCTGAGCGGGCGAGCGCGCGCCGGGAGGATGACGGTCTGTCCGACGAGAGGATGACATTCCGTCACGAGTGGGTCACGACGCCTCCGGGGGGCAGCCGCGCCGCCTATGGTCCGAGAAAGGGAGAACGAGTCTCTCCGGTCGTTCGCTCGGGGGTGGGTCGGGGCGGGGCGGCCCGTCGCCGACCCACGACGAGAGACCACGACATGAAGAACGACATGAGGGCCCTGCTGGCCTTCGCGACCGCCGTCACGCTGACGGCGGGAGGGTTCACGGCGGCCGCGGGGGCGGCCGCCGCCGAGGTGCCGACCACGGCCGAGCAGGCGTCCGCCGCGCCGGTGACCGAGTCGCCTGCGCCGTCCGCGGCACCGGTGCAGCCCGTGACCGAGGAGGAGTCCCCGACCGAGGGCGCGCCCGGACCGGAGGTGCCCGCGGAGTCGACCGGGCCGATCACCGACGCTCCTGTGCCGAGCGCCCCGCCCGTCGGCGCCGAGGCGGTCGAGCCCGCGGAGGCGGAGCCGACGGACACGGCCGCGGCGGCGGCCGTGGAGCCCGCCCCGGCGAGCCCGACCATCCAGACGCCCGCGGACGACTTCATCTCGGTCGACACGGCGGGCGGCGCCGTCGGCACCCGCGTGCCCGTGGCCGTCGGGGGCACGGCAGTCGCCGGGGCCGTCGTCGAGGTGACCTTCCGGCGCGGTGAGCGCGACGGAGCGACGCAGGCGCCCGTCAGCACGACGGTCGGCGACGACGGCACCTGGTCCGTCGCAGTCGTCCTCGAGAGCGGCGACTGGTCGTTCGCCGCCACCCAGCAGCTCGTCGACGTGGACGGCGTGCCCGTCAGCGACAGGTCCGCTCCGACTCCCGACCGGACTGTGAGGCTCTCGGCGCAGACTGCTCCTGCCCCGACGCTGGCCGGCCCGGCCGCCGGTGCGGTGTACGCCGCCGTCCCGGGTGCGCCGTCTCCCCATGATCGTCCCGCTGCTCGCGTGCCCGTCTCCGGCACGGGCACGCCCGGCGCCGTCGTCCGGTTCCTCCTGGACGGCACGGAGGTGCTCGAGTACGACGGCGGCCTGCTCGTCGGGCCGGACGGCTCCTGGGCCACGACCGTCCCCGCGCCCGCAGGCACCTACCGTGTCGCCGCGCTGCAGGACTACGTCGACGGCAGGAACGGCTACGTGAGCCAGTCGTCCCCGAGCGTCGTCGGCGAGGAGTTCACGGTCGTGGAGGCGGCTACCCTGCCCGCGCCGGTCGTGACGTCGCCGGTCTCCGGTGCGGTCTTCGACACGCTCGCCCCGGAGACCGACGGCTACGTCACCGTCACCGCGGAGGGCACGGGCGTCCCCGGGGCGATCCTGCTGCCCTTCGTGGGCACCGCAGCTGAGCTGGAGGACTTCCGGGCCCGCAACGCGGCCGGCGAGATCCTCCCGTACGACTACCCGATCGTGGTCGACGAGTCCGGTCGATGGCAGATCTCCGGGATGAACCTCCCGGGCACCTACTTCTTCACGGCCGTCCAGTACGACCCGAGGTTCTCGGCGCCGGTGTTCTCGGCCGAGGCGCCAGTGGTCGAGTTCACGGTTCGGGCGCCTGGCGCGGCCCCGACGAACGTCCCCGCAGCGAGCGGCACGTCGCTCGTCCCGTCCGCGGTGCGGCCCCCCGCGCCGAGCGCGCTGGCCTACACCGGTGCGGACCACGGCGGGGACGCGGCACTCGCCGGGCTCGCCCTGCTCGCGCTCGGCTCCGTCGCGACGCTGATCGGCCGACGCCGCCGACGGGCGTGACCCGCGACCGCGGCGTCTGACGCGCCCACGACGAAGGGCCCGTCTCCTCCGGGAAGGCGGGCCCTTCGTGCGGGGAGGCAGGTCAGCGACGCGGCTGCAGGCTCGGCTCGTCGGGCGTCGAGAGGGTGAGCACCGCCTCCTCGACGACGTCGTGCTCCTCCAGCTCGCGCTCGACGCGGCGGAGGGCGACGGCGACGTGCTCCTCGGTCTCGTCGCCCGTCATGTCGACCGCGGCGACGAGGTAGAGACGGCTCGGGCCGACGAACTCGGTGTGCAGGTAGGTGACGCGGGCGATCTCGGGCCGGGCGAGCAGACGCTCGAGCACCGTCGTCTCGAGCTCGTCGCTCGGGCTCTCGCCGACCAGGAACCGGCGGTTGCGGTCGACGAGCACGAGGGCGACGACCCCGAGCAGGACGCCGACGAGGATCGAGCCGACCGCGTCGAAGACGGCCGAGCCGGTGACCTGGTGCAGGAAGATCCCGAGGAACGCGATGAGCAGGCCGACCAGGGCCGCCGCGTCCTCGGCGAAGACGGCACGCAGCGTCGAGTTCGAGCTGCGGAGCACGAAGCGCAGGGTGGGCACCTGACCGGCCCGGGCGCTGCCGCGGGCCTGGCGGAGGGCCTGGAGGAACGACGTGCCCTCGAGCAGGAAGGCCACCCCGAGCACGATGTAGTTCACCAGGTAGTCCTCGGCCTCCTCGGCCGCGCCGAGCTGGGAGATGCCGTGCTGGATCGACACCACGGCGCCGACGGTGAAGAGTCCGAACGCCGCGAACATCGACCAGACGTAGGTCTCCTTGCCGTAGCCGAGCGGGTGGTCGTCGTCCCTCTTCTTCACGCCGCGCTTGTCGGCGATGAAGAGGAAGATCTCGTTGCCCGTGTCGGCCCAGGAGTGCGCCGACTCGGCCACCATCGACGCGGAGCCGGTGAGGAACGCCGCGACGGTCTTGGCGACGGCGATCAGCAGGTTCGCGAGGAACGCCACGATCACCGTCGTCGTGCTCTCGGGCTTCGGCGCGGACCCGGCGCCGGACTCGGTGGGCGACTGGGTCGCCGCGGGCGACGCCGGGGAGGGCTCTGGTGTCATGCTGCTGATTCTGCACTGCCTGCACCTGATCGCGCCCCGCCTCCTCGGCTCGTATGATGGACGAGCACTGATCCGGCCATCACCGGGGAGCACTCGGCAGAACCCGTCGATCGTCCCGACACCGGGGCAGGAGGCGTCACTAGACCCGAGCGGGGCAGGCCCGTCACAGCCGCAGCAGAGAGGTCGTCCCGTCAGGGGCGGCAAGCGAGGTGGTACCGCGCCGACCGAGAACCCTCGGCAGGCGTCCTCGCGGACGGACATCCGCAGCACCTGGAGCCCCCATGGCCTACAAGCCGGTACCCGCATCGCCCCGGTTCCCCGACGTCGAGCAGGGCGTGCTCGCCTTCTGGCGACGCGACGACACGTTCCAGGAGTCGATCCGAGCCCGCGAGGGCCGCGACGAGTGGGTCTTCTACGACGGCCCGCCCTTCGCCAACGGCCTGCCGCACTACGGCCACCTCCTCACCGGCTACGCCAAGGACGTGTTCCCGCGGTACCAGACCATGCGGGGCAAGCAGGTGCACCGCCGGTTCGGCTGGGACACCCACGGGCTGCCCGCCGAGCTCGAGGCCATGCGCCAGCTCGGCATCACCGAGAAGCACCAGATCGACGAGATGGGCATCGGCGCGTTCAACGCCGCGGCCCGCAGCTCGGTGCTGCAGTACACCGACGAGTGGCAGGGCTACGTCACCCGCCAGGCCCGCTGGGTCGACTTCGACGACGACTACAAGACCCTCGACGTCAGCTACATGGAGAGCGTCCTCTGGGCCTTCAAGCAGCTGTGGGACAAGCAGCTGGCCTACGAGGGCTTCCGGGTGCTGCCCTACTGCTGGCACGACCAGACGCCGCTGTCGAACCACGAGCTCCGCATGGACGACGACGTCTACAAGATGCGCCAGGACCAGACGGTCACCGTCGCGTTCCCGCTCGTGGGGGCCAAGGCCGAGTCCCTCGGGCTGACCGGCGTCGAGGCGCTCGCCTGGACGACCACGCCGTGGACGCTGCCGACGAACATGGCGCTCGCCGTGGGCCCCGACATCTCGTACGTGACGGTGCCGCACGCCCTGCTGCCCGGCGAGCGGACCGGCGACCAGCAGCTGCTGACGGGCAGCGTGTTCCTGCTCGCCGCCGACACCCTCGCCGCCTACGCGAGAGACCTGGGCTACGAGTCGCCCGAGGCGGCTCAGACCGCCGTCACCGCGACCTTCGCCGGCGCCGAGCTGGAAGGCGTCGAGTACGACCGCATCTGGGACGTCTACGCCGACACGGAGGCGTGGGGCACCGAGAACGCCTGGCGCCTGCTGGTCGCCGACTACGTCGCGACCGGCGAGGGCACCGGCATCGTGCACCAGGCGCCGGCCTACGGCGAGGACGACCAGCTCGTCTGCGCCGCCGCGGGCATCCCCGTCATCGTCTCGGTCGACGAGGCCGGCAAGTTCCTTCCGATGTTCGACGAGCTCGGCGTCGCCGGGCTGCAGGTGTTCGAGGCCAACAAGGTGCTCGTGCAGCGCCTCCGCGCCGACGGCCGCCTCGTGCGGCTCGCGAGCTACGAGCACAGCTACCCGCACTGCTGGCGCTGCCGCAACCCGCTGATCTACAAGGCCGTCTCGAGCTGGTTCGTCCGCGTCACCGACGTGCGCGACCGGATGGGCGACCTCAACCAGCAGGTCACGTGGGTGCCCGAGAACGTGAAGGACGGCCAGTTCGGCAAGTGGGTCGCGGGCGCCCGCGACTGGTCGATCTCGCGCAACCGCTACTGGGGCTCGCCGATCCCCGTCTGGCGCAGCGACGACCCGACCTACCCGCGGACCGACGTCTACGGCTCGCTGGCCGAGCTCGAGGCCGACTTCGGCCGCCTCCCGACGAACGAGCAGGGCGAGCCCGACCTGCACCGCCCGTACATCGACGACCTGACCCGGCCGAACCCCGACGACCCGACCGGGCACAGCACGATGCGCCGCATCGAGGACGTCTTCGACGTCTGGTTCGACTCGGGCTCGATGCCGTTCGCGCAGGTGCACTACCCGTTCGAGAACGAGGAGTGGTTCGAGACCCACGCCCCCGCCGACTTCATCGTCGAGTACATCGGGCAGACACGCGGCTGGTTCTACGTCATGCACGCGCTCTCGACGGCGCTGTTCGACCGGCCCGCGTTCTCGAACGTGATCAGCCACGGCATCGTGCTGGGCTCCGACGGCCAGAAGATGTCGAAGAGCCTCCGCAACTACCCCGACGTCTCGGAGGTCTTCGACCGCGACGGCGCCGACGCGATGCGCTGGTTCCTGATGTCGAGCTCGGTCATCCGCGGCGGCAACCTCGTCGTCACCGAGGAGGGCATCCGCGAGGGCGTCCGGCAGTTCCTGCTGCCGCTGTGGAGCACGTACTACTTCTTCACCCTGTACGCGAACGCCGCCGACGGAGGCAGCACCGGGGGCGAGGGCCGACACGTCGCGGACGGCCTCGTCGCGACCTGGCGCACCGACTCGACCGACGTGCTGGACCGGTACCTGCTGGCGAAGACGCGCCTCCTCGTCACCGACGTCCAGCGGCACCTCGACGCGCTCGACTCGCCGCTCGCGGCCGGTGCCCTGCGCGACTTCGCCGACGTGCTCACCAACTGGTACGTGCGCCGGTCGCGCGACCGCTTCTGGTCGGGCGACGACCGCGACGCCTTCGACACGCTGTTCACCGTCCTCGAGACGGTCACGCGGGTGGCCGCGCCCCTCGCGCCCCTCGTGACGGAAGAGATCTGGAAGGGCCTCACCGGCGGCCGCAGCGTGCACCTCACCGACTGGCCCGACGCCTCGGCGTTCCCCGAGGACGACGCCCTCGTCGCCTCGATGGACGCCGTCCGCGCGATCGCGTCGTCGGGCCTGGCGCTCCGCAAGGCGACCGGCCTGCGCGTGCGCCTGCCGCTCGCGCGCCTCACCGTCGTCGCGCCCGATCCGGCCGGCCTCGAGCCGTTCGGCTCGATCCTGCGGGACGAGCTGAACGTCAAGGAGGTGGCGTTCACGCCCCTGACGGAGGAGAGCCTCGGCGAGTGGGGCGTCACCCGCAAGCTCACCGTCAACGCCCGCGCCGCCGGTCCCCGCATCGGCAAGCAGGTGCAGCAGGTCATCCCGGCCGCGAAGAAGGGCGACTGGGCCCCGGCCGGCGAGAACGTCGTCGTCGGCGGCGTCGAGCTGCTGCCGGGCGAGTTCACCCTCGAGCTCGCCGTGGACGACCCGTCGGCCGCGATCGCCTTCGTCGGCGACGGCGGCTTCGTGCTGCTCGACACCGCCACGACGCCCGAGCTCGAGGCCGAGGGCCTTGCCCGCGACGTCGTCCGGGCCGTGCAGCAGGCACGCAAGGCCGCGGGCCTCGACGTCTCCGACCGGGTCGTGACGACGGTGGCGACCGACGCGGCCGCGGCCGCGGCGCTCGCGACGCACCGCGACATGGTGCAGGCCGAGACCCTGACGACCGAGCTGGTCGTCGACGTGCAGGACGACGTCGCGGGACGCGACGGGAAGGTCGCGGTCGGCTCCGGCTCGGCCGTGACGGTGGAGGTGCGACGAGCGTGAGCCCGAAGAAGAGCAAGAAGGACGACGGCGCGGGCCAGGGCGACGGCGAGTTCGCCGCCGAGGCGACCCGGGTGCACGACGAGCTGCTGGCCCGCGTGGGGGAGTCCGCCCCCGAGCCTCGCCTGTCGGCCACCCGCCGGGCTGTCGAGCTGCTCGGCGACCCGCAGCGCGCCTACCCCGTGATCCACATCACGGGCACCAACGGCAAGACGTCGACGAGCCGCATGATCGAGAGCGTCCTGCGCGCGCACGGGTTGCGGACGGGCCTCATGACGAGCCCGCACCTGGTGCGCCTCAACGAGCGCATCGTCGTCGACGGCGAGCCGATCAGCGACGAGCGTCTCGTCGCCAACTGGGACGACATCCAGCCCTACCTGACGATGGTCGACACCGAGCTCGAGGCGGCGGGCGAGCCGACGCTCACGTTCTTCGAGGCGCTGACCGCGCTCGCCTTCGCGTGCTTCGCGGACGCCCCGGCCGACGTCGTGGTGCTCGAGGTCGGCATGGGCGGCGAGTGGGACAGCACGAACGTGGCCGACGGCCAGGTCGCCGTCTTCACGCCGATCGCGCTCGACCACCAGGCCCGGCTGGGCTCCACCGTCGAGGCCATCGCCCGGACAAAGGCGGGCATCGTGAAGCCGGCGGCCTCCGTCGTCAGCGCTGCCCAGCTGCCGGAGGCGCTGGCCGAGCTGCAGCGCGCGGCCGAGCTCACGGAGTCCTCGCTCGCCGTCGAGGGCGTCGCCTTCGGCGTCGAGTCGACGACGGTGGCGGTGGGCGGCCAGGTCGTCACGATCCGCGGCGTGGCCGGCCGCTACGAGGACCTGCTCCTGCCGCTCTTCGGCGACCACCAGGCGCAGAACGCAGCCGTCGCCGTGGCCGCCGTCGAGTCGTTCCTCGGCAGCGGCAGCCAGGCGCTCGACCACGACGTGCTCGCCGAGGGGCTCGCCGCGGCCACCTCGCCGGGGCGGCTGCAGATCGTGGCGAACGAGCCGACGATCCTCGTCGACGCGGCGCACAACCCGCACGGCGCCCGCGCCCTGGCGAAGGCCGTCGACGACTACTTCCAGTTCGGGCGCGTCGTCGCGGTGATCTCGGTCCTCGCCGACAAGGACGCCGCCGGCATCGTGCGGGCACTCGCCGGCACGGTCGACCAGTTCGTCGTCACGCAGAGCGGCTCCGACCGCTCCGTCGACGCCGACGAGCTCGCGGCCGTCGCCGTGGGCGTCGTCGGCCCGGGTCGGGTCGTCGTGGAGACGGATCTCGTCTCGGCGCTCCGCACGGCGCGCGACCTCGCCGACGAGGCCGAGGGCGACGAGCCCGGCGGCGTCGTCGTGACGGGGTCGATCACCCTGGTCGGCGACGTGCTGACGCTCTCGCAGTCCGAGGGCGGGCTCTCGTGACGGAGGCACCGCCTCCTGAGGGGCCGGCCGGTCCTGCCCGGCCGACGCGGCGGGCACGTCGACGCGGCGCCGCCGAGAGCCTGCTCTCGATCGTGCTCGTGCTCGAGGCCATGTCGCTGTTCTTCGTCATGCTGGTCGTCAACGGTCGTGGCCTCCTGCCCACGGGCGTCGCCTTCGGCGGCGGCCTCGGCGCCATCGTCCTGGTCCTCCTCGTGTCGCGCACGCTGCGCTGGCGGTGGGGGATCGCGCTCGGCTGGCTGGTCCAGCTCGGGCTCGTCGCCTGCGGACTGCTCGATCCCGTCATGTACGTCGTCGCGGCCCTCTTCATCGCGATCTGGACCTACTGCCTCGTCAAGGGCACCCAGCTCGACCGCATGAACGCGGCGCGCTTCGGCCCGCAGCCCTGACGGACGGCCCTGCCGTGGCCAGCCTGACCACCAGCCACCCGAACTCCTCCCCACCACCACCCGCCCCACACGAAGGAGCACCAGTGACCGACCTCCAAGAGACCCTCGTCCTCGTCAAGCCCGACGGAGTCGCCCGCGGCCTGACCGGCGAGATCCTCCGCCGCATCGAGGCGAAGGGCTACTCGCTCGTCGACCTGCGCCTCGTCCAGGCTGACCGCGACCTGCTCGCGCAGCACTACGAGGAGCACGTCGGCAAGCCGTTCTACGAGCCGCTCGTCGAGTTCATGCAGAGCGGCCCCACCGTCGCGATCCGCGTCGCGGGCAACGGCGTGGTCCCCGGCTTCCGCTCGCTGGCCGGCACGACCGACCCGACCACCGCGGCCCCCGGCACCATCCGCGGCGACCTCGGCCGTGACTGGGGCCTCGCCGTCCAGCAGAACCTGGTGCACGGCAGCGACAGCCCCGAGAGCGCCGCGCGCGAGCTCGCTCTCTGGTTCTGAGTCATCTGACGTGAAGGAGGGGCGGTGCCGGTCGAGACCGGCACCGCCCCTCCTTCGTCCTTCGAGACGACAGGCCGGTCAGGGGGTCGGCGTGGCCGTCGACTCGGGCAGCTCGCCCGTGCTCGTGTCGTCGGTCGGCTGGCCCGCGACGACCTCGTCCACGAACTGCGCGAACGCGGCCGCGTCGGTCGGCGAGCCCTGGTACTGCTGACCGTTGACCAGCACGGTCGGCGTCGCGGTCACCGCGGCGAGGTCGGAGTTCGGCACGGGGTCGTTGAGCGCGCGCTCGGTCGCCGACGCGACCCAGTCGGTGAACTCCCCGTCCGAGATGCAGGAGGCGACGGCCGGGTCGTCGGCGCCGGCGCCCTGCACCAGCGTGACCAGCTCGTCGTTCGTCAGGCCGCGGGTGTTCTCGGCCGGCTGCTGGGCGAACAGGGCGGTGTTGACGTCGAGCGCGGTGTCGGGCTGGTAGTTCGCGACGCACGCCAGGGCGTTCGCCGACCTCGTCGAGTACTTCGACCCGAGGCTCGCGTTGTCGAGGAACCCGAGAGGGTGGATCTCGAGGTCGGCCGCCCCCTGGGTGACCCAGGTCTCGAGCTGCTCGGCGTTGGTCGTGTCGAACTGGCCGCAGTACGGGCACATGTAGTCGAGGTAGACGACGATGCTCGGCTTCTCGGCCGTGCCCGCCGCGGAGGGCGTGGGCGAGCCGTCGGCAGGCGTCGCGTCCGTCGTCACGGCCGAGACGGTGGTGCCGTCGCCCGAGAGGACGCCGCCGTCGCTGGCCATGTTCAGGGGACCGGCGCCCGCCGGCGCGAGGGACCGCGTGACGACGAGGGCCACGACGGCCAGCACGGCGAGCACGCCCACGACGAGGCCGCCCTGCAGGGCCCACTTGTTGCGGCGACGGCGCTTGGCCTCGGCCTCGCGCGTGACGCGGGCCTTCTCCCGGGCGGACTCCCGTCGCTCGCGCTTGGTCTCTCCTGGTCCGGCTGGTGGGGTCATGGGTCCTCGCTCGTCGGTGCTGGTGCTGGTGCTGGTGGGCGGCGGCGATGAGCGGCCTCGACGACCCTCTCGCACCTCCCCATGGAGAGGCTGAGCGGATCAGCCGAGCAGGGTGGGCAGGAGGAGCGGGAACTGCACGAGGATCACCGTCGCCACGACGATGTAGTTCAGCACGGGCAGGATCCACGAGAACGGCAGGAAGGCCGCGGCCGCCCTCTGGACCCGGCCGTGAGGCACGGTCACGCCGCGGGCGAGTCCCCACACCAGGAGGATCCAGAAGAGCGGGATGGTGACCGACCAGACGAGCATGCACCACGGGCAGAGGGCGCCGATGACGAACACCGTCTGCGTGAACAGCCACGTGATGAAGACCCAGGCCAGGAAGGTGCCCGTGGTGAGGGCGACCCAGAACCACCGGGCGAACCTGGCGCCGGCGAGCAGTGCCACGCCCACGGCGACGGGGGCCGCGAACCCGATCAGGCCGAGGATCGGGTTGGGGAACCCGAACAGCGACGCCTGCCAGCTGTCGATGACGGGGGAGCAGCCGACGAACGGGTTGACGTCGCAGCCGAGCGACGCGGTCGGGTTCTCGAGCAGCCTGAACTTGTCGACCGTGAGGGCGAACGACCCGAGCAGTCCGACGAGCCCCGCGATAACCAGGAGGACGGCCGGGACGACGACGGGGCGACCCGTCGACGGGTGGGTGCGCTGAGGTGCTCTCTGCTCGGTCACGACGACGATCATCTCACCGTCCCGATCGTGGTCCGCGGTGAGGCGTGCGATAATCGAGCCAGTCGCGGGGCGAAGGTCCCGTGATCAAGACTTTCCGGGCCGTGCTGCACCGCGGGTCCGTCTGAGGGTCGGCCTCCACGAGTGGCCGTCCCGCCGGGCGGACGTCGTCAGGTGGCAGCGAGATC
Source organism: Frigoribacterium sp. ACAM 257 (assembly GCF_007954365.1). GTDB lineage: Bacteria > Actinomycetota > Actinomycetes > Actinomycetales > Microbacteriaceae > Frigoribacterium. The sequence goes on from NZ_VOLO01000003.1 coordinate 397,674, forward strand.
CGGGCCAGGGCGCAGTCGCCCACCGCCGGACAGCCAGTTCCGGACAGAGCAACGAAGAACCTGACGTCGACGAACGACATCCGGGGAGACGCCCGCAGAGACGGGTGTCGGCTCCGGCTGACCGAACGCGACGTCGCTGACGATGCGCGCCGTGAGAGGGCGCGGTGGTCGCAGGCAGGTGCACAGCGCCTCCCGGCCACGACACGAGACCACCCGGCGACGGCGATGCCGACGGCGGGTCGAGGAGCACACCAGCAGTGGTGGACAAGAACGACAACGACAGAGACGGCCAGCCGAAGAAGAAGAGGGGCCTGTTCGCCGGGCTCCTGTCGCGCCAGGTGCCCGCACCGGCGACGACCGCGCGCCGCGCGCTCGGCACCGCCCCCCACGACCGGAACGACGACGCCCAGGAGGCTTCCCCCGTGACCACCGAGAAGGAGGTCGGGGCCGAGGCCGCGACCAGCAGCGACAGCACCAGCACCGGCATCGACACCGCCCGCCCCGCGCAGCCGGAGGCCGTGGTCGACACCGAGGCCGTCCAGGCCGACATCGCGGCCGTCGCGCCGCCGCGCGCGGAGGCCCCGGACGACGACGACGCTGCCGCCGCAGCCGAGTCGGGGCCGATCCCGGCCCAGCTCACCACGACGAGCCTGATCTTCCACGCGCCCGAGATCCTGCCCCTGCCGGCTCGGCCGGGCCGTCGTCGCCACGACGACGAGTGGGACGACCGTGACGACCGGGACGACGACGACCGCGACGAGCGTGACGACGACCGTGACGACGACGACCGCGACGAGCCGCAGCGAGGCACCTCCCGCCGTCGCCAGCGCGGTCGCTCGCAGGACCGCGAGGAGCGCGACTCCGAGCAGCGCCAGGGCGGCGACCGCGGCGACCGTCGTGAGCGCCCGCAGCGCCAGGTCGAGCTCATCACCGAGCCGCAGCGCATCAAGGGGTCGACCCGTCTCGAGGCGAAGAAGCAGCGTCGCCGCGACGGCCGTGACGCCGGCCGCCGCCGCACCGTCATCACCGAGGCCGAGTTCCTCGCCCGCCGTGAGAGCGTCGACCGCAAGATGATCGTCCGCTCGTCGGGCGACCGCATCGAGATCGGCGTCATGGAGGACGGCACCCTCGCCGAGCACTACGTCGCCAAGGCGCAGAACGTCTCGCTGATCGGCAACGTCTACCTCGGGCGCGTCCAGAACGTGCTCCCCAGCATGGAGGCGGCCTTCGTCGACATCGGACGCGGCCGCAACGCGGTGCTCTACTCCGGCGAGGTCGACTGGGACTCGCTCTCGAACGGCAACCAGCCCCGCCGCATCGAGCTCGCCCTCAAGCCCGGCGACCGCGTGCTCGTCCAGGTCACGAAAGACCCGGTCGGCCACAAGGGCGCGCGCCTCACCAGCCAGATCTCGCTGCCCGGCCGCTACCTCGTCTACGTGCCCAACGGCTCGATGAACGGCATCAGCCGCAAGCTCCCCGACACCGAGCGCGCCCGCCTCAAGAAGATCCTGAAGGAGGCGCTCCCCGAGAACGCGGGAGTCATCGTCCGCACCGCGGCCGAGGGCACCACGGAGGAGCAGCTCACCCTCGACATCACGCGCCTGACGAACCAGTGGGCCGACATCAGCAGCAAGGTCGAGGCCGGCAACGCCCCCGCGCAGCTGCACTCGGAGCCCGACCTGCTGATCAAGATCGTCCGCGACGTCTTCAACGAGGACTTCCACGAGCTGGTCATCGACGGCGACGACGCCTACGACACCCTGCAGTCGTACCTGTCGGCCGTCGCTCCCGACCTGCTCGACCGCGTCAAGCGCTACGAGGGCGACCGCGACGCGTTCGACGAGCACCGCCTCAACGAGCAGATCGAGAAGGCGCTCGACCGCAAGGTCTGGCTGCCGTCCGGCGGTTCGCTCGTCATCGACCGCACCGAGGCCATGACGGTCGTCGACGTCAACACGGGCAAGTTCGTCGGCTCCGGGGGCAACCTCGAGGAGACGGTCACGAAGAACAACCTCGAGGCCGCGGAGGAGATCGTCCGCCAGCTGCGCCTGCGCGACATCGGCGGCATCATCGTCGTCGACTTCATCGACATGGTCCTCGAGTCGAACCGCGACCTCGTGCTCCGCCGCCTGGTCGAGTGCCTGAGCCGCGACCGCACCAAGCACCAGGTCGCCGAGGTCACCTCGCTCGGCCTCGTGCAGATGACGCGCAAGAAGCTCGGCCTCGGCCTGGCCGAGTCGTTCGCCGAGGCAGGCAGCGCCGCTCGCGTGCAGGAGCAGCAGCCCCGCAAGGGCCAGGAGCAGCGTCGCCGAGGCGGCGCCCAGGCAGGCAAGCAGGGCGGCTCGACCGGCACCTCCGGCGGTCAGGGGCGCGGCTCGGGCGGTCAGGGCGGCTCGTCGGCGCACCCGACGACCGGCACCCACGCCATCACCGACGACGTCAAGAACGCCCTGTCGCGCATCGCGGCGTCGACGATCGCCCACGCGGAGGACGGGACCCGGCCGGCCGACGGCGACAGCGCCGCCACGGCGGCGGCCGCGGTCGAGGCGGCCATCGACGCCGCCGCTGCCTCGGTGTCGTCCTCACGGCCCGACGAGGCCCAGGACGACACCTCCGACGAGCCGCGCCGCAGCCGTGGCGGCCGCAAGGGCCGTCGGGGCTCGCGCTCGCGCGACGCCGAGCACGGCGACCAGCAGGGCGGCCAGCAGGCCGAGCAGCAGGCCGACCAGCAGGGAGGCGGACGGCGCGGCGCGCAGACCGGCGACCAGCCCGGCCGCGGGTCGTCCCCGACCGCCGAGGCGCCGACGTCGGCACCCGTCGTCGAGGCGCCGGCTGCCGAGGCCGCTCCCGCGGCGGCTCAGCAGGCACCTGCCGCTGCGACTGCCCTGGCGCCCGCCGCTGACGAGCCCACGGCCCCGGTGAAGCGCGGCAGCCGCCGGGCGGCGTCGACGGCCACGGTCACCCCCGAGGCGTCCGTCGCGATCCTCGACATCCCGGTCGCGGCGACCCGACGCGAGCCCCGCAAGATGAGCACGCACGACGCCGAGCAGATCCTCGACAGCGTGCTCGGCGCGCTGCCGGAGCCGAAGCAGCCCGGACAGGGCCGGGGCCGCTCGCGCCGCGCCTCGAGCTCGGGCACGACGACGGCAGCCCCGTCGGCGGACTCGTCCGAGCAGGGCGACGGCGGGCCGTTCATCCTCGGCGTGGGTGTCAGCTCCGACGAACTGTGACTCGTCTAGGGTGACAGCGTGACTCCGACACCGCAGCCCGACGCGGCGACCGACCGGTCGTCCCGTCGGGCTGCGGTGTTCGTGCGCCGGGCGGTCGTCGGGGTCCGCGGCCTGCGGTCCGACCAGGGCAGGCAGCGCCTCCTCGCCGCCGCCACCGCCCTCGGCGTGCTGCTCGTGGCGCGCTTCGCGCTCGGCCTCGCGGCGCTCGTCGGGTCCGCGCTCGGCTTCTCGGTGACGCCCTGGCCGAGCGACTTCACGTCGACGCCGGTCGGGCAGTTCCTCGGCAGCTTCGTGCTGTACCCGTTCCCGTTCTACCTGGTCGCCTTCGTCGTGCTCCTCCTGGTGCGCCCCGTCGACCCCGCGCTGTCGCTGCCGCGCGTGCTGCGCCACGGCCTCGTCGCGGGCGCCGCCGGCACCGTGGCCCTGGCGGTCGTCGGCATCGTGCCCGGGGTGGCGGCGTCCCTGAGCGGCGGCACCTGGGTCAACCTGGCCCTCTACCTCACGACCATCCCGTTCGCCGCCGGAGTCGTCGACACGGCGCTGCTGCTCGTCGGCGTCGTGCTCGCGTGGCACGCGGCCCGTTCGGCGACGCCCGCCGTCGGCTCTGCCGCCGACGATGCCGTCGCCGACGAGTCCCTCGTCGACGCCGGCGCGATCGCCGAGGAGGCGCCCGCCGGCCTCGGGGACGCCGTCCCGCAGCCGGCACACGAGCCTGCCCCCGCGCGGCACGACGTCACGTCCGAGGACGGCCCCGCGGGGTCGGCCCGGCCGGCTGCGGTGCCGCCGCCGGCCCGCGCGACCCGGCCCACGCCTCCTCGAGGCACCTCCGCCGCCGACGACTGGTCGCGCTTCGCGCCCCCCGCCGCCGACGACGGGGACGACCGGTGAGGGCTCCGCTGCGCGAACGCGACGTCCTCCACCGCGCCGCCGACGACGGGGACGGGCGGTGAGCGCACCGCTCCGCGAGCGCGACGCGCTGCGCCGAGCCGCCCACGAGCACGCGCCTGCCCGGCGGTCCCGCCGAGGGCCGCTGCTCGCCGTGGGGATCGGCATCGCCGTGCTGCTGCTCGTGCTGCGGCTCGCCAGCCCGGCCCTCGGCTCCCAGCTGCTGCCGGACACCCTGCAGGACTTCGTCACCCTCACGATCAGCGTGATCGTCGAGTCGGTGCCGTTCGTGCTGCTCGGCATCGTGCTGTCGATCATCGTGCAGGTCTGGCTCCCGCAGGCCTTCTTCACCTCGTGGCTGCCCCGCCAGCCCCTGCTGCGTCGTGCCGTCATCTCGTTCCTCGGCATGTTCCTGCCGGTCTGCGAGTGCGGCAACGTGCCCCTGGCACGCGGGCTGGTGCTCAAGGGCTTCACGGTCTCCGAGTCGATGACGTTCCTGCTGGCCGCCCCGATCCTCAACCCGATCACGATCATCACGACGCACCAGGCCTTCGGCTGGAGCGACGGCATCCTCGTCGCCCGGCTGGCCGGCGGGTTCCTGATCGCGAACCTGATCGGCTGGCTCTACAGCCGTCACCCCGACCCCGAGAGCCTGCTCACCCGGTCGTTCGCGGCCGAGTGCGCGCTGCCGCAGGAGCACGGCCACAGCAGCGCCTCGAAGCTGCGCGAGAGCGTCGAGCTGTTCCGCCGCGAGATGTCGACGATGATGCCCGCCCTGTTCATCGGCGCGGCCGTGGCGGGCGGCATCCAGACCGCGGTGCCCCGCTCGGTCCTCGTCACGCTCGGCAGCAACCCGGTCTGGTCGGTGCTCGCGATGATGGTGCTGGCCTTCGTCATCTCGCTCTGCTCCAACGTCGACGCGTTCTTCGTGCTGCCGTTCGCGTCGACCTTCATGCCCGGCGGCATCGCCGCGTTCCTCGTCTTCGGGCCGATCATCGACGTCAAGATGCTCGCGCTGCTCCGCACGACGTACCGACCGCGCACCCTCGCGCAGCTGACCCTCGTGGTGGCGCTGACCAGCGCCGCCATCGGACTGGTGGTGAACTACTTTGCCTGACTCCTCCTCCCGCACGCCGTTCCGGCTCGACGCCGTCTCGCGCCTGGCGGACCGCTGGCAGGGCGTCCTGCTGACCCTCGTGGTCGGCATCTCGACGCTGTGGCTCTCGGCGACCGGGCAGCTCGTGCTCTACATCCACCCGCGCTACGTCGTGTTCACCGTGATCATGATCGCGATCGGCATGGTGCTGTCGCTCGGCGTGCTCGTCCTCGCGCCGTCGTCCCGCGACGGGAGCGACGCCCACGACCACGACGGGCAGGGCCACGACGGGCACGACCACGACGCGCACGCGCAGGCCGACCACGTCCACGGCGACGAGCTGCGCGCCCCTGCCGAGCGGCCCCGCCGTCGCCGTCGAGGCCGGGCCGTGGCCCGTACCTCAGCCGTGGCCGCAGGCGCCCTCGTGACCACCGCCGTCGCCGTGTCGCTCGTCGTCCTGCCTCCGGCGACGCTCACGAGCGCGACGGCCGGCCAGCGCGACGTGAACTCGTCCACCGCCTCCCTCGCGGGCACCAGCGTCGAGGACGCCGCGTCCGCCGACGCCGACGCCTACGCGGCGTTCTCCGTGCTCGACTGGGCCGGCCTGCTGCGCCAGACCAGCGACCTGTCGTTCTTCGAGGGCAAGACCGCCGACGTGGTCGGCTTCGTCGTCCCGGCCGGCGACGACCCCGACGTCTTCTACGTGTCGCGCTTCGTCGTCACCTGCTGCGCCGTCGACGCGCAGCCGGTCGGCGTGCCCGTGCACCTCGTCGACTGGCAGGGCCAGGTGTCGGCGGACGAGTGGCTCGACGTCTCGGGCGGCTTCCAGACGAACCCGAGCCGCACGTCGAGCGACCCGATCGCCCTGGTGCCCGACGAGCTCGAGAAGGTCGGCCAGCCGAGTGACCCCTACCTCTACTGATCTCTGGGCGGCTGACGGCGATCTCGACGAGGCGGACCGGCACGCCCGGCAGCGACGCCGCTTCGTCGCGCTCGTCGTCGTGCTCGCGCTCGTCTGCACGGTGTTCGGCGTGCTCACGCACCTGCAGGGGCCGAAGCTGACCGACGTGCAGGTCGACACGACGGCCGTCGTCGACCGGTCCGGCCAGCAGCTGCGCCTGTTCGCGAACCAGCCCGTGGCGCACGTCGACCCCGACCAGGTGTCGGTCTCGCCCGCCGCCGACTTCCGGGTGCAGACCTCGGGCGACGTCGTCGCCGTCGAGTTCGCGGACCGGCTTCGCTACGGCACCGACTACACCGTCACGGTGCAGGGCGTCTCGAGCGTCTACCAGCGCCAGGACTCGACGCTCAGCACGACGTTCAGCACGGACCCGGCCGTCACCTGGCGCGTCGTGCACGGTGCCGACGGAGCCGACGACGTGCTCGAACGGGCTCCCCTCCTCGGAGGCGGCGAGCGGACCCCGATCTGGTCGGCTCCCCGGATCCAGGCGTTCGAGGCCTTCGACACGGCAGTGGCCGTCGTGACCGACGACGGCGAGCAGTCGACCCTGAGCCTCGTCTCGGACGACGGCGTCGCGGCCGAGACCCTGCCGCTGCCCGAGGGCACGGGGCTGATCACGAAGCTGGGCGCCGACGCCGCCACGACCACCCTCGCGTTCTCCTGGCGGCCGCAGGGCTCCGAGCAGGAGCTGCTCTACACGCTGCCGCTGCAGGGCCAGCGCGCCGTCGCCCCCGTCCTCTCGCTCGCGGGCCAGCCCGTGTCCGTGCTCGACTGGGCGGTCGTCCCGGGCCAGGCGAGCCTCGTCGCCCAGGCAGGCGACGAGCAGGTGGCCCTGTACGACATGGCCGGCACCGCGCCTCCTCGTCCCCTCGGCACGTTCGTCGCCCTGCAGGGCGTCTCGCTCGACGGCCGCGGCATCGTGGCGGCCACGGCGCTCCAGGCGTTCCGCGTCGACCTGGCGACGGGGGAGCAGACGCCGATCCCGTTCTCGGCGGTCGAGGGCGGCACGCCCTACCGGGGCGACCTCGTCGCCGTCGCCGCGACCGACTACGTGCAGCAGGTGGCCGTGCCGGCCGACGGCGGGGCCAGCTTCACGAACCTGATCGTGTACGACGACGAACAGGAGGCGCGGGTCCTGTTCCGCCCCGCGGGCGAGTCGTCGCAGATCGAGGGATTCTCGGTCTCGCCCAACGGGCAGTACCTGGCCGTCGAGACCGCCTCGGCGGACGACACCACCGACTACAGCTACACGATCGACCCCGTGCCGCAGGGGACGACCACCACCGTCGTCGACGTCGAGACCGGGGCCGTCGTCGCGAGCTTCACGGGGCACGCGGCGGCCTGGTGACCCGCGGGCAGGACGGCGCGCTCGCGGGCGCCGCAGGGGGCGGTCAGAGGCCGCGCTTGACCCGCTGCGAGACGCGCAGGCCGCTGCGCTCGAGCCGGCGGGCGAGATCGAGGCCGGTGACGGGCTGGGCCCCGGCCGCGACGAGGTCGTGCCAGCGCGACTCCGGCACGTCGTAGTGGTCGTGGTCGAAGCCCCGGCGGGGGATGTCCTGGGCGGCGGCGAAGGCGTGCAGCTCGTCGTACGACGCGTCGCTGACCAGGTGGGCCCAGACGGTGTCGTGGGCGGGCCAGATCGGCTCGTCGATCAGGATGGTCACGCGCCGATGCTAGTCGGGCGGCCGTCGCGTTGACCGCCTCCGACCGGCCCTGTACCATCACAGGTTGGTGCTCACCCGGCCCAGGTGCGCCCGGCTCCGCGGGAGCCCGTGAGGCCACAGGGCCTGTCGGGACACCATGTCGCCTCCGTCCGCCGACGGCGAGGCACCACCGCACGGCCCGACACCGGTCGCCCGTGCGCGACAGACCCGGTGCAGCGCGCGCCGGCACCAGAGCTAGAAGAGACCGATTACATGGCCACATTCGTCGACCACGTGACCCTCCACCTGCGAGCAGGCAACGGGGGCAACGGCTGCGTCTCCGTCAAGCGCGAGAAGTTCAAGCCCCTCGCCGGCCCCGACGGGGGCAACGGCGGCAACGGCGGCGACATCGTGCTCGTCGCCGACGCTGGAGTGACCACGCTGCTCGGGTTCCACCGGGCGCCGCACCGCTCGAGCGACAACGGCGGCCCCGGCATGGGCGACCACCGCAGCGGCACCCAGGGCCAGGAACTGGAGCTCGCGGTCCCGCTCGGCACCGTCGTCAAGACGGTCGACGGCGACGAGCTGATCGACATGACCGAGCACGGCATGCGCTACGTCATCGCCGAGGCCGGCATCGGCGGGCTCGGCAACGCCGCGCTCTCGTCGACCAAGCGCAAGGCGCCCGGCTTCGCGCTGCTCGGCACGCCCGGCTGGCAGGGCGACGTGCTGCTCGAGCTCAAGGTCGTCGCGGACATCGCGCTCGTCGGCTACCCGTCGGCCGGCAAGTCGAGCCTCGTCGCCGCGCTCTCGGCCGCGAAGCCGAAGATCGCCGACTACCCCTTCACGACCCTCCACCCGAACCTCGGCGTCGTCGAGTCGGGCGAGACCCGGTACACCGTCGCCGACGTGCCCGGCCTGATCGAGGGCGCGAGCGAGGGCAAGGGCCTCGGCCTCGAGTTCCTCCGCCACGTCGAGCGATGCTCGGCGCTGCTGCACGTGCTCGACTGCGCCACGCTCGAGCCCGGCCGCGACCCGCTGACCGACCTCGAGATCATCCGTCGCGAGCTCGAGGCGTACCCGGTGCCCGAGGGGCAGACGCCCCTCCTCGAGCGCCCCCAGCTGATCGCCCTCAACAAGGTCGACGTGCCCGACGGCCGCGAGCTCGCCGACTTCGTGACGCCCGAGCTCGAGGCCCGCGGCTACCGCGTGTTCGAGATCTCGGCCGTCAGCCACGAGGGCCTCCGCAACCTCTCGTTCGCCCTCGCCGAGGTCGTCGAGCAGAGCCGCGCCGAGATCGCGGCCCGGCCCGCGCCTCCTCGTCTGGTCATGCGCCCCCGCGCCGTCAACGAGAAGCCCTTCGTCATCAAGGTCGAGGGCGGCACGTACGGCAACGTCTACCGGATTCTCGGCCAGAAGCCCGAGCGCTGGGTCGTGCAGACCCAGTTCAACAACGAGGAGGCGGTGGGCTACCTCGCCGACCGGCTCAACGCCATCGGCATCGAGGACGCCTTGTTCAAGGCAGGTGCGCAGGCCGGCTCGACCGTCGTCATCGGCCCCGAGGGCGGCATCGTCTTCGACTGGGAGCCGACGCTGACCTCGACCGCCGAGCTGATGACCTCGGCCCGCGGCACCGACCCGCGCCTGATCAAGAACGACCGCCCGACCCGCAACCAGCGCCGCGAGGACTACTTCGAGCGCATGGACGCCAAGGCCGAGGCCCGTGCCGAGCTGCAGCGCGAGCGCGCCGCCGGTCTCTGGACAGACGACGAGGGCTTCCTCGTCAAGGAGGGCGACGAAGAACGATGAGCGCCGAGGGCCCCGCCGAGACCCTGCTGCGCCCCGGCGGCGAGCCGGTCGTCGCCGCCAGGGCGGACATCGCCCGGGCGCGGCGCATCGTCGTCAAGGTGGGGTCGTCGTCGATCAGCGGCGACGCCGCCCACCAGATCGAGCCGCTCGTCGACGCCCTGGCAGGCGCGCACGCCCGCGGCGCCGAGGTGGTGCTCGTCTCGTCGGGCGCGATCGCGACCGGCATGCCGCACCTGCGGCTCGACTCGCGGCCGACCGACCTCGCGACGCAGCAGGCGGCCGCGGCGGTGGGCCAGAACGTGCTCATCTTCCGGTACCAGCAGAGCCTCCGCCGGCACGACATCGTCGCTGGCCAGGTGCTGCTCACGGCCGGCGACATGGCCGACCCGACTCCGCGCAGCAACGCACAGCGCGCGATGGGGCGCCTGCTCGAGCTGGGGATCCTGCCGATCGTCAACGAGAACGACACGGTCGCGACCCAGGAGATCCGGTTCGGCGACAACGACCGGCTGGCCGCCCTCGTCTCGGAGCTGATCGGGGCAGACGTGCTCGTGTTGCTCAGCGACGTGGACGCGCTCTACACGCGCCCGCCGCACGAGCCCGGCGCCGTGCGCATCGACGACGTGACCCAGGGCGACGACCTGGCCGGGGTGACGTTCGGCGAGGCGAGCTCGACGGGGGTCGGCACCGGGGGAGCAGGCACGAAGGTGGCCGCCGCGCGCTACGCCGCAGCGGCCGGCACGCCCGTGCTCGTCACCTCGGCGGCGAACGTCGCCGAGGCGCTGGCCGGCGCCCCGGTGGGCACCTTCTTCGCGGCGGCGCCCCGCAGCTGACGCTGCTGCTGCCGCCGTCGCCGTAGGCTCCAGGGATGTCGTCGACCGTCGCCCCGTCGTTCACCGAGACCCTGCGCTCCGCGAAGGCCGCGTCCGTCCGGCTCGCGACCCTGACCGCCGCCGAGAAGGACGCCGCGCTGCACGCGATCGCCGCGGCGCTGGTCGCCGAGGGGCCGCGCATCGTGGCCGCGAACGAGCTCGACCTGGCTCGTGCGCGCGACGAGGGGGCCAGCGACGCCCTGCGTGACCGCCTGCGTCTCGACGCGGCCCGGCTGGAGTCGCTGGCGGACGCCGTGCGTCTCGTCGCCGGGCTCGTCGATCCGGTGGGGGAGAGCCTGCGGGGCCGTGTCCTGCCGAACGGCCTGAGGCTCGACCAGGTCCGCGTCCCGTTCGGCGTCGTCGGCGTCATCTACGAGGCCCGGCCGAACGTCACGGTCGACATCGCCGCCCTGGCCCTGAAGAGCGGCAACGCGGCCGTGCTGCGCGGCGGCAGCGCGGCACGTGCGACGAACCAGGTGCTCGTCGAGGTCCTGCAGGAGGCGCTGGTCGGGTCGGGCCTGCCCGCCGACGCGGTCGTCACGATCGACGAGCACGGCCGGGCCGGGGCCGCCGAGCTGATGCGGGCACGGGGCCTGGTCGACGTGCTCGTGCCGCGCGGCAGCGCCGAGCTGATCGAGACCGTCGTGCGTGAGTCGACCGTGCCCGTGATCGAGACCGGGGCCGGCGTCGTCCACGTCTTCCTCGACGCGTCCGCCGACGAGGCGATGGCCGTCGACGTCGTCCTCGACGCCAAGGTCAGCCGGCCGAGCGTCTGCAACGCGCTCGAGACCCTGCTCGTGCACGCGGACGCGGCCGACCGCCTGCTGCCGCCGGTGCTGGGCGCCCTCCGCGCCTCCGGCGTGACGGTGCACGGCGACGAGCGCGTCGTGCGCGACTTCCCCGACACGGTGGCGGCGACCGACGCCGACTGGGCCGCCGAGTACATGAGCCTCGACCTGGCCGTGCGCGTCGTGGCCGACGTGGACGAGGCGATGGCGCACATCGCGCGGTGGTCCACGCACCACACCGAGTCGATCCTCACGAACGACCACGCCGTCGCCGAGCGGTTCCTCAAGGAGGTCGACAGCGCCGTGGTCATGGTCAACGCCTCGACCCGCTTCACCGACGGGGGAGAGTTCGGCTTCGGCGCCGAGGTCGGCATCTCGACCCAGAAGCTGCACGCACGGGGCCCGATGGGGCTGCCGGAGCTCACGAGCACCAAGTGGGTCGTTCGAGGGCAAGGCCAGGTGCGCGGGCCGGCCCGACCTCGCGGCTAGACTGTCGGGGATCGCCCCTCGGAACGGAGAACCCATGCTCGACGTCGCCCTCCTGGCCGCAGCCCACGAAGACCTCGCGCCGCTGATCGCGCCTCCCGTCGTCATCGCCGCCACGTTCGGCCTGTTCTTCCTGTTCCTCGGCTACGTCGTGTGGAGCTACCGCGACGTCGCGAACCGCTCGCCGCGCAAGGCGAAGACGCAGGCGCACCACGACGGCCCCATCGACGAGTTCGGCCACCCCGAGCAGCACTGACCGGGCGGCACCGCACCATGGTCGGCACGACGCCCGCGACGAGCACCCCCGGGGCGTTCGTCACGGGCCGCCGACCCCGCGTGGGGATCATGGGCGGCACCTTCGACCCGATCCACCACGGGCACCTCGTCGCCGCGAGCGAGGTCGCGCAGTCGTTCCACCTCGACGAGGTCCTCTTCGTCCCGACGGGCCAGCCGTACATGAAGTCCGGCGTCAGCGACAGCGAGCACCGGTACCTCATGACGGTCGTGGCCACCGCCTCCAACCCGATGTTCACCGTCAGCCGGGTCGACATCGACCGTGACGGCCCGACCTACACGATCGACACCCTCCGGGACATCCGGGCGCAGAGGCCCGACTCCGAGCTGTTCTTCATCACGGGCGCCGACGCCGTCGCGCAGATCCTCGACTGGAAAGACGTGCGCGAGCTCTGGGACCTCGCGCACTTCGTCGCGGTGACCCGACCGGGCCACGACCTCAGCGTCGGCGGCCTGCCGGAGAGCGACGTAAGCTTGCTCGAGGTCCCGGCCCTCGCCATCTCGTCGACCGACTGCCGCGCTCGGGTGGGCCGTGGGTTCCCGGTGTGGTACCTGGTTCCTGACGGGGTCGTCCAGTACATCTCCAAGCACCACCTGTATCGGAGCAACGCATGAGCACGTCCGACGAGCAGCCGCTGACCCGGCGCCAGATCCGTGAGCGCGAACGTGCCCGCGAGGCAGGCCGCGCCGTCGCCGAGGGCACCGCAGGAGGCGCGCCCGTCGAGGGCTCGACGCCAGGGTCCGCCGCTGCCCCGGTCGCCGCGTCCGTGCCCGCCTCGGCCCCGCAGGCCGACGCCGCGCCCGTCCCGACGGCGGCGCCCGTCCCGGCGTCTGCGCCGACCCCTCCTCCTGCCTCGGTCGCCGGCCCCGACGGTCTGACCCGTCGGCAGATGCGCGCCCAGCGCGCCGAGCAGACGGGGCCGTCCGCACCGGTCCCGCTGCAGACGCCCGGCCCCGAGCCCCGTCGTCGCCTGGTCGACGCGCTGAGCACGGTCGACGAGATCGTCGCGCCCCTGGACGAGAGCGCCCCGGCCAGCGCGCGGCAGTCGGTCGGCGACCACTCGTCCGGCGTGCCGAGCGCGACTGCCGAGAGCGGTGCAGGCGCCGTGTCCGACGCCGATGCCGAAGGTCGTGCGCCCGGCCCGCGTCGCACGGGGCAGCCGTCCCCGACGCCTACCCCGACGTCGGCCGAGCCTGCCGCGGCGCCCACCTCGGCGCCGTCCGTGTTCCCCCTCGACCTCGCCGAGTCCCGTCCGGCCTCGGCCTCGACCCCCGTCGACGGCGACCCGGGCGTCAGCTCCTCGCCGACCGCGTCGTCGGCGTCCGGCTCGGTCGCCGAGCCCGCACCGGCGTCCGCCCCCGAGCCGAGCGGCTTCGTGCCGCCCGTCGGCCACTGGACGACGCAGTCGGACGAGCCCGACGGCGACACGGCTCCCGGCCGCGCCCTCGGCACCCACACGGGCCAGACGAACGCGCTGATCCTCACCGACCAGCAGGTCGCCGACGTGACCGGGGCGCTCAACGCGACCGGCGAGATCATCATCACGGGCTCGATCGACCTGCCCCGCAGCCTGGGCGCCACGGGCTCCCAGGCCCGCATCGACAACTCCGACATCGACCGCCTGCTCGAGCAGGGCGACGCCGAGAGCGCCGAGACCGACGCGGCGCCCGTGCGGGCCAGCCGGGCCATCAGCACCCACACCTCGACCCGGTCGGTGGTCCTCGCCGCCTCGCAGCCCGCCTCCAGCAAGGTGCCCCTGATCCTGGGGATCGGCGGGGGCATCCTCGGAGCAGGTATCATCGGTGTCGTCATCGCCGGGTTCGCCACGGGCATCCTCGGCGGCTGACGCCGCCGTCGTCCCGTCCCGGGGCGACCCACCCCGAAGGAATCCGTGACAGCCACCCCTCGTGCCATCGAGCTCCTGCAGATCGCAGCCCGCGCCGCCGACGACAAGCAGGCCGAGGACCTCGTCGCGCTCGACGTCTCCGAGCCGCTGGCCCTCACCGACGTGTTCCTCCTGGCCTCCGGCCGCAACGAGCGGAACGTCGTCGCCATCGCCAGCGAGATCGAGGACAAGATGCTCGAGGCCGGCGCCCGCACCCTGCGTCGCGAGGGGCGCGCCGAGGGCCGCTGGATCCTGCTCGATTTCGGCGACGTCGTCGTCCACGTCTTCCACGACGAAGACCGCCAGTACTACTCGCTCGAGCGCCTGTGGAGCGACTGCCCGGCGATCCCGCTCGACGTCGTGACCGCCTCTTCCGCCGAGGCTGCCTCGGCTCCCGCGTCCACCGAGGCCTGAGCCCGCGCGTCCTCGACGCGTCGCGGCGGCGTCGGTGGTGCGTGCGAGCCTGACGTCATGATCATCGACCGGGTCCGCGTGCCCCAGGCGCTCGTCGCCGACCCCGTCGAGTGGCCGTTCACCGTCCCGGCCGTCGCTGCGCTGGTGGGAGCGGGCGTGTCCCTCGACGCGCCCGTGACGTTCCTCGTCGGCGAGAACGGCAGCGGCAAGTCGACGATCGTCGAGGCCCTCGCCGAGGCGTGGGGCGCAGACGTGCGTGGTGGTCGGTCGCACGGCACGTACTCGTCCGAGCTGGAGCCGTCCGAGCTGGGTGCCGTGCTCGAGCTCGGACGCACGCCGACGGGCAGCCGCATGGTCGGACGCCGGGCCCGGGGGTACTTCCTCCGGTCCGAGACGGCGCTCGACATGTTCTCGAGGTACGAGAAGCGCGACCCGGGGTTCCACGACGTGAGCCACGGCGAGAGCTTCCTGCACGCCTTCGACGCCCGCCTCGCCGAGAAGGGGCTGTACCTGCTCGACGAGCCCGAGGCGGCGCTCTCGTTCAGTGCGTGCCTGCAGCTGATGGGCACGCTCGCCGACGTGGTCGACTCCGGCGGGCAGGTCGTCTGCGCCACCCACTCGCCGGTGCTCACGGCCCTGCCGGGCGCCTCGGTGCTGCAGCTCGGCGAGCGGGGGATCGAGCGGACGACGTGGGGCGAGCTCGACCTCGTGCAGCACTGGCGGGCGTTCCTCGGCGACCCGGGGCGGTACCTGCGGCACCTCTGAGCCGCGGGGCGGGGCGGGGCGGCGGGCCCTGCCGGCAGGTGTACTTGCGACCTCGAATTCTGTAGTAAGGTTGACGAGTTGCTTCGGCAGCGGAAACACGAGCAACACAGCAACACGATCTGGGTCTGTGGCGCAGCTGGTAGCGCACCTGCATGGCATGCAGGGGGTCAGGGGTTCGAGTCCCCTCAGATCCACCGAGAAGCAACACGACACGGCGTCGACGCGAATGGCCTCACCTCAGGGTGGGGCCATTCGTCGTTCGCCCCTCCTTGACGCCTGCGCCCCGGTCCTGCCCCTCGGCCCTCTCCTCATTCAGGAACATGGGTCCTGAGCCGGTGCTGTGCAGGACCGGGAGTCCTGCACCGTGCACGATTCGGGAGCCGCCCGGGCCGAGTTCCTGAATCGTGACGAGCAGACCAGGCGGCTCGCAGGAGGCGCGGGTCGGCACGCGCCGGGAGCCGCGTCGGCCTGGACGTGCGCTGTGCATCGGCTCCACGCGGGAGGCGGACGCGGTAGACATCAAGCATGAGCAACGAGCAGCCTGGCCAGACCCCCGTCCCCGACGACGACGCGACCCGCGCCTCCGGGACGCCGACGGGCGCGGACCGTCCCCGTCCTGCGTACGGCGAGTACGCGCCGACTCAGGCAGGAGGCGCCGCGGCGCCGACCGAGCAGCCTCCCGTCGGTCGGGGTGCGTCGGACGGTGCGCCGTACGGCGCACCGCAGCAGGGTGCGCCGTACGGCGCACCGCAGCAGGGCTCCCCGGCCTCGACCCCCACCACCGGCACACCCGGTCCGAAGGGCATCGGCGCCTTCGCCGGCGAGGGGCACCCGCAGACGCTCGCGACGTTCACGCGCTACGAGGACGCGCAGTCCGCCGTCGACCTGCTCAGCGACGAGGGCTTCCCCGTCGAGAGCGTGTCGATCGTCGGCCACGACATCCGGACCGTCGAGAACGTCGCCGGTCGCCTGACGACCGGCAAGGCCGCAGCACGCGGTGCGGCCGGCGGTGCGTGGTTCGGGCTCTTGCTCGGCCTGCTCTTCAGCATCTTCGCCCCGGGCGTCGCGTTCATCGGCGTGCTGCTGATCGCCCTCGGCGCCGGAGCCCTGTGGGGTGCGCTCTGGGGGGCGGTCGGCCACGCCGCCACCCGCGGTCGTCGCGACTTCGCCTCGGTCAAGACGATGGAGGCGGGTCGCTACGAGGTCCTCGTGCGCGGCGAGCTCTCCGCCCGCGCGCACCAGGTGCTCGCTCAGGGCCGCAAGGTCGCCTGACGGCTGTCTCGAGAAGCGAGGCCAGCTCCAGCGCCGGCACGACGAAGGGCCCCGCACCAGCGGGGCCCTTCGTCGTGCCGGGGCCGAGCCCGTCGGCTCGGCGCCTCACGGCGTGACCATGCCGCCGTTCACGTTCAGCGTCTCGCCCGCGACGAAGCTCGACTCGGCGCTGGTGAGGAACACGTACGCCGGGGCCTGCTCGGCGGGCTGGGCTGCGCGCCCCATCGGAGACTCGCTCGAGCCGAACTCGGGCAGCGTCTCGGGGTCGACTCCCTGCGTCACCTGCAGCACGGACCAGGTCGGCCCGGGAGCGACGACGTTGACGCGGATGCCCTTGCCGACCAGCTGCTGGGCGAGTCCCTTCGAGAAGTTGTTGATCGCGCCCTTGGTCGTCGCGTAGTCGAGCCGGTCCGGGGCGGGCGTGTAGGCCTCCAGCGACGCCGTGTTGACGATGGTCGACCCGGGCTGCAGGTGCGGCAGCGCGGCCTTGATGATCCAGAACGGCGCGTAGACGTTGGTCTTGAAGGTGCGGTCGAACTGCTCGTCGGTGATCTGGTCGATCGACTCCTGCCAGACCTGGACGCCGGCGACGTTCACGATCGCGTCGAGACCGCCCATGCCGTCGACGGCCCGCTGCACGAGCTCGCGACAGAAGGAGGCGCTGGTCAGGTCGCCGGGGACGGCCACGGCCTTCTGCCCGGCCGCCTCGATCAGCGACACGACGTGGCGCGCGTCCTCCTCCTCCTCGGGCAGGTAGGAGAGCGTGACGTCCGCCCCCTCGCGGGCGAAGGCGATGGCCACGGCTGCGCCGATGCCGGAGTCGGCGCCGGTGATCAGCGCCCTGCGACCGGTCAGGCGTCCCGTGCCGCGGTAGGTGTCCTCGCCGAGGTCGGGGACGGGCGTCATGCGCGACTGGAGCCCGGGCTCCGGCTGCTGCTGCACCTCCGGCCTGATCACGGGGTAGAGGGTGCGGGGGTCGTCGAAGGTGTACTGATCGCGGGTCATGCACCCGTGATACGCCGTGGGGCTGGCCGCCTGCTCAGCGCGGGCGGGTGCCGGGGTACGCGAGGACGCCTCCTCGATCGACGTGTGGGGCACCAATCGTTGGTACGCTAACGGCATGGCATCCAAGAGATCCTCCCGCGCCGGGCGCGAGCCCGGACACGAGCACGGCAGCTGGTTCGGCGACGCCGTCGAGCGGATGAACGGGCGGCTGCGTCCCTACATCGGCGGGGCTCAGCTGGGCATCCGCGACGAGGCGCCGGTCGTGGTGCCGGCGCACGGGGGCGCGTGCCCCCTCTGCGGCCGCCCGATGGACGAGCACGTCGTCGACCGCTCCGGCCCGCGCACGATGCTGCACTGCCCGCGGGACGCAGGCGAGTGAGCGCCTCGGCCCGCGCCTCCGTGTCGGACGACCCGCTCGCCCTCGAGAGCCAGATCTGCTTCGCGCTGTCGGTCGCCTCCCGAAGCGTGGTGTCCGCGTACCGCCCCGTGCTCGAACCGATGGGCCTCACGCACCCGCAGTACCTCGTGATGCTCGCCCTGTGGGAGCAGCAGCCCCTGGCGCTCCGCGACCTCGCCCGGCTGCTGCGGCTCGACCCGGGCACCCTGTCTCCGCTGGTGAAGCGGCTCGAGGCGCAGGGCATGGTCACCCGCGGGCGCAGCACGGACGACGAACGCGCGTTGTCGATCGAGCTGACGGCGGCCGGCGTCGCCCTCCGCGAGCAGGCCGAGTCGATCCCCGAGCGCATGACGGCCAGGCTGGACGTCACCCGCGACGAACTGGTGCTGCTGCACCGCACGATGTCGAAGCTGATCGCCGCCGCCGAGGCCGCCGAAGCCTGAGCGGACGGCAGGGCCCGTGTTCCGCCGCCGCGGTCAGCGCAGGGGCTGCGGCGCCACGGCGGGGCGCGACCACCGGACGTCGACGGGCCGCCCGACCACGCGCGCCTCGATCTCGCTCCGGAACGACTCGACGAAGTGCGCGGCCGAGCGCTCGTCCGAGACGACGACGTCGAGGCGCAGCGAGCGGAGCTCGTCGGTCACGAGCACGGGGCCGTCGCAGAAGCGCAGCAGGTACTGGTGGGACTTCACCGGGATGCTCTCCCAGTGCCGCCGGAGGCTCGTCTCGAGCTGGCGCACGGAGTCGATGCCGTCGGCCTGCCGCACCTCGGCGCTGATCGCGATCATGCGGGCATCGTGCACACCGCGAGCGACGCGCACGTGAACGCGAGGTGACGGCCTGCTGTGCGGCCGACCAGCGCCGCGTCCCGTCGGTCGCCCGGCACCCGCCACCCGGCACCCGGCACCCGATTCGTATTACCATTGGCCCGAGAGCGGCGCCGACGCCTCTGCGTCGTCGGCCGGCCCGCAGCCCCATCCGACGACGAGATCGCACGGTCGCGACCTCGAGAGGACACGACATGACCACCCCGAGCCCCGCGCCCTTCCCCTCCGCCCCGGACGAGGTCCGCTGATGGCGAGCCTCGAGAACGCGGGCGCCGCCTCCTCGGCGCCGCTCGTGCCGGGGTCGGCCCGCCACCCCGCGCACGACTCCGACCCGGTGCTCGTCGTCATGGGCGTGTCGGGGTCGGGCAAGTCGACCGTCGCCGCACTCGTCGCCGGTCGCCTCGGCTGGGACCTCGCCGAGGGCGACGACCTGCACCCCGACGAGAACGTCGCCAAGATGGCCGCGGGCCAGCCGCTCGACGACGACGACCGAGCGCCCTGGCTCGACACGGTGTCGTCGTGGATCGTCGAGCACGCCATGCAGGGCGTGCCCGGCGTCATCACCTGCTCGGCCCTGAAGCGGAAGTACCGCGACGTGCTGCGCGAGCACAACGTCGTCTTCGTCTACCTGCAGGGCAGCGGCGACCTGATCGGCGGCCGCATGGCCGAGCGCTCCGGCCACTTCATGCCGACGACGCTGCTCGACTCGCAGGTCGCGACGCTCGAGCCGCCGCAGGCCGACGAGCGGCACATCGTGGTCGACGCCACCCGCACCCCGGAGGAGGAGGCGGACGACGTCCTCCGCCTGCTCGGCCTGACGCCCGTCGCCTGAAGCGTCAGAGGAGGTCCTTCCCGTACTCGGGGAGGACCTTCCCCGTCGGTTCGCGCGCCTGCCGATCAGGCGCGGGAGTCGCCGGAGGCGCGGGTCGCACGGGAGAGGACGTGCGGCCGGAGGCGGTGGCCGGGCGGCAGGGCCGGGTGCTCGAAGTCGTCGGCCGGGTCGCGGAGGAGGCCGAGCCGCTCCATCAGCGCTCGGGAACGGACGTTGGTCGCGGCGGTGAAGCTGACGACCTCGGGCAGGTCGAGCCCGTCGGGGTCGAGGGCCGTGCGGAGCACCTCGTGTGCGGCCTCGGTCGCGAAGCCCTGGCCCCATGCGTCGCGGCGCAGGCGCCAGCCGATCTCGACCTGGTCGGACAAGGGGCGTCCGCCGACGACCACGTCGACCGCAGGCCGCGACAGCCCGACGAAGCCGAGCAGCTCGTGGTCGGCTTGCCGCTCGACCGCCCAGAGGCCGAATCCGTTCGCCTCGAAGCCCTGCTCGACGCGGTCGATCATCGCGTCGGACTCGGCGCGCGTCCGCGTCGACGGGAAGAACTCCATCACGACGGGGTCGGCGTTCAGCGCCGCGAACGGCTCGCGGTCGGCGTCGCGCCAGCGGCGGAGGAGGAGGCGGTCGGTGGTGAGCACGCGTCGACGGTAGCGGAGCGGCGGTTCACGGCGTCGCCGGGCCGGCGGCTGTGCGGCCGGCAGCGGCGCGGGCACGGGCGGTGTCGGCGCGCGGGCCGACGGGAACGGCCTCCGTCGCCAGGGCGAGGCCGGAGGTGGGCATCCCGACGTACATGCTCTCGGCCCGTTCGACGACGAACGTCTCGTGCCAGATCCCGACCGCGCCCGGCGCCTTGCGGGCCCGGCGGTTGAAAGCGCTCCACGCGGGACGGTGGGCCTGGTCGGCCGAGCCGGCGTAGGCGTAGAGCTTCTCGAGCGAGTCCCAGTACTGCACCAGGACCGGCCCCCGCGAGCCCATGGTCGTGCGGAGGCCGCGCAGGCCCGACTCCTTGTCCCTGAACAGCTCGACGATCATCGGGGTCATCGCGGCGAACACGGGCAGCCACTGGTCCGGCCGCCAGATCTTGTTCACGCGCATGCCGATCAGGAAGACGACGAGCTCGCCCTCGTGCCGGTGGGTCGTCCTGTCGGGGATGACTCTGGTCATGATCTCGCTCCTTCGACGCGTCTGCCGCGGTGGGTGCCCGACCATTGGATAGTGTTGCTCTCCAGTGCGCTCCCATCTTGGAGAGTGCAGCTATCCAATGTCAAGGGGGACCCGTGCGCATCTCCGAGCTCGCCGACGTCAGCGGCGTCCCGATCGCGACCATCAAGTACTACCTGCGCGAGGGGCTGCTGCCCGAGGGCGAGCGCACCTCGGCCACCCAGGCCCGCTACGGGGACGAGCACGTGCGACGGCTGCGGCTGGTCCGCGCACTGGTCGGCCCCGGCGGGCTGAGCGTGGCGCGGGCTCGTGGCGTGCTGGAGTTCCTCGACCTCGAGCACGACTCGGTGGGGGAGGTGCTCGGCGTCGCCCAGCACGCGGTCACGCCCGACGCGCCCGAGGGGGTCGACCACGCCAGGGCCCGCGGCCTCGTCGAGCGCTGGGGCTGGACCGTCGACCCCGGCGACGGTCCGGTGCTGGCCGCGCTCGAGGTCGCCGTCGACGGCCTCGAGGCCGCCGGCTTCGACCTGCCGCCCGAGCGCCTCGACGGCTACGCGCGCGCCATGCACGACGTCGCGGACGCCGAGATCGCGGGGGTCCCGCTCGAGAGCGTCGACGCGGCCGTGCAGTACGTGGTGCTCGGGACGGTGCTGGTCGAGCCGCTGCTGCTGGCCCTCCGGCGGCTCGCACAGCAGGACTCGTCGTGGCGGCGCTTCGGCGACCTCGTCGGCGGGCTGCCGGTGCCGCCTCCTGCGCCGCCTCTTGCGCCGTTTCCTCCGCACTAGGAGGCGCGGCGCGTGCCCCGCAGGCCGACGAACGACACGAGCGAGCTCCCGACGAGCAGCACCGCGACCGCGACGACGACGCGGTGGAACCCGTCGACCGTGAGGGCGCCTCCGGCGATGACCCCCAGGAAGGCGACCGCGACCAGCCCGGCCACTCGCGAGATCGCGTTGTTGACCGCCGACGCGATGCCCGACCTGGCCGGCGAGATGCCGGACAGGACGGCCGAGGTGAGCGGGGCGACCGTCACGGCGAGGCCGAAGCCGAAGAGGACGACCCCGGGCACGACCTGCCACCAGACGTCGATCGGGTCACGGACGAGCAGCATCCAGAGGAATCCGCTCGCGGTGATCAGGGGCCCGATCGTCATGAAGAGGCGCGGGCCGTGCGTCGCGGCGAGCGTGCCGAACATCGTCGAGAAGAGCAGCGAGACGATCGTCGTCGGCAGGGTCACGAGGCCGGCGAGGGTCGCCGTGAGGCCGGCGAGCTCCTGCACGACGAGGGGGATGGTCAGCGTGCCGAGGCTGATCGCGGCGTAGAGCCCGACCGTCGCGAGGTTGCCGACGGCGAACTCGCGGGTGCGGAACAGGTCGAGCGGCATCATCGGCTGCGGCGCACGTCGCTCCCACCAGACGAAGGCGACGAGAGCGGCGACGCCGACGACGAGCGGCACCACGACGAACGAGGCACCGAAGCCGACGCGCTGGCCCTCGATCAGCGCGAAGACCGGGCCGGCGAGGCCGACCGCGGCGAGCACG
The DNA here is from genome assembly GCF_007954365.1 of Frigoribacterium sp. ACAM 257. GTDB lineage: Bacteria > Actinomycetota > Actinomycetes > Actinomycetales > Microbacteriaceae > Frigoribacterium. The sequence continues at coordinate 419,835 of NZ_VOLO01000003.1, forward strand.
GCGCCGACGACGTCGACGCGGGCCGGCTGGTCGGGACCGCCGCGGTGCGCGTCGCCGGGGAGGCGCGTCATCAGCACGAGCGTCAGCACCACCGGCACGACGACCACCGCGAAGACCCACCGCCAGCCGAGGGTGTCGACGAGGGCGCCGCCCGCGAGGGGGCCGATGAGGAACGCGACGCCCGTCCAGGCGGTCCACGAGCCGATCGCCCGGCCCTGCGCCGGCCCGGTGAACGTCGACGTGATGAGGGCGAGGCTCGACGGCACGAGCAGGGCCGCCGCGACGCCCTGCAGCGCGCGCGCCGTGATGAGCAGGCCAGGGTCGGGCGCGAGCGCGGCGAGGAGGCTCGTGACCGCGAAGGCGACGAGGCCCGCGCGCAGCACGCGCACGCGGCCGAACGTGTCGCTGAGCGAGCCCGCGACGAGCATCAACGAGCCGAGCGCGAGCAGGTACGCGTCGACGACCCACTGCTGCAGGGTCAGGTCGGCTCCGCTCGCCGGCCCCGCGCCTCCGTCGCCCAGGCCCCGAGCGATCGCCGGGAGCGCGACGGTCACGATCGACCCGTCGAGGAACGCCACGAAGGAGGCGAGGACCGCGACCACGAGGACGATGCGCTGGCCTCGGGCGTCTGTCATCCCCCGAGTCTCCTCCCTGCCGGTGTCGGCCGCGGTCTCGCTCTCACAGCCTGCAGTGGACGATGCACCCCGCAACGACGGGGTGCATCGTCCACTCCGGGGTGTTCGACGGGTCAGCTCTCGCGGACGACGTCGTCCGGCGACTTGTCGGGGCGCCAGCCGCGCCACGAGGGCTGGCGGAGGCGGCCGGTCGACGTCCACTCGGCGAACGACACCTCGCCGACCCGCGACGGCGTGATCCAGTGCGCGTCGCGCGCGTCGGCGGCGGGCACGCCGACGAGCGGGCTTGTCTTCCGCCCGACCTTGCCGAACTCGGTCAGCAGCTCGTCGAGGTCCCGGTCGCGGAACCCGGTGCCGACCCGTCCGACGTAGACCAGCCCCTCGTCGCCGGGCACGCCCATCAGCAGCGAGCCGACGCCGGAGGCGCGACGCCCGTTCCCGGGACGCCAGCCCGCGATCACCACCTCCTGCGTCGCATGGTGCTTCAGCTTGATCCAGGAGCGCGAGCGTCTGCCGGCGCTGTAGGTCACGTCGCGGCGCTTGGCGACCACCCCCTCCAGCCGGAGGCGCTGCGAGGTCCGCATCGCCTCCTCCAGGTCGCCGTCGAAGGCGACGGGCACGTCGATCGGGCCCTCGGAGGTCACGATCCGCTCGAGCACCTCCCGACGCTCGTCGTAGGACTTCCTGAGGAGCGAGTGCCCCTCGGCGTGCAGCACGTCGAAGAGGAGGTAGCGGATCGGCGCGGCCTTGGCGGCCTGCTCGACCTCGCGGGGCTTCGTCAGGCCCATCCGCGTCTGCAGCAGCCCGAAGTCGGGGCGGCCGGACTCGTCGACGGCCACGACCTCGCCGTCGAGCACCGCGCCTCCTTCGCTCTCGACCTGGTCGGCGAGCACCTGCAGCTCGGGGTAGGCAGGGGTCAGGTCGTGGCCGTTGCGGCTGGTCAGGGTCACCCGGTCGCCCTGGACGACGGCGATCGCGCGGATGCCGTCCCACTTCATCTCGATCGCCCAGCCGTCGTCGACGTCGGCGGCGGTGCCCGCGACGGCGAGCATGGGGGAGACGGGGTCGAGTGTCGACAACTCCTGCTCGGTGCCTCCGCGTGAGGAGGCGCGGCCCGGATCGCCCGGGGAGCGGCCGCCCGAGCGCGACGCCGTTCCGGAGTTGCCGACGACGGTCCTGCCGCGCTTGCGTCGCTCGCCCCGGGGCGACCCGCCCTCGGCGGGATCGTCCGCCATGCGGTGGATCAGCCAGTTCTGGTCGGCCTTGCCGCCGCCGTGGCCGGTGTGGATCAGGGCGATCCGCCGGGTGCCGCGCTGCTCACCGTGCAGCACCGCGATCACCTCCTTGCCGTCGCGCCACTTCTCGACGTCGTACGTGCCCGAGTCCCAGATGGTGACCTCGCCGGCGCCGTACTCGCCCTTCGCGATGGTGCCCTCGAAGGTGCCGTACTCGAGCGGGTGGTCCTCGGTCATCACGGCGAGGTGGTTCGTGCCGGGGTCGTCGGGCTCGCCCTTGGGCAGCGCCCAGCTGACGAGGACGCCGTCGTGCTCGAGCCGGAAGTCCCAGTGCAGGCGGCTGGCGTGGTGCTCCTGGATGACGAAGCTGCGGCCGTCGCTCGTCGGCGGGGCGGCGGCAGGGACGGGCTCGGCTGTCTTCGACGCGTCGCGCATCGAACGGTACTTGGCGAGGCGGTCGCGCCCCTCGCGCGCCTCGCCCGCGCCGTCGCCGTCGTGGGACGGGTCGTGCTCGGGCGACTCGGTGTTGCGCATGTCGTCGTGCTCATCGTCCGAGCTCGCTTCGCTCCCTCGGCGCTGGCGTCGCGGGATCGCTTCGCGACCCTCTGAGCTCCAGCGCGCAGACGGCACCGGCGTGCCGCTCGACACGTCCGCCAGGGGATCCCCGCGTCGCCTCAGCCTGGACAGCACCTCGGTGTACTCGAGCTGCCTCAGCTGCTTCGAGGCCAGCTCGCGCCAGGTGCGCGGCATCGCGACCGTCGGGCGCTCGCGGCCGCGCAGCGAGTACGGCGCGACGGTCGTCTTGTTCCCGTTGTTCTGCGACCAGTCGAGCAGCACCTTGCCCCGGCGGTCGGCCTTGCCCATCGTGCTCAGCACGAGGTCGGGGTGGTCGGCCTCGACGGCCCGGGCCAGCTCGTGGGCGACGTCGCTCACCTGCGCGCTCGTCTGGTTCCCGTCGAGCCGTGCGTAGAGGTGCACGCCCTTGCTGCCGCTCGTCACCGGCACGAGCTCGAGGCCCATGCCGTCGAGCAGGGGCCGCAGCAACTGGGCGACCTCGACGCACTCGGCCAGGCCCACGCCCTCGCCCGGGTCGAGGTCGAGCACGAGGCGGTCGGGGTTCCGCTGGGCGCCGCGCGGCCCGAAGCGCCACTGGGGCACGTGCACCTCGAGGGCGGCGACCTGGGCCAGCCAGGTGAGCGTCGCGAGGTCGTTGACCAGCGGGTAGACGTTCGCGTGGTCCTTGTGCTCGATCTCGTGTCGGGCGACCCAGTCGGGCGCGGAGTCGGGCAGGTTCTTCTCGAAGAAGACCTCGCCGTCGACTCCGTTCACCCAGCGCTTGCGCGTCGCCGGACGCCCCTCGACGTGCGGCAGCATCCACTCCGCGACGGCGGCGTAGTAGCCGAGCACGTCAGCTTTGGTCGTGCCGCTCGCGGGGTACAGCACCTTGTCGAGGTTGGTGAGCTGCAGGGTGTGCCCGCCGACCTGCACGCGCTCGCCGCGTCCTTTGCTGGCCATCCGGCGCCTCCTCGTGTCGTCTGCCTGCCTGCGCCTCTGTCTGTGCCTCTTCCGTCGAGGGCGGGTCTGTTGGGCCGAGGGCGGGTCGTGGGGAACCCGCCCTCGACCCGGAATACCCGCCCTCGACGAATTGCGCGTGCCTCGATCATGCTCGCGCCGTGCGCCGTGCGCCGTGCGCCGTGCGTAGCGCAGCGTTGGGAGCGCGGCCACGGACTGCGGCGGCCCGCCTCCCCGCGTGGACGGGGGAGCGGGCCGCGAGCAGAGCCGAGGAGGCGCGGTGGCGGTCAGACCGCTGGCATGGCTCCCGCGATCGTGATGGTCGCCCCCGAGGTGTAGCTCGACTCGGGGCTCACGAGGTGCACGTAGGCGGCGGCGAGCTCGGCCGGCTGGCCGGGGCGACCGAACGGCGCCTGGCCGCCGAACTCCGAGACGGTCTCGGCGTCGTCCGAGCCGGGCTGCAGCGGGGTCCAGACCGGCCCGGGCGAGACCTGGTTGACGCGGATGCCCTTGGGTGCGAGCTGCTGCGCGAGGCCCGACGTGAAGACGCCGATGGCGCCCTTCGTCAGCGCGTAGTCGATCTTGTCCGGACTCGGCTGCGTTCCCTGCACCGAGCCGGTCGTGACGATCGACGAGCCGGGCTCGAGGTGCGGGATGACCGCCTGCGACAGCCAGAACAGCGAGTAGACGTTGGTCTTGATGGTCGAGTCGATGTCCTCGGTGGTGAGCGTGAGGATGTCGTCGTTGCTCTTCATCCGACCGGCGACCATGACGAGCGTGTCGAGCCCGCCGAGCTCCTCGACGGCCTTGGCGACGAGATCCCTGCAGTACTGCTCGTCGGAGATGTCGCCGGGAACCAGGACGACGCGGCGGCCCTCGCCCTCGAGCAGGTCGCGCACCTCCTCGGCGTCCGTCTGCTCGCTCGGCAGGTAGCTCAGCACGAGGTCGGCGCCCTCGCGGCTGAGGGCGATGGCGGCGGCGCGGCCGATGCCGGAGTCGCCGCCGGTGACGATGCCGCGGAAGCCGACGAGGCGCTCCTTGCCGACGTAGCTGGTCTCGCCGTGGTCGGGCTTCGGGTCCATCTTCCAGGCCTCGCCCGGCAGCGACTGCTCCTGCTTCGGGAACGGCGGCGCGGGGTACAGGTCGACCGGGTTCTTCTTGTCGTATTGGCTCATGCGGTCCACGGTGCCCGCGAGCCGGGGGACGTGCCCGCTGCTTGTACCCGTGCGCTGGCCATTCGGAGGGCATGCGGAGGAACATGACCGTCATGCGATCGATCTGGAAGGGCGCGATCACGTTCGGGCTCGTCAACGTGCCCGTGAAGCTCTACAGCGCCACCGAGGACCACGACGTCTCGCTTCACCAGGTGCACGACGCCGACGGCGGTCGCATCCGGTACCAGCGCAAGTGCGAGATCTGCGGCAAGGTCGTCGACTACGAGCACATCGACAAGGCGTTCGACGACGGCGACCGCACGGTGGTGCTGACGGCCGACGACCTGAAGTCGCTGCCCGAGGAGCGCTCGCGCGAGATCGACGTCCTGGAGTTCGTCCCGAGCGACCAGCTCGACCCGCTGATGTTCGACCGCAGCTACTTCCTCGAGCCGGACTCGTCGTCGCCGAAGGCCTACGTGCTGCTGCGACGCACCCTGGAGGAGACCGACCGGACGGCCATCGTGCACTTCTCGCTGCGGCAGAAGACCCGGCTCGCCGCGCTGCGCGTGCGGGGCGACGTGCTCGTGCTCCAGACGCTGCTCTGGGACGACGAGGTGCGCGAGGCGCGGTTCCCCGTGCTCGACGAGAAGGTGCGGATCAGCGGCAAGGAGCTCGACATGTCGGGCTCGCTCGTCGAGTCGCTCGGCGACGACTTCGACCCGTCGCAGTTCGGCGACGACTACCAGGAGGAGCTGCGCAAGCTCATCGACGCGAAGCTCGAGGAGGGCGAGTCGCTCGACACGGACGCGACCTTCGGCCGCTCAGGGGACGACGACGAGGACGGCGACGGGTCCGGCGACGGCGAGGTGATCGACCTGATGGAGGCGCTCCGCCAGTCGGTGGAGCGCAGCCGGTCGGGCACCAAGAAGGCCCCGGCCAAGAAGCCCGCCGCGAAGAAGCCAGAAGCCGAGAAGAAGCCCGCCGCGAAGAAGAAGCCCGCCGGGGAGAAGAAGGCGAGCTGACGCCGCCCGCCCGCCTCGGCGAGACGACGCGACCTCAATGGTCGCGGAGCATCTCGATCAGGTCGGCCTTCTTCGCGTCGCTGTAGCCGCTGAGCCCCAGCTCCTTCGCGCGGCCGCGCAGGTCGTCGACGGTCCAGTCGTCGTACGACCCCGCCCGACCGCCCTTCGCCGCGACCTTCTCCTCGCTGTTGCCCTTCTGAGCCGCGGCGTTGGAGATCCGCGCCGACTTCTCCTCAGAGTTGCCCTCGTCGCGGAGCGCCTCGTACATCTCGGGGTTCTTCAGCTGCGGGGGTGTGTCGTCCTTCGGCATGCCCGAGACCGTACTCCGCGACGGAGGCGCACGACCGGTCCGCAGGACCAGTGCACGCCCCCGGTGCAGAAGGCGATCTATCGGCCGAACTCCCACTCGACGACCTCGGGCAGGTCCTCGCCGTGCTCGTACGCGTAGGCCCGCGCCTCCTCCCGCTTGGCCTCGAACTCGGTGACGAGCTCGGGGTGCGCGTCGGCGAGGCCGGGAACGCGGTGCAGCACGTCGAGCACGAGCCGGTACCGGTCGATGTCGTTGAGCATCGCCATGTCGAAGGGCGTGGTGGTCGTGCCCTTCTCCTGGAAGCCGCGGACGTGCAGGCTGTCGTGGTTCGTGCGGCGGTAGGTGAGCTGGTGCATCAGCGACGGGTAGCCGTGGAAGTCGAAGATCACCGGCCGCGACGTCGTGAACAGCGCGTCGAAGTCGTCGCCGGCGAGGCCGTGCGAGTGCTCGTCGGCGTCCTGCAGGCGCATCAGGTCGACGACGTTGACGACGCGCGTCACGAGGTCGGGGAGGCGCTGGCGGAGGATGTCCGCGGCGGCGACCGTCTCGAGGGTCGGCACGTCGCCGGCACAGGCCAGCACGACGTCGGGGTCGACGCCCGCGACCGGCGTGCCCTCGGTGCCCGCCCACTCCCAGATGCCCGCGCCGGCCGCGACGTGCGCCTCCGCCTCGGGCAGGGAGAGCCAGGCCGGCGACTCCTGCTTGCCGGCGACGATCACGTTCACCGTGTCCGTCGTGCGCAGTGCGTGGTCGGCGACCGCGAGCAGCGTGTTCGCGTCGGGCGCGAGGTAGATCCGCACGAGGTGCGCCTGCTTGTTGACGACGACGTCGAGGAACCCCGGGTCCTGGTGCGAGAAGCCGTTGTGGTCCTGCCGCCAGACGTGCGACGACAGCAGGTACGTGAACGACGAGATCGGCTCGCGCCAGGCGATGTCGTCGGCGCTCTCGAGCCACTTCGCGTGCTGGTTGAACATCGAGTCGACGATGTGCACGAACGCCTCGTAGGTGTTGAGCAGGCCGTGGCGACCCGTGAGCAGGTAGCCCTCCATCAGGCCCTGCAGCAGGTGCTCGCTCAGCACCTCCATCACCCGGCCGCTGTGGGCGACGTGCTCGTCCTCCTCCTCGATGCGGGCGGCCCACACGCGGTCGGTCACGTCGAAGACCGGGTCGAGGCGGTTCGAGACGGTCTCGTCCGGGCCGAAGAGCCGGAACGTCGACGGGTTGTCGCGCACGACGTCGGCGAGCCATCGACCGAGCACCCGGGTCGCCTCCGCCGTCGTGCGGCGGTCGTCGCTGGTCTCGACGGCGTGCGAGCGGTAGTCGGTCAGCGAGAGCGGGCGACGCACGAGCCCGCCGTTCGAGGCGGGGATCGCGCTCATCCGCTTCTCGCCGCGGGGGCGCAGCTCGTCGAGGAACGCGGCGGGCGCACCGGTCTCGTCGAACAGCTCGTCCGCACCGTACGAGCGCATCCAGGCGTCGAGCTGCTCGCGGTGCTCGTCGTTCTCGCGGACGCCGCTCAGCGGCACCTGGTGGGCACGCCAGGTGCCCTCGACCTTCTTGCCGTCGACCACCTTCGGGCCGGTCCAGCCCTTGGGGGTGCGGAGCACGATCATCGGCCAGCGGGGTCGCTCCGTGCTCTCGCCCGAGCGCGCCTCCTGCTGGATCTGGTCGATGCGGCCGAAGGCCTCGTCCAGCGCCGCAGCCATCTGGGCGTGGACCACCATCAGGTCCTCGCCCTCGAAGCCGCCGGACACGACGATCGGCTGGTACCCGTAGCCGCGGAACAGCTCGAGCAGCTCGCCCTCGGGGATGCGCGCGAGGATCGTCGGGTTCGCGATCTTGTAGCCGTTGAGGTTGAGGATCGGCAGCACGGCACCGTCGTGGACGGCGTCGAGCAGCTTGTTCGCGTGCCAGCTGGTCGCGAGCGGGCCGGTCTCGGCTTCGCCGTCGCCGATCACGCAGACCGCGACGAGGTCGGGGTCGTCCAGCACCGCGCCGTAGGCGTGGCTGAGCGAGTAGCCGAGCTCGCCGCCCTCGTTGATCGAGCCCGGCGTCTCGGGGGCCGCGTGCGACGGGATGCCGCCCGGGAACGAGAACTGCCGGAACAGTTCCTGCATGCCGTCGCGGTCGAGCGGCACCTGCGGGAAGAGCTCGGAGTAGGTGCGCTCGAGCCAGGTGTTCGCCACCATGGCCGGTCCGCCGTGCCCAGGGCCGCAGACGTAGAGCAGGTCGCGATCGTCGCGGCGGATCACCCGGTTGAGGTGCGAGTAGACGAGGCTCAGCGCCGGCGACGTGCCCCAGTGGCCGAGCAGGCGGGGCTTGATGTCGTCCCGGGCGATCGGGCGGTCGAGCATCGGGTTGTCGCGCAGGTAGATCTGGCCGACCGTCAGGTAGTTGGCCGCGCGCCACCAGGCGTCGACGAGCCGGAGGTCGTCCGGCGTCGCCGGGACGGCAGGAGCGGCGGGCGAGGAGGCGGCAGCGTCGGTCATCAGTTCTCCTGTCGGTCGTTCGAGTCGTCGCCGTCGCCGTCGCCGTCGCGTCGGTCGTCCGGCTGGGCGCCGAGCTCGGTGCGCATCTCGTCGATGGTGATCGCGGCGTTCACGAGGGCGAGGTGGCTGAGGCCCTGCGGCATGTTGCCGAGGAACTGCCCGTCGTCGGCGCTGATCATCTCGGTGAACAGCCCGACGTCGTTCGACTGCACGACGAGCTCGTCCATGAGGTCGACGGCCTCGTCGATGCGTCCGACACAGGCCAGGGCGGAGGCCAGCCAGAACGCGCAGGCGACGAAGGTGCCCTCCTCGGCGTCGACGCCGCTGTAGCGGAACACGAGGGGGCCGGCGCCGAGCTCGGCTCGGATGGTGTCGATCGTGCGCGACATGCGCTCGCCGCGGTCGAAGCCGCTCGGGGCGTGCAGCAGCACCGAGGCGTCGAGGGCGTCGCTGTCGGGGTGCATCAGGTACGCACCGCGCTCTTCCGACCAGCCGTGCTCGTCGATCCACTCGACGATGAGGTCGCGGTTCTTCTTCCAGTGCTCGAGGTCGTCGTCGGTGGGGTGCAGCTGGCCGATCTCGGCCAGGCCGAGCGCGGCGTCGATGGCCTGCCAGCAGCCCATCTTGCTGCTGACGTAGTGCTGCTCGTCGCCGAGCTCCCAGATGCCGCTGTCCTTCTCCTGCCAGCGACGGCACGCGTCGTCCGCGAAGCCGGCCAGCAGATCTTGCGTGGAGGCGTCGAGCATGTTGCCGCCGTGGGCGTACTGGCTCATCACCGCGATGATGTCCGCGAAGACGCCGAGCTGCAGCTGACCGCCGGCGGGGTTGCCGGCGTAGACGGGGCCGACGCCCCGCCAGCCCTCCGACTGCGTCTCGCGTGTGCCGCCGGGGACGCTGCCGTTGAGCTCGAGGAAGATGTGCATCTCGTGGCCGTTGGCCTTGAGCGCCGAGAGCAGCCACGACACGGCCGCGTGCGGCTCCTCGCGCAGCCCGAAGCGCAGCAGTGCGTTCACCGTGTAGGCGAGGTCGCGGACCCACGCGAAGCGGTAGTCCCAGTTCTTCTGCCCGGTGAAGTTCTCGGGCAGGGCGGTGGTCGCCGCGGCGGCGATGGCGCCGGTGGGGCTGTAGATGAGCAGCTTGAGGGCGAGCGCGCTGCGGTGCACGGCGTCGGCCCAGGGGCCGTCCCAGCTGAACTCCGTCGACCAGCCTTCCCAGTTCTCGATGGTGCGGTCGACGCCCTGGTCGACGACGTGCGGGTCGGGCAGGTGCAGCGGCTCGTCCTCGGTGCCGCACAGGCAGATCAGCGACCGAGAGCCCGGCGACGTCGTGAACGTGCCCCGGAACTCGAGCGGCCCCTCCGCGTCGCCGTCGCCGGGCTCCGTCGGGTCGGTGCGGCCGTGCTCGAAGCCGACCAGCGCGAGGTTGATGTCCGCGGCGCGGAGCACGGGGCCGTGCACCGTGTCGACGCGGGTGACGGGATGCGTGCCGAAGGCGTTGCCCGGCACGACGGCCCAGCGCATCTCGACCGAGCCCTCGAGGCCGTCGACGCGACGCGCGAGCTCGCCCCAGGGGAGTCGGCCGGCCACGCCGGTCACGAGCGCGTCGGTGACCTCGACGCTGCCGGCGGAGGTGCGGAACCGAGTGCGCAGCACGTTCGTGCCGGGCACGTACGCGCGCTGGACCTCGAAGTCGTCGTCGACCGGCCGCAGCTCGACGCGGCCCCCGTCGGCGGAGTCGACGATGCCGGAGAAGACCGGGTCGCTCGGCATCGACGGGAACGGCAGCCAGTCGATCTGGCCGTCGCGCGCGATCAGCGCGACGGTGCGGCCGTCGCCGATCGCCCCGTACGAGCGCAGGGCGACGTAGCCGTCCTCCCGGGGGTCGGGCGCCGACCACGCGTCGTCGTGGAAGTCGTCGGTGTCGGCGGGGGCGTTCTGGAGGGTGTCGGTCACGCGTCCTACGGTGCTCTCCCGCGCCTCCTCGTGCTCGCTGCTGCCAGGGGTCTGTGCGGTACGGGACGGCTCCGTACCCCTGGGGAGGAGGCGGCGGCCAGGCCGGACGCGTAGACGGGACGGATGACCGACACCGGCACGCCCCGTCCCCGCCTGTTCCTCGACGCCCGGGCGACCCTCGGCGAGAGCCCCGTCTGGGACGTCGACGCCCAGGAGCTCTTCTGGACGGACATCACGCCCGGGCTGCTGCACCGCACCTCGGCGGACGGCCTCCGCGACCGGTCCCTGCCGGTCGACCCGCCCCTCCCGAGCTTCCAGCGACGACGAGGCGGAGGTCTCGTCGCCGCTCTCGAGGACCAGGTCGTCCTGACCGACGACGACGGCGGCTCGCTGCAGGTCCTCGCGACGATCGAGCTCGCCAAGGAGGGCATGCGGCTCAACGAGGGCAAGTGCGACCCGTTCGGCGCGTTCGTCGTCGGCGCGATGGACCCGGACGGTGCCCCGGTCGCCGGCCTCTGGCGGGTCGGGCCCGACGGCGACGTCACGATGCTGCGCGACGACTTCACGACGACCAACGGCTTCGAGTGGAACGACGACGGCTCGGAGATCTACCTCACCGACACCGATCGGGAGACCATCTACCGCGCGTCGTGGGATGCCGACGGCAGGCTCGGCGAGCTCGTCCCCTTCTCGTCGGGCGGGTCGCACGACGGCCTCGCCCGGGACGAGCTCGGCGAGTTCTGGGGAGCCGTCCACGGCGAGAGCGTCGTCGTCCACCTCGACCGCGACGGCGACGTCGTCGAGCGGATCGAGTTCCCCGTTCCGTTGCTCACCGGCATCGGGTTCGGCGGAGCCGACCTGCGCACGCTCTTCGTGCTGTCGGCCCGCGAGGGCCTCGACGACGACCAGCTCGCCGCGCACCCGCTCAGCGGCGGCGTGTTCGCGCTCGACCTCGACCGTGCCGGCCGGGCGCCGTTCCTGTTCGGCCCGCAGGCCTGAGCGTCTGACGGCCTGGGCGCCTGAGCACGGCACTCCCGAGGCCGCCCACGACGAAGGGCCCCGAGGAGGCGCGTTGCGCGTCCCCGGGGCCCCTCGTCCGGTCTCGTCCCGGCTCAGATCCGTCCGACGAGCCCGTCGCGCGACACGTCCGTACCCTCGGCCAGGACAGCGCGGGCGGCGTCGCGGGCGTCCTCGACGTTCCAGAGCAGGACGCCGGCCACCGCGCCGTCCGACAGGTAGTACGCCACGGCCGACCCGTCGCCCTTGTCGTCGACCACGGTCTCGAGCGACGCGTCGAGCGTGCCGACCGCCTCGTACGAGATGTCGAAGACCTTCGAGTAGTAGTACGGCGTGTGCCCGTACGTCTCGTCGGCCCCGGCCATCACGCGCCCGACGAACGCGCCCTGTTCCTTCGCGTTGTCGACGTGCTCGACGCGGCGACGACCGAGGATGCGGTCGGGGTAGGAGGCGACGTCGCCGGCCGCGAAGACCCCAGGGTCCGAGGTGCGCAGCGAGGCGTCGACCACGATGCCGTCCGACACCTCGAGGCCGGCCGCCTCCGCCAGCTCGGTCGACGGTGTGATGCCGAGGCCGACGGCCACGGCGTCGGCCCCGAGCGAGGACCCGTCGTCGAGCACGACCTGCACCCCGGCGTCGGAGGCCGAGCCGCTCTCGACGCGACGGCCCTTCACGAGCGTGACGCCCGCCTCCTCGAAGGCGGCCTCGAAGCGCGCGGCGATCTCGGTCGGGAACACCGACCCGCCGAGCACGTCGTCGGGAGTGACGAGAGTCACGCGCGTGTCGTTCTGCACGAGCGCCGCGGCGAGCTCGGTGCCGATGTAGCTGCCGCCGACGACGACGGCCCGGCGTCCCCCGCCCGAGAGCTCGCGCAGCCGCCGGTAGTCGGCCGCGGTGCGGAAGTGCACGACGCGGTCGTCCTCGGGCAGGTCGAGCCTGGTCGGCGTCCCGCCGGTCGCCAGCAGGAGGCGCCCCCACGACACGGTCCGCCCGTCGTCGGTCGTCACGGTGCGGGCCTCACGGTCGATCGCGGTGACCGAGGTGCGCAGGCGGATCTCGGCCCCCGACGCGTCGCGGGTGCCCAGGTCGTTGTCCGACTCGGTGTAGTCGGGGTCGATCCAGAGCTTCTTCGAGAGCGCGGGACGCGTGTAGGGCTCGTCGACGTCGTCGCTGACGATCAGGACGGTCGCGGACGGGTCGGCCTCGCGGATGGCCTTGGCCGCGCCGTCGGCGGTCATGCCGCCGCCGACGACGACGTGGTCGAAGGAGTCGGGGGCGGTGTCGGTGGTAGGGCTGCTCGTGTCCGTCATGGTGGTGCCTCCAGGTCGTGGGAAGGGCACCGCACCGGAGGTCGCGTAGGGGATCTCCGGGGCGGTGCCCAGTCGGTGGTGCCCGCCGCAGCGAGCGGAGGGGTCGCTAGTTGGCGACGGCGCCGACGCGGTCCTGGCCCTCGGCCATGGCGTCCTCGTCGCGACCACGCGTGTCGGACGACGAGGCGTCCTGCTCCGGGTGGCGGTTCTCGGCGCCGGTCATCCAGGCGAGCTGCTCGAGGCGCTCGAGGATGCTGTGCAGCACGTCGGCCGTCGTCGGGTCCTCGTCGTCGACGTCGTCGTGCACGGTGCGCATGGTGTCGACGACGGCGTACATCCGGTCGACGATCAGGTCCACGACCGAGGTGGTCTCGACCGGGCCGGCGGGGAACTGCACGAGGCTGGTCTCGGTGGCGACCGTGTTCGAACGGCCGTCGGGCACGAGGTAGACGGCGCGCATGCGCTCCGCGACCTCGTCGCTGAACTCGCGGGCGGCGTCGACGATCTCGTCGAGCTGCAGGTGCAGGTCGCGGAAGTTGCTGCCGAGCAGGTTCCAGTGCGCCTGCTTGCCCTGGATGTGGAGCTCGATGAGGTCGACGAGGACCTTCTGCATGGACTCGCGCAGGGCGGGGGATCCTTGGAACACGGGGACTCCTTCAGTCGTGGGGGCGTGCGGCCGTCGAGCCGCTGCGTCGCACCGGTCAGGGTGCGTCGTGGACGGTAGTCCCGCCCCGCCGGGCGGTGGTCCAGCTTCCGGGGGACACCCAGGTGAGGAGGCGCGGCTCACGACCGCGAGACCGCCCTTCGTCCCTAAACCGGTGGCGTGGTATCTTCTCGATCGGCGACCGACCGGTCGCCGATCGACGGGCACCGGCGCCCGTCCGGCTCTGAGGGGGGCACATGGGCGAGGGATCGCAGGGCTTCGAGTCCGTCGAGGTGACGCGGCTGCGCCGCGAGATCGAGAGCGCCTGGGGCGCTTTCGACGACATCGACCAGATGGCGTGGGACCATCGCGTCCTCGTCGTCCGCTACGTGATCGGCGCGCTGCCCGACGCGGCCAGCGCCGCAGCCCGTGCCGGCCACGCCGGCCTGGCCCTCCGCCTCCTCGACGACGCGGCCCAGTTCCCGCCGCCGTGGGCGTCGATCTGCACCGGCTGGGTGCGCGCGCTCGCCGCGTCCCGCGCCGCCGTCGAGTTCCGGGACGCCCCCGTCTGGGTCGACGACGAGCCCGCCGGCACGCCCCGGGCGCACAGCGTCGCCTGAGCCCCTCGGCCTAGCGTCGGGGCCATGACCTCCGCACCGTCCCGGGGCCGTGGCCGCCGTCGCGTCGGCCTGGTCCGCTTCGCCGCGACCGTGGTGACCGACTACGCCTTCGTCTGGCGCGTGCACCTCGTGCCGCGGTCGGGCCGGGTCGTCCCCGCACGCTGGCGGCACGGCGACCGCGCCCCCGTGCTGCTGCTGCCCGGCGTCTACGAGACCTGGCGGCACCTCCGCGTCATCGGCGAGCGTCTGTCCGACCTCGGGCACCCGGTCGTCGTGGTTCCGGGCATGCGCCACAACCGGCAGCCGATCCCGGCGACCGCGGAGGCAGCGCAGCGCATCCTCGACGCGCACGACCTGCGCGGGGTCGTCGTCGTCGCCCACAGCAAGGGCGGACTCGTCGGCAAGTCGATGATGGTCGGCACCGACGTCGAGCGTCGCATCGACCGGATGGTGGCGATCAACAGCCCGTTCTCGGGCACGCGCTGGTCGCGCGTGCTGCCGAACCCCGCCCTTCGCGCCTTCTCTCCGCGGGACGCCGCGCTGCTGCAACTGGCCGACCAGCTCGAGGCGAACGAGCGCGTCACCTCGATGGCGTCCCGCTTCGACGCGCACGTCACCGAGGGCAGCGTCCTGCCGGGGGCCGTCAACGTGACGTTCCCCGTCGACGGGCACTTCCGGCCCCTGGGGAACCCCGCGTGCGTCGACATGGTCGTGGCCGCGGTCGAGGGCGGAGACCTCGGCGAGGTCGGCTCCGACGGCGACGCCCTCAGCGCCGGGGGCTCAGCGCCCTGACCGCCTCGCGCGGTCGCTCGACGTGCGCGAAGTGCCCGCAGCCGACCAGCACGGTCGTCCGCGCCCCCGGCAGCAGGTCGCGCAGGCGCATCAGGTCGTCCGGCCGCGCGAACGCGTCCTCCGCCCCGGCGACGACCGCCACCGGACAGGTGATCCCGGCCCAGGCGAGCGTGTCGTAGCCCACGCCCGACGCGACGGCGGCGACGAACGCCCGCGGCCGGATCTCGGCGACGAACGCCTCGAGCACCGACCGCGGCACGCGGCGCACGTGCCGGAACACGGGGGCGGACAGCGCCCGCAGCAGCCCGAACCTGGCGGCGCCGGCGAGCAGGGGGCCGGAGGCGCGGGGCAGCACCCGGAACACCACCCGCAGCAGCACGAGGGCCGGCACCGTCCGCAGCCCGTGCCACGGGCGCGACGCGGCCTCGAGCGCGGAGAACGTCGTGGGGGAGACGAGCCCCAGCGACCGCACGCGACCGGGCGTCTGCGCGGCGACGTGCAGCGCGACCAGGGCGCCGAGCGAGTGGCCGACGAGGTCGAAGCGGTCGAGCCCGCAGGCGTCGGCCACGGCGTGCACGACCCGGGACGCCGCGTGCACGTCGAGGGCGACGGCGGGCGCCGGGCTGGCGCCCCAGCCCGGCAGGTCGATCAGCACGAGCGGGCCGGCGAGGGCCGCCGAGGCGTCCGCGCCGGCCTCGCGCACGGCACGGCGGAGCGGCAGCCACGTCGTCCACGAGCCCGCCGCCCCGTGCAGCATCACCGTCGCGGAGGCGCGGGCCGCGTCGCCCGCAGCACCCGCGTCGCCGAGCACAGCGGACCGGTGCAGCACGACCCGGCCGTCGGCGGTGTCGACGACGTCCTCGACCAGGTCGCGCGCCTCCTCGGGGTCCAGTCCGAACGGCGCGTAGGCGCCGTCGGGAGCCGCCTCGGCGTCGTCGGTCACTCGTCGATGATCTCTTCGCGCACCCGACGGATGTCCTCGAGCAGCGACCCGACGAGCACCCAGTGCTCCGGGTCCGGCCTCAGCACCCGCACCGGCGCCGTGAGGGCCGGGGCCTCGGGCGCGGCGTCGCCGCCGAGCGGTCGCTCGTCCGCGAGCGGGGGCTCGCCGCGCAGCCGACGCTCGTCGGGCGAGGTCCCCGGCCGTGCCGAGGAGGCGGGCGCCGAGTCGGCCTCGGCCTCGCGTCCCCGCAACCGCAGGTCGTGCGCCGCCCGGTGCAGCTCCTCCGCGATCTGCCCCACCGCCGGGTCGTCGACCAGCCCGACGTCGTAGTTGTCGTGCACCGAGCGCGTCATGCCCACCGCGCGGTGGACGAGCGCCGTGAGGCGGACCAGCAGGGCGGCGTCCGCCTCGAGCACGGTCCGCTGGCGACTCGCGCGGGGGTTGAGCATGAGGCTCTCCTCGCCCGCGGCCACCGCGGCTGCGGCCTTCGCCTGCAGGTCGCGCAGGCCCCGCGCCTGCACGAGCACAGCGCCGAGGCGCTCGCGGTCGCTCGGCGTCGACAAGACGGCGCCGAGCTCGTCCAGCACGGCGGCGAGGTCCCTGGTGAGGCGGCCGACGGCGAGGTGCGCCGGCGCGAGGAGCACCGGAGGGACCACGAGCGCGTTGATCGCGAGGGCGACCACGGCGCCGATGATCGTCTCGAGCACCCGGTCGAGGGCGTAGTCGGGCGTCTGCGCGCCGATCGCCAGCACGAGCATCGCCGAGATCGGCACCTGGTTCGCGCTGCTCGGCGTGAGGCGGAGCGCCCACGAGACCAGCAAGCTGACGACGACGATGCCGAGCACGATCCAGGTGGAGGCGCCGAACAGCTGGCCCGCCGCGAACGCGATCAGCACCCCGGCGACCACGCCCACGCTGCGCTCGAGGCCGCGCACCAGCGACTGGTTGACGCTCGGCAGCACGACGAGCAGGGCCGCGATGGCGGCGAATATCGGCAGGGGCTGCTGCAGCAGGGCGACCGACGCGAACCACGCGACCACGACCGCGGCCGAGGTCTTCACGACCTGGAGCAGGGGCGTCCGCCGGGTCTGCCGGATCCGCGAGACGAGGTGCACGCCCCGAGGCTACCGGCGAGGGCACGAGGAGGTGCCCCTGGCATCGCGAGGACCGCTCGCATCACGATTCGGTCACCGTGCAGCTCCGTCGGCCCCGTGCCGCTGCTCACAGCAGGTTCAATGGACGTGTGTGGCCGAACTCAGCAGAGGTGCTCCCCGCGGCGTTCGCCGGCTCGGGGCTCGCCGTCGTCGCATTCCGGCCGCACTCGGTCGAGCCCTCCGGCCACGGGTTCCTCTACGGGTACGAGGTCGACACCGTCGACGCGACCGGGACGACCGACACCGTCCTCACCTTCATCGACACCGACGTCACGTCCGCCGCCCCCACGAGCGTCCTCACCACCGACCCGTCGACGGGCCAGCAGCTCGCCGTCTGGGCCTACCCGGCCGACCCGCTCCTCCCTGCGCTCGCCGGGGTGACCTACCCCGACCGGGTGGCGGAGTCGCTCGCCGCCCTCGGCATCGAGGTCACCTCGCCTGCCCTCAGCGTGGCCGCCTACCGCCCCGGCAAGCGGGCCGTCATCCGGCTCGACTCCGCCGAGGCGACGCTCTTCCTCAAGGTGATCCGACCCGACAGGGTCGCCCCGATCGTCGCGCAGCACGAGGCGTTCCGGGCACGGGGCCTCCCGGTGCCCCGCGTCCTCGCCTCCCGCCCCGACGGGCTGCTCGTGCTCGAGCGGGTGCCCGGCGTCCCCGCGGGGCAGCGGGTCGCCGACCTCGCCGACGACCCGCGCTTCGTCGGGCAGATCGTCGAGCTCGGCCGTCTCACCACGACCGTGGACATCGCCGGTCGGGCGCAGCCGGACGCCCTCGACCACGCGGAGTGGCACCGGGGCACCCTCTCGTCCGCGCTGCCCGACCGCGCGGCGGAGATCGACGGGCTCTACGCCGAGATCGACCGTCGACGGGCGACGTGGGCCGGCGATCCGCTCACGGTGATCCACGGCGACCTTCACCTCGAGCAGCTCTTCGTCCACCCCGACGAGCCGTGGCGGGTCACGGGACTGCTCGACATCGACACCGCCGGCCTCGGCCACCCGGCTCGTGACGCGGCCGCGCTGATCGCCCACCTCGTCGTCACGGGCCAGTGGCACCGAGGCAACGGAGACGAGTCGGAGGCCCGAGCCTGCGAGCGGCTCGCCGACGAGCTGTCGCGCACCTGGGCGCGAGCGGCCCCGGCTCTCGCCGACCGACTCGCGCCCGCCGTCGCGTCGCAGCTGCTCGCCCACGCGGGCGGGCAGGCGACGCTCGGCACCGACACGGGACGGCGCAAGGCCGTGCAGCTGCTCGGCGCGGCGGGCGGGGCGCTCGGCGGGGCCGACCTCCTCCCCTGACGACAGGTCGCGACACGACGACCCTCCCGGTGGCGTGGCCGGCCGCGAAGCGCGTAAAGTGTGGCGGAGCACCGTCCGTGTCGTCGTCCGACACGGTGGTCCGACCCGGCCGGGTCCGGCCGTCACGGCGGCGTTCCCGGTCGCGACCCGACCGGCGTCCGTCCACAGCTGCCCGCCGTCCGACCCGAAGTCGTCCGACCGTGTCCGTCTCGCCCCGGTGCCCGCACCGCGGCGGTCCGTCGCGTCGGGCAGCACGAGGGGCACGGTCCCGGGCCGCGTCGCCGCACCGAAGCACCGCACCGCAGCACCACTCGTCGTCGCTCGACGACACAGCACCGTCGACCACCGCGTCGACCACGAGGAGGAGCCTTGGCTCGACCAGGCCAGCGTCAGCAGGGCGGCACCCGCACCGCCCCCCAGAAGCACCGCCGCCGCGAGGTGGACAACGACGGGCTCATCCCCGTCCTCGCCCGGGCCGTGCGCGAGGTGGAGGCGGCCGCCCAGCGCGGGCAGGTGAAGCCCTCCAGCCGCACGAAGTTCCAGGTCATCGCCCTGCTGATGCGCGAGGAGCGCGCCCGCGTCAAGGTCGACAAGGCCGTCAGCGACTCCGAGCGCGCCGAGCAGATGAAGCGCCTCGACGGCGTCGCGCAGATCCTCGCGAAGACCGCCGCTCGCGACACCTCGCTCATCGCCCTGCTCGGCGAGGACGCCGTCGTCTCCGAGAGCGCCAAGACGCTCAGGCGCGACATGCAGATGTCCGCCGGGATGGAACTCGCCCCCGAGGAGCAGGTCGTCGTCCGAGAGGCCGCGCCCGTCGCGCCCGTCTCCGAGCGCCAGGTCGTGCCGCAGTCGGTCGTCTCGCGCCAGCTCGCCAACCCGTTCCTGCCGCCGGACTTCTCGCTCGCCGAGGTCACCCGCGAGGTGCACCCGGTGCGCCTCGCGAACTGGGAGCTCTTCGGCCCGCTCTTCAAGTCGTTCGAGTACGGCGCCGGCGGTGGCTCAGCCTGCATGCCCCTGCCCGAGCCGACGACCGTCGACGCCCCGGCCGGCGCGACCCTGATGCACCACCAGGCGCAGCTCGTCGAGTCGGCCCGTCAGGGCCACCGCACCTACCTGCTCGCCGACGAGCCGGGCCTCGGCAAGACGGCCCAGTCGCTGCTCGCCGCCCAGGCCGCCGGCGCGTACCCGCTGCTCGTCGTCGTCCCGAACGTCGTGAAGACGAACTGGGCCCGCGAAGTGCAGCTCTGGACGCCGACCCGCACCGCCACGGTGATCCACGGCGACGGCGACACCCTGGACGCCTTCGCCGACGTCGTGATCGTCAACTACGAGGTGCTCGACCGCCACGTCGGCTGGCTCGGCGACCTCGGCTTCAAGGGAATGATCGTCGACGAGGCGCACTTCATCAAGAACAAGGAGTCCCAGCGCTCGCGGCACGTGCTGCAGCTGTCGGAGCGCATCCGCTCGCGGACGGCCCACCCGCTGCTCATGGCACTCACCGGCACGCCGCTGATCAACGACATCGAAGATTTCCGGGCCATCTGGGAGTTCCTCGGCTGGATCGGCGACAAGAAGCCCGCCGCCGAGCTCATGGAACAGCTCGAGGAGGCGGGCCTCACGCCGGCCGATCCCGGCTTCTTCTCGTCCGCCCGCGAGATCGTCATCGACCTCGGCATCGTCCGACGCCGCAAGGTCGACGTCGCCGCCGACATCCCGGCCCGCCGCATCGCCGACCTCCCCGTCGAGCTCGACGACGAGGCCGGTCGCTCGATCCGCGAGGCCGAGCGCGAGCTGGCCCGCCGCCTCGTCTCCCGCTACCGGTCCGCGCTCGCGGCTCGCACCTCCGGCGTGAGGGTCGAGGGGATCGACCACGACCTGGTCCGCCAGGTCGCCAAATGGGAGCTGGAGGACACGACGACCGCGAAGAGCGGCGAGAACGTCTTCAGCATGGTGCGCCGCATCGGCCAGGCGAAGGCCGGGCTCGCCGCGGACTACACCGCGCAGCTCGCCCGCAACGTCGGCAAGGTCGTGTTCTTCGCCAAGCACATCGACGTGATGGACGTCGCCGAGCAGACCTTCGCCAAGCGGGGCATCAAGTACTCGTCGATCCGCGGCGACCAGACGCCGGCCGTGCGCCAGCGTCAGATCGACGCGTTCGTGAACGACCCCGAGGTCGAGGTCGTCGTCTGCTCGCTCACCGCGGCGGGCGTCGGGCTGAACCTGCAGGTCGCCTCGAACGTCGTGCTCGCCGAGCTGTCGTGGACGGACGCCGAGCAGACGCAGGCGATCGACCGCGTGCACCGCATCGGCCAGGAGGAGCCGGTCACCGCCTGGCGCGTCATCGCGGCCCAGACGATCGACACGAAGATCGCCGAGCTGATCGACAGCAAGGCGGGCCTCGCGGCGCGCGCCCTCGACGGCGACGACAGCGAGGTGGTCGACTCGGGCGACATCCAGCTCAGCGCGCTGGTCGCCCTCCTCACGGAGGCCCTCGCCGAGTAGCTGCGCGGCTCGTGCCGGGCTGCCGTCTCGACACTGCACCGGGCTTCGTACACTGCACCGCGTCTAGTCCCGGTGCAGTGTACGAAACCCGGTGCGTTGTCGATGAAGGCCCGCGCGAGCTAGCGCGGCCGCCACTTCCGCGGGGCGGTAGAGGTCGCGCCACACTGTCCGGACGACGCCGCGCACCTCGGGCAGCGCGCGCAGGCGGTCTTCGCGCAGCTTCTCGCGCACGACGACGTCCTCGACGCTGAGACCGCCTCGGTACTCGGCAGCGCGGTACTTCTTCAGGCCGTCGAACTCGTCCAGCAGCCCGATGTGGTCCCACCAGAAGTCGCCGTAGCCGATCAGGCCCACCTCGTCGCGGAACGGCCGTTGGAGCTGCGGAGGAGGGAAGCCCAGCCCGTCGAGAGCCACGCGCAGCACGGACTCGCCTGCCGACTCGGCCAGGGGAGACCCGAAGGCGCCGACCCACACGACCCGCGAGGTGCCCCGCCGACGGTCACGTCGGTCCAGGGCCGCCCAGTACTCGTCGAGGGTGCAGAGCCGGGCCCGCAGGCAGTGATCGAGAACGGCCACGGCCTGACTTCGGGAGGCGGTGAGAGCGATGTCGACGGCCGTCCGGGCCGGCGTCGTCAGGGTCATGTGCTCGACCGTCGTGAGGTCGACGTCCGAGAGGGCCGCCGCGTGCTTGGTCACGTGGTCGCCGGTGTGCGTGCGGCCGCGGTCGGGATCCGTGATGCTCGTCGTCGACGGGGGGACGCCCACGAGCGGCATGCCCCACATCGCGCCTGCGGCGACGTGCGAGACGACGGCTGTCCGCCCGAGGCGATCCAGCGTCGCGACGGCACGGAGGACCACGCGGTCCTCGGGGCTGAGCGGCGCCCAGTCCGCCGCGCGGACGTAGCGGCCGGGCGCGACGCGGACGAGCTCGCCGCGGGCGTGCGCCCGACGCTCGGCGGGGTCGTCGTGACGGGACCGGATCAGCAGGCCGGAGGCGCGGGAGGGGAGCACGCGGCCAGCGTGGCGTCCACGGGTCGGGGCCCGCGCCTCCTCGCGTCGGTCCTGTGGACGATGAGCGAGTGCGGGCGACGGGGGAGGGACGCCTCCCAGGAGGCGGGAGTTGGGTCGGGAGATCACCGCACGCACGCACCCGAAGGAGCACACCATGCCCGAGATCCAGGGCTACGCCCACGTCGCCATCACCGTGTCCGACCTCGACGCGAGCCTCGCGTTCTACGAGTCGCTGCTCGGCGCCCCGCCCGTCGGGCAGATCGTGCTGGACGGCCTCGACCGCCGCCTCTTCTCGGTCGGCAACGGCCAGATCCTCGGCGTGACCGCCTACACGGACGGCAAGGCGGTCCCGTTCGACCCGACCGTGCCCGGCCTCGACCACATCGGCTTCGCCGTCGCCGACCGCGACGCCGTCGTCGCCTGGCAGGAGCACGCCGCCTCGGTCGGCATCGAGTCCGACCTCGAGGACCCCGACTTCGGCACGACCCTCATGGTCAAGGACCCCGACGGCAACCAGATCGAGTTCTTCGCGGCCGCACCGCAGGGCTGACACGACCCGCTGCGCCAGAACGCCCCGCGCCTCCTGACGGAGGGGCGGGGCGTTCTCGTGTCGTAGGCGCCGGTCGCAGGCGCGGGGCGCTACAGCCCGAGCTTCGCCTTCACGTCGGCGAGCGACGGGTTCGTCGCGGTCGAGCCGTCGGGGAAGATCACGGTCGGCACGGTCTGGTTGCCGCCGTTCACGCTCTCGACGATCTCGGCGGTGCCCGCGACCTCCTCGATGTTGACCTCGGTGAAGCCGATGCCCTGCTTGCCCAGCTGCTGCTTCAGGCGGGCGCAGTAGCCGCACCACGACGTGCTGAACATCGTGACGGAGCCGGCTTCGGGGACGTAGGAGGTGGCGGTGTCGGTCATGCGACAAGGCTATGCCCGGTCGACGGTGAGGGACGGGGGAGTTGGCTGGGAGGACACGGGTCGAGGAGGCGCGGGTGAGGACGCCTGCACCGCTCGCCCGACACCATCGCGCACCAGGAGGACCCCGTGGCAGACACCGTCGCCGACCAGATCATCGCCCAGCTCGTGGCCGCAGGGGTACGGCGCATCTACGGGATCGTCGGCGACAGCCTCAACCCGATCGTCGACGCGGTGCGCCGCACCGGTGGCTCGGCGAAGGGCGGCATCGACTGGATCCACGTGCGCAACGAGGAGGCCGCCGCGTTCATGGCCTCCGGCGACGCCCAGATGAGCGGTGAGCTCGCCGTCTGCGCAGGCTCGTGCGGCCCCGGCAACCTGCACCTCATCAACGGCCTCTACGACGCGCACCGGAGCCGCGCGAAGGTGCTCGCGATCGCGAGCCACATCCCGAGCGCGATGATCGGCACCGACTACTTCCAGGAGACGCACCCCGACCGGCTCTTCGTCGAGTGCTCGGGCTACTCGGAGATGATCTCGACGGCCGTGCAGTCGCCGTCGGTCGTCGCCTCCGCCATCCGGCACGCGGTGGCCGGCCACGGCGTCAGCGTCGTCACGCTGCCCGGCGACGTCGCCGAGCTGGAGGCGCAGGGCGCGACCCCGCCCCACCTCACGACCCGTGCACCCGAGCTCGTCCCCGCGCAGGAGGACGTGCAGGCCCTCGCCGACGCGATCAACGCCGCCGGCACCGTCGCGTTCTTCGTCGGCGAGGGCGGTCGCGGCGCACACGACGAGATCATCGAGCTCGCCGGGGTGGTCGGCGCGCCGATCGGCCACAGCCTGCGCGGCAAGGACGTCATCCAGCACGACAACCCCTACGACGTCGGCATGACCGGCCTGCTCGGCTACGGGGCAGCTCACGCAGGCATCCACGACGCGGACCTGCTCGTGCTGCTCGGCACCGACTTCCCGTACCCCCAGTTCCTGCCCGACGGCGACCAGGTGCAGATCGCCCAGGTCGACGTCGAGGCGGCCGTGATCGGTCGTCGCGCGACGGTGCACGTGCCGGTGCACGGCGCCGTGCTGCCGACCCTGCGGATGCTGCAGCCGCTGGTGAAGCCCAAGAAGAGCCGCCGGTTCCTCGACAAGACGCTGAAGAAGCACGAGAAGCTGATGGGCAGCGTCGTCGGCGCTTACACGAAGAAGGCCGAGACGCTGGTGCCGATCCACCCCGAGTACGCGGCGTCGATCCTCGACGAGATCGCCGCCGACGACGCGATCTTCACCGCCGACACGGGCATGGCCAACGTCTGGGCCGCCCGGTACATCACGCCGACGGTCGGCCGTCGCGTCTTCGGCTCGTACCTGCACGGCTCGATGGCGAACGCCCTGCCGCACGCGCTCGGCGCCCAGCTCGCGTTCCCCGGTCGTCAGGTCGTCTCGATGTCGGGCGACGGCGGGCTCTCGATGCTGATGGGAGAGCTGATCACCGCGAAGATGTACGAGATCCCCGTCAAGATCGTCGTCTTCAACAACTCGACCCTGGGTCTCGTCAAGCTCGAGATGCTCGTCGACGGCTACCCCGACTTCGGCGTCGACGTGCCCTACGTCGACTACGCCGCCGTCGCCCGCTCCATCGGGATCCACGCCGTGCACGTCGACCATCCGGGCGACCTCCGCGACGGCTTCGAGGCCGTGTTCGAGCACGACGGACCGGCGCTGATCGACATCGCGACCGACCCTCAGGCGCTCTCGCTGCCGCCCGCGATCACCGGGGCGCAGGTGAAGGGCTTCTCGCTCGCCATGTCGAAGATCGTGATGAACGGAGGTGCGGGCGAGGTCGTGTCGATGGCGCGCTCGAACCTGCGCAACGTGCCGCGGCCGTAGGGGGCTGTGCCCAGAGCGGAGGAGGCGCGGCGCCGGTCCCCGGGGACCGGCGCCGCGCCTCCTCCGCTCTGCCACCAGCGCGCGTGGCCCGAGGGCAGAGGCGGCGGTGCAGGCTCAGCCCGCGCGGCGGCCCGAGCGCGCGACGAGCCGCGCGACCGCGGCGAGCGGGATGCCGATCCAGTCGGGCCGGTTCCGCTTCTCGTAGATGGCCTCGTACACGGCCTTGTCGATCTCGAACGCGTCGAGCAGGGCGCGCTGGGCGCGCACGTCGACCCCCGAGGAGGCGATGTACCCGTCGACGAAGGCCACCCGGGAGTCGTGTGCCCACGCCGCGGCGTCGACCGGCGGGGTCTGCTGTGCGAGCGAGCCCGCGACGTAGTCGAACGAGCGCAGCATGCCCGCGATGTCGCGCAGCACGAGGTCGGCACGAGAGCGCTCGGGCATCGGCCGCAGCGGCTCGCCCTCGAAGTCGAGCAGCGTCCAGCCGCGGCTGGGCGACTTGAGCGCCTGGCCGAGGTGCAGATCGCCGTGGATCCGCTGGAGGCGCGGCCACGTCAGCGACTCGGCCGCGTCGTAGACGGCGAGGACCGCCTCCTCGTGCTCGGCGATCTCGGGCACCTCGCGGGCCGCGATCGAGATGCGGCGTCGCATGCTGGTCAGGGCCTCGGCGACGGCGGAGTTGTCGGCGTCGACCGTGCCGAGCTGCTCCGCCAGGGTGGCGTGCACCTCGGCGACGGCGGTGCCGAGCTCACGGGCGGACACGGTGAAGTCCTCGCCGGCACCGGCGGCGTCGAGGGCGACGCGCCAGGCGTCCTCGGCCCCGGCGAGGAACTCCTGTGAGAAGGCGAGGTGCCCGCGCGCCTCGCCGTGGTCGCGGCCCGGGTCGGGCCAGGTGGCGTGCAGCGAGCCGAACGTCGTCGGGACCCGCGTCGAGCCGCCCTCGGTCAGGGCTGCCTGGGTCGTGACATCGGGGTTGTCGCCGTGGTGCAGCACCCGGAACACCTTCGCGATGGCGTGCTCGACGGGCCCGCCCTCGAGGTCGTAGATGATCGAGGTGTTGGACTGCTCGCCCTTCAGCACGCGCGACCTGCGCACCCGGCCGGCCTCGACGAGCGGCGTGCCGTCGACCACGACGTCGGACCCGTCCACGTGGGCACGGCTCGACATCAGCTCGAAGAGGTGCTTCGCATACGCGGGGTCGTGCGGGGCGTCGTAGAGGTAAAGGTCGTCGGCCGAGCCGATGAACGCCGCGTCGCCGCCGGGCAGCGGGGTGCGCCGCGCGACGACGGGCACCTGGTAGAGCACGGGCAGCTCGGGCGCCTCGTCGATCACGAGCAGCGTCATCGCGAGGACGCCGTCGAGATCGGCCTCGAACGAGCCGATCACCCGGATCGCGGGCGCGCTGCCCTTCGTGGCGTACCAGCGCTGTCGCGCCATCCATCCGGCAAGGGTCGGGGCGACGTCGCTCATCCCCCGACCCTACGCCCGCGGACGGCTTCGGAGACCGGCGGACTCGGAGCCCGGCAGGCTCGGAGACCGGCCGACTAGAACGGTGTGCATGAGCACCCGCGAGCAGACCGAGATCGAGCGCAAGTACGACGTCGGCGCGGAGGCGGTCGTCCCCGACCTCGACGGCGTCACGAGCAGGGCCGACCTCGCGGGAGGTGCCGGCCCTGTCCTCGAGGTCGCCCGCGTCGAGCGCGACGCCCCCGCGCACCTGCGGGCCGTCTACCACGACACGGAGGACCACCTCCTGCTGGCTGCTCACATCACGCTGCGGCGACGGACGGGCGGTCACGACGAGGGCTGGCACCTCAAGCTGCCGCCCGTGGCCGCCGGCTCGGCCTCGAGCGGTCAGAAAACGTCGTCGGAGCGTACGGGAGCAACCGGAACCGACCACTCGGCGGCGGACTCGTCCGCCGGCGAGCCCGGCGGCAGCACCCGGGGGAGGCGCGAGGTGCACGCGCCCCTCGGCTCGGAGGGCGAGGGAGTCCCCGCCGAGCTGCTCGCCCGCGTCGCGGAGCAGATCGGCGGCCGGTCGGTCGCGCCCGTGATCGTGCTCGAGACGACTCGCACGGCGACGACGCTGCTCGACGTCGCCGGTGCGGCCCTGGCCGAGCTCGCCGACGACGTCGTCACGGCGACGGTGTCGAGTCGAGAGGGCACCGAGCCTGTCGTCCGTCGCTGGCGCGAGTGGGAGGCGGAGCTCGCCCCGGGCGTCGACGGCCCGTCGGGAGACGCCCTGCTCGACGCGATCGAGGAACGTCTGCTCGCGGCCGGCGCGGTCCCGTCGGCATCGCGCTCCAAGCTCGCGCGCGGCCTCGGCGCCGAGCCCGCCTGACCCTGCCCGTTCCCGGCCTTGCCCGCTGGTCGGTGCTCCCGCAGCCACGGAACGGTCGAGGGCGGGTATTCCGGGTCGAGGGCGGGTGAGCGACGACCCGCCCCCGGCCCGGAATACGCGCCCTCAAGGTCGGGAGGCGGCGGCAGGTCTCCGGCGGCGGCGGCGGGCCTCAGGAGGAGGAGGGGACGCGGCGCGACGCCAGCAGGGCCTCGATCTTGCGCACGGTCGCGTCGTTGCGGACAGTGACCGGCACGGCGAGCGACCGCCACCACGCGGCGGGCACGCGACTGGCGAGGACGCCGTCGGGCAGCCACTGGTAGACGGCCTCGCCCGTCACGACCATCAGCTCGGGGGCGAGGTCGGACGCAGGAGGCGCCTCCTCGACCACGGGGCGCCCCGCCTGGGCGAACGCGACCGACAGCAGCTTCGCCTCGCGAGACCCGTCGCGCAGCGGGTTCGCCGCCGCGATCCGTGCGAACGCGTCTCCGCCGAGCACGACGAGGTCGGCGTCGACGCCCGTGCGCTCCCGGACGGCTGCCCGGAGGGCGTCGGCGTCCTCGGCCCCGAGCGGACGATCGGCGGCGAACACGAGGTTGCCGCTGTTCAGCAGCGTGGCGGCGCGCTCGTGTCCGAGCTGTTCGGCGGCCGCTCGCAGCTCGACCATGGGCACGCGCTTCGCCGTCCCGACGTTGATGCCGCGCAGCAGCGCGACGTGGTCCGGCCTGCCCGGGTCCCGCACGTCGTCGTCCACGTCGGCCTACGCGCGACCCAGCACGTCGAGCAGCCAGGCGAGCTCGAACGCCCGTTCGCGCCACGACTCGTAGCGTCCGCTGACGCCGCCGTGGCCCGCCGACATCTCTGTCTTGAGCAGCACGGGAGCGCCGACGTCGCGCAGCCGCGCCGTCCACTTCGCGGGCTCGACGTAGAGCACCCGGGTGTCGTTCAGCGAGGTGACCGCGAGGATGCGCGGGTACGTCGCCCCCTCGCGCACGTTCTCGTACGGCGTGTAGCTCGCCATGTACTCGTACACCTCGGGGTCGTGCAGGGGGTCGCCCCACTCGTCCCACTCGATCACGGTGAGGGGCAGCGACGGGTCGAGGATGCTCGTCAGCGCGTCGACGAACGGCACCGCCGCGACGATGCCGGCGAAGCGCTCGGGCGCGATGTTGGCCACGGCGCCCATCAGCAGGCCGCCGGCGCTGCCGCCCTCGGCGACCAGCAGCTCGGGGCTGGTGCGGCCCTCGGCGATCAGGTGGTCGGCGACGTCGACGAAGTCGGTGAAGGTGTTCTTCTTCGACAGGGTCTTGCCCTGTTCGTACCAGGCGCGGCCCATCTCACCGCCGCCGCGCACGTGCGCGACCGCGAAGACCACGCCGCGGTCGAGCAGCGAGAGGCGGGCGACGCTGAAGCCCGGGTCGATGCTGTGCTCGTACGAGCCGTAGCCGTAGAGGTGCAGCGGGGCGGGCTCGCCGACCCGGACGGCGTCGCGACGCCAGACGAGCGAGATCGGGATGCGGGTGCCGTCCGCGGCCGTCGCCCACTCGCGGGCCTGCTGGTAGTCGGCGGGGTCGTAGTCGCCGAGCACGACCTGGCGCTTGAGCACACGGCGCTCGCCGTTGCGGACGTCGAGGTCGACGACGGTCGAGGGGGTCGTGAACGAGGTGTGGACGAACCGCACGGTCGGCTGGGCGAACTCCGGGCCGCCCGAGGCCCCTGCCGAGAACAGCGGCTCGTCGAACTCGACCTCGACCGGCTCTCCGATGCCGTCCGGCCCGAGGGGGACGACCGAGAACCGGGGCAGCGCCTCGCGCCGGTACTCGACGACGAGGTGGCCGGCGAAGGCGTCGACCGACTCCAGCCGGACGGAGGAGCTCTGCGGCACGACGACCTGGCGGTCGGTCGTCGAGGTCGGGTCGTCGGCCGGCACGTCGACGAGCTCGAAGTTCTCGGCACCGTCGTTGTGGACGACGAGGAGGCGGTCGCTGCCCGCGATCACGGCGTGCTCCACCTCGTACTCGACGCCCTCTCGGCGGGGCCAGACGACCCGGAACTCGCCGGTCGGGTGGGTCGCGTCCAGGAGCCAGGTCTCGCTCGTGATCTTCGAGCCCATCTCGATCAACAGGTACTGGCGGCTGCGGGTGAGGCCGACGCCGATCCAGTAGCGCTCGTCGGGCTCGGTCATCACGACGACGTCGTCGCCCGTCGTGCCGACGCGGTGACGCCAGATCGTGTCGGGACGCCACGCCTCGTCGACGGTCGGGTAGAAGATCCACTCGCCGGTCGCGTCGAACACGGCGCCCGGCGCGGTGTCCTCGACACGGTCGTCGAGGTCGCGGCCGGTCTCGAGGTCACGGACGCGCAGCAGGTAGCGCTCGTCTCCCGTCGTGTCGACGGCCCAGGCCAGGCGGGTGCCGTCGGCGGAGACGTCGAAGCTGCCGAGCGAGAAGAAGTCGTGCCCCTCGGCCTCGACGTTGCCGTCGAGCAGCACCTGCTCGCCCTCGGCGGGGCGGTCGGCGGCGATCGCCGGGGGAGTCCAGTCGTCCGGCCCGGAGATCGGTGCGCGGCAGTGGATGCCGTACTGCTCGCCCTCGGCGGTGCGCGAGTAGTACCACCAGGAGCCTTCGCGGACAGGAACGCCGAGGTCGGTCTCCTGCACGCGCCCCTTGATCTCCTCGAAGATCGTCTCGCGAAGGGCTGCCAAGTGGTCGGTCTGCTCGGCCGTGTAGGCGTTCTCGGCCTCGAGGTGGGCGATCACCTCGGGGTCCTCCTTGTCGCGCAGCCACTCGTAGGCGTCCACGACGTCGTGGCCGTGGTGGCTCCGGACGACGGGCTTCTGCGGGGCACGGGGAGGGGTGAGGGAGGCCATCGGGCCAGCCTAGCCAGGCTGCAGCGTCGTGCTCCGGCTCCCGGCTCCCGGCTCCCGGCTCAGACCCTGCGGTCGGACCCCGTGAGGCCGTCCTGCTCGGGCACGTCGGGGTATTCGTCGGAGGCGACGTGGCTGTCGGCCGGGTCGGGAGCCGCCTCCTGTCGGCGGATCTCCGACGCCGCCTCCGGGGTGCCGGCCTTCTCGGCACCGCCGGCGGTCCGGACGCCGGGCAGCGTGGCGAGGCCGTCGAGGTCGTCGTCCGGCACCTCGGCCGGGTCGGGCAGGTCGGCGGGGTCGGGCTGGTCGGCGTGCGCGTCGCTGGTCATGCGGGCGACGGTACCCGCGCCTCCGGGCCGCAGTCCGTCGTCAGCCAGCAGGGTCGTCGGGGCCCGCAGCCCCGCGACGGTCGGGGCGAGGTGCGCCTCGCCCGGCTCGAGGTCGGCGATGGCCCGACGCGGGTCGCGGAGGCGCCGGACGCTCTCGTTGAGCCGGGCGTGCAGCTGCATGAGGTGGAGGCGGTAGAGGTCGGGTGCGTCTTCGCTGTCGTCGAGGAACGTGTTGCAGGCCAGCGTCATCTCGTTGAGCACCGGCAACGCGGTCGAGCGCGGCCGCGTGCGACGACGGGCGGCACGGATGACGCCCCGCAGCGCGCCGATCGACCGCCGGGCGTGCTGCCAGTCGGGGTCGCGCGTCGCCGCGTCGGGGCTGCGCGTCGCCGAGACGCGGCGCAGGACGCGCCGGAAGTGGATCTCGGTCACCAGCTCGTTGAGGGCCGAGGCCTCGGCCCGACGCGACTCCAGAAGGCGCACGAGCAGGTTCGACCCGAAGGCCGCCCCGGCGCCGAGGAACGCGCCGAGCGTCACGGTGAGGACGTCGCTCCAGATCATGCGGCCACGCTAGCCGCGACCCCCGACAGCGCTTCACCGACACCGCGACCGGTCAGTGCGACGCCGCGTCGATCCGCCCCATCAGCGACCACACGGCCCGCGACAGCTCCGGGTGCCACAGGGCCACCCCGCGGAGGAACCTCAGCTCGTCCTCCGCCCCGAGCCCGCCGGCGACGGGCACGCCCTCGACGCCACGGGCGTCCGCGCGGATCCCGATCACGACCTGCTCGTCGACGGTCGGCAGCGACGGCACGACGTCCCACGGGTCCTCGCCGCCCCGGCAGCGCAGCTCGATGAGGGCGGCCAGTTCGTCGTGCGCCTCGGCCCGCAGCACCTCGAGGCTCCGACCGGCGCCGCGGAACTCCGGCACGCCGCCGCGGGGTGCGTCGGGCGTCTCGGGCATGACGACGACCCTACGCGGCGCCTCCCGCACGACTCCTCGGCGCCTCCTCGGCCTCGCTACCCTGGGCGCCATGCCCTACCGCGTCTGCGTC
This sequence comes from Frigoribacterium sp. ACAM 257, assembly GCF_007954365.1. Lineage (GTDB taxonomy): Bacteria > Actinomycetota > Actinomycetes > Actinomycetales > Microbacteriaceae > Frigoribacterium. The sequence continues at coordinate 450,815 of NZ_VOLO01000003.1, forward strand.
ACGTACCTGCTCCGCGAGCGCGACGGGGTCGTCCAGGTGCTGCTCGGCCGAAAGAAGACCGGCCTCGGCGTCGGGTACCACGTCGGCCTCGGCGGCAAGCTGGAGCCCGGCGAGACGGCCCTCGAGGCCGCCGTCCGCGGGATCGCCGAGGAGGCGGGGGTGACGGTCGACCCTGCCGACCTCGACCCCCGGGGCGAGCTGCTCTACCTCTTCCCCCACCGCGAGTCGTGGAGCCAGCGGTCGTCCGTCTTCGTCACGACGCGCTGGCGGGGCGAGCCGGTCGAGAGCGACGAGCTCGTGCCCGCGTGGCACGACGTCGTCGACCTGCCTCTCGGGGAGATGTGGGACGACGCGCGTCGCTGGCTGCCCGCGGTGCTCTCCGGGGGACACGTGGCGCGCGAGTTCACCTTCGGCGACGACCTCGCGACGGTGGTCTCCGACCGGCCGCTGCCCGCCTCCTGACGGCCCGCCGGGTCCGCAGAACGGAGGACTCCGGCGCGTTCTGCCCCCTCTCGGGTGCCCCCGCAAGAGGGGGACGCACGCCGGGGGCGGGATCCCTACAGTCGATCGAGACGAGTCATTCGGGTGACAGATCAACACGATCAGGAGAGAGTGCGACATGAGCGGACACCAGGCCGTCACGATCCGTGCGACACGCACGACGGGTGATGCGCGACGGTGGGCCGAGTTGTCCCTGACGACACCGCGATGGGTGGTGGCCCTCGGGTGGGCCACAGCCGTCGCCGCGGTCGTCGTGGGCGCCGTGCTGGGGAGCACGGGACTCGCACTCTCCCTGATCGGCACCGCCGCGGTGCTCCTGCGCTTCGCGGTCGTCGCCGTCCGCTTCGCGCGCTCGGACCGGGCCGCCGAACAGGCCCTGCTCGCCAGGCGCGAAGCGGCTGCGGTCGCTGCCGGGAGCCGCTGACCAGGCGATCGACGGCCGACCGCGACGCGGGCCCGTGTGCGCTGCACACGGGCCCGTCGTCGTTCCCGGCCGGCTAGCGCGACCCGCCGTCGCCGTCGTCCGCCCGCGGCACCACCCGCACCGGTCGTGTGTCGAGCCCGGTGTCCTCCAGGCCGCCCGGCGCCCCGAGGAACATGTCGCCGTGCACGTCGCCGTCGACGTCCGAGCCGTCGTCCGCACCGGCCTCGTACCGTCGCCGCTCGTCGTCCGGCACCGTGTCGATGCTGCCCGTGTCCGTGGCGACGAGTCCGTGCCGCGCGAGGACGTCGTCGCGTTCGCCGATGAGGAACTCGCGGTTCGCGGCCTGGGCGTCGGCGAACATCGTCGTGCGGCCGGTCACGATCCGCCGGATGCGCCGCCGCTCCCACCACGCCTTGCCGATGATCATCAGCACGATCCCGGCGACGGCGTAGCTGACCAGCATCGTCAGGCCGCGGCCGTAGCCCGGCCCGACGTCGTAGAGCACGCGCTTGAGCATCTCGGTGATGCCGCTGCCGACCACCACGGCATTCAGCCAGGCGAACGGCTGCGGCATGAACCACGAGGGGTAGGCGCCGCCCGAGGCGGGCATCGACAGGAAGACGAACACGATCATCGCGGGCAGCGCGACGAAGCGCCCCGCGAAGTAGCTGATCCCGTTCACCGTGAGGCCGATGGCCGTGATCCAGGCCCAGCCGAGCAGCACCAGCTCGCCCCAGTGCCCCTGCACCGCGCCGATCACCGGCCCGGCGAGCGTGTTCGTGATGAGCGAGATCAGCATCGCGCCGACGACGATCACCGACACCCGGGTGCGGTGCCGGAGCGGCGCCCCCATCAGGCCGATGAACATCGCGACCATGTAGCCGCCGATGCACCAGGCCAGCATGAGGTAGAGCGACACCGTGCCGTACTCGTCGTAGGCGGGCAGGGGCGCGAGGTCCTCGACGACGGGCGTCGCACCTCCGGCCTGGAGCACCGGCGTGAGCATCGCGGGGATCAGCGCCGACACCTGGTACTGGTGGGCGCTCGCCTTGTAGATCGTGGAGTCGGCCGGGTCCCAGGCGACCGCCGCGTGACCGGTGCGCACGGCCTCGCGCGCCTCCTCGACGGTGCTCTCGCCCCGGACGACGAAGACGCCGGGGTCGGCCGCGTCGAGTGACCGCTGCAGCTCGGACGACGACCCGACGACCGCGATCGGCACGTCGTGCGGGTGCGGGGCGTGGAACGCGGCGATGTAGCAGAGGCAGAACCCGACGATGAAGAACAGCGGCAGCCAGAGCTGCAGGCCGATCAGCTGGAGCGACGGGTGCAGGGTCGAGTACCAGAGGCGGAAGCGGCCGGTCTCGGGCTTCGTCGACGTCACGCGTCCTCCTTCTCGCTCGCCGTCACGATACGCCCGCCCCTCACGACCGCGTGCTCGACATCGCGTTGGTGTCCATGGCGAGCTCCTCCGCGTCGATGCCGAGCAGCACGTGGCGCATGACCTCCTCGTCGAGGGCGCCCGCGTCGCGCTCGCGGAGCACCACCTCGCGCCGCTTGTCGAGCAGCTCACGCCGGATCCTGCTGATCGCCCGCGGCACCTCGCGTCGGCGGTCGCGCTCGGCGCCCGTGACGGTGCGGTCGGAGGCGTCCTCGACGGCACCGCGCCGGAGGGCGTCGTTCTGTCGCACCAGCCGTGCGGTCGCGGCCTGGATCGCTCGCTCGGTCAGCTCAGGTCCGTACTGCGCCGTCCACGCCGCCCGCCGCGCCTCGACGTGCTCGAGCGTCTCGGCCGTGCTCGTCGCGAAGAGCGCGAGCTCGGCGGCGAGGTCGCGGTCGCGCTGGCTGGCGTCCTGCACGCCGAGCCGGCGGATCAGCGCGGGCAGGGTCAGCCCCTGCAGCAGCAGCGTGCCGACGGTCACGACGAACGCGATCAGGAACATCGTGTCGCGGGCCGGCACGGGGACGCCGCTCTCGGTCACCGCGGGGATCGACACGACGGCGGCGAGCGTCACCACCCCGCGCATGCCCGTCCACGAGATCACGGTCAGCTGCCGCCAGTCCAGCCGCGGCTGCGGGTGGTACCGCACGCGCCGCAGCGCCGGCACCCGCCGCATGCCCCGCAGGAGGCGCGACAACAGCAGGTAGCGGAGCACACGGGCCGCGTAGTAGCTGGCGAAGACGAACGCGGGCCGGACGAGCACGACCACCGCGAGGACGACGAACGCGACCCCGACGCTCTGGGCGAGTCCTCGGTCGCTCTCGGCCACCTCCTGGACGACCGTCCGCAGCTGCAGCCCGATCAGGGCGAAGACGAAGCCCTCCAGCAGCACGTCGGCGGCGGCCCAGAACGGGCGCTCCTGCAGCCGGGTCGCGTAGCCGGTGCGCGGTGAGTTGAACCCGACGAAGAGACCGGCGGCGACGACGGCGAGCACGCCGGAGCCGCTGAGCTCCTCGGCCGTGATGTAGGCGATGAACGGCAGCAGCAGCCCGATGACGTTCTCGATCACGGGGTCGTCGATGCGCATCCGCACGCGGTGCGCGACGAAGCCGAGCACGAGGCCGACCGCGACGCCCACCCCGATGGCGAGGCCGAAGATGCCGAGGTCCTCCCACAGGGTCAAGGAGGCGCCCCCCACGATCGCGAGGAACACCTTCACCAGCGTCAGCGACGCCGCGTCGTTGATCAGGCTCTCGCCTGACAGCACGGTCATGACCTTGCGGGGGAGGCCGAGCTTGCGGCCGATCGCCGCGGCCGAGACCGCGTCGGGCGGGGCGACGACGGCGCCGACGAGCACCGCGGCCGGCCAGGTCATGTCGGGGATCAGCACGTAGGCGACCCCGCCCACGACGAACGCGGTCACGACGACCGCGCCGATGCCCAGCCGCTGGATCTGCACCCGGCTCTCGCGGAAGTTCAGCAACGACACGTCGAGCGACGCCGAGTAGAGCAGCGGCGGAAGCACGACGGTGAGGATGACCTCGCTGTCGATCTGGATGTCGGGGACCCCGGGGATGAACGACACGGCGAGCGCCACCGCGACGGTGAGCAGCGGGGCAGGCAGGCCCTTCCAGCGCGCGAAGCCCGTGACGAGGAGCGAGCCCGAGAGGATGATCAGCACTTCGGCGAGTTCCATGCGGCGTGAGTCCCCGTTCCGTCGGTGCAGAAGTGCAGCGTGTGAAGTCGTTCACCAGTCTCTCAGGCGGCACCTCGGAGAACTCCGGATGAACGACGGTCGTCGGGCGGACGGCCGGTGCGCGACAGCCTCGCGAGGTGTCCCTGACCGGTGCCCGCGGCGTCCGCCTCCTGCTCGTAGAGTCGGGTCGTGACCCCTGCCCCCGACGACGACGCCCTGCTGCGCGAGACCACGGGGGGACTCGTCCGCGGGGTGCCTCGGAGGGGCGTGCTCGCCTGGCGAGGCATCCCGTACGCCGCGGCCCCCACGGGCGCTCGCCGCTTCCGGGCCCCGGCCCCGGCGGCTCCCTGGCAGGGCGTCCGCGACGCGGCCGAGTTCGGCCCGGCCGCCCCGCAGGACAGGGGCCAGTTCGTCGGCGTCGACCGACGCACGCCCCTCGACGAGGACTGCCTCACCGCCAACGTCCTGGCGCCCCGCGGGGCGCGGCCGGGCGACCGCCTGCCGGTGCTCGTCTACGTCCACGGAGGTGCCTACAGCGTCGGCTCGTCGCGCGAGTACCCGAGACAGGGCGAGACCCTCGTGCGCGACTCAGGGCTCGTCTACGTCAGCATCAACTACCGGCTGGGCGCGCTCGGCTGGCTCGACCTCTCCCACTGGTCGACGCCAGAGCGCCCGGTCGAGTCGAACCTGGGGCTCCGCGACCAGGTGGCGGCGCTCGAGTGGGTGCGCGACAACGTCGCGGCGTTCGGGGGAGACCCGGACGCGGTCACCCTCTCCGGCGAGAGCTCGGGCGGCAACGCGGTGACGACTCTGATGACGGTGCCGTCGGCCCGTGGCCTCTTCGCCCGGGCGATCGCGCAGAGCTCGCCGACCAACGCCGTCTACCTGCCCGCCGTCACGCAGCGCTGGGCGGGCGAGTTCCTCGAGCTGCTGAGCCACCAGGTCGGCGACGACGACCTCGAGTCGACCTCGCTCGACGACGCGGCGCGGATGCTCGAGGAGGCGCCGGTCGCGTCGATCGTGCGGGCGGCGGCGGAGCTGCAGCTGCGCACCCCGGACGAGGAGCCGGGCACGATCTGCTTCTGCCCGGTGATCGACGGCGACGTGCTGCCGGAACGGCCCCTCGACGCCTTCAAGGCGGGCCGGGCCCACCCGGTGCCCCTGATCATCGGCACGAACGACCGCGAGGGATCGGTCTTCACCGGCCGCAGGGACATCCTCGCGACGACGAAGCCGCGCATCCGTGCGATCTTCGCCGCAACCGCGAAGCCGTCCCGCAAGGCGCTGAAGAAGCTGTACCCGGGGCTGCCGGACCGGCCGGCGGCGCTCGACTTCGGCGGCGACTACGCGTTCTGGTTCCCGTCGATCAAGGTGGCCGAGCGGCACGCCCGCCACCAGCCCGTGCGGTTCTACCGGTTCGACGCCGCGCCGCGAATCCTCCGCGTGGCCGGGGTCGACGCGTTCCACGGCCTCGAGCTCTGGGCGCTCTACGACCGGATGCGCACGCCGTTCGGCTGGGCGATGAGCCTCCTCGGCGGCCGACGGGCCTTCCTCCGCACCGCCGCCCGCATGCGCGCCCGCTGGGTCGAGTTCGTCCAGACGGGAGTGGTCGCCGACTGGCCCGTCTACGAGCCGGAGCACCGTCGCACGCTGGTCATCGACGACGTCGACCGCATCGAGGAGGATCCGCGCGGAGACCGCCGCCGCGCCTGGCAGGAGTTCGTGCCGCACGTCTGAGGGGAGCGGGAGAGGACACCGCCCGGCGGAGCGGGTCGCTGCTCGCGCCGCGCGCTCGGCTCGCAGTCGTCGGACACCTGCCGTCCACCTCCTCGATGCGCGCCGTGCACAGTCGAGTTGACCGCCGTTCACCGGGGTGCGAGTGTTGCCCGGTGGATCTCACGCTCATCGTCGTCCTGGTCATCGTCCTGGCCCTCTTCTTCGACTTCACGAACGGGTTCCACGACACGGCCAACGCCATGGCGACCCCGATCGCGACGGGGGCGATGAAGCCCAAGGTCGCGGTGACCGTGGCGGCCGTCCTCAACCTGGTGGGCGCCTTCCTCAGCACCGAGGTGGCGAAGACGGTCTCGGGCGGCATCATCCGCGAGGGCGACGGCGGGGTGCAGATCTCGCCGGAGATGATCTTCGCGGGCCTGATCGGCGCCGTCGTCTGGAACATGTTCACGTGGCTGCGCGGCCTGCCGTCGAGCTCGTCGCACGCGCTCTTCGGCGGGCTGATCGGCGCGGCGGTCGTGGGCGCCGGCCTCAGCTCGGTCGACTTCTCGGTCGTGCTCTCGAAGGTCGTGCTGCCCGCACTGCTCGCACCGCTGATCGCGGGCCTCGTGGGCTACACGGCCACGCGGCTGGCCTACCGGATCACGCGCCGGCGCGACGACAAGAGCGAGCGGGGCGGGTTCCGCTACGGCCAGATCTTCACGTCGTCGCTCGTCGCGCTGGCGCACGGCACGAACGACGCCCAGAAGACGATGGGCGTCATCACCCTGACCCTGATCGCGTCGGGCGCCCTCGGAGCAGGCTCCGGCCCGCCCCTCTGGGTCGTCGTGGTCTGCGCCTTCGCGATCGCGCTCGGCACCTACACCGGCGGCTGGCGGATCATCCAGACCATGGGAGGCGGCCTCACCGAGGTCAAGCCGACCCAGGGCTTCTCCGCCGAGGCCTCCACCACGGCCACCGTGCTGGCGTCGAGCCACCTCGGCTTCGCGCTCTCGACGACGCAGGTCGCGAGCGGCTCGATCATCGGGGCCGGGCTCGGACGCCGCGGCGCCAAGATCCAGTGGAGCACCGCCGGCAAGATCGTCGCCGCCTGGTTCATCACCCTGCCCGCGAGCGCCGCCGTGGGAGCCGTCGCCGCCTTCATCGCCTCCGCGGGCATCGTCGGGCTCGTCGTCGACGCCGTCGTCGGGGTCGCGGTCATCGGCGGGATCTTCCTGCTCTCGCGCCGTCGCCCGCACGACCAGTCGGCCGCCATGGAGGTCGACGTCGCCGCGACCAGCGTGCTGTCACGCCGCCGTGCCCGCCGCGCCGAGAAGAAGGGCCGCGTCGACACGCCCGCCGGGGGAGTGGAGGCGCCGTTCGTCCGGCTCGACGACCCGCCCGCCGCCGCCGCCGCGACGGCGACCGCTGACCGTACCGACCGCACCGACCGCACCGACGACGGGACGACCCGATGAGCATCGACTGGTCCGCCTTCCTCACCGTCGCGTTGGTGTCGCTGTTCTCCGCAGCGGCCCTGGTGGCGGTCTACTCGCTGGGGCTCCGCCTCCTCACGGTCGACGACCGGAGCCCCGTGCGCACGGTCGCCGGCTACGCGTGCTTCGTCCTCTGTGGCCTCGGAGTCCTCTACGGCATCTACCTGATCGTCCCTGCGCTGCACCGCTGACCGCGTCGCGACTCGCGCGTCTGCCTGCCGCACGCCCGCTGCTCGAGTGCCGGTCCCTGACGTCCAGGGCGGGTCGCTCGCGTCGAGGGCGGGTCGCTCGCGTCGAGGGCGGGTCAAACGGGTCGAGGGCGGGTAGCTGACGACCCGCCCTCGACCCGGAACACCCGCCCTCGGCGGCTACGAGGCATCCGGGCAGCACGCTCCCTCAGGACCGTGCGCAGCCGCCTCCTCGCAGACCTCGCTTGATTCAGGACCAGGGCATCGCGATCTCCTGTGTCGTGCACGATTCAGGACTCGCGATCCTGGGCAACGCGTTCTCAGGATCGATGTCCCTGAGAAGGGGAGAGCAGCGGCGGCACCAGGGCGAAGGACCGAGCGGGAGCTTCGCTCAGACCTCGCACAATTCAGGACCCGCGCGTCATGAAGTCCTGAGTCGTGCATCGTTCAGGACCCACCTGCCCCTGCCCGCGCGGATCAGGAGCGATGTTCCTGAATGAGGAGAGCGCAGGGGCGCACACGCAGGGCAGAGCCGAGGAGGCGCGGGTCAGCGCGTGCGCACCGGCCCGGTCGGCAGCGCCGCGTCCGCGTACACGGGCCCACGCCGCGGGATCGCGACGGCGAGCAGCACGCTGAGCAGCGCCACGGCCCCGCCGAGCACGAACGTCAGGCGGAACCCGGCCTCCGTCGGCACCGAGGCGTCCCCGAACGGCATCGAGTTGGCGGTGAGCAGCAGCCCCACGACGGCCGAGGCGCTGGTCGTGCCGAGCGAGCGCATCAGGGTGTTCAGGCCGTTGGCCGCGGCAGTCTCGGTCGCGGGCACGGCGTGCATGATCAGCGTGGGCATGGCCGCGTAGGCGAGTCCGATGCCGAAGCCGATCAGCACCGAGACGAGCACGATCTGCCAGACCTGGTCGAACGCGACCGCCGCGACGGCGTAGCTCACGACGATGATCGACCCTCCGACGACGAGGCAGATGCGGGCGCCGAAACGCGCCGTGGCCCGTGCGGCGACCGGCGCCATCAGCATCATCACGACGCCCGACGGCGCGAGGCAGAGCGACGCGACCATGATGCTCTGGCCGAGGCCCACGCCGGTCTCGGCGGGCAGCTCGAGCAGCTGCGGCAGCGACACGTTGCTGCCGAAGAGCGCGAAGCCGAGCGCGACGGACGCCAGGTTCGTCAGCAGCACCGCGGGTCGCACGGCGACGCGCAGGTCGACCAGCGGGCTGCTGACCCGCAGCTGGTAGAAGCCCCACAGCACCAGCACGGCGAGGCCCACCAGGCCGGAGGCGAGGGTCGAGCTGCTGAGCCAGCCCCAGTCGTTCCCCTTCGAGACCGCGAGCAGCACGCCGGTGAGCCCGACGGCGAGGCCGATCGCTCCCGGCAGGTCGAAGCGGCCCTCGGTCCGGAGCGTGCTGGCGGGCACGAGCCAGGCCACGAGGGCGAAGACGACGACGCCGAGCAGGGCAGCGGTCCAGAAGAGGACGTGCCAGTCGAAGGTGACCGAGATCCAGGCGCTGAGCGGCAGGCCGACCGCGCCGCCGAAGCCGAGGGTGGCGCTGACGAGCGCGACGGCCCCGCCGAGGCGCTCGGCGGGCAGCGTGTCGCGGAGGATGCTGATCGCCAGGGGGATGATGCCGAGGGCGGTGCCCTGCAGCGCGCGTCCGACGATCAGGGGCACGAGCTCCGACGTGGAGGCGGCGACGATCGACCCGACGATCATCACGACGACCAGGGCGAGCACGATGCGGCGCTTGCCCATCAGGTCGCCGAGGCGTCCTGCGATCGGGGTGACGACGGCTCCGGCGAGCAGGGTCGCGGTGATGATCCACGTCGTGTCGGCGGGGTCGGCGTCGAGCAGCTCCGGGAACGACGGGACGATCGGGATGACGAGCATCTGCATCAGCGCCGCGACGAGGCCGGAGAAGGCCAGCACGGCGGTGACGACACGAGGATCGGGCGTCCGCGTGAGTCGGCGGCGGTCGGCGGGGGTGAGCGCCGACGAGCCCCCGGGCGCGGGGTCGCCCTCGGGGGCGTCGGGGCGGGCGTCGTCGTGTGTCGTCGTGGTCATGCGTCTTCTCGGCTGGCGGCCCGGAGGCGGCGGTCGGGTGGGCGGCACGCGGCGCTGCGGTCCTGAGGTGGGCGGTGCTCGTCGAGCGTGCGGCAGCACGTCTGTCGACCGTGCGGCGGGCATCGGTGCAGGGGCTGCAACGCGGGCGGCGTCGAGAAGCTTCCCACGGTCCGGGACGCTGGTCGACACCTGTCGACGATGTGCGCTCGGCCCGGCCTGCGCCTCCTCGGCTCGGTAGGCTCGGCAGCGGCCGACCGTCACGGCTCACGAGGTCGTGGCGGCGAACGACGACGACGACGGAGGCACGACACCGTGACGACCGACAGCACCCGCACCGACGACCACCACGGTGCCGGCACCGACGACCTCGACGGACGGCCCGGTGAGCGGTCGGCCGACCAGACGGGCGAGCAGCCGACGTCGCGCGGGCGACGCGCGGCAGGCCCGAGCACGCGCACCGAGACCGACTCCCTGGGCAGTCGTGAGGTCCCGGCCGACGCCTACTGGGGCATCCACACGGCGCGGGCGCTCGAGAACTTCCCCATCAGCCAGCGGCCGATCTCGGTCTACCCCGACCTCGTGATCGCGCTCGCGCTCGTCAAGCAGGCCGCCGCACGGGCCAACGTCGAGATCGGCGTGCTCGAGCGCCACAAGGCCGACGCCATCGAGCAGGCCTGCGTCGAGATCCGCGGGGGAGCGCTGCACGACGAGTTCGCCGTCGGGGTGATCCAGGGAGGCGCGGGCACGAGCACGAACATGAACAGCAACGAGGTGATCGCCAACAGGGCCCTGGAGCTGATGGGCCACCCCAAGGGCGACTACGTCCACCTGCACCCCATCGACGACGTCAACCGCAGCCAGAGCACGAACGACACGTACCCGACCTCGGTGAAGATCGCGATGGTCCTGACGCTCCGCCGCCTCCTCGACGAGCTCGACCTGCTCGCCACGGCCTTCGCGACCAAGGGCGCCGAGTTCCACGACGTGCTGAAGGTCGGCCGGACGCAGCTGCAGGACGCCGTGCCGATGACCCTCGGCCAGGAGTTCGTCGGCTTCGCCCACACCCTGGGCGAGGACGTTCAGCGCCTCCGCGACGTCGTCCCCCTGCTCGGCGAGATCAACCTCGGCGCCACCGCGATCGGCACCGGCATCACGGCCGACCCGCAGTACGCGGACGCCGTGCGCCGCCACCTCAGCGAGCTGTCGGGCATGGAGCTCGTCACGGCCCCTGACCTGATCGAGGCGACGAGCGACACCGGCGTCTTCATGACGCTCAGCGGCGCGCTCAAGCGAAGCGCGATCAAGCTCTCGAAGATCTGCAACGACCTGCGCCTGTTGTCGTCCGGTCCGCAGGCCGGCATCGGCGAGATCACGCTGCCGCCGCGCCAGGCCGGTTCGTCGATCATGCCGGGCAAGGTGAACCCGGTGATCCCCGAGGTCGTCAACCAGGTCGCGTTCTCGGTCGCCGGCGCCGACGTGACGGTCACGATGGCGGCGGAGGCAGGCCAGCTGCAGCTCAACGCGTTCGAGCCCGTCATCACGCACTCGGTGATGCAGAGCCTCCAGTGGATGACGTACGCCTGCCGCACCCTGCGGGTGAACTGCGTCGACGGCATCGAGGCGAACCGCGCCCGCCTCACGCAGCAGGTCGAGACGAACGTCGGCAGCGTCACCGCGCTGACCCCGTACATCGGCTACTCGGCCGCCGCCGCGATCGCCCACACCGCCCTCACGACGAACGCGCCCATCGCCCGGCTCGTCGTCGCGGCCGGCCTGATGAGCGAGGCGCAGGTGCAGAAGGTGCTGTCGCCCGCACGCCTGTCCGGTCTCGAGGCCGTGACGAGCGCCATCCCGATCATCGACGTCGACGACCCGGCGGCCGCCGTGGCCCGCGCCGCGAACGCGACCGGGGTGCGCAACCCGGGTGACGAGACCGCGGGCTGAGGGCCGGCCCGGGGGCTGCCCCGGGCTGGACCACGGGCGCTTCTCGGCGGGGATCGCCGGCGGTACGGCATGATGCCGGGGGAGACCCCGACAGGGGAGCGACGGGCGAGGGGCCGGACATGAGCGACGACAGAGCGGCAGAGAGCACGGGCGGGGTCGCCCGGCACGGGCGTCTGAAGAGGCGCGGACCAGCTGGCTTCGTCGTCCGCGCGCTCGGTGCCGCCCTGGCCGTGGCCCTGGTCAGCTCGACGTCCGTGGCCGCGATCGCGACGTGGCAGGTGCTCGGCGCCGCGGGGCCGACCGTGTCGCTCGCCGTCCCCGGGACGACGGCCGATCCCGTCCCCGAGCTCACCGCTCAGTCCGGCGAGGTGAACATGCTCCTGGTCGCGACGGACACCCGCCAGGACCAGGGCGCCGGCTTCGACGACCCTGCGAACCAGGCCGCCAGCCTGGGCGTCGGCAACAACGACACGACCGTCCTCGTGCACATCTCCGAGGACCACACGAACATGGCCGTGATCAGCTTCCCCCGGGATCTGATGCTCCCGGTGCCCGCCTGCACGAACGATGCCGGCGAGACGACCCCCGCCTCCTCGAAGGCCATGCTCAACACGGTGCTGGCCCGAGGCGGCGAGCAGTACGGCCTCGCCTGCGTGGCGAGCACGATCAGCCAGCTCACCGGTCTGCAGATCGACTACGCCGGCAGCATCGCCTTCGGCGGCGTCGTCTCGATGGCCGACGCCGTCGGAGGCGTCGAGGTGTGCCTGGCCACACCGATCAAGGACAACGACGTCACACCTGCCCTCGACCTGTCCGCAGGCACGCAGACCCTGACCGGTGCCGAGGCCGGAGCGTTCCTGCGGTCCCGGCACGGCGTCGGCGACGCGAGCGACCTGGGCAGGATCAGCAACCAGCAGACCTTCATGTCCGCGCTCGCCCGACAGGTCGTCTCGGCGGGCACGCTGACGGACCCGACCAAGGTCCTCCGCCTGGCGCGGACCGCGTTCGGGGCCATGACCCTCTCGGACACCCTCTCGAGCCCCACGACCCTCGCGCAGATCGCCATCGCCGTGAACACCGTCGGCCTGTCCGACATGGTGTTCCTGCAGTACCCGGTCGCCGACGACCCGGCCAACAGGAACCGCGTCGTCGTCGACGGGACCGCCGCCGAACTCCTGAACGCGACGCTCCAGGCCAACCAGCCGATCGTGCTCGCCGAGGACAGCCTCGGCCGATCTGCGATCGTGGACCCGAACGCGCCCACGCCTACGCCCGCACCCTCCCAGGACGGCCCTGCGCCCGAGCAGGACCCCGCCACGGGAGACCCCTCCGCCTCTCCCGACACGGCTTCCCCCGCAGCGCCGGCGCCGTCGGCTGTCCCGCTCCCGTCGTCCGTCTCCGGCCAGAGCGCGGACCAGGTCACCTGTGCGGTCAAGAAGTGAGCCGGGACCCGGAGGGCATCGAGGGCACCGCGCTCGACGTGTCCTGATGGCCGGCCCCGGTGGCCGGCGACGCCTCGCAGTCCGGATCGCGGCAGCCGGCCTCTGCCTCGCCCTGACGTCCTGCAGCTCGACGGTGCCGTCACCTGAGCACGACGCCGTGATCGACCTGCTGCAGCAGGACTGGCAGCACGTCCCGGGGATCGTCGCGGACGGCGACGAGCTCCGGGTGACGGCGACCGGCAGGAGCATCGTCGAGCAGGACGGCGGGGGCGGCCAGGCGGACCCGCCGATGGACCTCGCGGGGACTCATCTGGTGGGCGTGGCGGACTTCTCGTTCCGCGCCTCCTTCGCGGACGTCACCGCCGACGCCACCCTGTCCCTCCTCGACAGCCCGCCCGTGATCGCGGACGAGTTCCGACTGGAGCCCGCCGGCCTCCACCTCACCCTGAGCGGCGACGACCTGCGCATCACCGTCTTCGACGGCGCGTCCCCCGACGACGTGAGCGAGCCCCGGCCGGCCGAGGACGAGCACGTCACGCTCTCCGATCCCGAGGCTGAGCTCACCGTGGACCGTCGGGGCGGCCAGCTCGAGGTCGCGAGCGACGGCATGACGCTGTCGACGCTGCCGCTCGGCGACGTCTTCGGCTCGGGCGAGCTCTGGCTGGGCCTGTCGAGCGACGAGGGGACGTTCACGGTCGACTCGCTCACGGCCGCGGGAGGCGCCTCCCTGGCCACCGCAGGACCCGTCGCGGCCGACGCCGAACCGTCCCCGGACGGCCTCCAGGCGCTCGCCGCCCGCTCACGTCCGGACTTCCTCGTCGGCGCGGCCGTGGCACTCGGTCCCCTCGCCTCGGACGCGCACTACGCGGACGAGCTCGTGGGCGAGTTCGGCGCCCTCACCCCGGAGAACGCGATGAAGCCGCAGGCGCTCTCCCCGCGCCAGGGCGAGTACGCCTTCGCGGAGGCGGACGCCCTCCTCGATCTCGCCGAGAGCAAGGGCATCGCCGTGCACGGCCACACGGTCGCCTTCACCGAGGCGATGCCGCGCTGGATGCAGGACCTGCCCAGCGACACCGAGGACGAGCGCGAGGCCAGCGCCGAGGTCCTCCTCGGCTACGTGACGACGGTGGTCACGCACTTCCGCGGTCGGCTGGACTCGCTCGACGTCGTGAACGAGCCGTTCGACGTCGACCAGGGGACGGAGCTGCAGGAGAACACCTGGCTGCGGGTCTTCGGGCAGGACTACCCCGTGGTCGTCTCGCAGGCGGTCCACGACGCCGACCCGGAGGTGCGGCAGTTCGTCAACGAGAACGGCGCCGACGTGCCGGGGCCGCGCCAGGACGCCCTGCGGCAGCTCGTCCTCGACACGAACGCAGCGGGCGGCCACATCGACGGCGTCGGGCTCCAGACCCACATCTACGACCTCGACACGGACGCCGTCTCGGCTGACGACCTCGACACGACGCTCGACGCCTTCGAGGACGCGGGGCTGATCGTGCGCATCTCCGAGAACGACGTCACGGACGCTCAGGGCCAGGCCGCCCAGGCGGAGCAGTTCGCCACGATCCTCGCGACCTGCCTCGCCTCGGAGACCTGCGTCTCGTACACGACGTGGGGCGTCGACGACCGCTACGACTTCTTCGCCGACGACGACGGCCTCGAGCAGGGCCACGACCTGCTCTTCGACGACGGCGAGCCGACGCCCGCCTACGACGCGGTGCGGGCCGTGCTCGCGGACTGACCGGAGCGCCGCACCCGCGCCCGGCGGCGGAACACCCCGTAGTGGACGATGCACCCCGGAACGACGGGGTGCATCGTCCACTCCGGGGTGCAGGGCATGCGCACGACGCGAGAGCCGAGCCGTCCCCCCTAGCCGTGTTTGCGCAAACATCGTAGGGTCGACGAGAGGGTCGACGACGACCCCACGGTCGACGTCAGGGTCGGCCGTCAGTTCGACAGAGGGGCTGCATCGACGATGATGCGACGATCACGATCTGTACGACGCGCTGTGACGCGGCTGCTGGCGGGGGCGAGCGCCACGGCGCTGGTCGCCGTCGGGCTGGCGACGGCGCTGCCGACCACCGAGCCGGCAGGCGCGGCCACGGCGGCCGAGGGGGTGACCCTCACGCCGAACCCCTGGTACGCGGGCGACCCGTTCCAGGGGTGGGGCACGAGCCTCGTCTGGTTCGCCAACGCGACCGGCGGCTACCCCGAGGAGCTCCGCGAGGACCTCTACCAGGCGGTCTTCGGCGAGGAGGGGCTCGACCTCAACATCGCCCGCTACAACATCGGCGGCGGCAACGCGAGCGACGTCGTCGACTACCTGCGTCCCGGCGGCGCGGTCGACGGCTGGTGGGCCCCGGACGCCGACGGCAGCGAGAACACCTACGGGGGCGCCTCCACGGCGTACGCCGACCGCGAGGCCGTGCGCGCGGCCTTCGACCCCGACGACCTGTCTCAGTACGACCTCGACGCCGACGCGACGCAGCGCTGGTGGGTCGACCGCCTCGCGGCCGACGACCAGATCACGCACTGGGAGACGTTCGCGAACTCGGCGCCGTGGTTCATGACCGAGAGCGGCTACGTGTCGGGCGGGTTCGACTCGACGGCGCAGCAGCTGAGCACCGCGTCCGAGGCCGACTTCGTGACGTACCTCACGCGGGTCACCGAGCAGCTCGAGCAGACCTCGGGCATCGAGGTCGAGTCGATCGACCCGTTCAACGAGCCGAACACGAACTACTGGGGCACGACGATCCGCGACGGGCAGCCGACCGGCCGCCAGGAGGGGATGCACGTCTCTCCCGACCAGCAGGTCCGCGTGATCGCGGCGCTGCAGGCCGAGCTCGCCGAGTCCGGCACGACCACCGACGCCTTCATCGCGGCGATGGACGAGACGAACCCCGGCATCTTCGCCACGAACTGGGCGGCGTACCCGCAGGCGACGCGTGACGCGGTCGAGCGCCTGAACGTGCACACCTACGGAACGAGCGGTCGCCTCGGCGTGCGCGACCTCGCGAAGCAGGCTGACTCACCGCTCTGGATGAGCGAGATCGAGGGCAGCTGGGTCGATGGCTGGGACCCCGCGAACATCGAGAACGGCCTCGGCATGGCCGGCCGCGTGATGGACGACCTGCGCGAGCTCGAGCCCGACGCCTGGGTGCTCTGGCAGCCCGTCGAGGACCTCTACAACATGGAGCCGCAGGGCGAGGACCTCAACTGGGGCTCGATGTTCATCGACCTCGACTGCGTCCCGTTCACCGAGGACGGCGCCGAGGTCTGGAAGAGCGAGCGCCGCGTCGCGGACGCCGGGGGCGACTCCACCGCGGTCGAGCCCTGCTCGGTCGAGGTCAACTCGAAGTTCTCCGCGCTCCGCAACTTCACGAAGTTCATCCACGAGGGCGACCGGCTCGTCGCCGTGGACGACGTCGACACCACCGCGGCCGTGCGCCCCGACGGCGACGGCGCCACGCTCGTGCACCGCAACACGACGGACGCCGACCGCACGGTCACCATCGACCTGTCGCGCTTCGGCGCCGTCGACCAGGAGGCGTCGGTCACGCCCTTCACGACCACCGAGGCTCCCGAGGGCGCCGACGTCACGTCCACGGGCGTCGTGCCCGGCACGCCCGTCGCGGTCGACGTCGCCGCCGGCACCGCGACCTTGACCGTGCCCGCGAAGTCGGTCACGACGTTCGAGGTGAGCGGCGTCTCCGGCGTCGCGGCGGACGCTCCCGCCTTCGTCGACGGCCACGAGTACCAGTTCGTGGGCGTCCAGAGCGGCAAGGCGCTGGGGGCCGCGGCCGGTTCGACCGGCCCGGCGCTCGCCTCCTCGGCCACCACGGGGGAGGCGGCGGCCGGCCAGGCCTGGACCGTCCGCGCGGCCCCCACCGCGTCCGGCGACGTCCGCCGGGTGACCCTGCAGGCAGGCGACGGGCGGTACCTCGCCGCGACCTCGCGCGGCACCGAGCTGCGCGCCGTCGACGCCGCCGCGGCTGCGGCCGATCCTGCCACGCGCTGGTGGGTGACGACGACCGACGGCGAGACCTTCTCCTTCGTCGGCGACGGCGTCGCGCAGTCGCTCGACGTGGGCGGCCAGTCGACCGCCGAGGGAGCCCCGGTCGGCGTCTACGGCACGAACGGCGGCGCGAACCAGCGCTGGGCCGTCCGCGACCTGGAGCCGGCCGCGGGGCAGACCGTGGCGGTCCGGACCGACGCGGGCGTGCCTCCTGCGCTGCCCGCCACGATCGTGGCGCGCTACTCGTGGGGCACCGGAGCTGCGGCGCCCGTCACCTGGGACGCCCTCGACGCCTCTGCCTGGCAGGAGCCCGGACGGGTCGACGTGGCCGGCACGGCGACCGACGTGTTCGGGCAGTCGTTCGCGGTCACCGCGCTCGTCGACGTCGGCGGCCTGACGGTCACCGACCCGGTGTCGCTCACGGTCGCCGTGGGCAGCCCGGCGGCGGGAGTCGTCGCGGCCCTGCCCGAGACGGTGCCGGCGCGGGTGGCCGCGTCCGAGCAGACCTTCGACGTCCCGGTCGCCTGGGACGCCCAGGGGCTCACCGACGCCGACCTCGCCGCCGTGGGCGTCGTTCCCCTGACCGGCACGGCCACGGTCGACGGAGGCGCGCTGCCGGCGCGCCTGTCGTTGGTCGTCACCGAGTCGACCCTGCGCAACTTCGCCCCCGACCCTGGAGTCGCGGCCACGGCCTCGTCGACCGAGTCGGGCTACCCCGCCGACCGCACCCGCAACGGGGTGTCGGGCGACAAGGGCTGGTCGAACTGGGTCTCCTCGGGCAAGCCGGCGCAGAGCACGCTGACCTACTCCTTCGACGCAGCGCGTGACGTGTCCCAGGTCGCCGTGCAGTTCTACGCCGACGGCTCGGCCCGCAGCTGGGCCGAGAGCCTCCAGCTGCAGCAGCGCGCGGCCGACGGCACCTGGCAGCCGCTGCCCGGGTACGAGACGCCGCAGACCGTGCCGGTGCCGGCCGGCGGCGCCCCCGTCGTTACCGCGGAGTTCCCGACCGTCAGCACCTCCGGCATCCGCGTCGTGATGAACGCCTTCGCGAACACGCACCTCACCGTCAGCGAGGTGCAGCTCTTCGAGCCCGTCGCCTCCGACTCGTCGGTGAGCACGGCCGCGACCGTGCGCGTCGACGGCGTGGAGGTCGAGGGCTTCAACCCCGAGGTCGGCTCGTACGAGGTGGTCACCGCCGGTGCGCGCTGGCCGCTCGTCTCGGCGATCGCCACCGACACGACGTCGGCCGTCACGACGACGCAGGCCGACGCCGGGAACGGCGGGATCGCCACGGTGCGCATCACGTCGCCCGACGGGTCGACGACGACGGAGTACGCCATCCGCGTCGAGCGTCAGGTCGCGACGAGCTCGGCGGTCGTGGTGGGGGAGCCGCGGGTCGGCTCCGAGCTGCGGGTGAGCGTCGACGTCGACCCCGGTGACGCCGCCGTCGCCGTCGAGTGGTTCGTCGACGACGAGTCGGTCGCCCCGGTCGCCCCGGCGGTCCCGGCTGCCCCGGTCGATCCGTCGACCAGGGCTGCCGTCCTGGCCGGCGCGTTCACCGTGCCGGCGGGTGCCGAGGGCAGCGTCGTCACGGCACGTGTCACGGCGACCGCCGCCGGCTTCGTCGCCGCCGAGCCGGTCGAGACGGCGGGCGTGACGATCCTGGCGGCGCCCGTCGACCCGCCCGTCGGGGGAGGCGACCCGACCGCACCCGGCACCGGCGGAGACCCGACCGCACCGGGCACGGGACCGGGGACCGGCTCCGGCTCAGGCTCCGGCAGCTCTCCGTCGGTCGGGAACGGGCAGTCCGGCACGTCGCCGGTCGTCACGGCCGACGACGGACGACTCGCGTTCACGGGGGCGGGCCCGGCGCTCGGCGTCGTGCTCGCGGCGGGCCTCGGCCTGCTCGTCCTCGGCACGGCCCTGGTGGTCCGGCGACGGGCGAGCCGGAGGAGCTGACGCGACCCCCTCGAGGAGGCGCGGTGCCGGTCGACCGGCACCGCGCCTCCTGCGCGTCCGGCCCTCGGCGAACACCCCTGAGTGGACGATGCACCCCGATGCGACGGGGTGCATCGTCCACTCCGGGGTGCAAGGCCCGCGGCGCCGACAGCTACGGCGCCGACAGCTACGGCGTCGAGGGCTCAGGCGAACGGGCGGCGTCGACCTCGGGCGTCCGGTCGGGCCCGCGGGTGCCGTCGCCGTCCAGGTCGAGCTCGAGCGCGGCCGAGTGCGCGTGGTCGCGGTCGGTGATGTGCAGCCGCTCGCCGCGGACGTGCAGGTGGCGCAGCTCGTCGGCGTCGAGCACGCCGCCGTTCTCGCGCAGGGCCCGTTCACGGAGCGCGCGCCCGACCCTGACGTCCCACGCGCCGTTGCGGGCGAGGATGTGGTTGCGGGCGGTGTCGCGCATGGGCAGGGGGATGACCTCCTCGGCCTTGACCCCCCGGCGCAGCTGACGCATCCGGAGCACCTCGCTGTCGAGCTCGCCGCCGATGACGAGCACGAAGTTGCTGATGTACGAGTAGAGCAGCACGACCACGACGCCGCCGAGCCAGCCGTAGAAGCGGTCGTAGTTCGAGACGGTCGACACGTAGAGGGCGAAGCCGAGGGTGCAGACGGCCCAGATCACGAGCGCGAACATGGCGCCGTACGAGACCCAGCGCAGGCGGGGCGGGCGCACGTTCGGCGTGAAGTAGTAGAGCATCGCGACGGCGAAGACCGCCAGGGCCGCGATCACCGGCCACTTGACCACGTTGTAGAGCGTGAACCAGGGCTCCCCGAAGCCCGCGGCCTCGCCGATGCCCACGAACAGCGTCGGGGTCACGAGCAGCAGCGCCGCGATCACGGCGAACGACACCATCAGCACGAAGGTGACGATCATCATGTGGCCGCGGAACTTCCAGATCCGGCGCCCCTCCTCGACCTCGTAGGCGGTGTTCATCGCCCGGCCGAAGGCGGTCGTGTACGACGACAGCGACCAGAGCGTGAGCCACAGGCCGATGCCGAACGCGACGCCGGGGTTCGAGAGGCTCAGCATCTGCTCGAGCGGCCGACGCAGGGTGTCGATCGCGTCCGCGCTCAGCACGAAACGGGCGACCTCGAGGATGTCGTTCACGGCCGCCTCGCCGTCCTGGAACAGCGCCACGCCCGAGACCAGGGCCAGCGCCGTCGGCAGGATCGCCAGGGTCGAGAAGAACGTCAAGGAGGCGGCGGCGTCGATCGTGCGGTGCCTCAGGAAGTCGTGCCAGACGCGCATGACGACGTACCGGGTCGGCGACGGGTTCTCCGGGAGGGACCGCGTCGCAGACATCCCCCGAGAATACAGCGGCAGGGGTGCGGAGCGCGTCGCCGTGCGCGCGCCGGCCAGAGCGGGGTCGGGCGCTGGCCGGCGCGT
This sequence comes from Frigoribacterium sp. ACAM 257, assembly GCF_007954365.1. Lineage (GTDB taxonomy): Bacteria > Actinomycetota > Actinomycetes > Actinomycetales > Microbacteriaceae > Frigoribacterium. The sequence continues at coordinate 471,137 of NZ_VOLO01000003.1, forward strand.
CCTCGGCGCCCGGCCCGCGCCTCCTGCAGGCCCGTAGGGTCAGGGGCATGACGTGGCACGACTCCGCACCGCAACACCTGCCCGTCGGGCAGCCCGCACGGGCGCCGGAGCCCGTCTGGTGGCCCGCGCAGCCGGTCTTCGCGCAGCCTGCGCCCCGGCGTCGACCCGTCGCGAGCGGCGTCGCACTCGCCGTCGGCTTCACGGTCATCGGCGTCTTCGTGCTCGCCCTGGTCGTGTACTTCCTGATCTTCCTGTCTCCGGGCGTGATCCTCGCCGCGAGCCTGCTCGCCTTCGTGCCGCTCGCGATCGTGATGGTCGGCATCCGGCTGGTCGACCGCTGGGAGCCCGAGCCCCGAGTCGCCCTGCTCTTCGCGTTCCTCTGGGGCGCCGCCGTCTCGGTCGGCACCGCGCTCATCGTCGACCTCGTCGTCGGCTCCGTCCAGGGCCTCGTCGGCATCGGTGCGGAAGGAGGCGCGGAGGTCTTCGGCGCAGTCGTCCAGGCGCCGATCGTCGAGGAGGTCGCCAAGGGGTTCGGCGTCCTGCTGGTGCTGTGGATCTTCCGCCGGCACTTCGACGGGCCCGTCGACGGCGTCGTCTACGCCGCGACGGTGGCTGCCGGCTTCGCCTTCGTCGAGAACATCCAGTACTTCGCCCTGCAGGTCGTCGACGACCTGACGCTCGGCAGCGACGGGCTGGTCTTCGTGTTCGTGGTCCGCGCGCTGATGTCGCCGTTCGCCCACGTGATGTACACGGCGTGCACCGGCATCGCGCTCGGCTGGGCCGCCCGCCGCACGGGCCGCCTCGGCGCCATCGGCTGGTTCGCCCTGGGGGTCGTGCCCGCCGCGGCCCTGCACGCCCTCTGGAACGGCGCGCTCGTCGTCGTCGGCGACGGCTTCTTCGTCTACTACCTGCTCGTCCAGGTGCCGATCTTCGTCGCGATGGTGCTGCTGGTCGTGTTCCTGCGCCGCAACGAGCGCCGGGTGACGCACGCTCGACTCGCCGAGTACGCCGCGGTCGGCTGGTTCAGCGCCGACGAGGTCGCGATGCTCTCGACGAGCGCCGGTCGTCGCCGTGCCCGACGCTGGGCGACCGCGAACGGGACGGGGCCCGCCATGGGTCGCTTCGTCTCGGACGCCACGCGTCTCGCCTTCACGCGACAGCGGCTCGTCAAGGGCAAGAGAGGGCACGACGAGGGCGCACGCCGCGACGAGGCCGACCTGCTGGCGGCGCTCGCCGCGAGCCGGGCCGCGCTGCAGGCCCCGCCCGCGGCGTTCGTCGGGTGGCCGCAGCAGCCGGCGCTGGCCTGGCAGCAGCAGCAGCAGCCGGCGCAGCTGCAGGTGCCGCCGCAGCCCGTGCAGCAGCAGTACTGGCAGGACGGCCCTCCGACGCACGACCCCTGGGGTCGCCCCCTCCGGCCGCCCGGCTGGTGAGGTCGGCGGCGGTCGCCGCCTGCGGGGCTAGGGCGTCGGGTGCAGCGCGTCGTACTGGCGGAACGACGGCGTCAGCCGCGCCACCACCGCGATCAGCACGACGATCAACGCCCCGCCGAGCAGTGGTGGCCACGCGACGCCCGCCGCGACGACGAGCCCGACGAACAGGTCGCCGACCCGCGGTCCGCCGGTGACGACCACGATGAAGACGCCCTGGAGGCGCCCCCTCATGTGGTCGGGAGCCGCGGTCTGCAGGATGGTCGAGCGGAAGATCGAGCTCACGTTGTCGGCGGCTCCGGCTCCCGCCAGGGCGAGCGCGGCAGCGGCGAGCGCGACGAGGTCGGCCTGCCCCAGCCCCTCCGTCAGGCCGCCGTCGCCCCGGGGCGACGTGAGCGCCAGGACGAGCCCGAACGCCGCGATGCAGATCCCGTAGACGGTGATCGCCCGGTCGACGGCCCTGCCCTGGAGGCGCACGTGGCCGAGTCGACCGGAGAAGACGCTGCTCAGCAGCGCCCCCACGGCGTAGGAGGCGGTGAGCACGCCCACCGTCACCGCACCTCCTCCGATCACCACGGCCCCGACCACGGGGTAGAGCACGCGCGGCTGCCCGAAGGTCATCGCGATGATGTCGACCACGAACGTCGTCCGCACCGTCGGCGCTCGCCGCAGGAACCGCATGCCCTCGACCAGCGAGGCCAGGCCGGGCCGCTGCGCGTTCCCCTCCGGGCGGATCGGCGGCAGGGTCACGATCCCGAGGAACGCGAACGAGAAGAGCACGACGTCGACCGTGTAGGTGGGGGCGAAGCCGATGCCCGCGACGAGCACCCCCGCGAGCGCCGGCCCGACCGTGAGCATCAGCCCGGTGCCGATCCCGCCGAGCGCGGCGGCGGCGGGCAGCAGAGAGGCCGGCAGGAGGCGCGGCACGATCGACGCGCGCGAGGTCGCGATCATCGTGCCCGCGACCGCGTTCACGCAGGTCAGCACGTAGAGCAGCCCCACCTCGTGCAGGCCGAGCCAGGCGTGCAGGGCGATGGCGGCGGTCGAGAGCCAGGCGAACACGGCGGCGACGAGGGCGACCTTGCGCCGGTCGAACGCGTCGGCGAGCATGCCGCCCCAGAGCCCCGCGACGATCATGGGCACGAGCGAGACGACGCCGACCAGCGCGACGGCGACGGTCGAGCGGGTGATGTCGTAGACCTCGAGCCCGACGGCGACGAGGGTCAGCTGCGTGCCGATGCCGCTGACGGTGTTGCCGACGAAGAGCCGCGCGAAGGCAGGGCTCTGCCGCAGGGGAGTGACGTCGACGAGCACGGGGCGGCGGGACGGAGCCGGAGCAGGCGGGGGCGGGGAAGTGGTCAAGGCTCCATCATGCGCGATGCGCACCGTTCCCGGATCGACGCGCGGACGTCGCCCGACGACCCGAGGAGGCGGTGGTTGGATGGACGCATGACTCACGACCCCAGCACCAAGCCCGAGATCGACGCCCCCACCGCTCCTGCTCCCGCCGAGCTCGAGATCACCGACATCACGGTCGGCGACGGCGACGAGGCCCAGTCCGGCTCGACCGTCAACGTCCACTACCTCGGCGTCGAGTTCGACTCCGGAGAAGAGTTCGACGCGTCGTGGAGCCGCGGCGAGCCCATCAACTTCCCCCTCGCGGCGCTCGTCCGCGGTTGGCAGGAGGGCATCCCCGGCATGAAGGTCGGCGGCCGCCGCCAGCTCGTCGTCCCGCCGCACCTCGCCTACGGCCCCGCCGGCGGCGGGCACCCCCTCTCTGGCAAGACCCTGATCTTCGTCATCGACCTCCTCGGCGTCAGCTGATGACGGCCCCCTCGATCGGCCTCGCCGACGGCCGGACCATCCCGGCCCTCGGCCTCGGCACGTACGGGATGGACGGCGACGAGGGCGCGGGCCAGGTCGCCACGGCGATCGAGTCCGGCTACCGCCTCCTCGACACCGCCCTCAACTACGGCAACGAGGCGGCGGTCGGCGAGGCCGTCCGTCGGGTCGACGTGCCCCGCGACGAGCTCGTCGTCACGTCGAAGCTGCCGGGCCGCCACCACGGCTACGACGAGACGCTCGCGAGCTTCGAGGAGACGCGCAAGAACCTCGGCCTCGACTTCGTCGACCTCTACCTGATCCACTGGCCGCTGCCGCGTGTCGACAAGTACGTCGACTCGTTCCGCGCGTTCGTGAAGTTGCAGGAGGACGGCCTCGTCGGCAGCGTCGGCGTCTCGAACTTCACCGAGGAGCACCTGCAGCGCGTCGCCGACGAGACCGGCGTCGTGCCCGTGGTGAACCAGATCGAGCTGCACCCGTACTTCCCCCAGGCGGGGATGCGCGCGGTGCACGAGCGCATGGGCATCGTCACCGAGAGCTGGAGCCCGCTCGCCAAGCAGAGCGAGCTGCTGCAGGAGGCGGTCGTCACCGAGATCGCCCGTGCCCACGGCAGGACGCCCACCCAGGTCGTGCTGCGCTGGCACGTCCAGCTCGGCGCCGTGCCCGTGCCGAAGTCGGCCGACCCCGGCCGGCAGCGCGAGAACCTCGACGTCTTCGACTTCGAGCTGTCCGACGACGAGGTCGCCCGCATCAGCGGCCTCGAGCGCGGCCGGCTCTGGGACGGCGACCCCGAGACGCACGAGGAGTTCTAGATCCGGCTGCCGGCCGGCTCGCTGCCGGCCTCGGCCTCCCTGCGCGACACGCCCGCGTCCTCTCCGGAGGGCGCGGGCGCCGTCGCGTGTGGGGCGGACGAGCGCCCCTGCACAGGTAGACTGGCGTGCCGTCTTTCCCGAGGGGTGGAGCAAACCTGGTGTCATCTGAGCTGGAGCGCGAACGCGCCTACGTGGCCACGCTGTACGCGCGTCTGGACGAGTTGAAGGCCGACGCCCGCGTGCGGCTCGAGAGCACCCGGCGAGAGGCCGTGGGCGGCAACCACCAGAGCCGCAGCGAGCGGGACGCGTTCGCGAAGCTCTACGAGGACACGATCACGCAGCTCGGCGCCGTCGACGAGCGTCTCGCCTTCGGCCGCCTCGAGCTCGAGCGGCCCGACGAGACCGGCAGCGCGCTCCGCTACATCGGCCGGGTCGGCCTGCGCGACCGGCAGCACCACCCGATCCTGCTCGACTGGCGGGTGCCCGGCGCGAGCGCCTTCTACCAGGCGACCGCGGCCACGCCCATGGGCGTCCGAGCCCGCCGTCACCTCACCCTCGCCGGGCGTGCCGTCACCCGCCTCGAGGACGAGGTCTTCGACCCCGACCTGCTCGACCGCGACGACGTGCAGCTGCAGGGCGAGGGCGCGCTGATGGCCGCCCTCACGGCCCAGCGCACCGGTCGGATGACCGACATCGTCGCCACGATCCAGGCCGAGCAAGACCGGATCATCCGGTCCGAGCTCGACGGCGTCCTCGTCGTCCAGGGCGGGCCCGGCACGGGCAAGACCGCCGTCGCTCTACACCGCGCGGCCTACCTGCTCTACTCGCACCGTGACCGTCTGCGCGGCTCCGGTGTGCTCATCGTCGGCCCGTCGCGGTCGTTCCTGCGGTACATCGAGCAGGTCCTGCCGTCGCTCGGCGAGAGCGGCGTCGTGCTGTCGAGCCTCGGCGGGCTCTACCCCGACCTCGAGACGCAGGTCGACGACGCCCCCGACGTCGCAGCGCTCAAGGGCTCGGCCGAGATGGCCGAGCTGATCAAGCGTGCGGTCCGCTCGCGACAGGTCCGGCCGAGCCACGCGACGACGATCGACATCAACGGCGAACGGCTCGTCGTGCAGCCCGAGCTGATCGGCGACGCCATGCGGCGGGCGCAGGAGCGGGGCAAGCAGCACAACCTCGGCCGCGTCACCTTCAACAAGGCGGCCCTGTCGGCCCTGACCCGCCTGCTCGTGTCGCAGATGCGCGAGCACGGCACGACGGTCGACGAGTCGGACGAGGCGGTGCTCCGCGAGGACATCCGGCAGTCGCACGACGTCCGGGTGCTGCTCAACACCGCGTGGATGCCGCTGTCGGCCGAGAAGCTGATCGAGGATCTGTTCGCGCGGCCGAACTGGCTCGCGACGATCACCCAGCGCTGGACGCCCGAGCAGCGGGCCCTGCTCCAGCGTCCGCGCGGCTCGCAGTTCACGATCTCCGACGTGCCGCTGCTCGACGAGGCGGCCGAGCTGCTCGGCGAGTTCCAGGCGGGTGTCGACCCCGACAAGCTGGCCCGCAAGCAGCAGCGCAAGCGCGACATCGAGAACGCCGAGCGCGCGATCGAGAACATGGGCGTCGAGGGCATGGTGTCGGCCGAGCAGATCGCGGGCGGGTTCGCCGAGCGCGCCGCGTCGATGACCACCTCCGAGCGCGCCGCCGGCGACCGGACCTGGGCCTTCGGCCACGTCGTCGTCGACGAGGCACAAGAACTGTCGCCCATGCAGTGGCGGCTGCTGTCCCGCCGCTGCCCGCTGCGCTCGTTCACCGTCGTCGGCGACATCGCCCAGGCGTCCAGCCCGGCCGCCGCCTCCTCGTGGGACAGGGCGCTCCAGGCCCTGCTCGGCCGTCGCCGCGGCTCGAGCGTCGCCGGCACCACGGCGCCCTGGCGCCTCGAAGAACTCACGGTCAACTACCGCACGCCGAGCCAGATCGTCGAGCACGCCGAGCGCCTCGCCGTCGAGAACGGCCTGACCATCACGGCGAGCCGGTCGGTCCGGTCGAGCGAGTGGCCGGTCCGTGAGATCGCGGTGCCCGCCCTCGCCGCCTCGGGCGACAGCCGAGGAGGCGCCGCGCGCGACGCCCTCGTCGCCGCGGTCGTCGAGGCGGTCGCCGCCGATCGCGGGGTCGACGCCGACGGCACCCTCGCGGTCATCGCGCCGCAGCACCTCGTGGCCGATCTGGTCTCAGGGCTGGACCCGCTGTTCCCGGGGCAGGTGGCGCCGGGCACGGCGTCGCTGACCCGCCCGATCTCGGTGCTCAGCCCGGCGACGTCCAAGGGGCTCGAGTTCGACAGCGTCGTGCTCGTCGACCCCGAGGGCATCCGCACCGGCGCCGCGCGAGGCGCGGCCAGCCTCTACGTGGCGATGACCCGGCCGACGCAACGCCTCACAGTCGTCGGCTAGCGCCGCGCCGCCGCCGCATGGTCGCAAAGCGACGCGGAGACGACAAGACGACGCGATGTCCCAGGTCGCTTTGTCGCTATCGCGTCGTTTCCCGGCGGCCGGCGGCCCGCGCCGCTGCCTCGACCCGGTCGTGGTGCGCTCGCCAGCCCTCGTCGTCCAGGATCGGCACGTTCGGGTCGGCCGGTCCGTTGCCGAGCCTGCCGTCGACCAGCTCGCGGACGAGGTCGGCGTGGCCCGCGTGACGCGCCGTCTCGACGCACAGGTGCACGAGGACCGAGTGCAGCGTCACGTCCCGTCGGTCGGCGGGCCACCACGGCACGACGCCGGGGGAGTCGAGGTCGAGCGCCGCGACGGTCGCGTCGGCGTGCTCGGCGGAGTGGCGGGCGAAGGCGACGATCGCCTCCCGCGTCTCGTCCTCGGTCGCCCAGAGGTCCGCCTCCGGCTCGCTGGTCTCCGTCAGCCACGGCATCTCGCGGTCCGACGGTCTGCCGAAGACCTCGCCGAGGTAGCCGAGCTGGACGCTCGCGACGTGCTTGACGAGGCCGAGCAGGTTGGTGCCGCTCGGCATGAGCGGACGCCGTACGTCGTACTCGTCGAGCCCGTCGAGCTTCGCCAGCAGATCGGCGCGCTGCTTCGACAAGTAGCGCTGCAGGGTCTCTTTCTCGTCCATGTCCCCAGGGTGCCGCCTCCCTGCCTCTGCCGCCACCACCTGCCGCGCCGCCGCCGCCCGCGCCTCTGCCGCTTCCTCTCCTCCGCACACCTCACCTCCTCTTCCTCGAGCAAGGCCGCTCAGGCTGGATCGTCGACACCCGTCGAAGCCGCGCGGGCCCCTCGGCGCGCGGCAGGGTGCGCGCGGGTCCTGCGGGTGTCGACGCCGACGCGCTATCGGTAGTCGGGCGGCCAGGCGAACGCAGGAGGCGCGGTGACGACCTCGCCCCGGGGCGCGAGCACGAGCGCGACGTCCTCGAAGTCGCTCAGCCGGATGCCGGCCGGGTCGCCCGACCAGCGACTCCCGTCCACGAACGTCGTCAGCTCGAGGCCGTCGTCGGGGCCCAGCGAGCCGATGCTGACGGCGTCGAGGTGCACGTCCCACTCGGTGAAGAGCTGGCCCAGCACGAACGACTCCCGTCGGGGCGACTCGACGTGCACGATGCCGGACGTGTCGTGGGTGTGCAGGGGAGCGGCGAGCTTCGTGTCGGCGTCGTGCCCGATGTCGCCGGGGATCGTCACGGCCTCGCCGTCGACCGTGATCGAGAGGTGCGCGTGCACGTGCATCGCGAGGTCCTCGCCCCAGACGTTCTGCATCCCCGCGAGCTCGGCGCGGCCGAGCCGGTCGCCCACGGCGGGCACGGGCCAGGGCGGGGCGCTCTCGGCGCCGACGACGCGGGACGGCTGTGCCGATCCGACCAGGCCGATCCCCACGGCGCCGCCGACGACGACGACCGCGGCGACGGACCCGAAGAGGACGTCTCGGGAGGGCACGTGGCTAGCCCTCACGTCCGGGCGCGTGCGAGTCGGGCCGGGTGCCGTGTCCGTCGGCTGCACGCTCGGCGTCGCTCACCTCGCGCACCCGATCGACCAGCTCGCGCCAGGGCCCGGTCACCTGCTGCTCGGGCAGCTTGGCCTTCTTCGCCGGCGTGGTCTCCGCAGAGATGACCCACACGAAGCGGTCGGGCTGCACCGGCTGGGTCGGCGTCGGCGCGTCCGACCAGGGCACCAGTTCGAGAAGCACGAGCCAGGACTCGGTGTCGGGCTCGGCATCGACGTCGACCTGCCAGGTGCGAGTGAGCCCGGCGAAGCCGCCGGACCTCTGGACGGTCACCATCATGGCCGCGATGCTACTCCGCGGCGCCGTGCGGCCCGGCTGCCGAGCGGCCGAGCAGCAAGCGGCCGAGCGGCCGAGCGGCAGAGCTCAGGCTGCCGGTTCGACGCCCACGCCCTGCCAGCCCGCGGTCGTCGCCCGTGCCTCCTCGGAGTCCGCACCGTACCGGGCGGCGGCCGCCGACACCGTCGCCGCGGCGAACTCCGCGAAGGAGGCGGTCGGCGAGATCTGCCCGCCGACGAGAGTGTCGTACCAGACCTGCCCCGCGCGCTCCCACGCGTGGCCGCCGAGGGCGTCGGCGACGAGGAAGAACGCACGGTTGGGGATGCCCGAGTTGAGGTGCACGCCCCCGTTGTCGTCGGTCGTCTCGACGTAGTCGTCCAGGTGGGCCGGCTGAGGGTCCTTGCCGAGGACGTCGTCGTCGTAGGCCGTGCCGGGCGCCGACATTGAGCGGAGCGCCCGGCCCTCGACGGCCTCGGTGAACAGCTCCTCGCCGATCAGCCAGGTCGCCTGCTCGACCGTCTGGTCGAACAGGTGCTGCTCGACCAGTGCGCCGAAGACGTCGCTGACCGACTCGTTCAGCGCGCCCGACTGCCCCTGGTACTCGAGGTTCGCCGTGTACTGCGTCACGCCGTGGGCGAGCTCGTGGCCGATGACGCTGACCGAGGCGGTGAACCGGCGGAAGACCTCGCCGTCGCCGTCGCCGAAGACCATCCGCTCGCCGTTCCAGAAGGCGTTGTCGTAGTCCTGTCCGTAGTGCACGGTCGCGTCGAGGGGCAAGCCGGCGCCGTCGATGCTCGACCGCCCGTAGGCCTCGAGGAACAGGGCGTGGGTCGCGCCGAGCGCGTCGTACGCCTCGGTCACCGCGACGTCGTCGCCCGCGGGTTCGCCCTCGCCGCGGACCCGCACGCCGGGCAGCTGCTCGGTGCCCTGCGCGTCCGAGATGGTCCGCTCGACCTCGGGCCCCCGGGCGACGGCGCCCCGTCGCACCGGCGGTGCCTCGCTGCGCGCCGCGCGCACCTCGTCGATCTGCAGGAGCCCCTGACGGGCCGCCTCGGGAGCCCGCGTGAAGCGGTCAGTGTCGGCCGCGGCGAGGTGGGCGAGCAGGTACGGGGGAACGATGAAGCGGGTCATGTCCAGACTCTGGCACCTGCCTCCGACATCGGGGCCGTCCGTTCACACGATCGTCACGAGCGAGCGAGCGAGCGAGCAGGTCGGCCGCCACGGGCGGGCTCTGGTCGCAGGAGGTGCGGCGCGACCTCGGCGAGCCGGTAGCGTCGACCGGATGACCGCCTCCGACGCCTCCGCCCTCGTCGACCGCATGATCGCCGTCGTCCCCGACTTCCCCGTCCCCGGGATCCTGTTCCGCGACGTCACGCCGCTCTTCTCCGACGCGGACGCCTTCGCGACCGTGACCGCCGCCCTCTCCGAGCCTTTCGACGGGGCCTTCACCGCCGTGGCCGGCATCGAGGCCCGGGGCTTCGCGCTCGCCGGCGGCATCGCGATCGAGCAGGGCGTCGGCGTCCTCACCGTGCGCAAGGCCGGCAAGCTGCCCGGCGAGGTCCTGAGCGAGAGCTACGCGCTCGAGTACGGCGAGGCGACGCTCGAGCTGCGGCCGAGCCAGCTGCCCGCGGGCACCCGGGTGCTGGTCGTCGACGACGTCCTCGCCACCGGCGGCACGGCCGACGCGACCGTCACCCTGCTCGAGCGCGCGGGCTACGAGGTCGTCGGCATCGCCGTGCTGCTCGAGCTCGAGGGCCTCCCCGGCCGCGAGCGCCTCGCGTCGCGCATCCCCGTGCACGCCCTCGGCAGCGCGCCCGCCTAGGGCGCCAGCCACCCCGGGAACAACAGCAGCGACGCCGCCACGAGGCACGCCGCCGCGACGCCCACGAACACGGCGACCCAGAGGACGCCCGGCAGGTGCGTCAGCCGCGCGAGCTGGTCGGCGTCCGACTCGGTGCGCCCGCCGTGGCGGGCCGCCCGACGACGGCTCGCCTGCAGCTCGACGGAGGCGCGCAGGGCCCCCAGCCCGAGCACGCTCACCAGCACGAGCCCGAACACCTGCTGCCACTCGACCGGTGCGAGCCACGTGACGCCCGCGACGACGGCCCCGCCGACGAGCACGACCCACAGGCCGAACCAGTTGCGGATCTGGACGAGCATCAGCGCGAGCAGCAGCAGCAGCGCCCAGAGCAGGCCGGCCGCGAACCCCGCGCCGAGCAGCCAGGCGGCGCCGAGCGAGGCGAGCGCCGGGGCGGTGTAGCCCGCCAGCAGGGTCAGCACCATGCCCGGCCCCGACCGCGGACCGCGCGAGACGGTCAGCCCGGACGTGTCCGAGTGCAGGCGGATCCCGGTCAGCCGCCGACCGGTCAGCACGGCGGCCAGGCCGTGGCCGCCCTCGTGCACGACGGTCACCGCGTGCCGCACCGTGTGCCAGGTGCCCGGCAGCAGCACGAGCGCGGCCCCGGCGGCCACGGCGAGCAGCATCCACGAGAGGGGGAGCGGGTCGGCGCGCTGCGCGACCCGGGCCCAGAGAGCGGCCAGGGAGGCGGTGGTCTCGTCCATCCCGTCAGCCTAGGAGGCGCCTCCCGGTCCTCCCTCCCCAGGCCCGACCTCCTCAGCCGAGAGGATGGTCCTCGGCTCCGGGCAGCGACTTCCGAGCCGGCGTGCCCCACCATGGACGGATGCGCCGCGCCGTCCTCCTCCTGTTCACCCTCGCCTACCTCGGCCTGGTGGCGTGGATGACCCTGCGTCCCGAGGTCTACGGCGACCGCACCAGCAACCTCCTGTGGCGGGCACTGGGCTTCTTCTCGCGACACGACGAGACGGCGTGGATCACCTTCGACCGGGTCGAGTTCGCCTCGAACGTGATCATGTTCCTGCCGATGGGCGCGCTCGTGGTCCTCCTGCTGCCCCGTCGGTTCTGGTGGCTGGGCGTCCTGGTCGGCTTCGCCGCCTCGTGGGGGATCGAGTCGTACCAGAGCGCGTACCTCGACGGCCGCGTCTCGGACGTGCGCGACCTCGTCTCGAACACCCTCGGCGCGACGATCGGGGCCGCGTTCACGGCGCTCCTGCTCCCTCGGCGCAGGCGCAGGAAGGGCCGCCGGCCGCAGCCGTCCGCCCGTGCCAGGGTCGCCTCCTGAGAGCAGCCCGTCTGGTAAGCTCGTCAGGTTGCCGTCTGAACGGCCGCGGAACAAGAGAGCTCGCACATCCTGTGACGGGCGCCGCGCAACGAACTGGAAGGGGATCCTGAATGGCACTCGCACCTGACGTCAAGACCCGGATCATCGAAGAATACGCGACCCACCCCGGCGACACCGGATCCCCCGAGGTCCAGATCGCCGTGATGACGCAGCGCATCCTCGACCTGACCGAGCACCTGAAAGAGCACAAGCACGACCACCACTCGCGTCGTGGCCTGCTCCTCCTCGTCGGCCAGCGCCGTCGTCTCCTGGGCTACCTGTCCAAGGTCGACATCGAGCGCTACCGCACGCTGATCGGTCGCCTCGGCCTGCGTCGCTAGTCGACCCAGCGCCGACGACCTCCGGGTCTCGACTCCGGCCCCCGTCCTGCTCTGCAGGCGGGGGCCGTTCTCGTCCGCGGCACCGCCTGCGTCGAGGAGGGGACCGGGGCGGTCGGCTCAGTACCAACCGGGGCGGTCGGCTCAGTACCAGTTGTTCCGCACGAAGAAGCCCCAGGCGCCGCACGGCGTGCCGTACCGCCCGGCGATGTAGCTGAGGCCCCAGTTGACCTGGGGCCGGTAGTTGGTCCGCCAGTCGAGCCCGGCCGAGGCCATGAGGCTGCCGGGGTTCGCCTGCGGGATGCCGTAGGTGCCGCTCGTGGGGTTCTGCGCGTTCGTCCGCCAGCCCGACTCCTTGTTCCAGAGCTGGACGAGGCAGCCGTACTCGGCACCGGTGCCGATCTTGGTCGCGGCGTAGGCCTGCGCGCCGGCCGGGTCGTTGACCACGCCGGCCGGGGGAGCAGGGGCCGGGGCAGGTGCGGGGGCCGGTGCGGGTGCCGGTGCCGGTGCCGGTGCCGGTGCCGGTGCCGGTGCGGGTGCCGGCCCGGGCGCGGCAGGTGCCGGAGCGACGACAGGCGGTGCCGCCGTCCCTGCCCCGCCGCCCGAGGCAGCCCCCCGGTCCGCAGCAGCCGCCCCCGCCTGCTCGACGCTGGCCTGCACCGCCGCGTCCTGCCGGGCAGCCCGCTCGGCGTCGGCGGTGCTCTGCCGCAGCGTCGCGAGCTGCGAGTAGAGCACGTCGGTCCGGCTCGTCGCCGACGCGACCGCGTCGTCGGCCGCCGCCTGTGCCGAGGAGGCGGCCGACGCCTCCTGCGCCGCCTCCGCCGCGAGGCGCTCGCGTTCCGCACGAGCAGCCTCCGACTGGTCGCGAAGCGAGGCGAGCTCGTTGCTGCTCGTCGTGGCGTCGGCCAGCACGACCTGCCAGCGGTCTCCGAGCTGGGTGAGGGTCCCCATCTGCCTCAGCACCTGGTCGGGGCGGTGCGAGGTCAGCAGGACGCTCGTCGTCGAGGCGCCGTTCCCGACGCGCGCCAGGTGCGCGGCGAGCTGTCCCGCCTGCTCGTGGGCCGCCTCCTCGGCCGACGCGGCCTCCGCGGACCTGGCGTCGAGCTGGTCCGAGAGCACGGCGGCCCGCGCGAGCGCGTCGGCGGCCCCGGTGCTCACGCCCTCGGCGGCGACCGCTCTCTCGCCGGCGTCCGCCGCACCGGCCTCGAGCTCGTCGAGCGAGCTCACGACGGCGTCCACCTGCTGCTGCACCGATGAGGCGTCCCCGGTCGGTGCCTCCACGGCGGCCGTGGGCAGGGCCGAGGTCAGCACGATCGCCGCGGAGCAGGCGACCGCGACCGCGGTGGCGGCCCCGACGCTCCGGCCGGTGCGCCGAGTGCGGCGAGGTGCGTGCATCTCTCGACCCTAGCGGCGGTGCGCGCGCCGGTCGCCGCCCCGAAGAGGGGGCACTTCCCCGGTCTCGGAGGGCCCGGGTGCTAGCATCGCCCTCGGAGCAGGCCGGTCTGGCTGCTGGTCGCCGGTGGTGACAGGCGGAACGCCCCGACACGTGAACGCCGCGAGGGCGCACTGGTCGGGAGGTGGATCCGACCGTTTCTTCCGCTGACCAGACGTGCCGCCGCCTCCGTCGCGTTGCTGCACGTGCGTGTCCTCATGCCGTCCCCGCCGCCCGCTCCCGCTGCACATCGATGCCCACACGGGGCCTCGATGCAAAACAAAGAGGAGTAGCCCCCACATGGAGGGTCCAGAGATCAAGTTCGGCGAAGCCGTCCTCGACAACGGCAAGTTCGGCAAGCGCACCATCCGATTCGAGACCGGCCGTCTCGCCCAGCAGGCTCAGGGAGCCGTCGCTGCGTACCTCGACGAGGACACCATGCTCCTCTCGGCCACCAGCGCGAGCAAGAAGCCGAAGGACAACTTCGACTTCTTCCCGCTCACCATCGACGTGGAAGAGCGCTCGTACGCCGCGGGCAAGATCCCCGGCTCGTTCTTCCGTCGCGAGGGTCGTCCCTCCACCGAGGCCATCCTCGTCTGCCGTCTCATCGACCGGCCCCTGCGCCCCTCCTTCGTCGAGGGCCTCCGCAACGAGGTGCAGGTCGTCATCACCGTCCTGAGCATCGCGCCCGACGAGTTCTACGACGCCCTGGCCATCAACGCCGCCAGCGCCTCGACCCAGATCTCCGGCCTGCCCTTCTCCGGCCCGATCGCCGGCGTGCGCCTCGCGCTCATCGGCGACCAGTGGGTCGCGTTCCCCAAGGCCTCGCAGCTCGAGGAGGCCGTCTTCGACCTCACCGTCGCCGGCCGTGTCGTCACCGACGCCGCGGGCAACGAGGACGTCGCCATCATGATGGTCGAGGCCGAGGCCACCGAGCACGCCTGGGGCCTCATCCAGGGCGGCGCCACCAAGCCCGACGAGGCCGTCGTGGCCCAGGGCCTCGAGGCGGCCAAGCCGTTCCTCAAGCAGCTCGTCGACGCGCAGTCGGCCATGGCCGCGCAGGCCTTCAAGGAGATCGCCGACTACCCGGTGTTCCTGCCCTACACGGACGAGGTCCTCGCGGCCGTCACCGAGGCTGCCGGCACCGAGCTCGCCGAGGTCTACAAGATCGCCGGCAAGACCGAGCGCCAGGACGCCGACGACGTGCTCAAGGGCAAGGTCAAAGAGGCGATCTCGGCCAAGGTCGACGCGGGCGAGCTGCCCGCCGAGGCCACCGGCCAGGTCTCCGCCGCCTACAAGTCGGCGACGAAGAAGGTCGTCCGCGACCGCATCCTCACCGAGCAGGTCCGCATGGACGGTCGCGGCCTCGCCGACATCCGTCCGCTCGACGCCGAGGTCCAGGTCATCCCGCGCGTGCACGGCTCCGCCATCTTCCAGCGCGGCGAGACCCAGATCATGGGCGTCACCACGCTGAACATGCTCAAGATGGAGCAGCAGATCGACTCCCTGAGCCCGGTCACGAAGAAGCGCTACCTGCACCACTACAACTTCCCGCCCTACTCGACCGGCGAGACCGGCCGCGTTGGTTCGCCCAAGCGTCGCGAGATCGGGCACGGCTTCCTCGCCGAGCGCGCCCTCGTGCCGGTGCTGCCGTCGCGTGAGGAGTTCCCCTACGCCATCCGTCAGGTGTCCGAGGCCCTCGGCTCCAACGGCTCGACGTCGATGGGCTCCGTCTGCGCCTCGACCCTGTCGCTGCTGAACGCCGGCGTGCCGCTCCGCGCGCCCGTCGCGGGCATCGCCATGGGCCTCGTGTCCGACGAGGTCGACGGCCAGACGCGCTACGCCGCGCTGACCGACATCCTCGGTGCCGAGGACGCCCTCGGCGACATGGACTTCAAGGTCGCCGGCACGTCCGAGTTCGTCACGGCCATCCAGCTCGACACGAAGCTCGACGGTCTGCCGACCGCCGTCCTCGACGCCGCCCTGAAGCAGGCCAAGGAGGCGCGCACCGCCATCCTGAGCGTGCTCAACTCGGCCATCGACGCGCCCGACGAGATGGCCCCGACCGCGCCCCGCGTGATCTCGGTGCAGATCCCGCAGGACAAGATCGGCGAGCTGATCGGCCCGAAGGGCAAGACGATCAACTCGATCCAGGACACCACGGGTGCCGACATCTCGATCGAGGAGGACGGCACGGTCTACATCGGCGCCGTCGACGGTCCCTCGGCCGAGGCCGCTCGCGCCCAGGTGAACGCGATCGCGAACCCGACGAACCCCGAGATCGGCGAGCAGTTCCTCGGGACCGTCGTCAAGATCGCGTCGTTCGGCGCCTTCGTCTCGCTCCTCCCCGGCAAGGACGGCCTCCTGCACATCAGCGAGGTCCGCAAGCTGGCCGGCGGCAAGCGCGTCGAGGCCGTCGAGGACGTCCTCGGGGTCGGACAGAAGATCCTGGTCGAGATCACCAAGATCGACGACCGCGGCAAGCTGTCGCTCGCGCCCGTCGTCGCCGAGGAGGCGGACACCGACTCGAGCGGCGCCGCCGAGCAGTCGAACGACGAGTCCGTCGAGGTCTAGTCCCCGACGAGCAGCAGAACGGAGCGCCCGTCCCGACCACGTCGGGGCGGGCGCTCCGTCGTCGCGCCGGCCCTCCCGGGGCAGCCCCCGAACTCGGGGTGTCGGATCTCGTAACGATCGGGTGCGGCGGCAGGCGCGCGACGACCGCAGCACGTACGCTTGCACCAGGAGCGAGCACGGTGCTCCCGGGCCATCTCAGGCGGCACATCGAGGTGGTCGTCCGGCGTACCCACGCGCACGACGCCACGACCACGAAGGGCACGGAGTGACGAACACGTCGGCGGGCACCCCCGGTCCCACCACGCCCTCCGCTCCTCCCGTCGACCTGCCCGCGCGCATGTCCGAGACGGTGGGCGACGCCACGGTCCCCGTCGACCTCGGCATCATCCAGCCCCGTCGTCGGCTCGGCGTGTCCGACCTCCGCGTGTTCCCCGTCGCGCTCGGCGGCAACGTCTTCGGCTGGACGGCCGACCAGACCGACACCATGTCCGTCCTCGACGCGTACTACGACCACGGCGGCAACTTCGTCGACACGGCCGACAGCTACGCCGGCGGTCGCAGCGAGGTGATGATCGGCTCGTGGATGCGCTCGCGCCGCTCACGGGACGACATGGTCGTCTCCACGAAGGTCGGCAAGGGCGCCGACGCTCCCGGCCTGTCGCCGCGCTCGATCGAGCGTGCCGTCGAGGCTTCTCTGGAGCGCCTCGGCACGGACCACATCGACCTGCTGTACCTGCACGTCGACGACACCGAGGTCGCCTTCGAGCGCACACTGCTCGCCGTCGACCACCTGATCCGCGCCGGCAAGGTCCGATGGTTCGGCGGGTCGCACCACTCGGGCAACCGCCTCTACGAGGCGCGCATCGCCGCGGGCATGCTCGGAGTGGCCCCGATGGTCGCCCTGCAGAACCAGTACAGCCTCATGCACCGGTCCGAGTACGAGAAGGGCCTGGCGCGCGTCGCCGCTCAGCTGCGCCTCGGCGTCATGCCGCGGTTCGCCCTCGCCGGCGGCTTCCTCACCGGCAAGTACCGGTCGCGTTCCGACTTCGCCGGCACCAGGCGCGGACGCGGGGTCTCGGGCTACCTGACCAAGAAGGGCCTGCGGGTGCTCCACGAGCTCGACAGCGTCGCGTCGGCGCACGAGGTGTCGACCGCGGCCGTCGCCCTGGCCTGGCTGCTGGCCAAGCCGCACGTGGTCGCACCGGTGGCGAGCGCCACGAACGCCAAGCAGGTCGTCGAGCTGGCCCAGGCGGCGACCGTCAAGCTCACGCGCACGCAGGTGCTCGAGCTCGACCGCGTCTCCGCCTAGGGGCGACCGCCCCCGATCGTCGCGTGCCGGCCCTCGGGCCTCCCCGGCTCTGGGGCTAGGCCGGGAGGAGGCGCTCGGCCGTCCGGCGGAGCGCCGCGGAGGTGGCGATGGCGTCGCCGCAGTAGGCGCCCGTGAGTGCGCCGTCGAGCGCCAGCAGGAAGTCGTCGGCGGCATCGCCCGGCATCGGGTGCCCCGCGCCCTTGAAGAGGTCGACGAGGGCGTCGGTGAGCCATTCCTGGTGCTCCGCCACGGCGGCGCGGACGGGGTGTGTCGGGTCGCTGAACTCGGCGGCGGCGTTGGCGAAGGCAGAGCCGCGGAACCGAGGGGACTGCATCTGGGCGACGACGTCGTCGACGACGGCGAGGACGGTCGCTGCCCCGCCGGGGGAGGCGGCCACGACGGCCGCGAGTCCCGCGACGGCGCGCTCGTGCCTGACCCGGAGGTACTCGAGCACCAGGGTGTCCTTCGCGCCGAAGTGCTTGTAGAAGGTGGCCTTCGTCACGGACGCCTCGGCGATGAGCCGGTCGACGCCGACGACGCGGACGCCCTCGTCGTAGAAGAGGCGGTCTGCCGTCGTCAGCACGCGGTCCCGCGCGCCGGGCGTCGTCTGGTCGGCGCGGGGCCGCCCCGGGAGACGCTGGACGGCCGGAGGGGGGGATTCGACCGTCACAGCGTGGCTCCTCGAGGCATATCGGCTTGGAGCGACGCGGGGGGCGTCCGCTCCGGACCGCCGGATGACCTCCGACCAGCCGCCGACGACGGGGCAGGGGGGTGACCCGCCGTCGGTCCCATGACCATATCATCGACGAGGACAGACCGAACCGTCTGTTTGTCCGCAGGGACGTGCCCCACTTCGGGTGCCATCGACGACGGTCGGGTCGTGCCGAGGCGCGGTCCCGTAGGCTCGACGCGATGAACGGCCCGGTCTCCCTCCCACTCGACTCGGTCGAGCTCTCCTTCCGCGCGACGGGCGACGCACTCGTGCGGCGCACCCTCCTCCCCACGGGCGTCCGCGTCCTCACCGAGCAGATGCCGGGCGCCCGCAGCGCCACCGTCGGCTTCTGGGTGGCCGTGGGCTCCCGGGACGAGCAGCCGGGCGAGCGCGGCTCCACGCACTTCCTCGAGCACCTCCTCTTCAAGGGGACGGCGACGCGCTCCGCGCTGGACATCGCGGTGGCGTTCGAGTCGGTCGGCGGCGAGCACAACGCCGCCACGGCGAAGGAGTACACCTGCTACTACGCCCGGGTGCGCGACGTCGACCTGGACGACGCCGTCGACGTCCTCGCCGACATGCTCACGTCCTCGGCCCTCGAGCCCGGCGAGTTCGAGACCGAGCGGGGCGTCATCCTCGAAGAGCTCGCGATGGCCGACGACGACCCCGCGGACGTGGCCGGCGAGCGCCTCTTCGAGTCCGTCTTCGGCGCTCACCCGCTGGGCCGCCCGATCGGGGGATCGCCCGAGAGCATCCGGGAGGCGCGGCGCGACGACGTGCACGCCCACTACCTGACGAACTACCGGCCCCGCGACCTCGTGGTCACGATCGCCGGAGCAGTCGACCACGACCACGCCGTCGAGCGGCTCGAGCAGGCGCTGGCCAGGTCGCCCTGGTCGACCGAGGCGGCGCCTCCCGTGCCGCGACGCTCGACCGAGCTCGTCGTGCCGACGCCGAGCGAGCCGGTCGTCGTCGTGCGCCGTCCCCTCGAGCAGGCCACCGTCCTGCTGGGCATGCCCGGCATCTCCGCGACCGACGACCGTCGTCCGGCCCTCGCCGTCCTCAACTCGGTGCTGGGAGGCGGCATGTCCTCGCGCCTGTTCCAGGAGATCCGCGAACGGCGCGGCCTGGCCTACTCCGTGTACTCGTTCGCGCCGAGCTACTCCGACGCAGGCCTGTTCGGGCTCTACGCCGGCTGCACGCCGAGCAACGTCGAGACGGTGGGGCAGCTGATGCTCGACGAGCTCGACCGCGTCGCGGACTCGGGCGTCACCGAGCTCGAGCGGGAGCGGGCGCTGGGCCAGCTCGGCGGTGCCGCCGCCCTGGCCCTGGAGGACAGCGACACGCGGATGAACCGCCTCGGCCGTGCCGAGCTCTCGACCGGCGAGTTCGTCGACCTCGACGCCTCCCTCGCCCGCCTCGGCCGTGTCCGCCTCGACGACGTGCGCGACCTGGCCCGTGAGCTCCGTTCGGGTCCCCTCTCGACCGTGATCGTGGGCGACGTCGAGGCATCCTCCTTCACGCCCCCGACGACGACGTCGGCCGCGGTCACCCCATGAGTCAGGAGACGACGGTGTCCCACTACCTGTACCTGGTCCGGCACGGCGAGCAACAGGACGCCGAGCACGGGCTCCCCGACGGCCCGCTGTCCGAGCGCGGCAAGCGACAGGCGCGGCTCCTCGCCGAGCGCCTCGGGGGAGTGCCCTTCTCCGCCGCGTGGCACTCGCCGCTCGAGCGCGCGGCCGAGACCGCGCGCATCATGACCGAGCGGCTCCCCGCCCTCGAGTCGCAGCCGTCGACCCTGCTCTTCGACTGCGTGCCCTCCGGCCCGACGGCCGACATGCCCTCCGCCTACAAGCCGTTCTTCGGCGGCGTCACCGAGGACGAGATCGAGGCGGGCCAGGCACAGATGGCCGACGCGGTGTCCGAGTGGCTGACGCCCTCCCGCGAGGATCGCCACGACCTGCTCATCACGCACAACTTCGTCATCGGGTGGTTCGTGCGCGAGGTCTTCGGGGCTCCCGACTGGCGCTGGATGGGCGTGAACCAGGCCAACGCCGGCCTGACCATCATCCGCGTCCGCTCGGCGAAGCCGCCGGAGCTCGTGACCCACAACGACCTGGGGCACCTGCCCGTCGAGCTGCGCACCGGGCTGCCGGTCGAGCAGCCGATCTAGCTGACGGGCGCGCGGGGCGCCACCGGCTTGGCGAACCAGGTCGTCGCGTTCGGGTTGTCGTTGTAGGGCTCGACCTCGCGGTAGCCGGTCGCCCGGTAGAGGGCCCCGGCCGCCAGGAGGCTCTCGTTCGTGTCGAGGACCACCAGGTCCGCGCCCAGGCCGGCGGCCACCTCCTCGAGCTCGGCCATCAGCAGGCGGCCGAGCCCTCGCCCGCGGGCCTCGGGCCTCACGAAGACGTGCTTGACCTCGTACCGCACCAGCCCCTCCGGCGTCGGGTCGATGCGGCGGACGCCGCCGCACGCCAGCGCGCCCACGGTGCCCGGCTCGGGGACGGAGTCCGAGGAGGCGTCGTCCTCGACGAGCAGGAACGACCCGGCCGGGGGAGTGAAGCTGACGTCCGACGGCGACGCCGTGCGGTAGCTGCCCTTCCCCGACGGGAAAGTCGCTCGGCGCTCGGCGAAGTACGCCTCGAGCAGGTCGGCGGCGGCGGGGGACGACACGGGGACGGCGCGGAACCGGGGCATGCGCACCATGCTAGGTCGGGCGGGCCTCCGGGCGCCGCCGGGTAGGTTGGAGCCCATGACCTCCCAGATCGCCGTCGTCGGAGCCACGGGCACGCTCGGCTCGTTCGTCGTCGACCTCGTCCGGCGCACGCCGGGCCTCGAGCTGCACGCCGGCCTCTCCTCCCGTGACGACCTCGACGACGTGCGCGGGGCCGATCTCGTCGTCGACGTGACCCACCCGGCCGTCAGCCCGGGAATCGTCGAGCACGTCGTCCGGGCGGGCCTCCCCGTCCTCGTGGGCACGTCGGGCTGGAACGCCGAGCGGGTGGCGAAGCTCCGCACGGTCGTCGCCGACGTCGGCGGCCCTGGCGTCCTTGTCGTCCCCAACTTCTCCCTGGGGTCCGTCCTCGCCACGCGGTTCGCCACGATGGCGGCGCGCTTCTACGAGAGCGTCGAGATCGTGGAGGCGCACCACCAGGGAAAGGTCGACTCGCCCTCCGGCACGGCCGTCCGCACCGCGGAGCTGATCGCCGAGGCACGCCGCGAGCTCGGCCCGGTCTCCGCGCCCTTCTCCGACCAGCGCGCCCGAGGCCAGCAGGTCGCCAGCGTCCCGGTGCACAGCATGCGCCTCCGCGGCGTCGTCGCGAAGCAGGAGGTCGTCTTCGGCGGCGAGGGCGAGACGCTCACCCTGACCCACGACACGATCTCGCAGCGCGCCTACGAGCAGGGCCTGCTCGTCGCCCTGGCCGAGGCGCCGCGGGTCGAGGGCGTCGTCGTCGGGCTCGACAGCGTGCTCCCGCTCGACTGATGAAGGGCCGCACTGCGGCGCTCGTCATGGCGCTGTTCCTCCTCCTGTACGTCGTCCTGGTCGCACAGCGGGCGTACCTCTTCGTCATGACCGGCGAGCCCGTCGCCGTCGTGCTCGGCGTGGCCCTGCTCGTCCTGCCGGTCCTGGGGATCTTCGCCCTGGTCGCCGAGCTGCGCTTCGGGGTGCACACGCAGCAGATGGTGCGCGAGCTCGAGGAGGCGGGCGAGCTGCCGGTCGACGAGGTCCCACGCCGCGCCTCCGGCCGGTACGAGCGCGCCGCGGCCGACGCGGCCTTCCCGCGGTGGGCGCAGGCCGTCGAGGACGCCCCCGACGACTGGCGCGCCTGGTTCCGACTCGGCCTGGCCTACGACGCGTGCGGCGACCGTCGCCGTGCCCGTCAGGCGGTCCGCAAGGCGTCCCGGATGCGCGGCGGCGCGACGGCCTAGGCGCCGAGCAGCTCTGCGGAGCGGCGGGTCACAGGCTCGCGGTGAGCGCGTCGACGGCCTGGTCGACCGTGCGGTGACGGAACGCGAAGCCGTCCGCGAGCAGCGCCTCCGGCACGACCTGCTGGCTCGGCAGCAGCATCTCGCGGCCCGCCTCCTGCATGGCCGTGCTGATGACGACCTCGGGAACCGTGAGCGCGTAGGGGCGTCCGAGGTCCTTCGCGAGGCGGCGGGTGAGGGCGTCGCTGGTGGCGGGCGTGGGGCCGGCGAGGTTGACCGGGCCGCTGAGGCTCGACGTCAGCAGGTGCACGATCGCGGCGGCCTCGTCGTGCAGGCTGATCCAGGGCCAGAACTGGTCCCCGGTGCCGAGGCGCGAGCCCAGGCCGAGCTTGGTGAGGGGCAGCAGCGGAGCCATGGCGCCGCCGGGGCCCACGACCACGCCGGTGCGCAGGTGCACGACGCGGGTGGCGTCGGGCGTGGAGGCGGTCGCCGCCTCCCAGTCGGCGACGACGTCGCTGAGGAATCCGCTGCCTCGCGGGCTCTGCTCCGTCAGGCGCTCGCCCGGACGGTCGCCGTAGATGCCGACCGCGGAGCCGCTGAGGAACACGGCAGGCGGCTGCTCGGCGCCGGCCATGCCGTGCGCCAACGTCGCGGTGGCCGTCACGCGGGAGTCACGGATCTCGCGCTTGTAGCCGGTGGTCCAGGGCAGGCGGCCGAGGGAGGCGCCGCTCAGGTTCACGACGGCGTCCGCCCGGTCGAGCAGGGTGCGGTCGATGATCCCCGCCGCCGGCACCCACGTCGCCTCGCCCTCGTCGCGGGCCTCGCGCCGGACGAGCGCGACGACCGTGTGGCCCGCGGCCACCAGCTGGCGTCGCAGCTCGGTGCCGACCAGGCCGGAGGCGCCGGAGACGAGGACGGTGAGGGAGTCGGCGGTCATGGGCCCTGGCTTTCTCGAGGAGGCGCGGCGCAGGGGAGCTGCGCCTCCTCGGGAGCGTAGCCGCGCCTCCTGCCGGTCGCCCGGGCGTCGGACGCTCCAGGGACCGGTGCCGGGCCGGGGCCGGACGGTCGTCGGAGGTAGAGTCGTCGCCGTGACTGATGCCGACGCCGTGACCCCCGCCTCCTCGTCTCCCGACACCGCTGCCGACCCCGTCGAGTTCCGCAGCGACGTCACGGTCGAGCTGGTCCGCTCGAGCGCACACGACTCCGACGTCCTCTTCGCGGCGCGGGTGTCGACCATGGGCGAGCTGACGCTCGAGGGCGCCCAGGCCTCGGCCGACGGGGCCCAGGCGACCAAGGGAGCTGGCCTCATCAACTACCTGATGCGCGACCTTCTGTCGACGCGAAGCAGGTATAACCCGGCTTTGGGTAAGAAAAGTCCAGTCCAACTGGCTCTTTAGTCAGAACGCCGTCCGGCTAGCAAAAGTATACTTTTCCCCAAGAGGCAGTCGTCGGCATCGGCGGCGCAGAACATGGAGCAAGCAATGAGCGATACCCGGAGCCAAGTCAAATTCCGAAGCGATGTCGACGTGACACTCGTCAGGGCAGCAGCTCAGGACTCCGATGTTGTTTGGGCCGCGCGTGTCTCGACCGCAGGCGAAGACTCTATTGACGCAGTTGGTTCAGACGCCGCAGACTCCGCATTTTTGATTAAATATTTGGCCCGCGAGCGGCACGGTTCACCGTTCGAGCACAACTCGATGACTTTCATGGTTACAGCCCCGATCTTCGTCTTCCGAGAATTCATGCGTCATCGCGTGGGCTTTTCGTACAACGAGGAAAGTGGCCGGTACCGAGAGCTAAAGTCCGTCTTCTACGTTCCCGGACCCGAGCGCAGGCTTGTCCAGGAGGGACGGCCTGGGCGCTACAACTTCGTCGAGGGGACTCAAGAGCAGTACGAGATCGTCGTGAAGCAAACGCGTCAAGCGGCCGAAGTTGCCTACAGGGCGTACCAAGAGATGCTCGAGGCGGGCGTTGCGCGAGAGGTAGCCCGCGGCGTCCTTCCGGTCGGCATCTACTCGACCATGTATGTCACCTGCAACGCTCGATCGCTGATGTCGTTCCTTAGCCTTCGCACGAAGAATGAGAACTCCAAGTTCCCGTCCTACCCCCAGCGAGAGATCGAAATGGTGGCGGAACAGATGGAGGAGTACTTCGCAAAACTCATGCCCATCACGTACGAGGCTTTTCAGGCATCGGGGCGCGTCTCGCCCTGATCACGTGTCTTCATTTTCGTGACGTTCGTCTGGGACGTTGTCGCTGGCCTTTTTCTTAGGATCCTGACCTGCTCCTCGAGGAAATCGTTTGTGAGGAGCAGATTGGCGTTCACCTGGATCGTATATTCCGCGCCACGCCGCCAATACTCGCTTGATTCTTGGGCTCGCTGCTTGATGCCGCGTTCCGTCTCGAGTTCGGCTTTGAGCCCTGCGATGATCTCCGCTTGGGCTCGTTCAACAACCGACTTTGGTCGCTTCGCTTCGCGGAAGAGTTCGCCGATGTCCTTAAGCCGACCTTGCTTAAAATGGTGCTCCTTGAGATCACATCCAGACTCCTTGATGAGTGCCGTTAGTGTGAGCGTCCCAACAGCAACAACCTGAGGGGTGCCTGCAAGCATTCTGGCGATTGCCGCGACAAGGACGGCTCTTTCCGCGGCGTCCTTGGATGCGCGCCTCGACTTTGCGTCAGTTGGTTTTGGCACAATGTGCACCCTCCGTGGCACTCAGCGTCTTCCTATCCGCTTCGTGCTGCTCTATTCGGTGCTTGAGGTCACTGACCTTGTTCTGTTTTACGATGCGCATAGGAACTGGATCGAACGGCATCGACGCTTTCAGCGCCTTGATCTCTGCGCGCGCCTGCACGATCGTGGTGTCCGTGACGAGCCTGAGGCTGCAGTCCGAAACGCAATGGACAGGATCTGGGGAACTCCGAGATGTCTGACCAGAGCGGATAAGGCATGCAGACCGGGCGGGATCATCCAGGCACATGGAACTTTGTTTTGGATTGTCATGAACGGGGACGATGAGGGCGTCCTTCTTCATCCGTCGCTCTTGGTTAATTCCCACAGCGCTCATGCGGAATAGGAATTCGCTTGCTGCTGGCCCCGAGACCCCCATGCCGTTTGTCATTCCTTGGCGGAGTTCAGCGCCGGCGGCGAGCTTTGAGGTTCGGACCTCGTCGTCGATTTCGGCGGTTAAGCCGTATTTGCTCGAGGCGCCGTAAGCGGTGTGCATCTTCATGAGGTGGTCGTACGTGAGGGCCCCTGTGATCACTCCGTCGGGAAAATGCACCAAGTGCCAGGCGAGCGTTTTTCTGAACCGAGACAACGTGATCGGCCCATTGCGGTCGTTCGGAATGCGGAGATGCTTCTTGCCGGCAGCGTCGCTGATTTCATTGCAGTGCTGGACGAAACGACGGATCCAGTCAGCAGCAACTTTTGCTGACACACCGGCTTCTTCTCCGAGGTTGAGGAGGCTATGGCCGCCGGGTCTCAGCGCCTGGAGAATGCGGATTGCCTGGGTTGCAGGACCAAAGACCGGCCATTCATGTTGGTGGCCCTGGAGGTCGCTCGCGCCATCTGGGGTTTGACGGTTTTTGGTGGTCGTGGCTCGGACGACATCGATCGGATGGCCGTCTTCGTCTGCGCTCACACGCAATACATCGAAGGGGAGGCCGAGGACTTCATGGGGGCGCATGCCCGTGAAGTACGCCAACACGACCAGGCAGGCTGTAGTGAGGCTCTCGATGTGCCTGCTGATGTCGCAGAAGTCGATCCGTTCGATCCAAGGAACGCCGAGTAGCCGGCCTCGGACTTCAACGCCTACAGGTTGCGGCGCAGTCACGTCGAGGTCGAATCCTCGGGTGTGCCAGCCTTTCATCAGGTGTCCATTCCGGTGCCAGGGTCCCGCGCGGCCTACGGCTTGGGACATTTGTGTTGGTGAGCAACCTCCGCCAGCGGATGCCACGAGGTAGACACCCGCGAGGGATAAACCTCGATTTAGCTGCGTTGCGGGAAGTGAGAGGCTCGGGTCTCGCGCTCTAAGAATTTCCCGTGCTCTTTGGCTCCCCTTTTCGATGGGGGCGTCGAGGTTTCCTAGAAGCCTGGCTTTGGCGTCCTTAGCGGCGAGAACGTCGTTCGAGATCGAATCGATCCAAGCAATGCTCATCACGCACAGGGGACTCATGGTGGCGGCGCTGATGGGTGCAGTCGCTGTTTCTGGCACAGGGGAGTCGTGCGCTCTTTGGGGAGCACGAGCCTTGGTGGGCGCCGTCGAGTCTTGAAGCCGGTTGTCTTCATCTAGCCAAGGGGGTTTTGGGAAAAAGTGAGCTGGGCCGCAGCGCAAGCTCACGATGTGAAGCCGAACAAGAGATTTTCTAATGCTGCGTGCGCGGTCGATGGTCAATTCGCCACGTCTCGTTCGGGCCTCGATGTCCGTCGCGTAGGCCTTGAGGAGCGCAGAACTGCCATGGTTTTGAGCCCCAACCTGTTGTGGCTCCAAGTCGCCCAAGGTGTCCGCGACGCCGACGTCATCTAGCCACCATGAGAATCTCGACCAGTCGCCAACCATCTGAACGACGGTCGTGGCGGCGAGCCATTTTCGTGGTTTCTGGCCGCTTGTGGGAGTGCCCGAATCGAGAAATGGCTCGTTCATCAACGTCCATGCCGCCCGCTTGAAGCCCCTGCGAAACTGCACGGGAAACCCCTTTGCGCCTCGACTGCCGGAACTGAACCTCAACGCGTCGGGTTTGGTGGATGCGTTCGTTCCCAAGGCAGTGGTGGGCCAGCGGTCCGATGCGAATAGGGCAATGTCTTGAGCCCCGGCCCGATTGCGAGACGGAATAATAGAAGGGCCCCTTTCGACGAGCGTCCATCGGTGCTCCTCCCTTTCCTCGAGGCTGCCCGCTGTGGTCGGTACCAAATTGGCGGGTTTCACGCGGCGATCTCGAATCCGTTGTGTCTGTTTGATTCGTCTAGCAGCATGCGAACGAAGTCGGCGTCGTCTTCCGTTGCGTCGTGGCGGAGTTGACCAAATTCTTCAGGGGAGACGTTGTCGGCGAGGAGGCCTCGTATGAATGCGTGCTTGGGGGCGTAATAGCGGTCCCATTGCCTTGGAAGAAGGGGCCGAAGAACTTCCATTTCGTGCACTAGGAGCCCCAGGCGCGGAAAGTGCCTCGGCGCTGCCACGGCAAGGGGGCACTCTAGGCAGAGCCAGAAGGACAGCAGAGCGCACGTCTTCCCTGTGCGGGGGTGGTGGAGCACGTCCAAACAGCCTGCCAAGGCTGTGTCGTTTTCCACCTCGACGCTGTCGACGACTGCAAGGGCCATGCGGGAGGCGTGTGCCTCGGCGACCAATCCCTGGAAACCGACCATCCTTCCCTTGTGAGTCGCGATGAAACGCGCGTCCGTTTCTAGATAGTCCTTTTGGTGCGTCGTCGTCGAATTGTGGACAGGTGACACCTTGTACGTTGTCTGGAAGGACCTGTGGAGGCGGTCGTAAGCCAAGCTTGGTAGCCGCGAAGGCCACCACCCAAGTTCTCCCTGTTTCTTCAGTCGGAGAATGTTCGGAATAACGCCGACCTCAAGCCTGTAAGAGCCCAGTTGCGTATAAACAAGGAGTCGATTAGTTGGCGTTCCGGCCTGCGCGAGAGCTTGACGGCCCGGTTCTGTCGCTCTGCGAATCAGGCTGAACGCTTCAGCCTCGGTCCCTCGCTTGATGCCGTCTAGATTCGTCCGGTGGTGCTGTTTGCCCTTTCCCCTGCGAGGCTTGCGCGAGTGAAGCGTGACAACTTGCGTCTTGCCACCCAGATTCGCGGCATCCGAGGTGATTGTTAGGCGCGCGACCGTGGACGGGTTGTATCCAAAATGGGCAATGAGAAGTGCGGTGCACGCAACGGCCTCGTCACGAGTCATGAATACAGCCGTTCTCGCGACCGCGTGAAAAACTGGCCCCCGGGGTCTACCTGCCGAATTAAGCGTGGCCTTCGTCACGACGCCACTGGGGAGTGGCGCGGACGCTCTTCCCGTCACGATTAGCTCCCGAATGAACCCGCTGGCCGGGCTCCGACTTCTGCCGTCCTGACCGAGAAGAGCCAGGTTGGTCTCTATGCGTTCAACCGTCCGGCGTACCTGCTTTGTAAGGGCACTGCGCATTCGAGCCTGTTCGAGGTGTGTGTAGCTCGCTGTAATAGCTACCGGCCTGACTTCGAAGCGGGTAGTCCGACTTAGTGTCCGAACGTCCCGATTGATGTCTGGAAGCGCCCGAAAGAGCGTCGCGAGAGTTCCTGTTCGATATGCATTGGTCGCAGCTGCCCACCGCGTCTCGGAGTACGCCACCCACTTGATCCAAGTAAAGGGGTCGAGTTCTGACAGGGAGGCAATCTGCCCGTGCGATGTGCACCACCTCGCAAAGGCCCTGACGTTGTTTAAGGCCCCAATGCAGGTCGCAACCTCGCGCCATGTTCCGAGGGTGCTGTTTTGGTATCGAAAGGCGCGCGCCAGCTCACTCTGCATTTGCCGACTACACGGCAGTCGCCCAAAGTCGGATACGGATAGCTCGTCGCCCTTTTCGTTGCTGAACTTGACCAGGAGCGATTGGGTCGAATCCGCTGCGGTTTCCATAGCGCTACTGAACTTCTGTCAGATGGTCTCGAACGCGGGCGTCGCGTTGAGCCAGGTTCGTTAGTGCTTCCGCGAACTCCACTGCGTGCTCGAGTGACAGGTCACTGCCGAAGTTGCGGACGGGGTCCACGTATGTGTTTTCTGTCGTCTCGCGGGAGGCATGTCCTAGCAGCTCCTGAACGATCGTGAAGCACTGGGCGTAGACGCTCATGTCGTGGCTCATCGCTCTGCGGCCGTCGCGCTGGTCTCGAGCCCGAAGAAGGGCAAGCAAGAGAGCAAGGGCAGCGCTGAACCTAAGGCTCTGCGGCGACAGGTAAATCGGACTGCCTTCGTAGCCGGCCAGGCCCATGGCGCGAGCGAACCTGGCGTTTGCATCCGAGAAGATCCTGTCCCAGGTCCGATGGTCCAGGGGAAACCCCCCTTCCGTTAGCCAAACTGCCATGGGCTCTGGTAGCCCGTCTCTTAACGTTGTGAAGAGCCGGCTTCGCTTCCCGGCATCGATCTCTTGCAACTCGTGTTCGACTCCGGCGGAATCGATCAATGCAATTTTCCCCTTGGAAAGAAGCCGCTTTCCGACAATCCAGATCGCTTCGGATAAATCTGCGTAGGCGTTCCGCGCTCTTGCCCTTTTGACGTGGGCGTTACGCATGGTGTTGATGTAGTCCCAGGTGGCGCCCAGCCCACCCGACAAAGACGACCAGGCGCGTTGCTTGCCGAACTTCGCGACAGCCCGAGCGAGGCTTGCTTCGTCACCCTCCAGGTCCGGCAGCTCAGAAATGAGAAGGGTTCCGACTTCTTGACGGCGCAAGGCCGTCGAGTACGTCAGAAGCAGGTAGGCAGCGTTTCTCTCGTCGGTGCGCGATCGCGTGTAGTTTTCCTTGCCGGCGCGCCAAACCCCGTCGCGGAGCACTGGCGTGCGGCCTAGGAAGGCAACGTCGCGGTAGAGACGTAGGGCTGACGGGGTGACCCACCGGTCGCGATCGTGGACAGAATCGCTGCTCCTTGACACCCGACCTCCGAAACGGCCCATGGATTGACTTCCGTCGAGCGGCGCGTACTCCACCAAAGAGTGGCCTCGCGCCCACGCGTATAGGGGGGACATAGCGGCGCCAAATTTGCTCCATGTGGCACCGGAAATAGGCCGGGCCATCCCGTCTCGTCCACGGCGTTTCATTTCGAACGCGATGACGTGCGCGCGCTGAGCCTCAAGCCAGGACACGTCGTTCTCGAGGAGGTTGTTGCACCACATCACGATTTCCCGGGCATACGTTTCTGCGGCAGACGGAGCAAGAGCGAGGAACCCGCTGGATTGCGTGTAGTCGAAAAGATCCCGGTCGATGTTCCACTCCGCGTCGACAATGACTGGCGTCCCAGGAACGAGCAGCCAGGCTCTCTCGGCTTCCGGCTCAACCTTGAACCATCCGGTAGGGGGTGTCAGCCACGCGGACCCGGAAAACACGCTCCGGAAACGAGGGGGAAGGCTGGGGGGCAAGGAAGGCCCGGTACTTGGACTCGTCAGCTCTGCCATGGAGCGACCTTAGCCGGTTTCGGCATGAAATATATTACAGTAGCAGGTGGCCATTAGTCGTTGGGGTGCCGCGCGTACAAAGCGGGTAGTTCGTAGGCCATCGTGAGCCACGACTCGGGGCAGGGCTTTCGGCAGTGTTGCGGGGACCCGATTCCTCCCTCGCGACCATTCCTGCGCAGCTGCTACTCATCGACTCCGGCGCTGCTGATGATCCCAAGGTCGCCCTCGTCAAACGGGACGTCCGCCTGGGTCAATGCTCCAGAAGCCCCTGGCGCCCCGTCTGCCGCAGTCGCTCTTCGCTCGGCGGACTAAACGCCCCCAAGTCGTGCATGCGTGAGTCATGCGGCGTCAGCAGGGTCCTTGGTCCGCGGAGAGCGGGTTGCGTTGCGGCGGTGACTTGGCTTGATTTGGCACCGATTGCGACTGTGCTGAGGTGCCATGCTTTGAAAGTATGAGCGAATGATACTCTGCAGGCATGAGAGGTGCTTCGGTTGGTCAACGCGTAGCTGATATTGCCGCGGCCCAGTGGGGCATGATCACGACCGCGCAGGCGCGCGCGCATGGGGTCGCCAGGGCCAATATTGCGTACAGGGTTCGCGTG
This sequence comes from Frigoribacterium sp. ACAM 257, assembly GCF_007954365.1. Lineage (GTDB taxonomy): Bacteria > Actinomycetota > Actinomycetes > Actinomycetales > Microbacteriaceae > Frigoribacterium. Next base: position 501,697 of record NZ_VOLO01000003.1, read on the forward strand.
GGCGAGCTGGAGCGGACCGACCACTACGGGGTCTATCGTCTCGCGGCTCTTGGCTCGAGTCCCCTGGATGACCTGCGTGCCGCATGGCTGTCCACAAACCCTGGACAGCTTGCGCCAGAACGAACTGGAAGGTCGATATGTGACGCCGTGGTCGCTTCTGCCGCCGCCGCCCTAGTCCACGGCATCGGTGACGTCTACCCGTCCCCGTACTCAATCATCGTTCCTAGCCGGCGCCAGAGCACGAGGGGTTCCATCGCCTATTCGTGGCGCCATCTCGAACCGCGGGACGTCGAGATCGTCGATGGCCTGCCCGTCACCACGCGCGAACGGACCATTGTGGACCTATTGCACGACGAGGGCGATATCTCGATCGCGGCTGATGCCCTCCGAGATGCTGTCCGTGACCGCGCCGACCTCAACGAGGCGCGCTTCGCCGAGCTGCTCATGCCCCATGCGGAGCGACTCGGTCAGGCTCGAGGCGACGGCCTCAGTGCCCTCGCCTACCTCAAGGTGACGGCAGAAGTGGACGTAGCGTCAGAAGCTGCGACGTCACTCGAGCGACTGCTTGAGGCCAAAGTGCTGGCAGGAAGCACCGACCCCGTCCTGCGCAAATTTGCCGAAGAGCTACCGGCTTTGGCCGCCGCGCTGCGGGCTTCGCCGAACGCCCCGTCGGGCTACGGTCGTCAGCTTTAGCCCCGGGTGCGACGGGCGATTTGCGGCTACGTCGTGCCGGCTTGACGAGGCTCTGTGTCGTTTCCTTAGTCACCCCGGGCAGAACGCGGCCGGCGTCGACAACGGTGCAGCCGCAACCGCGACGGGATCACGCCCGCTGAATGCGAGGTACTTTCGTGTAACGATGTGGGCAGGCCGCACCGTGTGGGTGACTGCCGAACGTAGCGAATAGGGGGAGCGCACTTGAGCGCCAACATCACCAGTACTCGCGTCGCTTATCCCCTTTTCCTTGACGAGCCGACAGATGTGGACCTTCTGTCTTTCGATGCGGTCGCGTCGACCGTCGTTGACGCGCTCCTTGACCCGCGGCTCGACCCGATCGCTCTTGGTCTGTCCGGCTCGTGGGGCAGCGGGAAAACCTCCGTGCTTCGACTCATCGGCAAGCAGCTACATGAGAGCGCGCAGACGCTCGTCGTAATCGAGACTGATCCCTGGCGCTATGACCCGCAACTCGGCATCAAGGAGTCGCTCATCAGCGCAATCCTGACGTCGCTCGAGAACGCGATTCCAGACGACAGCATTGGGGAGAAGACACGCTCGGCAATCCAGCGACTCGCTAGGCGCATCGACTGGGCTAAGGCGCTCAGGCTCGCAGCGACCTCGGCTGTGACGGTCAGCGTTCCCTCGCTCCAGAACGTCTTCGACCTCATCAAACCGAGGGAAGAAGAGAGCGCGCCAGACCCCATCACCGACATGGCGCAGTTCCGAGAGGAATTCGCTTCTCTGCTTACCTCCGATGCGATGAACCACATCTCGAATGTCGTCGTGCTCGTCGACGATCTCGACCGGTGTCTTCCGGAAACTGTGGTCGACGTCCTTGAGACCATCCGTCTGTTCCTCTCCGTGCCGAAAATGTCCTTTGTCCTCGCCGCGGACGAGGAACGCGTTGCAGAGGCGATTGCTACGCGCTACCCCAACGGGGGCGCGGCGACTGGGGAGGAGAGCCCAGCGCGTCTCTATCTACACAAGATCGTCCAAACTTCCGTCCCGGTGCCTGCTCTGAGCGACTTCGACGCCGAGGCCTACCTGGTGCTCCTACAGATCAGAAGCATCGTTGGCGACGACGAGCAGTACGCCGCGATCATCAGCGACGTGGCCGCTGCACGCAGGGGCGGGCAGCCGCTCGATCAGGTCTCAGCACTCCAGGACGCGAGGTTCCAGGACTATCGGAACGTGGCGGCTCGAATCCGGCCGATCGTGCACGAGAAGTCAAAAGGTAATCCAAGGCGCATCAAACGATTCCTCAACGACCTATCCGTCCGATTGAGCATTGCAGCTAAGCGAGGCATCACTCTCGACGCGGCGACAATCGCAAAACTCATGGTCCTCGAGCAGTACTTCCCGGCGGACTTCGCGACCGTCACCGGCTGGCTGCGGGAGCAAAACCTCCGGAAGAACCTCACCGCCCTCGAATCCCAGGTCGGCACCCCCGTGTCCACCATCGAAGACGAAGCGCCGACAGCGTCCGAAGAGTCACTCCGCAGTGGTGGTGAGACGATCAAGACCGACGGCGCGTCCAAGACCATCCCCGAGCATCAGGCACCTGCTAGGCCGCCACAGACCGATGACCAGCGCTTTAGCGAAGGTCTTCTCCGATGGGCCCGCCTATCGCCTGCTCTGAGCGGGAAAGAGCTTGCTCCGTACCTTGTGCTCGCGGCCAGCTTCACCGATGTCTTCCTGGCTTCAGAGGGCCTGCCCGAATCCATTCGCGACGTCGCGGCGCAGCTCCTTTCCCGCTCACCTGCACAGGCTCGGAAGGTCTCGAACACGGTTCTCGCCGCCCTGACTCGGGATGAAACGAACCAGTTGATCGCTCACATCGCGGGCGTCATGATCGACGAACCCGCGCAGCACCAATCCAGCGGATTGGGTGCGATGCTCAGACTCGCCAGGCTCAGAACGGACGCCATCCCTCCGGTCGTCAACGGGTTGAAGCGCATGAGGGCAACCGACCTGCGGGTCGGCCCGCTTGCGCAACTCCTGGCCTCCGATCCAGCGCCCATCATGGAGCAGCTGACGGGCATGGCGGACGCGAGCGGAAATTCTGCAGTTGTCGGGGCCATGCAGGCCGCGAAGGAGGACAGCTGACTGTGGGCACCAGCTCGTCCTACAAAGGCTCGACAGGCAAGGCGTCGCGTGCCGTACGCGACGGAGTCGACCAGTGGTCATCGGACCGATCAAGTGGATCAGGGGCCGGCTTGCCGCAGAACGTCGTCGCCAACACATTGCGCATACCAGCCTTCCCCCGTGCCGCCGGCGGTGGGATCAGTGGAGGCGGTGGCTCATCGTCAGGGCGACAACAATCGCCCCGCCGAAATGCCCGCGAGTACGCCGCAACAGCTGGTCGAGCCGCAAACCTCGCTCGGGCCCTGCGGGCAGGCGACCGGGAAGCGCTCGAGCGCGCAGGGCTCGACTTCGACGCACTACAGGCGATGCCATCTCGGGCTGAGATGGTGCGGACCATTCTCGAGGTGGTCTGCGAAGCACACACCAGCAGCGACATCCCCTCCGAGGAGCAGCGGGAAATTGCAAGCCGTCTCCTGGACTGGATGCTGGACGAAGAACAGAACCCCACGCCGCCGACCCCCAGCGAAGCTGCTGAGTACGCCATCGGCATCATGATCGCCGAGATGTTCCTCTCCGAGGCAGGTGAATTCACCTCTAACGGAAGTGTCAGCCGGGAGGACTTCGTGAACGAGGTCTACGAGGCAGCGGCCAACCTCGCAAGCCGAGCGGAACTCACTGGGACCACGACCGGGGCGGAAGCCATCGAGGCCGCCATCACCCGCGGACTTCGATTCCTCCGCCGCACCTACGCCAGCGAGACCCAATGATTCACACCTTTCATCTGACGGTTGATGGCCCCCCAAGAGACACCACGCGCCCTGACGTCACAGACCGCACCTTCTACTGGCATGACGCGTCCACGCATCCGTGGTTCCGAGCGAACGTTGGGCCGCTGCTGGGCGCGCTGGGCTGCACTGAACCACGCAATATCGACCTAGTCCGTATCGCCACTGCGGTGCTGGCTGCTGATCGATCAGCGTCTCGATCGGGCACACTGTCTCGCTGGAACCAAAGGGAGTTCAAGCTCACCGTCGACGTCATAGACGCCGAGCCTTGGGCTGCTCATGCTGAAGCGGTCGAGTCGCTCCTTGCCTTCTTGACGGGCGACATTTGGCACCTGCACTTTCGGTCGCGTTTTGGAACGCCAGAGCCGGTGGCCGTTGTCGGGCTGGAGGCGTCGCGCGTCGTCCTACTGAGCGGCGGCGCAGACTCAGCCTCGGGAGCGCTGTTGAGCGGGCTTGAACTTGCCGCCGCCCATCAGGGGCAGGTGCTCATCTCCCATTGGTCATCGCCGAATCTTGCTCCTCTTCAGCGAGTGGTCGCTTCGGAAATCGAGAAGCTTGCCCCCCGCAGCACAACCGAGCACCTGCAGGTGCACATCGCGCGAGGGAGGCAAAGCCCCACAGGAACGGGCTACGGCAAAGAGGATTCAACTCGATCGCGGTCTCTGCTCTTCATCGCGCTCGGCCTCGCCGTGGCTTCGGCCCAGAGGTTGCCTCTCTGGCTTCCCGAGAATGGCTACGCGTCTATTAATCCTCCGCTGTCAAGGAGCCGTCGAGGAAGCCTGTCGACCAAAACAACCCACCCTAAGTTTCTCGCGGACTTGATGACTCTGCTGGACGACGTCGGCGCCCACGGCAAGATCGTGAACCCATACGCGTGGTCGACCAAGGGGGAGATGTTCAAAGCAGTTCGCGAGAGCACAGACGCGAATACCGCGAGCCGCTTCCTCAGTGCAACCTCGTCGTGCTCTCACACGGGAACTCGCTCGTGGGGCCTTCCACCGCATACTGCCTGTGGAGAATGCTTCGGCTGTGTCCTGAGGAAGGCCTCATTCCAAGCAGCTGGGTTGAACGACACGACGGCCTACTTCACTCCCATAACGGAGAAGCAAACGACTTGGCTGAAGGAAAAGTCGGTGGTGCCTGCGATGCGAGACTTTCTTCGGGAGCCGTTTGGTGAGTACGACCTCGCACGCCTGCGCATACCGGCAGGGCTTGCTCTTGCTGACGTGGAGGCCTTGTGCCGACGAGGACGCGCCGAACTTGCTGAGGCGATCCTGTGACTGGAATACGGGCGCGAACCCGACGTGATGGTCAGGCGAAGGTGCCACCGCCTCTCGACGTCCACGCGCACATCGAGGCGGAGATTTCATCTGAAGCCGTTCGCGGTCTCGGTGCATTTGTGTTCGCCATGACTCGGTCACTGGACGAGTACGCCCTTGTCTCTCGTCGTCGCGACACACGCATGGTTTGGGGCGTTGGAACGCATCCCGGGGGGCAGGACTATGTCGCATCCTTCGACGAGGATCGATTCGCGAGGGCAATAGAAGGAACTCCGCTCGTGGGTGAGATAGGTCTCGACGGTGGCAGCGCCGTGCCCATGGCGGAACAAACTAGGACGCTTAGGAGCGCACTTGGCGTTTTGCAGCAAACGCCACGGCTGATCAGCCTGCACAGTGCCGGCGCCCACCTACAGGTCATCCGAGAGCTGCACCGCACACCAGTAGAAGGGATCGTCTTGCACTGGTGGACCGGCTCGGCAGACCTAACCGACGAAGCACTACGACTCGGCTGCGCCTTCTCCATCCCGCCTGTCATGGCGTCAAAATCTCTTATTCTTGACCGCATACCCTCCGATCGACTCTTCTTCGAGACCGATCATCCGTTCGGTGATCGGGGAACGACGGGGCGTCGCAAGCCTGGGAGAACAACCGACGTTGAAGAGCGTCTCGGCGAGCGGCTAAACAGTACGACGATCGAGATGCGACATTTGCACTGGGCCAATCTGCGAAAGCTGGTGCTCACCCTCGGTTTGCTCCACTTGTTCCCCGAGGACTGGAGGGGCGTCCTTAGCGACGATTCGCTTCGCGGGCGAAACGCCTCATAGACGGTCGTTCATCGGGACACCTTCCCGGGCCCGTCTTGACCGGCAGAGGTCAAGTGCGGCCTGGCCTGCGGATTCCCGTATACCTGTCCCGCAAAAATGCCCGGTGATGGGGGTCTGAACGCTACAGTCATCGGATGCTCATCGGTTACGCCCGCGTCTCGACCTCGGGACAGGATCTGGCAGCACAACGTGACGGTCTTGCAGCACTGGGCGTTGACGATCAACACGTGCATGTTGACCACGGCTTGTCGGGCACGACTCGAGCGCGGCCGGGGCTTCGCGAGGCCCTGGCCGCGTGCCGTGCCGGCGACGTCCTCGTGGTCACGAAGCTCGACCGCCTGGCCCGCTCACTGCGCGACGCGACCGACATCGCGGACGAGCTGACGAGGAAGGGCGTCGCCTTGCACTTCGGGGGAGCGGTCTACGACCCCACTGACCCGGTCGGCCGGCTCCTGTTCAACGTCCTCGGCATGGTGGCCGAGTTCGAGGCCGACCTCATCCGTGCCCGCACCCGGGAGGGGATGGCGATCGCCAAGGCCGCCGGCAAGCTTCGCGGCCGCAAGCCCAAGCTCACGTCCTCGCAGGAGAAGCACCTGCTGCAGCTGCACGACACCGGCGAGCACGCGACAAGCGAGATCGCGGAGCTTTTCGGCGTCGCCCGGTCAACGGTCTACCGAGCCATCCAGCGAGCGGGGTGACCAACGCCTGAGTGGGTTCCAGCGGCGGCTTGGGCTCGATTGGGCTACTGGATTTGACGCCAAATCACTATTTGGCAGATGTTTACGTATTCTTGAGGCATGATCACCAGCGGTGTGTACCCTCGCAGTGTCTTCGTAATCCATGGGAGGAACGAGGCCGCGAGAAAAGGGCTTTTTGAGTACCTTCGGGCCATCGGTCTGCTCCCCATCGAATGGTCCGAAGCTTTGGCCATGACCGGAAGCGCTTCCCCTTACATCGGAGACGTCCTAGATGCGGCGTTCGAACGGGCGCAGGCCGTAATCGTGCTTCAGACACCCGACGATGTGGCGCACCTTCACGAATCGCTGACCTACCCAGGGGACCCGGAGACGGCCCCGCAGATGCAACCGCGGCCGAACGTGCTTTTCGAGGCTGGCATGGCCATGGGGCGAAACCCAGATCGGACGCTCATCGTCGAGCTCGGACAGGTCAAGGTTTTCAGCGACATTCATGGCCGCCACAGCGTGCGGCTCGACAACTCAGTAGCAAAGAGGCAAGACCTCGCTAACCGTCTTCTGACGGCAGGGTGCGACGTTCGGATGCAGGGCACTGATTGGCACGAGGCGGGTGATCTAACCCCGCCTGGTCCGCCTGGAAATGGGCTGCCGCTAGGGCGCAAATTGCCTTCTTCTGAGACTGCCGGGCTGCCGCGACTGTCGGCTCGTTTGTTTGAACGGGGCGGTAATAAGTTTGCTGATGTCATCGTGACTAATCAGGGTCCCGGCTCGGTCTACGGCCTGACGGCCGCCGCTTCTGAGGACGACGACACTCTTCGAACGTCGGATGAGCTGCCAGTGCCCGAGTTGCCCGTCGGCAAGTCAGTTCGAGTCCTCCAGCGCCTGCCCGCGTCCTTCAGTCAGGTTCAGCGCTCCTACTTCACCGTCACACTGCGTGCTCGAACGGCTGACGGAGTTCCAATCGAGCAAGACGAATTCGTGAGTGGGGACTAGTGAATATTCCGATTTCAATTCCTTTGGACAACGACGGCTTCATGCGCAGGGAATGCCCCAACTGCTTGAAGCAGTTCAAATGGCACGACGGGCCCGCAAATGAGGATGCTGAACATCAGCCTTCGGCGTCTGCTTACTACTGCCCGTTCTGTGGCCAGCCTGCTGGACTTGACCAGTGGTGGACGACGGAGCAAGTCGAATACACCAGGGGCATGGCCGCGCCTGCCGCGATGCAACTTATGGACGATGAGCTGTCAAAAGCCTTTCGCGGGCTAAACAGCAAGCACGTCAAGATCACGAAGAAGGGGAGTTTCGACAAGCCGGCGGAACCTGATCCCATGGTGGAGCCGGACGACATGATTATTCTCGCGTCCCCTTGTCACGCCTGGGAGCCGATCAAGGTCCCAGCTGACACCCAAGCTCCCGTTCACTGCCTCGTATGCGGTCAAGCCTTCGCTTTCTAGGAGTGTCCGCCCGATAACCGATTAGACACGGGGCGCGTCAGGAGCAAGCACTTGTGGACGCGGTGTCGGCCGTAGTGCCTATGCTCAATTCATGAGTTAGCCTCGTAATCTCTACTCAGGCCCGGGCGGAGGGCTCTACACCGGCGCGGGCGGCGGCATGTCTACGTCTCGCGGCGGCGGTGCTTCGACGCTCAGTGGCGGGGGCCTCTCCACGCTCAGTCGAGGGGGCCTCTCGACGCTGAGTGGCGGGGGCCTCTCGACGCTGAACGGAGGAGGCCTCTCAACACTGCGCGGTGGCGAACTATCGACACTGCGGGGTGGGGGACTATCAACATTGCGCGGTGGCGGCCTCTGGGACGGTTCGGACGACGAGCCAAACATGAGCAACGTTCCGCCGTAGGTGAGCCCTCACTGAGCTGGGTCTCAGATTGATCAGTCAAAGCCGATAAACTCACACGGCTAAGGGGAGCCGTCAGTTCTCGCGGCAAGCGAGCGCTGCATCTATCCGCGAAGCGGCACCAAATGCTGCCTTTGGGCGCTTTAGTCGAATTGGCTAAAGCACCCAAAGGCTCCAAAGGTCGATGACCGCAAAGCCCTCCCAGCTGCGTCCAGATAGCCGATCGATCAGCCCTCCACTTCGAACCCGGTTTGCAGACGGAGGGGAGCGCACCTCTGCACATCCTTGGGCGACGAACGAACATGCCGATCTCATCGAGGTCGCTCGAGCCCTTATCGCGCCGCACCGCGTGGGCGATCGCCTCTTCGGCGATGTCGCCGCTGCCCTCGAGACGACCACCGGGGCGATCCACACGGATGTCTGCATCGACACAGGTTCGGGGACCGGCTTCTGCGCCGAGCACGCCGCCATCGCCTCGATGGTTACCAGCGGTGAGAATGCGATCGCCCGCATCGTCGCGGTGTGGCGGGACCATGACGAACGCGTGACCGTTCTTCCACTTGCGGCCGCTGCCGCGAGTTCATCAAGCAGATCGACGACTCCAACCTCGGGGCGACGGTCGTTCTCGGGCACGGCAAGACCGCACCGCCCCGCGACCTGCTGCCGGAGTGGCGCTGGGCCCAGCCGGAGAAGCCGACGTCGTCTCAGTGCCTAGCCGGGACAGGCGCGCTGTGACTATGGGGATCAGTCTTCGGACGCGGTTGCGCCAGAATGGCGGGGTGGACGGGAACGCGGTTTGGCAGAGCATTGACGTCGAGCGGACGGCTCTCGTCGACGACCTCGCGCAGGTGGAAGAGTGGCAGTGGTCGACATCTTCGCTGTGCGTCGGCCTGACCGTTCGTGAGGTGCTCGCGCACCTCACGGTCAGCGGAGTCGTGTCCGGGCCTCGCTGGTTCGCCGGCGTTGTGCGTGCGCGCTTTGACTTCGACAAGCAGATGGACGATCGCCTGCGCGAGCAGCTCGGAGCGTCCTCGTCAGAGACGCTGAGCCTGTTCCGGGCGACGATCGGCAGCCGTACCTCGCCGCCTCTCCCGCGCCTGGCCTTGCTGGGCGAGATGGTCGTCCACGGAGAGGACATCCGTCGGCCCCTCGGCCTCGCCCGGGACTACCCGGAGCAGACCTTGAGTTCGGTGCTCCGCTACTACGCGGGCACCGACCAGGTGGTCATCGCCAAGAAGCGGGTTCGCGGCTTGCAGCTGGAAGCCGTCGACACCGGCATCACCCTTGGGGAAGGCAAGATCGTGCGCGGCAGCACCCTTGCGCTGGTCATGGCCATGACCGGCCGCGGCGCGTACTGCGCCGAGCTAACTGGAGCCGGCGTCGGCGCACTGTCCGCCCGATCGAGCTGACGACCGGCCCCTCAGGTCAGGCGTTCGATCAGATGCACGGTGACCAAATCTTCGAGATCCTTGCCAAGCTTCTTCCGCAACTTTGCGCTGATCGAGAGCATGTGCCCGCCGTCGCCGGTCGGCATCAGCCCCGTGGTCACCGGCTCGCCGTCAACGGTCGCAACAACCCTCACTGACCTTCCTGTGCCAAACAGCTCGACCGAGCCAGGCACTTCCACGCACGACCAGAGGTCACCCTTTACCGTGACCCCGATGGGCGCAGTAAAGGTCTTGTCCAGCGAACCAGGGATCGTGCTCACGGTGTGCTCCTCACGTTAACAACGGGTCCATCTGTCCTAACGGTAGCGAGAACCAACACTTTTACTCGAGACTGCTTGCGGTCAGGGGATCGGTCACCGAGCGTGGCTCCTGGAAGAATGACGGCGTGCGCACCTCTCCATGGCCCGCTCGCAACGGCGCTCTCCTCCTCCGCGATCCTCAGCCTGATGATGCAAACCAGGTCGTCGCTCTGCGCTTTAACCCCGTGGCCAACCGATTCACGCTCCGCACGCACGTGGACCAGGACGCCTACGCAAGAGAGTGAGCGAGTATCGCCGACAGCGACAGCGACAGCGACAGCGACAGCGACAGCGACTTGTCGTGCATCGCTGAGCTGATCGGCCGGCTCGCCGGCTTGGGGTTCCTCGACCTCCCCGATGGTCTGGGGCAACCAGGGATGCCCCAAGGCACGCAAGGCGTCATCGGCTTCATGCTGCAACCCGACCTCGCCGGACGAGGACTGGGAACAGACCTGGCCCGCGGCCCCTGACCGCAGCATTCGACGCGCTCAGGCTCCGGCGCGTCACGGCGAGCTGCAACGCAGGCAACATCGCCATGGCCGCGTCCTCGAAAAGAACGGCATGCGACGCGAACAGTACGGCCTTCGAGGACTCCCGGCACACCCACCGGGGCTGGGGCGACGGCTACCAGTACGCCATGCTCAATCGCGAGTGGGCCGTCGCTCGGACTGTCCGCCAGCACCGGAGAAAACGGTGCGATCGTGCCCGTGAACTCGAGGGACACCAGCATCAACGCTGAATACGACCGTGTCCAGCGTGGTGCGATGCCTCTCGGAGATGGCGGCTTCGCAACCCGACGGCCACTTGCTCCTACCGCAAGCGTCTCTTGCTGATTCCCCATCGCGGGGGGTCCTCAACAGGTCAGCAATCAATTCCCGTCGCTTCGCGCGAGACAGACCATAGGCGACTCATAGATCAGCCAGTGGAGGCTCATTGACTCAATTCCTAAGTTGAGCAACATGACGAAAAACACGGACACCCCTAAGCGACCGCGCCATCGCCACGTCCTCCTCGGAACGACGTTGTTTCTGGTTGGAGGGCTCACGCTCGCAGGTTGCGCGGCCGGCACTACCGAGTCCGATGACTCGACCAGCACCAGTTCAGTCTCGAGAAGCGCTACCGGTGGCCTCACGGTGACTGACGCGGCCGGCGAGGTGACCGAATCCCACTCGAACACCACTGCCGAGACCATCGCGAACATCACCGAGGCTGTTGCCGCTTTCCTCGACACACTCACTGAGGAGCAACGAGAGACCGTTACCTATGAGTACGACGACGAGACCAAAACGACGTCGTGGTCGAACTTTCCCGTGACCTTCGTCGAGCGCGCCGGCCTGAACGTCGCCGACCTGACCGAGGTGCAGCAGGTCGCCGCCCTCCAGGTTCTTGAGGCTCTGCTGAGCGACGACGCCTATGAGACGGCATCGAACATCATCGCCAGCGATCAGTACCTCGCGGATTACTCAAGCTCTTCCGATGCGGACATCCTCGGTCAGTACTACATCGCCTTCTTCGGCGACGTCGCCGACGTCAGCGCCTACGAGGTCCAGTTTGGGGGGCATCACCTTGGCATCAACGCCACCCTTGACGGGAGCGCCGATTCGATTACCTTTGCTCCCACCCACCTCGGCGTTCAACCAGCCGATTGGACAACGGAGGACGGCGTCGAGGTGCAGGCCTTCGGTGACATCTACACCGAAGCGTTCGCCTTCTACGATTCCCTGACGGCAGAGCAGCAGGCAACCCTCAACGCGGGCGACGTCACGATGTGTGCCCCCGGCGACACCTGCGACTTCACCACCGGAGCCGGTCTATCCGGCGCTGAACTCAGCGAAGAGCAGCAGCAGCTGCTGCTCGACTTGATCGCCAACTGGTCCGGAATGGCCGACGAAGAGACAGCGGCGACCACCCGTGCGGAAATTGAGGCCACCCTTGATGCCACCACCATCGCGTGGTCTGGCGAAACGACGTACGACATGACGCAGGGCGACGGAATCAACTTCTCCATCTCCGGCCCGAACGTCTACGTCGCCGTCCAGGCGCAGGAAGGCTCCGCAGGAGCCAATATCGATGGCGTCACCACATCCGGTTGGGGACACGTCCACAGCATCTACCGCGACCCCACGAACGACTACGCGAACAGCGTTGAGCAACAGGAAGCTACGGGCGGCGTGGGCGGCGGAGTCGGTGCCCCCGGCGACGGTGGCGCGCCCCCGTCGAGTAACTAGGGGCGGCGGCGGGCCTCACCAGGGTGACGAGATGGCCCTTACGTGCCCTCTGCGGCTCACAGGCACCGGCCGCACTGGGAGGCCCTTTCGCTCCGGCGACCGCCCCATCTCGGACTGGGCCACCTTGGTGTGGGTAATTCGCGAGAATCAAAGGGTGAAGCGAAACGCGGCTTGACGCGACATCCGCAAGGTCTTGAGTGCTGAACAGTCCTCCGCGCGGGGCCGGAGCCTAGTTTGGCGGACCCCCGAGGGCCACCTCTGGTGCGCTAACCTCGGCTGAACGAATGCCAGGAGATGCATGTATCAGCGTGATCCGTTTGGTTCCCTCGGGCTGACTTACGACGACGTCTTGCTCCTCCCTGGTCACACGGACGTCCTGCCCAGCGAGGCAAACACGAGGTCGCGCATTAGCCGCCGAATCTCGGTTGCCACGCCGCTCCTCTCGAGCGCGATGGACACCGTCACGGAAAGTCGCATGGCCATCGCCCTGGCGCAACAAGGGGGCATCGGCATCGTTCACCGAAACCCCTCCATCGCAGATCAGGCCGCACACGTGGACCGAGTGAAGCGCAGCGAGTCCGGCGTGATCGCCAAGCCGATCACAACCACTGCAGACGCCACCGTCGAAGAGGTGGTGACGCTGTGCGCCAAACACAACGTCTCAGGTCTGCCAGTTGTCGACCCGGAGGGGCGACTTATCGGGATCGTCACGAATCGTGACATCCGATTCGTGACGACCAACCAGCGCCTCACCACGCTCGTCGAGGACGTCATGACTGTCGAGAACTTAGTTGTGGCAAGGGTGGGCGTGTCCACGGACGAGGCCGTCACGCTGTTTGCGAAGCACCGAATCGAAAAACTGCCGCTGCTCGGCGAGGGCAACGAATTGGCCGGTCTAATGACGAGCAAGGACCTCGAGAAAAGCGAAGAGTATCCACTTGCCACCAGGGACGATCACGGCCGCCTCCGAGTGGGCGCTGCTATCGGCTTCTTCGGAGACGCTTGGAAGCGCGCCCAGGCGCTCCGTGACGCAGGGGTGGACGTGCTCGTCGTCGATACGGCCAATGGGCACGCGCAGGGAGTCATTGACATCATCCGGCGACTGAAGTCGGACCCCTCGTTCGACCACGTCGACGTGGTCGGCGGGCAAGTGGCCACCGGTGAGGCTGCCCACGATCTCATCGAAGCCGGTGCAGACGGCCTCAAGGTGGGGGTCGGCCCAGGGTCTATCTGTACGACACGTGTAGTGGCCGGCGTGGGCGTTCCCCAGATCACGGCGATCTACGAAACGGCCCTCGTCGCCCGCCCCGCCGGAATCCCCGTGATCGCTGACGGCGGCTTGCAGTTCTCGGGCGATATCGCGAAGGCGCTCGTAGCTGGTGCGGATGCTGTGAAGCGCTGCTCGCTGCTCGCTGCTCGCTGCTCGCAGGGACGGACGAGCCCCCAGGCGAAGTCATCTACGAATCCGGACAACAGTTCAAGCGCTACCGCGGTATGGGCTCGCTCGGAGCAATGCAAACCCGAGGGACGCAGACCTCGTACTCGAAAGATCGGTACTCTCAGGCCGACGTGGCAAGTGACGACAAACTCGTTCCAGAGGGCGTCGAAGGCACCGTGCCCTACCGAGGTCCCGTGGCTGGTGTCATCTACCAACTGGTCGGCGGGTTGCGTCAGTCCATCTTTTACGTGGGAGCCCGCTCTATTTCGGAGCTGAAGGCCCGCGGCAAGTTTGCGCGCATCACCGCCTCCGGGCTCTCAGAATCTCACCCGCATGATGTGAACATCGTCGCTGAAGCACCCAACTACACAAGGTAGCCCCGGACAAGCGCCGTCCGTGGCTTCTCGATGAGCCGTCAAGTGGCCTAGAATCTCCTGCAACGCTGGGCCGCAAGAAGCTTGTGAAAGGGCCAGACCTTTCCCATGTATCCCAGTGCCACGCATCCTGGCGCATCGTGGGTTTGCGCTCCTGCCGGCCCCGCGATCGCGAAGTACGGGGTCGGATCCGCAATTCTTAGTGTCCGACCTAGGGGTCATGAGTCGGCGGAAACCTCGGGTAGACAAGGCCCCCACTGCCCGACAATGATCAATAACGAACGCACGTTCGGCACAGCTTTGGTTTTGAAGCGAAGTATCGGTTGCGGAGGGACTAGCCATGGAAGAAACACCCCCGTCGCTAAGCCACTCCCTTGACTCCCTTAGTTCCGTCGTATGCGGGCTTGCTGAGGTGCCCGCCGGGCCTGGTGGACTGCGTCTTACTCGTCTGCCCGATTGGGCTGTGGCTCAGGCCGATCCCATGACAACTCTCGTGGCCGGCCTGGCATCTGGCGTACGTCTCGAGTTCGTCACGGCGGCTTCCCTCGTCGAGGTTAAGCTGAAGTTCACGCGCCTGCACGTATCACTTCTCCCGGACAAACCGTCGCCTGCTTGCCTAGGTGTGGTGGCTGATGGGAGAGATCAGTTGTTGTACTTCGACGAGGGCGCATTCATGCGTCTCGGTGCCGACATGGACTGGGCGCATGTCGATGGTGCGGCCACAAAAGCACGGATCGAGCTAGACAGCGTTACCGCTCCGCGGTCAGTTACGGTGTGGATGCCACCAGACGCGGCTGTCGAGCTGCTCGCCATACGAGCAGACGCGCCACTTATTGCTCCCCCTCATCTCCAGCGAACCTGGGTGCATTACGGCAGCTCGATCAGTCACGGCTCCGACATGGGGCCGTTCGGGCCTTGGCCCGTGATCACTTCCCGCCTCCTGGAACTGGATGTGACGAATCTTGGCCTGAGCGGCTCGGCGCACCTCGATGGCTTCGCGGCCCGCACGATACGTGCAGCCAACGCCGAAATCATCACCCTTGAACTAGGAATCAACGTAGTTGATGGCGGCACTATGACGACCCGCACTTTCGGGCCGGCCGTGCATGCATTCATCGACACCCTCCGAGAGACGCACGAAACGACTCCGATAGTGGTCATTTCGCCGATCTTCTGCCCTGTTCTCGAGGACACGCCAGGGCCAGCAGAACGATCTCCCGAGGGCAAGGTTGTCGGCTCGTCTCTACCCTCTCGCTCCGGGGACGGGCGACTCACCCTCCGGCTCGTTCGCGACGTCCTCGAGAACATTGTCAATCGACGCTCAATCGATGACGCGCACCTGCACTACATAGATGGGCTCACCCTTCTCGGGGCGAGTGACGGACACCACCTGACGGACAACCTGCACCCTGACGCCGCCGGCCACAGGCTTATCGGCAAGCGCTTTGCCGAGGTCCTTCGCGACATCTAAGTCCCCCGAGGCGAGTTTGAAGCATTCTGACGGCCGAGAAGCCGCTTGTGACGAGGTCAGCTGGGCACAGCAGCCTTCGGCCGGCCGCTGCACCGTCTGCCTCCACCCTGGTGTGTCGTTGACGGCAAACGCCTAATTCGACCCCGGACCGCGCACGCTCAGTAGTTTATGAGTGCGAGGCGTTGATCACGGTTGCGGCGTTCAGCAGGGCTGACAATGGTCGCCCGAATTTCTTATGCGGGCGCTCTACGGCAGCGTGCTGCCACGGTTCCCCCACTATCTCCAGACGCTTGCGTCGAACCCGATCAGAGAATAGGTTGTGCGGAACAACAAACTAGACGATTGGTAATCACTGTGGCCCTAACCCCCACCCGCGACGACAAGTTCTCCTTCGGACTCTGGACGATCGGCTACACCGGCGCCGACCCGTTCGGCGGACCGACCCGACCCGACCTCGACGTGGTCGAGGCCGTCGAGAACCTCGACCGCCTGGGCGCCTACGGCCTGACGTTCCACGACGACGACCTCTTCGCGTTCGGCTCGACCGACGCTGCGCGCCAGAAGCAGATCGACCGCCTCAAGGGCGCGCTCGACGCGACCGGCATCGTCGTGCCGATGGTGACGACCAACCTCTTCAGCGCGCCCGTCTTCAAGGACGGCGGCTTCACCTCCAACGACCGCGGAGTCCGC
>NZ_VOLO01000004.1 GCF_007954365.1 Frigoribacterium sp. ACAM 257
TCCTCGAGGGCACCACCGTCCACATCAGCCCCGACGCCGCCGCCCTGCTGAACCAGACCTTCAACACCGACGCCGTCCAGGACGAGATGCTCGTCGGCGTCGCGAAGATCACCGTCGCCACCGAGTAGGGTCCGCCCTCACCCGAGTGACGACGACACCGGCCCCGACCCTGCACGTGGGCCGGTGTTCCCGGTGGGGCCCCGTCCCGCGCCTCGGCGTGGGACGGGGTTCTCCCATCGCTCCGTCGTGAGACGCCAGGAAAGGTCCTTCCCCGCTCGGGGAAGGACCTTTTCTGTCGTCTCGGCGCCGCTCGACGGGTCCGGGGACGGGACGGGGCCGGGGCCGGCCACCCCGGGTCGGCACCATTCAGGAGGTGCGGGCTGGCGCCTCCTGAACTGTGCACTAATCAGGACGCTGCGCACCTGTGCTGCGCGACTCAGGACAGAGATTCCTGAATGAGGAGAGAGCGACGCGCTAGCCGGTGACGACCGCGATCTCGTTCGCCGCGACGCCGAGGTCGCCCGTGGCCGTGACCTCGCCGGTGGCGACGTCCACCGCGTGGATCGAGCCCGACGCAGGGTCGGTCACGTACGCGGTGTCGCCGACGACCGAGAGGCTCGGGTGCGAGTCCTGCCACTCGGCCGGCCCCTCCCACGCCCCGATCACCGGGTACGAGGCCCCGAACGAGCCTGTGCCGGTGCCGACGTCGAGCACGTGCAGCGCCCCGTCGGTGCCGAGCACGAGCGCGTCGTCGTCGGCGGTGCGGCCGACGCCCTTCCAGGTGTACGCCACGCCGGACGGCAGGTCGAGCACCTGCGACGAGGCCGCGGCCGTGTCGACCATGGTCAGCTGCGTCAGCTCGTAGCCCTCGGAGTCGGGGTCGCTGTTGTAGTCGCCGAGCATGACGGGCGACGAGTCGGTGACGTAGGCGTTGCCGGTGCGGCCGTACTCGTCAGCGGCGGCGATCTTCGTGAAGGCGCCGTCGTCGTAGAGGAGCACGCCGTCGCTGCAGCCGAACACGGCGACCTCGTCGGCCGTGGTGCCCTCGCCGTGCACGGAGGGGCACTCCTCGCTGCGGGCGGTCTCCTCGCCGTCGGCGTCGAGCGCCCGCACGCCGACCCGCGACTCGGAGTCGCCGATCGTAGTGAGCAGCGTGCCGTCCTCGAGCTCGATCGAGACGCCGTGGTGGGCCTCGGGCGACGAGATCGTCTCGGTCGCGGGCAGCTCGCCGGTCGACGAGACGTCGAGCAGGTCGGCCGTCTCGAAGACGGTGGTGTCGCCGGTCCCGTCCGAGAACAGGATCGTCTTGTCGCCGTGGCGCACGACGTGGCCGGGCGTCGGCGCCTCGAAGACGAGGTCGGTGAGCTCGGGCTCTGCCGTGTAGGACTTCCCGTCGGCGGTCCAGGCCCCGGTGTCGAGCACCTGGAACCCCGCCTCGGTCGAGACGAGCACGTGCCGCCCGTCGCCCGCCGGGTTGACCCGGGTGAAGCCGGCCAGCTCGATGTCGGCGACGGTCTCGAGCGTGGTCGCGTCGAGCACGAGCACCCCGCCGTCGTAGGTGGCCGCGATGCGGGGCTGCG
This sequence comes from Frigoribacterium sp. ACAM 257, assembly GCF_007954365.1. GTDB lineage: Bacteria > Actinomycetota > Actinomycetes > Actinomycetales > Microbacteriaceae > Frigoribacterium. Next base: position 1,581 of record NZ_VOLO01000004.1, read on the forward strand.
CCGAGGAGGCGGTGGTCGCGCCCGCCTCGGAGACCGCGCCGGTCGCGGCGTCGCCGCCCGCGCCTCCTGCGCCCGAGCCTGCCGTTCCGCTGCACGCGGTGAGGGCGAGCGCGGCCGAGGCGGCGAGGGCAAGGCCGGCGAGGGCCCTGGTGCGGTGTCGCTGGGTCATGTGTCGCTGGGTCATGTGATCCGTTTCCGTGTTCGGTGAGGGGGGTGGTGCGGGCCGGTCAGGGCGACAGGCCGGTCGCGATGAGCTGCTCGTTCGAGCGCATCATCTCGAGGTAGGTCTCGGCTCCCCCGCCGGGGGCGCTGAGCGACTCGGTGTGCAGGGCGACGACGTCGACGTCGACGTCGGCCTCGTCGGCGAGGACCTGCACGAGGCGGTCGGGCTGGGAGGCGTCGGCGAAGATCGTGCCGACCCCCGCCTCCTCGATCGCGTCGGTGAGCCCCGCCAGGTCGGACGCGCTCGGCGCCGCCAGCGTCGTGCCGCTCGGCAGCACCGCCCCGACGACGCGGAACCCGTACCGCTCGGCGAGGTAGCCGAAGACGTGGTGGTTGGTGACGAGCGCACGGCGCTCGGCCGGGATCGCGCCGAAGCTCGCCTCGAGGTCGGCGTCGAGCTGCTCGAGCTGGCCCCGGTAGGAGGCGGCGGCCGACTCGAGCGCGCCGGCGTCGAGGCCGTCGACCTGCGTCGCCAGCTCGCGCTCGAGCCCGTCGACGACGTCGAGCATCCGCTGCGGGTCGGTCCAGAAGTGCGGGTCGAGCTCGCCCTCGGCGTCGCCCTCGGCGTAGGCCAGGGGCTCGATCAGGTCGCCGGCCTCGACGACGGGCACGCCCGCGGCCTCGGCGGAGTCGACGTGCTGCTGCAGGCCCTCCTCGAGGCCGAGGCCGTTCGAGACGACCAGGTCGGCGTCGCGCAGGTCGGCGGCCTCCCGGGCCGAGATCTCGACGCTGTGCGGGTCGGCCCCCGGGGGCATCAGGGTGACGACGTCGGCCTGGTCGCCGATCAGCTCGTCGACGACGTCGCCGAGGATGTTCGTCGTGACGACGACGCGCGGGGTGCCGGCGGCTGCGCCGCCTGTGCCGCCGGGGCCACCCGGGCCGCCGTCGGCGAGGGCCGAGCAGCCGCTGGTGACGAGCAGCACGGCCAGGGCGGCGGCTGCTGTCGCGACTGCACGCGCGGGCCGCGCGGGTCGCGCGGGTCGGACACCCCCGAGTGGACCATGCACCCCGGAACGACGGGGTGTTCCGTCCACTCCGGGGTGCCGGAGGGGGGCGGGGGCGGGCGCAGCGTCGGCAGTGGGAGCAACGCCGGAGCGGGAGGGGAGGAGGCGCGCGGGGCTCATCGGCCCGTCTCCACGACCAGGCGGCCGGGCAGCGACAGCGTGCGGGCGACCCGCGCCGAGTCGGCGTGGTCGATCTCGTGGACGACTCCCGCCGACGGCGAGTTGAGGTAGCTGCGCGACGCGTCGACCTCGAGCACGACGCCGGCGGGCAGCTCGGGGCCGCCGGCTCCCGCGACGAGGTCGGCGGCGACGAGAGGCTCGGTCTGCGCGAGGACGCCCTCGGGCGAGAGGACCATCACGCGTCCGGAGACGTCGACCGCCACGACCGTGTCGTCGGAGTCGCCGACGGCTGTGGCCCGCAGCAGGGGCTCGGGGGTCTCGATCAGCGTCCAGGTGCGGGCCCGCGTGTCGAGCAGCCACGCACCGCGGGTGCCGGCGACGGAGGCGACCGCCGGGCGTCCGGGACGCGCCTGGAACGAGGTGGCGACGTCCGACGCGGCCGTCCCGGCCGGGTACGGGATGCGCTCGAGCGTCACGTCGCCGGCGCTGTCGGCGGTGGCGAGCACGGCGCCGTCGGCACAGCCGACGACCACGCCGACGCGGGTCGTTGCCGAGCCGCGGAGGGCAGGGCAGGGCTCCTCGAGGCCGTCGACGGGCTCGCCCTCGGCCGTCGTGACGACGACCGTGTCGGCGAGCACGGGCGCGGCCGGCGCGGAGGCGTCGGCAGACCCGGACACGGACGTGGCGGACGCGTCGGCCGCGTCGGAGGCGTCGGAGGCGGCCGCGTCGGAGGCGTCGGCCGCGTCGCTGACGACGCTCGCGATCAGCTCGTCGCCGAGCGGCACGAGCACTCCGTCGTGCGGCGTCCCCTCGATCCGGCCGACCGAGTCGAGCTTGCCGTCGCCCAGTGCGTCGCCGTCGAATACGAGCCCCGTGCCGGTGGCCGGCCAGAAGGCGGCGGTGAGGGACGCACTGGAGGCGGCCCGCACCTCCTGCGCACCGCCCTCGGCGGACGAAGAGGCGGCTGATCCGGGGCTGCCACTGCCGGTCTCGACGCCGAGGTCTTCCAGGTCGTCGGGCTCGGCGACGATCCGTGGCTCGGCGAGGTAGTAGTGCGAGTGGTCGCCGTGGGGAACGGTCCAGGCGCCGCCGTCGACGACGGTGAGCCGCCCGTCCGGGGTCGCCGCGAAGAGGTGCCGGCCGTCGGTCGTGAGCGAGGAGGCGTCGCCGAGCGAGCCCCCGGACGCCAGCTCGACGATCTCGCCCGAGGCAGGGTCGAGGGCGCTCAGCACGTCGCCGTCGAGGGCGACGAGGCGGAGCTGCGGCTCCTGGAGCTCGCGGGCTCCCTCGACGTACCCGTGCGGGACGGCGGTCTCGTCGGCACCGGTCGTGCCGGCGTCGTCGGCGGAGTCGGCGCCGGGGCTGCAGGCCGCGAGGGCGAGCAGCGCGACGAGGGCGGCGGGGAGGAGGGCTGTTCTTCTGGTCACGAGTGCGGGGTCGCTTCCTGTCGCGCCGGTGGCGCGAGGTCGAGGGGCGGGCGGTCAGGTGCGGGGTTGGCGGCGAGCACGAGGGTGGCTGCCGTCGTCGCGGATGCGGATGCGGGTGCGGGTGCGGGTGCCGGTGCGGACGTGGATGCGGGCGTCGCTCCGGCGGTCGCGTCGGGCGTCGATCCCGAGGAGGCGCGGTCTCCGACCACGGCTCGCGCTGCGGCTGACAGCCCGGCCAGGGCCACCGCGCACGCGGCGATGCTCGCGCCCGCCGCGGTCGAGGCGTGCCACGAGACGAGCAGCCCGACGAGCACGGCGAGGGCACCGACGAGAGCGGCGGCGGCCATGGTGGTGGGGATGCGCCGGGTCCACTGGGCGGCGGCCACGGCCGGGGCGATCAAGAGGCCGACGACGAGGAGGCTGCCGACCGCCTGGTACGAGGCGACGACGACGAGCGTGACGAGCCCGACCAGCACGACGTGGGCGAGCCCCGGACGGAGGCCGGACGTGCTCGCGACCCGCGGGTCGAAGGCCAGGGCCACGAACGGGCGGTGGAACGCGGCCGTGACGACCACCCCGACGACGACCGCGACGGCGATGAACACGAGGTCGCCCTGGTCGACGGCCAGCACGTCACCGAACAGCACGGCCGTGAGGTCGGTCGCGAAGGAGCGCGAGCGGGAGACGATCACGACGCCCACGCTGAGCATCGCGACGTAGAGCAGGCCGATGGCGGTGTCGGGAGAGACCCGCGAGCGTCGCGTGACGAGACCGACGCCGGCCGTCATCACGGCGGCGCTGACCGCGGCGCCGAGCACGGCGGGCAGCCCGAGGAGCGCGGCCAGGGCGACGCCGGGCAGGACTCCGTGCGCCATCGCCTCGCCGAGGAAAGCCATGCCGCGGACGACGACCCAGGTGCCGACGACGCCGCAGAGCACGGCGACGAGCACGCCGCCGACGAGGGCCCTGAGCATGAACGCCGTGCTGAACGGGTCGAGGAGAAAGGTCACGAGGCACGACCATACATGAAAACGATTATCAGTATGATCAAGGCATGGACATCGCACCGTCACCCTCCGCGCCTGCCTCCGACCTCGCTCCGGACCTGCCGGAGCGGGTCTCGAGGACGGTCGCGCGCCTCCTCGGGGTCAGCGCCCACCACGACGGTCGCACCGCCCTGCAGGACGTCGACGTGGACGTGCTCGGCGGTCGGCTGACGGCGCTCGTCGGCCCCAACGGCTCGGGCAAGTCGACGCTGCTGGGGGTGCTGGCCGGCACCCACCGCGACGTGGAGGGGCAGGTCGCCCTGCCCGCGTCGGGCACGACCGCGTTCGTCGTCCAGCGGAGTGCGGTCACCGACCGGCTGCCGATCACCGTGCGGGAGACCGTCGCGATGGGGAGGTGGGGGTCGCTCGGAGCGTGGCGGCCGCTCGGGCGTCGTGACCGCGCCGTCGTCGACGACTGCCTCGAGGCGCTCGACGTCGCCGACCTCGCGCGGCGCCCGCTGGCGGCGCTGTCGGGCGGGCAGCGGCAGCGCGTGCTCGTGGCACAGGGGCTGGCACGCCAGGCCGACCTGCTCTTGCTCGACGAGCCGACGGCCGGGGTCGACGCCGCCGCCACGACCCTGATCCGCGCGGCGATCAGCGCCGAGCTCGCCCGGGGAGCGACCGTCGTCGAGGCGACGCACGACCATGCGCTGCGCGGGCCGGGCATCGACGTCGTGCACCTCGTGGACGGTCGCCGCGTGGCCTGAGCGCGGATGCGCGGCTGCGCGGCGCGGCTGCAGGCGCACCTCGGCGACACGCCTGGCGGCCGCCGCACGCGGCTGTGCGCCCGCACCCCGCGAACCCGCGCGGACCCTCGCGCGCGCCGGAGGGTGTGCGCGGGTTCCGCGGGCGCGGGCAACGAGCGCCTCCGCTGGGCGCGAGCTACACCCGCGGACCAGCGCTACACCCCTCGTTCCACGGGCGTAGTGCGGGTCCGGGGGTGTAGCTCGCGTGATGGCCGCGGCACGCGCAGCGTCCGCACCCCATGAACCCGCCCACACCCCCGCACGCGCCGGAGGGTCCGCGCGGGTTCGTGGGGTGCGGACGGCGCGCGATGATGGTCGGCGTGCAGCTGCCGCCGAGTGGACCCCCGCGTGAGCCCGACGCGGGCACCGATGCCGACACGGGCCCGGACGCAGGCGCGGGCGCGGTTGCGGGCGCGGACGTCGTCCGTGCGGCCTACGCCGAGCGCGCCGGCGAGTACGCGGCAGTGCTCGGTTCGATGAGCGCGGTGCACCCCGACGACATCGACCTCGTCACCCGCTGGGCCAGGGGCCTCGACGGACCCGTGCTCGACCTCGGCTGCGGACCAGGCCACTGGACGGCGTACCTCGCCGGGCACGGACTCGCGCAGGGCGGTCATGCCGCGCCAGAGCACGCGGGGAGCGGCGGCCTCGACGTGACGGGCGTCGACCCCGTGCCGGCGTTCGTGGAGCACGCCCGACGCACGCACCCGGGCGTCCGCTACGAGGTCGGCACGGCCGAGCACCTGTCCGCGGACGACGGCAGCGTGGGCGGGGTGCTCGCGTGGTACTCGCTGATCCATCACGGTCCGGACGCGATCGAGGAGCCGTTGCGCGAGATCACGCGCGTCCTGCGTCCGGGCGGGCGCCTCCTCGTGGGGTTCTTCGAGGCGCCGACGCCGGAGCCGTTCGACCACGCCGTCGTGACGGCCTGGCGCTGGCCGGTCGCCGAGCTCGCCGCGAGGCTCGAGGCAGCTGACCTCACCGTGCTCGAGACGACGACGCGCACCGACCCTGGCTCCCGCCCGCACGCGGCCGTCGTCGCCGAGCGCCGCCCCCGCGACTGACGCTGCCGAGCAGCGCGGCCCCTGGACACCGCACGGCTGCCGGCCCGGACGACGGACGCCCCGGTGCCGGGTCGGCAGCGGGGCGTCCGAGAGACGATCAGCGACTAGTACGAACCGGCCCCCGAGGAGGCGGCGGCCGAGTCGGCGAGGAGCGCCCGCGACCCCGAGACGCCCAGGCGCGTGGCGCCGGCGGCGACGTACGCCTGCGCGTCGGCGAGGGTGCGCACACCGCCCGAGGCCTTGACGCCGAGGCGCCCGCCGACGGTCTCGGCCATCAGTCGGACCGCGTGTTCGGACGCACCGCCGGCCGGGTGGAACCCGGTCGAGGTCTTGACGAAGTCGGCACCGGCCGACTCGGCGGCCTTGCAGGCACCGACGATCGCGTCGTCGCTCAGCGCGGCCGACTCGATGATGACCTTCAGCACGGTCGGGGCCGGCACGGCCTGGCGGACTGCGGCGATGTCCTCCTCGAGGGAGGCGTAGTCGCCGGCGACCGCGGCGCCGACGTCGATGACCATGTCGACCTCGTCGGCCCCGGCACGGACGGCCTCGGCCGCCTCGGCGGCCTTGACCGCGGAGGTGTGCTTGCCGCTGGGGAACCCGGCGACGACGGCGACCTTGAGGTCGGCGCCCTCGGGCAGCACGAGGGGCAGCATCGACGGCGAGACGCAGACCGAGTACGTGCCGAGCTCGACGGCCTCGGCGATCAGGGCGTCGACGTCGGCGCGGGTCGCCTCGGGCTTGAGCAAGGTGTGGTCGATCAGGCGGGCTGCGTCGGCGCTGGTGAGGGTCGTCGCGCCGGGGGTCGTCTCAGTCATGAGACCAGGGTACGGCGGTCGGCCGCGTCGTCCTGCGCCGCGTCGCCGTCGGCCGCTCCGTCTGCCCCGTCGTCGCGCACCTCGACGACCGAGGCCGTCGGGTGCTGCGCCAGGAACCGGTCGGCCGTGCGCAGCGACATCGCCATCTGCAGCAGGGCGGGGTTCGCCACGACGGCGCTGGGGAACGTCGAGTTGTCGCAGACCCACAGGTTGGACACGTCGAAGCTGCGGCCGTCCGGGTCGACCACGGCGTCGGCAGCGTCGTCGCCCATCCGGCAGGTGCCGAGGGTGTGCGCCGTCCGGGCCAGGACCCGGATGTCGGTGCCGCCCGCGGCCTCGACGATCGACGTCATCGTGCGGATGGCGTGCTCGTCGATGGCCTGCTCGTTCGGGCCCGCCGTGAACGAGATGCGCGCCTTGGGCACGCCGACCTCGTCGAGCTCGTCGGAGAGGACGAGGCGGTTGTCGTCGCTCGGCAGGCACTCGGCGTTGATGCCGATGCCCGACAGGTGGCGGTAGCCGCCGATGACGTCGGCCAGCTCGTCGCCCCAGAGCCCTCCGCCGCGCACCAGGGTCGTGGCGAGGGTGAGCGGCGGGACGCCGAGGCTCTGGATCAGGTAGCCGCCCACGAAGTCCGCGTCGGCGGGCGCGCGCAGGTCTTCGGTGATGATCGACGACGGGTAGCCGCGGTGCCCGCGCATCTCGCCCTCGAAGGTGCCCCAGACCTGGGTGGCGCCGTGCGCCATGAAGTTGCGGCCGACCTGGTCGCTGCTGTTCGCGAGGCCCGTGTGCAGCAGCAGCCGTGGGGTCTCGACGCCGCCGGCGCAGAGGAAGAGCGCGGCGGTGCGCTGGCGGTACTCGACCCCGTCGTGCACGTAGACGACCGCCGTGACCTCGCCGCTCTCGTCGGTGTCGATTCCGATCACCGTCGAGTCGGCGCGGATCTCGGCGCCGTGCGCGACGGCGCTCGGCAGGTACGTGACATCCATGCTGACCTTGGCGCCGTTGCGGCAGCCCTGGTGGCAGCTGCCACAGCTGACGCAGGCGTGGCGGAGGCCCGCGTGTTCCTGGTGGTGGTCGTGCGTGATGAGAGCCTCGGGCGCGTCCGCCGTGCGGATCCCGACGGCGTCGCAGCCGCGCACCATCATGTCGGCCGCCGCGTTGCGCCCCGCGGGCGGGTAGGCGTAGTGCCGTGTGGGGTCCCACGGGTAGTCGCTCGGCCCGGAGACGCCGACAAAGGCCTCGACCTGCTCGATGTAGCCGGTGACCTCCGCGGAGTCCACGGGCCAGTCGACGCCCTGGCCGGTGACGGACTTCAGGTGGAGGTCGCGCTCGTCGGGCCGAGGCACGAAGGCGCCCCAGTGGAGAGTCGAGCCGCCCACGCCCCGGCCCGAGTTGTTCGGGCCGAACGCGTTCGGGTCCGCACCGTCGCTGAGGCGCTCGTCCATCCAGTTGATGGCCGTGCCCGCGTCCTCGTCGTTCGTGTACAGCTCGGGGTCGAAGTTCGGCCCCGCCTCGATCGCGACGATGCGCAGGCCGGCCGCAGCCAGCTTCGCCAGCAGGGGCGCGCCTCCTGCACCGGTGCCGACGACGACGGCGTCGACGACCTCGTCGCGGCCGTAGGTGGTCATGTCGTCGAGCTTCATCGTGCTGCCTCCGTCGGTGCTGCCTCCATGGTCGGTTCCCACGCTTCTCGGGCATCGGCGGCGAGCAGCTGGAAGCCCTGGAACCGAGGCCCGTCGCCCCCGTTCGCGTAGCCGTCGTAGCCGATGCGCGACATCGTCGCCGGGTGCGAGAGCCAGGTGCGGACGAGGTCGACCCGGCAGTCCTCGAACCACAGGGTCATCTGCTCGGCCGTGAAGTCGTCGACGCGCGGCTCGTGCTCACCGGCGATGATCGCCGTGACGAGGGCGTCCTGCTCGGCCCGGGGCAGCCCGCCGAAGCCCGCGAGCTCGTCGAGCCCGCGGCGATAGGCCTCGGGGTCGGGCGGCAGGGCGGCGTTGCGCCACCCGTCGCCACGGCCCGAGCCGACCTGCGCGTCGACGCGGGCGGCGAGGTCGATCGTCTGTCGCGGCTCGGGCGCGCGCTGCGGGACGACGCGGTCGCTCAGCTCGCGCAGGGTGCGCAGCTGCACCTCGTCGAGCACGACGGGGGCGTAGCGGGGGTCGTCGGCCAGCACGCGACGGGCGTGCAGCGCACGGGTCTGCGTGCTGACCCGCGAGGAGGCGAGGGTGCGGACCACGTCGACGGGCACGACCGGGCCCGTGCCGGCCTCGTCGCGCCAGAAGTCGCGGATGGCGGCAGCGACCTCGTCGGGGCGCTCGAGGGGCAGCAGGTGACCCGCACCCTCGAGCACGTGCACCTGGGCCCGCGGATAGACGCTGCCGTTGAGCTCTCGCTGCGCCGCCTCGCCGAGGTCGCCGTCGCTGCCGCCCGCCAGGATGACGGCGGGCACGTCGAGGACGCCGACCGTCTCGGACCAGTCTTCGCGGCTGCCGCGGTCGAACCAGGCCGTCCAGGCCTCGGCGGAGGCGCGCTGCACGTCGTCGACGGCGGTCGCGTCGGACGTCGGGTCGAGCGGCGCACCTACGTTCGCGTCGACGAACGCACGCGCCGACGCCGCGTCGAGCGCGCCCCCGTCGGCCATCGCGCGCTTCTCGGCGCGGTCGTCGTCGCTCATCGGCTCGGGGCTCGGCGGCGAGGCCGCGAGCAGCACGACGCCGCTGAGGCCGAAGAGGCCGTGCTCGCCGGCGAGGGCGCGCGAGGCCACGACGGACGCGACCTTGCCGCCCATGCTGTGACCGACCAGCAGCCAGCGCCCCGGCGCGTGACGGCGGACCTTGCGGACGACCAGGGCGGCCATGTCGTCGACCGAGACGCCGGAGGCGGCGCTCGCGTCGCCGAAGCCGGGCAGGTCGAGCGCGACCACGTCGCCGGTGTCGGCGAGCCGGGCGGCGACGCCGTCGAACTCGCGCCCGCTCATGCCCAGGGCGTGCAGGAAGAAGATCGTCGGACGGGACGCGTCGACGGCAGTGCTCATGATGGCTCCTCGCGGGCCTCGGTGCGGCGCCCCGGACTGCGGGGCCACGACGGACACTACGAGGCACCGCCGACATTACGAACGGGCGGCTGACCGGCCTCCCAGCCAACCGCCTCCTGCCGGGGTACGCCCGTCGCCACGAGCTGCATGTCGGCATGTCGAGGGCGGGTCTTCCGGGTCGAGGGCGGGTCCGCGGCTACCCGCCCTCGACCCGGATGACCCGCCCTCGAGGGGCAACGTGGCCGAGGAGGCGCAGGTCGACGGGCCGGCGGAGGCGCGGGTCGCGCCGGGCGCTCAGCCGGCGGCAGCGGCCGGCAGGGCAGCGAGCCGGCGCTCGAGCTCGTCGACCGTGCCGAGCCGCCGCTCCGGCGACACGTCCCGCAGGCGCCCGACGAGCCGGCGCGCCGCCGCGACCACGGCCGGCTGGTCGGCGCCGTACGTCTCGACGCCCGCCACGACCGAGTCGACGAGCGACTCGACCGACGGCAGCCCGACGACGACGCGGAGCGTGCCTGCGGCGTCACGGTGGCCGGTCACCCGGTCGCGTCCCCGCCACACGGGCACGAGGACCGCCGTCGACATGTCGAGCGCGCTCACCGCCGTGTAGGGGTCGTTGGTGCCGGAGGCCAGGCCGCGCACGGCGATCTCCACGAGCTGCTGCAGCGCGTAGGCGACGTCCTGGTAGGGGGTCCGCGACGGCCCGAGCGTCACGCAGGCGCGGATCGCCGTCACCGTGGCGGACGACGCGGTCGTCGTCGTGCCGACGAGCTCGTCGCCGACGATGACCCAGCTGCCGGGCACGGCGCGCACGACCGCGACCGTGTCGGCGTCGGCCGCCACGCGGGCGAGCCGCGGCCAGTCGACGGCCTGGACGTAGCCGTCCCGGTCCGTGCGCACCGCGGCCGTCGTGCGGGGCGCCTCCTGCGGCTCGGTCGTGACGCGGTCGCCGGGCGAGGCCGGGTAGGCGAGGTCGGCCGCCGTCCGGAGGTCGCCGAGCACCTGCTGCTGCAGCGACGTGATCTGCACCGACGTCGCGATGTGGTGGATGAAGAAGACGAGAACCCCGACGTCGACCACGCCGAGCAGGACGGCTCCGTGCACGGCGAGCAGGGGCACGAACGCCTCGGCGCCGTCGACCTCGGTGTGCACCGACCGCATCACGACGATCGCGTAGAGGAACGTCGAGGTGAAGGCCGCGAGCACGAGCTGGTTGGCGCGGTCGGCCATGAAGTTGCGCACGAGCCTCGGCCCGTAGGTCGACGACGTCGTGGCGAGCACGGAGATCGTGATGGAGAACGAGGTGCCGGCCACCGTCAGCATCGACGAGCCGATGATCGACAGCAGCGACCGCCCCCCGCTGGCGCTCAGCGCGTCGAGGAACGGCAGCCCGACCGTGCCGCCTCCGATCAGGCCGCGGTCGACGGCGACGAGCAGCTCGGCCGCGACGATCGCGACGACGCCGAACAGGGCCGGGAAGAACCAGAACGACTCGCGCGCGCGCAGCAGCAGGGCCCTCACGAGCGGGTCACGAGGGCGGAGGAGGCGCGGGCACGGCAGAGGGGCATGTCCCACACTGTGCCCGGTCGCGTCCCGGACGGCCCGGTACGAGCCCGAGGGCGGGTCGCACTCGTCGAGGGCGGGTCCGCATCGACCCGCCCTCGACGAAGGGGACCCGCCCTCGACGGAACGCGGAGCACGAGGAGGCGTGGAACGCGGAGCACGAGGAGGCGCAGCGCACGCAGACGAGGAGGCGCGGCGCGGCAGGGTGCCGCACCGCGCCTCCTCGACGCTGGCCGGGCCGCAGCCCGGGGGGAGGTCAGGCCCGGTGGGCGCCGTCCCCGTGGTGCCGGGTCGACGTCTCCGCGTCGACGGGCGCCTCGGCCGCGACGTGCGACACGGCGTCCGACGGCCCCACACCGGCGACCGTACCGGCACCGGCACCCGCACCCGCACCCGCACCCGCACCCGCAGCAGGGTGCGACCGCTCGAGCGACGCGCCCTCCACGTCGACGTCCGGCAGGATGCGGTCGAGCCACTTCGGGATCCACCAGGCGGCGTCGCCGAGCAGGTGCATCACCGCGGGGATCAGCAGCAGGCGGACGACGAACGCGTCGACGAGCACGCCGAGGGCGAGCCCCAGCCCGATCGACTGGATCATCACGGAGTTCGAGAACACGAAGCCCGAGAAGACCGCCGCCATGATCAGCGCCGCGGCGATGACCACGGTGCGCCCGGCGTGCACGCCGCGCTGGACGGCGAGGCGCGCCGGCGACCCGTGGGCGTACGACTCGCGCATGCCGCTGACCAGGAACAGCTGGTAGTCCATCGCGAGCCCGAACAGCACGCCGACCATCAGGATCGGCAGGAAGCTCAGGATCGGCCCGGGGTCGTGCACCCCGAAGACCGGCCCCAGCCAGCCCCACTGGAACACCGCGGTGACGCCGCCGAACGCGGCGAACAGCGAGAGCACGAAGCCGAGGGTCGCCGTCACCGGCACGAGGATCGACCGGAACACGAAGATCAGGATGATCAGCGACAGCCCGACGACGACGAGCAGGTACAGCGGCAGGGCCGCGGCCAGCTTCTCGCTGACGTCGATGTTGCCCGACGCGTTGCCGGCGACGCCGAGCGACGAGACGCCCTCGACGTCGAGCGAGCGCAGGTCCCGGACGAGCTGCTCGGTCGACTCGGCCGTCGGGCCGCCCTCGGGCACGACCTGGAAGGCGAGCAGGGCGTCGTCGTCCGAGGCGCCGATCGGGGCGATCGCGGCGACGTCGTCCTGGGCGGCCAGCTCGGTGCCGACGCGGACCTGCTCGGCGACGAGGTCGTCGTCCGAGACGGCCTGGTCGAGGTCGGCGACGACGAGCAGGGGCCCGTTGACGCCGGCGCCGAACTTGTCCTCGACGATCTTGTAGGCCTGGTAGGCGCTCGACTCGACGGGCTCGGACGACCCGGCCGGCAGCCCGAGGCGCATCGACAGCGCCGGGATCGCGACGATCAGCAGCACCACGACCCCGCCGATCAGCGTCAGCACGGCACGACCGGTGCCCATGGGCTTCGAGGGCACCTTGACGGCACCGGTGCGGCCGACCGCGGCGCGCGCCTTCTTCGTGAGGATGCGCGGGCCGACGAGGCGCAGCAGCGCCGGCGTCAGCGTGATCGCGATGAGGATCGCGACGAACACGCAGACCGCGCCCACGGTGCCCATCAGGCCGAGGAACGGGATGCCCGTCAGGTTGAGCGCGAGCAGGGCGATGAGCACGGTCGAGCCGGCGAACACGACGGCGTTGCCGGACGTGCCGTTGGCCAGCCCGATCGACTCCTCGAGCGGCACGCCGGCCTTGAGCTGCGTGCGGTGCCTGTTGAGGATGAACAGCGAGTAGTCGATGCCGACCGCGAGGCCCAGCATCACCCCCAGCACGGGCGTGACCGAGAGCATCTCGACGGCTCCCGAGAGCGACAGCGACGCGAGCACGCCGACGCCGACGCCGATCAGGGCGTTGACCAAGGGCAGTCCGGCGCCGATCAGCGTGCCGAGCATGACGAAGAGGACGACGGCCGCGATGAGCACGCCGGCGATCTCGCCCGGACCGAAGATCTCGGGGATGGTGGACGCGATGTCGTTCGAGACCTCGACGTCGACGCCGGCGATGTCGGCGTCCTCCAGGTGCGAGACGACCGCCTCCTTCGCCTCGGAGGGCACGAGGTTCAGCGCCTTGTCGAACTGGACGGTCGCGACGGCCGTGGTGCCGTCCTCCGAGACCTGGCGGATGCCGGACGAGAGGTCGAGCAGCGAGGCGCCGTCCTCGAGGGTCGACTCCTGCGTCTCGAGCTCGGAGAGGCTCGAGTCGAGGGTGGCCTGCTGCGTGTCGATCTGCTGCTGGCCCGCCGTGAGCTGCGCCTGCTGCGCGTCGAGCTGCGCCTGAGCGGCGGCGAGCTGGCCGGCGGCCTCCGCCTGTGCACGGGCGGCGTCGAGCTGCTCCTGACCTGCGGTCAGCTGCGCCTGAGCGGCGTCGATCTGCGCCTGGCCGGACTCGATCTGGGTGCGGCCGTCGGCGATCTGCTGACGACCGGCGTCGATCTGCGCCTGCGAGTCGGCCAGCTGCGCCTGCGTCGCGAACGGGTCGACCGTGCCCTTGACGTCGTCGAGGTCGGTCATGCCGCCGAGCAGCGAGACGATGTCGGCCTGCTGGTCGTCGGTGAAGGCACTGTCGTCGCTGGTCGTGAAGACGACCGAGCCCGTGCCTCCGCTCGCCTGCGGGAACTCGTCCGCGAGCTGGTCGGACACCTCCTGCGTCTTCGTGCCGGGGATGCTCACGGCGGTGGTGAGCGTGCCGCCGAACAGGGCGAACGAGCCGCCGGCGAGGCCGAGCACGACGATCCAGGCGGCGATCACCACCCAGGCGCGTCGGGCCGAGAGCCGGCCGAGTCGGTAGAGCAGGGATGCCATGGGCGGTCGTCCTCCTGGTGGTGCGGTGGGCCGGTGGTCGGTCCGTGGGGTGGTGGAGCCTCGCGTCGCGTCGTCGGGAAGGAGGTGGGGGTCGGGCGGGTCGGGCAGGTCGGTCGGGCGGGACTGGTCGGCCAGGCAGGTCAGGCAGGAGGCGCGTAGCCGCTGCGCACGGTCGCGATCAGCCGGTCGAACAGCTCGGCCCAGACCTCGCGGGAGGCGTCGTCGAGCGAGCCGTCCGTCCGCCGGACCCAGTGCACCGCGATGACCGCGATGCCGTGCATGACGGAGCTGACGAGCAGCTCGACGTCGAGCTCGTCGACGTCGATGCTGCGACGGGCCGCGTCGGCCGAGAGCTGCTCGGTCGCGCGCGAGAAGACGTCCTGCATGACGTTCGGCGCCCCGTTGCCCTCGGCGTCGCCGTCGAGGACGCGCCAGAGGTAGGCGATCACGGCGGGCAGGTCGATGCCGCGCAGGGCGAGGGCCACCTCGTCGAACAAGGAGGCGCGGGTGCCGGCGACGGCAGGCGTCGCGACGGCCGCGGTGGCCGACTGGAACTCGTCGACGGCGCCCGTGATCGCGACGGTGCCGAGCGTCATCACGACCTCGTCGAGGCTCGCGAAGTGGTTGAAGATCGTGCGGCGCGACACGTCGGCGCGGTCGGCCAGCTCGTCGACGCTGAAGCGCGGGGCGCCGCGCTCGGCGATCAGCGCGTCGGCCGCGTCGAGGATCGCCTGACGGTGCCGCGCCTTGAGGGCGGCACGTCGGTCGAGGGCGGGGGCGGTCGCGGGCACCTGCCTACACTAAGTGCAGCGACGCACTCGGTGCACGGCGTCCAGGTGGGGAAACGCTGGGAGATTCGGCCGGGTGCTCAGCGGCCGAGGGCCCGGGCCAGGTACGGGGCCGTGCGGCTCGCGCGCGACGCGGCGACCTCGCGCGGCGTGCCCGTGGCGACGACCTGTCCCCCTGCGTCTCCCCCGCCGGGACCGAGGTCGATCACGTGGTCGGCGGCCGCGACGACGTCCATCGCGTGCTCGACCACGACGACCGTGCTTCCCGCGTCGACGAGCCGCTGCAGCTGTGCGACGAGCAGCTCGACGTCGGCCGGGTGCAGGCCGGTCGTCGGCTCGTCCAGCAGGTACAGGGTCTTGCCCCCTCGCATCCGCTGCAGCTCGGTCGCGAGCTTGATCCGCTGCGCCTCGCCGCCCGACAGCTCGGGCGCCGGCTGCCCCAGCCGCAGGTAGCCGAGGCCGACCTGCCGCAGCGTCGAGAGAGCGCGGGAGGCGGCCGGCACGTCGCCGAGGAACCCCTCCGCCTCGTCGACGGTCATCCCGAGCACGTCGGCGATCGTCGCGCCGTGCCAGGTCACCTCGAGGGTCTCGGCGGTGTACCGCGCGCCGTGGCACTCGGGACACGGCGCCCAGCTGCCCGGCAGGAACAGCAGCTCGACGGTCACCGAGCCCTCGCCCTGGCAGACCTCGCAGCGGCCGCCGACGACGTTGAACGAGAACCGGCCCGCGCCCCAGCCCCGGGCCCTCGCCTCGTCGGTCGCCGCGAAGGAGGCGCGGACCGCGTCGAACAGGCCGGTGTACGTCGCGAGGTTCGACCGCGGAGTGCGCCCGATCGGGGCCTGGTCGACCTGCACGACCCGGTCGACCAGCGGGTGCTCGGTCGCCCGCTCGGCGAGGACGCCGCCGACGAGGCTCGACTTGCCCGAGCCGGACACGCCCGTGACGGCGGTGAGCACCCCGAGCGGCACGTCGACGTCCAGTGCACGCAGGTTGTGCCGGGCGACGTCGCGCAGCTCGAGCCACGCGGTCGGGGCGCGGGGGGCACGCTCGATGCGTGCGTCCGCGGGGGTCTCGTGCGCCTCCTCGGCGGTGTCGCCCTCGCCCCGACGCACTGTTCCGGCGTCCCGACGCACGGGTCCGGCGTTCTTGCGCACGGGTCCGGCGTCCTGACGCACGACGCCTGCGTCTCGACGCGGCGAGAGGAACCGCCGCGTGACCGACGCCTCGACGTCGGCGAGGCCCTCGACGGGGCCGCTGTAGAGCACCTCTCCGCCCCCGGTGCCGGCGCCGGGACCGACGTCGACGACCCAGTCGGCACGGCGGACGATCTCCATGTCGTGCTCGACGACGAACACGCTGTTCCCGCCCGCGCGCAGCTCCTCGAGCACCTCGACGAGCGACTCCGCGTCGGCCGGGTGCAGGCCCGCACTCGGCTCGTCGAGCACGTAGACGACTCCGAAGAGGCCGCTGCGCAGCTGCGTCGCGATGCGCAGCCGCTGCATCTCGCCCGGCGAGAGCGTCGGCGTGGCCCGGTCGAGGCTGAGGTAGCCGAGCCCGAGGCCGGTGAGCACCTCGACCCGGGACAGCAGGTCGCGTGCGATGGTGACGGCCACCTCCGTCCCCTCGCCCGAGGAGGCGCGCGAGGTCGCCGCGGTCGCGTGCGCCAACGAGGCGGTCGGTCGCAGCATCTCGGCGACCTCGGAGAGGGGCAGCCCGTTCAGCTCGGCGATCGTGCGGCCGGCGAAGGTCACGGCGAGCGCCGCCCGCGTCAGGCCGGTGCCGCCGCAGAACGAGCACGGGCCCGACTCGACGAACTGCAGCACCTTGGCGCGCTGCGTCTCGCTCTGCGAGTCGGCGAGGGTGTGCAGCACGAAGGCGCGGGCGCTCCAGAACCGGCCCTTGTACGGCTTCGCCACGCGGTCGCGCTGCGGGACGACCTCGACGACGGGCTGTTCCTCGGTGAAGAGCAGCCAGTCGCGGTCGGCCTTCGGCAGCTCCCGCCAGGGCCGGTCGATGTCGTGGCCGAGCACCGCGGTGACGTCGCGCAGGTTCTTGCCCTGCCAGGCGCCCGGCCAGGCGGCGATGGCCCCGTCGCGGATGCTCAGCGAGTCGTCGTGCACGGCGGACGCCTCGGTCACCTCGTGCGCGGTGCCGAGCCCGTGGCAGCGCGGGCAGGCGCCCGCGACCGTGTTCGGCGAGAACGAGTCGGACTCGAGCCGCTCGGCGCCGGCGGGGTAGCTGCCCGCCCGCGACCAGAGCATGCGGGTGGAGTTCGAGAGCGTCGTGAGGGTGCCGACGGTCGAGCGGGAGCTCGGCGCCCCGCGCCGCTGCTGCAGCGCGACCGCCGGCGGCAGGCCCGTGATCGACGCGACGTGCGGGGTGCTGCCCTGGGCGATGAGCCGGCGGGCGTAGGGCGCGACCGACTCGAGGAACCGGCGCTGCGCCTCCGCGAAGATCGTGCCGAACGCGAGCGACGACTTGCCCGAGCCGGAGACGCCCGTGAAGGCGACGATGCGGTCGCGGGGCACGTCGACGTCGACGTCGCGCAGGTTGTTCTCGCGGGCGCCGCGCACACGGACGAAGCCGTCGGCGGGGGCGTCGGCGGATGTCGAGGAGGTGCGCGAACGTGAGGAGGGCATCCGGGCGATGGTAGGCGGTGCCGCCGCACGATGCCGAGGGCGGGTCTTCCGGGTCGAGGGCGGGTCCGCGCGCACCCGCCGTCGACCCGAACGACCCGCCCTCGACGGGGACGCTGTCAGGGGCCACCGGGAGGCGGCGTCCGTCGGCTGGCTGCGAGAGGGGCGGACGGCCTTGTCCGCCCGCACCCCCGTCGCTACCGTGGAGGCACGGCACCGGGGGGTGCCGCACGCGAGGCAGCCCTGCTGCTCACCGACTCGCGGGCACGACCTGATCAGGGAGACGGACCATGCCGACGACGGCGAACACGGACAACGACACCGGCGCCGGCGCCGACGGAGGCGCAGGCGCAGGCGCAGCGGCAGGCACAGTCGCGCACGCTGGCGCAGACGGCGGCGACACGAGCGCAGGCGACGCGAGCGCAGGAGGCGCGAGCGGCGGTCGGCCGGACCGGTTCGCGACGGCCGCGGGCCGCCTCCTGCGCTCGCCTGCCGCCGCCGCGCGGTACGCCCGGCTCCGTGCGCGGGCGACCTCGACGCCCCGTCCGCACGACGTGCCGTTCGGCGCCGGGGCAGGGGTCGACCCCGACCGTGTGCTCGTCGTCGGGGCAGGCCCCGCCGTGGGCTGGGGCGTCAGCTCGCACGAGCTGGCGCTGCCGGGCCGGGTCTCCAGGAGGCTCGCCCGCCGCACGGGCCGCGGCTCCCACGTGGCGGCGCTCGCGGAGCCGACCCACCGCCTCCCGGCGATCCGGGCCGCCCTCGACGAGGTGTTCCTCGAGAACTGGGACGTCGTCGTCGTGACCCTCGGGGCGGCCGACGCCCTGACGCTCCGCTCGCCGCGCTCCTGGGGCCGCGAGCTCGACGCCCTGGTCGTGTCGCTGGTGGCACGGCTCCGGCCGTGCGCCCGAGTGGTCGTCGTCTCGACGCCCCTGACCGACGCGCTCTCGACCTTCGGGCTGCACTCGTCGGGCGCCGCCGAGCGCCACGCGGAGGTGCTGCGCGACGTCGCCGCCGAGGCCTGCTCCGCCCACGCTCGCGTGACGCACCTCTCGCTGCCGCCGCTTCCGGCCCTGCCTGCCCTGCCGGCCCTGCCTGCCCTGCCGCCACCTGCCCTCCCAGCCCTGCCGCCCCTCCCGCAGGGCACCACCCGATCCGAGGAGGCGCCCCCCGCCGTGGACGACCCGACCGGCCGTCTCTACGAGCTGTGGGCCGAGGCCCTCAGCGAGCACGTCGCGCCGCTGCTGCACGCCCAGCGCGCCCGCACCGACTCGCCGCAGCGGGCGCGCAGCCGCCCCCAGCCCGAGCGCGCCCGACTCGACGCGATCACCGCGGCGGGCCTCGACCAGGCCGAGCCGACGGCAGCCCTGCACGACATCGCCGACCGCGCCCGGGAGGCCTTCTCGACCGACGGGGCCGCGTTCGACCTCGTGCTCGACGACCACCAGTGGGCCGTCGTCAGCACGCTCGGGTCCGCCCAGGCGATGCCCCTCGGCGAGTCCTTCTGCGTCACGACGATCCGCTCGGAGGAGCCGTTCGTCGTCGCCGACGCCTGGGAGGAGGGGCTGGACCTGCCCCGGAACGACATCCGCTTCTACGCCGGCTGGCCCGTCCACACGGCCGACGGCACGAGGATCGGCGCCCTCTGCGTCTTCGATCCCCGACCCCGGGACGTCTCCGGGCTGCAGGTCGAGCGGCTCCGCGAGTTCGCGCTCGACATCGAGCGGGAACTGTTCCGCCGCGCAGCCTGACGGCGCAGCCCGGCGCGCGGCTGGCCGACGTGGCAGCGACAAGACGACGCGATGTTCCGCGTCGTCTTGTCGCTCTCGTGCAGCTCAGCGCTCGAGACGAAGGAGGCGCCTCCACATCCCGAGACTTCGTCACGTCCCCGTAGACTGACGCCGTGCTCCGTCGCCCCGCTCCCCTCGCCGCAGTCGTGCTCGCCGCCGCCCTCCTCGCGGGCTGCTCCGCGGCGGACGACGCGCCCGACCGACCGACCCCGAGCCCGACTCCGTCGGCCACCACCACCGCCCCGGCGCCGACCCCGACCCTGAGCGCGGCCCCGGCGGTGCCGTCGACGTCGACCGTCGCCAGCGTCACCGGCCGCTCGGTCGACGTGCACGACGCCCCCGACGGAGCCGTCACGACGACCCTCGACAACCCCCAGGCGTCCGGCGCGCCGCTCGTGCTCCTCGTGATCGGCCAGGAAGGCGACTGGGTGCACGTCGCCGTCGCGCAGCGTCCGAACGGGAGCAGCGGCTGGGTGGCGGCCTCCGCGGTGTCCTTGACGACCACCTCCTACGCGCTCGTCGCCTCGACGACGGACAACACGCTCGTGCTCTACGAGGCCGGCGTCGAGAAGAAGTCGTTCCCGGTCGCGACCGGCACGGGCGGCACCCCGACGCCGACCGGCTCGTTCTACCTGACCGAGCTGCTCGCGCCGACGAACCAGGGCTACGGGCCCTTCGCCTACGGGCTCTCCGCGTTCTCGGACGCCCTCAACTCGTTCGGCGGAGGCCCCGGCCAGATCGGCCTGCACGGCACGGACGACGAGGCGAGCATCGGCCAGGCGGCCAGCCACGGCTGCATCCGCCTCTCGAACACGGACATCAGCGAGCTCGCCGCGATGCTGCCGCTCGGCACGCCGATCACGATCACGTAGCGGGGCCGGCCGCGGGCCCACCTCAGAGGACGACCAGCACCACCACGACCGCAGCCGCGACGACGACCTCCAGCACGACGTCCGCCACGATCCGCCGACGCGACCGGTCGGGCCGCAGCCACGGCAGGCCCGGCCAGCACAGCACGGCGCCCACCACGCCGGCCGCGACGAGCAGCACCGGCAGCAGCCAGAGCGCCACGGGGACCGAGCTCCAGGGCAGCAGCTGGTGCAGCACCACCAGGACCACCACCGAGTTCAGCGCGGCGATCAGCAGGTCGACGCGGCTGCGGGTGCGCCGCGCCTCCTTGTCGGTCCAGACCGAGAACGCGAAGGTGCCCGGCACGAACAGGGCGAGCACGCCGACGACGACGGCCGAGATCCAGGTCACTTCTCCTCCTCCAGCAGGGCGAAGGCGAGGTCGTCGAGGCTGACGGCCGAGCTGCTCAGCACGACCACCGCACGGTCGGAGTCACGGTCGAAGCCGACGAAGCTCGCGTAGCCGCCCGTCATCCCGTTGTGCCAGGTCGAGGTGCCCCCGGACGCCGAACCCCCGTTCCCGTCCCCACCGCCGTCGCCGTCGTCGTCGCCGTCGCGCGGCGTCGTCAGCCACGCCCAGCCGATCTCGCCGCCGCCGTCGCCCGCCTCGACGAGCGGCTCCGTCGCGATGACGCCCGGAGCCCGGTCGTCGCGCTGCGCCGCGGTGTAGGCGACCATGTCGTCGAGGGTCGAGCGGACGCTGCCGGCGGGCCCGAAGGCGCGCATCGTCCAGGCGTCGGCGTGTCGACCGGTGGCGGTGAACCCGGTCGGGGCGTCCGTGCGGAGCCCCTCCGGGTCGCCCGGAGCGTACGTGTCGGCCAGGCCGAGCGGCTCGGCGACGCGCTCGGCGACGAGCTGTTCCCACGGGGTCTCCGCCGCCGCGGCGAGCGCCTGCCCGAGCAGCGCCATGCCGAAGTTGGAGTAGCCGTAGGGCTTCTCGTCGTCGACCTCGGCACGCGACGCCTGCCCGACGAGGTCGGCGACGTCGTCCGTGTACGGGTCGGCGCCCGAGAGGTTCGCGAGCAGCACCCGCCCGACGAACGGCAGGTCGGCGGGCAGCCGTGGCAGGCCGCTGTGCTGCGTCGCCAGCTCCTCCAGGGTGACCGAGGAGGCGTCGCCCGTCACCCCGAGGAGCTCGCCGAGCGTGCTCTCGCGCTGCACCTCGCCGCGCTGCAGGGCCACGGCGTACAGGGAGGCGGTCATCGTCTTCGTCACCGACCCGATCTCGAACTCGTCGGCGCCCGGCCCCGTGGCCGTGCCGAACTCGGCCCGGGTGACCTCGTCGCCGTCCACGACCGCGACGGCCAGCCGGTCGAAGGCGCCCGCGGGCAGCTCGTCACGGACCCGCTGGATCAGCGCCTCGTCACCGGTCACCTCGGCGGAGAGCGACGGCGTCCGCGGGATCGCGGCGGCGCCGAGGCCGAGCGTCACCACGCCGGCGACCACGGCGACGACGACGCGACGGCCGCGTCCGACCCGGCTCCTGCGCCCGCCCGCGCTCACGAGGTCCTCCCCGCGGCGCCGAGCACGACGAGCAGCGGCACGACCCGCTCGGGCGGGACGGCGTAGCGCCCCCGCCCGGCGGCCACGAGCCACCCCGTCGCCACGAGCTGTCCGAGGTGGTGGTACAGCTGCCCGGTCGAGCCGAGGCCCCCCTCGGCCGAGATCTGCGCGACGGTGTCCGCGCCTCCCACGACCGCCTGCAGCAGGCCCAGCCGGGTCGCGTTGCCGAGGGCCGCCAGCGACGGGGCGGCCTGCGACCAGTCCGCGGCGAGCAGCCCGTCGGTCGTCAGCGTGATCTGCCAGTCGACGGGGCCCGCGGGCACCGCGACGGAGCCCGCGAAGACGATGCCCCCGGGCGGGTCGAGGCGCTGCTTGACGCCGTCGAGCGCCCAGAACACGTCGGCCGAGGATCCGGCAGGAGCCGGAGCAGGAGTCGGAGCCGAGGAGGCGCCCGCCGGCTCGGCGGTGCCGCCCTCGGCAGCGTGCCGCTCGAGCACGTCGAGGCGCGCCAGGGCTCCGGCCAGGGTCTCGCGCAGCTCGTCGAGCTCTGCGCGGAGAGGATCGGGGGGCGTCATCACTCCACTGTAGTCATAATTCTGGAGAAAGTCAGGCGATGTGGAGGATGGGCCGGGCCGCGTTCCCCGAACCGACGTAAAAACGGCAAAGCGGCGTGATCCTTCGGGGAGCTTTGTCGCTTTCGCGGAGGTTCCCGCCGTGGCCCGGTGCGGCGAGCGCTCAGCGAGCCCCGACGACGAACGTCTCGACCGCCGCGACCGCCGCGCCCCGCGCCCACCGCGTGAACCCGGTCGCCTGCAGGTCGACCGTGACGGGCTCCGCGTCCGCGGCGCGACGAGCGCGCATCGCGGCGTCGACGACGTCGCGGCTCGCCAGGGCCAGCCCGATCCCGTCGCCCGTGACGACGATCGCGCGCGGCCAGGCGAGGTCGGCGACGAGCGCGAGCAGCGCGCCCAGCGCCTCCGCCGCCTCCTCGACGACGGCGGTCGCCTCGGCGTGCCCGGACGCGTGCGCCGCGAGCAGGTCGTCGAGCGAGACGTCGCCGCCCCGCCCGAGGGCCCCGGCGGCCCGGGCGAGCACCGCCGCCGTGGCCAGCACCGAGGAGGCGCACCCGCGGTGGCCCTCGTCACAGACGCCGTCGCCGATGCCGAGCGGCACGTGGGCGATCGGGCTGCGCGCGCTCGACGGCAGCTCGAGGATCACGCGGTCGACGACGAGCGCGTAGCCGAGGCCGGCCCCGATCGTGACCAGCGCGAACCGGTCGAGGTCGCGGGCGGCCCCGAGCCAGCGCTCGGCACGGACGAGCGACACGACGTCGTTGTCCACGACGACGGGCAGGGCGAGTCGCTGACGCAGGGCTCCGCCGAGGTCGACGTCGACCCAGCCGAGCAGGGGCGCCGTCCGGACCCGGCCGGCACCGTCCACCTGGCCGCCGACGCTCACCCCGACGCCGTGGACGGCCGTGTCGGGGCACTGGGACAGGAGCTGACGCACGATGTCGGCCACGGCGTCGGCGACGACGACCGGATCCGTCGACGGGAGCTCGACGGACGCCTCGTGCAGCACCTCGGCCCGCAGGCCCGCGACGACGCCCCAGACACGAGCCGCGGTGATCTTGACTCCGACGACGACGTCGCGGTCGAGCACGAGCTCGATCGGCGTGACAGGTCGCCCGAGCCCGGGCCCGAGCACCACGTCGAGCTCGGCGGCCACCCCGGCGTCGAGCAGGGGCCGGACCGCGCGCGTGACCGAGCCCGGCGTGAGGCCGAGGGCGAGGCCCAGCTCGCCACGGGTCAGCGGGCCGTGCAGCAGCAGCTCGACGACCACCTGGTGCCCTGTGCCCCGCGACGGCAGCAGGGACGGGGGCCTCACGGCAGCAGCCGTCACGGTCTGGTCGTCCACGGCGCCTCCTCCGACGATCAGCAGTGTAGTGACGACCGACTCCTTGACCCGGCACATCGTTGCGCACTACAAATAAGCGTCGAGGTCGACCCCCTCGGCAGCCCGCGACCCTGCCAGAGGAGCACGATGACGACGCCGTCCGACGCCACGCCCGACCGCACTTCCGCACCCGGGACCGCGCCCGCACCTGCGGTCCCCGCGATCGTCCACCTGACCTCCGGCGGCGTGAGCGTGGTGCTCGACCTCACCGCGGGTCGCCTGCCCGTCGTCGCCTGGTGGGGCGCGGCCCTCGGAGACCAGTCGGCCGACGAGCTCGACGCCGTCGTCCGCGGCGGCCTCGCCGGCGTCGTGCCGAACGAGCTCGACGAGCCCGAGATCGTCGAGCTGCTGCCGCTCGCCTCGGGGGGCTGGCGAGGCCAGCCGGGGCTCGAGGGGCACAGTGCGGGCACCTCCTGGACGCCCCTGTTCCGGGCCGAGGCGACGACGCTCGAGGGGCGCGTGCTCACCGTGCACGGCGTCGACGAGCGGTCCGGCCTCGCGGTCGACGTCGTCGTCGAGCTGCTCGGGTCCGGGCTGCTGCGCAGCCGTGCCGCGGTCACCCGCACGTCCGGCGACGAGTTCGTCGTCGACTCGCTGCAGCTGGCGCTCCCCGTGCCCCGCCGAGCCCAGGAGGTGCTCGACCTGGCCGGCCGGTGGGGCCGCGAGCGCGCCCCGCAGCGGCTGCCGTTCGTGGTGGGCGCGCACCTGCGCGACTCGCGGCGCGGACGCACCGGGGCCGACGCCTCCCTGGTGCTGGCCGCCGGCACGCCCGGCTTCGGCTTCTCGACGGGCGAGGTGTGGACGCTGCACGTCGCGTGGAGCGGCGACCACCGCGAGTACGCCGAGCGCATGGCGAGCGGCACGAGCGTGATCGGCGGCGGCGAGCTGCTGCTGCCCGGCGAGGTGCGGCTCCAGGCCGGCGAGACCTACCAGGGGCCGTGGGTCTACGCGTCCTGGGGCCGAGGCCTCGACGAGGCCGCAGCCCGGTTCCACGAGCACCTGCGGTCGCGCCCCGGCCACCCGTCGTCGCCGCGGCCCGTCGTCCTCAACACGTGGGAGGCCGTCTACTTCGACCACGACCTCGACCGGCTCGTCGAGCTCGCCCGAGCGGCCACCGAGGTCGGCGCCGAGCGCTTCGTGCTCGACGACGGCTGGTTCCGCGGGCGGCGCGACGACACGGCCGGCCTCGGCGACTGGTTCGTCGACGAGACGGTCTGGCCCGACGGCCTCGAGCCGCTGATCAGCGCGGTCCGCGAGCTCGGCCTCGACTTCGGCATCTGGGTCGAGCCCGAGATGGTGAACCCCGACAGCGACCTGGCCCGCACGCACCCCGAGTGGATGCTCGCGCCGGCCGGCCGCCTCCCCATGACCGGGCGCAGCCAGCAGGTGCTCGACCTCGGGCACCCCGAGGCGTACGCGTACCTGCTCGAGCGGCTCACCGACCTGCTCGGCTCGCACGACGTCGCGTACGTCAAGTGGGACCACAACCGCGACCTGCTCGAGGCCGGCCACTCCCCCACCGGCACACCGGGCGTGCACGAGCAGACCCTCGCGCTCTACCGCCTGCTCGACGAGCTGCGCGGGCGGTTCCCGGACGTCGAGATCGAGTCGTGCTCGTCGGGCGGCGCCCGTGCCGACCTCGGCGTGCTCGAGCGCACCGACCGGGTGTGGGCCAGCGACAACATCGACCCGCTCGAGCGCCAGCAGATCCAGCGCTGGACCTCGCAGCTGCTGCCCGGCGAGATCGTCGGCTCGCACGTCGGCTCGCCGCACTCCCACTCGACGGGCCGCACGCACACCCTCGCGTTCCGCGCCGGCACCGCGCTCTTCAGCCACTTCGGCATCGAGTGGGACGTCTCCCGCGCCTCGGCCGACGACCGCGCCGAGCTCGCCCGCTGGGTCGACCTCTACAAGGAGGTGCGTCCGCTCGTGCACACCGGTCGCGTCGTGCGCGCCGACCACGTCGACGAGTCGTCGCTGCTGCACGGCGTCGTGTCGCAGGACGGGTCGGAGGCTCTCTTCGCGTTCGTCCAGCTGACGACGCCGCTCACGTCGGCGACGGGGTCCGTGCCGCTGCCCGGGCTCGACCCTTCCCGGCGGTATCGGGTCGAGGTGCAGGAGCCCGGCGACCGGCCCCGGACCCGTTCCGACTCGCCGCCGCCGTGGATCGTCGACGGGAGCGTCGTGCTGCCGGGCGGCGTGCTCGCCGAGCAGGGGCTGCAGCTGCCGGCGCTGCACCCTGAGCAGCTGCTGCTGCTGCGAGCGACCGCCCTGTAGGAGGCGCGGGTCGGCCCTCGGGACGGGCTCGCCGCCTCCTGCGACCTGGGTGTCGGTCCTCGGGGCGCGGCGTACGCTCGCGCCCATGACCAACGACGATCACACCACTCGCCCCTCCGAGGCGAAGCACGAGACCGACGACCCCACCACCTCGACAGCGACCAGCGAGGAGACCGTCGAGGAGATGCAGTCGACGCCCGTCGCCGACTCCCCCGCGGTCGACGACGACATCGACCAGGACGCCGTCAAGACCCTGCCCGGCTCGGGCGGGCCCGACGACGTCGGCACGGTCGACGTGGATCCTGCTGACCTCAACCTCTCGGGCGACTCGATCCCCGGGCACCCGAAGCCGGGCCCGCCCAAGCGCTAGCCCGTCGTCACGCGCCGGTCCGCAGTCGCTGCCCTCAGGCGCCGACGCCGTCCCGGAGGAGTCGGACGGCCCCGTCGACCGACTCCTCCGTCAGGTCCCTGCGCGTCACGATGTGGTAGCTCAACAGGCCCACCAGCGCCTCGACCGCCGTCGCGACCGGGGCACCGGCGCGCACCTGGCCGGCCTTCGCCGCCCGGTCGAACCGCGCCTCCAGGGCGACCCTCGTCACGGTCGTGAGCTGCTCGTCGTACCGAGCAGCCACGTCGTCGTCCTCGGCGGTCGCCGCCGACGTCGCCCGCAGCAGGGCCGCGGTCGACGGCGTCGCGAGCGCCTGCCCGAAGTCACGAAGCCACTCGGCGACGTCGGCCCAGACGTCGTCGCTGTCGGTGTCCGGGCTCGGCACCGCGAGGCCGGGCATCAGGTGCCCCTCGAGCACGCCCTCGGCCACCAGCGCGGCCTTCGACGACCACCAGCGGTAGATCGTCTGCTTGCCGACGCCCGCCGCGGTCGCGACCCGGTCGAGCGACAGCTTGTCGTAGCCGCGCTCGGCGAGCTCGTCGCGCGCTGCGAGCAGGATCGCGAGACGCGCCTGTTCGCTGCGGGCGCGACCGGGTCGTGTCGTGGTCATGGCACCAGCTTGGTCGATCGCCGCTACTGCACCGACCAGCCGCCGTCGCTGGCGAGGATCGCACCGTTGATGTTGACCGCGTCGTCGCTCAGCAGGAACGTGATCGACGCGGCCAGCTCCTCGGCGGTCGCGATGCTCGGGATCGCCGCCTGGAACGGCCGCAGCCGCGCCGACCCGACCTCGGACACGGTCGCCGGGAAGGGGATCCCCGTCGCGACCCCGCCGGGCGCCACCGCGTTGACCCGGATGCCCTGGCCGGCGTACATGAACGCGGCCGACTTCGTCAGGCCGACCACGCCGTGCTTGGACACCGTGTAGGCGTTGCCCGAGGCGTTGCCGCGCAGCCCGGCCTCGGAGGCGACGTTGACGATCGAGCCGCGCCGCGCCTCCTGCATGAGCGGCAGCACTGCCCGCGAGAGCTTGAAGGCGCCGGTGAGGTTGACGGCGATGACCTTGTCCCACATGGCGTCGGTGGTCTCGTGCAGCGGCGAGAAGTCGTCGTTGATGCCCGCGATGTTGGCGAGGGCGTCGACGCGCCCGTCGGCGGCGGCGACGATGCGGTCGACGTCGTCCTGCGCCGTGATGTCGCCGGCGACGGTCACCAGGGCGACGGGCAGGTCCGGCAGGGCGGCGGCGAGCGCCTCGAGCTTGTCGGCGAACAGGTCGACGGCGACGACGCGGCCGCCCTCGCGGGCCACGCGGGAGGCGGTGGCTCGGCCGATCCCGGAGGCCGCCCCGGTCACCACGACGGTCTTGCCGGTGAAGCGGCCGGGGGTGGTCTTCTCGCGCCAGGGGCCGGAGCCGTCGTCGGCGCCGTCCACCGCCTCCTCAGGGAGCACGCCGCCGTTCGCGCGCAGCACCAGGTCGTCGACGACGGCCTGCGGCAGCTGTCCCTGGCTCAGCGCGACGAGCTGCTGCAGCGGCAGGCTGCGCACGGGTGCGAGCGTCGACTCGTCGAACGCGACTCCCTGCCCGAGGACCTCGCGGACGAGCGCGCCGCCCTCGGGGTGGTCGAGCCAGTCGCCGATGGAGGTGGAGCCGGTCAGCGGGCGGTCGTTCGTGGTCATGGTGTCTCGCTCCCTCGCGTTCAACGAGACTGCTTGTCTCGTTTTGGTGAGGGTAGGGGTGCAGGCTGAGCGTCAGCCGCGTCAGCCGCGTCAGTCGCGTCAGTCGAGCTCGCAGAATTCAGGAACCTGGCACCCAGGAGTCCTGATCCGTGCACGGTTCAGGACTCAGCCTCCCCCCGCCGCACGACTCAGGACCGATCTTCCTGAATGAGGAGGCGGGAGTCAGCCGCGCGAGTACTGCACGACGACGCCGGGCGACCACGTCGTGAGGTCGGGTTCACGGTCGACGAGGCCGGGCAGGCCGGCCGCCGCGAGCAGCTCGTCGTCGAGGCGCGTCGCCGTCGCGGTGCGGAGCGGCCACGGCTCGTGCGCCCTCCGCCACCAACGGGCCCGGCCGGAGGAGGCGGCGTGCACGCCCCAGCGCTCCGTCAGGAACTCGAGGGCGGGCGTCGGCGCGACCGCCTCGTCGATCGGGGCGACACGGACGAGGCTGCCCGCGCCTCCTCGGTGCCGCTCAGTGCGGTGCGCGACGTCGTCCGCCCGCACCCGGGAGCCGGCCCTGGCCCAGACGTAGGGCAGTCCGATCGTGCGCGCCGCGAGCACGGCCGGGAGGTGCTGCGTGTCGATCGAGCGGTAGGCGACGCCCTGCCGGCCGAGATCGTCGACCGTCGCGAGCTGCACGGCGATCTCGGTCATCGTGCCGAGCCGGCCGAGCCTCGGCAGCGGCGGCACCGTGCTGTCGACGAAGCGGTAGGCGACGAGGCTGGCCCAGGCGGCACCGTCGTGCTCGTCGGGGCGGGTGCCGGGCGGCACGAGCGGGGCGACGCGGTCGGGCTCGACCCGCCAGTGCAGGCCCACCACCTCGCGCCAGTCGTGCTGCGTGACGGGTCGGTGCGGGAGCGGCGGGGCGGCGGACACGCGTCCGTTCTACGCCGTGCCGTGCCGCGCCGGGCGCCCTGCCGTACGCCGGCGCGGCCGAGGGCGGGTCACTTGCGTCGAGGGCGGGTCACGGACGACCCGCCCTCGAGCGCGCTGACCCGCCCTCGACGAGATCACGTGAGGAACGGGCGGCTGGCGAGAGACGCGCCGCCGGGCAGAGCCGCGCGGCGACAGCGCGGCGGAGCGGACGCGCGCGTGGCGTCAGTAGGCCGCGGACTGCCCGCCGTCGATCGGCACGACGGCCGCGTTCACGTAGGAGGAGTCGTCCGAGAGGAGGAACGCGACGACCGACGCGATCTCGGTCGCCTCGCCGTAGCGCTTGGTGGGGTTGCCCTGGATGAACTCCTCGGCCGCGCCACGCGGGTCGTCGGCGCTGATCTGCTTCATGGAGGCCTCGACCATCGGCGTCCAGATGGCGCCGGGCGCGATCGCGTTGATGCGGATGCCGAACCGGCCGTACTCGACGGCCGAGTTGCGGGTCAGGCCGACGACGCCGTGCTTGGCCGCCGCGTAGCCGGACTGGTTGCCGACGCCGCGGATGCCGCCGACGCTGGCCGTGTTGACGACCATGCCGGATCCCTGGCGCCGCATCACCGCGAGCACCTTCTCGAGCCCGAGGAACACGCCGCGCAGGTTGATCGCGACGACCTTGTCGAACTCGTCGGCCGTGAAGTCCTCGGTGAGGTTCTGACGGCCCTCGATGCCTGCGTTGTTGAAGAAGCCGTCGATGCGCGAGAAACGCTCGACGGTGGCCGCGACGTAGGAGTCGACCTCCGCCTCCTTCGAGACGTCGGCGACCACGGTCAGCACCTCGGCGTCGGGCGACGACGAGCGGATGGCCTCGACGCTGTCGGCGAGGCCCTTCTCGCTGACGTCGACCAGGGCCAGCGACGCGCCCTCGGCGGCGAGGCGGACGGCGGCGGCGCGACCGAGGCCGGAGCCGCCGCCGGTGATGAGGACGACCTTGTCGGCGAAGCGGTCGGCGGCGGGCGTGGGGGCAGGTGCGGGCGTGGTGGTCATGGTGGTCTCCTGACTTCGACGATGAAGGGCTCGGAGCTCAGCGGTGCGGCGAGTCCTGATCGCGTGCCCTCGCACGAGATCGGCTCATATGCTACACCTGTCGGCATTGACATCACCTGTCGCCCTACAGCGTCGGCGCCCAGGCAGAGGCAGCCGCCGCGTCAGCGCTGCGGCAGCTCGACCCCCGTGGCCTCGACGAGCGCCGCGAGCAGTTCGTCCTGGAAGGACTCGTCGAGCGCCGACGCCTCGGGCTGCTGCTGACGATCGTGGTGCCAGTACGCGCCGCTGACGTCGGCATCGGCGCCTTCGCCGACCACGAGCCGGTCTTGCGTGCGGTGCCCCAGCTCGAAGTCGTCGGGGGCCGAGGGGCCGCCCATCTTCGTCGCGACCCAGCCGGGGTCGACGGAGGCGGTGAACAGGCCGGGCGACCGACGCGCGACCGCGGCCGACAGGGCGGTGACGAAGAGCTTGCTGTCCGAGTAGCTGCCCGTCGCGCGGTCGCCGCTCCAGTCGATCCCGTCGAGGGAGGCGGTGCCGCTGCGGTGCATGCCGCTGCTGAGGTAGACGTGCCGCGTCGGGTGCTCGAGCAGCGCGGTGAGCAGGTAGGGCGCGACCACGTTGACCGGGATCAGCGGCGCGCCCGAGTAGACGCCGGCGTTGTGCACGACGCCGTCGAGGGCCGGCCCGTCGTTCAGGTCGGCGACGGCGCGCAGCACGTCGTCGCGCACCCCGAAGTCGGCGACCAGGAGGCGCGCGCCGCGGTCGAGGAGGCCGGCCACCGCCTCTTTCCGCTGCTCGCCGCGCACGTGCACGACGACGTCGTGCCCCTGCTCGAGGAGGGCCGCGGCCGAGCCGTGCCCGAGGCCGTCGGAGGAACCGGTGACGAGGAGGTGTGCCATGCGGCCCATCCTGCACCCTGCCCCCGACACCCCGGCCCGGACACCTGCCCGCGCTCGGCTACCGTGGACTCGACCCCCAGGAGGCCCCCGTGGACGCACGCCGGCAGCGCATGCTGCGCGCCGCGCTGTCCGCGGGCGTCAGCACCCTCGTCACGGCCGTCGCGCACGCCCTCGGCGGCGGCACGTTCCCGCCCGCGCTGCTGCTCGGCACCGCCGTCGTCGTGAGCGTGCTCGTCTGCTTCGCGCTCGGCGGCCGCCGGGTGACGCTCCCCCGGCTGGTCGTCGCCGTCGCCGCGACGCAGGGCCTGCTGCACGCCGTCTTCACCCTCGCGGGCGGCATGGCCCCGATGACCGACGACCAGCCCGCAGGAGGCGCGGGCGGCGCGCACGCCGGCCACCACCTCCCCGGGGCGACGGCCGTGCTGCCCGAGCTCGCCGCAGGAGCACACGACGGCAGCATGGTCGGCGCGCACGTCGTGGCCGGTCTCGTGACGATCGCGTCGCTCCGCGCGGGGACCTCGGCCGTGCGACAGCTCGTCCGCGCGCTGGGGCTCGTGCTCGTGCGGCTCGTCGCCCGCGTCGTCGCGCTCGCCGTGCCGCACCGGCCGCGCGGCGTCGTCCGCGTCGAGCGTGCCCCGCGACCGCTCCTCACGCTGTTGCTCGCGACCACGCGCGCCCTCCGCGGGCCGCCCGCGCCGGCGACGACCTAGAGCCGCGCACGCCTCCTGACGGCGGGCGCGGCGTCGACCGTGCCCGACCGCTCTCACCGGTCCGGCACGGCACGACCTCCCCTGTCGCCGCGGGGTCCGCCCCGCCTGCCCGAAGGACACCCTCATGCGCCCACGCGCCCGCACCACCTCCGCTGCCCGCACCTCCTCGTCCGCTCGTCCGCGCGTCGTCGGCGCCGCCGTCGCGTCCGCCGCCGGGCTCGCGCTCGCCCTCGCCGCGCCCGTCGCCGCCCAGGCCCATGTCGAGCTCGAGGCGTCGTCGACCGCTCCCGCGGCGCTGAGCGTGCTGACCCTCGCGGTCGGCCACGGCTGCGAGGGATCCCCCACCACCTCCCTCGCCGTCACGTTCCCCCCCCCGAGGTCCAGGCCGTGACGCCGACCGTCAAGCCCGGCTGGTCGATCACCGAGTCGCCCGCCGCCTCCGCTGAGGGCACCGCGGCCGAGACCGCGGAGGCCGAGGCGACGGGCACCGACACCGACACCGGCACCGGCACCGGCACCACGGTCACCTGGACCGCCGAGCCCGGCTCCGCCCTGCCCGACGGCCTCCGCGACACGGTCGCCGTCTCGGCCCTGCTCCCGGTCGGGGGTGAGGCCGGCGACCTCGTCGCGTTCCCCACCGTGCAGACCTGCGAGGTCGGCTCGTACGACTGGGTCGAGCTCGCGGAGGCGGGCTCCGACGCCGAGCCCGCGTCCCCGGCGCCGGCCCTGACCCTCACCGAGGCGAGCGGCGGCGACGCGGGCGGCAGCAGCAGCAGCACCGACGGCGCCGCTGCGACCGGCACGCAGGAGGCGGCAGCCGCCTCGTCGGCCGTCGCCCCCGTCGACGAGACGGCCAGGGCCCTCGCCCTCGGAGCCCTCGTCGTCGGAGTCGTCGGGCTCGTGCTGCTCACGACGACCCTGCGCCGCCGTGCCGCGGAGGCCGGCCGATGAGCGGGATCGGCACCTGGCTCGGCCCCCTCCTGCTGCGACTGCACTTCTGGGCGGCGATCGTGGTGGGGCCGTTCATCCTCGTCGCGGCCCTGACGGGGGCCGCGTACGCGATCGCGCCGACGCTCGAGAAGGCCGTCTACGCCGACGAGCTCACCGCTCCCGGCACCGGCCCCGCGCTGCCGCTCGCCGTCCAGGTCGAGGCGGCCGAGCAGGTCGTCGGAGACGGCGGCGAGCTCGTCGCCGTGCGCCCCGCACCCGAGCCCGGCGACACGACGCGCGTGCAGTTCACGGGCGACGACCTGATCGAGAGCCAGACCCGGGCGGTCTTCGTCGACCCGGCGACGGCCGAGATCCGCGGCGACCTGCCCGTCTACGGCACGAGCGGCTCGCTGCCCCTGCGCACGACGATCTCCGACCTGCACCGCAGCCTCGGGCTCGGCGACGTCGGCCGCCTCTACAGCGAGCTCGCCGCCAGCTGGCTCGGCGTCGTCGTGCTCGCGGGCCTCGGCCTGTGGATCGCCCGCCGCCGCCGGGCACGAGGACCAGGACAGGCGAGGGCACGTGCACGACGCGACCTCGTGCGACCCGACCTCCGTGCGACGGGACTGCGGCGGCTGTTCTCGTGGCACGCCTCGGTCGGCGTCGTGCTGACCCTCGGGGCGCTGTTCCTCTCGGCGACGGGCATCACCTGGTCGCAGCACGCCGGCGACGACGTCACCGCGCTGCGGGCCGCGCTCAGCTGGACCGCTCCGACGCTCGACACCGCGCTGCCGGCCGAGAGCAGCGACGCAGCGGGCGCAGGCACGAGCACAGGCACAGGAGGCGCGGCACCCGACCCCGAGGACGTCGCAGCCGACCCGCACGCCGGGCACCACGGAGCCGCCGCACCCGGGGTCGTGGACGTCGACCCTGCCCTGTTCGACGACGTGCTCGCCGTCGCGCAGACGGTGAACGTCGACACCGGCCTCGTCGAGATCAAGCCGCCCGCCGACGCCGACAGCGCCTGGACCGTCACCGAGATCAAGAGGAGCTGGCCGACCCAGGTCGACTCCACGGCGGTCGACGGCACGACGCTCGCCGTCGTCGACCGGACCGACTTCGCCGACCACCCGCTGATGGCGAAGCTGGCCCGCTGGGGCGTCGACACGCACATGGGCACCATGTTCGGCCTGCCGAACCAGCTCCTCCTCGTCGTGACGGCACTCGGGGTCGCC
The DNA here is from genome assembly GCF_007954365.1 of Frigoribacterium sp. ACAM 257. Taxonomy (GTDB): domain Bacteria; phylum Actinomycetota; class Actinomycetes; order Actinomycetales; family Microbacteriaceae; genus Frigoribacterium. Next base: position 35,171 of record NZ_VOLO01000004.1, read on the forward strand.
GCGATGGTCGTGTTCGGCTACCTGATGTGGTGGCGACGCGGCGGCGCAGGAGGTGCGGGCCGGTTCCGCACCGGACGCCCCGCCCCCGCAGGCGCGCTCGTCCGCGCCCCGTGGCAGGGCCTCGTCGCGGTCGTCGCCGTGGGCCTCGTGGTGGGCCTGTTCCTGCCGATGGTCGGGCTCGGGCTCGTGCTGTTCGTCGTGGTCGACGCCCTCGTGACGGCGGCCCGCACGCGCGCGTAGCGGCACGTCCCGGCAGCTCCGTCTCGGCGGCTCACGGGGCCCGCGGGACCCGCGGGACCCGCCTCGAGCGGGCCCCGCGGGCCTCAGGGGCCCCCGGCTCAGCGGTAGAGGGCGTCCTGCCCGTAGAGCGGCTGCGTGAAGCTCGAGACGAACTCGCTGCGGTCGCCACCGGGCAGGCTGTACGTGAGGAACACGCCGTAGCCCTCGTCGATCGTGCGCTGGGCCAGAGCCGCCGCCGTGGTCGCCGACGTCGCCTGGATGTCGACCGCCGCGGGCGACAGCTGCTGCTTGCCGAGTCCGGGGATCGCCGGCACCCGCCAGCTGCCGTAGTAGGGGTTCCACGCGTAGTCGAGCTGCGCGTTCACGGCCGGGTCGGTGGCGGCGAGGCTCGCCGAGGCCGGGCCGATGTCGTAGAACGACAGCACGGCGTCCGGCAGCTCGGCGCGGAGGGCCGAGATCAGCCAGCCGGCGGACCGGTCGTTCGGCTGCGGGGTGCCGCCGACCCCGTAGTCGGAGTACTCGTCGTCGAGGTCGACCCCGTCGAGGCCGTACCGCTCGACGACGTCGGCGACCTGCGCGGCGAAGTCGGCCGCCGCCTCCGGCGAGGTGAAGTTCGCGATGCCCGCGCCCTGGTGGTTGCCGAGCACGGACAGCGAGACGTCGATGCCCTTCGCCTGGAGCGGCCTGATCTGGTTCGCGGCGTCGTCGAGGGTGGCCTGCACCCGGTCGTTCAGCGACAAGACCGCCTTCGACCCGTCGTGGTCGATGTTCGCCGCGAAGATGATCGCGACGTCGAAGGCGTTCGAGCCGTCCTCCAGCGTGTAGCGGCCGACGTTGCTCAGGTCCTCGTCGTTGACCTCGACGTAGGCGATGCTGGTCGGCCCGGCGCCCGCGGCGGAGACCGCACTCCCGGCGCCTCCCTCCGCCGATGCCGAGGCCGACGCGGACGCCGTGCCGGCGACTGCTGCGGGGACGGCGACCACCGCGACCGCGACGGCGGCGAGCAGCCGTCTGGCGGCCCTCGCCCGACTGGGTCGGCGGCTGCTCACGGCGGCGTCGTGCTGCTTCTCGTTCTCGTTCTCGTGCATGTCACTCCTCGTCGAGCGGTGCAGCGGTCGCGGATGTCGGCCGCTGCCTCGACCATCCACGACTTAAACGCTTTAGTCAACGATCGCTCCGGAGCCGGAGCCGGAGCCGGAGCGGAGCGGGCCCGAGCCGGCGGCGGAGGCGCTCGAGACCCGTCAGCCCAGCACCTCGACCTGCAGGAGGCGGAGGTCGCCCACCGCAGTCAGCCTCACTCCGTGCACGTCAGCGTCCGCACCCGGCGCCGCACCCGGCGACGCGGGCGGCGACACGACGGGCGCTCGGAACACCCTGGTCTGCCCTGGCCGATCGAAGACCTCTTCCTCCCGGTGGTCGACACCTGCCGACGTCGAGGCCGCTCCCCCTCCGTCGAGCGCCTCGAGGGTCCACGAGAACGCCCCGGGCTCCTCGACCGTCACCGTGTAGAGACCCACGGAGGCGACGGGCGTCGCGAAGTCGAGCTCGACGGCCTGCCCCGCCGCGACGCGCACAGGGCGTGCGGCCTCGTCGTCCACGAGCGCGGCGGCGTGCCGGACGCCCGAGGCACGCCCGCCCGCCGTCGCGTCGCGGATCTCTCGCCGGTGTCCGTGCTGCTGCGACGCGGAGAAGGGCCTCGATGCGGCCGCCCACCCACAGGGCGTCGTCGACAGCTCGAACTCGATCGTCGCACCGGCCACGAGACGTGCGTGGTCGATGGACACGTCGTGCCACTCGACGCCGTCGACGAGCACCCGCCGGACGAAGCGTCCCCCCTCGTCGGGGTTCGTCACGACCAGCGTGATCGGGGGGCCGCCCTGCGGCCGCAGGACGGTGCGCTCGACCGCCGGGGGCAGCAGCAGGTAGCTGCCCGAGGCCGGCACCAACGGATAGAGGCCGATCGTGGCGAAGATCCACCACGCGCTCATCTCGCCGTTGTCCTCGTCGCCCGGGTAGCCCTGGCCGAGGTCGGATCCGACGAAGAGCCGGTCGAGCGCGTCCCGGACGACGCGGTGAGCGTCGTCGTGCCTCCCGGCGAACGCGTACATGAAGGGGATGTGGTGGGCCGGCTGGTTCGAGAGGCCGAGCATGCCGCGACGGACGTCGCGCGCCTCCGTCATCTCGTGGATGGCGAAGCCGTACGACCCCGACAGCGACGCCGCCCCGGTCTCCGGCTGGGCGAAGAACCGGTCGAGCGCGGCCCCGAGCGCCTCCTCGCCGCCGTGCAGCTCGGCGAGGCCCGCACCGTCGTGCGGCACAGTGAACGCCGTGCCCCAGGCGTTCGTCTCGGTGTAGTCGTGCCCCCACTCGGCCGGGTCGAAGCTCTCGGCGGGCACGCGCCACCCGCCGTCGGGGCGGCGACCGACGAAGAAGCCGCGGGCGCGGTCGAAGACGGTGCGGTACTGGGCCGACCGCCGGGCGAACCACTCCGCCTCGGCGCTCGCACGCTCGTGCTCCGGCGTGCCCGGCTCGTGGCGCGCGGCGACGAGGGCGGCGAGCCGGGAGGTCGACCAGTCGTTGATCGCCGCGTCGAGGGTCCACGACATCCCCTCGGGGGTGTCCGTGTCGACCCAGCCGCGGAACAGCCCGGGGTGCAGGCCCTTGCGGCCGACCCGGCGGTCGGTGGGCGGCACCGTCGCGTTCGTGACGGCGCTCGCGTAGGCCTGCTCCAGGTCGAGCCCGGGCACGCCCTTGACGAGCAGGTCGGCGAAGACGGTGTCGCTGGTCGTGCCGGTCATCACGTCCTCGGCGCCGGGCGCGCTCCAGCGCGGGGTCCACCCGCCGTCGAGGTGGTGCTGCACGAAGCCCTGGGCGAGCGCGCCCGCCGACGACGGCGTGAGCAGGCCGAGCAGGGGCCAGGCTGTGCGGTAGGTGTCCCAGAAGCCGTTCGTCGACGAGTACGGCCCGACGACGACCTCGGCGGCGGCGACGGCGCCTGCCCCGGCACCGGGACCGGCCTCGGCGCCCGGGGCGGCGTCGCGGATCGGCGAGGACAGCACGCTGCCGTACGGGCTGCGCGACCGCGCCGGCCCGCCCGCCGGGGACTCGCCGTGCCGGGTCGGGAACGAGAAGAGCCGCGCGAGTCCGCTGTACAGCGACACCCGCTGGTCGAGCGTCGCGCCGCGCACCTCGACCGTGTCGAGCGCCTCGGCCCAGCGTCGCTCCGCCTCTGCGCCCATCTCGTCGAATCCGCCTGCCGCCGCCAGGTTCACCCTCGCCTCGTCACGGCCGACCGTCGAGATGCCCAGCAGCACGTCGACGGGCCCCGAGGAGGCGTCGACCACGACCCAGCCCCGCAGCCGGCCGCTCCGGACCGTCAGGTGCTCGCGAGGGTCGTCGTGCGTCGCCGGGCCGACGCGCAGGTGCACGAAGTGCGGCGGAGTCTCCGGCCGGTCGTCGAGGACGAGGTCGACGACCAGGTCGTCGCCCTCTCGCACCAGCGACACGTCGGCCACGGTGCCGTGGTGGTCGAGCACGACGGAGGAGGTCGGGCCCGCGAACGAGAAGCGCATCCCGAGCGCGAAGTCGCCGGCGGTCAGCGCCGCGTCCACTCCCCCGTCGAGCCGGACCCGGTACAGGTGCGGCCAGTCGACCTCGTCCGCGTGGTCGAAGCCGAGCGCCCGCCCCGTCGGCGAGACGTCCGGCTGTGCGGAGGGGCTCGGCATCACCTGGAACACGCCGCGGTCGCCCATCCACGGACTCGGCAGGTGCGAGGTCGCGAAGGCCTGCAGCGTGGGGCGGTTGTCGCTCGCCCGGTTGTGCTCGTGCCAGGAGTAGGGCCAGTCCGACTTCGTGGCGTCGGTGGTCGGCAGGCCGAGGACGCCCCCGTGGGGCACCGAGACGTGCGGTGCCGTGTTGCCGCGCGAGAACCGGCCGGAGGACTGCGTGCCCCGGGTGGTGCGAACGTGGTCGAGCGGCGTGGCCGGCTCGACGGGACGCGGCGCGATGCCGACGTCGTCGACGAAGACGACGAGGTCGCGCGCGGCGGACGCCCTGGCCGTCACGACGACGCGCTGCACGCGGCGGCCGGCGCACGGGCCGAGGTCGACGGTCCGCAGGTTCCACTGGTCGACCCAGAGGCGCTCGGCGGCCGCCTGGTCGTCGGGGCCGAGGCGGCCGCCGTACTGGTCGACCGCCTCCGGGAGGTCGGTCAGCCAGCCGCCGTCGTCGAACTGGACGTCGAGCGCGACCGCCGTCGCGTCCCAGAGGCTGTCGAAGGGCGCGTCGGCCCCGACCGGGCAGACCTGCCAGCTCAGCTGGTCGAGCACGTCGACGGGGTGCCCGGTCGCGACCGGGAGGTCGGCCCGGACGAGGCCGGCGCCGGCGTCCACGTCGAGGCGCCACGCCTCGAGCGACGTCGCGCCGACCCCCGGCCTCGCGGCGACCGGCGCGGACGGGCCCCCGTCGCGACGCAGGGCGCCGAGCTCGACGACGCCGTCGGGCCGCGTCTCGCCCGTCACGAGCTGGCGAGCCCGAAGCGCAGGGTGCGCACCTCGAAGCCGCCCAGGGCGAGCTCGACGGACCCGTCCTCGCCGAGCCCGTCGGCACCGGCACCGGCACCGGCACCGGCACCGGACAGTGCGCCCTCGAGCAACGAGACGGCCTCGACGCCCGTGACCTCGGCGTCGACCCGGACGGTCGCGCGCACCCGGCGGCCGACCGGCTCCCAGAGCCGGACGACGAGGTCGCCCGACCGGTCGTCGGCCAGCTTGACGCTCGACACGAGCACCCCCTCCGACGCCGTGACGAGGGGCAGGACGCCCCTCGCCCCGGTCGTCGTCGTCCGGTCGACGTTCATCCAGATCCCCTCGGCCGTCGCGCCGGCGAGGTCGGTGCCGATCACCAGGCCGAACCGGTGGGTCTGCGTGCCCTGGTCGGTCGCCGGGTCGGGGAACCTCGGCGCCCGCAGCAGCGACAGGCGCACCGTCGTGCTGACGGCCCCGTCGTCGCTGTCGCGGGTGGTGTCGAAGCCGTAGGCCGAGTCGTTGACGAGGGCGACGCCGAAGCCGGGCTCGTCGACCAGCACGAAGCGGTGCATCGAGGTCTCGAACTTCGCCGCCTCCCACGAGGTGTTGACGTGGGTGGGCCGCCGGACGGCGCCGAACTGCGTCTCGGCCGTCGTGTGCTCGGCGCGGACGTCGAGCGGGAACGCGACCTTGAGGAACTTCTCGGTCTCGTGCCACTCGGTCTGCTGCGCCCACTCGAGCGTGCGACGGCCCGGCGCGAGGGTGAGGGTCTGGACAGCGGACGACGCGGAGAACGAGCGTCGGACAACGATCTGCACCGTGCCCGTCTCGTCGACCCGCGCCTCCATGCCGTCGAGCTCGCGCAGGTCCGTCACCGTGTTGCGGTAGTACCGGTCGACGTCCCACGCGTCCCACATGTTCGGGAAGTCCTGGTGCAGCTGGAGCAGGCCGGCGACCTGCCCGGGCGCGACGGCGTCACGGCCGGTCGCGAGGTCGACGGCGGAGACGACGAGACCCTGCGCGTCGACCACGACCCGGACCAGCTCGTTGGTCAGGACGAAGCCGCCGTCGCGGGCGACGAGCTCGACCGGGCGCACGTCGCGCGGCCCGACCACCCGGGCGGAGAACGCGGCCACGCCGTCGCGGGCGACCGGCGACGAGTTGACCTCGATCTCGAGGTCGCCCTCTCCGACGAGGGCGGCCTGCGACCGCTCGACGATCGCCCTGGTGGCGGCCTCGACGCGGGCGTACTCCGCGACGGCCTCTCGGTGCACCCACGCGATCGACGTCCCCGGCAGGATGTCGTGGAACTGGTGCAGCAGCACCGTCTGCCAGAGCGAGTCGAGCTCGTCGTACGGGTAGTCGGCACCGGTGCGCACCGCCGCGGCGGTCGCCCACAGCTCGGCCTCGACCAGGAGGTGCTCGGTGCGCCGGTTGCCCTGCTTGGTCCGGTGCTGCGAGGTCAGGGTCGCCCGGTGCAGCTCGAGGTACAGCTCGCCCACCCAGACGGGCGGGTCGACGAGCTCGCCCCTGGCCCGCTCGAAGAAGACGTCGGGGTGCTCCCAGGCCACCCGCGCGCTGCCCTCGAGGTCGGCCAGCCTGGCGGCCTTGCCCGTCATCTCACGAGTCGTGCCCCCGCCGCCGTCGCCCCAGCCGACCGGGGCGATCGAGCCGCTGGCGAGCCTGTTCTCGCGGAACTGCACCGACGCCTTGGCAACCTCGGCCCCGGACAGCTGGGAGTTGTAGGTGTCCATCGACGGGAAGTGGGAGAAGGTGCGCGACCCGTCGATCCCCTCCCACTCGAAGGTGTGGTGGGGGAACTTGTTGACCTGGTTCCAGGAGATCTTCTGCGTGAAGAACCACCGGAACCCGGCGCGGTTCATCAGCTGCGGCAGGGCGGGCGAGTACCCGAAGCTGTCGGGCAGCCAGACTCCGGCGGGGCGGATGCCGAACTCGCGCTCGAAGAACCGCTGGCCCTGCGAGAACTGCCGCACGATCGACTCGCCGGAGGGCATCACCGTGTCGGACTCGACCCACATGCCGCCGAGCGGCAGGAACCGGCCGGCCTCGACGGCGGCGACGACACGCGCCCACACCTCGGGGCGGTGCTCCTTCACCCAGGCGTACTGCTGGGCGCTCGACATGCCGTAGACGAAGTCGTCGGTCTGGTCGATGAGCTCGGTCACCGACGACGCCGTGCGGGCCACCTTGCGGATGGTCTCGCGCACCGGCCACAGCCACGCAGAGTCGATGTGCGCGTGCCCCACCGCCGAGATCCGGTGCGCCGACGCCTCGGCGGGCGACGCGAGCACCGGTGCCAGGGCGGCCCTCGCGGCGGGCGCCGTCGCGACGAGGTGCTGCAGGTCGAGCGCGTCGAGGGCGTCGTCGAGGGCCTGGAGCACGCGCATGCGCCGGGGCCCCTGAGGCAGCTCGGCCTGGAGCTCGAGCAGCACCTCGACGTCGAGCGCCAGCTCGTGCAGCTCCGACTCGAACAGGGCGAGGTCCATCCGTCGGCTCGTGTAGAGCGGACGGGGCGACGAGGTCTGCACGTCGCCCTCGTCGGTCGGCAGGAAGGGGTGGTAGTCGAGCAGCACCGGGTTCGACGCGCACTCGACGAACCACTCGACCTGCTCGCCGGCTCTCGCCTCGTCGCTGACGAGCACCCACTGGTTGCGCGGGTTGATCGACTTCACCGGCGTGCCGTCGGCTCGGTAGACGAGGCCCTCGCACTGGAATCCCGGCATGTTGACGTCGAACCCGAGGTCGACGACGGCCTCGACCCGACGCCCGGCCCAGTCGGCCGGGACGGTGCCCCGCAGCCGGAACCAGGTCGTGCCCCAGGCCGCGCCCCACGGGCTGCCGACCTCGTAGGGCTCGTAGCCGAGCGCGAGCCCCTCGGTCGGCGGCACCGGCTCGCCCGGCAGCACGTGCCAGGCGACCTCGAGCGGCACCGACGTCGCGTGCACGGCCGGGACGATGCGCTCGTCGAGCACCCGGCGGGCGCGTCCGATGGTCAGGGGGATGTCGTCGTGCATGGTGGCCTCTCGCTGGGCGTCACGGATCTGGTCAGGTCGGGTCTCGGTCGTTCGGTCGGGGCAGCTCGGGCGGTCAGCTCCAGCAGACCACAGCTCACCGCAGCGTGGCGGGGTGCGCGGCCGCCAGGGGGACGGATCCGCGCCCGGTCGTCCTGTGGAGGGTCCGCACTCCCCTCGCCTCGAGGAGGCGCTGGTCGCCGAGCCGGGACGCCAGCACCACCTGGGGCCCGCGTCCCGTGCTCTCGGCCAGGCGCAGCCAGGCGGACGAGAACGCCCCGCCGGGGGCGCAGGAAGCCCGGTGCCCCGGCGCGGGCGACCCGTCGGGGGCGACGTCGTCGAGCACGAGCGCGTCCGGCACGGGGACCGGGGCCCGCCGGCTCCTCAGCTCGGCGGCGACCTCGGCGAACCGGCGGCCGGTCGGCTTGAGCACCCCGTCGGCCGTGAAGAGCCCCAGGTCGTGCTCGAGGTCGGGGAAGTCGCTCAGCGTGCGCGACACGTCGTGCGAGCACCACCAGGTCACGCCCCAGACCCCGGGGACGTCGGCCGCGTGGCGCAGCGTCCCCTCGACGAAGTCGGGGCCGTCGGCCACGGGCACGACGTTGGTCGGCGAGCCCACCTCCTGCAGCCAGCTCGGCCGGCCGGGGTCGCGGTTCCACGCCGCTGCGAGCTGCAGCAGGTACTCGGCGTGCCGCGCCGAGCCGGGGCCGAGCGCGCCCGCGAGCTGTGCGGCCCCGTTGAACACCCACGAGTGCGTCACCGTGAGGTCGCCGTGGTCGGCCGCGTGGGCCGGCTCGAAGGGCTGCCGGTCGTCGTACCAGGCGGCGTCGTACATCGCGTGGGTGACCGACGGGACCCGACCCGAGGAGGTGCCGCCCGCCTCCTCCAGGCCCTCGCGCGCCGCGCTCGTCATCGTCTCGAGCCAGGCCGAGGCCCCCGCCGTGTCGACGGGGTGAGGCGTCGGGTGCGGCGGCCCGGCGAACTGGTTGAGCTCGTTGCCGACCGTGACGCCGACGAGGGAGTCCCGGCCTCCAACCGTGCGCGCCAGGGCCCTGACGTAGTCGGCCGTGGAGGCGACGACGTCGGGATCCGTGAACAGGTTGCGCCGGTGCCAGCTCTCGAGCCACGACGGCACGAAGTCGAAGCTCGACAGGTGGCCCTGCACCGCGTCGACGCTGGTGTCGAGCCCCGCGGCGGCCGCCAGGTCGACGACCGTCGCCACGTCGTCGAGACCGCGGCGCCGGATCAGCGTGCGGTTCGGCTGGACGAGCGGCCACACCGGGAACACGCGGACGTGGTCGACGCCGAGCGACGCGATCTGCTCGAGGTCGCGGGCGACGGCGTCGACGTCGAAGTCGAGCCACGAGTGGAACCAGCCCTGGGAGGGCGTGTAGTTGACCCCGAACCGCATCAGCCCTTCACGCCTCCCTCTTCGAGGCCCTTGAAGAAGAACCGCTGCAGCACCGCGAAGACGATCGCGATCGGGATGAAGGCGATCATCGTGCCGGCGGCGATCAGCCGCTGGTCGTTGCTGAAGGTGCCGGCGAGGTACTGGAGGCCGATCGTGAGGGTGAAGTTGTCGGGCGTCGTCAGCACGATCAGGGGCCAGAGGAAGTCGTCCCACGCGCCGATGAACGAGAAGATCGCGACGACCGCGATGGTGCCCCGGACGGCGGGCAGCGCGATCAGGCGGAGGCGCTGCCAGGCGTTCGCGCCGTCCATCACCGCCGCCTGGTCGATCTCGTCGGGGATCTGCCGGAACGCGTTGAACATCAGCAGCACGTTGAGGGCGGCGATCATGCCCGGCAGCGCGACGCCCACGAGGGTGTCCGCGAGGCCGAGGTCGCGGATCGTCAGGAACTGCGACACGATCGTCACCTCGCCGGGCAGCACCAGGGTCGCCAGGAACAGCCCGAGCACGATGCCCCTGCCCTTGAACCGCAGCCGCGCGATCGCGAAGCCGGCCAGCGTCGCGAAGATCACGTTGCCGCCGACGTCGATCGCCGCCACGACCAGCGAGTTGCCGATGTAGCTGAAGACGGGGATCGCGTCGGCCACCTTCAGGTAGTTCTCGATGGTCGGCTGCGACGGGACGAAGCTCGGCGACCGCGTGTAGATGTCCTCCCCGCTGCCCTTGAGCGAGGTCGAGAACTGCCAGAGGAACGGGCCGATGCAGATCACCAGCACGAAGAGCAGCAGCACGTAGCGCAGCACCCGCTCGCCGGCCCCCATCGAGTCGATGCCGCGGCGGGGACGGCGCCCCCGTGGCTGCCGGGGCGGGACGCCGTCGGGTCCCGGGGCGGCAGCGCCCCGGGCGCCGTCGAGCACGGGCTCGGGCGTGGTCGTCGTCGTGCTCATCGGTCTGCCTTGCTGTTGATGCGGGCGAGGGCGATCATCGGCACGAGCGTGACGACGAAGAGCAGCAGGCTGAGCGCGGAGGCGTAGCCCAGGTTGCCGGTGAAGCCGCGGGCGTACTGCTGGATGAGCATCACGAGCGACTGCACCTGGCCGCCGGGGCCGCCGGTGCCGTTCGTGAGGATGAACAGCTCGGAGAACACCCGCAGCGCCGAGACGCAGACGAGGATCGCGATCAGGGTCATCGCACCGCGGACGCCGGGCACGGTGACGCTGAAGAAGCGCCGGATCGCCCCGGCCCCGTCGATCGCGGCGGCCTCGTGGAGTTCTTTGCCGACGTTCCCGAGGGCGGCCAGGTAGATGATCATGTAGTACCCGAGCCCCTTCCAGACCGTGAGGCTGATGGCGCTGAAGAGCAGCAGCCACCGGTCGGTCAGGAAGGGCAGCGGGCCCTGGATCACCTGCAGGGCCTGCGCCATCTCGTTGATGATGCCGCGGTCGTCGAGGATCCAGGTCCAGATGAGGCCGACGACGACCGCCGACGCGATGACCGGGGTGTAGAAGGCGGTGCGGAAGAACGCGATGCCCGGCATGTTCTTCTCGACGAGCGTCGCGATGAACAACGGCAGCAGCGTCAGCAACGGCAGGCAGACCGCCATGTAGACGACGCTGTTGAGCAGCGCCAGCCACACCTGGGGGTCGCCCAGCAGGGTCTCGAAGTTCTGCAGCCCGACGAAGTCGGTCACGCCCCCGAGCGGGCTCGCGTTCGTGAACGACAGCCTGACGGTGTTGATCGACGGCCAGAGGCTGAAGACCAGCAGCCACAGCAGTGCCGGCCCGACCAGCAGCCAGGGCGTGAACCAGCGGTTCGCTCTCATGACGACCTGCTCCGGCTAGCCGTTGGCCAGGAGCTGGTTCATCTTCTGCTGGGCGGTGTCGAGCGCCTCCTGGGCCGTGACGTCGCCCTTCATCGCCAGCGCGATCTGCTGGTCGAGGAACTGCGTCATGGCCGAGTTGGCCTCGACCGGCGAGAGGTTCTCCGCCGTCTTCAGCGACTCGAAGGCGAGCGCCCTGGCCTTGCCGTCGACGGTGCCGTCGTCCTCGGAGAAGTACGGGTCGGACGCCGAAGCGGTCGTCGACGGGAACACGTTGACGATGTGGCCGAACGCGGCCTGGTTCTCCTCGTTCGTCATGAAGGCGGCGAACGCGGTGGCCGTCGCGAGCTCCTTGCTCTTCGCCGAGACGCTCAGCCCCTGCACGTAGAGCGGCGGGGTGTCGAGCGCGGGCGACACGACGACCTCGCCGTCGAGGCTCGGGTTGTTCGTGACGAAGTCGCTCAGCGACGAGGCGCCTCCGGTCGTCCAGGCCACCTTGGCCTGGGTGAAGAGGGTCGAGTTGCCGAGGTACTCGCTGGTGAGGACCGACGGCGGCAGGTAGCCCTCCTGGTACGCCTCCGCGTAGCGGTCGATCAGGTCGGCCGAGGCGTCGTCGTCGGCGAAGACGAACTCCGAGCCGTCGTCGCTGACGACCTGGGCGCCGGCCAGGCTGAAGTCGCTGAGGCCGGGCTTGCGGCTCATCAGGTAGTCGTCGGGGCAGGCCTCGTGCATCGTGGCCGCCTGGGTGAAGAGCTCGTCGGTGTCGGCGGGCACCGCCGTGGAGTCGAGGCCACAGGCGTCCATCCGGGCGGCGTTCCAGTAGTTGACGTCGGTGTTGAGGTACCACGGGTAGCCGTAGACCCCGTCGACGCCGTTGTACTCGTAGGCGTCGAGGGCTCCCGAGACGTACGTGTCGTCGAGGGCGTCGTCCGCCTGCGAGATGTCGTAGAGGAACCCGCGCTTCGCCAGCGGCAGCGCGATGTCGGGCGGCAGGTTGATCACGTCGGGCAGCGTGCCCGAGCTCGCCTGGCTGAGCACCTTCTCCGCGTAGCCGTCGCCCGGCTGGTCGACGAGCTTCACCTCGGTGCCGGGGTTGGCCTCCTCGAACGCGGCGGCGACGCCGTCGAGGTAGTCCGTGTAGGTCGGGGTCAGCGACCAGGTCTGGACCGTGATGGTGCCGTCGACGGGCCCGTCGACGTCACTGCCGGCGCCGCCTCCCGCACCGCCCGAGCAGCCGGAGAGGACGAGCGCGGAGGCCGCGGCGACGGCCGCGACGACGAGGGCGGGCCGCCGGCCGGACAGGCCGGGGAGGCGGCGGGAAGGGGAGGTGGGGGTGGGCAGCATGACGTCGGACTCCTTCGTTCGCGGTCGTGCGGGGTGAGGCGCTGAAGCGGTACAGGCGACGGAGCCCGGTCGAGCTCCGTCGCGGGCCGGTGTCGTCATCGTGAAGCACTAAAGCGCTATAGTCAAGCCTCGTCCTCCATGATGAGGCCATGACCGATCCCGGAGGACCGCCCGTGACCCAGCCCCGGCGAGCCACCATCGGCGACATCGCGGCCAGGGCGGGCGTCTCGATCGGCGCGGTGTCGTTCGCGCTCAACGACCGCCCCGGCGTCTCGGCCGAGACGCGGAGCCGCGTCAAGGCGATCGCCGCCGAGCTCGGCTGGCGCCCCCACTCCGCCGCCAGGGCGCTGAGCGGCGCCCGTGCCGGTGCCGTCGGCTTCGTGCTCAACCGACCTGCGCGGGCACTCGGCACCGAGTCGTTCTTCGGCGACCTGATCTCGGGCATCCAGCTGGGGCTGACGAGCGCAGGAGGCGGTGGCCGGGACGGCTCCGCGCCCACGTCGCACGTGGCGCTCAACCTCCTCGTGGCCCGCGACCTCGACGAGGAGGTCGAGGTCTACCGCGAGTGGTGGAGCGGACACCGGGTCGACGGCGTCCTCGTGATCGATCCCCGGGAGGACGACCCGCGCCTCCGGCTGCTCGAGGCCATCGGCATGCCGTTCGTGGTGATCGGGTCGCACCCCTCGACCACGGGAACAGGCCCGTCCGTCTGGATCGACGACGTCGCCGCGGCCGACACCCTCTTCGGCTACCTGCACGCGCTCGGGCACCGGCGGTTCGCCCACGTGGCCGGCCGGGCCGAGTTCGAGCACACGGCACTGCGGCAGGCCGCCCTCGCGGAGTTCGCGCGCTCTGCCGGGCTCGAGACGGCGGAGACGATCACGACCGACTACTCGGCCGCCGCAGCCGCGGACGCGACCCGGCGCCTCCTGTCGCTGCCGGTCCGCCCCAGCGTCATCGTCTACGACAACGACGTGCTCGCGGTCTCCGGCCTGGGGGTCGCCGCCGAGATGGGAGTGGACGTGCCCGGCGACCTCTCGGTCGCCTCCTTCGACGACTCGGTGATGGCGCAGCTGGTGCGCCCAGCGCTGACGACGCTGACCCGCGACACCGTCGAGCTCGGCGAGCGCGCCACCCGGCTGCTGCTCGACCAGCTCACGTCGCCGGAGCGGCTCGCGTCGCGGCCCGGGCCCGCGCTGACGCTGACCGTGCGCGCGTCGACGGCGCCGCCGCGGCGCTGAGCGCGAGGCGCGGCGGCGCCCGCACCTCGCACCTCGCTCGCGCCGGGCACGCGCGACACCCCCGATCGTGCAGCACACCCTCGGGTTCGGGGGCGTGCTGCACGATCAGGGGTGCGGCGCGAGGCGGGGCCCGCCGGGCCGCGCCCGGGAGGGCCGGGCTCAGCGCAGCTCGACCTCGACGCCGACCACGCGCGCGTCGTCCAGCGAGACGAGGTGCACCGGCCCGGTGATGGCGAGCGCCGCCTCCGTCTCGCGCTCGGCGCACGAGGCGCCGACCCAGAGCTCGACGGCGCCGGGCTCGACCACGCGGCGCATCCGGCGGTCGCTGAACGCGAGCCGCTGCGTCGGCACGCGGAACGTCACCTGGGCCTCCTGCCCCGGCTCGAGGGCGACCCTGGCGTAGCCGAGCAGCTGCGCGACGGGCCGGGTGACCGAGGCGACGACGTCGTGCGCGTAGAGCTGCACCACGTCGGTGCCGGCGCGGCCGCCCGTGTTCCGCACCGCCACGGTCGCCGTGAACGCGCCTCCTGCGGGCACCTCGCCCGAGCCCGCGCCCGCGCCCGCGCCCTCCCCCTCGACGACGAGCCCCGACCGCTCGAACGTCGTGTACGAGAGGCCGTGGCCGAACGGCAGCACCGGGGTGCTGTCGGCGCTCGTCACGTCGCTCGGGCCGCCGAGCGGCGGGTGCAGGTACGAGAACGGCTGGGCGCCGGCCGACCGCGGCAGCGAGACCGGCAGCCGGCCCGACGGCACGACGCTGCCCGAGAGCACGCCGGCGATCGCGGGGCCGCCCTCCTCCCCCGGGAAGAACGCCTGCACGACCGCCGCCGGGGCACTCGACCCGGAGACCGCCCAGCCGATCGCGTACGGACGACCCGACAGCACGACCAGCACGACAGGGGTGCCGGAGGCGACGACCGCCTCCACGAGGTCGCGTTGCAGGCCCGGCAGCTCGAGGCTCTCGACGTCGTTGCCCTCGCCGACCGTGCCGCGGCCGAAGAGGCCGGCACGGTCGCCGACGACCACGACTGCGATGTCTGAGCCGGCCGCCTCACGGACCGCCTCGTCGATGCCCGAGCGGTCGTCGCCCTCGACGGCGCCCTCGACCTCGCAGCCGCGCACGACGACGAGCTCGCTGCCCGGCAGCTCCTCGCGGAGCGCCTCGACGACCGTCGGCACGGCGATGCCCGTCGGCACCCCGGGGTGGTGCGCCAGCACGTGGTTGACGAACGAGTAGCAGCCCATCAGCGCCTCGGTGCTGTCGGCGTTCGGCCCGATCAGCGCGACGCGGGCCGGGCCGGCAGCCGCAGCCGCACCGGCACCGGCACCGGCACCGGCCAGCGGCAGCACCCCGTCGTTCGTCAGCAGCACGACCGACTCGTCGGCCAGGCGACGGGCGACGGCACGGTGAGCCGGGCTGTCGAGGTCGATCTCGGTCGGCGGCCCGGCGGCCTCCGCGGCGTCGAGGGCGGCCTCGTCGAGCAGGCCGAGCTCCTCCTTCTGCGCGAGCACGCGGGCGACCGAGAGGTCGACGAGCGTCTCGTCGACGAGCCCGGCCCGCACGCGCTCCGCGAGCGGGGCGAGGTAGGCGTCGCCGGTGGGCAGCTCGACGTCGATGCCCGCCTCGAGCGCGAGCGCGGCGGCCTCGCCGCGGTCGGCGGCGACGGCGTGCATCACCTCGAGGAAAGCCACCGCGAAGTAGTCGGACACGACGACGCCGTCGAAGCCCCACTCGCCGCGCAGCAGGTCGGTCAGGTACTCGGGAGTCGACCCGACGGGCACGCCGTCGACCTCGGCGTACGAGTTCATCACCGATCGCACCCCGCCGTCGCGCACGGCCATCTCGAACGGCGGCAGCAGCACGTCGGCGAGGTAGCGCGGCCCGACGTTCGCGGGGGCGTGGTTGCGGCCCGCGTCCGAGAGCGAGTACCCGACGAAATGCTTGAGCGTGGCGTGCACCCCGGCCAACTGCAGGCCGCGCACGTAGGCGGTGCCGATGGTGCCCACGACGTACGGGTCCTCGGCGATGCACTCGTCGACGCGGCCCCACCGCGGGTCGCGGACCACGTCGAGCACCGGTGCGAGGCCCTGGTGCACGCCCAGCTCGCGCATCGAGCCGCCGATCAGCGTCGCCATCTGCTCGACGAGGTCCGGATCGAAGGAGGCGCCCCACGCGAGGGGCGTCGGGAACGTCGCGGCCTGCCAGGCGGCCAGGCCGGTCAGGCACTCCTCGTGCACGATCGCCGGGATGCCGAGACGGGTCTCGGACCGCAGCCGGCGCTGCTCCGCCCACAGCCAGGAGGCGCGCTGCACCGGGTCGACCGGTCGCGTCCCGTAGACCCGGGTCAGGTGGCCGAGGCCGTGCTGCGTCGCCGCTCCGTAGTCGTCGCTGGGGGTCATCGCGCCCTGCATCGGCGCCACGGCGCCTCCGCCCTGGTCGACCCACCAGCCGACCAGCTGGGCCAGCTTCTCGTCGAGTGACATGTCGTCGAGGAGGCGGCGGACGCGGTCGCTGAGGGAGTCGCCGGTCGCGCTCGTCTCGTGCTGCATCTCGATGGTCATCCCTTCACCGCCCCCGTCAGGCCGCCGACGATGCGGCGCTCGAACAGGCTGAAGAAGATCAGCGCGGGCAGCATCGACAGCGCCGTGAAGGCGAGCACCCGTGCCGTGTCGACCGAGTACTGCGACGAGAACGCCTGCACGCCGAGCGGCAGGGTGAACGTCGACGGGTCGTTGAGGATGAACAGCGGCAGCAGGTACGAGTTCCACGCGCCGATGAAGGCGAGGATGCCCACCGTGATCACGCCGGGCAGCGACAGCCGCACCACCATGCGGAAGAAGAAGCCGAGGCGGCTGCAGCCGTCGATGAACGCGGCCTCCTCGATCTCGTCGGGGATCGCGCGGAGGAACGGCACGAGGATGATGATCGTCGTCGGCAGCGCGAACGCGATCTGCGGCAGGATCACCCCGGCCAGCGAGTTCGTCAGGCCCAGGTCGCGGATCACGAGGTAGAGCGGCGTGATCGCGACGGTCATCGGGAACATCAGGCCGGCGGCGAACAGCGCGTAGAGCACGCCGCGACCCGCGAACCGGTAGCGCGCCAGCACGTAGCTCGCGGCGAGGCCGAGGGCGACCGTGCCGATCGTCGTGGCCCCGGCCGAGATGAGCGAGTTACCGACCTGCCGCCAGAAGGTGCCGCCGGTCAGCACGTCGAGGTAGTTGCCGACCTGCCAGGGGCTCGGGAAACCGGAGGGGTCGGTCGTGATCTGCGCGTTCGTGCGGAAGCCGCCGATCACGATGAAGGCGACGGGCGCGAGCATCGCGACGATGACGACCGCCGCGACCACGTACGCGACGCCGCGTCCGGGGTCGGCGATGCCGCGCCTCCTGCGGGTCGGCCGGTCGGCCGTCGGCCTGGGCGGGCGTGCTGACGCGCCCGTGCCTCCGCCGTCCGGGCCCGCAGCGCCGCGGGGGCGGGCGGGCAGGGTGCTCGCGGTCATGACTCGTCTCCTGACGTGGTGAGGGCGCCGGCCGTGTCGCGCCGCAGCACGAAGCGCTGGTAGACGAGGGCGACGACGAGCGAGATGAGGAACAGCACGACGGCGACGGCGTTGCCGTAGCCGTAGCTGCCCGAGGTGCGGCCGTTGGCGACCATGTACGTCGCCATCGTCGAGGTGCCTGCGGTGGCCGCGATGTACTGGCCCCAGATGATGTAGACGAGGTCGAACAGCTGCAGCGAGCCGATGATCGACAGGAACGCCCAGATCCGCAGGGTCGGGCCGAGCAGCGGCAGCGTGATGCGCCGCTGGATCTGCCACCAGCTCGCGCCGTCGATCGCCGCCGCCTCGCTGAGCTCCTCGGGCACGCCCTGCAGGCCGGCGAGGAACAGGATGACCGCGAAGCCGACGTACTTCCAGGTGATGATGACGAGCAGCGTCCAGATGGCGATGCTCGGGTCGGCGAGCCAGTCCTGCGTGAACGCGCCGAGGCCGACCTTCGTCAGCACGTCGTTGACGGCGCCGCTGCCCTGGAGCATCAGGCTCCAGCCGGTGCCGACGACGACCTCGCTGATGACGTAGGGCACGAAGATCAGCACCCGGATCAGCGACTGCCCGCGCAGCTTGCGGTTCAGCAGCAGCGCCAGGCCGATGGCGACCGGCCCCTGCAGCACCAGCGAGAGCACCACGATCGTGGCGTTGTGGCGCAGGGCGTCCAGGAACGTCGTGTCCTGGAAGATCGTCAGGTAGTTGCGGAACCCGACGAAGTCGGTCGGCGGGCCGAAGCCCTGCCAGCTGAAGAAGCCGTAGTAGGCGGCCATCACGATCGGGAAGACCACGAAGGCCAGGAAGACCACGAGGGCCGGGCCGACCAGCAGCGCGATCTCGAGGCCGCGGGCGCCACGCCCCTGCCGGGACACGGCCCGGGAGGCCGCCGGGGGCGAGGCGACTGCCTCGCCCCCGGCGGTGGCGTGAGCCCCGGCTGGTGCGGCGGGCCGCACGGGAGGTTCGCGGAGGCTCACGAGGGGCCTACGCCTTCTTGGCGGCCGCGTCGACGGCGTCCACGAACTCCTGCGGCGTGCCGTCGCCCGAGAGCAGGTCGACCACGGCGACGTTCATCGCGTTGCCGACGTTGAGGCCGTAGACGGTGTCGAGCCACTGCGAGACGAACGGGGCGTCGTTGTAGGCGGCCAGCACCTCCTGCAGGTAGGGCTCGGTGACGGACTCCTGGGCGACCGTGTTCACCGGAGGCGCGTTGAAGGCCTTGTAGTACGCCGTCTGCACGTCGGGGGTGGCCAGGTAGTTCAGGAAGTCGACGCACGAGTCGGGCGCACCGGCCGAGCACGAGTAGCCGTCGACGCCGCCCATGATCGCGCCGGGCTCGCCGTCGCCGCCGTCGATCGCGGGGAACGGGAACCAGCCGAGGTCGGGCAGCGGCTTCGCGTCGGGGGTGAGCGAGGCGATGACGCCCGGGTCCCACGCGCCCATCAGCTCCATGCCGGCCTGCTTGTTGGCGATGAGGCCGGCCGAGCTGCCGGCGCCCTGCTGGGCGGCCGTGGTGAGGAAGCCCTCGTTGAAGGGCTCGGTGTCGCGGAAGTCGGCGAGGTCCTGCGCCGCGTCGACCCAGCAGGGGTCGCTGAAGTCGCGGTCGGTCGCGGCCTGCTCCAGGGTGTCGCTGCTGCAGGCGCGCAGGGCGAAGAAGAAGTACCAGTGCGCAGCGGGCCAGGCGTCCTTGCCGCCGAGGGCGACGGGCTGGGTGCCCGAGTCCTTCAGCGCGGTGACGGCGTCGTCGAGCTCGTCGATCGTCGTCGGGGGCGTGGTGATGCCCGCCGCGTCGAAGACGTCCTGGCTGTACCAGAAGCCGCCGGGCAGCACCGCGATCGGCATCGAGTACACCTTGCCGTCGATCGAGCCGGCGCCGAAGGTGCCCTCGCTGATGTCGGCGCGGGCGTCGTCGGAGATGCCGTCGGTGATGTCCTTGACCTGGCCGGCCTGGACCATCGCCTGGAGCTTGCCGCCGCCGCGCTGCAGGAAAACGTCGGGGGCGTCACCCGAGTTGAGCGCGGTCTGCAGCTTGCTGTCGAAGTCCTCGTTCTGCACGGTCTGGACGTCGATCGCGACGTCCGGGTTCGCCTTCGTGAAGTCGGCCGCGGCCTGCGTCCAGAAGTCCTGGCCGGGGCCGGTCGTGGAGTTCTGCCACAGGGTGAGGGTGCCGTCGTCGGCACCGCCGCCGCCGCCTCCTGCGCTGCAGCCGGTCAGGAGGCCTGCTCCTACGAACAGGGCTGCGGAACCTGCCAGGAGGCGCCTGGCCGTTCTCGTGTTCTTGCTGGTCTTGCTCGCCATCGTTGCCACCTGTTCCTCGTCGTTGAGCGGCCGTGGTCGGCCCGTGACGCAGCGCTCCGATGTGCTGCGTCGGACCAGTGTCAGAAACGGTCCGCAGCGTGTCAAACGTTTTCGAAAACCATTTCGACGGGGCTAGGCTGCGGCTCGTGAACGCTCGCCCGACCATCCACGACGTCGCCGCGGCGGCGGGAGTCTCGCTCGCGACCGTGTCGAAGGCGGTCAACGGCCGCTACGGGGTGTCGCCCGAGACGACGGCGAAGGTGATGGCCGTCGTCGACGCGCTCGGCTACGAGTCGAGCCTGGTCGCCAGCAGCATGCGGGCCCGCCGCACCGGGGTGATCGGCGTGCTCGTGGCCGACTTCGAGCCGTTCAGCTCAGAGGTGCTCAAGGGCGTCGGCACCGCCGTGCGCCAGCTCGGTGCCGAGTACGACCTGCTCGCCTACAGCGGCGCCCACCAGGGCGGCGCCGACGGCTGGGAGCGGCGCTCGCTCAGCCGCCTCAGCGGCACGCTCATCGACGGGGCGATCCTCGTCACGCCGTCGGTCCTCACGACCACCACGAGCGTGCCGGTCGTCGCGGTCGACCCGCACAAGGGGCGCGCCGACCTGCCGAGCGTCGAGGCAGACAGCCGAGGAGGCGCAGGCCAGGCGGTCGAGCACCTCGTCTCCCTGGGGCACCGGCGCATCGGGTTCCTCGCCGGGCGGCCCGACCTGCGCTCCGCGTCGCTGCGCGAGGCCGGCTACGCGGACGCGCTCCGCTCGGCGGGCATCGTGCGCGACCCCGCGCTGACGCGGGACGGCGACTTCGAGATGGGCGCCGCACGCCGCGCCGCACGGGAGCTGCTCGACGTGCGGCCCGCCGACCGCCCGACCGCCGTGTTCGCGGCCAACGACCTGTCGGCGATCGCCGTGCTGCGCACCGCCCACGAGCTCGGCCTGCGGGTGCCCGACGACCTCAGCCTCGTCGGGTTCGACGACATCCCCGAGGCCTCGCGGGAGCAGCCGGCGCTGACGACCGTGCGGCAGCCGATGCACCGGCTCGGCACCGTCGCCACGACCATGCTGTTCACGCTGCTCGAGGGCGGGGTAATCGACCGGCCGGAGGTGCAGCTGCCGACGAAGCTGGTGGTGCGCGGCACGACGGGGCCGGTGCCTGCGCCTGCGCCTGCGCCGTCGCGCGGGTAGCTGCGCCCTCTCACGATTCAGGAACTGGCTGACCCGCTTGCCTGAATCATGCACGACTCAGGCGCGAGTCGCCCCCCGCTGCGCGGCTCAGGACACATGTTCCTGAATGAGGAGGGGGACGGGAGCGTCAGGAGCGACGGCGCGGCGGGGCGGGGACGGCGAAGGCCCCCGCCGCAGAGCGACGGGGGCCTTCGGGTGCTGCGGGTCGAGTCAGCGCTTGGCGCCGCGACGACCGGTGATGAAGCCCCAGATGACGAGGACGACGAGCGCGCCCACGATGGCGATGAGCCAGCTCTCGATGGAGAAGAAGCCGTCGTAGCCGACGCCGAAGACGGCGCCGCCGATCCAGCCGCCGAGGAGGGCGCCGATCACGCCGAGGACGAGGGTGGCGATCCAGCCGCCGCCCTGACGACCGGGGAGGATGAGCTTGGCGATGGCGCCGGCGATGAGGCCGAGGAGGATGAAGGCGAGGAAGCCCATGATGAGCCCTTTCTGAAGGAATTCGGGGGCCGCTACGGGGCAGGCGGCCGGTGCAGATTCCTAGCTTGCACTCAGTTTGGGCTCTTGTCCGGAACTGGTCTCCGTGCAAGGGTCCACGACGACCTCCCTGCCGGGCTCGATACGCTCGTGAGCCCCCCTGGCAGGCCCGTGCGTCGCCCTTGACGCAGGAGCCCGTGCCGAGAGTCGGGTCTCTCGGCGTCCGCCGGGAGTTCGGGCTCCCGGAGGTGCGCAGCCATGAACTGCGCCGGGTGCCTAGGGAACACCCGGGCATGTCTTCGGAGCCGAGGCACCCCCCGATTGGGTGACTTTCTCGCTGTCCCCCAGGAGGCGCCTCCCACGGGCGCGCGCACGCGCCACAGAGCATGCTGGAGGCCTACCGAGGGGGCACATGAAGTACATCGTCTACGGCGAGAACCGCGTGATGACGGGCGACGCGATCGCCGAGGCCGTCATCGCCTACGCCGCGGCCCTCGGCCAGAACGGCACGACCGACATCGTCGACGTGCCGACGAGCGACGAGCACGGGTCGGCGACGACCGCCGAGCTGCTGCTCGGCCCCGCCAGCCAGCTCATGATCGAGACGGCCCCCGACGACGAGCTCGAGCCCGAGGACGACGCCCTCGTCGCCGAGCTCGTGCGTCGTGCCGCGGCCGTCGGAGGCGCACGCTTCGTCGACGCCGCCTCGGGCAGCTCGATCGACGAGGAGGAGCACGCTGCGCGGTCCGGCGAGGATGCGCCCCTCCGCACCAGGCCGCCCGAGCCGGACGCTCGCTAGACCTTCTGCTGGCGCGGGACCACGACGCGCTCGAACACGACGACCCCCGCTGTGGCGATCGGGATCGCGACGAGTGCACCGAGCACGCCGCCGAGCGCTCCTCCCCCGAAGGCGGCGACGATCACCAGCGCACCGGGCACCGCGACCGCCTTCGACATGACGCGCGGCGTCAGCACGTACGCCTCGATCTGCGCGTAGACGAGCAGCACGACGCCGACCACGATCGCCGTCACCGGCGAGACGGTCAGCGTCGCCGCGATGATGATCGCGTAGGCGACGACCGTCCCGACGACGGGGATGAGCGCTCCGAGGAACGCGAGCGCCGCGAACAGCACGGGCACCGGGCCGCCCGCGATCGTCAGCACCACGAACACGAAGACGGCGTTGATCGCGGCGAGCGCCACCTGTCCCGCGACGTAGCGGCCGACGGACAGGAAGATCTCGTCCGAGATGTCCATCACGCGCTCGCGGTGGCTGCGCGGCACGGCCCGGCTGAGCGAGCGGAGCATCTGGGGCAGCGTCACGGCGAAGTAGATGGTGAGGATCGCGACGATGATCACCGCGGTGATGCCGTTCGTGATGCCCTGGCCGACGGCGAGCACGCCGCCGCCGAGGGCGAGCAGGCGGTCGGGGTCGAGCAGGTACGAGCTGACGGCCGCGACGGCGTCGTCGACGTCGACCTCGAGGCCGAGGGTCTCGACGGCCTGCTGCACCCACGGCTGACGCGAGACGTCCTGCAGGGCGGCGGGCGCCGTGCGGATCACGTGGCCGACCTGGTCGACGAGGGCGGGCACGACGGCGGCGAGGATGCCGACGACGGCGCCGATCACGAGCACGAGCGAGACGACGACGCCGACCCAGCGCGGGGCGCCCGCCCGGGAGAGGCGGCGCACGACGGGCTCGAAGGCCAGGGCGAGGAAGAAGGCGAGGCCGATGTACACGAGGATCGTCGACAGCGCCATCAGGGCGACGATGATGCCGACGCCGAGCCCGCCGCCGAGGGTCGCGATCAGCCCGAAGCGGAACGCGCCGGGGCGCCGCAGCGGGCTGGAGGGCTGGTCGCGGGACGCGGTCGAGCGGGACGACGTCGAGCCGGACGACGTCGAAGAGGCGTCGGCGCGTGCCGTCGAGCGGCGCACGGAGCGAGCGCGGTGGGAGAGGGCCATCGGACCATCCTGGCGGTCGCCGACGGCGGAGGGCCGCACGCGCCTGCCCAGGCCCGTCGCGCCTCCGGTCAGATCGGCTTCTCGACCATCCCCCAGGGCGAGTCGTGCCCCTCCGGCGACGCGAGCAGGTCGAGGAACGGCCCCGCCGGGAAGGCCTCCGGCCCGAGGACCCCCACGCCCGACCAGACGCCCGTCGCGAGCAGCTCGAGCGCGATCACGGGCCCGAGCGCCGTCTGCCACACGACGGCCTGCGAGCCGTAGTCGCGCATCGAGGTCTCGTTGTCGGCCACGTGGTAGAGGTAGGTCGACCGCGGCTTCCCGTCCTTGCCCGTGCCTCGCACCCAGACGCCGGCACAGGTCTTGCCCGACATCACGTCGCCGAGCGTCGCCGGGTCGGGCAGCACCGCCGCGACCACGTCCCGGGGCGAGACCTGCACCCCCTTGACGTCGACAGGGGCCGTCTTGTCGAGGCCGAGCTTGTTCAGCGTCCTCAGCACGTCGATGAACTCCTGCCCGAGGCCGTACTTGAAGGTGACGCGCTTCGCGGCCGTCCAGCGGGGCATGAGCAGCACCTCCTCGTGCTCGACGTTGACGCACTCGACCGGGCCTATCCCCTCGGGGAAGTCGAAGACCTCGGGCTCGCTGAAGGGGGCGGTGGTGTACCAGCCGCGCCCCTCCTCCCAGACGACCGGGGGGTTCAGGCACTCCTCGATGGTCGTCCAGATCGAGAACGAGGGGGCGAAGTCGTGGCCCTCCACGACCAGGTCCGCGCCGTCGCGCACTCCCAGCTCGTCGATCTCGCTGAACAGCTCGTCCTCGGCCCAGCGCGCGAAGACGTCGGACATGCCGGGCTCGACGCCCATGCCGACGAGCGCGAGGCGTCCTGCGTCCCGCCACCGCGCCTCCTGCGCGAACTGCTCGTCGCCGAGCATGACCCCGGTCAGCTCGTGCGGCTTCTCGGGGTGCGGGCTCGAGAGGCTCATCGCCATGTCGAGGTAGACCGCGCCGCCCGCGAAGGCGCCCTCGAAGATCGGCATCACGAACCGCGGGTCGACCGCGTTCAGCACATGGGTGATCGCGTGCTCGCGGATCAGGGCCGTGACCGAGTCGGCGCTCGACGCGTCGACCGAGGCGCCGAGGAGGCGCGGGTCGGCCAGCGAGTCCACCAGCGCCTGTGGGCGGGCCGGGTCGTGGTCGGCGACGACGAGCAGCTCGAAGAAGGCGCGCCGCACGGCGATGCGCACGGCGGCCGAGCCGACGCCCCCCGCGCCGACGATCAGGATGCGGGCCGGTGCCGCGGCGACGTCGCCGGGCGCGGGGGTGGTGGGTGCCGTCGTCATGCCAGTCCTCCGTCGATGGAACGCGTGTAGAGCTCGGGCTCGTCGGGCACGAGCACCTCGGTGTCGCGATTCAGGCTCTCGCCGCGGAAGAACGGCCGGGACACGGGCAACGCCGACCAGACCACCATCAGCACGGCGCCGACCAGCAGCGAGCCGATGCCGATCACGAAGGTGCCGCCGATGCCGAGCAGCACCGTGTAGCCGTAGTCGGGCGCGAGCATGTCGACGACCGACTGCACGAAGGCGTACGTGAGCATCAGCGCGCCGAGCAGCGGCAGCAGCCCCTTGAACAGGAACGCCTGCCACGACGACGTCAGCTCGCGGCGGAAGTACCAGACGCACGCGTAGCCGGTCAGCCCGTAGTAGAAGGCGATCGCGAGGCCGAGCGAGAGGATCGAGTCCTGCAGCACGTTCGCGCTCACCAGCGTCATGACGACGTAGAACACGATCGCGACGACGCCCATCACGAAGGTCGAGAACGACGGGGTGCGGAACCTCGGGTGCACCCGGCCGAACCGCGCGGGCAGGGCGCCGTAGACGGCCATGGCGAGGGTGCCGCGGGCCGTCGGCAGGATGGTCGTCTGCGTCGACGACACCGCCGAGACGAGCACCGAGATCACCAGCAGGACCGAGAGCGGGCCGAGCACCGGGTCCTTGAGCGCGAGGAACACGTCGTCGGCGTTCGCCTCGTTCGCGAGGCCGATGCCCGTGCTGCCGAGGCCCGCGAACGACATCGCGACGACGGTGACGCCGACGTAGGTGACGAGCAGGATCGCCGTCGACAGCACGGCGGCGCGGCCGGGGGTGCGCTGCGGGTCCTTCGTCTCCTCGGTGAGGGCGAGGCACGCGTCCCAGCCCCAGTAGATGAACAGGGCGAGCAGCACGGCCTCGACGAACCCGGACCAGTCGGTGAACGCGGTCGGGTCGAACCAGCTCCACTCGACCGGGGTCGCGTTCGGGGCGTCGCCCGTCGCGATCTTGTAGAGCGCGACGACGACGAACAGGGCGAGGGCCACGTACTGCACGCCGAGCAGCACGTTCTGGACGCGCTCGCCCAGCTCGAGGCCGCGGTAGCTGATCCAGGTCATCAGGGCGATGAACACGACGCCGGTCGCGGTGACCAGCGGCACGTTCTCGGCCAGCGAGCCGTCGCCGACCATCAGCCAGGTGTACTGCCCGGCGATCTGCGACAGGTTCGCGAGCACGACGATGCCCGCGATGGCGACGCCCCAGCCGCCCATCCAGCCGACCCGGGGGCCGAAGGCCTTCGTCACCCAGGTGAACGTCGTGCCGCAGTCGGGCACGGCCCTGTTCAGCTCGCGGTAGGCGAAGGCGATGAACAGCATCGGGATGAACGCCACGATGAACGCGATCGGCGCCTGCGCCCCGACGGCGGCGACCACGAAGCCGAGCGTCGCGACCAGCGAGTAGACGGGCGCGGTGCTCGCGAGGCCGATGACGGTCGAGCCCCAGAGGCCGAGGGTGCCGGCGGCGAGGCCCTTGCCCGCGGACGGGGCGTCGGCTCCGTCAAGGCGCGAGGAGGCGGTCGGCACGCGGCCGGGAGAAGCGTCGGGACCGCTCATGGCCAGAACGTAGTCCTGCCGCCCGGGCGTGTCAACGAGCCTGGGTCGCTGGCGCCCGGGGCCGCCGTGCCTGCTCCGGCAGGGTCAGGCCCGCGCGGCCGGGAACCGCAGCCCGGCGACGAGCCAGGTGACGGCGACGACCAGCAGCGCGAGCACCGTCAGCACCTGGCCGCCGAACGCGAACGCCGTGATCGAGGAGGCGCCGAGTGCGAACCCGATCGGCGTCGAGAACACGACGGTGCGGACGAGCGCCACCACGGCCCACGCCACCAGGGCCCAGCCGGCCGGGCCCCGCACGCCGCCGCTCCCGTCCCCGCTCGCGGAGCGCGCCGCGAGCACGGCGCCCGCGAGGGCCGCCACGACGGACACGAGCGTGAGGAGCAGGACCGCCATGGACCCGATGCCCGCGGCGAGGACGGTCGGGACCAGCGCCAGGACGGCGGCCAGCAGCTGCGTCACGGCGGCGATGCGCAGCGCGACGCGTCCGGCAGGGGACGCGGCGCAGATGCCCCGCCGTCCGCTGACCAGCCAGAGGGCAGCCGACGTCGCGAGGGTCACGACGAGCGCGACGACCGGCAGGAAGGCGAACAGCGAGGCCGTCGAGAGGGCAGCCAGCCCGAGCAGGAGGCGCGCCGCGGTCAGCAGCGCAGCCAGCGCGAACAAGGCGCCCGCGACGACGAACGCCCTGCGTTCGAGGCCGGGGTGTGGAGAGGGGGAAGCCGGGTCGTGCGTGGGGGCATGGTGCGTCGCGGGATCGCTCATGCCCCGACGCTACCGACAGACCGTCCCGTGCGGCACGCTGTTCGTCGCCGCAGAGCGAGAGTGATCCGGGCTGATCGACCCACGGGGGCCAGGCTCCCGGGCGCCTCCGGACCGGATCACGCGCGGATCACGGGATGCGGGCCGGTGGCACACGGTGCGGAACGGGGGCGCAGACGAGGAGGTGCCCGTCCGGTCTGACCGGACGGGCACCTCCTTCGGGCTGCTGAGCAGGCCCCGCAGAGCGGGCTCAGCTGCGGCGCGACCTCCTCCGCAGGGTGAGGAACCCGCCCGCGACCATCAGCAGCAGTGCTGCCAGCAGGACCGGCGCGGTGTCGCTGCCCGTGAAGGCCAGCGGGCCGCTGCCGGCGGTGCCGCTGTAGTAGCCGCCCGAGCCCGAGCCGCCGACTCCGCCTGCACCGCCGCCGGGCGTGCCGCCCGCGCCGGGGGTCCCGCCGCCGGGCTGGCCGGCCGCCGGCAGGTCGACCGTGAAGTCGACCGACTCCGAGGCCGCCGACGTGACGCCGTCAGGCCCGGTCTGCGTCGCCGTGGCCGTGAACTCGCCCTCGGGCAGTCCGCCGAGCGGTGCGCAGGCCCAGGTGCCGTCCCCGGCGACGACCGTGGTGCAGAGCACCCGGCCGGGGATCTGCACGGTGACCGTGTAGCCCGGCGTGCCCGTTCCCGTGAAGACCGGGTTCGCCGTGTCGACGACCTGGCCCTGCACCGGCGAGGTGATGACCGGCGCGACGCTCGGGTCGGTGTCCGGGTCGACGTACACGAACGGGAGCGGCGCACTGGTGCCGGCTCCGTTCGTGACGGTGACGGTCGTGCTGCCCGCCGTGCCGGCCGGGGTCGTGAACGTCAGCGTCGTGCCGTCGGCCGAGATGCTGTCCGGCGTGATCGGGGCGGAGCCGCCGACCGAGACGGTCGAGCCCGGGGTGAACCGGGTGCCCGTCACTGTCACGACGGTGCCGCCGGCGATCGGACCCGACGGAGGCGTCAGCGACGTCAGCTGCGGAGCCAGCGCGGCCGCGGCCTGGTACGAGAACGTCAGCGGAGCGCTCGTGCCCGTGTCGTTCGTCACCGTGACGCCCACCAGCCCGGCGGCGTGTGCCGGGGTCGCGAAGGTGAGCGACGTGCCGTCGGCGCTGACGGTGATCGGCGCGATCGGCGCGGAGCCGTCGACCGAGACCGTCGAGCCGGCCGTGAAGCCGGTGCCCGTGATCGTCACCGTCGTGCCGCCGCCGACCGGGCCGGAGCTCGGCGTCAGCGAGGCCAGCACCGGCGCCCCGGCGGGAGCCGCGACGTAGGTGAAGGTCAGCGGCGCGCTGGTGCCGCCGGCGGTGGTCACCGTGACCGGCACCGGGCCCGCCGTGTCGGCCGGGGTGGTGAAGGTCAGCGACGTGCCGTCGATCGAGACGAACGAGGGCGTCCGGGGGGCGCCTCCGTCGATCGAGACCGTCGTCCCGCCGGGCGTGAAGCCCGAGCCGCTGATCGTCACCACGGTGCCTCCGCCGACCGGGCCCGACGCGGGCGTCAGGCTCAGCAGCAGGGGTGCCGTCGACGCCGGGGCCAGGTACGTGAAGGGCAGCGGCGCGGAGGTGCCCGTGCCGTTGGTGGCCGTGACCTGCACGAGGCCGGCGGCGTGCGGCGGCGTGTCGAACGTCAGCGACGTGCCGCCGGTGCCGAGGGAGACCGGCGTGATCGGCGCGGAGCCGTCCACGGAGACCGTCGAGCCTGCGGTGAAGCCGGTGCCCGTGATCGTGACGCGGGTGCCGCCTCCTGCCGGTCCGCTCGTCGGCGACAGCGTCGCCAGAACGGGCGCGCCCGCCGGAGCGACCTGGTAGGTGAACGGCAGGGTGCCGCTCGTGCCCGCCGGGTTCGTCACCGAGACGTCGGTCGTTCCCGCGGCGCCGGCCGGCGTCGTGAAGACGAGCGAGGTGCCATCGGGCGAGACCGAGTCGGGCACGATGCCGGTCGTGGTGCCCACTGTGACCGTCGAGTCGCCCGTGAAGCCGGTGCCCACCACCGTGACCGGGGTGCCGCCTCCTGCGGGGCCCTCGTCGGGCGTGAGGCTCGTCAGCGTCGGCGCGGCCACGGGGGCCGCCTGGTAGGTGAACGTCAGGGGCGCGCTGGTGCCCGTCCCGTTCGTGACCGTCACGGGCACGCCGCCGGCGGTGCCTGCCGGGGTCGTGAACGTGAGCTGCGTGCCGTCGGGCGAGAGGGTGCCGACGATGCCCGTCGTGTCGCCGATGGTGATCGTCGACGCGGGGGTGAAGCCGGTGCCCGTGAGCGTCACCGTGGTGCCGCCCGCGACCGGTCCGACTGCGGGCTCGATGTCCGTCAGCACGGGCGAGCCCGCAGGAGGCGCCACGTACGTGAACGTGAGGGGCGCGCTCGTGCCGAACAGGTTGGTGATCGTCACCGGTGCGTCGCCCGCGGCGCCCGGGGGCGTCGTGAAGGTCAACGAGGTGCCGAGGGGCGAGATCGCGTCGGGCACGATGCCCGCCACGCCGCCGATCGTGACCGTCGAGCCGGGCGCGAGGCCCGTGCCCGTGACGGTGA
The DNA here is from genome assembly GCF_007954365.1 of Frigoribacterium sp. ACAM 257. Taxonomy (GTDB): domain Bacteria; phylum Actinomycetota; class Actinomycetes; order Actinomycetales; family Microbacteriaceae; genus Frigoribacterium. Next base: position 64,497 of record NZ_VOLO01000004.1, read on the forward strand.
CCACGGTGCCTCCCCCGGCGGGGCCGGAGGCCGGGGCGAGCCCCGTGAGCACAGGGGCGCCGACGGGAGCCGCCTCGTAGGTGAAGGTCAGCGGCGCGGACGTGCCGCCGTCGGTCGTCACCGTGACCTGCACGTCGCCGGCCGCGTTCGGCGGGGTCGTGAAGGTCAGCTCGGTGCCGTCGTCGGAGACGTCGTCCGGCACGATGCCGGCCGTGCCGCCGACCGTGACCGTGGCGTCGGGCGTGAAGCCGGTGCCGGTGATCGTCACCGGGGTGCCGCCTCCGACCGGGCCCGAGTCGGGCGTCAGCGTCGCCAGCACGGGTGCGGTGACGGGCGCGGCGAGGTAGGTGAAGCCGAGCGGCGCACTGGTGCCCGCGTCGTTCGTCACCGTGACGCTCACGGGACCGGCCTGGTTCGGCGGCGTCGTGAAGGTCAGCTCCGTGCCGTCGTCCGAGATGTCGTCGGGCACGATGCCTGCGGACACGCCGATCGACACGGTCGACCCGGCCGCGAAGCCGGTGCCGGTGATCGTCACCGAGGTGCCGCCGCCGACCGGGCCCGAGGTCGGGTCGATCGCCGTGAGCACCGGCGCGCCGGCCGGGGCCGCGACGTAGGTGAACCCGAGCGGGGCGCTTGTGCCCGCGTCGTTCGTCACCGTGACCGTCACGGGGCCCGCGACGTTCGGCGGGGTCGTGAAGGTCAGCTCGGTGCCGTCGTCCGACACGGCATCGGGCTCGAGGCCCGTCGTGTCGCCGATCGACACGGTCGACCCGTCGGTGAAGCCGGTGCCGGTGATCGTCACCGAGGTGCCGCCGCCGACCGGGCCCGAGGTCGGGTCGATCGCCGTGAGCACGGGGGCGTCGGCCGGGGCCGGCAGGTAGGTGAAGGGCAGCCCGGCGCTGGTGCCGGCGCCGTTCGTCACCGTGATGCTCACGGGTCCCGCGGCGTTCGGCGGGGTCGTGAACGTCAGCTCGGTGCCGTCGGTCGAGATCGAGTCGGGCACGATGCCGACGGTGTCGCCGATCGAGACCGTCGAGCCGGGCGTGAAGGCCGAGCCGGCGACGGTGACGACCGTGCCGCCTCCGACCGGGCCCTCGGCCGGGGTGGCCGAGATGAGCACCGGCGCGTCGTCGGGAGCCGGCAGGTAGGTGAAGCCGAGCGGAGGGCTCGTCCCCGCCAGGTTCGTCACGGTGACGGTCGTGGCACCGGCGGCGTTCGCCGGGGTCGTGAACGTCAGCGTCGTGCCGGTCAGGTCGATCGAGTCGGGCACGAGGCCCGTCGTGTCGCCGATCGAGACGGTCGAGCCGGGCAGGAAGCCCGAGCCGGTGAGCGTCACGACGGTGCGTCCGCCGACCGGTCCCGAGGTGGGAGCGATGGTCGTCAGCACCGGGGCGCCCGCAGGAGGTGCGGTGTACGTGAACGGGAGCGGTGCGGACGTGCCCCCGGCAGTGGTCACCGTGACGGTCACGTCGCCCGCGGCGTTCGGCGGGGTGGTGAACGTGAGCGACGTCCCCGCCGGGTCGACCGAGTCGGGCACGAGGCCCGTCGTGTCGCCGATGGTGACGGTCGAGCCCGCGGTGAAGCCGGTGCCGGTCACGGTGACGACGGTGCCGCCTCCTGCCGGTCCCGTGGCGGGGTCGATCGTCTCGAGCACGGGCGCCGTCGGCGGGGCGGGCTGGTAGGTGAAGTCGAGCGGGGCGGACGTGCCGCCCGTGCTCGTCACCGTGACGGGCACCGTGCCGGCGACGTGGGCCGGAGCGGTGTAGGTCAGCGACGTGCCGTCGGACGCGATCGCCGTCGGCGTGATCGGGGCGGACCCGTCGACGGAGACCGTCGAGCCGGCGAGGAAGCCCGTGCCGGTGACGGTGACGGCGGTGCCGCCTCCTGCGGGGCCCTCGTCGGGGTCGATCGTGGCGAGCACGGGCGCGGTGACGGGTGCGGCCTCGTAGGTGAAGTCGAGCGGGGCGGACGTGCCGCCCGCGTTCGTCACCGTGACGGGCACGGTGCCGGCGACGTGCGCGGGCGACGTGTACGTCAGCGACGTGCCGTCGGTCGCGATCGTGTCGGGCGTGATCGGCGCGGAGCCGTCGACCGAGACCGTCGAGCCCGCGGCGAAGCCGGTGCCGGTGACGGTGACGGGGGTGCCGCCTCCTGCCGGTCCGACCTCGGGGTCGATGTCGGTGAGCACCGGCGCGGCGGCCGGGGCGGGCGTGTAGGTGAAGTCCAGGGGCGAGGACGTGCCGCCGGCGTTCGTCACCGTGACGGCGATGGTGCCCTCGACGTGCGCGGGCGTCGTGAACGTCAGCGACGTGCCGTCGGCCGCGAGCGCGTCGGGCGTGATCGGGGCGGAGCCGTCGACCGAGACCGTCGAGCCGGCCGTGAAGCCGGTGCCGGTGATCGTGACGGCGGTGCCGCCTCCCACCGGGCCCTCGTCAGGCGTGATCGTGTCCAGGACGGGAGCGGCGAGCGGAGGCGCGACGTACGTGAACGTCTGGGGCGCGGAGGTGCCCGTGCCGTTCGTGACCGTCACCGGCACGGGGCCGGCGACGTGGGCGGGCGTGTCGAAGGTCAGCGACGTGCCGTCGTCGGCGATCGTCGTGGGGACGATCCCGGCGGACCCGTCGACCGACACCGTCGAGCCGGCGGTGAAGTTCGTGCCGGTGATCGTGACGGCGGTGCCGCCTCCTGCGGGGCCCTGGTCCGGCGTGATGCCGGTCAGGACGGGTGCGCCCACGGGTGCGGGCTGGTACGTGAAGGTCTGCGGGGCGCTGGTGCCGCCGCGCGTCGTGACCGTGACCGGTGCGTCGCCGAGTGCGTGCGCGGGCGTCGTGAACGTCAGCGACGTGCCGTCGGCGGCGATGCTGTCGGGCGTGATCGGGGCGGAGCCGTCGACCGAGACCGTCGAGCCGTCGAGGAACCCGCTGCCGGCGACGGTCACCGTGGTGCCGCCTCCGACCGGGCCCTGCGCAGGGGTGAGGCCCGTGATCGCGGGGACCGGGATGTAGGTGAAGGTCTGCGGGCCGGAGGTGCCGATCGCCGTGGTGACGGTGACGGGCACCGGTCCTGCGGCATGGGCGGGGGTCGTGAAGGTCAGCGAGGTGCCGTCGTCCGAGACCGCCGTGGGCGTGATCGGCGCACCGCCGTCGACGCTCACGCGCGAGTCCGCGGTGTAGGTCGAGCCGGTGAGCGTGACGGCGGTGCCGCCCGCGACCGGGCCCTCGACGGGCGTGATGCCGGTCAGGGTCGGCGCGGCGAGCGGGCCGGCGTTCGGGCCGACCGAGGCGGAGGCGAGCTCCACACCGGTGCCGGCCTGGAGGACGCCGAGCAGGCCGACGCGGAGGGCGCTCTGCGTGAAGGTGCCGCCGGCGGTCGTCTTGTTGTTGACGCGGAGCGAGACGACGCCGGTGAGGGCGGTCGCGAGCGGCGTGACGACCGTGCCGCCGAGGCCGGTGAGGACGGTGTTCACCGGGGCGAGGACGGTGGCGAGCACGCCGTTCAGCACCGGGCCGAGGACGCCGAGGTCGACCGGGACGCGGAGACCGAGGACGTTGACGGTCGCGCCGACCCCGTTCAGGCTGGTCGTGATCTGCGTCACCAGGTTCTGCACCGCCGTCGTGAGGGCAGGGAGCAGCTGCGTCGTGAGGGCGGTCGTGATGTACGGCGTCAGGTCGGTGCCCGCGGGGAGGCTGTTGAGCGCGACGCCCTGCGACGCGAGGGCCGAGGGGACGTCGAGCGTGATCGCGCCCGTCTGCAGGTTCGCGGTGATCGACCCGTCGGCGCTCGTCACGGTCGTGAGCGAGTTGCCGAGGGTGGTCAGGTTCGGCAGGCCCGTGACCTGGACGGTCGGGCCGAGCAGCCCGGTGAGCGTGCCGGGGATCGCGTCGACCGTGGGCTGCAGGCCCGTGAGGGTCGTCCGCAGGCCGTTGATCGTCGTGGCGAGGACCGGGCTGGTGAGGCTCAGGTCGAGGTCGGCGATCTGGTAGGTGCCGGTCTGGGCGCCGTTCGGCCCGGCCGCCTGCGCGGCGGTCGCCGAGAGCGCGCCCGTCGTGACCCGGAGGTTCGCGAGGGCCTGCGTGTTCACCAGACGGCTGAGGTTGAAGCTGGCGTTGGCCTGCGGCACCCCGCCCTGGCCGCCGACGCCGATCGCCCCGGCGTTCGTCACGGCCCCGGAGGCGGCGGTCGAGCTGCCGTTCGCGTTCGCCTGCGCGAACTCGTTCACCGCGCCGACCGTGAGGAGCCCGTTCGGGCCGAGCAGCTGGATGCCGCTGCCGAGGTCGGCGCGCGCGGCGTTCAGCAGGGTCGCGTCGAGGGGCGTCGACTGGGTCGCCGGAGCGGGCTGACCCGTGTTCGTGGCCGCGGCGGGCTGCAGCAGCAGCACGTTGGCCAGGTCGAGGCCGAGAGCTGTCCCGTCGAGGAACCGGCCCTCGGCCGTCGAGGCCGCCGGGGCGGCCATGGCCGGGGCCGCGGCGAGCACGCTGCCGCCGATGCCGAGCAGGGCGGCCGTGAGCACGGCCACGCCCTGCTTCGCCCTGGAGTGGTGACGGTGCGCGGTCGGTCGCCCTTTTTCGGCGCGCGCGGGTGCTTCAGTCCTCATGGACTCGCTCCTGATCCTCATGGCAGCGGTGGTTGGCGTCCGCGCCGTCGGTTGGTGAGACCGAGGCAGCAGACTCGCTACCCGCCCGACGATAGGGCACGTCGGCGAGGATCGCTCGACCTTTTTCGCCGCATGTCCCCCGATCCGAGCGGTCGACCCCCGGAGTGGGGGTGCTCTGCGGGGGTGCGGGAGGGGATGCGGGAGGGGGTGCGGGAGGGGCTCCCCGGGTGGCCGCCGTAGCGTGGTCGCGTGCACCCACTCCACGACCTGCAGCACGCGACGGTGACCGTCGTGGGTGCCGGGCAGGCGGGGCTGTCCGCGGCGCACCACCTGCGGCTGCGCGGGTTCGTGCCGGCCCCGGGAGGGGACTCGGCCTCGGACTCGGGCTCGGGCTCAGGTGCCGACGCTCCGCCGACGTTCGTCGTCGTCGACGCCGGCGAGGCACCCGGAGGCGCCTGGCAGCACCGCTGGGAGTCGCTGCGGATGGCCACCGTCAACGGCATCTTCGACCTGCCGGGCATGGCGCTGCCGCCCGTCGACGAGTCCGAGTCGAGCCGGGTCGCGGTGCCGCGCTACTTCGCCGCCTACGAGGAGGCGGAGCAGCTGCGGGTGCACCGCCCCGTGCACGTGACCAGGGTCGAGCCCGTCGACGACGACCCGGCGGGCCTGCTGCGGGTCGAGAGCGACGCCAGAACGTGGACCACGCGCGCGCTGGTGAACGCGACGGGCACCTGGGACGAGCCGGTGCTGCCGGACGTGCCCGGCGCCTCCTCGTTCACGGGTCGTCAGCTGCACACGCGCGAGTACGTGTCCGCGGCCGAGTTCGCAGGCCGACGGGTCGCCGTCGTCGGCGGCGGCATCTCGGCGGTGCAGCTGCTCGACGAGATCAGCCGGGTCGCGACGACGCTCTGGTACACGCGGCGTGAGCCGGTGTTCCTCGACCACGACTTCACCTCGGGGTCGGACGGCGTCGACGTCGAGCGCCGGGTCGCCGAGGACGCTGCGGCCGGCCGCCTCCCGGGCAGCATCGTGTCGTACACCGGGCTGATCTGGACGGGCTACGCCCGCGAGGCAGCGCAGCGCGGCGTGCTCGAGCGGCGTCCGATGTTCACGGCGATGGGGCCGCGGCACGTGGTCGAGGCCGACGGCTCGACGACGAGCGTCGACGCCGTGCTGTGGGCGACGGGGTTCCGGCCGAGCGTCCGGCACCTCGACGCGCTCGGGCTGCGCGGGCCGCTCGGGGGCGTCCCGCTCGTCGGCACCCGGGCCGCTCGGGACAGGCGGGTGCACCTGATCGGCTTCGGGCCGTCGCAGTCGACGGTCGGCGCGAACCGCGCGGGGCGCGCCGCCGTGCGCGAGCTCGCGCGCGACCTGCTCGGCCCCGGCAGCTGACGCCGCGCGCTACCTCCGCCGCCGCCCGCCCCCGCCGGCCGCCGCCGCCGCCGCCCCTGAACCTCCGCGACAGCGACGAACCTCCGTGAAAGATCACGCCGCTTTGTCGCCATCGCGGAGGGATGCGGCGCGACCGCTGCTCCAGTCGGGACGACATCCTCCTCGGGTCCGTCGGGAGGGGGAGGAACCGACGCGAGCGGCTGCCTAGCCTGGAGCGATGGACGAGCGCAGGGACGAGGAGCGACCCGAGACCGAGGCAGGCGCGAAGGCCGCCGCGGACGAGAGGAAACGCAGCGACGACATCTCGATCGGCGTCGTGTTCGGCGTTCTCGGCTTCACGCTGTTCCTCACGCTCGACACGCCGTGGGCGGGGCTGCCGATGCTCGTCGTCGGCATCGTGTTCGTCGCCCGGGGGATGAGGGGCCGCACGCGTCGTCGCACCGACGGCTGAGGGCTGACGATCGACCGAGGACCGAGCCCGTGGCCGCCCCGAGGCCGGCCCTCAGGCCCCAGTCCCCAGGCCGAGCTCAGCCCCGACGCAGCCGGAACCGCTCGGGCGCGGGAGTCCCCGTCGCGATCCCGGCCAGCAGCTCGCCGAAGACGGCGCCGAACTTGAAGCCGTGCCCCGAGAACCCGGTCGCGACCGTGACGGAGCCGACGCGGTCGAGCACCGGGTCCTCGGTCGGGGTCGTGTCGTAGAGGCAGCTGATCGGGGCGAGCGTGTCGACGTCGACGCCGGGCACCCACTCGGAGACGTAGTCGCGCAGCACGGCCTGTCCCTCGGCACCGGGCGAGGCCAGGCGTGCGTCGGGGTGCACTTCGCGCCCGGTCCCGTGGGTGCCGACCTTCACGCCCTCGCCGGGCGTGAGCAGCCCGTAGATCGTGCTGACCCTCGCCCGCAGCGCCGGGTCCGTCGGGTGGTGCACGAAGCTCGGCCAGGCGTCGTCAGGCAGCTCCGTCGTGAAGTGGGCGGGCTCCTCCTGCGTGACCCTGACCTCGGGCAGCGACGCCCCCGCGCGCCGCACGATGTCCCCGGCCAGGTACCGCGCCCAGGAGCCGACCGCGAGCACGAGGCTGGTCGTCACGACCGTCGAGGAGGCGCCTCCTGCGCCCTCGAGACGGAGCACGACGTCGCCACCCTCGGTCTGGGCGCCCTCGGTCCCGACCCCCTCCGTCTCGATCCCGGCCACGGCGGTGTCGAAGCGGAGCTCGGCGCCCGCCGCCGCGGCGCTGTCGAGCAGCGCCTCGACGGCGTCGGCCGAGCGGACCCGCCCGGCCTGCGCGTGGAACAAGACGGACGTGTCGAAGCGGAGCCCCGGCCAGCGAACGGCCGCCTCCTCGGGCGTGAGTCGTTCGTGGGCGACGCCGCCGCGCTCGAGGGCCGCCTGGATCTCGTCGAGCACGACCGGGTCGCCGTGGTCGAGCGCGCCGGTGAAGTCGAGGAGGGTGCGGCCCGTCTCGGCCTCGAGCTCCCGCCAGGCCGTGATCGCGTCGCCGGTGAGCGCGACCCAGTCGTCGGTGATGTAGCCGCGACGGAAGATCCGGCTCGCGCCGTGCGACGAGCCCTTGTCGTGGCCGCGGCCGAACTGCTCGACGAGCAGGACGCGCGCGCCGCCGCCGCCGCCGGCCCGTGCCAGGGCCCGCGCGGTCGACGCGCCGATCACGCCGCCGCCGACGACGACGTGGTCGAAGCGCTCCGGGACAGGTGCGGCCGCCTCGGCGACCTCGGCCTGTTCGGCAGCCTCGGCCTGCTCGGCAGCCTCGGCCTGCTCGGCGGAGTCGGCTTCGGAGGCGGCGGCGGCGGCGGCGGGCACGGTGCCGTCAGTCGTGATCACGGGGCTCCTCGTGGTCGGATCGGCGGGATCGGCGGGATCGACGATGCCGGGCTCGGCACGTGCGGCGAGCGGGTCGCGGTCGAACAGGACGTGCGTCACGATCACGGCGGCCGCGCTGAGCCCGCCCGTCCAGAGGGCGACCGACAGGTCCGACGGGACCGCCGCCTCCGGGTCCCGGAAGAGCTGCAGCTGTGCCGAGCACACGACGAACGCGCTGAAGGCCAGGACGCCGGCGGGCAGCGCCGCCCTCAGGCCCGACCCCGGCAGGCCGTTCCGGAACGCCGCGTCGAGCAGCCACAGGATGCCGAACGCGGGCACCCCGGCCGCCGCCGCGCCGCCGAGCGGCCCCGTCAGGAGGGAGATCAGCACCGGCACGACGAGCGCCACGGGCGTCGCGATCGCGACGGCGGCGCCGACGACGAGCGCGTGGGCCGCCGCCATGGCGACCGGTTTCGTGCTCCCCACGGCGACCTCCCCTGCCGAGCCCAGCGTAGCGACGCGCACGACGTCGGCGCCGTGACCGCTGGCCCGAGCGCAGGCCCGCCGGCCCGAGCGCAGTGCCGGCTGGCCCGAGCTGCACCCCTGGTCCCGCGCTACACCCGCGGAGGTCCTGCACGCCCACGACCTGAACGCCCGCCTCCTCGCGGAGCTCGACGCCGAGCGCGGGCTCGGGCTCGGCGCCGGGACTGGTCTCGACGCCGGGCCGGCCTCGGGCGCCGCTGCGGGAGCCGCCTCGTGAGCCGCCCCGACGCGAACTCCGGCACCCACGCCCGTCGGCTGCCCTTCGCCGCCGCGAAAGCGACAAAGCGACGCGGGACCCCGCGTCGCTTTGTCGTTTTCGCGGCGGGACCCGGGCCCGACCCGGGTGGGTGCCGCGGCGCGGCTACGCCGCGTCCGTCAGCGCGCCCCCGAGGAACGCGGCGAGCGCCGCCGTCGCCGACACCGACGACTCCCGCTCGACGTCGGGGTTGTAGTTCGTGTTCGTGTTCACGTCGTAGGGAACGACGCGGCCGTCGACCGTCTCGATGAACTCGACGCCGGCGACCTCGATGCCCTGCGCGGCGAGGAACGCCTCGAGCCGGACCACGAGCGGGTGCTCCGCCGTCACCGAGGGGCGCACCGCGAACGGCGCCCAGGTCGCCGGGTCGGCGCCCGTCGGGACGACGCAGGCGTCCGCCGGGCACAGCTCGAAGCTGCCGGCGGACGTGTCGACCCTGACCGCGTAGACGAAGCGGCCGCCCACGAACTCGGCGCGGGTGACGAACGGCTCCTCGGACTGCAGGTACTCCTGCAGCAGCGTGACGCCGTCGGCAGGCTGCTCGAAGTCGGGGCCGTCGACGTACGCGTCGAACGACTCGTGGTCGTCGAACCGTCGGACCCCGATGCCCTTGCCGCCCTGGTTGTGCTTCGTGATGAACGGCGCCGGCAGCTCGCGCGCCCGCACCTTGAGGTCGGCGGTGCCGAACACCGCGACCGTCCGCGGCACGTCGAAGCCCTCAGCCGACAGGGCCAGGTACTGCGCGACCTTGCTCACCTCGAGCTCGACGACCCCGCTGCCGTTGACGACCCGGCGACCGTGCCGCTCGGCCCAGCGCAGGGTCGCGCGCGCCACCTCCTTCGCGGTCGCCCTGCCGCGGGTCGCAGCCGACGCGCTCAGGCGCGACCAGAACACCCCCGCAGGAGGCGCGGCCGACAGGTCGAACGAGGTCCCGTCGAGCAGGTGCTCGGCGTGCGGCACCCCCGCGGCGTCGAGCGCGGCGAGCAGCGGCGGCAGCCACTCCTCGTTGTCGTGCAGCACGTGGACGACGGGCGTCGTGTCGATCGCGTTCGGGTCGGCGGGGCTCATCCCCTCACCCTGCCCGCCGACACCGACATCGCCACGACGGTGACGCCACATGACGCCGGGGCGCTCGTCATGACGCTGAGGGGCCGAGGCGAGTCCGACACGGTGCCTGCGATCAGGAGGAGCGCTGCGAGAGGGGCGAGATGACGAGCTCGTCGATCCGCACGTGACGGGGAGCGTCGATCGCGAACATCGCGGAGCGTGCGACGTCGCCGGGCGCGAGCATCGCCGAGCGCGCGGCTGCGCCGGGGACCACGGGCCGCTGTCGCAGGAAGTCGCTGTCGATGTCGCCTGGGCAGAGGAGGGTCGCCCTGACGCCCGCCTCCGCCTCCTGGTCGTTGATCGTCCGGACGACCGGGGCCAGAGCGGCCTTGCTCGCGCTGTACGCGACTCCCGCACCCGGCGAGGGGCGCCAGCCCGCGATCGAGGACACCACGACCAGCACCCCCGAAGCGGAGCGGAGCCCGGGCAGTGCAGCGTCGGCACTCCGGACGACGCCGAGGAGGTTCGTCTGCACGATCCTCGCGAACTCCGCCGTCGACTGGTCCGCCCACGACCGCCGCGGGGTGTTCGCGCCGGCGGAGAGGACCACCGCGTCCAGGCCGTCGCCGCCGGTCGCGGCGGAGATCGCCTCGACGCGGTCGCGAGCGTCGTCGACCGTGACGTCGAACGGCAGCTCGAGGGGCGTGCCCCCTGCGGCACGGACGAGGGCGGCCGTCTCGGCCAGCTCGGGTGCCCTGCGGCCGGAGAGGGCCACGGTCCATCCCCGCTCCGCCAGGGCCTCTGCGCACGCGCGTCCCACGCCGCTCCCGGCTCCCGTCACCCAGGCCACTCGCCTCGTCGCGTTCATGAGATCTATAATAAGCAGACTTTTCATGGAAGACAGGAGCAGCGCATGCTGGTGGATCTCACGGACCGGGTCGTGCTGGTGACGGGCGGCGGACGGGGAATCGGGCGGGCCCTCGTGGAGCGTTTCGTGCACGAGGGTGCACAGGTGGCGGCATTCGACGTCGCATTCCCCGAAGACCCCGTCGAGGGCGTCCTCGAGATCGAGGGCGACGTGACCGACGCCGCGTCCGTGCAGAGCGGGGTCGACCAGGTCGCCGAGCGGTTCGGCGGCATCGACGTCCTGGTGAACAACGCGGGCATCAACGTGGAGGGCAGGGTCGAGGACCTCGACCTGGCCGCCTGGCGCCGGTGCTTCGATGTCAACGTCACCGGCGTCTTCCTGATGTCACAGGCCGTGCTGCCGCACGTGAAGGCCTCGGGTCACGGGCGCATCCTCAACGCGGCCTCGTTCGCGGCGATCGTCCCGTCGGTGGGCGCCGCTGCCTACGGGGCGTCGAAGGCGGCCGTCGTGCAGTTCACCCGGGTGCTCGCTGGCGAGCTGGGCCCGTGGGACGTCACGGTCAACGCCTACGCTCCCGGCATGGTCCCGAGCGCGATGAACGGGTTCGAGACGATGCCCCAGGCGACTCAGGACCGACTTCTCGACACCCTCACCCTCCGCCGCTGGGGCACCGCCGACAGCATCGCGGACCTGCTCGTGTTCCTCGCCAGCGACGCCGCCGCCTACATCACGGGCACGCTGGTCGACGTGAGCGGGGGCAAGCTCGCCACGCAGCTGCCCCAGCGCGCCTACGAAGGCCTCTCCCCCTCCGCCTCGTGACGCATCGACGTTCCCTCGACGAGATCCTGGGCACCGCCATCGTGGGCGGCGAGCTCCAGACGGGGACGGTGCTGAAGATCCAGGCACTGTCCGTCGAGCACGGAGTCTCCCGTTCCGTCATCCGAGAGACCCTGCGCATCCTCGAGACCCTCGGGATGGTCGTCGCACGGCAGCGAGTGGGGATCACCGTCCTGGGTCGCGAGCACTGGCGGCTGCTGGATCCTCGGGTCATCGCCTGGCGGTCCCACGCCGACGACGCGCAGACGCAGCTCCACGAGCTGATGCAGCTGCGCGGCATCCTCGAACCCGCCGCGGCCGAGCTCGCCGCGCGCCAGGGCACGCACGAGCAGCTGGCCGCCGTCGTCCGCGCGGCCAGGGAGATGACGACGACCTACCGCGATCGACGCGTCGCCCCGTTCGCGCAGGCCGACCTCGACTTCCACTCGGCGATCGTCGCCGCGGCCTCGAGCTCCGTCCTCGCCCAGCTCGCCGACACCGTCCTCGCCGCCCTGCTCCTGCGTTACTCCGGGAGCGTGCCCGTCTTCGACGAAGAAGGAGAGCGGGCCGTGGCGCTCCACGTCCGGATCGCCGACGCCCTCGCCTCGCGCGACGCCGCCGTGGCCGCGGACCTGACCCGCACGCTCGTCGACCACACCCGTGGTCGCGTCGAGGAGACCGCAGCGGCCCCGGCGATCGCCCGTGCGAGTGCGAGTGCGGGTGCGGGTGCGGGTGCGGGTGCGGCACCGGACGACCCCGATCCCGTGGCCGCCGCCCTCAGAGTGCGCTGAAGAAGACGACGAAGGCGACGGCCCCGACGGCCGTCAGCCCGACGGCGAGACCCCGCTCTCGCCACCCGTCGAGGCGCCGGACCACGACCCAGCCGAGCGCCGCGACGCCCGCCGCGATGCTGACGAGCCACCAGGTCGTCCCGGTCGTCGCCGCGACGCGGACGAGGCCCGAGACGCCGTCGCCGATCATCACGGCGGCGAGGACCGCGATGCCCGCCGCCTGCAGCACGGGGCGCGGCGACCACCACCACAGCCCGGCGAGCCCGACGACGGGGCCGGCCAGGGTCGCCGCCGTGAACCAGAAGTCGCCCGGTCCGTACGAGTCGGGGAAGCCCCTCAGGGTGGAGACGATCACGTAGCCCTGGACCGCGGCGTGGAAGACGACGAGCCCCAGGCCGGCTGCCGTCCACCACCTCCGGGCGCTCGGCCTTCGAGCGACCACCACGACAGCCGCGAAGGTGAGGATCGTCCAGCCGCCGCTCGAGTTGGCGAACGAGCTCAGCCCGCCGGGCAGGTGCTGCTGGCCGAAGGATGTGGCACCGCCGAGCACGAGGCCCGCCACGGCGCCCAGCAGCCACCAGCCGAGGGCCGTCAGCACTGAACGCGTCATCCCGTGAGCCTCACAGGTCGACGGCCGCTCGCCGACCACCTGGCGGACGATGCTCCCCCTCCTGGAGGGCGACCTCGCCGGCGCCGACGCCGCCCCCTTGAGGCGGCGAGGGGGCTCGACGTACGGTGGAGAGGTCGACGACGACGAGGGGACCACGACGATGGACGACGAGACGAACCGCGACCAGGGCCGACTCCGCCTGCAGAAGCCGACGTTCCGCGGCTCCTCGGTGGGCTGGGGCATCGCCGCCGTCGTGTGGCTCACCTGCGTCGTCAGCGTCGTCGTCAGGATGGCGACCGCATCGGGCGGGCCGGGCCTGGTGGACGTGATGATCCTCGTCGCACTGCTCGTCGCCACGGCCTTCTGCGTCACGGGCACCGTCGCGACGATCCGCCACCCGCGCCCCGCACCTCCGGCCGTCGACGACTAGCTCGGGCGGAGCGCCTTGGCCAGGAGACGTCCGACGACGGCGAGCTCGTCGGAGCTGAGCCTGCCGAGCGGGCCGGGCCGGAGGACCGCGTCGATCATCGCCCCCCTGACGGTCTCGCCCCGCTCCGTGAGCGAGACCACCCTCTGTCGGCGGTCGGTCGGGTCCGGCAGCCGCTGCACGAGCCCACGCCGTTCGAGCTGCCCGTAGAGGAAGGTGGCGTTGGGGGGCTTGCAGTGCAGGCGCACCGCGAGCGCCCCCATCGACCAGGGCCCGGACTCTGGATCGACCGTCCACAAGGCGTACGCGGTGTTCATGGTGAGGCCCAGCTCTGCGAGTGCCGGCGCCACCGCCTCCGTCGTGCCCGCGGTGACGTCGAACGCGGCGAGCACCGCTGTGGCCATGTCGGCCGTTCTCGCATCCATGCACCTAGGGCATGCCCTTCCCGCGCTGGAGAGGACGCCGGGTGAGCTCGTCGTCCACATGGGCAGCTTCATCACGGAGAAGCACCCCCTCGACCGGACCGACTGGTTGTCCGACCGCGACTACCGCTCCCGCACCGCCTACGCGAACTTCAAGCACGCCGTGCAGCTGTTCGGCTTCGAGCTGGCCAGGCGCCCCAAGCAGTGCGGACACTCGACCCGGTCCGTGGTCGTGCACCCGGGAGCCGCGATCGACGCCCTCACGCACGACCGGCCGGGCATCCACCAGCGCAGTGCACTCACCCGTGCCGCAGCCGCCGTCGTCGGCCCGCCCTTCTCCCGGATCGTCGCCGACAAGCAGGACGCGGCACGGTCGGCGGTCCTGGCCGTGAGCGCTCACGACCTCCCGCCCCTGGCGTACATGGGCCCGGAGCGGCGCGAGACGGGAAGGCCTCGAGCCGTGCCCGCACCGGCCGTGAGCCTCGACCCGGAGCTGGGCGCGTTCGTCTGGGACGAGACTGAGAGGCTCCTCGGCGCCCCCGTGTTCACGACTCCCTGCTGAACTCGGTCGCGTACACGCTGACCATCGCCGCGGACGATGGACGATCGGTGATCCCTGGCATCACGGAGGTGCGGGACCGCGAGGGACGGCCCGCAGAAAAGGCGGCCCACACCGTGGACCGCCTTCGTTCTGTGCGCCTGGAGGGACTCGAACCCCCAACCTTCTGATCCGTAGTCACATGCTCGCGAAGCTCACATCAAGGCCCTACTTGCGGCCCCAGCACGGCATGAGCCCGGGGCGGCCGAGCGGCTGCTGCCATCGAGAACCATCTAGATGCAACTGCGTGGAGTCGTCTAGGACGAGCAAAAAGGTGAGCGGGACAGATATGGGGCCATAACAGTCACCGGCGCCGCTGAGCCCGTGCGTCATCCGTGTCGTCTGGCCTGTGCGTGCCGGTGCCGCACCTGCCGAGGCTTCGTGTCGTCCCGGTCACCGGTGCGGTGGGGCGTGGCGGGTATCGAACCGGTATCGAGGTGTCTCCCTGCCGTGGGCTTCCTCATGGCCGGGTGCGTGCGGACAAGCTGCGGTCCGGCTAGCGGTGCGGTGGAGCGGGTCGGGGAACGTTCCGGTCCCGGAAGAAGCAGGCCCGGTGCGCATGAACCAGCCATCGGAGAGGCCCCCGGCAGGGGTGACGACGAGCACGCACGATGCGCGCGGAAGGAGGGTGGTTCCCGACGCATCACGAAGTGGTCTGGCGTGCCAGGCGAGGCAGACGCTCACAGCGTCAACCAGCCCCTGAGCTGCACACGGCAGCGAAGTCCCCGCCCACCGGCAGGTGGGTTACAGCAGCGAACGAGTGAGCGGAGGGAATCGCAGCAGTGACGGACGCGCCAGCGTTCGGCGGGGCGGAGACGCTTCTCGCGCAGCGGCAAGTCTGACGGGGAGCGGAGTGGACCGGAAGAGGGCGCCGGAACGAGGGTCACGTGCGAAGCAGCTGAAAGTGCAGGTGGAGCGGCGGCGACGAATCGAAACGGTGTGGGCGATTCTCAATAGCCGAGGAGACCACACTCGGTGCGTCAACAGTGTGGGAGCGTCAACCGGTAGTCCGGACACATGCCTTCGTCCGAGATGGGCCGCGACTCGGCCCCGTTCCGAGACGGCTGCACGACCGCGAGACTGTGCTTCTCTAGTCGCGCACACGATCGACGAGCTCAAGCGGCATCACCGCGAGAACGGTCGTTCCTGCTGCGCTTGCAGAGTAGGCCGACCGCCCCCATTGCCGAACCACAACGGCGCTGCCGGGCGCGCGGTGGTGTCATTCTGTTGACGTGTTTCGCAGCTGACTCGTCAACAGTTCGGCGCGCAACTGTGGCTTCCTCAGCCGCACTTTGGTCGGCAGGTCCCGAGGTATGGGTCGCACAGACATCGCTCGAGAGCTGACCGTTCACGAAAAACTCACTGTCAGCTATGTCGAAGCAAGCTGTGCCTTTCTCGCGACAGCTGACGTCACTGCTCATCGACTCAGGACGGCGACCGCCCTTCGGCGACGCATCGCGCACCAATTGACCGACCACGAGGCGTGAATGGGCGACGTGAACGTCCTTCTGACGCGCGACTCATGGCTCACGACGTCGAGCTCTGCCCTCGCCGTCACTAAGCTGTAAGTGAGCGATCGGTGCTTTCGCCGCCTGCTCAGGGGCCCGGGACTTGCATGCCCGCTGGGGAGGAGATCGACGTGGTGACCGGTCGGCCAGGCCTCAAACAAGTCGCCGCGGTGGCAGGCGTCTCGCACATGACCGTCTCGCGCGTCCTGAGCGGCCATCCCAACATCAGGGACTCCACTCGCGAGAAAGTGCTCAAGGCAGTCGACGAGCTGAACTACCGACCCAACGTCGCGGCTCGATCGCTCGTCACGCAGCGCACGGAGCGCATCGGCGTACTGGTCGAGAGCGGAACCGCGTTCGGTCCTTCGAGCACCCTGCGGGCCATCGAGCGGGCCGCGCGGTCGAGGGGCTATTCGGTGACGTCCGTCGCACTGCGAGACGAACAGGACATGACTCCGGTCGACGCCATCGAGCACTTGACGGGGCTGGGCATCGACGCCCTGTGCATCATCGCGCCGCGCTCCTCGTCCGTGGCGACCCTCCGCACCATCGAGATCGGGGTCCCGACACTGGTGGTGAAGTCCGAGGATGACCCGACCTTCCTCACGGTCTCGGTCGATCAACAAGCGGGCACGGCGGAGGCGGTCGACCACCTCGCGTCGCTGGGGCATCGTGACGTCCTGCACCTCTCAGGCCCTCTGGACTGGCTCGACGCTCGATCTCGTGAACGTGCTTTCCACGTGCGCGCCAAGTCCTGGGGGATGCGAGAACGCCCCATCGTGGTCGGTGACTGGACGCCCGACTCCGGCTACGAGTTCGCCGCGAGCCTGACCTCGGTCCCGGAGTTCACCGCGATGGTCGTCGCCAACGACGACATGGCCCTCGGCGTGATCCACGGTCTCGCCGAACGGGGGATCCGTGTTCCGCGAGACGTCAGCGTCATCGGCTTCGACGATCTGCCGAGCGCTCGCCACATGCTGCCTCCGCTGACGACGGTGCGGCAGGATTTCGACGCGCTGGGGACGGCGGTCGCAGACGTGATCCACGCCCACATGCACGGCCAGGAGATCCCCCGGCGCACACTCATCGCGACCGAGCTGGTGGTTCGCGAGTCCACTGCACCGCCCCGCGCCTGATCGCCGTGGGGTGATCCGTAGTCAGCTGTCGCGTATCATCGGCGACACCTCGGCACGGCGGCCCCGATGCCGTGCCGCACACGATCCGAGGACGGCACGTGGATCTGCAGTCGATGGCGGCTCCTGGTTCTCCCCACCGGACGGTGGAGATGGTCGGGATCGACGTCGTCTTCACCTCGGGCCCGGCTCTCACCGGCGCACGTCTGTGCCTGGCCCCGGGAGAGATCCACGGGCTGATGGGGCAGAACGGCGCTGGCAAGTCGACGCTGATCAAGACCCTTACGGGCATTCATCGTCCCGACGCCGGAATGGTCAAGGTGGACGGCGTCGAGCGCCGCTTCTCGGGGCCGGCGGACGCACGATCGGCCGGCATCTCGGCGGTGTTCCAGGATGAGTGGCTCACGGACAACCTGAGCATCGGCGAGAACATGATGCTCGGGCACGAGGTCCGTGGCCGCTTCGGCATCTCCTGGTCGCGGACCCACCAGCGAGCAGCCGAGATGCTGGGAGAGCTCGGACTGGGAGACCTCGATCCGCGGGCATCCGTGCGCTCGCTGTCGCCGGCGCTCCGCCAGCTCGTCGCCATCGGTCGGGCGATGATCGACCGCCCCCGCGTCCTCGTGCTCGACGAACCGACCTCGAGTCTCGACCTCGACGACGCCGTCCGGCTCTTCGCAGTCCTGAGACGCCTGCGCGACAGCGGTGTCGCGATACTGTTCGTCTCGCACTTCCTGGAACAGGTCTTGGCCCTGAGCGACCGGATCACCGTGCTGCGCGACGGCAGCACGGTCGGCGACTACCCCGCGCACTCCGTGGACCGGGCCGAGCTGATCGCCGTGATGCTCGGCGAGGACATCGAGGCGCTACGGCGGATCGGCGTGGACCGCCGCCAGCATCACCGACAGCCCGTCGGCCCGCCGATGTACCAGGCTCTCGGCCTCGGCCGTCGAGGAGCGGTCGCACCGACCGACTTGGAGCTGCATCGAGGTGAGATCGTCGGCTTCGCCGGGTTGCGAGGCTCCGGTCGCACGGAGATGGCCTCCCTGCTCAGCGGCGCCGATCGCCACGACTGCGGACGCGTCCTGATCGACGGTGAGCCCACGCAGGTGACCGAACCCCGCTCGGGCATGCGGCATGGGATCACGCACGCGAGCGAGAACCGCCACGAGGACGGCATCATCGCTGAACTGTCCGTCCGCGAGAACATCGTGATCGGCATCCAGGCCCTTCGCGGCTGGTCTCGGCCCCTCTCGGCCGCCGAGACCGACGGCCTCGTCCGTGCCTACATCGACTCGCTCGACATCTCGCCGGCGGATCCCGACCTCCCGGCCAAGTACCTCTCAGGCGGCAACCAGCAGAAGGTCGTGCTGGCACGGTGCCTGGCGACCATGCCTCGACTCCTCGTGCTCGACGAGCCGACCAAGGGGATCGACGCGGCCTCGAAGGTCGACATCCAGGCCCACGTCGTCCGGCTCGCGAAGGACGGGGTCGCCGTCGTCTACATCTCGTCCGACCTCGACGAAGTCGTTCGCCTCAGCGATCGCGTCGCCGTGTTCAAGGACCGCGAGAAGATCGGCGAGGTCAGCAACGGCCCGTGGCTGACGGTCGACACGATCGTCGAGATGATCGCCGCCGACTCCTGAAGGGAAGCGACTGGAAGACCGCGTGGGCAAGATCGCTGCGTTGACCCCTGTTTGGGTGTTACCGTGAACATCACTGACAGCCTCAGCTCTCCTCAGCAACGACGCCGAACTAGGAGCACGTGTGATGAAGCACTTCCCGCGACCGATCGTCCTCGCGACGACCGTGGTCCTCATGGCTCCCCTGTTGGCGACAGCGTCAGCATCCGCCGCTGCAGCCCAGGGTGACGCCCCGGCAGATGCCCTCGGTGCACCGGGTGAGATCCTTCGATATGACTTCGACGCCGATGCCGGCACAACTGTCCTCGACAGCTCTGGACATGGTCGGAACGGGGAGCTCGTCGCCGGCGGCACGTGGAACGACGGTGCTCTGCAACTCGACGGCGACGACGACTTCGTCAGGCTCCCGGACGACCTGCTCGCCGATGTCACCGACATCACGGTCGAGGCCGACGTCTGGATCGATCCCGCCCAGGCTTCCCCCTACTTCCTCTACGGGCTGGGCAACACGACGGCCGGAGCAGGCGACGGCTACCTCTTCACCTCCGGAGACAACTACCGCACCAGCCTGACCACCGGCAACTGGACCACAGAGCAGACGGTGTCGCAGAGTGCAGCAGTGCCGCGCGGCACCTGGGCGCACCTGGCGTACACGCTCGCCGGAACGACCGCCACCCTCTACCTCGACGGGGTGAAGGTCGGCAGCTCGACCGTGACCATCGATCCGAAGGACATCGGAGCCGGCAGGACGACGGCCAACTACATCGGCCGTTCGAACTACGACGCCGACAATCGCTTCCGAGGCCAGATCCGGGAATTCGCGATCTACGACCGAGCTCTGAGCCCGGCCGAGGTGCTCTCCGCCTCCGGGAACACGACGACCCTGTCCGACGTGACGATCGGCGGAGACGTCCTCAAGACCGCGCCGATCATCGACTCGGTCGATCGGGTCGTCACCTTACCGGTGAAGCCGGGTGTCGCGCTGACCTCCCTCGCTCCCACCTACACGACCGCGGCCGGCGTCGTCGCCAGCCCCGCCTCCGGGACCGTGCGCGATCTGTCCACGCCTCAGCGGGTGGTGCTCACGCCGCTAGACGGCGGCTCGCCGACCACCTGGACGCTGAAGGCGATCTCTATGGGGAGCCCCGCCATCCCCGGCCTCTACGCCGACCCCAACATCGCAGTCTTCGGAGACACCTACTACGTCTACGCCACGACCGACGGCGTCCCCGGCTGGGGCGGCAACCAGTTCTGGGTCTGGTCGTCGAAGGACCTCGTGGACTGGACTCGCTCGGACCAACCGATCCTGACCCTCGACGGTGCGAACGGGAACGTCCCCTGGGCGGCTGGCAACGCCTGGGCACCGACGATCTCGGAGAAGAACGGCAAATACTACTTCTACTTCTCCGGCCACAACGCCGCGCTGGACCGCAAGACGATCGGGGTCGCTGTCGCCGACAGCCCGACAGGCCCCTTCGCCGCACAGCCGACGGCCATGATCACGAACGGTGAGGCAGTCAACTCCGGGCAGGCCATCGATCCAGCCGCGTTCACCGACCCGGCGACGGGCAAGAGCTACCTCTTCTGGGGCAACGGAGTCCCCGTCTACGCCGAACTCGCCGACGACATGCTCTCGGTCAGAACGGACACCATCAAGCGGATCGACGGCCTGACCGACTTCCGTGAGGGCGCCTTCGTCAACGTGCGCAACGGGCTCTACCACCTGACGTACTCCATCGACGACACGGGGTCCGAGAACTACAGGGTCGGGTACGCCACTGCGACGAGCATCGACGGACCCTGGACCTACCGCGGTGTGGTCCTCGAGAAAGACCCTGCCCTGGGCATCCTCGCCACGGGCCACAACTCGATCATCAACGTGCCGGGCACCGACGACTGGTACATCGCCTACCATCGCTTCGCCTTCTCCGGCGGCGACGGCACGCACCGTGAGACGACCATCGACCGGGTCACGTTCTCTCCGACGACCGGCCTCATGGAGAAGGTGCGACCGACGCTCGAGGGCGCCAGCGCTCAGGAGGTCGTCGACGTGGCCGTGCCCGCGGTCACCGTCACCGCCGCGAGCAGGACCCGCTGCGTGCAGGGCAAGGTCTTCCTCTCGGTGGCCGTCTCCAACCCGAACACCTTCGCGATCAAGGTCGT
Source organism: Frigoribacterium sp. ACAM 257 (assembly GCF_007954365.1). GTDB lineage: Bacteria > Actinomycetota > Actinomycetes > Actinomycetales > Microbacteriaceae > Frigoribacterium. Next base: position 85,122 of record NZ_VOLO01000004.1, read on the forward strand.
CGTCACCTCGGCCCACGGCGTCAAGACGATCGACGAGATCGGCGCCGGGAAGAGCGCCACACACGCGTTCACCACCCGCGACGCGAGCGTCGCCGGCGGTCAGGTGAGCGTGTCCGCCACGGCGTTCGTCGCCGGCAAGCCCGCGACGACGAGCGCTGTTGCCACCTATCCCGCTGCTAGCTGCCGCTGACCCCCGTCCCACCCTCACCACCCCACCGCGTCGGCGATGCTGCCCACGCAGAACGGAGACACCCGAGATGAACACCCGCTCCCTCCTCGCCCGCGGAGCCGCAGGCCTGACCGGAGGCCTGCTCCTCCTCGGCGTCGCCAGCACGGCGGCCGCCGCAGAACCTGAGATCGGCACCGACGACGTCGACGTCACCGTCGACATCGCCCCCCTCAGCGGAGGAGGCGCTCTCGCCATGTCCGTGGCCGGCACCTCGTCCGCACTGGCCGAGAACGGCTCGACCGGCGTGATCCGCCAGTTCACCGGGACCCTGCCCACCGTCACCGTGACCGACACCCGCGATCCCGCCGACATCCCCGCGGACGCCGGCTGGTACGTCCTGGGGACCGCGACCGACTTCGTCTCCTCAGACGGCCTGAGCACGATCGGCGCGGAGAACCTCGGCTGGGCTCCGAACCTCATCGACGGAGGCAACAGCGGCCTCGTCGCTGAGGGCGACGTCGTCGACACCGCCATCGATGGTGGGCCCGACGGCGTGGGCCTCGTCGACCAGGAGCTCCTGGCGATCACCGGCGACTCCGCCGGCATCGCGGGCGAGGGGTCGTGGACCGCGGACGCGGCGCTGACCCTGAAGACACCGACCACCGTCGACGCCGGCGATTACAGCTCCACCATCACGCTCTCCCTGTTCGAGTAACTTCCGCGAGGCACGCCCCTCATCCCCCCACAGCCGTGAGCGGCCGGGCACCTCGTGCCCGGCCGCTTCGTGCGTCCTATTCGAGATCCAGAGGTTTCCATGACCGGTCCACGCCGATCCTCTTCCGGCGGGCGCCTTCCGGCGACGCGCCTCCCCACGCTCTCCGGGTTCGTCCTCGTCGGGCTCGTCACCGGGGGGTTGGTCGCGGCGGCCGCTCCGGCCGCGTCAGCCGCGTCAGCCCCCCAAGGCGTGACGTGGGCAGTGAGCCCCGCGACCGACGGCGCTCCGGACGAGCGATCCTGGGTCGAACTCGACCTCGGGCCCGGTGCCACCGCCTCCGACGAAGCTGCCGTTCGCAATCTCAGCGACGAGACCGTGACGTTCCGCATCGACGCGGCGGACGGCTACTTCACGGACGAGGGCCGCTTCTCCATGCTCCCCTCGGACAGGCCGTCGACGGACGCCGGTACCTGGATCTCCGCTCCCGAGACGGTCACCATCGAGCCCGGAGCGACGGGCATCGTCCCGTTCACGGTCTCGGTGCCCTCGAATGCCGAGCCCGGAGACCACGCGGCCGGCATAGCGGCGTCCCTGGTGTCGGTCGGCTCCGGCGCCGGTGGCGCGTCCGTCGGGGTCGAGAGCCGCATCGGCTTCCGCGTGATGACCAGGGTGACCGGCGACGTCGTCCCGGGTGTCGCCGTCGACGGCATGCGGGTCGACTACCAGATGTCGTGGAACCCCTTCGCCGCCGGGTCGCTGACCGTCGAGGCCGACATCGTCAACACAGGCAACGTCCGCCTCGTCCTCGACGGGACCGTCCGCGCGCAGGGATCGTCCGCGCCGATCGTCGCCGAAGACGCCGCACGACAGGAACTGCTGCCGGGCGACCGCAGGGCGGTGTCGATCCCGCTCAGGGGCGTCTGGCCCCTCATCGTCGCGAGCGCCGAGCTGGAGGTCGCCCCCACGGTCGTCGCACCGGACGGAGGAGAGGCCGTCGATCTGGAGCCGGTCGCCGCCACGGCGACGGCCGCCGCAGTTCCGTGGCCACAACTGCTCGTCGTGCTCGGCGCGGCACTCGTCCTGTCGGCGCTCCTCGCGGGCCGTTCACGCTCACGCAGCCGTGTCGCCGCGCTCGTGCGGCAGGCCAAGGAGGAGGGCCTCCGGGAGGGCGCCGTCGGCGGGCGCACGGATGGCGGAAGCCCGAACGCGAACGATCGCTGAACAGCTCGTCGAGCGCAGGAACGGAAACGACGAGAGCCGCCCCCGACGGGGCGGCTCTCGCGTCTCTCGTGGAGCTCAGTGTCCTGGGGACTCAGGGGACGAGCCGGAAGGTGGCGTCTCCGTACTCGGCACTGGACACCGGGTCGATCCTCAACGAGAAGTCCCTGTGTCGCAGGTACCTGGTGGGGTAGTTGTAGCTCTGGAACGAGGACCAGGACGAGTCCGAGAGGCCGGCGACCTTCCTGAACGTCGCGTCAGCGGCGAAGCCGGCGCTGCCGTCGTTGGCGTTCAGGACGACAGAGAAGTTCGAGTGCCTGAGGTACTGGCCGGGGAAGTTGACCGACTCGAAGGAGACGGCGTTCGCGTCGGCCAGACCAGGGACGATCTTCCACTGCGAGTCCTGCTGGAGGTCGAAGGGGAAGGCATCGATGCGTGCTGCCCCGCCCTGGTGACGGACGTACCGGTCAGGGAAGTTCGACGACTTGAGTCGCGTCGAGCTGGTCAGGCCGTACTTGCCGGTCAACCCGGTGTACTCGGAGGACGTGATGGGCTGGATGCTGTTGTGCTTGGACCCGATGGGGGCCGTGAAGTTCCGCTGGCTGAGCGGCGTCCACGATCCAGTCGTGACGCTGCCTTGCCAGACGTTGAACTTGTTGTTCGGGCAGTAGTTGTCGCCCCAGAGCCACCACGAGTTGGGGTCTGACAGAGATCGCACGACGGTGGGCGCCTCGACGCAGCCACCCTGGTACAGGCCGGTCGTGTACGGGGTGAACGAGCCCGGCGTGAGGGACGACGAGCGGGCGCCCATGAGGCCCGTCTGGTTGGGGGCAGGAGAACGGTAGTAGAGGTAGTTCACCCCGTTGATGTCGGTCTGCACGTCGGAGTCGATGACACCGCCCTGGCCGTTGTTGTCGAAGAACGTCACGGGTGCCGTCGTCGTCACGAAATCGGACGTGTAGACGACGAGGATCGTGCCGAACGGGCCACCCGTGGGACTCGCGCTGAACGTGATGCCGTACTTGGCACGCGTCGGGTCCCAGAAGATCGCGGGTGCCCAGGTGAACGAGTTGGGGTTCGCACTGTTGATGTTGAGCAGCCGGTCGCTCGACCAGTTGACCAGGTCAGGCGAGGTCCAGATGTGGATGGAGGGGTTGGCAGCCCCGAAGTTCTCGTTCTTGAGGTCCGTCGCCGTCATCACCCAGCTGCCGTCCTGCAGCCGGAAGAGGAACGGGTCGCGGATGCCCTTCGTCCCGAGCGTCGGGACGAGGATCGGGGCGTTGTCGTTGAGGGCCGTCCACTCGAGGGCGTCCTTGCTCACGGCGAGGTGCACGTTGTTGGAGTTGCCGGAGCCGTTGGGGCTCTCCTTGAAGTACGCCATGACGTAGGCGCTGTTGGCCGTCGCTGCTTCAGCCGGGGCTGTCTGCGGCGACGCCACGATGAACGCGCCGACCATGGCGGCGGATGCGGCGATGGTCGCGAGACGGCGCCGCCACGAGCTGCGGCCGGGGCCGGCGATGGAGTTCGATCTTGTTGACATGGTTCGCTTTCTAGGGTGGGTCAGTGGGTCGGGTCGGGGTGCGGATGCTCGAAGTCGCCGTGTGTGGGTGTGTGCCGGGACAGCCTCCTGGGACGTGGGCGGGTGTCTGACGGCGCGGCGCAGTGCGGGCCGAGACAGGCTTCTAGGTGATCAGGAAGGCATTGCCGTTGATGATCAGGACGTCGTCGTCGGACCCGGAGCTCCCGTCGACGAGATCCCTGTCGAGTTCTCCGCTCAGACGCGACAGACGACCGCCGATCGGCCCGCCCGTGCCCTCCCCGCTCATCCGCAGCTGCGCGACGCGTACGCCACGCTCTCCTGCGAGGTACCCGTGGCGGACGTCGCGGTGATCGCGACCGATCCCGACGTGACGGACGCTGCCCGCGTCGTCGCGGCAGTCGTGCCCGACGCTCCCGGAGCGACTCCCTTCACGGTCTTCGACCCGAAGGAAGTCGCGGTGGTGACGTCGATGGCCGAGGGGCCGGAGTTCTTGACCACGGTGGTGAGGACGACCTTGCCGCTGATGCACCGTGTCGTCGCGACGGCGCTCACGACGGGTCGCGGCAGGACGGTCACCGTGGTCGTCACCGCACGGTTGGCGGGCGCCACCTCCTCGTCGCGCGTCACGTCGAGCACAGGGCGGCCGTCGGCGGCGTAGTGGATGCGGACGAGCCGGGTGTCCCTGCCGTCTCCCCCGACCCCGTTGCCCCACGTGTGGTACACGAAGACGTCGTTGCCGTCCTCGTCGCGTGTGACGGCCCCGTGGCCGGGTCCTTGCTCGTACGCGCGGTAGTCGACGACTCCGTCCGGCATGGGGACGCTCGCCAACAGCGGAGCGTCGTACTTGGTCCAGCTGGCGATGTCGGTCAGGTCGCTGCCCTCCTTCGCCCAGGCACCGCCGACGATGTACTTCGGGCTGACGCCGCTGCTGGAGTAGACGAGCGTGATCTTCCCGTCGCGCTGGATCGCGAACGCCCCCTCTGACAGGTGGTCCTCGAACGAGAGCGACGGGACGATGATCGGTGTCGGCTCACCGATGACCCGAGTCGGATCGCCCGGATCGACCTTCGCGATCCAGGTCGCCGGGTCGCTGGCGCCTCCGTCGACGTAGCGCTGGGACCACGCGTAGTAGGCGGTTCCGCCGGACTCGAAGTAGGTCATGTCCAGGCTGATGTTGCGCCCCGTGCCGGTGCGTCCGAGGGCGCTCGAGTCGCCCTTCAGGACTGCGCGGGGCGCCGACCAGTCAGCCGGCTCAGCAGGGTCTCCCCCGTCGCGCAGCTGCATGATGTGGGCCTGTACCGTGTACCACGCGGCGTCCTGGTTCGACTGGTCGTTCCCCGGGTTGAAGCACGGGGCGAACAGGATGGACAGCTTGCCGCCGATCTCGTGGATCTCGGGGGCCCAGTAGCAGCCCGCGATCACCTTCCCCTCGGCAGTGCGGTCCATCCGCGTCGTGCGGTTGAGCAGGTCGACCTCCCTGGCACGCCCGCCGTCGTCGTCGCTGAGCTGGTCGATGCTGTCGGCCACCCGGATGGGGAGGTGCTCGGAGGCGATGTTGTCGTTGCCCGTGTCGTCGGTGGCCGTGAAGAGGTACTGCGTCTTCCCGCCGCGCTCGTACCGGTAGATGGTCGGGTCGGCGCGGTTGTAGGCGAACGGCTCGTCGTACTGCCGCTGGCGGACGGTGCCCGAGAGTTCGTACGTCCCCGGGCCCTTCGTGCCGATGTCCGCGAGCTGCTGAGGGTCCCAGTCGACGCCGAGGCTGCCGGCCGAGCCGTCGGCGTAGGACAGGCGGGCCTTCGCCTCCGTGAGGGCGGTCACGTCCCCCTGCTCGATCGTCTGTGGCGCGACAGACGATCCGGTGTTGACCGTGCGACCGAAGGCCTTCGTCATCGCGCCGGCGGTCGAGGCGGACACAGCCAGCGCACCGCCCGGAACCGCGTCGGCGACACGCCCGGCGAATTCGGACAGGTCGGCGGTCGCCACGGTCGCGGGGCTCCCGCCGAGGACCGGTCCGCGGTTCCCGTCGGTCACGACAAAGCTCCGGCGGCCGCCGTCCTTCGGCGAGAAGGCCTCCGCCCGGAGCTCGGTGCGGGCGAGATCCGTGACGGTCGCGTACTTGGCGGCTCCCGCCGCATCCGTCCACGAGACCAGGTACTGCTCCTGGTCGCTGTCGTAGACGGCGCGGGGCGAGACGACGCCTCCTGTGGTCCCGAGGTCGACGAGGCCGAGCTCGGTGAAGTCGGTCGCGGTGCCGTCGGTGGCCTTGAAGACCAGAGCGCTGGAGGTCTCGGTGCCGTCAGGTCCGCCTCCTTCACGGACGCGGGTGGCGAGCACCCCCACGGTCCCGTCGGCGAAGGTGAACAGCGACGGAGCCGCGACGGCCCGGTGATCGACCTTGTCGGTCCCCACGAAGACGCCCTCGGCGAAGAGGACACCGCCGTTGCCGGCGAGGGGTGCCGCTGTGTCGACGGACGAACCGAGGGCCAGGTGCATGCTGCGGGCGACCGTGTCCTGGTTGGCCTTCAGCTCGCCGGTGGGGGTCCGAGTGTAGGCGACGACGGTCTTCCCGGTGGTGGCGCTGAGGACGGTGGTGCGGAAGGTCTTCGTCAGCGTGGTGCCGCCGACCGCCACGGAGGCGGTGAGCCGGATCGCCTGGTCGGATGCCGTGTCGTTGACGAGGCGTCCCCCTGACAGGCCGGTGCCGTCGGCGCTCCACGACACGGCGTACCCGGCGATCGTGGGCAACGTGGTGCCGGACGCGACGGTGGGGGGAACGACCAGGGCGGTGCGCAGGCGTCCTGTCGCGTCGGCCTCGGTGTCGGCCGCGACGGTCACGGAGCGCGCGGCGCCGGTCGCGGCGGAGCCCGCGAAGCTCGCGCTCGGCGTGAGGGTGACCGCGGCGTTCGCCGTTCCGGGTGCTGGTCGGCGCACGGTCCCGTCGGCGCCGATCACCGAAGGGTCGCTGCTCGACCAGGTCAGGAGGGAGCCTCCCGCGCCGCGGGTCGGGAGGGCGATGTCGCCGGTGACGGGCTGCGTGGCCGAGAACGTCGCCGCAGCGGCGTCCGAGCCCGCGATGACGGAGGCGGCGGGAGCTGCGTCCTCACGCACCTGCTCCTGCGACAGGGCCGTGGAGTACACGTGCACGTCGTCCATCGCACCCGCGAAGAGGGGGTCGGGACCGTAGAGCGACTTGCCCAGCAGTCCGGACGCGGTCGAGGTGCCGATCGTCGTCGCGCCGGTCGCGGAGGTCGGGGTCGTCTGCGCGAGCCGACCGTCGACGTAGGTCGACACGCTGACTCCGCTGCGGAGCACGACGCCGACGTGGGTCCAGCGGCCGGACGCCGCGGGGCCGGTGTCCGCCGCGCGCTGCTCAGAGCCGTTCTTCACGGCGCCGATGAGGTTCCCGCCGCACTGCGGGGTGGCGAAGAGATACCGCTCGGTCGACTGCCCGAGGGCGTACGCCCAGCTGCAGCTCTGGCTGCCGTCCCATCGCAGCCAGGCTGACATGGTGAGGTCGGCTGTCGACGTCGAGGTCAGTCCAGGCGCGATCTCGGCGAATGCAGCAGAGCTCCCGGCGACGCCTCCGGGGAGACGGAGGGCGCGATCGTTCCCGCCTCGCGGACCCACGACCGTCGTGGCGCCGGTCCCGCGCACCGTGGCGGAACGGTTCCCCACCGAGTCGGCGAAGGCCGTCCCCGCGGTGACGGGGGCGCCCGCGGCGCTCGTCGAGGCGAAGTCGTAGGAGAGGATCGGGCCGGGTGCAGCGGCCTGCGCGGGTGCGCCGCTGAGCGCAGCGCTCCCCGCCGTCAAGGTCGCGGCCACCATCAGGGCCGTAGTGCGTCGGAACCACATCGTTCGTCAACTTCCGTGAGAGGTGCATCCGGGGAGCGCGGGCCGTTCGGTCCGCGCCCCCCGCTGGGCGGGAACCTCAGGCTCCCGAGTGCATGAGGTCCGGGCGGGGAGAGTGGCTGTCCTCCCGGAACCCGTGCTAGCGGCAGACGAGCGCCGCGTAGGGCGCCGTCACCGTCCGGGAACCGGACGCAGCCTTGGATGTGACGCTGAGTTCACCTGCCGCGATGGAGGCAGACCGGGTGCTGAACGCCGCGGAGACGGTCTTCCCGGGGGCGACGCCTGTGAACGTCCTGCTCCCCCACGGCGAGGACATCGTCAGCTCGACGGTCGAGTCGCTGGCGTTGGTGCCGGTCCCCGTCACCGTGACTTTGCCGGCGACGCAGCGGCTGGAGGCCGCAGCCTGGACGGCCGGTCCAGGAGGCGCCGTCGCCGTGATCGTCGCGACCGCGGGGGTCGCTGCCGAGTTGGCGAGCTGTCCGCGCACCTGGACGGTGTCGCCGGCCTTCTTCAGCGAGCTGAGGTCCGCGGTCTCCCAGGTCACGGCCACGGTCTCCCGGTGGCCGTCCTTGAAGGACGCCGCCACCGTCGCGGGGAGCGACACTGCGCTCGATCCGGCCTGCACCGTCCGTGCCACCGGGTCCACGGAGGTGACCAGGAGCGACGGGTTCCACTTGGCGGCGAGCGCGTCGCGCTCCTTGGCGGTGATCGAGACGACGGACCCGTGACGGGGCGAGGCCGGCAGCGAGAAGCTGCTGGGGATCGTCCACCGGATGTCGCCCTCGAGCGAGTTGGTGCCCAGCGGGATGTAGCCGCGTCCGCCGTAGTTGTCGGTCCAGAGGAAGTACTTGAACCCCGCCCGGTCGCCCTCGTTGGTCTTGAAGATCTCCGGACCCTCGACCTCGGGCGTTCCGGCGTCGCGGCCGATGCAGGTGTCGATCAGGCTCCACGCCCCGGAGGCCGTGGTGGCACGCAGGTCGGTGGACTTCTGTCCGATGATGTCGGGCGAGGGGCAGCCGGTGGTCTGGGTCGCCTTCGTGAAGCGGTAGTAGGTGTCGCCGTCCTTGAGCATCGTGGCGTCGATCAGCCCGTTGCTCTTGTTGAGCGAGGGGACGTCGGCGGCCTTGAACCACACCTCCGGAGTCGTGAAGTCACGGAAGTCGCGGGTGGTGGAGGTGAGGATCTGCGGCCCGTTGCCGTCCTCCACGTTTCGCGTGCTGTCAGTGAAGAGAGCCGAGGTCCAGTAGACGACGTAGGCGTCGATGGTGGGGTCGTAGGTGGCTTCCGGTGCCCAGGTCATTCCCGCGTTGGGCAGGTTGACCTCGATGTGGCGCTGCTGGCCCCAGTTGACGAGGTCGGTGGACTCCCAGATCTCGAGGTGGCGGCTGCCGCGGTTGGTCGATCCGCCGAAGCCGGTGGTGCCGACGGAGAGGTCGGTGGCCATCAGGAAGAACCTGTCGCCCTCCTTCGAGCGGAAGATGAACGGGTCGCGCAGGCCCTTCGTGCCCAGGGTCGAGGTGAGGATCGGCTGCGCGTCGTTCAGGTTCTTCCACTGCAGCGAGTCGTTGCCGTCCGAGGTGGCGAAGCGGATCTTCTCGCCCTCGACGCTGTCGCCGGTGAAGTAGGCGAACAAGTAGGCGTCGAGGTCGCTCGCGGCGACGGGGGCCGCAGCCGGCACGGTGCGCGTGAGCGTCCGCACGACGGGCGAGGCTCCCGGCACGGTCACCGTGGCGGTGAGGGTGACGGTCGTGTCGGCGGAGGGACGCGTGAGCGATCCCCCGGCAACCACGTCGGGCGCGGTTCCCTTGTCGCCGGAGGTGATGACCGCCTCGTTCGACGAGGTCCAGCTGACGGCCGCGCCCGAGCTGCCGGGCCGCGAGGCCGTGGCTGCGACGTCGGCTCCGGTCGAGGGCAGGTCCAGGCTGCCACGCACGGGTCCGGCGAGTGCGGGATCTGCGCTGATGGCGTCGGCCACGGCCCGAGCGAGCTCGGACTCGGCGGTCTCGCCCGCGGCGTAGGCGGGAACGGTGACGGTGATCGGACGGCCGACGGCGGAGATGCCGCCGTGGACGGCGGTGGGGGTCAACGTCACGGTCGCGTCCGGGTTGCCGGAGGCAGGTCGGGTCACGACGCCGGCGGGGCTGACCGTGCCCGGGGCGCTCGACGCCCAGGTGACCACGGAGCCGGCGGAGCCGGACGTGGGGAGGGTGAGGTCGGAGGTGACGGCGGAGGTGTCGCCGAGCGAGACGGTGGCGTCCTGGTTCGCGAGCACGGCGTGCACGCTGGCAGCACTCTGCTGCACCTGGCCTGCGGTCAGCGCGGAGGTCCAGACCTGCATGTCGTCGATGGCACCGGCCCAGTAGGCGTCCGCGCCGTAGAACGACTTGCCGAGGTAGCCCGAGAAGGTGGAGGTGCCGATCGCGGAGGCGGCGGTGGAGGAGGTGTTTCCCTGGCCGACGAGCGCGCCGTCGAAGTAGGTCGAGACGGACTGGCCGCCCTTGACCACGACCGCCATGTGCACCCAGCGGTTCGCGGTGACGGCAGTGTTACCTGCTCCCCGTACCTCGGCGCCGTTCTTGACCGCGCCGAAGCCGGCCGGACCGCACTTGGTGGTCGCGAGGACGTGGGAGTCGACGCTGGAGCCGAGGGTGAAGGGCCAGGTGCAGTCCGGAGCGCCGCTCCAGCGCAGCCAGGCGGACATGGTGACGTCCTGGGTGCCGGCCGGGATGAGGCCGGGCGCGATCCGGACGTGCGGGGCAGCGGACGTGCTCGACCCGCCCGGGAGCGAGAGCGCGCGGTCGCCGGAGGCGCCGGAGGCACCGGCGACGCTCGTCGCGCCGGAGTTGACCAGCGTCCCGGGGTGGTCGCCCGCCGCTGCGTCCGCGATGACGGCACCGTTGCCGAGGGTCGAGCCGATGGCGTCGAAGGAGTACTGCAGGACGGGCGCGGGGACGCTCTCGGCCGCTCCGGCGACTCCGATCGGCGACAGTGCACCGCCCAGCGACACGGCGGCGACCGTCAGCGCGAGGCCCGCGCGGGGAAGGCGCGAGCGTCGGGTGCGCTCTTGCGGGAGAGATCGTGACATGAGGAGTCCTTCGCATGGTGGGGAGGGCGGGGAGTGAGGGCCAACTGGCCGTCTGCTTCTGGCGGAGGGCGAGCAGGAGCGGGTCGTCGGTGGGGAGGGCACGGCGAACAGCGACGCATGACAGCAAGGGCGCACGCTGTTCGCCCAGCTCGGGCCGAGCGCTGAGCGCTCGCCCGTGGGGGCGGTGAGCGCGAAGGGTCAGCCCGTGGACTCGTCAGCGGAGCGCGGGCCGCACGATGTCGGCCGGCAGGACCGGTGACCGGGGGACCAGGCCTGGCGGCCTCGTCTGGAAGGGGGTGGCGACGTCGTCATCGACGTTCCTCTCAGGCTCTTCTTCGAGCCGATAGATCGGGGCGAGTCGGCTGGATCGTGTCCTGCGCGGCCTCTGATCGTCCACTGTATCCATTTTTGTTACCGTGAACAATGCCTGTTCCCGGCTGTGCGCTATGTGGCCACGCCTGGCAGCCAGGATGCGGCGCCCGAGATGCGCCGCAGCGCTTCTCAGCCCGTCCGGAGGTCTCAGAACGGGGCCGACCATCAAGCCGACCCCGCACTCTCGAGGCCCGTCAGCAGCGAGCTGCGGGGTAGGCCACGGTGACCGGTGTGCTCACGCCGCCGGTGACCGCCGTCCCTACGAGTGTCCCCGCGGTGATCGCGACCGCCCGCGTCGTGATCACGAGTGAGGCTGTCTTCTGCGCACCGACGCTCTGCGTCCGCTCGCCCCAGGGGGTCGCCCAGGTGACGACCGCGGCCGCTCCGGAGTTCTTGGTCACGATCGTGACGACGGCCTTCCCCGCGATGCACCTCGTCGTGGCCGCGGAGGTCACGGCCGAGGCCGTGGCGCGGACGACCACCGTGGCCGTGACGGTCCGATTGCTCGGAGCCACCTCCTGGTCCTTCGTCAACGACAGGTCGAGTGTGCCGTTGGCGCGGACGTTGACGCCCTTGAACCAGGTGTTCCGATCGGAGTCGAAGAGGCCGCCGGCGTTCTGAGGGTCCGTCACCAGGTGCGGATCTTCGTACGGACGGGCATGGTACGCGAGGACGAGATTGCCCGATTCGTCCTTGGCGAACGAGTTGTGCCCCGTGCCGGCCTGCTGCCTCGTGTAGTAGCGGGTCTCGTCCGCCCCGAGACGGCCCGTCGAGGTGTCGTTGGTGTCCAGCACGGGGAAGCTGGTCTGCCTCCAGCTCGCCGGATCTTGGAGATCTGCGTCGGCAGTCGTCGTCAGGAGGCCCAAGCTGTAGTACTTGTCGACCGTGCCGCCGGAGTAGGTGATCGAGATGGCATCTCCTTGCTGCACCATGAACGGGGCCTCGACGACCCCCTGGTCGCTTCCCTCGGACGTGTCGCTGGGCGTCGGAGACCGCTTGCCGAACTCCCACGGCTGGGACTCGCCGTAGACGCGCCGGAGTTCGCCGTCGACGAGCGGGACGGTGCCCTTCGGCCCCGCCACGGCCTTCCCCACGAGGATCTGGCCGCCGGCGGGCATGATCCAGTAGCCCTGCTGCTCGCCTGCCTCCGTTCGCTCGAAGTAGCTGACGTCGAATGCGGCGCCGTCGAGGACGACGGGCTCGCCCCACTTCGTCTGGTCCAGGAATCCGCCCGCCGCGATGGACGCGTCCGTGCCCGTGTACGGGATCAGGACGGTGTTGTCGCACCACCCGCCGACGGGTGCGTAGCCCTTGTTCATGCCTGCGACGATCCACCACGTGCCGTTGATCTTGTGGAACTCCTGCGCCCAGATGTAGCCGCCCCAGCCGTAGAAGGTGTTCGGGTACTGCGCTTCCTTGCCGGGCGTGCCCTGGTCGGGGTCGATGACGATCTGCTCCGGGGCGTCCCGGAGCCCCGCGAGCGTCTTCGCTCGCTTGAGGCCGATCTTGCGGTAGCTCGAGCTCTCCTCGATCGGCCCCAGGGAGGGCTGTCCGTAGTGCGACCCGGTGAGGTAGTAGTATCCGTCGTCGGGGTTCAGGAACACGTACGGATCGGCGCGCGCATCGCTGACCATCTCCTCGGGATCCTGCTGGAGCGTCCCCGAGACCTGGTAGCTGCCCGGCTTGGTGGTGTCCACGCCGGTGAGGTCGTCCTGCCAGTCGACGTTGAGGCTCTTCCTCGACCCGTCGTTGTAGGTCAGGGCCGCCTGCTTCGGCAGAGCGGCAGCGACACCCTCGGCGCCGGCACCCTGGGCGACGGAGGCGTCGATCGTCTCGACGCCCGTGTTCCGGAGGTCGACGTAGTTCTTGTAGAAGGCGTCGAACTCCGTCGTGGACAGCAGGGAGTCGCTCGCCTGGCTCTGTGTGGCCCACGACGGGAGCCCTGCTCCCTGCACGCCGAGTACTCGGACGTCCGCTTCGGACGTGACTCCGAGCGGGGTGCTCGTGGTCAGATCTGCGAGGATCGTCACGCGACCTCTGCCGGTGAGCAGGTCCGTCCAGAAGACCTTGTACTTCTGGGAGGCAGGGTCGAACACGATGCGAGGGTCGGTCACGACAGATCCGGGGGCGATCTTCACGGACCGCTGCTGCGCGAACGTGCGCCCCTCAGGCGAGTTCCACACGTAGACGGAATCGGTCGCGTTGTTCTGGGACGACACGGCACCGAGAGCCCCGTCGGCGAGGCGGAAGAGGCTCGGTGATCCCACCTGGGCGTTCGGCCTGGAAGCCTGGTCGCCGTCGTTGCCCACGTACAAGATCGCCTGTGAGCGGTTCAACGGCTCCCAGCTGCTGCTGCCGGTCGGCAGAGCCGCGGCGTACACCGCGTCGGCACGACGGTCGTCGTTGTAGGCCAAGGGATCGTCCTTCGTCCCCCCGGTGGTCGTCACCGTCTTGACGTAGGTGGCGATGCGCCCGCCAGGAGCCGCGATGCGGCTGTCCCAGCGGAAGCTCTGGGCGGTGCCCTCGACGGCGGCCGTGAGCGTCACGGCCACCGCTGCCGAGCCGAGACCGGCGGTGTCGATGGTCCCGTTCGGCCGCACCCTGCTCGCGCCGGCGCCGGTGGCAGTCCACGTGACCGGCTTGCCGAGGACCTGCGACGGCAGATCCCCGAGCACCGTGGACGGGACTGCCAGGGCGGCACCCACGTCGGACGGCAAGGCGGCGGCCTCTGCACCGAGTTCCGCACCGGACAGCGCCCGGTCGTAGATGCGCAGGTTGTCGATCAGGCCGGAGAAGTACTCGCCTGAGCCCCAGTTGGCCTTGCCCACCTGCAGGACTCCGCCGGATGATCCGAGGATCTGGCTCAGAGGGATCCCGGAACCGTTGACGGCGACGGGCTTCTTGTCGACGAAGAGCCGCGTCGTCGTGTCGGTGACGACCAGGTCGACGTGCTTCCACTCCGCGTTCGGCGTGGTCGCCTCCAGGTTGCCGGCGGAGTTGCGTGCGGCGGCGTTGTCGTAGCGCTCGACGGTGATGCCGGTCGTCCGATCGAGCACTCCGAGATAGTGTTCCTGGGCGTACTCCTGGCGAGTGGCGGACCGAGCGGCGAAGACGGTCCAGCCGGCGTTCGCCGACGAGTCCGGCTTGCTGTCGTAGGAGATCGTGACGCTCTGCCGGCCCGCGAGGAGCGCTTTTCCGTCAGTGTCGGTCAGGTTCAGCCACGACCTGTCGGAGAGTCGCGCTGCCGTCCCCTGCCCCGACTTGCCGGGGGCCAGGTTCGCGACGCCCTCGACCGCGGCACGGGTCGTACGGTCGACGAACGCACCGTCGACCGGAGCCGAATCGAAACTGAGGTCAGCGAGGAGGCTCTGCTCCGGGGAAGCCACTGCCTCCCCCGCCGATGCCGATGCCGCCGGGACCGAGCAGGAGAGCAGCAGCGCCACAGTCGCGACGGCAGCCGTGACGGGAAGGCGCGAGGATGACGACAGTGAGCCTGTCGGGCGGGGGGACGTCGACATTGACGGTTCCTCTCAGGATTCGCCTCTGAATCCGATGCGGATGGAACGGAAGTGACAGCGCGAATGCGCCACACGAGCCGACCTGGGGGTTGAGGCCAGGTGGACAAGCTGAACCTAATGCAGATTGTTCACGGTAACAAGAACAGGGTCGGAACAGGCGGGGCCTGTCCCGAAGGATGCGAGCCATGAGGGTCTGGTCACGACGAACGGCTGCGCTGCACTCCGATCTGGAGCGCGACGCAGCCGTTCGGGGGGTGAGACTGCGCTGCACCCCGATCCTGATCCCGTGTGCAGCGCAGCCGTTCGTGGAGAGTGCGGGCAGACGATGCCCGACTCAGGGTGCCGACTCAGGTCTGCCGACGTCTCGCCATCACAGCGCGCTGCAGGAGCACGAAGACCAGGAGGATCCCACCGGTGATGATGGTGGTCGCCTCGGGCGGGATGCCTCCGTCTCGCGTGATGAGCACGTTCATCAGTCCGAGCACGAGTGCCCCCACGACGGACCCGAGCACGAAGCCGACGCCTCCCGTGAGGAGGGTGCCGCCGATCACCGTCGCGGCGATCGAGTCGAGCTCCCAGCCGATGCCCGTGATGTTCTGCGCGCTCCCGAGTCTGGCCGTGTAGATGACCGAGGCGAGCCCGGCGAGCGAACCGCTGATGATGTAGACCGCGAGCTTGGTGCGGCGGACGGGGAGCCCCATGAGGGCGGCCGACTGCTCGGATCCGCCTATCGCGTACACGGTGCGGCCGAGGCGTGTGCGGTGCAGCACGAAGAACGCGACGGCCACCACGACCAGCGCGATGAGCACGCCCGGCGTCGTGACGATGTCGTTCACCTTCGGGCCGTCGACCACCTTCATGTTCGTGGCGAGCGACCGGATGGGCGACTCGTCGCCGAGGCGCTCGGGCACCGTGCTGAGGATGGAGGCGAGGCCGCGGCCGAGGAACATCATCGCGAGCGTCGCGATGAACGGCTGCACGTCGAAGAACTGGATCAGCACGCCGGACACGACGCCGGATGCCGTGCCGATGAGGATCATGAGCACCATCACTGCCCACGGGTTCCAGCCGGCGTTGGCGAGCAGCACGCCTGCGACGCTGCTGACGGCGACGATCGCGCCGACGGAGAGGTCGATCCCGCCCGTCAGGATCACGAACGTCAGCCCCACGGCCAGGACGATCACATGTGCGTTGTTGATGAGGAGGTTCGACAAGGTCGCGGCCTGCACGATGCGGCCGTAGGCGATCTCACCGTAGGCCAGCATCGCGATCAGGATCACCAGGGCGGCGACGGTCGGCAGGGAGTCGAGCCGGAGTCGCATGCGGCGCCGCGGCTCCAGGGGCCCGCTGCCGGGACCAGGTGCCGGCGTCGGGGTGAGGGGCGGGCGGATCGTGGTGGCGCTCATGCGGACACGGCCTCCTTCTCGGTGGGCACGGGGGTGGGCACCGGACGTCGGCGCCTCGTGAACAGGGCGCGGACGCGCCGGGACTGCAGGAGCACGATCGCGACGATGACGATCGCCTTGAATGCGGGCGTGGCCGAGGACGAGACGCCCAAGAACACGACGGTCTTGTCGAGCGTGGCGATCAACAACGCTCCGACGGCAGCTCCGAGCAGGTGGAATTTTCCGCCTGCCAGGGACGTGCCCCCGATCACGACAGCCAAGATGGCGTCGAGCTCGAGCTGGTAGCCGGTGCGGGAGACGTCGACCGTCATGACGCTCGACGTGGCGAAGATGCCAGCCACGCCGGCGAGCAGGCCGCTGCCGATGTAGGCGGTGAACAGGAGCGCCCGTCGGTCGAGTCCCGCGAGGCGGGCGGCCTTCGGGTCCATCCCGATCGCCTCGATCATGAGGCCCAGGGCGCTGCGCCGCACGAGCGCAGCGACGCCGAGCGTGATCAGGACCGCGAGGAGGAACACGACCGGCAACCCCACGAGGTAGCCGTTGGCGACCCAGCGGAACGGCTCGTTGGAAGCGGCGGTGTTCTGGCCGCCCGTGATGACCTTCGCCAGGCCGCGGCCGGCGAGCATGATCACCAGCGTGCTGATGAACGGCTGCAGCCCCACGACCGAGACGAGCATGCCGTTGACCGCGCCGAGGATGCCGGCGATCAGGAGAGCCAGGCCCATCGCCGCGAGCGCGACGCCGAGGGAGTCGGAGCCGGCTGCCTTCAGGAACTCCATCGAGACTGCACCCGCCACGACCATGATCGAGCCGACGCTGAGGTCGATGCCGCCGGTGGCGACCACGAGGCACATGCCGACCGCGATCATGAGCACAGGGGCGGCTGCGCGGAGGATGTCGATGAGGTTGCCCACGAGGTTGCCGGTGTCCGGGTTGACGGACAGAGCGAGGTAGCCGGGGTCCTTGGCCACGTTGATCGCCAGCAGCAGGACGATCGCGACCGTGCCCCAGACCCAGGGCCGGTGCAGCACGTCGCCGAGGCCGTGCAGGCCCAGGCGCCTGGTCACGGGGATTGTCGGGTCACTCATCGGGCTGCCTCCTCAGGCGTGGTGTGGGGGACGGTCTCGAGAGGGACCTCGGAGACGCCCTCTTCAGCGATGGCGGCGACGATGGACTCGGCAGTCACGTCCGGTCCGGCCTCGAGCTCCGCGATCTTGCGGTGGTCCTTCAGGACGACGATCCTGTCGCTGAGCCGCACCACCTCCTCGAGTTCGGAGGAGATGAACACGACGGCGACACCCGTGTCGGCGAGCGCCGCGACCTGCTCCTGGATCTCGGCCTTGGCGCCCACGTCGATGCCGCGGGTGGGCTCGTCGAGGATCAGCAGCTCCGGCTCGGTCGCGAGCCACCTGCCGAGCAGCACCTTCTGCTGGTTGCCGCCGGACAGGTTCCGGATGGGCCGATCAGGATCGGCCGGTCTGACGTTGAGCTCGGTGAGGTACTTCTTGACGACCCGGTCCTTCTCCTTCGCGGAGAGCGGCCGGGCCCAGCCGCGCTTCGCCTGGACGGCGAGCACCAGGTTCTCACGGACGCTGAGGTCACGGATGATGCCCTCGTCACGGCGGTTCTCGCTCGAGAACGCGATGCGGTGCTTGAGAGCCTTCGCGGGAGAGGAGATGGCGACGGGGACGCCGTCCATGGTCACGGTTCCCGTGTCGGGTCGGTCGACGCCGTAGAGGAGGCGAGCGAGCTCGGTGCGGCCGGAGCCGAGGAGCCCTGCAAGGCCGACGACCTCGCCGCGACGGAGTGCCACGTCGGTGGCGTCGAGCGAGCCCTTCCGGCCGATACCTGTCGCTCGGTAGACGGGCTCACCCTCGGCGACCTGTCGGCTGGCCCGCTCACGGTCGAGGGAGCGGAGGCTCTGCAGGTCCTTCCCGATCATCTCGGCGATGAGCCCGGCCCGGTCGATGTCGCGGGTGAGGTGCTCCCCGACGAGCTTGCCGTTCCGGAGCACGGTGAGCCTGTCGCTGATGGCGAAGACCTGGTCGAGGAAGTGGGAGACGAAGAGGATGGCGACTCCTTCGTCACGAAGCCGCCGCATCACTCGGAAGAGCCCCTCGACCTCGTCGGCGTCGAGGCTGGAGGTCGGTTCGTCGAGGATCAGCACCTTGGCGTCGACGACCGTGGCACGACTGATCGCGACGAGCTGCTGGAGCGCGAGGCTGAGGGAGGAGAGCGGGGTGCGGGGGTCGAGGTGACCAAGACCCACACGGGCGAGGACGTCGGAGGCGGCAGCGTGCGTCCCCTTCCAGTCGATCCCGAACCGGCCGCGCCGCTCGTGGCCGAGCATGACGTTCTCGCCGATGGTGAGGTTGGCGCAGAGGTTGACCTCTTGATAGACCGTGGAGATCCCGGCGGCCTGCGCATCGGCGGTGCCGGAGAGCCGGCGCTCGGCGCCGTCGACGACGACGCGGCCGGAGTCGATGCCGTAGACGCCCGTGAGCGCCTTGATCAGCGTCGACTTGCCGGCGCCGTTCTCGCCCATGAGCGTGTGGACCTCGCCGGGGAAGAGACGGAGGTCGACCCCGTCGAGCGCTTTGACCCCGGGGAAGGCGATGGTGATGGCTTGCATCTCCACGATCGGACTGGATGCCTGCATGGCGTGTGCTCCTTGTCTGCCGACTCCCCCGCCCGCTGCCGTGGCAGCGGACGGGGGTGGCGGGGGCGGCGAGGCGGTCAGGTCCGCCTCGCCGCCGGGTGTGGCCGTGCGGACGGGTCAGAACTTCCGGTCGGGCAGTGCCGTGGCGGCCGCCTCGGGCGAGTCGAACGTGGCCGACTGGACGACGATCGAGGACTCGACGGTGTCGCCGTCGAGCAGCTTCTGTACCGCCTCGAGGGCCGTGTCGCCGAACAGCGGGTTGTACTCGGCGACGAAGCTGAGCTTGCCGTCGGCCAGCGCCTCGAGCGCGCTCTTCGTTCCGTCGATCGTGGCGATCTTGACGTCCACGCCGGGCGTGAGTCCCGCCTCCTCGACAGCCTGGACGGCTCCGAGGCCCATCTCGTCGTTCTGCGCGAAGACGAGCTGCACGTCGTTGCCGTTCGACTTCAGCACGGTCTCGAAGACGCTCTTGGCCTCCTCGGTCGACCAGTTGGCGGTCTGCGCGCCGATCTTCGTGAACGAGCTCTCGGCGCCGATCACCTCGTCCCAGCCCTCGTTGCGCTCGTTCACGACCGAGACGCCGGCAGGGCCCTCGAGCGTGAAGTACTTGCCGCCCTCGGGGAGAGCGGTCTTGGCCCACTCGGCGACCGACTCGCTGACGGCGATGTTGTCGGGGGCGATCCGAGTCGCGTAGAGCGAGGTGTCGTCGGGCTCGATGCCGCGGTCGATGAGGACCACGGGGATCTCGGCCTCCTTCGCCCTCTCGAGCGAGTCCTCCCAGCCGGAGCCCTCGGTGGCCGAGAGCAGGATCACGTCGACGCCCTCGTCCACGAACGACGTGAAGGCGTCGATCTGCGACTTCTGGTCGTTGTTGGTGGCAGGGGCGTACTTGAGGTCGAACCCGGCCTCCTTCGTGAAGGTGTCCTGGATGTTCGACTCGTTGGCCTGACGCCAGGCGCCCTCGGGGCCGACCGCGACGAAGCCGATCGTGGCCAGATCGTCACCGCCGTCGGTCGAACCGGTGCCGGAGCTGCAGGCCGCCAGGCTGAGGGCGATGGCCCCTACGGCGGCGATTGTGGCGATGCGCCTCTTCGTGGACATGGATCTCCTCCTTGAGATGACCGGACGTCTGCGTCCGGTCGTGGCCATGGGGGCCGGTCGTGCTGCGTGGGCTCGGGTGCTTCCGCTTGTCGGGAATGTTACCGGTAACAGTCTTCCGATGACAAGAGCTGCCGGGAACATTCGTCAGCGGGTGGACAGCGGCGCGTCAGGCCCGCCGTCGCTACGGCATCGGAAGCGGGCGCGGGGGGTCCGGCCATGCCGGAGGGAAGTCGTCGTCATCGTCCTCGTCGTCCGGTGCGGCGATGAGCTCGACGAGCGTGTCGACCGTGACTCCGGGCCCGTTGCTCAGCTCGCCGATCTTCTCCCGGTCCTTGAGGACGACGATCCGGTCGCTCACGCGCACGAGCTCGTCGAACGCGCTCGAGATGAACACGACGGCCACGCCCTCGAGCGCGAGCTGCGCGATGTGCGCCTGGATGTCGACCTTGGCGCCGATGTCGACCCCGCGGGTCGGCTCGTCGAGGATCAGCACGCGCGGCCGGATCGCCAGCCAGCGAGCGAGCAGCACCTTCTGCTGGTTGCCCCCCGAGAGCTCGCCGGCGGGCGTCGCCGGATCGGCCGGCGTGATGTCGAAGTGCTCGATGTGCCGCTCGACGAGGTCCTCGCGCTCGGCCTTGGAGAGCGGATGTGCCCACCCACGCAGAGCCTGCAACGCGAGGACGATGTTCTCTCGCACGCTGAGCTCGTTGATGAGCCCTTCCGCCCCTCGATCCTCGGCGGACAGCGCCACCCGGTTCCGCAGTGCGTCCGCGGGGCGGTCGATCACGACGGCCCGACCGCCGAGCGTGACCACGCCGCCGTCAGCTCGGTCGGCACCGGCCAGGAGGCGAGCGAGCTCGGTCCGGCCGGAGCCGCGGAGCCCCGCGATGCCCACGACCTCGCCCGCGTGCAGCTCGAAGTCGACCGGCCGCAACATCCCGCGGCGCCCTACACCGGTGGCCCGGTACAGCGGCGGGCCGACCGGATCCACACGATGGGCGCGACGCTCTGAGCCGATGCGCTGCAGGTGCGCGATGTCCTTCCCGATCATCCGCGCGACGAGCTCGGCCCGGCCGATCTCGTGCGGCAGGTAGTCGCCCTTCTTCACGCCGCCGCGAAGGATGGTCATCCGGTCGCTGAGTGCCAGCACCTGCTCGAGGAAGTGCGAGACGAAGAGGATCGCGACGCCCTGGTCGCGGAGGCGGCGGATCACCTCGAAGAGCTGCGCCACGTCGACCGCATCGAGGCTCGACGTGGGCTCGTCCAGCACCAGCACCCGTGGCCGGTCGACCATGGCGCGGGCGATGGAGACGAGCTGACGGCTGGCGGGGGTGAGGTCAGCCAGCAGGGCTCGCGGGTCGAGCTCGGCGAGTCCGAGCTCGGCGAGCATCACGGCGGCGCGTTCATGCGTCGCGCGCCAGGAGATGCCGACGCGACCGTGCACCTCGTGGCCGAGCATCACGTTCTCGCCGACGCTCAGGTTCTCGACCAGGTGCGACTCCTGGAACGCGGCCTGGATGCCGAGGGCCCTCGCGTCTGCCGGACCGCCGAGACGGACGGGCTCGCCGTCCACGAGGACCTCCCCTGCCTCGATCGGGTACACGCCGAGCAGCGCCTTGATGAGCGTGGACTTCCCCGCTCCGTTCTCGCCCAGCAGAGCATGCACCTCGCCCGAGTGGAGGTCGAGGTCGACCCTGTCGAGCGCGACGCCGTTCGAGAAAGCGACGGTGATCCCCCGCATCTGCACCGTGGGGCAGGCAGGTCCGTCCCGCCGCTCGCCGCGACCGGACCAGGTCGGGCCCGCGGCCTGTGGGCCGATCGGGCGCATCGTCGTCGATGCCCGTACGTGACGCACGTGGTGCTCCTCGGGTCGGAGGCCTCGACGGCCTCGTGCCGGGCGGTGCCCGACGTGCACGACTGTAGCTGTCGGGATGCACGCGGGCGAACGGCGACGAGCTGGATTACCTCAGATGGCCATCTCAGTCGATCTGACGCGCAGCCGCGCTGGAGTCGCGCACGACGAGCTCGGCAGGGATCCGGCTGTTCTGCGGGATGTCGCGGCCCTCGATCGCTGCGATGAGAACGTCCACCACGAGCGACCCGAGCGCGGGGAAGTCCTGCCGCACGGTCGTGAGCGGCGGGAGGAAGTGGCGCGAGACGGGCAGGTCGTCGAAACCGACGACGCTCAGGTCCTCCGGAACGCGGATGCCACGGTCGTGGAGGCCGTGGATCACCCCGAGCGCCATCTCGTCGTTCGCCACGAACACCGCGGTGTACTCGGGGACGCTGGCGAGCCCACGTGCAAAGTCGTAGCCGAAGTCACTCGACCAGTCGCCGATCACGATGGGCCGCTCGTGCATGCCCCAGGCCCGGGTACGCGTGTGGAAGGCACGCTCGCGCGCGCGCGCGTCGAACCAGTCGAGGGGCCCTGAGAGGTGGAGGACGTCGCGGTGACCGAGCGACGCGAGGTGATCGACGGCCAGCTTCGTGCCCGCGGCCTGGTCGACCGAGACCGTGAGGAAGGCCGGGTCCTTCTCGGCCTTGACGACCAGTGTCGGCAGCCCCGTCGTGATGGTCCGGAGCACGGCCACGGACGACGAGCGCGGAGCCACGACGCAAAGCGCGTCGATGCCCTGGCCGGTGAGGTGGCGGACGGCCTCCTCGGGCGTCGCCGAGTCGTCGCGGAGCGCGAACGACGCCACGGAGTACCCGCTGTCGCGCGCCGATCGTTCGATGGCCCGCAGGATGCTCGACGGTCCGAACTCGACGGCGCTCTCGATCAGCACGCCGATCCGGAGAGCCCGCTGCGTGACGAGCTCGCGCGCAGCGCTGTTGGGCCGGAAGTCGAGCTCGGCGACGACCTCGAGCACGCGTTGGCGCGTGGACTCCTTCACCTGAGGATGTCCGTTGAGCACACGGGACACGGTCATGTGCGATACACCGGCACGCTCGGCCACCTCGCGAAGACCGAGACGCTCACCGCCGCCTCTGACGCTCACCCAGACTCCATCCTGCACGCTTCGCAACGCAGCTTGGCGTCATCTGCGCCGGCGTTGACGTCGTTCAGTGGCGCTGATCCAGTGTACTGGGGGCCTTGCTGACTGCGAGGAACGATGTGTCCCGACAACTCGCCCGATCCGGTGCGTTGTCACGGGGCGTAGTGAACAGACTTGATCGGACACAAGACACCGGCCGAGGGGCAAGAGCTGCCAAGGTCGCCGCATGGCGCTCATCTGTCTGGTCCTCTCCGGGGCCGCCCTCCTGGTCAACGGCCTCACCCTGCTCGGGCGCGTGCCCGGCCTGGACAGCGGCGTGTTCAACGTCCTGATCGGCGGTCTGCAGCTCGTCCTCTGCGTGGCCGTGGCCGTGTCGGCTGACGGTTCCCTGCCTGTCCTCCTCGGGATCTCGGGCACCTTCTTGTTCGGCATCACCTATCTCTACGTCGGCGTGGACTCCCTCCTCGGCCTCGGCGCCGTGGGCCTGGGCTGGTTCTGCGGTCTGGTGGCCACTCTCGCCGTCGTCTTCGCGGTCGTCCACGTCGCGGACGACCCGTTCCTCGCAGTTCTCTGGACGGGATGGGCGGCGCTCTGGGCGCTGTTCTTCGTCCTGCTCGCCCTCGGCCGATCAGTCATCGGCACCTACACCGGGTGGGCCCTCGTCCTCGCGAGCCAGGTGACCACCACGGTCCCCGCGCTCCTCGGCCTCACCGGGCACTGGCCGACCGGGTCGATCGCCACGACGACCGCGCTCCTGTCGCTCGTCGGGGTGTTCGGCGGCGCCGCCCTGTTGGCCCGCCGAGCCGCCACACGTCCCCAGCCGGAACACACGCCTGCCCCTGCCGCTGCCTGACCCACCAGAACGGAACCGAGACCCATGACCACCACATCCATCACCACCGCGGCACCCACCGACGACGCTCTGTCCGCGCGTTTCCGCCCGCTCTTCGACCGCATCGCTGCCGGTGCCGCGGAACGCGACCGTGAGCACCGCCTCCCCGTGGCCGAGATCCGCGAGCTCGCCGACGCGGGCTTCGGAGCCCTCCGTGTCCCCGTCGAGTTCGGGGGTTCCGGCGCCACACTCCCGCAGCTGTTCGAGCTGCTCACCGAGCTCGCGGCGGCGGACAGCAACATCCCCCAGGCCCTGCGCGGCCACTTCGCCCTCGTCGAGGACCGCCTCGTCGCCCGGTCCGGGCCGCGCGACGTCTGGCTCGAACGGTTCGGCCGCGGCGAGATCGCCGGGAACTCCTGGACCGAAGTGGGCACGGTGCAGGTCGGAGACGTCATGACGAAGGTCAGCCCCGACCCGGACGGCGGGTTCCGCATCACCGGGCAGAAGTACTACTCCACCGGCAGCATCTTCGCTGACTGGATCGACACGTACGCCGAACGCACCGACACCGGCGACCGGGTCATCGCGATCGTCGACGCCCACCAGGAAGGCGTCGCCCACACCGACGACTGGGACGGGTTCGGACAGCGGACGACAGGCTCGGGCACGAGCACCTTCCGGGACGCTCGTGTCGGCGCCGACGACGTCGTGCTCTTCGACCAGCGCTTCAAGTACCAGACGGCCTTCTACCAGGCCGTGCTGCTGAGCGTCCTCGCCGGCTCCGTCGTGGCGGCCGAGCGGGACATCGCGTTCGAGGTCAGGAACCGGACCCGGGTGTTCTCGCACGGCAACGCTGACACGTTCGCTGCTGACCCGCAGATCCTGCAGGTCGTCGGGGAGGTCTCAGCCGCCGGGTTCGCCGCCCGAGCGATCGTCGACCGAGCCGCGCAGTCCCTCCAGGGCGCCTACGAGGGCGCCTTCCTGGACGAGGTCGAAGACGAGCGGCGGAACGACCGGGCCGAACTCGCCACGGCGCAGGCACAGGTCGCACTGACGTCGCTCGCGACACAGGCGACCTCGCACCTGTTCGACGCGCTGGCGGCATCCGGCGTGAGCACCACGAGGAACCTGGACCGGCACTGGCGCAACGCCCGCACGGCCGGCAGCCACAACCCGTGGGTGTTCAAGGCACGCATCGTCGGCGACCACGCTGTCAACGGGGCCCAGCCGCCGCGGGTCTGGGCCATCGGCGCGACCCGCCGCTGACTCTCCTCCAACAGCGACGACGCCTCGAGAAACGAAGAAAGCCTGGCTCTCGGCCAGGCTTTCTCGTGTGTTCTGTGCGCCTGGAGGGACTCGAACCCGCAACCTTCTGATCCGTGGTCACATCCGTTCGAGGCTTGCAACGTGGCCCGAATCAAGCGTCCAGGGCAGCAGGGCCCGAGGGCGGCCGGGCAGCTCCCGCCATCGAGAACCATCGAGATGCATCTGCGTGGAGCCATTTACGACGAGCAAAAAGGTGAGCGGGGCGAATGCGGGGACTTCACGTCCGCTGGGGGCGCCGTGGTCTGGAACCGCGCGACGGGTAGCCCGGCTGGAATGAGATGACGTGGGCTCATTTTGCGCTACGGTCCTTTTTGGAGACCAGGAGGGGTATGACGATCCCAGTGACGGCGGGGCCCTACGGCCTGCTGCCAGCCGGGCGGCACGCATGCACGGTCGACGAACTCGAGCAGCACTTTGTTGTGAGCGCTCCATTCCCCGATGAACGGCGCCAGATTTTTGACGCGTTCCGGGTCTGGGCCCGCGCCGTCGGAGACTTACTGCCGGGTGCGCGGTGCTGGGTCGATGGCGGCTTTGTCACGCACAAGACGTGGGCCGCTCCACGCGACGTCGACGTCGTGGTGTTCACCACCGCGGAAGTACTAGATGCGCTGCCCGAGTCGGATCAGCAATTGCTGATGTCGATGATGACCCAGCACAGTTCCGGGATCGCTCGAGTCCAGCCGATGGCTGGCCTGGTCGACGGCTTCCTCGGACTGCGGGACGATGCGGATCGTACGATCTACTGGCGGAATCTGTGGTCGGGCGTCAAGGACGTTGACGGTAGCAAGGTAGATGCTGTGCAGAAGGGGTTTCTGGAGGTGACGCTGTGACGATCGATCGTGCTGACATCGGCGCGCTGCGAGACGCCTGGCACGCGCTTCCCGACCAGACCACCTTCGCCGGCAGGATTGCGCGACAGTCACTAGAAGCATCTGCCAAGCAGGACCCGATCTTGGAACGGGCGCTGTTCGATCTGCAACTGCAAGCGCAATCCGAACTCGACCTGCATCTCGACGGTGAGACCGTCACCGAGCACGCAACGAATGCGCTCGACTTTGCGAACCTCGTACGCGGTGTCGCGGAGGCAGTCAAAGAGCTAACGAAGTCCTCCATGGGCAGGCAGCGGATGCCCTCGACGCTTCAGGTGATCGCACCGACCCCAGGGTCAGTGCGAGTGGTGTTCCGTCCGGAGGCTCCGAAAACAGTGGACGGAGTCGTCGCGGATTCCGCATCGGAGACACGAGAGTCTGCGTCGCTCGTTCGTGTCGCAACGATCCTTGCCCGCGCTGGAGAACAAGACGGCGGCGGCGTACTCGACGCGCTCACCGCTGGGGTCCCCATCGGCGCGCACGCTGGACTCCGCCGAGCAGCCAAGGCCGTTGTCGCAGCCCGGTGGAGCATCAGCGGCACCCTTCGACGACCACACCACGACCCGATCCATGTATCCGTCGACCCCAGAGGTGCGGCGCGACTGCTCACTGCCCTCGCGGCGCGCACACACGAGGAACAGCACGTCGATGTCCAGGGCCGCGTCGACGGGCAACGACGATCCGTAGGGGCCATGTGGTTCGTTCCACCCACCGGGGCGGCTTTTGAGGCAGCCGTGCCGGACACTCAGCTCCTGGACACGGTGGCGTCCCTGGCGGCAGCCGACAAGCAAGTCCGCGCAAGGTTCCAAGTCATTGTCACCGCACTTGCAGGATCAACAGGCGGCATCCGACGCAGCTACTCACTTGAGTCGATCAGTGAAGCACCTAGCGAACCAACCCTGAATCCCGAGAACTAAGCCTCAGGGTCATTCGACGACGCCGACGACGCCGACCGCCTGAGAGGCCCTGACCAATCGCGAACGGAGCTCACGGCCGTGTGCGCCGACCGGCATGGCCGGCGAGGCGCTGCCGGGTGCCGGCTGGCTGTCAGTCACGAGCGGGGACGGCGTGCGGCTCTGCCTGGACGGGCTGGTCGTCCTTGAGCTCGGCCTTGACGATCTTCATGGACTGGCCGACGCTCCGTGCCAGAGCCGGGAGCTTGGCAGCGCCGAAGAGGAGCAGGACGACGGCCAGGATGATCAGGGCGTGCCGGCCGGTGAGGTTGTGGAGGAGCCCCATGGGGTGCTTCTTTCTGGTGGGTGAGATGCTGCAGGGGCGAGGTCAGGGTGCGGTGGGGGGCGTGCCCCCGGCACCGCCCTCGGGCGGCGTGCCTCCGCCGCCACCACCGCCGCCTGAGGGCGCGGCACCGGCCGACGGCGTCGTGCTCGTGTCGACGCGGACGGTGAGGGACACCTGGTACCCGGAGGTCGCATCGCCGGTGACGGTGGCGAGCTGCAGGGCGCCACTGTCGTCGCTGAAGACGTTGTCGCTGTCGAGGCTGACCTGGTCGAGGTTTGAAGTTGACCCGTCGTACGCAGTGAGGGCGTAAACAGCGCGGCTGGCGTCCTCGGGCAGGGCGATCTGCGACGTCGCGATCGCGTTTGTGGAGTCGGTGATCGAGTCGACGTCGGGGTAGACCTCGAAGTGGATGTGCGGCCACCGGCCCGTGTAGCAGGCGGGAAAGATGGAGGTGTAGCTGACGGTTCCGGTCGCGTCGGCGACCTGCACCCCTCGGAGGTAGGTCTCGTCCTCGATGCCGTCGGAGTACATCGAGTAGCCGCCGGCGGCGTCGCAGTGCCACACGTAGACGGCCACGTCGGCGAAGGGCGCGTCGTCGTTCACCATGTCGAGCACGGTCAGCTGCAGCGACATGGGCACGCCCTCGGCGGTCGCACCTCCCCCGATGCTTGACCGGATGTCGCTGCGGACGATGCCCGACTGCTCGAGGACGTCGACGCCGTTCGAACCGTCTCCCGGGTAGGGGCCGGCGGTCTCGTCGGGGATCTCCCCGGCCGTCGTCGTCGCCGCGCCCGTGCCGGACGTCGCCGTGCCGGAGGCGGAGCCGGTGGAGGCACCTGTCGCGGTGGTGCAGGCGGCCAAGGCGAGGGTGCCCGCACCGATCCCGATCAGACCCAGCACGGTACGACGGGAGAGGAGCGTGCGGACGTCGAAGGCGACACCCTGGTCGACGACCTCCTCGTCGGCACGGTCGAGGAGGCGCCCTTCGTAGGCGGGCCCCTCAGGAGTGGTCTCGGGTTCGGGGATGCGGCTCATGATGTCCTCTCGGATTGCAGCGGTCGGTCTCGCCACACTCTGTGATGTGGCCCTTTGACTGTCCTTTCCTCCTGCTATGGGAAACGGAAGGAACTGAAACTCGCCTCGACATGGGTGAGCAGCCGCCGGTGTGACGCCGCTTGGCACGCGCTAGACGTGGCAGAGTACGAGCATGAGCAACCCCGGTGACGACGATGGAGAGGCGGCATCGGGCGGCCTGCCGCAGCTCCCCACGATGCGCGACATCGCTCACCACCTCGGCGTCTCTCGTCAACTCGTCTCTCTCGTGATGCGTGGCGCTCCCGGGCCGAGTGCAGAGTCGCGCGACCGCATCCTCGCGGCCGCGAGGGACCTCGGCTACCGCCCGAACGCGTCGGCCCGCCTGCTGCGCCAGCGCCGGACGCACCTGATCGGTGCGATGTTCGTGCTGCGGAACCCGTTCGAGGTCCGTTTCGTCGAGCGCTTCGTCGAGCGTGCCGCCGAGGAGGGCTTCGGCGTCGTGCTCGGCGCCCACTCCGACGAGCGTCCGACCGACGTGGTCGTGTCCGACCTGATGGCCCAGCGGGTGGAGGCACTCGTCGCCTTCAACCCCGATCCCGCGTCCCCCGCGCTCCAGGACGCTCTCGATCGCCTCCCTGTCGTCTGGCTCGGCGAAAAGTCGCCGGAGGCCCGCGCCGACAACGTCCGTGTGGACGAGGTGACGGGCCTGCGCCTTGCCGTCGAGCACCTCGTCGAGCTCGGCCACCAGGACATCGCCTACGTCGGGGGAGACGCAGGGATCGTCGGTCGTGACCGCGCCGAGGCTTACCGCAGCGCGATGGTCAGGGCGGGGCTCGGCGACCGGGTCGAGGTCGTCCCCGGCGACTTCGGTGAGGAAGACGGCGCCGCCGCCGCTCGCGAGATCGCCTCCCGTCCGGAGCGCGACCGCCCCACGGCCGTCCTCTCGTGCGGCGACCTCTCCGCCGTCGGCCTGCTCGCCGCGTTCGCCCGGGCCGACGTCTCGGTGCCCGACGACATCTCGGTCGTGGGGTTCGACGACAGCTATGTCTGCGCGCTCTCGTACAACGACCTCACGTCGGTGCGACAGGACGTCGAGGCGACCGTCGAGGCTGCGCTCGAGACCGTGCTCGCCCGCCTCGCCCAGCCGTCGTCGACACCGCTCGACGTCCTCACGCCGACAGTGCTCGTGACTCGCGGGTCGACCGGTCGGGCACCGGCTACAGCCGCTAACGCACCTTCTTGATCGGGAGCACGACGGCGGCCCCGATCAGGGCGATGGCACCGGCGCCCCAGAGAAGCGCCGTGTAGTTGTCACCGGCGCCCGTCCCGGTGCCGATCCCGAGCAGGAGAAGCCCGAGGGCCGGGGCCA
This sequence comes from Frigoribacterium sp. ACAM 257, assembly GCF_007954365.1. GTDB lineage: Bacteria > Actinomycetota > Actinomycetes > Actinomycetales > Microbacteriaceae > Frigoribacterium. The sequence continues at coordinate 114,420 of NZ_VOLO01000004.1, forward strand.
GCGACTGCGGCAGGGAGTTGGCGATGTTGATGACGCCGAGGTCCTTGCCGGGTTTCTCGGGGTCGGGCAGCACGTCGATCGTCAGCGCGGTGTCGACGGCAGCGTAGATGCCGTAGGCGAAGCCGAGCACGACCTCGGCGAAGTAGAACACCCCGACCGTCTCCGCATGGGCGAGGATGATCAGCCCCACTGCGAAGAGCAGCGTCGAGCCGGCCACGAAGACCTTGCGGCGCCGCAGCTTGTCGCTGAGCCAACCCGAGAAGGTCAGGCTCACGAAGAGAGCGATCGTGTAGAGCAGCACCCCGAAGGCGACGGCTCCCACAGCGTCGACGGCCGAGAGCCCGATCTGGTCCTGCATGTAGAGCAGCCGGTACGTCGTGAACATGAAGGTGGCCATCGTCACCAGGAACCGCGACCACCACGCCAGCCCGAAGTCGGGGTGCTTGATCGGGTTCGTCCAGAACGTGCCCGCGATCTGGCGCCACGAGAACGCCTTGACCGGGTTCGTGGGCAAGTTGTCCGGAGTGACGAACACGTAGACGGCGACCAGCACGACGCCGACGACACCGGGCAGCACGAAGAGCAACGGCAGGTTCGACACCAGGAACACCGCGAGGTAGGTGCCCGCCAGGATCGACACGTTCTGCGCCAGGGCGAGCACGCTCGAGGCTCGACCACGCTGCTCTTCGGGGACGTTGTCGGCGAGGCTGGCGACCAAGGCGGAGAACGCTGCATTCGACGCGAGCTGGCAGGCCAGCCAGGCGAAGGTCAGCGTCAGCACGGTGTCCGACACCGACACCCAGAAGAGGGCGAGCGTGAGCCCCACGATGCCCGCGAGGAGCCACGGCCTACGGCGCCCCCACCGGGTGCGCGTCCGGTCGCTCAGTGCGCCGAAGAGCGGGTTGGAGACGAGGGCGCCCAGGGCGCCGACCGGCAGCACGGCGCCGATGACGGATGCCGGATCGTCCGGGTTCATCTCCTGTGCCTTCAGCTGCAGGCTGACGAACACCGGCGCGAGGATCGCGAGGAAGATGCCGAACTGAGCGGCGAAGAGCGCGGCCAGGTAGCCCTTCCCGACCCTCTGCGTACTGATCGGCACGGTGTACGGGTGGGCGAAGGGCGGTCTCGTCGACATCGACGTTCTCCTCGTGGTCGGGTTCTCCGGCAGGTCGGGGCCTGCGCGGCGGACTTCGTTGTCTCGTGCCAAGTGCAAGAGTGGCGTGAGCTTAGCTCGTGCCAAGTTTTTCCGCTACGGTGAGTTGAGCGTCGCCTCGGCGCACTGAGCGTCGCTGCTCCCGGCGGCGCAGACCCCCTGGAGGCCTGCATGCTGCCCACCCACCTGCCCGATCCCGAGCTGTTCCTGCCCGGCACCGGCGAGCCCGCCCTGCGCTGGGGCTTGATCGGCCCGGGCTGGATCGCCGGCAAGTTCGTCGGCGCCGCGCACGCGCACACGGCGCAGCGGTTCACGGCCGTGGCGTCCCGCTCGCTCGGACGCGCCTCCTCGTTCGCCGCCGCGCACGGCATCGAGAACGCGCTCGACAGCTACGAGGCCCTCGTCGCCCACCCCGAGGTCGACGTCGTCTACGTCGCGACGCCGCAGAGCCAGCACCTCGAGCTCGGCCTGCTCGCGATCGCCGCGGGCAAGCACGTGCTGATCGAGAAGCCCCTGGCCCTCACGGCCGACGAGGCCCAGCAGCTCGCCGATGCGGCCCGCGCGGCCGGCGTCCTGGCCATGGAGGCGATGTGGAGCCGCTACCTGCCGCAGACCTCCGTCGTGCGGCAGCTGCTCGACGATGGTGCGCTCGGCACCGTCGACCAGGTGCACGCCGACCACGGCCAGGCGATCCCGGCCGACCCGCAGCACCGGCTCTACCGGCCTGAGCTCGGCGGCGGCGCCCTGCTCGACCTCGGCATCTACCCCCTGCAGTTCGACTCCATGGTGCTCGGCGCGCCGACGGCCGTCACCGCCGTCGGCGGGATGACGGAGACCGGCGTCGACGCGTTCTCGACGCTCGTGCTGTCGCACGGCAAGGACGCGCAGTCGACGGTGACGACGACGATGCTCACGAACACCCCGACGCGTGCGTCGATCTCGGGCAGCGTCGCGCGCGTCGAGTTCGAGTCGTTCTTCTACACGCCGTCGTCGTTCCGCCTGCTGGCGAACAACCCCAACGACCCGACCGGCGGCACGTCGCTCGAGTTCACGGACACGAGCGGCCTCAGGCTGTTCGCCGCCCTGTCGTGGGAGGCCACCGCGCTGGCGCGGTTCGTCGGCGAAGGACGCACCGAGTCGCCCCTGCACACGCTCGACGAGACGGTGTCGATCCTCGCGACGATCGACTCGGCGAAGGCACAGCTCGATGATGCGCACGGCACGCGCTCGACAGGCGTCGACAGCACGCACGGCGTCACGGTGGACGCATGACCGACGAGACGCAGGACGCACCGCAGCACCGCGCCCTTCTCCCCGGCCAGAGCTGTCGAATCCGCGTCTTCGACGTGGCCAGCGGTGAGTCGACGACCCTGCACGAGTCGACCGAGACCCTGTTCGAGGCGCCGAACTGGACCCGCGACGGTCGCCTCGTCGTGAACGCGGACGGGCTGCTCTGGACGCTCCCGGTCGACGGTTCCGCACCTCCCGGACCCGTCGCGATCGAGGGCGTCCCGGCGCTCAACAACGACCACGTGCTGGCCCCCTCGGGCGACGGCATCTTCGTCTCGGGCATGGACTTCCACCTCTGGGAGGCGTCCCTGTCGGGCGGACCCTCTCGACGGATCACGAGCGAGGACGGCCCGCTGCACTTCCTTCACGGGGTCTCGCCCGACGGTCGCACCCTCGCGTACGTGCGCCTCGAACCCGCCGGCGACGACTGGTGGGCGAACGCGACGATCCACGAGATCGGAGCCGACGGCACGGGCGACCGTGCCGTCACGACGCACCCCGGGCCCGCCGACGGCCCGGAGTACAGCCCCGACGGCACCTGGATCTACTTCAACACCGAGCAGTTCGAGGCCGGCCGGGCGCAGGTCGCTCGCGTGCGCCCGGACGGCAGCGAGCTCGAGCAGCTGACGACCGACGAGCGCGTCAACTGGTTCCCGCACCTCGCACCAGCCGGCGACCTGGCCGTCTACCTGAGCTTCCCCGAGGGCACCGAGGGCCACCCTGCGGACAAGGCGGTACAGCTCGTGCTCGTCACCGGGGCGTCGGGCTCGGGCGCCGCCGGCCCCTCGGCCGACGCCTGGCACGACGGCCGCGTCGTCGCCGAGTTCAACGGCGGCCAGGGCACGATCAACGTCAACAGCTGGGCACCTGACGGCAGCGCGTTCGCCTACGTCGACTACCCCGTGCCGTCGCGACGACACGCGACGCCCACCGCGCCTCCTCGGTCGTGACGACACCCACCACCAGCGCTTCCTCCCCCACCGACGGCACCACAGACAAGGACGGTCACCGATGACCCACGACAACTCCGCCAAGCTCGCCACCCTCATCGCCCAGGAGGACGAGCTGCACTTCGCCGACTTCACGCACGACGACGCGATCGCCGTGGGCCTCCGGGTGATCGAGCTGGCGCGCGGTCGCTCTCAGACGATCTCGACGTCCGTATGGCTCGGGGAGCAGCTCGTCTTCCAGGCGTCCCTCGCCGGCACGACCGCCGACAACGACTCCTGGATGAACCGCAAGGTCGCCACGGTGCGCCGCTTCGACAAGGCGTCGCTGCTCGTCGCCGAGCAGATGACCGCCTACGGCATCGACGACCCGGCGACCGCCCGCATGGTCGACCCGATGACCTACGCATTCAACGGCGGGGCGTTCCCGATCCGGGTCGGCTCGCGGCAGGTCGGCGTCGCCGTCGCCTCCGGGGTGAACGACGACGTCGAGCACGACCTCGTCGTCGAGGCGCTCCGAGCCCACCTCGCCTCCACCAGCCCAGGAGAGGGAGCAGTCGCGTGATCCGCCACACCGTCAGCTTCTCCCTCGTCCACCCCGCCGGCTCCGACGCCGAGGCCGAGTTCCTCTCGACCGGGGCGCGGACGCTCAGCGCGATTCCCGGCGTCGAGAGCTTCGTCGTCAGCCGCCAGGTCAGCGCGAAGAGCGAGCACGCCTTCCAGTTCGCCATGACGTTCGCCGACCAGGCGACCTACGACGCCTACGACTCCCACCCCGACCACCGCGGGTTCGTGGCCACCCGGTGGGAGGCGGAGGTCGCGTCGTTCCAGGAGCTCGACCTGGTGCCCCTCACCCCCCAGTAGTGGCGGGAGGAAGAGCTTCTGCGCGGCGGTCGCGGTCGCCTTCTTTCAGGACCAGACCGTGGTCGGCGCCGTCACGAATCGAACGGATGAATGGCGCCGGTGTTGTGAGGTTCGGCGAACTGGACCATCAACTGCACGCAGGCGTCGGGCCCGACCTGCCCCGACCGGTGCCCGATGTTGCCGTCGACGTCGCGGGTGTCGAGGTCCTGGCCCCAGTGGATGTCGCCGGGCCCCATCTCGACTCGAGTCCCGTCCTGGGTCTCGATGAACCACCGCCCCGACAGAGGCACGATCCACTGCGGTTTCGGGCTCTCGTGCCATTCGCCCTCCCACCCGACCTCCATCACGTTGAAGAGGACCTTCTCGACGCGGCCCGGCATCTCCTTCATCCACAACGGTGAGGCCTTGCCTCCGACGCTGCCCTGGACGAAGTTCCGCAGCTCACTCGGACCGATGCTGCTCAGGCCCTCAGGTGTGGTCCACATGCTCAGGAACGGGACGGTGGGCGAGGTCTTGTTCGCTTCAGCCATGTTGTATCGCCATGCCTCTCTCAGTTGTTTGCAGTGCTCGTCAGTCTCGACATCGTCCTCGAGCTCACACCCCGCGGATGTTCTTCGTTCGGGTCAGCCTCGAGCCGGCGGCCAGGGCGGCGTCGACAGAGATCCGGCCGGGCCCGGCGAGGATCACCGCCAGTGCGCCTGCCGCGAGTGTCAGCGGCAGCTCGTAGCCCCCGTCCGCGGAGAAGATCCCGAACGGCAGGTGCACGAGGAACGCCGCGATGACCATGTCCACGGCGAGGGCTGCTGCCACGAGGCGTGCGCCGAAGCCGACGACGAGCAGCATCCCGCCGATGAACTCCACCAGCCCGACGAGCGGCCCTGCGATCGACGCCATCGGGACTCCCATGTCGGCGAAGGATCCGCTGGTGCCGGCGAAGCCGTAGACGAAGAGCTTCTGGGCTCCGTGCGCGATGAAGACGGCCCCGAGAGCGACTCGGAGCACGAGGAGGGCGAGCGACGGCGAGGTGGGCCAGCCGCGGGCGGCCCCACGTCGGGCCTGGGCCTGAGGGGAGGTGGTCGTGGTCATGAGGGAGCCTTTCCAGGACGGATGGTGGTGCAAGAAGGGGCAAGCGGGACTGCGGGGGATCAGGTAGAGAGGGCTGCGCGTACAGCCGGGAGCACGTCCGTGGCCAGGAGCTCGATGGACCGCAGGGTCTCGGCCTGCGGAACACCTCCGAGCCCGATCTGCGCGAGGAACCGCGTGTGGCCGAGGAGCTCGTGCTCCCACAGGATCTTGTCGACGATCTCGGCCGGGCTCCCTGCGAACAAGGCACCGCCAGGGGCGGCCCAGGTGTCGAAGGACGCGCGGTCGAGATGACCGACCCGGGGCATGTTCTGGCCTATGTAGGACGAGTAGTGCGGGTAGAAGGTGTCGCGGGCCCCCTGCGACGTGGATGCTGCGAAGAAGTGCGACGTGACGCCGATGCGCCCCGCCGACCGGCCCGCCTCCGCGGCAGAGCGCCGGTAGAGGTCAGCGAGGGGGACGAAGCGTTCCGGGCTGCCGAGGATCGCGAGGTAGACGGGCAGGCCGAGCTGGCCCGAACGCACGACGGACGCTGGAGTGCCGCCGACGGCGGTCCAGACGGGCAGCTCGTCCTGCACGGGACGTGGCCAGACCCCGGCACCGGACAAGGGGGAACGAGTCGAACCAGACCACGTCACCGGGTTGCCCCGCCGCAGGCGCAGGAGGAGCTCGAGCCGATCGTCGAAGTACTCGTCGTAGCGGTCGAGGTCCTGACCGAAGAGCGGGAACGACTCGACGTACGCACCTCGTCCCGCCGTGATCTCGGCACGCCCGCCGCTGATCAGGTCGAGCGTGGCGAAGTCCTCGAAGACCCGGACGGGGTCGGCGCTGGAGAGCACCGTCACCGTGCTCGTCAGCCGGATGCGCTCCGTCTGCGCCGCCACGGCGGCGAGGACGACGGGCGGGGACGAGATGGCGAAGTCTTCGCGGTGGTGCTCGCCCACGCCGAAGACGTCGAGGCCGGCCTCGTCCGCGACCCGGGCCCACTCGAGCACGTCGCGGAGGCGGACCGCGGGCGGGATGGCCCTGCCGCCCGCGTCGGTGGTCAGCTCGCCGAAGGTGAAGACGCCGATCTCGAACCCGGGTGTGCTCACGACACGCCCTGCCCCTCCGTGATGTTGCTGAGGACGAACTCGCGGACGTCCGAGACCTCCTGAGCACTGATCCCGTGACCGAGGCCCGGATAGACACGCTCGTTGAGCGCGGCGTGCAGGGGCAACCAGGAGGAGGTGCGGGCGACGGCAGGACCGGTGATGACGTGGTCGTCCCCTCCCCGCCCCCAGAACACGGCCGGCCGCTCGGAGGCGAGGACGTCGTCTCCGGGCTGGGGAGCACCCAGGACGAAGCCGCCGAGGACGACGGGGGCGAGGACGCGCTGAGGACGCGACCGCAGCAACTGGGACGCCATCAGCCCTCCTTGGGAGAAGCCGACGGGGACGATCCTGGTTGCGCGCTCGACGTTGTCGTCGACCCACGCCCAGATCGCCTCGGTCGCTTCCTCGACCGGTGCCGCGCTCGGGTTCCCGGGGGTGGTGACGGGGAACCAGGCGGCGCCTCCCCCGGGCATGTCGAGGGGCGCGCGGAGCGAGGCCCAGGGCAGTCCGAGGTCGAGGGCGGCACAGAGGCCGACGAGGTCGTGCTCGCTCGAGCCGTAGCCGTGCAGGAACAGCGCGACGGCCGGAGCCGCGGCGGGTCCGCCCGGCCAGTCGGCCGAGCGGACGTCACGCGTCAGGGTCTGCACGGGGTCAGCGGACGATGCCGAAGCCGCCGGTCCAGTTGATCTTCTCGGCGGCGGCGAGGGTCAGCTGCAGGAAGCCGACCGACTCGAGCTCGTGGGCACGCTTCAGCGAGCCGGCGTCGATCGCCTGCACACCGCCGGCGGTGATGAGCTGGGCGAGGGTCTGCTTGGCCGTCTCGTCGTCGCCGGCGATCAGGACGGTGGTGTCGAGGTCACCGATCTTCTTGGTGGCGAGGGTCGCGGCGAAGGTCGTGTTGAAGGCCTTCACGACGCTCGACGAGGGGAGCTTCGCGGCGAGCTCGGCGGTGGCCGAGGTGCCGTCGGCGACGACGAGCGAGTCGAAGGTGGAGAAGTCGAGGGGGTTGGTGATGTCGACGACGATCTTGCCGGCGAGCTGGTCGCCGTGGCTGGCGACGATGGCGTCGAGGGCCGGGTACGGGACGGCGAGGACGACGACGTCGCCGGTGACGGTTCCGCCGTCGGTGCCGATGTGGTCGACGGAGGCGCCGCCGGCTGCGAGGACGCTCGCGATGGCCGAGCCCATGTTGCCGGAACCGAAGATGGTGACGTTGGTCATGAGGATTCTCCTTCTGATGAGTCTCGGCGATCAGGTCGAGACCAATGGTTGCTTCTACAACCAATGTAGACGGCAATGGTTGTAGATGCAAGTTATTGGTACGATGGGCCCATGACCGAGACGAAGTGGCTGTCCGAGACCGAGCGAGCAGCCTGGGTGCGGTTCACCGCCGTCCTCGAACTGCTGCCGTCAGCGCTCGACGTACAGCTGACGACGGACGAGGGCCTGACCCACTTCGACTACTTCACCCTCGCGATGCTCTCCGAGGCGCCGGGGCGCGTTCTCCGCACGAGCGCTCTCGCGGCACGGGCGAACGCCACGCTCCCTCGGCTGTCGAAGGTGGTCACCCGCCTCGAGAACGCGGGGCTGGTCGAGCGAGCACCGTGCCCTGAGGACCGACGCGCGACGAACGTGACGATCACGGACGCCGGGTGGAAGAAAGTCGTCGCGGCAGCCCCAGGCCATGTCGGCGCGGTTCGCCACTACGTGATCGACGCCCTCACCCCGAAGCAGGTCGAACAGCTCGGGGCGATCTCCGCAGCGCTCCTCGGCCGTCTCGACCCTGACGGCCGCATGCTCGCCAGCGAGGCGTGACGAAGGTCAGCCGACCGTGACGACGAGCTTCCCGGGCGCCGAGCCGGACTCCATGTCGGCGTGGGCCTGGACGATGTCGTCGAACGCGTACACGCGGCCGATGGGCACGGTGACTTGGCCGGCCTCGACGGCGTCGAGGAAGTCCTGCAGCACGGCCGCCGGCAGGTCGCTGGCCTCGCCCGAGTACGCGGTGAGGCGAACCCCGTTGGGCAGGTAGTCGATGGGGTAGAAATCCGGCACCGTCCACTGGTCGCTAAGCATGCCGGTGAAGCAGACCGTGCCGTGCACGGCGGTGGCCCGGAGGGTGTCGCGCAGCGTCGGTGCGCCCACAAGCTCGACCGCGCCGGAGACCCCCTCGGGGACGATGCGGCGCACGGCGTCCGCGATGGCTCCGTCGTCGATGACGACGTGGTCGACGCCCGCAGCCTCGAGGACAGCGGACTTGGCGGCGCTCCTGGTGGTGGAGATCACCGTCATGCCTCGCTGCTTGGCGATCACGGCGAGGGCGAGGCCGATCGAGGAGGTGCCGCCCCGGATGAGCAGAGTGTCGCCCGGCTGCGCGTCCACACCTGTCACGAGGGAGCCGTAGGCGGTCTGCAGCATCTCGGGGACAGCGCCGATCACGGCCCAGTCGAGAGAGCTGACCAAGGGGACGACAGAGGCGGTGGGCACGGTCACGTACTCGGCGTAGCCGCCGTCGATGGTGCGCCCCATGCCGCCCATCAGTGCCGCGACCTTGGTGCCGGGCTCGAACTCACCGCCCGGCGCCTCGACGACGACACCGACCGCCTCGATCCCCGGGATGCGCGGGAACGACCCGAACGACCCGAGGCCTTGTCGGAAGTGCAGCTCGGAGCGGTTCAGGCCGAAGGCGCGCACCTCGATCAGCACCTGCCCTGCTGTGACGCCAGGGCGCTGGACGTCCCGGATCTTCAGGACGTCCGGTGCGCCCGGTCCGTCGAGGACGATCGCTCGCATGCTGCTCATCTCGCGCCTTCCTAACTCCCAGACCGTCCCGGGGGTCGCACAAAGTAGTTGACAAGGAATATAGTTCCTCGGAGTGCACATCCGCACCGACCATCCCAAGGAAAGCTGCATCATGTCGACCACCCTCGCACCCACGACCACCGCGGTCCTCGTCATCGACATGCAGAACGACACCGTCCACGCCGACGGGGCCTACGCCACGTCCGGCGCTGTGGAGCACGCCCAGTCGCAGGACGTGATCGGGAACGTCGGCTCCGTCGTCGACGCCGCCCGCACCTCCGGTGCCCCGGTCTTCTACAGCCGCATCGTCGTCTACCCGGTCGCGGGGATGAGCGGCACCAACGCCCCCATCTTCCAGATGCTCGCCCCCGACACGTTCAAGCTCGACAGCTGGGGCGCCCAGATCGTCGACGAGCTCACCCCGGTCGCCGGCGACGTCGTCCTCGACCGCACCCGCATGAGCGTCTTCAACGGCACCGCGATCGACAACATGCTCCGCAACCTCGGCATCGAGACCCTCGTCGTCGTGGGCGCGTGGACGAACATGGCCGTCGAGCACACCGTCCGCGACGCCGCCGACCACGGCTACCAGGTGACCCTCGTCGAGGACGCCACCTCGAGCCTCAGCGCCGAGTGGCAGCACGCCGCGACGAGCTTCGCCCTGACGAACATCGCCACCGTGAGCGACACTGCCACGGTCACCGCCGCCCTCGCCGGCTGACCCGTGACGACCCGCCCCGACGACGTGAGCCTCTACGACGTGTTCTTCGACCTGACCCGCACCGAGATGCAGCTCTGGGACCACATCGACGACGCCCTCCGCGCTGAGATCGACGTGCCGTTGGGGCGGTTCGAAGCACTCCTCGTCCTCCGCCGGCTCGGGCCTTGCCGCATCCTCGACGTCTCCCGCGAACTCGCGCTGACCGTCGGGGGCACGAGCAAGCTCATCGACAAGCTCGAGACCACCGGCCTCTGCCTGCGTGCACCCAACCCCGACGACCGGCGGTCGTCCCTCATCACCCTCGCCGAGACCGCCCCCGCAGTCATCGACCGCGGCGAGGCCGTCATCGAGACGACCCTCCGGTCCCACCTCGACGCTCATCTCACGGGCGAGGAGATCACCGCCCTGCGCGGTGCCCTCCGTGCCCTTCGCCGTGCCACCAACGAAGCCTCTCTCCCGGAATGACCGCCAGATCATGACTGCCCTACACCGCACCCTGGCGACGACGACAGCGCTCGTCGCCTCCCTCGCCCTCGCCAGCTGCTCGTCGTCCGACCCGTTGGCCTCCACCGATGCGGGCGCCGGCGCCATCGTCATCGGCTCTCAGCAGTACTACTCGAACGAGATCATCGCCGAGATCTTCGCGCAGGCACTCGAGGCCGAGGGCCGCGAGGTCGACCGCCAGTTCGCCATCGGCCAGCGGGAGGTCTACCTTCCCGAGATCGAAGAGGGCTTCATCGACCTCTTCCCCGAGTACACCGGCCCCCTCCTGCACGCCTGGGACCCCGACTCCACCGCCACATCGGAGGCGGACGTCGAAAAGGCCCTGGCGGCAGCGACCCCTGAGGGGCTACGGACCCTCGCCACCGCGCAGGCATCGGATCAGGATGCCTACGCGGTGACGAGCACCTTCGCCGCCGAGCACGACGTCGACAGCGTCGACGACCTCGCCGGCCTCGGCATCCCGCTCGCCCTGGGTGGCAACCCTGAGGGCGCAGACCGGCCCCAGGGGCCAGCGGGGCTGAAGGCTGCGTACGGCGTCGACGTCAGCTACACGAGCATCGACGACAGCGGCGGTCCCCTCACCATCAAGGCGCTCCTCGACGACGACATCCAGCTCGCCGTCGTCTACACGGCCAACCCGCAAGTCGGCGACGAGGACCTCGTCGTCCTCGACGACCCGGAGGACCTCTTCATCTCCTCGCACGTCGTCCCGCTCGCCAGCGACGCACTCGACGCGGACGCCGCTGCCGTGATCGACGAGGTGACGTCAGCGCTCACCATGGACCAGCTCCTCGCCCTCAACACCCGGAGCGTCGACGAGCAGGCCTCGGCGACCGTCATCGCCCGCGACTGGCTCGCGGACGTCGGCCTCGACTGACAGGCGCACCCTCACTTCCGCGCCCCTCGACGCGGTGTCACCGATGAAGGAGTCACACCATGCAGATCACCGCAGCAGTAGCCCGCGGCAACGGCGAACCGTTCACCATCGAACAGCTCGAGCTCGACGGCCTCCGACACAACGAAGTCCGGGTCCGCCTCGTCGCCTCCGGCATCTGCCACACCGACGCCCTCGTCCGAGACGGCATCTACCCCACCCCCCTCCCCGCCGTCCTCGGCCACGAGGGCTCCGGCGTCGTCGAGGCGATCGGCGACTCGGTCACCTCGGTCACACCGGGCGACCACGTCGTCCTGGCTGCCGCCTACTGCGGGCACTGCAAGCGATGCCGCAGCGGCCAGATGGCGTACTGCGAGAACCTCTTCGCCGCCGACTTCGGCGGACGCCGCCTCGACGGCAGCACCTCCCTCAGCGACGACGCAGGAGAGGTCGTGTCCTCGCACTTCTTCGGCCAGTCCTCGTTCGCCACCTACGCCAACGTCGTCGAGGAGTCCGTCGTCAAGGTCGACGCCGACGTCCCCCTCGAGCACCTCGGCCCGCTCGGCTGCGGCTTCAACACCGGCGCCGGCACGGTCCTGAACGAACTCCAGCCCGAGATCGGCTCGACGCTCGTCGTCTTCGGCGTCGGCGCCGTCGGCAGCGCCGCCGTCATGGCCGCCCGCATCGCCGAGTGCTCGACGGTCGTCGCCATCGACGTCCACGACGACCGCCTCACCCTCGCCCAGGAGATCGGCGCGACCCACGTCATCAACTCCCGCACCGAGGACGTCGCCGCCCGCCTGGACGAGATCACCGGAGGCCGCGGAGTCGACTACGTCGTGGACACCACCGGCCGGCCTGAGCTCCTCCGCACCGCGGCGGACTCGCTCGGCGTGCGGGGCACCATCGCTCTCGTCGGAGCCGCCAAGCCCGGCACCGAGGTCACCTTCGAGGTCGGCGCCTCCCTCGTCAAGGGATGGACCTTCAAGACCGTCGTCCAGGGCAGCTCCGTGCCGCAGGTGTTCATCCCCCGGATGATCCAGCTCTGGCGCGAGGGGCGCTTCCCCTTCGAGAAGCTCGTCAAGGACTACACCCTCGACGACATCAACCAGGGCTTCGAGGACTCCAAGAAGGGCATCACGACCAAGCCCGTCATCATCTACTGAGATGTCCGGCACAAGCATGGACTCGCTCGGAACGCCTCCGTACCGTGCTGTCCCGCTCCACACGAACACGGTGACGGCTGCCTCCGTCGTCGTCGAGGATCGCGTGGCCGCGGGCCGGGATGCCCTCAACGTGCGGCTGTCCGAAGAGATCGAGGCGCACGGGCGGCCAGGGATCGACTTCGTCGATCAACCCACTTTCGCTGTGATCCCTGTCGTCGTCGAGAACGCGCGCGTGAGCGTCGACATCTTGAGTCGGCTTCGGCCCGGTGCTCCGGACTTCGCTCGAGGTTTCGCGGGGCTCGCTTTCCGGATCAACGACGACTTCTCGCGCTTCGAATCTGTTTATCTGCGCCCGCTCAACGGAAGTCTCGAGAGCCCACCGCCTGAACGGGTGGGGCGCGCGGTCCAGTACTTCGCGTATCCGGACTGGCCGTTCGATCGCCTGCGGGAACAGCGACCCAACGCAGGGTACGAGGCGGCAGCGGACATCGGTCTCGACACGTGGCACACGCTTGAAGTCGATGTCGTCGACGACAAGGTCGACGCCTGGGTGGACGGGAAGGAGGTCTTGCACACGGGAGGGCTAGCCGGTGCACGACCGGGCCGTCTGGGGCTGTTCGTCGACATCGGTACCGATGCGACTTTCTCACGGTTGCGGGTCGCCCCGCACTCAGACTGCTGCTGACCCGCGCCCACCGTCTTCCTTAACCGATCAGTCACAGACGTCTCGGCCCCTAGCAGTTCGGTAGGGGCCGAGACGTCTGCCATCAGGGGTCTCGTCTAGACACGAGTCCAGGTCTGGTTGGACGTTCCGAGAGCCCGCCACAGTTGGACGGGTGATCCGTTCGCGACGGCCCGGTTGCTCACGTCGAGGGCAAGACCGTTCGAACGGTTGATGATCGAGCCGTCGAGGCGTGTGGACCACCTCTGGCTGCTGGAGCCGTTGCAGTTCCAGAGGATGGCCTTGGTTCCCGGTGTCGAGCCGTTCGCTTCTGCCGCCAGGCACCGGTCTCCGACCCGCAGTTCACCGGCAGCGGTGGGGGTGATGCGCTGGTTGGAGTTGCCGACGCAGTCGTAGATCTGCAGCTGCGCCCCGAGCGTTCCGTTGGGGACGTCGAGGCAGCGGCCGGAGGCGGTGCCGCGGATGCTCGTGGCGACTCCGACGGTGGTGGCATCTTGACTGATGAGCCACTCCTGGCTGTCGTCAGCGGCGGCGTTGCTGGTGGTGCTGATGAGGGGCCGCAGTTCGACGGCTCCGTTGGTTCCCGTCGAGGTGAGGTAGAGCGAGGGGTCGGCAACGGAACGCAGTTTCTGTCGGCCGTCGGAGCTGGCGACGAGGGTCCACTGCTTGTCCGTGGCGCCGTCGTCGACCCACTGAGCGACCTTCTGGCCGGCGGAGGGCGTGCCGGTCCAGATGGCGAGGGAACGACCACCAGCCTTGTTCAGCAGGGTGACCGTGGAGCCCGTCTGCTCGAGGTTCCAGCGCTGCTGGATGTCGGTGTCGGAGCGGTCGCGGGTGATGACGTCCGGTACGTCGCCGGTGAATCGAGCATCCTGGGTCTTGCCCGCCTGGGGGCTGAGTGCCTGACCAGTCGCGCGGTTGGTGAGCGTGGAGTAGCGGGAACTCGTGCGTCCGAGGTCGACGTCGGCGTGCTTCACGGGGCCGACGCTTCCGCCTGCCCAGGCGGCCTGGAGGACCAGGAGCCGGCCGGTGCCTTCGAGGTACTGGAGGTTGCGGCTGTAGCCGCCGGGCAGGGTGGTCTGGTGTTCTTTCCACTGGCCGTCGCTGCGGCCGGACTCGTTCACCCAGACGCTGCCGCTGCCTGCAGCGTTGAAGACGATGCGCCCGTCGGGGAAGGACGTGAGGACGGGGCTGCCTCCGTCGGAGAGGCCGTTCTGTCCCGCCGGGACGGGGAGCTGGGCGATCTCGGTGCCGTCGGGGTCACCATCGGCGAAGAAGCGCAACGGGTCGTCGGCGAACTTGTAACGGGTGTTCTGCCCGCCGCCGAAGTACTCGAAGGTGAGCAGGTAACGCCCGTCGGTGGTGGGCGCGATCGTGGTCATGCCGGGTCGGCCGCCCCCGATCTGCGTCTTGCCGTTGCCGCGGTTCTCGGTGAGGCCGGCGACGTCGACGACGGGCTGGCTCCAGTCGGTGCTGCGGCCGTCCCACGTCTTGTGGACGAGGATCTGGCCGTGGGAGTCGGGGGCGGTGGCGTTGTCGGGGTCGATGGTCGGGACACCGGTCTGGGTGTTGTAGCCGATGTAGTCGTTCTCGTCGGAGTAGTAGGCGATGAGCTGGCCGTCGCGGGCGAGGAGGTGGGGTTCCCAGACGGGGTCGACCTGCTTGGTGGTGTTCGCGGCGGAGGTGCGGCCGATCGCTCCGGCGCTGCCGCCCTGCCATCCGCCGGTGGCGATGACGTTGACGAGGCCCCAGTTGGCGCCTTCGTCAGTGCTCGAATAGAGGGCGATGGCGAGGTCTCGGCGGTCGCCGTCTCCGGTCGGTCGCCAGTTGGGGTCGGCGGCTTTCTGTTCCTTGGCGTACTCGTCGTCTCCGGAGACGACGACGGCGAGGAGAGCCGTGCCAGCCTTGAGGTTCCCGACGTCCTGCGGGAGGACGTAGAGGTAAGGGTTCGTCCAGGCGCTGGTGTACTTCGCATAGCGGCTGTCGTTCGAAGCGTAGGCGGGAGCCTGCACGGTGGACAGGGCGCGCCAGGTGGTGCCTTGGTCGTCGCTGGCGTGGATGGGCAGATCCTGGCCGACGACCTGACTCTGGCTGTCCTCGAACGCAGCGAGAACGCGGCCGCTGGGGAGTTGTGCGGACTTGGGGTAGAGCACGCAGGGGTTCTTGTTGCAAGCTGCGGCGTTGGTGGCGTTGAAGACGTTCCCGGGGCTGGGCTGGTAGGCCGCAGCTCCGGATGCCCCGGCGAGGGCGAGCCCGGCTGAGACGGCGACGGCCGTGGCGGTCGCGATGACCTTCCGGGTGAGTGACTGCACCATTGCAGTTCCTTTCGTTGACGGGTCGACTTCGGCCCACCAGAACCTTCTCCCGGGAAGGACGTCCGTGGGGAGGTTCGGAAAGGCTTTCGTCATGCCGAGGACGTCGTTGCAGGCGGTGACGGCGAACGCACGCCGAACACCCCGCCAGCTGAGCCCGGCGGGGTGTTCGGGGATGACTGCTGTCACGCCTCCAGAGGACGGACTGCGCTCTGGCTCGCGAGGACGCGCGTGTGGTCGACGGGCCTGACGGAGCCGGTGAGCTCGATCTCGACCGGCGCCCCTGGGTCACCGGCGGAGTCAGCGACTGTGAGCACGATGGTTCCCGGTTCCACCAAGCGGCGCCCGTCTCGGCCGGTGAAGCTCGCCAGATCGGCCGAGACCGTGAAGACCACCTCGGAGCTCTCGCCGGGCTCGAGAGTGACGCGCGCAGACCCGATGAGGCGGCGGACAGGCCTCGTGATGGAGGCGACCGGGTCGCTGAGGTAGAGCTGCGGGACGGCCGTCCCTGCGCGCTCACCGACGTTCGTGATCTGGACGGTCACGTCGACCACACCATCGGTCGAGATGGTGTCCACGTTCGCGGTGGCTCCGGAGGTGTCGAAGCTGGTCGTCGAGAGTCCGTGACCGAAGGGGAATGCCGGGCTGGGATCGATGTTGCTGACGCCGTCGCTCTTGAGCGCCAGGGGAGCCGCCAGGTACGTGCTGGGCTGAGGGGCGTCGTCGCCGGGCATCTGCACGGGGAGCCGGCCCGACGGGGCGACCCGCCCCGAGAGCACGCCTGCGAGGGCAGCCCCTCCTTCTTGTCCAGGGAAGAATGCTTGCACGGTCGCCGTCGCCGACTCGGCGAATCGGTCGATGGCGTAGGGGCGACCCGAGAGCACGACGAGCACGGCCCGGCGTGAGTGGGCGAGAACGGCTTCGACGAGATCTTCTTGTCCGCCCGGCAGACGCAGGTCGACGACGTCGCATCCCTCGCCCGACGTGCCGTGCCCGAACATGCCGGAACGATCCCCCACGACGACGAACGTCAGATCGGCGGCTGCCGCTGCCCGGACCGCGTCATCGACGTGTTCCGTGGAGGGGTCGAGGTGGTCCGCACCTCGAACGTACGTGATCTCGCTCTCCGGGAACTCTGCACGCAACGAATCGAGAACGGTGGGGGCCCTGATCCCCATGGGCAGGTCGGGGTGGTTCGGCAGGACGTGGTTCGGGAACGAGTAGCAGCCGAAGAGGCACCGGGCGTCGTCGGCGCCCGGGCCCACGACGGCGATCCTCCGAGGCGCTGCCGCCAAGGGGATGATGCTCGCGTCGTTGCGGAGCAGCACGATGCTCTCCTCGGCGACGCGACGAGCGACGTCCTGGTTGCCCGGGCTGTCAAGATCGACACGGTCAGCCGTGTCTCGGGGCTGCCAGTCAGCATCGAGAAGACCGAGTTCCGCCTTCTGGGTCAGCACCCGAAGCACCGACCGGTCGACCAGGCGGCTGCCCTCGGGGTCGTCCGTCAACAGGGCGGTGAACCCGAGAGCATGGGGCAGCTCGACGTCCATGCCCGCCTCGAGGGCGAGTCGTCCTGCGTGCTCGTTGTCCGCCGCGACTTTGTGCATGCTGGCTAGGAACGGGACCGACCAGTAGTCGCTGACGACTGTTCCGGTGAATCCCCAGAGGTCGCGGAGCGTCCCGGTGAGCAGATCTCGATCGGCGCCGGCGGGAACGCCGTCGATGTCGGTGTACGCGTTCATGACGCTTCGGACGCCACCTTCGACGACCGCTCGTTCGAAGGGTGGCAGCATCACGTCGGCTAGTTCACGGGGCCCCATCGAGACCGGCGCGTGGTTACGAGCTCCGCGGGAGGCCGAGTATCCGACGAAGTGCTTCAGCGTCGCGACGACGCCGGCTGATTGGACGCCCCGGACATAGGCCGAGGCCAGTTCACCGACGAGGTGCGGGTCCTCCCCGAGCGTCTCTTCCACACGTCCCCAGCGGTGGTCCCTGACGACGTCGAGGACGGGAGCGAGTCCCTGGTGCACCCCGACCGACGCGAGGTCTTCTCCGATGCGAGCGCCGAGTTCTCGGACGAGCTCGGGATCGAAGGTGCTCGCCCACGCTAGTGGCGTCGGGTAGACGGTCGCCTTCCAGGCGGTGAATCCGGTCAGGCACTCCTCGTGCGCAACTGCCGGGATGCGGAATCTGTTCGCAGCCATGACCGCCCGCTGCAACTCGGCGAGCCTCGACACGCCGTCCGTCGGGTCTATGGGCGTCGTTCCGAAAGGCCGGGTCAGCTGACCGATTCCGCCGACGATCGCGTCGTCGAAGGACGCCGCCTGGTCCTGCGTGCTCTGCATGGGTGCGACGTCTCCGCTCGCGCCCTCCGCACCCGGCCAGACGGAGACCAGTTGTTGGAGCTTCTCCGCCGGCGTCATCTCCGCGAGGAGCGCCTCGGCGCGCTGCGCCGGTGTCAGTGTCGTGTCGTGCCAGGGAGACGTGTTCCTCGCCTCGGCTGCGGGCATCGTGGTCGTGGTCGTGGTGTCGATGGTCATGTCGTTCCGATCTCGGATCTGCTGCGGTCGGTCGCAGCGAGGAGCGACGCTTCGCGTCGCGGAGGAGGTGGGTCAGTCCGCGGGAGGAGCGGTGGAGTCCCGGATGACGAGATGCGTCGCCAGCTCCACGCGTTTGGCGGCTATCGACTCGCCGTTCGCGAGCCGGACGATGCTGGAGACGGCCGTGCGTCCGATGTCCGCGATGGGCTGGTGGACGGTCGTCAGCGGAGGCGTCGAAGCCCGGGCGAGATGCGTGTCGTCGAAGCCGACGACGCTGAGGTCCCTCGGCACGGACAGCCCTAGGCGTCGGGCAGCCTCGAGGGCACCGGTGGCCGAGATGTCGCTGCCGGCGAAGATCGCCGTCGGCGGGAGCTTGCTCGTCAGGAGCGCCTCCGTGGCGACGCATCCGTGTTCGTACGAGTAGGCGCCGCGGGGTATCTGTTCGAGATCTACCTTGATGCCTGCCTCGGCCATGGCGGCCGACCACCCGTGGGCCCTGATGACGTCACAGGTGGCGCCGGGCGGCCCGCCGATGTAGGCGATCCGCCGGTGGCCGATGGACAGCAGGTACCTCGTGGCCTCGTAGGCACCAGCCCAGTTCGTGGCACCGATGCTCGGCGTGGACGGACGGGGTTGATCGATCGGATCGACCAGGATCATCGGCAGCCCCACGGCCCGGAGCGCATTCTCTCGCTGCGCCGAGTACCGGCTGGTCACCTCGATCACCCCGATGCGGCCTGCCTGCACGAGGGACTGGGCCCAGTTGGGCCTGGGGGTGTCCGAGACGCTCGCGATGGGACGCATGAGGAGTCCTGTGCCGATCTCGCCCGCGGTCTCCAGCGCGCCGCCCAGGAGCATGGAGAGGTAGGGGTTGCTGACGTCCATCGGATCGACGAGCACCTCGATCGTGCCCTCCCCGACACTCCGCAGGGACGAGAAGCGTTCCAGGACGCTCAGGTAGCCGAGGTCCTCGACGGCTGCCTCGACACGCGTCCTGGTCTCCGTGCCGACGCCGCTTCGCCCGTTGACGACCTTGGACACGGTGGCGATGGACACGTTCGCACGACGCGCGACGTCGTTGATGGTGCTGCGTCGGGCAGCGAGGGGCTCAGGAGTCTCCGCCGAGGATGACGGGGCCATCACTTTCCTCCGACACCGGTGAGGCCTGCGACGAGCGATCGTCGAGCGAAGAGGTAGACGACGAAGATCGGGACGATCGTGAGGATGACGGCTGCCATGAGACCCGGGATGTTCACGCTGAACTGCGATCTGAATCCGTTCAGTCCCACGGTGGCGACCATCACGTCTGGGGAACGCGTGAGGATGAGCGGCAGCAGGAAGCCGTTCCACGCGTTGAGCGCGGAGTAGACGACGATGGTCGCGATGCCGCTGCGAGACAGGGGCAGCACCATCGTCAAGAACGTCCTGACCGAACCCGCGCCGTCGAGCGCCATGGCCTCGTAGAGCTCGCCGCCGATCTCTCGCATGCTGCCCGTCAGGATGAGCGTCGTGAGCGGGATCACGAAGGCGGCGGTGGGCAGGATGACGCCGATCAAGGTGTCGTAGAGCCCCAGGGAATCGATCAGGTAGTACAGCGGGATCACGACGACCTGCGCCGGGATCGCCAATCCGAAGAGCATGAGGCGGAAGATGCGCCTGACGGAAGGACTCCCGCTCCGCACGATGGCGAATGCCAGCGGCGGGACGAGGATCAAGACCAGCACGACGACGCCGACGGTGATGATGCCCGCGTTGAGGAGGTAGCGGCCGAATCCCATCTGGATCGCGAGCCCGAAGTTGTCGAACGAGAACTGGCTCGGGGCGGCGAACGGTCCGCCGGCCGTGTAGGCGGCCTGGCTCTCAAAGGCGGCCCTGACCATGATGTAGACGGGCAGCAGGATGATCAGCAGCCAGAGGCCGGCGAGGAGCCCACCGGGCACGTTGAGACGTGTACGCATCAGAGACCTTCCTGCGTGCTCGACATCTCGTCGTACTTCGTGACGCGCACCATGACCGCCGAGACGATCGTGGCCAGCACCACGAGCACGAGCGCGATCGCACTTCCGTAGCCGAGGTCGTAGGAGACGAACCCCTGTTCGTACATGAGGTAAGGAAGGATCGCCGTGCCGCCACTCGGCCCGCCGCGCGTGAGGATCAGGATGATGTCGAATGCCGTGAAGGTCCCGACGACGATGAGGATCGTGCACGTGATGATCGTGTTCCGGAGCTGGGGCACGGTGATCGAGAAGAACTGTCGGACCCGGCCCGCCCCGTCGAGTTCGGCCGCTTGGTAGAGCACCGCGGGAACAGCGCGGGCGGCGCCTTGGAAGATCAACGTGTACAGGGGGGATGCCCCCCAGAGGTAGATGAAGGCGATGGCGACGAGTGCACTGGTCTTTCCCCCCAGCACGTTGCCGTCACCGAACAGCCACGGCAGGGCGCTTGGCAATCCGAAGTTCGGGTCGAGCAATGAGCCCCAGACGACGCTGACGGCGGCTGTGGACATCAGCAGGGGGATGAAGTACAAGGCGACAACGACGGCGCGACCTCGTTGAGGGCCAGCTGCCCAGACGCCCGTGAGCAGTCCCAGCGGGATCTGGGTGGCGACGGCGAGGACGACGAGAGTGAGCGTGACGACGACGCTCTGGCCCACGGCGGAGTCGCTGACGAGACGTTGCCAGTTCTCGAGTCCGATGAAGCGCGGCGGGCTGAGGCGGATGCCGTTGTAGGACGTGAACGAGAGGTACACGGCGAAAGCGAGGGGCAGGAGGGCGAATACCCCGAAGAACAGGGTGGCGGGCAGGGCCCAGACGAGGCCGGGGCGGCCTGCGCGTAGCAGGCCGCCCGTCGTGGTGCTCGTCCGCCGCTGCGTCTTCTCTTCGACCGGGACGGGTCGTTCGAGTGTTGCGAGGCGGGTCATGATCGTTCTTTCTCGGGACTCGTCAGCGGCCAGCGGCGGTCAGCGACTGCATGTCGCTGATCCACTGGTCGGCGTCGATCGAGCCGTTGGCGTAGTCAGCCACGGCATCCGTCAGTCGCGTCTTGCTCGCCGTCGGGACGGTCTGGTCCCACGAGAGCTGGAACGTCGGGGCGTTCTCGACGAGGTCGAAGACGAAGCTCAGGTATTCCTTGTTGGCCGCGTCGATGCTGGTGTCGGCCTGCACGAGCTCGTTGGCGTTCGTGGTGGGGGGCAGGTTGCCCAGGGCGATCTGGTCCTTCAGGAAGTCGTCCGAGTAGAGCTCCTTCAGGAAGTCGCGGACGGTGTCGGGGTACCGGGTGTCGGCTGCGACGTTGTAGTAGTTGCTGAGGTTGCCGGCGATCTCGCCGGCCTGGCCGTCGCCGCCGGAGATGGTCGGGAACGCTGTCCAGCCGAGGTCGCTGGCAACGAAATCGGGTGCAGCGGCCTTGAGGGTGGCGTAGTTCCACGTGCCCATGAGTTCGTAGGCGGCCTTGCCCTGGCTGAGGAGGGCTGTGGTGCCGTTGTTGGAGTAGCCGACCGAGTCGAAGGCGCTTCCGAAGGCCTGGTCTCCGGTCAACGTGCTGATGTCGTCGAGGGCGGCCTTGCTTCCGTCGCTGGACCAGACGTCGGCGTCGCCGGCGAGGCCCTTCGCGACCTCGTCGTTGCCGATCTGACGCGCGAAGGCGTACTGGTACCACATCTGCGTGGGCCACTTGTCCGCGCCGCCGAGGGCGACGGGGGTGATGCCGGCGTCCTCGAGGACCTTGGTCTGGTCGAGCAGCTCGTCCCAGGTGGTCGCTGCTTCGAGGCCGTTGTCGGCCAGCACCTTCTCGTTCGTGAAGAGGAACGTCGGCGCCACGCCGCGCATGGGGATTCCGTAGGACTCGCCGTCGATGGTCTCTTCGTCGAAGACTGAAGGAAGGAAGGACGACTTGAGTGCCGGGTCTTCCTGGATGAAGTCGTTGAGCGACAGGACGGCGCCCGAATCGACGGCCTGCTGGATGTCTGCGGCGCCCCAGCTCATGAAGACGTCGGGGGCGTTGTCCGTGCCGAGTGCCGTGCGCACGGCGGTGGTGTAGTCGGAACCGCTGGCGGCACCGGTGTCGATGACCACCTTCACGTCGCTGGTCTCGTTGAAGCGGTCTGCCGCAGCCTGCTCTGCCGAGGCCGCTGCGTCTCCGTAGACGAGGACGTGGACCTCGTTCTCCGGTCGGTTCTCGTTCGGTCCGCCCGCGGCGGCGCCGCCTGAGCACCCTGCGGTGCCGAGGACCAGGGCCGCGGCCGTGACGAGCACGCCGGCGGTCATGAAAGTTTTTCTCTTGTTCATCGTCGAACACTCCAGTCGTTGCCGCGTCGTTGTCGGCCTGGTCTTGGCGCGTGATCGGGATACCACGCAGCAGTAAAGTAACCCGCGCCCGAGCACGGACCAGAACCCGCGACGCGAAAGTCTTTCGCGATCTGGACATGAACGACGAGTTCTGTTTTCAGCTGGGGATGTCGATGGTGTCGCCGTGCCTCGCCGGTCGGAGAACGTCCGCCACCCCAGGTCCGGAGACACGGACTTCTCCGTCCCCTCCGACGGTTACACGGACGCGTTCGACCCGCCCCTCGGACCAAGTGAGGTCGACTCGGTGCCCTCCCTCGACGACGAGACCGCGGACGCTGCCTGCGGGCCAGGTGCCGGGCAGGGCAGGAAGGAGGCGGATGTGCCCGTCTCGTGCTGAGACCAGGGACTCGATGATGCCCGCCACTCCCCCGAGGTTGCCGTCGATCTGAAACCGGAAGCCCGTGGGGTGATTCGGCACCGGGTGGAGATCCAGGAGAGAGGCTGACGTCAGGTCTCGGACCAGGATGTCCACAGAATGCTGAACGAGGTCGGTGTCACCGATGCGAGCGGCGAGGCACAGTATCCAGGCCTGGCTCCAGCCGGTGTATCCGCTTCCGTGATCGAGCCGGTCACGAAGCGCCAGACGAGCTGCTGCCTCGAGGGCTGGTGTCCGCTCGGGGTCGATGGAAGCTCCCGGGAAGAGCCCGTAGAGGTGTGAGAGGTGGCGGTGCCCCCGGTCGGCAGGCTCCCACGCCTCACCCCATTCGAGGAGTGCACCGTCAGGGCCGACACGCGGGGGGCGGAGACGATCGCGCGACTTTCTGACTCGCCCGGTGAGGTCCTGCGCGTCTGTGTCAGCCGGTGCCCGTCCTTCGGAGACGAGCGCGAGCAACGTGTCGAAGACGTCGGCCACGAGTTGCTGGTCCATCGCCGTCCCGGCGCTCACCGAGAACGGAACGCCGTCGACGAGGAAGTCGTGCTCTGGGCTGGTCGAGGGGTTGGTCACGAGTCGACCGTCGGGATCGGGCTCCAGCAAGTGGAGGGCGAACTCTGCGGCACCGGCCGTGATGGCCCAGAGGTCGACGGGCAGGTCGACGCCGAAACGTTCGAGTTCGGCGAGCTGTTCGGTGAGCCACAGCCCAGCCACAGGCCAGTTGGCATGGTGCGGGTCAGTGGGGGCCGTGCTGGGCACGGGTGCGGAGAACCCCCAGAGATCGGTGTTGTGGTGCAGCGCCCACCCTGGTGCACCGTAGACGTCTCGGGCGGTCGTCGAGGCGAGCTCGGCAAGATCCGCCACCAAGGAGGCGAAGGGAGCAGTGAGTTCTCCGAGGCCCAGGCGAGCTGCTGGCCAGTAGTTCATCGGCAGGTTGATGTTCGTGGTCCAGTTGCAGCTCCACCCGGGTCGGGCGTCGTCGTTCCAGATCCCCTGGAGGTTCGCCGGTTGGCTTTCCGGACGTGAGCTGGCTATCAGGAGATAACGCCCCAAGTCGAAGAACTGCTCGGCCTGAGCGGCGTCGACGTGGGCTCCGGCGTCCCGGGCGGAGCTGGCCGACAAGTCGAGGTCGACGCGGTCGAACCACGACCGGTGCTCGGCCTCGTGTTCGGCCCGCATGGTCTCGGTCGGGACGTCCCAGAGGGCGACGACCTGGTCGACGGCTCGACGTCGGAGGTCGGAGAGGTCTGCCGACGGGCGTGCGGTCCGGCCGCGGTATCCGTCGACGGCCGCCACGATGACTCGGACCTCGTCCGGTCCGGTGCGCTGCGTGATGGCGGCGATCGCGAAACCCATGCCGGCGTCGACGAGGCCTGAGGCGTCCGGTTCGTCCGTAGGTCGTCGAATTGGTTCGTCGACGTCTCCCAGGTAGTCCGGTGCGACCGCTACGGGCGCCCTGCCGGCCCAGGTGTGGACCAACGCCTCGGAGGCACCAGGCACGTTCTCGTGACTTGCCGCGTATTCGGCGCCGTGTGGGTCGTCGAGGTCGAGGACGACGTCGTGAGTGGCCCCTGACAACTCGATGACGAGAACGTTCCGCGGGGCTGAGATCCAGGATCGTAGGCGGACGGGTCCCCGAGGACCGCTGGACCACGACGAGGCGATGGCCGCGGCCATGTCGAGTTCGCGTCCTTCGAAGACGGACTCGTCGGACGGGTCATCGAAGCGGACGAGCAGCCCGCCGAGAGGTTCGTATGACTGCGACCAGGTGTCGCCTTGGAGGTCCTGAGCCAGACGCTGAGCCTCCTCGTGGTCTCCGCGGCGGACGGCGGCCCGGATTGGTTCGAGCCATCGGCTACGGTCATGTTTCTCTGCCGACGAGAGCGGACCGCCCGACCAGAACGTGTCGAGGTTGAGGTCGAATCGTTCGCAGCCCGGACGCCCGTGGACGGCAGCCCCGAATCGGCCGTTCCCGACGAGGAACGACTCGATGAAGGAGGTAGCGGGACTGTTCAGGCGGATGCGGTGACGGGCGTGTTCGGGCAAGGGATTCCTCAATTCGTCGGTGTGCTTCTCAGACAGCGGAACGCCGACGTGACCTCTGCGGCTCACGTCGGCGTCCGGTGATCGCTCAGTTGGCAGCCACGATGCTCCATTGCTGGTCGAGGCTGCCCGTGTCGGACCACTGGATCACCTGCGCGCCGTCGGCCGATGAGCCGGCACGGACCCCGAGGACCAACCCGCTGCGGACATTCTGGATCTTGACGTAGGACCCCGTCTGGATGAGGCGCCAACGCTGGTCGTTGCTGCCGTTGTCGAGCCACTGGACCGCGTCGCTGTCGGCCGCCGTGGACGCTTCACGGATGCCGAGGGCACGACCACTTGATCGGTCGGTGATGAGGCGTGTCCCGTCCGACTGGGTGGTCACGTGCCAGGCCTGGTCCCGGCTCCCGGTGTCGGACCACTGCACGACGGACGCGCCGTCGGAAAGGGACCCGCCGAGGACCCCGAGCACCTTGCCTGTCGACCGGTTGACGATCTTGTAGTAGGCCCCTGCACTGTTGCCGAGGTCGACGTCGCCATAGGTGACGACGTTCTTGTCGTTCCCGCCGTTCTCGAAGAATCCGGGGCAGGAGAGGATCAAGACTCGGCCCGTCGACGTCACGTACTGCAGCTGCCGGCTGTAGCCGGGAGCGACGGGTGTCTTGACGGTCGTCCAGGCCCCCGCGCCGTTGGAGGTGTTGACCAGGACGTCTCCACCGGCCGTCCCGTAGGAGTTGTAGACGATCTTGCCGTCCGGGAGGACGAGGTTCACCGGGCTGCCGCCGTAGTCGATGGTGGTTCCGAGGTCGGACGCGTTCCAGCTCTCGGGGTCGTTCGTGATCTTGTAGTTGTTGGGCAGGTTGGGTGCACCGACCACCTCGTAGGTCATGAGGTAGCGCCCGTCTGCGAGACGCGACACCACGGGCATCCCGGGACGAAGTGAGGAGTCCGTTGCGGCGACGTCGTCGACGACGGGACCCCAGGTGATGCCGTCGGCGCTCGTCTGGTGGACGATCTTCTGGTTGTGCGATGCCTTGTCGCGTTCGTCCGAGTACCAGACGATCAGCTTGCCGTTCGCGACAGCGACGAACGGCTCCCAGATGGGCTCGCTGCTTCCCTCACCCGAGGCCACCCGACTGACGTAGCTCCACGAGCGCCCCTGGTCGGTGCTCTTGTAGACCTCGAGGTACATCTGGGAGTAGTCGTTCGTGCTGGCCAAGCCGAAGGCGAGGACCGTTCCGGCCGGCATCGACCCGACTGCCTGGGGCAGCTCGTAGAGGAACGCCCCGTTGTTCATGCCGACCCCGGCCCGGGTGTCCGTGATCTGGCTGATGCGGGACCACGTCGCGCCCGCGTCGGTGCTGCGGTAGATCGGGAAGACGCCTCCGCCGGTGGCGGACGTCTGCTCGTGGGTCGCCAGCAGGGTTCCGTTCGCCGTTCCGCTGTTCCGCAGCTCGACGGACTTGGGGTACAGCGCACCGTATCGGTAAGCGTTCGAAGGGGAACTGTAGAGCGTGCTCGGGCCGTAGGCCTGGGCTGGAAGTGAAGCGGTCCCGAGAGCCAGGGCTACTGCAGCTACGAGGGCTGTCGCCCCCTTGGTCAGCCGCTTGCGCAGGAGGGTCATGTGTGTCTCCGTATTCGTCATTGAACGGAAGAAGCCGACGCCGCCGGCCCCAAGGAGATCCTCGCCCGCAAGAGCATGCGGCGACCCAGGGTGCTGAGCGAAAGGCTTTCCGACTAGTCGTCGACGGCGGGCCCCTCAGCGATACTCGTGGGACTGGCGGTTGGCCCCTCACCCTGGAGACCGATGCTGGTGCTGCCCGGCCGGGGCCGGCGGAACTTTCCGTGCGGCCACAGAACATCTTGCTCAACGAGGAGAACCATGCACGTGACGACGCCCCCTCATCGACTCCTCTCGTCGGGGCATGCAATGCCCCTCGTCGGGCTCGGGACCTTCGGATCAGACCGATACGGCTCCGACGATGTCTCCGCAGCCGTCCGGACGGGCATCGACGTCGGTTACCGGCTCATCGACTGCGCCTCGGTCTACGGGAACGAGGCACACATCGGCCTGGTACTGGAGGAGGCCTTGGCCAAGAGGTCTCGTGAAGAATTCTTCGTGATGTCGAAGGTGTGGAACGACGCTCACAGTCCGCAGCGGGCCGTCGCCTCGGTCGAGAGGTCTCTGCGCGACCTTCGTCTCGACTACCTCGACGCGGTCTTCGTCCATTGGCCTTTCCCGGCAGCACACCCGCCGAAGGCCGAGACCGACGCCCGTGACCCTGACGCGACGCCGTACGACCACGCTCGCTACCTCGGGGTCTGGCAAGCCCTCGAGGGTCTCGTCGACAGAGGACTCGTGCGGCACCTCGGCACGTCGAACACGACCATCCCCAAACTCGAACTGCTGCTGCGAGACGCTCGGATCACCCCGACGTTGAACGAGATGGAACTTCATCCGTGTTTTCAACAGCCAGAGCTCTTCCGCTTCTGCGTGGACAACAGCATCCAACCGGTCGGATACTCGCCGCTGGGTTCGCCGTCACGCCCTGAACGTGACCGTGACCCAGAGGACGTCATCGACCTCGAGAACCCCGTGGTCGTTGAAGTCGCGCAGGCACACGGCGTACACCCCGCAGTGATCTGCCTGGCGTGGGCGGTGACGCGCGGCCAAGTGCCGATCCCGTTCTCAGTGAAGCGAGAGCAACTCGAGGCCAACCTGCGGGGCGCCCTCGAGACGGTGCTCTCCGCCTCGGACATCGACCGTCTCCGAGGCGCCGAGCGCAACGCACGGCTCATCAAGGGCCAGGTCTTCCTCTGGCAGGGCGCTGAGTCTTGGCTTGAGCTGTGGGATGTCGACGGGACCATCCCCGGACACGAAGGGTATGCCTCCTGATGCTGACGACACCACTCATCCACCCGCCTCTGCTCGAAGCCCTTGCCAAGGCAGGACACGGGTCGAAGATCCTCATCGCTGACGGCAACTACCCCTTCGCTACGGCCACCGGTCCGAACACGACGACCGTATGGCTCAACGTCTCGCCAGGGCTCCTCACCGTCGACCAAGTCCTCGGGGTGCTCACCCAGGTGCTCACGTTCGAGGCCGGCCACACGATGCGGGACGAGTCCGACCAGATCGCGCCACCACACGCCGGATACCAGCGCGCCATCGGCCGGAACCTCGCGATCGAGAGCACATCGCGGTTCGACTTCTACGACCTCGCCAGAGGTGAGGATCTCGCGGTCCTCATCGCCACAGGTGACCAGCGCAGATGCGCCAATCTGCTTCTGACCGTCGGAGTCCGCACCCCCTGACGAAGGAGGCCGTTTCGTCCCTAGTTGAAGACCATCCCCCCGTCGACCAGAAGGGACTGACCCGTGATGTAGTCGGAGTCCGGGCCGGCGAGGAACGACACGACTCCGGCGACCTCCGAGGGCTCCGAGAGGCGTTCGAGGGTGATGCCGTCCGTGAACTGGGCCCAGCCCCACTCCTCCGGCTGCCCGGCGGACGCGGCCGTCTTCTTCGCGAGGTCCTCCATGAGAGGCGTCCTGACGATGCCCGGTGCGTAGGTGTTGACGGTGATGCCGTACTGCGCCAGGTCGCGCGCTGCGGTCTGGCTGATCCCGCGGACGGCGAACTTCGTCGCCGAGTACAGCGCGATGCCGGGATTGCCCACGTGTCCCGCCTGAGAAGCCGCGCTGATGATCTTGCCGCCGTGGCCCAGGGCCCGGAACGCCTTCGTCGCGGCCTGGATGCCGTAGACCACGCCGTTGAAGTTGATCGAGAAGATCTTCGCGATGCTCTCCGGCGTGATGTCCTCGATGGGCGACTGCGGCGCGATGCCGGCGTTGTTCACGATGACGTCGAAGCCGCCGAGTTCGTCGGTGGCCTGCTGCACGGCTGCGAACACGCTGTCCTGGTCGGCGACGTCGACACGGACCGCGATCGCCCCGCCCTCGCGTCCGCCGAGCTTCTCCGCCAGCGCCCCCGCGGTCTCCGTGTTCAGGTCCGCCACGGCGACCCTGAAGCCGTCGGCGTGGAAGCGCTCCACGATCGCCTGGCCGATGCCCTGACCGCCACCCGTGACGAGGGCTACCTTGCCGTTCTCAGTCCGTGCCATGACTCTTCTCCTTCTTCTGTGGCGGTGCGCACCGTGCGTACCGCATGTAGTTCTCGTAGATCGACGCCATGACGGGCGATCGACCGTTCGGTCATCGCTCCCTCGGTCTGCGCGTGCGGGCCTTCGAGAAGGGCGACGGCGTCGGCGGCACCTGGTTCTGGAACCGCTACCCCGGAGCGATGTCCGACACGGAGAGCCCGTTCTACCGCTACTCCTTCGACGAAGCGCTGCTGCAGGAGTGGAGCTGGGAGCGCAAGTACATCGACGGACCGGACATCCTGGCGTACCTCGAGGCCGTCGTCGACCGCCACGACCTGCTCAAGGACATCCAGCTGAGCACCGAGATCACGGGGATGACGTTCGACGAAGAGGCCGAGACCTGGACGGTGACGTCAGCGGCCGGCGAGAGCTGGACGGCGCGGTACGTGGTCACGTCACTCGGCCTGCTGGCTGCGGTCAACGTCCCGGACATCCCCGGCATCGACACGTTCCGCGGGACCCTCGTGCACACGGCGCACTGGCCCGACGATCTCTCGATCGACGGCAAGCGCGTCGGCGTGGTCGGCACCGGATCGACGGGTTCCCAGTTCATCGTCGCTGCGTCGAAGACCGCCTCGCACCTGACCGTGTTCCAGCGCTCGGCGCAGTACAGCGTCCCGTCCGGCAACGGCCCGACGACGCCGGAGGAGGTGGCCGACTACAAGTCTCGCTACCCGGAGATCTGGGAGCAGGTCCGCAACTCGTCCGTCGCCTTCGGCTTCGAGGAGTCGACGATCGCGGCCAGCTCCGTGACGCCCGAGGAGCGCGACCGCGTCTTCCAGGAGGCCTGGGACCGCGGCAACGGCTTCTTCTTCATGTTCGGCACCTTCAACGACATCCCGACCGACCCGGAGTCGAACGAGGCCGCGGCGGCGTTCATCCGCAGGAAGATCGCGGAGAAGGTCAAGGACCCCGAGACTGCCAGGAAGCTCACGCCCACGCAGCCGTATGCCAAGCGCCCCCTGTGCAACGTCGGCTACTACGACCTGTACAACCAGGACAACGTCGAGCTCGTCTCCATCAAGGAGAACCCCATCGTCGAGATCACCCCCGAGGGGATCAAGACCGCCGACGGCGTCGTGCACGAACTCGACGTGATCGTCATGGCGACCGGCTTCGACGCCGTCGACGGCAACTACCGGCGCATGGACATCCGCGGCCGCGACGGCCAGACGGTCGACGAGCACTGGGCGGACGCGCCCACGAGCTACCTCGGAGTGGCCACGGCCGGGTTCCCCAACATGTTCATGATCCTCGGACCGAACGGCCCCTTCACCAACCTCGTCCCGAGCATCGAGGTCCAGGTGGAGTTCGTCACGAAGCTGATCGCTGCAGCGGAGCAGCAGGGCGGCACGATCGAGACCACGCAGGAGTTCGAGGACGCCTGGTCCGAGGAGTGCACGTCGATCGCGAACGCGACGTTGTTCCCCAAGACCGACTCGTGGATCTTCGGGGCCAACATACCCGGCAAGAAGCACACGGTGTTGTTCTACCTCGGGGGGATGGCGTCGTACCGGGGCGTCCTCGACGACGTCCAGCAGGCCGGGCTCCGCGGCTTCGAGGTGAAGAGCAAGGCGGTAGCCGCCTAGTCCGCGCCCGCCTCCAGTCGGATCTTCGCCCCCTCGTTCGCCTCGGCGATCTCGACGTGCAGTTCGTCCAGCCGCCGGCAGGCGGCCGAGCAAGCGCTTAGACGCAGAAAAGCCCTGCCGACAAGGGCAGGGCTTTTTTGCGTGTTCTGTGCGCCTGGAGGGACTCGAACCCCCAACCTTCTGATCCGTAGTCAGATGCTCTATCCGTTGAGCTACAGGCGCGTTTTCTCGGCCGAATGGCCGGGGGAAACACTACACGACCGAGGGCGTCCTCGCGAATCGAGGGCGCCTCCTCGTGCTCGCTCGTCGCGCGGACGAACGAGATGACGCTGCGAGGGCATCTGCCGCGAGCAGACCCCTCGCGAGCGTCACGCTGATGCGCGGGCTACGGCGCGCGCGGGCCCTCGTGGTCGTCGTCGCGGTCCTCGCGGCGGCCGAGCAGGTCGTCGACGTCGGACGAGTCGACCGATCCCGTGCGGTCGAGCACGTCGCCCGTGGCCTCGCGGCCCGTGAGGTGGTCGGGCTCGTCGTCGGTCCCGGGAGCGACGGGCTGCTCCACGTCGCCGTGGTTCTCGGTGCTGCCCGCGACGGGCACCTGCGAGCGGTCGCCGAACTCGGCCGTCTCGTCCGTGACCCCGCCCTGCTGCGGCTCGTTGCTGTTCGTGGTGCTCATCGAGCGCCTCCTCGTGTCGAGCCGACCGGGGTCGACTGATGTGGGTCGATCATGCTCCGGCGACCTCCGCGCCCGCCAGGAGGAGGGGGACGCGGCCGCGAGCCCGGGTGAGCCGCCGGGTGAGCGCGAGCTCGCCGGCGGAGCCGCGGCACCCCGGCGTGCCAGGCTCGGAGCGTGGACGAGCGACGCAGCTGGATCAGGGAGCACGTGCTCGAGGCGCCGCGACGCCGCACGCTGCTCTGGATGTTCGTCGCCATGACGGTCGCCTTCGGCGGCTCGATGGGCACCTTCTTCGGGGCGTCCTCCTCCTTCTCGGCGGCCCCTGTCCCCCTGGCGACCTCCGTGACGCTCGGCGTGGCCCTCGGCCTCGTCTCCGGCCTGTTCTTCGGCGCGTCGATGACCCTCGTCGTCGCCTGGCTCTGGGCCCAGCACGGAGGAGCGGAGCAGGCCGAGCGCATCGGCCGGGCGATCAGGGTCGGGCGCCTGCCCGAGGGCGCCGACACGTCGGGGTGGGCGCCGATCCTCGCCCGGCAGGAAGCCTGGGCCCGCCGCGGTGCCTGGCTCTTCACCCTCGAGTTCGTCGTCTTCGCCCTCCTCAGCGCGCTCCTGGCGGCCCTTCCGCCCGGACCGCCCGACGACATCGTCCCGACGTGGGTCCCGTGGGCGGGCGTGGTGTTCTTCGGAGTCGTCGCCGTGCTGAACCCGCTGCTCAGCCTGCGCCGCGCTCGGCGGATCCGCGCCCTCCGCGATCAGCTCCCGACCGGTGAGGACTCTGCCCGCCCCCTGTGAGTCACGCCGCTCCCGACGCATCGGCAGGCAGATGTGAGGCGGCGTCCAGGAGGGGTGCTGTTCTATGGGGAAGTGACTGCTGCCCGCGTTCTCCCGACCTCGAGCGCCGTCCGGCGACACGGGTCGGCCCGGTGGATCGTCGCGGCGAGCGCCTCCGTCGTCGCGTTCGGCGGCGTCTACGTCATGGCCGTGCTGACCGAGACGGGCCAGTCGGTCGAGGACAGCATCCTCAGCTCGGTCGACGACGACCGCCTCCTGGGCTCCGGCTCCGCCCTCGACGCGATCTCGCCCGCGGCGCTCATGCTGCTCGTCGGGCTGACGATGCTCGTCGCGTTCCTCCGACGACGACCCGGAGCCGCCCTGCAGTCGGGCGTGCTCATCATCGGCGCGACGATCACGACGCAGGTGCTCAAGCAGGTCGTGCCGCGCCCCGACCTCACCGGCGAGCTCTACGGCAACAGCTTCCCGAGCGGCCACACGACCATCGCCGTCGCCGCCCTCTTCGCCGTGATGACGGCCTTCGGCCGGCACGTGCGCCCCCTCGTCTTCTTGATCGGGACGGCCTTCGCGGCGATCGTCGCCGAGCAGACCGTCGCGTTCGGCTGGCACCGCTCGAGCGACATCGTGGGCGCCTGCGCCGTCGCCCTCTTCTGGCTCGCCGCCGTCCGTCTGACCGCCTCGAGGCTCGCCGGCAGGGCCCGCGGCCGCCTCCGCAGCCCCGCCGCCGTCGACGCGGTCGGGCCCAGGGCCTTCGCGCTCACCTCGGGCCTGCTGGGGCTCGCTCTGGTCGCCTGCCTCACGATCTCGGGCCTCGTCTGGGGCATCGGGATAGGCAGCGACATGAGCGTGACCACCTCGACCGGCAGCGGCGTGCTGACCGGCGCCCGCCTGGCCGCGGCCGGGGTCGTGCTCGTCACCGCCTGGGTCGGCTGGAAGCTCGACCGCCGGTCGTGACCGACGTGGCGGCCGGGCAGGCCGGGCAGGCCGGCGCGGCCGGGCAGGCCGGCGCGGCCCAGCAGGCCGGCGCCCCGCGCTACCTCGGCGTCGACCTCGCCTGGCGCGACTCGACCCCGACGAAGCCCGCCAACGAGACGGGACTCGCGGTGATCGACGCCGACGGCACCGTGCTCGACGCCGGCTGGGCCCGGGGCGTCGACGAGGTCGCGGACTGGGTGCTGCGCTGGGCGACGCCGGGGTCGCACGCCGCGATCGACGCGCCCGTGCTGGTGCCGAACGCGACCGGCATGCGGCCGAGCGAACGGCTCGTGGGCCGGGCGTACGGTCGGTGGCACGTGTCGGCGAACGCCTCCAGCGCCTCCTTGCCCTGGCTCGGCGGTCGCACCCTCGGCGAGCGCCTCGCCTCAGCCGGGGCGGTGTACGACGACGGAGTCGAGCCCGTGCCGGCCGATGCCGTCTCGTACTTCGAGTGCTACCCGTACACGACGCTCGTCGGGGCTGCTGAGCTCGGCTACGACGAGCGCCGGCCGCGCTACAAGCGTCCCGACACGACCGTCGCGAAGGAGGAGCGGCGCGGCGCACGCGCGGTCGCCTGCGACGACCTGATCTCGCGCCTCGCCGCCCTCGACTCGGCCGACCCGCCGCTGCGGCTGCTCTCGCACCCGGTGTCGCGCCTCCTCGTCGACGAGCCGTCGCCGCTCGTCGACCGGCCGTACAAGCACCGCGAGGACCTGCTCGACGCCCTCGTCTGCGCGTGGACGGCGTCGATGCGGGCACGGCGGCCCGAACGGATGCAGGTGCTCGGCGCGGCGGCCGAGCCCGACGTGCTCGGCCGTCGCGCGACGCTGATCTCGCCGGCACGCGAGGTGCAGCGGCTCGCCGCGCCCGAGGGCACGGTGCCGGTGGGCCGCGCCGCGCACTGAGCTGCGCGCGCGCCTCGCGCCGCGCGCTGGAGCCCTGCGCCGCGCCGCACCGGGTCTCCGTGCGCCGCACCGGGTCTGACGCCCTGCCGCAGTCACTGCACCGACTTTCATGCACCGCACCAGAACTGGCGCCCCCGCCGCAGACACTGCACCGGGTTTCGTACACTGCACCCGGTCTAGACGCGGTGCAGTGCACGAAACTCGGTGCAGTGCGGAGCCGCCCCGTGAGCGGGCGAGCGACGGGCGGCACGCGGCACGCGGACGGCACGCGGGCGGCACGCCGCAGGCGAGCAGCGCGTGGCACGCTGGGCGCATGAGCCCGCGCACGCCGAGCACCGTCACGATCCGCCGCACGACCGCCGACGACTGGCAGCAGGTGCGCGACCTGCGGCTCGAGATGCTCGAGGACACCCCGCTCGCCTACGGCGAGACGCTCAGCACCGGGCTGACCCACGGCGAGGACGAGTGGCGGTCGCGCGGCGCCCGCGGCCAGGCCCCGCACAGCGTGCTGCTCGCGGCGATCGACGACGCGACCGACGAGTGGGTCGGCACGATGGGCGGCTACCTCGACGCGCCGGGCAGCCCGATGCTCGTCGGCGTCTACGTCAGGCCCGGTCATCGAGGCAGGGAGGCGCGGGTCGCCGACGCACTGCTCGACACGGTCGTCGAGTGGGCCCGCTCCGAGGGCTCGGCGCTGACGCTGCACGTGCACGAGGACAACCCGCGGGCGATCGCGTACTACCGACGCCGGGGCTTCGAGCCGACCGGCATCACCGTGCCGTACGTGCTCGACCCCGAGAGCCGCGAGCTCGAGCTGCGGCTGCCGCTCGACTGAGGCCGGACCCGCCGGGTTCGGCTCGTGCCGGGCTCGCCTCGTGACTCCTCCACAGGACATCCCCAGGTCGATCCAGGGGTACAAATGAGAGATCTTCGTGGACATCTCCGGCCCACGGGCGTACAAATGGGGCACAGCGGGACCAACCACCCCGCTCGCCGGGCCCAACCACCCCGGCAGCAGCTCAGCGACCGAAGAAGGTGCGCCGTGGATCAGACGGCCGAGGGGACGATGCGGCGACCGGCCGCGCTCTCCTTCGTGCGCCTCCTCGTGGTCTCCGGCCTGGCCGCTCTCGCGGCCCTGGTGCTGAGCCTGTTCTTCTCGTCGACGTCCGCGTCGGCGGCGCCGGCCGCTCCCCCGGCCGACTCCTCGCTGCTCGGCGGCGTCACGTCCGCGGTGGGGGGCGTCGCGCAGTCGCTCGACGCTCCCGTCGCCGCCGTCGGGACGACCGCAGGAGGCGCGGTGTCGACGGTCACGCAGGTCGCCACGCAGGCCACCGCGGTGGCTCCCCCGGTGCAGCAGGTCGTCCAGGCCGTGGCGCCGGTGGTGCCGCAGGTCGTCCAGCACGTGGCCGCCGCGGCGCCCGTCTCCAGCGTCGTGGCCCCGGTCGCGCAGGTCGTCGACACGGTCGTCGCGGCCACTCCCGTCGTCCCCGCCGTCGTCGGCCAAGCCCCGATCTCGACCGTCACGGCCCCCGTCGCGGGCGTCGTCGACACCGCGGTCGGCAGCACGGGCGACGCGGCTGCGGCACCGGCTCCGGGCCTGCCCGGCGTGCCGGTCCCGCCCGTGACGACTCCCCTGCCCGACCTGCCCGGCACGCCCGGTGCGTCGATAAGCGGCGCGCGCCCCTCGACCCCTGCCTCCGGCATCGCGGCCGGCGACGACGCGGCCGTCGCGGCCCTGGCCGACGAGGCGACGAGCGCCTCCGCCGACGTGGTCACAGCCGACCCCGCCAGCATCCTGCGTGACCGCATCGCGGCCCAGGGATCCGCTGCGGCTGCTGTTCCACCCGCAGGCGCGGGCACCCTGGCTCCCGTCTCTCCCCTGCCCGGCGACGACCGCTCGCCCCTCGACCACGACGGCCTCCCCGGCCTGCCCTCCGGCAGCACGGGGTCGACCGGCTCGGGCTCTGCCGGCTCGGGCCCCGGCTCGGCGGGAGCCGTCGTCGGCGACGCGGCTCGCGCCTCCTCACTTCCCGGCCTCGCCGTCTCGGCGAGCTCCGCGGACGGCGACGACGACCTCCCGTCGACGCCCACCTACGACACCGACAGCTCCCCCGACTGAGGTCGGTCGCGTCGTCAGGGCCCTGCTGCATGCGCAGCCGGCCCGACAGCAGGCACCTGCCTGTGGACGACACACGCGACCACGCCGCGAGACCGCGGCACCACACCTCACATCGTCTTGGAGTTCGTCATGAACAAGTACATCTCGAGAGGGCTCACCGGAGCGCTCTTCGTCGGAGGCCTCTGGGCCCTCGGAGCCACCGCCGCGAACGCGGCACCTGCCACCACCGGAGACGACGGGCTGCTGTCGGGCACCCAGATCGGGGCCGTCGTGGACGCCCCCGTGTCGGCGCTCGGGAACGCGATCTCGGTCGTCGGCGACAGCGCCGCGACGGCGCCTGCGGCTCCTGTGGCTCCTGCTCCCGCAGCAGCACCCGCTCCTGCCCCGGCTCCGGCACCCGCACCTGCACCTGCACCTGCTCCAGCCCCGGCTCCGGCACCCGCGCCGGCACCGGCACCGGCGCCGGTCACGACGACCAGCGGCGACTCGGGCCTGCTCTCGGGCACGCAGGGCATCGTCTCGGTCGACGTGCCGATCACGGTCACCGACAACGCGATCTCAGTCGACGGCGACACGTCGAGCACCACGCCGGCCGCGCCCGCTGCTCCCGCGGCCCCGGCTCCGACCGCACCGGTCGAGGCCCCCGCGGCGACCACCTCCGGCAGCGACTCGATCGGCGGCGGCACGCAGGCGCTCGTCGACGTCGCCCTGCCGGTGACGATCTCGGGCAACGGGCTGTCGCTCCTCGGCGACAGCTCCGGCTCGGGCTCGGGCGCCACGGCACCGGCGACGACGTCCCCGACCACGTCAGCCCCGGCCACGTCCGGCGCGACGACCAGCGGTGACGACGCCGTCCTGGGCGGCACGCAGATCCTGCCCGGCGTCTCGGTGCCGGTCACGATCGGCGGCAACGCGATCAGCGTCATCGGCGACAGCAGCTCGATCGGCACCACGCCGCCCGTCGGCACGACGCCCTCGACGGGCTCGGGCTCGTCCGGAGCAGGCTCGACGGGCACCACCTCGGGCGACGACGGCATCGCCGGCGGCACCCAGGTCGCCCCCGTCGTGACGGCTCCCGTCGCGGTCGGCGGCAACGCCGTCAGCATCATCGGCGACAGCAGCAGCACCGGCACCGGCAGCAGCACCGGCACCGGCACCGGCACGGGCACGACGCCCAGCACCGGCACCGGCACCGGCAGCACGCCCGGCACCGGCAGCACCACCTCGGGCGACGACGGCATCCTCGGCGGCACCCAGATCGTGCCCGTCATCACCGCTCCCGTCACGGCGGGCGGCAACGCCGTCAGCATCATCGGCGACAGCAGCAGCACCGGCACGGGCACGGGCACCAGCACCACGCCCGCCACCGGCACCGGCGGCACCACCTCGGGCGACGACGGCATCGCCGGCGGCACCCAGGTCGTCCCCGTCGTCACGGTGCCGATCGAGCTCGGCGGCAACGCCGTGAGCGTCGTCGGCGACAGCAGCACCGACACGACCGGCGGCACGCCCGTCGACCCCGGCACCCCCGTCGACCCGACCGACCCGGTCGAGCCGACGGACCCGACCGACCCCGTGGTCCCGGTGATCCCCGTGTCGCCCGCCTTCCCCTTCGACCCGACGGACCCCACCACCCCGTCGACCGATGACGAGGGCGGCGTCCTCACCACCGTCGACGGCGAGGTCGCGCTGACGACCGACCTCGGCGACGGCGTGGTGACCGCCTCGACCGCCGGACGCACCGTGTTCGTCTCGACCGCCTCCTCGGCTGGTCAGCCCTTCACGGCAGCGGCCGACAGCTCGACCCTCGCGTTCACCGGCAGCGAGTCGACGGGCGGCCTCGCGGCCGGCCTGCTCGCCCTGCTCGCCGGGCTCGGCCTGCTGCTCGCGGCTCGCCGCCGAGCACGCGCCTGAGCGGCGAGGCAGCCGCACCGAGAGGAAGGACGCCAGCGACACGGCGGCCGCACGGCGACGCACCGCAGACCGGATCAGGGCCTGCGGTGCGTCGCCGTGCGCGCACGCGTCGTGCGCGGCCCGGCGTGGGCGGTCGCGCTAAGTTGTGGCCCGGAGCCCGCCCGGGCACCGGGGGCACGACACGGGGGACGCATGGCCGACAGCAGCTACGACTACTTCTTCAGCGGTCCGCACGACGACTCTCGCAGGCTCGTCGACCACGTGGCCCGGTCGCAGGGGTTCCGGCTCGAGCAGATGCCGAACGGCAGCACGAAGGCCGTGCGGGGCGACCTCACGAAGACGCTGTTCCTGGGGGTGTTCGCGGGCAAGGCGTTCCACGTCGTGCTCTGGCTGCAGTACTTCGTGGACGACTCCGGCCGGCTCGTCGTGCGGCTCAGCCGCGACCTCGGCACCGGCCTCGTGAAGGGCGGCGCACTCGGCGCGGCTCGATCGCAGGAGGCGTTCGCCGAGCTCGCCCACGCCCTCGGCCGCGCGTCGACCGGCGGGCAGCTCGACCCCGGCGCGCACTCGCAGGGCACCCCGCAGCCCTAGCTCCAGCTCCAGCTCCAGCTCCAGCCAAGTGAACCGACGAGAAGTGCTCTCGACAGCACCTCGGAGAGCACTTCCTGTCGGCTCGGCCGGCCCAGCGCCGGCTACCCGGGCACGCCGTCGACGTACAGCCACCGGCGCGAGCGGTCGCGCACGAACCGGCTGACCTCGCGCTGCACCTCGGCGGCTCCGTCGACCCGGCGGTGCGCCGCGAACTCGACCACGCCGCGGTCGTCGAGCGGCTCGCCGCGCTCGGTCCGCAGCACGTCGAGCCGGTACCAGCGGACCTCGGGGTCGAGCTCGAGCTCGGACGGACGCGTCGACGGGTGCCACGTCTCGAGCAGCCAGCCGACGTCGCCGACGGCGAACGCCGAGTACCGCGAGCGCATCAGCCGCTCGGCGGTGGGGGCCGGAGCGACGTGCGCGTGCAGCGGCCCGCAGCACGCCCCGTACGTCTCGCCGCTCAGGCAGGGGCAGCGCGCGGAGTCGTCCATCCCTCCATCATCGCCGACCCTCAGGCCGCGGCGCCGCCGATGTTCACCATCCAGTGGATGCCGAACCGGTCGTCGAGCTGGCCGAAGCTGTCGCCCCACGGCGCCTTCGCGAGCTGCTCGTGGACCGTGCCGCCCTCGGCGAGCGCGGCGAACCAGCCGGTGAGCCTCTCCTCGTCCTCCGCGGCGCCGAAGAGCGAGAGCGAGATGGCGTTCTCGCTCTCGAGCAGGACCGAGTCGGGCCGGTCGGCCGCCATGAGGAGGAGCCCGTGCGGGGTCGCGAGCTGCCCGTGCATCACCTTGTCGCCCTCGCCCTCGCCCCCCATGCCGAACTCGGAGTAGCTGCTGTAGGTGGGGACGCCGCCGAACACCGAGGCGTAGAAGTCGAGCGCCTCGCGAGCCTGGGCCCGGAAGGCGAGATAGGGCGTGAGCTGGACGGACATCGGTGCTCCCTCGATCAGGTCGCCGGCGCGTCTCGGCGGCGGCGAGGGCCGGCGACCGCGCTGCCTCCCCGCATGATGCCAGCGTCGAGGAGGCGGCACCACCCCTGACCGGGTCGGCCCCGAACTGGGCCTGACCGTGCGCCGCCGGCCCTGCCACAGTGGGCACATGTCCACCCCTCCGCCCCCGGGCACCCACCCCGTGCTCGAGCCGGAGCTCGTGTTCGCGCACGTGCGGGCCCGCCTCGAGGCGAGCACGATCCACGGCGACCCGCGCGGCGGCCGCGAACGCCTGCCGCGACTCTCGCGCTCGGCGACCGCGAAGGCGCTCACGGCGAACGGCTTCCGGACCCTGACCGGGCTGAACGTCACCCCCTCCGACCTGAACAAGGACGGCACGCAGTTCCTCGACGACACCGAGACGGTGCTGCTCGAGACGCTCGCGCTCGGGCGCCGCTTCTACGGCCTCTACGTCGAGCCGCAGAACCCCTCGCACGAGCAGTGGGAGGCGGTCACCGCGATGTTCGCCGAGCTCGGCGCGAAGCTCGACGCTCGCCTCGGGCCCGTCGAGCAGTTCCTGGCCTAGACCCGCCGCCGCCCCGCGCGGCAGCGGCGGCGAAGGAGGCGCGGCAGCTGCCGGTAGGGTCGGCGCATGTTCGCCCTGCCGCCGGGAGCCCTGCGCCTCGTCCACCTGAGCGACTCCCACCTGAGCGGCGACGGGAGCCTGCACCAGGGCTCCGTCGACACCCTCGCCGCGCTCGACCTGGTCCTCGCCGAGGCGGCCCGGGTCGAGGCGGCCCGGCTGCTCGTCGGCTCGGGCGACCTGTCGGACGACGGGAGCACCGCCTCCTACGCCCTGCTGCGCGACCGGCTCGAGGCCTGGGCCGCGCGCCGGGACGAGCAGGTCGACGTCGTGCTCGCGCCCGGCAACCACGACCTGCACGCGGGCTTCGCGGAGGTGCTCGGCGACGGCCACCTCGGCCAGGACACGCACCCCGGCGACGCGCAGCACGAGCACGACCCCGCCCAGCCCGTCGACGGCGTCTCGCTCGTCGACGGCTGGCGCGTCGTCACCCTCGACACCGCGGTGCCGCGGGCCGGCTACGGGCTGCTCCGGCCCGAGCAGCTCGACCGCCTCCGCGACCTGCTCGCCGAGCCGGCCCCGCGCGGCACCGTGGTCGTGCTGCACCACCCGCCCCTCCCCGCGCCCACGACGCTGCACCAGTCGCTGGCGCTGCAGGCCCCGGAGGCGCTGGCCGCGGCGATCGAGGGGACCGACGTCCGCGTCGTCCTCGCTGGCCACTACCACCGGCACATCGTCGGGTCGCTGGCCGGAGTGCCCGTGCTGGTCGCCCCCGCCGTCGCGAACGAGACCGACGTCTGCGCACCGCACGGCACCGAGCGGGCCGTGCGCGGCTCGGGGTTCCTGGTCGTCGACCTGCTGCTCGACGGCTCGGTGCGCTCGACGCCCGTCCGGGCCCACGACGACCGCGACGGCGACGAGGTCTTCGTCCTCGACGAGGAGGCGGTGCGCGCGATCGCCGCCGCGGCCGGCGCCCCTGCCCCGTCACCCGCCTGATCCCTTCCTCCCCCCTCCCTTGATCGTCGCGACGGCGTCGAGTGGTCACGAACGGTCCTTCCCGCGTGCGGGAGCAGCCGTTCGTGACCACTCGACGCCGCGTGGCGGGCGTCGGCCCAGGAGCGCCGCGTAGGGTCGAGGGGACGTCGGGTCCGCGTGGGCGGGGCCGGTTCGTCCACATCTGTCCGAGAGCTATGCGAGGGAGACCGCAGCATGCGCGTGGTCGTCGTCGGAGCCACCGGCAACCTGGGCACGGCCCTGTTGTCGCGGCTCCAGTCCGAAGCCGACGTCACCGAGCTGGTCGGCATCGCCCGTCGTGCGCCCCGCACGGCCTCGCCGCCGTACGGCGACGTCCAGTGGTTCACCATCGACGTCGGCGAGGACGCCTCGCGCGACCGGCTCGCCCGTGCCTTCGTCGGGGCCGACGCCGTCGTGCACCTCGGCTGGGCGCTGCAGCCGAGCCACGACCGCGACGCCATGTGGCGCACCAACGTCGTCGGGACCCGCCACGTGCTCGACGCCGTCGCGCTGGCCGGGGTGCCCCACGTGCTCGTCGCGTCGTCCGTCGGCGCCTACAGCCGCGGCTCCAAGACGCGTCGCGTCTCGGAGTCGCACAAGACGAAGGGCGTCCGGCGCTCGAGCTACTCCAAGCACAAGTCGGTCAACGAGCGGCTGATGGACGCGTGGGCCGCCACGCACCCCGACGTCGTCCTCACGCGCATGCGTCCCGGGCTGGTGTTCCAGCCCGCCGCCGCCAGCGAGATCATCGGGCTGTTCCTCGGCCGGTGGGTGCCGACCCGGTGGATGCAGCACCACCGCCTCCCGTTCCTCCCCCTCGCCCCGCGCTTCGTGTCGCAGGTCGTGCACGCCGACGACGTCGCCGACGCCTTCTGGCGCGCGATCGACCGCCGGGTCGGCGGGGCCTTCAACCTCGCGGCCGAGCCGATCGTCGACCCGCACATGGTGGCCGAGGCGTTCGGCACGCGGCTGCTGCCCGTGCCGTATCGCGTGATGCGGGCGGCGGCGCTCGTGACGTGGCTGCTGCGCCTGCAGCCGACGGAGCCCGGCTGGCTCGACATCGCCGCCAAGGTGCCCGTCATGTCGACCGACGCCGCGCGCGAGCAGCTCGGCTGGGTGCCGAGGCACTCCTCGGGCGAGACGCTGCGTGCCTTCGCCCGCGCGGTCGGCCGACGCGACTCGCACCCCGGCTCGCACCCGCTCAGCGGCTAGCAGCCGACCGGGACCGCTCACCGGCGAGCGACAGGACCGCCTCAGAGCACGAGCGTCAGCACCCCGTCGTCGCCGACCTCGACGGTGGCGCCGACGTAGTCCCTGATGCGCGGCAGGCCTGCAGCGGCGGGCCCGTCGTGGTCGCCCACGACCACGACCTGAGCCCCGGAGGCGCGTGCGGCCTGCAGTCCCGCCTCCGCGTCCTCGAACACCACGACGTCGCTCGGCTCCACGCCCAGCAGCTCGGCCGCCCGGAGGTAGCCGTCGGGAGCGGGCTTGCCGACGGGCACGTCCTCCGAGGCGAGCACGACCGCGGGCAGCCCGACCCCCGCGACCGCGGTGCGGGTGCGCGCGATGCCGCCGGG
The DNA here is from genome assembly GCF_007954365.1 of Frigoribacterium sp. ACAM 257. Taxonomy (GTDB): domain Bacteria; phylum Actinomycetota; class Actinomycetes; order Actinomycetales; family Microbacteriaceae; genus Frigoribacterium. The sequence goes on from NZ_VOLO01000004.1 coordinate 157,031, forward strand.
GGCGCTCGTCACGAGCGCCACGAGCGAGGCGGGCAGGGCGGCCACGAAGTCGGCCGCGCCGGGGATCTCCACCACGCCGTCGGGGGCCTCGCCCTCGACCGACAGCAACGCGTCGACGTGCCGGAGCACCGCCTCCTCGTCCAGCTCGGGCAGGAACCGCCTGACCGTGTCCGCGGTCTGTCGACCGTGCGCGAACGAGAGCACCTCGCCCGGGTGCAGGCCGAGGGGGCCGCACCACTCGGTCCAGATGCGCTCGACGAGAGCGGTGGAGTCGACGAGCGTCCCGTCCATGTCGAAGACGACGGCCCGGGCGCTCAGGGTCGTGCGGGGCTGCGTGCGGGGCTGCTCATCGCTCATGGCGCCAGTCTGTCGCACGACCCTGGCGGAACGGCCGTCGACGGCATGTGCTGGTCGGCACGGTCGTGGGCAGGACGGGGGACCTCGCCGGGGTACGGGCTCTGCCGCACTGCTCCGTGCAGCCTGTGCATGCCGTGCGCGTCCGCTGGCCCCCTTCCGGGGGACTCGACGGAACGCGTAGCCTTGTCAGGTCGGGGCCTCGCCGGTCCCACAGGATGTCGCTCACCGCGAGCGTTCCCTGCCCGTGAAGCTCACGCTCGCGGAGCGGCATCCGGGTCGCGCTCCTCGCTCGAGGGGCGCGGCCCCTCCTCGGAGGATCAGCCTCGTGACGCCCTGCGCCTCGTGACGCCCCGCCCCTCGTGACCCTCCGCAGCGGTCGTCCCTGCGTGAAGCTCCGACAGTGCGGAGAGCCACGTGCCTGCTCGAGGCGGGCACCGCCCAGCCTACGAGCGGAGGCGCCGCGCCGACAGGGGTTGACTCTGCCGAAAATCCCTGGTCAACATCCTATTTTGCTAGACGGTCTCACTAGTCCGACTAGCGACTGTCACCGTGAGGCGGCGCGCTGCTAGCGTCGCACCCATGACCACCGCTCCGCCTCCCGTGCTCGTGATCATCGACCGTGCCGCCGCGGGCGGACCCCCGCTCGCCCAGGGCGAGACGGGCTGGCGGGTCGTCGAGCCGTCCGAGCACACGATCCACGTGACCGACCTCGGCGTCACCCGCGGCGACGGCATCTTCGAGGGGCTCGGCGTCTCGCACGGCCGGGTCCAGGCGCTCGAGCCGCACCTCGCCCGGCTCGCCCGCTCGGCTGCCCTGCTCGACCTGCCCGAGCTCGACCTCGACGTGATCCGGGCCGCCTGCCTCGAGTCGGCCAGGCTGCACGAGCCCGCGCCGCTCCTCCTGCAGAAGCTCGTCGTGACGCGGGGCGTCGAGGGCGGCGACGGCTCGCCGACCGCCTGGGTGCGCACCGAGCTGATGCCCGACCACGACGCCGAGCGCGTGCACGGCATCCGCGTCGTCTCGCTCGACCGCGGCTACCGGCACGACGTGGCGCAGACGTCGCCGTGGCTGCTGCAGGGCGCCAAGACGCTGTCGTACGCCGTCAACAAGAGCGTGCTGCGCGAGGCCGCGCGCCGGGGCGCCGACGACGTGCTCTTCGTCAGCAGCGACGGCTACGCGCTCGAGGGGCCGTCCGCGTCGCTGATCGCGCGCCTCGACGGCGTCTACGTCACGCCGCGCACCGACCAGGGGATCCTCGAGGGCACGACCCAGGCCGCCGCCTTCGAGGTGCTGCGCTCGCTCGGGCACGAGGTCGCCGAGGTGCTGCTGCCGATGGACGAGGTGCGCCGGGCCGACGCCCTGTGGCTCGTCTCGAGCGGTCGGCTGGTCGCGCCCCTCTCGTCGCTCGACGGCGAGCCGGTGGCGATCGACGTCGAGGTCACCCGACAGCTGGCCGATGCGCTCGTCGACCGGCGCGTCTGACCGGTCGTGAGCGCGGCTCACGTGGTAGTGCGGGTATCCGCGACGCGAACAGTAGTTAGGTGAGCTAGACACTTCCGGGGTCGACTGCGATGGTTGAGGTGTGCCGATTCACGGCGGCGCAGCCATCATCCGCAGTTCGATCAGGCGTTCGCAGGGCGCCGGGAATGAGCCGAACATGTCCGCAGGAACCTCACCGTCCCCCCTCCGCTCCGTGTCGGCCCGCCAGCTCGCGGCCCTCGACCCGGAACAGCTCGTCCAGCACGTCCGCTCCCGGGTCGACGTCACCAGCGACAGCTTCTACCGACGTGAGTCGAGCGTCGCGCCGGTCCACATCTCGGTGTACCCGAAGCGCCGCCGCACCGCGCGGGCGCCCCGTGTGCCCGTCGTCGCCGCCGGCCCGTCCTACGCCGACTTCTTCGTCGAGCATTCGCGTCGGCTCGCGACGGCCTGACGGCGCCGACCGATCACACGCCCGAGGGCGGGCACCGCACGGTGCCCGCCCTCGGGCGTTCCTGTCCTCGTTCGTGTTCGCGTGCGCGTTCGCGTTCGCGGGACAGACGTGACCCGACCCGAGGAGGCGACGCACGCCTCCTCGGGTCAGCTCCCGCCCGATCCCGCCTAGGAGGCGCGGCTGCGGAGCAGCGTGAAGCTCGCGTCGCGCACGAGCAGGGTCGTCACCGGCCCCTCGACCTGCTGGTCGGGATCGCTCGAGCTCGCGAGCTCCCACTCGCCGTGCGGCGCCTCGGGCACCTGGAACTCGACGACGCTCGTCGAGCCGTTGGTCAGGTAGGCGAAGGCGTCGGCGTCCTTGTGCGTCAGCACGAACGTGATGGCCTTGTTCTCGCCCTGCTGCCAGTCGCCCGTCGAGAACGAGTGGTCGTCGGCGCGGCGCACCTGCACGTGGTCGTCGCTCTCGACCTCGGGCGCGTAGCGGAACCAGTCGGGGCGCAGCGCCGGGTTCTCGCGACGCAGGGTGATCAGCTCGGTCGTGAAGGCGAGCAGCTCGCGGTCGGCGCGCTCCCAGTCGAACCACGAGATCTCGCTGTCCTGGCAGTACGCGTTGTTGTTGCCGCCCTGGCTGCGAGCGATCTCGTCGCCGCCGAGGATCATCGGCACGCCCGCGCTGATCAGCAGCGTCCCGAGGAAGTTGCGGCGCTGGCGGTCGCGGTACTCGTTGACGGCGCCGTCGTCGGTCGGGCCCTCGACGCCGCCGTTGAACGACTTGTTGTCGCTCTCGCCGTCGGCGTTGTCCTCGCCGTTGGCGTCGTTGTGCTTCTCGGCGTACATCGTCAGGTCGGCCAGGGTGAAGCCGTCGTGCGCGGTGACGAAGTTGACGCTCGAGAGGGGCGAGCGGCGCGAGTCCTCGTAGACGTCGGGGCTGCCGAGCACGCGGTCGGAGAAGGTCGAGAGGACGCCGGGCTCGCCGTTCCAGAACTCGCGGACGTCGTCGCGGAACTTGCCGTTCCACTCCGACCAGTCGGCCGGGAAGCCGCCGACCTGGTAGCCGGCGGTGTCCCACGGCTCGGCGATCATCTTGACGCTCTGCAGCACCGGGTCCTGGTGGATCAGCGTGAGGAACGCGCTGTGCTCGCTGGCCTCGCCGCCCTGACGCGTCAGCGTCGTCGCCAGGTCGAAGCGGAAGCCGTCGACGTGCATCTCGGTGACCCAGTAGCGGAGGCTGTCCATGATCAGGCCGAGCGCGGCCGGGTGGCTGACGTTCAGGCTGTTGCCCGTGCCGGTGGTGTCGAAGTACGCCGACTCCTCGCCCTCGACCAGGCGGTAGTACGACGCGTTGTCGATGCCCTTGAACGAGATCGTCGGGCCCATGTGGTTGCCCTCGGCCGTGTGGTTGTAGACGACGTCCATCCACACCTCGAGGCCGGCCTCGTGGAAGGCCTTGACCATGGCCTTGAACTCGGCGACCTGGCCGCCTCGCGTGCCTGCCGCCTCCGAGGCGTACTCGTCGTGCGGCGCGAAGAAGCCGATGGAGTTGTAGCCCCAGTAGTTGCGGAGGCCCTTCTCCTCGAGGTGGCTGTCCTGCACGAACTGGTGCGTGGGGAGCAGCTCGACGGCGGTGACGCCGAGGTCGGTGAAGTACTTGATCGCGGCCGGGTGCGCGAGGCCCGCGTAGGTGCCGCGGATCTCCTCGGGCACGTCCGGGTGCGCCTGCGTGAAGCCCTTGACGTGCACCTCGTACACGACCGTGTCCTCGAGGGCGGTGAGCGGGCGCTCGTCGGAGCCCCAGTCGAAGTCGCGGTCGGCGATCACGTTGCGCGGCATGGCCGACGCGGAGTCGGTCTCGTCCATGGTCTCGGGCTCGTTCATGTCGTGGCCGAAGACGGCCTGGCCCCAGTCGAAGCGGCCGTCGAGCGCGGTGGCGTAGGGGTCGAGCAGGAGCTTGTTCACGTTGTGGCGGAGGCCGGCGGCAGGGTCCCAGGGGCCTGCGACACGCAGGCCGTAGAGGGAGCCGACCCGCGCCTCCTCGACGACGGTGTGGAACACGTGGCCGGTGCGCTCGGTGAGCTCGTGGCGGGTCTCGGTGCCCGAGGTGCCGTCGTCCGCGTCGTCGAACAGGCAGAACCAGATCTTGTCGGCGGTCTCGGAGTACACGGCGACGTGGGCGCCGCCGCCCTCGAGGGGCGTGACGCCGAGGGGGTAGGGCAGGGAGCGAGAAGCGGTCATGCACCAGACATACAGGCTGCGCGGCTGCGGGGGCCAAGCTGAGCGCCGCTCCGGCTGTACCCCGCCGCTGCTCGCCCTGCCCGCCTCGCCCTGCCCCGCCCTGCCCTGCCCTGCCCGCTCGTGCGCCCCGCCCTTCTTGACTCCGTCCGGACAAAGTGCCGCGCTACAGCGCGTCATCTTGTCCGGAAGACATCCCGAAGGCGATTCCTCCCCAGCAGCCGTCACCGGTCGCCTCTCCCCGGCAGCAGCCTCCTGCGACACGGGCGTCCTCCTGGAGAACGACACTCGGCAGATGACCGCACCTGACCCGTTCCGCGTCCTGCTGAGCTTCGCGGCGACCTACGGTGACGCGAAGGAGGCGCGAGCGCTGAGACGAGGCCACGAACGGGGCGACATCCATCGTGTGCGCCGAGGCGTGTACGTCGCCGCGGCTGCCTGGACAGCTCTCGACGACCGTGGCCGTCACGTCGTCACCGTCCGTGCCGCGCTGGCAGGACATCCTGCTCGGCTCGTGGCGTCGCACGACTCGGCCGTCGCCGTCCACGACCTGCCGCGCGTCCACCGCGCGTTCGGCGAGGTCGTGCAGCTCGTCGATCCTCTCCGCGCCGAGGCCCGCCGCGCTCGTCTCGTCCACGTGCGTCCGGGCGAGCTCGCCGCCCGCGACGTGGTCGACGTCGCGGGCGTTCCGTCGACGTCCCTCTCGCGCACCGTCGTCGACGTGGCCAAGTCCGCTTCGTTCGGAGACGCCGTCCTCTGTGCCGACGCGGTCCTCCGGCGCATCGTCCTCCGAGGTCGGCACGCTGCCGGGCCCCAAGTCGACGAACGGCTCGCCCGGGTCCGAGCCGCCCTTCTCGCCGCGGTCGGCCCCGGTGACCGCCGAGGGGGGAGCGCGGCAGCACGCGTGATCGAGTTCGCGTCCCCGTGGGCGGAGAACGGCGGCGAGTCCCTGGCCCGGATCGCGCTGCACGAACTCGGCGTCGAGGCACCCGTCCTGCAGAAGGTCGTCACGGTTCACGGCCGGTTCGCGGGGAGGGGCGACATGCACCTGCCCGACGACGGCGCGCTGCTCGAGTTCGACGGCATGGAGAAGCTCGTCGACGGGAAGATGCTCGCTGGACGATCGACCGCCGAGGCACTCCGTCAGATGAAGGCACGCGACCGGGAACTGCTGCGGTCAGGCGAGGTGCGCACGATCGTGCACTTCGATCTCCTGGACGTCGTCCACCCCGCGCGGCTGGCAGAACTGCTCCGCGCAGCACATGTCGCCGTCGATCCCCGCCGCGTGCGAACGGCCTCGCGCCTCGCAGCCGCCCGGTTCGCGCGTGCCGACCTGCCGGGGTGATGCGTTCCGGACGAGATGACGCGCTAGAGCGCGGCACTTTGTCCGGAACGCGTCAGACAAGCGGGCGCAGGGGCAGGGGCAGGGGGCGGGCAGCGGCTAGCTGACGTGCACGTCGGGGCGGCGCGAGCGGTGCGGCTCCGCCTGCCGCAGCACCTCGCGCGTCACGGGCGCCACCTCGCCGGCCCCCGTCACCAGGAACCGCCCCATGTTCGACAGCGGGCTGCCCTCGGTCCACTCGAAGTAGACGTCGGGCACGACCCCGGTCTCGTCGCGCACGGCGAGAAGCACCGAGGCGATGGTGTTGGGCACGGCACCGCTCGTCACGCGCAGCACGCGATAGCCGTGCACGACGCAGCCGGTGACCTCGAGGTCCTCCTCGAAGTCGGACGAGTCGCCGGGGTGCACCTCGAGGAAGATCACGGGCGAGCGCTGCGGGATGCCGCTGTACTTGCGCTCCGCGCTCAGCTTCTTCTTGTAGATCTCGGCGACCTCGCGACCGGGCTCGTGCGCGATGATGCGGATCGAGCCGTACTCGTCGGCGTCCTCACGCACGTAGCCGAGCGACGTGTCGTCGAACGAGATCGACGTCGCGCGCAGCTGGAACGACCGCCGCACCCGCGAGATCAACGACACGGCCATGATGCCCACGATGAAGATCGCGGCGATGCGGACGCCGTCGGGCCGCTCGACCACGTTGACGACGGTCGTGTAGACGAAGACGACCGCGATGACGCCGAAGGCGACGGTCCGCTTGCGCTGACGCGCCCGGCGGGCCGACAGGGTCACCGCCACGGAGGCGCTGGTGATGAGCACGAGCACTCCCGTCGCGTACGCCCCGCCCTGGGCGTCCACGTCGGCGTCGAACACGATCGTGATGACGAAGGCGATCGCCGTGAAGACGAGCACGAGCGGCCGCACGGCCCGCGCCCACTGCGGCGCCATGCCGTAGCGCGGCAGGTAGCGGGGCACGATGTTCAGCAGTCCCGCCATCGCGGAGGCGCCGGCGAACCAGAGGATGCAGATGGTCGCGACGTCGTAGAGGGTGCCGAACCCGTTGCCGAGGTAGGCGTGCGCGAGGTAGGCGAGGGCACGGCCGTTCGCCCCGCCTCCTGACTGGAACTCCTCCTGCGGGATCAGCAGCGTCGTCACGAAGCTGGACAGGATGAGGAACGAGCTCATGATGATCGCGGCCGACGTGAGCAGGCGACGCGCGCCCCGGATGCGGCCGACGGGCTGCTGCGGGGTGTCGCTCTCGTCGCCGGTGATCTGCGGCATGACGGCGACGCCGGTCTCGAAGCCGGACAGGCCGAGTGCGAGCTTGGGGAACACGATCAGCGCGATGCCCACCATGACGAGCGGGTTGCCGTGCTGCACCGTCAGCGCCTGCCACCAGTTGCCGATGACGACCGGGTTCTCGGCGACGTGGGCGAGCGCCACGGCGATCACGACGAGGTTGAGCGCCAGGAACACGCCGACCAGGACGACGGCGATGCCGATCGCCTCCTTGAACCCCCGGAGGAACACGGCGGCCAGCAGGGCCACCAAGAACAGCGTGATCGGCACCTCGGCCCCGTGGAACCAGGTCGGCGCGAAGGGGTTCTCGACCGCGTGCGCGGTGGCGTCGGCCGCCGAGAGGGTGATGGTGATCATGAAGTCGGTGGCGGCGAAGCCGAGCAGCACGAGCACGAAGACCTTGCCGCCCCACCACGGCAGCAGGCGCTCGAGCATCGCGATGGAACCTTCGCCGCGGGGGCTCTCGCGGGCCACGCGGCGGTAGACGGGAAGCGCGCCGAAGAGGGTGAGCAGCACGAGCACGATCGTCGCCAGCGGCGAGAGCAGGCCGGCCGCGACGGCGGCGATCGCCGGCTGGTAGCCGAGGGTCGAGAAGTAGTCGACGCCGGTGAGGCACATGACGCGCCACCACGAGTGCGTCTTCTCGACGGTGGTGGCGTGTGGGCCCTGGTGGGCACCGCTGTTCTCGGAGAGGCCGCCCAGCAGCCAGCCACGGAGGCGCGATCCCGACGTGCGGGAGGGCGCCGGTTCCAGCGCGTCGGCGTCGCGCTGCTCGGACGTCGTGGACACGGTGACCTCTTGTCGCTCGTCGCTCGTAGCTCATCGGGCCGGAGCGGCACGACGAAGCAACGCTATGCCCGCCGCGACCCGGCGCGAGGCGGTCGGCCGTAAGGATGTCGTGAGGACTTCGAGCGCGTGCAGCGGGCCCCGAGCGTGCGCACGGCGGGTGTCCAGGCGGCGATCGCCGAGGGGATCGCGAGCAGGTCCTCAGGGCTTGTCGGCGCCTCCGTCCGGTACGAAGCGGTAGCCCATGCCCAGCTCGGTGACGAGGTAGCGCGGCTCGGCCGGCACCGGCTCGAGCTTCTTGCGCAGCTGCGCGAAGTAGAGGCGGAGGTAGCCCGTGTCCTTCGAGTGGAACGCCCCCCACACCTGCGTCAGCAGGGTCTCGCGGGTGACGAGCTTGCCGGGGCTCTGCAGCAGCAGCTCGAGCACGCGCCACTCGGTCGGCGTGAGGCGTACGAGCTCGCCGGCGCGCGTCACCGTCGTGGCCGACAGGTCGACCCGCACGTCGCCGAACTCGACCACGGGCGCGTCGTCGTCGCCGGGAGCGAGGCGGCGGGTGAGCGCTCGGATCCGCGCGAGCAGCTCCTCCATCGCGAACGGCTTCGTCACGTAGTCGTCGGCGCCGGCGTCGAGCGCCTCGACCTTGTCGGCGGCGTCGGTGCGTCCGGAGACGACGAGCACGGGCGCCGTCGACCAGCCGCGCAGGCCCGCGATCACCTCGACGCCGTCGAGCCGGGGCATGCCGAGGTCGAGCATGACCAGGTCGGGGTGCTGCGTCATGGCGACGTCGAGCGCCTCACGGCCGTCGGACGCGGTGTGGATCTCGTAGCCGTGGGCGCCGAGGGTCACCTTGAGCGCCCGCAGGATCTGCGGGTCGTCATCGGCGATCAGGATCTTCACGGGCCCTCCTCGACGACGGTACCGCCCGCAGGAGGCGCCGATCGCGCTCCCGACGTAGGGATCCCGCGAGGATCCGCGCCGGCAGCCGGGGTTGCGGGGGTTGCGGCCGGGCGTAGATGCCGGAGTTCAGGAAGGCCGCGCGACTCGTTCCTGATCGCTGCACGGTTCAGGAAGGATCGTCCCCCCGCTGCGGGCATCAGGACGGATCTTCCTGAATGAGGAGGGGCGGGGCAGGGGCAGGGGCAGGGGCAGGGGCCTCGGGCAGGGAGACGACGGCAGTGAGGCCGCCGCCCGGGGTGTCGTCCATCGTGAGGGTGCCGCCCATCGCCTCGGTGAAGCCCTTGCTCAGCGCGAGCCCGAGCCCGAGCCCCGTGGAGTTGTCGGTGTCGCCGAGCCGCTGGAACGCGACGGTGATCTCGTCTCGGCGCTCAGGCGGGACGCCGGGCCCGCGGTCGACGACCCGCACCTCCACCCGGCCGGCGAAGCCGCTGGTCGAGATGCGCACGAGGGTGCCGTCGGGCGAGTGGCGCAGCGCGTTGTCGAGCAGGTTGACGAGGACGCGCTGCAGCAGCACGGCGTCGGCGACGACGGGCGGCACCGACGCGCGCAGGGCCAGCTCGACGTCGGCCGGGCCCAGCCCGAGCTCGTCGAGCGCCCCGAGCACGACGTCGTCGACGTCGACCACCGCCGCGCTGACCGCGAGCGCCCCGGCCTGCACGCGGCTGACGTCGAGCAGGTTGGTGACGAGCGTCGAGAGCGACTCGAGGCTCTCCCACGCGGTGGCGAGCAGCTCGTCGCGGTCGGCGTCGCTCCACTCGACGCCGGGCTGGCGCAGGCCGCTGACGGAGGCGGTCGCGGCGGCGAGCGGACGGCGCAGGTCGTGCCCGACGGCGGCGAGCAGGGCGCTGCGCATCCGGTCCACCTCGGCTAGCGGTGCGACCTGCCCGGCCGTGCGGGTCAGCGCCGAGTGCTCGAGCGCCGCCTCGACCTGGGCGGCGACCACGGCGAGGAGGCGTCGGTCGCCCGCCTGCAGCGGCTCGCCCGTCAGCTCGAGCACGCCGCGCTCCCCCGCGGGCAGTCTCGAGACGTCGCCGACACCCGCGTCGCCGCTGTCGCCGAGCACCTCGTCTCCCGACAGCACACGCACCCGCGTGAGCCCGAACGCCTCGCGGGTGCGGGCGACGAGCGCCTGCAGCGCGTCTTGCCCCCGCAGCACGCTGCCCGACACGGTCGCGAGCAGCTCGGTCTCGGCGAGCGCGCGGGCCGCGGAGCGGCTGCGCCGGGCCGCCTGGTCGACGACCCAGCTGACGATGGCGGCGTTGAGCACGTACAGCACGAGCGCGAGCAGGTGCAGCGGCTCGGCGATCGTGACGCTGTAGATGGGCGCGATGAAGAAGAGGTCGAGCGTGACGCCGGACAACAGGGCGGCGAAGAGCGCCGGCCAGACGCCGCCGGTCACCGCCACGACGACGACGAGCAGCTGGAAGAGCAGAACGGTGCCCGCGATGCCGTCCTCGGTGCGGTGCCCCGCGAGCAGCCAGGTGAGCAGCGGCCCGACGACGGCCGCGAGCACGAAGCCCGTGACGACCCGCGAGCGCGAGAGCGCCCCGCCGAGCTTGGGCAGCGACCAGCCCCGACCTGCGGCCGAGTGCGTGACGATGTGCACGTCGAGCTGGCCCGACTCACGGATCACGGTCGCGCCGATGCCGGGCCCCGTGACGAGCGACCCGAGCCTGCCGCGGCGGCTGACGCCGATCACCAGCTGGGAGGCGTCGGCCCCCTTGGCGAAGTCGACCAGCGCCCTCGGCACGTCCGACCCCACGACCTGGTGGTAGCTGCCGCCGAGCTTCTCGACGAGGGCGCGCTGGGCGGCGAGCGCGCCGGGCGCGCCCTGCCGGAGGCCGTCGGGGGTGCTGACGTGCACGGCGATCAGCTCGCCCCCGGCGCTGCGGGCCGCGATGCGCGCGGCGCGACGGATCAGCGTCTCGCCCTCCGCGCCTCCGGTGAGGGCCACGACCACGCGCTCGCGCGCCTCCCACGCGACGTCGATGCCGTGCTCGACGCGATAGGCGCGCAGGGCGCTGTCGACCTCGTCGGCGAGCCAGAGCAGGGCGAGCTCGCGCAGGGCGGTGAGGTTGCCCAGCCGGAAGTAGTTCGAGAGCGCCGCGTCGACCCGGGCGGCGGGGTAGACGTCGCCCGCCGCGAGCCGGTCGCGGAGCGCCTGCGGCGCCAGGTCGACGACCTCGATCTGCTCGGCGGCCCGCAGCACCGCGTCGGGCACGGTCTCGTGCTGCGCCGCGCCGGTGATCTGCTCGACGACGTCGGCCAGCGACTCGACGTGCTGCACGTTGACGGTCGACAGCACCGAGATGCCGGCGTCGAGCAGGGCCTGCACGTCGCGCCAGCGCTTGTCGTGCCGCGAGCCCGGCGCGTTGCTGTGCGCGAGCTCGTCGACGAGGGCGACCTGCGGGGCGCGGGCGAGCACCGCCTCCAGGTCCATCTCGTCGAGCTCGACCCCGCGGTGCACGTGCCTCTCGCGCGGCACCACCTCGAGGTCGCCGAGGCGAGCCGCGGTCGCTGCCCGCCCGTGGGTCTCGACGACGGCCACCACGACGTCCTTGCCCTCGTCGCGCAGCCTCGCGCCCTCTTCGAGCATCGTGAAGGTCTTGCCGACGCCGGGTGCGGCGCCGAGCAGCACCCGCAGCCGACCTCGTGTCATGCGCTCAGCTTCGCACGAGCCGCCGACACGGCTGCGGCCGCCGACCCGGCTGCGACCGCCGACACGGGCGAGGCGACGACCGCGCCCGCCACGCCCGCCGCGCCCGCCACTCCAGCCGCGCCCGCCGCGCTCACGACCCCAGCCCCGCCAGCGCGGCGTTCAGCTCGAGCACGTCGACAGTCGGCTCCCCCAGGTAGCCGAGCTCGCGGCCGTGCACGTGCTGCTCGACGAGCGCGCGCACCTCGTCGACGGGCAGCGACCGCGCGGCGGCGACGCGCTCGACCTGCTGACGGGCCCACTCGGGCGAGATGTCCGGGTCGAGGCCGGAGGCCGAGGCGGTCAGCGCGTCGACGGGCACGGACGCCGGGTCCACCCCGTCGAGGGAGGCGACGGCGGCGCGGCGCTCCTCGATCGCGGCGACCAGGTCGGGGTTCTCCGGGCCCAGGTTGCTGCCGCTCGAGGCTCCCGCGTCCCAGCCGTCGCCCGCCGCCGAGGGACGCGACTGGAACCACTCGGGCAGGGCGGCGCCGTCCGCGTCGACGAACGACTGGCCGAGCAGGGACGAACCGACCACCTCGCCGTCCACCGTGAGCCGGGAGCCGTCCGCCTGGTGCGGCAGCACGAGCTGCCCGACCCCGGTGACGAGCAGGGTGTAGCCGAGGCCGAGCACGACGGTCGCGACGATCATCGCGCGGAGTGCCGTGCCGTACTGGCGAAGCGTCGAGCGGGTGTCCATGGGATTCCTTCTTCTGGTGGTGCAGGTGCGGTGCAGGAGGCGGTGGCGCAGGAGGCGCGGGCCGGGCAGGAGCAGGCAGCGCCCGCTCAGGCAGCGTCCGTTCAATACCCCGGGATCAGCGCGACCACGAGGTCGATCAGCTTGATCCCGACGAACGGCGCGACGACGCCGCCGACCCCGTAGACCAGCAGGTTGCGGCTGAGCACCTGCGAGGCCGAGGCCGCGCGGTACGCGACGCCCCGCAGCGCCAGCGGGATGAGCACGACGATGACGAGCGCGTTGAAGACGATCGCCGAGAGGATCGCGGAGGCCGGCGAGCTCAGCTGCATCACGTTCAGCACCCCGAGCCCCGGGAACACCCCGGCGAACATGGCCGGGATGATCGCGAAGTACTTGGCGACGTCGTTCGCGATCGAGAACGTCGTCAGGGCGCCGCGCGTGATCAGCAGCTGCTTGCCGATCCGCACGATGTCGATCAGCTTCGTCGGGTCGCTGTCGAGGTCGACCATGTTGCCGGCCTCCTTCGCGGCCGAGGTGCCGGTGTTCATCGCGACGCCGACGTCGGCCTGCGCGAGCGCCGGGGCGTCGTTGGTGCCGTCGCCGGTCATGGCGACGAGCGCGCCGCCCTCCTGCTCGCGGCGGATCAGCGCGAGCTTGTCCTCCGGGGTGGCCTCGGCGAGGTAGTCGTCGACGCCGGCCTCGGCCGCGATCGCCTTGGCGGTCAGCGGGTTGTCGCCCGTGATCATCACGGTGCGGATCCCCATCGTGCGCAGCTCGGCGAAGCGCTCGCGCAGGCCGTCCTTGACGACGTCCTTGAGGTGGACGACGCCCAGCACGCGGCGCTCTCCCGAGGCGTCGCCCGAGCCCGCGTCCGCGACGGCGACGACCAGCGGCGTGCCGCCCGCCTCCGACACGGCGTCCACCAGGCCGCGCAGCTGCTCGCGCCGGTCTGCGGGCAGGGCCCGCGCCTCCTCGGCCCAGGCGACGACGGAGGCGGCGGCCCCCTTCCGCACGACGCTCCCGTCGGGCAGGTCGAGGCCGCTCATGCGGGTCTGGGCGGTGAACGGCACGACGACGACGTCGCCGGAGGAGCCCGACGAGCCGGGCGCGCCCTCCTCGTCCCAGCCGGTGGTGAGGGCGAGGTCGACGATCGAGCGCCCCTCCGGGGTGGGGTCGCTGAGCGACGCGGTGGCCGCGGCGTCGACCAGCTCGGCCGGGGCGACGCCGTCCAGAGGGGCGAACTCCGAGGCGCGGCGGTTGCCGTAGGTGATGGTGCCGGTCTTGTCGAGCAACAGGGTCGTCACGTCGCCCGCGGCCTCGACGGCCCGGCCCGACATCGCGAGGACGTTGCGCTGCACCAGGCGGTCCATGCCGGCGATGCCGATGGCGCTGAGCAGGGCGCCGATCGTCGTGGGGATGAGGCAGACCAGCAGCGCGATCAGAACCGGGATGCTCACCGACGCGTCGCTGTAGGCGGCGATCGGGTTCAGCGTCAGGGTCACGACGACGAACACGACCGACAGGCTCGCGAGCAGGATGTTGAGCGCGATCTCGTTCGGCGTCCGCTGTCGCGAGGCGCCCTCGACGAGCCGGATCATCCGGTCGACGAAGGTCTCGCCGGGCTTGCTGGTGATGCGCACGACGACGCGGTCGGACAGCACGCGCGTGCCGCCCGTGACGGCGCTGCGGTCGCCGCCCGACTCGCGGATCACCGGGGCCGACTCGCCCGTGATCGCCGACTCGTCGACGCTCGCGATGCCCCAGACGACGTCGCCGTCGCCCGGCACGACCTCGCCGGCCACGACCACGACCACGTCGCCGAGCACGAGGTCGGCCGACGACACGTCCTCCGAGGAGGCGCGCTCGGCCGAGGGGTCGCCGGTCTCGTCCCACGAGGCGACGCGTCGCGCCGTCGTGCTGGTCCGGGTCGCCCGGAGCGTCTCGGCCTGCGCCTTGCCGCGCCCCTCGGCCACGGACTCCGCGAGGTTCGCGAAGACGACCGTCGCCCAGAGCCAGAGCGCGATCGCCCAGGTGAACGAGCCGGGCACGGCGGAGCCGCCGGAGGTCTGCGGACCCGTGACGAGGCCCGCGACGGCGAGCACGGTCGTGTACGCCGCGCCCACCTCGACGATGAACATGACGGGGTTCCGCCACATCAGGCGGGGGTCGAGCTTGCGCAGGGCGCCGGGCAGGGCCGCGGCCAGCTGGGAGACGCCGAAGGCGCTGCCGCCGCGCGAGGTGCCGGAGCCCGATCCGGTCGCGCCGTCCGCCTCCTGGTGGGTGTCGGTCGGCGAGTCGGTCGGCGAGTCGGTGGAGGTGGCCATGGTCAGTTCAGCCCTTCGGCGAGCGGCCCCAGTGCGAGCACGGGGAAGTAGGTCAGCGCCGTCACGATCACGGAGACGCCGGTGAGGAGGCCCACGAACTGCGGGCGGTGGGTGGGCAGGGTGCCCGCGGTCGCGGGCGCCTTCCCCTGGGCGGCGAACGAGCCGGCGAGGGCGAGCACGAGCACGATCGGCACGAACCGGCCGAGCAGCATCGCGACGCCGAGGGCCGTGGTGAACCAGGGCGTGTTCGCCGTGAGCCCGGCGAAGGCCGAGCCGTTGTTGTTCGCGGCCGAGGTGAACGCGTAGAGCACCTCGCTGAAGCCGTGCAGCCCGGGGTTCCAGATCGACGTGCCCTCGACGTCGGCGCGCACCGCGGGGATCGCGAAGCTCAGCGCCGTGCCGGTGAGCACGAGGGTCGGGGTGACGAGGATGTACAGGCTCGCGAGCTTGATCTCGCGCGGCCCGATCGCCTTGCCGAGGTACTCGGGCGTCCGGCCGACGAGCAGCCCCGCGACGAACACGGTGATGACGGCGAGCACGAGGATCCCGTAGAGCCCCGAGCCGACCCCGCCGGGGGCGATCTCGCCGAGCATCATGTTGATCATGGCGACCATGCCGCCGAGCGCCGTGTACGAGTCGTGCATCGAGTCGACGGCACCCGTCGAGGTGAGCGTCGAGGTCGAGCCGAACAGGGTCGATCCCCAGACGCCGAACCGCACCTCCTTGCCTTCCATGGCGCCCCCGGCGAGCTGCGGAGCCGTGCCGGCGCCCCGGACCTCCGCCCAGGTCATCGCGGTGAGCGAGACGACGGCGATGGTCGTCATGACGGCGGCGATCGCCCTGCCCTCGCGGGCCGAGCCGACCATCCGGCCGAAGGTGCGGGGAAGCGAGAACGGGATGACGAGCATCAGCACGACCTGGAACAGGTTGGTCCAGGCGGTCGGGTTCTCGAAGGGGTGCGCGCTGTTGACGTTGAAGAACCCGCCGCCGTTCGTGCCCAGCAGCTTGATCGCCTCCTGCGAGGCCACCGGCCCGCCCGGGATGACCGCCGAGCCGCCGGTCAGCGTCGTGACCGTCTCGGGCGCGACGAAGGACTGCACGACGCCGCCGGCCAGCAGCACGAACGCCGCGACGACCGCCAGCGGCAGCAGGATGCGCGTCACCGAGCGGGTCAGGTCGACCCAGAAGTTGCCGAGGGTGCCACTGCGGGCCCGGGCGAGGCCGCGGATCAGCGCGACGGCGACGGCGATCCCGACGGCCGCCGAGACGAAGTTCTGCACGGCGAGGCCGGCGAGCTGCACGGCGTAGCCCATCGTCAGCTCGGGCGAGTACGACTGCCAGTTCGTGTTCGTGACGAAGCTCACGGCGGTGTTGAACGCGAGGTCGGGCGGCACGGCGGGCAGGCCGAGGGAGGCGGGCAGCAGCGCCTGCGTGCGCTGCAGCACGTAGAGGAGGACGAGGCCCACGACCGAGAAGGCCAGGACGCCGCGGAGGTACGCCCGCCAGGTCTGCTCGGACGAGCTGTCGACCCCGATGACGCGGTAGAGCAGTCGCTCGCCCGCGAGGTCGCGGGTGCTCGTGAAGGTGCGCGCCATGTGGTCGCCGAGCGGCCGGTGCAGCACCACGAGCACCAGCACGACGGTGGCGATCTGGAGGAGGCCCGCGAGGGTGTCGTTCACGCCGGCCGCCTAGAACTTCTCGGGCGCGACGAGCGCCACCACGAGGTAGACGAGAGCGGCGACGGCGAGGGCGACCGCGACGATGCCGAGGGCGGTCACAGTCGCTCCACCCCCTTCGCCACGAGGGCGACGACCGCCATGACGGCGACGAGGGCGAGCAGGTAGACGAGGTCGAGCACGGTGGTGACTCCGAGTCCAGGAGGAGCGGGTGCGGCCGGCGGCGCCGGTCGCGTGCCCGACGGGGGCACGGTCACCCAGCAGACACCGGTGGACGGCCCTCGACGGCCGTCCTCACAGGTTCCCTACGGCGGCGGGCGGCATCCTCGCGGTTCGCTGACGCGGAGCGGCTCGGAGAGGTGCGGGGCGGCGCGGCGCGGGGAGGCTTGTACCAGCGCATCGGCGGGGCTGCCGCTCCCGGGCAAAGAAAAAGGCCCCGTGCATCGATCTGGCGAGATCACAACGCGACGGGGCCCCGCGGAGCCGGTGGGATTTGAACCCACGGTTCCCACAAAGGGAACTCCACCTTAGCAGGGTGGTGCACTAGGCCGAACTATGCGACGGCTCCATGCGCAGTCTCGTGCGGGACGTGACGGCGCACCCACGATCATAGCGGGCCGGACGCGATCTGCCGAACCGCACCTCCTCGGCGGGCCGAGCCGCGCCTCCTGCGAGGCCGACGGGGCCTGGTCACCCGTGTTTCACCCGCTGATCCCCCGTTCGGGGGGCGCCTCGGCCTTGTCCACCTATATGCCGACTCATAGAGTACCCCTGGCGCCGGAGACGGCGGAGTCGTGCACCACCCGGCAGCACGGGGCGTCCTCGGACGCAGCGACTCTCCCCCTGACGACGCCGCCCCCAGACCTCCGACGCACTTCCCGACAGGGTGCCGCTCCCGACGCGGCACCGGCCGGAGGCATCTCTGTCGACGACGACGTCGACGTCACACCCCCTGCGGTGCCGAACCCCTGATCCCGGCACCGCAGGGCCCCCGCGGCGCGTTCGGGCGCCCGCGCGGGGATCCCCGGTCGTCCCGGCGAGCTGGTTACTCGCCGGGACGCCCTCTCCCCCGCCGCCACGGCTGCCGCTCCGCCTGCCGCTGCCGCCGTTCCGCCTGGATGCCCGCCCCCTCGTGATCCGAGGGCGGGTCATCCGGGTCGAGGGCGGGTCGGCGGCGACCCGCCCTCGACCCGAGAGACCCGCCCTCGGCGGGCGAGCCTGCGGCAGAGACGGCAGGCTCGCCGCGGCAGCAGCGGCAGCCGCGGCAGCCGCGGCAGTCGCGGCAGCCGCGGCAGCCGCGGCAGCAGCAGCGGGCATCCGCATTCAGGACTCCCAGTCCTGAATCCGCACTACGCAGGAGGCGCGCTCCTGAACCGTGCACGACTCAGGACAGCCCGGCCCCCACCTCCTGAATTCGCATCCCGCTGGCACCGGGTCCCGCGGCAACACCGGCTGGCGCACCCCCGTTCAGGACTCGCAGTCCTGGATCCGCACTACGCAGGAGGCGCGCTCCTGAACCATGCACGACTCAGGACAGCCCGCCCCCCACCTCCTGAATCAGCGACGCACCTACCGCGCACGAGAGCGCCTGCGGGCCGAGCGGGGCGAGGCGCGAGCTTCGCCGGCCGAGGGCGGGTCATCCGGGTCGAGGGCGGGTCGGCGGCGACCCGCCCTCGGCCCGAATGACCCGCCCCCCAGCGAGCGAGCCTGCGGCAGACACGGCAGGCAGCGGCGGCCAACACGGCAGTGGCAAGCGCTGCCACGAAGGCTGCAGCCGCGGCGACGGCGGCCCTACTTCTGCAGGAAGCCGACCGAGCAGGTCTGCTCGGCCGCGGACTGTCCCGTCAGGCCCGAGATGACCTCGGGGGCCGCAGGAGCCACGGCAGGGTCGGTCGCGGTGCCGGTGGCCGGCGTCGTGGGGGCGGGCGTGCCCGTCGCGGGGGCGGAGGGCGCCTCCGACGCGTCTCCCGCAGCTGCGTCGCCAGCAGCATCACCGGCAGCTG
This sequence comes from Frigoribacterium sp. ACAM 257, assembly GCF_007954365.1. Classification (GTDB taxonomy): domain Bacteria; phylum Actinomycetota; class Actinomycetes; order Actinomycetales; family Microbacteriaceae; genus Frigoribacterium. Next base: position 175,328 of record NZ_VOLO01000004.1, read on the forward strand.
CGTCGTCCGCAGCCGCGTCGCCCGACGCGGACGCCGCCGCGCCGAGCCCCTCGCTCCCGGCCTCGAGCGTGAACGGCTCGTCCGCTCGGACGGCGTCGAAGAGCTGCTTCGCGACCGACGTGATCGGCTGCACCTTGCCCTCGTAGACGCCGCTGCCGCCGGTCGTGCCGGGGTACTGGACGAAGTTGACCTGGTCGAGCGGCAGGTCGCGCAGCGCCGAGCCGATCTGCACCATGGTGTTGACGTCGGTCAGGCCCTCCGAGAGGGTCATGTTGCTCGCCGCCGCCCGGGCGAGCGAGTACAGCTTGGTGGGGTCGGTGAGGGTGTCGGCGCTCTTGACGGTGCGCAGCAACGACGAGAGGTAGACCTGCTGGCTGCTGATGCGGCCGAGGTCGGAGCCGTCGCCGACGCCATGCCGGGTGCGGAGGAACTGCAGCGCCTGCTCGCCCTGCAGCACCGTCTCGCCGGCCTCGATGTCGAGGCCGGTGAAGCGGTCCTTGATCGGGGTCGCTGCGCAGACGGGCACGCCTCCGACGGCGTTCGACATCTCCATGACGCCGTTGAACGAGATCATGCCCGCGAACGGGATGTCGAGGCCGGTCAGCTCGGACACGGTCGAGACGACGCAGCTGAGGCCGCCGTACGAGTACGCCTCGTTCATCGGCCGGGCGGACATCGCCGAGTAGTAGCCGCTGCCGTCCTCCCTCGCGCAGGCGGGGATCGGCACGACCATGTCGCGGGGGATGCTCACGGCCGTCGCGTTCGAGTGGTCGGCCGACACGTGCAGCAGGATGTTGACGTCGTTGAGGGTCGCGTCGCGCTTGCCGAACTCGCCCTCGTCCTGCGCGGCGTCGTTGTCCGTGCCGACGACGAGCACGTTGAAGCCGCCGGGGTAGGCGTCGATCGACGGCGGCGAGGCGACGACCGGGGTCTTGCCCTTCGCCGCGGGGAGCGCGATGCCCGTGCCGAGGTCCGAGCGCACCTGGTACGCCGCGATGGCCCCCACGGACGCCCCGCTCACCAGCACCACGGCGAGGGCCCCGGCGACGACCTTGCCGATCGTGCCCAGCGGCCCGGTCGCGCGGAGGCGCCCGTGACGGGCGACGCCGCGACCCGAGGTCTCGGCCGCGCGACGGCCCGTACGGCTGGCGGCACCGCTCGCCGTCCGGCTCTCGGCGCGGCCGGCAGCACGGCTCTCGGCACGGCTCTCAGCACGGCTCTCGGAACGGCTGGCGGTGCGGTCGCGGTCGTCGGTCACGCGGAGTCCTCTCGGTCGACGCGGGCACGGCGCAGACCCGGTGACGGTCGGCGGGATTCGTGCCTGCGCGATGGGCGGGCAGAACGGCATCGTAACGGGCGGAACTCCACGGGACGGTCCGTCGCCCAGAACGGGGGGCCTCCGGCCACGTCCCGCGAGCCCGCCGACAGGCGCGACCGGAGGCGGCCGGCAGCGACCGGCAGCGACGGCCCCTCAGGGGTAGCCGACGAACCAGAGCAGCACGACCGCGACCGGCTGCAGCACGAGACCGGCCCCGAGCAGCACCCACCGGAGGCGCGGCACGGCCACGACCGCGGGGTGGCCGAGCAGCGGCGCGACGGGCAGCAGCAGCCTCGGCAGGCTCTGCTGCGGCAGGAAGACGGCGACGAGGTAGAGCAGGTAGCTCGCCGCGTACGAGACGACCTCGACGCCCATCGCCTGCGTCGACCGGCGGGTGAACGCCCAGGTCACGGCGCCGAGCAGTGCCCCGACGAGCACGATCCCCGCGACGCCGAGGAACGTGCCGGCCATCACGAACCACGGCGTGAGCGGCGCGAAGCGCTGGCGCCCGACGAAGCCGACCCACCACGAGAGCTCCGTCTCGAGGTAGGCGCCGGACCGGCCGGTCACGTGGTCGGCGATCACGGGCCACGCGAGGCCCGCCGCCGAGATCAGCAGCCCGGCCACGACGACCGAGACGCGCTCGCGCCTCCTGAACCCGGCCCCTTCGCGGTGCAGGCGCACGATCGCCGTCACGGCGAGCGCCAGCGCGAGGGCCAGGACTCCTGGCCGGGTGAAGGCGGCCACGACGCCGAGCGGCACCATCAGGAGGTACCGCCGCCGCACCATGGCCAGCAGCGCCCCGAAGGTGAGCATCAGCATCAGGCTCTCGGCGTAGGCGACCTGCAGCACGAACGACAGCGGCCCGAAGCAGAACAGTGCGACGGCCCAGAGGGCGCTCTGCGCACCGACCGTCTCGAGGACGACCCGGTGCAGCAGCACCGCGGCACCGCCTCCTGCGATCGCGGCCACGACGAGGCCGATCGCGAAGAAGGCGTTGCCGGCGAGCTCGACGCCGAGCACGGCAGCGACGCCGCGCACCAGCCCCGGGAACACCGGCAGGAAGGCCCAGGGGTTCGGCAGCACGTGCCCGTCGGCGTCGACGGGCAGCTCGGTCGGGTACCCCTGCTGCGCGATGGTCCGGTAGAAGCTGGCGTCCCACGAGCCCGAGAAGGAGGCGAAGCCCGGGTCGGCCCGGTGGCTCGCGAAGGCCCAGCCCTGTGAGGTCGCGAGCGAGAAGAGACCGCCGAGCCACGCGCTCGAGACGAGTCGCGAGAGGGCGTACAGCACGAGCACGACGACCACGGGAGGGACGCCCTGCAGCCGGGGGCTGAGTCGCAGGCGCACCCCGTCAGCCTAGGAGGCGCCTCCTCGATCTCGAGACTGATCCTGTCGAGCGTCGGGAACCTTTTGTCATGGGTCGACAGAAGTGACAGAGTTGACGTGCACGCCCTCTGACTTCACCTCCACGAGATCCACCACGACAAAGGAGTTCGCCATGACCTCGTCACCCTCCGTCCAGCTCTACACCGTCAGGGACGCCATCTCGGCCGACCTGCAGGGCGCCGTCGCCCGCGTCGCCGAGATCGGCTTCACCAAGGTCGAGCCCTACGACTTCGTGGCCCGCGCCGACGAGCTCGAGAAGGCCTTCTCCGCCTCGGGCGTCACCGCGCCGTCCGCGCACGCCCCGGTGATCGACTCGACCGAGCCCGAGCGCGCCTTCGCGGCGGCCGCCCAGCTCGGCGTCGGCACGGTCATCGACCCCTTCATCCCGAGCGACCGCTGGCAGACCGCCGACGACGCCCGCGCGATCGCCGACCGCGTCAACGAGCTGCAGGTGCAGGCCGCGGCGACGGGCCTGAAGTTCGGCTACCACAACCACCAGTGGGAGTTCGCGAACAAGGTCGACGGGCGCCCCGTCTACGAGTTCTTCCTCGAGCGGCTGAACGACGACGTCGTCCTCGAGATCGACACCTTCTGGTCGACCGTCGGCGGCATGGACACCCCTGCCCTGCTGCGTTCGCTGGGCGACCGCGTGCAGTTCCTCCACGTCAAGGACGGTCTCATCTCGGGCGACATCGCCACCGCGTTGCCGAGCAGCGAGAGCGCCCTCGAGGTGCCCGAGGCCCTCGCCGCGGCGTTCAAGAACCAGAAGCCCGCCGGCCAGGGCGACGTCGACGTCGCCGCCGTGCTCGCCGCGGCGCCGCACGCGCTGCGCGTCGTCGAGTTCGACGACTACAGCAAGGACGTCTTCGACGGCATCGCCGAGTCGCTCGCGTGGCTCGCGGAGAACGACAAGTGAGCGGCGGCAGCACGACCGGCGGCACCGGCCGCACCGGTCGCGTCGGCGTCGGCGTCATCGGCGCGGGCGTCATCAGCGGCACCTACCTCGAGAACATGACGAGGTTCCCCGACCTCGAGGTCCTCTTCGTCGCCGACCTCATCGCCGAGCGCGCCCGCTCGCGGGCCGAGGAGTACGGCGTCCCCGGGCACGGCACCGTCGAGGAGCTGCTGGCGATCGACGAGATCGAGATCGTCGTCAACCTGACGATCCCCGCCGTGCACGCCGAGGTCGGCCGACAGATCGTCGCGGCCGGCAAGAGCGTGTGGAGCGAGAAGCCCCTGGCCCTCGACCACACGTCGGGCAGCGACCTGCTGGCCGCGGCCGACGCCGCCGGGGTCCGGGTCGCCTGCGCGCCCGACACCGTGCTCGGCGCCGGCATCCAGTCGGCGATGCGCGCGATCGCCCGTGGCGACATCGGCGAGCCGCTGACCGCGACGACGCTGTTCCACGTGCCCGGGCCCGACGCGTGGCACCCGGACCCGGAGTTCCTCTTCGCGAAGGGCGCCGGCCCGCTGTTCGACATGGGCCCGTACTACGTGACGACGCTCGTGCACGCGTTCGGCGCCGCGAGCTCGGTCAGCGCCGTCTCGTCGACGTCGCGCACGACCCGCTCGATCGGCAGCGGCCCCCGCGCCGGCACGGAGTTCGCCGTCGAGGTGCCCACGCACCACGCGGCGCTCATCTCGTTCGAGGGCGGACAGTCGGCGCAGTCGACCTTCTCGTTCCAGAACGCGCTGCCCCGCATGGGCTTCGTCGAGATCAGCGGCACCGAGGGCACGATCGTGCTGCCCGACCCGAACACCTTCGAGGGCGACTCGACGATCTGGCGCTTCGGCCAGGACGAGCCCAGCACCCTCACGGCCGCAGGATCGACGTACGGCCGCGGCTCGGGCGTGCTCGACCTCGCCCGGGCACTGCGCGGCGGCGACGCCGAGCGTGCGAGCGGCGCAGTCGCGTCGCACGTCCTCGACGTGCTGCTCGCCGTCAGCGAGGCCGCGGAGTCGCGCTCCGTCGTCGAGGTCGCCTCGACGGTCGAGAAGCCGCAGCCGCTCGCCGAGGCCTGGGACCCGTCCGAGGCCACGCTCTAGGTCGACCCCGCCGGGGCGACCCGGCCGCCTGCAGGAGGCGCGGTGCGAGCGAGGCTCGCACCGCGCCTCCTGCGCGTCTGCCGTCGGGCAGGAATCCGATCAGCGCGCGACGGGCCCGAGGGACTCCCGCCCGGCCCGAGCCTCAGCGCCGGTTCGCGACCAGCGCCGTCGCGTACGACGGGAACCACACGCCCGCCGCGGGCCCGCCGTTGCACGTGCCGTCGCTCGCGCCGGGCGTCTTGACCCAGAGCAGGGCGTCGAGCCGGCTCGTCCCGGTCGTCGCCACCCGGGGCGTCTGCCCGAGGCCTGCGCCGGGGGCGTTGCACCAGGTGCCCTTCCAGCCGCGGCCGTTGCGTGACACATCGATCACGTAGCGCGCCCCGCCCGTCGCGGCCGAGACCTTGTCGGCGTACGCCCTCTCCTGGTCGACCGTGTAGTAGTTCGCGACGTTCGTGTAGAAGCCGCGGGCCTTGTCGATCCCCGCCGCCTTGAGCCTGACGGCCATGTCGGCGGGCTTGACCCAGTTCGAGTTGCCCCCGTCGAGGTAGGCAGGCACACCGGCTCGCGAGAAGGCCGCGACGGCGCTCGCGATCGTGGCCGTGCGCGTGCCGGTCACCGCCGGGCACGAACTGAGGTGCCCCAACGAGTCCGGCTCGACCAGCACGACGGCGCGGTGCCCCGCGAGCGCGGTCGCGACCTTCTGGTTCCAGGAGAGGTACGCGGCGTCGCTCCTCGCGCCTCCTGCGGAGTACCCGCCGCAGTCGCGCCCGGGGATGTCGTACGTGACGAAGACCGGCGTGGTGCCCTTCTTCTCGGCGGCCGCGAGGGTCCGCCGGATCACCGTGACGAGCATCACGTCGTCGTACCAGGAGCCGAGCCAGACCGCGATCGGCTGGGCCGCGACGGTGCGGGCCGCGGCGGCGTCGACGGTGCGGCCCCGGGCGGCGAGCTGGGCGGCGGCGGTGGCCGCGGGACCGTACTGCTCGACGTGCAGCCCGCCCTTGTAGACGGTCGCGGCCGACGCGGTGCGGATCGTCGAGGAGGTGGTGGTCGCGGTCGTGCGCGGAGCCGCGGCCTCCGCGGTCGAGCCGGGGGACGAGGAGGCGGGCGGCGCGACGACGAGACCGGCCGCGAGAGCGACGACGGCCCCGGCGACGACGCCTGCGCGGGCGAGGTCGATCACGGGAGGGTCCTTCGAGGTGAGGAGGCGCGTGGTGGATGGAGTGCGTGGAGGGTGCTGACGAGGAGGTGCCGGTCGCGCCGGCCCGCTCGGCGAGCACCGCGACTGGCTCAGTGCACCACGACGGCGAGGCTGCCCCTACCCCCCGTCCGGAGGCTCTCGCCGCCCGTCTTCGGGGGTGAGGGTACGACGCGCGTCCCCTCTGCGCAGGACTGACGCGAGCTGTCCCGCGCGTCGGCTCCGCGCCTCCTCGATGCTCGCGGCACGCACGCTGCCTGCGCGCGGTCTGCGCGCTGGGTCACGGCGAAAACCCCGGAGTGGACCATGCACCCCGATACGACGGGGTGCATGGTCCACTTCGGGGTGCGGCGCGCGGCGGCGGCGGCGGCGGCAGCAGCGGCGGACGCCGAGCGCAGGTCAGGCGCGGGGCGCAGGTCAGGCGCGGGGCGGGGCGGCAGCGGCCTCGACGGCGGCGACCGCGGCGGCGACTCCCCCGCCCCACGGGGCGCCGTGGCCGGGCAGCACCCACGTCGCCCCGGTGTCGACCAGCACCCGCAGCGACGCGACGGCACGCTCGGGCTCGTCGGTGAACGGCGCCGGCTGCGGCCCCTCGGCACCGGTGAGCACGTGGCGGGTCGTGAGCGCGTCCCCGACGAAGAGCGCGTCCGCGACCGGCACGTGCACGGCGACACTGCCCTCCGAGTGTCCGGGAACGCTGATCACCCGCGGCGAGCCGGGCAGGTCGAGCACGTCGCCGTCGTGCACCTCGACCACCTCGGTGAGCCAGGCCGAGCGCGCGCCGCCCTTGCGGACGAAGTACGTGAGGAACTGCAGCAGCGCGCCGAGCTTCATCTGCTGCTTGAGGCCGGCGGGCTTGCCGCCGCCCTTCGCGCGGGAGGCGTCGGCCGCGTGGACGTACACCGGCACCCCGTGCTCGCGGCGCAGCCACTCGGCGAAGCCCACGTGGTCGGAGTCGCCGTGCGTGAGCACGACCCCCGCGACGTCGGCCGGGCCGAGGCCGAGCGAGGCGAGCTCGGCGAGCAGCTCGCGGCGGTGGCCGGGCAGTCCGGCGTCGACGGCGGTGACGCCCTCGGGCGTGACGACGAGGTAGGAGGCGACGATGTCGTTGCCGAGGCGGTGGACGTGCTCGCTGATCTTCATGATGGCTACGATACATAGCTATCATGGCTACGGTCAATAGGTATGGTGGGCGGATGCCGACTCCCGACCGCACCTCCTTGGAGGCCATCGTGACCGCCGCCCGCGACCTGCTCGAGACGGAGGGGCTGGCCGGCCTGACCATGCAGGCGGTGGCCCAGCGGGTCGGGGTGCGCGCCCCCTCCTTGTACAAGCGGGTGCAGGGTCGCGACCAGCTGGTGCAGCTGGTGGCCGAGGCGACCCTCGAGGAGGTGGGCGTGCGGCTCGAGGAGAGCGCCGACCTGCGCGACCTGGTCGACCGGTTCCGGGCGTTCGGGCACGAGAGGCCGGCGGCGTTCCAGCTGGTGATGACCCCGGGGCCGGGCGTCCCCACCGCTCGGCCGCAGTTCGGCGCGGCGACGAGCCGGCCGATCCTGCGTCACGCGGGGGCCCTCGCGGGCGAGGACCGAGCGCTGGAGGCGGCGCGCACGGTGACCGCCTGGGCCGCGGGATTCGTGAGCATGGAGCTCGCCGGCGGCTTCGGCCTCGGCGGCGACGTCGACGCCGCCTGGCGGTTCGGGGCGGAGCGGATCGTGGCGGCGGTGTCGACCGCCTGAGTGGCGCTTGTCCTAGGGCGCCGGCGGGTAGTCGCGCCGCTCGGGGATGACGCCCCGGACTCCCCCACGGGGCGCAGGCACGTCGCCCGCCCAGCGCGGGATGACGTGCACGTGGAGGTGCATGACCGTCTGGCCGGCCGCCTCCCCGACGTTGACGCCGAGGGTGTAGCCGTCGGGCGCGAGCTCGTCGTCCAGCTGCAGCCGCACCTCCTCGACCAGGGCCGTGAGGGCCGCGTGCTCGTCGGGCGTCGCGTCGAACCACGTCGCGACCTCGCGTCGCGGCACGACCAGCGTGTGGCCGGGCGAGACGGGGTTCGCGTCGCGCACCGCGAAGGCCAGCTCGTTCGCGGCGACGTGCTGGTCGGCGGGGATGCGCGTGAACGGCGACGACATGTCCACACCCTAGGGCTGCGGACTTGTGCCGAGGGAGGTGCGCAGCCAAGATGAGCGCGACCTGCTCACGGCTGCCGTGAGCGTCGCCGCGACCGCGGCTGCGCCGAGGTCTGCGCGAGCAGCGACGGCGGGTCGACGACGAGAGGAACACACCATGGCGTCAGGCGAGCAGGGCTTCAGCAAGGAGGAGCGCGCGGCCATGAAGGAGCGCGCGGCCGAGCTGCGCGCCGAGGCGAAGCGCCAGAAGTCGGCCGACAAGGCGGCGGCCGACCTGCAGGCGGTCCTCGACGCGCACGCCGCGATGACCGAGGAGGAGCGGGCCGTGGCCCAGGGACTGCACGCGCTGGTCCTCGAGCACGCCCCCGTGCTCGCCCCCAAGACCTGGTACGGCTTCCCCTCGTACGCCGACGCGGACGGCAAGATCGTCGTGTTCTTCCAGCCCGGCTCGAAGTTCGGGGGGCGTTACTCGACGATGGGCTTCCAGGACGCGGCCCAGCTCGATGACGGCGACATGTGGCCGACGTCCTACGCGCTCGCGAGCGTCGACGAGACGACGAGCCCGGCGATCGTCGCCCTGCTGAAGAAGGCGACCGGGCAGGCGGAGTAGCCGCGCCGGCGGAGTCCCGCGCGTGCGAGGCTGACCGCATGGACCTCGTCGTGTCGCGTGCGCTCACCGTGCCCGCGGCCGAGCTCGTCTGGCGATTCTCGCGATCGTCGGGCCCGGGAGGCCAGCACGTCAACACGTCCGACAGCCGGGTGCAGCTGTCGTGGGACGTCTCGGCGTCGGCCGTCCTGACGGACGACCAGCGCGACCTGCTGGTCGCCCGCCTCGGCGGCCGGCTCGTCGACGGCGTGCTGACGGTCGCGTCGTCCGAGCAGCGGTCGCAGCTGCGCAACCGCGAGACGGCGCTCGCGAAGCTCGCCGACGTGGTCGCGGCCGGGCTGGCGCCCGAAGCGGCGCCTCGGCGTCCGACCCGGCGCACGCGCGGCTCGGACCGACGCCGGCTCACCGCGAAGAACGAGCGCTCGGCCACGAAGCAGCAGCGCCGCCGCCCGACGGACGACTAGCGCGTCGCGACGCCGGTGGTGCAGGCCGCTGCGCTGGTCGGGCTGACGCGGCTGGTCGGGCTGGTCGGGCTGACGCGGCTGACGCGGCTGGTGCAGTTGCCTGCTCGGGCCGTGGTGGCGGAGGGCGTGGGATTCGAACCCACGAGACATCTCTGCCCACTTGTTTTCAAGACAAGCTCCATCGGCCGCTCGGACAGCCCTCCCGGCACACCCGCCGGAGCCGGTGCGACCGCGCCGAGTCTAGCCGAGGAGGCGCCCCGCCAGCCGGGCACAATCGTCGCGGCGCCTGCCCCGCACGGAGGGCGCCGCGGGGCTGGTGCGTCCGCACCCGCCGAACCCGCGCGCACCCCTCTGCGCGAGCGAGGGTCCGCGCGGGTTCCGAGGGTCTCGGCGGCAGCAGGCCGCCGCGGTGCGCGTGTACGAAACCCGGTGCGCTGCGCCGCGCGGCAGCGCCGCTACGCGGCCGCGCCAGCTCAGAGCTGCGCGAGCGCCTCGGCGAGGCCGTCGTCGAGGTCGGTGCGGGTGCGCTCGTTGGCGACCTCGTGCACGTCGTCGGGAGCCTGCCCCATCGAGACGCCGCGACCCTCGGCAGCGGCCCACTGCAGCATGGCGATGTCGTTGCGGCCGTCGCCCACGGCGAGCACCCGCTCGAGCGGGATGCCGAGCTCGGCCCGGACCCGCTCGAGCGCCGTCGCCTTCGTGACGCCGTCGGGCGCGATGTCGAGCCAGGCCGTCCAGCCGACGTTGTAGTTCACCTTCTGCAGGCCCATCCGCTCGACCACGTCGAGGAAGTCGTCGGTGTCGTGCGAGGGCGACACCACGACGACACGGGTGGCCGCGATCTCGAAGAGCTGCTCGAACTCGACCTTCTCGGCACCGCCCGTGTGCTCCACCTGCGGGAACGAGCCGCAGTAGCGCATGACGCCGTCGCGATCCTCGACGGCGTAGGCCGCCTCGTGCAGGCCCTCGCGGATGGTCGAGAGCACGTCGGTGGGGTCGAACTCCTCGACGTGGAACTGCGAGTACCCGGTCGGCGCCTTCTCGTCGCGCCCGAGAGTGATGGCCCCGTTCGCGCAGACCACGTACTCGGACACGAGGCCGAGGCGGTCCATCACGGGAAGGGTCATCGAGACGGAGCGCCCGGTCGCGATCATGACCGCGTGCCCCTCGGCAGCGAGACGGGTGATCTGCCCGGCCACCGCCTCCGTGATGGTGCCGCCCTCTTGCATGATCGTGCCGTCGACGTCGAGCGCGACGAGCCAGCGCTCGTCGGCCGAGACGGCCGTCACGTCGGCCCCGGCGTCCGTCGCCACGTCGCCACCGCTCACGCGACCGGCTCGATGACCTCGAGGCCGCCGAGCCACGGACGCAGCGCCTCGGGCACGACGACCGAGCCGTCGGCCTGCTGGTGCGTCTCGAGGATCGCCACCAACCAGCGCGTGGTCGCCAGCGTGCCGTTCAGCGTCGCGACGGGCGCGGTCTTGCCGGTCTCGGTGCGGTAGCGGGTGTCGAGGCGACGAGCCTGGAAGGTGGTGCAGTTCGAGGTGCTGCTGAGCTCGCGGTAGGTGCCCTGCGTCGGCACCCACGCCTCGATGTCGAACTTGCGCGCCGCGCTCGAGCCGAGGTCGCCCGCGGCCACGTCGATCACGCGGTAGTTGAGGCCGAGCGCCTGCATCATCGACTCCTGCAGGGCGACGAGCGCGTCGTGCTCCTGCTCGGCCTGGTCGGGGTGCACGTAGCTGAACATCTCGAGCTTGTTGAACTGGTGCACGCGGAGGATGCCGCGGTTGTCCTTGCCGGCGGCGCCTGCCTCGCGGCGGTAGCAGGTCGACCAGCCGGCGTAGCGGATCGGACCGGCCGTGACGTCGAGGATCTCGTCGGAGTGGTACCCGGCGAGCGCCACCTCGCTCGTGCCGGTCAGGTAGAGGTCGTCGGCGGGCAGGTGGTAGACCTCGTCGGAGTGCGAGCCAAGGAACCCGGTGCCCGCCATGATCTCGGGCCGCACCAGGGTCGGCGTGATCAGCGGCGTGAAGTCGTTCGCGATCGCCTTGTCGAGCGCCATGTTCATCAGCGCGAGCTCGAGGCGGGCGCCGATGCCGCGGAGGAAGTAGAAGCGCGAGCCGGACACCTTCGTGCCGCGCTTGATGTCGATGGCGCCGAGCTTCTCGCCGAGGTCGGCGTGGTCGAGGGGCTCGAAGTCGAAGGAGGGGCGGGTGCCGACCTCGCGGAGGGTCGCGAAGTTCTCCTCGCCGCCGGCGGGCACGCCGTCGACGACGACGTTGCCGAGCGACCGGACGGCCCTGTCGAAGGCGGTGTCGGCCTCGGTCGACGCGGCCTGCGCCTCCTTGACCTTCGCGGCGAGCTGCTGGGCCTGCGCGACGAGACCGGCCTTCTCCTCTTTCGGGGCCTTGGCGACGGTCTTGCCGAATGCGTTCTGCTCGGCCCGCAGCTCCTCGAACGAGGCGATGGCCGAGCGGCGGGCGGCGTCGGCGGCGACCGCGTCGTCGACCAGCGACTCGGACTCACCTCGGGCACGCTGGCTCGTCTTGATCACGTCGGGGGCATCGCGCAGCAGCTGGGGATCGATCACGGGTCCATCCTATGGAGACCCCCTGACGATCGGCGCCCTCCACCGGCAGCGGTGCGGGCCGCGCATCCTTCCACAGGCAGCCGAGGAGGCACGCACCGCGTCGTGCCCGCCCGTTACGGTGGGCGGATGACGACCTCCCCCGCCGCCTCGCCCGCCGAGTCCCCCTCGACGCCCGACGCCGCGACGGCCACGAAGACGGCAGCCGTCGTCTACAACCCGATCAAGGTCGACATCGCCAAGGTCCGCGCCGCCGTGCGGCGCCACGAGGCCGAGGCCGGCTGGGGCCCGACCCGCTTCTACGAGACCAGCGTCGAGGACCCGGGCGGCGGCATCACCGCGAGGGCCGTCGCCGAGGGCGCAGACGTCGTCATCGCCGCCGGAGGCGACGGCACGGTCCGCGCCGTGGCCGAGGCGCTCCGGGGCTCGCACGCCGCCATCGCCCTGCTGCCGAGCGGCACGGGCAACCTGCTGGCTCGCAACCTGAACCTCGACCTGGACCACCTCGACGGCTCCGTCGCCACCGCGTTCTCCGGCCGCGACCGCGCGATCGACCTCGGGCTCGTCGACGTCGAGCGCGAGAACGGCGAGCGGGAGCGCTTCGCGTTCGTCGTCATGGCCGGCATCGGCCTCGACGCCAAGATGCTCGCCAACACCAACCCGAAGCTCAAGGCCCGGGTCGGCTGGCTCGCCTACGTCGACGCCATCGCGCGCTCGCTCCGCGATGACAACAGCATGGTGATCCGGTACGACCTCGACGGCCAGGGCCGCAAGACCATGCGCGCCCACACGGTGCTCGTCGGCAACTGCGGCCTGCTGCCCGGAAACATCATGCTGCTGCCCGACGCCGCGGTCGACGACGGCGTCTTCGACATCGTCGCCCTGCGGCCCGACGGCTTCTTCGGCTGGGTGCAGATCTGGGTCAAGATCGTCTGGGAGAACGGAGTCCTGCGTCGCAGCTCCGTCGGACGCAAGATCATGGCGCACAGCCGTGAGGTGCGCACGGTCCGCTACTCGAAGGGGCGCGAGATCATCGTGCGCCTGGACGAGCCGCAGGACTTCGAGATGGACGGCGACTCGGTCGGGAAGGCCGTCGCCATCAAGACATGGGTCGACCCCCGGGCGCTGACGGTGCGCGTCCCGGTCTGACGACCGGCGCCTCCCCCGCGTCCCTCGGTCGGTCATGCCGGCACGAGAGACGCGCGATCCGGGGAGGCGCTGCTCAGGCCCCCGAGACCAGGCCCCGCAGCCAGTCGCGCGCGTCGACGAACGCGTCGTCGTCGTAACGCGGCACGACGACGACCGGGCGGGCGTCGGCCCGGGGGTACGACCCGAGGAACATCACGTTCGGGCTGAACCGCTTGAGGCCGAGCAGCGCGTCGGCGACGCGTTCGTCGAGCACGTGCCCCTCGAGGTCGATCACGAAGCGGTACCGGCCGAGGGCGTCGCCGATCGGTCGCGACTGGATGAGGCTGAGGTTGATGCCGCGCGTCGCGAACTGCTCGAGCATGTCGACGAGCGCACCGGCGCCGTCCTCGGGAAGCTCGACGATGATGCTCGTCTTGTCGGCGCCCGTCGCGGGCGGCACCGGCACCGTGCGGCTGACGAGCACGAAGCGCGTCACGGCGTTGCGGTTGTCGCCGATCTCTCGGGCCAGCACCTCGACGTCGTGGTGCTCGGTGATCGTCGGCGGGGCCACGGCGGCGTCCGCGCGGCCGGCGCCGGCCGGCGTCGACAGCAGGTCGGCGGCCGCGGCGACGTTCGACGTCGCCGGCAGGTGCCCGTGCCCCGGCAGGTTCGCCTCGAGCCAGAGGTGGGTCTGCGCGTAGGCGACCGGGTGCGCGTTGACGACCCGCACCTCCTCGAGGCGGGTGCCAGGACGCGCGACGAGCACGAAGTCGACCGCGACCAGGTACTCGCCGACGATGCGGAGGCCGGGCACGGTCGCCAGGGCGTCCTGCGTGGCCGAGACGCCGCCCTCGACGCTGTTCTCGATCGCGATCATCGCGGCGGCGCTGCGGCCGGAGACGACGTCGCCGAGTGCCTCGCCCACGTTGTTCACGCTGCGCCACTCGGCGCCCGCGGCCTCGGGCACCTGCTTGAGGGCCGCCTCCGTGAAGGTGCCGGCCGGGCCGAGGTAGCTGTAGGTCGACGAGGAGGCGGGGGTCGGCATGACCCAGAGCCTACTGATGACGGAGAGCCTGCTGACGACCCGGAGCCTGCTGCTGTCCGAGAGCCTGCTGGGTGCCGTGACAGGGCAGCGACGGAGGTCGGCGGCTGGTGCCAGGATGAGCGCATGACCGATCGCGCAGGCACCCCCGCACTCGACAGCGACCTCATCGACACCGGTGAGCTCGTCGACGCCTACTACTCGCTCGTCCCCGACGTGTCGGTGCCCGAGCAGAAGGTCGTCTTCGGCACCTCGGGCCATCGCGGCTCGTCGCTCGACACCGCGTTCAACGAGACGCACATCGCCGCGATCACGCAGGCGATCGTCGAGTACCGCGCCGGCCAGGGCATCACCGGTCCCCTGTTCATCGGGCGCGACACCCACATGCTCAGCGCCCCCGCCGAGCGCACGGCGATCGAGGTGCTCGTCGGCAACGGCGTGCACGTGCTCGCCGATGCCGACGGCGGCTACGTGCCGACGCCCGCGCTGAGCCACGCGATCCTCGTGCACAACGCCGACCCGGCGAACACCGAGAAGGCCGACGGCATCGTCGTCACCCCCAGCCACAACCCGCCCCGCGACGGCGGCTTCAAGTACAACCCCCCGCACGGCGGGCCCGCCGACAGCGACGCCACGTCGTGGATCGCGAACCGCGCGAACGAGATCATCGCCGCGGGCAACGTCGACGTCGTCAAGGCCGACGGCAGCGCCGGGCGGCACGACTTCCTGCGCGGCTACGTGGGCGACCTGATCAACGTCATCGACATCGACGCCATCAAGGCGGCCGGCGTGAAGATCGGCGCCGACCCCCTGGGCGGCGCGAGCGTCGAGTACTGGGGCGCGATCCGCGACGTCTACGGCCTCGACCTCACCGTCACCAACCCCGGCGTCGACCCGACCTGGCGCTTCATGACGCTCGACTGGGACGGCAAGATCCGGATGGACCCGTCGAGCGCCTCCGCGATGGCCAGCGTCGTGCACCGCAAGGACGAGTTCGACGTGCTCACCGGCAACGACGCCGACGCCGACCGCCACGGCATCGTCACGCCCGACGGCGGCCTGATGAACCCCAACCACTATCTCGCGGTCGCGATCGACTACCTCTACACGCACCGCCCGCAGTGGCGCGACGACGCCGCGATCGGCAAGACCCTCGTCTCGTCGAGCATCATCGACAAGGTCGCCGAGAAGCACGGCCTACGCCTGTGGGAGGTGCCGGTCGGCTTCAAGTGGTTCGTGCCCGGCCTCGTCGACGGCTCGGTCGCCTTCGGCGGCGAGGAGAGCGCGGGGGCGTCGTTCCTCCGCAAGGACGGCACCGTCTGGACGACGGACAAGGACGGCATCCTGCTCGCCCTGCTCGCCAGCGAGATCATCGCCGTCACGGGCAAGACCCCGTCTCAGCTCTACGTCGAGCTGACGCAGGAGTTCGGAGACCCCGTCTACGAACGCGTCGACGCCGCCGCCAGCAAGGAGCAGAAGGCGCGCCTCGGCAAGCTCAGCGGCGACGACATCACCGCGACCGAGCTCGCGGGCGACCCCATCACGGCCAAGCTGGCGGAGGCGCCCGGCAACGGGGCTGCGGTCGGCGGCCTCAAGGTCGTCACCGACAAGGCGTGGTTCGCGGCCCGCCCGAGCGGCACCGAAGACGTCTACAAGATCTACGCCGAGTCGTTCGAGGGCCCCGAGCACCTGAAGCGCGTCCAGGCCGAGGCCAAGCAGATCGTCGACACGGCGCTCGGCGCCTAGGCGCCGGCGGCGGCGGCGGCTGGCCCGCGCGACGGGTCGCCGCCTGCTAACCGACGCGAAAGCGACAAACCGACGTGGTTCACCACGTGGGTTTGTCGCTTTCGCGTCGTCTCGGGCCCTCACGTGGCGGGTCGCAGGCCGGCTGCGAGCAACGTCGCGCGCAGCCGATCAGGCGACCGGAGTTCGGCGGTCCCCCAGCGGGCGAAGCCCCGCACCTCGGGCAGGGCGCGCAGCCGGTCCTCCCGGTCCTTCTCGTCCTTGACGACCTGCTCCGGCGTCCGGCCTCGGCGCCACCGGTCGCTGAGGTACTTCACGTCGCCGTCGTACTCGCCGATCACGCCGAGGTCGGGCCACCACATGTCCGTGAAGCCGATCAGGCCGAAGGTGTCGCGCCACGGCTGCTGCAGCACCGGCGCAGGGAACCCGAACCCGTGCACGAAGACGCGGCTGACCGATTCTCCCGCTGAGTCGGCGCCGGGGTCGCAGGCGCCGAGGGTGCGACGCGCACGAGCATGCGCCCTCGCGGCGGGACGCCTGTCGAGGAAGGCGGCGATCCTCACCGGGTCCGTCAGCTCGAGGTGCAGAGCAGCGTCGACGACCACCGTGGCGTCGAGGCTGCGGTGGTCGAGGAGGACGTCCGCGCAGGTTCGGCCGACGGACGTCAGCCTGACGCCGAGGTGCTCGACGAAGTCGCTGTCGCCGTCGTGGACGCCGACGCCGTCGCCGCCGTCGACGTCGACGTCGACGTCGACGACGTCCCCGGCCAGCGGCAGGGCGTGGACCCGGGTCAGCCTGTGGGCCCGCGACGTCCGAGCGGCCGGGTCGGTCACCTCTACCAGGCCGGGCGGAGCGCCCCACCACGGCAGCCCCCACGGCGCGGCCGCGGCAGCGTGGGAGAAGACGATAGGCCGCACGGCCGTCCGCTGCGCCGCCGCGATCCGGTAGACGAAGCGCTGGCGGGGCAGGAGCGACGACCACCGGTCGGTCTCCACGTACGCGCCGTGAGCGATGCGCACGAGTCGTCCGGCGGCCGCGTCACGCTGCAGGGCGCGCGAGTCGCCGACGCCGACCCGCGCCTCCTTCGCGGTGAGGAGGCCTGACGTCTGGGCGGCGAGGTCGATCATGCACCCACCCTGACGGCCGAGCGGCAGCGGGCGCCCCGCCATCAGTCGTGCGTGGGGAGAACCGGCCGAGGAGGCGCGGCAGGGGAGGGACGACCGCCGTCGGCAGGCCAGACCGCCGCGGGCGGGAGAAGTGACGGGGAAGCGACAACCCGACGCGGAACATCGCAGGGCTTTGTCGCTTTCGCGGCCCACCTGGCCGGGCAGGGCTCGGACACCGAGCTCTACGGCGTGTACTTCGCCGACGCGGGCCAGCACCTCGAGCAGCAGGTCTACGTGCACCACGACGCTCCGAACAGCCGCAGCCGGGTC
>NZ_VOLO01000005.1 GCF_007954365.1 Frigoribacterium sp. ACAM 257
CGACGGGGCGGCGGAGGACGACGAGCCGGAGCCGGCGTCGGTGGAGGAGCAGGCCGCGAGGCTGAAGATGAGGGCGCCGGAGGCGACGATGCCGAAGGCGGACTTGGTGATGGTCTTGCGTGAGATGTTCACGATGTTTCTCCTTGTCTGTGGTTCCCGGTGGGGAGTTGACAGGGGTTCGCCACCCTCACTGGATGAGATTGGTGCGTTACCTGACCGTTACCTCCAGCCAGCTGGCCAGCCAGCCAGCCGCAGCAGTATTCAGGAACCGGCGGTGCGAGGGTCCTGAGTCGTGCACAACTCAGGACGAATGTGTCCTGAGTTGCGCGACTCAGGACCCATGTTCCTGAATGAGGAGAGGGAGAGCGCGAACAGGGCGCGCGCGGGCGGCCGGGGGACGGCGGGGCGTCAGGGGTCGAGCAGGACGCGCATGGCCTCGGTGAGGACGCGGTTGCCGGCTCGCAGCGCCGCGACCTCCGCCTCGAGGGCGGCGATCTCGCCGGTGCGGTGCGTCCGAGCGGGTGCGGCGACGGCGGCCCCGACAGGAGGCGCGGGCCGGGTCTCGACGTCTGGCCCGGCGAGCGTGTGCGGGACGCTCGGTCGAGGTCGCGGCTCGTCCGACTCTGCCTCGACCTCCGTGGGCGGCTGCTCCGCCTCGACGTCCGGCTCCGCCTCGACGTCCGGCTGCGCCTCGGCGTCCGGCTCGGGCTGGACCTCGGCCGCCGACTCCTGCGCTGCCTCCGCCTCGGGCGCCGGCGCGGGCTCGATCCGCGTCGTCACGACCTGCGAGAACTTCGGGCGGCGCTTCCGGGCCGGCTTCTCGGGCTCGGGCGCCGCCTCCTCGACCCAGGCTCGCAGCGTCTGCTGCGGGATGCCGAACTCGTCGGCGACCACCGTGAGGACGTTGCGGTCGCCCGGCTTCGTGGCCCGGCGCTCGAGGACCCGTGCCGTCGCCGCCTGGCGCGTGTCGTCGTCGTACCACTCGTCGTAGGGCATGCGCCGATTCTAGGGACGGCCGCGCGCTCGGGGCAGCGGCGCCTCCGGCCGGCCGCGAGCGACCGCGCCCTACGCCGCGATGTCGAAGACCACGACCCGGGCCGCCGAGTCGCGCAGGAAGCCCGCGACCGGCAGGTGCTCGGGGTGCGGGAGGTACGCGTCGAGAGCGGCGCGGTCGCGGAAGCGGACGACGAGCATCCAGTCGAAGCCTCCCTCGAGGCCCTCGCCGCTGACGGTGGGGCCGCTCGAGACGGACAGCACGCCGTCGATCGTCGTCAGGTGCTCGTCGGACATCGTCGTGGCCTGCGCGGACGCGTCGACTCCGTCGTTCCACTCGGCCAGCACCACGTGCAGCACCTCTGTCGTCTCGGCCATGTCGTGTCCCTCTCGTCGTCGACCGGCTCCCGGTCGCTCGCTCCAGCCTGGACCCCGAGGAGGCGCGGCGCCGGGCACGCAGACGGGGAGCGCGACGGGACGGTCGGGGCGTGATGGCCGGGAGGCGAGTGCCGGGCCTCGCGAAGCTGGGAGCGAGCCGGAGGTGCGTGACGGGAGGGGAGCGGGACACGACTTGATGGGGAGCCCTGCACCGCACCTCCCACGAGGATCGCGGGCGGCCGGGGCCGAGACCAGGAGGCACCCCGTGACCGACAAGGGCACCGACGACAAGAGCACCTCGGACGACGTCCGCAGCGGACCGCGTCTGCGCGACCAGCTGGGCAGCCGGGCCGACCAGCTGGGCAGCCGTGCGATCGAGCCCATCGTGAAGGCCGTGCGCGGCGAGATCGGCAAGGCGAAGGCCGAGGTGGCCGACCGTGCCAAGAGCGCGCGGGCCGGGCTCGTCCTCGTAGGGGTCGGCGTCGTGCTCGCCGTCGTCACCGTCGGGCTGCTCGCGGCCGTGGTCGTCGCCGCCCTCGCCGTCGCGCTGCCCCTGTGGGCCGCGACGCTCATCGCCTTCGCCGTGTTCGCCCTCGCCGCGGCGGTCGTCGTGAAGGTCGGCGTCTCGGCGCTGGGACGCGGAGTCCCGCCCGTCCCGAAGGACACGATCGCCGAGCTGACATCCCGCGGCGACCAGCCCGCGACCGCCCGCGACTGACCACCCGCACCTCCGACAGCACCGCACCCGCCAGGGCTGACCTGCGCCTACGATCCGCAGCACCACGACACCCCGCGAACCACACCACGAACCACGGTCCGCTCATCGCGGCCAGACGAGGAGACACCCGTGAGCGAGTCCTTCAGCGAGAAGGCGAAGCGCGCCGCCAGCCGCGCCCTGGACGAGGCGGAGCGCCGCTGGGCGGCCCCGGGCGAGCAGGTCGACGACGGTCGCAGCAGCAGCAGCAGCAGCAGCGGCAGCGGCGGCAGCGGCAGCGCAGACCGGCTGCTGCAGAAGGCGAAGGAGGCGGCGTCCGAGGTGCTGGACCGCGCCCAGGACCGAGGCGAGCGCTTCGCCGACAAGGCCGGCCGGGCCACCGCCGACGTCGTCGACCGCACCGTGGGGTCGCTCGACCCGGACGACGAGGGCGCCGGGGTCGGGGCGTTCGTGCGCCGGAACGCCCGTCGTCGACCGGTCGCGACCGTCGTCGCGGCGGTGCTCGTGGGCGTCGCGATCGGCAAGACCATCAGCCGGTAGCGGGCACCGCAGCCTGGGCCACCGTGGTCGCGGGCGCAGGGGTTCGACACAGGGCTTCCCAAGCGGCCGCAAATCAGTGACACTTGCTCAGAACCTTTCTCGATGCGACGGCGCACTCCTGCGCGCAGACGCCGTGATGGGGGGATCACCGTTCTGCCGCCCCTCACTCGGCGCGGCTCACTCTGAGAAAAAGGATCACCTGTGAAGCAGTCCCGCATCTTCTCCGTGGCCGTGGCGTCCGCCGCGGTCATCGGTTCCGTCGTCGCCGTCTCCGGCACGGCGAACGCCGTGTTCGACCCCACCACCGCCGACCGCGTCACCACGAACGACCAGCTCGGCCAGGAAGTGCCCGGCACGCCCTACCCCGCGACCGGCTGGTTCCTGGGCGACGTGGCGGCTCCCGCCGGCGAGGTCACCTTCGACGGTGCCGGCCTCAACTCGGCCGGCGGCGACGTCCAGGTCCTCAACGCCTTCGACGCTCCCGCCAGCACCCTGACCGACCTCGTCCTCGACGCCGACTTCGCGTCTGTCGGCGACGCCACCTTCCAGGTGCCGATCTTCGCGAACGCCACCGGCACCGGCACCGACTTCACGACCCTGCGTCCCGTCCTGACGGGCGACGAGGGCTTCACCGCCACGAGCCAGTGGGTCACCTCGCAGGCGCTCGGCACCTACGCCGCCGGCGCCGTCGCGACGCTCGCGGAGTTCCAGGCCCAGATCGCCGTCATCGACGCCGCCGGCGACCCGGCTGCCGACGCCGCGATCCTCGCCTACGGCTTCATCACCCCGTCGCCCCTGGCCTCGTCGGTCCAGGCCGTCGCGTTCGGCGACGAGAGCACCTGGTTCATCCCCGCGCCCACCGGCACGTACCAGCCCGCGACCGTGACCGTCACCCAGGCCCGGACCACCGGCATCACCGTCGACGGGGCCGGCTTCTTCCCGAACGAGGAGCTCGAGGTCTACTTCGTGGACGAGAACGCCCAGGGCGCGAGCCCGCTGGACGTCGTCCTGACGGCCGACGCCCAGGGACGTGTCCAGGACACCGTCGTCATCCCTGCCGACGCCGTGCCCGCCGCGGGCTCGTACGTCATCACCATCGGCGGCCTCGAGTCCGGCGTGATCCTCCAGGGCGCCGTCACGGTCACCGCCGACGCCGTCGTCGCACCCGTGCCCGTGCCCGCCGGCCCGACCGCTCCGGTCGCCGTCCCCGTGCGCGCGAACGCCGCCTTCACCGGCTAGTCAGCACAGTCGCACAGCGACGCCAGCACCGCCCGGAGGGCCGTCCGACGAGAGATCGTCGGGCGGCCCTCCGTCGTGTCCGGCGCGACTCAGCCTGCGAGACGCGTCGCTGCCGCACGGTGCCGGCTGCGAAAGCCGACCGGCACGCCTGCAACGACGGGATATCCGGGGGTTGCGGGCTGCTGGGCAGCCTGATGGTCGGCAGGTGCGGAGGTGCGGACTTCCGGAGGCGCGCAGAGGCGACCGCAGGAGGTGCGCGAGCGGCGGGCGGGACGCACCCGCGCCTCCTACGGCGCCGGTTCGGACGAGGACTCGCGGCGCTCGGGCCACTCGCCGACGACGTGGTGCCGTCCGAGCGGCAGCATCATCGGCGCACCCGTCGTCGGGTCGTCGACGACCCGGCTGTCGAGGCCGAAGACGGCGCGGACGCAGTCCTCGGTCAGCACCTCGTGCGGCGTGCCGGCGGCGTGCACCCGGCCCTCGGCGAGGGCGACGAGGTGGTCGGCGTAGCGCGCGGCCAGGTTGAGGTCGTGCAGCACCATCACGACGGTGGTGCCTCGGCTGCGGTTGAGGTCGGTGAGCAGGTCGAGCACCTCCACCTGGTGGCTCACGTCGAGGAACGTCGTGGGCTCGTCGAGCAGCAGCACGTCGGTCTGCTGCGCCAGCGCCATCGCGATCCAGACTCGCTGGCGCTGGCCGCCGGACAGCTCGTCGACCGAGCGGTCGGCGAGGCCGGTGGTCTCGGTCGCCTCGAGCGCCTCGGCGACGGCGAGGTCGTCGGCCGAGCTCCAGCGCGAGAGCAGGCCCTGGTGCGGGTGCCGCCCCCGGCCGACGAGGTCGGCGACCGTGATGCCCTCGGGCGCGACGGGCGACTGGGGCAGGAGGCCGAGCGTCCGGGCCAGCTGCCGCGCGGGCGTCCGGTGCACCTCGGCGCCGTCGAGCACGACCTGCCCGGCCCGCGGCTTGAGCAAGCGCGACATCGAGCGCAGCAGCGTCGACTTGCCGCAGGCGTTCGCGCCGACGATCGCGGTGATGCGGCCGGGCGGCACGACGAGGTCGAGGTCGTCGACGACGACGCGGTCGCCGTAGCCGAGGGTGAGTCGTCGGGCGACGAGCGTGTGGTCGGTGGTCACAACGAGCCTCCGGCACGGTTGGTGCGGACGATGAGATAGATCAGGTACGGGGCGCCGAGCACCCCGGTGACGACCCCGACGGGGAACCGCGTGCCGAGCGCGAACTGCCCCACGACGTCGGCGACGAGCACCAGCAGCGCCCCGACGAGCGCCGACGGCACCAGCAGCGAGCCGTGCGGCCCGACGATCCGGGCCGCGATCGGGCCGGCCAGGAACGCGACGAACGCGATCGGCCCGCAGGCCGCGGTCGCGAACGAGATGAGCCCCACGGCCGCGAGGATGACGACCAGCCGCGTGCGGTCGACCCGCACCCCGAGCGCCGAGGCCGTGTCGTCGCCGAGCTGCGTGACCGAGAGGTCGCGCGAGCGCGAGAGCAGCACGGGCGTCAGCACGACGAGCGCGACCAGCACCGGGACGACCTGCGGCCAGTTCGTGCCGTTGAGGCTCCCCGTCAACCAGCGCAGCGCCTCCTGCAGGTCCCACTGCGCCGCGCCCGACAGCACGTAAGCCGTCAGGCTGTCGAGCATCGCCGCGACCCCGATGCCGACGAGCACGAGTCGCGTGCCGGCGACGCCGCCCTTCTTCGACAGCAAGTAGACGAGCACCGCTACGGCCAGCCCGGCGGCGATGGCGAAGGCCGAGACCTGCGCGTCGTCGAGCGAGAGGGTGACGATCGCGAACGCGGCGGCGGCGCTGGCGCCCGAGCTGATGCCGATGATGTCGGGGCTCGCGAGCGGGTTGCGCAGCATCGTCTGGAACGTCACGCCGCCCAGGCCGAAGCAGAGCCCGGCGGCGATCGCGAGCACGGCCCGCGGCAGTCGCAGGCGGCCGACCGTGAAGGAGGCGCCGGGCACGTCCTCTCCGAGGACCACGCCGAGCACGTCGCCGGGCCCGTAGAAGGTGCGCCCGACCATGAGGGTGAGCACGAAGACGACGAGCACGGCGGCGGCCAGCAGGCCGATCACGGCACGGCGGCGACGGCCGCGACGCGCGCGGCCGCGGGCGACGTCGGCGGCGACGCTCGCGATCCGCGCGGCACCGGCAGCCGTCGAGGAGGCGCCCCTCGCGGAGCGCAGGTCGGCGTCGCTCACAGCGCCCTCAGCTTCGCGCGGCGCACGATCCAGATGAAGAACGGAGCACCGATCAGCGCCGTGACGATCCCCACGTCGATCTCGGCGGGCCGGGCGACGACGCGCCCGACGACGTCGGCGGCGGTGAGCAAGACCGCGCCCCCGACCGCCGAGAACGGCAGCAGCCAGCGGTGGTCGACGCCGGTCAGCAGCCGGCAGGCGTGCGGCACGACGAGGCCGACGAAGCCGATCGGGCCCGTGACGGCGGTCGCGGCGCCGCAGAGCACCACGGCGCCGAGGGCCGACAGCCCGCGGACGACCGCGACGCGCTCGCCGAGGCCTGCCGCGAGCTCGTCGCCGAGGGCCAGCGAGTTCAGCGCCTTGGCCGACAGCAGGCAGACGACGAGCCCGACGACGAGGAAGGGCAGCACCTGGCCGAGGCTCGAGAACGTGCCGCCGCCCACGCCGCCGATCTGCCACGAGCGGATGTTCGCCGAGATGTCGCCGCGGGGCAGCGCGACGGCCGTGATGAACGAGGCGAGCGCGGCCGAGGTCGCGGCACCGGCCAGGGCCAGCTTGAGGGGAGTGGCGCCTCCTCGTCCCAGGGACCCGACCGTGTAGACGAACAGGGCCGTGGCGGCCGCGCCGAGGATCGCGACCCAGACGATGCTGGTCGCGGCGCTCAGGCCGAAGAACGCGAGACCGGTGACGACCGCGAGGGAGGCGCCTGTCGTGACCCCGAGGATCCCCGGGTCGGCCAGCGGGTTGCGCGTCACCCCCTGCATCACGGCCCCGGCGACGGCGAGGGCCGCTCCGGCGGCGACCGCGAGCAGGGTGCGAGGGATGCGCTTCGCGACGGAGGCGCGATCGAATCCGTCCGTCGCGCCTCCCAGTGCTGCCAGCACGTCGTCGAGCGACACCGAGCGCGAGCCGATCGTCAGCGACAGCACCATGACGACGACGAGCACGCCCAGCAGCGCGAGCAGCCAGGCGGCACGGAGACGCCTCGGACGGCGCACGGCGGCGACGTCCGAGGCGGCCCCGGAGGTGGTGGTGAGGGTCACGCTGCTGCTGACTGCTCTCGACGGCTCGGCTGGTGGCTACTTCTGCGACGCCTCGGCGAGGAGGTCGGCGTACTCGGCGAGGATCCACGAGATCGACAGGGGCGTCGGGTTCGCGGCCGTGCCCAGCGGGCCGGTGCTCGGCAGCGCGACGATCGCCTTGTTCGCCACGGCGGGCATCTGCGACAGGACGGGGTCGCCCTCGAGCGTCTGGACGAGCTCGTCGTCGCCGTACGTGACGATCACGTCGACGTCGTCGAACGTGTCGGCCGTCTCGGCGCTCTGCGTGAGCGAGAACAGGTCGGTCGAGTCGGACGCCTCCTGGATGCTCGCGGGCTGCTGCAGGCCGAGGTCGTCGAAGAACTGCACGCGGGTGTCGTGCGTCGTGTAGAAGCTCACCTCGCTGAGGTCGTTCGTGTCGACGTGCGTGAGGAACATCGCGGTCGAGTCGGTCAGCTCGGGGTGCGCGTCGGCGACGTCGGCGATCTCGCCCTCGAGGTCGGCGACGAGCTGCTCGCCCTCGTCGGCCATGCCCATGGCCTGGCTGTTGTAGGCGATCATGTCGCGCCACGAGGTGCCCCACGCGGTCTCGGGGTACGCGACCACGGGAGCGATCTCGCTGAGCGTGTCGTAGTCCTCCTGCGTCAGGCCGGAGTACGCGGCGAGGATCACGTCGGGCTCGGTGTCGGCCACGGCCTCGAAGTCGACCCCGTCGGTCTCGTCGAACAGCACGGGGGCCTCGCCGCCGAGCTCGTCCAGCTTCTCGGTCACCCACGGAAGGACGCCGTCCCCGTCGTCGTCGCCGAAGTCCGCACGCGCCATGCCGACCGGGACGACGCCCAGCGCGAGGGGCACCTCCTGGTTGGCCCAGTTCACCGTGGCGATCCGCTCGGGCTTCTCGTCGATCGTCGTCGTGCCGAGCGCGTGCTCGATCGTGACGGGCGTGAAGTCGCCGGACGCTGCGCCGTCGGTGCTGCCGCCGTCGGTGCCGGTACCGGCACCGGTCGAGCAGGCGGTCAGGCCGAGGGCGAGGACGGAGGCGGCGCTCAGGGCGAGGAGGCGCGAGGTGCGGGACATGGGGGCCTTCCGGAGGGGGGCGAGGGGAGGAGGTGCGGTCGAGGCGGTGCGGACCTGCTGCGGCGAGTGCCACGGCTGCGGGAGGCGTGGCGGACGTGCTGCGGGCACGACGGATCGCCCGGTGTCGGGGAGGGCACGCCGGGTGCGTGCCGCGTCGACGGACAGCCCCTCTCGCCGGTGCTGTCCGGTTCGGGGGCCCTCACGGGTGATCGCCGTGTTAGGTGTGCCTAACCTTATCTGGAGCGACGGGTGTCGGCAACCTCGTCCCGGCCGCAGATGCCGACCGGGAGGCTCCGCGATCGTGGGACACGCCCCGCGTGGAGGTGCATCCCGGGCGTGTCAGTCGGCATCTGCGGAGGTGTGGCCACTGGCGACCCCAGACCGAGAGTGATCCTGTTCCGCGCGGCGGCGGGAGCCTGCGGCGGCGGCCCGGCTGAGGTCGATCACTCTCAAATTACGGCGCAGGTGTGAGCGGGGGCGGGGAGACAGCACGCTCTCGATGTGAGGCGACGCGAGAGCGACGAACCTCCGCGGAACATCGCGTCGCCTTGTCGCTGTCGCGTGGGCTCACCGGCCCCGCGCGAAGGTGAGGTCAGATCCCGGGCGAAGGAGGCGGCGGCCCGGACACAGCAGAACGCCGCGCCCCCGAGACGGGGACGCGGCGCTCTGCGGCGGTGCGGTGCGGTGCGGTGCGGGCGGGCAGAGCCGGCGGGCTAGTGCGCCGAGCTGTCGTCCTTCCGCGAGGCGGCCGAGTCGTGCGCGTGCGTGATCGGCTCGCCCTCGACGGTCTCGCGCTTCTTCTTGTCGGCGTCGCCGCGGGTCTTGGCGAGGCTGGCCACGGTCGCGACCGTGATCGTCGCGCCGATGAAGAGCAGCGACAGCCAGATCGGGATCTCGGGCACCCAGAGCAGCGGCTCGCCGCCGTTGATGAAGGGCACCTCGTTGACGTGCAGGGCGTGGAACACGAGCTTGACGCCGATGAAGGCGAGGATGACCGCGAGGCCCTGCGACAGGTAGACGAGGCGCTCGAGCAGCCCGCCGATCAGGAAGTACAGCTGGCGCAGGCCCATCAGAGCGAACGCGTTGGCCGTGAAGACGATGTACGCCTCGTTGGTGAGGCCGTAGATCGCCGGGATCGAGTCGAGCGCGAAGACCAGGTCGACGAAGCCGATCGCGATGACGCAGAGCAGCAGCGGCGTGACGAAGCGCTTGCCCGAGACCTTCACGGTGAACTTGTCGCCGTTGAAGTCGTCGTGCACCGGCAGGATGCGTCGCGCGACACGGACGAACATGTTGTCGGCCGCGTTGCCGCCGTGGTCGCCCTTGAGCTGCTGGTAGGCCAGCACGAAGAGCAGGGCGCCGAAGATGTAGAAGACCCACGAGAAGTTCTCGATCAGCGCGGCGCCGGCGGCGATGAAGCCGGCGCGCATGATGAGGGCGATGACGATGCCGATCATCAGCACCTTCTGCTGGTACATCCGAGGGATGGCGAACCCGGTCATGATCAGCAGGAACACGAAGAGGTTGTCGATCGACAGCGCCTTCTCGGTGAGGTAGCCGGCGAAGTACTCGCCGCCGAAGCCCCAGCCGCTCGTGAAGCCGATGCCGACGCCGAAGAGCAGCGCGAGGCCGATGTAGAAGGCCGACCAGCGAGCGGACTCGCCGATCGTGGGCTCGTGCGGCTTGCGCACGTGCGTGAAGAACTCGTAGACGAAGAAGGCGATCGTCACACCGATGGTGATGAGCCAGGTGGTCAGGGTGATGTTCACGGGGGTCTCTCCGCAGAGGTCGGGCTGTGAGGCAGCGGGCCCTGCGCACGCGCGGCGAAGGGGGTCTGATCGACCGTAGGGCGATCAGCGCTGTCAGCGTGCCCCCAAGCTGCCTCGACACTGCTGTGAAGCTGCGGCCCCTGCAAGCTTCAGACGGTAGAGCCCTCGACGTCGGGAGCGCGACCCGAGGAGGCGGCGACCCGGTCGATCTCGGCGGTCACGCCTCCCAGGACCTTCGTCATGTACGGCCCCCAGAGCAGCCGGACCACGGCGCGGACCAACAGGCCGCGGCCGGGCTTGGCGTCGAACGAGTACTGCCAGCAGACGCGCGTGCCCGAGCCCTCCTCGTCGTGACGGTCCAGGGGCTCGTACCACCACTCGGCACGGCCGCGCTCGACGAGCGAGCGGAGGGGGCCGCGGAAGTCGCTCAGCTCGTAGACGAACAGCGCCGGACGGGCCACGGTCACGAGCGTCTCGACGAGCTGGCCGCCGCCGGAGAGCTCCAGGCGACGGGTCTGGCCCGGGGCGTCCCAGGGGCCGGTCTGCCCGTGCACGGCGACGACGGCCGGCAGGGGGCCGGAGCGCGGGTAGAACCCGACCGGCGTCATCGGGGTCCCGATCTCCCACGCCCGCTCGAGGGACGCCGTCGTCACTCCCTCGCGGATCGCGCTCGCTGTGGTGGTCATGAGGATGGTTCGGAGTCACCCGCCCGGGGGACTGGTCGGTCTGCGCGCGCTTACCGTCGCCTCCTCGGCTCGCACATCACAGAGTCGCCCGGGAGACCGCTGGGAGCCGCGCACCGCACCACGTGGTTCGTTCTGCCTGTCAGCCGTCGCACCCGCGGGGCCCCACCGAACGGACCACCATGACAGGCCGAGTCGCCGTCTTCGCTCCCTCTCCCGTGCTCACCGTCACCGTCGAGGACCACGGCGCCGGCGCCGACGTGCACGTCCACGCGGGCGGGCAGGGGCTCTGGCAGGCCCGGATGCTGCAGACGCTCGGGGCCGACGTCGTCGTGGTCGCCGCGCTCGTCGGCGAGACGGGCTCGGTCGTCGGGCACCTCTGCGACGACGAGGGCGTGCCGCTGCTCTCGGTCCGCCGCGAGGGGCGCGGCGCGGCCTACGTGCACGACCGCCGAGACGGCGAGCGGGACGAGCTCGTCGAGACCCCCGGCGACGCCCTCAGCCGGCACGACCTCGACGAGCTGTACGGACTCGCCCTGCGGGCCGGGCTCGAGTCGGACGTCACGGTGCTCAGCGGCCCGTCCGGCGACGACACCCTGCCCGTCGACGTCTACCGACGCCTCGCGGCCGACCTGCGGGCCGTCGACCGCGTCGTCGTCGCCGACCTCGCCGGCGAGCGGCTGGAGGCGGTGCTCGAGGGCGGCGTCGACGTGCTCAAGGTCAGCGACCAGGAGCTGCTCGCCGACGAGCTGATCACCGAGAGCACCCCGGAGCAGATCGTCGAGGCGATGCGCGACCTGCGGCTGCGCGGGGCGTCGTCGGTCGTGGTCACCTGCTCCGACCTGCCCACCTTCGTGCTCGACGGGCCGGGTGCGCGCGTCTTCGAGGTGAGCGTGCCCTCGATGCACGTCGTCGACACCCGCGGAGCCGGCGACTCGCTCACGGCCGGCGTGGCCGCCGTGCTCGCCGCGGGCGGCGGACTCGAGGAGGCGGTCGTCACGGGCACCGCGGCCGGCGCGTTGAACGTGACCCGCCACGGGCTGGGCTCGGGCGACCCGGACGCGATCGCGGCGCTGCGCGCGGTCGTGAGCGTGCGCGACCTGTAGCCCGCCTCCGGCCTGCGGGGACCGCTCGGCGGGCGCGGCGTACCCTCGACGGCATGTCAGCGGAGGAAGGCGCCCCGACGGCCCACGGCGACCCGCGCCGCAGCGACCCGCGCGTCGCCGCCGCGCGCTACCGGGCCGAGGGCGAGCGACCGCCCGACGACGCCCCGCGCGACACCCGCACCGCTGCCGAGATGCGCGCCTGGGCTCGCACCGCGATCGACCTCGCGGTGCAGCGCGGCGAGTTCGACGACCTGCCCCTGGCGGGCAAGCCGCTGCCCGGCCTGGCCGGCGGCACGGTCGACCCCGACTGGTGGATCCGTGGCCTGATCGAGAGGGAGGGGCTCACCGGCCTGGCGCCTCCTGCGCTCTCGCTGCGCACCGAGCACCAGCAGCTCGACGACGTGCTCGACGGCCTCGGCACGGAAGCCGCCGTGCGTGCCCACCTCGACGACTTCAACACGCGGATCGTGGAGGCTCGGCGCCAGCTGACCGGCGGACCTCCCGTCGTGACCCCCACCCGAGACGTCGACGACGAGCTGAGGAGGTGGCGCGAGCGCCGCGAGGACCGCCGCGCGGCCCGTGCGGCAGCCGTCCCGCCCGCCCCGCCGACCTGGCGCGAACGACGCGCGCTGCGCCGTGAGCTGAGGAGGCGGCGGCACGATGGGTGAGGTCGCTCACCCGCCGTCGCTGACCCGGATGAACCTGGGAGCCGACTCGGATCGGGGGACGAACCGCGATACAGTCGGATGTTCCCTCCTGACCGACCTACCGTGAGGACCGCCCGCGTGACGACCACCGCGTCCCCGAGCCCGTCAGGTCACGACGCGCACGGACGAGGCGGAGACGCCGCCCCGCTGCTGCGTCCGCGAGGTCGCCGTCGGGCCGAGGCCGCCGTGCTGCCGCAGAGCTGCCGCGCCTCGTTCGTGCAGCCCGAGGCCCTCGTCGACGCGTCCGTCGCCGCCGCCGAGGCCGCCGTCGTGACGGTGCCCGGGCTGAGCGGCCGACGCGCTGCTCGTGCGGCCCTGTCCGCTCGCGTGGAGAGTCGTGGAGTCCTCGCGCTGGCCCGTCGTGCCGCGCGCGCCGAGCGGTCGTCGGCCGGCGCCTCCTCGTCCCCGGCTCCCTCCGGTGCGGCCGTTCCTGCCACGCGTCGTCTCGTCGACATCGTCAAGAAGGCCTCCGTCGTCGCAGCCCTCGTGGGCTTCGCCGCCAGCGGCACGCTGCCCCTCATCGCGGGTCCCGACCAGGAGGCGCAGGCCGCGGCCGGCGGGACGGGCTTCTCCGCCGGTGCCCCCGCGAGCGGTCAGCAGCACCTCTCCGTCGACGCGACGGTCGTCGCGGACGACGTCGAGCGCGACGAGTACTCGGCGACGTCGATGATCGACGTCAGGACGCAGCTGCTGCGCAACGAGAAGGCCGCGGGCTCGACCGAGTGGGACGGCCGGACCACCGCCTCCTACCTGGCCGACCCGCTTTACGACACGCTCGACCGCGACCAGGTGCTCGCCGTCGCGATGCAGTACATCGGCACGCCCTACGTGCACGGCGGCGAAGACCCGACCAAGTTCGACTGCTCGGGCCTGATCACGTTCGTGTACGCCCAGTTCGGCATCTCGCTGACCCACTACGTGCCCACCCAGGACACCGAGGGCACGCGCGTCTCGGCCGCCGAGGCGGTGCCCGGCGACCTGGTCGTCTTCGACAACCTCGCCCACGACGGCATCTACGCGGGCGACGGGATGATCCTCGACGCGCCGAAGCCCGGCGGCCTCGTCAGCGTGCGGCCCATCTGGGACTCGCCGCACCACTTCGTGCGCATCGGCGCGTAGCGCGCCGCGCGTAGCCCGCCCGTGTGCCCGCGCACTCGCTGAAGCCACGCGCCAGCGCGTCCGGACCCGTCGGACCCGCGCGCACCCTCGTGCGCGGGGACGGGTGTGCGCGGGTTCAGCGGGTGCGGGCGGGGCCGAGCATCGCGCAGCGCGGCCCGCCGCAGGCTCAGCCGCCGAGCTGCCCCGTGAGGCGTCCGTGGAACGAGCCGCTGCGCTCGTCGAGGCCGACGAACTCGACGGCGAGGCCGTGCGCGGCGAACTTCGCCTCGACCGAGTCGAGGGCGGCGACGCTCGAGGCGTCCCACACGGAGGCGCGGCTGAGGTCGACGAGGACGGTCGCGTCCGGACGCGACGCGACGGCCGCCTCCTCTGCGAGGGCAGCGTCGTCCGCGTACGCGAAGTGCTCGACGAGGTCGTTGCTGCTGCCGAAGAAGAGCGGGCCGACGACGTCGTAGCGGACCCGAGCGTGCGGGCGGGCGGAGCCGTCCGGGTCCGTGACGGCGGCGGCCGCCGGCTCGACGGCCGGCTCGACGGTCCGTTCGACCCGGATGACGTGCGCGATCCGACGGGCGAACAGCACCATCGCGAGCAGCACGCCGACGGCCACCCCGATCGCGAGGTTGTTGGTCGCGACGACGACGGCGACCGTGACCACCATGACCAGTGTCTCGGGCAGCGGCATGCGCCTCAGCGTCGACGGGCGCACGCTGTGCCAATCGACCGTGGTGATCGCGACCACCATCATCACGGCCGCGAGGGCGACCATCGGGATGCGCGCCATCACCGAGCTCAGCCCCGTGACGAGCAGCAGCAGGAACAGTCCGGCCGCCAGGGTCGAGACCCTGGTCCGCGCCCGCCCGATCTTCACGTTGACGACCGTCTGGCCGATCATGGCGCAGCCCGCGATGCCGCCGTAGGCGCCGGCGGCGATGTTCGCGACGCCGAGGGCCCAGGACTCCTTGCCCTTGTGCGAGGGCGTCTCGGTGATGTCGTCGACGAGCTTCGCCGTGAGCAGCGTCTCCATCAGGCCGACGAAGGCGACGCTGAGCGCCGTCGGCAGGATGATGCCGAGGGTCTCCGGGCTGAACGGCACGAGCCACGGGGTGAGGCCCGGCAGGCCGCCTCCCATCGGCCCTTCGTCGCCGACGGTGTGCACGTCGGTCAGGCCCGCGGCCACGACGATCACGGTCACGACCACGATCGCCACGAGGGGTGCCGGCACGACCCGCGTGAACCGCGGCAGAAGCACGACGATCGCGATGGTCAGCGCGAAGAGCGGGTAGACGATCCACGGCACGTCGACGAGGTGCGGCACCTGCGCGACGAAGATCAGGATGCCCAGCGCGTTGACGAAGCCGATCATCACGGAGCGCGGGATGAAGCGCATCAGGCGCGCGAGGCCGGCCGTGCCGAAGACGATCTGGATGACGCCTGCGAGCAGCACGGTCGGCAGCACGTACTCGACCCCGTGGGTGCGCACGAGCGGCGCGATCACGAGGGCGACCGAGCCGGCTGCGGCGGTCACCATCGCGGGCCGTCCGCCGAGCAGCGACATCACCACGGCGAGCACGACCGACGCGACCAGGCTGACCATCGGGTCGACGCCGGCGATCACCGAGAACGAGATCACCTCGGGCACGAGGGCGAGCGTGGTGACGATGCCGGCCAGCGCCTCCCTGGTGAGGAGGCGCGGCGAGCGGAGCACCGCGCGCACGCTGTCGTCGGGACGAGCGGGCGCGACGGCGCGGGGCTGGGAGGAATCTGCGGTCACGGCGTGCTCCGGGTGGGGTGGTGAGAAGATCGGGGGACCGGCGACACTGCCGTGTGATCGACCCTACCCTCACGTGAGGGTAGAGATGGGCCAGTGACCATGACGGACGTCGACGCACCGATGATGCAGATCGGCGAGCTGGCCGACCGGGCCGAGATGTCGCTGCGCACGATCCGGCACTACGACGAGGTCGGGCTGCTCACCCCGTCGGGACGCAGCGACGGGGGGTTCCGGCTGTACACCGACGCCGATTTCTCGCGGCTGATGGTGATCCGCCGCATGAAGCCGCTGGGTTTCTCGCTCGACGAGATGGCCGAGTTGCTGCTCGTCGTCGACGCGCTCGAGGCGGCCGGTGCCGAGGCAGCCGGTGCCGAGGGCGCAGGAGGCGCGGCGTCCGACACCCGCGCCCGTCTCGACGCCTTCATCGCGGACGCCGTCGAGCGCCGGGCCCGGCTCGAGCGGCAGCTGGCCATGGCGGACGAGTTCCTGGAGCTGCTGCGCAGCCGCTGACGCGGTCTCGCGCACCCGGCCCGCACCTCCTGTCGTCCTGGCTGGCGCCTCCTGCGCCCTACTCGCTGCGGCGCTCGACGAGCCCCTCGGCGAACGACGCCCACCACTCGCCCGCGGGCGGCCCGCCGTTGCAGGTGCCGTCGCTGATGCCCGGCGTCTTCACCCACAGGAACGCGTCGAGGCCCTTGCTGCCGCCCGTGACGTGCGGGTCCTGGCCGAGGCCGGCGCCCTCGGGGTTGCACCAGGTGCCGCGCCAGCCCTGGCCGTTGCGCGAGACGTCGATGACGTAGCGGCTGTCGCCGGTGAGCTCGCTGACCCGCTCGGCGTAGGCGCGCTCGTCGTCGACCGGGTAGAAGCTCGCGACGTTCGTGTAGAAGCCGCGGGCGCGGTCGATCCCGGCCTGCTCGAGGCGCTCGGCCATCTCCCGGGCGGGCACCCAGTTCGAGTTTCCGCCGTCGAGGTAGGCGGGCACCCCGGCGTCGGCGAACGCGGCGACCGACTCGCGGATGAGGGGGAGCCGCTCGTCGGCGAGCTCGGGGCAGCGCGTGAGCATGCCGAGCGAGTCGGGCTCGACCACCACGACCGCACGGTGGCCGCGCAGGGTGTCGGCGACGAGCTGGTTCCAGGCGGGGTAGTCGTCGGCCGCGAGCCCCCCGGCGGAGTAGTTGCCGCAGTCGCGGTCGGGGATCGCGTAGGTGACGAAGACGGCGGTCGCGTCCTGCAGCTCGGCGGCGACGAGGTAGTCGGTGATCTCGTCGACGAGCGCGGCGTCGTCGTGGCCGTCGCCGAGCCAGAGCGCGACGGGGCGCTCGGCGATCAGCTCTGCCGCCCGGGCGGCGTCGGCGTCGCCGCCGGCGGTGAGGCGCTCGGCGGCGCGGGCGGCGAGCGAGTTCGGCTCGACGGCGAGGCCGCCGTCGAAGACGAGGGTGTTGGGGGCCGAGCGGATGGTGTCGGGGGTGATCGCGCCGAAGGGGCGGGGGGCGGCGTCCGCGGTGGGGGCAGGCGTGCTCGTCGTGTCGCCGGGCGTGTCGTCGGTCGGGCTCGGGCTCGCCGTGGCGCCCGCCGTCGGGCCTGTGGCGTCGCGGTCGGCGGAGGTGCACCCGACCACGCCGAGGGCCGCCGCGACGACGAGCGCGCCGAGGGCGGTGCGCAGGAGGTGCGGCGTCACGTGCGGCATCGGTCCCGTTCCCGGGCGCCGTGGGGAGGGCCCCGACGATGGTGGACCTCCATGACAGCACGCCGCGCGCCCGGGCACAGGGGGCGCTTCGGGGGACACGGGCTGTCCCCGGCGCACGACTGCTTCCGCAAATGCCGACCAGAAGAGCTGCCATCACGGGAAATCCCGTTGTTCTGGGGCTCGCGAGGGGCTCACGGTCGGCATGTGGGGAACCGACGGGGCGGGTGGGCTCAGTCCTCCACAGGTGCGGGTTGGTCCACAGGTGTCGTGTGCCGCGCACTGGGGTAGGTGCCGCGAGGAGGCGGTCGCTAGGGTGGACGGACCGCCGCGCCCGAGCAGCGTGACCACGACCGGCCCGCCGCCGGTCCTGCCGCCGCCACACGACGAACCGAGAACCATGTTCCGCCGCCCTGCCCCCTCGTCCGCTCCGCTGCCCGCCGTCCCGTCGACGCCCCGCCCCGTCGCCGTCCGCGCCGTGTCCCGTGCAGCTCCACGTGCCGTCGTCGCGGCTCTGCTCGTCGTGGGCCTCGCGGCCGTCCCCGTGCTGGCGGCTCCCGCCCCTGCCCAGGCGGCCGGTCCGAGCTGGCAGCAGGTGCTCGACGCGCGCGGCTCCGAGCAGGCGAAGGAGGCGGCGCTCGCCGACATCCAGGTCGCGCTCGAGGCGGCGTCGACCCGCGCGGCGGACGCCCAGGCTGCCGCCGACGAGGCCGGTGCGGCCCTGACGGAGGCGCAGCTCGCCGTCGACGAGGCCACCGGCGAGTACGAGACGGTGAAGCAGAAGGCCGAGGCTGCTCGGGCCGACGCCGACGCGGCGCAGGTCGTGGTCGGCCAGGCCGCGGCACTGCTCGCCCGCCCGGGCAGCGGCGGGCTCACCGGCGACCTCCTGTCCTCAGGGGCCGGTGCCGAGGACGTGCTGCGCGACCTGAGCATGTCGACCAAGATCGGCCAGAACCTCAGCACGCTCCGCGACCGGGCCGTCTCGGCCGAGAACCTCGCGACCTCGCTGGCCGACCAGGCCGAGGTCGCCCTGGCCGAGCGTGACGCGCTCGCCGACGAGGCCTCCGACGCCCTCGACGACGCCGTGGCCGCGAGCGACGCGGCCCAGCGCGACGTCGCCGCCGTCGACGAGGAGAAAGCGACCCTGGCCGCACAGGCCGCGGCCCTGCAGGACGACCGGCTCAGCCTCGAGCAGGCCTACGCCTCCGCGCAGGCCCAGGCCGCCGCGGACGCCGCCGCCGCAGCGGCGGCCGCCCGTGCAGCCGCGGCGGCAGCCGCTCCCGCACCTGCCCGCGGCGGCGGCGGGTCACGCCCGGCCGGCCCCGGCTCGCCCGGCACGTCGGTGCCCGACCCGGGCACCGGCTGGGTCGCGGGCATCCGCTCGTACTCGTCGTACCAGGCGTACGGCTACCGGGTGCACCCGATCACGGGCGCCTACAAGCTGCACGCCGGCGCCGACTTCGGCGCGAGCTGCGGCACCCCGATCTACTCGGTCGCAGCAGGCACCGTGACCTACGCGGGCGCGGCCGGCGGCTACGGCAACCTGATCATCGTCGACCACGGCAACGGCATCAGCAGCGCGTACGGCCACATGGAGCGCTCCGGCATCTACGTCGCCAACGGGCAGTCCGTCTCGGCCGGGCAGAACATCGCGGGCGTCGGCACGGCCGGCGGCTCGACGGGCTGCCACCTGCACCTCGAGATCCGCCGTGGCGGCATCGCGACCGACCCGGTCGCCTTCCTCGCCACGAAGGGCGTCCGCTAGGCCCCTTCCGCGCGGGCGACCGACGGCGTACCGTCATCACCGACGGGCCCTCGGGCCCGCCGCGCCGGCCCCCGTCCGGCGGCCCGGCTCCCGACTCGTTTCCCGTGAGCCGGGGGCCATCCCTCTTCCCGGGCAGCGCGAGCCGGTCACAGATGGACGCGAGCTGGGTCCAGGGCGACGTGACCGGGCCTCAGGAGGCGCGACGCGCCTCCTCGGAGGCGGCCTCCGTCGCCCGCGCCTCGGCCGCGATCTCCGCGACGACGGTCTGCACGACGGGCCGAGCAGCCCGCTCCGGCCGCATCAGCGCCTCGACGTGCCGTCCGGCCCGCACGCTGTCGAGCGTCGCCAGGCGGAACCGCCCGGGCGCCCGCCCGGCCGACGTGTGCCGGGGCACGAGCGCGACCCCGAGCCCCGCGGCGACCATCGCCTCGATGACGGGCAAGTGCAGCGTGCGGTGCACCACCTGGGGCACGACCCCCGACTGCAGCGCCATCGAGACGAGCACGCGGTCGATCGGGTAGCCCTCGGGCACGGAGACCCACGGCTCGCCGATCACGTCGGCCACGGTGACGCGCTCGCGTCCGGCCAGCCGGTGGTCGAGCGGCAGCGCGACCTCGAGCGGCTCGCGCAGCAGGGGCACGACGGTGAGCCCCGGGTGCTCGGCCGGCACGACGCCGTCGGACCGGTGCCCGATCACCACGTCGACGTCGGCCGTGAGCTGCGCGAACTCGTCCTCCGAGACGTCGCGGTCGCTGATCTCGAGCTCGATCCCCTCGTGCTCGCGCATCCTCCGGAGCAGGCCGGGCAGCAGCAGCTCGGACGCCGACGGGAACAGCGCCAGACGCACCACGCCGACCAGGCCGCCGCGGTGCGCCTCGAGCGCCGCCTCCGCCTCGGCGACCGCCGTCGACACCGCCACGGAGGCGCGGGCCAGCGCCTGCCCCGCGTCCGTCAGCTGCACCCCGCGTCCCGCCCGCCGCACGAGCTCGACCCCGAGCTGGCGCTGCAGCGTCCGCAGCTGCTGCGACACCGCGCTCGGCGAGCGGTGCACGGCCGCGGCGACGGCGGTCACGCTGCCGCGGTCCGCGAGCTCGCGCAGCAGGTCGAGGTGCTGGATCTCCATGAAGGGACGCTACATCGTCGATGACGAGACCTGCGCTGGTCCTGCATCCGCGCCTCCGGCAAGGTGGTCCCATGAGCCCCCGCGACCGCCTCCTCGCCCTCGTCGTCGTGGTCTGCTGGGGCGTCAACTTCCCGATGACGGCGCTGGCGCTCGACCACTTCCCGCCGATCTTCCTGGTCGCGCTCCGGTTCGCGCTGCTCGCGGTGCCGACCCTGCTGTTCGTGCCGCGGCCGGCGATCCCGTGGTCGCGGTTGCTGATGGTGGGCGTCGGCCTGGGGATCCTGCAGTTCGGGTTCCTGTACCTCGGCATGGCCGCCGGCATGCCGTCGGGGCTCGCGTCGCTCGTGCTGCAGGCGTCGGCGCCCGCCACCGTCGTCATCGCGGCGATCTGGCTGCGCGAGCGGATCACGCGGCGCCAGGCGATCGGCATCGGCGTCGCCGTGCTGGCGCTCGCCGTGATCGCGGCGCACCGGTCGCAGGTCGCGGCCCTGCTGCCCGTCGTCCTCACGCTCTGCGCGGCCGTCGGCTGGGGCCTCGGCAACGTCGCCGTGCGGCGCGCCGCCGCCCCTGACCCGCTGCGTCTGACCCTGTGGATGTCCGTCGTGCCGCCCGTGCCGATGCTCGCCCTCTCGCTCGTCGTCGAGGGTCCCCAGCGCATCGGCGAGAGCCTCGCGGGTGCGTTCACGCTCGCCGCGCTGCCGTCGGTGATCGGCCTGCTCTACGTCGTGCTCGTCGCGACGGTGCTCGGCTACGGGCTCTGGACCCGGCTGCTCGCGGCCTACCCGTCGAGCACGGTCGCCCCGTTCTCGATGCTCGTGCCCGTCGTGGGGGTGGCCGCGTCGTGGGTCGCGTTCGCCGAGGTGCCCGACCTCGTCGAGGTGTGCGCCGGGGTCGTCGTCGTCGCCGGGGTGCTGTTCGCGAGCCGTTCGCCGCGCGGCGGACGACGTGCTGCTGCCGCCGGAGGCCCCGGTGCGCCCGAGGAGGTGCTGGCCGCGACCGCGACGCCGGTCTCGGTCCCCCTGCGGGACGTCTCCGCATCCGCGGCGGCCGCAGCCACCGCCTCCTCGTCCGAGCCGCGGGCCTGAGCCGTCCCGCCGTCCCGTCGCCCCGGGGCGTGGCATCACGTTCCGAGCGTCACGTCGCGCTGTGACGAGACGCGATGCTCGGAACGTGACGCGTCACCGGGTCATGCCGTCACGGGACACGCGGAGGGCACTCGTCGGCCAGGCGACCGTCACCAGTCGACCCGGCATCCGGATCGGCTGCGGTGAACGGAAGGCGGTGCTGTGACGGGTTCACCGACAGGTGCGCCGCTCGAGCGCTGCTGCCGGCGGCGCCGCCGACCGGCTTGCGCATCTGCACCGCCGTCGTCTCGTAGCCGAGCGACTCGTAGAGCGCCCGTGCGGCCGTGTTGTAGCCGAACACGTTGAGGCCGAGGGTCGCGGCGCCGTGGCGGGCCGCCTCCTCCTCGGCGAGCTGCATCGCCGCACGGCCGTGGCCGGCACCGCGGTGCTGCTCGTCGATCTCGACGTCCCACACCCACCAGGCGTCGCTGCCCTCGGCGAACGGCCCGATCCACAGGACGCCGACGACGGTGCCGCCGTCCTCGCCAGCGCCGTCTCCGGCTCCGGCGCCGTCGGTGCCGGACGCCGTCACCACCACGTCGTGCACCAGGTGCCCCGGCGCGGGGCGGCCGCCGGGGAAGCTCTGCTCGAACGAGGCACGCGCCGCCTCCGCCGCGATCTCGGCCGGCTCGCCCGACGCGAGCCGCGACCGTTCGTACTCGGCCTGCGAGCGGGCGATCCAGGGGCCGAGCCGGTCGTCGGGCATGAGGCGGAGCACGGTCGTCATGCCCAGACGGTACCGCCCCGGGGCCCTACCCTGGGGTCAGCCTCGTCACGGCTGCCGACGCCCGCCGACCACGGGTGCGCGACCTGCAGCACGCACGCGACGAGCAGCACGCACACGACGAGCACAGGGCAGGAGGCGACCGTGGCGCAGCAGCGCAGGGCCCGCGAGACGCGGGCGACCATCTTGCAGGGCGCCTCCTCGGTGTTCCTGGCCCGCGGCTACGCCGAGACGTCGCTCGACCAGGTGACGGACGCGGCCGGGGTGACCAAGGGCGCCCTCTACTTCCACTTCCGGTCGAAGGCGGACCTGGCCGGCGCGGTCGTCGCCGAGCAGCAGCGACTGTCTCGGGCGTGGACCGAGCTCGCGATCGCCGGTGCGCCGTCCGCGGCCGGTGCGCTGATGCTGGCGTGCGCCTCATTCGCGACGCAGCTCTCGACCGAGCCGATGGTCGCGGCCGGCCTGCGGCTGTCGACCGAGTCGATCGGCGAGGTGCCGAGCAGGGCGCCCTCGGCGCTCGCCTGGGTGGACGAGACGGCGGGGCACGTGGGCCGCGCGGTGGACGAGGGCACGTTCCGCGCCGACCTCGACGTCGACCGCGCCGCCCGGTTCGTCGTCGGCGCGTTCAGCGGCGTCCAGACGTTCTCGGCCCTCAGCACGGGCCACGCCGACGTCTTCGAGCGCCTGCAGGACATGATGCGCTTCGTGCTGCCGTCGTTCCTGTCCCCGCGGTCCGCCGGCCTGGCGGGCGAGCTCGCCGCGCTGATCAGGCCGACGGACCGTCCCCCGATCGACTGACGACGCGCGTCAGCCGACCGGCGGGAGCCCCCGCCCCATCACTGTTCCTCTGTACCCCATCATGCATACCATGCGACCTGTTTCGTAACCCCCCGTCGGAGGGGCGAGTGATCCTCGCGTCCTACAGCCCCTCGGGTCGCTGGGGCCCGAGCCGCTCGATCGTGCGGTCGACGAGCTGCTGGGCAGCGACCAGGGGGCCGGTGTCGATCTGGGCCAGGCGCTCGCCGTAGTCGTGGGGCACGGTGAGCTGCTGCTGCCACTCGGCCTCGTAGAGCGCGTCGAGGTAGCCGGAGGCGGCGCGGCAGGCGGCGTCGGTCTCGGCGAGGTCGCGCTCCTCGTCGCCGACGGCGGTCGCCGGGTCGTACGAGGTGAAGGTCTCCGCCATCCTCGTCGTCGGCATGTCCGCCGGGTCGTCCGGCAGGTCGTCGGCCCAGGGCCCGGCGCCGACGCCCTGGTCGAGCATGCAGGCGTGCCACGCGTCGGCCGCCCGTCGCACGGAGGCGTCCTGCCTGGCCTCGAGGAACGCCGCGTTGCTGAGCCGGATGGCGATGTCGCCCACCGACCCCGTGCTCGACGACGCGGAGGTGCCCGTCAGCAGCTCGGGGTGCTGCCGGTACGCGAGGTCGAGGCAGGAGGTGCGGTCGGCCGCCTCGTCGGGCGAGGTCTCGCGGTACTCGAAGGCCCGCCAGGCATCGGCCCCGGCGTCGACGGTGGGGGGCACGTGGTACCCGCGCTCCCGGGCGGCGGCGAGGTCGAAGGCGCGGAGCGGCTGGCGCTCGGTGGCGTTGGTGGCCGCGTCGACGTCGCGCCAGGGCACGACCGCGTCGTCGTGGCCGGCGTCGACCATGCAGTCCTGGATGAGCAGCTCGGTCGCGTAGTTGAGGCGGACGACGCCGACCCCGACGTACTGGTCGAGGGGCATCGTCCACGACGCCTGGTCCTTCTCGGGCAGGTCGGGCAGGGTCCAGGCGGCGTTGGCGGGGATGCCGACGGCCACGACGCCGGCGACCAGCGCGGCCACGGCGACGACGGTGACGCGCTTCGCGACGCGCTCCCGGCCCCCGGCCCTCATCGACCGCCTCCTCGGCGCCCTGCCCGTCGGCACCCGCCTCCTCGGCACCCTGCCCTCACCGGCGCGGCCTCGCCGCCGTGTCGGAGGCCGGCACGAGGCCGTTCTCGTAGGCGAAGACCACGATCTGGACGCGGTTGCGCATGCCGAGCTTCTGCAGCACGGCGCGGACGTGGCTCTTGACCGTCGCCTCGCTCAGGTACGCCTCGCCCGCGATCTCGATGTTGCTGAGCCCCCTGGCGACGAAGGTGAACATCTCGCGTTCCCGCGGCGACAGAGGCTCGAGCGGATCGACGCGAGGGGCAGGGGTCGTCGGCACGGCGAACTCGTGCACGACGTCGAGCGCGGCGGCGGCGGTCGGCACGGGGTCGCCCGCCCACGCCGCACGGATCGTCGTGAGCACCTCGTCGGGCGTCGCGTCCTTGGTGAGGAACGCGTACGCACCGGCCTTCAGCGCCCCGAACACCGCCTCGTCCCGCTGGATCGTCGTCAGCGCGACCACCCGGGGCAGGTCGTCGGGCGAGACGCCCTCGAGGATGCGTGCGGTCGCCTCCAGGCCGTTCATCACGGGCATCCGCAGGTCCATCAGCACGACGTCGGGGTGCTCGCGCTCGACCAGCGCCAGTGCCTCGCGCCCGTCGACGGCGGTGCCGACGCAGCGCAGATCGGGCTGCGCCTCGATCAGCATGCGCAGGCCGGAGGCGAACAGCGGCTGGTCGTCGACCACGGCGACGGTGATGACGGCGGGGGCCGCGGGCGAGCCGGCAGGCGAGTCGACGGCGGGGGAGTCGGTCATGAGGAGCTTCTCTCGGTGGGCGGTGCGGATGCAGGTGCGGGTGCGGAGGAGGCGGCGCCCGCGACGACCGAGGAGGCGCCGGTCGTCGGCACG
The DNA here is from genome assembly GCF_007954365.1 of Frigoribacterium sp. ACAM 257. Lineage (GTDB taxonomy): Bacteria > Actinomycetota > Actinomycetes > Actinomycetales > Microbacteriaceae > Frigoribacterium. The sequence goes on from NZ_VOLO01000005.1 coordinate 24,538, forward strand.
AACGCGGTCACCTCGAAGGCGGTGCCGTCGGCCGACGGCTGCGCGGTGAGCCAGCCGCCCGCGAGGCGGGCGCGTTCGGTCATGCCGCGGACGCCGGCGCCCCGGTCGGCGCCGGTGCGCGCCGCGACGAGCGGGGCCCCGCGGCCCCGCGAGGTGACCTGCAGCGTGAGCCCGCGGCCGCGCCAGTCGAGCTGCACGGCGACGCGGCTCGAGGCGCCCGCGTGCTTGAGCGCGTTCGTCAGGCTCTCCTGCACGATCCGGTAGACCGCGAGCTCCTGGGAGGGGGCGAGGGCGCCGGCCGGACCCTGGGGGCCGGGGGCTCCCTCGATCGTGACGTCCACCTCCATCCCGACCTCGCGCATCGCGACGACCAGGGCGTCGACGTCGGCCAGCGTCTCGCGGGGGGCGGTGACGTCGTCGTCCTGCGTGATGCGCTCGACGAGGCGCCGGACGTCGAGCAGGGCCGTGCGGCCGACCTCGGCGATCGTGCGCAGCGACTCCTCGGCGACCTCGGGCCGGGTCGCCTGCAGGGCGAGCCCGCCCTGGGCCTGCGACACCACGACCGCGAGGGAGTGCGCCAAGGCGTCGTGCACGTCGCGGGAGATGCGCGCCCTGTCCTGGGCGAGCCGCAGCTCGAGGTCGGTCGCCTCGAAGCGCGTCTCGGTCGCCTCCAGGGCCTGGCGGATCACGAGCACCCGTCGGATGCTCGCGAACGCGACCCCGATCGCCCAGGCGCCGGCGAACACACCGAACAGGGCTGCCGTGAGCAGCGAGAACTCGATGCGGAGGCCGGTCGTGCCCGCGCCGACCCAGGTGCTCCAGCTCTGCGGCCGGGTCAGCGTGGGCACGGCGAGCAGCCACGCGGCGAGGCCGGCGGCGACCGCGGCGACGAGCAGCGCGGCGAGCCGGAGCCAGGGCGACGGCTTCACCGCCACGAAGGCCATCACCAGGGCGATGGCGACGTAGGCCGTCCAGGTGTCCTGCGACGGCGCCTCGGCGAGACCGAGCAGCTGCAGCAGCGGGACGATCACGACGAGCGCGAGCGACGTGGTCGGGATCCACCAGGCGAGGGCGATGGCGACGGCGAAGAGGCCGAACACCACGGTGTTGTCGGCGACGCCGCCGCGGCCCCACGAGCTCGCGACCCAGAAGACGAAGTAGACGAGGGCGGTCGCCGGCGCCACGGCGTGCCGCCCCCACCGCCTCGCGTCAGCCATGTGCGTCAGGTTAGGTGCAGGGCCGCGTGCCGCGCGCCTCCTGCCCCGGGTTTTCATCCCGAGGTCGCACCCGTCGCCGCGCCTCCTCATTCAGGAAGATCTGTCCTGATCCTCGCGAGGAGGGGACACATCGTCCTGAGCCGTGCACGGATCAGGAACACGAGGCGGCGACTTCCTGAATCACACGAAGGAGGCGCGGTGCAGGAGATCCCGCACCGCGCCTCCTGCGAGGATCAGCCGCTGCTAGAAGGTCAGCAGGCCCTGCGTCTTGGACGTCGCCGCGGCGTAGCGCTGGCCGACGTTGTCCCAGTTCACGATGTTCCAGAAGGCCTTGACGTAGTCGGCGCGGACGTTCTGGTAGTCGAGGTAGTACGCGTGCTCCCAGACGTCGAGCATCAGCAGCGGGACGAGGCCGAACGGCACGTTGCCCTGCTGGTCGAAGAGCTGGAAGACGCTGAGGCGCTGACCGATCACGTCGTAGGCGAGCACCGACCAGCCGGAGCCCTGCACGCCGAGCGCGGTGGCGGTGAAGTGCGCCTTGAACTTCTCGAGGTCGCCGAAGTCGCGTCCGATGGCCTCGAGCAGGTCGCCGGTGGGCTCGCCGGTCTCGGGGGTCAGGTTCGTCCAGAAGATCGAGTGGTTGACGTGGCCGCCGAGGTTGAACGCCAGGTCTTTCTCGAGCTTGTTCACGTTCGCCAGGTTGCCGGTCTCGCGGGCCTCGGCGAGGGCGGCGTTGGCCGTGTTCGCGCCGGTGACGTAGGTGTTGTGGTGCTTGGAGTGGTGCAGCTCCATGATCGTCGCGCTGATGTGCGGCGCGAGGGCGCTGTAGTCGTAGGGGAGATCGGGGAGGGTGTACTCAGCCATGGGGGAGTCCTTTCACAGTTGTCCTCCGTCCACCGTACGACTCTCGTGGGGGCTCGTGTCGAGCAACTCCCAGCGGGGACGCAGCCTCTCGGAGGAGGCGCCCGGCTGTGGACGGCCCTGGCACCATGGGTGCATGGCCGAGACGACCCACTCCCGACGACCTGCCGCCGTCGCCCGCCTCGCCCTCGTGGCGGTCGCGGCGAGCTTCATCCTGGGCGCGTGCGCGCAGGCCGGGCCGGGCGACGCGCCCGACGCGGGGGAGGTGCCGACGGGGTCGTCGAGCCCGTCGGCACCGGCGGACGACGGCGCCGGCACGGACGACGGCGACGCCGAGGGCACGGGCGACGGCGCCGCCGAGCTCGTCTCCCTCGAGCTGCCGTAGCAGCTGCGCCGCCGCAGGAGCGAGCCGCAGGCACGCGGTCGCCGGCCCGCGTGTCGGTCGGGCCGGTTAGCCTGGCGTCGACCACGAGGAGGCGCACCATGGCAGGTTTCACGGGCTTCGGCCGACGTCGCGAGCTCGACCCGCGCCTCCCCCCGGGGCAGCACCTCGAGAAGGGGTTCCCGGTGCTGTCGGCCGGCCCGACCCCGAACATCAAGCGCTGGGAGCTGCAGCTCGGCACCGAGCAGGGCAGCCGCTCGCTCAGCTGGGCCGACTTCCAGGCGCTGCCGCACGAGCAGATCGAGACAGACATCCACTGCGTCACCAGCTGGTCGAAGCTCGGCACGCACTGGTCGGGCGTCTCGCTCGACACCCTCTTCGACGGGCTCGACACGACGCACGAGTACGCGATGACGACGAGCTACGGCGGCTACACGACGAACTTGCCGCTGAGCGAGCTGCTCGGCGGCAAGGCCTGGGTGGTCGACACCTACGAGGGCGAGCCGCTCGGCGCCGAGCACGGCGGCCCGGCCCGGCTATTCGTGCCCGGCCTCTACTTCTGGAAGAGCGCGAAGTGGGTGCAGGGCATCCAGACGATGGCCTCCGACCGCCGCGGCTTCTGGGAGAGCATGGGCTACCACGCGCTCGGCGATCCCTGGCGCGAACAGCGCTACGCGTGAGCTCCCCGGGCGGCGGCGAGGCCGCTTCCTCGCCTGCGTCGCCGCCCGGTGACCCGTTCAGGTGGTTGCCGGCGACGATCGTCGCCGCGACAGGGCAGACCCCGACCGGGCGCTCGATCGTGCTCGAGGTGCCGGGGCTGCGACCGGCCAGGGCCGGGCAGCACGTCGACGTCCGGCTCACCGCGGACGACGGCTACCAGGCCGTCCGCTCGTACTCGTTGTCGGACGTCACGCTGTCGGACGTCTCGCGGTCGGACGTGCGGGCGAGCCCAGGAGGCGCGGGCCGGGCACCGCAGGTCGAGCTCACCGTCGAGGAGCTCCCCGACGGCGAGGTCTCGCCCTACCTCGTCTCGTTCGCCGAGGTCGGCGACCCGGTCGAGGTGCGCGGCCCGATCGGCGGCTGGTTCGTCTGGCCGCCGACCGAGTTCGACCCCGACTCGGCCGTGCACGCCGTGCTGCCCGAGCCGGACGGGGCCCCGGCGCCGGGTCGGTCGCCGGTGCAGCTGATCGGGGGCGGGTCGGGCATCGCCCCGCTCGTCGCGATGGTGCGTGCTCGGGCTGCGGGGGCTGGTGCTGCTGACGTCGCAGGCGTCGCTGACGCTGCTGCGGGAGACGCGGCGGCCAGCGGTGCGGCCGGGACCGCCGCTGCGTCGCCGCCGATGCGGCTGCTCTGCTCGGTGCGCACGCCGGCCGACCGCTGGTTCGAGGCCGAGCTGACGGCGCTCGCCGAGGAGTCGGCGGGCGGGGTGCAGGTCGACTGGGTCTTCACGCGGGAGGCTCCCTCGGGGGCGACCCGCGCCTCCGGCAGGCTCACCCGCGACGAGCTGCTCGACCTCGTGCTGCCCGCGTCCGAGCACCCGCTCGTCTACGTCTGCGGCACGAACTCGTTCGTCGAGACCGTCGCCGGCTGGCTGGTCGACGCCGGCCACGACCCGACCCGCGTCCGCACGGAGCGCTTCGGCGGCGTCTGACCTGCCCCGCGCCCGCGCGTGCGCGCCCGCCCCGAGTGGTCAGAACTGGTCGCTCCCGGCTCGATCGGGGACAGTTGCTGACCACTCGGCGCAGGGCGGCCTGACTGGTCGACGCACCGAGTGGTCAGTTCCGGTCCTCCCGAGCGAGACCGACGACCGTTGCTGACCACTCGTTCCTGCGCGGGCGACGTCGCCCCGAAGGAGGCGCGGGCCGGGTCAGGCGCGCGGGTCGCCCTCGTCGAGCCACGACGGCCGCGAGGGTCGCGGGTGCCGGAGCGTCTGCACGACGCCGATCAGGCAGACGACGAACACCACGGCGACCAGCACCACGAAGGCGATGCCGAACGGCGTGAGGCCCTCGCCGCGGCTGAGCGAGAGCGAGGCCGTCACCAGGTGCAGCGACAGCGGGAACGCGAGCACGCCCCAGAGGAACGGCGACCCGCGGAAGGTCGGCCACTGCAGGCGCGCCCTGCCTCGTCCGCGCACCTCGGCGGCGTGGTCCGTGTGGGCGGTGTGGGCGGTGTGGGCGGTGTGGGCGGCGTGGTCCGCGTCGTCGCGTCGATCGTGCCCTGCGTCGTGGTCGCTCATGGAGTCCCCCTCGTGGTCGTCGTCGATCCGTCCACGGTACGCCGCGCCTCCTTCGCCCCTCGGGCCGCGGCGCAGGTGCTGCACCGCGGGAGGCGGCGTCCAGGGCGGTGCTGCGACCATGGAGGCCCACCGACCCCCTCACCAGGAGCCGCCATGTCGCCCCGCGCCCTCTTCCGCTCGTTCGCCGTCGCCGAGGTCGTGACCTGGGCCCTGCTGATCGGCGGGATGCTGCTGAAGTACGTCGCGAAGGTGGGCGACTGGCCCGTCAGCGTCGCGGGGCCGATCCACGGGTTCGTGTTCCTCGCCTACCTCGTCGCGGGGGTCGTCGTCGCCGTCAACCAGCGCTGGTCGATCGGCGTGACGGCACTGGCCCTGGCCAGCGCGGTCGTGCCGTTCGCCTCGCTGCCCGTCGAGCGCTGGATCGACCGGCGCGGCGGGCTCGACGGCGACTGGCGTCGCGAGGCGACCGGCGACCCGCGCGACCGCCGTCCGCTCGACCGCCTCCTCCGCTGGGTGCTCGGGCACCTCGCGCTCGCGGTGGTGCTGCTGCTCGCTGCCGTCGTGGTCGTCTTCGTCCTGCTGTTGATCGTCGGCCTGCCGGTCGGCGGCTGACTCGTCGAGGAGGCGGCGGTCACCTGGCCTGGACTGCTCACTGATACCCCCCTAGGGTATCTTCATGACTCATCCGCACGACCAGCACACCGCGCACGCCGAGCACGACGCGCACACCGCGCACGCCGAGCACGACGCGCACGCCGGCCACGCCGGCCACGCCGGGCACGCCGGCCACGACGCGCACGCGGGGCACCACGGGCACGGAGGCCACGGAGACCACGCCGCGCAGTTCCGCGACAAGTTCTGGGTGAGCCTCGTCGTGGCGATCCCGGTGGTCGCCTTCAGCTCGATGTTCGCCGGCCTGCTCGGCTACGACGTCCCGTCGTTCCCCGGCTCTGAGTGGATCTCGCCGGTGCTCGGCACGTTCCTCTTCGCCTGGGGCGGCTGGCCGTTCCTCAGCGGAGGCGTTGCGGAGGCACGCGCGAAGCAGCCGGGCATGATGCTCCTGATCGCGATGGCGATCACCGTGGCGTTCCTCGCGAGCTGGGCGACGACGCTCGGGATCGGCGGCCTCGACCTCGACTTCTGGTGGGAGCTCGCGCTCCTCGTCGTCATCATGCTGCTCGGGCACTGGATCGAGATGCGGGCCCTGGGCGCCGCCTCCGGGGCCCTCGACGCGCTGGCCGCGCTGCTGCCCGACACGGCCGACCGCGTCGACGGCGGCCCCGGCGCGGACTCGGGCACAGGCACAGGCACCTGCGCCGGCGCAGGCGCCGGCGCAGGCGCCGGCGCAGGCGCCGGCACGACGACCGAGGTCGCCCTCGCCGACCTCGTCGCCGGCGACGTCGTGCTCGTGCGCTCGGGCGCCCGGGTGCCCGCCGACGGCGTGGTGGTCGACGGCTCCGCCGAGATGGACGAGTCGATGGTCACGGGCGAGTCCCGCACCGTCGCCCGCGGCGAGGGCGACCGCGTCGTGGCGGGAACCGTCGCGACGGACGGCACCCTCCGGGTCCGGGTCACCGCGGTCGGCGACGACACGGCCCTCGCGGGGATCCGGCGGCTCGTCGCCGAGGCCCAGGCCTCGTCGTCGCGTGCCCAGGCGCTCGCCGACCGTGCCGCCGCGCTGCTCTTCTGGTTCGCCTCGGGTGCGGGCGTCATCACCTTCGTCGTGTGGCTCCTCCTCGGCGACCTCGACCAGGCGATCACGCGCACGGTGACCGTGCTGGTCATCGCCTGCCCGCACGCCCTCGGGCTCGCGATCCCGCTCGTCATCGCCATCTCGACCGAGCGCGCCGCCCGGGCGGGCGTGCTCGTCAAGGACCGCCTCGCCCTCGAGCGCATGCGCACCGTCGGCACCGTGCTGTTCGACAAGACCGGCACCCTCACGAGGGGCGAGCCCGGTGTGACCGACGTGGCCACCGCCTCCTCTGCCGGGGGGCTGACGCGCGACGAGGCCCTCCGCCTCGCCGCGGCCGCCGAGCGCGACAGCGAGCACCCGGTCGCCCGGGCGCTGGTGCGTGCGTCCGCCGAGGCGTCGGTCGCAGCCCCGCAGGAGGCGCGGGTCGAGTCGTTCCGCTCGCTCACGGGCAGCGGCGTCTCGGCCCGCGTCGACGGGGTCGACGTCAGCGTCGGAGGCCCAGGGCTGCTCCGCGACCAGGGTCTCGAGGCGCCCGCCGACCTCGCGGCGGCGACCGGGCCGTGGCGGGGCGACGGCGCGGCCGTGCTGTACCTGGTGCGCGCCGGGCTCGTCGTCGCGGCGTTCGCGCTGCGCGACGAGGTGCGGCCCGAATCGGCGGAGGCGGTGCGTCGGCTGCACGACGCCGGGGTGCGCGTCGCGATGGTGACGGGCGACGCGCAGCAGGTCGCGGACTCCGTCGCGCGCGAGCTCGGCATCGACGAGGTCTTCGCGGAGGTGCGCCCGGACGAGAAGGACGCCCGCGTCGCCGAGCTGCAGCAGCGCGGCCAGCGGGTCGCCATGGTGGGCGACGGAGTCAACGACGCGCCGGCCCTGGCGCGGGCCGACGTGGGGATCGCGATCGGCGCCGGGACCGACGTCGCGGTCGAGTCCGCGGGAGTCGTGCTCGCCTCGAGCGACCCGCGCGCCGTGCTCTCGGTGATCTCGCTGTCGAGGGTCGGCTACCGCAAGATGATCCAGAACCTCGTGTGGGGCGCGGGCTACAACGTGCTCTCGGTGCCTCTGGCCGCGGGGGTCCTCGCACCGATCGGCTTCGTGCTGTCGCCGGCCGCCGGAGCCGTGCTCATGAGCCTCTCCACGGTCATCGTCGCGCTGAACGCGCAGCTCCTCCGCCGCTGGCGCCCCGCCGCCTGAGCAGTCGCCTGAGCGCAGGAGGCGCGGGCTGGGAGATCGCTGATGATTCAGTTGCTAAGAGATCGCCCGGGGATAGCGTCGGCGGCATGAGCACAGCAGCGACCCGTCCCGCCTCCGCCACGGCACCTCCTGCGTCCGCCGACGTCGTCCGCCAGGTCGTCGTCGTGGTGGGCGCCGTGCTCGCGATCGTCCTCGCGGCGTTCGGCTCTGGCGCCTTCGGCGGCACCTCCGTGTCGGGGGCGTCGGGCGGCGCGCTCAGCGCCGACGCGACGCCGATCGCCCCGGCGACCACGGCCTTCTCCATCTGGTCGGTCATCTACGCGGGCCTCGTCGCCTACGCCGTCTACCAGGCGCTCCCCGGCCAGCGGGCCGTCGACCGGCACCGCCGCCTCGGCTACTGGGTCGCCGCCTCCATGCTGCTCAACGCGGCCTGGCTCTTCGCGGCCGTGCAGCTCGGCCAGGTCTGGCTGAGCGTCGTCGTCATCGTCGCGCTGCTGGCCGTCCTGGTCAGGATCTTCCTGCTCGTCGTGCACACCCCCACCCGCAGCCGGGTCGACGCCGTCGTCACGGACGGGACGATGGGGCTCTACCTCGGCTGGGTCTCGGTCGCGACGGCCGCGAACATCGCTGCCGCCCTCGTCGAGTCCGGCTTCGGCGGCTTCGGCCTGCCGAGCGGTCTCTGGTCGACCGTCGTCCTCGCGATCGCAGGGCTCTCGGGAGTAGCGGTGGCCGTCGCCGGACGGGGTCGCGTCGCGCCGATGCTCTCGCTGGTGTGGGGCCTGGTGTGGGTCGCCGTGGGCCGCTTCTCCGGGCAGCCGCTCGACGTCGCCGCGGGCGTCACCGCGCTGCTCGCCGCCGCCGTCGTGCTGGTCGCCGTGGTGGTGCTGCGGGTGCGTGCCGAGCGGAGCGGCTCGGCCCGCGCCCCCGGGGAGCCGCTGCGCGCCTCCTGACGGGGCTTGCCTCCGCGAAAGCGACGAACCGACGTGATTTTCCACGTCGGTTCGTCGCTTTCACGTTGCTTCGCGCGCGGGCGCGGGCGCCGGCGAGCGGCCGAGGCTCAGCGGCCGCCGGTCAGCTTGCGGTCGCGCTGCGCGACTCCCGCCGTGCCGTACGGGTAGTCGTCGACGCGCGGGCTGCTCGCCGCGTCGAGGCGGGCCAACTCGTCGTCGGTGAGCTCCTTCGCGAGGTCGGATGCGCCGAGGTTGTCGTCGAGCTGGGCGACGGTGCGGGCGCCCAGGATCACCGACGTCACGGCGGGCTGCCGCAGCAGCCACGCGAGCGAGACCTGCGACGAGGAGGCGCCGTGCGCGTCGGCGACGGAGGCGACGGCCTCGATGGCGGACCAGGTCCGCTCGTCCCCGTTGCGCGCCTCCCACGCCTCCATGCCGCGCTTCGGGTCCTCGCCCAGGCGGGTCGCGCCGGTGGGGGCCTCGTCGCGGCGGTACTTGCCGCTCAGCCAGCCGCCGGCCAGCGGCGACCAGGGCAGCAGGCCGATGCCGGCGTCGAGCGAGGCATGCACGATCTCGTGCTCGATGTCGCGGACGAGGAGGTTGTACTGCGGCTGCAGCGTGACGGGCGGCGCGAAGCCGAGGGCCTGGGCGCGGGCGACGGCCTTGGTCAGCTGCCAGCCGAGGTAGTTCGAGAAGCCGTAGTAGCCGATCTTGCCCGCGGTGATCGCGTCGTCGAGGAACCGCAGCGTCTCGTCGATCGGGGTGAAGGCGTCCCAGGCGTGCATCTGGTAGAGGTCGACGTGCTCCACGCCGAGCCGGCTGAGCGACGCGTCGAGCGCCGTCCGGAGGTGTCGGCGCGAGAGGCCCACGTCGTTCGGGCCGTCCCCCATCGGGAACCGTCCCTTCGTCGCGAGCACGACCTGCGCCGCCTCCGTGGGGTGCGAGGCGAGCCAGCGCCCGATGATCTCCTCCGAGGTCCCGGCCGTGTACACGTCGGCGGTGTCGACGAGCGTGCCGCCGGCCGCGACGAACGCGTCGAGGATCTGGTGAGAGGTGGTCTCGTCGGCTTCTGCGCCGAACGTCATGGTGCCCAGTGTCAGCTCCGACACGGAGGCACCGCTGTTCCCGAGGGTTCTGTAGTCCATGCCCCGACGCTACGCCGCGAGCTCGCCGAGGCGTCCGATACCAGGCGGTCGGGTGAGAGTCGCCCGAGTCCGGCCTGGGAGGTAGCATCACGAAGATCGGTGGATCAGGCCGATGCGAACCGAGGTGCGTCGACCACCGGCCTCGTCGCCCACGAGAGCACCTCGTGCTCCGCTGCACCGCCTGGGAGGGGCGCATGGCGAGTCCCGCGACCCCGACGGCCTGGAACTCCGTCGGCGCCCGTCGTCCCGACTTCGACGATCCTCGGGTGCGCGGCGTCGAGACGGACGACCCGGCGGTCGCGCACTCCATCATCGGTCGCATCTACCGCCTCCGCGGCCTCACGCCCGCCACGGGGCCGGACTTCAGCTTCGGCCGGGTCGTCTCGGGCGACGACCGCTTCGCCATGGGCCAGATCCACTACCGGGGGCAGCTGCACGCGGTCAGCGAGCCGCTGCCCGAGTTCTTCTGCATCAGCCGCGTGCTCGAGGGGCGGTACGGGCTCTCGGACGGCCGGGCCGAGCTGCGGGCCCAGGCCGGTGACCGCTTCGTGTTCCCCAGCGACCGCGTCAAGGAGCACCGGTGGGACGACATGCACCTCGGCCAGGTGATGCTCGACCGGGTCGCCGTCGAGCGCGAGCTGGCCGGGCTCTCGCTCGCGACGCCGGCCGAGGGGCTGCAGACCCTCACGATGGAGCCCGTCTCCGAGGCGCTGGGCGAGCACTGGGGCAGCACGACGCGCCACGTGCTCGACGGGGTCCTCTCGAACGACGCCGCGATGGCGAGCCCGCTCGTGCGGTCGGCGGCGTTCCGCTCGTTGGTGACCGCCTTCGTGGAGGCGTTCGACACGAACGTCGTGGGGACGGGCAGGTCGTCTGACGCCCGCGCCCTGCCGTCGACCGTCCGCCGGGCGCTCGCGTTCGTCGAGGAGCACGCCCACGACGACATCGGCGTCGTCGAGATGGCGGAGGCGGCCCGTCTGACCCCGAGAGGGCTCCAGCTGGCCTTCCGCCGCCACCTCGACACGACCCCGATGGCCGCCCTGCGCGCGGCTCGCCTGCGCGGCGCCCACGCCGACCTCGTGCTCGGCGACCCGACGCTCGGGCACACCGTGGCCGGGATCGCGCTGAGCTGGGGCTTCGCGAACCCGGGGCGCTTCGCCGCGCTGTACTCGACGCAGTTCGGCCGGACGCCCCGCGAGACGCTCGAGTCGTGACCGGCAGGCAGGAGGCGGTCGTCGGGAATCAGATCCGGCGCCTCCTTCGCTCGGTGTCCTGTGCATTCGTTCTGTGACCACCTGGTGGCCAGCAGGGTCAGATCCGTCGCACAATGAGGGTGCCTCGCGATTTGGGTTCAGGATCGCGAGTCGTCACGCGGCACGCGCAGGGACGTCGGGTCCCGGTCGCGGCTGCGAGGGGTGCGGGTGAGGGCGTCGGGTCCCCGCCCGCACCCCCTTCTGGGCTCCGGGGCCTCCTCCCGTCCTGGAGCGGGCGATGCTCCCGTAGGGTCGTCCCATGTCTGGCAGCACCTTCGGTGAACTCTTCCGCGTCACGAACTTCGGCGAGTCGCACGGCGTCGCCATCGGCTGCGTCATCGACGGGTGCCCTCCGGGCCTCGTGCTGACCGAGGCCGACATCCAGGCGGACCTCGACCGTCGCCGCCCTGGCACGTCGCGCCACGTGACGCAGCGCAGGGAGCCCGACGCCGTCGAGATCCTGTCCGGCGTGTACGAGGGCCGGACGACGGGCACGCCGATCGCCCTGCTCATCCGGAACGTCGACCAGCGCAGCAAGGACTACGGCAACATCCTCGACACGTTCCGGCCGGGGCACGCGGACTACACGTACTGGCGCAAGTACGGGGTGCGCGACCCTCGCGGCGGGGGCCGCTCCTCCGCCCGCCTCACGGCGCCGATGGTGGCCGCCGGTGCCGTCGCGCGCAAGTGGCTGCAGGAGCAGGGCGGCATCTCGTTCACCGGCTGGATGAGCCAGCTCGACGACATCGCCGTCCCGTTCACCGACGAGTCGCAGATCACGCAGAACCCCTTCTTCGCCCCCGACGCCGCGATCGTGCCGCAGCTCGAGGCGCGCATGGACGAGCTGCGCAAGGCCGGCGACTCGTGCGGCGCGCGCATCGACGTGGTCGCCCGCAACGTGCCCGCGGGCCTCGGCGAGCCCCTGTTCTCGAAGCTCGACGCGGACATCGCCGCCGCCATGATGGGCATCAACGCGGTCAAGGGCGTCGAGATCGGCGCGGGCTTCGACAGCGTCTCGCAGCGCGGCAGCGAGCACGGCGACGCGCTGACCCCGGACGGCTTCGCGAGCAACGACGCGGGCGGCGTGCTGGGCGGCATCTCGACCGGCCAGGACCTGCGCGTCTCGGTCGCGATCAAGCCGACGAGCTCGATCCGCACGCCGCAGCGGTCGATCGACCGTGAGGGGAACGAGACGAGCGTCGAGACCTTCGGGCGCCACGACCCGTGCGTGGGCATCCGCGCGACGCCGATCGTGGAGGCGATGCTCGCGCTGGTCGTGATGGACCACGTGCTCGCGTTCCGGGCTCAGATCGGACCCGTTCCGTTCACGCCCCCGGGGGCCTGATCGGCGCTGCTCGGACCAGCGCCCTGCTCGGACGAGCCGCGCCTCCTGCTGGGCGGCTGAGCCCTCCGGGGCTCAGTCGCGGGCCGAGACGTCCGTGTGGACGAAGTTCGTCGCCGACCGGCTGGCCGTCGGCCCCCGCTGGCCCTGGTACCGCGAGCCGTACTCGCCCGAGCCGTAGGGGTGGTCGGCCGGCGAGCTGAGGCGGAAGAAGCAGAGCTGCCCGATCTTCATGCCCGGCCAGAGCTTGATCGGCAGCGTCGCCACGTTCGACAGCTCGAGGGTGACGTGGCCGGTGAAGCCGGGGTCGATGAAGCCGGCCGTCGAGTGCGTCAGCAGGCCGAGGCGGCCGAGCGAGCTCTTGCCCTCGAGCCGGGCGGCGACGTCGTCGGGCAGCGTGACGCGTTCGTAGGTGCTGCCGAGCACGAACTCGCCCGGGTGCAGGATGAACGGCTCGTCGGCGGGGGTCTCGACGAGGCGGGTCAGCTCGGGCTGCTCGGCCGCGGGGTCGATGAACGGGTACTTGTGGTTGTCGAACAGCCGGAACAGGCGGTCGAGCCGAACGTCGATGCTCGACGGCTGGATCAGCGAGGAGTCGTAGGGGTCGAGGCCGATGCGCCCGGCGTCGAGCTCGAGCTTGATGTCGTGGTCGGAGAGCAGCACGCGGTCAGCCTAGTCAGCGGGCAGGGGGCGCAGGGTCGGGACGGGCGCCTCCTCGACCTCGTGGCTGACGATGGCGATGTGGGTGCGGACCTGGTGCTCGGCGGCGTCGCCGTCGCCGTCGGCGACCGCACGCGCGGCGGCGACGTGGGCGTCGAGGGTCCCCGGCCAGGGGACGGCCGGCGTGAGCCCGAGATCGGCGCGCCCCTCCAGGATCTCCCGGACGGGCGACGCGAGCTCGGCGTAGAGCAGGTTGCCGCTGGCGGCGAGCAGCAGCGAGTGGAACTCGACGTCGACCGCGAGGTACTCGGACGAGTCGCCTCGCCCGGCCCTGCCGAGGTCGTCGAGCTCGGAGGCGAGGCGCACGAGGCCCGCCCGCTGGTCGTCGGTGGCGTTCCGGGCCGCGAGCCGGGCGGCGGCCGGCTCGAGCGCGGCGCGCAGCTCCATCAGCTCGACGAGGTGTCGCTGCCGCAGCGGGCCGGCCAGGGTCCAGCGGATGAGCTGCGCGTCGAGCACCCGCCACGACGCCCGCGGCTGCACGGTCATCCCCACCCGTCGGCGCGACCGGATCAGGTCGAGCGACTCGAGGACGCGCACCGCCTCGCGCACGGACGTCCGGGAGGCCCCGAACTCGAGCTCGAGCGCGGCGAGGGTGAGCACGGTGCCCGCGGGCAGGTCGCCCGAGGCGATGCGGCCGCCGAGGGCGTGCACGAGCCGGGCGTGCGTCCCCTCGGCCCCGGGGCGAGATGTCATGAGGGTCATCCTGTCGTAGGCCGAGAGCTCGGCACGACTTGAAAAGTACTACCTTTGATGGCACCCTGGCCTTCACCGCGGTCGCGCACCTCCTGCGCGCCACGACCGCGGACTCGACGGGCGCAGCCCACGGTATTCAACGGAGAAGATCGACATGGACGACTGGACACAGACCCTCGGGGCGGCACCGCTCCTCGCGATCGCCGCGGGGGCGATCGCGTTGATCCTGGTGCTCGTCATCAAGTTCAAGCTGCACGCGTTCCTCACCCTCGTCATCGTCGCGGCGCTCACGGCGCTCGCGACGGGCATCCCCACGGGCGCCATCGCCGACCTGCTCGTCACGAGCTTCGGCAGCACCCTCGGCTCGGTCGCGCTGCTCGTCGGGCTCGGGGCCATGCTCGGCCGGCTCGTCGAGTCGTCGGGCGGCGCCCGGGTGCTCGCCGACCGCATGGTCGACGTCTTCGGCGAGAAGCGGGCCCCGTTCGCCCTCGGTCTCGCGTCGCTGATCATGGGCTTCCCGATCTTCTTCGACGCCGGCCTGATCGTCATGCTGCCGATCGTCTTCGCCGTGGCCCGGCGCATGGGCGGCAAGTCGCTGCTGCTCTACGGCATCAGCTCCGCCGCGGCCTTCTCGGTCATGCACGTGTTCCTGCCGCCGCACCCGGGTCCGGTGTCCGCGACCGAGCTGCTCGGCGCCGACCTGGGCATAGTGCTCGTCGCCGGCCTCGTCATCGTGTTCCCCGTCTGGTACATCTCCGGCTACCTGTGGGCGAAGTACGTCAACAAGCGCATCCCGCTGCCCGTGCTGTCGCTCTTCGGCACCCCGGAGGACGACGTCCAGGCCGTCAACCCGCCCAAGGCCGGCACGGTCATGGCCGTCCTCGCCGTCCCGCTCGTCCTGATCCTGCTGAACACGGGGCTCAGCTCGCTCAGCTCGGTGGGAGTCGTGGACGGCGACGCCGGCTGGGTCCAGGCGTTCGTGCTCGTCGGCACCAGCGGCATCGCCCTGCTCATCTCGGTGCTCGTCGCGGCCGTCGTCCTGGGCCGTGCCCGCGGCGTCGCCGGCAGCGCGCTCGAGAAGGTGCTCGAGAGCGCCCTCGGCCCCATCTGCTCGGTCGTGCTCATCACCGGAGCTGGCGGCATGTTCGGCGGCGTCCTCCGCGCCTCCGGCATCGGCGACGCCCTCGCCGACGTGCTGGGCGACCTCGGCCTGCCGGTCATCGTGGCCGCGTGGATCATCGCCGCCATCCTGCGCCTCGCCCAGGGCTCGGCGACCGTCGCCCTCGTCACCGCCGCGGGCCTCGTCGCCCCGGCCGTCGCGCTGGCCGACCTCAACCCCGTCCAGCTCGCCGCCGTCGTGCTCGCCACGGCCGCGGGCTCGGTCTTCGCCGGCCACGTCAACGACTCGGGCTTCTGGCTCGTCGGCCGTCTCATGGGCATGGACGTCAAGACCACGCTGCGCGTCTGGACCGTGCAGCAGGGCGTGGAGTCCGTGCTCGGGTTCGCCGCGGCGCTGCTGATCTTCGCCGTCGGCGCCCTCGTCTGACCGACCGCCCTGACCGGTCGGCCGACCTGACCGACCGACCGACCGCCCTGACCGGCCGCCCCGGCTCCCCGCGCACCCAAGGAGAACCATGACCTCGTCCCTGTTCGACCTCACCGGACGGCTCGCCCTCGTGACCGGCTCCTCCCGGGGCCTCGGCCGCTCGTTCGCCCTGGCCCTCGCGGAGGCGGGGGCCCGGGTGGTCGTGCACGGCCGGGACGCGGAGGCGCTGCGGGAGACCCAGGACGCCCTCGAGGCCGCCACGGGGACGCGGCCCGCGACGACGGTCTTCGACGTGACGGACGCCGCGGCCGTCGAGGCGGCGGTTGGCGACCTGGTGGCCGAGCACGGCGTCCCCGACGTCCTGGTCAACAACGCCGGGGTGCAGAAGCGGGCGCCGTTCACCGAGTTCCCCGTCGAGGACTGGGACGCGGTCGTCGCGACGAACCTGTCGAGCGTCTTCTACGTCTCGCGCTTCGTCGCGCCCGGCATGGTCGAGCGCGGCTCGGGCAAGATCGTGAACGTCGCGAGCGTCCAGTCGATGCTGGCCCGGCAGACCATCGCCCCCTACTCGGCGACCAAGGGCGGCGTCGCGCAGCTGAGCCGCGGCATGGCCGCCGACGTGGCGAGGCACGGCGTGCAGGTGAACACCCTCTCGCCCGGCTACTTCGCCACCGAGATGAACACCGCGCTCTGGCAGGACGAGGACTTCGACGCGTGGCTCCGTCAGCGCACCCCGGCTCAGCGCTGGGGCCGCGTCGAGGAGCTCACGGGGACGCTCATCTACCTCGCCTCGAGCGCGAGCGACTTCGTCTCGGGGCAGAACATCTTCGTCGACGGCGGCATGACCAGCGTCGTCTGAACCAGGGAGAACGAACCGTGAAGACCATCCAGATCGACTCCGCGCTCGTCCTGACCGAGCGCGAGGTCCCCACGCCCGACCCCGGTGAGGGCGAGGTGCGGATCCGCGTCGACTTCGTCGGCATCTGCGGCTCCGACCTGCACTACTACTTCGAGGGCGCCAACGGCGCCTTCGTGGTCGAGGAGCCCCTCGCGCCCGGGCACGAGCTGTCGGGCCGCGTCGACCTCGACCCCAGCGGCCGCTGGGCCGTCGGGACGCCCGTCACCGTGCACCCGGCCCGGTTCGGCACGCCGACCGACGGCACCGAGGACGCGCCTCACCTCTGGCCGGGCGGCTCCTACCTCGGCAGCGCGTCGACGCACCCGCACACGCAGGGCGCCCTCAGCGAGTACCTCGTCGTCGACGAGGGCATGCTCCGTGCGCTGCCCGAGTCGCTCCCGCTCGAGCGGGCCGCGCTCGCCGAGCCGCTCGCCGTCGCCCTGCACGCCGTGACCCGGGTGGGCGACGTCGCCGGTGCCCGCGTGCTCGTCTCCGGCGCCGGCCCGATCGGCCTGCTCGCGGCCGCCGCCGCCCGTGCGCGCGGAGCGGCCAGGGTCACCGTCGTCGACGTCCTGCCCGAGCCGCTGGCCCGCGCGCTCGCCGTGGGGGCCGACGAGGTCCTCCGCCTCGGCGAGGACGCCGTCCCCGCCGACGCCTTCGACGTCGTGCTCGAGTGCTCGGGTGCCGCCCCCGCCGTCAGCGCCGCGTTCGTCGCCGCCCGTCGTCGGGGCGTCGTCGCCCAGGTCGGCATGGTGCCCGACGTCGCCCGCCCGGTGAACCTCGCGCCCGCCATCTCGAAGGAGCTCACCGTGCTCGGCGTCTTCCGGTTCCGTGACGAGATCGACGAGGCCGTGCGGATGCTCGCTGACGACCCGGCACTCGGCCAGGTCGTCACGCACGTGGTCGGCAGCGACGACGTCGTGCGGGCCTTCGACGTCGCCCGCGACTCGTCGGTCAGCGGCAAGGTGCTCGTCGCCGCCTGGCCCGACAGGACGTAGGAGGCGCGGGCCGACCCTCCTGGACCGGTCGCGCAGGGCGACGCCCTGCGCTGCAGGAGGAGGATGGGGGGCATGCGTGCCGTCACCGTCCCTGTTCCCGGAGGGCCCTCCGCCCTCGTCGTCAGCGAAGTCCCCGAGCCCGTCGCCGGCCCGCACGAGGTCGTGATCGACGTCGCGGCGGCCGGCGTGAACCGCGCCGACGTCTCGCAGCGCGAGGGGCACTACCCGTCACCGGCCGGGGCTCCTGCCTGGCCGGGGCTCGAGGTGAGCGGCACGGTCGTGAGCGTGGGCAGCGAGGTGACCGGCGCCTCCCTCGGCGACTACGTCCTGGCGCTGCTGTCCGGAGGCGGCTACGCCGACCGCGTGGCCGTCGACGAGGGCCTGCTGCTGCCCTACGCCAAGGGGCTCGACCTCGTCGAGGCGGCCGGGCTGCCCGAGGCGCTCGCGACCGTGTGGTCGAACGTGTTCATGTCGGCGGGGCTGCAGGCGGGCGAGACGCTGCTGGTGCACGGCGGGTCGAGCGGGGTCGGGTCGATCGCGATCCAGCTCGCCGTCGCCCGTGGCGCCACCGTCTACGCGACGGCGGGCTCGGCCGAGAAGACCGCCTTCTGCGAGCAGCTCGGCGCCGCGCGCGGCATCGACTACAAGCAGGAGGACTTCGTCGAGGTCGTCCGCGAGCTGACCGACGGGCGGGGCGTCGACGTCGTGCTCGACCTCGTCGGCGGCGACTACCTGGCGCGCGACGTCGAGGCGGTCGCCCCCGGGGGCCGCGTCATGGTCATCGCGACGCAGGGCGGCACGGCCGCGACGATCGACGTGGGGCGCCTGATGGCCAAGCGCGCCCGCATCTGGGGCACGACCCTGCGGGCCCGTCCGCTCGAGGAGCGCCGCGCGATCATGGCCGAGGTGCGCGAGCACGTCTGGCCGCTCGTCGCCGCCGGCACGGTGCGACCCGTGCTCGACAGCGTCTACCCGCTCGAGTTCGCGGCCACCGCGCACAGGCGGATGGAGTCGGGGCAGCACCTCGGCAAGATCGTGCTCGCGGTGCGCTGAGGCCGCTCGCATCGCCGCCACGACGCGTCGCAACGCGTCGCGGCGGGTCGGGTCGGGTCGCCTCACGTTCCGAGCATCGCGTCACGGCGTGCCGAGACGTGATGCTCGAAACACGATGCGACCCGTGACCCGTCGGCCGGCCGGCCCTCCCGGCGTCAGCTCTCGTCGTCGTCGCCCGGGATGTGCACGTCGGTGACGGACACGTTGACCTCGGCCACGTCCATGCCGACGAGCTGCTCGATCGCGGCGGCCACGGACTCACGGACCTGGTCGGCGACCTGGCTGATGGCGACGGGGTACTCCACGACGATGGTGACGTCGGCCGCCACCTGGGTCTCGCCGACCTCGACGCGGACGCCCTGGCCCAGGTCGGTGTTGCCGACGACGTCGCGGAGGGCACCGAAGGCGCGGGCCGCTCCGCCGCCGAGGGCGTGCACGCCGGGCACCTCACGGGCAGCGATGCCGGCGACCTTGGCGACCACGGCGTCGGCGACGACCGTGCGGCCGGGCGTGGTGCCGTCGGTCACGAGGCCGGTGACGCCGGCGGTCGTGACGTCGGCGGGCGTGGGGGTGCTGTTCTCGGCCATGGTGTCTCCGTTCGGTGGCTGTCTGGTGTAGTCATGATGGGACGCACCCCGCGACCTGATCGTCACGGAATCCGTCCCGGTCGTTCCACCCACCGCCCTCACGAGGGCTGCCGCGCAGAGGAGGCTCCGATGTCCGTCGACCTCGCCGACGCCGCCGACGGCACGCTCGCGTCCCGCGCCGCTGAGGGCGACGAGCGGGCCTTCGAGGTGCTGCTGCGGCGTCACCTCGGGCTGATGACCGCCTACGCGACGCGGCTGACCTCGTCCAGGGCCGACGCCTCCGACGCCGTGCAGGAGGCGTCGATCACCATCTGGCGAGAGCTGCCGGGCCTGCAGACCCCCGAGGCCGTGCGCGGCTGGATGATGACGATCGTGTCGCGCAAGGCGTTCGACCTGATCCGCAGGCGCCGTCCCGCCGCGGACGTCGACGAGCTGGAGGTGCCGTCGACGGACGGCGCCCACGACGACCCCGAGCGGCGGGCGCAGTCGTCCGACGCGATGGCGGCGCTGCAGGAGGCCCTCGGCCGCCTGCCCGCCGCCCAGCGCCGCGTCTGGACCATGCGCGAGGTCGGCGGCGAGTCGTACGCTGACATCGCGCAGCGGACCGGCTCGTCCGTGACCGCCGTGAGGGGCCAGCTCGCCCGTGCCCGAGAGTCCCTGACCCGAGAGATGGAGGCCTGGCGATGAGCGACCCGACGCCCTTCTCGCCTGCCGCACAGCCGGATGAGAGCCCCGTCGCAGGCCGGGCCGCCGAGCCCGGCGCCGGCGTCGACGTCGAGGGTGCCGACACGGGTTCGGTCTCGATCGAGCGGCTCGCCGACTACCTCGACGCGGGACGTGAGCCCTACGACCCCCTCATCGAGGACGACCCGGAGTGCCTGGCGCAGCTCCTCGCCCTCGAGCGGCTTCGCGCGCTGTCCTCCGCGCTCGTCGCCGACGACGTCGCGGCGGCGCCGGCGCCCGACCCGTCGTGGATCGCCGGCGTCATGGACAGGGTCCGGCTCGAGTCGCGCACGGGGCGGGACATCCCCCTCGCCTCGCCCGACGCCCGCAGCACCCTGCACATCACCGAGGGCGCGGTGCGCTCGCTGGTCCGCGAGGCCGGCGACTCGGTGCCCGGCGTCGTCGTCATCTCGTGCGGGCTGGCCGGCGACGTGGGCGTCGTCGACGCGCCGATCCGGGTCGACGTGGCCGTGAGCGTCGTTTACGGGGCCGACCTGCGAGGGGTCGCGGAGCTCGTCCGCGAGACGGTGTCCGAGGCTCTGGCCCGGCAGACCGAGATCGTCGTCGAGTCCCTCGACGTGACCGTGCGTGACGTGCACCTCGACGCCAGGGAGGCAGGACTGTGACGGACGACCTGACGATCGACGACGGCGCAGGCGCGGGCGCAGGCGCACGCGCGGGTGCCGACGTCGCCGCCGCGACCGTGCCGCAGGGTCGGCTGGAGGATCTCGCGCTCGAGCTCGGAGCGCTGGCGGCGGAGACGGACGGCGTCGCCCGCGTGCACGCACGTCCCGGTGCGGTCGAGATCGCCCGCCAGGCGCTCGGCGGGCTCAGGGCAGCCGTCGGCAGCGTGGCCGGCGCGACCGGTGCGGCCGTGACCGGTGCGGCCGTGACCGGTGCCGCCGCGGTCGGCTCGGCCGACGGGGCCGCAGGTCGGTCGAGGCTCCCCGTCACGCTCGCCGTCACCGACGACGAGACGCGGGTGGTGCTCGACCTCGCCGTGGACGAGACCGCCTCGGGGCCGGCTGTGGCCCGGGCGGTCGCGGCGCGCCTCCTCGCCTACCTCGACGCCCAGCAGCTGCCCGCCCCCACGATCGACGTCCGCGTCGTCGGCACCTCGTCCTGACCGGCGCGGGCAGCACGACGAGGCGCGCCCGCCGCCCGCTGCCCGCTGGCCGCACGCGGCACTCCTCATTCAGGAAGTCGGGTCCTGATCCCCGCACCGGGGGGATCGGGCGTCCTGATCCCTGCACGATTCAGGAACTCCGTGTCGATCGTTCCTGGATCGCGCTCCCGGTCACGGCGTGGGTCGTGACCGCTCAGCGCGTCATGCGGTCGAGCGAGAAGGCCGAGGAGGCGAAGGGCCCGCCCTGAGGACCTGCTTGCCCGGCTGACCGCCCGGCTGACATCCCGGCCGACCCCTCGGCCGACCCCTCGGCCTCGGGAGAGACGGTTCCGGCCGGCTCGGGCAGGGGGCCGTCGGCGACCGCCGAGGCGTCGTCCTGCGGCCGGAAGCCGACGGCCTCACCGGCCGCGAGGTCCCACCAGCCCTCGCTGTTCGCCGACACGGCGTAGAACACGGCGACGTGCACGTCGGTCGTCATGGCGGCGACGAACGCGCGCACCCCGTCCGGCCTGCTGAGCCAGGTGTGCAGGTGGCGGGAGTCCTCCGGCGCCTCGCCCCAGCTCCCGATGCGGACGGAGATCGTGCTCAGCCCGAACTTGTCCGAGTAGAGGCGGCAGAGGGCCTCGCCGGCGACCTTCGAGACGCCGTAGAAGCCGTCGGGTCGCGGGGGCATGCCGACGTCGACGGTCGTGTCGGTGTCGTACGAGCCGGTGAGGCGGTTGCTGCTGGCGAAGACCACCCGTCCGACGCCGGCCCGGCGAGCAGCCTCGAGCACGTGGTACGTGCCCACCACGTTGACCGCGGCCAGGTCGTGGAAGTCGGCCTCGTCGCTGAGTCCGCCGAGGTGGACGACGCCGTCGCAGCCGGCGAAGAGACCGGCCAGCGCCTCGAGGTCGGCGACGTCCACGACCTCGCGTCGTTCGGGCGTCGTCGGGCCGGTGCCGGCGTGCGCGGCCGGGGGAACCTCGACGACGTCCGTCGAGACCAGCTCGACCCCGAGCTCGTGCAGCGCTGAGCGCAGGTGCACCCCGATCCGGCCGGCCGCACCGGTCACGGCCCATCGGGCGCCTCGGAGACGGGCGGGGTCGGGCTCGGCGTGGTCGTTCATGCCCCCACGGTACGGCGCGACCGCGACCGCGACCGCGACACCCGCCTCCGTCTCCGCCTGCCCCGACACCGATCTGCCGCAAATGCCGACAGTTCGCGTCGATTCGAGTCGTTCGCACGTGGATGTCCCCGCATTGCAGCGCGTGCGGTCGGCATCTGCGGAAGCGCGCGCCCAGCCGAGCCGAGCGGGCCGGGCCCGGGCAGCAGTCGAGCCCGGCACCTCTGCAGGTGCCGGGCTCGACCGGGGCGGGCTCACGACGTGCGGAGCCCGGGGTGGATCAGTGCTGGTCGCCGTCCTTGGCGCGCTCGGTGGCGAGACGGTCCTCGCTCATCGACTTGTCCTTCTGGCCCTGGGCGGTGAGCTCGGCGTCGTCGGTCTTCTTGCCGACGGCCTCCTCCACGTGTCCGGCTGCCTTCTGCACTGCGTCCTTGGCCTTGTCTCCGATGGACATGCGGTTCCTCCTCCTGCTGAGTTCCCGGGACGTCCCGGCTGTGTGGTGGACGGTAGGCCCGCCTAGTCACCCTCGACCGGCGTCCGGCAGATGTACAGGGAAGACACACGGGCGCAGGAGGCGGCTCGCAGGCGGCCCGGGACCGTCCCGGGATCGTCCCGGCCGGCAGCAGGCGGCCCCGCGGTCGATGCGGCGGCCTAGACCTCGCGACCGGCGGGCATCTGCGTCTTGCGGGGGTCGGTCTCGGCGAGCCCCTCGAAGATCGACTCGATCTTCGCGAGCACGTCGGCCTCGAGCACCACGCCCGACGCCTTCGCGTTCGACTCGACCTGCTCCGGACGCGAGGCGCCGATGATCGCCGACGCGACGTTCTCGTTCGAGAGCACCCAGGCGAGCGAGAGCTGCGCCTGCGTGAGGCCCAGGTCGTCGGCCACCGGCTTCAGCTGGGCCACGGCGTCGAGCACGTCGTCGCCCATCCAGCGCTCGATCATCGCGGCGCCGCCCTTCTGGTCGGTCGCCCGGCTGCCGGAGGGCAGCTCGCCGCCCTTGGTGTACTTGCCGGTGAGCACGCCCTGCGCGACGGGGGACCAGACGATCTGCGAGATGCCGAGCTCCTTCGAGGCCGGGACGACCTCCTCCTCGATGACCCGCCAGAGCAGCGAGTACTCGGGCTGGTTCGAGACGAGCTGGATCTTCAGCTCGCGGGCGAGCGCGTGCGCCTCGCGCAGCTGCTCGGCGTTCCACTCGGACACGCCGATGTACAGCACCTTGCCCTGGCGGACGAGGTCGGCGAAGGTCTCCATCGTCTCCTCGAGGGGAGTCTCGACGTCGTAGCGGTGCGCCTGGTACAGGTCGACGTAGTCCGTCTGCAGCCGCTCGAGGGAGCCGTTGATCGACTCCGTGATGTGCTTGCGGCTGAGGCCGGTGTCGTTGTGGCCCTTGGGGCCGGTCGGGCCGTAGACCTTGGTGAAGATCTCGACCGACTCGCGACGCTCGCCCTTCAGCGCCTCGCCCAGCACGACCTCGGCCTGGGTGTTCGCGTACACGTCGGCCGTGTCGAAGGTCGAGATGCCGACGTCGAGCGACTTCCGCACGCACGCCGTGGCCGTGTCGTTCTCGACCTGCGAGCCGTGGGTGAGCCAGTTGCCGAACGTGAGCTCGGAGACCTTGAGTCCTGAGTTGCCGAGGTACCTGAATTCCATGGGGTTCTCCTTGTCGGGGGCGCTCCGCTGCGCACCGCCGTCGACGCTACGCCCCGTCGGCGTGAACGTTCACGCCGGGGTACGCCCGCGTGCGGGGGTTGTCGAGTGGTCAGCTCCTGTCCTTCCCGGCTCGGTGAGGGACATCATCTGACCACTCGAGCGCGACAGGGCCGAGCCGAGGAGGCGCGGGCTGGCTCACCGGAGCCGGCCGGCTGCCGATCAGGGCCAGCTGTCCTCCTCCGGGTGCGTGACGCGCCGCCGCGTCGCTGACGCCGTGCGGTCCCCCTTGCCGGGCGGCGCGACCTCCGCATAGCATCGACGGGTACCTCGTCGCGAGCCGCGACGTCGGTGCGGCCACCTCACCGGCCGACCGGACGGCTCGCGGACACGGGGGCTCCCCGCACGGAAGACGGCCCATTGCGCACCAGCACCGGTACTGCGTCCACGACGCAGCAGCTGCCCTCGCACTGACTCCGCCCGTGCCCGCCCGCTGACCCGGGCGAGGCCGACGCTCCCCCGCCTCCGGCCGGGAGCGCGGTGGTGTCGTGCGCCGACACCACCACCGGGAGCACCGTGCCCACCACCCCTCGCACCACCACGCCCTCACCGTCCGTCGTCCTCACCGACTGCTCGTTCGCCTGGCCCGACGGCGCTGTCGTCCTCGACCGGGTCACCACGGCCTTCGGGCGGGGTCGCACCGGCCTCGTCGGGGCCAACGGCGCCGGCAAGTCGACGCTCGTCCGCCTCGTCACCGGCGATCTCGCCCCCACGGGCGGGAGGGTCTCGACGACCGGACCGGTCGACCTGCTGCCGCAGCGCCTCCGTCGCGGACCCGACGACACCGTCGCCGACCTGCTCGGCATCCGACCGCGGCTCGACGCCCTGCACGCGATCCTCGGCGGCGACCCCGATCCGCGGCACTTCGACGCCCTCGCCGACGACTGGGACATCGAGGCCCGGGCCGTCGCCGCCCTCGGCGAGGTCGGGCTCGACCTCGACGCCGGGGACCTGCTGCGTCCGGTCGCGACCCTGTCGGGCGGGCAGGCCGTCCTCACCGCCGTCACCGGCGTGCGGCTGCGCGACCGGCCCGTCGCCGTGCTCGACGAGCCGACGAACGACCTCGACGTCCGGTCGCGCGGGCTGCTGCTCGACCTCGTCGACCGCTGGCGCGGCACGCTCGTCGTCGTGAGCCACGACCGCGAGCTGCTCGAGCACGTCGACGAGGTGGCCGAGCTGCGCGACGGCTCGATCCGCACCTCGGGAGGGACCTGGTCCGACTTCGAGCAGCGCCTGGCCGTCGAGCGGTCGGCGGCAGAGCGCGACCTGCGCGACGCCGATCAGCTGCTGCGTGCCGAACGGCGGCAGCGCATCGAGGCCGAGACGACGATCGCCCGGCGGGCGCGCGCCGGGCGGCGCTCGGCGGAGTCGATGCCCGCGATCATCGCCCACGCGAGGAGGAACACGGCGGAGGCGACGGCGGGCCGGCTGCGCTCCGGCCACGGCGCCGCGGAGGCGCGGGCCAGGGACCAGGTCGACGTCGCCTCACGCGCGGTGAGGGACGACGACGCCGTCCGGGTCGACCTGCCCGATCCGGCGATCCCGGCGGGGCGACGCCTCGCGGAGCTGACCGTCCGCGGGCGGACCACCGTGCTGCAGGGCCCCGAGCGGATCGCTGTCGTCGGCGCCAACGGCACGGGCAAGACCACGCTGCTCGAGCAGATCGTCGTCGCGCCCGGTGCGCCCGGCACGCGGCCGCACCCCCTGGCGGACACGGGGGCGACGTCGTTCACGGACCGGGTCGCCTGGCTGCCCCAGCGTCGCGACGGGCTGCTCGACGACGACGACACGGTCCTCGAGCACGTCGCCCGCGCGGCTCCCGCCGTGCCCGACCGTGAGCTGCGCAACGCCCTCGCGCGCCTCCTCCTCCGTGGTGCCGTCGTCGACCGGACGACGGTGACGCTGTCCGGAGGGGAGCGGTTCCGCGTGGCCCTCGCGGGCCTGGTGCTCGCCGACCCGGTCCCCCAGCTGCTCGTCCTCGACGAGCCGACGAACGACCTCGACATGGCGACGACCGACCACCTCGTCGAGGTGCTCGCGGCCTGGCGCGGCGGCCTCGTGGTCGTCAGCCACGACGAGAGTTTCCTCGATCGGCTCGGGCTGCACACTCGCGTGGCCCTCGACTGACGGCGAGGCGGCCGCCCGCCCCGCTCACGCGACGGCGTGCGTGGCGCCTCCGACGACGACGCCGATCAGGGTGGACCACCCGACGATGGCGAGCCCCTGCCAGAACAGCACCCGCGCCTTGCTCACCCCGGAGCCGGCGAGCATGGTGGCGGTGAACTGGGTGGGCAGCAGGAGGGGGCCGAGCAGGCTCACGCCCGGAACGCCGTATCGCACGAGCGCGTTCTGGAACTTCGCCCTGCGGGCGGACTTCCTGCTGCGCTCGTCGACCTCGTCGACCTCGTCGACCGGCCCCGTGGTGGCCGGTGCGGCTCCTCCTCCGGCGGGGACCCCGACGACGGCCTCGCGCCGGCTCGCCGCGGCCCGCCTTCGCCGTGAGACGACGACCGACCGCGCTCTCGCGCTGGTCGTCACGAGCACGAGGACGCACAGGAAGTTGCCGACGGCGCCCGCCGTGACGGCGAGGGCAGGGTGCAGGCCGCCGACGATGCCGATCGCTGCCGCTCCCTCGCCCTCGATGAACGGGACCGCACCGGCCAGGGCGACGACGAGAGGCTGCAGGATCCCGGGCATCTGAGCCACCAGCTCCTGGAATTGCGTGATCAGGTCCATGACGGTCGCTCCTGTCGTCTCGGGAGGGGCCTGGTCGACCTCTCCGCTGTGGTGCCCAGTCCACAGCAGGGGAGATGTCACCGGCAGTGTCGGGCAGTCACGGCCGTGGGGGTCATCTGCCCGTCGGGTCCGTGACTTCTGTCACGGACATATGGTGGGGCCATGACCGCTCCGGCCGATGCCCGCACCGTTGAGGCGCCGTCGTCCCCGCTGGTCCACCGGGGCACGGCACGTGCCGTCACGGCGACCTGGTGGTACACCGTGGTGGCGCTCGTGTTCTTCGAGCTGGCCGTCGTGCTGGTCTGGGCGGGCACGCTCCTGCAGGCGCGCCTCGACCGAGGTGCCGTCCTCGCCCTCCTGGTCGGCGGTCTCGTCTGGATCCTCTCCACGGCTCCTCTGCTGCGCGCCTATCGGCACGGCGGAGGCGACTCCGCCGCTCTCGACTGGCGCAGCACCCTCGTGCCGCTGGTCGTCGCCGCCGCCTACGGCGTCACGGGGTGGTCTCTGACCGGCCTCTGGGTCCTGCTGGTCCTTCCCCTCGCCCAGTCCCTGCAGCTGCTCCACTGGCCACGGTTCGTGCGGGCGCGGATGGTGCTGGCGGTCACGGCCCTGCTGGCGGGCGTGCTGGTCGTCGACGTCCACACGGCCCTCTCCGAACCACCGTTGTCAGCTCACGGGGACCCGTATGTCGCAGGCGTCTTCTCCGTCCTGCTGCCCCTGACCACGGTGTTGTCGCTGTGGTGGTGGGACGTGCTGATCACGCTCGACCGTGCCCGCGTCTCCGAGGCTCGGCTCGCCGCGACCCAGGAGCGACTCGCGGTCGCCACCGACGTCCACGATCTCCAGGGGCACCACCTGCAGGTCATCGCCCTGCAGCTCGAGCTCGCGGAGAGGCTGCTGCCCGACGACCGCGACGCCGCCCTCCAGCAGCTGAGGGCCGCACGCCTCAGCGTCGACGAGGCCCGGCAGGGCACCCGCGATCTCGCGACCCGGTTCCGCGCCGTTCCCCTTCCCGACGAACTCGCCAACGCTCGTGACCTGCTGCGCGCCGCCGGCCTCACGGTCGAGGCGGTCGTCGACGTCGACGCCGACAGCGCCCCGGCCTCGGTCTTCGGGCCCGTCATCCGGGAGACGACGACCAACGTCCTCCGACACGGCGGGGGGAGGCGCGCCCGACTCGCGCTGACGCGGCTGGACGGCAGGTGGCGGTACGAGATCAGCAACGACGTCCTGGTGCCCTCGCTGTCGGTGACCGCAGCGTCACCCGACGACGCCGGGGCGCCTCCTGGGCGCACGCGGCAGGGCACCGGACTCGAGGGCACGGCCAGGCGCGCCGGAGACGCCGGCGGGTCCATGGAGGTGGTCGCCGGCGAGGACGACTTCACCGTGATCGTGACGGTCCCGGCAGGCGCAGGCGCAAGTGCGGGCGTGCCCCGATGAGCGTCGAGACGACTCCGGACGGCGTCGCCGGGGCCCCGCCCCGCCCCATCCGGGTCCTCCTCGCCGACGACGAAGCGATGATCCGCTCGGCGCTGGCCGCGCTGCTGCGCCTCGAGGGCGACATCGAGGTCGTCGCCGAGTGCGCCGACGGCGAGCAGGCCGTGGCGGCGGCGGAGCGTCTGCACCCGGACATCTGCCTGCTCGACCTCGAGATGCCCGGCCTCGACGGGGTCCAGGTCGCCGAGCGGCTGCGACGCACCGTGACCGCTCGCTGCGTGGTGGTCACCCGGCACGCTCGCCCCGGCGTGCTCCGCCGGGCACTCGCCGCGGGAGTAGCAGGGTTCCTGCCGAAGAGCCGCGACGCGAAGGAGGTGGCAGCAGTCATCCGACGGGTGGCCGCGGGAGCACGGTACGTCGACCCCGAGATCGCGGCCGATGCGCTGAGCGACGAACGCTGCCCCCTGACCGATCGCGAGCGGGACGTGCTGCGGGTCGGGAGTCACGGGCAGACGACGGCCCAGATCGCTCGTGAGCTCTCCCTCGCGCCCGGCACCGTGCGCAACCACGTCTCGGCCGTCCTCACGAAGCTGTCGGTGCCGACCCGGCAGCAGGCGGTCCTGGTGGCGCTCGAGCGAGGCTGGATCTAGGTGCAGCTCCCGGCCCGCTGAGGCAGGCCGTCCGACACGCGCCGGGTGGGCACCTCGCTCGTCAGGATGAAGTTCCCCCGCCCTGCCCGGAACGTGCCCGTGCCGCTCCTACTGTCGGGGCATGACCTCCTTCCGCCTCGTCGCCCACGTCGTCGCCCCGGTCGGCGGCGCCGTCTTCGTCACCCTCTGGACCGTCGCCGAGGCCGGCCGGTCCGGGCTCGCGGGCGTCGTGACCGTGGCGACGACGCCGCGCTCTTCTCGTCGCCGAGGGCCGCCCGGGTCGAGCACGTCGCCGACGCCGTGCGCGGCCTGTTGATCGACGAGGATCGCTGACCGGCCCAGGTGGCCGCCGGGGCCGACCCGTGAGGTCAGGCGTCCCCGCGAGGCGACGCGTCGGGCAGCGCCACGGCGAACTTGAAGCCGACGTGGGAGTCGACGAAGCCGAGCCTGCGGTAGAACCGGTGGGCATCGGTGCGAGCGGCGTCCGAGGTGAGCTGCACGAGCGGTGCGCGGAGCTCGACCGCGGCCACGTCCACGACCCACCGCATCAGCGCGCCGCCGATGCCGGACGAGCGCTGCGTGCTCGCGACGCGGACCGCCTCGACGAGCAGTCGGGTGCTCCCGCGTCGCGCCATGCCGGGGATGACCGTCAGCTGCAGCGTGCCCACGATCGTCCCGTCCTGGTGCGTCGCGACGAGGATCTCGTTGCTCGGGTCGTCGATGATCCGTCGCAGCGCCGACGCGTACGCGTCTTCGTCCTCGTCGCTCGCGACGTCGCCCCGGCCCGCGCTGACCGGGTCGTCGGACAGCAGCCGCACGATGGCGCGCAGGTCGTCGGGCCCGGCTCGGCGAACGAGCACGACGACGCCGCGCGCCGACAGGAGGACGGGGAGGCTCAGATCGGTGACCATGCTCCATCATCCCTCCAGGATCATCCGACCGTGCGGGCCTCAGCGCTGATCTGCCAGCCAGCCCCTGATCGTGCCGGCGACCTCGTCCAGGTGCGACTCGAGCAGGAAGTGCCCGCCGTCGAGGAGCTCGACGCGAGCGTCGGGGCGGTCCTCGTGGAAGGCGCTCGCGCCGGCGGCGGCGAAGATCTCGTCGTGCCGCCCCCAGACGGCCAGCACGGGAACCCCGGAGGTGCGGAGCCAGTCGTGGACCGCCGGGTACAGGAGGCGGTTGGTCGCGTAGTCGCGGAAGAGCGCCAGCTGGACGTCGTCCTGGCCGGGACGGGCCAGGAGGGCGAGGTCGTGCTCCCAGGCGTCGGGGTCGACGGTCGTCGGGTCGGGCACCCCGTGGGTGTACTGCCACTCGACGGCCTCTCGTCCCAGCGCGGGACGGAGCGCGTCGCGGGTCTCCTCGGTCCGCTCGGCGCCGTCGGCCCAGATGCCGTCCCAGAAGCTCGGCACGAAGCCCTGCTCGTAGGCGTTCCCGTTCTGCGAGATGACCCCCGTGACGGCCGCGGGATCGGCGAGGGCGAGGCGCCAGCCGATCGGGGCGCCGTAGTCCTGGACGTAGACCGTGTAGCGCTCGATCCCGAGGACGGCGAGGAACCGCCCGGTCACGGCGGCCAGCCGCTCGAAGGTGTACTCGAACTCGGCGGTCGACGGCGCGGACGAGCGGCCGAAGCCGATGTGGTCGGGCGCCACGACGCGGTGCTCCCCGGCCAGCGCCGGGAGGAGGTGCCGGAACATGTGCGAGCTCGACGGGTACCCGTGCAGGAGGAGGAGCACGGGTGCGTCGGCGGGCCCGGCCTCCCGGTAGAACACGTCGAGCCCGTCGACGGAGACGGTGCGGTGGTGGACGGCGACCATGTCTAACCCCTTCGGTTTGTTTTACTGGTTAGGTGACGGTAGCATGAGTTCGTCGTGCCGACCGGTGCGGAGAGGACAGGACAGATGCTGACGGACGAAGAGCTGCTGCTGGCCGTGCTCAACAGCGCGCCGGTGGTCGACGGCCACGTGACGGACGCCCTCGAGGGCGACTCCGGACGAGAGCTGGCCCTGAGCTGGGGTGGCGTCGGCACGGTCGACGAGGTCGGCCGGCTCCGTCGGGCTCGCGCCGCGCTCCAGGCCGTGGTCCGCGGGACGGGGTCCGAGGCCCTCGACGAGCTCGCGAGCGTCGCCGACGGTGCGGTGCAGACGCCCCGTGTCACGCACGACGGCGTGGTGTGGGACCTCGTCACGGCAGGCGACGCCCGTCTCGCGACCGAGGTCGTCCTGGCGTGGTCGAGCGTCAGCGACCGGCTCCCGGGCCGGCTGCGGGCCTGCGCGAACCTCGAGTGCAACTTGTTCCTCGTCGACCACAGCCGCCCCGGCACCGCGAAGTGGTGCTCCATGGCCAGCTGCGGCAACAGGATGAAGGCGCGCGCTCACGCCGGTCGCGGCAAGATCTGATCGCGGGCGACGGGCCGTCGCGGGCCGTGGTGCCGTTCCCCGAACTGGGGGAACCGGTCCCCATGCGGGCGCATACAGTGGCACCAGCACGCGGGGGAGCGCCCCTCATCCCCGTGGCTCCTCTGATCGGATCTGTCCATGTCGCTCGCGTCCGCGTCGCCCTCCGGTGCCGAGCTGACGAGCGAGCACCTCCTCGCCCTCGCTGCCGAGGGAGACGATCGTGCCTTCGCGGCGTTCTACGACCGGACGGCGTCTCGCGTGCTCGGGCTGGTCCGACGCATCCTCGTCGATCCGGCGCAGTCCGAGGAAGTCGCCCAGGAGGTGTTCCTCGCCACGTGGCAGGAGGCCACGACCTTCGACCCGACCAGGGGCACGGCCCTGGCGTGGCTCCTCGTCCGGGCCCGACGGCGGGCGATCGACCGTGTCCGGTCCTCGCAGGCGTCCCGCGACCGCGACGTCGGCGTCGGGCTGCGCGACCTCGAGGTCAGCAGGGACGACGTCGCCGAGAAGGCGGAGATCCTGATCGAGCACCATCGCGTCGCCACCAGCATGAGAGCGCTGACCGCTGCCCAGCGGGAAGCTCTCGAGCTGACGTACTTCGGCGGGTGCACCCAGTCGGAGGCGGCGATCAGGGCGGGGGTCCCGCTCGGCACCATGAAGACCCGGATCCGGGACGCCCTGACGGCGCTGCGCGCCCTCGTCTCCGAGCCTCGCCCCGCGGGGGCCTGAGGCAGCGGCGCCGCGGCGTCGCAGCTGCGCGCCGCTGCGACGGCCGGCGATCGAGCCCGGCTCAGCTGTGCGTCGTGCCCGCCCGCATCTCGTCGACGGTCATCTCCGGGGCGCCGCCGGCCGCCGCCTCCGGGTCCATCCAGACGTGGTCCCAGTGGTGGCCGTCGAGGTCGTCGAAGCTCTTCGAGTACATGAAGCCGTGGTCCTGCTCGCCGGCGGGCGTGGCGCCGGCCGCGAGTGCCTTCGCGTGGATCGCGTCGACCGCCTCCTTGCTCTCGGCGCTGAGGGCGAGCTGCACCTCGGTCGAGGTGGTGGCGTCGATGATCGACTTGCTCGTGAACTCGGCGAAGAACTCGCGCGTGAGCAACATCGCCGTGATCGTGTCGCTGATGACGACGCTGACGGCGTTCTCGTCGCTGAATCCCTCGTTGATCGAGTAGCCGAGCGACTGGAAGAACGCTCGTGAGCGCGACGGGTCGCTGACGGCCAGGTTGACGAAGATCATGGTGGACATCGGCGTCTCGTCTCTCTCCGGGAGACCGGCGGGCGTTCGCCTCCGGTCGTCCCTGCATGATGGCGAGGTGCCGGCGACCGCGTCAAGGCCCGGTCGTCGGCCCGGGTGACGAGAGGCCCCGGTCCGGCTCCCGCGTGGGCGGGGAGATCGGATCGGGGCCTCTCGTGGAGCTCGTGGAGAGCCGGCGGCGCGAGCGGACTCAGGCCTCGTCGGCGTCCGAGTCCTTGTCGTCGTCGACGAGACCGTCCTTCGAGCCGTCGGCGAGCTGCTCGGTGTGCTCGGCCTGCTCGTCGGTGACGTTCGTCGAGCCGTCGGGGGCGGTGTCCGGGGTGGTGTCGTCGTGATCGATCATGCGGGCGACGATACGCCGCCGTGCGGCCCGCAGTCCGGTCCGGCCGAGCCCCGAGCATGCCAATATGCTGGATGTGTGATTCCTATGAGAAGTACCTCACGCCGAAGAGGATGGGCGAAGGCAGCGATGCTGTGCCTGCCCCTGACACTCGGCCTCCTCGTCGCACCGTCCACAGCTGCAGGGTCGAGCACCACGGCCGGGCAGCATCAGACCCATCCCGGAGGCTGGTCCTCCTTCGTCTCGGACAAGAAGGCCACGTCGTCGTGCCTGCCGTCGGACTTCATGGTGGGCTTCAAGATCCGCGGATCCTCGATCGGCGGTGACACGGACTCCGCGACGCGGTGCGCCTGGGTCGGTCACCGTTCCAACGGGACGCGCGTCTTCAGGGGCGCCCTGCACAAGTCTCCGGTCATCTCGGACAAGACGAAGGTCTGGGAGTGCCCGGCGGACACGGCGATGTACCAGCGCCTGCACTTCAACAAGTGGCCGGGTCAGGCGCAGTTCCGGTGCGCCGAGCTGATCGCGTTCGACGACTCGATGCCCGGCGGCGACGGGACGGCGAAGCTGACCTTCGCGCGCTCGTGGTGGTCGGACTGGACCTACCCGCAGGGCGAGTTCAGCTGCCCCGACGGCTCACTCCTCGGCGGCGTCGAGTCCAGCATGAACGTCACGCACCGGTTCCAGTGCCGTGTCCTGGCCTAGGGGGACGACCGTGCACACCACCTCCTGCACCACTTCTCGATCCGCCACGCGTGCCAGGCGATCCGTCCGTTCGGTCCTCTCCGCCGTGGCGATGGTCACGGCCGCAGTCCTGCTCGCCACCGTCGTGCCGCCGCTGGCGCCATCGGCGTCCGCGGCGTCACCGGTCGCATCGGACGTCGGCACGCTCGCGCCCGGTCGGTTCCCCGCGCCCTCCCAGGTCCCCGACTTCGTCTACCGTTTCGACACACGATCACCTGCGGAGATCGTGGCCGCGGAGGGGTTCAACCCGAAGGGCGAGAACTGGAACCTCGCCGACCACGTGATCGGTGGGCGAGGTCGTGAAGCGACGTCGAAGTTCGTCTCGACGGCGGGCAGCGAAGAGTCCGCGGTCGAGTTCATGCGACGCACCGGCAAGCTCGAGGGCTACATCTACAAGATCCAGCCCGACCTGTTCTTCACGAACGTCCCGATCAGCATCAACGCAGCCCTGCTCGAGAACCCGTCGTGGTACGCGAAGTGGCAGAGCCGTTCGGGCGGGAAGTTCGCCCGCTTCGTCCGCAGCCAGAACGAGTGGGCCTCAGGCGGTCCGATCGACATCGGGCAGATCCACAGCGCTGACTACTGGGTGCACGCGAAGGTGGACGATCGTCCCCCGGGGTTCGTCAAGGCGAGGCCGGGCGATCCGCACCACTGGCGCAACCCGAGCCCCGAGCCGGTCGCGCCGGGGTGGGAGGCGACCCTGGACCCGTACGAGATCAAGAGCGACACGGGCTGCGTCGTGCAGTCCCTGTGCGACCTCACGCCGCCCTCGGAGGAGGAGCTCTCCGACCTGCACGGCGACCGCTTCGACGGCGAGGTCGACGACCTCGACCTCACGTTGCGTCCCGAGGACCTCGAGATGGCAGACGGATCCCTCCTCGCCCCTCTGCCA
Organism: Frigoribacterium sp. ACAM 257; assembly: GCF_007954365.1. GTDB lineage: Bacteria > Actinomycetota > Actinomycetes > Actinomycetales > Microbacteriaceae > Frigoribacterium. Next base: position 58,420 of record NZ_VOLO01000005.1, read on the forward strand.
GAGTCGATCGCCACGGTCGACGCCTTCGCGGAGTCCTCGATGGACGCCGCGGAGCTCGGACGCTTCGGCGACGAGCTGACCGGCTCCTTCAGGGCCGACCAGGCCGCGCTGAAGACGCTCACGGCTGACGCCGACCTCCTCCGAGCGGTCGGTGCGAAGCTCGGCCGCGCCGTCGACCTCGGCAGCGAGCTCGTCCCCTACGTCGGCATCGCCGCGACGGGCTACGCGCTGGCCGAGGACGTCGAGGCAGGCAGGTGGGGCGACGCGTCGGCCGACGCGATCATGGAGGGGCTCCAGGTGACCGAGGCCGAGTTCCCCGAGTTCACGCCGTTCCTCGAGCCTCTCATCATGGCGACAGCCGTCGTCCAGATGATCGGCGACTTCCTCTGGTCGTGGACGCATCCGAAGCCGGCAGTCTCCGCGGAGCAGGAGGGCGAGATCCTCGGGGCCGCCGACGCCGCCGACTCCGTGCTGGGCAACAGCACGGAGGTCTGGAACAAGGAGAAGACGACCCTCGCCCAGTCCTACCTGGAGCAGCACGTGACGGCGGGCATGGCGGACGCCCTCGCGGCGCGGATCTCGGCGGACCTCGCGATCATCGTCGCGGGGCGTGACGCCGCCTACGACGAGCTCTGCGGAGCGCGTCACGCGGCCGAGCTCCAGGCCGGCGGGCCGACCGCGGAGATCCAGCGGCACTTCGACGAGTCCGTGCAGTCGCTCCTCCTGGCGGCCCATGACGCGCAGATCGACCGGCTCGAGCAGTACCGGGAGCGGATGGGCCCGATGATCGACGCCACCGCGGCGGAGATCTGGGCTCACGACGACCTCGGCGTGGTCCGCCAGAAGTTCATCGACGAGACGCTCCAGCCCTATGTCAGGGACTCGACGCGTGTCGTCTGGGAGGCCTTCACGGGCAAGAAGGAGTCGCACTGGTACAGCGAGCTCGGTGGCGACTGGGTGCACGACACGCAGGTGGAGCGGGCCGCGTGGGAGGCCAACACGGCTTGGGCGTTCGTCCAGATGGACGAGAACCGCCGGGCACCCTCGTCGGGCTACCTGCCCGACGAAGGGCACATCGGTCGCCTCCTGAGCGACGCGGTCGACGATCGCATCCAGGCGGCGCTCCTCGACCCGCTGCCCGGCCGAGCGCGCCTCGAGCGGGCCGAGTGGTGGGACGACTCCGTGCGTATCAAGGGGGCCGGCGTCCCGCAGACCGCCGTGGAGACCCAGCAGGAGAGCGGGGAGTGGCTCCCGAACAGGCCCGTCCTGTTCGAGACGGGTCCGGACGGCCGATTCGCCGACATCACCTGGGTGGAACGGATCGTGGACGGGAAGGCGGCCGTCCGGATCGGGGGGACGGTGTCGAACGCCGTCGCCCCGCGCCCGTCGATCACACGGGTGTCCTGGGACGGGAACTCGATCACGATCGAGGGCTACGGCGAACCGGGTGCCGTGGTCAAGACCACCAACGACCCGACGGCGGGGTGGTACGACATCGAGACCGGACGTGTGCGCACCGACTCGAGGGGGCACTTCACGGTGACCACGGAGCGCTCCGTCGGAGGCGCGGCGCAGGTGGCGTTGTTCGGCAGGACTCCGGGGCCCAGCCTCTCGGACATGAGGCGGCCCGGCTGACGATCGCGCCCTGATCGAGAACGCCGGCGGCGGGTCGCCGCCGGCGTTCCCCTCAGCCGGCTTTCGGCAGCGAACCTCGACCGCGCCTCCTGCGTTCGCCCCTTGCGCACCACACCCTTTACGGCGCAGTGCACCCCTGAATTCGGGGGTGCAGTGCACGGTAGGGGGTGCGGCAGCTCGAGTGGCCGCTCGCTAGCGCGCGGTCTCGCCCGCGTCCGCGATGCAGCTGAGCGCCTGCTGGCCCGCGTCCGACTGCTCGGCGGTGGCAGCCTCGGACGCGACGGGCCAGGTCGACGACGACTGCGCGTCGTCGTTGACCGACTCGAAGGTGCCGTCGAACTCGTCGGACTCGACGTCCCCCGTCGTGGTCCAGAGGCCGACGGTCTCGCTGAGCACGTTGTTCTCGCCGACGGGGGCGGCGACGTACCAGGTGCCGTAGTCCTCACGGGCGTAGGCGAGCAGCACGTCGTCGTCGACCTCGTCGCCGAGCGCGTTCAGCGCGCTGTCGAGCACGCGGGTGCAGTCGACCTGGTTCGACTGGGCGGGGCTGGTCGCCGTCTTCTCGCTGCCGGGCGCGTCGCCGGCCGGGTCGGTGACCTGCGCGCCCCCGGTGCAGCCCGTCAGCGGCAGCAGCAGGAGGGCGGCGAGGGGGAACAGCGTCTTCTTCGTGATCATGGGGCGACCGTACGGCGGTGGGCGGCGCGGCGTCCGCATTCACAGGAGGTCGTGCCCTGCGCGAGCACGGGGCCTGCCGCCACGTCGTCGTCAGGCCGCGCGACGTGCTGCACGAGACGAGGAGGCGCGGATCGGTATAGTGGACTCGCCCGCTCCTGAGCGGGACGGCCGCCCGAGCGGCTGCGCGAGTGTAGTTCAATGGTAGAACTCCAGCTTCCCAAGCTGGTAGCGCGGGTTCGATTCCCGTCACTCGCTCCGTGTCCACCACCCCCGCGCCGTCGAGCGCCTCTCCTGCTCCGCTGCCTGCCCTCACTCTCGGCCCGCACAGCAGGCGACTCGGTCGCATCGCCGTCGTCGCCACGTTCGGCGGGCTGCTCTTCGGCTACGACACCGGCGTGGTCAACGGCGCGCTCGACTCACTCGGGCGCAGCTTCGGCCTGACCCCCGTCACCGAGGGCGCGGTGGTCTCGGCCATCCTGGTCGGCGCGGCCGTCGGCGCCTTCTTCGTGGGACGCGTCTCGGACGCGATCGGCCGCAGGCCCACGATCCGGGCGCTCGCCGTCCTCTTCTTCGTGGCGGCGCTGGTCTGCGTCGTCTCGGCGACGTGGGAGGTCCTCGCGGCTGCCCGCTGCCTCCTCGGAGTCGCCGTCGGCGGCGCCTCGGTGACGGTGCCGGTGTTCCTCGCCGAGCTCGCGCCGACCGAGCAGCGTGGCGGACTCGTCAGCCGGAACGAGCTGGCGATCGTCTCGGGGCAGCTCGCGGCCTTCACGATCAACGCCGTGATCGGCAGCGTCTGGGGGCAGCACGACGAGGTCTGGCGCGTGATGCTGTCCGTGGCCGCGCTGCCCGCCGTCGCGCTGTTCGTCGGGATGCTCCGCGTGCCCGAGAGCCCGCGCTGGCTGACCGCGCAGGGCCGCGACGACGAGGCGCTGGCCGTGCTGCGGCAGGTGCGCTCGCACGGCCGGGCCGAGGCCGAGCTGGCCGAGGCGCGCCTCCTCGCGGCCCAGGGCGGGGAGGCGGCACGGGCTCGCTTCCGCGACCTCGTGTCCGCGTCGTGGCTGCGACGGGTGCTCGTGGTCGGGGTCGGCCTGGCCGTCGCGCAGCAGCTCACCGGCATCAACTCGATCATGTACTACGGCACGCAGGTGCTGCAGCAGTCCGGATTCTCGCAGTCGGGCGCGCTCATCGCCAACGTGGGGGCCGGGGTCGTCGCGGTCGTCGCGATGGTCGTCGCCCTGCGCGTCGTCGACCGGGTGGGCCGACGGACGATGCTGATCGTCGGCTTCGCGGGCATCGCCGTGTTCCACCTCCTGATCGGGCTGTCGTCCGTGCTCGTGCCCGAGGGGACGACCAGGGCGGTCGTCGTGCTCGTGTTCGTCATCTGCTTCGTCGGCACGATGCAGGGCACCATCGGCCCGCTCGTGTGGCTGATGCTCTCCGAGATCTTCCCGCTGCGGCTCCGCGGCGTCGGCACGGGCGTCACGGTGCTGGTGCTCTGGACGACGAACTTCACGGTCAGCCTGTCGTTCCCGGTGCTGGTCGCCTCCGTCGGCATCTCGACGACGTTCTTCGTGTTCGCGCTGCTCAACGTCGGGTCGCTGGTCTTCGCGGTGACGCGCGTCCCCGAGACGAGCGGCCGCTCGCTCGAGCAGCTCGAGGGCGACCTGCGCGGCTGAGGGCCGTGCGGCGGCCTCCGACGTGGCGGTGCGCGGCAGCTCCTGGTGACGTGCGGGCCGCTACTGTGCGGGGAGCACGAGAGGAGCCGCCCGTGACCTGGCAGATCGAGGTCGTGGTCGCGCCCACCGCCGCCGGCGCCCCGCCAGGCCGCTAGGCGGCGCGAAAGCGACAAGACGACGCGATGTTCCGCGTCGCCTTGTCGCGTTCGGGTCGTCGAGCGGCGCGCGCGTCAGGCGAGGCGAGGCGAGGCGAGGCGTCAGCGCGGGAGCGTCAGCCGGAAGACGGCGCCGCCTGCCGCGGCGGCGGTAACGGCTCCGGGCTCACAGACGAGGTCGCCGCCGTGCGCCCGTGCGATGCCGCGGGCGATGGGGAGGCCGAGGCCGGCGCCTCCGTCGCCCGTCCGCCGGGCCTCGTCGAGCCGGACCAGCCGGTCGAAGACACGCTCGCGATCGGCCTCCGGCACCCCGGGGCCGTCGTCGCCGACCTGCACGGCGACCCCCTCCGGGGCGGAGCCGTCGACCGTCAGCACGACCGTGCCCGTCCCGTGGGTGGCCCGGGCCGCGTTGTCGACGAGGTTGCCGAGCACCTGTGCCAGGCGGCCGGCGTCGCCCAGGACGACGAGAGGACCAGCGCCCCCGCCCGTGCGGCTCACCTCGACCCGCAGGTCGAGTCCCGGCCGCCGCAGCCGCTGTCCCTCCACGACCGAGGCGACCAGCTCCTCCAGGTCCACCGGGGCGACGTCGAGCTCGAGTCCGCGGTCGACGCGAGCCATCAGCAGCATGTCGTCGATCAGCCGTGACGCCCGGGCCGCCTCGCGCACGACGTGGACGGCCAGCCGTTCGCGCTCGTCGGGCCCGACGTCGCCGCCCGAGCGGACGAGGGTGTCCGCGGCCGCTCGCATGCCGGCGACGGGCGTCCGCAGCTCGTGGGCGGCGTCCGAGACGAACGCGCGCACTCGTTCCTCGGCGTCGAGGGCCGTGCGCTCTGCCGTGAGCGCCGTCTGCTCGGCGTGCAGCGCCGCGCGCTCGGCCTCGAGCGCAGCCCGTTCCGCGCCCTCGACGCCGTCGAGCATCTCGTCGAAGGCGGTGGCGACCCGGCCGATCTCGGTGGACTCGTTCGCCGGTCGCAGCCGCCGCCCACGGTCGCCGCGGGCGATCGAGCGTGCCACGGACGTCATCCGGTCCAGCGGCAGGAGGGTCGCCCGCACGACGAGCACGAGTCCCGCCGCCGCCACGACGAGGAACACGCCCGACGCGCCGAGCATCACCCAGCGCAGCTGCCCGAGCGTCTGCCCGACCGAGCTCGAGTCGGTCGTCAGGGTGATCGTCGACCCGTCGCTCAGCTCGCTGACCAGCGTCGTCACGTCGTCGTCGGCCGTGACGCTCGACGCGGTGACCGTGACGGCCGCGGCGTCGTCGGCGGCCGCGGCCGCGTCGGCGGGGTCGGAGGAGGTGCCCGTCGCCTCCTGCCCCGGAGCCGCAGGGTCTGCGGTCGTGCCGCCGGAGGGCGTGTCGGTGCCCGCGCCTCCTGCGCCCCTGCCCGGTCCGGCCGGAAGGCCGTCGCCGAGCGCGGGCGGGCCCTCGCGCAGCTCGTCGGGGGAGGGGCCGGCGACGATCGCGCCGCCGTCGGCGTCGCGGATCACGACCGAGAGTCCCTGCGCCGAGAGCCGGTCGGCGAGGTCGTCGCCGTCGACGGTGCCGACGAGTGCGGCGGCGGCGGAGGCGCGATCGCGGAGGCGGTCCTCGACCTGGGCGCGGAGCCGCTGGCCCAGGGTCGCCTCGACCGCGATCGACAGCCCCGCGAGCAGCAGCGCGAGCAGCACGAGCGCGGCGACGACGGTGCGGGCGCGGAGCGAGCCGGTGCGGAGCCGCGCCGAGTCGTGTCGCGCGGCGTCGCTCTGCGCCGCGTCCTGTCGCGCTGTGTCGTGTCGCGCTGCGTCCTGTCGCATCGTGTTCCGCGCGTCACGTCCCGTCACGACGTGACGCGATGCTCGGAACACGATGCGACCGCAGCCGCGGCGGCGGCGCGGCCCGTCACGCGCTCATCCGGTAGCCGAGCCCGCGCACGGTGTGGACGAGGCGCGGCCCCTCCCGCTCCATCTTCTTGCGGAGCGAGCTGAGGTGCACCTCCACGAGGTTCGGGTCGTAGTCGTCGTAGCCCCACACCTGGGTGAGGATCTGGGTCTTCGAGACGGTGCGGCCCCGGCTCTCGGCCAGGAACGTCAGCAGGCGCTGCTCGGTCGCGGTCAGGTCGAGCGCGACCCCGGAGCGGGTGGTGACCGCCGCCTCCGGGTCGACGACCAGGTCGGCCACCTCGATGACCGAGGGGATCCGCCCCCGGCGGCGCAGCACCGCGCTGATCCTGGCCAGCAGCTCGGCCACCGAGAACGGCTTGACGACGTAGTCGTCGACGCCCTCGGCGAAGCCACGGAGGCGGTCGTCCAGTTCGTCACGTGCGGTCAGCATGACCACGGCCGCGTCGCTGCTCGTGCGAACGGTCGCCGCGAGGCGGATGCCGCTCGCGCCCGGCAGCATCCAGTCGAGGACGACGAGGTCGGGGACGAACGCGCGCAGCGCCTCCGGCAGCTCGGAGCCGTCGGGCAGGCCCTTCACGGCGAAGCCCTCGGCGCCGAGCGCGGCGACGACGGACGAGAGGAGGGCAGGGTCGTCGTCGATCACGAGGACGCGGGCAGGGGAGATCACCGGGCCGACGGTACGAGGCCGAGATGCGTCGTCGCCGCCGACCGCCTATGGAAAAGCTGGGTGCCGAGGCGACTTAAGCGCGGCTTCAGGTGCGCTCCCGAGGTTGGTCACAGCGGCGGACGACCCGTCCGCGACAGCATCGGCACTCGTCAGGAGACGACATGAACGACCAGCAGAACCCCTTCGACCACGACCACGACCGCGACCGTGACGGCAACGGCAACGGCACCGGAGCCGGCGACGGCGACCGTCACCGCGACCAGCGCGACGCGTTCGGCGCCCCCCGCCAGGACTCGACGGCGCACGACTCGACCGCCCACGACGCGACTCGCGAGCTGCCCGTCTCCCCGCAGGCCGCGGCGGAGCAGGGCGTGCCCGCCGCTCCCCGTCGGCGCGTCTCGCGGCGCCTCGGGATCGGCCTCGGCGTGGCCGCGGTCGGGCTCGCGCTCGTCGGCGGATCGGCGGCGGTGGCGTCGTCGGGCGGCGGCGCGAGCACGGTGACGGCGGCGACGTCGAGCGCGTCTCCGACCCCCAGCGCGAGCTCGGACGCAGGAGGCGGCACGGACTCGACCGACGGGTCCCGTCCCGCAGCCCCCGGCTCGGACTCCACGGGGTCGCCGACGCCCGCCGCCCCGGGCGCAGTCGGCGACGCGCCGGGCGGTGACGCAGTGGACGGCGAGGCACCGGCCGGTCCCCGCGCCGGCAGCCCCGGCTGCGCGCCCGCCGCGCCCGCACCCGGTGACGCGCCTGCGCCCGGCGACGCCCCCGCCCCGGGCACGAAGAGCTCCGACGGAGCCGCGCCCGCGACGCCGCCCGCCCCGCCGACGGACGCTCCCGCCCCCGGCGAGGAGGGCGCTGGCAGCGGCGACCGCCCCACGCCGCCGACCGGCGCCCCCACGCCGCCGACCGACGCCCCGTCGGCCCCCGCCGACGAGTCCGCCACCGGCAGCTGACCTGCCCGCCCGGCCCGTGCCTCCTCGTGCACCCTGGAGTGGACGAAGCACCCCGTCGTTCCGGGGTGTCTCGTCCACTCCGGGGTGCGAGGCGGCCAGGCGGCCGCGTCGGTCGTCCGCTGCCGCCGGGGAAGCCGGAGAAGCCCGAGGCGCCCGATGAGCCCGAGACCCCTAGGGCAGACCGCTCTGTCTGTCCGCAGGACGTACGCGCCGCGACGACCGCTGGCGCCGTCGATCCGTGCGCATGTACCGTCATCGAGCGCCACCGCGCCACCCGACCGGGACGGAACCCGGCACCGCACCGCCAGGACGGCCCATGAACACCTTCCGAGCTCGCGCCGCAGAGACCCTGCTCGCGCTCGCGCGCCCCTACCTCGCCCTCCACCTGGGTGTGCTCGGCGTCGAGATCCGCCGGGCGCCGTTCCCTCGGGACTCGTCGTCGGCGACCCTGCCCGGACCGCGTGCCGCCCGCCTCCTCGTCGTCGGGGACCTCGCCGCCTCGGGGTACGGAGTTCTGCTGCACGGCATGGCGTTCCCGGCGCAGCTCGCGGGCGCGTGGTCGGTCCGCACCGGCCGGGGCTGCTCGTGGACGACGATCGCCGACCCGCTCATGACGGTCCGCCGGGCTGCTCACCACCCGCGCCTGGGCACCGCCGCGGCCGCCGCGGACGCCGTGGTCGTCGCCCTCGGCGTGCCGGACGTGCTCCAGCTCACCGCCTCTGCGGACGTCGTCGCGTCCGTCGGGCGTCTCGTCGTGCGCGTCCGTTCCGCAGCCGGCCGGGACGTGCCCGTGCTGCTCGCGGGGCTTCCCCCGATGACGCAGTTCCAGGGGCTCCCGCCTGCTGCCGCGCGCCTGATCGGCTCGCAGCTGCAGCGCCTGGACGACGCCCTGCGCCAGGTCGCCGCGCAGCACGTCGGCGTCGGGTTCGTCGCGTTCCCCTCGTGGGACCTCGGCGGCTCGACGCTCCGTCGGGCCTTCTCGTTCGGCGCGATGCACCGGGGCTGGGCGGTCGCCGTCGCGGCGCGGCTCGAGCTGCCCGACCTCGGCTCGGCACCCGATCCCGATCGCGATCCCGAGTCCGCGGTCGTCGTGCAGGCCGAGCAGGTCGCCGAGGAGGCGGCGGTCGCGCCCGACGCGACCGGCGGCCCCCTGACGCTGGCCGCGTAGCGACACGACCCGGCTGCGCGGAGACGCCGCGGTCGCGGTGACGAGCGGTCGCGCGACGAGCGCGCGCACGACGAGCGAGCGTGCGACGGAGATCAGCGAGCAGTCGACGGCGACCGTGACGGCCACCCTCAGCGGGGTCGTCTCCCGCGCCGCGCCTCCTCGGCTCAGCCGACCTGGTGCACCGCGTAGCTGGCGACGAAGCCGAGCACGGTCACGAGCCCGGTCAGCGTCTGCGCCTTGCGGAACGCCTCCGGGATCATCGTGTCGCAGATCATCGCCAGGATCGCCCCGGCCGCGAACGCCATGACGAACGACTGCGCGCCCTCCGGCACACCGCCGAGCAGCACGTAGCCGCCGATCGCCGACAGGGCGCAGATGACGGCGATCCCCGACCAGAGCCCGAACACGTACCGGGCGCCGCGCCCCGACTCCTTGAGGTCGGCCGTGCTCGACATGCCCTCGGGGAAGTTCGAGATGACGACCGCGACGAGGATCGCCACGCTCAGCGTGCCGCCGCCCGTCAGGCTGACGCCCTGCACCGCCGTCTCGGGCACGCCGTCGAGCAGGGCGCCGAGGGCGATGCCGAGGCCGGTGCCGCCGCTCGCCGCCGCGGCCTTCCCGCCGCGGCCGCCGCCTCCGTGGCTGTCGCTCGTGCTGTCGCCCTGGCTGCCCTCGCCGTGGTGCCGGCGGTGCCTCTTCCGCCGGAACCCGCCGTGCTCGAGCAGCTGGTCGAGCACGACGTAGACGACTGCGCCGACGACGAAGCCCGAGACCGTCGGCACGAAGCCGCCGCTGCTGGTCGCCTCGTCGACGAGGTCGAACGCGAGCGCAGAGATGAGCACGCCGGCGCCGAAGGCCATCACGAGGGCCACGAGCTCGCGCGGCACCCGCACGAACCAGGCGACCAGCGAGCCGACGACCAGCGACAGACCGGAGAGCAGACCGGCGAGGCCGGCGAGGAGGAGCGGTGAGGTCACGCGATCCGGTGTACTCCGCCTCGGGTGCGGTCGACCGTCGCCTGCCTGTACCCCGTTCGCCTGTGGTCGTGAGCTATAGCGCACCCCTCGTTCGGGGCGCAACCCCCTGCCGGACATCCGTCGCCGTCCCTAGATTCAGGAGACCAGACAGGGCGGTCACCGTGGTCGACACGGCCCTCGCCGCCCGCCTGATCTCTGCCTGCTTCCGCCTCACCTCCGCCTCACGGGAAGGACCACACGATGAGCCTGTACGTCTCGGATCCCCGCGTGCACCCTGCCTCGGTCGCCGCGTACCGCAAGCGCCGTCGACCGGTCACGGTGCTGCCGCCCATGCGGTCGGCTCGGCCGCCGGAGCCCGCCTACGCGGACTTCTTCGAGGTCGGACGAGCCGCGACGATCGCCGCCGGCTGACGGATCGCCCCCGGCTGCTGGTCAGGCCCGGCGCGTCCGCACGACGAGCTGCACGGCCGCCCCGGCCCCGACGAACGCCGTCATCAGCCCGCCCATCACGAGCGCCTTGCCGCCGAGAGCGCCCGCCAGCGGCGTCGCCAGGCCGCCGAGGCCGAACTGCAGCCCGCCCTGCAGCGCGGCCGCCGAGCCGGGCCAGCGATGTCCGAGCGCCTGGGTCAGCGTGATCGACCCGGGGATCACGAAGCCCCAGCCCGCCGTGACGAGCGCGAGCGCGGGCCAGATCAGCACGGGGCCGACGCCGGTCGCCGCGCCGACCAGCACGAGCGCCGACCCGGCCGTGCAGGTGACGAGTCCGGCCGTGTAGAGGGAGTCCTCGGCGAAGCGCCCCACCAGCCGGCGGAACAGCAGGGTCGACAGGATCATGCACGACGCGTTCGACGCGAAGACGAGGGTGTAGCCGAGCTCGCTGAAGCCGTACTGCTCCTGGAACACGAACGACGACGTCGAGATGTACGAGAAGAAGCCGATCGTCGCGGCGCAGCCCGTGATGAGGTACCAGCGGAAGCGCGGGATCCGCAGCAGCTCGGCCATCCGGCTGCCGGCTGCGCCGAGCGAGGCGCCCGACCGGGAGGCGGCGGGCAGCGTCTCGGGGAACCTGACGGCCGACAGCAGCGTGAGCGCCAGGCCGAACACGGCGAGCACCACGAAGAGCGACCGCCAGGCGGCGAACGTCAGCACGACGCCGCCGACCAGGGGCGCGACGACCGGGTCGAGCGAGTTCACGACCGCCAGGGAGGCGAAGAGCCGGCTGCGGCGCGTGCCCGTCGTGGAGTCGCCGACCATCGCCCGCCCCGCGATGCTGCCCGCCGCCCCGCCGAGGCCCTGCAGCACCCGCGCGACGATCAGCGTCGTCGCGTCGGGCGCCAGGGCACAGCCGAGGGAGGCGACGGTGAAGATCGCGGTGCCGATCAGCAGCACCCGGCGCCGGCCGATCCCGTCGCTGAGCGGGCCGATCACGAACTGGCCCAGCGCGAAGCTGACCAGGAAGGCCGTCAGGCTGAGCTGCGCGACGGCCGTCGTGGTGCCGAGGTCGCGGGCGATGGCGGGCAGGGCCGGGACGTACATGTCGGTCGCGAACGGCGAGATGCCGACGACGAGGGCGAGCAGGGTGACGGACGACCGCCGGCGGGTCCACGAGGAGGCGGGGTTCGTGTCGTCGTCGTCCACCTGACCGACGGTAGTCGTCCTGCGTCCTGGGCCGCGCCTCCTGCGGGGTGCCGGTCGTCTCGCTCTTCTCAGGAACTCGGCCGAGGCAGATCCTGGATCGTGCACGAATCAGGACTCGCGCTCACCCCGCCTCGGGACTCAGGACGGAACTTCCTGAATGAGGAGGTCAGGAGGCGCGTGAGCGCTGGCGGACCCGGATCGTGAGCACGGCCGCGCCGATCAGGGCCGAGACGAGCGAGCCGACGAGCACGCCGACCTTGACGACGTCGTCGCGCTCGCTGCCGGCGCCGAACGCCAGCTCGCCGACGAGCAGCGACACGGTGAAGCCGATGCCCGCGACGAACGAGAGGCCGACGACGTCGGGCCAGCGCAGGCTCGGGTCGAGCCGGATGCCGGGGAGGCGCGTCACGAGCAGCGACGACACGGTGATGCCGATCGACTTGCCGAACACGAGGGCCAGGATGATCCCCAGCGCGACGCTGTCGGTCAGGGCCTCGCGCAGGCCGGCCAGGCCGCCGACCGTGACCCCGGCGGAGAAGAAGGCGAAGATCGGCACGGCGACGCCCGATGAGAACGGGCTCCAGCGCTCGGCGAAGTGGTGCGTCAGCGGGTGCCGCTCGACGTGGCCGTCCGGGCCGGTGTGGTCGACGCCGGCGCGGCGCGTGGCGATCGCGGGGACGAGCAGGCCGAGGACGACCCCGGCGATGGTCGCGTGGATGCCCGACGCGTGCACGAGCGCCCACGCGACGACGCCGAGCGGGATCAGCAGCCACCACGACCGGACGCCGCGACGGACGAGCAGCGCGAACGCCGCGAGCGGGAGGACCGCGGCGAGCAGCGGCAGGAACAGGATGCCGGAGGTGTAGAACACGGCGATGATCGTGATGGCGAGCAGGTCGTCGACCACGGCCAGGGTCAGCAGGAACGTGCGGAGCGCCGGCGGCAGCCGCTTGCCGACGACCGCGATGACCGCGACGGCGAACGCGATGTCCGTCGCGGCGGGGACGGCCCAGCCCTGCAGGGCGTCGCCGCCTGCGTCGAGGTTCACGAGCGTGTAGATGACGGCGGGCAGGGCGACGCCGCCGAACGCGGCGGCGATCGGCAGGGCCGCCGCGCGCGGGTCGCGGAGCGAGCCCGCCACGAACTCCTGCTTCAGCTCGAGGCCGACGACGAAGAAGAAGATCGCCAGCAGGCCGTCGGCCGCCCAGGTCCCGATGCTGAGGTCGAGGTGCAGCGCCGCCGGGCCGATCGTCGTGTCGCGGACGGCGCCGTACCAGTCGGCGGCGGGGGTGTTCGCGAGCACGAGCGCGAGCACGGTCGCGCCGAGCAGCAGGAGCCCGCCCGTCGTGTCGCGGCTGACGAAGCGGGCGAGACGGGCGCCGCGGCCGAGCGGGCCGGGGGCGTGGGCGGGCGGCGCGGGTGCGCTGGGCGCAGCGGCAGCGGCGGGCGCACTGCGCTCGGGGGAGGGGGACGAGGAGGCGTCGGGGACGTCAGGGGACACGGTGGCTCTCAGAGGGGGTCGCGGGACGGCGGGCACGGGACTGCGCCCGGGTCGTCGACGACCCGGACGTGGTCACGCCGTGGGCGGAGGGCATCCCGCGATCTCGCCGTGGGCGTTGCTGCCCCAGAGGCTCATCCAGCCGTTGGTGCCGCACGTGCGCTTGGTCAGCACGAGCCGCTTCGGGAACGCCTGCCGGGCCGCGCGCTGGCGGCGCGTGCTGCGGGCGATCGGGTGGCTGGTCACCCTCCGAGACTACCCGCGCCTCCTGCCTGAGCACGCGGCGTCTGCCCTCGACGGGAGATCGTGCGCGCGGGCCGTCAGCCGAAGGAGGTGCGGCGGGAGTCCGCTGAAGGAGGCGCGGTCGCGTGAAACTCCGCGAAAGCGACGAAGCGACGCGATGTTCCGCGTTGTCTTGTCGCTTTCGCGGAGGGATGCGGGCGGCGCGGCGCGCGGCGCGGCGGGCAGCGGGCGGCGGGCAGGCGGCTGCCGCGTCAGCGGGCGCGGGCGGCGAGCCGCAGGTCGACTCCGGCGTCGCGCAGCGCGGCGGCGGCCTCGTCGCCGAGCGCGTCGTCCGTGATGACGCCGTCCAGCTCGTCGAGCCGCAGCGCGCGGTAGCGCCCGAAGCGCCCGTACTTCGAGCTGGCGGCGACGAGCACGGTCCGCTCCGCGACCGCGAGGGCCGCGCGCTTCGCCTCGATCTTCGCCTCCACCGGGGTCGTGACGCCGTGGGCGAGGTCCCACGAGCTGGACGAGACGAAGGCGAGGTCGAGCGAGAGCTCGGCGAGGGCGACGCCGGTCAGGCGTCCCATCGTCGACTGGTTCGCCCGGTCGACGCGCCCGCCGATGCAGATCAGGTCGACAGTGGGGTGGTCGACGAACGCCTGCACCGTCGCGAGGTCGTTCGTCACGACGGTCAGGTCGGAGACGTCGTCGAGGTGCCGGCGCATCGCCTGCACCGTGGTGCCCGCGTCGAGGTAGACGGTCATGTGGTCGTGCACGAGGGCGGCCGCCTCGCGGGCGATGGCCTCCTTCTCGGCGACGTCCGCCTCCTGCTTGACGGCTCGGCTCGGCTCCTCGACCAGGCGAGAGGCGAGCTTGGCGCCTCCGGCGGTGGCGCTGACGCGACCGGCGTCCTCGAGGGCGGCGACGTCGCGGCGGACCGTCATCTGGCTCACGCCGAGCAGCTCGGTCAGCTGCCGGTAGCTCAGCACCCGCTCGCGCTGCAGGTGCTCGACGATCGACTCGCGGCGCTGCTCGGGGATGAGGGGGGTCGACACGCGCGCCAGCCTAGTTGCCGGTGTCCGCGCCTGCGGCGGGCGAGACCCCTGCCGAGACCGCCGCCGAGGAGGCGCCCGCCTCGTCCGCGGGACCGGTCCAGGGCATCCCCCACGCGGCCGTGATCGCCCGGACCTGGTCCGCGGCGATCAGCCGGCGGGCGGCCCCCTGGGTGAGCAGGGCGATGCGGCACGCCTCCTCGAGCTCGATCGTGCTCTGCACGGCCCGGTCGAGGTCCTCGCCGCTGACGACGGCGCCGTGGTTGGACAGCAGGGCGGCCCGGAACGGCAGCGGGCTGTCGCCGACGAGCGCGCCCATGGCGGGGTCGCCCGGGGCGACGAACGGCAGCAGTGGCACCTGGCCGACCCGCATCAGCGAGTAGGGCGTCAGGGGAGGGACGGCGCTGTGGGCCGACCACGGCTCGAGGCACGACAGCGCGACGGCCGACGGCGAGTGCACGTGGACGACGGCGGTGTGGGCAGGGTCCTTGGCGTACATCGCGAGGTGCAGCGCCACCTCCTTCGAGGGGGCAGGACCGCCCAGGTGCGTGCCTGCCAGGTCGAGCACCGACAGATCGGCGAGGGCGAGGTCGCCGAGCTGCGTGCCGGTGCCGGTCATCAGCAGGCGGTCGCCGTCGCGGACGCTGACGTTGCCCGAGCTGCCGGGGCTCAGCCCGGCCGCGACGAGGGCGCGACCGGCGGACACGAGGAGGCGGCCTGCCGTCGCGTGCTCCGCCGCGGTCTCGCTGCTGCTCGCGTTCGTGCTGCTCGCGTTCGTGCTGCTCACGCCGGAGCTGCTCACGCCGGAGCTGCTCGTGCCGGTGCCGCTCATGCCAGCGCCTCCCAGGCGGTCGAGAAGAGGTCGACCGCGCCGAAGTTGCCGCTCTTGAGGACGAGCGCGACCTCGCGGCCGTCGTCGGTCCTGGCTGCGCTCCAGCAGACGCCGGGCGCGAGCAGGGGGCCGATCGTGAGCAGGCCGATGCCGAGGCAGCCGACCACGGCGCCGCTCGTCTCGCCGCCCGCGACCACCACCTGGTCGACCGTGCCGTCGGCGACGAGGTCGAGCACGACGCCCGACAGCACCGCCTCGACGGCGTCCGCGGCGCTGACGACCGCGCCCACGCCTCCTGCGGGCAGTGCCCCCGCGGGGACGACGTCCGACGGCTGGCCGACCGAGTAGACGACCGGCACGGAGCCGGCGTCGAGTCCGCGCACCCACTCGGCCACCGAGGCGGTCTCGGCCTCAGGGTCGGCCAGGGCCTGTGCGATGTCGACCTTGCGGGTCGGGTGCCCGGCGGCGACCGCCGCGGCGACCTGAGCCTGCGTCGTGGTCGAGGCCGAGCCGCACACGACGAGGCGACGACGCGAGAAGGAGGGGAACGGGGCGACCTCGCGCGCTGCCGACGCCGGCTCGACCGGCTCGAGCCCCAGTGCGAGCCCGGCCCCGCCGCTCACGAGCCGGTGCCCGGCCGTCGCCCGCGAGATCGTGCGCAGGTCGTCGTCCTCGACCGCGTCGACCACCAAGTACCCCGCGGGGGCGTCGTCGAGCGCCGCGCGCAGTGCCTCGGACCCTCGGCGCACCACGTCGAGCCCGATCTCCGTGACGGTCGCCGTCGTCTGGGGCGCGAGCAGGTCGCGCAGCCGCGACCGCGTCATGGGCGTGAGGGGGTGGTGCCGCATCGGCGAGTCCTCGAGCAGGTCGTCGCCGACCCAGAGCGAGCCGTCGCGCACGGTGCGGCCGTTCGCGGGGAACGCGGGCACGACGACGCTGCGGTCGGCGCCGAGGCGCTCGCGGAGCGCGTCGAGCACCGGCCCGATGTTGCCCTCGTCGGTCGAGTCGAAGGTCGAGCAGTACTTCGCGTAGAACCGGTCGGCACCCCAGCCGAGGAGGCGGTCGGCGGCCCCCAGGGACGCGGCCACCGCCTCCTCGACCGGCGCCGTGCGCGACTTCAGGGCGACGACGACGGCGTCGAGGCCGTCGACCTGCTCGTCGGCGACGGGGCGGTCGCCGATCACGACGGCGGTGCGCAGCCCGCGCGAGTGCAGGGCGGCGGCGAGATCGGTGGCTCCTGTGAAGTCGTCGGCGACGGCACCTGTGAGCATGGGGACCTTCCGGTGGAGACGTTCGTCCGTCGTCGGACGCGACGGAGCCATCTCAGCATATGTGATTATTTGGTGCGATCTTTGACAATCTGTGAAGTCAGGCTACGGTTGCCCACGAAGCTCAGGCCGACCGACCCCTCTCGGACGACAGGCCACCTCGAACGAACGGGAACAACGGTGATCCTCCACTCGACGTCGCGCCGCGCGACCCAGGCCCGCGAGACCCCGGTCCGCGTCCTCCTCACCGGAGCGAACGGCGGGTACGGCCGCACCCTGCTCGACCAGCTGCGCCGGCTCGACGACATGGTCGCGACCCAGCTCGTCGACCCCGACGTCAGCGGCACGATCCGGATGCTCGACGAGCTCGGCGTCCCCGCCGACCGCGTCGCGACCCCCTCCACCGTCGCCGAGACCGCCGCCGCGCTCGCCGCCGGCCGGGTCGCCGTCGTCGCCGACGGCGCCGCCGTCGACTGGAGCGCCGCCGACGTGCTCGTCGAGGCCACCGGGCGCATCGAGGCCGGCCACGGCTACGCCGACACGGCCCTCGACCACGGCGTGCACGTCGTCATGGTGAGCAAGGAGATCGAGTCCGTCGCCGGCGTCGCCCTCAGCGCCAAGGCCCGCGCCGCCGGCCTCCGCTACCTGCCCGGCGACGGCGACCAGCCCGCGAACCTGCTGCGCCTCGTCGCCTGGGTGCTCGACTGCGGCTTCGACATCGTCGCCCTCGGCAAGTCGAGCGAGTACGACCTCGCCTTCGACCCGGCCACCGGCGTCGTCGACCAGGCCGGCACGACCGTCGACGCCCCCGGGCTCGCCGACCTGCTCGAGCTCGGCGACCGCCCCCTCGAGACGGTGGAGGCGCGGGCCGCCCAGGTCGCCTCGCTCAAGCGCAGCGCCGCGGCCGACCACTGCGAGATGACCGTGGTGTCGCTCTACACCGGCGCCCGTGCCGACGTCGAGGGCATGCACTATCCCGTGGCCCGGCCGCACGAGCTCGCCGACCTCTACGCCACCCGTGAGGACGGCGGCCTGATCGGCCGCACCGGCAGCGTCGACGTCTTCTCGATGCTCCGCCTGCCGGGCGAGGCCAGCTTCGCCGGCGGCGTCTTCGTCGTCGTCCGCACGGGCGACCCCGTCACCTGGGAGACCCTGCGCGGCAAGGGCCACGTGGTCAGCCGCGACGGCCGGTACGCCTGCATCTACTGGCCGTACCACTTCATGGGCGTCGAGACCCCGTTGACCATCGCGGCGGCCGTCGACGGCACCTCGTCCGTCGCCGAGCCGCGGCAGCACACCGTGCTGGCCGCACGCTCCGCCTCGGCGCTCGCCGCGGGCACGACGTTCCGCGTCGAGGGGCACCACCACGAGATCGCCGGCGTCGCGCCCGTGATCGTCGATCCCGACGACCACGGCGTCGCGCCGTACTACCTGCTCAGCGGCGCGCGGCTCGTGGCCGACGTCGCCCCGGGCGAGCTCGTGCGCCTCGACGACCTCGCCGACGTGCCCGCCGCCGCGCTGGCCGCGTACCGGACGGGCCTGGCCCTCGGGGTCTGACCCGCGCCTCCTTCCTCTCTTCCCGCCCCCGCAGCACCCACCGCCCCCACCGCACAGGAGATCGACGACGATGCCCCTCAGCCCGACACCGCCCGCCCCCGCCCCGACCGAGGTGACCTCGTGAGCGTCGAGATCATCGCGCTGATCGTGCTGGTCGCCGTCTTCACGATCTCGGCCGTGCGCAACGTCCACATGGGCGCGCTCGCGCTCGTCGCCGCCCTCGTGGTCGGCGTGCTCGTCGTCGGCGAGAGCCTCGACGACGTGCTCGGCGGGTTCCCCGTCGACGCCCTGCTGATCCTGCTCGGCATCACGTACCTGTTCGGCATCGCTCGGGTCACCGGCACCATCGACTGGCTGGTCGACCGCTCGGTGCGCCTGATCGGCGACCGCGTCGCGCTCATCCCGTGGGCGATGTTCGTCATCGGCACGCTCGTGGCCTGCCTCGGCACCTCGCACGCCGCGTTCACGATCGTCCCGATCGCGATGAGCCTCGCGCACAAGCACAAGATCCACTCGACGATGATGGGCATCGTCATGAGCTCGGCGATCGTCGGCGGCGCGCTCGCCCCGACGAGCATCAACGGCATCACCGTGATGACCGTGGCCCGCACCGCGGGGATCCCCTACAACCCCGCGCTGATGTTCGGGCTGTCGATCGGCATCAACACGCTCGTCGTGCTGGTCGCGTTCTTCCTGTTCGGCGGGCGCGAGCTGATCGCTCGGACGCGCGCAGCAGGTGCCGCCGCCGCCGCGGGCGGCTCCGGTTCCGGTTCCGGCTCGGGTCGTCGCCGTGCCGGCGGCCCCGGGATCGGCGGCTCCGGCCTCGCGACGACCGTCGCCACGAGCGAGGGTGCCGTCGGAACCGCGGCCACCGGTGCGGACCGCGCCCAGGCGGGCGCCGCCTCCTCGGACACGACCGCCTCCGTGACCTCGACGGCCACCGCGACCGCCGCCTCCTCGACGAGTTCGACCTCGGTCGACGCCGCGCCGTCGGAGAAGCTGAGCGGCTACCAGCTGCTCGTGCTCGTCTCGATCCCGGTGCTGATCGTCGGCTTCTTCACGATCACGCTGCTCGACGTCGACCTGAACCTCGGCGCCGTGGCCCTGACGATCGCCGTGCTGCTCGCCTTCGTGAACCCCGACGTGGGTCGCCAGGCGCTCGGCCGCATCGACTGGGGCACGATCCTGCTGCTCGGCGGGATCATCACCTACGTCGGCGTCCTGACCCGCCTCGGGGCGATCGACCAGCTCGGCGAGGCTGCTCGCTCGGTCGACTCGCCGCTGCTGGCCGCCCTCGTGATCTGCGTGATCGCGGGGCTCGTGTCGGCCTTCGCGTCGACGATCGGCATCCTCGGTGCGCTCATCCCGCTCGCCGTCCCCCTGCTGATCCCCGGCGGCGGACTCGAGATGACCGGCTTCATCTACGCGCTGGCCATCTCCGCGTCGCTGGTCGACTGTGCCCCGTTCGGCACGACGGGAGCGACGATCGTCGCCTCGGGAGTCGAGGAGGAGCGACCGCGCCTCTACCGCCACCTCATGCTCTGGGGCCTGTCGATGGTGGTCATCGGGCCGGTCGTGACGTTGGCGCTGTTCGTGGTGCCCTTCCTCTGGGCGTAGCCCTGCGCCCCGTCGGGCACGACCCGACGCAGAAGCGACGAACCTCCGTGATCTCTCACGGAGGTTCGTCGCTTCTGCGTCGGCATCCGCGCCTCCGCGCCGCGCCCGCACCTCCTGCGGTCGGCAGTTCTTCTCGAGGGCGGGTCATCGGGGTCGAGGGCGGGTCGCCGCTGACCCGCCCTCGACCTCGCTGACCCGCCCTCGGCCTGGTGGCGGTCGCGGCGAAGGAGGCGCGGGTCGGGCCTCGGGGAAAGTGCGGGTCAGGCCGCGGGGGAGTCGCCCGCCGCGGGGCGCAGCAGCGCGGCGACGACGTCGCCCATCAGCTCGCCGGGCGCGACGTCGCCGGTCGCCGGGGCGTCGAAGGCCGAGCCGACCGAGATGGTGATGAGGAGGCGCGCCAGCTGGTCGGAGGAGAGCCCGGTCGCGTCCGGGGTGCGTCCCTGGAAGACCTGGTCGACGAGGCCGCGCAGCGTGTCGAGCACGGCCCGCCGCTGCTCGACGAAGACCTCCATGACGAGGGGATCGGCGAGGGCCTGCGAGCGCAGCTCGGACATCAGGCTGAAGTCGTCCGCGGTGCCGGGCCCGTAGGGCGCGAACGCCGTCCGGATCGCGGCGGGCAGGTCGGGCAGGTCGGTGCCGGGCACCCGCATCTCGTGCAGCGCGCGGAGCGCCCCGTCCGTCTCCCGGCGCAGCAGGGTGACGACGAGGTCGGCCTTGGAGTCGAAGTTCGAGTAGACGGCGCCCTTGCTGAACCCCGCCGCCCCTGCCACGTCGTCGAGGGTCGTCGCGTGGACGCCGTGTCGTGCGAAGAGCCGACTCGCGGCCTCGATCAGACGTTCGCGCACCTCGGCTCGGGGCGGGCGCTTGGCGGGGGCGCTCCCGGTCGCGGACATGCGGTCACCCTAACCTCCGCGCGACGGCTGTCGTCCGCGGCGCGCAGATCGGAGAATCGTTACATACTCACGGGTATCCCCGCGCTACGATCGTCTTGCCTGGTGGACCCGAGACATCAGGAACGACCGAGTGCGCGTCGAGCGCGGCCGCCCGAACGAGCCGCCGCTCCGCGCGCTCGGTCCCGTCCCGGCGTCGACGCGCCTGTCGCGTCAGTCCGCCCGGGGCCCCGCGGCGCTGCCCCTGTGGATCGAGGAGGCGCGGCGCCTGTGGACTTGTCCACAGGAGGCCGGGCATGAAAAGCCCAGATCAGAGACCGACAACGGAGTTACACGGCTGTAATTTCCACATCATGATCCACAGCCCCGCGAGGTTATCCCCGAAAAAAGCCGCTCTCGACACAAGTTGTCCACACCCTTTTCCACATGTTGTGGGGAGGTCTCGGACGGGGGCGGCTCACCCTCGGGCTGGGTGTGCCGGCCAGCCGGCCGGTCGGCCTGGGCCGCGCGCCCGCTGCACGACTCGGACCGCGCCCTCAGTCGTAGACGCGACCGAGCACCCACTGCCCCGCTCCGTCGCGGAGCACCTCGAACATGTGCGTCGTGCCGACGCCGTCGGTGGCCTGGAACCGCCACCCCACGAACTGCTGTGGAGGGTGCGTGATGAGCGCGGGCACGAAGGCCGGCTCGTGCCACATCTCGGTCGGGGTGTCCGTCACGCGCCAGCGGGTGCCGTCGTGCACGAGCCGGTCGGGCGTGCCGTCGACGAACCAGAGCGCGACGGCCGAGCGGGTGGTGGAGATGTTCATCGAGGCCGCCTCTCTCTCGAACACGTGTTCGAACAGATGGTGAGTGTAGGCAGGCCGGATCGGCTCGCGCAACCGCTCCGGCGTGTCGTCCGCCGCGCCTCCTGAGGGCCCTCTCGGTGGTGTCGGCAGCGTCAGGCGCGCGCGGGCGGCGCTCCGAGCGGCATGCCGAGCGCGGCGGCGACGCCCGGCGCGACGACGGCGCCCGCGACCACGTTGAGCCCGGCGGCGAGTGCCGGGTCCGCCGCCGTGGCCGCCTCCCAGCCCCGGTCGGCAAGCGCCGCGACATAGGGCAGCGTCGCGTTCGTCAGCGCTCGGGTCGACGTCTCGGGCACGGCGCCGGGCATGTTCGCGACGCAGTAGTAGACCGTGTCGTGCACGGCGAAGGTGGGGTCGTCGTGGGTCGTCGGCCGCGACCCCTCGAAGCAGCCGCCCTGGTCGATGGCGATGTCCACGAGCACGGCGCCGGGCTTCATGGTCGCGACCATCTCGTCGGTGACGAGCTTCGGGGCCGCCGCCCCCGGGATCAGCACCGAACCGATCACGAGGTCCGCCTCGCGCACCTGCGCCGCGATCTCGAACGGTGACGAGTGCCGCGTCGCGACCCGGCCGCCGAAGCGGGCCTCGAGCGCACGGAGGCGCGGCAGCGACAGGTCGACCACGGTCACGTCGGCGCCCAGGCCGAGCGCGTTGGCGGCCGCGTGCTCGCCGGCGACCCCGCCGCCGATCACCACGACCTTCGCGGCCGGCGTGCCGGGGACGCCGCCGAGCAGGGTGCCCCGACCGCCGGAGGCGCGCATCAGGTGGTACGCCCCGACCGTGATCGACAGACGCCCCGCGACCTCGCTCATCGGCTGCAGCAGCGGCAGCGAGCGGTCGGGCAGCTGCACCGTCTCGTAGGCGATCGCGGTCGTGCCCGAGGCGACCAGCGCCTCCGTCAGGGCCCTGTCGGCCGCGAGGTGCAGGTAGGTGAAGACGACCTGGTCGGCACGCAGGTGGCGGTGCTCGGAGCTGATCGGCTCCTTGACCTTGAGCAGCAGGTCGGCGGCCGCCCAGACCTCGTCGGCGGTCTCGACGATCGTCGCGCCGACCGCGGCGTAGTCGTCGTCGTGGATGCGCGAGCCGAGGCCCGCCCCCGCCTGGACGAGCACCTCGTGGCCCCGGCGCACCAGGGCGTCGGCCCCGGCGGGCGTGAGCGCCACCCGGTTCTCGTTGTTCTTGATCTCGGTGGGGACTCCGACGCGCACGGCTGCTCCGATCTTCGTCAGGGCTGCCTCGTCGCGACCCTGCTCCTCCAGTGTGGTCCGATCGTGGCGATCGTTCGTTTCTGGCCTGTTTCAGTCGAAGGATCTTCTGCGAAGATGCCACCATGACCGACGACGAGCCGAGAAGAGACCTCCCCTCCCGGTCCGGGCCGAACGATCTTCGCGCCTCCGGGCCGCTCGACGAACTCGACCTGCGCCTCCTCGACGTCCTCGGGACGGACGCGCGCATCTCGAACGCGGCGCTCGCCGCGGCCGTGGGCGTCGCGCCCTCGACGGCGCACGTGCGGCTGCGCTCGCTGATCGACCGCGGGGTGGTGACGGGGTTCCTGACGAGCATCGACCAGCGCAGCCTCGGGCTGCCGTTGCAGGCGATCGTCGGCGTGACCCTGCGGCCGGGGTCGCGGCAGGCTGCGATCACCGCCTTCTCGGAGGCCGTGCGGAGCCTGCCGCAGGTGCTGCAGGTGTTCTTCCTCGGTGGTCACGACGACTTCATCGTGCACATCGCCGTGGCCGACTCGAGCGAGATCCGCACCTTCGTGGTCGACCACCTCTCGGCCCAGCCGTCGGTCGCCTCGACGCGCACGAGCATCGTGTTCGACTACCACCGCAACGGGGTCGCGGCGTCGTTCCGTTGAGGAGGCGCGGGTCACGGTCCCCTGGGAGTCGCGGTCGACCTCCGCCCGCCTCGCCTACCGTCCGGCTCATGCGATCGACACGAGCAGCCCTCACCGAGCAGGCCCCCGTCCGCACGACCCTGACCGGCGCCGCACTCGCGGTCGCCGTGCTCGCCGCCACGGCCGGCTGCACGTCAGCCGAGGCCGAGGCCGAGGGCGCGACCCCCACGGTGACGGTCACCGCGGCCCCCGCGCCCGCCCCGTCCGCGTCGGCGACCCCCGCCGAGTCGCCCGAGGTCCAGCTCGTCCGCGAGTACCTGGACGCCGCCGCGGCGGGCGACGCGGCGGCGGCCTGGCCGCTGCTGACGCCCGAGGCGCAGGCCTTCTACCCGTCCGAGCAGCAGTTCGCGTCGGCGTTCGGCCGTGACGGGACGGTCACGCCCGAGGCGGCCGGCCAGCTCGTCGGCGCGACCTTCCAGGAGGCGGAGGCCCTCGAGGGCGCCGTCACCGTCGTCAGCGTGACGACCGAGGCCGAGGCCGACGCGTGGGTCGTCCGGGAGTCGTCGGCCGGCCTCCGCATCGACGACGCCGGGGTGCCCTCGACGGGCGACTCCGTCTACGAGTGGACCAACCCGGCCGCAGGAGCGGAGGACGTGCAGTCCGACGCGGGCGCCGCCTCCTTCGACGACTCGGCCCCCGCCTCGATCTCGTTCGCGTCGCCGGCCTCGGCCGACGCGACGGGGCCGTCGGTCGTCGGGTACCCGACCGGCCTCTTCGCCTTCGTCGACGGGGTCGAGACTCCTGTCGACGAGCCCGTCTCGGCGGGCTCGGGCAGGCAGTTCACCATCCCCGTCGGCTCGGCCTCGACCGACGGGGCACCAAGGGGGCTGACCGTCGTGTGGCAGGTGGGCGACGCGCCGGCGTCCTTCCGGAGCAGCACGGTGCTTCTCTGACCGCGGCAGCTACGGCGGCCGGAGCGGCTGAGTCGGCGGCGGCGTGCGCCGATGTCCGTCCGGCGCACTGACCCCCGTCCTGCCCGCCGGGGCAGGTAGCCTCGCCCTCATGGACGACAGCGACCTCGCGGGATCCCTCCTCGCGGCCCTCCCGGTGTCGGGAGTGTCCGTCGCGACGATGGGCGGGCTGCTGCGCACCGAGACGGTGTCGGCGAGCGACCCGGTGGCGGCACGGCTCGACGAGCTCCAGTTCGACCTCGGCGAGGGCCCCTGCTGGGACGCTGTCAGCGAGCGTCGCCCCGTCTTCGAGGCCACCCTCAGGATCGCGCCGCGACGCACCTGGCCCGCCTTCTCGCGCGCCCTGCTCGACCACGACGCCGTCGAGGCCCTGCACGCGTTCCCCCTCCTGCTCGGCCCCCTCGCCCTCGGTGCGATGGAGCTCTGGTGCGACCGCCCGGGCGACCTCCCCGACGCGAGCGCGCGCCGCGCCTCCGCCCTGGCCGGTCAGGTCAGTCGTCACCTGCTGCGGCGCGCGGTCAGCGACGTGGCCGACGACCAGGCCGAGGAGGTGCGGGTCGACAAGTACTCGCGGCGTCGCATCCACCAGGCGACCGGCATGGTGCTGGCCCAGGCCGACCTCTCGGCCGAGGACGCCGAGCTGCTGCTCCAGGGCCACGCCTTCGCCCAGGGCGTGCCGATGCGCGAGGTCGCGGACGCGGTGCTCGACGGCCGGCTCAGCTTCGCGTCCGGGGCCGACGGGATCGTGGAGCGATGAGCGCCGACGACCGCGACGTCCGCGGCGACGCCCGCGGCGAGGCCAGCCGCGAGGCCGTCCTCGTCGACACCTTCGCGACCCTCGCCGACAGCCTCGTCGCGGGCTTCGACGTCATCGAGCTGCTGCAGACGCTGGTCGACACCTGCAGCCGGGTGCTCGACGTCGACGAGGCGGGGATCCTGCTGGCCGACGAGGACGGCGACCTCGAGGTCGTCGCCTCGACCAGCGAGTCGAGCACGCTCGTCGAGACCATGCAGCTCGACGCCCGCTCCGGCCCGTGCTGGACGAGCTTCACGACCGCCGCGCCCGTCTCGCTGCCCGACGTCGACGTCGACCGGGAGCGCTGGCCCGAGTTCGTCGAGGTCGCACGGCAGCAGGGCTTCCGCGCGGCGCACGCCGTGCCGCTGCGGCTGCGCGGCACCGTGATCGGCACCCTGAACCTGCTCCGCAACTCCGTCGGAGAGCTGAACGACCGCGATGTCCGGGTCGCACAGGCGCTCGCCGACGTCGCGACGATCGGCATCCTGCAGGAGCGCACCGTGCGCGAGAGCGCCGTCGTGCAGCAGCAGCTGCAGGGCGCCCTCGACACCCGCGTCGTGATCGAGCAGGCCAAGGGCGTCGTCGCGCACGTGCGCGGCGTCAGCACGGACGAGGCGTTCGCGCTGATCCGCCGCCACGCGCGCGAGAACCGGCTGAAGCTGGCCGACGTCGCCGCGCAGCTCGTCGACCGCCGCCTGACGCTGTAGCGCCCGCGCTCGCGCTCGCGTCACGCTCCGCACCCCGCGAACCCGCGCCCACCCCTCGGCGCGGGCGCGGGTCTGCGCGGGTCCTGAGGGTGCGGACACCGCTCGCAGGGCGAACGGAGCGGCGTCGGGCCGCGCCTCCGTGAACCGCGACGGCGGCAGCGCCGTACATTCAGCAGATGCACCTCTCCCACGAGGTCGACCCCCGGTCGGCCACGGCTGTCGTCCGCGCACGCCTGCCGCGCTCGGTCGCCGACTCCCTCGCCCTCGCCGCCGACCTGACCGGCCGAGGAGGTGCGGCGCCCGTCCCCGGGGCCGGCTCCACCGCCGACCTCTGGCTGGCCCTCGCCACCCTCGCGGCCCACGACGTCGGAGCGGCCCGGGCCGTCGAGCCGCACCTCGACGCCACGGCGATCCTCGACCAGGCACGGGAATCGGGCACGGTCGTGCTGCCGGCCCGCGCCTCCTCGGCGGAGGGGTTCACCTGGGGCGTGTTCGCGGCCGAGGGCCCGGGCGCGAAGCTCGTGGCCGAGCCCGCCGATGGTGCCCGCACCTCCTGGGTGCTCACCGGCACCAAGCCGTGGTGCTCGCTCGCGGGGGTGCTCGACGGCGCGCTCGTGACCGCCTGGGTCGGCGACGAGCGGCGCCTGTTCGCCGTCGACCTCCGCCGGCCCGGCGTCGAGGTCGTGCCCGGCGCCTGGCACGCGCGCGGCCTGGTCGAGATCCCGTCGGGGCCCGTGACGTTCGCGTCCGTGCCGGCGACGCCCGTCGGGGAGCCCGGCTGGTACCTCCGCCGCCCCGGCTTCGAGTGGGGCGGCATCGCCGTCGCCGCCTGCTGGTACGGCGGGGCGGTCGGCGTGGCCGGCGCCCTGCTGAGGTCCGCGGTCGCCCGCGACCCCGACCCGTGGCTGCTCCGTGCGCTCGGCGTGGTCGACGAGCGCCTCGGCGACGCACGTCGCGCGCTCGAGGCGGCGGCGGTCGCCGTCGACGCCGGCCGAGCGGTCGGGCAGGAGGCGCGGCTCCTGGCGAAGAGGACGCGCTCGACGGTCGCCCACGCGGCCGAGGACGTGCTCGCCGCCGTCGGCGGAGCGCTCGGCCCGGCGCCGCTCGCCTCCGACCCGGAGCACGCCAAGCGCGTGGCCGACCTCGAGCTCTACCTGCGGCAGCGGCACGCGTCGAAGGACGACGCGTCGCTCGGCGGCGCCGTGCGCGACGCGGCCGTCGCCGCGGCTGCAGCCGCCGCGGCCGCGGCCGGGACGAGCGAGTTGCCACGTCGCGGGGGTCTCGCGACGCCGGACGCCCCCGAAACGGCAACTCGAACCGGCTCCGCCAGCACGAGCACCGCGGGGATCGCCCCGTGGTGAGCTTCGACGCCCGCGAGCCCGGCACCTCCGTGGCGACCTGGCGCTCCGACCCGCGCTGGGCGACGCTGCCGTCGCCGCGCCCGCTCGACCCCGCGATCGTGCCCGCCGTCGCCGAGCCGGACGCGCCCGGCGCGTTCGACCTGGTCGGCGCCTCCGGCCCGGTGGTGGTCCTGGCCGCGCACGCCGACGACGAGACCCTGGGTGCCGGCTCCCTGATCGCGCAGCTCGTGCGGCACGGACGCGCCGTGACGGTCGTCGTCGTCACCGACGGGGCGGCGTCGCACCCGCGCTCGACGTCGACGCCGGCCGGATCGCTCCGCGAGCTGCGCCTGGCGGAGGCCCGCGCCGCCCTCGACGAGCTCGCCGGGCTCGGCGCCCCTGCCGGGCTCAGCGACCCTGCCGGGCTCGCCGACCCTTCCGGCCAGCGCGCCCAGGGCGCGCAGATCGAGCTCATCGCCCTGGGCGTCGCCGACGGCGGCCTCCGCGAGGCCCGCGACGACGTCCGCCGCCAGCTCGCGGACCTGCTCGACGCACGGCAGCCCGTGCTCGTCCTGACCCCGTGGCGGGGCGACGGCCACCGCGACCACCGGGTGCTCGGCGAGGTCGCGGCGGAGCTCGTGGGAGGCGACGGGTCCGCGCTGCCGGACGCGCGCCTCCTCGAGTACCCGATCTGGATGTGGCACTGGGGCGGGCCCGACCACCCCGACGTGCCGTGGGACGCGCTCGTGCGCGTCGACGGGGACGAGGAGGCGGGCCTCGCGAAGCAGCGGGCGCTCGCGCGGTACTCGTCGCAGGTGCTGCCGCTGAGCGACCGGCCCGGCGACGAGGCCGTGCTGCGGCCCGACTTCGTCGAGCACTTCGTCGGCGGCGCGGAGGTCTTCGTCGAGGCACCCGTACCCGCACCCGCCCCCGCGCCCGAAGATTCCCCCGAGGGCGGGTCGTCTTCGCCGAGGGCGGGTCGCGCGGAACCCGCCCTCGACGCAACCGACCCGCCCTCGACGGACAGCACGCTCGAGCTCGCACCTGCGCCTGAGCACGTGCCCGGCGACACGCTCGCGCCCACGTTCGACGCGACCCACGCGCGCCGCGACGACCCCTGGGGCGTCACGACGCGCTGGTACGAGCGCCGCAAGCGCGCCCTCGTGCTCGCCTCCCTGCCCGACGAGCGCCTCGGCCGGGTGCTCGAGATCGGCTGCTCGATCGGCGTCGTCACCGAGCAGCTCGCCCTGCGTGCGGACTCCGTGCTCGCCGTCGACGTCTCGTCGGTCGCCGTCGAGCGGGCCCGCGAGCGCCTGGCCGCCCACCCGCACGTCCGCGTGGAGGTCGCCGACGTCTCGGCCGGTCTCGACCAGGGAGACGGCGACCTCGACCTCGTCGTGCTGGGCGAGGTCGGCTACTACCTGTCGCCCGGGCACCTCGGCACGCTGCTCGCCGACGTCGACCGGGTGCTCGCGGCCGGCGGGTCGCTCGTAGCCTGCCACTGGCGGCACGGTGCCGACGACTTCGCGCAGTCCGGCGACGCGGTGCACGAGGCGCTCGCCGCCTGGGCTCGCGGCGCCGACCTGACGCGTGTCGTCAGCCACGTCGAGGAGGACTTCCTCCTCGACGTCTTCTCGCGCGACCCCCGGTCGGTCGCGAGCCGGACGGGCCTCCAATGACCCGCACGGTCGCCGGCCGCCTGGTCACCCGCAGCCGGATCGCCGGCGTCGCCGTGGTCGTCCCCGCGCGCGACGAGGCCGAGCTGATCGCGCGGTGCCTGTCCTCGGTGCGCGAGGCGCGCCTCCTGCTGGCCGGTCGTGCCGCAGGCGAGGGCCGACACGAGGAGGTGCGGGTCGTCACCGTCCTCGTCGCCGACGACTGCTCGGACGAGACGGCCGCGATCGCGGCCGGGCTGCCCGACGTCACGGTGGTCGAGACCCGCCTCCGCTCCGTGGGCGCGGCCCGCTCGGAAGGCGCCCGCGTCGCGTTCGACCGGCTCGCCGAGCTCGGGGTGCCGCTCGACGCCGTGTGGCTGGCGAACACGGACGCCGACTCGGCCGTGCCGCCCGCCTGGCTGACGTCGCAGCTCGACCTGGCCGACGACGACGGGGCCGACGTCGTCGTGGGGACGGTGCGCCCCGACTTCGCCGACCTCTCCGACGCGCAGGTCGCCGCGTGGCTGTCGCGCCACACGCCGGGCAGGCCGAACGGCCACGTGCACGGGGCCAACCTGGGCCTGCGCGCCGCGGTCTACGAAGCGGCCGGGGGCTTCGGCGAGCTCGACCTGCACGAGGACGTCGAGCTCGTCGCCCGTGCCCGTGCCGCGGGTGCGGTCGTCGTCGCGTCCGAGGCAGGAGAGGTGCTCACCTCGGGGCGCCAGGTGGGACGGACCCGCGGCGGCTACGCCGGCTACCTGGCCAACGACCTGCTCGCCTAGGCGCGACCTGGTCGCGGAGGGACCGCGACGAGACGGACCCGTCACGGCCCGGCTCGTCGGCGTGCCCGACGGCGAAGACGACCCGCGCGGTCAGCCCGCCGGTCGGCGGCGCCTCCAGGGAGAGGGCGGCCCCGTGCCCCTCGGCGACGGCCTGCACCAGGGCGAGTCCGAGGCCGTGCGAGCCGGCCACTCGCCCCTCGGCCCGGAAGAACGGCTCGGTCAGGCGCTCCGCGACGGCAGGGTCGATCACGGCGCCGCCGCTGGACACGTGCAGCACCGGGGCCCCGTCGTCGTCCTGCCCCACCACGACCCGGAGCCAGCCGCCCGGCTCGTTGTGCACGATGCCGTTGCGCACCAGGTTGCCCACGAGCACGCCGAGCAGGGCCGCGTCGCCGTCCACGGTCGTGGGGCGGCCGGTACGGCGGACGTCGATCCCCAGCTCGTCCGCCTGCTCGCGCGACGCCGCGAGGGCGTCGTCGACGACCGAGACGAGGTCGACGCGCTCTCTGCCGTCGCCCAGCCCCGAATGGGCGTCGGAGAGGCTCAGCAGGGCCTCGACCGTGTCGATGCTGCGCGTGTTCATCTCGCGCAGACGGGTCGCCAGGCGCTCGTCGACCTGAGGGGTGCCGAACGACGCGTCGAGCATCGCCTGGGTGGTCGCCAAGGGCGTTCGCAGCTCGTGCGAGGCGTTGGCCGCGAACCGCCGCTGGGCGTCGAACGAACGGTCGAGCCGCGCGAGCATGTCGTCGAAGGTCGTCGCGAGGCGGCCGAACTCGTCGTCCGGCTGCCCGGGGGCCCGGTCCGCCAGGTGCTCGCGGAAGAGCCCCGGCCGGCCGTGCTCGGCCTCGCGGGCGGCGGTCGCGAGGTGCTCGACCGGCCGGAGCAGGCGGCCGGACAGGATCCAGCTGGCCCAGACGCCGACGGCGAGCACCGCGGCGAAGACGACGAGGGAGGTGGTCAGCAGCACCCGCAGCAGGTCGCCTTCGCCGGCGATGGTCACCATGGAGTGCAGGCGGAGGACCGTGACGAGGGAGTCGGCCACGATCGCGACCGGAGGGTCGTCCCCGGCCGGCGCCGAGAACGACGTGTCGGGCCCGACCGTGGTGACCCGGCCGGTCGTGGGGGGAGCGCCGCCCCCACGGTCGCCGTCGGCCCCGCCTCCGTCGGCGCTGCCTCCGTCGGCGCCGCCGAGGTCAGGAGGCTCCCCGGGGCCGACGCTGGCGAGTTCGTAGTGGGGGACGAGCGCCATCACCAGGAAGATGGTCGCGACGATCGAGATCCCCACGGCGGTCAGCACGACGCTGAAGGTGGCCGTGAGCCGGAGGCGTGCGCTGCCCCGCGCCCACGACCTCGGACGGGGTCGGAACCGCCCGGGGAACGCGGCCCGGCGGGCGTTCACGGTGCGGACCGGTCAGCTGCCGCGATCCGGTACCCGCGCCCGGTGACGGTCTGGATCAGCCACGGCTCGCCCAGGCGACGACGGAGGTTCGAGATCGTGACGCGCACCGAGTTGGTGAACGGGTCGGCGTTCTCGTCCCACGCCTTCTCGAGCAGTCGCTCGGCGCTGACGACGCCGCCGTCGGCGTCGAGCAGGACGCCGAGCACGGCGAACTCCTTGCGGGTCAGCGTGACCGAGCGTCCGGCCCGCCGGACCTCGTGCCGGAAGGGGTCGAAGCTCAGGTCGCCGCAGACGGCGACCGGCGGCCGCGCCTCCTTCGACCGGCGGGCGAGTGACCGGATGCGGGCGATGAGCTCGGGGAACTCGAACGGCTTGGCGAGGTAGTCGTCGGCGCCGAGCTCGAAGCCGTCGACCTTGTCGCGCAGACGACCCGCTGCGGTGAGCATGAGGACGCCGGGCCCGGTGGCCGACAGGGCGACGGTCGAGCAGACGTCGTCACCGTGGGTGCCCGGCAGGTCGCGGTCGAGCACGACGACGTCGTAGTCGTTGACGGCCAGCCGCTCGAGGGCCGAGTCGCCGTCGTGCACGACGTCGACGGCCATCGCCTCGCGCTCGAGGACGGTGTGGACGGCCTCGGCCAGGTAGACCTCGTCCTCGACGATGAGCACGCGCACGGCGGCTCCCTTCTCAGCAGGGTTGATGGTCTCCTGAGTGTGACATTCCGGACGTGACGCCGAGATAAAGAAGACGGTTTACGGGACGACAACGCCTCCTGCGGTGGTCTGGGACCCGTCGCCCGCCCCGGGCGACGACGACGTGCACCTCAGCACCTCGCACGTCAGAACGACCCCCCGTCCCACCTGGAGACCCCATGCTCAAGAACCGAGCCACCTTGCTCGTCGCCCTGCCCCTGCTCGTCGTCGCCTTCACGGGCTGTTCGTCCGAGGGCGGCGGCACGTCCCCCACCACCAAGAGCGAGTCCCAGCTCGCCGCCGACGCCAAGACCTGGGACGTGGCCATCGCCCAGTGCATGCGCGCCGAGGGCCTCGACTTCGCGGACCCGTCCGACTCCGGGGGCAACGCCGTCGACGTCGGCGACGACTTCGACCCCGACGCCTTCCAGGCCGCTGCCGAGAAGTGCCAGGACGAGGTGACGGAGGAGCTCGGCGAGCGGCCCGTGACGGCGGCCGGGAAGAAGGCGCAGGAGGACTTCGAGGAGCAGCTGCGCGAGACGAACGAGTGCCTGCGCGACAAGGGGTACGACGCGCCTGACCCCGAGGAGGGCGACGGGGGCGCGATGATCTCGGAGGCCTCGGACGACGAGATCCCGGAGAGCGTCCTGGAGGCCTGCGGGGCCTTCGGCGACTCCGGCCCGACGGGCCAGGAGTGAGCACCCGGCGTCGCACCGTCGTCTGGTCCGGCCTGGGCCTGGTCCTGGTCGGCTGCGTCGTGACGGCGTCGGTGCTGGCCGGGCTGCCCCGCGACGCCTCGGCCGAGGCAGGGGAGGACGAGCACCGCGGGGCCGACCGTTCGACCTCGACCGTCGACCGCGGCACCCTCACCGGCAGCACGAGCAAGGCGGGCACGCTCAGCAGGCTCGACGGCCCGACGATCGTCGGCGCGGCCCAGGGGACCATCACCTGGCTGCCCCAGGTGGGCGAGGTCCTCACGCCCCGGAGCGAGCTGTACCGGGTCGACGACCGGCCCGTCACCGCGTTCGAGGGCGTCCTGCCGCAGTGGCGCGCCTTCGAGTCGGGCATGTCCCCGGGGCCCGACGTGCAGCAGCTCGAGCAGTCGCTCTCCGACTGGGGCCACCTCGTGGGCACCCCCGACCAGACCTTCGACGCCCGCACGACGCGGGCCGTCCTGGCCTGGCAGAAGGCCAGCGGGCAGACGCGCACCGGCACGGTCGACCTGGGCGGGCTGCAGTTCGTCTCCGGCGAGTTCGTGGTCGCGGGCCTGTCGGCCGCGGTCGGCGATGCGTCCGGCGGCGGTGACCTGTACGAGACCGCACGCACCGAGAAGGTGGTGACGGTCGACCTGCCGGTCGGCTCCCCCCTCGCGACCGTCGGCGGCGTCGTCTCGACGGAGCTGCCGTCGGGCACCGACGCCCCGGGGCACGTCACGGCCGTCGGGGCCGCCGAGGCCGACGCCGACTCCGGGAAGACGACCGTTCCGGTGACCGTGTCGTTCGACGACCCGGCCGCGCCCGGCGACCTGACCGACGCCTCCGTCGTCGTCGAGTTCGTGTCCGAGGTGAGGGAGGACGTGCTGTCCGTGCCGGTGCTCGCGCTGGGAGCGGCGGCCGGGGGCGGCTTCGTGCTCGAGGTCGTGCAGCCGGACGGCAGCACCGAGGCGGTGCCCGTCGAGACGGGACTCTTCGCGGGCGACCGCGTGGAAGTGACGGGCGACGTCGCCGAGGGCACAGAGGTCGTGGTGCCGGCATGAGCGCCGTCCTCGAGCTCACGGGCGTGACTCGTGAGTACGGCAGGCCGCCCACCACCGCCCTCGACGACGTCTCGCTCCGAGTCGACCACGGCGAGATGGTGGCCGTCGTCGGGCCGTCGGGATCAGGCAAGTCGACCCTGTTGAACGTCCTCGGCACGCTCGATCGACCGACGTCGGGCACCGTGGCCGTCGACGGCGTCGACGTCGACACGCAGAGCGACGCCCAGCTCTCGGCCCTCCGGGCACACCGCATCGGCTTCGTCTTCCAGCAGTTCCACCTCAGCGACGGGGTCAGCGCCACCGACAACGTCGCGAACGGGCTGCTCTACACGGGGACGCCGATCAGGGAGCGCCGGAGGCGCGCCACGGAGGCCCTGGTCCGCGTCGGTCTCGGCCACCGCCTCGGGCACCGGCCGAATCAGCTGTCCGGCGGTGAACGACAGCGGGTCGCCATCGCCAGGGCCGTCGTGAACCGGCCTGCCCTCCTGCTGGCCGACGAGCCGACGGGCAACCTCGACCAGCGTGCCGGCGCGGGCATCGTGGCGCTGCTGCACGAGCTGCACGCCGACGGCACCTCGATCGTCGTCATCACGCACGACGTCGAGCTCGCCCAGCTGCTGCCCCGGCGCGTCACCATCCGTGACGGACGGGTGGCCGGCGACAGCGCCTCCTCGCCCGCGGTCACGGAGTCCGTGGTCGCCGAGTCCGCGTCGGGCCGTCCCGCCGTCGGGGCCGACTCGTGAGGGCGCAGGACGCCGTGCCCGGCGGCGCCCGCTCGCGGCTGCGCGCGTCCGACGTCACCAGGCTCGGCGTCTCCGGCATCGTGTCGCGCCCGGCCCGTGCCGTGCTGTCCGCGCTCGGCATCGCCATCGGCATCGCGGCGATGATCGCCGTCGTGGGCATCTCGACGTCGAGCCAGGCGCAGCTCGCCGCGACCCTCGACGCGCTCGGCACGAACTTGCTGACGGCATCGCAGGGAACCGACTTCTTCGGCGAGACCGTTCCGCTGCCGCTCACGGCGGGAGCCTCGGCGCGGCACGTCCAGGGCGTCGAGTCCGCGGGGACGACCGGCACGGTGGTCGACGTGGGCGTCTACCGCAACGGCCGCGTCCCCTCCGGCAACACGAACGGCATCACGCTGCGCACCGCGTCGCCCGAGCTGCTCGAGGTGCTGGAGGCCGAGCTCGCGACCGGGTCGTGGCTCACGGCGGGCACCGCGCAGTACCCGGTCGTCGTGCTGGGCTCCGCGGCGGCGAGGTCGCTCGGCATCGCCGAGCCGGGGCGACACGTCGTGATCGCCGACGCCGAGTACGTCGTCGCCGGGATCCTCGATCCCGTGCCGCTCGCTGACGAGATCGACGTGTCCGCCCTGATCGGCGAGGTCGCTGGCGAACGGCTCACGGGCGAGCCCGTGGTGCCCACGGCGGTCTACACGCGGGTCGACCCGGAGCGCGTCGACGAGGTGCGCGAGCTCATCGCCCCCACCGTCCAGCCGCGTTCCCCGTCGGACGTCCAGGTGAGCCGTCCCTCCGACGCGCTCGCGGCCGAGCAGGCCGCCGACCAGGCCTTCACCGGCCTGCTGGTCGGCCTGGGCTCCGTGGCCCTCCTGGTGGGAGGCATCGGCGTCGCCAACACCATGGTGATCTCGGTGCTCGAGCGGCGACGCGAGATCGGCCTGCGCCGCGCCCTCGGCGCCACCAGGCCGCACATCCGACGCCAGTTCCTGGCCGAGGCGCTGGTCCTCTCAGCTCTCGGCGGGGTGGCGGGCGTCGCGCTCGGGGCGGGCGTGACCGCTGTGTTCGCCACGACGAAGGGGTGGCCGATGGCGATCCCGCCCGTCGTGCTCGCCGGCGGCCTCGGCGCCACCCTGGTCGTCGGGGCCCTCGCCGGGCTCTGGCCCGCGGTGCGGGCGGCGCGCATCCCGCCGACCGAGGCGCTGCAGTCCTGACCGGCACCGCGCCTCCTCGTCGCTCGGTCGTCTGCCGAGAGGCGGAGGAGGCGCGGGTGCGGCAGGTCGGGCCGGTCAGGCCGGTGCGGGCAGCTCAGGCAGGTGTGGGCAGCGCCGCCTCGATGACGCCGACGATCGCGGGGTCGTCCGGCTCGGTCGTCGGCCGGAAGCGGTGCACGTCGCCCGACGGCGTCACGACGAACTTCTCGAAGTTCCACTTGACCTTGCCGGCCTTGCCGTCGGCGTCGGCCGTCTTCTTGAGCTCGGTGTAGAGCGGGTGCTCCGAGCGCCCGTTGACCCGCACCTTCTCCATCATCGGGAAGGTCACGCCCCAGGTCGCCGAGCAGTACTCGTCGATGGCCTCCGCCGAGCCGAGCTCCTGGAGGAACTGGTTGCTCGGGAACCCGACGACCGTGAAGCCGCGCTCGCCGTAGGTCTTCTGCAGCTGCTCGAGCTTCTCGTACTGGGGCGCGAGCCCGCAGCGCGACGCCACGTTGACGACGAGCACCACCTTGTCGGTGAAGGCTCCGAAGCGGGTGTGCTCGCCGCGGAGGGTGGTCAGGTCGATGTCGTCGAGGTCGCTCATGCGCGCGACGCTACTCGCACACCTGCCGAGCGACCTGCGCCACAGCACGTCGCCCCTCCTCCCGTCAACCCCCTCTCGGCAACTTGTCCCGGCCCCCGCGGCCCGCCAAGATCGGAGGGATGTCCGACGACCCCCGACGCAGAGTCCTCGTCGAGGCACACGGCGACGACCTCGACGGAGCGGCCAGGTTCTTCGGCTCGGGCTACGGCGAAGTGGGCGGCCTCCGCTTCGTCGAGACGGAGGACGCGTTCCGCTGGCGGCACACGACGCGCGGCGACGGCGAGCTGACCCTCCGCACGACGCACTTCTCCGGCGAGGTCACCGGCACGATCCAGCCCCGCGGCGAGCGGATCATCCAGTGGATCGGCCGGGGCTCGGCCCTGATGGACATCGGCCGCGACGAGGTGACGCCCGAGGTCGGCCAGCCCATGCCGTTCCCCTACGGGAGGCCCTTCTCGTTCCGGGTGACCGACGTCGAGCAGAACCTGCTGCACCTCTCCGACAGGGTGCTCGACGAGGTCGCCTCCGAGCGCGAGGACGCCTACCCCGGCTCGGTCCGCTTCGACCACACGGCCGTGATCGACGACGAGGGGCGAGTCCGCTTCAACGCCGCCCTGCGCCACATCGCGCGGGTCTACCTGGACGACGAGTCCGACGACGCCGCCCGGGCCGAGACCGCGCGCTGGGCGGCGGGCGTCCTGCTCGACACGTTCCCGCACACCTCGCGCCGCCTCCCCGACGAGGTCCTGGCGCCGCGGAACGCGTCGCTCCGCCTCGCGGTCGAGTACGTCCACGCGCGTGCGCACGAGCCGATCACGCCCCGCGGCGTCGCGACGCACGCCGGCCTCACGCCGCGCGGCCTGCAGCAGGCGTTCAGCCGTCACCTCGACACGACGCCGTCCGAGTACCTGCGCGCCGTGCGGCTCGACCGCGTGCGGGACGAGCTCGTCGAGGGGTCGGCGGACACCGTGACGGTGGCCGAGGTGGCCCAGCGGTGGGCGTTCGCGCACCTGGGGCGCTTCTCCGCCTCCTACGTCCACCGCTTCGGCGAATACCCGCGCGAGACGCTGCACGGCGCCTGACCGGCGACGGGCCGGGTCGCAGGAGGTGCGGCGCGCGTACCGTGGACCGTCCCACCCCAGCCAGCCGGAAGAGCCGTCATGAAGCGCATCAGCTACGCCGAGGACCACCTGGTCACCGGCGACGACATCGCGGACGCGGTGATGGCGTACGCCCAGGCCCTCGCGATGAAGGGGCAGTCGGACTCGATCGACGTCCCCGCCGTGGACGCGGCGGGGACTCCCCGGGTCTTCAGCATCCTGGTCGGGCCCGCGAGCCAGATGCTCACCTCCGACTCGATCAGCGTGGACGAAGCCCGCGGCGACGAGATCCGCGACGAGCGGCTCGTCGTCGACCTCGCAGCGCGGACGGCTGCGCTCGCCGGCGCCTCGCCCGTCCCCGTGCCGGTCGGCGTCGACTCGGTCGACCTCGAGACCGAGCAGTTCGACGTCGCCGTCCTCGACAGCGACGCGCCGGACCAGGACGGCGGCCGCCCCGGCCGTCAACCCGGCGGCCGCCCCGGCCGTTAACCCGGCGGCCGCCCCGGCCGTTAACCCGGCGGCCATCTCTGCGGCACGTGTCGTGCATATGGTCGTGGCGTCCCCGACGCCCGACCGCACCAGAGAGAGCTCCCGCATGCGCGCACGCCGCCCGGCCTCCCGCCTCCCGTCCTCCACGTCCACGTCCGCCCCGCACGCCGCGCGCAGCCGGCGTCCGCTCGGCGCCGTCGCCCTGACCGGCACGGCCGCCCTCGCCGCCGCCGGCCTGATCGGCCTCTCGGCGCCCGCGAGCGCGGCCGTCGTGGCGGCGCCCGTCGAGGTCTTCGCCGACCAGGAGGCCTTCGACCTGCAGCCCGTCGGCTCGTACGAGACCGGCACCTTCGACGCCAGCGCGGCCGAGATCGTCGAGCACTGGACCGGCCAGGCACGGGACTCCTCCGGCTCGGTGCTGCACCGCCTCCTCGTCGTCAACGCGGCGGAGGCGGTCGTCGAGGTCCTCGACATCGGCACGCCCTCGGCGCCCGTCTCGGCCGGCTTCACCGTCCAGACCACCGGCGTCACGGCCGCCGACGGCTCGGTCGTGCCCGCGGGCGCCGTCGCCAACTCGGTCTCGGTGCGGGCCGACGGCCTCGGCGCCGTCGCCGTCGAGAGCGACGACAAGACCGACCTCGGCTGGGTCGTCTTCTTCGACGCCGCGGGCGACGGAGGCGCCCTGGGCGCCGTGCGCGTCGGCTCGCTGCCCGACATGGTCGCCTTCAGCCCCGACGGCACCCGGGTGGTCGTCGCGAACGAGGGCGAGCCCGCCGAGGACTACTCGGTCGACCCCGAGGGCACGATCAGCGTCGTCGACGTGCCCGCGACCGTCTCCGCCCCCGCGCAGCCGGCCGTCAGCACGGCCGACTTCCACGACTTCGAGGTCGGCGGCAGCTCGGTGCTCGACCCCGAGGTGCGGGTCTTCGGCGGCCGTGAGGACGCCGGCACGGTCACGCCCGAGTCGCCCCTGCTGTTCCCCGTGAGCGAGAACCTCGAGCCCGAGTACGCCACGTTCTCGGCCGACGGCGCGACCGCGTGGGTCTCGCTGCAGGAGGCGAACGCCCTCGCGATCGTCGACGTCGCCACGGCCACGGTGACCGACGTCGTCCCCCTCGGCACGGTCGACCGCTCCGTCGTGCCGTTCGACCCGTCCGACCGTGACGGCGCCGACGGCGGCCCGGCGATCGCGATCGGCACCTGGGCCGGCGTCGAGGGCTACCGGATGCCCGACACGATCGCGAGCTACGAGTCCGGCGGCTCGACCTACGTCGTCACCGCGAACGAGGGCGACTCGCGCGACTGGGCCGGCTACGGCGAGGTGTCGCGGGTCAGCGCCCTCGGTCGGGGCGGCGTCCCGCCCGTCTGCGCGACGTCGCCCGCCGCCGGCTCGCTGGCGCCCGCCGCGCTCGGCCGCCTGAACGTGACCACGGCGAACGGCCTCAGCGCCGACGGCTCCTGTTACGAGACGCTCTACACGTTCGGGTCGCGGTCGTTCAGCATCCTCGACGCGAGCGGTCAGCAGGTCTTCGACTCGGGCTCCGACTTCGAGGAGGTCACCGCGGCGGCCGCGCCGGAGTCCTTCAACTCGAACCACACGGAGTCGAACCTCGACGGCCGCAGCGACGACAAGGGCCCCGAGCCGGAGGGCGTCGCCCTGGGCGAGATCGACGGACGCACCTACGCCTTCATCGGCTTCGAGCGCGTGGGCGGGATCGCCGTCTACGACGTGACCGTGCCGACCGCCGCCTCCTTCGTGGCCTACGTGAACAACCGCGACTTCGCCGTCTCGGGCGAGGACGCCGCCGACCCCGCCGCCGCCCTGTCGGCTGCGGGCGACCTCGGGCCGGAGGGGCTGGCGTTCGTCCCCGCCGCCGACTCGGCGACCGGCGAGCCGATGCTCGCGGTCGGCAACGAGGTCTCGGGCACGACGACGCTCTTCGCGATCACGGTGCCCGCGGCGGCCGAGCCGCCCGTCGTCGTGCCGCCGGTCGAGCCGCCCGTCGTGGTCGAGCCGCCGGTCGTCCCGCCCGTCGCCCCGGGTGACGGTGACGGTGCCGGTGCTCCGGGCGCGGGTGCGCCGGGTGCCGGTGCCGGTGCCGGGAACGGTGCAGGCGCGGGAGGCGCGGACACGTCGACCGCAGCCGGCACGACTCGGGACGGCCTCGCCTACACCGGCTCGGAGCTGGCCGCCTGGGCCCTGCCCCTCGCCGGCGGACTCGTCGCCCTCG
Organism: Frigoribacterium sp. ACAM 257; assembly: GCF_007954365.1. Taxonomy (GTDB): domain Bacteria; phylum Actinomycetota; class Actinomycetes; order Actinomycetales; family Microbacteriaceae; genus Frigoribacterium. The sequence goes on from NZ_VOLO01000005.1 coordinate 97,921, forward strand.
GCGCCGTGCTGCTGGTCCGCGCCCGTCGCAGGGCGGCTCGCCTGCGCGGCTGACGCCTCCTCGGCCCTCACGAGAGGCCCCGGATCGACCTCCCCTCGTGGGCGACGGTCGAGCCGGGGCCTCTCGTCTGTCCCCGGCCGAGGAGATCAGAGTGGTGCGTGCCGAGCGGTCCGATCTGGTTCCCCTCGACCTGCCGGAGACCCAGATCGGACCACTCGACGGACGGACGGACGGATCGGTTGGCGGGGGCAGTGCGGAAGAGGAGGTGCGGTGCGAGGCGTCAGGCGCGGGGCGCGCCCTCAGGCGGAGGCCGAGGCGGCAGGCGCGATCACGTGCAGCACCCCGGGCGCGACCTCGACCGTGACCGGCAGCGGTCCGACCAGCTCGCCGTCGGCGTAGGCGACGATCCCGTCGTCCGACTCGATGACGACCTTCCGCACCCGGTGCACGTGCACCCTCGGATCGGCGAGGTGCGTGCCCTTCGCGACCTTGAGGAACAGGCGGAGGAACTGCAGCCGCCCCAGCCGCTCCACGATCAGCACGTCCAGCAGGCCGTCGTCGAGACGGGCCTCGGGCAGCACGGTCGTGCCCCCGCCGAACGAGCGCCCGTTGCCGACGGTGACCAGCGTGCCCTCCACTTCGCGCGAGGCGCCGTCGAGCTCGAGCCGGTACGACAGCGGCCGCAGGCGCAGCAGCTCGATCAGCAGCGCGAGGTCGTAGCGGCGGCGGCCCTTGGGCCAGCGCAGGGCGTTCGTCCGCTCGTTGACCACGGCGTCGAAGCCGGCCGAGACGATGCAGCCGAACCAGGTGGACTCGTCGCCGCGCGTCACCCTGCCCGCGTCGATCACGAGCGGCGGCCGGTCGAGCAGCGAGACGAGGAGGCGCGTCGCGGCCTCGGGGTCGTCGTGCGGGATCCCGAGGGTGCGGGCCATGTCGTTGCCGGTGCCCGTCGGCACGATCCCCAGCGCGACCGGCACCCCGACGACGAGTCCGACGCCGAGGTTGACGACGCCGTCGCCGCCCACGACGACCAGGGCGTGGGGGAGCGTCAGCACCTGCGCGCGCGCGGCCGCGACGAGGGCTTCGACGGTGGGCTCGCGGAGCGGGACGACGTCGTGGCCCGCCGCACGGAGGGCCTCGACGACGGCGTCGCCCACGCCTCGTCCGCGTCCGGACGACGCCGACGGGTTGATCGCGACGACGACGCGGCGGCGGGGAGTCGGTTCCATCCCCCGATCATGTCAGCGGACGCGCCGCGCCGCCCCTGCGGCCCGCCCCGGCGGCCCGGCGGAAGCACACTGCACCGGGACTAGACCCGGTGCAGTGTACGAAACGCGGTGCGATGCCCGCGGCAGCTCCGCGGCGGCGGCTCAGCGGCGGCGGCGGCGCTCCGCACCGATCGCGGTCAGCAGCAGCACGCCGCCGGCCAGCAGGTGCGTGATGTCGTCGCCGAGGTTGAGGGCGAGGAAGTTGACGTCGGTGTCGCGCACGAGGAACCCGGCGACGCCGAAGACGACGAAGAGCAGGCCCACGACCGTGTTGATCGTGCGGGCGGGGGCGCTGCCGGAGGCGCCCGCGATGAGCAGTGCCGCACCCGAGAGCACCCAGATGACGACGAGCGCGGGGTTGACGTTGAGGAACCCGAGCGCCGCCCCGGTCGTCCCGAAGAACGGCCCCATGTTCTCGGCGAAGAACCCGCAGGCGCCGACCAGCAGGACGATCGTGCCGATCGTCAGTGCGGCCGCGCGGTTCGGCGACTCGCGGATGGTGGGCTCGTAGGCGGCAGGAGTCGTCGTGGTCATCCCCCGATCATGCCAGAGCACCACCCGAGGAGGCGCGGCTCAGCTCGAGGGCGCCGCCGCGGCACCCGGGCCGGTGCCGGCCGCATCGCCCGCGGCGGCCGCGTCCTCTGCGGCGCGGATCGCCGGCACCCGGGTCGCCTGGCTCATGAACCGCCGCACGTCGAGGTCGACGATGATGTCCGCGGGCCGCAGCGGGCGGGTCAGGTACAGCCCGTCGAGGGCCGTGATGCGGCTGAGCGCGACGTAGGTCTGCCCGGCGCTGAAGACCCGCGTGCCCAGGTCGACGATGGCGCTGTCGTAGGTCTTGCCCTGCGACTTGTGGATCGTCACGGCCCAGGCCAGGCGCAGGGGGAACTGCGTGAACTCGGCCACGACGTCCTTGCGGAGCTGCTTGGTCGAGGCCGACCACGAGTAGGCGAACTTCTCCCACACGGCGGGCTGCACCTCGTGTTCCTCGCCGTCGACCTCGACGAAGACGGTGTCGCGCACCTTCGTCACGGTGCCGGTGGTGCCGTTGACCCAGCGCTGGTCCTGGTCGTTGCGGAGGAACATCACGCGCGCCCCGCGCTTCAGCTCGAGAGCCTCGTCGGCGGGGAACGTGCGCCCCCCGAACTCGCCGCTGACCTCGGCCTTGGCGGTGAGCACCCGCCCGGGCAGCCGCTCGAGCTCGACCTTGTTGATGCGGGTCACGGTGTCGTTCCGGGTCGCGAGCGTGATCGCGGTGCCGTCGGTCGGCGCGGGGCGCGCCCCCGCCCCGTTCAGCGCACCGGCGATCTCGGCGGTGACGCGGCCGTGGCGGACGGCGTTCAGCATCTCCTTGAAGTCGCCCTCGGTCTGCCGGTGGATGAACGCCAGCTCGTAGATCCGCAACGACGCTTCTTGCCAGACGTGGGCGTCGAAGAACCACATCGACCGGTAGTTGTCGCGGAAGTACGCGCGCTCCTCCGCGTCGCCGGGCACCGGGGGCAGTTGGTAGGGGTCGCCGAAGAGCACGACCTGCACGCCGCCGAACGGCTCGGACCGTCGCTGTCGTGCCTGGCGCAGGGAGCGGTCGATCGCGTCCATCAGGTCGGCGTTCACCATCGAGACCTCGTCGATCACGAGCGTGTCGATCGTGTTGAGCAGCTTGCGCAGCTCGCTCTTCTGCTCGATGTCGTGGTCGGCGATCAGCCCGATCGACAGCCGGAACAGCGAGTGGATCGTCTGCCCGCCGACGTTGAGGGCGGCCACGCCCGTGGGGGCACAGATCACGACCTGCTTCGACGTGTTCCACGACAGGTGGTTCAGCAGGGTCGACTTGCCGGTGCCGGCCCGGCCGGTGACGAAGATGTGCTCCTTGGTGTCCTCGATGGCGTCGAACACGGCCTGCTGCTCGGCGGAGAGGGCGACGGACACGGCGACACGGACCTTTCGGGCTCGAGGAGCAGGGGAGGCGGCAGGGGCGGACGGGGTGGAGCCGCGATCTCGAGGAGGCGCGTCCAGGTCTCCAACCTACCCGCGCCTCCGTCGCTGCACGGCTGGTCGTGACCTCCGTCGACCTATGCTGTGGACATGTCTTCGTCCGTGGGGGAGAGAAGGCGCCCGTCGTCGTGGTGGCCCTTCGTCGCCATCTGGGGCGGTGCCGCGCTCTTCGTGGTGATCGGGTTCGCCGTGACGGTCGTCGCGCTGAACGCGACCGTGTACAGCGCGGGCGGCTTCGCGCGCGGCTACCTCGACGCGATCGACCGTGGCGACACCGCCAGCGCCCTCACCCTCGCGGGGATCGAGCCGACGGGCGATCTCGAGGACGCCCTGCTGACCGTGCCCTCGCTGGGCGGCCTCGCCGACGTGCACGAGGAGCGCGAGCTCGACCTCGGCGACGGCACCCGCGCCGTGACGCTGTCGTACACGCTCGACGGCACCCCCGGGCAGTCGCAGTTCGTCGTGCAGCAGGCCGGCACGCGGTTCGGCTTCTTCCGCGCCTGGAGCTTCGCGCAGAGCCCGACCGCGACCCTCGACGTCACGCCGATGAACGACCCGCGCTTCACGGTCGACGGCCGGCTCGTGACGACCGAGAGCGGCGACGTCGCGACGCGCTTCGAGGTGCTCGCGCCCTCGCGCTTCGTCCTCTCGCACGAGAGCGCGTACCTCGAGGCGCCGACCGTCGGCGTGACGGTGATCAGCGCGGGGGGCACCTCCTCGGCCAGCGTCGCGACCGTGGCCCGCGCCTCCTTCTCGCAGGTGCTGCAGGAGCAGCTCGACACGATGCTCGACACCGACTGCGTGACGCAGCCGGTGCTGCTGCCCGCCGGCTGCCCCTTCGGGCGGCAGGTCGACGACCGGGTCACGGGCGAGCCCGCGTGGAGCATCGTCGCCTACCCGCAGGTCGCCGTGCAGCCCGGCACGGTCTCCGGCCAGTGGCTCGTCACCGAGGCCGCGGGCACGGCTCACCTCGTCGTCGACGCCCAGTCGCTCTTCGACGGGCGTCGCTACGCGATCGACGAGGACGTCCCCTTCACCGTCAGCTACACGATGAGCATCGGCACGGACGACGTCCTGACCTTCCAGCAGTAGGCCCCGGCCTCCGGCCCCGGTGAGCCGGCACGAGGTGCTGTCCCCGGGGCGGCAGGGAGCACTTCCTGCCGGTTCACCCCGACTGGGGAGGGGAGGCGACGTGCGCGGCGAGGACGTCGCGGGTCGACGTCCAGGTGCGGCCCTCGCCCCAGCGGTCGTTGTCGACGCGGCGCAGCTGGCCGTCGCCGCTGTACATGCTCACGAGGTACTGCATGCCCTGCCAGGCGGGGAAGGCCTCGTCGGTCTCGCGCGAGAAGCGCCGCATGCCCTTGCTCATCGCCGACAGCAGGCCCGTCGTGCCGGCCCACTGCACGCGGAAGGGCTCGCCCGTCAGGGACGACATCGTGCGGGCGAGCTCGCGGGCGGTGACGCGGTCGCCGGCCACCTCGACGTACCGGGGAGCCGTCGGGTCGAGGGCGACGGCGGCCGTGACGGCGGCGGTGTCGTCCTTCGAGGTGAAGTCGAGCACCTGGTCGGCGTCCGACCAGAACAGCACGAGCTTCCGGTCGGCCAGCACGATGGGCGCCTGCCCCGTGAGCATGTCGGCGAAGGCGCCGTTCAGCACCGAGGTGGCGCGGATCGGCGAGGCGTCGAGCACGCCCGCGAACTCCCGACGGAACTCGAGGTTCCGGTTCGACCGCGGGGGCAGGTACCGGTAGTCGGCCGAGTAGTCGGACGGCACGAACCGCGGCACGCCCTCGGCCACGGCGGCCTGGAGCAGCGCGGTCTGTGCGTCGACGATCACGTCCCGCACCCCGCTGACGGTCGACACGACGACGTCCACGCCGCGGACCGCGTCGCGCAGCGCAGCAGGGTCCCCGGAGGAGGCGCGGGTCACGACGACCCCCTCGGTCCCGCCGAACAGGCGGTCGGCCGCGCTGCTCGCGGGGCGGGTGAGCACGCGGACGTCGGCGCCGCGGGCGAGCAGCTCGCGGACGACGCGGCGACCGAGGTCGCCGGTCCCCCCGGCGACGAGGACTGTGGGCATGGGGGCTCCTGACGTGGGTCCCCACCGGACGCGGGTCTTCCATCAGTACGCGCCCCGCGCCTCCTGCGCCTGTGGGCAGTGCGCGCTGCGCCGCGGCTGCCGCGCGCCGGAGTCCGCCCACACCCTCGAGACCCGCGCACACCCGCGCTCGCGCGGAGGGGTCTGCGCGGGTTCGGGGGGTGTGCGGGTGCGCGAGGTTGCGGGCGCGGCCCGGCCTACCGGACGGAGGCGCGGCGCAGGAAGCCGAAGGTGCCCGAGACCGACAGCGAGATGAGCGCCACGGCCGCGACGGCCAGCCACCAGGGGCGGAACGCCTCGGCGACGGCGGCGAACGACGGCACGGCCGCGAGCACGACGACGGCGAGCACGACGACCACGGCGACGCTGATGACGAGCGGACCGCGCGGCCCGAAGCGCAGCCACGAGGCACCGTAGACCCCGCCGATCGCCAGCGCGAGCCACGACCCGAGGAGAGCGGCCAGGGCGAGCACGAGCGGGTCGCCGGCGCCCAGGACGTCGACGTCGAAGACGTAGAACCCGCCGAACCAGTGGCCCGTGAGTCGTTCGAGGCCCAGCATCCCGACGAACACGGCCGTGACGAACAGCGCGACCAGGGCCTGCGTGGCAGCCGTCCCGAGCGCGAAGTCGCGCCGGGTCGTGCCGAGGGCTGCCGCCAGCGGGAACGTCGACGCGACCGTGGCGACGCCCGTCGCGACGAGGTAGCCGCTCAGCGCCCACGCGACGCCCGGGTTGGACCGGGCCCCGGCGACGTACTCTGCGCTGCCGGGGTCGCCGCCGGCCCGCTGGATCGCGAGCTGGATGACGATCGAGACAACGAGGGTGACGCCCAGGACGAACAGCGGCACGAGCAACAGGTTCGTGCGGCGGGCGAAGTGCAGCGTCACGACGGGGGCGGTGCGGGAGGCGGCGCGCGCCTCCTCGGGTCGGCCGTGTGCGGTGAGCGGTGCGGCGGTCATGAGCGGGCTCCGTCCAGGGTGGTGTCGGTGGTGTCGGTGGTCGCCGAGGAGGCGGCGCCCGAGGCCCCGAGGGCGGCCACGACCTGCTGCAGCCCGACGGGCGACAGCTCGACTCCCGCTGCGGCGGCGTCGGCGCGGACCCGCTCGTCGGCGGCGCCCTCGACGGTGGCGGTCGTGAGACCGCCGATGCCGTGCGTGCTGAGCACGGGCCGACCGGCGAGGAAGGCCGTCACGGCCCGGGTCGTGCCGGCCACGGAGTACGCCGAGGCCCGGGCGGCGTCGACGTCGCAGTCGAGCCGGACGCGACCCCGTTCGAGCACGACGACGTGCTCGAGCAGCGACTCCATCTCGTCGATGAGGTGCGTCGACAGCAGGATCGTCCGGGGGTGCTCGGAGTAGTCGGCGAGGAGGCGGTCGTAGAAGAGCTGCCGGGCGGTCGCGTCGAGGCCGAGGTACGGCTCGTCGAAGATCGTGAGCGGCGCCCGCGACGCGACGCCGATCACGATCGCCACCGCAGAGGCCTGGCCGCGCGACATCTTCTTCACCGGCGTCTTCTCGGGCACCCGCAGGTCGGCGGCGAGCGAGCGCGCCAGCTCGGCGTCCCAGCCGCGGTGGAACGCGGGGCCGACGGCGAGCACCTCACGCAGCCGGAAGTCGTCGGGCCAACGCTGGTCGTCCTTCACGAAGGAGGTGCGGGAGGCCACGCGGGAGTCGTCGGCAGGGTCGTGCCCGAAGACGCGGACCCGGCCGCCCGAGGGGCGCTCCTGCCCCGCGACGACGCCCAGGGTCGTCGTCTTGCCGGCGCCGTTGCGGCCCAGCAGGCCGCAGATCGTGCCGTCCTCGACACGGAACGAGACGCCGGAGAGGGCGTCGGTCGAGCCGTAGCGGCGCGACAGGTCGGTGATCTCGATCGCGATGGTCACGGTGCGGTCTCCTGATCGATCATGCGCCGCAGGTCGGCGGCGTCGATGCCGAGGGCGGCTGCCTCGAGCACCAGGGGTCGGACGTACTCGGCCGCGAACGCGGCGCGGCGCTGCTCGGCGAGGTGCTCGCGGGCACCGTCGGCGACGAACATGCCGATGCCGCGGCGCTTGTAGAGCACACCTCGGTCGACCAGCAGGTTGACCGCCTTGCCGGCGGTGGCGGGGTTGATCCGGTAGAACGCGGCGAACTCGTTCGTCGAGGCGACCTGGTCGCCCTCGGCGTACGTGCCCGAGAGCACGTCGCCGGCGATGCGGTCGGCGAGCTGCTGGAAGATGGGCGTCCCGTCGTCGAACACGTCGCCTCCTTCGCGTTTCTGGTGCATTGGTTAGTTGGTTCAGTAATGAACCTAGGAGGTGTGGATCACTCCGTCAAGGTCGCCTGCGTGGCGATCGACGCGCCGTTACCGATTCGTGACCCATGACTCCCGAGCACTGGTATTGACTAATGTCGTGTACAGAGTCTCAAATACTACAAAGATGTTGTCAGGACTGATCGGTGCGGTCGCGTTGCTCGGTTCGCTCGCGATCGCGCCCGCCCCCGCGGTCGCCTCCGCACCGGAGGGAGGCATCTCGGCCGAGGTCGACGCCGCGCCGACGAGCACGACGTTCTCGTTGGCGTGCACGAACGGGAACTTCCGGGGCGAGGCGCAGGTCACGGCGTCGCTCGAGTACAGCGGCGGTCAGGCGAACTGGACGACCACGGTCGACCGATACCGCATCACTCGCTCGAACGGCCAGAGCCGTGGCGACAAGGCCAACATCGACCTCGAGTTCGTGGTGAAGGCAGGCGTCCTGAGCAACCTCAAGACGGCGTCGGCGAACTCGTCGGACGCCATGCGGCAGGACGGCTCCTGGCACGACCTGGGCCTCGGCAAGACGATGTCGAACGCGCCGCTGCAGCATCCCTACCCGTCCGAGCCCCTCTCCGCGATGGTCGACGTGAGGTTCACGTTCGACAAGTCCAACGGCGACCCGTCGTGCCGGTCCTGGAAGATCGGCGACTGGGGCCGTGCCGTGAAGGACGTCCGCACGTCGCCCGGAGCGTTCGGGCGGGACGACGAGATCAGCTCCTGCACCGTCCAGACCAGCGGCGCGACGTGCTCCATCGCCAAGACCGACACGAAGGCGAGCACGGTCTCCGTCACGTCGGGGCTCGACAGCGGATGGGTCAGCGGCCAGCTCAGCGCGTCGTGGACGACCTCCCGCGCCGTGTCCGTCTCCTGTACCTCGCCTCAGCTCACCGCGGGCCAGCGGTGGGCCGCCTACCCCAGCGGCACCTACTACACGTTCTCCACGTTCGCGCGGCTCTTCGACGTACAAGCCCTCGTCGCGCCCGGCCACGCCTTCGAGGTCGACGGCGGAGTCGGCTGCGAAGCCACCGGGACTCCGTACTGCGGGACGAGCCACGCCGTTCCCCTGATCCGGTCGGCCGAGCACACCGCACAGGGCATCCGCATCACCGGCTGCGGCGAGCCCGGAGCGCAGATCAAGACCACGAACGACCCCGGCGTCGGCTGGTACACCATCGAGTCCGGGGCGGCCTACGTCGGACTCGACGGTTCGTTCGACGTCACCACGAAGCGTCGCGTCGATCAGCAGGCAGTGGTCAAGTCGATGGGAACGATCGCGGCCGAGTCGAACAGGGTCACCCCGCAGGCGCGCCTGACGGCTGCCACGTTGGCTCCCTCCGGCGGTGTGCAGATCACTGGTTGGGCCGAGCCCGGTTCTGAGATCAGGTCCACCAACGATCCTCACGCAGGGTGGTACTCCATCGAGGGCGGGCGCGTGCACGCGCAGTCCGACGGCTCGTTCCGCCTGACGACCGGGCGCCTCGTGGACGGCTGGGCGGTGATCCAGTCCTTCGGGCGGCACCAGTCCGTCTCGAACAAGGTGATCCCCACGAACTGACCCGGCGGGCCGACCGGCCGACCGGTCGGCCGGTCCCCGGCCCCGGCCCCTGTGGCCCCGAACCGACGAGAGATGCTCCCCGCACCAGTGCAGGGAGCATCTCTCGTCGGTTCACGGCCTCGCAGGCCGGGGGCCGGGGCCGGGCCCGGGGCCCGAGGCCGGGTCAGTCGGCGTCGATGACGACCGTCGTGATGACGGGCGTGCGACGGTGGCGACGGAAGAACCATCGGCTCAGGCCGTCCTCGATGGCGCGCTCGGCGGCCTCGCCGTCGACGTGGCCGCGAGCGGTGGCCTGCTCGAGGGCCTTGGCCGCGACGTCCTCGGCCTGGTCCTCCCAGCCGACGGCCTCGACGAAGCCGCGCGGGATGAACTCGACGGGCTCGACCAGCTTCTGCGTCGCGAGGTCGAAGATGCCGAGCACCGTGATGTGGCCCTCCTCGGCGAGCGACAGGCGGTCCTTGAGGGCGTCCTCGGTGGCGACGCCGATCGTGGCGCCGTCGACGAACACGTAGGGCGCGGGGATGCGCCCGGCGATGCTGGCGCGGCCGCGGTCGAGGTCGACGACCACGCCGTCCTCGACGACGAGCACCCTGTCCTCGGCGACGCCGGTGGCGATCGCGAGGTCGGCGTTGGCCGTGAGGTGGCGCCACTCGCCGTGCACGGGCAGCACGTTCTTCGGCTTGACGATGTTGTAGCAGTAGGTGAGCTCGCCGGCGCTGGCGTGGCCGGAGACGTGCACCTTGGCGTTGCCCTTGTGCACGACGGTCGCGCCCCAGCGGATCAGGCTGTTGATGACGCCGTAGATCGCGTTCTCGTTGCCGGGGATGAGCGAGCTGGCGAGCAGGATCGTGTCGCCCTCGCCGACCTTGATGATGTGCTCGCGGTTGGCCATGCGCGACAGCGCCGCCATCGGCTCGCCCTGCGAGCCGGTGCAGATCAGGACGATCTTGTTGTCCTGCATCTTGCTGAGCTGCTTGAGGTCGACGACCAGGCCCTTGGGGATGTTCAGGTAGCCGAGGTCGGAGGCGATGCCCATGTTGCGGACCATCGAGCGGCCGACGAAGGCGACCTTGCGGCCGTGCTTGTGGGCGGTGTCGAGCACCTGCTGGATGCGGTGCACGTGGCTGGCGAAGCTCGACACGACGATGCGCTTCGGCGCCTCGCGGAAGACGCGGTCGATCGCGGCGCCCAGGTCCTTCTCGGCCGTCGTGAAGCCGGGGACCTCGGCGTTGGTCGAGTCGGTCATGAACAGGTCGACGCCCTCGTCGCCCAGGCGGGCGAAGTGGTTGAGGTCGGTGATCCGCTTGTCCATCGGGAACTGGTCCATCTTGAAGTCGCCCGTGTGGAGCACGAGACCGGCGCTCGTGCGGAGCGCGACGGCGAGGCCGTCGGGGATGGAGTGGTTCACGGCCACGAACTCGAGGTCGAACGGGCCGGCCTGGTGGTGGTCGCCGGCGGCGACCTCGTGGGTGATCGGCGTGATCTTGTGCTCCTGCAGCTTCGCCGTGATGAAGGCGAGGGTGAGCTTCGAGCCGACCAGGGGGATGTCGGGGCGCTCCTTGAGGAGGTAGGGCACGCCTCCGATGTGGTCCTCGTGGCCGTGCGTCAGCACGATGGCCTCGACGTCCTTCAGGCGGTCGCGCAGCGGCGTGAAGTCGGGCAGGATCACGTCGATGCCGGGCTGCGTCTCTTCCGGGAAGAGCACGCCGCAGTCGACGACGACGAGCTTGCCCTTGTGCTCGAAGAGGGTCATGTTGCGTCCGACGTCGCCGAGGCCGCCGAGCGGGGTGACGCGCAGGGCGCCGCGCTTCAGGGGCTGGGGCTTCTTGAGGTCGAGGGAGTGCTTGGTCGCTACGTTCGGCATGCTGGCCGCTTTCTGTGGGGGAGTCGCGCGAGGTGTGCCCGCACGGAGGTGTCGGTGTTCTGCCGGCGTCGACCCGCTCGGCGGGCTGCCCGGCCCGCTGTGGCGGGACCGGCGGGGGAGGCTCAGGTCTCGGTCGGCGACTCGCTGTCGAGTGCCGTCGAGATCGACCACGTGGCGATCCGCCTCGCCGCCCGTGTGGGTTTCGGTGGAGGCGTCCGTTGCGTCCACTGGCGTGGTCGCGTCGACCACAGAGAGCGTGGCCAGACGAACTGTCGGACCGCAGTCTAGGCCACCCGACCCGGCCCCCGCCTCCTGCGCCTCCTCATTCAGGAATCTCAGTCCTGAGCCGCGCAGCGGGGGGACCTACCGTCCTGACCCGTGCACGACTCAGGACCCGACCCCCGCGACTTCCTGGATCAGGCCTTCGCGAGCTGCGGGTACAGCGCCCCGAGCGGTGCCGAGAGCGCCGCCCTCACCTGGCGCGAGGTCTCGTCGGCGAGCACCTCGTGCTCGCCGGCCTCGAGGGCGTCGAGGACGTCGGCGACGCGCGCGGCAGGGTCGGTCTTGGCGTCGCTGACGCCGGCGGCCATGCCGGTGTCGACGTAGCCCACGTGCACGCCGACGACCTGGACGCCCGCGGGCTGCAGCTCGAGGCGCAGCGAGTTGGTGGCCGACCAGAGCGCGGCCTTCGTCGCCGAGTAGATGCCGGCGACGGCGTACCAGGACAGGACAGGGCGGAGTGGATGTCGATGATCGCGGTGCCGCCGCCGTGGGCCGAGAGGAGGGGCGCGTAGGCCCGGGCGAGGAACAGCGGCCCCAGGAAGTTGGTCTCGACGTCCGCACGGATCTCGTCGTCGGTGTGGCTGAGGATGCCCGGCGTGGAGCGCCTCACCTCGGCGACGCCCTCCGACGCGGCCGCGCTCGCGCACGTGGTGTCGGCGGTCATGATGCTCGCGATGTCGTCGGCGGTCGACGAGTCCGTCCCCGCCGACGAGATCGTCGCCGGGGTGCGCCGCCAGCTCGAGGTCGTCCTGCCGCGCTGACCTACGGGAGGGTGACGACGGCCTTGCCGCGGATGCGGGTCTTCCCGAGGTCGTCGAGGGCGGCTGCCGTCTCGGCGAACGGGTGGGTCGCGCCGCGGGCTCACACGACCCCGCGCGTCCTGCGGCTCGCCTCATTCAGGAACACAGATCCTGATCCGCGCACCCGGGGGACTCGCCGTCCTGAGTCGTGCACGATCCAGGATTCGCACCCCGAGAATTCCTGGACTGGCGACGCCGATCCCGACGAGCGAGGACGGCCGACACCTCGCTAGGGTCGCGGCATGGACAGCGACGTCGGGCAGACCCCCGCTGAACGGACCCGTGTCGAGCTCGCGGCGTGGCAGCCGCGCGGACGCGAGCAGCAGGAACTCCGCGATCGGCTCCTGACGTGCCTGGAGGCTGAGGGCGACCTGTTCCTCAGCCGGGAGGCCGGCCGCGAGCACGTCACCGCGAGCTGCTTCGTCCTCTCCGCCGACCGGGGATCGGTGCTCCTCGCGCTGCACCGCAAGGCCGGTCGTTGGCTGCAGCTCGGCGGCCACGTCGAGCCCGACGACGCGAGCGCCGCAGCGGCAGCGCTGCGCGAGGCCCGAGAAGAAGGGGGCATCGCCGACCTGGTCAAGGTCGTGGCGCACCCCGTCGACGTCGACCGCCACCGGTTGGTGGGCGCGTTCGGCGCCTGCGAGGTGCACTGGGACGTCGGCTATCTCGCTGTCGCCGCACCCGGCGCCGCCCCCGCGGTGAGCGACGAGAGCGACGACGTCGCCTGGTGGCCCCTCTCCGACCTCAGGGACACGCAGCCGCACCTCGCCGACCGCATCGCGGGCCTCGTCGCCGAGACACCCGGCCTGCTCGAGAACCGGCCGACGTGATCGAGCTGCAGGAGCACCGACCCGAGTGGGCCGAGTCGTACCGAGCGGCCGCGGCGGCGGTCATGGCCGTTCTCCCCGGGCAGCTCGACGCGATCGAGCACATCGGCAGCACCGCGGTCCCGTCCCTGCTGGCGAAGCCGATCATCGACCTGGCTGCGCGGGCGGTCGCGGGGGCCGACCCGCGCCTCCTCGACAGGCCCCTCTCCGGGCTGGGCTTCGAGCGGCACGCCGCCGGGCCGAAGAACCACGCCGTCTTCGTCCGCACCGTGGACGCGCGTCGAACGCACCTCCTGCACGTCTTCGCCCCCGATCAGTGGGAGCACTGCAACCAGCGCCTCTTCCGCGACCGGCTGCTCCGTGACGCCGATGCCCGCCGTCGGTACCGCGAGCTGAAGGAGGCGCTGGCCCGGTCCCGAGACGGCCGCGACTACACGGCGGGCAAGCTCGCCCTCGTGGAGGAGCTGCTCAACGAGGAGCGGGCGGCCCGTGGCCTCCCCCCGACGTCGGCCTGGGACAAGTAGCTCAGCGCTGGCGCGCGACGGCGGGCAGATCCCGCCCGTACGTCTGCATCGGGCGCCCGAGCAGCGAGTGCTCGAACGGCTCGCCGACCGCCTCCCAGCCCTCGCTCTCGTACAGGCGGATCGCCGCCGCGTTGTCGAGCAACGCGTGCAGCACGACCCGCGGGTGCCCGAGCCCGGCGAGGTGATCCGTCACGTGACGGATCAGCGCCCGGGCGAGACCCTGCCCCTGCGCGGCCGGTGCGACGGCGAGAAGCCCCAGGACGGCAGCATCCGTCGGGTCGGACGGCAGGCCGCTCCCCGGCGCCGTCGCCAGGACGAACCCGCCGAGCGTGCCGTCGACCTGCTCCGTGACGAACCAGCTGATGCTGCGGTCGAACTTCGGGCGCGCCCGCTCGGCGACGCCGGGGAACGCGCGTCCGTCGCGGGCGGCGCACGCCGCGACCCAGAGTGCGACGCAGGCCCCGACGTCGGCGCTCGTGGCCGGGCGGAGGGAGGGATCGATCGCACGAGTGTCGTCCATGTGTCGGTCATGCCGGGGACGACCGCCTCGAGTGGTCGGTTCCTGTCCCTCAGAGCGCCGGCACCGACCAGAACCGACCACTCGGCGCGCGGACGCGCGCGGACGCGGCACGGACGCGCACGGACGTGCACGCTCGCCGACCCTGGGCGCCAGCCCCGCTCCCGCCGAGGCCCGAGGTATATCGTTCGGGCATCGCTCGACCCTCGACAGGAGATCATCATGGGCACCTCGCGCACACCCGGCACCTTCGGCATGGACCTCGACGGGATGTGGCAGGCGATGGACCAGCTCCGCTCCACCTTCGACCGTCGTGACGGCGCCCGCGCCCCGCGCGGCGAGGTCCGCGCCGCGATCCTCGCCCTGCTCGGCGAGCGGCCGATGCACGGCTACCAGATCATCCACGAGATCGACGAGCGCAGCGGCGGCGACTGGAAGCCCAGCGCCGGCTCCGTCTACCCGACCCTGCAGCTGCTCGCCGACGAGGGCCTGATCGTCGCCGAGGAGACCGAAGGCCGCAAGGTCTGGTCGCTCACCGACTCGGGCCGCGCCGCCGCCGGCGTCGACCCCTCCGACCCCTGGGCCGCCCCGCGCTCCTCCGGCGACCGTCGCACCGCCCTGCCCAAGGCCGGCGTCGAGCTCGCCCGCGCGACCGCCCAGATCGGCCGCACCGGCACCTCCGCGCAGGTCGACGAGGCGGTGGCGGTCCTCGACGAGGCACGTCGGCGCATCTACTCGATCCTCGCTCGAGACTGACGCGGGTGGCGTCGCCCCGTCCCGACGAGGCCCATCCCGAGGTGCGTGACCGGGCCGGTCGCGCCCGGTACCGCCGCATCCTGCGGTTCGCGTCGCGCCACCTCGCGGTGACGTGGTGGTTCGAGCTCGTGCTGCCCCGGTTCGGGCTGCGCTGGGTCGCCGAGCGCACCCGTGCCCGGCGCATGCAGCGCTTCGCCCGAGGCTTCCACGGGCTCGCGCTCGACCTCGGCGGCCTGATGATCAAGGTCGGCCAGTACCTGTCGTCGCGCCTCGACGTGCTCCCGCCCGAGATCACCAAAGAGCTGGAGGGGCTGCAGGACGAGGTCACGCCCGTGCCCTTCCCCGAGATCCGGGCGCTCGCCGAGGCCGAGCTGGGCATGTCGCTCGACCGGGTCTTCGCCTCCGTGTCCCCGGAGCCGATCGCGGCGGCCTCCCTCGGCCAGGCGCACCGCGCCGTGCTCGGCCCGGTCGACTCGGCCGACACCGGTCTCCGCGACGTGGTGCTGAAGGTGCAGCGCCCCGGCATCGACCGCATCGTCGACGTCGACCTCGCCGCCCTCCGCAAGGTCGGCGGCTGGCTGAGCCACGTCCGGCTCGTCTACGACCGCGTCGACGCCCCTGCCCTCGTCGAGGAGTTCGCCCGCACCAGCCTCGAGGAGATCGACTACCTGCACGAGGCCGCCGCCTCGGCCCGCTTCGCCGCCGACTTCGCCGACGACGACCGGGTCGGCGTGCCCGACGTCGTGTGGGAGCGTTCCACCCGCCGCGTCCTCGTGCTCGAGGACGTCTCCGCCATCAAGATCACCGACGCCGAGGGCCTCCGCGCCGCCGGCATCGACCCTGCCGAGGTCGCCCCGGTCTTCGCCGCGGTCATGTTCGACCAGCTCTTCGGCAACGGCTTCTTCCACGCCGACCCGCACCCCGGCAACATCTTCGTGACGCCCGTCGAGCCGGGCGGCAGCGCCGGCAGCGCCGACGGTGTCGAGCCCCAGCGCCCGTGGCGGCTCACCTTCATCGACTTCGGGATGATGGGGGAGGTGCCGGCCGGCACCCGGAACGGCCTCCGTCAGCTGCTCATCGCGGCCGCGTCGCGCGACGGCAGCGGCATGGTGAACGCCATGCGCGACCTCGGGGTGCTGCTCCCGACCGCCGACACCGTCGGCCTCGAGCGGGCCGTGACCGCGACCTTCGCCCGCTTCGGCGGCATGGGCTTCGCCGAGCTGCGCGAGGTCGACCCGCGCGAGTACCGCGAGTTCGCCGGGCAGTTCGGCGACCTGATCCGGTCGCTGCCGTTCCAGCTGCCCGAGGACTTCCTGCTCGTCCTGCGGGCGGTGACCCTCACCTCCGGCGTGGCCAGTGCCCTCGACCCCGTCTTCAACCTCTGGGACTCGGTCGAGCCGTACGCCGCCCGGCTCGTCCGCGACGAGCGCGGCAACGCCGTGCAGGACGTGGCCCGACGGGCGGCCGACGCGGTCGGCGTCGCCGCCCGCCTGCCCGGCCGGCTCGACCACCTCGTCGGCCGCCTCGAGGACGGCACGCTCGAGGTCGGCAGCCCCCGCATCGAGCGCCAGCTCGGCCGGATCGAGCGGACGGCCCGCCGCGTGCTGGCCGCCGTCCTGTTCGGCGGCCTGCTGATCGCCGGCGCCGTGCTGCGCGCCGACGGCGACGTGCTCGGCACGGTGCTGATGGTCGCCTCCGCGGTGCCGCTGCTGTACGCCCTGCTCGCCGGGCGGCTCCCCGGGTAGGAGGCGGCGCCTCCTCGGCTGGACTTGCCCAGTGGTCCGAACTGGGCCCCCTGCCTGCCGAGTGGTCCGAACTGGGCACCTTGCCTGTCGAATGGTCCGAACTGGGCACCTTGCCTGCCGAGTGGTCCGAATTCGGCCCTCGCAAGGGTGCGGACGACATCTTCTGACCACTCGATGGCGGGCGGCACCGCGAGCAGGGTCAGGCGGTCGCGGTGTCGTGCAGCACCTTCCGGGCGACCACGTTGCCGAGCCGCTGCGCCACCTGCACCAGCACGATGATCAGCACGGTCACGGTCACGGTCACGGTCACCGTCCTGTGTCGGGACGGGGTGAGCCGACACGAAGTGCCGTCCCGGCGGACTCGCAGAGCCCTCCGCGCCGGTTCACCGCGGGGCCGCCCGGCCTCGACGGCGACGACGGTGCTCGGTAGCGTGGTCGGACGCCGTCGAGGGGACACCGCATGAACACCGCCACAGTCGTCATCGCCCTGATCGTGCTCGCGATCGTCGCGGCCACCGTCGCGATCGTGCTCCGCGACCGGCGGGACCGTGCGCTGGCCGCCAGGCTCGACGAGTCCGACCCGGGGGCGGGCGTCCGCGCCCAGGCCGACGCCGAGCGGCAGCAGGCCGGCCCGCGGGGCGAGGCCGGCGGTTCGTCGTGGTCGGCCGCCGGGAAGAACTCGGCCTGAGACGGGGCTCGGCCGGCCCCGTGGACCAGCACCGTCACGACGACGACCACGAGGATGCTGCCGTCCTCGAGTCGGGTTCCTCTCCCGACCCCGGTCCCGACCTCGACCCCGACCCCGGTCCCGACCTCGACCTCGACCCCGACCTCGACCCCGACCCCGACTCCGACCCGGACGAGGGCTCGCTGGTCTCCTTCGCCGCCCTGGCTGTCGACAAGCTCGTCTCGCCCGCTCGCGGCACCCGGCAGGGCGTTCTCCTGCCCGGCGTCGACACCTCCGTCGTCCGGATCTGGGGAGACGGCGTGGACGTCGTCGTCCGCACGCCACGAGACACCGCCGGGCCCGACACCTACCCGGCCGAGGAGTGGGCCGCCGAGCACGCCGCGCGCCACGGGGTGCGGACGCCACGGGTGCTCGCCCGCGAGTCCGAGTTCGGCGAAGGGCCCCTCATGATCGTCGAGCACGTCACCTCGATCGCCTCCGACCGTGACCCGTGGCACGATCTCGGCCGCCTCGCCGCGGCGCTCGCCGAGGTTCACCTCGACGCGGTGGACCCGGCCTCGGTCGAGCCCGACGGGGTCGACCCCCACGTGCCCGACTCGCTCTTCACCCGCTTCGGCCGCGACCTGCCGGAGGCCTGGCGGCGCCACGTGCGGTACGGGCTCGACTCCCTGGTGCCGGGCGACCGCCTCCTCGGCCTCGGCGTCTACACGGAGCGACAGCGGGGCCCGCTGCGCACCGCCCTCGAGCAGCTCGTCGACGAGAGCGAGGGGTGGCGGCACGGGCTCGTCCACGGCGATCTCGCACCGCGCAACCTCGTGCCCCGAGGCCCCGGCGACCCCGTGCTGATCGACTGGGGGACGGCCCGCACCGGCCCCGTGCCCTGGCTCGAGCTCGACCGCGTGCACCGCTGGAGCGTCGTCGGCGGCGTCGTCACGGCCGACGAGCTGCGGCGCTTCGCCGCCGGGCTCGGGGTCGACCTCGACGACTCCCTCCCGACCCTGCGGCGACTCGCCCTGCTGCACCACCTCGACCTCGTGCGCTGGGCGCTCGAGCACCGTCCCGACCGGCTCGCCCGTGAGGTCGAGGAGGCGCGGCGAGCGATCGCCCGTTGCCTGCCCTGACAGCCCGGTCGGCCACGTCAGGGAGCCGTCCTGCCCTGCTCGGCCGTCGAGTGGTCACGACCTGTCCTTCCGCGGCGCGTGAACGACACTTCTCGACCACTCGACGCCGCGTGCCTCTCTGGCTGCCGCGGTCAGGCGGCGACGCCCGCCGCGTCCGCGCCGCGGAACGTCGCGCGGTAGGCCCGCGGCGTCGTCCCGAGCACCCGCGTGAAGTGGTGCCGCAGCACCGCGGCCGACCCGAACCCGGCCTGGCCGGCGACGGCGTCGAGCCCGAGCCCCGTCACCTCGAGCAGGTGCTGTGCCCGAAGGAGGCGCTGCCTCGTCAGCCAGGCGGCCGGCGTCGTGCCCAGCTCGGCCTTGAACCGGCGGGCGAAGGTGCGGGGCGACATGTGGGCCCGTGCCGCGAGGGCCTCGACGGGCTGCTCGTCGCCGAGGTGGGCGAGCATCCAGTCGGCGAGGGGCGCGAGGGACGTGTCGGCCTCGTTCGGCAGGGGAGTCTCGATGAACTGGCTCTGGCCGCCGTCGCGGTGCGCGGGCACGACCATGCGGCGGGCCACGACGTTCGCGGCGGCGGCCCCGGCGACCCGACGGACGAAGTGCAGGCACGCGTCGATGCCTGCGGCGGTGCCGGCGCTCGTGATGACCTTCCCGTCCTCGACGAAGAGCGCGTCCGGGTCGACCGTCGTGCCGGGGTGCTCGCGCCGCAGCCTGTCGGCGTGCATCCAGTGCGTCGTGGCGCGGCGGCCCTCGAGGATTCCCGCGTCGGCGAGCACGAACGCGCCGCTGCAGACGCTGATCAGCCAGGCTCCGCGCGCCTCGGCGGAGACGAGCAGGTCGCGCACCGCGGGCGAGAGCGTGCCGTCGGCCCCGTAGCTGCCGAGGGCCGGGACGCAGATGACGTCCGCGTCGTCCGCCGCCGCGAGGCCGTCCGCGACCGTGATGCCGAAGCCCTGGTTCGTGGCGACGACGCCCGGGTGCTCGGTGACGACGCGGTGCTCGAACGATGGCCCGCCCTCGGCGCTGCGGTCGAGGCCGAAGACCTCGCAGAGCACGCCGAACTCGAAGGGGGCGACTCCGTCGGCCACCAGGGTGGCGACGATCATGCGGTCCATGGGGTCTCCCGGCATCTGGCAGTCATGACGTGTTCGATGGCGATCCTGCCACTGGTCGGCGCGTCCGTCCACTCCTAGGTTCGGGGGTATGACCTCTGCTGAGCCCGTGGACTCATCGACCGCCTCCACCGCCGCCTACTCCGCCGCCGTCGCGCGCCTCCTCGTCCCGCCCACCGACGTCGCCGCCCGCGCCCGGGAGGTCGCCGCGGCGCACGCGAGCCCGGCCCTGCTCGCCCACAGCGATCGCTCGTGGGCGCTCGCCGCCGAGCTGGGCCGGCGCGAGTCGATCGAGTTCGACGCCGAGCTCCTCTGGGTCGCGTCGCTGCTGCACGACCTCGGCCTCGTGCCCTCGTTCGACGCGCACGCCGTCGACTTCGAGCACGCCGGGGGAGCCGTCGCGCGCGTCTTCGCCGCCGGAGCCGGCTGGCCGGAGGCTCGACAGCGCCGGGTCGCCGAGGTGGTCGAGCGCCACATGTGGGCGTCGGTCGACGTCGCCCTCGATCCCGAGGCGCACCTGCTCGAGCGGGCGACGAGCCTCGACGTCAGCGGCGCAGGAGGTGCGGACTGGGACGCCGCGTTCGTCGCCTCCCTGGTCGCGGCCGTCCCGCGGCTCGGCTTCGCCGCCGAGTTCGCCGCGGCGATCGGCGACCAGGCCGAGCGCAAGCCCGCGAGCGAGGCGGGCCGTGCGGTGCGCGGGGGAATGCCCGGCCGCATCGCCGCGAACCCCCTCGACCGCCTCCCCGGCTGAGCGGCGGCCGCGGAATGCCGAGTGCGCACCCCTGGTTCATCCCGTAAGATCATGCACACGCATGAAACGCAGCGGATCGGAGCGCACCCCATGGCACACCCCCTCGAGTTCGGACTCGACACCTTCGGCGACGTCACCGAGCGCCCGGCCGGCGTCGACGGCGCGGGCGAGCTCGTCTCGCACGCCCAGTCGATCCGCGACCTCGTCGAGCAGGCCGTGCTCGCCGACCAGGTCGGCCTCGACTTCATCGGCGTCGGCGAGCACCACCGGGTCGACTTCGCGGTCAGCGCGCCCGAGGTCGTGCTCGCGGCGATCGCGGCCCGCACCGAGAAGATCCGCCTGGGCTCGGCCGTGACCGTGCTCAGCTCCGACGACCCCGTCCGTGTCTACGAGCGCTTCGCGACGGTCGACGCGCTGTCGAACGGGCGGGCCGAGGTCATCCTCGGGCGTGGCTCCTTCACCGAGTCGTTCCCCCTCTTCGGCCTCGACCTGCAGGACTACGAGGTGCTCTTCGAGGAGAAGATCCAGCTCTTCGCCGAGCTCCTCAAGGACGAGCCCGTCACCTGGCAGGGCACCAAGCGCGGCGCCCTCAGCGACCAGTGGGTCTACCCGCGGCCCGAGAGCGGCACGCTGAAGACCTGGGTCGGCGTCGGCGGATCGCCGCAGTCGGTCACCCGGGCGGCGCACTACGGCCTGCCCCTCTTCCTCGCGATCATCGGTGGTCAGCCCGCCCAGTTCGCGCCGTACGCCGACCTCTACCGCCGTGCGCTCGGCGAGTTCGGCAAGGAGTCGCAGCCCATCGCGATGCACTCGCCCGGCTTCGTGCTCGAGACCGACGCCGAGGCGAAGGAGGTGCTGTTCCCGTACCAGGAGGCGCAGACGAACCAGCTCGGCAGCGAGCGCGGCTGGCCGCCCTACTCGCGCGCGCAGTACGAGCAGAGCGCGGGCCCCCAGGGCGCCCTCTACGTCGGCTCGCCCGAGACTGTCGCCGCCAAGATCGCCCAGAACATGACGCTCCTCGGTGCCACCCGCTTCGACATGCGCTACAGCATGGGCCGTCTGCCGCACGCGGAGATGATGCGCAGCATCGAGCTCTACGGCACGAAGGTGGTGCCGCTGGTCCGCGAGATGCTCGCCTAGCCGACCCGCGCCTCCTCGGTGCCAGGGTCGCCGACGAGGTCAGCCCCTGGCGCTCCGGCGGCGCCCACGGCTCCGACCCGCAGGAAGTCGAGGGCGGCGGCCGCGGGCGACCCCTCGGCGGCCGTGTAGGCGACGATCGCGAGCTCGCTGCCGGGGACGGTGAACACGTCGCAGTCGAGCTCGAGCGGCCCGACGAGCGGGTGGTCCATCACCTTGCGCGCGGACTCGTGCACGCCGACCGCCCCCTGGGCCCAGAGGGCTGCGAAGGCGGGCTCGGAGGCGAGCAGCCCGTCGACCAGGCCACGGAGGTGCGGGTCGGCCGGGTGGTCGACCAGGGCCCGGCGCAGGTCGGCGACCAGCGCGGCCCGGAAGCGGGCGCCGCCCGAGCCGTCGAGGTGACGGGTCCGCACCGCCGTGTCCGCGCCTCCTGTGCTCGTCCGTGTCCTGTCCTCCTCCACGGCGGCAGCCGGGTCGGCCTCGCGACGGGCGTCGCGGAACGCCCGGACGACGATGTTCCGCTCGCCCGCCGGCCAGCCCTCGGGGTCGCCGAGGAGGCGCCCCCAGAGCGGGCTCCAGGTGAGCAGGTCCCAGGAGGCGCTGAAGACCGCCACGGGAGTCTCGCGCAGGCGTCCGACCAGCCGCTGCACGCCCGGCGGGATGTGCCGCGACACGACGGCCGAGGTCGGGGGCAGGAGGCCCGCGCTGCGGAACAGGTGGTCGCGCTCGGCGTCGTCGAGCTGCAGGGCGCGGGCGAGCGCGGTGGCGACCTGGTCGGAGGGGTGCCGGGCGCGGCCCTGCTCGAGCCGCACGACGTAGTCGACCGAGAGCCCGGCGAGGGCCGCGAGCTCTTCTCGGCGCAGGCCGGCCGCGCGCCGGGGGCCGCCGGAGGGCAGGCCCGCGTCGGAGGGCGCGAGGCGGGCTCGCCAGGTCTTCAGCAGCCAGCCGAGCTGGTCGTCCTGTGCAGTCACGGGCTCATCCTCTCCTCCCCAGGGAGGAGCTGCCTGGTACTGGCAGTCCTCCTGCCCGGGCGGGCCACGCGCCTGTCGGCGGCGACGCGCAGACTCGACCCATGACCACGACACTCATCACCGGATCCAACAAGGGCCTCGGCCTCGAGACCGCCCGCCGCCTGCTGGCCGAGGGCCACACCGTCTGGATGGCGGCGCGCGACGCGTCACGCGGACAGCAGGCCGCCGACGAGCTCGGCGCCCGCTTCGTGCAGCTCGACGTCACCGACGACGCCTCCGTCGCGGCGGCCGCCGAGCTCGTCGGGGCCGAGGGCGGGCTCGACGTCCTCGTGAACAACGCGGGGATCTCGGGTTCGCACGCGGACCCCGCCGACCTCACGGGCGCCGACGCGCTGCTCGTCCTCGACACCAACGTCGCCGGCATCGTCCGCACGACGCACGCGTTCCTCCCGCTGCTCCGCGCCTCGTCGGCCCCGGCGATCGTCAACGTGACGAGCGGGCTCGGCTCGTTCACCGCGGTGCACGACCCCGACCGCATCGAGTCGACCGTGGTGGCCCCGCTCTACACGGCGTCGAAGTCGGCCGTGACGATGCTCACCGTCCAGTACGCCAAGGCGCTGCCGGGCATCCGGGTCAACGCGGCCGACCCCGGCTACACGGCGACCGACCTCAACGGCAACAGCGGGCACCAGACCGTCACCGAGGGCACCGACGCGATCGTCGAGCTGGCGACGCAGGGGGCGGACGGGCCGACCGGCACCTTCATCGACCGTGGCGGCGTCGCGCCCTTCTAGGCGGCGCAGCGGCTGCGCTCGGGCGGAGGCGCCGGGCGCGATACGGCAGGCGTCAGCCGCCAGGCGTCAGCCGGCAGGCGTCAGCTCTTCTCGCAGGCGATGCCGTCCTTGTCGCGGTCGAGCTTGCTGTTGGCGGCGTAGAGCGCCTTGTCGAACTTCACGGTGCCCTTGAGCTTGCGCTTCTCGACCGCGCCCTTGGCGGGGGTGACGAGGTTGACCTTCACGCCGGGCTTGGCGATGCCGCCCGACCAGGCCTTCTGCACCGCAGTGCAGTTGGCGTAGGTCTTCGCAGCCGTGGTCGCGGCGTGGGCCTGGCTGCCGCCTCCGAGCAGGGACGCGACGACGACGCCGGCCGCGAGGAGCCCGAGCTGCGTGCGGGCGATGGTTCCGGCCATGGTGGGTGTCCTCTCGAGGGCGCCGTCTGACGTCCGGCTCCGATCCAAGCCGCCGCGCGCCTCCTGCACGACCCCCAGAGCGAGCGCCCCTCGCACGGGGCTCAGAGGCGCGGTGCGGCTGAGGGGGGCAGCCCCTGGCGCGCGGGCCAGCTCAGCCGCGGCTGCGGGCCAGTGCCTCGAGCTGCTCGTTGTAGGCGGTCAGCTCGGCGTCGCCGTCGCGGTCGGCCTGACGGTCCTTGCGCTTGGCCTCGCGGCCGTCGCTGCGGCTCCACATGATCGCGACGATGATCGCCATCGTGACGGTCGGGATCTCCCCGACGCTCCAGGCGATGCCGCCGGCGGCGTACTGGTCCTCCATCGGCGTCGGGCCCCAGGTCCGTCCCATCGCGCCGTACCAGTCGGCCAGGAACAACCCGGTCGCCGTCATGATCCCGATGCCGAAGAACGCGTGGAACCCCATGGTCGCCAGCAGCACGACGAGCCGCATCGGGTACGGCAGGCGCCCCTTCACCGGGTCGATGCCGATCATCGACTGCACGAAGAGGTACCCGACGATCAAGAAGTGCACGATCATCCAGTAGTGGCCGAGGTGCGTCGTCGTCGCCCAGCTGAACAGCGACGTGTAGTAGAAGACGAAGAGCGATCCGGCGAAGAGCACGGCGGCGACGATCGGGTTGCTGATGACGTGCGCGTAGCCGGAGTGCACGAGGATCATGATCCACTCGCGCGGCCCCCGGGTGCCGTCCGTCCGCTTGCGGATCGCCCGCAGCGCCAGTGTCGCCGGGGCGCCGGGCACCAGCAGCAGCGGGATCACCATGCCGAGCACCATGTGCGACAGCATGTGCGCGCTGAAGAGGTAGGGCTCGTAGACGTTCGGGGCGCCGCTCGTGACGTAGAACAGCACGAGCAGGCCGGCGATCCAGGAGGCGGTGCGTCCGAGCGACCACTGGTCGCCACGGCGTCGCAGCCGCACGACGCCCGCGACGTAGAAGAAGATCCCGAAGGCGCAGACGAGCGCCCAGAGCAGGTCGACGTTCCACTCCGTCAGGTACCGGATCGGCGTCAGCTCACGAGGCAGCGCCTCCTCCGTGAGGATCTCCGCCGGCGACGGCGCGGCCAGGTCGCTGGCAGCCACCTCCTCGACCGGTGTCGCCGTGCGGGCGAGCGCCGACGCGACGCCGGAGGCCAGGCCCATGAAGGCCAGCTCGGCCGTCACGAACCACCAGAAGAACCGGGCGGTCCTCGCCGGGTGCGTCTCCATCCGCCGGACCAGGTACTGCCGCTGCACGACGCCGAACAGCCCGAGCGCGACGAGCGCGAAGGTCTTGACCAGCACGAGCACGCCGTAGCCCGTCGACAGCGCGGCCCAGTCGCCGATGCGCAGCGCCGCGCTGCCGACGCCCGAGACGGCGACGACGACGAAGCAGATGATCGCGAGGGTCGAGTAGCGCGCCAGGACGACGCTGATCCGGCCCTTCTCGAGCGTGCTCCGCAGGAGGACGAGCGCGACGAGGCCGCCGAGCCAGACGGAGGCGCCCTCGAGGTGCAGCGCGAGGTCGGTGACGGCGGCGTCGTGGCCGCTCGAGCCGGCGGCGTGACCCTGCTGGGCCAGGGGGATGAGCCCGCCGCCCGCGAGCACGGTGAGGGCGACGAGCGCCCAGATGTTGCGCAGCACGAAGCTGAGCACCGTGACCGCCGCGGCGATCAAGGTGGTGATGAGCCAGGCCCGGCCCAGCTCGGTGTCGGTGAGGAAGAAGGCGAGGGTACGGCCGAACTGCTCGTCGAGGGTGACGGGCACGTTGGCGACGCTGAGGAACGTGAAGAAGCTGGTGGCCGCGGAGGCGACGGTCCAGAACCCGGCAGCGCCCGCCGCGATGTCCATGGCCCGCTCGAACTCGGGTCGGTCGCGCGAGAGGGCGAAGCAGGTGAGGAACAACGTTCCGATGGTGACGGCCGCGCCGATGTTGCCGAGCATCTTGGCCATCGGCAGCCCGTAGCGCACGACCTGGCCGGGGTCGACGACGAGCGGCGCGTCGGCGGCGCCGCCGAACTTCAGGGCGGCGACGAGGGCCGCGAACGCGACGACCACGAGCAGTGCGGGCCCGGCCGTGCGAGAGAGTCTGGGCATCGCTCCCATGGTAGGTCGCCGCGACTGGGAGCGGGAGCGGACCGCTCGCCCCCGAGCGACCTCCTCCTCCTCCTCATTCAGGAAGATCGGACCTGAGCCGCGCGAGCGGGGGAGGCGGAGTCCTGACTCGTGCACCGATCAGGAACTACGGATGGCGAGTTCCTGAATGCTGCACAGGCACAGGCACAGGCACAGGCACAGGCACAGGCACAGGCACAGGCACCGGCGCCGGCACCGGCACCGGCGCCGCTGCCCGCACAGAGCCCGGGCATGCAGAAGAGGGCGGCGACCGAAGTCGCCGCCCTCTCCCGGGTGCTTCGTGAGAAGCGGAGGACTACTTGACCGCAGCCTTGAGCTTGCTGCCGGCGCTGACCTTGACCGAGTCGCTCGCGGCGATCTCGAGGGCCTCGCCCGTCTGCGGGTTGCGACCCGTGCGAGCGGCGCGGTGCGTCTTCTCGAAGGCGATCCACCCGGGGATGGTGACCTTCGTGCCGTCGGCGACCGACTTCGACACGACGGAGAAGAAAGCGTCGACGACGCCGCTGACGGCGGCCTGGCTCTGGCCGGACTCGGAAGCGACAGCTGCGACGAGCTCGGTGCGGTTCAGTGACTTGTCAGCCATGTGGTGTCCTCCTCGGACTTCGTTCGGTGAGACATGACACGGCGTTCACCGTGCCTGTTCGGATCAGTCTGCAGAGCCGAGGGCCCTGTGCCTGTGTGGTTCAGACCCGGTGCCGCAGCCCCGGACCATCTAGCTCGATCCTGGAGCCGAGGCCCCGGGAAACGGCTCGAACCTACCAGGAAGACTTCGTGATGCCCGGAAGCTCACCACGGTGCGCCATGTCACGGAAGCGCACGCGGCTGATGCCGTACTCCTTGAGGTGGCCACGGGGGCGACCGTCGATGGCGTCGCGGTTGCGCAGACGGACCGGCGACGCGTCGCGCGGCAGCTTCTGCAGGCCGAGGCGAGCGGCCTCGCGGCTCTCGTCGGTGCCGGCCGGGTCGACGAGGGCCTTCTTCAGCTCGAGGCGCTTCTCGGCGTAGCGCGCGACGATGACGGCGCGCTGGTCGTTCTTGGCGATCTTGCTCTTCTTGGCCATGCTTAGCGCTCCTCGCGGAATTCGACGTGCTTGCGGATGACCGGGTCGTACTTCTTGAGAACCAGGCGGTCGGGGTTGTTGCGACGGTTCTTCTTGGTCACGTACGTGAAACCGGTGCCCGCCGTCGAGCGGAGCTTGATGATGGGACGGACGTCCTGCTGACGAGCCATTAGATCTTCTCCCCACGAGCGAGCAGGTCCTTGACGACCGACTCGATGCCACGAGCATCGATGACCTTGATGCCCTTGGCGCTGAGCTGGAGGGTCACCTTCCGGCGCAGCGACGGCACGTAGTACGTCTTCTTCTGAATGTTCGGGTCGAAACGACGCTTGGTGCGTCGGTGCGAGTGCGAGATGTTGTGGCCGAAACCAGGAATGGCTCCGGTCACCTGGCAGGTTGCTGCCATGATTTCCTCCGTAGGTACCGTAGGAACTCGCCGCCCGTGGACGGCGACCCCTACCCAAGGTCACTTGTCGGCGCGCGTCGCCCCGCTCGGTCCGCATGACGGGCCGTGGTGCTCGGGGGTCGGTGCACATGGGCGCAGAGAGCGCCCAACCAAAGAACGAGCTTACGCGACACGCCCGACCCGGGTCAACTGCGACCCCGCTGGTAATTCAGGCCGAGACCGCAGGAGGCGCGAGGCCGAGATCGCAGGAGGCGCGGCTCAGTCGGCCGCCCCGCCGCGCGTCACGGCAGGGTCGCGTCCCGCGGCCTTCTCCGCCGTGCACGCCGCGCAGGTCCCGAACACGTCGACGATGTGCTGTGCCTCGGTGAAGCCGTGCTGCGCGGCGACCTGTCGGGCCCAGGTCTCGACGGCGTCGGCCTCGATCTCGACCGTGGTGCCGCAGGTGCGGCAGATCAGGTGGTGGTGGTGGGTGCCCGGCGTGCAGGCGCGGTAGAGGCTCTCGCCCTCCTGCTGCAGCGAGTCGGCGGCACCGTCGGTGGCGAGGTCCGAGAGCGCGCGGTAGACGGTGGCGAGCCCGATGGGCGAGCCCGTGTCGCGCAGCTGGCCGTGCAGCGACTGGGCGCTGACGAAGCCCTCCGAGCGGCCGAGCGCCTCGCGCACGGCCTCGCGCTGCCAGGTGTTCCGCTTCGCTACCACTGCGCACCTCCGTGCATCGCTCGTGCTCGTGCAGGTCCCGCCACGTCAGGCCTCCTTCGTCGTCGTCGAGGGTACCGGGGCGTCCTGTGGTCGCCTGGGGGCGCCTCCTCGGCGGTCGCGTCGCCCGCCGACGACGCGGCAGACGAGCCAGATCAAGAACGAGATGGTGGTGACGTAGGGGCTGATCGGCAGCCCGCCGCCCAGTGCGAGCAGGATGCCGCCCACCACCGACACCACCGCGAACACGACGCTGAGCACCGGCACGAGCCGCGGGTCGACGGTGAGTCGCAGAGCTGCCGCCGCCGGGGTGACCAGCAGCGCGAGCACGAGCAGGGCGCCCACGATCTGCACCGAGACCGCCACCGCGAGGCCGAGCACGAGCATGAAGACGAGGCCGAGCGCCCGCACCGGGATGCCGGCCGCCGCCGCGACGTCGGGGTCGACGCTGGCGAAGGTCAGCGGTCGCCAGATCACGAGCAGCACCACGATCACGACGGCCGAGATGGCGACGAGCCAGCCCAGCTGCGGGTTGTCGACCGAGACGATCTGGCCGGTGAGCAGGCCGAACTTGTTCGCCGACCGTCCGCGGTACAGCGCGAGGAACAGGATGCCCAGGCCGAGCCCGGCCGGCATCAGCACCGCGATGATCGAGTTCCGCTCGCGCGCCCGCGATCCGAGCAGGCCGATCAGCAGCGCCGCGACGACGCTGCCGACGACCGAGCCGCCCACGACGTTCGCGCCGATCAGCAGGGCCGCCGAGGCGCCGGCGAACGAGAGCTCGCTGATGCCGTGCACGGCGAACGGCAGGTTGCGGGTGATCACGAACGGCCCGATCAGTCCGCCGACGAGGCCGAGCACGGCGCCCGCGACGATCGAGTTGCGCACCAGCACGACGAGCTCGCCGAAGTCCTGGAACGAGAACAGCTGGGTCCAGAGGTCGGTCACCGCACGAGTCCTTCGTCGTCGTCGTGCTCGTCGGGGTGGTGGTCGTCGTGGCCCTGGCCGCCGACGATCACGATGCGCCCCATGGTGCGCACCACGTCGACGGGCGTGCCGTAGAGCTCACTGAGCACGGGGGCCTGCAGCACCTCGTCGGGGGTGCCGATGCGGAACCTGCCGCCGGCGAGGTAGAGCACCCGGTCGACGACGTCGAGGATCGGGTTCACGTCGTGGGTCACGAACACCACGGCCGCTCCGCGGGCGCGTCGCTGCCGGTCGATCAGCTCGGTGACGCCGCGCTGGTGCCGCAGGTCGAGCGAGATGAGCGGCTCGTCGCACAGCAGCAGGGCCGGCTCGGCCGCGAGGGCCTGGCCGACGCGGGCGCGCTGCTGCTCGCCGCCCGACAGGCTCGCGACGGGCGCGGAGGCGAACGAGGAGGCGCCCACCTCGTCGACGAGGGAGTCGATCGTCGCGCGCTCGGCGGCCGACTCACGACGCAGGCCCCACCGGTGCCCGGTGACGCCGAGGGCGATCATGTCGCGGGTGCGGAGCGGGGTCCCGGCCTCCATCAGGCGTTGCTGCGGCACGTACCCGATGCGGCGGTGGCCGCGGCCCACGGGCCGGCCGAGGAACTCGAGGGTGCCCTCGGTGAGCTGCTGCTGGCCGAGCACGGCGCGCAGCAGCGTGGTCTTGCCCGCGCCGTTCGGCCCGAGCACGGCGATGAACTCGCCCGGGGCGACGTCGAGGTCGAGGCCCGACCACAGCGTGCGGTCGCCGAACGAGACGCCCGCGCCGCGAAGGCGCAGCACGGCGTCTCCGCCGCCCCCGGCCGAGGAGGCGCGGTGGGCGGCGGCGACGGAGGCGTCGGCCGTGCCGGGGGTCACTTGTCGAGCGCCGCCTTGATCGCGTCGATGTTGCTCTGCTGCCACGAGACGTAATCATCCCCTGTCGGGAGCAGCTCCGTCACCGGGACGATCGCGACGCCGGCCTCGGTCGCCGCCTGCTCGACCTGCTCGGTCTCGGGGCTGGAGGTCTGCTCGTTGTAGGCGAGGAGGTCGACGCTGCCGTCCGAGAACAGCTTCAGGGTGTCGTTCAGGGCGGCAGGCGACACGTCGTCGCCTTCCTCGATCGCCTCGGAGAAGTCGGCGGGGGTCACGTTCACGAGGCCCATCGCGTCGAAGAGGTACCCGGGCACGGGCTCGGTGTAGGCGACCGACTCGCCGTCGTGGGCGGTCTCGATCTCTGCTGCCTGCGCCTCCAGGTCGGCGATCTGCTCGCCGAACGAGGCGGCGTTCGCGGTGAACGTGTCGGCCTGGTCAGGGTCGACCGAGCCGAGCTCGTCGGCGATCGCGGTGGCGACCGCGGCCATCGAGGGGAGGCTGTAGAAGACGTGCTCGTTGAACTCGCCGTGCTCGTGGTCGTGCTCGTCGGCGTCGGCCGGCTCGTCGGCGTGCGCCTCGCCCGTCTCGTCGGCGTGCACCTCGTCGGCCTCGAGCCCGCTCACCTCGACGGCGTCGATCACGGCAGCCTCCGACCCGCTCGCGTCGAGCAGCGTGTGCATGAACTCGTCGTAGCCGCCGCCGTTCTGGACCACGACGTCGGCCCGCGAGACGGCGAGCTGCGTGCGGGCGTCGGCCTCGAACGAGTGCGGGTCCTGTGA
This sequence comes from Frigoribacterium sp. ACAM 257, assembly GCF_007954365.1. Taxonomy (GTDB): domain Bacteria; phylum Actinomycetota; class Actinomycetes; order Actinomycetales; family Microbacteriaceae; genus Frigoribacterium. The sequence continues at coordinate 128,342 of NZ_VOLO01000005.1, forward strand.
GGGATCGCTGATGACGCTGGTGACGTCGACCGCGTCGCCGCCGACCGTCTTCGCGATGTCGCCGTAGACGTTCGTCGACGCGACCACGGCGATCGCGCCTCCGTCGTCGGACGACGACCCGGCCGCACCGGGACCGCCGCCCCCGTCGCCCGAGGCGCAGCCGCTCAGCACCAGCACGGCGGCGGCGGGCAGGGCGAGGAGCGACAGGGCACGCGATGTGGTCATGTCGCCACGCTATTGCTACTGATAATGATTGTCAAAACAGTGACGCGGGCCGATCGAGAGGGCTCGCCAGGATCAGCCCGGAACGCGCACACCCGCAATGTAGTGCTAGACATTCCACATGTCTTCTCGCGCACAGCCTGCAGGTGTGCGCCGGGCGGAGCCGCCCGCCGCACCGCCCGCCGCCGAGCGACCGCGACCGCGGCCGCACGGCACCCTCGGCCCCGGCGCGCGCGACCTGGCGCTCGGGGTGGGACTCGTCCTGTGGAACTCCCTCTACACGACCTACGTCCACCCCGACAGCGGTGAACGCGTCTGGCCGTACGACCGTCCCTCGACGTATCTCCTCGTCCTCCTCGGCGTCTGGGTGGTCGTCGTCGGCCGCCGGTCCCGGCCGGGGACGACGGTCGTGGCCTGTGCGGTGCTCGATCTCCTCCTGCGGGGGACGGACGCCGCCAGCGACCCGCTGCCGACGGCGTGCGCGGCCTTCGCCGTCATGCAGTACCGACACGGCCCGCGCCGACCTGTCGCGGTGGGCCTCGCGATGCTGGTCTTCGTCGCCTCGGTCCCGCTCGCCGACCGGTCGCTGGACGGCCTCGTGGTCGCGCTGTCGACCATCGCCGCGAGCGCAGCGACGGGGCACGTCTCCGCGCGGCACCGCAGCGCGGCGGCGCAGGCCGAGCAGGCGGCGCTCCTGCGCCTGAGGGCGGCCGAGCAGGCGGTCGCTCTCACGGTGGCGCACGAGCGGCAGATGGTGGCGAGGGAGATGCACGACGTCCTGTCGCACGGCGTGGCCGTGATGGTGCGGCTCTCCGAGGCTGCTCGGGTGCTCGGCGACCAGGACGACGACGACCGGCGTCGGGACGCGCTGCTCAGCGAGGTGTCGGCCACGGGACGGGGAGCCGTCGCCGACATGAGGCGGCTCCTCCACGTGGACGGATCGCCGCCTGACGGCTCCGGCTTCGAGCCGACGTTGTCGGACTCGCTCGAGGCCCTGGGCCGACGGGCACGGCTCGCCGGCCTGCCCGTCGAGCTCGAGGTCGACGAGCCCCTGATCGCCCGGTGCTCGACGGCCGCACGACGACTGGTCGCGCGGGCGGTGCAGGAGGGCCTCACGAACGCCTTCCGCTACGCGGACGGCGCGACCCGCGTCGCCGTCCGGGTCCGTGGGGGAGACGCGGCGGCACAGGCGGCGGGCTCGTCCGCCCGGGTCGTCGTCGAGGTCGAGGACGACGGGGCCGGTGCCGCCGTGCCCCTCCAGGGCACGCTCAGCGGGCTGATCGGCCTCGACGAGGGCGCCCGCGCCGTCGGCGGTCGCGTCGAGGCCGGGCCGCGGGCCGACCTCGGCGGGCTCGGCTGGCGACTGGTCATGACACTTCCCGAGAGAGAGCTCCCGTGAACGACACCACCGTCCTGATCGCCGACGACCAGCCCATGGTCCGTCTGGGCACGACGGTGGTCGTGGGGCGCGCTCCGGGGCTCCGCGTCGTGGGCGAGGCAGCCACGGGACGCACGGCCGTCGAGGCCGCGACCGCCCTCCGCCCGGACGTGGTGCTCATGGACATCCGCATGCCCGACGTCGACGGGGTGGAGGCCACGCGGCGCATCGTCGAGACCCTCCCCGAGGTGCGGGTGCTCGCGCTCACCACCTTCGACCTCGACGAGTACGCCTTCGGGGTGCTGCACGCCGGGGCGAGCGGCTTCCTCGCGAAGGACTGCACCGCGGAGGAGCTGGTGTCGGCGATCAGGACGGTGGCCGCCGGGGAGGCGGTGACGTCGCCCCGCGTCACGAGCGCGCTGATCGCCCTGCACCGCCACCGCTTCGCCGAGCTGGTGCCGACGGGCGACGCGGCGGCGTCGCTCACGACTCGCGAGCGCGAGATCCTCCGGAGGGTCGGGCACGGACTCTCCAACGCCGAGATAGCCCACGAGCTGTACCTCGCCGAGTCGACCGTCAAGACGCATCTCTCGCACGTCCTCGCGAAGCTCGGGGTGCGCGACCGCGTCCAGGCGGCCATCTGGGTGCATCACCACGGGGCCGTCTGACGACCTCCGGACGCCTGCCGAGGAGGCGCCCCCTCAATCGAGCAGGAGCGCCGGCTCCTCGAGCACGCTCGCCACGTCGGCCACGAACCGGCTCGCCACGTCGCCGTCGACGACGCGGTGGTCGAAGCTCGCACCGATCGTCGTCACCATGCGCGACCGCACCTCGCCGTCGACGACCCACGGCTTCGCCTTGATCGTGCCGAGGGCGACGATGGCGACCTCGCCCGGGTTGAGGATCGGCGTGCCCGTGTCCATGCCGAACACGCCGATGTTGGTGATCGTGATGGTGCCGTCGCGCATGTCGGCCGGGCTCGTCTTGCCGTCGCGGGCCGTCAGCGTGAGCTGCTCGAGTGACTGGGCGAGCTCGAGCAGGCTCATCGACTGCGCCTCCTTGACGTTCGGCACGATGAGGCCGCGGGGCGTCGCGGCGGCGATGCCGAGGTTCACGAAGTGGTGCACGAGGATCTCGCGATCGGTCCAGGCCGAGTTCACCATGGGGTTGCGGCGCACGGCCCAGATGATCGCCTTCGCCATGATCAGCAAGGGCGACACCTTGACGCCGGCGAACTGCGGAGAGGCCTTGAGGCGCTTGACGAACTCCATCGTGCGTGTCGCGTCGACGTCGACGAAGAGGCTGACGTGCGGCGCGGTGAACGCCGACGAGGTCATCGCGGCGGCGATGGCCTTGCGGACGCCCTTGACGGGGATGCGCTCGACGCGCTCCTCGCTCCACTCGGGGGTCTCGATGTTGCGGAACACGCTCGCCTGCTGCGCGTGGCGGATGACGTCGTCCCGCGTGACCTCGCCGGCGAGGCCGGTCGGCTGCACGGTCGCGAGGTCGACCTCCAGGTCCTTCGCGAGCTTGCGGATCGGGGGCTTGGCGATGATCGGCAGCGCGAGCGCGGCGGGCACCGAGGTCGTCGGCCGGCGGCGGGCCTGCTCGGCCACGCGCAGCTGGCGCGCGTCGACCTCGCCCTGCGACGGCTTGCGGCGACGGGTCTGCCCGTGGCCGCCTGCAGCGCCGTAGCCCACGAGCACGGCCCCCGAGCCGGAGTCGGCGTCCGCGGACGGGGCCGACGCCGCAGCGGATGGGCTCGACGCCGCAGCCGACGGCACGGTGCCCGTGCTGCCGGACGCGGCCACCTCGTCGGCCGAGGGCGCAGGAGGCGCGGGCGGGGCAGCAGGGGCGGGCGCGGACTGGCGAGCGCGCTGCTCGGAGAGCGCCGCCTCCTCCTGCGCGATGATCTGGGCGGTGCGGGCCAGCGCGCCCGACTCGCCGGACGCGGCCTCGGCGGCCCGGTCGGACGGCGTGGCCGGCCCGGTGCCGTCGGCGATGGTGATGATCGGCGTGCCGACGTCGACGGTCTCGCCGCTGGCGACGAGCACGCTCTCGACGACGCCCGCGTAGGGCGAGGGCAGCTCGACGAGCGACTTGGCGGTCTCGATCTCGACCAGCACCTGGTTGATCTGGACGGTGTCGCCGGGGGCGACCTTCCACTCGACGATCTCGGCCTCGGTCAGGCCCTCGCCGACGTCGGGCAGGGAGAACTCGTTGGTCACGGAGGTGTTCCTCTCAGTACGCGAGAGCGCGGTCGACGGCCTCGAGCACGCGGTCCGCGTCGGGCAGGTAGAGGGTCTCGAGCTTGGCGGGCGGGAACGGCGTGTCGAAGCCGCTCACGCGCAGCACCGGCGCCTCGAGCGAGTAGAACGCCTTCTCGGCGACGGTCGCGGCGATCTCGGAGCCGACGCTGACGAAGCCGGGCGCCTCCTGAGCGACGACGAGGCGGCCGGTCTTGCGGACCGACTCGAGGATCGGCGCGTAGTCGATCGGCGACAGGGACCGCAGGTCGACGACCTCGGCCGAGATGCCCTCGGCGGCGGCGATCTCGGCGGCCTGCAGCAGCACGCTGACCATGGCGCCGTGGCCGAGCAGGGTGACCTCGGTGCCGGTGCGGACGACGCGGCTGGCGTGCAGCGGCGCGTGCGGCTCGGCGAGGTCGACCTCGCCCTTGGGCCAGTAGCGGCTCTTGGGCTCGAAGAACATGACCGGGTCGTTCGACGCGATCGCCTCCTGGATCATCCAGTAGGCGTCGTGCGGCGTGCTCGGGCTGACGACCCGCAGGCCGGCGGTGTGCGCGAAGTACGCCTCGGGGCTCTCCTGGTGGTGCTCGACGGCGCCGATGTGCCCGCCGTAGGGCACCCGGATGACGACGGGCATCGTGACCGAGCCCTCGTGGCGGTTGGTCATCTTGGCGAGCTGGGACACGATCTGGTCGAAGCCGGGGTAGATGAAGCCGTCGAACTGGATCTCGACCACAGGGCGGAAGCCGCCCATCGCGAGGCCGATCGCGGTGCCGATGATGCCCGACTCGGCCAGCGGCGTGTCGATGACGCGGTTCTCGCCGAACTCGGCCTGCAGCCCCTCGGTGACGCGGAACACGCCGCCGAGCGTGCCGATGTCCTCGCCCATCAGCAGCACGCGCGGGTCGTCGGCCATCGCGCGGCGGAGGCCGGCGTTGATCGCCTTGCCGAGCGGCATGGTCTCGAGGGAGGCGCGGGTCGGCTCGCCCGCACCGGCGGCGGTCGCGTCGGTGGTCGTCGCGTCGGTCGTCGTCACGTCGCTCATGCGCGTCCTCCTGCTGGGTCGGAGCCCGAGGCGACGTCGCTGCCGCCGAGGCCCTGTTCGTAGTGGGTCAGCCACTCGTGCTGCTCGCGCACGACGGGGTGCGGCTCGCTGTAGACGTGCTCGAACATCAGCGACGGGTCGGGGGCGGGCAGCGACGTCGTGCGGGTGCGGACGTCGTGGCCGAGGTCGTCGCCCTCGGCCTCGAGCTGGGCGAAGAACTCGTCGCCCTCGCCGCGCGAGCGGAGGAACGCCTCGAAGCGGTCGATCGGGTCGCGGGCGATCCAGCCCTGCAGCTCGTCGTCGGTGCGGTACTTCGTCGGGTCGTCGGACGAGGTGTGAGCACCGATGCGGTAGGTCATCGCCTCGATGAACCGGGGGCCGGAGCCAGAGCGTGCCGCGTCGAGGTCGCGGCGGCTGACGGCGTAGCTCGCGAGCACGTCGTTGCCGTCGATCTGGGTGGCGGGCAGGCCGAACCCGGCCGCGCGGTCGACGAGCGGGGTGCGCGACTGGCGCGACACGGGCACGCTGATCGCCCACTGGTTGTTCTGCAGGAAGAACAGCTCGGGCGTCTGGAAGCTCGTCGCGAAGATCATCGCCTCGTTGACGTCGCCCTGGCTGGTCGCGCCGTCGCCGAAGAACGTGACGACGGCCTGGTCGACCTCGGGGTCGCCGGTGCCGCTCTTGCCGTCGAGGCCGAGGCCCATCGCGTAGCCGGTGGCGTGCAGCGTCTGCGAGCCGATCACCAGCGTGTAGACGTGGAAGTTCTGGTGCTCGGCGGGGACCCAGCCGCCGTGGGTGTGGCCGCGCAGCAGGCGGAGGATGTCGACCGGGTCGACACCGCGCGCGAGGGCGACGGCGTGCTCGCGGTACGACGGGAACAGGTGGTCCTGCGGACGGGTGGCGTGCGCCAGGCCGACCTGGGCGCCCTCCTGGCCGTGGCTCGGCACCCACAGGGCCAGCTGGCCCTGGCGGGCGAGCGCGGCGGCCTCGCGGTCGAAGCGCCGTGTCAGCACCATGTCGCGGTGCATCGCGCGCAGCTGGTCGTCGCTCAGCGCGTCGACCCAGGGCAGGAACTCGGCCGTGTCGTCGGTGCGGACCAGCTCGCCCGCGGGCGTCAGCAGCTGGACCGTGCCGGGGCGCCGGCTCGTTTCGCTCGGGGACATGCGCACAAACCTACTAGGGCACGCATGCCCTCACGCGGATGTGTTGCCCAGCACTTCCTGCGCTGCCCGCAGCACCCGCTCGACCGACTCCGGCTCGCCGATCGTGATGCGGAGGCCCTCGGGCGCGAACGCCCGGACGACCAGCCCGTGGGTCTCGAACACCTCGGCCGCGTGCGCCGTGTGCTCGCCGGTGGGCAGCCAGACGAAGTTGCCCTGCGCGAGCGGCGGCTCCCAGCCCTGGTCGACGAGGGCGCGCCAGACCTGGTCGCGCAGCACCGCGATCCGGTCCACCCGCGCGAGCAGCTCCTCCTCGTGTGCCAGCGACGCCAGGGCGGCGGCCTGGCCCTGTGCGGTCACGGCCAGCGGGATCGCCGTCGAGCGCGCGGCGTCGAGCACCGAGGAGGCGCCGATCGCGTACCCGACGCGGAGCGCCGCCAGGCCGTGCGCCTTCGAGAAGGTGCGCAGCACGACGAGGTTCGGGTGCCGCTCGGTGAGCGACGGCCCGTCGACGGCGTTCTCGTCGGTGACGAACTCGGCGTACGCCTCGTCCAGCACGACGAGCAGGTCGTCGGGCACGGTGCTCATGAACGTCTCGAACTCGGTCGTGGTGACGACCGTGCCCGTGGGGTTGTTGGGCGAGCAGACGATCACCAGGCGGGTGCGCTCGCCGACGGCCGCGGCCATCGCGACGAGGTCGTGGCTGCCGTCCTCGCGGAGCGGCACCTGCACGCTGGTCGCGCCGCTGACGGTGACCAGCCCGGGGTAGGCCTCGAACGAGCGCCAGGCGTAGACGACCTCGTCGCCCGGGGCCGCGGCGGCGAGCACGAGCTGCTGCAGCAGCGAGACGCTGCCGGCGCCCACGTGCACCTCGTCGGTGGTGACGCCGAACTTGTCGGCGAGGGCGGCGCGCAGGCCCGCGCCCGTCGCGTCGGGGTAGCGGTTGACGGCGACGGCGTCGCGGAGCGCGTCGACGACGGCGGGCAGCGGCTCGAACGGGTTCTCGTTCGACGACAGCTTGAACGCGTCGGGCGCGGCCTGCTTCCCCTGGCGGTAGGCGGGCAGGGCGGCGATCTCGGGACGGAGCCTGACGGGAGCGTTCACCCGGCCACCTTAGGACGGCATGATGGACCCATGCGATTCCTCGTGCGGCTGCTGATCAACGCCCTCGCCCTCTGGGCGACCACGTTCGTCGTCGGGGGAGTGCGGGTCGACGCGTACGGCGACGGCGGCACCACCGAGACGGTGCTCACCTACCTGCTCGTCGCCCTCATCTTCGGCATCGTCAACGGGATCGTCGGCACGGTGATCCGGGTCGTCGCGTTCCCCCTCTACGTGCTGACCCTCGGGCTGCTCGCGCTGATCGTGAACGGGCTGCTCCTCGGCATCGTGGCCTGGATCTCGGGGCAGATCGGCTTCGGCCTCGTCGTCGACGGGTTCTGGTGGGGCGTGGTCGGCGCGCTCGTCCTCGCGATCGTCGCCTGGCTGATCGGCATCGTCGTCCGTCCGATCGTCGAGTCCGGCGACCGCCGGCGGTGAGCCGCCTCAGCGTCGTCTTCGTCTGCACCGGCAACATCTGCCGGTCGCCGATGGCCGAGGTGGTCCTGCGCGAGGTCGCCCGTCGGGCCGGCCACGCCGACTCGCTCGACGTCTCGTCGTCGGGCACGGGCGACTGGCACGTCGGCGAGGGCGCCGACCCGCGCACCGTCGAGGCCCTGCGGGCCCGCGGCTACGATGGCTCCCGGCACCGCGCCTCCCAGTTCTCGACCGCCGACTTCGCTCGACACGACCTCGTGGTCGCGCTCGACCGGGGCCACGAACGGGTGCTCCGGTCGTGGGCCGAGAACGAGTCGGACCGCTCGAAGGTGCAGCTGCTCATGTCGTTCGACCCGCAGGGCGCGGCGCAGGGCGGCTCCGACGTGCCCGACCCCTACTACTCGGACCCGGCCATGTTCGACGACGTGCTCGCCATGGTCGAGCGAGCCTGCACCGCCCTCTTCCGCCAGATCGAACCCGCACTCCGCAAGGGACCCTCATGACGTTGCCCCCTCAGCCCCTCAGCCCGCTCGACGGCCGCTACCGCGCCTCCGTGGGGCAGCTCGGCGACCACCTCAGCGAGGCGGGCCTCAACCGGGCCCGCGTGCACGTCGAGGTCGAGTGGCTGATCGCGCAGACCGACCGCGGGGCGTTCGGCTCGCAGGCGCTCGCCGCCGACCAGAAGGAGGCGCTGCGAGCGGTCGTCACCGACTTCGGGCAGCCCGCGATCGACGAGCTCGCCGGGCTCGAGGCCACGACCCGTCACGACGTCAAGGCGGTCGAGTACTACGTGCGCGCCCGTCTGTCCGAGCTGGGCCTCGACCCGATCGCCGAGCTCACGCACTTCGCCTGCACGAGCGAGGACATCAACAACCTCTCGTACGCGGTGACCGTCAAGGCCGCCGTCGCCGAGGTCTGGCTGCCGGCGCTCGACGCCGTCCTCGACGCCCTGTCGACCTGGGCGACGGACGCCCGCGACGTGCCGATGCTCGCGCACACGCACGGCCAGCCTGCGACCCCCACGACCGTCGGCAAGGAGTTCGCGGTCTTCGTGCACCGCCTCCAGCGCCTCCGGGCCCAGGTGGCCGGCACCGAGTACCTCGGCAAGTTCAGCGGCGCCACCGGCACCTTCTCGGCTCACGTCGTCGCCGACCCGGCGGCCGACTGGCCCGAGATCTCGCGTGCCTTCGTCGAGGACGCGCTCGGTCTCAGTTGGAACCCCCTCACGACGCAGATCGAGTCGCACGACTGGCAGGCCGAGCTCTACTCGCGCATCGCCCACGTCAACCGCGTGCTGCACAACCTCGCGACCGACATCTGGTCGTACATCTCGATGGGCTACTTCACGCAGATCCCCCAGGCGGGCGCCACCGGCTCGTCGACGATGCCGCACAAGATCAACCCCATCAAGTTCGAGAACGCCGAGGCCAACCTCGAACTGTCGTGCGCCCTGCTCGACTCGCTCGCGGCGACCCTCGTCACCTCGCGTCAGCAGCGCGACCTCACCGACTCGTCGGCCCAGCGCAACATCGGCGTCGCCCTCGGCCACTCGGTGCTGGCGCTCGACAACCTGCGTCGCGGGCTCGGCGAGATCGCCGTCGGCACCGCTGCCCTCGAGGCCGACCTCGACGGCAACTGGGAGGTGCTCGGCGAGGCGATCCAGACGGTGATCCGCGCCGAGGTGGTCGCCGGTCGCTCGTCGATCGCCGACCCCTACGCGATGCTCAAGGAGCTCACCCGGGGCAAGCGCGTCTCGCAGGCCGACCTCGTCGCCTTCGTCGAGGGGCTCGACATCGGCGCCGACGCGAAGGCCCGCCTCGTCGCGCTCACGCCCGCGACCTACACGGGCCTCGCCTCGGACCTCGTCGCCCGCCTGAGCTAGTCCGCGGCGGCGGGCGGGCCACCCGGCGGGGCAGAAGCGCGGGTCAGTGGCCCTTGGGGCGGTCCGACTCGTCGATCTCGTGGCGCTCGTCCTCGTTGGGCTTCGCGGCGAGGGCCAGCATCGCGATGACGACGAGCGCGACGATGAAGGCGATGCAGAGGAAGATCAGCGCGAGCTCGAGCTCGCGGGTGGTCATCAGCACGACGACGCCGACGAACACGGCGAACACGGCGCTGAGGCCCAGGAACTCGGCAGGACGGACGCGCTCGCGCCAGCTGGGTGTGGTCATGCGTGCTGTCCCTCGTCGGAAGTCGGTTCGGTGCTGGTGCTGCTGCTGCTGGTGCTGCTGCTCCTGGAGGGCCCTTCAGCGCGGCCCGTGTCCGTCTGCCACCGCAGCGACAGCCCGGCGATCACCAGGAACACCCCGACGACCGCCGCCCACGCCCCGAGCACGCCCACGAGCACGGTGGACGAGGTGAGCTCGCCCTCGATCTGCTCGACCCCGCCGAGCGGCTGCGCGTAGTCGAGCGGCACCACGAGGAACACCGCGGCCAGCGCGAGCGTGAGCACCGCCACGCTGATCCAGTCGCGGGCGAGCGGCGAGCGGCCGCGGCGACGCAGGCCGGCGACGAGCTCGAGGGCCCCGGCGACGAGCGCCCAGCCCGACACGAGGGCGACGAAGAACGCGAGCCCGGCCGAGGAAGCGGCGAGGGCGACCACGCCGGCCACGACGGTCGTCACGCCCTGGACCACCTGCAGGGTCCGGCTGCTGCGGTCGTCGAGGCGCAGCAGCACGCCGACGGTGAGCAGGAGCCCGCCGACGACGGCGGCGACGCCGAACGAGACGAGGCCGACGAATGGCGAGTGGTCACGCGAGAAGGTCACGACGGCGGCCGTCACGAGGAGCGGCACGGCGCGCACCAGGGGCACGGGCCAGTACGAGGAGGACCCCGTCGAGGGGGAAGCCGAGGAGGTGCGGCCCCGGTCGGCCGTGTCGCCGCCGGACGGCGCGGGGGGCACGGAGGCAGACGGCACGGTACTTCTTCCTGGGCGAGGCGGACCCGGGGAGTTTACCGCCCCCTCCTGGCAGCTCCCGCTCGGGACCTCGAGGGTCGCTCGCCGTCGAGGGAGAGCGCGACGGAGCGACCGCCCGGTCCACCTGTGCATCCGCCCGGTCCACCTGTCCATCCGCCCGGTCCACCTGTGCATCCGCCCGGCATCGCTGTGCATCGCCGACTGCGCTGGCGCTGCCCCCGCGCGTGCCCGTAGCGTCAGAGCATCTGGGGCGCACCGCTCACCTCCACGGCTGGGAAGTCGACACACCCGCGGGAGCTCCATGTCCGTCATCGCACCCCCCGTCGGCGCCTCAGGCCCGATCTCGTCCGGCTTCCGGCCGACCGTCGCCGGTCGCGCCAGCAAGCCGACCAGCACCTACTCGGCCCTGCTCGCCAGCGTGCGCGAGGCAGGCCTGCTCCGTCGCCGCACGGGCTTCTACGTCACGGTCTTCGTGATCCTCGTGGCCTGCCTCGGCGGCGCCGCGACCGGCTTCGTCCTGCTCGGCTCCAGCTGGTTCCAGCTGCTCATCGCCGCAGCCCTCGGCGTCATCCTCACGCAGTTCGCGTTCCTCACCCACGAGGCCGCGCACCGACAGGTGTTCGACTCCGGCACGCGCAACGACAAGGTCGGCCGCGTCCTCGCCGCCGGCGTCGTCGGCATGAGCTACGCGTGGTGGATGTCCAAGCACACCCGGCACCACGCCAACCCGAACACCAAGGGCAAGGACCCTGACATCGCGTTCGACACGGTGTCGTTCCTCGAGGAGGACGCGGCGAAGCAGACCGGCCTCATGAAGCACCTGACGCGTCGTCAGGGGTACTTCTTCTTCCCGCTGCTGCTCGGCGAGGGCGTCAACCTCCACGTGCACTCGTTCAAGGTGCTGCTCACCAAGGAGAAGATCGAGGGCCGGGCGCTCGAGATCTCGCTGATCGCGACGCGCATGGTGCTCTACTTCGGAGTCGTGTTCTTCTTCCTGCCCGTCGGGATGGCCTTCGCCTTCATCGGCGTGCAGATGGCCGTCTTCGGCCTCTACATGGGCTCGTCGTTCGCGCCGAACCACAAGGGCATGCCGATCATCCCCGAGGGCGCCAAGGTCGACTTCCTCAGCAAGCAGGTGCTCACCTCGCGCAACATCACGGGTCGCTTCTCGACCGCGTTCATGGGCGGCCTGAACTACCAGATCGAGCACCACCTCTTCCCGAGCATGGCGAGGCCGCACCTGCGTGCCGCGTCCGCGCTCGTCAAGGCGCACTGCGCCGCGCACGAGATCCCCTACCAGGAGACGACGGCCGTCAAGTCGTACGGCATCGTCATCCGCTACCTGAACCGCGTCGGCCTCGCCGCGGGCGGCGACCCCTTCGACTGCCCGGCAGCGGCGCAGCTCCGCCCCCGCTGACCAGCGTCAGGTCCTGAGCACGACGGCGCCTGTCCCCTCGGGGGCAGGCGCCGTCGTGCTGTCCGGCTCGGCGGTCAGCCCTGCGGTGTCGGCCAGGCCTCGAGCTGCCAGCCGAGCCACGGGCTGAAGGCGAACGGCGTCGCCGCGACCGCGTCGCGCAGCGCCGCCGGGTCGGTCCAGGCCCACTCGGCCACCTCGTCGGGCGACGGGTCGGGCACGCCGACCGCGCGGGCGGTGAAGACCGGGCAGATCTCGTTCTCGACCACGCCGGAGGCGTCGGTCGCCAGGTACCGGAAGTCCGGCAGCACGCTGGTCACGTCCGTGACCTCGATGCCGAGCTCCTGCGAGGCGCGCCTGGCCACCGCCTCCTCGGGGGTCTCGCCCGGCGCGGGGTGTCCGCAGAAGGAGTTCGTCCAGACGCCGGGCCAGGTCTTCTTCGACAGGGCGCGACGGGTGACGAGCACACGGCCGCGGTCGTCGAGCACGTGGCAGCTGAAGGCGAGGTGCAGCGGCGTCGTCGCCGTGTGCACCGTGGCCTTCAGGTGCGTGCCGCAGGGCTCGCCCGCCTCGTCGAGCAGTACCACGAGCTCGTCGCCGCCGCTCGCGACGGGGCTGCGGAGCGCCTGGGGATGCACGGAGGTCTCGGGTGTCATGAGAGGTAGTCTGCCCTGGTGAGCGGTGAACACCAGCGTGCGGGGACGCACGACCGGCAGGGCCGCGTCGACGGCGACCTCGTCGATCGTGAGGCGCGGGACCAGTCCCGGGTCGACGCCGTCCTCGACGACTTCTTCCGGCTGGCCAAGCGCCGGGCCGAGTCGGTCGGCTACCGCTACGTCGACCTCTGGAAGGTCCTCGAGCGCAACACCAGCGGCGGCAAGAGGTTCCGCCCTCGCATGGTCTTCACGACGTACACGGCCCTCGGCGGCCGCGACGACGAGGCAGCGGCCCGCGTCGGCGCCGCCTTCGAGCTGCTGCACACCGCGTTGATCGTCCACGACGACGTGATCGACCGCGACTTCTCGCGCCGCGGCATCCCCAACGTCTCCGGCAGCTACCGCGACGAGGCGACCACGGCGGGCATCCCCACGCCCACGGCCGAGCACCGCGGCATGTCGGCCGCGGTCATCGCCGGCGACCTCGCGCTGACGGGTGCGAGCCGCCTCCTGCTGCAGGTGCCCTGCGACGGGCCGGTCCAGGCGCGCCTCCTCGACCTGCTCGACGAGGCCGTGTTCGTCAGCGCCGGCGGCGAGATGATCGACGTCGAGCTCTCGCTCTCGGACGACCTGCCGACCGTCGACGAGATCCTCGACATGGAGCGCGCGAAGACCGCGGTGTACTCGTTCGAGGCGCCGCTGCAGGCCGGCGCCGTGCTGGCCGAGGCTCCGGAGGTGGTGGTCAGGGCCCTGGGCGAGTTCGGCCGTGAGGTCGGGGTCGCGTACCAGGTCGTCGACGACCTGCTCGGCGTCTTCGGCACGCAGTCCGACACCGGCAAGACCGTGCTCGGCGACCTCCGCGAGGGCAAGCGCACCGTGCTCGTGGCGCACGCGGCCACGACCGACGACTGGTTCGGCATCCGGCCCTTCATCGGCAAGGCCGACCTGTCCGAGGCCGAGGCCGAGGTCGTCCGCGGCCGCCTCGAGGCCTGCGGCGCGCGGCGCTTCGCCGAGCAGCTCGTCGAGGACCACGCGCGTCGAGCGCTCGCCGTGCTCGACGGCCCCGACGTCGGCGAGGCCCTGCGCGACGCCCTGGCGCCGCTGGTGCAGGTCGTGCTGGAGCGCGTGCGGTGACCGGCCTCTCGCTCTACGACGCGACCGCCGACGGCACCGCGTCCGGCGTCATCCGCCGGTACTCGACCTCGTTCGGGCTCGCCTCGCGGCTGCTCGGCCCGGCCGTGCGCCAGCACGTCGAGAACGTCTACGCGCTCGTGCGGGTCGCCGACGAGGTCGTCGACGGGCCGGCCACGGAGGCGGGCCTGACGGCCGACGAGTCGCGTCGCTGCCTCGACGAGCTCGAGGCCGAGACCGAGCGCGCGATGGCGCAGGGCTTCAGCGCCAACCTCGTCGTGCACGCCTTCGCCCGGACGGCCCGCGCCACCGGCTTCGGCCCCGAGCTGACCCGGCCGTTCTTCGAGTCGATGCGTGCCGACCTCAGCGCGAGCGAGCACGACCAGGAGTCGTTCGACCGCTACGTGCACGGGTCGGCCGAGGTCGTCGGGCTGATGTGCCTGCGTGCCTTCCTCACCGGCCACAGCTACCCGGAGTCGACGCGGGCGCTGCTCGACGAGGGCGCCACGCGGCTCGGGGCGGCCTTCCAGAAGGTGAACTTCCTCCGCGACCTCGCGGCCGACTTCGAGCACCTCGGCCGCAGCTACTTCCCCGGGGTCGACGTGACGACCTTCGACGAGGCCACGAAGCTGCGCCTCGTCGCCGACATCGACGACGACCTGCGCGTCTCGGGCGAGGTGATCCCCGTGCTGCCCGCCTCGTCGCGCCGCGCGGTGGCGCTCGCCCACGGCCTGTTCGCCGAGCTGAACCGGCGTCTCGAGGCGACCCCCGCCTCCTCGCTCATCAGGGCGCGCGTCCGCGTGCCCGACCCCGTCAAGGTGCGGATCGCGCTGCAGGCCACGGCCGGCCGCGTCGCCTCCGTCCCCGACCACCGACCCCCACCTCCTGGAGCCTCCCTGTGACGACCCCCTGGCTGAAGCGCGCCGTCGGCGACACGAGCGTCGAGCGGCACGGCCGCCGGGTCGTCGTGATCGGCGGCGGCATCTCCGGGCTCGCCAGCGCGGCGCTGCTCGCCCGCGAGGGCCACGACGTCACCGTGCTGGAGAAGAACGACCAGGTCGGCGGTCGCGCCGGCAGCTGGGAGCAGGACGGCTTCCGCTTCGACCTCGGCCCGAGCTGGTACCTGATGCCCGAGGTGTTCGACCACTTCTTCAGGCTGATGGGCACGTCCGCCGACGAGCAGCTCGACCTCGTGCCGCTCGACCCCGGCTACCGCGTGCTGTTCGAGCCCGGCGCCGACGGCACCCGCGAGGAGCCGATCGTCGTGCCGCGCGGCCTCGAGGAGAACATCGCGCTGTTCGACGGCATCGAGCCCGGCAGCGGCGACCGCATGCGCGGCTACCTGCGGTCGGCGCGCGACACCTACGAGCTCGCCAAGCAGCGGTTCCTCTACACGAGCTTCGAGACCGTCGGCCCGTTGCTGCGCGGCGACGTCGTCGTGCGGCTGCCGAAGCTCGGCCGCTTGCTGCTGCAGGACCTGGACGCTTTCGCGTCGCGGGCCGTCAAGGAGCCGCGCCTGCGCCAGATCCTCGGCTACCCGGCCGTCTTCCTCGGCTCGTCGCCGTTCGCGACGCCGAGCATGTACCACCTGATGAGCACGCTCGACCTGGACGACGGCGTGCTCTACCCGCAGGGCGGCCTGACGACGGTGATCCGGCGGATCGCGGCGGTGGCCGAGGAGGCGGGCGTGCGGATCGTCACCGAGGCGCCCGTCACGCGCGTCCTCACGTCGCCGGGGCCCGCGCGGTCCGCCGTCGTGCGCGGCGTCGAGCACGGCGACGCAGACGGCGGGCATCACGTGCTCGAGGCCGACGTGGTCGTCGGCGCCGCCGACCTCGAGCACCTCGAGACGCAGCTGCTGCCCGAGGGGCTGCGCACCTACGACTCCGACTACTGGGCCACCCGCGACCCGGGGCCGAGCGCCCTCCTGCTCTACCTGGGCGTCGAGGGCGAGGTGCCCGAGCTCGAGCACCACACGCTGTTCTTCGCCCGCGACTGGCACGAGAACTTCGACCGGATCTTCGGCGACGACAAGCGCATCCCCGACCCGCCCTCGCTCTACGTCTGCAAGCCGAGCACGGTCGACCCGTCGACGGCCCCCGCCGGGCACACGAACCTCTTCGTGCTCGTGCCGCTGCCCGCCGACCCGGCCCTCGGCCGCGGCGACGTCGGCGGCGACGGCGACCCGCTGATCGAGCGGCTGGCCGACCAGGTCATCGAGCAGATCGCCGACTGGGCCGAGATCCCCGACCTCGCGTCGCGCGTCGTGCTGCGCCGCACCCGCGGGCCCCGCGACTTCGTCGACGACGTCAACGCGTGGAGCGGCAGCATGCTCGGCCCGGCCCACACGCTCTCGCAGAGCGCGATGTTCCGCGCCGGCAACACCTCCGAGCACGTGCAGGGCCTGTTCTACGCCGGCGGCTCGGTGCGCCCGGGCATCGGCCTGCCGATGTGCCTGATCAGCGCCGAGATCCTGCTCAAGAACATGCGCGGCGACACGAGCACGGGGCCGGTGGCCGAGCCGGCCGTCGGCGCGGGCTCGGGATCCGGGGCCGTGCCCGGCGCGAGCGGCGACGCCTGATGGGCTTCGCGTACCTCGTCGCCCTGCTGATCTCGATCTTCGGCATGGCGATGCTCGACCGGCGCTTCGGCCTGTTCTTCTGGCGCGACGGCTGGCGCGCGTTCGTCACGCTGCTCGTCGGCGTCGTGTTCTTCCTCATCTGGGACATCGTCGGCATCGACGCGGGCGTCTTCTTCCGTGGTGAGACCTCGTTCATGACGGGCGTCCAGCTGGCGCCCGAGCTGCCCCTCGAGGAGGTCTTCTTCCTCGTGCTGTTCTGCTGGCTCACGATGAACCTGCTCGCCGGCTCGCGCCTCGCGCTCGACGCCCGCGTCGAGCGCCGAGCCGCCTCCGCCGGCATCTCGACCGGCGGCCCGACGGACGGCGGCCGCGCGTGACCTACTGGGCGATCAACGCGGTGTTCCTCGCGCTCGTGGCCGTGACGGCGGGGGCCGCCCTGCTGCTGCGCTGGACGCGCACCCGGTCGACCCGCGCCTCCTCGGCCCGCGCCTCCTCGACCCGCGGCTCGCTCGCGCCCGTCGTGCGAGCGGCCGGTCTCTCGACCGCGGTGCTGCTGGTCATGACCGCCGTCTTCGACAACGTCATGATCGGCGTCGGTCTCGTCGGCTACGACGAGTCGCGCATCAGCGGAGCCTTCGTCGGCATCGCCCCGCTCGAGGACTTCGCCTACGCGGTCGCGGCGCTCGTGCTGCTGCCGAGCGTCTGGACCCTGCTCGGGTCGCGCCGCGAGACGGAGGCCGTGAAGGCCGCGAGGGCGTCCCGTCGCGCCGAGGAGGCGCGGTGACCGCGACCCTGAGGGCCCTGTTCTGGTCGTCCAGGCCCCTCAGCTGGATCAACACGGCGTTCCCGTTCGCGGCGGCGTACATCCTCACCGCGGCCAGCGCGCCGCGACCCGACGCCGGCGGCGCGTACGTCTCCCAGTCGGTCGCCGATGCCGTGGCCGACGGCTCGGCCGCGGTGGTCGTCTTCTCCGGGCCGACGCCCGCCTTCGACTTCGCCCAGGTGAACTGGCTCGTCGCGGTCGTCGGCATCCTGTTCTTCCTCGTGCCGTACAACCTCGCGATGTACGGCATCAACGACGTCTTCGACTACGAGAGCGACCTGCGGAACCCGCGCAAGGGCGGCGTCGAGGGCGCGCTGCTCGACCGGAGCATGCACCGCACGACGCTCTGGGCAGCGGTGCTCACGTGCGTGCCGTTCGTGCTGTTCCTGGTCGCGGTGGGCAGCCCGCTCAGCTGGCTGGTGCTCGCCGTCAGCCTGTTCGCGGTCGTCGCCTACTCGGCCAAGGGCCTGCGCTTCAAGGAGCGCCCGTTCGTCGACTCCGTCACGTCGAGCACGCACTTCGTCAGCCCCGCCGTCTACGGCCTCGTGCTCGCGGGGGCCACCTTCACGCCGGCTCTCTGGGCGCTGCTGGGGGCGTTCTTCCTCTGGGGAGCGGCGAGCCACGCCTTCGGCGCCGTGCAGGACGTCATCGCCGACCGGGAGGGCGGCATCGCCTCGATCGCGACCGTGATCGGCGCCCGCACCACCGTCCGGCTCGCCGTCGTCGCCTACCTGCTCGCGGGCATCCTGCTCACGTTCACCGACGCACCAGGGCCGTTCGCGGCGATCATCCCGGTCGCCTACGCCCTGAACTGCGCCCCGTGGTGGAACATCACCGACGCCGAGGCCGAGGGCGCGAACAAGGGCTGGAAGAGGTTCCTCTGGCTCAACTTCGTCTCGGGCTTCGTCACGACGATGCTGCTCATCGGGTGGGTGGCGCTGGGGTAGCTGCGACCGCCGGGTCAGCCGCCCAGGTTGCCGACGGCCCTCCGCAGCACGCGCAGCGCCGTCTCGCGGTCGTCAGGGCTGACGCCCGCGAAGGCGTCCGCGCCGATGCCGAGCACCACGTCGCGCAGCTTCGCGTGCGCCACCGCGCCCCGCTCGGTGAGCGAGTGCCGGCTCGCGCCGAGGCCGTCGGTCTCGACCGCGACCCAGCCGCTCTCGACGAGCTCGCCGAGGTCGTCGACCAGCGACTGGTCGTCGTCGGCCGGCCCGTCCGCGGACGCGGTCGAGCCGGTCGCCGCCGCGAGGGACTCGTCGGCGCCGGGCTGGACGCCCCGCTCGAGGGCCTCCAGCACCTGCCACTGGCGGCGCGTGACGCCGTGCTCGTCGAGGGCCTCGGCGAACCGCTGGTCGAGCAGCCGCTCGACCCGGGTCAGCCACCAGCCGACCGGCCTGTCGTCGTCGCTCTCGTCGCCGCGCGTCGCCTGGTCGTCCTCTGGCCCTGGCGCAGCCGTGCGCGGGTCGTCGTCGGAGCTCCATCGGTCCATGCGCGGCATCGTACGCCCCGTGTTCACCTCGTCGAAAGGTGCACGCCCTAGCGTCCGCAGGGTGAGCTCGCGCACGCCCTCGACCGCCGCCTCCTCGTCACTGCGTGCCCGTGTCGGGCACCTGCGCCGGGTCTGGGGCGTGTTCCGCCAGCAGCCCCGCGCGATCTGGTGGACCTTCGCGGCCCTGCACGCCGCCGTCTTCGTCGCCCTGACGCCGCTGATGCTCCGAGGAGGCGCGGAGGGCGACCTGCCCCTGTACCGCACCTGGGCCACCGGCGCCCTGAGCGAGGGCCGCTGGCCCGTCATGGACTTCGCCTGGGTCTACCCGGCCGGCGCGCTGCTGCCCGTCGTGCTGCCGAACCTGCTGGGCGAGTCGCTCTACCAGCTCGTCTGGCTCGTGCTCGTGACGGCTGCGAACGCGGCGTCGCTCTGGCTGCTCACCGACCGCGGGCGCCGCACGGTCGACGCCCCGGCGGCGTGGTGGTGGCTGCTGGTCTTGTTCCTCCTGAGCCCGGTCGCGTTCCTCCGCCTCGAGGCGTTCAGCGCGCCCGCCGTGGTCGCGGCCCTCCTCCTGCTCGGCACCCGGCCCCGCGTGGCGGGCGCGCTGCTCGCCGCGGCCACCTGGGTCAAGGTCTGGCCCGCGGCCGTCGTCGCGGCCGTCGTGGTCGCGAGCCGAGGACGCGCGACGGTCGTGCGGGCGTGCCTGTGGGTGACGCTCGTCGTCGTCGCGGTGGTCGCCGTCGGCGGGGGCCTGTCGTCGGTGGACGGCTTCGTCACGATGCAGTCGGACCGGGCGCTGCAGCTCGAGGCGCCGCTCGCCACCCCGTGGCTGTGGATGGCGATGCTGGGGGTCCCCGGCGCCTCCGTGTACGAGAACGTCGGGCTCGCGACCCGCGAGGTGATGGGGCCGGGCGACACCTGGGCGGTGCACGGCAGCACGCAGGCCATGGGCGTCGTGATGCTCGCGCTCGTCGGGCTGCTGGCGGTCGCGGCGGCCGGGCGGGCACGGGCCGGGCGGGCGCAGGCCAGGCGGGCGCAGGCCGGCCGTGCGGGTCGGGTCGGCAGCGACGCCCCTGCCGTCACCGGGCACGAGCCCCGTCTCGTCCTGCTGGGGGCGCTGACGCTGACGATCACCCTGATCGTCTTCAACAAGGTCGGGTCGCCCCAGTACGTCCTGTGGATCGCGCCGGTGGTCGCGGCGGGCCTGTGGGCGGACGCAGCCGCCTTCCGTGCCCCGGCGAGGATCGTCGCGTGGGCGGCCGGGCTGACGACGCTGGTGTTCCCCGTGCTCTACCTGCCGCTGATCGACCTGGACCCCGTGGCCGTCGCGGTGCTCGGCGCGCGCAACGTGCTGCTCGTCGTGCTCTTCGGCTGGTGCGTGCTGCGCCTCGTCGAGGAGGCGCTCGCCGCGTGGGGCCGCGAGCTCCCGCCCCGCTGGTGGTCGCGCCGGGTGCGGGCGGTTCCCGTTCCTGCTCCGGTGGCCGTCCTGGCCGATGCGACCCCCGCCTCCTCGGCGTCGTCGCTGCCGGCCGTCCACAGTCGGGGCGCTCGTCGCTCCTCCTGAACGACGTGGCTGTACCCCGGGCCGCAGGGCGGTCCTGCGAATCTGGGCTGTAGCCGGGGGTCTGTGCCAGCGTTGGTGTCCTGGGCCGCTGAGGCCCGGTCGACCTCGAACTGAATGGAGCACTCATGAAGGGCAAGATCCTCTTCGTCGCCGGAGCAGCTGTGGGCTACGTGCTGGGAGCACGTGCCGGGCGCGGTGCCTACGTCAAGATCAAGTCGCAGGCCGAGAGCCTGTGGGAGAACCCCTCTGTGCAGAAGACGGTCCACCAGGCCGAGGACTTCGTGAAGGAGAACGCCCCCGTCGTGGGCAAGAAGCTGCAGGGCGCCGCCGGCGACGCAGCCTCGAAGGCCAAGTCCGTCGCCTCGAAGGCGTCCGACAAGGCCGACGACGTCGCGGACTCCGCCAAGAGCGCCGGCTCCGACAGCGAGGGCGCCGCGAAGCTGCCCGGGGTGAACGTCGGTGAGTGACCTCAAGGCACCGGAACAGAGCACCAAGAAGTCGCTCGGCTCGCTGCTCGGCAGCCTGCCCGAGCTCATCTCCCGCCTCATCAGGGGCGAGATCCAGCTCGCCAAGACCGAGCTCGTCACCAAGCTGAAGGAGGCGGGGGTCGGCGCAGGGCTGCTGGTCGGCGCCGCGCTCTTCGGCTTCTTCCTGCTCGCCGTGCTGATCACCGCCGGTGTGCTGGGGCTCGCGACCGTGGTGGCGCCGTGGCTGGCCGCCCTGATCGTGGCGGCCGTGCTGCTGGTGATCACCGGCGTGCTCGCGCTGCTGGGCGTCAAGGCGCTCAAGAAGGGCGTCCCGCCCGTGCCGCAACAGGCCGTCGACAGCGTCAAGGCCGACGTGGCCGCCCTCAAGGGGACGAGCACGAAGAGCACGAAGGGCACCGACGTCTGATGGGCGACGACAAGAACGAGCAGAAGCCCGGCCCGCGCGAGGGCGCGAGCATCCCCGAGATCGAGCTGGACATCGCCCGCACCCGCGAGCAGTTCAAGGAGACCCTCGACGCCATCGAGGACAAGCTGAGCGTCCCCGCCCACGCCAGGCGCCTCACGGCGAGCGTCAAGCGCCGCCTCGACGACGACCCGGCACCCGTGATCGCCACGGCGGCCGCCGGCGTGGCCGGCGTCGCCGCGATCATCGCCGGCGTCGTCAAGATCGCGCGACGCTGACGCGACGCTGACGGACGGCAGGGGGCGCGCCTCCTGCCGTCTTCTGCATCACCTCGCACTGCATCACCTCGCACTGCATCACCCATCTCGTTCGTAGGACAGGAACACGAGACCCCATGGCACAGACCAGCACGCGTCGGGACGAGACGGCGCCCGAGCCGAACGACAGCCGCAAGCCCGACAGCCCCGACGACCTGCACGCACGGTCGTGGGGCTACGTCCTGAAGAAGACCCTGCGCGAGTTCGGGTCCGACCAGTGCACCGACCTCGCGGCGTCGCTCACGTACTACGCCGTGCTCGCGATCTTCCCCGGGCTGCTCGCCATCGTCGCGCTGCTGGGCGTGTTCGGCCAGGCCGGGCCGACGACCGACGCGGTGCTCGATCTCCTGACGCAGCTCGGCGGCGCCTCCGTCGCCGCCACCCTGCGTGGCCCCATCCAGGAGCTGATCGCCTCGCAGGCGGCCGGCATCGCCCTCGTCGTCGGCGTGCTCGGCGCCCTGTGGTCGGCCTCCGGCTACGTCGGCGGCTTCGGCCGGGCGATGAACCGCATCTACAACGTCGACGAGGGGCGTCCGGTCTGGAAGCTCCGCCCGACGATGCTCGCCATCACGGCCTTCACCGTGGTGCTGATCGTGGTCGCGGGGCTCATCCTCGTGCTGAGCGGCGACGTCGCCCAGACGGTCGGCGACGTGGTCGGCCTCGGCTCGACGTCGGTCTTCGTCTGGAGCATCGTCAAGTGGCCCGTGCTGCTGGTCATCGTCGTGGTGGTCGTCGCGGTGCTCTACTACTTCTCGCCGAACATCCGCCAGCCGAAGTTCCGCTGGATGAGCCTCGGCTCGATCACCGCGATCGTCATCTGGGGCATCGCCAGCGCCGGCTTCGGCTTCTACGTCGCGAACTTCTCGAACTACAACAAGACCTACGGCTCGCTCGGTGCCGTGATCGTGTTCCTGCTGTGGCTCTGGATCACCAACCTGGCGCTGCTGTTCGGCGCCGAGTTCGACGCCGAGATCGAGCGTGGCCGCGAGCTGCAAGCCGGCATGAAGGCCGAGAAGGACATCCTGCTGCCGCCGCGCGACACCGCGCAGAGCGAGAAGAAGCAGGCGGTCGCGGCGCAGGACGAGCTCGACGGCATGCGGCTCCGCCAGGCCGCCGCCGAGTCGATCGAGCGGCAGGAGGCCGAGGAGGCGCGCGGCGGCAACGCCCGGCGCGGCGACGACCACGCGGACGCCGACTCCGACGACCTCGACCGGGCCAAGGCGAAGGACGACGCCGCCGACGACGAGGCCAAGGCCAAGCGAAAGGCCGACAAGGCCGACGCGAAGGCGAAGGCGAAGGCTGACGACTGAGTCCGGCTGCACGCACGAGAGAGGCCCCGACGACCTGAGTCGTCGGGGCCTCCCTCGTGCGTGCGGGGTGCTGCGCTAGAAGCCGAAGCCGAGCTCGCGGGGGTAGTCGCCCCTGGCGGTGAGCTGCTCGGCGGCGTCGCGCAGGTGCGACAGCGTGAGGCCCATCGTCATCGGCCCGAAGCTGACGCGCGAGACGCCCAGCTCGGCGAGGCGGGCGAGCGGCACGGAGTCAGGGCCCGAGATGACGCTGACCTTGCCGTGGATCTCGTCGAGGGCCCGCTTGACCAGGTCCTCGGTGCCGAGGCCCAGCACGAAGGCGCAGTCGGCGCCGGCGTCGAGGTAGGCGTTCGCCCGCAGCACGGCGTCGTCGAAGCTGTCGGGGTCGCCGGCCAGCGCGTCGACGCGGGCGTTGATGACGATGGGGACACCGGCGCGGTCGCCGGCCTGGCGGGCGGCGGCGACCTTGGACACCTGGGTGTCGACGTCGTAGAGCGGGGCCTTCGCCTGGCCGATGCTGTCCTCGATGTTCAGGCCCGCGGCGCCCTCCTCGATCAGGCGCCAGACGTTGTCGAGCGTGCCGGCCGCGTCCGTCGCGTAGGCCTTCTCGAAGTCGACCGAGACGGGGAGGTCGACGGCACGGATCACGAGCCGGACGGCGTCCAGCATCTGGTCGACGTCGAGCCCCTCGCCGTCCTCGACGCCGTGGGCCTCGCTGATCGAGTGCGACGCGGTGGCGAGCGCGGTGACTCCGGGGGCGCCCGCGACGACGCGGGCGGTGATGCTGTCCCACACGTTGGTGACCACGAGCGGGTCGCCGGGCACGTGAAGCGAGCGGAGGAGTTCGGCCTTGGCGGCCGTGGAGGAGATCGACATGGCCCCAGCCAACCGCACCCGCGCCTCCTGCGCCATCAGGGGACGAGGAGGTGCGGGTGCGGTGCGAGGGACCAGCACGGACTCCGGGTCAGCGGCCGGCCCAGTCCCAGGAGCCGGTGAGGCTCGTGAGCGTGCGCTCGGTCGCGGCGGCGCGGGTGCGGTCGTCTGCGTCGACGTGGTCGAACTCGGACTCGCTGTCGCCGAGGGTCACGAGGGTGAGCGAGGAGGTGCCCGCCGCGTCCTCGGGAGACCAGGCGACGACGACCGCCACGGGCGTGCCGAGGTCGGGGCCGGTCGCGAGGCGGACGAGCGCGGCCGGCTCGCCGTCGAGAGTGGTCTGCTCCGGCTCGCCGACGACGGTGCCGAGGCGCGGGAGCCAGCTCTGCCGTAGGGCCGCGACGGCGTCCGCGACCCGGTCGGTGCTCGTCGAGGGGACGAGGCCGGCCGAGACCGCGGCAGGCACGGCCGCGGCATCGACCCAGGTGAGGTCAGTGCCGTCGGCCACGAGCACCGACGTGGAGCAGGAGACGGCGTCGCTGTGGTCCTCGGAGAGCCAGGTGTCGTCGGGGAGCGAGAACGACCAGCACGAGGTGCTCGTCGTGGCCCGGTCGGCGATGCCGTCGAGGCCGGCGTCGCCCTCGCCGAGGCCGGAGTCGTCCGGGTCGTCGCCCTGGACCTGCCCCTGGTCCCCGCCGTACCAGCTGTTCGCGGCCTCGTCGGCGAGGCGGGCCCCGAGGGGCACGGCGACGACGAGCGCGGCCACGACGACGACGTTCGTGACGGCGGCGACGCCGGAGAGCGCAACGCCCGTGACGCCCAGGCCGAGTCCCGACTGAGCACGGCGACGGCGGACCAGCGCGACGATGCCGAGTGCGACGCCGACGAGCGCGACGAGCAGGCCGACCACGGGCACGAGCCCGACGAGGAACGCGCCGATGCCGACGACGAGGGCAGCGATCGCCCAGCCGCTCGCACCCGCCGGCGCCGGCGGAGCTACGGCATCGGGTGCGGGGGCGCCGAGGTCGTGGGTCACCTGCTGGTCGGCGGCCTGCCCTTCCGCGTGCTGCTGGTCGGCGGCCGGGTGAGCGGCGTCCTGCTGCGCGGCGTTCGGCTGGTCGGCCTCGTCGGCGGGGTCCTCGGGGGGCGTGCGGTCGTCGGTCATGGTGTCTCCTCGCGTGCGGGGCCGGCGTCCACCGGCCCGTCCTCGACGCTACGGAGCCGCGCGTCCCCGGACGTCCGCCGTCGGTGGCGCGAGTGCGGTCCTGCAGGATGACCCGCGCCTCCTGCGCCGTCGCCCCAGCGGATGAGGCGGCCGGATCACGGCGAGACCCCTCGGACCCGCGCACGCCCTCGCTCGCGCGGAGGGGTGCACGCGGGTCCGAGGGGTCTGGACGGTCAGCGCGCGGGCAGCGGCAGCGCCGGCTAGTCGCGGCGCAGCACCAGCTCGTCGAGCGACAGGCGGACGCGCGGCGCGGTCTCGCGCTCGGCCAGCGCCTCGATCAGCTTGTCGGCCTCGTCCACGACGCCGACGGCGGTCACGGTGACGGGCTCCAGGTTCGCGGGCAGGTCGAACGCCGCGACCAGCTTCTCCCACTCGACGCCGGCCATCTGGTGGGTGTGGAAGCCCTCCGCGTGCGCCTGGACGCTGAGGTGCGCGACGGCCTGGCCCAGGTCGTACTCGGCGGTCGGCCGGTCGTCGCCCTCGACGGTCGAGGTCTCGGCCAGGGCGACGATCAGCGCGGAGGCGTTCCCGGCCCACATCGCGTTGAAGCTCAGCAGGGCGCCGACGATCGTGTCGAAGGTCTCGGTGCCGCGACGGGCCACGACGAAGCGGCGGGGCTGGTGGTTCTGGGCCGACGGGGCCCAGCGGGCGGCCTCGAGCAGGGCGTCCAGCTGGCGGTCGCTGATCTCGGCCGTCGGGTCGAACGAGCGGGGGCTCCAGCGCTCGTCGAGCAGGTCGACGATCGGCACGCTGGTCTCGGCGGTGCGGACGGTGGACGGGGCGGTGGAGCTGGAGGTGGTGGTCTCGGAGAGCGACACGGTGGACCGGCTTTCGTGGTGGTGACGGGGAGGGGCCGGCGCGACGTCGGGCCACCGAGGTGAACCGTCGCTCGGCGCGCAAGATTCCCGCTGCGCCCCGCTGCGCCCCGGTGCGCCCCCGGGCGTCGGAGCCGTGCCGAGTGGTCAGGACGTGTTCCCCTCGCGCCCCGGGAGGACGTCTTCTGACCACTTGAGGGCGCAGAGCCGACAGCGGACCCTAGGAGGCGCCCCGCACCTCCGCGAGGACGGCCGCGATCCGCCCCGGCACCGACGCGTCCTGCAGGCTGGTCGTGTCGCCGAGCCCGCGCCCCTCCGAGACGTCGCCCAGCAGGCGCCGCATGATCTTGCCCGAGCGGGTCTTCGGCAGGTCGGGGACGACGAGCACCGTCGCGGGCTTCGCCACGGGGCCGATCTGGTCGGCGACGTGGGCCCGCAGCAGGGGCGAGAGCGAGCCCGACGCCGACCCCGAGAGCGCGGCCCAGACCTGCGGTTCGGAGGCGTCGCCGGCGTCGCGCACCGCGCCTCCTGCGGGGCGGGTCGCCGGGACGACGAACGCGGCGATCGCCTGCCCGGTGCGCTCGTCGGCCACGCCGACCACGGCCGCCTCGGCGACGAGGGGATGCGCGACCAGCGACGACTCGATCTCGATCGTCGAGAGGCGGTGGCCCGACACGTTGATGACGTCGTCGACGCGGCCGAGCAGCCAGATGTCGCCGTCGTCGTCGTACTTGGCGCCGTCGCCGGAGAAGAACCAGCCCTGCTTCCAGTACTTCGCCCAGTAGCTGTCGCGGTAGCGCTCGGGGTCGCCCCAGACCGTGCGCGCCAGCGACGGCGGCGTCTGCTGCACGACGAGGTAGCCGCCGGAGCCGTTCGGGACGCGCTCGCCGGCCTCGTCGACGATCGCGGTCGAGACTCCGGGCAGAGCCCGCAGCGACGAGCCGGGCTTGAGGGTGTCGACGCCCGGCAGCGGGGCCATCACGGCCGCGCCCGTCTCCGACTGCCACCAGGTGTCGACGATCGGCAGCTCGCCCCGGCCGAACTGCTCGCGGAACCAGACCCACGCCTCCGGGTTGATCGCCTCGCCGACCGTGCCGAGCAGCCGGAGCGAGCTGAGGTCGAAGTCGGTCGGCAGGCCGTCGGGGAACCACGAGGCGAGCGTCCGCACCAGGGTCGGCGCCGTGTAGTACGTCGTCACGCCGTAGCGCTCGATGATCTCGAGGTGCCGGGCAGGGTGCGGGGTGTCGGGCGTGCCCTCGTAGATCACCTGCGTGAGGCCGTTCGAGAGCGGGCCGTAGATCTCGTAGGTGTGGGCCGTGACCCAGGCGAGGTCGGCCGTGCACCAGTGCACGTCGTCGCGCTTCGCGTCGAACACGGCCCAGTGGGTCCAGCTCGCGGCCGTGAGGTAGCCGCCGCTCGTGTGCACGAGCCCCTTCGGCTTCCCGGTCGTGCCGCTCGTGTACATGATGAAGAGGGGCGTCTCGGCGTCGAACGCCTCCGGCTCGTCGGTGTCGGGCTGCGGGTCGACCACGTCGTGCCACCACAGGTCGCGGCCCTCGGTCCACGGGACGTCGGGGGTCTCGTCGCCGGTGCGCCGCACGACGAGCACGTGCTCGACCTGGTTCTCGCCACTCACCGCGTGGTCGGCGTTCGCCTTGACCGGCACCGCGCCTCCTCGACGGAACTGCCCGTCGGTGGTGACGAGCAGCTTCGCGCCCGTGTCCTCGACGCGGAACTTCAGGGCCTCGCCCGAGAAGCCCCCGAACACGAGCGAGTGGATCGCGCCGATCCTCGCGATCGCCAGCGTCACGACGATCGTCTCGGCGATGACGGGCAGGTAGACGACGACCCGGTCGCCCTTCTCGATCCCGAGGCTGCGGAGGCCGTTCGCGGCCTTCACGACCTCGCGCTGCAGCTGCGCGTACGTGACGTCGCGCCGGTCGCCGGGCTCGCCCTCGACGTGCAGCGCGACCTTCTCGCCGTTGCCCGCGGCGACGTGCCGGTCGACGCAGTTGACGGCGACGTTGAGGCGGCCGCCCGCGAACCAGGTCGCCTCGGGCACGGTGAGGCTGCCGTCCCCTCGCTCGGCGACGGGCCGCCACGTGTGCGCCGTGTTCCACGGCGTCGCCCACTCGAGGCGGCGGGCCTGCTCCTCCCAGAACGCGACGGGGTCGGCCGCGGCCCTGGCGTGCTCGTCGCTCGTGACGTTCGGGGCGGCGGCAGCGCCGGCGAGCGCGCTCGGCGGCGGGAACGTCCGGCGCTCGTCGAGCAGGTTCGAGATGGTGTCGCGGGCGGTCGTGGTGGTGTCGCTCGGGGCCATCACCCGAGCGTACGGAGGTGCGGGTCGGCCCCGCGGGGGAGTCGTCACGGTGCGTAACCGCGCGGCTCCCCGTCGCCTGCGGACCACGCCGCCGCTGCGCCCGCCTGCTCCTCCCTGCGCGCCGCTGCCGGCGGGCGCGCTCCTGCGGACCGCGCCGCCGCCTCCTCGTGTCGCATCACGTTCCGAGCGTCACGTCTCGGCACAGCGTGACGCGATGCTCGGAACACGATGCGACACTGCCCGGGGCCCGGGGCCCGGGGCCCGGCGCCCGGCGCCCGGCGCGTCAGCGGCTGCACGGCACGCCCGCGCTGACGAGCAGCGTCCGCAGCCGCCGAGGGTCGCCCAGGTGCCACCAGGTGCACCGCACGAACGAGTGCACCTCGGGCCGGGCGCGGATCGCGTCCTCCCGGATCTTCTCCTTCACGACGACCTGCTCGGGCGTCAGCGAGCCTCGCCATCGGCTCTGCGTGTACTTGACGACGCCGTCGAACTCGAGCACGCAGCCCTGTTCGGGGAACCAGAAGTCGACGTGCGGGTCCCAGCGGCCGCGTCCGAGCTCGAACCGTCGTTGCAGCACGGGCGCGGGCGCGCCGAGCTGGTGCAGGAGGACCCGGGTGAGCGACTCGCCCGCCGACTCGGAGCGGTCGTCCGCGAACGCCAGGGCACGGCGGGCGCCCGTCTGGCCGCGCGCCCGCGGTCGCCGGTCGAGGGAGGCGAGCACCGCCTCCTTCGTCGTGAGCCCTCGGTGCAGAAGGTCGTCGACGACGACCGTCACCTCGTCCAGCGACCGGGTGCCGAGAGCGAGGTCGGCCGCCGTGCGTGCAGGGGTGGTGAGCGAGGTGCCGCGCAGCGACGACACCTCGTCGTCCTCGAGCGGGCCCGGGTGCTTCACGACGGCCGCCGTCGACTGAGCGCCGCGGGCGTCCGGATCGGTCACGTGCACCCGGTCGGGCCAGTCGCGGAGCACCGGCGAGCCGAGCAGCGCGGCGGCCGACAGGTGCGAGACCACGTGCCTCGGGCCGGTGCGGCCCAGGGCGGACTCGACCAGGAGCACGTGACGCCGGCGAGGAGTGAGCGCGTCCCAGTCGTGTCGCGCGACGAACGAGCCCGGATGGAGGCGCCTCAGGCGCCCTGCCGCGGCGGCGCGACGCAGCCTGGTCGCCTCGCGCGAGCCGGACCCGAGGCCCGTCGTCCGGAACAGGAGGGGGAGGGGGTCGTCGTCGATCACGCGTCGACCCTGCCCGACTTCGCCGGAGGGCCGTGATATCTGTGCACAGGCTGCTGTCGCATCACGTTCCGAGCGTCACGTCTTGGCACAGCGTGACGCGATGCTCGGAACACGATGCGACGCCTCATCGGGGCGGCGACGCGCTTGCTGCACGGTGCGGCGGGGTACAGCGGGCGGCTCGGATCGCGGATGCGTTGCGCGCCGGGGGAGGCGGCCCTTTACCCTGGGGTACATCCGGCCCCGAGGGCCGCTCGGCCAGGGGGCCGGGCGACCTGGTTCTCGTGGCTCGCGCCCGTCGCCGTGCGCCCGACACCAGGAGCCACCACGTGATCACATCCGTCCGACGCCGGGGGGCGCGCTGGGCGACCGCCCTGGCGCTCACGACCGCCCTGGTGCTCGCACCCACCGCCGTGTTCGCCGCGGACGGGGACGACGTCGCGCCCGCGGCCGTCGACCCGGCCGTCGACCGGGCGGTCGACCCGGCGGTCGACCCCGACGCCGCCCCGGCGGAGGACGAGCCGCTCGCGGGGACGCCGGCCGCGGGGACGCCGGCCGCCGAGACGCCCTCCGCCGACGAGCCTCTCGCAGAGACGCCTTCCGCAGACGCCCCCGCCGCAGAAGTGCCCGCCGCCGAGGCCGCCGCCGCCGACCCGCCCCCCGTCGCGTCAGCCCGCGTGGCCGACGGCGTGGTCATGAACTACGTCCTGAACACCACCGTGCGGAGCGAGACCGCCGTCGCAGCCGTCTCGGCCGCGGTCGTCGCCGCAGGCGGAGTCGTCCTCTCGCAGTATCCCGAGATCGGCGTCGTCACCGCGCAGTCCCGTGACGGCGGCTTCCTCGCGGTGATGCGCAAGGCTCCCGGCGTCGAGTCGGCGGGGCCGACCCGCACCGCCCCGGTCGCGGGGGCCGAGGTCGTGCCCCCGGCCGGCGGCCCCGTGCCGGCAGCCGTCGACCAGGTGCCGGCAGCCGTCGACCAGGCGCCGGCCGTCGTGGACCAGGCGACGGCCAGCGCCGCGGGCACCGGCACGCAGGGCACGCAGGCCGTCGAGCAGTCGAGCGACGCGCAGGGCACGCAGGCCGCCCCGATCGACCCCCTCGAGCGCGCCCAGTGGGACATGGCCGTCATCGAGGCCCCCGAGGCTCGGGAGATCGAGACCGGCGACGGAGTCGTCGTCGGCGTGCTCGACAGCGGCATCGACGTGGCGCACCCCGACCTCGCGGGCCAGGTCGACGCCTCCCTGTCGGTCGGCTGTGTCGTCAACGGGCAGCCCGACCAGGCGCAGGCCGCCTGGGTCCCGGCGCAGAGCGACCACGGCACCCACGTGGCCGGCACCATCGCCGCGGCCGACAACGGCGTGGGCATCGTCGGCGTCGCGCCCGGCGCGACGCTCGCGAGCGTCAAGGTCGTCAGCGACGCCGGGTCGATCTACCCCGAGTACGCCCTCTGCGGCTTTATGTGGGCTGCGGAGCACGACTTCGACGTGACCAACAACAGCTACTACGTCGATCCGTGGGAGTTCTGGTGCTCCACCGAGATCGACCAGGCCCCGGCGCTCGAGGCCGTGACCCGCGCCGTCGAGTTCTCCGAGCAGCAGGGCGTGATCAACGTCGCCGCCGCGGGCAACTCGAACTACGACCTCGCGAACAAGACGACCAGCAGCTCGAGCCCCAACGACTCGGAACCCGTCGAGGACCGTCCGCTGAACGAGGGCTGCTCGACCATCCCGACCGAGATCCCGGGAGTGGTGGCCGTGGCGTCCGTGGCGCAGCAGGCCGACGGCTCGATCGTGAAGTCGCAGACGTCGAACTACGGCGAGGGCGTCATCGACGTCGCCGCCCCGGGAACGTCGATCGTCAGCACCGTCCCCGGCGGGTACGGGCTGAAGGACGGCACGTCGATGGCCTCGCCGCACGTCGCCGGCGTCGCCGCCCTCCTCGTCGCGACCCACCCCGGCGCGTCGCCCGCCGAGCTGCAGGCGCTGCTCGAGCAGCAGGCCGCCCCCGTCGCGGGTGCCGGCGACCTCACCGGCTCCCGCTACTTCGGCGCCGGGCTCGTGAACGCCTTCGCGGCGGTCACCGAGGACGTCGTCCCGACGGTCGGTCCGGTCGCGGCGGTGGCTGACGGCACGGTCCAGGCCGGCCGTCCCTTCCGCGTCCTCGGCGCCAACTTCGTCCAGGGCGAGACCGTGACGGTGGTCGCTCCCGACGGGCAGCGACTCGAGGGCGAGCTCGTCGCCGATGCCGAGGGGCGCATCGACGGCCCCGCGGTCCTCAGTCCCTTCCTCCCGGCAGGCCCGAGCACGCTCGTGCTGACCGGCGACGCGGGCAGCCGCGCGACGCTCGACCTGATGGTCGAGGAGGCGCTGGCCGGGCCCACCTTGACGGCTCCGGCCACCGGGGCGACGGTCGAGACCGGCACGGTCACCGTGACGGGGACGGCCGAGCCGGGCGCCCTGGTCTCCGTCGTCCTCGCGACCGCCGACGACATCGAGGGCGTCGAGCGGCGGGGGGCGACCTCGCCGCAGGCCCGTGCGGTCGACGTGGTCGACGTGGTCGGCGAGTCCGTCGCGTGCGACCCCGGGCTCGGGTCCTCCGTGGCGACGATCCAGACCGGCGCCACGGGAGCGTTCTCCGTGGCCTTCACGGGCGTCCCCGCCGGCGCCTACGGGGCGACGGCGCTCCAGGTGGTCTCCGACGGCACCCGGTCGACCTTCACCGACCCGGTGCTGTTCACCGTCGCCGCTGCCGCCGTCGTGCCCCCGGTCGCCGTGCCCCCCGCCGCCGTCCCCGGACTCGCCCCCGGCACCGCGCCCGCGGGCACCGGCACCGTCGCGGCCGCCTCCCCGCGGGGCGCGGCCCTGGCCTGGACCGGCTCCGACCCGGCCGAGCCCCTGTCGGCCGCCGTGCTCCTCCTCGTCGCCGGTGTCGCCGCGCTCGTCACGGCGCGTCTGCTCCGTCGTCGCGGCGACGCGCGGACCGACGGCTAGGCCAGGGGGCGCCCCGGCGGCCCTGCGCAGCCCCGCAGCCCCGCAGCCCGGGCCTCGTCTCGCCCCGTGCCTAGGATGGACGCCATGCCCTGCGCCGGACCGACCCCGTGACCAAGGCCCCCACCGTCTACGACGTGGCCGCCCACGCCGGCGTCTCGATCGCCACCGTCTCCCGCGTCCTCCGTCGTCCCGACGACGTGCGCCCCGAGACGCGGGCCCGCGTGCTCGACTCGGTGCGCTCGCTCGGCTACGTGCCGAGCGGCGCGGCGCGGGGGCTCGCAGGTCGGCGACACGGTGTGCTGGGGCTGTTCCTCCCCGGCCACGACGGCATCGACCTGCCCGAGCCCGACTGGGAACGCGTCGCGGACGCGAGCCGCATCCCGCTGATCGACGACCGCGAGGGGCGACCGGCGCCTCCTGCGACGACCGGCACCGAGACGGCGAACGCGGCCGCGGCCGCGACCGCGAACGCCAACGCGAACGCGAACGCCAACGCGAACGCGAACGCGAACGCGACTGCGACCGACGCCCCGCGCTCCGCGTCGAACCCCGCGAACCTGTACTTCGACGAGGTGCTCCGCGGCGCGGAGGTCGAGTCCTGGAGGCGCGGCTTCGCCCTCATGGTCGCCGCGGGACGGGGCTCCAGCCGAGAGGTCATGCTGAACGACATCGCCGGCAGGGTGGACGGCCTAGCCGTCCTCGCGCAGACCGTGCCCGACGACCTCCTGGCGCACGTGTCGCGGCGCATCCCCGTCGTCGTGCTCGCCGACTCCCGGCCGGGTGACGAGCTCGACCACGTCGGCGTCGACAACACCGCGGGGATGCGGGCCCTGACGGACTTCGTGCTCGGGCGCGACGGAGGCGGCCGCGTCAGGGACGTCGTCTACGTGGCGGGCCCCGGCGACTCTCCCGACGAGGCCGACCGGCACCGAGGCTTCGACGAGGCCGTCGTGGCGGCGACGGCGGCGACGGCGGCCGCCACGCGGCAGGGCCACGGCCCTGTGCGCGTCCGCGTCGAGCGCGGCGACTTCTCCCGCGAGGGCGGCAGGCGAGCCGGGGAGGCGCTGGTCGCCTCCCCGGACCCCCTCCCGCAGGCCGTCGTCTGCGCCAACGACCAGTCGGCGCTCGGAGTGCTCGACGCGTTCGTCGCGCACGGGGTGGACGTGCCGGGCCGGGTCGCCGTGACGGGATTCGACGGCATCGAGGCGGGCCGCTTCTCGACGCCGCGCCTCACGACGGTGCGCCAGCCGATGAACGACCTCGGCCGGGTCGCGGTGCGCACCATCGTGACGCGGCTGACCGACCCGAGCGCGCCTCCTCTGCGGGTGACCCTGCCCGTCGAGGTCCTGCTCCGCGAGAGCTGCCCCGCCCGCTGACTCGCAGGCTCCGCCCGCACGGTCACAGCGCTCCCTCTGCCGACCTTCGTCGCCGCTCTGGTCCCGCCCCGAACCGCGTTCCGGACCATGGACCGAGATAGATCGCGGTTCATGGTTCGGAACGTGGTTCATGCCGCTGCGGCATCGTTGCGCCGTAGGGATGTATGCGCTTACACTGGCCACGCTCACCTCGACGACGAATGAGAGAACCGTGGCGATGACGCACACGCACAGACACCGCGCCCGAACGCGCACCGCCGTGGCGGCACTGGCCGCCGCCACCGCCGTGGTCCTCGTGGCCACCGGCTGCAGCATCCAGATCCGCAGCGAGCCCGACCCGACGATCGGCGCCGACACGATGTTGATCAACGCCGACAAGGGAAATCCGCAGTTCGAGCGGAACTTCAACCCGTTCCTCACGAACAAGCGCACCGCCTCCACCTGGATCTACGAGCCCCTGCTCGAGATCAACCCGCTCGACGGCGAGATCACGCCGTGGCTCGCGAGCGAGACGACGCTGCCCGACGCGCGCACCGTCGACATGACGATCCGCGACGGCGTCGAGTGGTCCGACGGCGAGCCGATGACGCCCGCCGACGTGGTCTACACGTTCGACCTGATCAAGGCGAACCCGGCGCTCGACCTCAAGGGCGCCTGGCAGCACATCGAGACGATCGAGCAGCAGGGCGACCACGTCGTCTTCCACCTGCAGACGGACGACGTGCCGGCGATGGAGATCATCGGCCAGACGACGATCGTGCCCGAGCACCTCTGGAGCCAGGTCGACGACCCGGCGACGTACCGCAACCCCGACCCGGTCGGCACCGGCCCGTTCACGCTCGGCAACTACTCGGCGCTGCAGTACTCGATGGACAAGAACGAGTCCTACTGGCAGGCCGAGAAGATCGACATCGCGCACCTGATCCTGCCCGCGACGAACAACCAGCTCGACACCGTCACGCGCGGCTACGACTGGGCGTACTCGTTCATCAGCGACGTCGAGGGCACCTGGGGCGCGGCCAGCGACACGAACTCGTACTGGTTCCCGCCGGGCGGCGTGATCGGCCTGATGCCGAACCTCACCAAGGCGCCGTTCGACGACGTGGACGTGCGGAACGGCATCGCGCTGGCGCTCGACCGCGACCAGATCGCCGAGTCGGCGACCGAGGGCTACCTCGAGCCTGCCGGCCAGACCGGCCTCATCCTGCCCAACCAGCAGGACGACCTCGACCCCTCGATCCCCGACGAGGGAGTCATCGGCCAGGACGTCGACGGCGCCCTCGCCGCCTTCGCCCAGGCCGGCTACACGCAGCAGGGCGACCAGCTGGTCGGCCCCGACGGCCAGCAGCTGCGCATCACGATCCTCACCGCGAACGGCTACACCGACTGGCTGAGGGCCGTGCAGGAGGTGCGGGCACAGCTGGGCGCGATCGGCATCGACGTGCAGATCCAGGCTCCCCAGCCTGCCGGCTACCAGTCGGCCATCGCGAACGGCGAGTTCGACATGGCGCTCGGCGGCATGGGCAACGGCAACACCTACCAGGCCTACAACACGCTGCTCAACAGCGCGTTCGCGACGCCGATCGGCGAGACGACGGCCTCGAACTTCGGCCGCTTCGGCGACCCTGCCGTCGACGAGCTGCTCGACGAGTGGAAGGCCGCGATCGACCCCGCCGAGCAGCAGCGCCTCTCGTACGCGCTGCAGAACGTCGTCTACGAGCAGAAGCCGGTCATCGGCCTCTACTACGGCGGGTTGTGGGGCCTTTTCAACGACTCGAAGTTCACCGGCTGGCCGAGCGAGAAGGACCCGTACATGGCGCCCCAGAACTACGACCAGGCGCCGCTGCTGATCTTCACGAAGCTGAAGCGCGTCTACCAGGGCGGTGACGACCAGTGAAGTACGCAGCGCAGAAGCTCGGCCTCTTCGTCCTCACCCTCTGGGCGGCGGTGACGCTGAACTTCATCCTGCCCAGGCTGATGCCCGGCGACCCCACCGACGCCGCGATCGCGAAG
Source organism: Frigoribacterium sp. ACAM 257 (assembly GCF_007954365.1). GTDB lineage: Bacteria > Actinomycetota > Actinomycetes > Actinomycetales > Microbacteriaceae > Frigoribacterium. The sequence continues at coordinate 163,859 of NZ_VOLO01000005.1, forward strand.
CTCTCGCAGAACGGCCCCGTGACCGAGGCCACGCGTGCCGCCATCGAGGCCCAGCTCGGCGTGCCCGACGGCAACGTGCTGCAGCAGTACGGCGCCTACCTCGGCCAGGTCGTCCGGCTCGACTTCGGGACGAGCTACACGTTCTTCCCCGAGACGGTCGGCCACCTGGTGGGGCAGGCGCTGCCGTACACGCTGATCCTCGTCGGCGCGTGCACCGTGATCGCCTTCGTGGTCGGCACCCTGATCGGCGTGGCCGCGGCCTGGAAGCGCGGCACCTGGCTCGACTCGCTGCCCACGCTCTCGGGCAGCTTCATGAGCACGTTCCCCTACTTCTGGACGGCCCTGCTCCTCCTCTTCTTCCTCGGCTACGTGCTGCACTGGTTCCCGACCACCGGGGCCTACGGCGCGACGACCACGCCGGGCTTCACGCCCGCGTTCGTCGGCGACGCCCTGCTGCACGCGGTGTTGCCGGCGGTGACGATCCTCGTCACGAGCCTCGGCGGCTGGATCCTCGGCATGCGGAACGCGATGATCAACACGCTCGGCGACGACTACGTGACCTTCGCGGAGGCGAACGGCCTGAAGGGCCGGACGGTCGCCGTCCGCTACGCCGCCCGCAACGCGATCCTGCCGAACCTCACCGGCTTCGGCCTCGCCCTCGGCGGGGTGGTCGGCGGCTCGATCCTGGTCGAGCAGGTCTTCGGCTACCCCGGCATCGGCTACCTGCTGTTCAACGCCGTCATCGGCCAGGACTACCCGCTGATGCAGGCCCTCTTCCTGATGATCACCGTGAGCGTGCTCGTCGCCAACTTCCTCGTCGACATCTTGTACGGCGTGCTCGACCCAAGGACCCGCCGATGACCTCCACCGTGTCCGTCCGCCTCCCCGAGGGAGGCGACCCTGCCGGCCCCGCGGCCGAGCAGGCCGCGCCCAGCACCTGGAAGACCGTGCTGCGCACCGCCGGCGTCGTCTGGTCGAACCCGAAGGCCAAGATCGGCATCGTCATCCTCGGCGTCTTCGTCCTGATGGCCGTCTTCGCCCCGCTGATCGCCCCCTACGGCGGCAGCGAGAACGGGTTCGAGCGCAACCAGGACGCCTCCTGGGCCCACTGGATGGGCACGACCGCCGCCGGCGAGGACGTCCTCAGCCAGCTCATCTGGGGCGCCCGCATCAGCGTGTTCGTCGGCTTCGTGGCCGGCATCGCCGCGACCCTCGTCGCCGTCGGGATCGGGCTCAGCTGGGGCTACATGCGCGGCCCCGCCGCCGAGGTGGTCGGCTTCGTCGTCAACCTGTTCCTCGTCATCCCCGGCCTGCCGTTGATGATCGTCATCGCGGCGTATCTGCAGAACGGCGGCATCGCGGTCATCATCGCGGTGATCGTCGTGACCGGCTGGGCCTGGGGCGCCCGCGTGCTGCGCAGCCAGACGCAGTCGCTGCGGTCGCGCGACTTCGTCGAGGCCGCCCGGTTCTCGGGCGAGGGCGCGACGCGCATCGTGTTCCGCGAGATCCTGCCGAACATGACGTCGCTGATCGTCGGCTCGTTCTTCGGTGCCGCGACGAGCGCGATCCTGGCGGAGGCGGGCCTCGAGTTCCTGGGGCTCGGCGACTCCTCGATCGTCAGCTGGGGCACCATCCTCTACTGGGCTCAGAACTCCAACGCCCTGCTCACCGGGCAGTGGATCCTCCTGTTCGCCCCCGGCCTCTGCATCGCCCTGCTCGCGATGAGCCTCACGCTGATCAACTTCGGCGTCGACGCCGTCAGCAACCCGCGCCTGCGCGAGGGCACCGCGCCGAAGAAGAAGAAGGAGGCGCGTCGATGACCGCCGCAGACCTCACGAACCAGCCCGCCGCCTCCTCGACGACGACCGCCGGCGACGCCGCGTTGCTGGACGTGCGCGACCTCAGCGTCGTCTACGAGTCCGCGGCGTCGACGCCGGTGCAGGCCGTCGACCACGTGTCGTTCTCGCTGCGCCGCGGCGAGTTCGTCGGCCTGGTGGGCGAGTCCGGCTCGGGGAAGTCGACGCTCGGCTACGCACTGACGCGGCTGCAGAAGCCGCCGGCGCGCACCAACGGCGGCAGCATCGTCTTCGACGGCTACGACATCCGCGACCTCGACGCGGAGGCCCTGCGTCAGCAGCGCCAGGGCGGGTTCGCGATGGTGCTGCAGTCGGGCATGAACGCGCTGAACCCGGTGCGGACGATCCACAAGCACTTCGTCGACATCTTCAAGGCGCACGGTCACGTGCCGCGCGAGCGCTGGGACTCCCGCGCCGCCGAGCTCGTGCAGAAGGTCGAGCTCGACCCGAAGGTGCTCGCACGGTTCCCCGGCGAGCTGAGCGGCGGCATGCGTCAGCGCGTCTCGATCGCGCTCGCCCTGTCGCTCGAGCCGCAGCTGATGGTCTTCGACGAGCCGACGACCGCCCTCGACGTGCTCGTGCAGCACGCCGTGATGGACACGATCATCTCTCTGCAGCAGAGCGAGGGCTTCACGGCCGTGTTGATCAGCCACGACCTCGGCATCGTGCTCGAGGCGACCGAGCGCGTGCTCGTGATGCACGAGGGCCGCATCGTCGAGGACGGCCGCTCCGCCGACGTGCTCGCCGACCCGCAGCACGAGTACACGCAGATGCTGCTGTCGCACTACGCCGACCCCCGCGCCGAGGTGGTCTCGCTGCCCGGCTTCGAGGACAGGGCGGTGCGCCGAGCCAGGGGCGAGCGCCGCGTCGACACGACCACCAGCACGCCGAGCGTCAGCACGCGCAGCACGAAGGTGGCCCAGAGCGCGATCACCGTGACCGGCGTCAGCAAGATCTACGCGCCTCCTCGTCGGGGCGAGGAGCCCGTGCGGGCCGTCCGCGACGTGTCGTTCACCCTCGAGCCGGGGCAGTCGCTCGCGCTCGTCGGCCAGTCGGGCTCGGGCAAGAGCACTATCGCGCGCATGGTCACCGGCGTCGAGAAGCCGAGCGAGGGCACCATCACGTTCGGCGACGTGGACGTCACGAAGGTGCGCGGACGTGGCCTCCGCGACCTGCGGAGCGACGTGCAGATGGTCTTCCAGGATCCGTACTCGGCCCTCAACCCGCTGCACACCGTCGAGTACACGCTCACCCGGCCGGTCGTGAACTACACGGGGCTGCGAGGGCAGGAGGCGCGGCGCCGCGTCCTGGAGCTGCTCGAGACGGTCGGTCTGACGCCGGTCGAGCAGTTCGCGGCGAAGCTGCCGCACCAGCTGTCCGGCGGTCAGCGCCAGCGCGTCGTCATCGCCAGGGCGCTCGCCAGCGACCCGCAGGTCATCATCGCCGACGAGCCCGTCTCGATGCTCGACGTGTCGCTGCGGGCCGGCGTGCTCGCCCTGCTCGAGGACCTGCGCGAGCAGTGGGGCGTCTCGATGCTCTACATCACGCACGACCTGCTCAGCGCGCGGCTCATCACCGACGACGTGATGGTGCTGCACGACGGCGCCGTGGTCGAGCGCGGCCGCACCGCCGAGGTGCTGCAGCGGCCGACCGACCCGTACACGGTGCGCCTGCTCGACGCCGTGCCGAACCCGCGGCGCACGCACCGCGCCTCCTAGCCGGGGCCCGGCCCGCGCCTCCTTCGCGCTTTCTCCCCTTCCCGTCCAGGGCGGGTCGACCGGGCCGAGGGCGGGTCCGCCACGACCCGCCCTCGGCCCGGAAGACCCGCCCTCGACCCGCACACCGCAGAACGGACACCCCATGCTGACCTTCCCCGACGGCTTCCTCTGGGGCGCCGCGACCGCCGCGCACCAGATCGAGGGCAACAACGTCAACTCGAACTGGTGGGTGCACGAGCACGCCCCGGGCACGACGATCGTCGAGCCGAGCGGCGACGCCGCCGACAGCTACCACCGGTTCCGCGACGACATCCGGATCCTCGCCGAGCTCGGCCTGAACAGCTACCGCTTCAGCATCGAGTGGGCGCGCATCGAGCCCGAGCGAGGCGTCGTCTCGAAGGCCGAGATCGCGCACTACCGCCGCATGGTCGAGACCTGCCACGAGTTCGGCGTCGAGCCGATCGTGACGCTGATGCACTTCACCGTGCCGCGGTGGTTCGAGCGCGACGGCTTCTGGCGCGCGCCCGACGCTGCCGACCTCTTCGCGCGGTACACCGAGCTCGCGCTCCCCGTCGTCAGCGAGGGCGTCCGGTACGTGTGCACGATCAACGAGCCGAACATCGCCGCGATGCTGGCCGGGGGGGAGGACGCGTCGAACCTCGTCGCGTACGGCCTGCCGAACCCCGACCTGCAGGTCGCCGACGCCCTGCTCGCCTCGCACAAGCGCAGCCGCGAGGTGCTGTCGCAGGTCGACGGCCTGAAGTCGGGCTGGACCGTCGCCACGCAGGCGTTCAAGACCGTCGACGAGCCAGGGGCCGCTGAGAAGACCCGCGAGTACGGCTACGTCCGCGACGACTGGTACAGCGAGATGGCCGCGGGCGACGACTTCGTCGGCGTGCAGGCCTACACGCAGACGTTCGTCGGCCCCGAGGGCCCGCGTCCCGTCGCCGAGGGCCTGGAGACGACCCTGACCGGCTGGGAGTTCTGGCCCGCCGCGGCCGCCGAGGGCATCCGCAGCGCCTGGGAGCTCAGCGGCCACGTGCCCGTCATGGTCACCGAGAACGGCATCGCGACCGCCGACGACACGCGTCGCATCGCCTACACGCAGGGCGCGCTCGAGGGGATCCACGCCACGATCGAGGAGGGCATCGAGGTGCTCGGCTACCAGCACTGGAACGCCCTCGACAACTACGAGTGGGCCAGCGGGTTCCGCCCCACGTTCGGGCTCATCGGCTGGGACAGGGAGACGTTCGAGCGCACCCCGAAGCCGAGCGCCCGCTGGTATGGCGAGGTCGCGCGGGCGAACGGGCTGCCCGCGTCGGCCTAGGGGGCGGAGCTCAGAACGACGTCACGCCGTACAGCGGGCGCTCGGGCCTCAGCATCGCGCGGAGAGTCTGCACGGCGCCGGAGCGGCGCTCCCGGACGAGCCCCGCGGCGGCGAGCGTCACCGGGTCGACGCCGCCGAGCCACAGCGAGCCGAGGGTCGCGACGTCGACCTCGAGGTCTGCACGACGGACGGCGGCGCGCTCGACCGTGCCCGCGCCTCCTGCGCTCGTCAGGCGCCAGGTGCCCGCGGCGTGGCCCAGGTCGTCCGAGACGGCGACGGTGACGACCCCGTCGGCGGCCCACGGCCGTGCCGAGAATGCGGCGGGCACGTCGAGCAGGCGCAGCCAGACGTGGTCCTGCTCGTGCGTCGTCGTGAGGACCCGTGCGTCGTCCAGCGCGTGGACCAGCGGGTCGTCGAGCGGCGCGGCCGCCCACGTGATCGACGTCACGAGGTCGATCGCGAGCAGCAGCTCCCACAGCGCGAGGTACGCCTCGTCCGTCGCCGTCACGAGGTCGGCGACCTCGAGCACGGTCTCGGTCGGCTTCTCGGTCACGCGGTAGACGACGTACCCGTCGACCCGACCCGAGGAGGCGCGGTGCACGGCCCCCCGCAGGCTGCGGTCGGGCTTCTGGTCGTCGCCCGTCGCGAGCCCGAGCCGCCGGTCCCAGCTGCCGACGGGCCGGTCGATCGAGCCGGGTGTGCGGGCGTGGAACCGCGCGAAGACCTCGCGGGCGACGGGTTCGAGGCGGGCGGTCGGGACGAGCTCGACGGTGCCCGTGGTCGGCGCGAGCAGGCGGACCGGACGGCGACGGTCGATCGTCACGGTGCGCTCGCGGGTCGCCGTGCCGAAGCCGAACCGGCGGTAGATGCTCGCCTCGCTGGCGGTGAGCGCCGCGACGGCGAGGCCCGCGTCGGCGGCGCGGGCGAGGTCGTCGGTCATCATTCGCCGCAGGATGCCGCGACGTCGGTGGGTGGGCTGCACCGTCACGCCCGAGATGAGGTGCGCGGGCAGCAGCGCGCTGCCGCCGACGTGCAGGGTGCGCTCGAACGACTCGAAGGTGGCGACGGGCCACTGGTCGTCGTCGAGGGTGCCGGGGCGGGGATCGCGGGGGTACGCGCCCGTCAGCACACGGGCGTCGGCGACCGCGCGTCGGGCGTCGCCGGCCGCGCCCTCGGGGGTGTCGGTGCTCTCGTGGAACCCCAGGCGGCAGGCGGCGAACCAGGCGGCGGTCGCGTCGTCGTCGATCGCGGCGGGGAAGGTGCGGAGCTCGTAGGCGTCGTCGAAGGAGGTCACCCGACCAGGCTAGGGCGAGACCTCTGCGCCGCCTCCTCATTCAGGAACTTCTGTCCTGAGTCGCGCGGCGGGGGGAGCGCGAGTCCTGAGTCGTGCACGAATCAGGATCTGCGCGGACGAAGTTCCTGAATGAGGAGGGGCAGGGGCAGGGACAGGGACAGGGACAGGGACAGGGTCAGTCGATCGCGCGCTGCACCGTCTTGACGGGCAGCATCAGCACGAGGCCGGCGAGCAGCACCAGCGCGATGCCGATGATCCCGAACCGGGTGTCGCCCGTCAGCCCGACGAACAGCGTGAAGAGCCCCGGCGCCAGGAAGCTCACCGCGCGCCCGGTCGTCGCGTAGAGCCCGAAGATCTCGCCCTCGCGGCCGGGAGGCGTCACCCGCGCCAGGAACGACCGGCTCGCCGACTGGATCGGCCCGACGAACAGGGCGAGCGCGAGCCCGAACACCCAGAACAGGTTCGTGGCCGTGCCGATCGCGAGCACCGCGAAGGCGGCGACGACGAGCCCGGCCAGCGCCCCGACGATGATCGTCTTCGCGCCGACCTTGTCGTCGAGCCAACCGCCGACGAAGGTCCCGATGCCGGCGACGAGGTTCGCGCCGACGGCGAAGTAGATCACCATGCTCGGCGTGAAGCCGAACACCTGGGCGGCGATGATGGCGCCGAACGTGAAGACGGCCGCGAGCCCGTCGCGGAACACCGCGCTCGCCAGCAAGAAGAGCAGCACCTGCCGGTTGGTGCGCCAGAGCTTCGCGATCGTCGAGCCGAGGAGGCGGTACGAGCCCACGATGCCGACCCGCGGTCGTCCCGGCGCGGCGGGCAGCTCGGGCACGCTGAGCAGCACCGGCACCGCGAAGACGGCGAACCACACGGCCGAGACGACGATCGACAGGCGGACGTCCCACGCGCCGCCCTCGGTGCCCGTGGCGACGCCGAACAGGCCGCCCCGCCCCTCCTCGCCGAAGCTCTGGAGGAACGCGACGAGCAGCAGCAACAGCAAGACGATGCCGCCGACGTAGCCGAGCCCCCAGCCGAAGCCGGAGACCTTGCCGATGGTCTTGGGGGTCGAGACCTGCACGAGCATCGCGTTGTAGCTGACGCTCGCGAACTCGAAGAAGAGGTTGCCGACGGCGAGCAGCGCGGCGCCGAACACGAGGTAGCCGGGGGCAGGCGCCACGAACACCATGGCGAGCATCGCCAGCACGACGAGGCCCGTGTTGATCGCGAGCCAGAGCTTGCGGCGGCCCGAGCCGTCGCTGCGCTGTCCGAGCACGGGCGCGAGCAGCGCGATCAGCACGCCCGCGATCGTCAGCGCGGTCGAGATGACGGTCGCGTTCTCGGCCTTGGCGAGCACCAGGGCGGGGTTGCGGGTGTCGTCGCCCGCCGCGGCGACGATCGCCGGGTCGACGAACGCGCCGCTCGCGAGGTACGTGCTGAACACGAACGAGGTGACCACCGCGTTGAAGGCGGCCGAGCCCCAGTCCCACAGGGCCCACGAGACGACCCGGCGGCGGGGGATCGGCGTGGCGTCGGCGAGCGTCTGCGCTGCGGTCATGGGGGTCAACCTAGTCGGCGCCGGTGTCGCGGAGGAGGTGCTGGCCCTGCACTGGGGGCGAGGGCGGGTCCCGCAGACCCTCACCGCACCTCCTTGAGTCGTTCTGGCTCAACTTTCAGGTTCAGGACTTGACGAGCCCGGCGCCGTGAGTAAAGTTGATGCCAGCGGACTCAAGGTCCGCGGACCACTTCCCGGCCAGCCGGGCGAATCACCAGAGACAAGGAGCGCCACCCATGGCACGTGCAGTAGGAATCGACCTCGGAACCACCAACTCGGTCGTCAGCGTCCTCGAGGGCGGCGAGCCCACCGTCATCGCGAACGCCGAGGGCCTCCGCACGACCCCCTCGGTCGTCGCCTTCACGAAGGACGGCGAGGTGCTGGTCGGCGAGACCGCCAAGCGCCAGGCCGTCACCAACGTCGACCGCACCATCGCGAGCGTCAAGCGCCACGTCGGCACCGACTGGAAGGTCGAGATCGACGACAAGAAGTACACCCCGCAAGAGATCTCGGCGCGCATCCTCGGCAAGCTGAAGCGCGACGCCGAGCAGTACCTCGGCGAGGACGTGACCGACGCCGTCGTCACCGTGCCCGCGTACTTCAACGACTCCGAGCGCCAGGCCACGAAGGAGGCCGGCGAGATCGCGGGCCTCAACGTGCTCCGCATCATCAACGAGCCCACCGCGGCCGCCCTCGCCTACGGCCTCGACAAGGGCAAGGAGGACGAGCTCATCCTCGTCTTCGACCTCGGCGGCGGCACGTTCGACGTGTCCCTCCTCGAGGTGGGCAAGGACGACGACTTCTCGACGATCCAGGTCCGCAGCACCTCCGGCGACAACCGCCTCGGCGGCGACGACTGGGACAACCGGATCGTCGAGCACCTGATCAAGAAGTTCAAGGACGCCCACGGCGTCGACCTGTCGACCGACAAGATCGCGAAGCAGCGCCTGAAGGAGGCGGCGGAGCAGGCCAAGAAGGAGCTCAGCTCCTCCACGTCCACCTCCATCCAGCTGCCCTACCTGACGCTCACCGCCGACGGCCCGCTCAACCTCGACGAGACCATCTCGCGCTCGCAGTTCGAGCAGTGGACCAGCGACCTGCTCGACCGCACCAAGAAGCCCTTCAACGACGTCATCAAGGAGGCGGGCGTCAAGGTCTCCGACATCGCGCACGTCGTGCTCGTCGGCGGCTCCACCCGCATGCCCGCCGTCACCGAGGTCGTCAAGTCGCTGACCGGCGGCCAGGAGCCCAACAAGGGCGTCAACCCGGACGAGGTCGTCGCCGTCGGCGCCGCGCTGCAGGCCGGCGTGCTGAAGGGCGAGCGCAAGGACGTCCTGCTCATCGACGTCACCCCCCTGAGCCTCGGCATCGAGACCAAGGGCGGCGCGATGACCAAGCTCATCGAGCGCAACACGGCCATCCCGACCAAGCGCAGCGAGACCTTCACGACCGCCGACGACAACCAGCCGTCCGTCGCCATCCAGGTCTTCCAGGGCGAGCGCGAGTTCACCCGCGACAACAAGAACCTCGGCACCTTCGAGCTGACCGGCATCGCGCCGGCCCCCCGTGGCGTCCCGCAGGTCGAGGTCACCTTCGACATCGACGCCAACGGCATCGTGCACGTGTCCGCGAAGGACAAGGGCACCGGCAAGGAGCAGTCGATGGTCATCTCGGGCGGCTCGTCGCTCTCGAAGGACGACATCGAGCGCATGGTCCGCGAGGCCGAGGAGAACGCGGCAGAGGACAAGGCGCGTCGTGAGGCCAACGAGACCCGCAACAACGCCGAGCAGCTCGTCTACTCGATCGAGAAGCTGATCAAGGAGAACGACGACAAGCTGCCCGACGACGTCAAGTCCGAGGTCCAGGCCGACGTCGACTCGCTGAAGACGGCGCTCGCCGGCGACGACGACTCCGCGATCAAGCCCGCCTTCGACAAGCTCAACGAGAGCCAGTCGAAGCTCGGCCAGGCCATCTACTCGCAGAGCCAGGGCGAGCAGGCCGGAGCCGCGGGCGCGGCCGGTGCCGACGGCGCCCCCGCCGACGGCCAGGCCCAGGGCGACGACGAGGACATCGTCGACGCCGAGGTCGTGGACGACGACGACAACGACAAGAAGTAGGGGCCCCCGATGGCAGACCAGAACGACAAGACGCCTGACGAGCCGGTGGTGAACGACAAGCGCCGCATCGACCCCGAGACGGGCGAGGTGCGTCCCGAGCCGGCCGCCCCCTCCGAGGACGGCGGCACCGCCGCGGTCACCGACCCCGACGAGCTGATCGAGGCCGAGGCCCCCGACGTCGAGGTGCCCGCGGGCGCCGAGGCGCCGGCGGGCGCGGCCGAGGCCGCCGCCGAGATGGCGGCCGAGGGCGCCGCAGGGGCCGGTGTCGACGGCGCCGAGCCGCTCAGCGCCGACGACGAGGCCATCCTCGACGCAGCAAGCCGTGACCTCGTCGCGGACATGCGCCAGGACATGCTCCGGGCACAGGCCGAGCTGGTGAACTTCCGGAGGCGCGTCGAGCGCGACCGCGAGGCGAACCGCGAGGCCGTGGTCGCCGAGGTCGTGCGCTCGCTGCTCCCCGCGCTCGACGACCTGGCGCTGGCCGAGAAGCACGGTGACCTCGCCGAGGGCCCGATGGTGATCGTGGCGCAGAAGATCCGCGGCGGGCTCGACAAGTTCGGGCTCGTGCAGGTCGGCGAGAAGGGCGAGGTCTTCGACCCCACAATGCACGACGCGCTGGTCCAGCTGCCGAGCGCCGACGTCACGGTGAACACCGTGGCCGACGTGATCGAGCCGGGCTACAAGATCGGCGACCGGGTCATCCGGGCCGCCAAGGTCGCGGTGCACACGCCGCAGTAGCGGCATCCGCGACGCGAGTCGCGACGGGCGGTGGGCTCCTCGAGAAGGGGCCCGCCGCCTCCCACATTCCCCGGCCTGCCGCTCCCGAGCGGCGGCTCAGAGACAAGAGAGGAGGTGCCGGATGGCCAGCCAGGACTGGTTCGACAAGGACTTCTACGCCGTTCTCGGTGTCTCCAAGGACGTCACGGCGGCAGAGCTCAAGAAGGTCTACCGCAAGCTCGCCCGCAAGTACCACCCCGACTCCAACCCCGGCGACGCCGCCGCGGAGGCGAAGTTCAAAGAGGTGAGCGAGGCGAACTCGGTGCTCTCCGACCCCGAGCAGCGCCGCGAGTACGACCAGATCCGGGCCATGGGCTCCGGCGCACGGTTCACCGCCGGCAGCGGCGGCCCCGGCGGTGGCGGCGGCGGCTTCGAGGACGTCTTCGGCGGCATGTTCGGCGGCGGCCAGCCCGGCGGCGGTCGTCAGCAGTACCGCCAGCAGGGCGGCGGCGGCTTCGACGACATCTTCGGCGGCATGTTCGGCGGCGGAGGCGGCGGCTTCGGCCAGACGAGCGGCGGCTACCGCGGCTTCGGCGGTCCGCAGAAGGGCCGCGACATGACGGCCACGACGACGCTCGACTTCCAGACCGCGGTCGTCGGCGAGACGATCTCGCTGCAGGGCGCCAACGGTCGCCCCATGAAGGTCCGCATCCCCGCGGGCGTGCACGACGGCCAGAAGATCCGGCTGCGCGGCAAGGGCGAGCCCAGCCCCGACGGCGGCGAGGGCGGCGACATGGTGCTCACCATCGCCGTCCGCAGGCACCCCGTCTTCGAGCTCGACGGCCAGAACCTGCGCCTCGACGTGCCGGTCACGTTCGCCGAGGCGGCGCTCGGCGCGACCATCGAGGTCCCGACGCTCGGCGGAGAGCCCGTGCGGCTGCGCGTCGCGCCGGGCACGCCGTCCGGTCGCGTGCTCCGCGTCAAGGGCCGCGGGGTCTCGACCAAGAGCGGCACCGGTGACCTGCTCGCCACCGTCCAGGTGGCCGTGCCCTCGCACCTCAGCGAGAAGGCGAAGGAGGCGGTCGAGGCCCTGGCCGCGGCCCTCCCGGCCGAGAACCCCCGCGACGACCTCATCGTCAGGGCCCGCGCGCAGGCGTGACCACCATGGACGAGAACTCGCCGCTCTTCGCCATCGCGACCGCCGCCGAGCTCGCGGGCATGCACGCCCAGACGCTGCGGCAGTACGACCGACTCGGCCTCGTCGTGCCGCAGCGCACGGCGGGCAAGTCGCGCCGCTACTCGATGCGCGACGTCGTCCAGCTGCGCGAGATCGGCCGGCTGGGCGGCGAGGGAGTCTCGCTCGAGGGCATCAAGCGCATCCTCGAGCTCGAGAACCAGGTCACGTCGCTGCAGTCGCGGGTGCGCGAGCTCGAGCGGGCGCTCGCCGACGAGCTGGTCAACCGGCCAGGTGCCCGGGTCTTCGCGGCCGGCGAGAGCGGCGTCGTGCCGTTGCGGCACGGTGCGCGTCCGCAGCGTCAGACGTCGGTCGTCGTCTGGCGCCCCCAGCAGCACTGACCAGCCGGCACCGACCCGGCAGCTCTGACCGTCCGGCACCGACCCGTCCGGCATCGGCCCGGTGGGACCGGGGCGGCGCGGTCGTCCGCCCTAGGCTGTCGTCGTGCCCGACCTCGACTTCTCCGCCCTGCGGCGCTGGCCCGACGTCGAGGCCCACGACCTCGTCGCGTGGGACGCGACGGACCGCCTCCTGCTCGACGAGGCGCAGGAGGCGCTGGTCGCGTCCCCGACTGCGGTCACCCTCATCGGCGACCGCCACGGGGCCCTCACCCTCGGGGCAGCGGCCCGCGGCGCGACCGGGCTGCGCGTGCACCAGGACGCGCTGTCGGGCGAGCGGGCGCTGGCGGCCAACGCGTCCCGGCTCGGGATCGCGACGACGTGGGAGCAGCACCCGCTCGAGGCGTCGCTGGTCGAGCGTGCACGAGTGGTGCTCCTCCAGCTGCCTCGCGAGCTCGACGCGCTCGACGAGGTGGCCGGGCTCGTCGCCCGCGCCGCGCCCCCGGGGGTCGTGCTCTTCGCCGGCGGGCGCGTGAAGCACATGGCCCTCGCCATGAACGACGTCCTCGGCCGGCACTTCGGCGAGGTGCGTGCGGGGCTCGCGCGCCAGAAGTCGCGGGTCCTGGTCGCGCAGCGACCCCTGGCAGGCGCAGGAGGCGTGGGCTGGCCCCGCGAGCAGCGTCACCTCGACCTCGGCCTCACCGTCGCCGCGCACGGCCGTGCCTTCGCGGGGACGTCGGTCGACATCGGCACCAGGGCGCTGCTCGGCGTGCTCGCCGACGCCGTGCCGGGGGCCCGCGACGTGGTCGACCTGGGCTGCGGCACCGGGGTGCTCGCGACCTCCGTCGCCCTCGCGCGGTCGGGCGTGCGGGTGGTGGCCACCGACCAGTCGGCGGCGGCGGTGGCGTCGGCTGCCGCGACGGCGGGGGCCAACGGCGTCGGCGACCGCGTGCGAGTGGTCCGTGCCGACGCAGGCGACGCCCTGCCCGCGGGCTCGGCCGACCTGGTGCTCCTCAACCCGCCGTTCCACGCCGGAGCGGCCGTGCACGCCGGGCTCGCGCCGCGGCTGTTCGACGCGGCCGCGCGCCTGCTGCGTCCCGGGGGCGAGCTCTGGACCGTCTACAACTCGCACCTCGGCTACCGACCCGCGCTCGAGGCGTCGGTCGGGACGACCCGTCAGGTGCTCCGTACCTCGAAGTTCACGGTGACGGCGTCGACGCGTCGCTGACGGCCGTGCCGTCCGTGTCGCTCGCGACGTCCGGGTCGTCCAGGGTCACCGACGCGGCGATGTAGGCGAGCAGGGCCTGGGCGTAGGCGTCCTCGGCATCTGCGGCGGTGAACACCCGCTCGTCGCCGTCGATGACGACCCTCACCTCGCTGTCCCCGGTGCCGGCGCGCGTCAACGACCGGAACGCGCGCGACAGCAGGAGGCGCAGCTGGTCCTCCCGAGGCAGCCACAGCGAGTCGTCGGCCGCCACGGAGTCCAGCGCCCACTCGGTGGTCCCGTTGAACCCGAGAACGGTGCCGGTGGGGTGCTCGTGCGCCTCGATGGTCATCTCGCTCAGCGTGAAGACGTCCTCGGCGAAGCCGACGGTGTCGATCACGAAGCGGTCTCCGGTGGCGGGGTGCCACCGCAGACCGCTGTCGGCGAGGCGGCGGGCGAGGTCGACGTCGATCATGCCTCCATCTTGCGCCCGACGCGCCGCCCTGAGCTGCGAGCTGTTGCATGAGGCATATAACATCGGTGCACACAAGCGCTAGAGGAGGCCGCATGACGAACGAAGCAGCACGGCACGGTGTCGGTGCGATGGGGAGACGAGCTCTCCTGCTCGGCGGGGCAGGTGCGGCGGCGGCCGCGGTGACGACGATGGGAGCCCCGAGCGCGGCCTCGGCCGACGCGGCCGGCTGCCCGGTGACGCGTCGCGACGACGCGGGTGCGGAGACGCTCGACGAGGCGCTGGCAGCGGTGCCCGACGGGGGCACGCTCACCGTCACGCGTCCGTGGAGCCGGGGTGTCTCGCTGGTCGTCGACCGGCCCGTCACGATCGTCTTCACGGGTGCCGGCCGTCTCGCGATGACCGCCGACGTGGCCGCGATCGAGGTGCGGGTCAGCGGCGTCGTCCTCCGGGACGTCGTGCTCGTGGGCACCTCCGGCAGCCGGACGGGGCTGGGGCGCGGCATCCTGGCGGCCGGCTCGGTCGAGGCACCGATCGACGGGCTGCGCGTCGAGGGCGGGGTGATCAGCGGCTTCACGCACGACGGCGTCTTCGCCGCTTTCTGCAGATCGTTCACCATCGCCGGCTGCACGATCAGCGACGTCGCCTACGCGGGCGTGTTGATGCTCTCGTGCTCGTACGGAATCGTCCGTGACTGCACGATCGACACCGTCAACCAGCCGTCGCCCTACGTGAACAGCTACGGCGTGATCGCGTCTCGTGACGACACCGTGCCCCTCGCCCGTGCTCCGCGCTCGTCGATGATCCTCATCGACTCGAACACCGTCGTCGGCGTCGCCGCGTGGGAGGGCATCGACACGCACGCGGGCGAAGGCATCGTGGTGACGAGCAACACGGTCCGCGACTGCAGGGTCGGCATCGCCGTCGTGCCCTGCAAGAACGAGGTCGACCGTGCGTCGACCCTCTGGGCGCCGCTCGACGTGGTGGTCTCGGGCAACGTCGTCGAACGGGTGGGTCTCGACGCGCCAGGTGCCGGCATCCTCGTCAGGGGCGCCGGCGACACCGTCGGCTCGGGCGCCGAGCGGGCCACGGGGGTCGTCGTCGACAACGTGGTGCGCGGGCACGGCGGCGGCAGCGAGGGCGGGATGGTGCTCTACCTGACGCGTGGGTTCGTCGTCAGCGGCAACGTCTTCGAGTCCTGTGTGGGCAGCGCTCTGGTGCTGTACCACTCGAACGAGGCGGTCATGCTGCTGCGGAACTCGGCCCGCGGACTGCGCCCGGCGTCACCGGGAGGCGCGATGGCGGTCGTCACGGTTCGCAGCGGGTCGAACACGGGGACCATCTCGTCGACCCGCTTCGAGGCGAGCGCCGACGCGCCGGCACGGCCCGTCCGAGGCGTCGCCGTCGGACAGGCCGGAAATGAGCTCGACCTGTTGGGCAACGACTGGTCGCAGACCGACCTGGCCGTCTGGGGCACCAGGTCGGTCGTGAACAGGTACGGCGACGGCGCCTGACCGGGCTTCGCCGGGACCGGCGCAGGGGCCTCTCGCCCAGGCCCTCGCCGGGACCCCTCGCCGGGACCCCTCGCCTCAGCGAGTCCTCGGCGAGGGCGTGGGTGTGAGCAGATCGCGGTAGACCCCGACCAGCACGCGTTCCTCGCTCTCCCAGCTGAATATCGACGCGGCGGCGGCGCGGGCGTTGCGACCGTGACGGTCGAGGAGCTCCGGGTCCGATGCGTACCGCGCGATCGCCCTGGCCGCGGCCTGTGGGTCGTTCGGATCGACGAACGTGGCGCAGTCGTGGGGTGCGAGCAGCTCGCGCCAGAGCGGGAAGTCGGAGAGGATCACCGCCTGGCCGGCCGCCATGTACTCGAACATCTTGGTCGGCAGGGAGTTGAGGTGCGCCGCCGTGGGCTGGAACAGCACGAGTCCGACCGGGGCCGTGAGCAGCAGGTCGCGGGTGGCGACGGGTGCCAGCTGTCCGTGGAACACCAGGGGCGATGCGGATCGCGCGGCTTCGTCCTCGATCTGGGCGATGAACGGCGAACTGACGGTGCCGGCGACTTCGAGCGCCCAGCCGTGGGGCAGCTCGGGGGAGCGAGCGAGGCGCAGCAGCTCTGCCGCGCCCCGTTCGGCGCCGAGGGCACCGACGTAGACCGCGACGGGACGTCGCGCGCTGGCGGGGGCTGCGCTCTCTTCGCCGGCCCGTAGCCTCGGGAAGTTCCGCACCAGGACCGTCTTGTGGCGGGGATACGTCTGCTCGATGGTCTCCGTGGCCGCGACGACCCGGTCGGCGGTGGCGGCCAGTCGGACGACGGCACGGGCGAACAGGCCCAAGCCGGTACGCAGGAGGCGTCGGCGGCGGCCCGCGAGGTAGTCCTTGCCGAGCACCTGGTCGGGCAGGTCCTCGTGGGCGTCGAACACGACGCGTCGCCCGAGCAGCCGGTGCAGGGGCACGGACCACACGAGCTCGGGGTCGTGCAGGTGGACGACCCGGGCCTGCGATCGGCAGGCGAGCCACGTGACCTGGAGGGTGCTGAGCACCATGCGGGCCCGGCGGCGGCGGCGCGGGACGGTCACCACCTCGACGCCCGTGTCGGGCGCCGTGACGTCGCTCTCGACGGCGATCAGGCGCACGCGGTAGCCGGCGGCGGCCGCGCCGGCG
The DNA here is from genome assembly GCF_007954365.1 of Frigoribacterium sp. ACAM 257. Lineage (GTDB taxonomy): Bacteria > Actinomycetota > Actinomycetes > Actinomycetales > Microbacteriaceae > Frigoribacterium. Next base: position 180,355 of record NZ_VOLO01000005.1, read on the forward strand.
GCCTCGCGAAGGTGCACCCGGTTGTCGGTCCAGGGATGTGCGCTCGAGACGTGGACGATGTCAGGGGACGTGGTGTGTCGCATGGTGGGCTTCCTGGTCGTGGCGGTCGGCATGTGGTGCGGTGGCGTCGCCGACCGTCAGGTCGACCGCCCGGGCACGAACGAGAGCCGGCGGAGTGCCGGGGCCGCGGGTCGCTGTTCGTTCGGCACGTACCGGTAGTACGAGTCCGTGCCGCGGCGATGACGGGTCATCGTCAGGATGGCGCCCCGAGGTCGGGTGCCGACGGCCGTGAGACGGTCGACCGCTCGCCGGACGTCCTCGCGGCGGGTGCGACCGGTCGCGACGACCAGGAGCATCGTGTCGACGAGACGGGCGATCAAGGCGGCGTCCGTGACGGACAGCAACGGCGGGGTGTCGATCACGATCACGTCGTACGAGTCGCCGAGCGTCGAGAGCAGCGTCTCCATGGCCTTCGACGAGAGCAGCTCGCTCGGGTTGGGCGGAATGAAGCCGGACGGGATCACCGTCAGCTCGTCGCGTCCCCAGGGCTGGGCGACGTCGTCGAGCTCGACCTTGCCGACCAGCAGATCGGACAACCCGACCGTGCCCTCGAGGCCGAGGACCGTCGCCAGGCTCGGGCGGCGGAGGTCGGCGTCGATCACGACGACTCGCAGGCCGGAGTCGGCCAGGGCGATCGCGAGGTTGGCCGTCGTCGTCGTCTTGCCCTCGGATGCGGTGGACGACGTGACGCCGATGGTGAGGGCGCCGGCCACGTGGTCGGTGTCGAGGTACTGGATGTTCGTCCGCAGCGTGCGGAACGACTCGGCGTGGGGGCTCGTCCCGTCGTCTCGCACGATCAGGGGCCGGCGCGGCATCTGCGCGTCGAACGCGATCTCGCCCACCACGGGAAGCTCGATGCCCTGTGGGAGGTCGTCGCGTCCCCGCACCTTGGTGTCGAGGGCTTTGAGGAGCAGGACGACAGCGGCGGCCGCGAAAGCGCCCAACGCAGCGCCGAGTGCCAGGTTCGCCCGAGTGCGGGGGCTGCTCGCGGAGGCCGCCTCGACGGCGGGGGTGACGAGTTCGAGGGTCACCGAGGGCACGCCGGGCGAGACCTCGGGCTCGAGCTGCGTCGTGACCACGGTGACGAGGCTGTCGGTCACGGCGGCGGCGAGGGCCGCGGCCGCCGCCCGGTCGGTGGCCGTGGCCGTGATGGTCAGGATGACGCTCGACGGCGCCGCCGACGCGGACACCTGCGCGGCGAGCCGGGCGGGTGTGGTGTCGAGGTCGAGCTCGTCGATCACCGGGGCGAGCACCCGAGGAGTGGTCACGAGGTCTTCGTACGTGGTGAGCTTCTGCTGTGCGGCGTTCGATCCGGTGGCGATCTCGGTCGCCGACGACTCGGACTGGCTGCGCACGGCGACGAAGACCTCGGTCGTGCTCGTGTAGGTCGGCGTGACGGCGGCGGTCAGGGCCGCCGCGGCGCCGACGCCCACCAGGACGCCCAGGACGACGACGAACCAGCGGGCGGCGATCGCACGTGCTATGTCGATGGCGGGCATGGCGGAGCCTTTCGGGGGAGGGGGCGGGAACAGGGAGCGAGGACGCGACGGCTCGGGCCAGGCGCCAGTCGCGTCAGGCGACGAACTCGAGGACGGCCTCGGCCGTGCGCTGAGCGGCACGACCGTCGCCGTACGGCGTCTCCTGGGTGTCGGGCGCCGACAGCGACGAGAGAGCGCTCGGGATGTCGGACGGTCGCTCGCCGACCAGCGCGTTCCAGCCGAGGTCGACGGTCTCGGTCCACTCCGTGTCGGAGCGGACCGTGACGCACGGGCGCCTCAGGAGGAAGGCCTCCTTCTGCAGACCGCCGGAGTCCGTGACGACCCCTGACGACGACAGCACCAGCCGGACGAGGTCGCGATAGCCGACGGGCTCGCGGACGGTGATGTTCCCGACGTCGAGCCGGACCCCGGCCTCGGCGGCCTTGGCGACCAGGCGCGGGTGCGCGAGCAACAGGGTCGGTCGATCCTGCCCGGAGAGCCCTCGGACGATCTCGCGAAGCCGCTCCGGGCTGTCCGTGTTCGCGGGGCGGTGCAGCGTGGCGAGGGTGAAGGGTGCCCCGCCGAACGGTGCAGCAGGTGTCGTTGCGGCATCGAGGGCGTCGCGCACCTCGAAGAGGATGTCGGTCATCACGTCGCCGACGAGGAGGCTGCGCGCGCCGAGGCCCTCGGTCGCGAGGTTGGCCATCGCGCCGAGCGTCGGGGCCAGACAGAGATCTGCCGTGTGGTCGGTCATGACGCGGTTGATCTCCTCGGGCATGCTGCGGTCGAACGACCGCAGGCCGGCCTCGAGGTGCACGACGGGCACGTGCAGCTTCGTGGCGGCGAGGGCGGCCGCCAGCGTGGAGTTGGTGTCTCCGTAGACGATGACGGCGTCTGGCCGGTCGTCCTGCAGGAGGCGTTCCAGGCTCTCGAGCATGCGGCCGGTCTGCGCGCCGTGCGACGCCGACCCCACCCCGCAGTGGTGGTCGGGTCGCGGGATGTCGAGCTCGACGAAGAACACGTCGGACATGACGCTGTCGTAGTGCTGCCCCGTGTGGATGATGCGGTGGTCGCAGAGACCCGCGAGGGCGCGAGCGACCGGGGCGAGCTTGACGAACTGCGGGCGGGCCCCGACGATGCTGGTGATGCGCATGGATCCTCCTTCGCGAGCTCGGCGGGCCGGGTCAGCGGGCCGTGACGGTGTTGCCCGTGCCGTCGCCGACCTGCTCGGGAGCGTCGCCGGTGTGGGTCACGACGTTGTCGTCGCCCCCGAGCTCGACGCGAGTGACGGTGTCGGCCTCGACCGTGGTGCCGTTGCCCATCAGGCTGAGGGTCGTGACGGGGCCGAGCGTCAGGCTGCCGCCCTCGCCGATGACGACGACCGTCTCGCACCCGTCGGGCAGTTCTTTGTCGACCCCGTCGGTCAGGTCCATGAAGGCCACGCCGTCGACGCATTCGTCGTCGGGAGCCGCGACCTGCGTCGACGGGGTCGGGTCCGGGGTCGGCTCGGCACGGTCGGCATCGGGCGACGTGCAGCCGACCAGGGCGAGGCCGAGGGCAGCCGCGAGGGTGAGGGGCAGGAGGAGCGTCTTCTTCATGTCACGCTTTCGGATCGGGGTGAGCGGGGCGATGTTCCACAATAAATATTTTACACTAATACGTGAGATTGGCAAGGGTGTCGAGGACTGTTGGTCGGGTCAGGACCGTGGTCCGAAGCCGTAGACGGTGGCGAACTGCTCGGCAGGCGTTCCTGCGTCCTGGACGAACTGGAGGTTCCAGATCGACGTGCCCATGTACTGGCGAGTCCAGGTCCAAGTGCCGTCAGGCCCGACGGGCGTACCGGCGATGACCGTGCCGTAGCCGTTGCGCACCGTGATGCGCTTCCCGGGCGTGGCCGTGCCCGCGAAGGTGAAGGGCTTGCCGACCTCGTAGCCGATCGACGGATCTGCGGGCGCGGTCGCCGTGACCGCCGGCGAGGGCGAGGAGTGGGGCTTGAAGCCGGACACCTTCGCGGACGACTCGCTGGCGAGGCCCTTGTCCTGCACGAACTCGAGGTGCCACTCGCCGCTGCCCATGTGCACACGGGTCCACTGCCAGGTCCCGTCCGGGTCGACGATCGCCCGGCCGAGGGGGGTGCCCCACGCGTTCTGCACGTTGATGGTGTGGGCGGCGGCTCCTGTGCCCCGGAACGTGTAGGGGGCGTCGGGCGCGTAGCCCGCGGAGACGTCGGCGGGGGCCGTGATGCTCACCCGGGGCTGCTCGACCTGGGGGCGGAAGTCGTACACCGTCGCCGTGGCCTGCTGCGGGCCGTTCTTGTCCTGGATGAACTCGAGCTGCCAGATGCTCGTGCCCATGTTGGTGCGAGTCCATGCCCAGGTGCCGTCGCGGTCGACGGCCCTGGTCGCGATCACGGTCCCCCACACGTTCTGGACCGTGAGCGTGGTGCCCGGCGTGGCCGTGCCCCTGAACGTGAACGGCTTGCCCGGCGTGTAGCCGGCTGAGGTGTCGGACGGGTTCGTCACGGTGACGCCGGCCTGCGGTGCGGGAGTGCGCTCTTCGCCGCTCCCATCGGCAGGGGCAGGGGCAGGGGCAGGGGCAGAGGCGGGGGCAGGGGCAGGGGCCGCGTCGCCCGCGGCGTCCGCGACGCCCAGGACCACCGTCTGCTGCACCGAGTCGGCGAGACGTCCCGCGATGAGTTGCTCGACGGTCAGCTCGTGGCTGCCGGTGCCGAGCGTGGCGGGCACGTCGGCGGACCACGCGCCGCCGACGACGGCCAGGTCGGAGACGACCTGTCGGTCGCGGTCGAGGATTCGGACCGTCGCGCCTTCTTGTCCTGTTCCGCTCAGCCGAGGCTGCCCCTCGTCGTCGACCGGGTACGTGACGGCGGCTGTGAGGGCTGCCGGCGGGAGGGCGGGGTCGGTCGGCTCGACGGTGCCCGTGATCGGTCGCGTCGCGGGGGCGCCCGTCGTGCTGGCGGTCGGTGACCCACCTGCAGGGTCGGTCGCGCTGGTCGCGGGCGCGGCCCCCGCGAGGAGCGCGATCAGGCCTCCCGCTGCGACGGCGGTGATCAGGGGGTTCTTCGTCATCATGGAGTCTCTCGATCAGGGTTCATGGGCAGACGAGACCATAATGTCAGATGCAAAAGACCAGTGTGGAATGACGTGGCCCCCGTGATGGAGCGTGAACTTCACCACGGGGGCCGGAGGAGGTGTGTCGAGGGTCAGGGCCGGGGGGCGAAGTTGTAGACCGTCGCCTTGTGCTCGTTCGCGGTGCCCTTGTCCTGGATGAACTCGAGCTGCCAGGTCGACGTGC
>NZ_VOLO01000006.1 GCF_007954365.1 Frigoribacterium sp. ACAM 257
TCCTCGAGGGCACCACCGTCCACATCAGCCCCGACGCCGCCGCCCTGCTGAACCAGACCTTCAACACCGACGCCGTCCAGGACGAGATGCTCGTCGGCGTCGCGAAGATCACCGTCGCCACCGAGTAGTACCCGTACTGCTCACCGAGGAGGGCTCATCGAGCAGCCCTCCTCGGCTGGCGTCCCCCGTCGGCACCCGCCGACGTTCCCGGTGAAGCCCCGTCCCGCGACCTGCGGGACGGGGCTTCCCGCGTCCCCCGACCCGCACCTCCTCGGCCCGCACCTCCTCGGCCCGCACCTCAGCCGACCGCTACCACGACCGCGACCGCGACCCGCAGCATCCAGGAACACCCGACCCGCACCTCCTGAACCATGCACGACTCAGGACTCGCACTCCCCCCGCTGCGCAACTCAGGCCACATCTTCCTGAACGAGGAGAGACACCATCCCGGGTCGACTCCGGTCGCAGGTCTGTTCCCGGCCCGGGCAGACAAGGCCCTGCGGCTGCTCTCGGCATTCAGGAGATCACGACCCGCACCTCCTGAACCCTGCACGACTCAGGACTCGCACTCCCCCCACCGCGCAACTCAGGCCACATCTTCCTGAATGAGGAGGGGCACGGTCGACGAGGGCGGGACGACGAAGAAGGTCCTCCCCGAGACCGGGGAGGACCTTCTTCGTCGGTTCGCGAGCGAGACCTCCGGTACGGCGAGACCTACAGCAGGTCGTACTCCGTGAGGAACGCGGTGGCGACGGTCGCCGAGTCCTGCTTGTCGACCTGCACCATGGCGAGGTACTCCGTGAGGTTCTCGGTGGTGAGCGCCTCCGAGACGGCGTTGAGCGCCTCCTCGACGGTGTCGCTCGACTTGTCCTCGCGGATGATCGGCACGATGTTCTCCGAGAGGAACAGGTTCTTCGTGTCCTCGAGGGTGACGAGGTCGTTCGTCGTGATGGCCGAGTCGGTCGAGAAGAGGTTCGCGACCTCGACGTCGCCGTTCTCGAGCGCGGCGAGCGTCAGCGGCCCGCCGGCGTCGAGGGGCACGAACTCCTTGAAGGTGAGGCCGTAGACCGACTCGAGGCCGACGACGCCCTGCTGGCGCTCCGCGAACTCGGGGCCGCCGGCGAGGCGGAGCTCGCCCGCGACGGGCTCGAGGTCCTCGATGGTCTCGAGGCCGTACTGGTCGGCCGTCGCGCGGGTGACGGTGAGGGTGTCCTTGTCCTCGGCGTCCGACTGGGGCAGCGAGACGATGCCCTCGGGCAGCACGTCCTGCAGTGCGTCGTAGACGTCGTCGGGCGAGGTGACGCCCTCGTCCACGCCGTCGGTCGCCAGCGCGGCGAGCAGGGCGCCGTTGTACTCGGGCAGCAGGTCGATCGAGCCGTCCTCGAGCGCCTTGAGGTAGACCTCGCGGGCGCCGATGTTGAAGGTGCGGCTGACCTCGACGTCCTTGGCCTCGAGTGCCTGGGCGTAGATCTCGCCGAGCAGCTCGCTCTCGGGGAAGTTCGCCGAGCCGATGGCGATCGTGTCGCTGTCGGACGACGCGCCGCCGCCGGTGCTGGCGGTGGGGTCGGAGCAGGCGGACAGCGCGAGGACGCCGACGCCGATGACGCCGATGGCGCCGAGGAGGGTCTTCTTCATGGGGTGTGAGCCTTTGCTCTCGTGCACCTGACGACGATTCGTTCGGGTGCGGGGGTGTGGGTGAAGGGGATGACCGGGAGGTGCCGGTCGAGTCGAGGAGGCGCGGGCCAGGAGGCGCGCATCGGGTCAGGAGGACGCGCCGTCGCGCCCCGAGGAGACGGGCTCGGGCGTCGAGGTCGTGGACGCGACCCCGTCGGCAGGGGCCAGCGCCGGCGCGGGTGCGGCAGCGGCAGGAGCGGCACGCCGCAGACGCCGCGGGATGCGCCCGGTGAGCCCGGGCGACACGACCAGCCGCTGCGTCCCCGCGGCGAGCAGGTCGAGCACGATCGCCAGTGCGGCGACGACGACGGCGCCCGCCACGACGCGGCCGTAGTCGTTGAGCGACAGCCCGTCGATCAGCAGCCGGCCGAGCCCGCCGATGCCGACGTACGCGGCGACGGTCGAGGTGGCGACGACCTGCAGCAGGGCGTTGCGGAGGCCCGACGAGATCAGCGGCAGCGCGATCGGCACCTCGACCTTGAACAGCACCTGCAGCGGCCGCATCCCCATGCCCCTGGCGGCGTCGATCGCTGCCGGGTCGACCGCGCGGATGCCCGCGTACGTCGTGGTGAGGATCGGCGGGATCGCGAGCACGACGAGCGCGATGAGCACGGGGCCGAAGCCGAGGCCCATGATCACGACGAGCAGGATGATGAGCCCCAGCGTCGGCAGCGACCGGCCGGCGTTCGCGGCGTTGATCGCGATGAACGAGCCCTTGCCGGTGTGGCCGATGTAGAGGCCGAGCGGCAGGGCGATCACGGCGGCGACGACGAGCGCCTGCACCGTGTACCAGAGGTGGGTCCCGATCAGCGCGGGGATGGAGGCGCGCACGCCCCCGCCCTGCCAGTTGGCCGGGTCGAGCAGGTAGCCGAGCAGTCCGTCGCTCATGCGGCGATCCTCCCTGCCGCGCGCGTCCAGGGCGTCACGCGACGCTGGATCAGCACGATGATGCCGTCGCAGACGGCCGCGAGCAGCACCGAGAGCACGATGCCGACGACGATCGGCGGCGCGTAGTCGAGCTGCTGGCCGCGCGTGAAGAGGGCGCCGAGGCCGCCGACGCCGATCAGGGCGCCGACGCTGACGAGGCTGACGTTGGCGACGGTCGCGACGCGGAGCCCCGCGAGCATGACCGGCAGCGCGATCGGCAGCTCGACCGAGACCAGGCGCCGGAGGCGGCGGTAGCCCATCGCGGACGCGGCCTCGGTCACGAGCGGGTCGACCGACTTGAGCCCGTCGGCGACGACCCGCACGAGCAGCGCGATCGTGTAGACGCTGAGGGCGATGATGATGTTCAGCGGCGACAGGATCTGGATGCCGACGATCGTCGGCACGAGCACGATCAGCGCGATCGACGGCACCGCGTAGAGGATCCCGCTGAGGTTGAGCAGCGGGTGGTAGAGGAACCCGAACCGGACCGCGAGGTAGCCGATCGGCAGGGAGACGACGATGCCGATCAGCACCGGCACCAGCGCGAGGAACACGTGCTGCGACAGCGCGGCCTGGATCACCGCGACGTTGTTCTGCAGGTACTGGATCACGCCGGGTCGACCTCCCGTCGACGGCGGGATTCCAGCTGCTGCATGAGGCTGGTGTGGCGGATCACGCCGTCCGCGACCCCGTTCTCGTCGACGCGGACGACGACGCCGACCGGCGACGTGATGGCGAGGTCGGTGACGAGGCGCAGCGAGTCCGTGCTCGTGAACGCGCCTCCGGTGGGCGTCGGGGAGGCGGTCGACCCGAGACCCGCACCCGTCCAGCCGAGCGGGCGGCCGGCCTGGTCGAGCACCAGCTGCTCAGGGCCGGACGTCACCTCGGACAGGGGCGCGACGTCGAGGCTCGCGGCCGAGTCGAACGAGAGGCTGCGGAAGCCGCGGTCGCGGCCGACGAAGCCCGCGACGAAGTCGTCGGCCGGGTTCGCGAGCAGCTCGCGGGGGGTGGCGAACTGGGCGAGGCGGCCGCCCTCCTGGAACACGGCGACGTTGTCGCCGAGCTTGATCGCCTCGTCGATGTCGTGGGTGACCATCGCGATGGTCTTGCCGAGGTCGCGCTGCAGGCGCAGGAACTCGGCCTGCAGGCCCTCGCGGACGATCGGGTCGACGGCGCTGAACGGCTCGTCCATGATCATTACCGGCGGGTCGGCGGCGAGGGCACGGGCGACGCCCACGCGCTGCTGCTGGCCCCCCGAGAGCTGCACCGGGTAGCGGTCGGCCATCGCCGAGGTGAGCCCGACCCGCTCCATCAGCTCGACCGCGGTGGCGCGGGCCGCCTTCTTGCTCGTGCCGACGAGCGCGGGCACCGTCATGATGTTCTCGACGATGGTGCGGTGCGGGAACAGGCCGGCGGCCTGGATGACGTAGCCGATGCCGCGGCGCAACAGAGCCTCGTCCTGGCCGGCGACGTCGACGCCGTCGATGAGCACGCGGCCGGTCGACGGGGTGACCATGCGGTTGATCATGCGCAGCGAGGTGGTCTTGCCGCACCCGGAAGGGCCGACCAGGACGGTGAGCTCGCCGGTCGGCAGCTCCATGTCGAGCTGCTCGACGGCCACCGTGCCGTCGGGATAGACCTTGCTGACGCCCTCGAACGTGATCATCTGTTCTCCTTGCCTGTCGGAACCGTGGTGGCCGGGTGTTCGACATGACCGGTAGAACAGCCATACGTCACTCATTGTCGCCGATTCCTGGTCGGTGCGCGGTGATCGAGGCCTGATCGTGACCTTGGGGTCTTGCGTTCCGTGCGGCGCGGGGGAATTTGCCCGCGAGATCCGACGGCACCGGCACCGAGTGGTCAGAAAGAGTTCCTCGCGAGCCCATGGAGGACGTGTTGTGACCACTCGCGGCGCTCGAGCACGCCAGCGGTCCAGCCAGCCGACAGGTGTCGGGCACGGGCCGTGCGCCCGGCGTAGCCTCTGGCCATGAAGGCACTCCAGTACACGAAGATCGGTCAGCACCCCGAGGTCGTCGAGATCGAGAAGCCGTCGCCCGGCCCCGGCCAGGTGCTGTTGAAGATCACCGCCGCCGGCGTCTGCCACAGCGACGAGTTCGTCATGGGCCTCAGCGACGAGGAGTACACGGCGGGCGGCTATCCCCTCCCCCTCACGCTCGGCCACGAGGGCGCCGGCGTCGTCGCCGAGCTCGGCGAGGGCGTCGAGCACCTGCAGGTCGGCGACGCGGTCGCCGTCTACGGTCCGTGGGGCTGCGGCCGCTGCCGCCCCTGCTCGCAGGGCAAGGAGAACTACTGCGTCAACGCGGCCGCCGAGGGCATCAAGCCTCCCGGCCTCGGCGCGCCCGGCTCGATGGCCGAGTACATGGTCGTCGACGACCCGCGCCACCTGGTGCCGCTCGGCGACCTCGACCCCGTCGAGAACGTGTCGCTGACCGACGCCGGGCTCACGCCGTACCACGCGATCAAGACGTCGCTGCCGAAGCTCGGCGCCGGCACCTTCGCGGTCGTCATCGGCGCCGGCGGCCTCGGCCACGTCGGCATCCAGATCCTCAAGGCGCTCTCGGGTGCGCAGATCATCGCCCTCGACGTCAGCGACGACAAGCTCGAGCTGGCCACCCACGTCGGCGCCGATCACGTGCTGATCAGCGACGAGACGGCCGCCGACGGCATCCGCGAGCTCACGGGCGGGCTGGGCGCGAACGCGGTCTTCGACTTCGTGGGGGCGCCTCCCACGGTGGCCCTGGCCACGTCGGTCGCCGCCTCGGAGGCGGACGTCACCATCGTCGGGATCGGCGGCGGCACCGCACAGGTCGGCTTCGGCTCGATCGCCTACGACGCCGCCGTCCGGGTGCCGTACTGGGGCAGCCGCTCCGAGCTGATCGAGGTGCTCGACCTCGCCCGGTCGGGTCGCGTCTCGGTCGAGACGCAGCGGTACTCGCTCGACGACGGCCCGGCCGCGTACGAGGCCCTCGCGGCGGGCACGGTCCGCGGCCGCGCGGTCATCGTCCCGTAGCGCGTCCGCCACGCTCGGTCGTTCGGAGGAGCGGACGAGGGGTGCCCGGCGCGTGCGGCTCATCCCTCCGGACCGAACCGGACGCCGTGCGGACGGGACCGGGCCGGATCGCTCGACCCGCGCCTCCTCGTGCTCGTAGCGTCCGGAGGGTCGGCACCGCGACGCACCGTCGCACCCCGCCGACCCGACCGAGGAGCACCTCATGGACCAGGACAGCAGCACCTCCGAGACCCGCGGCACCACGAGCACCGGCCACATCAGCCCGACCGCCCGCACCGCCCCCGGCACCGGCCGGGGAGCCTCGTTCCGCCGCGCCGGCGTCGTCGCCGTCGTCGCCTGCGCCGTCACCGGCTCCGCGCTGGGACTCGGCGCGGCCGGCGCCTTCGCCGCCGACGGCGCGGCCCCGGCCACGTCGTCGGCACAGGCCGCGGCCGACGCCGCAGCCGCCCAGGCCGCGAGCACGCCGGAGGGCGCCGAGGCCCCGGCGCCGAAGATCACCTACAGCGACGCCGACCTCGCGGCCTTCGCCGCCTCGCCCTACGCAGACGACGCCCTGAACCTCGCCGTCGTCTGGGGCACGCCCGACGTCGCCACGGCGAAGGGCAAGGCCGGGGCGGCGATCTCGGCCGGCACCCCGTTGCCGTTCGGCCCCGACGAGGCTCCCGGCGCCTCCTACACTGACGACCAGCGGCTCGTGGCGTTCGTTCTCGGACGCGGCGGCTGGGAGCAGGCGCTCGGCCTCACCGTGGCCTGGGGCGAGCCCAGCGTGTACTCCGTGAAGAGCACCATCGGGGCGACGCTGCTGGCCCACCAGGAGGTGCCGGCCGCGCCCGCGACGTTCACCGAGGACCAGCAGGTGGCCGCGTTCACCGCGAGCGGCTACACCGAGGCGAACGCGACCGAGCTCGCCGCGATCTGGCAGAGCGGCTCCGTGCGCGAGGCCGAGGCCCGGGCCGGGGCGGCGCTGCTCGCCGGCGACAGCCTGCCGGTCGTCCCCTGAGCCACGCCGTGACGACGCTGCGGCGCCGGATCGGCGTCGAGATCGAGCTGCTCGCCCCGCCCGGCGTCGATCGCGGCGTGCTCGCCCGCCGGGTCGCCCACGCCTCGGGCGGGGCGGCCCGTCGGGTCTTCCACACCGACTCCGAGCCGTCGCTCGTGCCCGGGATGGGTCATTTCTGGCACCTGACACCGGCGTGGGAGGTGTCCGACGCGCACGGCGCGCCCGTCGCCTCCTTCGTGGACGACATCACGATCGCCGACGACCTGCGACGTGGACACGAGGAGGAGCGGGTCGGCCGGGCCGCGCCCGTCACCTCGGCGTCGCCGTCTCCCGACCTGTGGCGCGTCCTCTCGGACGACCCGCGCCTCCTGCGCCTCGTGGCCGACCACAGCGACCCGGACGCCCCCTTCCACCAGGCGCTCAACGGGATCGCTCGGCTCTTCGCCACGGACGTCGACGTGGTGGGCGGCGTCCGGCGTCTCCGCGACCGCTCAGGGGCGAGCATCGCGATGGCCGCCCCGCTCGCCCCGGGCCGCGAGCGCCCGTGCGAGATCGTGACGGCTCCCCTGATCGTCGACCACGAGGCTGCGCTGGAGGCGCTGCTCCGGCCCGCGAGGGAGCTCGGCTTCACCGTCCCCCTCGAGGCTGCCGTGCACCTGCACGTCGACGGGGAGCCGTTCCGGTCGGCGCACGCTTTCGCGAACCTCGTCCGACTCGTCGGGAACTGGCGCGGGGCGCTGCACGAACTGCTCGGGACGAACCCGGCCTGCACGCGGCTGGCCCCGATGCCGCCCCCGCTTCTCGCCCTCGTCGAGGAGGAGGGGGCCGAGTGGGCCGCGTGGGCCGCGGCGCGGCACGCCGACGCGACGAGCGGAGGAGGTGCCGCCTCCGCCCAGCGCTGGCACCGCCTCCAGCAGGCCGCGGCCGGCACCGGGCTCACCGAGCCCGGCCTCATCAGGCCCGGCCTCACGAAGCCCCGCCTCACGAAGCCCGACCTCACGAAGCCGCTCCTCACGAAGCCGCTCCTCACGAAGTACATGGACGTGAACCTCACGGCCCTGCTCACCGACAGCCCGGCGCGCGACACGGTCGAGGTGCGGATCCTGCCCGGCTCGCTCTCCGCCTCCGACATCACCGGTCGTGCCCGGCTCGTCGAGGCCCTGCTCGACCGGTGCCTCGAGGAGGCGCCCCTCCCGCGCCCGACGACCGCCGCCTCCGTGACTCCCGACCGAGCCGTCGCCGAGCTCCGACGGCTCGCGGGCGTCTGAGCTGTGTGCCGGGGCCACTCAGGCGCGCCCGGCCCGGCCACGTGAAGCCGGGTCACGTGAGGTGAGGCACGGTCATGTGACTTCTCGTGCGGTCAGGGCGCTGGTCGACCCTCACGACGCGACACATGAGATCCACTCGACCGATGCGCGGACGAGCGACGCGTCGCGTGCGCGCTAGAACGCGGCGAGCGCGCTCGTCGAGAGCTGCTGCACGGCCGTGTTCGCGCACGCCTCGAAGCTCGAGCCCGACGCGCCCACGAAGATCGAGCGGACCGACCCGGGCGGGTAGATGCGGAACCCGTCGGTCGCGGTCGGCTGGCAGGTGGCGGCGTCGAAGCCGCCGGCCTGCACGATCTTCACGAGCGCCTGGACCTCGCCGCCGGGCGCGAGGCTCTGGGTGTCGTGCGGGGTGCCGCGGTCGAGCGTCGCGGAGGCGCCGATCTGGGTGCCGTCCCCGCCCCCGACGAACGAGACGCCCGGCCAGCCCTGCAGCGTGCAGGTCCGGTCGCCCGTGTTGGTGAAGATGAACGCGATGCCGTAGCTGCCGGCCGCGCCGCCGCCTCCGTCGGCGATCTCGACGCCGAGCTCGTCGACCGTGCAGCGGGCCGAGGCGTCGCCCGAGGCGCCGTCGCCGAGGTCTCCCCCGCCTCCCGAGGCGCCGTCGGGTCCGGGCGTCACGCTCGGCTCGGCGGGTGCCGACGCGGACGCCGACGGGCTGGCCGACCCGTCGGGCGCGGCGGACGCTGACGAGGCGGACGAGGGCGGAGCCGAGGAGGCGCTGGTCGCCGACGAGTCGGGGTCGCCGGAGGTGCAGCCCGAGACGAGCAGGCCGAGCGACGAGGCCAGCACGAGGGGCAGGAGGATCTTCGCGGAACGGTTCATGCCCTCGATCGTGCACTCACTGCAGAAATATCGTTCATCCTTCTGGCCGAGAAACGCACCCTGGGCCGGAGCTAGCGTGTGGACGTGCAGACAGCAGACGCCCAGGCCGGTGCCGCGACGGCGGAGACGCCGCGGGCCACGAGCCAGGGCTCGTCCCTCGTCGCCCGCCTCCGTGCCGTCGCGCCGCTCCGCGACCTCGGCCCCGGGCTCCGCCGCGTGCTCCTGCTCGGGCTCGGCGTCGCCGCGTACCTGACCGCGCTGATCATCGCGCTGCAGTTCAACTGGTACCCCTCCAGCCTGCCGGGCTACGTCGTCGTCGGCCTCACGGGGCTGGTCGCGGCGGCGACCACGAAGCGGTTCCCCCTCGCCTCGCTCACCGCCGTCTCCGCGATCACCGTCGCGATCGCCTTCGGGCCGGTGCCGGGCGACTGGTACGTCCGTGCGCCCGAGCTGCTGGTGCCGCTGGCGGTGACGGTCTTCATCTCGGTGGCGAACGGGCTCCCGGTGTTCGCGCCCGCCGCCTCCTTCGCGGTGCTCGCCGTGCTCACCATCGTCCCGTGGCCGGTCGTCGTGGGGTCGTGGCTGGCCGACGGCTCCGTGTTCGACGCCCTCGACTGGGCCGTGTTCTACGACCGCTCGACGCAGTTCGGCTACCTGGTCGGCTGCGCGCTCGTCGTCGCCGCCGCGGTCGCCCTGCAGCGCCAGCGGCGGGCCACGGCGCAGCTGGCGGCCCGCAACCGCGAGCTCGTCGCCCTTCGCGCAGAAGAGGCCCTGCGCATCGCCGAGCGCGAGCGCACCCGGATCGCCCGCGACGTGCACGACGAGGTGGCGCACCACGTCGCCGCCCTCGTGATCGGTGCGCAGGCGGCGGTGCGCGTCGCCGACCAGCACCCCGACCGGCTGGTCGCCGCGCTCGACGACGTGGTGCTCGGCGGCAAGGACGTGCTCACCCGCATCCGCACCGTCGTCCGCGTGCTCAAGGCCGCACCGGTCGGGCCGCTCGCCGACACGACGGGCGACCTCGACGTCGAGCTCGAGGCGATGGCGGCCAGGCTGCGCGCGATCGGCTACCTCGTCGACTGCACCGTGCTGGTGCACGGCGAGCTGCCCGCGCCGCAGCGGATCGCGGTGCTCGGGGTCGTGCAGGAGTGCCTCACGAACACGATGCTGCACTCGTCCGCCGAGGAGGTGCGGGTCGCGATCACGGAGGGCCCCACGGCCTGGCAGGTGGTCGTCACCGACCCCGGCCCCGCCGCCGAGCGGTTCCCCGACGTGCCCCGGGGCGGCGCCGGCATAGCGAACATGCGCGAGCGGATCGCAGGGCTGGGCGGCGTGCTCGTCACGGGGCACGACGCGGCCGGCACGGGCTGGGCCGTGAGGGCGGAGCTGCCCCGGGGAGGCGCCTCCTTCTCGGTCGGACCGGCGACGGCCGCCGAGGCGGCTGACGCGGTGGCCGGGACCGGGGTCGTGACGACCGGATCCGTCACGGCGGGGCCGGCGGCCGACGCCTCGACGGCCGACGCCCGCCGCGCCCTCGTGGCGAAGTCCGAGGGAGCCGCGTCGTGACCCTCCGGGTGCTGGTCGTCGACGACCAGGCGATCGCCCGCGCGGGCATCGCGACGATGCTCGACGCCGAGGACGACCTCGTCGTCGTGGGCCAGAGCCGCGACGGCGAGGACGCCGTGCGCGACGCGCGCGAGCTGCGGCCGGACGTCGTCGTCATGGACATCCGCATGCCGCGCCTCGACGGCATCGCTGCCACCCGGCGCATCGTCGCCGAGCCGGCCACGGCCGTCGTGCTCATCACGACCTTCGACGACGACGAGCACCTCTTCGACGGCATCGCCGCCGGTGCCTCGGGGTTCTTGCTCAAGGACTCGGGGCCCGACCTCATGGCCGCCGCCGTCCGCTCGGCCGCCCGCGGCGACTCGCTGATCGACCCGGCGATGACGCGGGCGCTGATCGAGCAGACCGTCGCGACGGAGGCGGCGCGCAGGTCGGGCGACTCGTCCGCGCGCCTGCCCGCCCAGTCGCCCGCCCAGGCGCCCGTGCAGGCGTCCGCGGCCGCGGCCGCTGGAGCGCCGGCGGCCGCCGTCGCGGGGCCCGCCGCGTCCCGGCCGGCCCCGCCGCTCCTCCGAGCGGCGCTCGACGGGCTGAGCGACCGCGAGCTCGACGTGCTCGACGGGGTCGCGCGGGGCCTCAGCAACGTCGACATCGCCCAGGAGCTCTACCTCAGCATCGCGACCGTCAAGACGCACATCTCGAACCTGCTCGCGAAGACCGGCACCCGCACGCGCGTGCAGGCCGCCGTCTTCGCCTACGAGTCGGGCTTCGCGCGGGCCGGCCGCGAAGCCGGCGGCGGCGCAGCCCGCTGACCCGCACCACTCCGCACGCCGCCGCACACACGTCCACACCCCTCGGACCCGCGCACACCCGCGTGCACGCTCGCGGGTGTGCGCGGGTACGAGGGGTCTCGCGCACGCGGCGGGCTGCCAGCCGGAGGCGCGGCCCGGGGAGCGGGGCTACAGTCGGTGCGCACCGAGCCGAGCCAGGAGGACGCCCCGCATGACCGTCACCAGCGAAGCGGACGCACGCGCCGCCTCCTCCGCACCCACGGCCGCGCCCGCGCAGGCCCCCGCACCCGCGCAGGCCCCCGCATCCACGCAGACCCCCGCCGTCTCGGCGCCTTCCCTCGCTGACGAGGCCGTCGCCGCGCTCGTCGCCGACCTCGTGGCGGCGCTCGACGCCGACCGCGTGCTCCTCGACCCGGACTCGCTCGCCCGCTACAGCCACGACGACGCCGAGTGGGCGCCGTTCGAGGCACCCCTCGCGGTCGTGCGCGCCCGCAGCACGGACGAGGTGAGCGCGGTGCTCCGCCTGGCCGCCGCCTCCGGCGTGAGGGTCGTGCCGCGCGGAGCGGGCACCGGTCTCTCCGGCGGCGCGAACGCCGTCGCGAACTGCGTCGTGCTGTCGCTCGAGCTGATGGACGCCGTCACCGAGATCGACGTCGACGAGCGGTACGCCGTGGTGCAGCCAGGTGTGATCAACGAGGCCCTGCGCGCCGCCGTGGCCGAGCACGGCCTCTGGTACCCGCCCGACCCGGCCAGCTCGGCGATCTCCACGATCGGCGGCAACGTCGCCACGAACGCGGGCGGGATCTGCTGCGTCAAGTACGGCGTGACGCGCGACTACGTGCTGGGCCTCACGGTGGTGCTCGCCGACGGCTCCGTCGTCGAGCTCGGCCGCCGCACGGCGAAGGGCGTCGCCGGCTACGACCTCGTCGGCCTGATGGTGGGGTCGGAGGGCACGCTCGGCGTCGTGACCTCGGTGACGGTGCGGCTGCTGCCGCTGGCCGGCCGCGACGAGCGCGCCGTCATCGGGTACTTCCCCTCACTCGTCGCGGCGGGCGACGCGGTGGCGGCGATCTCGCGGGCGGGCATCATCCCGGCCGCGCTCGAGATCCTCGACCGGACCTGCCTCCGCGCGGTCGACGACTGGGTGCACCTCGGGCTGCCGTCCGACGTCGACACGCTGCTGCTGGCCCGGGTCGACGAGCGCGGCGCGGCCGGCGACGAGCTCGCCGACCAGGTCGCCCGGGTGTTCGCGGAGGCGGGCGGCACCGACGTCGAGCTGGCCACGGACCCCGCCGACATCGACCGGCTGTTCCAGGCCCGCCGGCTCGCCTACCCGGCGCTCGAGCGGCTCGGCCCCGTGCTCACCGAGGACATCTGCGTGCCGCGCTCGGCCGTGCCCGAGATGCTCCGGCGCATCCAGGCCACCGCGGCGAGCGCCGACGTCGTCATCGCGAACATCGCGCACGCGGGCGACGGCAACCTGCACCCGCTGATCATCGCTCCCGAGGGAGACGACGCCGCCAAGGCGAGGGCGAAGGAGGCGTTCGACGCCATCGTGGCCGACTGCCTCGACCTCGGCGGCACCGTGACCGGCGAGCACGGCGTCGGCCTGCTGAAGCTGCCCGGCCTCCGGGCCGAGCTGGGCGACCGCGTGCTCGCGATGCACCGCTCCGTGAAGGACGCCCTCGACCCTGCCGGCACCCTCAACCCCGGGAAGGCCTTCTGATGGGCACGTTCGTCAGCACCGACGGCGTGACGCTCGCGTACACGGACTCGCAGGAGGCGCCCGTCGCGACCGGCAGGACCGACGCGGCCGCCGCCTCCCCCGCGACCACCGCCTCCCGCACCACCGCCTCCCGCACCGTCGTGCTCGTCGCCGGCTACGCGATGCCCGCCGTGGCATGGGCGCTGCAGACCGACGCGTTGCTCGCGGCCGGCCACCGCGTCGTCGAGTTCGACCGACGCTCGCACGGCGCCAGCGAGGACGTGCTGCACGGCCAGCGGATCGCCCGCCACGGTGCCGACCTGCACGAGCTGCTCGTGCACCTCGACCTCCACGACGTCGTGCTCGTCGGCCAGTCGATGGGCGCGAGCACGGTCTGGGCCGTGATCGACCTCTTCGGCACCGACCGGGTCGCGGGCGTGCTGACGATCGACCAGACGCCGAAGCTCGTGAACGACGCCGGGTGGAGCCACGGCTTCTACGGCATGACGCCCGAGAACAGCGGCACGTTCTTCGACGCCGGCATCCCCGACACCGGCCGCGGCGCCCGCGTCGACCCGGCGAACACCGGGGTCGCCCGGCTGTTCGAGCGGCTCGGCGGCCCGCCCGCCGTCCGGCAGGCGAACGCGCCGGAGACGCGCAGGCTGCTCCGCGACCACGGCCTCCAGGACTGGCGCGACGTGATCGCCCGCCTCGACGTGCCCTTCACGATGGTCGCCGGCCGCGACAGCCAGCTCTGGCCCTGCAGCCACGCGGAGGCGGCGGTCGGCGACCACGAACTCGGCCGGTCGGTCGTCATCGACGACGCCGGGCACGCGACGAACTTCGACCGCCCCGACGAGTTCAACGGGGTGCTGCTCGCGTTCGTCGCGGGCCTCTGAGGCCGCGCTCGCCCTGCGCGGGCGCGCGTCCGGACCCGTCGAACCCGCGCACACCCGCCGACGCGCACGAGGGTTCACGCGGGTTCGACGGGTCCACGCGACTCAGCGCGAGCGGCCGAGCGCGGGCCCGGGCGAGTGCGCAGGCACGAGGCCGTCCAGCTCCCGCGCTGCCCGGCCGAGCCGCAGCAGCACCTGCAGCTCGAGGGCCCGCTCCCGCCACGCCGGCCCGAGCAGTCCGTCGAGCGTCGCCAGCCGCTGGTAGACCGTGTTCACGTGCACGCGCAGCGCGGCAGCCGTGGCCGTCGGGCGTCGTCCCTGGTCGAGGAACACCTCGAGCGTCTCCGTGAGCGGCACGCCGCGCCGGCCCTCCTCCGCGAGGACCGCCCCGAGCTCGCGCTCGACCTGCTCCTGCAGCTCACGGGTGCCGGCGCGGCTGAGCAGCACGGCGAAGACCCCGAGGTCGTCGCCCCTCGAGAGCCCGCCGCCGCTGCCGGGGCGTCGGCCGAGCGCCGTGAGCGCCCGGGCCGTCCGGGCGGCCTCCGACCACGCGGCGCGCAGCCCGGCCGTCTCGACGACGGGGCCGGCGAGGCCCGCGACGGGCGCCTCCTGCGCTCCCCACCGCGCCTCGACGTCGAGCGCGGCCGGGGCGACCAGCACGAACCGGTCGTGGTGCACGGCCGACGCGACGTGCGCCCCGAGCCCGAGCCCCGCGACGTGCCGCCGAGCAGCGTCGGGGTCGCCCTCGACGACCACGACGACGTGCGGCCGGCGGGGGTCGAGCCCGGCGCCGCGCCAGCGTCGGTGGTCGGCGGCGACGTCCGGCTCGGCCCGGCTGAGCAGGTCGACGGTGGCGATGTCGCGGCCGAGCTGGGCGGCCCGCGCAGTGGCCCTCGCCCCCACGAGCGTGAGCGCGATCAGGGGCGCGGCCCGCTCGAGCAGCAGCAGCGCGTCGGCCGGGTCGGGCTCCCCCGACAGGCCCCGAGGAGGCGCGACCCCGGTGACCGGGTCCGTCACGGCACCCGGCCCGCTCGCCACCAGCGCCCCGAACAGCTGGCCCGCGGCGGCGACCGGCTGCACGATCTCCGCCCCGGCGACGACCGGCCCCGGCTCCCCGCTGCGGGCCGCCCCGGCGAGCGCCGCGCCCACGGCCCCGTCCGCGGGGTGCTCGACCCACCGCACGGGCACGTCCGTGAGCGCCTGTACCCGCTCGACGAGCGACTCCGGGTCGCCCCCGGCGAGGACGGCCCGGGTCAGGTCGGCGTCGAGGCGCAGGGTCGACTCGAGCCCCTCCTTCGCCTCCCGCAGCTCCGCGGCCGTCCGGGCGTTGTGGATCGCGACCGCCGCGTGGGCGCCGAGCCCGCTGAGCAGGCTGATCTCGTGCGGGCCGAAGCGGCGCTCCTCGCGCTTGGCGGCGAGCAGCACGCCGAGCACCCGGCCCCGAACGGCGAGCGGGACGCCGAGCAGGCCCCGGATCGACTCGGCGCGCGCAGCCCGGTCGGCGCCCTCCTCGTGGACGAGCTCGGGGTCGGCGGCGTAGTCGGAGGTCCAGCGCGGCGTCCCGGTGCCGGCGACGCTGCCGACGAGCCCGGCGGTGCGCGGCAGGCGGATCCCGACCAGGGCCGACGACCGGTCTCCGCTCGCGACCTCGATGCGCAGGTCCTCGCCCGAGAGCAGCGCGACGTACGTGAGGTCGACCCCGAGGAGGCGGCGGGCCTGGTCGACGACCTCCACCAGCAGGTCGGCCGGATCGGCCACGGCGGCCAGGTGGCCGGCGATGTCGTTGAGGGCGGCGAGCTCGACGGCGCGCTGTCGGCGTTCCTGCAGCAGCAGGGCGACCTCGACGGCCGAGCGCGCCTCCTGGTCGGTGCGGGCCTCGTCGGCGCCGTCGGCGACGAGGAGGCGGCGGTGCGCCTCGAGCTCGGGCACGCCGGCCTGGTCGACGAGCAGCTGCAGCCAGCCCGGCCCCTGCCGGTCACGTGCCTCGTGCGGGTCGCGCGTCGCCATGGTGGTTCCCTCCATCGGATGAGTCGAGAGTAGACGGATCCGCCGTTGTGGCGACAGGGGGCCGAGGCGCAGGGTTAGGCGTTCCCCGAGCGGCAGCGCCGCCCCTCAGCTCAGGAGTCCCCATGACTGACGCCGACCACCCCACCGCCCCCGCCGGCACCGCAGCCGGCACCGCGCCCTCCCTGGTCGCGCCGACCCCCGGCTCGGCCGGTCCTGCCGGCATCGCCGCCGTGGCCGAGGCGACCGACGTCAGCGTGGGCCCCCCGCGCCTCCGTCGCCTCTCGATCGGCCTCGCGCTCGTCTACGTGTCGATCCTCGCGATCAACTCCGGCGGCCTCGGCATCCTCATCCCGAACCTCGTCGCCGACATCGACGAGGCCTCGAAGATCGGCAACCTGGCGATCGTGACGACGGTGGCGTTCCTGGCGAACGTGTTCGCGCAGCCGATCGCCGGTGCACTGTCGGACGCCACCCGCTCGCGCTTCGGCCGGCGCTCGCCCTGGATGGTCGGAGGCGCCCTGCTCGCCGCGGGCTTCTTCGCCGGCCTGCCGCTGGCGAGCTCGATCGTCACCGTCGCCCTGATCTGGCTCGTCGTGCAGCTCGGGCTGAACGCCCTGCAGGCCGCTGCCACGGCACTCGTGCCCGACCGGTTCCCGGCGGCCAAGCGCGGCGGCGTCTCGGGCCTGATCGGCCTCGGCATCACCGTCGGCAACGCGGTGGGGGCCGTCGTCGCCGGCTCGACCTCCGGTGCGGGAGCCCTGCCCTACCTCGTGCTCGCCGCCCTCGTGCTCGTGGTCGTCGCCGTGTTCGTCGTGGTCAACCCCGACCGCTCGAGCCTCGACGAGACGGTCGCGGGCAGTGCCGGCACCGCCGCGCCCCGACCGACCCTCCGCGAGTTCGCCAAGGGCTTCTGGGTCTCGCCCCGCAAGCACCCCGACTTCGCGTGGGCCTTCGCGGCGCGGTTCCTCATGGTGATCGGCTTCTACGGCGCGCAGACCTTCGGGCTCTACATCCTGCGCGACTACATCGGGCTGAGCGACGCCGCCTCGAACGCCTTCGCCGCCCAGATCGGCGTCGTGCTGCTGCTCGGGGTGCTCATCTCGGCGCTGGCCAGCGGCGTGCTGTCCGACCGGATCGGCCGCCGCAAGCCCTTCATCATCTGGGCCTCCGTCGTCATGGCGATCGGCCTGGTCGTGCCCCTCGTGATGCCGACGACCACCGGCATCCTGATCTACAGCTTCCTGCTCGGCCTCGGCTTCGGCGCCTACATCTCGATCGACCTGGCCCTCATGACGGAGGTGCTGCCCGCCTCCCTGACGTCGGGCGCCAGCTCCGCAGGACGCGACCTGGCCATCCTCGGCCTCGCCACGACGCTGCCCCAGGCGCTCAGCCCCTCCATCGCGGCCGGCCTCGTGTCGATCACCGGGGGCTACCCGGTGCTCTTCATCTCGGGCATCGTGTTCGTGGTGCTCGGCGCCCTCGCCGTGATCCCGATCAAGTCGGTGCGCTGAGGCGGGGGCGCACCCGCTCGCCCCTGCACCGCCCCGCTCGCACCTGTTCGACCTGCCCCACCCGCCCCGTTCGCCACGAATCCCGAGGAACCCCATGCAGCTGCACACGATCACCACCGGCGACGGCGAGCGGCACGTGGGGCTGGTGCACGGGCTCGGTGCGGACGGGGCGACCTGGCAGCCGCTCGTCGACCGGATGCTCGCCACCGGGCGGTACACGGTCACGACGGTCGACCTGCGCGGCCACGGGCACAGCGGCCGCGCGTCGTCGTACCGCCTCGACGAGTTCGCGACGGACCTGGTCGAGGCCCTGCCGTCCGGCCTGCACAGCGTGGTCGGACACTCGCTCGGCGGGTCCGTGCTCGTGCGGGCGGTCGCCCGGCTGGAGCCCCTCAGGGCGGTCTACCTCGACCCGGGCTTCCACCTGGCGCTGCCGACCAGCGGCCTCGCCGGGCGGCTGTTCTGGGCCGTGCCGCCGCTGACGCTGGCCGTCGCCGGGCTCGCCCAGGCGCGGACGACGAAGGCGGTGCGCGCGCGCTACGACGCGGCGACGGTCGCGCTGCTCGACGGCGCCCGCGAGCGGTTCGACACGAAGATGGCGATCGGGGTGTTCCGTGACGTGGCGCACGCGCCGATCGAGGTGGCGCCTCCTGCGGTGCCCTCGGTCGTCGTGCTCTCGGACGACAGCCCGGCCGTGCTGCCCGAGCCCGTCGCCCGCTCGCTCGAGGGAGCCGGCTGGGAGCTGCGCCGCCTGCCCGGCGTGCACCACGACATGCACCTCGAGGCGCCCGACCGCGTGTTCGAGCTGATCGCGGACGCGCTCTAGCGCCACCTCGGCCGATCAGGGCGCGCGGGGACGCGAACGAACTCACAGCACCCTCTTACCGCGGGCATGAGCTTCTGTTATGTTCCGGCCAGGGGCTCGCCCCTGTCTCCTCGGGGCGCTGGGCCGCGACGGACATGCAATGACGCACGTACCCATCTCGAGAGAAAGAACGCCCTTGCGCTCATCAGCCAGAAGGGGACTCGTCGCCGCGCCGACGGCCCTCGCCCTCGCCCTCGGAGGCGTCCTGCTCGCCGCAGGGCCCGCCTTCGCGGCCGGACCCGTGACGATCACGTCGCCGGCGCCCGACTCCACCTACGACAACTCGGCCGGCCTGCCCCAGGTCGTGCCGATCACGGGCACGGGCCTGCCGACCACCGACGACCTCGTGCTCACCTACGACATCGGCACCGGCACCCCCGCTCAGGGACTCTTCGCGGGCACGACGCACAACCCCGACGGCTCGTTCAGCGTCAACGCGAACTTCGGCCAGCTGCCTGCCGGCGAGACCACCGTCGTCGCGAACCTCTCGGCAGCGGACGCCCAGTCTGGTGTCGCCGACCCCGAGGTGACGCCCTCGACCTACACGTTCGAACTCGCCGTCGCGCCGAACCCCGCCTTCCCGTTCCGGGTGGACTACCCCGGCACCGGCACGGTCGTCGACACGACGACCCCGGTCTTCACGGGCGTGGCGCAGCCCGGCAGCACCGTCACGGTGACCTACAGCAACAAGAACCTCGGCAACTCGGTCGCCGGCTCCGCGACGGCGAACCCCGACGGCACCTTCTCGGTCCCGACGACGTTCCTCGACCTGGCTCCGGGCTCGCTCGGCTCGGGCGCGAACGTCACCCAGTCGGACCCGGCCGCGCAGGTCGGCTCGCTCGGCGTGGCCTTCACGTTCGCCGAGGCGCCCGTGCCCGCGATCGCCCCGACGATCACGGCGACGCCCGACGAGGTGACCGTCGACGAGGCGAGCACCACCGGCATCGCGATCGCCGCGACCGGCTTCAGCCCCAACGAGGAGGTCACCACCGTCGTGACCGACTCCGACGACGCCGTCGTCGTCCTGGCCGACCGGGACCTGAACTACTACGCGGACGACAACGTGGGCGCCTACGCCGACACGATCGTCTTCGCCGACGGCGTGCTCGCCGACGACTACACGATCACGCTGACCGGCGTCCGCTCGGGCATCGTCCAGGCCGTGGCCGTCACCGTCGTCGACGAGGACATCCTGCTGACGCCCACCCCGGTGATCACCAGCCCCACGGAGGGGCAGGTCGTCACGGGCGGCACCGTCACGATCTCGGGCACCGGCCCCGTCGGCACGGGCATCGTCCTGACCGTCGCCGACCCGTCGTTCCTCGACGGGACCATCACCGAGTCGCCCGCCGAGGGCCGCTTCTACCTCACCGACCTCGCCGACCCGATCCTGGTCGACGCCGACGGCAACTGGACGGTCTCCGTCGAGCTGCTCCCCGGTGAGTACGTGACCCAGGCCATCGCGGCCGAGCTGAACGCCGACGGCTCCGTGAACGAGACGGGAGGCGTGTCGGACTTCTCGAACGCCGTCGCCTTCTCGCTCGTCGCCGCTGCCGTGGTCCCGCCCGTCGTGACCCCGGTCGCCCCCGGGACGCGTCCGGCCGGTCTCGCCTACACCGGTTCCGAGGCGTCGCAGGGCGTCGTCGGCGCCGCGCTGCTGCTGCTCGTCGGCGGAGGGCTGCTCGTCGCCGCCCGTCGCCGCCGCGCGCTGACGGCCGACTCGGCCGAGTAGGCGTCCTGCGGGGCCGAGCTCCCCGCACCGCTCCACCGCACCTCAGCTGCACCTCGCCCGCCCCGAGCGGCACCACGGACTCCCGTCGGTCGCCGCCCGGGGCGGGCGTCGCTCTGCCCGGTGCGGCACGCCTCCCGGACGCGGGCGAGTTCGTCGTCCGCGGGCTGCCCCGACGGCCCGCGCCCGACGAACACGCCCGTGATGCACCGGTCGCGCGAGCCCAGCAGGCTGCGGCCACGCGAGCCGAGGAGGCGGGCGAGCAGACGAGGCAGTTCGGATGACTTCCGCAGGTGCTCCCGGGGATCTGCACATCGGGGGCCAGCACGATGTCCTCATGCCCGACTTCAAGCGCCTCCTGGGCGCCGCCGCGAAAGCGCTCGGCGACTCGAACTCCTCCTCCTCCTCAGCCCGCAACGGCCAGCAGCGCCCGGGCGCCGGCTCGGGCTCCGGCACGGGCACCGACTGGCGCGACCTCGTCCGCACGGCGGCCGACAAGCTCACCGGCGACGGCGGCCCGCAGCAGGGCGACCAGCGAGGAGGCGGACAGCGGCAGGGGCAGGCCCGCTACGGCCAGCAGGGCTACGGCCCGCAGGGCGGCTACGACGCTCGTCAGCAGCAGGGCTACGACCAGCAGGGCCAGCACCCGCAGCAAGCCGGCGCGCAGCGCGCCGCCGCCGGCGCTCCCCGCGCCACCGAGGCCGACCGCGTCGCCCTCGGCAAGTACGACTACCTGCTCCGGACGGCCGAGCCCGAGCAGCTCGAGCAGGTGCACCGCGACGCGTTCGCCCGCCTGACCCCGCAGCAGCGCGAGCTCGTCCAGGCCCGCCTCACGGAGGAGCTGCCCGCCCACGAGCAGCCCCGCAGCGGTAGCACCGACGACCTCGCGCGGGCCGCAACACGTGGCGAGACCGTGCACCCCGGGCTCATGCAGCGTGTCTTCGGCGGCCACGGACGCCCCGGCCAGAGCTCGGGCGGCCACGCGACCGGCACCCGTCAGGGCTCGGGCGCAGGGAAGTTCGCCGCGGGAGCAGCGGCGGGCGCGGGAGTCGCCGCGCTCGGCGGCCTCGCCCTCGCCGTGGCCGGCGGCGCCGCCGTCAGCAGCGTCGCGGGCCCGCTCCTCTCAGGAGCGCTCGCGAACGGCATCGACTTCGGCGGCCTGGCCGAGAACTTCGGGCTGGAGGGCGTCGCCGGGCTCTCCGAAGGCCTCGGCGGCCTGACCGAGGGCGTCGACGGCATCGCGCAGGGCGGCGAGGAGTACCTCACCGGCCTCGGCGAGCAGGTCGGGGGCCTCGGCGACGGGTTCCAGATCCCCGGGCTGGGCGACCTTGGCGGCCTCTTCGACCGCTAGCGCGCCTCCCGGGGCACCGCACCTGCAGCCGGGCAGCTCACGGTGCCCGCGCGGCGCTCTTCAGACCCGCACGCGGTGCAGCGGGTCGAGCGCCGAGTCCAGCGCCGCCTCGAGCGGCCACGCCGACCGCAGCGGTTGGCTCATCACGAGCCCGCCCTGCACCGCCGTGAGGATCACCATCGCGATCCGCTCCGGGTCGGCCTCGCGGTCGACGTCGCCCGACGCCTGCATCTTGCGGACCCCCGCGGCGAGCAGGTCGCGCCACGCGCCCATGCTCTCGACGATCACGCGCTCGAGCTCGGGGTCGGTCATGGCCGCCTGCGTCGCGAGCGACCCGATCGGGCAGGCCCACCGGCCGAGGCCGAGGTAGTAGTCGACGAGCGCTTCGCGCCAGGCACTCCACGACTCCCACGAGCCGAGGTCGTCGACGTGCGGCTGCTGCGCGGCGAGCAGCTGCCCGCCCTCCCATGCGGCGACCTCGCGGACGAGCTCCGCCTTGCCGCCCGGGAAGTAGTGGAACAGCTGGCTCTTGCTCGTCAGGGTCGCCGCCCGCACGGTGTCGAGGGTCGTCCCGCCGATCCCGGACGCGAGGATCTGCTCCCCCGTCGCCTCGATGATGCGCTGCCGGGTCGCCCGGCCGCGCTCGGTGAGCTTCTTGTCGTCCACCCGTCGATCCTACCGCGATGGACCATGCGGTCCATTCATGTGCTAGGAATGGACCATGAAGTCCAATGACGAAGAACTGCAGACCCTGACCCCCGACACCCGCCTGGTCGGCACCACGGCGCTGGTCACCGGCTCGACCAGCGGCATCGGCGAGGCGATCGCGCGCGTGCTCGCCGCCTCCGGCGCGGAGGTGGTCGTGAGCGGTCGCGACGCGTCGCGTGCTGCCTCCGTCGTCCGTGCCGTCACCGAGGCCGGAGGCCGTGCGCACGCCGTCGTCGGCGACCTCGGCGGCTCGCCGGCCGAGGTGCGACGCGTCGCCGCCGAGGCCGAGGCCGCGCTCGGCGGACGCGTCGACGTCCTCGTCAACAACGCGGGCATCTACCCCGCGGGGCCGACGGCCGACCTCTCCGACGCCGAGCTCGACGCCGTCCTCGCGACGAACGTGCGGGCTCCCCACCTCCTCGTCGCGGCACTCGCCCCGGCCATGGCCGAGCGAGGGCGGGGCTCGATCGTCAACGTGGGCTCGTGGATGGCGCGCGTCGGAGTCCCGTTCGGGGCCGCCTACACCGGCTCGAAGGCCGCGCTCGAGCAGATGACCCGCACCTGGTCGGCGGAGTTCGGCCCGCACGGCGTCGGCGTCACGACCGTCGCGCCCGGGGCGACGAGCACGCCCGGCAACGCCGACAGCGCCGACGTGCTCGCCGCGATGACGGCGGGCACCGTCGCCGGCCGCCCCGTGCGCCCGGTCGACGTGGCGTTCGCGGTCCGCTGGCTCGTCTCGGGCGAGGCCGCGTTCGTGCACGGCAGCACCGTCGACGTCGACGGCGGCATCGCGGCGACCCGCCTGAGCTGACCGGCCGCACCTCCTGCGGGCGTGCCCGCGTCCGCACCCGCGGGACCCGCGCAGGCCCTCGTGCGCGCACGGGGGTCTGCGCGGTTTCCGAGGGTGCCGGAGCATGATCCCCCAGGAGGCGCCACCCGGCCGCCCCAGGAAAGGACCGTCATGAGCGACACCACCGGAAACGACCCCTTCGCCCGCCTCCCCGAGGTGCCGAGCTTCACCGTCACGAGCGCCACCGTCGAGGACGGCGCCCCCTTCGCGCAGCAGCAGTACTCCGGGGCGTTCGGCGTCCCCGGCGGCCAGGACGTGTCGCCGCAGCTCTCGTGGTCGGGCGCCCCCGAGGGCACCAAGAGCTACGCGGTCACGGTCTACGACCCGGACGCCCCCACGCAGTCCGGCTTCTGGCACTGGGCCGTCGCGAACATCCCGGCGTCCGTGACCGACCTGCCCGAGGGCGCGGGCGACGCGACCGGCGCGCAGCTGCCCGAGGGCGCGTACCAGCTGCCGAACGACTCGCGGGCTCCCTCGTTCATCGGCGCCGCACCTCCTGCGGGCCACGGTCAGCACCGCTACTTCGTGACGGTGCACGCGCTCGACGTCGAGGACATCGAGGTGCCCGCCGACGGCACGCCCGCCTACCTGAACTTCACGATCGCGTCGCACATCCTCGCGCGCGCCACGCTCGTCGCGACCGGCGAGATCCCCGCCGAGTAGCCCGCCCCCGCCGCTCGCTCTCCTCATTCAGGAAGCTGAGTCCTGAGTCCGCACTGCGCAGGACTCAGCTTCCTGAACCGTGCACAGTTCAGGAGGCGCCAGTCGCGAACTCCTGGATCAGGCACGAGACCGCACGGGCGCTTCCGAACGGCTGCCTCCACGCGGGTGAGGCCGCGCGTCGGGGCGACTCGTCGCCGCGTGGGCGGCCGACTGCGCCGAGCGCGTCCTCCCCCTCTTCGAGCAGGAGGCGCCCGACGACGGCCGCCCCCGCGACGGCATCGCCCGTGCCCGCGCCTTCGCCCGGGGCGAGCTCGACGCCGCCGGCGAGATCCGCCGCCGCTTCGTCGCCGGTCGAGCCGCGCAGTCCGTGACGTCGCCCGCAGCCCGGGCCGCCGCGTGGTCGGCAGGCCAGGCGTCGGGCGTCGCGCACCTGGGCGCGCACGCCCTCGGCGCAGCGGCCTACGCCGCCAAGGCCGTGGTTCTGGCAGCCGGGTCCTCGCAGGGCGCGACCGCAGGAGGCGCCGCCGAGATCGCCTGGCAGCTGCGGCACCTGAGCCCGCCGGTCCGCACGGCCCTCGCGCGCCTCCCCCTGCTCGGAGAGGACCGCTCGGGCCCCCTCGGCCCGGGCCTGCTCGCGTCGGGGACGCTCGGCGAGGCGATCCGCACGCTCCAGGCGGGCCTGCGCTAGGCGCCCGAGCCTCCCCTCCCCCGCTCGTCCGCGCCTCGCACTCGACGAGTCGCCCCGAGCTGCTGCCCTGAGACCCGTGGAGCAGCGGTTCGGGGCAACTCGATGCCGCCACTGTCCACTTCGCGAAGGTCGGCGGCGACATCGCTAGATGATCTAGCCGATCGTGACAAGATGCACATGCATAGAAATGCGACGTCGTCCCCCTGCAGCACGACGCTGCCGAGAGGAGCCCACCATGAGCATCATCCGCCCCACGAGCCCCTTCTCCGAGGTGCGGGACCACGAGCGCCAGGTGACGCTC
Source organism: Frigoribacterium sp. ACAM 257 (assembly GCF_007954365.1). GTDB lineage: Bacteria > Actinomycetota > Actinomycetes > Actinomycetales > Microbacteriaceae > Frigoribacterium. The sequence goes on from NZ_VOLO01000006.1 coordinate 24,411, forward strand.
TTCGTCCTCGCGTCGTCGGCCGTCGCGACCTGCGCCAGCCTCGTCGTCGGGATGCTGTTCCTCCTCGGCCTCAGCGCGTAGGCCGCCCGGCGGCGCCTTCAGCCGCGCCGCCTTCGTCGCCGCCAGTCGCAGCCGCAGCAGCCGCGGCACCCGCAGCAGCAGACGCCGCCTCGCCCGCGGCCGGCCCCGACTTCAGCAGCTTCAGCCCGACGACGCTGCCGACGATCCCCGCGAGCAGCAGCACCCGCACGACCGTGACGGCCTCGCCGCCGGTGAGCATGCTCCAGGTGACCGTGAACGCGGCGCCGAGCCCGGCCCAGATCGCGTACGCGGTGCTGATCGGGATGTGCCGCGTCACCCAGCCGAGCGTCAGCATCGAGGCGGCGAGGCCGAGAACGAAGACGACGGAGGGGGCGAGCACCGAGAGCCCCTCGCTCCGACCCAGCGCGGTCGCCCAGACCGCCTCGAGCACGGCGCTGACGACGAGCACGACCCACGGCATCAGCTGACCACCTTGAGGCCGACGACGCAGCCGATCAGCACGGCGAGCAGCAGTGCGCGGGCGACGGTCAGCACCTCCTGGCCGCGGACGACCGCGATCACGACCGTGAGCACGGCGCCGATCCCGACCCACACGGCGTAGGCGGTGCCGACCGGGAGGTCGTTCATGGCCAGCGCGAGGCCGACCATGCTCAGCACGAGCGCGACGACGAACAGCGCCGTCGGCCCCTTCTTCGTGAAGTTCTTCGACGCCCCCAGAGCCGAGGCCCACACGGCCTCGAGCACCCCCGCGACGATCAACAGCAGCCAGGCCATGACGGGCCCCTCTCCTCCTGCGCACCGAGCCGACCGGATGTCGACGGCCCTGTGCGACCCGTGGTCGCACAGTCGTGCGGAATCAGTTCTAGCACGTTCTCGCCCGTTTTCGCACGGTCGTGCCAGAATCGACGGATGCCCCGCACCGTGGACCTCGACGACCGCCGCCGCATCGTCGGCGAAGCCGCCTGGCGAGTGCTGGTCCGCGACGGACCGACGGAGGTCTCCGTCCGCAAGGTCGCGGCCGAGGCAGGGCTGCCGCCCTCGTCGCTGCGCTACACCTTCCCGACGCAGGCGAGCGTGCGCGACGCCGCGGTCGCGCTGCTCGTGTCGCGGCTGCGCGAGCGCGTCGACCGAGCGGCGTCGGCGAGCGGCGGGCACGACGCGGCCCGGGCCGTGCTGCTCGAGCTGCTCCCCCTCGACGACGAACGCCGCGCCGAGATGGAGGTGACCGTCGCGTTCGCCGCCCTCGCCCTCACCGACGCCTCGCTCCGCACGGCGCACGAGCAGACGCACGCGGCTGTGCGCGACGTCTGCGCGCTCGCGCTGGCGCATCTCGACGCCCCTGCGTCGGCACGCGCGGCCGGCGCGACCAGCACCCCCGGCGCCCCCCGGCTGGCCGACGTCGACGTCGAGCTCACCCATGCCGTCGTGGACGGCCTGGCCCTGCACCTGCTCGCCCAGGCGGTCGGGACCGACGCCTCCTGGGCGGTCACCGCTCTCGATGCGCATCTCGCACTGCTGGCACGGCGCCCCTGACGCATCGCACCGGGTTTCGTACACTGCACCGCGTCTAGACCTGGTGCAGTGTCCGAAACCCGGTGCGACGTGATGCGGCCGCGCTGACGGCCAGCCCGGCGCCCACAGGAGGTGCGGCTCGCGTCCGCGAGACGGGGTCCGCCCGCCCATCGCAGCCGCCCGGCCGCTCGCACCCGTCGAAGCCGCGCACACCCCTCGGCGCGCGCGAGGGTGTGCGCGGGCCCTAGGGGTCCGAGCGGGAGCGCGCCGGCCAACCGACGCCCGCTCACGCACGAACGCCCCGCGCAGAGCGAGGGCGTTCGTGCGACTGGCGGGTGCGACCTACGCGAACGTCGCCGCGTCGATCACGAAGCGGTAGCGCACGTCCGACTTGAGCACGCGGTCGTAGGCCTCGTTGATCTGGTCGGCGCTGATCAGCTCCGTCTCGGGCAGGATGCCGTGCTCGGCGCAGAAGTCGAGCATCTCCTGGGTCTCGCGGATGCCGCCGATGGCCGAGCCGGCCCAGCTGCGGCGAGCCGGGATCAGCGCGAACGCGGGCACCTCGAGGGGCTCCGAGGGGGCACCGACGTTGACGAGGGTGCCGTCGACGGCGAGCAGGCCGAGGTAGGCGCCCATGTCGATCTTGGCCGACACGGTGTTGACGATCAGGTCGAACGAGTTCGCCAGGTCGGTGAAGGTCTGCTCCTCGCTGGTCGCGTAGTGCGCCTTCGCGCCGAAGCGCAGCGAGTCCTCCTTCTTGGAGGTGGTCTGCGACAGCACGGTCACGTCGGCGCCGAGCGCCGCGGCGATCTTGACGCCCATGTGGCCGAGGCCGCCCATGCCGACGATGGCGACCTTGGTGCCCTCGGTCACGCCCCAGTGGTGCAGCGGCGAGTACAGCGTGATGCCGGCGCAGAGCAGCGGCGCGACCTTGTCGTAGTCGAGCGACTCAGGGACGCGCAGCACGAAGTCCTCCGTGACGACGACGGCCTGCGAGTAGCCGCCCTGGGTGACGGTGCCGTCGGCCGGGTCGACGCTCGTGTAGGTGCCGGTGTTGCCCTTGGCGCAGTACTGCTCGTCGCCGCGCTCGCAGTACTCGCACTCGCCGCACGAGTTGACCATGCAGCCGACGCCGACGCGGTCGCCGACCTTGTGCTTCGTGACCTCGGAGCCGACCTCCGAGACGGTGCCGACGATCTCGTGGCCGACGACCTGCGGGTACTGGATCTCGCCCCACTCGCCGCGGACGGTGTGGATGTCGCTGTGGCAGATGCCGGCGTAGGCGATGTCGATCATGACGTCCTTCGGGCCGACGTCGCGGCGCTCGATGGTCGTCGGGACGAGGGGCTCGGTGGCGGACGGTGCCGCGTAGGCCTTGACGGTGCGCATGTGTGCTCCTGTGTTCGTGTGGTGATGTCGGGGAAGTGGAGAAGAAGAGGGGGAAGAGAAGGAGGCGCGGGCCCGACCGCGGGAGAGGGCCGACCCCGTCGAGCAGCAGCGCTCCGAGGACACCCGCGTTCCACGCTACGCACACGCCCTGAGGGCTGACAGGCACTGTCAGGACACCCCTCGCGCCCGCGATCCGCCGCGAAAGCGACGAACCTCCGCGATCTTCCCCGCCGCTTCGTCGCTTTCGCGTCGGCACGGCACGGCACGGCACCGCCCGGCACCGCACGCGCGAGTGAACACCGGATGTCCCCCGAGCGGACTCCAGGTGTCATTTGCATGAACTGCAACCTTGTGTTCAGCTATGAGTTCGCCCACAAGGCCGTGGACGAGGAAGGCCGAGATGACCACTGATCACCGCACCCCCCGCGCCCCCGCCGAGACGTCGTCACGTCGAGGGCTGACCGCGTTCCTCGCGGCCCCGCCGCCCGCTCCTCGTCTCGACGACGCGACCGTCGCGCGTCGTTACCCGCGCCTCCGGCTGCAGGTGTTCCTGGGCATCTTCATCGGCTACGCCGCCTACTACCTGATCCGCAACAACGTGCCGCTCGTGTCGACGATCCTCAAGGACGAGAACGGCTTCAGCACCGTCGGCCTCGGCGTCATCACCAACGGCGTACTGCTCGCCTACGGCTTCAGCAAGTTCCTCAGCGCGATCGTCAGCGACAAGAGCAGCGCCCGGTTCTTCCTGCCGATCGGCCTCGCGCTGTCGGCCCTCGCGAACCTGTTCATCGCCTTCGTCCCCGCGGTGGGCGCCTCCGTCGCGTTCTTCGCCGTGGTGATGATCTTCAACGGGTTCTTCCAGGGCATGGGCTGGCCGCCCAGCGGGCGCACCCTGGTGCACTGGTTCTCGACCTCCGAGCGCGGCGGCAAGACCGCGATCTGGAACGTCGCGCACAACGTGGGAGGCGCGGGTGCCGGAGGCCTCGCCGGCGTCGCGCTCGCGTCGTTCGGCACCTGGCAGAGCGTGTTCTGGTTCCCCGCGGTCGTCTGCCTCGTCATCGCGGTCGTCGCGCTGGTGCTGCTGCGCGACACCCCCGAGTCCGAGGGCCTGCCGCCCATCGAGGAGTACCGGAACGACCCGGCCCCCGTCGAGACCGACGCCGCCGACGAGGGCGCCTCGACCTGGTCGACGATCCGCCGCTACGTGCTCACGAACCGCACCATGGTGAACCTGGCCCTGGCCAACGTGTTCGTCTACACGCTGCGCTACGGGGTGCTCGTCTGGGCGCCCGTCTACCTGTCGGAGGTGCGCGGCGCGAGCCTCGGCGAGGGCATAGCAGGCTTCTCGCTGTTCGAGCTGGCCGGGATCCCCGGCACCCTGCTCTGCGGCTACATCAGCGACAAGGTGTTCAAGGGACGCCGCTCCCCCACGGGCATCCTCTTCATGAGCGCGGTCGGCGTGGCTGTCGCCATCTACTGGCTGTCGCCCGTCGAGGGCCCGCTGTGGATCTCGCTCGCGATGCTCGTGGCGATCGGCGGGCTGATCTACGGCCCGGTCATGCTGATCGGCCTGCAGGCGCTCGACCTCAGCCCGCGCTCGGTCGCCGGCACCGCGGCAGGGTTCACGGGGCTGTTCGGCTACGTGCTCGGCGCGACCCTCGCCTCCACCGGCATCGGCCTGGCCGTGCACGCCTTCGGCTGGGACGTCACCTTCGTGTTGATCCTCGCCTGCGTGGTGCTCGCGATCGTGCTGCTGGCGATCGTCGGCCGCGACGAGCGCGCGCTCAACGAGCGCAAGCGCGCCCGTGACGCCGAGGAGGCGGCGGCCCGCTAGCCGGGACCGCCTGCGCTCGTCGCCCGCGCACCTCCCCGAGAGCGACCGCGTCGGCACCCTCAGGACCCGCGCGCACCCTCGCTCGCGCGCACGGGTGCACGCGGCTCTGAGGGGTGCGGACGCGGTGCGGGCGTCCGCACGACGAGCAGCACCGCCCGCCAGAGCAGCGCGCCGGCGACGGCTCCGGCGGTGTTGGCGATCACGTCGTCGATGTCGGTCGCGCGGTTGCCGCCGATCGACAGGTGCAGCGCCAGCTGCAGCAGCTCGACCGACACGCTCGCGAGCAGCGCGAGCGCGCCCACCTGAACGATGCCGCGCAGACGACGTCGGGGCGTCTCCCCGCGACCGGCCCGCGCCCGCCCCGTCAGGTACGCGCCGAGCGGCACGGTCATCACGATGTTCAGCCAGAACGATCGGAGGTGCAGCGAGCTGAGCGGATCGAGGTTCATCATCGGGCGCCACGGCGAGTCAGGCGGGGCGTCGAGGTCGATCACGAACGGGAAGAACGTGACCGCGACCAACGCCCCGAGGTAGGCGACCAAAGAGGTCCGCCAGAGGATCGTCCCGAGGCCTGCCCCGGTGCGCCGCGAGCGCAGCTCGACGAGCACGACGGCGACGATCGTCACGGGGACGACGGAGGCGAGCGCCGGGACGACGACGTGCCAAGAGGAGTCGGGCATGGAGTCCTTTCTTCGGCAGCAAGTCTCACGGCCCGCCGCCGCCGCCGCTTCGCCCCCAGGGCTGAATCCCCGGGGCTGGTCTCCGGGGCCGGCCTCCGGGGCTGGACCCCCAGGGCGGGAGTCCCCGGGGCCGGATCCGCCGCGCCTGTGTAGACAGTCCACATGAAGATGAACACGCGCTTCGGGCGCATCATGTACGGCATCAGCCTCGTCGTCAGCGTCGGGATAATCGCCGTCGTGTGGCTCGTGATCCAGCCCGGCGTCGTGTTCTCGGTCCTCTTCACGCTCTTCGTGCTGGCCATCGACGTCTACAACGGCCGCAAGGCCTTCGGCGTCTCGCCCGAGCCTCGCTGACCGCCGGGACGCGCCCGAGTCGCGCCGACTGTCGGCCCGGCCGCGGGACCGGCCGCGGGTCCGGATCCGCACATGCCGACCGGGAGGGCTGCAATACGGGTTCTTCCCTGCATTGCAGACCTCGCCACGCCTCACCGGTCGGGTTCTGCGGGCGCACGGTGACGGCGGCCGCAACGGCAACGGCAACGGCAACGGCACCGCAAGCGGACGGGACCGGAGGAGGCGCCGCTCGCCCCGCCCCCGGGCCCGACCCGGCGCGCCCCTCGCACCCGCGGCCGGCGCATCCCACGATGGAACAGTCCCCGTGACAGATCTGACCACCCCGAAGGAGCTGGGCGTGAGCGCACTCGAGCACCAGGCCTCCCTGGCCGGAGAGGCCGATGTCGACGCGCCGGTCGCAGGCCCAGCCGCGAGTCGACCCCACCGCCCCTCCTGGGAGCTGCTCCTCTGGCTCCTCTCCGCCGCCCTCGTCGCGACCGGAGCAGCCCTGCTGTGGCAGTCGAGCGCGAACGGCTCGTTCGACACGGGGCTCACTTCGTCGACACTCGAGGTGGACCCCGAGACGGGCCACATGATCTCCTGTGAGACGGACGCCGGCCCTTGCCCGTGGACCCTCGCGACGGGCAGCCTCGCCTACGCCCTCGCGCTCCCCGCCCTGGGCTCGGGCACGACCGGACTCCTGCTCGGCATCGCCCTCCGAGCCCGCCGAGCGACCTCGCAGCTGCAGCTGCAGCGGCTCGCTCAGCCACAGCCGCACCCCCAGCGCGACGAACGCCGAGCACCCCCGCAGGAGGCGCCCGCCCAGCCAGGACGACCACCCCAGCCCCGGGACGCCCACGCGACACCGCCCTCGGCACGCTCCCTGCGGGACGGGACCGCCGCCTCCTTCGCCCCCTTCATGCCGCCCGGGCAGCAGCCCGACGACGACCCCGCACGCCGATGAAGCGCCGGTCCCGCGGGGTCGTGGTCGCAGTCGCCCTGGTCGAGCTGGCCGCCGGTCTCTTCCTGGTCGGAGTCGCCCTGCTCGAGCTGCACCGCGTGGTCAGTCTCGGCATCGTCCTGGTGCTCGTGATCGGTGCGGGACTCGTGGTCGCCGGGGTCCAGGCCCTCGCGAGGGGCCGGTCGCCACACGGCTGACCGCGAACGAGGTGACGCGTCGCAGGGGCCTGCCCCGAGCGGACCCCTTCGACGTGTCACATGGTTCGCGAGTGCACCCGCGCACCCGAGCACGCGCTAGAGCGTGGCGCCCGTCGCGCGCGCAGCCGCGTGACGCGTCATCGAGCGGGCGAGCTCGGCCAGCGCGGTCGTCACGACAGCGAGCTCGGGTCGCGACGCGAGCCCGTCGAAGACCTCGAAGTAGTACCTGATCTCGCCCTCGATCAGCGTGACGCCGGCAGGGGCGATCACGAGGACGCTGCTGCGCCGGTCGCTCGGGTGGGCCGCACGGTCGAGGAACCCGGCGTCGGTCATCCGGTCGACGAGGCTCGTGACGGAGCCGGACGAGAGCTCGAGGTACGCCGCGAGCTCGCGCGGCGTGACGTCGGTGCCGCCGTGCACGAAGTACAGCGCACGGAGGTCCGAGACGCCGATGCCGTGGTCGTTCGCGACGATCTTCATCAGGGCCTCGGCGCGCATCTGCGCCGCGCCGAACGCCTGCATGAACCCGGTGACGGAGTCGGGGCCGACACCGGAGTCGTGGCCGGCGCCTCCGTCGAGGGAGGGCGCCGCGGCCGGGGTCGGGTCCGGTGCGGTGTTCGGTCGGGTCATGTGCCTAGGTCGGGTCGAGAGTGTCGGGGTGGTCATGTTCGCTCCTGCGCTGAGATCGGCATCCGTGCCGACCATTAGATTAGCGAGAATCTCGATCGTCGAGACACCCCCCGTTCGGTGCGGCGCAAAACGGATAGCCGAGGAGGCGCGAGGCCGTCGACCGCACCGCCTCGCGACGCGTGCGCGCACCCGCGGCCCTGCTCGACCGTCACCCTCTCGACGGACGCGCCGCGCCTCCTCGCCGACCTACGGTCGAGGCATGACCCGTCGACTGCGCACGCTCCTCCTCGTCGTGGGCGGGGTCGTGACCGCCGTCGGCGGGAGCCTCACGCTGCTCTACCTGTTCCAGCCGTGGAGGACGTGCTCGTACGACGACACCCCTTCTGCGTGCGCGATGCTCCCGGGCGACGCGGCCGTCCTGGCGCTGTCGGCGGTGGGCACGCTCGTCGGCGCGACCGTCCTGCTGGCCGGCCTCCTGAGCCCGAGGCTCGCGGCCGGCTGACGGTCGGCCGGCCAGTCCGTCGCCGACGGGCCGTCGCGACGGCCCGCCCCCGACGAACCCGCCCGCCCCCAGGAGCGACCAGCTGGCGACGGAGACCGCGCTCAGGCCGACCGGCGCCGCCCCGACCGCGCAGCGAAGGCGTCGAGCGCAGCGAGGATCTCGTTGGTCCGGTAGAGCTGGCCGCCGACGTGCTCCGTCTTGGACACGAGGACGCCCGCCTCCTCGAGCCGTCGCAGGTGCGGGTAGGCGTTCTTGGGCTCGATGCCCATCTCGGCGGCGAGCACCTTCGGGTTGAGCACGGGCTGGCGCGCGACCACGTCGAGCGCCGTCCAGATGCCCGAGTCTCGGCGTGCACGGAGGCGCTCACGCCAGCCCTCTCGGATGCCCTGGATCTCGTCCACGAGCTGTCGGGCGTTGTGGACCGCCTCGAACGACGCCTCGGCGACGAGTCGGGTGATCGGGTCGAGGTCTCCTCGGCGGTACGCGGTCAGCGCGGCGTAGTAGCCGGCGGTGTCGCCGAGCAGGCCGGCGGAGACCGGCACGGTGACGTTCCGGGTCAGCTCGTTGGCCCGCAGCATGGACTGGAGCAGCGCGCGTCCCGTGCGACCGTTGCCGTCGGTGAACGGGTGGATGGTCTCGAACTGCGCGTGCGTGACGGTCACCTGGATCAGGCGCGGCACGTCGAGCCGGCGCGCGAAGGCGAGCACGTCGTCGATCAGATCGGGGATGCGCTCCCACCGTGGCCCGACGAAGTCGGCGCCCACGGGGCTGTCGGAGCGCGACCCGATCCAGACGGCCTCCTTCCGGAACTGCCCCGCATCGTGCTGCGCGTCGTGCTCGAGCAGCACCTCGTGCATCGCGAGGACGGCTGCAGCATCCAGTTCGTCGGAGAGCTCGACGGCTCGACGCATGGCTCGCGTGTTCGAGACGATCGCGGAGGCGTCCCGCCGGTTGCCTCCTCCTAGTTCTGCCGTGAGGATCTGGCGGGCACTGGCCGTGAGCTGCTCGATCTGCGACGAGGCAGCAGCCTCGGACCGCAGCAACAAGGAGGCGAAGGGTGCGACGTCAGAGCCGAGCTCGGCATCGAAGACGGCCAGGGCTGTCGACGCCTCGTCGGCGAGAGCAGCGACTTCGGGGCTGACCACAGGCGAGAGGTCAGCGATGAGAGGCGGGACTGCCGCCTGATAGGTCGCGCGCGACGGGCCCTGCCGGGCAGCACGCGGCCCGAACGACGCCGAGCGACTCGTCCACTCGAGCGTCTCGTGGCCGATCGCGGGCCAGGATGCTTGTGATGTCGTCACCGCGCCTCCTCAGTCTGAGCTCAGCCATTTTTCTGAGATAACGCATTATCTCAGAAAACAAGGTCGTCGCATTCTGAGATCGGCGAGGGCGTTCCTCATCGGCGGACCGCGTCCAGGCGGATCGCGTCCAGGCGGATCGCCCAGCGCAGCCAGAAGTCCGCGACGACCAGGACGAGCCACGCCGTGACCAAGACGTGCGCGAGCGACCCCAGGTCGAAGACCCACAGACAGGCACAGAACGCGACGCCCGCCACGAGGGCGTCGATCAGCGTCGCCGACCGGACCTCGACGGCGAGCGCCCGCTCGACACTGTCCGGATCAGCCGAGCGCATCGCTCGTTCTCGGCGGCGACGGAGCGCGAACGAACCGAGGCACCCCGCGAAGATGACGAGCCCCGAGGCGGCGGCCGGCAGCCACCGCGACTCCCCCGACGTGCTGGCGAGCCAGGCCGAGGTGCCGATGAGTGCGGCAGCAGCCGCGAGCAAGAAGATCCAGCGCATGAGGTCGCCTCCAGGGCGTGAGGTGCAGGAGTTCCTGCTCCTCTCAAGCTAGGCCAGACCACCGACATGTCAATGTCTCATCCGAATGACCCAGAGAGCGGGGTCGCAGTCCAGGGCCCGGCGTCACCCCTGAGCCAATCCACAACACCTCTTGCGCAACACCTCTTGTGCACCTACTGTTGCCGCATGATCCCCCGCATCACACCGAGCGACAGCGCACCGAGCGACACCCCCCGCTCCCTCCTCACCGACGCCGCCTCGATGCGGGTGCTGGCCCACCCGACGCGGCTGCGCCTCCTCGGCCTGCTGCGCGAGCGCGGCCCGCAGACCGCGGCGCAGCTCGGCGACGTGGTCGACGAGGCGCCGGGCACGGTCAGCTACCACCTGTCGAAGCTGGCGTCGATCGACCTGATCCAGCCGGCCGAGCCGCAGAGCGCCGACCGCCGCGAGCGCTGGTGGCAGGCGACGACGCCGGTCACCTCCTGGGAGCCCGCCGACCTCCTCGACGACCCCGACCAGCTCGCCGCGTCGGCCGCGCTGCAGAGGCAGATCGCGCACACCTACGCCGCCCGCTACGTCGAGTACGTCGACGAGTCGCCGACCCTGCCGCGGGAGTGGGTCGCGGCGGCTGCGTCCGGCGACCGCAGCCTGCGCCTGACGTCGACAGAGCTGGCTGCCCTCCGCGCCGACCTCGAGTCCGTCGTCGCCCGCTGGCTCGATGCGAGCGCCGCGCACGACCCCGCGGCCGACGACGGGGCCGAGCCGGTCACCGTCGTCTACCAGGCCTACCGCCGCCCAGGAGGCGCGGGCGCGTGACCGAGGACGCCCGCGTCGCCGAGTCAGCCGGCCCGACCGGCCCGACCGGCCCGACGAACTCGCCGGGCCAGACGAACTCGACCGGCCCGACGAACTCGCCCAGCCCGGCCAGCCCGCGCACCCCGACCCGCGCCTCCCGCACCGCCCTCTCGGCCCTCGTCGCCGCCCACGCGATCTCGCAGACCGGCAACGTCGTCACGGCGTTCGCGGTCCCCTTCTACGTCTTGGCGCTGGGCGGCTCCGGCGTCGAGATCGGCGTCGCCGCGGCCTTCGCGACGGCGCCCGTCATCATCGGCGGACCTCTCGGCGGGGTCGTCGTCGACCGCGTCGGCCACCGTCGCGCCGCGATCGTGGCGGACGTCGTGAGCGGCGCCTCCGTGCTGGCGATGCCCGTGCTGGCGCTGACCGTCGGCCTGCCGTTCTGGGCGCTGCTGGCGCTGGTCTTCGTCGCGGGCCTGCTCGACGCCCCCGGCCAGACCGCGCGTCGGGTGCTGCTCCCCGGCCTCACCGAGCGCGCCGACATCCGCATCGAGCGGAGCGTCGGCCTGCTCGACGGCTCCGAGCGCTTCGCCAAGCTGATCGGGGCGTCGCTCGCCGGCCTGCTCGTCGCCGTCGTCGGGCCGATCCCGTCGCTGTTCGTCAACGCCGCGACGTTCGCCGTCTCGGCGGTGCTGACCTGGACGCTGGTGCCTGGGCCTGATCCGTCCCGTGACGGATCAGCCAGCCCGACGAGCCCCCACCCGGCAGCGCCCGCCGGCGAGCGCGCCGAGGAGCCCGGCAGCCGCAACCGCACCCGCACCCGCACCCGCACCGACAGCACCGAACCGGCCCGCGCCTCCTACTGGCAGGACCTCGCCGAGGGAGCCCGCTTCGTCGTCCGCGACCCCCTGATGCGGCTGATCGTCGCGCTGGTGCTGGTCACCAACCTGCTCGACGCGGCCCGCGGCTCGACCCTGCTGCCCCTCTACGCGAACGACCGTCTAGGAGGCGCGGCCGCCCTGGGACTGCTGGTCGCGACCATGGGCGGCTGCGCCCTGCTCGGCAACGTGGTGTTCGGCTTCGTCGCGCACCGGGTGCCGAGGCGGATCACCTTCGCGCTCTGCTTCGCGCTGGCCGGGGGCCCGTCCAGCCTGGCGTTCGCGCTGGGCGCCCCACTGCCCGTGCTGGTCGCCGCTACCGCCCTGTCGGGGCTGGCGGCGGGGGCGCTCAACCCGATCCTCGCGACGGTCGAGCTCGAGCGGGTGCCCGAGCACCTGCGCGGCCGCGTGTTCGGGCTCCTCAACGCGGGGGCCTGGGCCGGGGTCCCGTTCGGAGCCCTCCTCGGCGGGGTCGCCGCCGACACGATCGGTCTCACCGTCGCCTTCGGCATCGTCGCGGCGGTCTACGTGGCGGTGACGCTCACGCCGCTCGCGGGCGGGTCGTGGCGACTGATGGAGCGCGGCGCGGTCCGCCTCGAGACGGGCCGCACGCCCTAGCCTCGGCACATGAGCATCGACGACCGGATGAGCACCGACGACTGGGAAGCCCGGGTCGCAGCCCTCTGGGCCGACTCCGACATCGACGACGAGCAGCGGATCACCCTGATGGAGGCGCTGGCGTCCGCTGCGCCGCACCCGGCCCTGGGCTCGTTCGAGCTGGGCGGCGCCCACGACTCGGGCGGGCAGGAGGCGCAGGCCGACGTCCACTACGCGGCGGCGACCGCGGCCGGTCTCGACGCCGTCGACCCCACGCGTGCGGCACAGCTGGTGGTGCAGCACGCCTCGACCCTCCGCAACCTCGGCCGGCTCGACGAGGCGATCGCGATGCTGCGTGACGCTCCCGAGCACCCTGCCACCGGGGCCGCACCGAGGGTGTTCCTCGCGCTCGCCCTGCACAGCGCCGGGCGCGCGGACGAGGCGCTCCGCGTCGCGATCGAGGCCGTCGAGCCGACCCTGCCGCGGTACCACCGCTCGGTCGCGGCCTACGCGGCCGCCCTGACGGAGCAGTAGCGGCCGCGCGGGCTGTGTCCACGCGCCCGCTCGGGTGCCCACGCGTGTCCCTGTCCGTGTCCCGTCTCGTTCCGATCATCACGTCGCATTACGGCGAGACGGGATGCTCGGAACAAGACGGGACACGTTGACGCCACGAGCCGCCGCGTCGTGCCGTGGTTCCGTCGAGGCATCCTCAGCGAACCCGACGGTTCGGTCGCTACTCTCACGGCACGGCAACACCCGTCGCCCAGAGCGACATCTGCCGAGACCCGCAGAGCACCGACGCTCGCGGACCGCACCACACCGGACCACACCGCACCGCACCGCACCGCACCGCACCCGATGGCAAAGGAGCCACTCATGGACAGACTCACCAGCAAGATCGCCCTCATCAGCGGAGGCGCGCGAGGCATGGGGGCGTCGCACGCCCGTGCGATCGTGGCCGAGGGAGGCAAGGTCGTCATCGGCGACCTGCTCGACGACGAGGGCCGCGCCCTCGCGGACGAGCTCGGGGACGCCGCCCGCTACGTGCACCTCGACGTGACGTCGCCCGCCGACTGGGAGGCGGCCGTCGCCACGGCCGTCAGCGAGTTCGGCGGCCTCAACGTGCTCGTGAACAACGCCGGCATCGTCAACTTCGGCCGCCTCGGCACGTACACGCTCGACCAGTGGAACCTCATCCTCGGCATCAACGTCACGGGAGCCTTCATCGGCATCACCGCGGCGAAGGAGGCGCTGGTCGCGTCCGCCCCGTCGTCGATCGTCAACATCTCCTCCACCGCAGGGCTGCAGGGCACCACGGCGCTGCACGGCTACGTGGCGTCGAAGTTCGCCCTCCGCGGCCTGACCAAGTCGGTCGCGCTCGAGCTCGGGGCGGAGAACGTGCGCTCGAACTCGGTGCACCCCGGCGTCATCCGCACCCCGATGACCGACGGCCTCGAGCTCGGCGACCAGCTCGGCGCCCTGCACCGCATCGGCGAGCCCCAAGAAGTCTCGAACCTGGTGGTCTACCTCGCCAGCGACGAGTCCAGCTTCCAGACCGGGGCCGAGTTCGTGATCGACGGCGGCGAGCTCGCCGGCGAGAGCGACAGCGTCAGCGAATAGCGCGCATCTGGCGACGCACCTCCGAGTGGACGATGCACCCCGCGACGACGAGGTGCATCGTCCACTTCGGGGCGCCGGGCCTGCCCGCCGCCCGTCACCTGCCGATCGGACCGCGACGGGACTAGGCCGAGTCCCGGACGACGAGCCGGACCGGGCCGGCGACGACGCCGGGAGACGGCGCCCCGCCGATGGCGTCGACGAGGTGCTGCGCGGCGGCGCGTCCGAGCTGCTCGAGTGACATGTCCACGCTCGTGAGCGGCGGTCGCGACTCACGGACGAGCAGGTCCCAGTTGTCGAAGCCGACCACGGAGATGTCGTCGGGGACGCTGACGCCCTCGTCCCGCAGCGTGTCGACGACGCCGCGCGCGATGTGGTCGCTGCCGCCGATGATGGCGTCCACCGACTCACTGCCCCGCACCAGGAGGCGAGCGCAGTCGCGCCCCCACCCCTCGCCCCACTGCCCGAAGAGGGACGTCCCCCCGACCAGCTCGAGCCCGGCTGCGGACAGGGCCTGCTGCACGCCCACGGCGCGGTCCCGAGCCGCGGCGTACGAGGCCTCGCCGTTGACGAGGGCGATGCGCGTTCGCCCCTTCTCGATCAGGTGCTCGGCGGCCAGCCGCCCGGCCTGGACGTTGTCGGGCGTGAAGGAGGCGTCGGCCGGGTCGCTGGACGGCGCGTAGACGTAGACGACAGGGACATCCGCGAGCATCGGCACGGGCGGACGAGGATTCGTCGTGCGCCCCACGATGAGCAGCCCGTCGACCCGACGCGTCAGCAGTGTCTGCAGGTGCAGCTGCTCGCGCAGCGCGTCGTCGCGGGCGTCGGCGAGCAGCACCGACAACGAGCCCGAGCCGAAGGCGTCCTCGGCGCCGAGCAGCACCGGCAGCACGAAGCGGTTGTCGAGGTCGCTCGTGACCATCCCGATCGTGCCGGTCCGGGCCGAGTTCAGCGCCTGTGCGAAGAAGTTGGGCGTGAACGAGAGCGCCGCGGCGGCCTCCTGCACCTTGACCCGGGTCGACTCCCGCACCTGCGCCCGGCCGTTCAGGGCCTTGGAGGCGGTCGCGACCGACACCCCGGCGGCCCGGGCGACGTCGGCGAGCGTCACGGGCGCCGTCGTCGCCTTGCCGCCTCCTGCAGTGGTCATGCAACGAAAATAGTTCACAGAGTCATTGACGGGCAACTCATGCGCGTGTAACTTCGCACCCGAAACCAGTTTCGGTCTCTTTGCTCTCGACGATGAGCGCCCTGTGCTGCACCTGCCGGGCTCTCCGACAGAGCATCCGCAGCAGTTCAGAGAGGAACCTCCTGTGATCTCGTTCATCCGCAGCAAGCGCACCGCCGTGGCCGTCGTCGGCCTGGCCGCCGCGTCCCTCGCCCTCACCGGCTGCGCCGGCGGAGCAGGCGGCGGCTCGTCCGACGCGGCCTCCGGCACCTACACGTTCTGGGACCCGTACCCCCAGTTCGACGACTCCAGTGACTGGGCGAAGCTCATCGAGAAGTGCGGCACGGAGGCGGGAGTGACGGTCGAGCGCACCGGATACGACACGTCCGACCTCACCAGCAAGGCGCTGCTCGCCGGCCAGCAGGGCAACTCGCCGGACCTCCTGCTCGTCGACAACCCGGTCGTCTCGACCCTCGCCGAGGCAGGCCTGCTCACCGACACGGACGAGACGGGTGCCGACACCTCCGACATCGAGGCGAACATCCTGGCTGCGGGCCAGCTCGACGGGAAGACCTACGGCGTCCCCGTCGGCGCCAACACGCTCGCGCTGTACTACAACAAGGCCGTCCTGGACGCGGCAGGCGTGGACCCCGCGTCGGTCACCGACTGGGACAGCCTGACCTCCGCCCTCGAGGCGGTGTCCGCCTCGGGCGGCAAGGGCATCACCTTCTCGGGCATCGGGACGGAAGAGGGCAGCTTCCAGTTCCTGCCCTGGTACTGGGGCTCGGGCGCCGACCTCACCGAGCTCGACTCCGACGACGCCGTCTCGGCGCTGGCCCTCTGGACCGACTGGGTCGAGAAGGGCTACGCCCCCAACTCGGTGATCAACAACACGCAGACGACGAGCTGGCAGGAGTTCCTGACCGGCGAGTACGCCTTCAGCGAGAACGGCACCTGGCAGCTCGCCGGCGTCAAGGAGTCGGGCATCGACTACGGCATCATCTCGATCCCCGCCAAGGACGGCGGCGCGGCCCCTGCGCCCACCGGCGGAGAGTTCCTGACCGTCCCGGTGCAGAGCGACGACGCCCGATACGAGGTGAGCGAGAAGATCCAGTCGTGCCTGACGAGCACCGACAACCTCGTCGCGACCGACACCACGCTGTCCTACGTCGCACCCACGAAGGACGCGCAGGCCGAGCAGGTCGCCGCCGATCCCGACCTCGAGCCGTGGGTCACCGCGGTCGCCGACGCCAAGGGCCGCACCAGCGACGACCTCGGCACCGACTACCCGAAGATCTCGGAGCAGCTCTGGAAGGCCGTGCAGAACAGCCTCAGCGGGTCGTCCGACCCCGAGGCAGCCCTGCAGGAGGCGCAGCAGGCCGCCGCGTCGGCCACCGAGTAGTCCCCGCACCGCCACCGCATCACCCCACCCACCGCACCGGGCACCGCCGGACGACGAGGAGCAGCACCATGAGCACCGACACGATCGAACGTCGCCAGGCACCGCCCGGGGGGAGGTCGGCCCCGAGCCCCGACCTCCCCGGCGGGGGGCCGCGACGCCCGCGACGACGCGGACCGGGGGCCTCCCAGGTCACCGCCTGGGCGTTCCTCGCCCCGGTCGTCGTCTACCTCGCCGTCTTCTACGTCTGGCCGCTGGTCCGCAACGTCGACCTGTCGACGCACGACTACACGGTGCGGTCGTTCATCGACGGGACCGCGCCCTTCATCGGGCTCGAGAACTTCGCGGACGTCTTCTCCAGCCCGACCTTCGGGCCGGCGCTGGTGAACACCCTGCTGTTCACGGGCATCTCCATCGCGTTCCAGTTCACGATCGGCATGGCCCTGGCGGTCTTCTTCTTCCAGAAGTTCCCGCTGTCGTCGACGCTCAGGGCCCTGTTCCTCGTGCCGTGGCTGCTCCCTCTGATCGTCAGCGCCTCCACCTGGTCGTGGATGCTCAACAGCGAGAGCGGCGTCGTCAACTCCGTCATCCGCACCCTCGGCGGCGACCAGGTCAACTGGCTCACGTCGCCGCAGTGGGCCCTGACCAGCGTCATCATCGCCAACATCTGGATCGGCATCCCGTTCAACCTCGTGATCCTCTACAGCGGGCTGCAGAACATCTCCGGAGACCTCTACGAGGCGGCCGCGCTCGACGGCGCGAACGGCTGGCAGGTCTTCTGGCGCATCACGTTCCCGCTGCTGCGACCCGTCTCGGCCATCACGATCCTGCTCGGCCTCGTCTACACGCTGAAGGTCTTCGACATCATCTGGATCATGACGCGCGGCGGGCCCGGCGACGCCTCGACCACCTTCGCCATCTGGTCCTACCAGCTCGGCTTCGGCTCCACCCTCCCCTCCTTCGGCCCCGCCGCCGCGGTCGGCAACCTGCTGATCGTCATGGCGCTCGTCTGCGGGTTCGTCTACCTGCGCGTGCAGAGGAAGCAGGACCAGTCATGAGCGCGACCATCCGGCCCGCCGCCGCCCCGACGTCCGCCGCCCGCCGCGCCTCCTCGAGCCGTGCCGGCCGCCGCAGCCTCGCGACCACCGTGATCGGGGTCGTGCTGACCGCGATCATGCTGTTCCCGATCTACTGGATGATCAACGTCTCGCTGACACCGACCGCGCAGATGCGGCAGAGCCCGCCGTCGTGGTTCCCCGCGAGCCCCACGCTCGACGGCTACCGGGCCGTCGTGAGCGAGCAGCTGCCGTTCCTCGGCACGAGCCTGCTGGTCGGTCTCGGGACCGTCGTCGTCACGATCGCCCTGGCCGCGCCGGCCGCGTACTCGCTGGCCAAGCTGCGACCCGTCGGAGGAGGCGCGCTCAGCTTCGTGATGATCGTCGCGCAGATGATCCCCCAGGTGATCATGGCCATGGGCTTCTACGCGATCTACCTCAACCTCGGCATCCTGAACCACTGGTGGGGCCTCGTCATCGCCGACTCGACCCTGGCCGTGCCCTTCGGCGTGCTGATCTTCACCGCGTTCATGCGGGGCATCCCCGACGAGCTGATGAGCGCCGCGAAGCTCGACGGAGCCAGCGCGTGGCGCACCTTCCGGTCGGTCGTGCTGCCGGTCAGCCGCAACTCGGCCGTGACCGTGGGGCTGTTCGCGTTCCTCTGGGCGTGGTCCGACTTCGTGTTCTCGTCGACGCTCAACAGCGGCGGGGACGCCCAGACGATCACCCTCGGCATCTACCGGTACATCGGCAACAACAACCAGGAGTGGAACTCGATCATGGCGACCGCCGTGGTCGCGTCGATCCCGGCCACGGTGCTGCTCGTCGTCGCCCAGCGCTACGTCGCGGCCGGCGTCACCGCCGGGGCCGTCAAGGACTGACACCTGCGCCGCCGACACCAGCTGCCTCCTCCCCCGCTCCCCTCCCTCACCACTCGGAGAACCCCGTGACCACCACCGCACCCCGCACGCCCACCTCCTCGGCACCTGCCCGCGACGCCCGCGACGCCCCCGCCCGTCGCTTCGCCGGTGCCGTCTCGCCGTCCACCTCGACCCTCACCCCGCTCGACGCGACCGAGATCCGGCTCACCGACGGCTTCTGGGCCGAGAAGCAGGCCCTGAACGCCGACGTCGTGCTGCAGCACTGCGAGGACTGGATGGAGCGCATCGGCTGGACGGGCAACTTCGACCGCGCCGCCGCCGGCCTCGACGACCCCGGCACGCCGTGGGAGCACTCCGGCATCGAGTTCGTCGACTCCGAGGTGTACAAGCTCCTGGAGGGCATGGCCTGGGAGCTCGGTCGGGGGCACGACCCGGCCCTGCAGGTCCGTTACGACACCCTCGTCGGCCGCGTCGCCGCGGCCCAGGAGGAGGACGGCTACCTGCACACGAGCTTCGGCCGTGCCTGGCAGCGCCCCCGGTGGAGCGACCTCGAGTGGGGGCACGAGCTGTACTCGATGGGCCACCTGCTGCAGGCGGTCGTCGCGGCGGTGCGCACCGCCTCCTCGCCTCGGCTCGTCGAGGTCGGCACTCGGCTCGCCGAGCACCTGTGGACCGTCTTCGGCCCCGAGGGCCGGGTCGCCATCTGCGGCCACCCGGAGGTGGAGGTCGCCCTGGCCGAGCTCGGCCGCGCCCTCGACGAGCCGCGCTGGGTCGAGCTCGCCCGCCTCTTCGTCGACCGGCGGGGGCACGGGCTGCTCGGCCAGATCGAGTACGGCGCCGAGTACTTCCAGGACGACGTGCCGGTGCGCGACGCCGACGTGCTGCGCGGCCACGCCGTCCGCGCCCTCTACCTCGCCGCGGGTGCGCTCGACGTCGCGGTCGAGACCCGCGACGACGAGCTCGCCGCGGCGGTCCGACGACAGTGGGAGGCGACGGTCGCCGCCCGGACGTACGTCACGGGCGGCATGGGCTCGCACCACCAGGACGAGGCGTTCGGCGCCGACCACGAGCTGCCGCCGGACCGCGCCTACTCGGAGACCTGCGCGGGCATCGCCTCGACGATGCTCTCGTGGCGCCTGCTGCTCGCGGACGGCGAGGCCCGGTACGCCGACCTCATCGAGCGGACCCTGCTGAACGTCGTGCTCGCCTCGCCACGCGACGACGGGCGGGCGTTCTTCTACACGAACACGCTGCACCAGCGTTCCGAGGGCGTCGAGCCCGACGAGGACGACCTGAACGCCCGTGCCCTGTCGAGCCTGCGCGCGCCGTGGTTCGAGGTGTCCTGCTGCCCGACCAACGTGGCGCGCACCCTCGCCAGCGTGGAGCAGTTCTTCGCGACCCGCAGCTCCGACGGGGTGCAGCTGCACCAGTACGGCAGCTACGACGTCGACACCGTGCTCGACGACGGCACGCCCGTGGCGCTGTCGGTCGCGAGCGGATACCCCCTCGACGGGCGCGTCGAGGTGACGTGGCGCGGCGACGTCGAGCGCGAGGTGGAGCTGACGCTCCGTGTCCCCTCGTGGGCTGACGGCGCCCCGGTCACGGTGGCCCTGCCGGACGGGGAGGTCAGGCAGGCCCAGGGCTCGACGGTCGTCGTCCGCCGGCGCTTCTCGGCGGGCGACGTCGTCGTGCTCGAGCTGCCCGTCGTCGCCGAGTGGGTGCTGCCCGACCCCCGGATCGACGCGGTCCGTGGTCAGGTCGCGGTGCAGCGCGGCCCGCTCGTGCTCGCGCTCGAGTCGGTGGACCTGCCGTCCGGCAGCGTCAACGACGTGCTCGTCGACACGACGGTCGACCCGGTCACCACGTCGGTCGGCGCCAGGGTCGAGCTCTCGCGCAGCCGGACGCCTGACGGCGGATGGCCCTACGGCCGCACCCCGTCGAGCGCCAGCTCGCTCGGCAGCGTGGAGCTCCTGACCTACGCCACGTGGGGCAACCGAGGCCCGTCGACGATGCGCGTGTGGCTGCCCGTGGACGACCTTGAGGCCTGACGACGACCGCAGACGTTCGCTTTCTGAAATCACTTCAGGTGTCTGCATTGCTTAAAATAAAGGCACATGCCAGGCTTACTGAAAGCGGTTTCGGACAATGCCGTCCTCGACGGCGCCGCTCGTCCACGCAAAGGAGCACAGGATGAGAACGAAGAAGAAGTCGACAGGGGCCGTCCTCGGCCTCGGCCTGAGCGCAGCGGTCGTCGCAGCGCTCCTCACTCCGGGAGCGACCGCCAGCGCCGCCGGGAACACGCTCGTCGTCGACGCGGCGACCAGCCTCCGGCCGGTCACCCACGTCGGCGCCGGCGGCCTGTACGCCGTCGCGAGCGACACCGACCCGGCGCCGGGCCTGCTGACGCCGCTGAGGCTCAAGCAGCACACCCAGCCCGCACCCGGAGTCCAGCAGCTGGGCAACGGTGCCACGGTCCCCACGGGCGACGTCATCAAGACCGCCCCCGCCTTCACCCGCGACGGCGCCCAGTCCTACGCGCGGATGCCCGACGTCTACCCGAACTTCCCCTACCGCTGGATCAGCTGGGAGGACTGGACCCAGAAGATCGACACGATGGTCAAGGCCCGCGTCGACGCCAAGTCGACCACGAACATCAACGGCTGGGAGCTGTGGAACGAGCCTGACGGCACGTGGGACACTGCCAAGGCCGGCCCGTTCCTCGACGGCTGGACGCGCACCTACCGACAGGTGAAGCTGCAGGACACGACCACGCCGATCGTCGGCCCGAGCTACAGCCGCTACTACCCCGACCTGATGCGCGACTTCATGGCCCGGGCCAAGGCCGACGGCACCCTCCCCGACGTCGTCGTCTGGCACGAGCTCGACGACGGCGGATGGAACGACATCGACGAGCACGTCGCGGACTACCGCTCGATCGAGCGCAGCCTCGGCATCAGCCCGCGGCCGATCTCGATCAACGAGTACGGCTCCCCGAGCCAGGTCGACACCCCCAGCGTCTCCGCCCACTTCATCGCCCAGTTCGAGCGCACCGGCATCAAGGACGCCGAACGCGCCTACTGGTACGAGTCGGGCACCGTCGGCGGGCTCGTCTGGAACAACCGCCCCACCGGCTCGTACTGGCTGTACAAGTGGTACGGCGAGATGGCCGGCAACATGGTCGGCGTCACTCCGTCCGGAGACCTCGACGGCTTCGCCGCGTACGACTCCACCCGGAAGATCGTCAACGTCGCCCTCGGCGGCACCTTCGGCGACAACGCCGTGCAGGTCAAGGGCGTTGCGAGCTTCGGCACCCAGGCCAAGGTCACGGTCAACTACACCCCTCGGTCCGGGCGCATGGCCAACGTCTCCGCACCGACCCAGGTCTCGAGCACGACCGTCCCGATCGTGAACGGCGCCGTCACCGTCCCGATCACGAACCAGGACTACCTGGGCGCCTACCAGGTGGTCGTGACGCCCGCGGCGGGCCCGACCACGGCATATCAGCAGGTCTACGAGGCCGAGAACGCCACGGTGGTCAACGCTCAGAGGCTCACCTCCGCCGGCGCGTCCAACGGAGGGTACGTGGGCCGGATCGACGGACTCGGCGACGGCCGCTCGAACAGCTTCGTCGACTTCATCGTCGAGGTCCCCGCTGCGGGCAGCTACTCGCTCACCACCCGCTACGCCAACGGCGGCGCGGCGACCTCCACACAGGGGCTGGCGACGAACGGCAGCGCGTTCCGGGACGTCTCCTACGCGCCGACCGGTGCCTGGGGTCGCTTCGCCGACTCGGTCGCGACATCGATCACCCTCAAGGCCGGCTACAACGTGATCCGGCTCGCGAAGGGCTCGCCGAACTACGCCGGCGGATCGGGCTTCGCGGAGATCGACTCGATCACGGTGCAGCCCCGCTGAGGCCCCGCACCCCGAGGGTGCTGACAGGAACGAGTGGGAGTCCCCGTGTCCTCCGGGGGCTCCCACTCTGGCCGTCGACCCGGGCGGCCCCTAGGGTCGAGGGATCCACACGTCTCAGCTCGACGGGAGCGTCATGCCACTCCGCATCACCACCGCGACCACGAAGATCGGCGTCGTCATCGTGGCGGTCGTCCTCGGCTCCAGCCTCGGCCTCCTCGCCGCGTTCCTGCTCGGCTCGACGGCGGGTGCCCTCGTGCTCCTCGCCGTGACCGTCGCCACGGTCGTCTTCTGCGGTCGCACCTTCCGGGCGGACGACGAGCCGATCGCGCCGGCTCGCCCCGCGTGGCGCCTCACCGGCGGGACGACCTCGAGCATCGTCATGGCGGGCTTCTTCGTCTGCCAGGGCGTGAGCACTGCCCTCGCCGTGGCGGCCGGCGACGGCCGCCCCTCCGATACGGTCGTCGCCGCCGTCGTCTACGCAGCCCTCGCCGCGGCGTACGTCCTGTCGGCCGCGAAGCAACGGGGAATGCGCACGACGACGCGCAGCACCAGCACCGGCAGCGGCACCGGCACCGGCAGCACCAGCAGCAGCAGGAGCTCCGGCTGAGCACGCCTCCGACCACGCGCACGCAGGCCACGCGACCCGCCGTCGTGGCCGCGACGGCGGCAGCGCTGTGGCTCGTCAGCGGCGCCGTCGCCGTCGCCGTCGGCTGGAGCGGGCTGTTGCCGGCCAGCGTCGGCGCGGTCCTGCCCACGACGATCCCGTTCTCGCCCGGGGTGCGCCCCTGGGCGTGGGGCGTCGGCACCACACTGCTGGCCGCAGCCGTCGTCTTCCTGGTCGCGCGCCTCCTCGTCCCCCTCGCCGACCGGGTCGACGACCGCGTCGCCCGCGTGGCGCTCGCCTGGTTCGCGATCGTCCTCGCCGGAGGTGCGGCCGGCCTGGCCCTCGACCTCGCGACGATCGTGGGCGCGCTCCCGGCACCGCGCCTTCGCATGGTGCTCGACGGCCTGGGCACGGACGCGACCGTCGGGGCCTGGTGGGGAGTGGTGCAGGGCTGGCTGCCGGCCCTGCTCGTCCGGCGACGGGCGACCAGCCCGGCCGCCTCGTCCGCCGGCCCCGGCGACCACAGCGCCTCCGCGACGCAGCCGTCCGCCCGTCGACGGCACGCCGTCCTCGTCACGACGGCCGTCGTCGCGGCCGCGGCGGTCGTCGCCACCGGTGCGCTCGGGCAGCGCGCCGCCCGCGTGACGTCGGCGCAGGAGGCGGCGGTCGCCGAGGGCGCGGACCCCGGCCTGGGCGCCCTCCCCGACCCGTACGCCGAGGGCACGCCCGTCCCGACCCTCGATCCCGACCGTGACCCGGACCGCGATCCGTCGTGGTGCACCCGGGACCAGGCGATGCTGCTGCTCGGCGAGACCGGCGCGGCGACGGGGCACCGCAGCCAGACGCTGCGCCTCACCAACTACACGGACGCCTCCTGCGTCGTCGAGGGCTACCCCGACGTCGCCTTTGCCGACCAGAACGGCAACGAGCTCGCGGTCGCCGTCGAGCCGGGCGGGTCGTTCCTCGCCGAGGACCCGGGCTACGACCAGTTCGAGCTGCCCGCCGGGTCGTCGGCCGTCACGACCCTCGGCTGGGACGCGGGCGCCACCTCCGGCGCCCTCGTGGCGCGGACCCTCTTCGCGGCTCCGTTCGCGACCGACGAGCGCGGCTCGTGGCCCGTCGAGCTCGACGTCGTGGAGGGGTCGGTCGTGCACGTGACCGCGTGGGCACTCGAGACCGGCGGGCAGGGCGCGACGCCCTGACGCGGTCGTCGTCGCGGCCGGGCTGAGCGCCGCGAGGTGTCGCATCGTGTTCCGAGCATCACGTCGGGTCGTGGCGGGACGCGATGCTCGGAACGTGATGCGACACGGCACAACCCGCTCACCCACCCCGACCGCTACCCTCTGAGCCATGACCGCAGACCGCGTCCTCGCCCCCGAGCCGCCCGCCGACGGGGCGAAGCCGAAGGGGCCCGCGTCGTACTTCCCGAGCATCGAGAAGACCTACGGGCGTCCGGTCCAGGAGTGGCTCGACCTCGTCAGCGAGCGACTCGACGGCGACACGCACATGCAGGTCGTCGCCTGGCTGAAGTCCGAGCACGGCATGGGCCACGGCCACGCGAACGCGATCGTCGCCTACGTGCGAGCCGCCCGCGCCTGAGGCGTGCGAGCCGAGCCGGCCCGAACCGACGCGAGCCGAACCGGGCCTGTCCTACGGCCGGGCCGCCGCCTCCTCGTCTGTGGCCACGTTCTTCTGCACGGCGAACTGGGTGCGGTGCAGCTCCTCGTAGCGGCCGGCCGCGGCGAGCAGCTCGTCGTGCGTGCCGCGCTCGACGACGGAGCCGTCCTCGACCACGAGGATCAGGTCGGCGCTGCGGATCGTGGAGAGACGGTGGGCGATCACCATCGCCGTACGCCCCTCGAGCGCCTCGCTCAGCGCTGCCTGCACGGCCGCCTCCGAGGTCGAGTCGAGCGCCGCGGTCGCCTCGTCGAGGATGACGACGCGAGGCTGGGCCAGCAGGAGGCGCGCGATCGTCATCCGCTGGCGCTCGCCTCCCGAGAGCCGGTAGCCCCGCTCCCCCACCATCGTGTCGAGCTGGTCCGGCAGCGAGCGGAGCAGCGGCTCGAGCCGCGCACGACGGACGGCGTCCCACACCTCGTCCTCGGTCGCCTCCGGCCTGGCCAGGCGCAGGTTGCTGAGGATGGTCTCGTGGAACAGGTGGCCGTCCTGCGTGACCATGCCCAGGGTGTGGCGCAGGGAGGCGAAGGTCACGTCGCGCACGTCGGCGCCGGCGAGGCGCACGGCACCGCTGTCGACGTCGTACAGGCGCGAGAGCAGCTGGGCGATCGTGGACTTGCCCGCGCCCGACGTGCCCACGAGGGCGACGGTCTGCCCCGGCTCGATGCGGAACGAGACGCCGTGCAGCACCTCCTCGCCGCCGCGGGTGTCGAGGGTCGAGACCTCCTCCAAGGAGGCGAGCGACACCTTGTCCGCGGACGGGTACGCGAACCGGACGTCGTCGAACTCGACGCTCACCGGGCCCTCGGGGACGGAGGAGGCGGCCGGCTTCTCCTGGATGAGCGGCTTCAGGTCGAGCACCTCGAAGACACGCTCGAAGCTGACGACGGCGCTCATGATCTCGACGCGGGCGCTCGCGAGGCCGGTGAGAGGGACGTAGAGGCGGGTGAGGAGGAGCGCCAGGGTGACGACCTCGCCGGTGTCGAGCTGGCCGGCGAGGGCGAGGAAGCCGCCGAGGCCGTAGACGAGGGCGAGGGCCAGGGCGGAGACGAGCGTCAGGGCGGTGACGAAGACGAACTGCAGCAGGGCGCTGCGGACCCCGATGTCTCGGACACGGGCGGCGCGCACCCGGAACTCCTCCGCCTCCTCGTCGGGACGGCCGAAGAGCTTGACGAGGGTGGCGCCCGGTGCCGAGAAACGCTCGGTCATCTGGGTGCTCATCGCGGAGTTGTGGTCGGCGGCCTCGCGGCGGAGGGCGGCGAGGCGGCTGCCCATGCGGCGGGCGGGGATCAGGAAGATCGGCAGCATGATGACGGCGAGCACCGTCACCAGCCAGGAGGTGCTGAGCATGACGATGAGGGTGAGGATCAGTGCGACGACGTTGGTGACGACGCCGGAGAGGGTGCCGCTGAAGGCCTGCTGGGCGCCGATGACGTCGTTGTTGAGGCGGCTGACGAGGGCGCCGGTGCGGGTGCGGGTGAAGAACGCGATCGGCATCTTCTGGACGTGGTTGAAGACGGCGGTGCGGAGGTCGAGGATCACGCCCTCGCCGATCCGGGCCGAGAACCAGCGCGTCAGCAGCGAGACGCCGGCGTCGGCTACCGCAACGACGGCGATGAGGACGGCGAGCCGGACGATCATCGAGACCTCGCCCTTCGCCACGATGACGTCGACTACGCGGCCGGCCAGCACCGGTGTCGCGACGGCGAGGAACGCTCCCACGACGGAGAGCGCGATGAAGACGACGAGCTTGGTCCGGTACGGCACGGCGAACGTCATGATCCGCTTGACGGACTCACGGGAGATGCCGTGCTTGCCGTCCCTCGCGGACGAGATCTTGTAGAGCGAGCTCCAGGCCGCGCCTTCCATGCTCATGGGTGGTTCCTTCCGTGGGGTGCAGGCCCGACGTCTGCGGCGGGCCGTCCCGGGGTTCGCGGTTCTCCCCCTGGGGCGGCGCGATGGGGGCACCACGAGTCAACTCGGGTGGCGGCGGTTGTGTGGGCGGTGGGCGCGACGTGGCCACGGAGCTGGCCACGGGCGCGCCCGCCACGACCGCGATCCGCGTTGCCTTGGCAGGTCGCACGCACAGCGAATCAGGAGGCGGTTGCCCAAGCCACCCGACTGCTGACGGCAATCAAGGTCCGACATGATCGGTTCGCTCCCGCCGGTGGAATTGACTACCTCGACGGGCACGACGCGCACCTGGGGCTCACTACCGGCTGCCCTAATGGAGAATCGGCCCACTTAGACAGGACACCGACCGTAAGCGATCAAGACGACCCACAAGCCTGATTATGTCAGATCTTGAACGCCTTACTTCTAGTTGGCCTCACTCGAAGCGTCTTCCGGATCCCGCTGGAGCGACTCCTCCCCATCGCTGATGGCGCAAAGTTGCACTAGGCGGGTGTGTCCGTACGGGGTCAAGGTCCAGTAGTTCGCAGTGTCCTTGACGGATCGGTTTCGTTGCGAGGGTGGATCAATCCCAGGGCATCGAACTGCAAGAGAACAGTCTGGAAGTCCTCGTCTGAGACGTCGACCTAGTTGACCTTATAGGTCGGGCCATCGACACCCCCACCGAGCTCCGCTCGCGAGAGGACGTAAGACACCGAACGTGCCAGGGGTCGGCGGCACTGCGAACGGGTGCGTTGGGATCGGCCGGCGCAGGATGTTCGCCGCCGCCTCACCTGGCCCTCTGACGCCCATGCGGCCAGACGGCATAGCGGACCGCCGTCAAAGCTGACCAGCACTGCTGGTCGGAGAGTCGACGACAGTGGACAATTCGGAGTTCGAAGTGGACACGTTCTGCAGGTACGACCGCGACACTCAGCGCGCACGAGGGGGCACGCCGCGGTCGATTCGGCGCGCACCATGCATGGCTTCGGAAAGCCGATGCTCACGCCACCACCGTCACCCGGGACAGCCGTGAGGCGACGTTACTCTGACCGAATGGTCGGTGATATTTGGAAGACGACGAACCATTACGTTGTGCCGAAAGACGCACGTGCGGTGATGGCGGTGATCGGCGCCATCGGCGTTTACAGCAAGGGACAACGGTTCGCGTGGCGCGGCGTCTCGGACGCTGACTACGAACTGGTCTCTTCTCTTCAGCGCCATGTCGGTGGCATCGATGAGGAAGCGCTGCGATCCGCCGAAGTTGACGTGATCCAAGAGGCACGCGACTGGGGCCTTGGCACGCATCCGACCGGTCGCGTTGATGACCTTCAGCTACTTGCGGATCTTCAACACTTTGGGACACCCACACGCCTCATCGACGTCACCAGCAACCCCATGACCGCTCTCTGGTTCGCGTGCCAGCCAGCTTCCACTCCTCAGGGAAAAAGCGGCCTGCTACTCGCGCTGAATATTACCGACTGGCCGCGTCTCTCCACGGTTCCTGATGGCAGCCGTTCTTACGGGCAGGTCGGCCGGCCGGAGAGCTTTCGCCTCGAGGCAGCCCTGCAAGATGGCAGACCGCATGTCGTTGGATCGGGAGCCCCGAATGCAAGGATTCGAGCTCAAGAAGGCTTCTTCGTGACCAGTGCGGTGCCAGACACTCTCCCCATGGCGCTGATTGATCTTGGCAGCGAACAAGTCGCAATACGACGGCACTCGCCGTTCCGGTCTCTTCGGGTCGACTGGCAAGACGGTGTGGACCCCGAGGTCTTGGAGCAACGACTACTGAAACCAAAACGCGGACAACGCGCGTCCTTGCCGTTTGTCGCCGTCATCATCAAAGCCGGATTGAAAGCAAACCTTCTCTCTTACCTAGGAGGGACCTACAACCGATCAGCTCAAGTCCTGTTCCCTGATTACCAGGGCTACGTGGAGCATGGCGAAAGAATCAGGTCGCTTCGAACGACCGGCGGATCTCCGGAGGGGCCTGACCGCCGAGGTTCCTAGTCGCCAACCGGCACCGCAACCCGTTGGGCACGTCGGTGGCGCGCTCTAGGGTGTGCCCATGAACGCTCTGGTGCCCCGCGAGCTCCTCACCGTCCTCGTCCACGTCGGCGCCGACAGCGTCACGGCGACGTTCGATCTGGGAGATGCGTACGAGCTCGATGTTGCCCCGGACTACTTCAGCTACGGCTTCGCAACCGTCGAACACGACGGGACCCCGGTGAAGCGGTTCGGGGTGAAGTTCGGTCCCGACAAGACCACCGCGCACATCTACGACATGACGAATAACACCGGGGCCAACTACGACGCTTCCCACATCACCGATCGTGACACCTCTGTCGTGGTCCACTTCCGTGACGCATCTCTAGACACCACGACGGTCGTACCCCTGACTGGGTTCGGATCAGTCGAGGGCGAAGACGTCGCCGTCGCCGTCCCCGTGCAGGTTCTCTGATGTTGCGGCTGCTTCAGGTCGTCCAGGACCGCGACTACGCGTCCCCTTTCGACACGACCCTTGAGGGATTCCATCCCACCTGGTGGGGGCCGACCTGGCGTCTAACGCAGGGAGCAGCGATGGATCACTTCATCTTTATCCGTGGATTGGAGGAAGTCGCTCGCGCCCAGGTGATGCCCGTTGCGGTCATCGATCCGTCCTTGTTCACCGGGCATCCCATACCGACGCAGATTGTCAGTATCGAACGCATCAACGTCCACCAAGACTTGCGACTTGAAGACATAGGCCGGGAGGCCGTATCAGCCTTGATCGAGCACTACGGCGATGCGCAGCTCGGGGCTTTTGCGCTTGACGGTCCGGCGGAAAGATTCTGGATGCGGATTGGGTGGACCGCTTTTCGGCGGCGTCCTGGCGAGAGAGGCGATCCCCTCTTTTGCTCGCCGTAAGACTGCAGAAAGCGACACTGGCCTCATCACAATCAAGCATCGGACGGGAAGGCTTAGGTAGCCGCCATGGGCGGAAATGAGTAGTGAGGATGGGAAGGATCAGCCGCATCCGTTGCATCTGCGTGCCGATCGGTGGCTGCAGGCCGTTGAGGACTTCCATACCTCCTCCTCTCGGCTTCCTACGTCGGGGTCGCCTCGAGCAGACGACTTCGGAAAGATTCAGGACACGCTGGACCCCGCCTACATCGCATCGGGGAAGCTGCTTGCGGCGCACGATGCTGCCCGGGCCCTATCGCTTTTGTGGAACGCGGGGCACGTGCACAACGTGGCCGACTACGCCCTGCTGCGCACGATCATTGAGTGCGCAGGAGCGGCCTGGTGGATTTTGGAGGGGCGCACGCCCCGAAGCCGATTTGTGCGCGCCTACGTCATAGCCCGCGATGATCTGGAGTCAGCCCGCCGGCGAGAAACGCAATCTGTGAGGTACGCCCGGACCGACGAGGGACGAGGGAAGCGCACCGCGGTTGTGAACCGGGTTAACCAGCTCATTACGAGGTCCCAGAAAGCAATCACCGACGCGGGATACGGCGATGAACGCGTCGTGCAGAAATGGGTCCGTTTCGACTTGTCTGAAACAGTCTTGAAGAAAGCGCAAGAACACCTCGGCCAACCAGACCTCACGTTCACTTTGGCCTTGGGTTTGCTCAGCTCGCTCGCCCATGGGTCCATCACCAGCGTTATCGGCTTCGCTGACACCACCCCTCCGGACGCCTCGGACGTTCCACAGCGATTCGTAAGAACGAGGCCGGAGAGCGTTGAAGATCTGGCCGCCGCGGTGGACATCTTGTTCCAGGCAGCCAACTGGGAGTGGTTCCGCTACTCCGACAGCGTCTCGCTTCACGGAACACCGTCTGGGCAATAGCACCTGAGGCGCCCAAGCTAGTTCAAGAGCACTTCTTCAGCCGCGACATGTGCGGCACCGCAGGGGTCTCTCGCTGAGACGTTCAGAACCGGGTGAGGCGCGCGCCTGAGATGGTGAGAGCCTTGGCGACGGCAACTCCCGGAACCCTTGAATGGCTTGCTATCCAGGTCTGCAAATCAGTTTCAGCGTAACCGGCCAGTTCACACATGAACTTGTGGTCAACCAACAGATCGCGTTCAAAAATGGGTTCGTGGTGCGCAGCACGGTTGCGCAGCAGTCGTAGGCGTTGCATTTGTTTCCGGAGGTCATCCCGAAGACCCGTGTAGTTCGGGAAAGCGTTCTTCAAGCCGGCCTCCCAAAGGAGCGTGTGGTACCTGTTGGTGAGAAGACCCTCCCAGAACGACGTTTTCAGTTCTGCGACCATGTGCCCCGCACCCCAGGAGCCAGCCCCCTTGCGACCGTCGAGGTAAGTCTCCGTGTCCGAGATCTGCGCGCTGTCCTTCGCCGCGAGTGTCACAGCGTGCCACCAATCGGCGGAGCTAAAGACGCTCGTGAGAGTGTCGTGCATGGCGTTTCGCATGCCCACTTCCAGAGCTGCGTATGCGCCGAGGAACGCAGCGGACGCCTCGACGTTCCAGGAGTACAGCCGGAGCGCTTCGGCTGCGTCGCCGCTACGCGCTGCCAGATACGGCGCGAATCGAGCCGCACCAATCACAACCGGAAGGGCAGACAGAGAAGCAGGGTCCACGGGGTTCACGGGTCTCCAGCCAGCAGGCCAGCACATGGCCTCATGTGTGTTTGAGTGCTATGGTCGTCGACGTAAGCCCCGGACGAGGCACGGAAACGTGTCGGCGCGCCGGGGCAATTCTTTTTGCCCAGCGACCATTGTCCTGCAAATCCCGAACCTCTCTGGGTTCGGGATGGACCGCTTCGCGTCAACTTGATGACGATGCACCTCCGTCCGGATCGATCAGCAGTTGAGCGCGCGTACCGGTCGGGATGGTGATGATGATGGTTCCGCCGGGCTGGCGAACCACGGTGACGCCGGTCTCCGCGGCCAGCTGGCTGCCCGTACCCGCGGAAGCGAGTTGGGGGTAGTCGTCGATAGCGATCGCCCTACCTGTAGCAAGATGCTCGAGAAGGTTCGTCGCCATGCGGCCTCCGAAGTCTTCGTCGACGCGGCCTGCCAGCTCCGGGTGGTCTGCGAGGTATGCCTCAGTTGAGTAACGCCGTGTTCCACGAGACTCTCCTTGACGCCAAGCTCCTCCTGGCATGGGGCATCCGACTAGCCACTCCCCCGGCACGTGCGAGGCGTTGCTACTTGGCAGGCCCAGCCAGTCATTCTGGGGCCGCTCGCCGAACGGGCTCGGGCCGGCAAACTTAATGGTGCCGTCTTCTAGCTGTTCCACCTGATCCACTCTGTATGCAGAGACGATCATGTTGTCGTAGGTGCCGACGACGAAGTCGAGGTAGCCGTCGAGCGTCGCCGCGTTCATCTTCTTCCAGTTGCCGCGCGTGATGCTTTCGAGCCGCAGCTCGGGCAACATCGCGTTGCTGCCCTTTCGGACATCATCGAGCAGGTTCGGGTAGCTGCGCTTGAGGGACGTCACGATCATCAAAATCCCTTCCTTTCTCGCAACAGTGACACATGATGGCTAGAGGCGCAACTGTTGCGGGAATTAGAGGCGAAGGGTTTCGCTAGCCCATGGGGCACCGAACGCTCTTCTTAGCTGCGCTGACGACCTTCTGACAAGCTCGCTCCATGGAACCGTCTGGAGCATGCGTCACGCTTGACCGGATCATGCCGGAGGTCGCTCAGCGCAGGGTCGATCGAGCCGGAGACCTTGTCCGCGGAAAGCCAGGCGCGGGCGCACGGTTGGGCGCGCGCGTTTAAGGATGAGCAGTAACACGCCTCGCCTTCACCGACCCGCGGAGTGGGAAGTGGAACCGTCCTGGGATGACGGCTGGCAGATGACCCCCGATGCCACAACGCTTCGCGGCGTGCTGTGGTGCCGGCGTGGGCTGACAGGCGCGCAGTATCGCGCCCTGAATGCCGGCTCAGTCGCGTTCGACCACTGGGCAGCAGCGGTCGAGGCTGTGTGGTGGGCTGTCGCGCTCGACGATGTGCTCCACTCTCTACACGATCAGCGCTATCTCGCAGCGCGCGCAGCTGAAGTGGACGGCGAGACAGTCGTCGGCCTCCGGTGGCTTCGGCACCAACACGCGCATCGCATTGTCGTTACCGGCCACGGAGGGGCAAAACGCAACTTCTTCGGACCGACCGGCTTCGGCCCGCCCTTCTACATCAGCCCAAGCAACAGGTGGATGCAGCGCACGGACATTCCCGCAGACGGGCGCAGGCGGGACCTCGCGGCAGAGGGCGCCTATGACGCGCGTGTCGCCGGCTACCCGCTCGACGCCCCAATCGCCAAGGCCCTCAAGTGGTTCGACGCCGTACTCGTCGCCGGCGGAATCGATCCCCACCAAGAGATCGACCAAGAGGACCCTACGGTTCTCTAGGGCCTCAGGCGTCAGCCCAACCTGTCCGATAGGCGATGGCGGTTTCAGGGGGTCGTTGCAACGGGTGGTTGTTTCGGGTCCGAGAGTAGCTCCTGGAACGCTTCTGCCGGTGTCCGGAAGCCGAGGGTTTTGCGGGGTCTGCCGCCTGAGTTCCGTGGCGACTTCGAGGAGTCTTTCCGGGCTGTGAACAGTGAGGTCGGTGGACTTCGGGAAGTACTGCCGGAGAAGCCCATTGGTGTTCTCGTTCGAGCCGCGCTGCCAGGGCTTGTGGGGGTCGCAGAAGTAGATAGCGAGGTCAGTGGCGAGGGTGATGTCTTTGTGCCGGGCAAGCTCCGTGCCCTGGTCCCAGGTCAACGACCGGCGCAGGTGTTCGGGCAGGGTCTTGATCGTGGGGATCATGGCGTCGCGGACGGCGTCGGCGCTGTGCCCGTCGGGCAGGTGCAGCAGCATCACGTAACGGGTGGTCCGCTCAACCAACGTTCCGATGGCGCTGCGGGCGTTCGTGCCGACGATGAGGTCTCCTTCCCAGTGCCCGGGAACGGCGCGGTCTTCCACCTCGGCAAGGCGTTCGCTGATCAGGACCATGTCGCGGATCTTCGACCACGACGCCCGCCTGGGTTCGCCCCGGTGCCGGCGGATCGCCCTGCCGGTGCGGAGGTGTTTATGCAGGTCAGCGCGCAGGTGCCCGGGGCCCTGGACGAACAGGGTTTGGTAGATCGTCTCGTGGGACACGTGGATCTCCGGCCGGTCAGGGAAGGACCTGACCAGGTCATCACGGATCTGCTCCGGGGACCAGTTCCGCACCAGCCGAAGCTCGACCTGCAGGGCAAGCTCGACCCGGTCCAGCTTCCGGGGCTTCGGGCACCGCGCCCGCTCCCGGGATCGCTTCTGGGCGGCGTAGGGGCGGTAATCGCCGCCGCGTGAGCTGTTCCGGGTGAGCTCCCTACTGATCGTCGAGGGCGCCCGACCGAGCTCGGCCGCGATCCGGCGGACGCCTGCGCCGCCGAGGTGGAGGTCAGCGATCTTGAGCCGTTCCTCCTCGCTCAAGTACCGGCCCGACCGGGCGGCGCGCTCGAACGGATTCTTCCCTCGAGCGGCTTTGAACCATCGGTAGCCCTGACGCGGATGCACGCCGACAGCATCGCAAGCAGCCGGCCTGCTCAAGCCCTGTCCGAGTAGCTCCCAGAACCAAGCCTCCCGGACACGTTGTTCCAGCCTCGATCCCATCTGCAGCACTCCGATTCACGGTGGTGTTGCAACGACCAGCTGAACCCAAGGATGGCTCGCCGGACGGACTAACTGCGAGAGAGCTGCTTGTCCAGCGCCTGACGCAAAGTATCGACGGCGGGCCGGTCAAAACCATCTGCTTTGAGGCCGAGACGGTGGAGTCGGAGATCGCCTTCCTCGGCTCGGCCATCACTGTGTCGCCCCACCTCCTCCACCTGCAGAAGGCCAAACCACTCCAGAGTCTTACGGGCGGAAGAGTAGCCATCTCGATGCATGCCGTAGTGCCGCAGGCGGGTTTCGGCAGGCATAGCGAGAAGGCCCCCTTGTGCCCATCCCCCTCGACCGCTAGCCACCATGAGAAGGAGTGCGATCTCCGAGTCCTCGAGGAGGTGCAGCCAACCGTTGGACACGAACCCAGACGGCACCGTGAACGTTCGCTCCGCTTTGCCCGGGACTGTGTACTCCTCTGCTTCTCCCACCGCGCCGACGCCCCCCTCGTTAAGCAGGACAAAGTCCTCGAATCGGTTGCGATCCCCCGGCTTGCCTGGGATGTCCACGAGACCAGCATCACGAAGAGCCTCAAGCGCCGATCGCACACTGCGCGCCCGCTTGTTCCGCGCCGTGATGAAGACACCACCACTGTTGCTATTCACCGCATCCGAGGCAAGGAGGTCTGCCCAGCCAAGCTCGCTCGCGCTGCCGGCGATGTCGATGTCGAGTCGACTAAGGCGCGCTTTGGCGCCTGGCTTCCTGTTCTTCTGCGCAAGGGCGATGAGTGTGATGCCGAACCGCAAGGCTGCACCACGGCTGGTACGTAGGCGTGTCGCCGGTGGTCGCTCTTCTCGGGGCGGAGCTTTGCGGTCGGATGCGTCAATGTTCGCGCCCTTCGCCCGGTAGGAGAACGCCGAGCGGATGACGAGCGCAGAAGGGGTGAGCTTGCCGGGCATGACTTCGTAGACCTGCTGCACTTGCTGCACATAGTCGGGCTGATCGAGTCGATGCCTTCTCGCCTCAAGGCTCAGCCGTTCTTTCGGCGTGGGCGTCCGGCTGAAATCGATTGTCACCACTCGAGCAGTCCTCCCACTTGCAACTTATCATTCTGAACGTTTTATCCAGCCAGTATTCTCTTCACGGAGTTCACTTGGAGATGTGGACGCTCTGGCCGGTTGAGGCGTCATCCCATCATAGTGGATGCTCCAGGCGATCTGTGACCTACTTGAAAAACCGGCCACTCAGAGGGCCTTGGAAGCGAAAGGAGGTGGAAGGCCATGGGAACCAAGAGACACACGAAGAACCGTCGGGTGGGCATGTGGTCAACCATCTCTGACGCTGTTCGAGACGGGTGGGGCGCTACTGCAAGACTCATCGCCATCCTTGCGGTGACATCTAGCTCGAGCGCTGTTGCAGCAGTGCTGACATGGGTGCAGCTCTTGGCGCCCCAGTAGATCGGACACCCGCGTGGGGTTGCTCGGGCGCCATAAGGGTTGGAGTTCCAGGCGCTCGAGTGGGGCTCGTGACTGCCCCTCGCAGGCCTCTCGTCGACGACTTACAACCCTAGGGATACGAGACGTCTTACCGCCCAACCACTCCCCTACGACAATCTCGGGGGCTGGCGCGTGTCGCAGCCTTGTCTCTTATCTGGATGCCCTGACGGGCTTCTTCAGAGCTGGTTGCGAGACAGCCCCCAGGCTGCCCGCACGCTGATCGACTGCCGGAGGGTGCGAGCTGTAAGGATCGTGGCATGGCACTTTCAGACATCTTGTCGGCCCTCGGACTGGCAGGAGGCGTGGTCGGCTTCTTCTTCGCTCTCGGGGCGCGCAAGAAGGCGGACAAGTCAGAGAGTGTGGCCAAGGACGCTCGAGCTGACGCAGCAGCAGCCCTTTCGCGCAGCGCAGATTCTGGGGAGCGCATTGCGGGGGCCGTCGAAAAGATGGCTGCGCTCGCTTCTGAGCCGGACGTCGACCTCGTTCGCGTATTCGAGGATGCCCTGAACGCGAAGGTGGAGTGGGCAATCGAGGAACGTGCAGGGGCGCACTCATACCGGCTGCGAAATGCCGGAAACGTTGGCGCTGAGGACGTGCAGATCAGCGCCATTCCGTCTCAGCATGCAGCCCTCCTCATCGGAGGTAGCCTTGGCAACCTCGACGCTGGCCAGGCCGGCGTGTTTCACACCTCACCGCGACTGTCGCTGTCCCTTGGCACGATCGCGGTGAGCTGGATCGAGGCAGACACTCGACAGCAGATGTCGGCTGAGCTGCCCCTCCCCTGATCCTCTTCGGCACGCTGGGTCCGGAAACGCCCTTGACCATTTCGGTAGGCGACCCCTACCGGGCGCTGCCGCATGCGGCATGATCAGCTCGTGAACGCTTCCCACCTCAAGCTCGGCGATCGAGTCCGCATCATCGCGACCTCCGAAGACGGCACGGTGATCGCTCGCTCTTGGAAGCCAGGCTGGGCCCTGTACCGGGACCAGACGCGCAAGAACATCCGAGTATTCTCGGTCGAGCTCGAATCAGGCGAAGTTCGCTTCTTCTTGGAGCGCGCGCTCGAGTCCCCGGACCACGCGCAGTAACCGATCGTCTAACGGGCACCCGGTCCGCGGGCTTCCCAAAAACCCGGACCGATTCGAAACCCAGTTTAAAAGCGGTCGCGGTTTCTGGCCGGCAGATCCGACCGTCGGGCGGGCCCACCCAGAATCGATCGTCTTTAGTCGCAGACCATTACGACTGCCGGCGGCACCGCAAACGGGTGCTCCGGAATCAGCCGGCGCAGAATCGTCGCCACTGCTTCACCTGACCCTCGGGCTCTCACGATCGGGACCTTACGAGTGGGCACCGTTAGACGGTCAACAGCTAAGTTCAGCTCATGACTTATTCTCACTCCGCGACGGTAAACGAAAGCGGCTTCTCGGTCGTCGTCACAGCCTCGACTGAAGCACCAAAGAACAATCGCTCAGGCGACCACGCGACCTACGAGCTGAAGATCGAACCAGCCGACGGCTTCCTGGCCGAGCCTCTTGTGTGGGAATTCTCCGGTGAAATTGAGCGAGCCACCGTCGTGAAGGCTCTCCGAGAACTCGCTACCAAGCTAGAAGAGTTCTAAGCCGAGCGCCGGTGCCTGCGGGGCTTTAGAAGAGTTGCCCCTCGGTGACAGGCGGCTCCGTCGGAATCTCCCCGCGCTCGAGCGCATGCAAGAGGAGTTGTGCTCGAAGTTCTTTTCGCTGGGCGCGAGTCAGCCCTCGAAAATCGACGAAGCAGTGTCCCGGGGCTCGTATTTCACCTTGCTCTTGCGGGGATGCTGAGTCGTCCACGACATAGCTATGCGAAGCGATGACTTCCCCCACCGTCACACCCCACACGCCCTGCGACGCGCTCGTTGCGTACTCGTTATGCCAGTCTCGAGCCTCCTGGGGACTCACAAGCGTGGATCGCGAGTAAGATGGCATGTTGTTGTCCGACGAGTTCGGGCCGAAGGCGGTGCTCGCGATCTGCCCGTTGTCGATAAACATCCGCGGCGTGATTTGCCGGTAGGCAATTTCCTCCGCATCACTCATGAGCTGCTCACCTTCCCGCAGCTCCACAGCTATGTCAGTCACGACTGTGCCCCCTCGACAAAACGGAACGCGTCGATGGCACTTGTCGCGGCCGCGTGCTTGCCGCCTTGCTCCCCGGACCGCAGCGTGAACATCTCAAATGCACCTTCTGCGTCCACTTCGACGCTCAGGACACCGTCCGCTGATACCCATTCCACGAGGATTCCTCCGTCTTCGGTAGGAAAGACCCCGGGTCTGGCTATACCTGCGCTCTCGACCTGACGCAGGAGCGCCTGAGCCCCATCAAGGGCGACCGAAGAGATTTGCGCTGCGTCACTCCCGTCCCAACCAGGACGCAGGCCTGCGAACTCAGCGAGTCGCTGACCCCAAGGGGCCTCATCGAACTGCACACGCTCGATGGACGTAGCTGGCCAGAAGCGCCACAGCTCACCGTTCCGTGTCTGTAGGTCACCTTGAATGCGAGTCAGCGGCCCCTTTGCGGCCTCGTGGACGACGGCACGGAAATCCTCGAGCAGTAGGTCCGACTTGTAGAAGCCGTGAAGGCGCGAGCCATCGTCAAGAACGAGATCGAATCGCTTCCTGGCGGCGTCGATCGCCGTGACGTGCCCCACGACACTTTCTTGAGCTTTGTGGAGCCCTGACGACTCACCAGGCTCTTCGTCGGCTATGAGGAAATCTTCGATCCGTGAAAGGCGCTCGATTGCCTGGCCTCGCGTCTCCTGCGTGATGACCACCGGCGTCGAATCGGGCTTACCCGGATAGAACTCAATGCTTTGTTCCGCTTCAAGACTGGATCCGAGGAGCGACAAGGCATTCCTGAAGATTTCATCGCCATCACGATCTAGGGCTGACAAGCTCGGTAGCGGTGAACCCGAGTAAGCGGCAACAAGGAATGAGTCGGCTGCCTCTTGGGCCTCGTCCTGGTATGCCACATAGGCCTGCTGCTGCTCGTAAGCAAGGAAGACGTCTGCGCTTCCCTCCTCGATGCGCTCAATAGTCAGCGCGAGACTCTCCGCGAAGTCGGCAGGCAAGTCCTCGTCGGGGTGCTCCTGGCGCCACTCAGCTGCAGCCGCTATCTGAATAATCTCCTGGTACTTCTGCAGTTCCACAAGAGATGCAATGGGGAGCCTGCCGCCTTCGAAGCGAGCCCCTCGTAAGCGCACACGCTTCAACTCAGATGCGCCGTCGTCCCCCATAGCTGACATGCTATTCCGCTTCATCTTGTAGCCACGCCCCCCTTTTAAGCCGGGGCTCCGCACACCCAATGACGTTTAGGCAGCTCTGGGTCGTAGCTCCGCTATTCCTGGGCAACTGAGCGCTGGACTGTTCGATAGACCGTGGACCGCGCGACGCCGAAAAGTTCGGCGATCTCGCTCGTGGTGTGGGCTCCGGTGCGGTGCAGCTGCATGAGGTGCTTCTCCTGCGAGGCGGTGAGCTTGGGCTTTCGGCCGCGGAGTTTCCCGGCGGCCTTGGCGATCGCCATGCCCTCACGGGTGCGGGCACGGATGAGGTCGGCCTCGAACTCGGCCACCATGCCGAGGACGTTGAACAGGAGCCGGCCGACGGGGTCGGTGGGGTCGTAGACCGCTCCCCCAAGGTTGAGCGCAACGCCCTTCTTCGTCAGCTCATCCGCGATGTCAGTTGCGTCCCGCAAAGATCGGGCAAGACGATCGAGCTTCGTGACGACGAGGACGTCGCCGGCACGGCACGCAGCCAGCGCCTCCCGGAGGCCCGGCCGGGCTCGAGTCGTGCCCGAGAGCCCGTGGTCAACATGGACGTGTTGATCGTCAACACCGAGCGCTGCGAGACCGTCACGTTGTGCTGCGAGATCTTGCCCAGATGTCGAGACGCGGGCGTATCCGATGAGCATCCGATGACTGTAGCGTTCAAACCCCCGTCACCGGGCATTTTTACGGGACAGGCATACGCGAATCCGCAGGCCAGGCGCTACTTGACCTCAGCCGATCTGAAAGAGCCCGAGAAGGTGTCCCGATGAACGACCGCGTACCGCGACGCGCGTCATCTCATACCCCCAGGGCGCCGATCCGAGCCTGTACAGCGACCGCCGCTGCACCACGCGCCCACGCGCCGAAGTCGGCGTCCCCGGTGAGGACCCGCACCTCCGACGCGTCGGGGTCACGGTCCGCAGCGATGCCGGCACGCATCTCTGACTCTGCGACCGGGACGTCGACCAGGCCGATGCCCTCGCCCGAGAGCACCACGGTCCCGACCATCGTCAGGTTCGCGACCGCCGCGATCATGCGCCCGAGCGACCGGCCGGCCGTGCCGACGACCTGCACCGCGACCGCGTTGCCCGAGGCGGCGAGCGCCAGCAGCTCCTCGTAGCTGACCAACCGACCGAGACCGACGGCCGCCGAGGCGCACATGCTGGTCGTCGACAGCATCGCCGTCGAGCAGCCCCGGTGCCCGTCGGCACAGATCGGGCCGGTGGGGTCGAGGGGGAAGTGCCCTCCGAGCCCGAGACCCGTGTCGGGCGTGATCACCTGCCTCCCGTGGATCACCAGCCCGTAGCCGACACCGGCCCCCGTCGTCACGACCGCGAAGTCGTCGATCCCGCGCCCGAGACCAAACCACCGCTCCGCCTCCGTCAACGCGACCACGTCGTTCTCGACGACGACCGGCAGCCCGAGCCGCCGCGCCAGCATCCCGCCGAGATCCACCTCACGCCACTCGAGGAAAGGCGCGCGCAGCACCACCTGCTGCCCGGTCACCTTGCCGCCGATGCTCACCCCGACACCCCCGAGCTCGGCACCACCCGAGCCGGCGAGCGCCTCCACCACCGCGGCCAGCGCCTCCACCACCTCCTCGGGAGAGTGCCCGGCGAGATCAGCGACGCGCTCGCCAAGCGTCTTGGCCCGCAGATCGGTCAGCACGCCGAGCGCCTGGTCACCGGTCAGCTTGATGCCGACGAAGCGCTGCAGGTCGACCCGCACGTCGAGCGGCTTGGCGGGGCGGCCGACGGCTCCGGCGAGCTCGACGGCTCCCTCGACGAAGAGGCCGCGGTCGAGGAACGGCTTGCTCAGCCGCGTGAGGCTCGCCGGCGACAGGCCCAGCCGGCGCCCGAGCTCAGCCCGCGCGATCGGCCCGTGGATCAGCACCTCGCGCACCAGCTCACGCCCGGACTCGCCCAGCACCGGCTCCGTCGTCGTCGTCGTCGTCATGCGACCGAGCATATCTTCCGAGCCGAACGAAAAGGAGGCGCGAACCGGATCAGGGAACGCACTTGACAGCCCTATTACTTCCGTCGTAGAACTAACCCATGCAGCGTCGCACCGAAGTCCGCACGACCGAGCTCCACCTCCGCCAGGGAGGCACGAGCGTCGTCCTCGACACCTCCGGCCCCGGCCTCCCCAGCATCGTCCACTGGGGCCCCGACCTCGGCGAGCTCAGCGCCGCCGCCCTCGCCGGGGTCGTCCTCGCCTCCCGCGCCCAGCGCACCTCGGGCGCCATCGACGAGCCGGCCCGCCTCACGCTCCTCCCCCTCGAGTCCGACGGCTGGCAGGGCACCCCCGGCCTCCTCGGCAGCCGTGCCGGCGCCTCCTTCTCTCCCGCCTTCACCGCCACCGACCTCGACGTTGCCGAGAACGAACACGGCTCCACCCTCACCATCACGGCTGACGACCCCGCCGCCGAGCTCCGAATCAGCATCACCCTGCGTCTCGACCCCCACGGCCTGCTGCACCAGCGCCTCCGCCTCACCAACACCGCGGCCGGCTCGACCGGCGACGACGCCCGCGAGCTCGACGCCACCGCCGCCGCCGCACTCGACACCGCCGCCACCTACGAGCTCGGCGAGCTCGCGGCGAGCTTCCCCCTGCCGCACACCGCCGGCGAGGTGCTCGACACCACCGGTCGCCACCTCCGCGAGCGCACGCCTCAGCGGCACGACCTCACCGTCGGCCGCTACGACCGCGAGAGCCGCCGCGGCCGTCCCGGAGCCGACGCCACCCTCTTCATCGCCACCGGCACGCCCGGCTTCGGCTTCGAGCGCGGCCTCGTCCACGCCGCGCACCTCGCCTGGAGCGGCAACCACCGCGTCAGCGTCGAGCGCATCGTCACCGGCGCCACCCACACCCGCGTCGCCGAGTTGCTGGCCCCGGGCGAGATCCGGCTCGGACCGGGCGAGAGCTACGAGACGCCGGAGGCGCTCGGCTCGTGGGGAGACGGGCTCACCGAGCTCTCGGCACGGTTCCACCGCCTCCTTCGTGCCCGCCCCAACCACCCGGCGACCCCGCGTCCCGTGACCCTCAACACGTGGGAGGCCGTCTACTTCGACCACGACCTCGGCCGCCTCAGCGCCCTCGCCGACGCCGGTGCGCGCGTCGGCATCGAGCGCTTCGTGCTCGACGACGGCTGGTTCCACGGCCGCCGCGACGACACCACCGCCCTCGGCGACTGGTGGGTCGACGAGACGGTCTGGCCCGACGGACTCGCGCCGATCATCGACCACGTCACCGACCTCGGCATGCAGTTCGGCATCTGGGTCGAGCCCGAGATGGTCAGCCCCGACAGCGAGCTCGCCCGGGCGCACCCCGAGTGGATCCTCGGCCCCGGCGAGGGACGCCTGCCGGCGATCGCCCGCCAGCAGCAGGTGCTCGACCTCTCGAACCCCGACGCGTTCGAGTACATCCTCGGCAAGCTCGACGCGCTGCTCAGCGACCACGACATCGCCTACCTGAAGTGGGACCACAACCGCGACCTGCTGGAGGCGGGCGCCGGCGCCCCGGCACGACCGGCGGTCCACGAGAACGTCGTCGCGCTCTACCGCCTGCTCGACGAGCTGCGCAGCCGTCACCCCGGCGTCGAGATCGAGAGCTGCGCCTCCGGCGGGGCCAGGGTCGACCTGGGGATCCTCGACCACACCGACCGCATCTGGACGAGCGACTGCATCGACCCGATGGAGCGCCTCGTCAACCAGAAGCACACCGGCCTGCTCGTGCCCTACGAGCTGATGGGCGCGCACGTCAGCGGGCCCCGCTCGCACTCGACGGGACGGCGCCACGACCTGTCGTTCCGTGCGGGGGTCGCCCTGCCCGGCCACTTCGGCGTCGAGTGGGACATCAGCTCGCCCGACGTCGACGACGCCACCCTCGACGAGCTCGCCGCCTGGATCGCGGTGCACAAGGCGAACCGGTCGCTCCTCCACACGGGGGCCGTCGTCCACGCCGACCTGCCCGACCCCGGCATGGACCTGCGCGGAGTCGTCGCCGCCGACCACAGCCGTGCGCTCTATACGTTCACCCAGGTCGCGACGAGCGCCAGCTACCCGGCCGGCCCCGTCACGCTGCCCGGCCTCGACGACGACCGCGAGTACCGCGTCGCCCTCGCGGCCCCGACCGCCACCGTCGGAGGCCCCGGCCAGTCGCCGCTCGCCTGGGCCCTCGACGGGGTCGTCCTCACCGGTCGCGCGCTCCGCCTCGGCGGCGTGCAGGCCCCGGTCCTCTTCCCCGAGCAGCTCGTCCTCCTCTCGGCCACCGCCCTCTAGCCCCGCGTCTCTTCCCCCACCCCGTCTCTCGCCCGCCCCGAGTCCGCCGCTCCCTCTCCTCATTCAGGAACATCAAGCCTGATCCCCGCGAGGGGGAGACCGATCGTCCTGATCCGTGCACCACTCAGGACTCCCCGACCCGCGCCTCCTGAATTCCGAGGAGGCGCCCCGCCCGACCCAGCACCAGCACCAGCACCAGCACCAGCACCAGCACCAGCACGACCCACGCGGCCCCGGCCGCCCCAGCGCAAGGAGGCGCACAGTGAGTCCCCGATCCCACTCCCCTGGTCCGACCAACGGCCAGCACCGCAGGCCGCGCAAGCACGACCGCACGCGCCCGCACCGCGGCCGCCTCGCCGCGGCCGCCCTCGGCACGGCCGTCGTCCTCGCCGGCCTCACCGGCTGCGCGCCCGGCAGCGGCCCCGACGCCGACGGCGTCACGACGCTCGACTTCTTCCAGTTCAAGCCGGAGGCGGTGCAGGACTTCGCCGACATCATCACCGACTTCGAGGCCGAGAACCCCGACATCC
This sequence comes from Frigoribacterium sp. ACAM 257, assembly GCF_007954365.1. Lineage (GTDB taxonomy): Bacteria > Actinomycetota > Actinomycetes > Actinomycetales > Microbacteriaceae > Frigoribacterium. The sequence goes on from NZ_VOLO01000006.1 coordinate 67,930, forward strand.
GCGTGGTGCAGAACGCGGTGCCCGACCCCGACACGGCGATCCGCACCCTGCTCGTCAAGAACAAGGTGCCCGACGTGCTCACGCTCAACGTCAGCGGCAACTTCGCCGAGCTGGCGCGGGCCTGCGTCTTCGCCGACCTCAGCGACGAGCCCTCCGCCGACACGGTCAACCCCGCCGTGCAGGAGATCGTGCAGGACCTCGGCAGCTGCGACCAGAGCAGCGCCGACGGCGGCAGCGGCAGCCCCGAGGTCAACGCCCTCCCCTTCGCCAACAACGCCTCCGGCATCATCTACAACCCCGACATCTTCGCGGCCCAGGGCGTCGAGGTCCCCACCACGTGGACCGAGCTGATCGCCGCCGCCGACACCTTCGAGCAGGCCGGCATCCCGCCGTTCTACTGCACGATGAAGGACGCGTGGACGGCCGGCCCCGCCTTCGTCAACCTCGGCGGCGCGCTGATGCCCGACGGGTTCTTCGACGACCTGCGGGCCGAGGGCTCCGACGTGGAAGGCGGCGCCGTGTCGTTCAGCAAGGACTTCGGCCCCGCCATGGAGAAGGAGGTGCAGCTCTTCTCCTACTGCCAGGACGACTTCGCCAGCCGCGACTACAACGCCGGCAACCTCGCCTTCGCGAACGGCGAGTCGGCGATGTACCTGCAGGGCTCGTACGCGATCCCGGCGATCCGCGCCAACGCGCCCGACGCCTCCATCGGCACCTTCCCCTACCCGGTGACCGAGAACGCCGACGACCGCATCGCGGTCTCGGGCGTCGACGTCGGCCTGTCGATCGGCCGCGATACACCCCACAAGGAGGAGGCGCAGCGCTTCGTCGACTACCTCATGTCGCCCGAGGTGGTGCAGGCCTACTCGGAGTCGCAGTCCACCTTCTCGCCGCTCGTCGACGCCGAGCCCAACACCGACCCTGCCCTCGCGGGGCTCGAGCCGTACTTCACGAGCGGCCGGATCATCGGCTTCATCGACCACCAGGTGCCCGCGTCGATCCCGCTGGTCAACATGCTGCAGACCCTGGTCATCACCGGCGACGTGGACGAGTTCCTCACCGACCTCGACGACGAGTGGAGCAAGGTCGCCGCCCGCACCACCACGCAGAGAGAAGGCAAGTGATGACCGCCACCGCACCGCGGCCGACGACCGACGCCGGCCCTGAGGGGCCCACCCGCGCCTCCTCGCGGAAGCACGCCCCCACGCGCCGCGCCGGCCAGGGCAAGACGCCCCGCGCCTTCTACTGGATGGTCGTGCCGGCCGTCGTGATCTTCTTCGGCCTGCACACGATCCCCGTCGTCACGGGCATGTTCTTCAGCCTCACCAACTACGCGGGCTACGGCACGTGGAGCTTCGTCGGGCTGTCGAACTACCTCAACCTGTTCCGTGACGACCGTGTCATCGCGTCGTACCTGTTCACGTTCGGGTTCGCCATCGTGTCGACGATCGCCGTCAACGTGATCTCGCTCGCCATCGCGCTCGGCCTCAACGCGCGGATCAAGTTCCGCACCGCCTTCCGCGGCGTGTTCTTCATCCCCTACGTGCTGGCGATCCTCATCATCGGCTACGTCTTCAACTACCTGTTCGCGAACTCGTTCCCGACGATCCTGCAGTCGATCGGGCTGCCGGGCGCCAACATCCTGGCCGACCCGCAGTGGGCCTGGGTCGGCATCGTCATCACGACGGTGTGGCAGGCGTGCGCGTTCAACGTGATCCTCTACCTGGCGGGGCTGCAGACCATCCCCGCCGAGCTCTACGAGGCGGCCGGCATCGACGGCGCGTCGTCGTGGCGGCAGTTCCGCTCGATCACGTTCCCGCTGATCGGCGCCTACTTCACCATCAACATGGTGCTGTCGTTCAAGTCGTTCCTGCAGGTGTTCGACCAGATCGTCGCCCTGACGAACGGCGGCCCCGGCACGTCGACCGAATCGATCGCGCTCGTCATCTTCCGCGGCGGGTTCCAGGGCGGCGAGTACGGCTACCAGATGGCCAACGCCGTGCTGTACCTCGTCGTCATCATCCTCGTGTCGTTCATCCAGTTGCGCTTCCTCCAGCGCAGAGAGGCGTCGTTCTGATGAGCTCGACGATCCAGGGCGCCGAAGCCCTCCAGACCACCACCAGCCCCGTCGACCCGGGGGCGTCGTCCCCGGCCGGCACCCCGCCGAAGTCGCGTCGTCGGCGTCGTCTCGACGGCGGCACGGGAGGCACCAACTGGTGGCTCACGGCACTGATCGCCGTCTGCTCGCTGACGGTGCTCCTCCCCCTGTACTTCACGATCGTGACGGCGCTGAAGACGCCCGACCAGCTGGGCGGCACCGGCTTCGAGCTGCCGACCGAGATCCGCTGGCAGAACTTCGTCGACGCGTATCAGCTGACGAACTTCCCGCAGGCGCTGCTCAACACGGCGCTCATCACCGTCGGGGCCGTCGTGCTGACGCTGTTCACCAACTCGCTGGTGGCCTACGCCATCGCGCGCAACATGCACCGCCCGTTCTTCAAGGGCCTGTACTTCTACTTCCTGGCCGCGATCTTCGTGCCGTTCCCGATCATCATGCTGCCGGTGGTGAAGGAGACGGCGCTGCTCGGCCTCGACACCCCCGTCGGGCTCGTGCTGCTCTACACGGTCTACGGGCTGTCGTTCAACATCTTCATCTTCACCGCCTACATCAACTCGATCCCGATCGAGCTCGAGGAGGCGGCGCGCATGGACGGCGCCAGCACCTGGGGCGTCTTCTGGAAGGTCGTCTTTCCGCTGCTGGCGCCGATGAACGCCACGGTCGGCATCCTCACCTGCGTCTGGGCGTGGAACGACTTCCTGCTGCCGCTCGTGATCCTGTCCGACCCGTCGGCGCGCACGCTGCCCCTGGCGCAGTTCATCTTCCAGGGCCAGTTCAACACGAACTACACCGTCGCCTTCGCCTCGTACCTGATGGCCCTGGCGCCGCTGCTGGTCGTCTACATCGTGGCGCAGAAGTGGGTCGTCAGCGGCGTGATGCGGGGGTCGACGAAGTGACCGACGACCGCACGCGAGACCAGACTCGAACCATGACCAGCACGAACGAAGGAGGAGCGGTGCCGCACACCGACGCACCCTGGTGGACGTCCGCCACCGTCTACCAGATCTGGCCCCGCAGCTTCGCGGACGGCGACGGCGACGGCGTGGGCGACCTCGCGGGCATCCGCAGCAAGCTGGGGCACCTGCACGACCTCGGCGTCGACGTGATCTGGCTGTCGCCGATCTACCGCTCGCCGCAGGCCGACGCCGGCTACGACATCAGCGACTACGACGACATCGACCCGCTGTTCGGCACGCTCGACGAGTTCGACGAGCTGCTGGCCGAGGTGCACGGCCTCGGCATGAAGCTCGTGATGGACCTGGTCGTCAACCACACGAGCGACGAGCACGCCTGGTTCGCCGAGTCGCGGTCGTCCCTCGACAACCCGAAGCGCGACTGGTACGTCTGGCGTCCGCAGTCGGACGACGGGTCGTTGCCGACCGAGTGGCGGAGCGCCTTCAGCGGCCCCGCCTGGCAGCTCGACGAGGCGACCGGCGAGTGGTACCTGCACATGTTCGCCACCAAGCAGCCCGACCTGAACTGGCAGAACGCGGACATGCGCGCGGCCGTCCACGCGATGATGAACCGCTGGCTCGACCGCGGCGTCGACGGCTTCCGGATGGACGTCATCAACTTCATCGCCAAGACCCCCGAGTCGCTCGCGGCCGGCTCGCCCGCGTTCGTGATGGACCCGGCGATCCACGACCACCTGCAGGAGATGCACCGCGAGGTCTTCGCCCACCGCGGCGACCGCCAGCTCATCACGGTCGGCGAGATGCCCGGCGTGACGGTCGACGACGCGACGCTCTTCACCGACCAGGCGCGCAGCGAGCTCGACATGGTGTTCCAGTTCGAGCACGTCGACCTCGACCGCGGCCCCGACTCGAAGTTCGACAACGTGCCGCTCGCGCTGACCGACCTCAAGCGGTCGCTCGGCCGCTGGCAGGAGGGCCTCGCCGAGCGCGGCTGGAACAGCCTGTACCTCGGCAACCACGACCAGCCCCGCAGCGTCTCGCGCTTCGGCGACGACGGTGCCCACCGGTACGAGTCGGCGACGATGCTGGCCGCCGTGCTGCACCTCCACCGTGGCACCCCGTACGTCTACCAGGGCGACGAGATCGGCATGACGAACGCGGGCTTCACCTCGATCGACCAGTACCGCGACATCGAGTCGCTGAACTGGCACGAGGAGGCGCTGGCCGCCGGGGCCTCGGAGGCCGACGTCCTCGAGGCGCTGCGGTTCCGCAGCCGCGACAACGCCCGCACGCCGGTGCAGTGGTCGGCGGACGCCTCCGCGGGCTTCACGACGGGGACCCCGTGGATCGGCGTGAACCCGAACTCCGCCGAGCTGAACGTCGAGGCCGACCGCGCCTCCGGCGAGCGCAGCGTGTTCGAGTTCTACCGCCGTCTGATCGCGCTGCGGCACGAGCTGCCGGTGGTGCAGCTCGGCGACTTCGCGATGCTGGCACCCGACGACGAGCGGCTCTACGCGTTCACGCGCACGCTCGGCGACGAGCGCCTGCTCGTGCTCGCGAACTGGTCGGGCGAGCCGTACGACCTCGACCCCGGGCTCGACCCGGTGCTGCGGCGCCGGTCGGTGCCCGAGGTGCTCGTCAGCAACGTGCCGCACGGCCCCGGCTCGCTGACGCTCGCGCCCTGGGAGGTGCGCGTCCTGCGCGCCTGACCCGCCCCTCCTCGTCCCCTCCTCATTCAGGAACATGTGGCCTGAGCCGCGCGAGAGGGGGCACGGGGTTCCTGATCCGCGCACGGTTCAGGAACCCCGAGGCCGGCCTCCCTGAATGCCGCCAGTGTTCTGCGGGGTGCGGGTGCGGGGTGATGCTCGTCCGCACCCTTCGAATCCGCGCGCACCCGCTAGCGCGCGCGAGGGTGTGCGCGGGTTCGAGGGGTGCACGCGCATTCACACGGCGCGCGGGTTCACGCGGGGCGAGAGCTGCTCCCGGCCGCGCCGCCTACAGCCAGCGCTTGAGCTTGAACGCGCCCCAGAGCCCGCCGCCGATGCCCACCATCAGGGCGAGGGCGAACGGGTAGCCCCACTCCCAGTGCAGCTCGGGCATCACGTCGAAGTTCATGCCGTAGATCGCGCCGATCAGGGTCGGGGCGAAGAGGATGGCGGCCCAGGCCGAGATGCGCTTGGTGACGTCGTTCTGCACCTGGGCGACGAGCGTCGCGTTGAGCGACAGCGCGTTCTGCAGCACGGCGCGGAACGTGTCGGCGCGGTCGACGACGCGGATGACGTGGTCCTGCACGTCGCGCAGCCGGCGCTCGAGCTCGGTGCCGACCTGGTACTTCTCGCCGCCGCGCAGCAGCCCGTCGAGCATGCCGACGAGCGGGCGGGTGGCCTTCTGGAAGTCCGCGACCTCGCCGAACAGCTCGTAGATGCGGCGCGAGACCCCGGCCTCGCCGGCGAACAGCTGCTGCTCGATCTCGTCGATGTCGTTCTCGAGCCCCTCGACGACCGGCGCGTACGCGTCGACGATCGCGTCGAGCACCGCCCAGAGGATCGCCTGCGGACCGACCCGCAGCAGGTCGGGCTTCGCCCGCAGCCTCGTCACGCTGCGCGCCAGGTAGCGCGAGTCGATGTCGGAGACGTGGTTGATGGCGATGAAGAAGTCCGGCCCGACGAAGAAGTGGATCTCGCCGAACGCGACCCTCTCCTCGGCGTCGAGGTAGACCGCCGGACGCACGACGACGAACAGGGTCGTGCCGTAGCGCTCGAGCTTGGCGCGCTGGTGGCCGTGGCCCGCGTCCTCGACGGCGAGCTCGTGCAGGTCGAAGCGGGCGGCCAAGGAGGCGAGCTCGGCCTCGTCGGGCTCGCTCAGGACCACCCAGGCGGTGCCGTGCGTGTCGGCCAGGGCCGCGTAGGTCTCGTCGAGCGTGTCGGGGCTCGCGGCGACTCGTCCGTCGACGTAGACGTCGTTGATCAGCAGGGGCATCCGCCCAGTGTCGCAGCCCGGCTGGCGCCGGATGGTTCCGCTCGACCTCGAGTGGTCCGAATTGGGCCCTCCCCCAGCGGCGGACGACCAGACCTGACCACTCGACGGGCCGGACGAACCGGGCGGAGGAGAGAAGAGGGCGGAGAAGAGAAGAGGGCGGAGGAGAGAAGAGGGCGGAGTGACGAGAACGGGAGGCCGAGGAGAAGGGAGCGGCTCAGCGGCCGTTCTTGACGTGCTGCGCGATCGTCGCGGCCGAGAGGGCCGTGGTGTACGCCGCCGTGTCGTCCAGGCTGCCGCCGAACCAGTAGTTCGCGGAGCTCGCGGGGATGTTCGGCCAGCCGGCGAGGTTGTCGTACCCGACGCGCCAGTAGCCGGTGGTCGGCTCGCCCAGCGCGTTCTGCACGGGCATGCCGACGACGACGCCGTCGACGTAGAGCGTGAGCACGCCCGCCGCGGTGACGGTGCCGGCGACGTGGTGCCAGGCTCCGTCGCGGTAGGTCTTGGTCGTGCTGACGGTCTTGGTGCCGCCGTTGTAGGTGCCGAAGGTGATGAGGCCGGTGCCCGAGACCCAGAGCTGACGGTCGTACTGCCCCGACTGGCCGCTGGCCGAGTTGCCGAAGCCGATGATCTTGCCGCCGCCGCTGTTCGCGGGCAGGTTGATCCACGACTCGACCGTGAAGGCGGTGGGCGCCGAGACGGCGGGCGCGTTGGTGGTGACCTGGCCGGAGGTGCCGTTCAGCGTCACGTACGGGCTCGAGCCGCAGGCCCCGGCGACGCGGGTGACGCCGGCCGAGAGGGTGCCCGCGCGGCCCGTGGCCGAGCTGTCGAGGGCGGCCGTGCCGGACCCCTCGTTGTAGCCGTACGAGAAGACGGGAGAGTCGGTCACGGCGGGCATCAGGCAGTCGTAGGCGGCGGCCGAGGCGAAAGTGCTCGTCTTGTTGGCGGCCGGCGACGAGAAGGCCGCGCCGGCTCCGCCCGAGACGACGAGCGTGAGGGCGAGGCCGCCGACGAGGCCGGCGACGGCGAGGGTGCTCGCGGCGCCGCGCAGGCGACGGAGGCGGCGCTCGCGCCGGCCGGCGAGGCGGAGACCGCGGCGCGACGCCGGGTCGACGGCGACGGCGACGGACGCGGAGGTGGGGGCGGACAGGGACGACGAGGCGGCGGCGATCGAGGCGAGCACGAGCCCCGAGGAGGCGGCAGTCGCCGAGGCGCCGGAGGTGCCGGTCGCGGAGGAGGTGCCGGTCCGGTCGTCGGGAACGGAGGTGGCGCCTCCTTCGCCTCGGGCCTCGCCCTTCAGCTCGCGGCGCAGCGAGCGGTCGGCCTGCGCGCCGAGCACGAGGAGCATGAGCGCGCTGCCCGTGACCAGCAGGTGGCCCCACTGGTGGCCGGCGGCCCAGACGAAGGGGGTGCCGATGTAGGGCACGCGGAGGTAGCCGACGCCGACGACGGCGCTGCGGTCGATCGGGGTCGAGTCCGCGGTCGGGTTCGCGTCGCCCTTCGTGACGATCTGCGTGCCCTGGCCGTTGTCGTCGTAGCGGTGCAGGCGGAGGTGGTCGGCGTGGTCGGGGTCCTGGAACAGCAGCACCTGGCCGCGGTGGATCGACGACTCCGCGACGGGCCGGGCGACGACGACGTCGCCGGGGTGGATGCGCGGCTCCATCGAGCCGGTCATGACGGTGGTGGGGGTCCAGCCGATCACGGCGGGGACGGCCGCCCAGAGCAGCAGGCCGATCAGCGTGCCGAGCACGGTGCGGGACAGGACGCCGACGACGATCCGGAGCCAGCCGAGGCCGGTGCTGGTCGTGCGGGTGCGGGCGCTCGCCGCGCCGCGGGCGCCGACGGCCGTGAGGGAGGCGGTGGCCGGGTGGCGAGGGGCGTCGTACGTGGTCATGGCTTCCTCTCGTCCGGTCGGCGGTGCGGGTGCGGTTCTGTGCGGGTGCGGTTCGGGTGCGGTTCTGTGCGGGTGCGGTTCGGGTGGCGCTGCGTGCTGGCGGTGCGTGCTGCGTGCTGGCGGTGCGTGCTGCGTCGCAGGGGGCCGCGGGACATCGGGCGACCCACGGACCCCTGCGTCGACGGCCGTGGCCGTCGTGGTGCGCGCCCGGCGGGTGACCGGGCAGGCGGCCCGCCGGCGGGTTCGGGACGCCGGCGGAGCTGACCCGTCGCCGCCCACGGGGGAGGAAGGCGACGACGGGAGTCGAGCGGGCTCTAGCTGTTCTGGGCTTCCCAGGTGAGGCCGAGCGAGGCGGTGCCGGACTGCGTCGTGTTGGGCGCAGCGTTCGAGACCGTGTACGAGACCTGGTAGACGCGGGTCTCGGAGGTCGTGGTCTGGGTGCCGGTGGTGCCCGTGGGGGCCCAGTTGCCGACGCCGTTGCTGAAGTTCGTGTAGCTGGTGCCGAAGCCGGCGAGGGTGCCGTTGTACAGCGACGAGCCGGCGGCGAGGGGGGTGAAGCCCGAGCAGGAGCCGAAGCCGCCGCCGGTGCCCTGCACGACGCTGAGCGTGATGTTCGAGGCCAGGTTGTTCGTCGTGGCGGCGGCGGTGCCGTAGAGCTTGACGGCCGAGGCCAGCGTGCCGGTCGAGGTGACGGCGATGCAGTTGGTGCCGGTCGAGCCGGGCTTGAGGTTGGTGGCCGTGAACAGCGCGGTGTTCGAGTCGTCGTCGGTGAGGGCGACGGAGCCGGCGGTCCAGTTGCTGGTCGGGTTGACCGTGGTCGACGAGAAGGCCGAGTACGAGGCCTGCGAGACGACGATGCCGCTGGCGACGAGGGCGGCGGGGATGGCGATCCAGGCGGCGAGGCGGGCGGCGCGGGGGGTGGGACGGGACATCGTGGGCTCCAGGGGGGTGAGAAGTGGTGGTGAGGCAGTTCGGGTGGGGCGGCAGTTCTTGTGTGAGTTCGTGGGGGCTGAGCATCTCGACCCCCGTGTCTCCCTGTTGTCGAGAGACTCGGTGTCCGTGTGGCTCGGTGCCCAAGTGGTACGACAATCAAGTTATTCGGGTGTCGAGTAGCTTGCAAGTCAAGGGATGACCCCAGTGGTGGGGGGTATCTTTTCTGTCGTGTTGCTCGACGACCGAGCTATAGTGAGACGACTGATCGTCGTGCGGCCTCACCGACCGCAGGGGGTCTCCCCTTCTCTGGCACCTCACGCCCCCTCCTTGGAGCGCACGAATGACCGACATCTCTCCCCAGCCGCCCGCCGGCACCGCCCCTCCCCGCGACGCCGACGGCCTCGTCGACGTGGACGAGGTCCTCTCCGCCTTCTCGACGCTCCTCGGGCAGAACGCCCGCGTCGAACGCCTCGTCGCCACCCACTTCGGCATCGGCACCACCGACCTCAAGTGCCTCGTCTTCATCGCGAACTCCCCCGAGAGCACCCCCAAGCTCGCCGCCGAGGCGCTCGAGCTGTCGACCGGGGCCACCACCAGCCTGATCGACCGGCTCGAGAAGGCCGGGTTCGTGGCCCGGCGCGCGCACCCCACCGACCGCCGCAGCGTCGTGCTCGAGCTCGCCCCCGAGGGCCAGGCCGCCGTCGCCGAGACGGGCGACTTCTACCGCAGCGCCTTCCGCGACGCGATCGACCCCCGCCAGCTCGACTTCCTCGCCTCGGTGATGCGCGCCATCGGCGACTCGCTGACGCGCCGCGCCGTCGACGACGACACGACGGGCGCGCAGGCTTCGAGCCCCTCCCGCTGAGGGGCTGTCCCGCGTCGGGCACCTGGGACTGCTCCGCGCCCCGGTCGTAGGGTGGCGCGATGACTCCCTCCGACGTGCTCATCGAGGCGTTCGACCGCCTCCCCGCCATCGCCTCCGCCGCCGTCGACGGCCTCTCGGTCGACGACCTGGCCTGGCGCCCGGACGCCGAGGCGAACACCATCGCCTGGCTCGTCTGGCACACCGCCCGCGGGCAGGACGTGCAGATCGCCGACCTCGCCGCCTCCGACCAGGTCTGGACCGCCGACGGCTGGGCCGACCGCTTCGCGCTCCCGTTCGACCACGCCGAGATGGGCTACGGCCAGTCGCCTGCAGAGGTGGGCGAGGTGCGTGCCGAGCCGCACCTCCTCGTCGCCTACCTCGAGGCGGTGACGCTGCGCACCCGCGGCTATCTCGAGGGGCTGGACGCCGCCTCCTACACGGACGTCGTCGACGACGCGTGGGACCCGCCCGTCACCGCCGGCTCGCGCCTCGTCAGCATCCTCGGCGACTGCACGCAGCACCTCGGCCAGGCGTCGTACGTGCGCGGGCTGCTCGACCGCCGCTAGCACCCGCGTCCGCGCCCGCGAGCCCGGCCGCACCCCTCGGACCCGCGCACACCCTCGCTCGCGCCGTGGGGTCAGCGCGGCTTCGCGGGGTGTCGACGCAGGGGCCGCGAAGGAGGCGCGGGTCGCCTCCCGCCGGACCGCCCGCCTACCGCAGCGACTCGGGCGCGACCTCCGCGGGCACCGTCCAGCCGTGCCGCGCTGCCAGTTCGTCGAGCACCGCCCGCGCGGCCTCGTACTCGTCCACGAGGACGGGATCGACGACAGCGTGGGCGTGCGGCCAGTCGACGTCGGGCTCGCCCCAGCGCCAGGCGTCGAGGGTCGACGCCGCCGTCCTGGCCGCGCTGAGCGCCCGCGCGAGGGCGACGAGGTCGCCGTGGTCGACGGCCCGCCCGTCCGACCGGGCCCACGACGCGAAGCTCGCGGGCACCTCCACCAGGGACTCGCGGGCGACACGGGTCGCGGCGCGCTGCCGCGCCCGGGTCCGCTCCCGTGCGCGCAGGTCGAGCCAGGCCCAGACGGGGATCCCGCCGGCCGCGGCGCCCACGGCGCCCAGGGCGGCCCACGACGGCCACTCGACGAGCCCGAGCGCACCGATCGCCGTGGCGATGCCGACGGCTCCCCCGCCCGCGGCCGCGGCCCCGGCGAGGGCCGGGTCCGCCGGCCCGACGGCCCGGGGCCAGGTGAGCGCGCTGCGGAGCGTCGCCTCGGCCTCCTGCCGCGACAGGTCGGGGTCGGCGACCAGCCACCGGGTGCCGCCGCCGCGCTCGGGGCCGACGCCGCTGTCGCAGCTGTGGACCGCTGCCGCCTCGCGGTCGAACTCGTCCCCGTGGCCGGGGGTGCCCTCGGGCACGTCGTCCAGGAAGACGGTCACGATCCGTCCTCCCCGGGGCGCGTGCCCGTGGCGGCGGCCGCGGCCGCCGCGAATCCGACCTCGTCCCCGAGGGCGCGCAGCTCTTCCGAGGCCCGATGCCGTGCCGCGCGCAGAGCCAGCACCGCCGGGTGTCGACCGCGGCCGTGGCCGTCACCTGCGCCGGTCTCGCGGTCGCCGCCTGCGCCGGTCTCGCGGTCGTCACCCTCGCTGGCCTCGCCGTCGTCGCCGTCGCTGGCCTCGCGGTCGCCGTCGTCGCTGGCCTCGCCGTCGTCGCCGTCGTCATAGTCGTAGTCGTCGTCGTAGTCGTCGTCGCCCAGCCGTGCGTAGAGGACGTCGCCCAGCCGCCACCGAGCCGCCTCCAGCTCGGCCAGCACCTCGACCGCGGCGACCACTCGCCAGACGTCGGCGGCGGAAGGCGGTGCGTCGACGGCGGACGTCCCGTCGCCGGCAGCCCGGGCAGCGGCACCCGGCGCAGCGGCGCCCTGCGCAGCGTCGCCCTGCGCAGCGTCGCCCTGCGCAGCGTCGCCCTGCGCAGCGTCGCCCGCCGAACGGTCGCCGGCCCAGCCGAGCACGGAGCCCGGGATCGGCACGACGCTCCGGCTCCTGACCGGCTCGGGCCGGGACCGGTCGTCCCGCCAGGGCGGCTCGAGCAGCACGGTTCCCACGATCGCCGTGACGACGAAGCCGATCGCGCCCAGCACCACCGCGACCGCGACCCGTGCGGGCAGCTCGACCAGGTCGAGCCCGCTCATGACGACGACCGTGCCCACGACCGCTCCCCCCAGCACCACGAGCGCGACGGCACCGGGCGTCCACGCCAGCACCCGGCGCACCAGGCTCCGGTTCGTGGGAGCGTTCGCGGCGCGGTGCGCGCCCACCGCCTCCTCGGCCCCGGCAGGCGTCAGCTCCGGGTCGACGACGTGCCAGACGTCACGGTCGCTGATGCGGACCCGGACGATGCCGGGCCTCTCGCGGGTCGGGGCCACGCTGCGAGCCTAGGCCGCAGCCGCCGCTGCAGCCGCGGTGCGGCAGGTCCGCACCCCGCGAACCCGCGCGCACCCTCGCGCGCGCCGAAGGGTCCGCGCGGGTTCCGCGGGTCCGAGCGGGTTCCGCGGGCGCGAGTGCGGTTCGCGCCGCACCGCGCCGGCGCCGCCTCCCTCCGCGAAAGCGACGAACCTCCGTGATGTTCCACGGAGGTTCGTCGCTTTCGGGTCGCGTAGCACCCGCGAAGGTGCTGAAGGAGGTGCGGTGCGGCCTAGACGCCGGCCAGCTGGTCGACGAGGGCGTCGCCCGAGCGGGCGTCGATCATCTCGGCCTCGATCTCGGCCCGGTCGAGCAGTTCCTCCATGCGGCGGCGGCGGGGGCGCGTGATCAGCGTGACGACGGTGCCCTCCTTGCCGGCACGGCCGGTGCGGCCCGAGCGGTGCAGGTACGTCTTGTACTCGTCGGGCATGTCGGCCTGGACGACGAGCTCGATGTCGTCGACGTGGATGCCGCGCGCGGCGACGTCGGTCGCGACGAGCACGTTGACCTTCCCGCTGGTGAGCAGGCCGAGGTTGCGCGTGCGGCGGGCCTGGTTGAGGTCGCCGTGCAGGCTGGTGGCGCGGATGCCCGCGTCCTCGAGCTGGTCGGTCAGCTGCTCGGCGAACGCACGGGTCCGCGCGAAGACGAGCGTCTTGCCGGGGCCCGACGCGAGCTGCTCGATGACGGCCGTCTTGTCCCGCTGCTCGATCACGAGCACGCGGTGGTCGATCGTCGAGCTGGCCTGGTCCTCGCCGGCGACCTCGTGCACGGCGGGCTTCACGAGGAACTCGTCGACGAGCTTCGCCACGCCCTTGTCGAGGGTCGCGCTGAAGAGCAGCTTCTGGGCGCGGTCGCCGTTCGGCTTGACCTGGGCGGTCTCGCGGATGATGCGCTGCACCGGCTCGAGGAACCCGAGGTCGCACATGTGGTCTGCCTCGTCGAGCACCGTGATGACGACCTCGCTGAGGTCGAGTCGGCCCTGGTCGATCAGGTCCTCGATGCGGCCGGGGGTGCCGATCACGATGTCGACGCCGCGGTTCAGCGCGCCGACCTGGCGGGCCTGGGGCACGCCTCCGTAGACCTGGGTGGTGAAGAGGCCGACCGAACGGGCGATGGGCTGCACAGTGCGGTCGATCTGCATCGCGAGCTCGCGCGTCGGGGCGAGGATCAGCGCACGGGGCCGACGGCCCATCTTGCGGTTCTTCGCGCCGTTGTTCTCCATCAGCTTCTCGACGAGCGGGGCGCCGAAGGCGATGGTCTTGCCGGAGCCGGTGCGGCCGCGGCCGAGCACGTCACGACCCGCGAGCACGTCGGGGATCGTGGCGGCCTGGATCGCGAACGGAGCGGCCGCGCCCATCGAGGCCAGCTGGCGCTCGATGTTGTCGCCGAGGCCCAGGTCGCCGAAGCTGACGCCCTCGACGTCCTGCGCCGTGAGCACCTCCGCCTGGAGCTTCTCGAGCTTGACGTCGTCCTCGGGCGAGTAGTGCGTGCCCTGGTCGCGCTTCGGGTAGAAGTCGCTGCTGGGCCCCTGGGAGCCGGTTCCGGGGCGGCGCGAAGCGCTGTCACGGCCGTGCGAGTAGGGAGCGTTGCGCTCGGCGGCGCCGGGGCCGCGGTCGCCGCGGTCGAAGCTGCGAGGGGCGCGATCGTCGCGTCCGCCGCGGCTGTCGCGGTCGTACGAGCCGCCGGAGGCGCGTCCGCCGCGCTCGGGACGGTCACCGTACGAGCGAGTCGGCTGGTCCTCGCGGGGCGGGCGCCCGGCCGGCGTGTAGTTCTTGGGCGCGCGGTCGTCGCGGCGAGCGGGACGCTCGGCGCGGTCGTAGCTGCGCGGGGCGCGGTCGTCGCGAGCAGGTCGGGCGTCGCGGTCGTAGCTGCGAGGGGCGAGGTCGTCGCGGTCGTAGCCGCGAGCCGGACGGTCGTTGCGGTCGTTGCGGTCGTTGCGGTCGTACGAGCGAGGGGCGCGATCGTCGCGTGCGGGGCGCGCGTCGCGGTCGTAGCTGCGTCCGCCGCGGTCGTCGCGGCCGCCGCCGTCACGGGCAGGGCGGGCGTCGCGGTCCCAGCTGCGGGCCGGGCGGCCGTCGCGTCCTGCGCGGGCCGCCTCCTTGCCGCCGTCCCTGCCGAAGCGGGGGGCACCTCCGTCGCGGCCTCGCTCGGCATTGCGGGCGTCGTGGTCGCGAGGGGCGAAGCGGCTGTTCGAGGTCTTCTCGCGAGGCTCCCAGTTGGGGCGGCTGCTGCCGCTGCGGGGGGCATCGCCTCGGCGCTCGGCACGCGCGTCGGAGTTCCAGCGGTTCTTGCGCTCGGGGGCGCCGGCCTCGTCGGGGCGGTGGCCACGGTGCGAGGAGCTCTTGGAGCCCGGCTTGCGGTGCGGGTCGGTGCCTCGCGAGCGTGAAGGAGTCTTGTCGTAGGGGGGCATGGTGTTCTTTCCGGGCTTGTGCGATGACGCGAAGAAATACCCGGGCAGCCATTGACCAGGACCGTTCACATACGTGAATTCATCCCGACGAGATCCGTCGTGAATCCGGCCCACAAGACGTACAAACCCTCATGTGCCCCGCCCGCCGCCTCCGGTGGTTCTCCGGGGCGCGACGCTGCAGGACGTGCGCGCCACAGGCGCGCGGTCTTGAGCCGACCCGCCTACGATACCCGACCCTCCCCCGGAACAGAACCCCCGCCTCCTCGGGCCTCGACGGGAGATCCGCGGCCCAGTCCCGACGCGAAAGCGACGAAGCTCCGCGATGTTCTGCGGAGGTTCGTCACTTACGAGTCGCTACGCCGACGTGTCGGCCGGCGCGACAGCCGCACCGACAGCCGCACCGCCAGCCGCACCGCCCGCCGTGCCGCCAGCCGCGCCGGCGCCCGCGCCCCCCGCACGCCGGTCGGCCCGCCGCTCCCGCCACCCCTCGTACAGCGAGTACAGCACCGGCAGCACGACCAGGGTCAGCACGGTCGACGACACGAGCCCGCCGATCACGACGACGGCGAGCGGCTGCGAGATGAACCCGCCGTGGCCGGTGATGCCGAGCGCCATCGGGGTCAGGGCGAAGATCGTCGCGGTCGCCGTCATCAGGATGGGCCGCAGTCGGCGCGACGCCCCCTCGAGCAGCGCCTCGCGCACCCGCAGCCCGCGCGTGCGGTACTGGTTCACGAGGTCGATCAGCACGATCGCGTTCGTGACGACGATGCCGACGAGCATCAGCACGCCGATCAGCGAGGCGACGCCGAGCGGGATGCCGGAGGCGAGCTGCAGCAGGATCGCGCCGGTCGCCGCGAACGGGATCGACACCAGCAGGAGGAGCGGCTGCAGCAGGCTGCGGAACGTCGCCACCATGACGATGTACACGATCAGGATCGCGATGAGAACCGCGAGGAACAGCTGCGAGAAGGCGTTCGACTGGTCGGCGACGGCTCCGCCGACGACGGCGTCCGCCCCGGCCGGCAGGTCGAGCCCGGCGATCGCGTCGTCGACCTCGGTGCCGGCGCTCGACAGGTCGTCGCTGGACGGGGTCACGGTGACGGTCGCGCTCCTGACCGCGTCTGTCGTGGTGACCGAGGTCGGGCCGTTCGTCTGCTCGACCGTGGCGATCGAGTCGAGGCGCACGGGCCCGGTCGCGCTCGGCAGCTCGAGGGCGCGGAGCTCGTCGAGCGTCGCGGGCGGCGTCGGGTCGACCGTGTAGATGTCGACCGAGCTGTTCTCGATCTCGAGCGAGCCCACGCGGAACGGCTGCACGGCCTGCGAGACGATGCCGCCGACGGCGACCTCGCTCAGGCCGATGTCCGCTGCCGCGTCGCGGTCGACGACCACGCCGATCACCGGCTGGGCGGCCTGCAGGTTCGACCCGGCCTCGGCGGTGCCCGGCAGGTCGCCGACGGCGGTGAGCACGGTCTCGGTCGCGGTCTGCAGGGTGTCGGGGTCGGGCGCGGTGACGTCGACGGTGATGTCGTTGCTCGTGCCGAAGCCGCTCGACGCGGTCAGCTCGATGTCGCCCGCGTCGGCGACGTCGTCGAGACGCGAGCGCACCTCGGCCTGGAGGGCGTCCTGGTCGGCGTCCTCGTTCGTGGTGATCGAGTAGGTGACGGTGCTGTCGCCGGTGCCGCCGAAGAAGCTGGCGATGGAGGTGCCGCTCGAGCCGATCGTGAGCTGCACCGTCTCGATGCCGTCGACGCCGTCGAGCTCCGTCTCGACCTTCGAGGCGGCGTCCGAGAGCACCTGCAGGCTCGACGCGGGCGCCAGGGTCTGCGTGACGGTGAACGTGTTCTGCCCGCTCGCCCCGAGGAAGTTCGTCTTCATCAGCGGGACGGCCGCAGCCGTGCCGCCGAGCACCAGCACCGCGACGAGCAGGGTCACGACGGGGTGGCGGAGCGTGCCCCGCAGCACCGGCACGTAGACGCGGCGCAGCCGGTCGAGCGGTGCCGGGTCGGTCGGGTCGGAGGCGGCGGTCGTCAACCGCTCCTGCGCAGGCTCCCCGGCACCGGCAGCACCCGGCGCGTGCTTGTGCACCTTCGGCGCCCTCAGGAACCAGTACGCCAGCACCGGCACGATTGTCAACGAGACGAACAGCGACGCCACCAGGGCGATGGTCACCGTCAGCGCGAAGGGCCGGAACAGCTCGCCGGTGATGTTGCCGACGAATGCGAGCGGGAGGAACACGACGACGGTCGTGACCGTCGACGCCGTGACGGCGCCCGCGACCTCGCGGACGGCGGTGGTGATCGACGCGACGCGGCCGTCGCCTCCTGCGAGGTGCCTCTTGATGTTCTCGATGACGACGATCGAGTCGTCGACCACGCGCCCGATGGCGATGGTGAGCGCGCCCAGCGTGAGGATGTTGAGCGTGTAGCCCGCCGCCTGGAGCCCGATGAAGGTGATGAGCACGCTCGTCGGGATGCTGATCGCAGTGACGATCGTCGAGCGCACCGACAAGAGGAACACCAGGATCACGATGACGGCGAAGACGAGCCCGAGCAGCCCCTCCTCCGCCAGCGCGTCGATCGACTGCTGGATGAACGGCGCCTGGTCGAAGACGATCGACAGATCGACGTCCGAGCCGAGGTCGGCGGCGAGCGACGGCAGGGCGTCCTGCACGGTGGTCGACACGTCGACGGTGTTGGCGTCGAGGGTCTTGGTGACCGCGATGGTGAGGGCGTCCTGGCCGTCGACGCGGCTGATCGAGGTGACGGGCGCACCGCTGAGGGCCACGTCGGCGACGTCGTCGATCGTGACCGCCGAGCTGCCGCCGAGCAGCGGCAGGGCCGCGACCTCGTCGGTGCTCGTGAGGCGCTGGCCGGCCTGGATCGAGAGGGTCTGGCCGTTCTCGGTGAGCGTGCCGCCGGGGATGAGCGTGCCGTTCGCGTCGAGTGCGTCCTGGAACGCCTGCGTGGTCAGTCCCGCCGCGGCGAGCGCCGTCGTGTCGGGCGTGATG
Source organism: Frigoribacterium sp. ACAM 257 (assembly GCF_007954365.1). Classification (GTDB taxonomy): domain Bacteria; phylum Actinomycetota; class Actinomycetes; order Actinomycetales; family Microbacteriaceae; genus Frigoribacterium. Next base: position 85,508 of record NZ_VOLO01000006.1, read on the forward strand.
ACGACGCGCTGGCCGGCGTCGCCGTAGATCGAGGCCTCGCGCACGCCGTCGAGCTTCTGCAGGTCGGGCACGGTCGTGTTCGTGAGCCGGTCGACGAGCGCCTGGGTGTCGTCGGCCGAGTAGCCGGTGACGGCGATCTGGACGATGGGCAGGTCGTCGAGGCTGCCGGTGACCACCTGGGTGTCGACGCTGTCGGGCAGCGTCAGCCGGTTGATCGCCGACTGGATCTTCTGCTCGGCGGCGCCGAGGTCGGTGCCGTAGGTGAACTCGGCCGAGACGGTGCTCTGCGACGTGCTCGACGTCGCGGTGGTGCCCTCGAGCCCCGGGATGATCTGCACCGCCTGCTCGATCGGGGTCGAGACGTCGTCGTTGACCACCTCGGGCGTCGCGCCGGGGTACGAGCTGACGATGGCGATCTGCGGGAACTGCACGTTGGGCGCGAGCTCCTGCTTGAGCGACGTCAGCGCGATGCCGCCGAAGACGGCGACGACGATGGTGACGAGGGCGATCAGCGCGCGGTTGCGCAAGCTGAAGACGGACAGAAGATGCACGAGGCTCCGGTGGTGAGAGGGAGGGGAGAACGAAGGAGGCGACGGTCACGACGTGCACCGCGCCTCCATTGTCACCAGCCTCTCTGGGAACTCGCGGCGCTTTCTTACACGCTGTGCAGAGGACGCCGAACGTGTCTTGACGTGGAGGAACCGCGCTGCGCCGGCGCGACGGGCTAGACGACCTCGGCCATGAGGGCGCCGCGAGGCGCCTGCACCCCGTCGATCCCGTCCCAGGCGGCGACGAGCGCGGCGAGCGCACGGTCGGTCTCGTCGTCGGGGTACGAGTACGGCACCCGCAGGAACCGCTCGAACGCCCCGTCGACACCGAACATCGGCCCGGCTGCGAGCAGCAGCCCGTGCCGGCGGGCGGCGAGCACCAGCTGCGAGCTGACGGGCGCGCCGAGGCCGACCCACGTGGTCAGGCCGCCTGCGGGCGACGGCACGCTCCACCCGGGGAACGCGCCGCGGAGGCCGGCGACGAGCCGGTCGCGACCGTGCCTCAGCTGCCGGGAGCGCGCCTCCAGCACGCCGTCCATGTCGCCGAGCAGGTCCGCGACGATCAGCTGCTCGAGCACGGGGGTGCCCAGGTCGCCGGCCGAGCGGGCGCGCACGAGGCGCTCGACGAGGGGCAGCTCGGCCCGGATCCAGCCGATCCGCAGCCCGCCCCAGAGCGACTTGCCGACCGAGCCGATCGTCACGGCGGGCCCGTAGGCCGCCATCGGCAGAGGCCGCGCACCGGCACCAGCGCCAGCCCCGACTCCGGCGCCTGCACCAGCACCGGCACCGGCACCAGCCCCGGCCCCGGCCCCGGTGAAGGAGGCGCCCCGCGGCCCCCCGACGACGAGCTCGGCCATCGTCTCGTCCGCGATCACGACCGTGCCCTCGTCGGCGGCGGCCTCGAGCACGCGCACCCGCTGCGCCTCGGGCATCGTCGCCCCGGTCGGGTTGTGGAAGTCGGGCATCAGGTAGGCGACGGGCGGGCTGGTGCGGCGCAGCGTCTGCAGCAGCGCCGACTCGTCCCACCCCTCGTCGACGGTCACGCTGACCGGGGCGAGCCGGGCGCCGGCCGCCCGGAGCGCCTCGAACGCGTGCGGGTAGCCGGGCGTCTCGACGACCGCGCGGTCGCCGCGGCCGACGAGCACCCGGGCCAGCAGGGCGATGGCGTGCTGGGCGCCGAGGGTGACGACGATCTGCTCGGCGCTCGTCTCGAGGCCCCGCGCCCGGTAGCGGGCCGCGATCACCTCGCGCAGCACGGGCCGGCCGACGCTGTCGTAGCCGGGCTCGGACAGGTAGGCGCCGAGGCGTCCCGCGGCCCGCTGCGCGGCCTCCGCGATGCCGTCGACGGCAGGCATGGCCGCCTTCGTGAAGTCGAGCACGTCGTCCTCGTCGGCGGACCGGGTCGCCCTCGCCGCCCTGGCCTGGTCGGGCAGCCGCACGACGCTGCCGCTGCCGCGCAGGCTCGTGACGTGGCCGGCGTCGCGCAGCGCGGCGTACGCGGCGGCGACGGTGGTGCGGCTCACCCCGAGGTGCGCAGCCAGGTCACGTTCGCTCGGCAGACGAGTGCCGACCGAGAGCCGGCCGTCGAGCACGAGCAGGCGGATGCGGTCGGCGAGCGCGGCGTAGCCAGGCGACGAGGAGGCGCGCCACGAGTCGAGCAGCACCCCCAGCGCCCGAGACGACACGGCCGGTCCGCTCGTGACGATGCTCATGCGACGACAGCTCTCCTGTGGCGACGACCCTCAGCGACGGCAGCTCTCATGCAGCCACACTAGGCCGATTGGACTCTTGCTACCAGGCCGCCCGCCCGATTGGATCGGTCCATGCTCCTCACCCGCCGCCTCCTGCAGCTCTTCGTGGGCCTCTTCCTCTACGGCGTCGCCATCGCGCTGATGGTGCGCGCCGGCATCGGGGTCGCCCCGTGGGACGTGCTGACCCAGGGCATCGTGCGGCAGACGGGGCTCGGCTTCGGCCTCGTCGTGTTCCTCACGAGCGTGCTCGTGCTGCTGCTCTGGATCCCCCTGCGCCAGAGACCGCGGTTCGGCACGATCGCCAACGCGCTGCTCGTCGGCCCCTTCGCCGACCTCGGGCTGCACGTGCTGCCGCAGCAGACGGTGTGGTGGGCGCAGGGCCTGACCTTCGCGCTCGGCCTGCTGCTGCTCGCCGCCGCGAGCGGCCTCTACATCGGCGCGGCGTTCGGGCCCGGCCCGCGCGACGGCCTGATGCTCGGCCTGCACCGCCGGTTCGGGGTCCGGGTCGGGGTGGCGCGCACCGCCATCGAGGTCACCGTGCTCGCGATCGGCTGGCTGCTCGGCGGCCAGGTCGGCATCGGCACGGCGCTCGAGGCCGTCCTGATCGGGCCGATGGTGGCGTTCGCGCTGCCACTCTTCGCCCCGCGCGCGACACGTGTCGCCGCAGCCGGCCAGGGCTCGGCCCCGGCTCCCTCGACCGGCTCGACCACCGCCTCCGGCACCCCCACCGGCCCCGTCCCGACGACCCCCTCGACGGCCGCCTGACGAATCGGGAATGCCCCGTCCCCGCCGCGAGTTGACAGGCCCTCGGCGCGGAGTAGAGTCGCCGCTCGTGACTGACGACACCAGGTCGCCGAAGCGGTGGCTGATCGGTGAACCCCTCCCCTCGGAGAAGCTCGAGGGCCAGCTGCTCCCGAAGCACCTCGCCCTGCCGATCTTCGCCAGCGACCCCCTGAGCTCGGTGGCCTACGCGCCGCAGGAGCTGCTGATGATCCTGCTCATCGGCGGGCTCGGGTTCCTCACCCTCGCGCCGTGGGTCGCGGTCGCGGTCGTCGTGCTGCTGCTAGTCGTCGTGGCGTCGTACCGCCAGCTGATCAAGGCGTACCCCTCAGGAGGCGGCGACTACGAGGTCGCCCACCGCAACCTCGGCGAGAAGGCCGGCCTCGTCGTGGCCTCCGCCCTGCTGGTCGACTACGTGATGACCGTCGCCGTGTCGGTCGCGTCGGGCGTGGACAACATCATCTCGGCAGTGCCCGAGCTGGCCCCGGTGCGGGTCGAGCTGGCGATCTTCTTCGTGATCGCCCTGGCCGCGGTCAACCTGCGCGGCGTGCGCGAGTCGAGCAAGGCCTTCGCCGTGCCGACCTACCTCTTCGTCTCGAGCGTGTTCGTGATGGTCGTGATCGCGCTCGTCCGCACCGCGCTCGGCGACCCGCCCGTCGCGGAGAGCGCCGAGTACACGGTGCAGGCCGACCAGCTGACGCAGGCCGCCTTCATCCTGTTGCTGCTTCGTGCCTTCTCGAGCGGCTGCTCGGCCCTGACCGGCGTCGAGGCGATCGCCAACGGCGTGCCCGCGTTCCGTCGGCCCAAGGTGCAGAACGCCCAGAAGACCCTCGTGCTGATGGGCAGCATCGCGATCGTCCTGTTCGCCGGGCTCGTCGCCGTCGCCCTGATCGCGAAGGTGCACTACGCCGAGGACGCCTGCGACCTCCAGGGCTTCGTCGACTGCGAGGGCACCCCGCAGCGCAGCCTGATCGCCCAGATCGCGAGCGCGGTGTTCGGCGGCTCGCTCTTCGGCATCCCCTTCTACCTGATCCAGGCGTGCACGGCGGCGGTGCTGCTGCTGGCGGCCAACACGGCGTTCAACGGGTTCCCGCTGCTCGGCTCGATCCTCGCGCGCGACCAGTACGCCCCCAAGGCGCTCAACACCCGCGGCGACCGGCTGATCTACTCGAACGGCGTCATCGTCCTGGCGCTCGTCGCCTGCGCGATCCTGCTCGTGTACCAGGCCAGCGTCACCGGCCTGATCCAGCTGTACATCATCGGCGTCTTCGTGTCGTTCACGCTCGGGCAGACCGGCATGGTCGTGCACTGGACCCGCATGCTCCGTGAGGGCTGTGTCGACCGCGGGGCCGTCTACCGCGCCCGGGGCATCAACGCCTTCGGGGCCCTGCTCACCGCCTCCGTGCTCATCGTCGTGACCGTGACGAAGTTCACGCACGGCGCGTGGCTCGTGTTCGTGATCATGCCGATCCTGTTCACCCTGATGCTCGGGGTGAACCGGTACTACCGCGACGTGCGGGTCGAGATCGAGCCCGACGCGACGACGCAGTTCGGCTCGCACGGCGACCACGCGATCGTGCTCGTCGGCACGATGCAGAAGCCCGTGCTCAAGGCGCTCGACTACGCCATCGCGGCGCGGCACGAGTCGCTCGAGGCCATCCACGTCGGCATCGACGACGAGGCCACCGCGCTGCTGCAGCGGCAGTGGACCGAGCAGGAGATCGAGGTGCCGCTCCGCATCGTGGCCTCGCCGTACCGCGACATCAGCATGCCGCTGATCAAGTACATCAAGGGGCACCGGGCCGAGCACGGCTCCGAGGTCGTCACGATCTACACGCCCATCTACATCGTCGGCCACTGGTGGGAGGCGGCCCTGCACAACCACAAGAGCCGCCGGATCCGCCAGAAGCTGATGCTGGTGCACGGCGTCACGATCTCGCTCGTGCCCTGGCTGCTCGACTCGTCCGAGATGCTCTACGGGCGTCGGTCGCGGCCGATCCCCGGCCAGGACCGTCGCGGCGAGCCGATCCGCCCTCTGCCTCGTCGTCCGCTCGAGCCCGCCGGGTCGGCAGGCCCGACAGGATCCGTGCCCGGAGGAGGCGCCGGTCCGGCCGGCCGCGCCGGCGCGGCCGTCGAGGGCGGTGCCGTCCACCGCGGCCTCGTGGCCGACGCCGAGCACGGTGCCCCCGGCGCCGACCCCGACCTGCTCGACTCGACCGACGCCTCCTCGGACGCCCACGCCCCTGGCCCCAAGCAGACCCCGCGCGCGCCCGGCAAGGGCCAGAACGTGGGCAACGCCCGACGCGGCGACGCGGCCCGCAAGGCTCGTTCGGCCGCCCGCAACAGCACGGGCCCTCGCCGCAAGAAGTAGGGCGCAGCCGAAGAGCTGCGCGAAATGGGACGTCGTGGGCGGGGGCCCGCGCTCACCTCGTCCCATTTCGCCCAGGTCCTCGTCGGCCCCCGGGGGCGTGCACGAGCCTGGGCATCGGCTCAGCATCCGAGTACACCGTTGTGTGATGTATCAACCGCGAGATATCGTGGACTTGCCCTCGAACACGGGGGCGTACCGTCCCCGACCGGACGAGCACCCGCCGACGGACACTGGAGCACGACCATGGACGACCTCACTGCCCTCGGGCTCGGCCCTGACGACGCGACCGACGCCTCCTCGTCCGATGACCGGCGCGACGAGCGCGACGAGCCCGACGAGCGCGACGCCCGCGACCGACCCCGTGGTCGCCGAGGCCGACGCAGGCCCCGCTCGCGAGCGGCCCGCACCCTGCTCGCGGTCGGCGCCGCCCTCGTCCTCATGCTCGTCGCGGCCGGCGTCGCGGCCGGCGGGTTCGCCCTGCACCTCGCTTCCTCCTGGGACGACTCGACGACGACCCTCGACGACGCGTTCCCCGCCGACGCAGGCCGCCCGGCCCCGGCCGCCGACGGGTCGGTCAACCTGCTGTTGCTCGGCTCCGACTCACGCGGCGACGCGACGACGCTCGACGACGGGTCGCCCTCCGACCAGCGCACGGACACCATGATGCTGCTGCACGTCGACGCCGACCGGCAGCACGCCTCGGTGATGTCCGTGATGCGCGACCTGTGGGTGCCGATCCCCGGCCGCGGCGACGGCAAGGTCAACTCGGCCTTCGCCCACGGCGGCAGCCCGCTCGCCGTGCAGACCGTCGAGGCCCTGCTCGGGGCGCGCGTCGACCACGTGGCGATCATCGACTTCGAGGGGTTCGCAGACATGACCACCGCGCTCGGCGGAGTCGACGTGGTGAGCGAGAAGGCGTTCCGCAGCGCGGCACCGGACCGCGGCGCCCCCTACGACTACGTCCAGGGCGTCAACCACCTCGAGGGCGACGCCGCACTCGCTTTCGTCCGCGAGCGAGCAGCGTTCGCCGACGCCGATTTCCAGCGGGTCGAGAACCAGCAGGCGTTCCTCGAGGGGGTGCTCGGCACCCTCGTCAGCCGCGACACCCTCACTGACCCGACGCGCGTCACGGGGTTCCTGACCGCGACCGCACCGCACGTGACCGTGGACGCGGGGCTCGACGCGGCCTCCCTCGTGTCGCTCGGGGCGAGCCTGCGGAGCGTGCGCCCCGGCGACGTCGACTTCTTCACCGTCCCGACCGCCGGCACGGGCACCTCACACGACGGCCAGTCGATCGTCCTCCCCGACGACGCGGGCATCTCCGATCTCCGCGACGCCCTGCGAGACGACCGGGTGCGAGCGTTCCTCGACGCCCACGAGGGCCGCCCGTGACAGGCCGTCAGAGCTGGGGGCACATGCTAAGATCGATGCAGTTTTGCAACGTCACCTGTCGGTAGTCCCCGGTTCGTCCGACACCGTTTCCGGGCCGAATTCACGAGGGGGTCACGCATGGGGCGCGGCCGTCAAAAAGCCAAGCACACCAAGGTCGCCAGAGAGCTGAAGTACTTCAGCCCTGACACCAACTACGGTGCGCTCGAAAAAGAGCTTGCGACCAAGAGCGATTCCGACGAGTACGTCGACCGGTGGGCCGACGACTTCGAGGACGACTCCGGAGCAGAGACCGACCTCGACGACGATCGAGACGAGCACGACCAGAGCAAGAGCGCGTAGGCACCACCGTGTCGCTCGAGTGGGAACAGGTCGTCGTCGACGCTCTCGATCCCGAGGCGCTCGCAGCCTGGTGGCGCGAGGCCCTGGGCTGGGTCGACATCAGCGGGCCGGACGAAGAGCCCGAGCTGCGGCCGGCGCCTGATCGGCTTCCCGGCCTCCTGTTCGTGCGTGTGCCCGAGCCGAAGTCCGTGAAGGACAGGCTGCACCTCGACTTCCGGCCCGACGACCAGGCGGCCGAGGTCGCGCGGCTCGAGGGCCTCGGTGCCGTGCGTGTCGACGTCGGCCAGGCCGCCGCCTCCTGGGTGGTGCTCGCCGACCCCGAGGGCAACGAGTTCTGCGTGCTCGGGTCCCGCCGCACCTCCTAGGTCCCGCATCCGACTCGCTCGGCGAGTGGGTTCCGGCGTAGCGACACGAAAGCGACGAACCGACGCGGAACATCGCGTGGGTTCGTCGCTTTCGTGCAGCTTTCGCGTCCTCGCGCGCGAACGCACGTCGAGCCGAGGAGGCGCCGGCCCGGTCCGCTAGCCGGCTAGCTGCCCCAGCACGGGCATCAGGCCCATCGCGACGACGAGCACGAGCCCGCCTGCCGTGAGGAACGCGACGCGCTTGCCGCCGGTGACGGGCGAGACGCTCCTCTGCGGCGTGGGAGTGCGGGGCACACGGGCGGCTCGCGCGGAGGGAATGCTGGTGTGGGTGTGAGCAGTCATGCTGGTCGACTCCTTCGTCGTCCGTCCCGACGTCGTCGTCGAGGCGCCTTGCGGCGTGAGCCGATCATACGTCCGATCCGTGCCTGCGGTGGGGCGAGGGGCGAGTCGCGCGCGCCTGAGCACTCGCCCGGGCCGCGGCCGCCCGCGCCTGCCCGCGTCTGCCGGCGTCTGCCCTCGCGACGCACAATTCAGGAACTGGTGCCGCGCCGTTCCTGATCCGTGCACGATGCAGGATTCTGAGCCCTCTCCCTGCGCAGCTCAGGACTCATGTTCCTGAATGAGGAGACGCACACACGGGCCCGCCCGCGCGAGCGGTCGCGCGGGGGCTAGGCGCGGAAGCTGCCGACGAGGCGCACGGCCCCGCCGTCGACGCCCTTGGCGCCCTGCTCGAACCCGGTCAGGTCGCGGGCCGCGGTCGACACCGTGCCGACCTGCCAGGTGGGGATGCCGTCGGCGACGAGAGCCGCCGTGACGGTGTCGGCCGACGAGGCGTCGACGACGGCGATCATGCCGATGCCGAGGTTCCAGGTGCCCTCGCTCGACTCCAGGGTCGAGCCTGCGACGTCGCTCAGCACACGGAACACGGGGTCGGGCGACCAGGTGCCGCGGTCGACCTCGGTCGACGAGCCGAGGGGGAGCACGCGGGCGAGGTTCGCCGCGATGCCGCCGCCTGTGACGTGGCTGAGCGAGTGGACGGCACCGGCGAGCGCCGGGTCGTCGAGCACGCGCAGCAACGGCGACGTGTAGAGGCGGGTCGGCTCGAGCAGCGCCTCGCCGATCGTGCCCGACAGCTCGGCGAGCGTGTCGTCGTAGCCGAGGTCTGCCGACGCCAGGATGTGCCGGACCAGCGAGAAGCCGTTCGAGTGCAGCCCGGACGACGCCATCGCGAGCACCACGTCGCCGTCGCCCACGAGGTGCGCGCCGAGCTGCTGCCCGGCCTCGACCGCGCCGACCGCTGCACCGGCGACGTCGTAGTCGTCGGGGCCGAGCAGGCCGGGGTGCTCAGCGGTCTCGCCGCCGACGAGGGCGGTGCCGGTGGCGCTGCAGGCGCGGGCGATGCCCTCGACGATCGAGGCGATGCGGGCCGGCACGACGCGTCCGCAGGCGATGTAGTCGGTCATCATCAGCGGACGGGCGCCGACCACGACGATGTCGTCGACGACCATGCCCACCAGGTCTTGCCCGATGGTGTCGTGCTTGTCGAGGGCCTGCGCGATGGCGACCTTGGTTCCGACGCCGTCGGTCGAGGTGGCCAGCAGCGGACGCTCGTACGCCTTGAGGAACGACACGTCGAACATGCCCGCGAACCCGCCGAATCCGCCCACCACACCGGGCCCGTGGGTGGCGCTGACCGCCTCCTTCATCAGGGCGACGGCACGGTCGCCCGCAGCCGTGTCGACCCCCGCGGCGGCGTAGGAGGCGCTGGTCGAGGGGGCAGCGGGAGTCGCCATTCGTTCATCCGTTCGGTGTCGCTCTAGACTGACGCAGTAACCCCAACTCTACGGTCTGGAGCCAGATCCGCATGTGCGGCATCGTCGGTCTCGTCGCGCACGAGCCAGCAAATCAACTCGTCTACGACTCCCTCCTCCTGCTGCAGCACCGTGGACAGGACTCCACGGGCATCGCGACCGCCGAGCGCGGCATCTTCCACGTGCACAAGACCAAGGGGCAGGTCCGCGAGGGCTTCCGCACCCGCGACATGCGCGGCCTGCTCGGCTCGATGGGCCTCGGCCACGTGCGCTACGCCACCAAGGGCGCGGCGACCAACGAGCAGGAGGCGCAGCCGTTCTACGTGAACGCGCCCTACGGCATCGTCCTCGTGCACAACGGCAACCTGACGAACACGCGCGAGCTCACCAGCGAGCTGTTCCACGTCGACCGGCGCCACCTCAACACGAACAGCGACACCGAGCTGTTGGTCAACGTCCTCGCCCACGAGCTGCAAGAGCAGGTCAACGGCACCGACCTCGACCCCGAGCAGATCTTCTCCGCCGTGGCCCGGGTGCACGAGCGCGTCGAGGGGTCGTACGCGGCCATCGCGATGATCGCCGGCCACGGGCTCCTCGCGTTCCGCGACCCGTTCGGCATCCGCCCGCTCGTGCTCGGCACGCGCAAGGCCGCCGACGGGCAGCGCGACGAGTGGATCGTCGCGAGCGAGTCCCTCGTGCTCGAGTCGGGCGGCTACGAGATCGTCCGCGACGTGGCCCCCGGCGAGGCCGTCTTCGTCTCGCTCGACGGCGAGATGGTGTCGAAGCAGTGCCACGCGTCGCCTCGGCTCATCCCGTGCTCGTTCGAGTACGTCTACCTCGCGCGCCCCGACTCCGTCATGAACGGCATCTCGGTCTACGACGCGCGCCTCCGCCTCGGCGACCGCCTCGCCGACACGATCGCGCAGCACGCGCCGACCGGCGACATCGACGTGGTCATGCCGATCCCCGACTCGTCGCGCCCCGCCGCCATGCAGGTCGCGCAGAAGCTCGGCATCGAGTACCGCGAGGGCTTCTACAAGAACCGCTACGTCGGCCGCACCTTCATCATGCCGGGGCAGGCAGAGCGCAAGCGCTCGGTGCGCCAGAAGCTCAACGCCATGTCGAGCGAGTTCAAGGGCAAGAACATCCTCATCGTCGACGACTCGATCGTCCGCGGCACCACTTCGCGCGAGATCGTCGAGATGGCGCGCGCCGCCGGGGCGAACGAGGTCACGTTCACCTCCGCCGCGCCTCCGGTGCGCTACCCGCACGTGTACGGCATCAACATGCCCTCGCGGCACGAACTGGTGGCCCACGACCGCAAGATCCCCGAGATCGCCCGCGAGCTGGGCGCCGACCACCTCATCTACCAGGAGGTGGCGGACATGCAGTCGGCCATCGTCGAGGGCAGCGACGTGACCGACCTCGAGATGAGCTGCTTCACGGGCGACTACGTCACGGGCACGGTCAGCCCCGAGTACCTCGCCTGGGTCGAGGCCAACCAGCTCAGCTGACCCGGCTCACCCGCGCGACGGGCAGCGCTTCACCCAGGAGGCGGTGGCCCCTGTCGGCGGCGGTCAATAGGCTCGACGGCATGAGCGACGACAGCTCCCCCACCGACCACCCGGCCGCCGACCCCTCGGCCGCCTCAGCCCCGCAGCAGCTGGCCGCGCACCAGCCGTCCGAGCCCGTGCCCGAGGTGCTCGCGCCCGCCGAGGCCGCCCCCACGGGGCCGGGCGCGGTCCCCGCCCTCCGCATCACGGGCCTGCGCAAGCGCTTCGGCCAGAAGGTCGCCGTCGACGGCGTCGACCTCGAGGTGCCGGCAGGCTCCTTCTACGGCCTGGTCGGGCCGAACGGCGCCGGCAAGACGACGACCCTGTCGATGGCCACCGGCCTGCTGCGACCCGACGCGGGCAGCATCGAGGTGCTGGGGCACGACGTCTGGCGCGACCCGACGCACGCGAAGTCGCTGGTGGGCGTGCTCAGCGACGGGATCGCGCTCTTCGACCGGCTCACCGGCGAGCAGCTCATCACGTATCACGGACTCCTCAACGGCATCGACCGCGAGACCGTCGCCTCCCGAGTGGCCGACCTGCTCGACCTCCTCGACCTCCGCGAGGCCGGCGGCACGCTCGTCGTCGACTACAGCGCGGGCATGACCAAGAAGGCGGCGCTGGCGTGCGCCCTGGTGCACGCGCCGCGCCTCCTCGTGCTCGACGAGCCGTTCGAGTCGGTCGACCCGATCTCGGCGGCCAACATCCGCGACATCCTGCACGGCTACGTGCAGGGCGGCGGCACGGTCATCGTCTCGAGCCACTCGATGGACCTGGTGCAGCGCATGTGCGACCACGTCGCCGTCGTCGCGGCCGGGCGCGTGCTCGCCGCGGGCACCACCGACGACGTGCGCGCCGGGTCCACGCTCGAGGACCGGTTCGTCGAGCTCGTCGGCGGCCGCCAGCACAACGAGGGGCCCTCGTGGTTGCGCACCTCCTGAGCCTGCGCTGGCGGGTGATGGGCAACGGCCTGAAGCGCAGCGTCTGGCAGGTCGTCGCCCTCGTCATCGGCGGGCTCTACGGGGTCGGCATCCTCGTCGCGCTCGTGGCGGGGCTCGTCGCCCTGTCGTTCGCCCCCGAGCGGTGGGCCTGGACGGCCGCGGTGCTCGTGGGGTCGGTCGCGGTGCTGGGCTGGGCGGTCGTGCCGCTGCTGGCCCGCGGGGTCGACCAGACCCTGAGCGTCGAGAAGCTGCGGTCGTTCCCGATCCCGGCCGACCGCCTCCTCGTGGCCCTGCTCGTCTGTGGCGTGCTCGGCATCCCCGGCATCGTCACCACGGTGGCCGCCCTCGCGACCTCGCTGAGCTGGCTGCAGCACCCGCTCTCGGCCGTGGTCGCCCCCGTCAGCGGGCTCGTCGGCGTGCTGACCTGCGTCGCGGCCTCACGGGTGCTCGAGTCGCTGACGAGCGCCCTCGCGTCGCGTCGGCGCTACCGCGAGGTGATGGGCGTCGTGGTGTTCGTGCCGGTCATCCTCGCGGGCCCGATCATCGGGTTCGCAGGGCAGGGCATCGGCTCGGCCGTCGACCAGCTGCCGCGCATCGCCGCGGTCGCCGCGTGGACGCCCCTCGGCGCTGCCTGGGCGGTGCCCGGCGAGCTCGCGCTCGGACGACCGCTGGAGGCGCTGGTCAAGGCCGTGATCGCGCTCGCCACGCTCGCCCTGCTGCTGCTCGCGTGGCGTCGGGCCCTGGCGTCCGCCCTGGTCGCGCCTCCCGTCGAGGAGCGGGCCGCGACGTCGAAGGGCCTCGGGCCGTTCCGCTGGTTCCCCGGCACGCCGACGGGTGCGGTCGCCGCCCGCGCCGCCGTCTACTGGCTGCGCGACCCGCGCTACGGCGGCTCGCTCGTCGTCATCCCGCTGCTGCCCGTGCTCGCCGTCTTCCTGGCGTGGACGGGAGGCAGCACCTGGCTGCTCTACGCGATCGGTCCGGGGATCGCCGCCCTGCTCGCGGTCACCCTGTGCGCCGACGTCTCGTACGACGGCACCGCGTTCGCGGCACACCTGTCGACCGGCGTCTCGGGGCGCGCCGACCGGGCAGGACGCGTGCTCACGCTGTCCCTCTTCGCCGTGCCCGTCGTCGTGCTCGCGACGATCCTGCCGCTCGCCGTGCTGGGAGCCTGGCAGGTGCTGCCTGCCCTGCTCGGCATGGGGCTCGGCGTGATGCTGACGGGCTTCGGCGCGTCGAGCGTGGCGTCGGCGAAGTTCCTCATGCCCGTGCCGGCGGCGGGCGAGAGCCCGTTCAAGTCGCCTCCGGGGGCGTCGGTCACGTCGACGCTCGGCATGTACGCGACATGGCTCGTCTCGTTCGGCCTGGCGGCGCCCGAGCTCGCGCTCGGCATCGCGGCGCTCGTGACGGGCAGCCTGCTGCTCGGGGTGCTCGCCCTCGTCGTCGGGGTCGTACTCGGCTCTGTGCTGCTCGTCGTCGGCGTCGACCGGGGCGGCAAGCTGCTCGACGCCCGCGGGCCCGAGCTGCTCACACGGCTGCGGGCGGCACGCGGGGCGTAGGCCGCGGGGGTCCGGCGTGCGTGGTGCCGGCTGCCAGCGCCACTCCGGCGTCGGCCACGGGCGTCGCTCCGGCGTCGCGTCGCGCCGCGCCGCGCACGCCGACCGAGCCGGCCGCTCTACTCGAGCTCGCCCTCGACCGCAGGAGGCTCGGGTGCGTCCACACGGCGGCGCTCGGCCCGCAGGGTCTTGGCCCGACGGATCGACACCCGGTCGACCACGATCGCGACGACGGCGCCGAAGGCTGCGCCGAACGTCAGCCCCCAGAGCGAGAAGTACCCGTAGGTCGAGGCCGGGCTGGTGCCCGGGTCGAAGGGGAAGAGCGAGGTCAGGAGCAGCGAGGCGAGCACGCCCAGTGCCCCGCCCATCAGCAGGAAGGCGAAGATCTTCGGGGCACGGCGCACGGTGACCTCGTCGTCCGACGCGGTCCCGTCGGCCCCGCCCGCCTCGCCCGTGGCTGCTGCCGCGGCACCGCCGGCCTGCTCGGGCTCGACGACCGGCTGCTCCGGCGCCTCCGGGGAGACGGCCTCGGCGGGCTGCTGCGGTTCGTCGGGTGCGTGGGTCACGCCTCCATTGTCCCAGAGCGAGTGTCGCGACGCCGCCGCATGCCTCGACGTCGGAGCGCTTGCCCCGCCGCGAGTCGTCGCACTGGACCCGACATGCTCGCGATCCCCGTCGAGGGCGGGTCTTCCGGGTCGAGGGCGGGTCCGCCGCGACCCGCCCTCGACCCGGAATGCCCGCCCTCGAGCATGCGCCTGCGGCTGAGAGCGCAGGAGGCGGCGGTGCGGCGGGCGCAGCAGGCCTGCCCCAGCGAGCGGGCAGGCAACGCAGCGCCGCAGCAGCCCGCTCAGGCCCGCAGCAGCCGGGTCAGGCCTGCGACAGCCGCACGGGCACGTAGCCGCGCAGGTCCGCGCGGCTGCCTGACGCCGACACGAGCGCGCCGGCGACGGCCTCGTCCCAGCTCAGCGTGCCGGTCGCGAGCCGGATGAACGTCGACGGATCGGTCTCGACCACGTTGGGCGGCGTGCCGCGCGTGTGGCTCAGCCCTTCACGGAACTGCACGGCGCCGAACGGCGGTACCCGCACCTCCACCGTGGCCCCCGGCTCGCCGTCGGCGAGCACCTGCAGCAGCCAGCGCACCGCGGTGGCGGTGACCGTGCGTGGTGCCGAGCCGCCCTCGGCGAGCGCGACCACCGCCTCCTGCACGGCTGCCGCGCCTGCCCCGTCGTCGATCCTCGCCCTGGCCATGCCGTCACGCTACCCGCGCACCGGCGGCCCCCGCCGACGTCCAGGAGGCGCGGCTCGGTAGGATCCATCGGGTGCGCATACTCGTCCTCGGTTCCGGTGCTCGCGAGCACGCCATCATCACCGCGCTGCTGCGCGAAGACGCAGGGCACGAGATCGTCGCCGCCCCCGGCAACGCCGGCATCGCCGCGCAGGTCGAGGTCGTGCACCTCGACCCGTCGAACGGCTCCGTGGTGGCCGAGTACGCGCTCGAGAACGACGTCGAGCTGGTCGTGATCGGCCCTGAGGCTCCCCTCGTCGCCGGGGTGGCCGACGCGCTGCGGACCCGCGGCGTCCCGGTGTTCGGCCCCGGTCGCAAGGCCGCGGCGCTCGAGGGCAGCAAGACCTTCGCGAAGCGGATCATGGAGGAGGCGGGCGTCCCGACGGGACGCGCCACACGTGTCGGGACCCTCGACGAGGCCGTCTCCGTGCTCGACCAGTTCGGCGCGCCCTACGTGATCAAGGCGGACGGCCTCGCGGCGGGCAAGGGCGTCCTCGTCACCGAGAGCCGTGACGCGGCCGTCGAGCACACCACCTACTGGCTGCAGCACGGGCCGGTGCTCGTCGAGGAGTTCCTCGACGGCCCCGAGGTCTCCCTCTTCTTCCTCAGCGACGGGCACACGGTCGTGCCGCTGTCGCCCGCCCAGGACTACAAGCGCCTCCTCGACGGCGACGCCGGCCCGAACACCGGCGGCATGGGCGCGTACTCCCCGCTGCCGTGGCTGGCCGACCGCTTCGGCAGCGAGAAGGACTTCGTCGACGAGGTGCTCGACACCATCGCGACCCCGACGGTGCGCCAGCTCGAGTCCGAGGGCACCCCGTTCATCGGCCTGCTCTACGCCGGGCTGATCCTCACCGAGCAGGGCGTCCGCGTGATCGAGTTCAACGCCCGCTTCGGCGACCCCGAGACGCAGGTCGTGCTGCCGCGGCTGATCACGCCGCTGAGCGGTCTGCTGCTCGCCGCCGCGACCGGCTCGCTCGGCAACCACGAGTCGCCGCGCTTCGTGCCGACGCCCGCCGTCACCGTCGTGCTCGCGAGCGAGGGCTATCCCGAGGGCGCCGTCAGCGGTCGCGCCCTCACCGGCCTCGACGAGGCGACCGCCGTCGCCGGGGTGCACGTCGCGCACGCCGCGACCGCCCGGTTCGACGACCGCCTGATCGCGACCGGCGGCCGGGTGCTGAGCGTCGTCGCCGAGGGCGCGGACTTCGCCGAGGCCCGGGGGCGCGCCTACGACGCGATGCTCCGCATCCGGCTCGAGGGCGGCCAGTACCGCCGCGACATCGCCGAGCGGGTCGCCCGATGACCGCCGAGGCGCCCGAGCTCGACGGCTGGGTGCACGCCTACTCGGGCAAGGTCCGCGACCTCTACGTGCCTGCTCCCGTGGCAGGCTCGGACGGCGACGGCGCCGTGCTGGACGCCGCGCCCGCCCTGGACGCCGCCGAGCACCTGCTCGTCGTCGCCAGCGACCGCGTCAGCGCCTACGACGTCGTGCTCGAGCCCGGCATCCCCGGCAAGGGCGCGCTGCTCACCCAGCTCAGCACGTGGTGGTTCGACCAGCTCGACGGGGTGCCGAACCACCTCGTCGACCCGACCACCGCCTCCGTGTCGGTGCCTGCCTCCGTGCGCGACCGCGCGATGCTCGTCAAGCCGCTCGACATGTACCCGGTCGAGTGCGTCGTGCGCGGCTACCTGGTCGGGAGCGGCTGGGCCGAGTACCGCGAGACCGGCCGGGTCTGCGGCATCGAGCTGCCGGCGGGCCTGCACGACGGCGACCGCCTGCCCGAGCCGATCTACACCCCGGCCTACAAGGCGCCGCTCGGCGAGCACGACGAGAACATCTCGTTCGAGCGCACCGTCGAGCTCGTCGGCGCCGAGGTCGCGGCGGCACTGCGCGACACGTCGCTCGAGATCTACCGCCGGGCCTCCGGCGTCGCGGAGGCGCGGGGCGTCATCCTCGCCGACACCAAGTTCGAGTTCGGGGCCGACCGCATCACCGGCGAGCTGACCCTCGGAGACGAGGTGCTCACCAGCGACAGCAGCCGCTTCTGGGATGCGGAGGCCGCCGGGGCCGCGGGGGCAAGCTCGGGCACCGGCAGCCGCACGGACAGCTTCGACAAGCAGATCGTTCGGAACTGGCTCACCGACAACTGGGACAAGACCGGCACCCCGCCCGCCCTGCCGCCCGAGATCGTCGAGCGTACGGCGGCGCGCTACCGCGAGCTGATCGAGCGCCTCACCGCCCACTGACCTGCGGCCGGGGGCACGGGGCACGGGGCTCGGGGCTCGGAACGCGGTTCATGCTGACAGAGACTGGGTTGCGCCCGAGGAATGCTCGGGCATCCCGGCGGGTTCCAGTCGGTGACACGTCATCGAACGGCGTGACGCGAGACGCGCGACCACGAGACGAACCGAGGGACCCGATGACCGACAGCAGCAGCAGCGACGAGACCCGCGCCTCCTCGGCTGACCGCGACGCAGCACGCACGAACGCAGCAGACCGTGCCGCACCGGACCGCGCAGCCGCAGACCTGCTCGCCGTCGACACGGCGATGGGCGCGGTCACCCTGCGCGTCGCCGACCTCGACGCGATGACGGCGTACTACCGCGACGCCGTCACGCTCGCGGTGCTGAGCCACGACGCGACCGCGGGCCGCAGCGTCCTCGGCCGCGGGGCGACGCCGATCGTCGTGCTCGAGCACGCGCCCGAGCTGCGGCACGCCGGCCCGCGCGAGGCCGGCCTGTTCCACACGGCGATCCTGTTCGAGACCGAGGCCGACCTCGCCGCCTCCGTCTACAGCGTCGCGAGCCGCCACCCCGGCAGCTTCACCGGCAGCGCCGACCACCTCGTCAGCAAGGCCTTCTACTTCACCGACCCCGAGGGCAACGGCGTCGAGCTCTACTGGGACCGCGACCGCACCGCCTGGTCGTGGACCCACGGCCAGGTCGACATGGCCACCCTCGCCCTCGACCCGAACGCGTTCCTGCAGCAGAACGTCACCGAGGAGGCGCTGGCCGGCACCGCCTCCCGCCCTGCCTCGGTCGGCCACGTGCACCTCAGCGTGGGAGACGTCGACAGCGCCCACCGGTTCTACGTCGAGCAGCTCGGCTTCGAGACGACGACCCGCTTCGGTCCGCAGGCGCTCTTCGTCAGCGCGGGCGGCTACCACCACCACATGGCGATGAACACGTGGCAGAGCGCCGGCGCAGGGAGGCGGCAGCTGGCCCTCGGCCTCGGACTCGTCCGCATCGAGGTGCCGGGCCTCGACGACCTCGGCGCCCTCGGCGAGCGCCTCGCGCACCACGGCGTGGCGACGCGCGACGACGGCCGCGTGCTCGGCTTCGACGACCCGTGGCTGAACCAGATCGAGGTCACGGCGCGCGCCGTGGGCGCCTGACCCGCGCGGTGCGCACCGGTGCGCACCTGAAACTCCGCGCGCCTGCGGCCGCCCGCATGCAGGAACTGCGCGCCCCGTTCTCCTGATCCGTGCACAGTTCAGGACTCGCAGTCCTGAGCAACGCAGACTCAGGACTCACGTTCCTGAATGAGGAGAGACGAGGGGAGGCGATAGCGTCGCAGGCATGTCCGATGCCGCACAGCACGCCCCCGCAGCCGCCGCCTCCCCCGTCTTCCGCACCGTCGCCGAGGGCGACCTCACGCTCGACGACCACGAGGCCCTCGCGGCGATGCTCGCCCGCACGTTCGACAGCTACGACCACTGGTACGCCGGGGCGCGCAGCTGGGCCGGGATGCAGCCGGAGCTCCGCGTCGTCGCCCGTCACGGGGACGTCGTCGTCGCGCACGCGGGGCTCCGCCGCCAGTTCGTGACCGTGGGCGAGACAGACCTGCTCGTCACCGCCGTCGGCATGGTCGCCGTCAGCCCTGCCGCGCAGGGCACCGGACTCGGAGGCGAGCTCCTCCGTCAGGTCGACGCCGCGCTCGAGCGCCTCGGGAGCCGCTTCGGCCTGCTCGAGACCGGCGAGGCAGTGCAGGGCTTCTACCGCCGCGCCGGCTGGCTGCCGCTCCACGCAGTCACTGGCCATTACACCGCCTTCTCGGCCGACGGGGCGGGCGTGCTCGTGAGCCAGGACGAGGGCTGGCTGATCCGCGAGGTCGGCGCGACCGCCGCCGAGTGGCCCGCCGGCGACATCCGCTGGAACGGCCAGATGGTCTGACCGCCCGGCGCCCACCGCTCGCGCCCGCGAGTCCCTCCGCGAAAGCGACTTACCGACACGATGTTCCGGGTCGTCTTGTCGCTTTCACGTCGGCACGCGACGCGCAGAGCGCGACCGCACGCACGCAGGAGGCGCGGTGCCCGACGAACGGGCACCGCGCCTCCTGCGCTGCGGCGCCGACCAGCGATTCTGGTCAGCGGACGCTGGCGACTACGCGGGCACGCCCACGGTCGCCGGGTCCTCGTTCGAGCCGGGCGCCTCGGGCGAGACGCCGGCACGCACGCGCGAGCCGAGGATCGGGTCGACCGAGTTCCAGTACTGGAACACGCGCTCGAGCAGGTCGGGGCGGGTGACCTTCGACACGTGGCCGACGATGTTGGCGACCAGGCGGTCGCGCTGCTCGTCGTCCATCACGTCGCGGACGAGCGCGCCGGCCTGGCCGAAGTCGTCGTCCTCGGGGTGCAGGGTCGCCGCCGAGCGGACGAGCTCTCCGTCGCTCTCCCAGCCGCCGGTGTCGCCCGCGGCCTGCGGCGATCCGGCAGGCCCGCCCACCGAGTTCGGCGCGTAGACCGGCACGGTGGCGTCGCTGAAGCTGTAGCGCGCGGCGCCGTCCTTCGAGTACGAGTGCACCTCGTTCTTGGGAGCGTTGACCGGCAGCTGCTGGTGGTTGACGCCCACGCGGTAGCGGTGCGCGTCGGCGTAGCTGAAGATGCGCGCGAGCAGCATCTTGTCGGGGCTGGTCGCGATGCCGGGCACGAAGTTCGAGGGCGCGAACGCGGCCTGCTCGATCTGCGCGAAGTAGTTCTCCGGGTTGCGGTCGAGCGTCATCGTCCCGACCTCGATCAGCGGGTAGTCGCTGTGCGGCCACACCTTCGTCAGGTCGAACGGGTTGAAGCGGTAGCTCGCGGCGTCGGCGTAGGGCATGACCTGCACGGACATCGTCCAGGTCGGGAACTCCTCGCGCTCGATCGCGGCGGACAGGTCGCGGATGTGGAAGTCCGCGTCCTCGCCGGCGATGCGGTCGGCGTCGGCCTGCGTGAGGATCTCGTTGCCCTGGTCGGACTTGAAGTGGTACTTGACCCACGAGCGCTCGCCCGCGGCGTTGATCCACTGGTAGGTGTGCGAGCCGAAGCCGTCCATCATGCGCCACGACGCGGGCAGGCCGCGGTCGCCCATCAGCCAGGTCACCTGGTGGGCCGACTCGGGCGAGAGGGTCCAGAAGTCCCACTGCATGTCGTGGTCGCGCAGGTGCGAGCCGGGCAGGCGCTTCTGCGAGTGGATGAAGTCGGGGAACTTGATGCCGTCGCGGATGAAGAAGACGGGCGTGTTGTTGCCGACGAGGTCGTAGTTGCCCTCGCTCGTGTAGAACTTCAGCGCGAAGCCGCGGGGGTCGCGCCACGTGTCGGGGCTGCCCTGCTCGCCGGCGACGGTCGAGAAGCGGGCGAGCATCTCGGTCTCGACACCGGGCTGGAACAGCGCGGCACGGGTGTACTGCGAGACGTCGCCGGTGGTGCGGAACGTGCCGAAGGCGCCGCCGCCCTTGGCGTGCACGATGCGCTCCGGCACCTTCTCGCGGTTGAAGTTGGCGAGCTTCTCGACCAGCGCGTGGTCGTGCAGCACGATGGGGCCGTCTGCCCCGACGCTCTGCGAGTGCTCGTCGCTGGCGACGGGTGCGCCGTTGTCGGTGGTCGTGATCGGTGTCGTGTCGGTCATGACTCCTCTTTCCGTTCGGTGTTCAGTCGCGGGTTGCGTGAGACCCGGCACACGGCCGGGAAGAAGGGGAGGGCTACGCCCTGCGCGGGAGGTGCGGCGCAGCTCAGGAGGCGCGCCCCGCGTCGGCGAGGCCGGTCGCGTCGAGCGCCGCAGCGTCGAGCAGCGGCGCGCCCGCCTCGGGCAGACCCGTGACGACCTCGCCGTCGAGCGGCGCGTCCTCCGCCTCGCGACAGGACGGGCAGAGGCCCCAGAAGGTCACCTCGGCGGTCTGCACGGTGAAGCCCGAGTCGTTCGACGGGGTCAGGCACGGCGCGTGGCCGACGACGCAGTCGACGTCGGCGACCCCGCCGCAGACGGAGCAGACCACGTGGTGGTGGTTGTCGCCGGTGCGCAGCTCGTAGAGCGCCGCGGAGCCGGCCGGCTCGATCCGGCGGACGAGGCCGGCGCCGGTGAGGGCCGCCAGGACGCCGTAGACCGCCTGCAGGGAGGTGCCCGGCAGGCCCAGCGCGACTCGCGCGAACACGGCGTCGGCCGGCGCGTGCGGCAGCCCGTCGAGGGCGTCGAGGACGGCGAGGCGCGGCACGGTCACCCGCAGGCCGGCGGCCCGGAGGCGCTCGGTGCTCTCGCTCGTCGTGGTCATGCCCCCATCTAAGCACGCCTTCCTTGAGTGGTTCAAAACAGTCCGGTGGCGGGCGTGTCCGTCGCGAGCGGGTCGTCGCGTCAGCCCGGCGGCGACGAACACGCCCGTCGGCGGTCGTGACGGCCGCCCCGCGCACCCGGCCCGTTCTGGGGGATGTCGCGCGCGGGGCGCCCCGCCTAGCGTTGAGCGCGGGATGGCACCCAGACGACACCCGAGGAGCACCACGTGACCAGGACGGTCGACCACGACAGCACCGGCGCACCCGGCGCCCGCGAGAGCGCGGACGCCGCCGTCGTCAGCGCGCACCAGCACAGCGCGGGCCACGCCCACAGCTACGAGCGCCTCCGTCCCGTGATGAAGCTCTGGTACCTCTGGTGGCTCTCGCGGTCGCGCCACGTCCTGTCCCCTCGCGACGAGCCGACCTCGCGCAGCTCGGCCCGAGACGCCGACACCGTCCTCATCGTCGGCAACGGCCCCGCGCACGGCTGGGGAGTCTCCACCCACGACCAGGCGCTGACCGGCCAGCTCTCGCGCGCCTCCTCGGAGGCCACCGGTCGCCCGTGCTCGGTCGACTACGTCGGCGACGAGATGATGAGCATCGAGTCGACCCGGGCCTGGATCCGCGACACCGACATCGGCCTGTACGACACCGTCGTGGTGTTGATCGGCCTGAACGACGCCGTGCGCCTGACGCCCCTCGACGTCTGGGAGCGCGAGCTGCGCCTCCTCGTCTCGACGATCGCGCGCCGCAGCCACCCGACCGCGCGCACGGTGCTGGTCGGCGTGCCGCCCGTCCGCTCGGCCAAGGCGTTCGACAACCTGCTCGGCTCGGTCGCCGAGCAGCACGGCGAGCGCATGAACGCCCTCACCGAGCTGGTCGCCTCCGAGTCCGGCCTCACGTACTTCCGCCTGCCGGCCGGCCTCCGCCGCCCCGACTCGCCCCACGGCTGCGCCGAGGGATACCGCCGCTGGGCGCAGACCATCGCGCACCGAATCGCGCCGACCCTCGACCGCGTGCACCAGGGCCAGCTCGACGAGCGCCTGCCCCGGCACCTGCCCCAGCGCAGCTTCGAGTGGAGCGGCGGCAGCCGGCTCGTCGAGCAGGCCGCCACCGGCGGCTCCGACACCCTCAAGGACCTGGCGAAGGAGGCGGAGAAGGAGTTCGGCGTCGACGTGGCCGTCGTCAGCATGCTCGACGGCAGCAAGCTCTGGTACGCCATGAACACGGAGCTGCTGCCCGTGTCGATCCCCCGCGAGCTGACCTTCTGCGACGTCACCGTGGCCGCGGACGACGTGGTCGTCGTCGAGGATGCCCGCATGGACGAGCGCTTCGCCGACAACCCCTACCTCGACCTCAACCACGGGTACTTCTACGCGGGGCACCCGATCCACTCGTCGACCGGCGAGACGATCGGCACGTTCTGCCTGCACGACACGCGGCCGCGGAAGGCCTCGTCGGTCTCGCCCGAGAAGCTGCGCGAGTTCGCGCTGCGGGCCGAGGCCGAGCTGCAGAGCTACGAGCCCGCGCCCGCCGCTCCCCAGCCGCTGACGCGACGGGCCCGCCGCGAGGCCGAGGAGCGTGCCGCGGCCGCCGCCGGCAGCACACCCGCGGCCACCGCCGGGTTCCCCGTCTAGCGACCGCCGATCCGGCGCTCAGTCGCCGCGCCGCACCTGCTTCACGTAGCGGTACACCGTGGGTTCTGACACGTGCAGCGCGTCGGCCACCTGCGCCACGGCGCCCTTCAGGAGGAACACGCCCGCACGCTCGAGCTCGCGCACGGCTGCCACCTTCTCGTCGGGCGTCATGCGGTGCGGCTCGACGCCCTGCGCCGCCACGATCCGCGCGACGCCGTCGAGCGCGAGCTCGTCGACGTTCGTGCTCAGCCGCTCCGCGACCGCCGCCGGCGACGCGCCGCCCGCAGCCGCGCCTCCTGCGCCTCCCGCGCCCGCGCCGCCCGCACCCGCGCCTCCTGCGCCGCCCCCGTCCGCGCCCTTGACGAGCCCCGTCGTCGCCGTGATCGCGGCGAGCAGGTCGCGGGCCCTGGTCAGCGGCTCGTCGTCGATGTTGAGGCAGAGCATCCCGACGACGTCGCCGCCCGCGTCGCGGATGAAGAAGGTCGACGAGCGGAACGTGCCGCCCGTGCGCGACTCGGCGAGGTAGTTCGCGAGGTAGTCGCGGTCGTCGTGCTCGTGGTTCTGCAGCACCTTGAGCACGAGGTCGGTGGCGGGGCCGCCGACGCTGCGACCGCTGACGTGGCCGTTGGTGAGGGCGACGATCGAGCGGCTGAGGTCGCTGGTGTCGTGCAGCACGATCTCGGTGCGCGGCCCGAGCAGCTCGGCGAGGAAGTCCATCAGCGGCAGGTACGGCCCGAACTCGGGCCGGAACACGCGGCTGCGATCGACCACGGTGGCGCTGCTGGCTGTCGTCATGGCTCCCAGGTTACCGGTGTGTAAAAGAATCGTCGCATTGTGATAATTTTCTCTCATCGTGCCGAGAGATCGGCTAGCTTCCGATGACCGACGACGCTCACGAAAGGCTCGACCATGACCCGATGGACCACCGCCAGATCGACCACTGCGCGACCCCGCCTCCGCCCTGCCCTCTGGGGCTCCGTCGCGACGGGCGCCGTCCTGGCACTCACGCTGACCGCGTGCGGCGGCCCGAGCGCCCCGCAGCCCGGCGAGGCGACGGGCGACGCCTCGTCGTCGGCGTCCTCGACGATCCCCGACACGAGCGCGCTGCTCGACGCCGTCGAGGTCGACGACTCGCTCGCCTCGCAGCTCCCCTCCGACATCGCCGACGCAGGCACCCTCTCGGTCGGCTCGAACGTGCAGTCGGCGCCGAACAACTTCTACGCGGCCGACGGCTCGACCGTGATCGGCTCCGACCACGACCTGATCACGGCGATCGGTAAGAAGCTCGGTCTCGAGGTCGAGTACCAGAACCAGGACTTCGGCTCGCTGATCACCAGCCTGCAGTCCGGCCGCGTCGACGTCACCATCGCGGCCATGAACGACACGGCCGAGCGCCAGCAGGCCATCGACTTCGTCGACTACCTCACCTCGGGCATCACCCTGATGGTGCAGAAGGGCAACCCGGCCGACATCACCGGCCCCGACACCCTCTGCGGCAAGACCATCGCCGTCGTCACCGGCACGAGCCAGCAGGAGTTCGCCGAGGCGACGAGCACGCAGTGCGAGTCGGACGGCGACGAGCCGCTCGAGATCACCGTCACCGACAGCGACGCCCAGAACCAGACCCAGCTCCGCACCGGCCGCATCGACGCCATCGTCAACGACCTGCCGAGCGCCGTCTACATCTCGAAGACCGCCCAGGACGGCGAGGCGTTCGAGGTCGTGCCCGGCGACGTCATCGACGGCGCCCCCTACGGCATCGGCGTCAACAAGGACGACCCCGAGCTGCGCGACGCCATCGCCGCGGCGCTCGACTCGCTGATCGACGACGGCACCTACGGCGAGGTCCTCGACGCCTGGGGCATCACCTCCGGCAGCGTCACCGAGGCGACCGTCAACGGGGGCAAGTAGCCGTGACGGAGCCCGCATCGCGGGCCGGGGCCGACACGGTCGACCCGGCCCGCGCCTCCCCGGCGGGGCGTGAGCTGCTGCCGCAGGTGCGCCTCAAGCACTGGGGACGCTGGGTCAGCGCGGCGGTCATCGTCGTGGTGCTCGTCGCCCTCGCGTACGGGGCGTCGCAGGGCGACATCGCGTACGGCGACATCCCGTACTACCTGATCTCGCCGATCATCCTGCAGGGCCTCGTCGGCACCCTCGTGCTCGCGGTCGTCGCGCAGGTCAGCGCCGTCGTGATCGGCGTCGTGATCGCCCTGATGCGCATCTCGAAGAACCCCGTGGCGCAGGCCTTCGCGGCCGGCTACACCTGGCTGTTCCGCGGCCTGCCCGTGCTGCTGCAGATCCTGCTCTGGTACAACCTGGCGCTGATCTTCCCGCGGCTCACCGTCGGGGTGCCGTTCACCGACGTGGTGTTCCTCGACGTCAGCACGAACGACGTCATGACGACGTTCGTCGCCGCTTTCCTCGGGCTGGCCCTCAACGAGAGCGCCTACATGGCCGAGATCGTGCGGGCGGGGCTGAAGAGCGTCGACCGCGGCCAGATCGAGGCGGCACAGTCGATCGGGCAGACCCCGATGCAGCGCATGGCCCGCATCGTGCTGCCCCAGGCGATGCGCATCATCATCCCGCCGACCGGCAACGACTTCATCAACATGCTCAAGGGCACGGCGATGGCGTCGGTCATCGGCTACCTCGAGCTCATCAAGGCCGCGAACAACATCTCGTCGTTCAACCTCCAGGTGATGGAGACCCTGATCGCCGCGGCCATCTGGTACATGGTCATCGTCAGCGTCGCGAGCGTCGGCCAGTTCTACCTCGAGCGCAGCTTCGACCGGCAGGACCGCCGCCCTGGCGGTCCGCCGAACGCCCGCGCGCTGCGCCGCAAGGTCGCCGCCGACCTCGGCCGCGCCCCCCTCGTGAGGAGCACCCCGTGACCGCGACGCCCACCCCGACCGCAGGAGGCGCGGCGCCCGCCGACGCCGCCGCCCCCGTCCTCGAGGCCCTCGGCATCGGCAAGTCGTACGGCAGCCACGAGGTGCTGCGCGACGTCTCGATGACGGTGCGCAGCGGCGAGGTCGTCTGCATCATCGGCCCGTCCGGCGCCGGCAAGTCGACGTTCCTCCGCACGCTGAACCGCCTCGAGGAACCGGACACCGGCGAGGTCTGGGTCGGCGGCGAGCCGATGGGCTTCGAGCTGCGCGACGGCGTGCTGCACGAGCTGAGCGAGCGCAAGCTGTCCGCGCAGCGGGCCCGCACGGCGATGGTGTTCCAGCACTTCAACCTGTTCCCGCACCTGACGGTGCTCGGCAACGTGCTCGAGGGACCGGTGCGCGTGCAGCGTCGATCCGCGAAGGAGGCGCGGGCCGAGGCCGTCGCGATCCTCGAGCGGGTGGGCCTCGGCGACAAGGTCGACGCCTACCCCGGCCAGCTCTCGGGCGGGCAGCGGCAGCGGGTCGCGATCGCGCGGGCCGTCGCGATGAAGCCTCTCTTCCTGCTCTTCGACGAGCCGACGTCGGCGCTCGACCCCGAGCTCGTCGGCGAGGTGCTCAAGGTGATGGGAGACCTGGCCCGCGACGGCATGACGATGCTGGTGGTGACGCACGAGATCCAGTTCGCACGCGAGGTGGCCGACCGCGTCGTCTTCATGGCCGACGGCGGCATCGTCGAGCAGGGCCCGGTCGAGCAGGTGCTCGGCGCCCCGCGCGAGGCACGCACGAGGCAGTTCCTGCAGCGGGTGCTGCAGTGACCTCGAACCACCCCGGGACGTCGGGCGCCCTCGCGACGCCCGGCGCCCTCGACACGTACCTGTCGTCGTTCGCGGAGCCTGTCGGGTACCTGAACTTCGGCAGCTACGGGCCGCCCTCGCGCGACGTCGTCGAGACCATCGGGCGCCTCGCCTCCGCGGCGAGCACCGGGGTCCCCTCGGCGGGCCTGCACGCGGAGGACGAGCGCGCCCTCGCCGCGGTCTCGCGCCTCACCGGCGTCGACCGGGCCGGCGTCGCCCTCGCGGGCAGCACCTCCCTCGGGCTGATGCAGGTCGCCTTCGGGCTGCCGCGCGGCGAGGTCGTCGTGAGCGAGGCCGAGTTCCCGTCGAACCTCTACGCCTGGTGGCGATCGGAGGAGGCGGGCCTCACCACGGTGCGCCCGTTGCCGCCGGTGCCGGGGCAGCCGCTGGCTCCCGTGACGCCCGAGCGCGTGGCCGACGCGGTCGGCCCGTACACGGTCGCCGTCGCGGTGAGCGCGGTCGACTTCCGCACCGGCACCGTCGCGGACCTCGCAGGCCTCCGGGAGGCGGCCGGCGACCGCCTCCTCGTGGTCGACGGCATCCAGGGGTTCGGGGTCGTCGACACCGACTGGTCGCTCGCCGACGCCCTCGTCGTCGGCGGCCAGAAGTGGCTGCGGGCGGGCTGGGGCACGGGCTTCGTCGCCCTCTCCCCCCGGGCGCTCGACCGCCTCCGGCCGGTGCTCGGCGGCTGGACCGGCGTCGAGGGGCCGTCGCGCTACGACGGCGTGCCTCACGGCCCCCTGCCCGGGGCGCAGCGCTTCTCGGTGACGAACGGCTCGCCGTTCGCCTCGGGCGCGCTCGCGACGGCCCTCGAGCAGCTCGAGCAGGTCGGCGTCGACGTCGTCGCGTCGCGGGTCGCCGACACGGCGGGCGACCTGGTCGCGCGCCTCGACGCCGCCGGGGTGCCCGTGCTCTCGCCCGTCGAGCGGGAGCGCCGGGCCGGCATCGTCGTCGCCGGCGTGCCTGCGGGCGACGCCGCGGCCGTCGGCGCCCGGCTCGACGCCGCCGGGGTCACGGCGACCGTGCACGGCGACGACCGAGTGCGCCTCAGCGTGCACGCCACCACCACACCGGCCGCTCTCGACGCGGCCCTGACCGTCCTGGGAGGACGCGCATGACCACTCCAGACGACACCCGCACCGGCACCGCCGTCGACACCGGCACCGGCACCTCCGTCCGCGCCGTGCACACCGACGCCGCACCCGCCGCCGTGGGCGCCTACTCGCAGGCCGTCATCGCCGGCGACCTCGTCTTCGTCTCCGGCCAGCTGCCGATCGACCCGGCGACGGGCGAGTTCGCCGGGCCGGGGGTGCGGGAGGAGGCGGCCCAGTCGCTCCGCAACGGCGCCGCAGTGCTCGAGGCGGCCGGCTCGGGCGTCGCCCACGTCGTCAAGACGACGGTGCTGCTGGCCGACATCGCCGACTTCGCGGTCGTGAACGAGGCCTACGCCGAGGTGTTCTCGGCGGGCGGCGGCGTACTGCCGGCCCGTGCGGCGTACCAGGTCGGCGCGCTGCCGAAGGGCGCCCGTGTCGAGATCGAGTTCGTGGGGGCCGTCGTCCGCTGACCGGCGCCCGCGGCGGCCGCGGCCGCTGAGGCCGCTACGGCAGGGGAGAAGGGACGGCGTCGGCGTGGGCCGCCCCCTGCGGTGTCCCTTCTCCCCTACCTCCGTGTCGGCCACCGGGCCCCGACCCGGCCGCGCCGGCCAGTCCCGGGTCCTCCGCGAGGAGGAATTCACCGACCGGTCTCCCCGCCCGGCCCCCGTCGTCGCTACGGTGCGGAGATGAGCACGTCGACGGAGCGTCACTCGCTGAGCCAAGGCCGCACCTCGGGTGCCCCGCCGAGCGGCACCGACCCGGCGGGCGCCTCCCCGGCTGCACCTCGCACCTCACCGGCAGTCCCGGCCGACGCCCTCGCGGGCCGCGACCTCGTCGTCGACCTCGCCCGTGTCGTCTGCGTGCTGCTCGTCGTCGTCATCCACGTGCTCATGGTCGGCGTCGGCCGCGCCCCCGACGGCGCGGTCGTCGCCTCGCAGCCCCTGACCGAGCAGCCGTGGTTCGCCGTCTCGACCTGGGTCGGCCAGATCATGCCCCTCTTCTTCGTCGTCGGCGGCTTCGCGAGCGCCACCGCCTGGGCGAGCACGCAGCGACGAGGAGGCGACGGTGCGGACTACGTGCGAGGCCGCCTCCTCCGCCTCGCCCGCCCCGCTGCCGCGCTCTTCGTGGTGCTCGCCGTCGCCCTGACCGTCGCCACGCTGCTCGGCGTGGACCCGGCCCTCCTCGACACGGCCGTCACCGGCATCGGCACCCCGCTCTGGTTCCTCGCCGCCTACGGCATCACGCAGGTGGCCGTGCCCGTGATGGCCCGGCTGCACGCCACCCGACCCGCGGCGACCTTCGTCGGGCTGGCGACGGCGGCCCTGCTCGTCGACTCGGTCCGGTACACGACGCTCGTCACCGACGTCGGCCTGCTCAACCTCGTGTTCGTGTGGCTGTTCGTGCAGCAGCTGGGGTTCGCATACGCGAGCGGGTGGTTCGGACGCGCTCCGCGCCTCCTGCTGGCGGGCACGGCGCTCGCCTGCGCCGCGTCGTTGCCGGTGCTGACGACGGTGGGCCCGTGGTCCGACGACATGCTGACGAACCTCAACCCGCCGGCCGTGCCTCTGATGGTGCTCGGCGTCGGGCAGATCTGCGTGCTGACGCTGCTGCACCCCGCGCTGGCCCGGCTGATGCGGACGCGTGCCGCGCGGGCCGTCGTGTTCGCGGTCGGCAGCCGCGGCATGACGATCTACCTCTGGCACCTGCCGTTGCTGATCGCCGTCACCGGCCTGGTCCTCGCGACGGGCGGGCCGCTGCCCGAGCCGGCGTCGGCGGCCTGGTGGTGGACGCGGATCCCCGTCGTGCTGCTCGTGCTCGGCCTCGCCTGCGCCCTGTCACTCGCCGTCGGGCGCCTCGAAGGGGCGCCGAAGCCGGTGCCGGCAGGTCGACGCCGCCCGAGCACGCTCGTCGTCGCGGTGTCGGCCGTGCTGGTCGTGGCGCCGCCGTTCGCGGTGATGCTCGACGGCCTCGACCTGCGGAACGCGATCGCCGGTGCCGTGGCTCTGCCGGCGGCGCTCTGGCTGCTCGGCCGCACGCGACACCGGCTGGACCAGGGGCTCACGGGTGGAGAAGGGTGACGCCCGGCCGACGGGGGGATCGGCCGGGCGTCCTACGGTGTCGGGCGGATCAGGAACCCTCGACCGGATGCAGCAGGAGGCCCGATCACAAGGCCGTGTTCCTGCTGCTGAGATCAATGGTGCGTGCCGATCCGATGACGACGCTGGGAGCCGCCTCGGGATCTGCTGACCGCTTCTGACCGCCGTCGACGCCCGGTCGGCGGGCACCGTCCCGGTAGACTCGCAGCGTCCACCCGCTGCCATCCCGCAGGAGTTGAAACGTGCCCACAATCGTCGTCGAGGTCATGCCCAAGGCTGAACTGCTCGATCCCCAGGGCAAGGCCGTGGTCGGCGCCCTCTCCCGTCTCGGGCTGAACGATCCCGAGAAGACAGCGCAGTTCACCGACGTCCGCATCGGCAAGCGCTTCGAGCTGACCGTCGAGGGCGAGGTGACGGAGGCGGTGCTCGCCGACGTGCGCACCCTCGCCGACGACGTGCTCTCGAACTCGGTCATCGAAGACGTCGTGAGCATCACCGTGCTCGACGCTGCGTCCGCCGTCTGATGCGCGTCGGCGTCGTCACCTTCCCCGGCTCGCTCGACGACCGCGACGCCCAGCGCGCGGTCCGCCTCGCGGGCGGCCAGCCCGTCGCGCTCTGGCACGGCGACCACGACCTGCAGGGCGTCGAGGCGATCATCCTGCCCGGCGGCTTCAGCTACGGCGACTACCTGCGCGCCGGTGCCATCGCCTCCTTGTCGCCGATCATGACCGAGGTCGTCGACGCGGCGAACGCGGGCATGCCCGTGCTCGGCATCTGCAACGGCTTCCAGATGCTGGCGGAGGCGCGGCTCATCCCCGGCGCCCACACCCGCAACGCGCACCAGCAGTTCATCCGCCGCGACCAGGTGCTCCGCGTCGAGAACGCGTCGACCGACTGGACGAACGGCTTCGCCGAGGGGCAGGAGATCACGATCCCCCTCAAGAACGCCGACGGCCGGTTCATCGCGGACGACGAGACCATCAAGCGCATCGAGGGCGAGGGCCAGGTCGCCTTCCGCTACGTCGGCGTCAACCCCAACGGCTCGATGGACGACATCGCCGGCGTCTCGAACGCCCGCGGCAACGTCGTCGGCCTGATGCCCCACCCCGAGCACGCCACCGAGCCCGGCTTCGGCCCCGACATGCCCGACGCCATGTCGAGCGGCGTCGAGGGCCTCACGTTCTTCACGTCCGTCATCGAGAGGGCCCTGTCCAAGTGAGCACCGAGAACGACCGCGCCGAGCTGATCGACGTCCGCCCCGAGGGGCCGAAGCCCGACACGACCGCCGACGCGGCCGCGACGCCCGACAAGCACCAGCCCTACGAGGCCCTCGGCCTCAAGGCCGACGAGTACGCGCAGATCCGCGGGATCCTCGGCCGGCGCCCCACGAGCGGCGAGCTGGCGATGTACTCGGTGATGTGGAGCGAGCACTGCTCGTACAAGTCGAGCAAGATCTACCTCCGCCAGTTCGGCCAGAAGGTCTCGCCGGCGATGACGAAGAACCTGATGGTCGGCATGGGCGAGAACGCCGGCGTCGTCGATGTAGGAGGCGGCTGGGCGGTGACCTTCAAGGTCGAGTCCCACAACCACCCCAGCTACATCGAGCCGTTCCAGGGCGCCGCGACCGGCGTCGGCGGCATCGTCCGCGACATCATCTCGATGGGCGCCCGCCCCGTCGCCGTGATGGACCAGCTGCGCTTCGGCGCGATCGACGCCCCGGACACGCAGCGCGTCGTCGACGGCGTCGTGCAGGGCATCAGCTTCTACGCGAACTGCCTCGGCCTGCCGAACATCGGCGGCGAGACGTACTTCGACGCGGTCTACCAGGGCAACCCGCTGGTCAACGCGCTCGCGGTCGGCGTCCTCCGCCACGAGGACCTGCACCTCGCGAACGCCAAGGGCGTCGGCAACAAGGTCGTGCTCTTCGGGGCGCGCACCGGCGGCGACGGCATCGGCGGCGCCTCCATCCTCGCCTCCGACACGTTCTCGTCGGGCGGCCCCACCAAACGCCCCTCGGTGCAGGTCGGCGACCCGTTCGCCGAGAAGGTGCTGATCGAGTGCTGCCTCGAGCTGTTCCGCGACGAGCTGGTCGAGGGCATCCAAGACCTCGGGGCCGCCGGCATCAGCTGCGCCACCTCCGAACTCGCCTCGAACGGCGACGGCGGCATGTTCATCGAGCTCGACGACGTGCTGCTCCGCGACCCCTCGCTGACTGCTGAAGAGATCCTGATGAGCGAGAGCCAGGAGCGGATGATGGCGGTCGTCAGCCCCGACAAGCTCGACGCGTTCCTCGCCGTCACCGCGAAGTGGGACGTCGAGACCAGCGTGCTCGGCGAGGTCACCGACACCGGCCGGCTGGTCATCAACTGGCACGGAGAAGAGATCGTCAACGTCGACCCGCGCACCGTCGCGGTCGACGGCCCGGTCTACGAGCGTCCCGTCGCCTACCCGTCCTGGATCGACGCCCTGCAGGCCGACACCGCCGCCACGCTGCCGCGTCCGACCGACCCCGAGGAGGTGCGGGCCCAGTTCCTGCAGCTGCTCGGCTCCCCCAACCTGGCCGACAAGAGCTGGGTCACGAACCAGTACGACACGTACGTGCTCGGCAACACGGCCCTGAGCTTCCCCGACGACGGCGGCATGGTCCGCGTCGACGAGGAATCGGGGCTCGGCTTCGCGATCGCGACCGACGCCAACGGCCGCTGGTGCCAGCTCGACCCGAAGCAGGGTGCCCGCCTGGCTCTCGCCGAGGCCTACCGCAACGTCGCCGTCACGGGTGCCGTGCCGGCCGCGGTCACGGACTGCCTGAACTTCGGCAGCCCGGAGGACCCGGAGGTCATGTGGCAGTTCTCGCAGGCCGTCGAGGGTCTCTCCGACGCGTGCCTCGAGCTCGAGATCCCCGTCACGGGCGGCAACGTGTCGTTCTACAACCAGACCGGCACGAAGCCCATCTTCCCGACGCCGGTGGTCGGTGTGCTCGGCGTCATCCAGGACGTCGCGAAGCGCGTGCCCTCCGGCTGGCAGGACGACGGCGACAACATCTACCTGCTGGGCACCGCCTCCCTCGAGCTCGACGGCTCGGCCTGGGCCGGCACCGTGCACGACCACCTCGGCGGACGCCCCCCGGCCGTCGACCTGGGGGCTGAGAAGCAGCTCGCGGGCCTGCTCGCCGCCGGTGCCGACCAGTCGCTCATCGCGGCGGCGCACGACCTCAGCGACGGCGGCCTCGCGCAGGCCCTGGCCGAGGCGGTGCTGCGCTTCGGCGTCGGCGCCCGCGTCTACCTGGGCGAGCTGCTCGAGCGCGACGGCCTCGACGTCGCGGCGACGCTCTTCACGGAGTCGACCGGCCGCGTCATCGTGTCGGTGCCTCGCGAGGACGACGTCAAGTTCCGCGGCCTCTGCGAGGGTCGGGGCTACCCCGTCGCCCGCATCGGCGTGACGGACGCGTCGTCGCAGTCGCTCGAGATCCAGGACGTCTTCACGGTGTCGCTCGACGAGCTCCGCGGCACGCACCAAGGCACCCTGCCGGCCCGCTTCGGAGCCACCATCCCCCAGTAGGCGCCCGCGCCGCTGCCGGTCGTCCGCTGCACCCCGAAGGCCCCTGCCACCCGGCAGGGGCCTTCGCGCACGCAGCCGGGAGCTCCGCCGCCCCACGTCGCCGAAAGAGGCGCGCGAAGCGCCGCCGCCCCACGTCACCGAAGGAGGCGCGCGAAGCGCCGCCGGGCGCAGCCCGGCAGCCGCCGGCAGGCGGCCAGACGAGCACAAAGGGAAAAGCCCCGGACCGACAGGTCAGGGGCTTTCTTTTCTCGTGCTGGGGTACCTGGACTCGAACCAAGAACAACTGAACCAGAATCAGTCGTGTTGCCAATTACACCATACCCCAATGATGTGGATCTCTCGATCTGCACCACTGTGGCCCATCAACTGAGCCGACGTCTACTGTACACGATCTCCGAGCTCGGCGAGGTCACCGATCAGGTCTCGGTTGATCACGGCGGCCACGCGCGCCCCCGACCCGGCTGCCACGATCAGCTGCTGCGGCCCGGGAGCAGTCGACTCCCCGGCGGCGTACAGCCCGGGCACCGAGGTGCGCCCGTGATCGTCGACGACGAGCAGGCCGTCGTCGTCGAGGTCGGCACCGAGCGGAGCGACGTACGAGAGCATGCCGGCCCAGGCGGGCCGGACGAAGCCGCCCTCGCGCGGCACGACCTCGCCGCCCTCGAGCTCGACTCCGGTCAGCCCCTCGCGGCCGCCCTGCAGGGACGCGATCGGGCGGCGGTCGACGCGGATCCCGCGGGAGGCGAGCAGCGCCTCCTCGGACTCGCTCACCGCATCGGCGGAGCCGTGGGTGAAGACGATCAGGTCGTCGCTCCACTGTGACAGCAACAAGGACCGTTCTGCCAGGTCGGGGTGCTCGCCGATGACGGCGAGTGCCTGGTCGCGCTTGCCGTAGCCGTCGCACTCGATGCAGCTGTGCACGAAGGTGCCGTAGAAGGCCCGCAGCCCGTCGATCGCCGGCAGGGTCTCCTGCAGCCCGGTGGCGACCAGCACCACGTCGGCCACGGCTCGACGCTGCTGACCGCGGAACTCGCAGTCGACGACGAAGCCGTCGTCACCGCGGGTGATGCTCGTGGCCATCGTCTGCCAGTGCTCGCCCTCCTCGTACGCGAGGAACTCGTCCCGGCCGAGCTTGCGCAGCTCGAGCGGAGAGATGCCGTCCCGCGTCAGGTACCCGTGCGACAGCAGCGTCGCCGAGTTGCGAGGGCGGTTGCTGTCGACGAGCAGGACGCGCCGCCGAGCACGGACGAGGTTCAGCGCGGCGCTGAGCCCCGCCGGCCCTCCCCCGACGACCACGACGTCCCAGCGCGTGTCAGCGCCGGGCCCGTCGACACCCTGGTCGCTCACGACCGCTCGAGGAGGCGCCTGATGCGCGCCTGCGTCGACTCGCGCCCCAGGATCTCCATCGACTCGAAGAGCGGCGGGCTGACCCGACGCCCGGAGAGCGCGACACGGAGCGGTCCGTAGGCCACCCGCGGCTTCAGCCCTAGCTCGTCGACGAGCGCCGCCTTCAGGGCGTCCTGGATAGCCGCGTGCGTCCAGTCCTGCACTCCGTCGAGGGCAGCAGAGGAGGCGCGCAGCACGTCAGCAGACGACTCCGGCAGCGAGGCCGTCGCGTCGTCGTCGTACTCGAGGTCGCCGTCGGCCGTGAAGAGGAACGACAGCATCCCCTTCGCCTCGCCGAGCAGCGTCATGCGCTCCTGGACGAGTGGGGCTGCCTGCGCGAGCACGGCGGCCTCGGCCTCGGTGGGCGGATCGCTGACGACCCCGTCCAGGTAGGGCAGCAGGCGCTGCGTGAAGTCCTCTACGTCGAGGAGGCGGACGTGGTCCCCGTTGATCGACTCCGCCTTCTTGAGGTCGAAACGAGCCGGGTTCGGGTTGACGTCCGTCACGTCGAACGCTGCGACCATCTCGTCGAGGCTGAACACGTCACGGTCGTGCGACAGCGACCAGCCGAGCAGGGACAGGTAGTTGACGAGGCCCTCGGGGATGAAGCCGCGGTCCCGGTGGTGGAACAGGTTCGAGGCAGGGTCGCGCTTCGACAGCTTCTTGTTGCCCTCGCCCATCACGTAGGGCAGGTGGCCGAAACGCGGCACGAACTCGGTGACGCCCAGCTCGACCAGCGCCTCGTACAGGGCGATCTGGCGAGGGGTCGACGAGAGGAGGTCCTCGCCGCGCAGCACGTGGGTGATGCCCATCAGCGCGTCGTCGACCGGGTTGACGAACGTGTACAGCGGGACGCCGTTCGGACGCACCACCACGAAGTCGGAGAACGAACCGGCCGGGAAGGTGATCTCCCCACGCACCAGGTCGTCGAAGCTGAGATCGCGATCGGGGACGCGCAGCCGGAGCGCCGGCTGGCGCCCCTCCTCCTTGTAGGAGGCGCGCTGCTCGTCCGTGAGGTCACGCTCGAAGTTGTCGTAGCCCTGCTTCGGGTCCCGACCGGCCGCAATACTGCGCGCTTCGATCTCCTCGCCCGTCGCATAGCTCTCGTAGAGCAGGCCACGCTCGAGGAGGCGGTCGATGATGTCGCGATAGATGTCGTGACGGAGCGACTGCCGGTACGGCGCGTGCGGACCGCCGACGTCGACGCCCTCGTCCCAGTCGAGCTTGAGCCAGCGAAGCCCGTCGAGGATCTGCTCGTAGCTCTCCTCGCTGTCGCGACTGGCGTCGGTGTCCTCGATGCGGAAGACCAGCTTGCCGCCGTGGTGCCTCGCGTAGGCCCAGTTGAACAGGGCAGTACGGATGAGACCCACGTGGGGAGTCCCGGTGGGAGAGGGGCAGAACCGCACGCGCACGTCGGCGCCGGAGGCGGTGGAGAAGGGAGCAGACATCGGTCACGATCCTACCGGGGCCGGGCCGCCCCATCGGGTTAAACAAGAAGAGCCCCTCCGGTGGAGGGGCTCTTCTGTCAAAAGGAGTCCGGCGGTGTCCTACTCTCCCACAAGGTCCCCCTTGCAGTACCATCGGCGCTGAGAGTCTTAGCTTCCGGGTTCGG
>NZ_VOLO01000007.1 GCF_007954365.1 Frigoribacterium sp. ACAM 257
CGCCCGGGGGGGGGGGGAAAGGGGAGGGGAAGGCAAAACCCCGGCGGGAAACTCCGCGGGGCTTGTCGGTTTGCGGGGGGGGGGGGGGGGGGGGGGGGGGGGGGGGGGGGGGCGGGGGCCAGCTGGCGGCGGCGCCTAGCCGGCGTAGGTCGGCGCAGCCGGCAGGCCGAAGAACTCCTCGAGCGTGGTGACGCCCGTCGCGTGCATCTCGGTCGCGAGCGGCACCCCGACGTAGCGGAAGTGCCACGGCTCGTAGGTGAAGCCCGTGATCGCCGTCTTGTCGGCCGGGTAGCGCAGCAGCCACCCGTAGCGCCAGGCGTTGGCGGCCAGCCACTGCCCCTGGGCGGTGTCGCCGAAGCACGCCTGCAGAGCACAGCTCAGCGGGACCGGGCTGATGTCGGCGACGAGCCCGGTCTGGTGCTCGCTGTGCCCGGGCCGAGCGCTCTGGATGTCGGCCTGCGCCTGGCCGAGCCGGTCGACCCAGCCCTGGTAGACGCTCACCTGCGTGGCGTACGACCGATACGCGCTCTGCACCTGGAACTGTCCCGCACCCTCCGCCTCCCCCGCGGCGAACAGCGCGAGCAGCGCGTCGCCGGCCTCGCGGCGGAACACGGGCGGGTTCTGCGACGCCACGTCGACCGTGACGAGATCGCTCGGCACGTAGTCGATCGGGTCCACGGTCCGCAGCTTGTCGGTCACGACCCAGAGGCTCGCCGGGTCGTCGATCGACAGCGCCGACTTGTCGAAGGCGGGCACGGCGGGTGCCGACGGCGCCGGCGGCTCGGCGGGGCTGGTCACGGGGGCGGATTCCTCGGGGGGCTCGGGGGTCGACGAGGGCGACGACGACGAAGGAGGTGCGCTCGGCCTCGCGCTCGTGCTCGCGCCGGGCGCGGCGCCCGAGGTGCACCCCGCGAGGGCTGCCGTCACCAGTGCCAGCGCGAGCGCGGCCAGCGGGGCCGACGACGAGCGGCGACGCGACGAGCGGCGAGCCGACGATCGGCGACGGCGGGAGGACGGCATCGCACCAGGCTAAGGCCCCTCCCCCGGCCGCGGCTCGGCCCTCTCTGTCCACAGGCTCCCCACGACGTCTGGTGGAAGCCGTGCCGGTGCAGTACTTTTGCGGTCTGCGCACGTTCGGTGCGCCTCCCTCGGCTGCAGCGTCGCCGCCCCGCTCCTCCCGTTCCGCAGCCCACGCCCGGTCCCGCAGCTCCTGTGCTGCTCCGCAGCCTCACCACCTCGTGCCCTCCGAAGGACGCCGCACCATGTCGAGAACCACCGCCTCTTCCTCCCCGGCGACCACCGCCTCCTCGGCGCCCGCGGAGCGAGAGGGGCTCATGACCCACCGCCAGATCCTCTTCGTGATCTTCGGGCTGATGGCGGGCATGTTCCTGTCGGCGCTCGACCAGACGATCGTCGGCACGTCGATGCGCACCATCGCCGACGACCTCGACGGGCTGAGCCTGCAGGCGTGGGTGACCACCGCCTACCTGATCGTGTCGACGATCTCGACGCCGATCTACGGCAAGCTCTCGGACATCTTCGGGCGTCGGCCGCTGTTCCTGATCGCGATCTCGATCTTCCTGCTGGGCTCGGTGCTGGCCGGCTTCTCGACGAGCATGTACCAGCTCGCGATCTTCCGCGCCGTGCAGGGCATGGGCGCCGGCGGCCTGATGGCGCTGCCGCTGACGATCATGGGCGACATCCTCGCCCCGCGCGAACGCGCCAAGTACCAGGGCTACTTCCTCGCCGTGTTCGGCATCTCGAGCGTGATCGGCCCGCTGGTCGGCGGGCTCTTCGCGGGCGCCGACCAGATCCTGTTCGTCACCGGCTGGCGCTGGGTGTTCCTCGTCAACCTCCCGATCGGCGTCGTCGCGCTGGCGATCGTCGTGCGGTTCCTGCACATCCCCGGCCAGGTGCGTCGCGAGAACGTCCGCATCGACTGGTGGGGCGCGGCCTCGGTGATCGTGGCCGCGGTGCCCCTGCTGCTCGTCGCCGAGCAGGGCCGCGAGTGGGGCTGGTCGTCGCCAGGAGCCTTCGCCTGCTACGTCATCGGCGCGGTCGGCATCGTGTCGTTCGTCATGGTCGAGCGAGCGATGGGCGACGACGCGCTCATCCCGCTGAAGCTGTTCCGCAACGCCACCTTCTCGATGGCGACCGTGCTCGGCGTGCTGGTCGGCTTCGGCATGTTCGGCGCGCTGCTGACCGTGCCCCTCTACCTGCAGCTGGTGCTCGGCTCGACGCCGACCGAGAGCGGCTTCCAGATGCTGCCGATGATCGCCGGGCTGATGATCTCGTCCATCGTGTCGGGCCAGCTCATCTCGCGGACCGGCCGCTACCGGATCTTCCCGATCACGGGCACCGCGTTCATGTCGCTCGGCTTCTTCTGGTTCACGAACCTGTCGTACGACAAGCCCTACTGGTTCATGATGATCGGCATGCTGCTGATCGGCCTGGGCCTCGGCCAGCTGATGCAGACGCTCACCATCGCGTCGCAGAACTCGGTCGGGCCGCGCGACATCGGCGTCGCCACCTCGGCGTCGACGTTCTTCCGCCAGATCGGCGGCACGCTCGGCACCGCCGTGCTGTTCTCGGTGCTCTTCTCGCGCATCCCGCAGACGATCGCCGCGGCGTTCGCCGACCCGGCCCTGCAGCGCGACGCCCAGGCAGCGCTGGCCGACCCGAGCGTCACCGCCGACAGCGCGAACGCGAGCATCCTCGGTCTCTACCAGGCGGCGCAGAACGGCGACACGTCGCAGGTCGGCGGGGCGCTGAACGGCAACACGTCGTTCCTGAACACGGCCGACAGCCGGCTGGCGGCGCCGTTCCTCGACGGGTTCGCGCAGGCGACCGTCACCGTGTTCTGGGTCGCGCTCGGCATCGTGCTGCTCGCCTTCGTGCTCAGCTTCTTCCTCAAGGCGTCGCCGCTGAGGCAGAAGTCGGCCATCGACGAGGCGAACGACGACCGGCTGGCGGCCGAGCTGGCGGCGCAGGAGGCGGCGGCCGCGTCGGGCGCGCTGGTCGCGCCGACGACGGGCAGCGTCCCGGTCGTCGAGGGCGACGGGGAGGGGTCGGCCCGACCCGCATCCGGCCCGACGACGTCGAGCTGACCGCGTCGAGCTGACCGGCCCCGCGCACGGGCCGGACGCGCGTCGAGCTGTCCGGCCCCGCACACGGGCCGGACGCGCGTCCAGCTGACCGGCCCGTCGCGCAGCCCTCGAACTGGCTGGGAACCGCTCGGGGCGCAGCCCCGCTCCTGGAACTCCCTGATCGGCTTAGCTACACTCTCTAGCATGAGTTCCGAGCCGACCCGGCGCACCTACGACGCGACGGGGTACTGGTACGGCTCCAGCGCCAGCGAGCGCGGGGTCGCCGTGCTGAACGCCCTTCGCCGCTACCGTGCAGCCGAGTCGGACATGCGTCGTCGCACGCGCGACAGCATGAAGATGAACGAGACCGACCTGGCCGCGCTGAGGTTCCTCGTGCGGGCCGGGCGCAAGCACGAGCCCGTCAGCGCGAAGGTGCTGGCCGAGCACCTCGCCATCACCTCTGCGTCGACCTCCGTGCTGATCAACCGACTCGTCGCGAGCGGCCACGTCGAGCGCCTTCCCCACCCCACCGACAAGCGCGGCGTCCTGCTCCGGGCCACCGAGGGAACGCACGCCGAGGTCACCGACACGCTCTCCGGCATGCACAGCCGCATGATCACGGCGGCGCAGGGTCTGTCGCCCGACGAGACCGCAGCGGTCGTCTCGTTCCTCGAGGCCATGACGGCCGCCGTCGACGTCGACGACCACGCCCTCGCCGAGATCGCCCTCGCCGAGGCCCGCGCCGAGGCAGAGGCCGAGGCCCTCGCCGAGCTCGAGGGCCGCCTCCCAGCCGCTGCTGCCACCGCCTAGCTGGCCGTGGAGGCCCGGGGCGGCTCGGCGACGACGAACGTCGCGTCGGGCAGGCGTCTGCGCATCACGGCCACCGCCTCCTCGTTGCTGTCGACCAGCACGTAGCGGCGCCCCAGCGCCTCGGCGACCGCGCCGAGCGTGCCGCTGCCGGCGAAGAAGTCCAGCACCCAGTCTCCCTCGCGCGACGACGCCTGCACCATCCGGCGCAGCACCCCCTCGGGCTTCTGCGTCGGGTAGCCGGTCTTCTCGCGCCCCGTCGGCGAGACGATCGTGTGCCACCAGACGTCGGTCGGCAATTTGCCGCGCGCGACCTTCTCGGGCGTCACCAGCCCGGGCGCCATGTACGGCTCGCGATCGACGGTCTCCGAGTCGAAGAAGTACCCCTTCGGGCTCTTCACGTAGACGAGGATCGTGTCGTGCTTCGTCGGCCACCGGTTGCGGCTCTTGGCGCCGTAGTCGTAGGCCCAGATGATCTCGTTGAGGAACGAGTCGCGGCCGAACAGGGCGTCGAGCAGCACCTTCGCGTAGTGCGCCTCGCGGTAGTCGAGGTGCAGGTAGAGCGTGCCGTCGTCGGCGAGCAGCCGCCACGCCTCGGCGAGCCTCGGCTCGAGGAACGACCAGTAGTCGTCGAAGCGGTCGTCGTAGCGCATCAGGTCGCCGCGGATCCGCTCGTAGCCGAGGCCCTTGAAACCGGTCACGGCGGTCACCGAGTCGGGCACGCTGCGCACCGACGTCGTCGCGCGCCGCGTCTGGGGTCGACCCGTGTTGAACGGCGGGTCGAGGTAGACGACCGTGAACGCTCCGTCGGGCAGCGTCGAGGTCACGTCGAGGTTGTCGCCGTGGACCACGAGACTCGAGGAGGCGCGGGTCCAGTCGACGGGCATGGTCGCCATCCTCTCGCACCGCGGGACAGCGCCCGAGCCACCGGGCGTACCGTGTCGGGATGAGCACCACAGTCGAGAACCGCCCCGACCAGAACCAGTACGTCCTCGTCGAGGACGGCAGCACGATCGGCCTCGCCGCCTACGACGTCGTCGGCGACGAGATCCGCTTCACGCACACCGAGATCGAGCCCGCCCGCCGCGGCGCCGGCCTCGGGGCACAGCTCGTGCAGGGTGCGCTCGACGACGTCCGCTCGGAGACGTCGCTGCGCGTCGTGCCGATGTGCCCGTTCGTCGTCGACTGGGTCGACGAGCACGTCGACTACCAGGAGCTGCTGACCCGCTAGCTAGGTCCTGACCTCGGGCTCGGCCCGCACCGGCTCGGCCCGGACCTCACCTCGAGTGGTCAGTTCCTGTCGTTCCCATGAGCGGGAGGGACGGGAACTGACCACTCGAGGGTCCGAGCACGGGGGCGAGTCCCGATCGTCGCGACCGACCTCGGCGGCCCGGCCCCCGCCTCCTCGGGTCAGGGGACGCGGCGGAGCCACTCCGGCGTCGCGAACTTCGTGGTGACGAGCTGCTCGGCCTTGTCGAGCTCGTCGTCGGTGACGTGTCCGACCTCGGCGCCGTAGAGACCGGTGAAGGTCTGCTTCATGCGCTCGATGATCTCCGCGCGCGCCAGGCCCGTCTGGCTGCGGAGGGGGTCGACGCGCTTCGCGGCGCTGGTCGTGCCCTTGTCGCTCATCTTCTCGCGCCCGATCCGGAGCACCTTCACCATCTTCTCGCCGTCCATGTCGTACGACATCGTGGCGTGGTGCAGCAGGGCCCCGTTGCCGAGGCGCTTCTGGGCGGCCCCGCCGATCTTGCCCTTCGCGCTCGTGATGTCGTTGAGCGGCTGGTAGAAGGCGTCGATCCCGAGCGACTTGAGGGCCGTGATCACCCACTCGTCGAGGTACGCGTAGCTGTCGGCGAAGCTCATGCCCTGCACGAGCTCGCCGGGGGCGTAGAGCGAGTAGGTGACGATCGACTGCGCGTCCATGAACATGGCGCCGCCCCCGCTGATGCGCCGCACGACCTCGAAGCCGTGCTCGGCTGCCGCGTCGAGGTCGACCTCGTTGCGCAGGGACTGGAAGCTGCCGATGACGACGGCGGGCTGGTCCCACTCCCAGAAGCGGAGGGTGGGCTGGCGGCGACCGGCCCCCACCTCCTCGGTGAGGACCTGGTCGAGGGCGAGGTGCATGTTCGGCGAGACGGGCGCGTCGTGGATGATCTGCCAGTCGTGGTCGCGCCAGTCGGTGGCCTTCGAGAGGCTGCGGCGGATCGCCGTGGCGACCGCGTCGGGCGAGAAGCCGAGCAGGACCGCGTCGTCGGGCAGGCCCGTCTTGATCGCGGCGGCGATCGACGCCGCGTCGGACTCGACCGGGAGGCCGTTCACCGCACGGTCGATGGCGTCGAGCGCCGTGTCGGGCTCGAGGAAGAAGTCGCCCGCGAGCCGGAACTCGGCGATGCGGCCCTCACGCACCTCCAGGTCGACCACCACGAGCTTGCCGCCAGGGACCTTGTACTCACCGTGCATGGCTGCAGCCTATGCCTGCGCGGTCTGCGGCCGGTCGGCGCCAGGTCAGCGCGAGGTCAGGGTCAGGGGCGCGGGCGCGGGAGGCGGGCGTCGAGCCACGCGACGAGGTCGGCGAAGACCTGGGCCCGGTTCGTCTCCTTGAAGACCTCGTGCCGGGCGCCGTCGTACACGACGAGCTCGACGTCGGTCAGCCCGCTG
The DNA here is from genome assembly GCF_007954365.1 of Frigoribacterium sp. ACAM 257. Taxonomy (GTDB): domain Bacteria; phylum Actinomycetota; class Actinomycetes; order Actinomycetales; family Microbacteriaceae; genus Frigoribacterium. Next base: position 6,552 of record NZ_VOLO01000007.1, read on the forward strand.
CGCGACGCGTACGCCGTGGCCAGCTTGCGCGCGCTCTCCTCGCCTCCGAGCGGGTCGTCGCCGCCCACGAGGATCAGCAGCGGCACGTCGGCGTCGAGGTTCCGAGCCGGACGCCCGAGCAGGCGCAGCGCGTCGCGCCAGCCGAAGAGGGTCGCCACCTTCGCGTCGACGGCGAGCGGGTCGGCCGCCATCTCGGCCGCGACGGCCGGGTCACGGCTCAGCCACTCGTACCCGGTGGTGCCGAGGTGGGCGTGCCGCGCGTTCAGGTCTCCGCCGTTCATGCTGCCCGGCACCCGGTAGGCGGTGCCGCTGAGCACGACGGCGTCGTAGAGGGAGGCCCGCTCGTCGACGATCTTCTGCAGCATCAGCGAGCCCCACGAGTGGCCGAGCGCCACGAGCGGCAGGCCAGGGGCGTCGTCGCGGATGATCCCCGTGAACTGGACGACCGCCTCCACCGCCCCCCGCAGCCCCGACGGGCCGAGCCGGCCGAGCTTCGTGTGGTCGCCGCCGTGCTGGCCGAGGCCGGTCGCACCGTGGCCGAGGTGGTCGTCGGCGTAGACCGTCCAGCCGGCGCGGACGAGCTCCTGCGCCAGCTCCTCGTAGCGGAGCGCGTGCTCGCCGACGCCGTGCATCAGCTGGACGGAGCCGCGCGGGTCGGCCGCACGCCAGACGTACCAGTGGACGGTGACGCCGTGGGCGTCGACGAACGTGTGGTCGCCTCGGGCGGCGGAGAAGGTGGGCACGGGGTCATCCTCGCATCGTCGGGCCGCCGGCGGCGCTGGTCGTCGTCGAGACCCCCTGGAACCGCGCGCACCCTCCGGCGCGCACGGGGGCGTGCGCGGGTCCGGAGGGTGCGGAGGGTGCGGAGGAGGCGCGGAGCGCGCCGGGCAGGTCAGCGGCGGTCGTCGACGTCGGTGCGGAGCACCCCGAAGGAGGCGTCGAGGTCGACGTCGACCTCGGTCCCGTCGTCGAGGCGCACGTCGACCTCGTAGGCGGTGTCGCCGTCGTCGCTGCGGTCGGCGTCGGTCACGGTTCCGCCGCCTGCAGCGGCGATCGCGGCCGCGGCAGCCTGGTCGAAGTCGGCTCCGACGAGGTCGTCGTCGTCCGTGCCGGGGGTGCTGCCCGAGGTGCCGCCCGAGCCGGGCGTGCTCGAGGCTCCGGGCGTCGAGGTCGAGTCGTCGGAGACGTCGGAATCGTCGTCACGGCCGTCGCGGCTGTCGCGGTCGTCGCTGCTGTCGCGGTCGTCGCTGCTCGAGCGGTCGTCGCTGCTCGAGCGGTCGTCGCGGTCGTCGTCGATCCGCGACGACGAGACGCTGAAGTCGTCGCCCAGCAGCACCGTGCTCTCGCGGCCGTCGGGCAGCACGACGTCGACCTCGTAGCCGGGCAGGCCGTCGTCGAGACGGTCGACGTCGGTGACGGTGCCTCCGCCGGTCTCGGCGAGCGCCGCCTCCTGCGCCCGGTCGTTCGCCGCGCCGCCGACCCGGTCGTCGAGCGTCGACGCGACGGCCACGCCGCCGCCGCCGAGCACGAGCACCCCGACGACGCCGCCGGCGATGAGGAGGGACTTCTTGCTCTTCAGGACGTTCTTCACGGTGTCTCCGATCGTGGGGCCGCTGCGCGGCGGGCGGTGCTCTCTCGAGCGATGACCCCACTGTCGCGGGCGGGCGCTGAAGCACCCCTGAAGCGACCTGAAGGAACCTTCAGCGAGCGTCGCCCCGCACCCCGCACCCCGCAGCACCCCGCACCCCGCACCCCGCACCCCGGAGTGGACGATGCACCCCGTCGTTCCGGGGTGCATCGTCCACTCCGGGGTGTTTCGACATCGAGGAGGCGCTGGTCACGCCGACAGGTCAGGCCGCGTCGGCGGGGAGGTCGACCACGAACCGGGCGCCGCCGAGCGGTGCCGTCTCGACCCGCACCGAGCCCCCGTGCACCCGCACGATCTCGGCGACGATGGCGAGGCCGAGACCGCTGCCGCCGGCGTCGCGGTCGCGGGCCTCGTCGAGCCGGACGAAGCGCTCGAAGATGCGCACGTGGTCCTCCGGCGCGACTCCCGCGCCGTCGTCGTCCACGGTCAGCACGGCACGCCCCCCAGGAGTCTCGACCAGCCCGAGGGCCACGGTCGAGCGGGCGTGCCGGGACGCGTTCGCGACGAGGTTGCGGACGACCTGGCCGAGCAGCCCCTCGTCGCCGCGCACACGGGCAGGGCCCACCGCCGTCGCGTCGACGGAGACACCCGGACCAGTGCCCGCTGCCGATCGCAGACGCGCCGCCTCGGTCAGCACGAGGTCGTCGAGGTCGACGGGGCGGCGGGCGACGCCGAGAGCGCCCTCGTCGGACCGGGCGAGGACCAGCAGGCCCTGCACCAGGGAGGTGAGGCGCGCCTCCTCGCCGAGGACGGTGCCGGCGAGCGCCCGTCCGTCGATGCTGTCGGGGTGCAGCAGGGCGACCTCGGCGTGCTGCCTGATCGTCGCGAGCGGCGTCTTGAGCTCGTGCGAGGCGTCGCCGACGAAGCGCCGCTGCGCCGTCGCGGAGGCGTCGAGCCGGTCGAGCATGCCGTTCAGGGTCGACGCGAGCCGCGACACCTCGTCTCCCCCTCCCGGGTCGGCGAGGCGGTGCGACAGGTTCGCGGCGGTCACCTCGGCGACCTCGCGGCGCATCGACTCGACCGGGCGCAGCGCCCGCCCGACCACGAACCAGGTCGTCACGCCCAGCACGAGCAGCGCCACGGGGACGGCCACGCCGAGCGTGAGCAGGCTGGCCGAGGAGGCGGCCTGCGCCTCGTCGAGGGAGCGCGCGGCCACGACGTCCCACCGGGTCGTGACGGTCTGGACGTCGTCGGCGGAGTCGTCCGACGACTCGTCCGAGCCCGAGGAGGCGGCCGCGTCGTCAGCTGCCCGGGCGGCGGCGTCCTCGGCGGCGTCCTCGGCGGCGTCGCGGGCATCCTCGGCGGCGTCCCGCGCAGCCTCGGCGGCGTCGTCCTCGTCGAGGGCGTCGTCGTCGGACGAGGACTCCGACGGCTCGGGCACAGGGGAGGGACTCGACGACGGGCTCGGGCTGAGGCTCGGCGATGCGGTCGACGTCGCAGTCGTCGCCGACTCGGCGCCGTCGGCCTCGACGACGAAGTCGTCCCCGTCGAGCGAGACCCGGCTGCCGGAGGTCACGCCGGCGAGCTCGCGTGCGTGCTCGGCGAGGTCGTCGTCGCCGCCCGTCGCGACGAGCCTGCCGGAGGAGTCGAAGACCGCCACGAGCGCACCGTCCGCGTCGCCGGAGACGGCGACGGCAGGACTCGAGCCGCCCGCGAGGGCGGCGACTGCACGGTCGACGTCGGCGGACGCGGCAGACCGCGGGGCGTCCGCGAGCACCGCCTGCTGCACCAGCGCGAAGACGATCGCGAACGCGCCGAGGGTGAGGGCCACGGCGAGCACGGCGGCCGCGGTGATGCGGAGGCGCAGCGAGCCGCGGCGGCCACGAGGACCGCGGCGACCACGGCGGCCGACGCGACCGGCGTCGTCAGCCACCCCGCGCCTCCAGCCGGTACCCGGCCCCGCGCAGCGTGACGATCGACTCGCGGCCGAAGGGCCGGTCGACCTTGTTGCGGAGATGCCGGACGTACACCTCCACGATGTTCGGGTCGCCCTCGAAGTCGTCGTTCCAGACGCCGTCGAGCACCTCGCGCTTCGTGACCACGCTGCCCGCACGGCGCATCAGGAACTCGAGCACGGCGAACTCGCGACTCGTCAGCTCGATCTGCTCGTCGCCGCGCCGGACGTCGCGCGACGCCGGGTCGAGCCGGAGGTCGCCGGCTTCGAGCACGACCGGACGCTCCCGGGCCCCGCGGCGGACGAGCGCACGGAGGCGCGCGAGCAGCACCGCGAACGAGAACGGCTTCGTGAGGTAGTCGTCGGCCCCGGTGTCGAGGGCCTCGACCTGGTCCCACTCGCCGTCCTTGGCCGTGAGCATGATGACCGGCGTCCAGTCGCCTCCTTCGCGCATCGCCCGGCAGACGGCGTAGCCGCTCATGCCGGGCAGCATGATGTCGAGGACGACCACGTCGTAGCTGCCCTCGCGGGTGCGCCAGAGGGCGTCTGTACCGGTGCCGGCCACGTCGACGGCCATGCCCTCGGCCTCGAGCCCGACGCGGAGCCCCTCGGCCAGGGTCGGCTGGTCCTCGACGACGAGCACGCGCACGGTCGGCCCCTTCCTCGCGCGCACCATGCCCGCGTGCCCATCCTGGCGCGGGTGCGCTGAAGCGCCGCTGAAGCGGCGCCGAAGCGCCTCCCGCGATGCGGCTCACGTCGAGGGCGGGTCATCTGGGTCGAGGGCGGGTCGTTCGGGACCCGCCCTCGACCCGGATGACCCGCCCTCGAGCTGTGCCCCGCTCAGCCGCGAGCCTGAGCGCGAGCGCTAGTGCGCCGAGTAGCCGCCGTCGACGAGGTGGTAGCTGCCCGAGATGAACGAGGCCTCGGGGCTGAGGAGGAACAGCACGAGAGCCGCGACCTCCGAGTCGGTGCCGAGCCGGCCCGACGCGTGCTGGCCCTCGAGCGCGTGCAGCTCGTCGGTCGACATCGACGAGCGGACGAGGGGCGTGTCGATGAAGCCGGGGCCGACGGCGTTGGTGCGGACGCCCTGCGCCGTGTACTCGAGCGCGGCGACCTTGGTCAGACCGATGAGAGCGTGCTTCGAGGTGACGTAGGCCGCGTTCTTCGCGATGCCGACCGAGCCCAGCACGGAGGCCATGTTGACGACGGCTCCGCCGCCGGCCTCCACCATCGCGGGCAGCTGGAACTTGAGGCCGTAGAAGACGCCGTCGAGGTCGACCGAGCGGACCCTGTCCCAGGCGGCGATGTCGTAGTCGCCGATGGTCTGCGGCGCGGCGCCGATGCCCGCGTTGTTGACGGCGAGGTGCAGGGCTCCGTAGGTCTCCTTCGCGAACGCGACGGCCGCCTCCGAGTGCTCCCACTTCGCGGTGTTCTGCTCGAACGCGACGGCCGTGCCGCCGGTCGAGGTGATCTCGTCGACGATGCGCTGTGCCGCCTCGACGTTGATGTCGGTCACGACGACCGACGCGCCCTCCGCGGCGAGCTGCCGCGAGACCTCGGCGCCGATGCCGCTCCCGCCGCCGGTGACGATCGCCGTCTTGCCGCTGAACTTGCCCATGCTGTCGCTTCTTCCTCGTGTCGTGTGGGGCTCGTCGATGAGCCGTCCTCGACGATACGCCTGCATGGACCTGGCGGCAACAGGTGTCGGACATCGTGCCCGATCGTTTACTTAGGCGAGCTAAATGATTAAGCTGACGGGCGATGACCGACACCGCAACACCCGCACCCGCACCCGCACGCCGCACCGTTCCGCACGCCCAGCTCGCGAGCGACGTGCGCGGCTCCGTGCTCCGCCTCGCCCGCCGCATGCGTCAGCAGAAGGCCGACGTCGACGTCTCCGACGCGCAGATGACGGCCCTCGGCTACGTGTTCCAGGAGCAGCCGCTCACCATCGGCGCCCTGACCGAGCACGAGGGCGTCACTCCCCCGTCGATGAACCGCACGGTCGGCAAGCTCGTCGACGCCGGCCTGCTCAGCCGCCGGGTCGACGACGACGACCGTCGCCGGGTGGTGCTCGAGACGACGGAGGCGGGTGCCGCGTTCGTGCTCGAGACCCGACGCCGCCGCGACGAGTGGCTGGTGCCGCGGCTGGCCGCGCTGACCGCCGACGAGCGCCGCACCCTGGCCGACGCCACCGAGATCCTCCGGAAGCTGAACCGCTCGTGAGCGCGATGTTCCGCTCGCTCGGCCTCTACAACTACCGGCTCTGGTTCGGCGGCGCGCTCGTCTCGAACACGGGCACGTGGATGCAGGCCACCGCGCAGGACTGGCTCGTGCTCACCCACCTGACCGACCACGACGCGACCGCGGTCGGCATCACGATGGCCCTGCAGTTCGCGCCGCCCATCTTGCTCGTGCCCGTCACGGGGCTGATCGCCGACCGGTTCGACCGCCGCCGCATGCTGATGCTCACCCAGGGCACGATGGCGCTGCTCGGCCTGGCCCTCGGCCTGCTCGTGCTCACCGACGTCGCGCAGCTCTGGATGGTGTGGGTCTTCGCGCTCCTGCTCGGCACGGTCAACGCGATCGACGCCCCGATCCGACAGAGCTTCGTCTCGGAGCTCGTGCCCCCCGGCCACCTCTCGAACGCCGTCTCGCTGAACTCCGCCTCGTTCAACGGCGCGCGCCTCCTCGGCCCTGCCGTCGCCGGCGTGCTGATCGCGAGCGTGGGCACCGGCTGGGTGTTCCTGATCAACGCGGCGTCGTTCGCCGCGGTGCTGCTGTCGCTGCGCTTCATCCGCGTCTCTCAGCTGCAGCACAAGCCGCCGGTGTCCCGGGCGAAGGGGCAGATCCGCGAGGGGTTCCGGTACGTCAAGGGGCGCCCCGACCTGCTCGTCGTCTTCACGATGATCTTCGTGATCGGCACCTTCGGCCTCAACTTCCCGATCTTCACGTCGACGATGGCGAGCGTCGAGTTCGGCGTGGACGCCAGCGGGTTCGGCCTGCTCTCGTCCTGCATCGCCGTGGGGTCGCTGACCGGCGCCCTGCTCTCGGCGCGACGGGAGCGCCCGCGGATGCGGGTGCTGGTGCTGGCCGCCGCCTCCTTCGGGGTGACCTGCACCGTCGCCGCGCTGATGCCCAGCTACTGGACGTTCGCCGCCGTGCTCGTCGCCGTCGGGCTCTCGTCGATCACGCTGATGACCACGGCCAACAGCACCGTGCAGCTGTCGACCGCGCCCGAGATGCGCGGCCGCGTGATGGCGCTGTACATGGCGATCTTCACGGGCGGCACGCCGCTCGGCGCCCCGATCGTGGGCTGGGTCGCCGACACGGCAGGGCCCCGCTGGGCGATCGGCGTCGGTGCCGCCGCCGGCTTCGTCGCCGCCGGGATCGCGGTCGTCTGGCTCGTGCGCCGACAGCACCTGCGGGTGCGCCGGGTGGCACCGGTCGCCGCGGCCGCGGACGCCGGGGTCGTGCGGCGGATCGCGCCGCGGCTCGTGCCGCACTTCACCGTCGAGCACGACGGCGACGGGGGCAGGCCCGCCCGCGACCGACGCGACGAAGCGGCCGCCGTGCTCGCCGCGGACGAGGTCGCCGCGCGCACGTCTTGAGCTGAGCCCGCGGCTGCGGCGGCGGCGTCAGCGGGGCGGCCGCACCCCTCGAACCCGCGCACACCCCTCGGCGCGCGCGAGGGTGCGCGCGGGTTCGAGGGGTGCCGGGGGCCCGAGGGCTGAGCCGTGTCCGCTGAGCGCAGGGGGCTACCGCCTGCGGGCCGCCCGGCGTACAGTCCGCCCATGACGAGTCCTCGGGTCTGATCCGGCCCCGCGGCGTCCCGTCGTGGAGGGTCCCGACATGGGCAGGACAGCGCGGTGCGCGGCAGCGGCTCTCGCCGCCGTCGTCGCCGGAGGCGCGCTCGGCCTGGCAGCGGACGCCCGCGCCGTCGACGGCCCCTACGACTACGTCGCGGTCGCGTTCCTCCTGCTGGCGTCGGCGCTCGTCGTCGGGGGCGTCGTCGTGCTGCTCGTCGCCCTGGCCGACCGCCTGCTCGGGCGACTGCCGACGTCGAGCTCGGAGTCGGCCCCGACCCCAGCCCCAGTCGCGCCCGTGCCCACCCCCGAGGAGGCGGTTCGCACGTCGACCTCGGAGCCGGCTGCTCTCGCGGCGGCCTGGACGACGACCCGCCGGCACGCAGCCAGGGCAGGGCGGGCGGCGACCTCGGCGACCCGCCGAGCGGCTGCGGCGCGACGTTCCGCGACGAGCTCCCTCACGGACGCGGTCACGCGGTCCGTGGCCGTCGCGCGTGCCGCCGGCGCGGCGAGGTCGACGGCTGCGACCGCGACCTCGGCTGCCGGACCACTCGATGACGAGTCCGAGCGGACCGCCGTCGGCGCGGGCGTCGCGCTCGCCACGTCGTCACCCGCGGCAGCCCGGGACGCGGACCGTCCGCAGCACGACGACTAGAGCCCGGCCGAGCCCCCTGAGCACCCAGACGGCCCGGGCGCCCCGGCGACGGGCACGGTGCAGCACCCCGCGGGGCCGCGGCTCAGCGCTTGCTGTAGTCGAAGGAGAGCCGCATCCGGTCGCCCCGGAACACGATCGTCGAGTACTCGAAGGCACCGCCTGCGGCGTCCGAGATGACGTCGGTCAGCTGCAGGACGGGGTCACGCGGCTGCAGGTGCAGCAGCTCGGCGTCGGTCGCGGTGACGGCCACCGCCTCGAGCGACTCGGCGACGTCGTGCATGGCCAGGTCGAACGCCGACTCGAGCACGACGCAGAGCTGCTCGCCCACGACGTCGAGACGGTCGAGGGTCGGGGCGAGGTCGGCGGGCACGAACGAGCGGTGGACACTCAGCGGCTGCCCGTCGACGGAGCGCAGCCGGACGATCGCGAAGACGAGGGCACCCGGCGGCAGCCTCAGCCGCTCGCGGACGCGCGTCGGCGCGGGCTCGCAGACCAACGAGACGAGCTCGGTCGAGATGTCGTAGCCGAGCACCTCGAGCTGCTCCCGGATGCCCTGGTAGGCCGGCGAGACGGCCGTGATCTTGTCGGGGGCGACGTAGGTGCCCTTGCCCTGGACGCGCACGAGCAGCCCGTCGGCGGTGAGCTTGGTGAGGACCCCCCGGACGGTCATCCGGCTGAGGCCGAACAGCCGGTTGAGCTCGTTCTCGGACGGGATGCGCTGGCTCGGGGCCCACTCGCCGCTCGCGATGCGCGCGCGGAAGATCTCTTCGAGCTGCTGGTAGAGGGGGACGAGGGAGTCCCGGTCGACGACGTCGGACACGAGCACCACCTTCCCAGATCCCTCACGGCGAATTCTTGCGGAGTCTACTTGTCTAGCCCTGTATGGACATGTACATTCCGAGCAGGTGCCGGAGGCGGCACCACCCCACGAGGAAGTGAGGACAAATCCGTGGTCGCATCGACACTGTCCATGACCCGAACCGCTCGGGACGCCGGCTACGCGGTGCCCGCGGTCAACGTCTTCGACGAGATCAGCATGCGAGCCGTGCTCGCCGCCGCGGAGCGCACCGCGTCCCCGCTCATCGTCCAGATCTCGACCAAGACCGTCCGCACCGCCGGCTGCGCGTTCGTCACCGACCTCTTCGCCGCCCTGGCACGCGACGTGACCGTGCCGGTCGCCCTGCACCTCGACCACTGCCCCGACCGGGCGGTCCTCACCGAGGTCATCGCCTCCGACTGGTCCTCGGTGCTCTTCGACGCCTCCGACCGCGACCTCGACGACGCCGTGCGCGAGACGCACGAGGTCACCGCCGAGGCCCACGCGGCCGGGGTGGACGTCGAGTCCGAGATCGAGAACATCCTGGGCGTCGAGGACGGGGTCGGCAGCGACGAGTCGCAGCACGCCTACTCCGTCGAGCAGCTCGCCGAGATCGCGGAGAGCACCGGCAGCGACCTGCTCGCCCCGCAGCTCGGCACGAGCCACGGGCTCTACAAGGCGCACCCGCAGCTGCTGCCGCAGCGGGCGGCCGAGCTCGCGGCGCTGACCGACCGCCCGATCGTGCTGCACGGCGGGACCGGCCTGTCGGAGGCGGACTTCCGGTCGTTCATCGACGCGGGGGTCTCGAAGATCAACATATCGACGGCGGTCAAGCACGCCTACATGCAGGCGTCCCTGGCCCACCTCGAGGTGGCGCGCGCGAAGGACCGCTGGGACCCGCCCCGACTGATCGCCGACGTCTCCGCCGCCGTGACCGACGTCATCGCCGAGCACGTCGCCTGGTTCGGGGCCGACGGCAAGGCCGCCGGCACCGGGAGCGCACGATGACGAGGGCACTCCTCTTCGACTGCGACGGGGTGCTCGCCGACACGGAACGCGACGGCCACCTCCCCGCGTTCAACGAGACGTTCGAGCACCTCGGGCTGCCCGTCCGGTGGAGCGCCGACGACTACGCACGGGTGCTGCGCATCGGCGGCGGCAAGGAGCGCCTCGCCTCGCTGCTGACGCCCGAGTTCGTCGAGCGCGCCGGGCTGCCCGACGACGAGGAGGCGCAGCGCGCGGCGATCGCGGAGTGGCACGCCGAGAAGACCCGCCGGTACACCGCGAAGGTGCGGGCGGGCGAGATGCCCGGGCGCCCGGGCATAGCCCGCATCGCCGACGAGGCGCACGACGCCGGCTGGCTGCTCGCGGTCGCGTCGACCTCGGCCGAGGAGTCCGTCCGGGCCGTGCTCGAGCACGTGGTGGGGCCCGAGGCCGCCTCGCGGTTCGCGGTGTTCGCCGGGGACGTCGTCCCCCGCAAGAAGCCCGCCCCGGACATCTACGAGCTGGCGCTCCGCGAGCTGAGGGTGTCGGCCGACGACGCCGTCGTCGTCGAGGACAGCGCCAACGGCCTGCGTGCCGCGGTCGCCGCCGACCTCGCGACGGTCGTGACGACGAGCAGCTTCACCGTCGACGAGGACTTCGCGGGGGCCGCGCTCGTCGTCGACAGCCTGGGCGACCTGCCCGACGCCCCGAGCCGGGTGCTCGCCGACCCGCGCGGCGTCGGTCCCCTCGACCTCGTGGACCTCGGCACCCTCGTCGCACTGACGCACTGACGCACTGACGCACCGACGCACCGACGCACCGACGCACCGACCCGACCGAACCCGAACACAGGAGACCGAGGAACACATGAGCAACGACGCTCCCCCCGCCGACACTAACTCGTCCCGTCTCGTGGACGTCGTCCGGCTGATCGCCCAGACCTGCGTCGACAACGAGGCGTACTTCTGCGACCTCGACGCGGTCGCGGGCGACGGCGACTTCGGCTACTCCCTGGCGCGCGGCTTCGAGACCGTCCTCGCCGACCTCGACCAGTTCGACCACGACGACCTCGGGGCTTTCCTGCAGAAGGTGGCCACGACGATGAGCAGCCGGATGGGCGGCACCTCGGGCCCGATCTGGGGCACCGCCTTCCTCCGGGCCGCGATCACGATGAAGGGCAAGAGCGAGACCACGCCCGACGACACGGTCGCGATGCTCCGGGCCGCGATCGAGGGCATCAAGAAGCGCGGCGGCGCCGACGTCGGCGACAAGACCCTGCTCGACGCGCTGGTGCCCCTGACCGACGCCGTCGAGGCCGACGTCGCCGCGGGCACCGACGCGGCCGGCACGGCACGGCACGGCGCCGAGGTCGCGCGGGCCGCCGCCGAGGCCACCGCGAGCCTCCAGGCACGACGGGGCCGCGCCTCCTACACGGGCGAGCGGAGCATCGGGTCCCCCGACCCCGGAGCGATCGCGGTCGCCGTGCTCGCCGAGCGCGTCGCGGACGCGTGGTGACCCGGCGCGTCCGACCGACTTCCCCTCCCCCTCCCACCACGGCGACACACGACGAAGTGAGGCACCCGCAATGAAGAAGTTCATCAACGACCCGAAGGCGTTCGTCCCGGAGATGCTCAAGGGCCTCGCCCTGGCGAACCCCGACACGCTCACCTACGACCCGAAGTACAACCTGATCGTCCGTGCCGACGCGCCGGACCAGGACAAGGTGTCGATCGTGCAGGGCTCCGGCTCCGGCCACGAGCCCGCCCACGTGATGGTCGTCGGCAAGGGGATGCTCGACGCTGCCTGCCCCGGCGACGTCTTCGCGGCCCCGCCGACCGACTACGTGGTCGAGGCGGCGCGGCGCGTCCAGAGCGAGAAGGGCGTGCTGCTGCTGGTCAACAACTACACCGGCGACAAGATGGCCTTCGAGATGGCGGAGGAGCTCGCCGACGCCGAGGGCATCAAGGTCAAGACCCTGTTCATCGACGACGACGTCGCCGTCAAGGACTCGACCTACACGATCGGCCGTCGAGGAGTGGCCGGCAACTTCTTCGTGATCAAGGCGGTCGGAGCGGCGGCCGAGGAGGGCGCCGACCTCGACGAGGTCGTCCGCGTCGGCGAGAAGGTCAACTCGGTCACGCGGACGATGGGCGTGGCCCTGACCGCCTGCACTCCCCCCTCGAAGGGCTCGCCGCTGTTCGAGCTCGGCGACGACGAGATCGAGGTCGGCGTCGGCATCCACGGCGAGCCGGGCCGGGCCCGACAGAAGATCGTGCCCGCGGACGAGATCGTCGACCTGCTGCTCGAGCCGATCGTGTCCGACCTGCCGTTCTCGGACGGCGACGAGGTCGCGCTGATGGTCAACGGCCTCGGCGGCACGCCGATCAGCGAGCTGTACCTGCTCTACGGCATCGCCCACGAGAAGCTCGTCGCCCAGGGCATCACCCCGGTCCGCAGCTACGTCGGCGAGTACTGCACGTCGCTCGACATGGCCGGCGCGTCGATCACGCTCGTCAAGCTCGACGACGAGGTGAAGCGCCTGCTGGAGGCGCCGGCGGAGATCCCGATGCGGACGTTCTAGGGACCGGGAGCGGCCGTGCCCGCGGCTGCGGCCGCCGCTGCGGCCGCAGCTGTCCGGGGACCTATGCTCGCTGCATGCGCAGACCCAGGACAGCCGCGGCCAGGGCGGTCGGCACCGCCGCCGCCGCCGCGGGGATCGTCGTCGTCGCCCTCGCTCTGACGGGCTGCACGCCGAGCGAGTCCGGCGCCAGTGCTCCCCTCCTCGTCGAGACGATGCCCCCGGCCACCCCCGACGCCGACGGCTTCCCCGTCGGCGCGGCCCTCGACTACCAGCTGGGCGGCGCGTACGACCCGCCGAGCGGCACCGGGATCGTCGTGCGCGACAGCACCGAGCAGCCTGCCTCCGGGGTGTGGAACGTCTGCTACGTGAACGGGTTCCAGACCCAGCCGGGCGTGGAGTGGCCCGACGAGTGGTTGCTGCACCGCTCCTCCGGTGAGCTGCTGGTCGACCCCGGCTGGCCCGACGAGCACCTCTTCGACCTGGCCGACGCGACCACGAGGGAGGCGGTGGCCGAGCGGATGCGCTCGACCGTCCAGGGCTGCGCGGACGACGGCTTCGACGCCGTCGAGTTCGACAACCTCGACTCGTACACCCGGTCGGACGGCGCCTTCGACCTCGACGACGCGGTCGCCTTCGCGACGTTGCTCGTCGGTGAGGCCCACGACGCCGGGCTGCTCGCCGGCCAGAAGAACACCGCCGAGCTGGAGGGGCGCGGCCGTGACGAGATCGGCTTCGACTTCGCCGTCGTCGAGGAGTGCGACCGCTACGCCGAGTGCGACGCCTTCACGTCCGTCTACGGGGAGCGCGTGCTCGCGGTCGAGTACACGGACGACCTCCGCGACACGGTCGAGGGGCTCTGCTCGCGGGAGTCGACCCCGCGCAGCACGGTGGTGCGCGACCGTGACCTCGTCACCCCCGACGACCCCGCGTACTCGTTCGCCCGCTGCTGAGCCGGCTACGCCTCGCGCGTGATCTCCACGGTCACGAACAGCGACGACGCGCCCGACCCCGCGTAGACCCCGCGCAACGGCGGCACGTCGCGGTAGTCGCGGCCGTGGCCGACGACCACGTGACGCTCGCCGATGTCGATCAGGTTGGTGGGGTCGTAGCCGTGCCAGGCACCGCAGAACCACTCGATCCAGGCGTGCGACTCTCCCGTGACGGTCTCGCGCAGCTCGGCCGACGGCCGGGGGTGCAGATACCCGCTGACGTACCGCGCCGGGATCCCCGCCGCGCGGAGCGCCCCCACGGTCACGTGCGCGATGTCCTGGCAGACCCCGGCCCGGGCGGCCCAGCTCTCGGCGGCCGTCGTCTTCACGTTCGTGACGCCGGGCAGGTACTGCACCGCGCCTCCTACGCGCTGGCAGATCTCCATCGCGGTCGAGCAGGGCGACGTCGACGCCCCGCGGGCCTCGAGCGCCAGGTCGACGAGGTCGGCCGGCGGCGCGGTCAGCGGCGTCTGCTCGAGGTGCTCGACGAACTGGGCGGTGGCGCCGGCGACGCGGGCGAGGTCGTCCCAGCCGGTCGTCGTCTCGGGGTGCAGCACCGGCCTCAGCTCGACGGTCGAGGTCGCCGTGAGCGAGAGCTGCCGGTGCGGCAGCAGCACCTCGAACGCCGACACCCGGGTGCCCCAGTAGTCGACGTACTCGTGCGTGCCCGCCGCCGGGTCGATGCGGAGGTGGGACGACAGCACGAACTGCCCCTCGGCGTGCGCCGGCAGCATGCGCGCCTCGTTGTAGCTCGCGACGGCCTCCCCGGCGTAGGAGAAGCCGGTGTGGTGACGGATCCGCAGCCGGCTCACGACCGCTCACCGACCCAGGTCGGCGCCGCGCTGGTCGGGAAGTACCGCTGCCGGATGGCCTCGGAGGCGGCACTCGTCGCCGCCTGGACCGCGTCCATCTGGGCGGGCAGGTCGTCGAGGATGTCGCCGATCGGCCGGAACTCGAGCTCGCTGCGCATCTGCCCGAGGATGCGCACGCCCCCGTCGGTCGCGATGACGCGCCCGTTCGACGGCTCGACCTCGCGGAGGCACGCCTCGGCACGGCTGACCGCGAACATCACGCTGCGCGGGAACAACCGGTCGAGCAGCAGGAACTCCGCCGCGTTGCGGGCGCTCGGCACGCCCCGGTAGGTGCGCAGGTAGGCCTCGTAGGCGCCGCACGAGCGGAGGATCGTCGTCCACGACGGCCCCGACGCCTCGGTCAGCGTGCGCGTCGCGAGCAGCCGCGCCGTCATGTCCGCGCGCTCGATCGAGCGGCCGAGGGTGAAGAACTGCCAGACCTCGTCGCGGCTCGTCGCGCTCTCGATGATGCCGACGGCGAGTGCGCTCCTCTCGCGCACCCAGGCGAAGAACTCGTGCACCTTGTCGCCCGCGACCTTGCGCGGCATGCGGGCGCGGGTCGTGTTCAGGCACTCCCAGAGCTCGGTCGAGACGATCTCGCGGGCCCGCCGGGCGTTCTCGCGCGCGGCGCCGAGCGAGTACGCGATGGAGGCCGGGTCGTGCCGGTCGACGGCCAGCCGCGCGAGCACGTCGCCCCGCGTGAGCGCCACGTCGGAGGCCGCCTCGCTGCCCATGACCGAGAGCAGGCTGCGGCAGGCGGTGTCCTCGTCGATCCACGGGTCCTCGAGCAGCAGCTGGAGGTGCACGTCGAGGATGCGCGCCGTCCCGTCGGACCGCTCGATGTACCGGCCGATCCAGAAGAGGCTCTCGGCGATGCGGCTCAGCATGGTCGTCCTTCGGTCGTGGTGGCGGGTCTCGCCTGCTGCTGTTGCTGCTGTTGCTGCTGCTGCGCCTGCTGGTCGTTGCGGGGGTCGTCCTGCGGGGCGTGGTCGGGAGTGTGGTCCGCGGCCGCCGCTGCCGCCGCGGCCGCCGCCTCCGGCGTGATCACCGGTATCGACTGCGTCGGCGTCGTCTGCTCCGCGATGAGGGCGCTCACGTCGTGCCCTGCCCAGGCCGCCACGTCGCCGCCGACGACCCAGGTGTCCTTCGACCCGCCTCCCTGGCTGCTGTTCACGACCAGCTGGCCCTCGGGCAGGGCCACCCGCGTCAGCCCGCCGGGCAGCACCCAGACGTCGTCGCCGTCGTGCACGGCGAAGGGCCGCAGGTCGGCGTGACGGGGCTGCAGGCCGTCGTCGACGAGGGTCGGGATGGTGCTCAGCTGCACGACGGGCTGGGCGATCCAGCCGCGCGGGTCCGCCTGCAGGCGGGTCCGCAGCTCGTCGAGCTCGCGTCGGCTGGCGGCAGGCCCCACGACGAGGCCCTTGCCGCCGGAGCCGTCGACGGGCTTGACCACGAGCTCGTCGAGGCGGTCGAGCACCTCCTCGAGCGCGCCGGGGTCCTCGAGGCGCCAGGTCCGCACGTTCGGCAGCAGCGCCTCCTCGCCCAGGTAGTACCGGATCAGCTCGGGCAGGTACGTGTAGACGAGCTTGTCGTCGGCGACGCCGTTGCCGACCGCGTTCGCGATGGTGACGGTGCCGAGGCGCGCCGCCATCAACAGGCCCGGCGAGCCGAGCACCGAGTCGGCACGGAACTGCAGCGGGTCGAGGAACTCGTCGTCGACCCGGCGGTAGATCACGTCGACGCGCTCGGGACCGCCCGTGGTGCGCATGAACACGCGGCCGCCCGAGCAGTAGAGGTCGCGGCCCTCGACGAGCTCGACGCCCATCAGCCGGGCCAGCAGCGTGTGCTCGTAGTACGCCGAGTTGAAGACCCCGGGGGTCAGCACGACCACCGTCGGCTCGTCGACCCCCGACGGCGCGCTCTTCTTCAGGGCCGCGAGGAGGCGCGCGGGATAGTCGCCCACGGGGCGCACCTTCATCGAGACGAAGAGCTCGGGCAGCGTCTGTGCCATCACCCGCCGGTTCGAGATCACGTAGCTGACCCCGCTGGGCACGCGGACGTTGTCCTCGAGGACGCACCAGGCGCCCGCCTCGTCGCGGATCAGGTCGATGCCGCTGACCTGGATGCGCACGCCGTTCGCCGGGTCGATGCCTGCGGCCTGACGGTGGAAGTGGCTCGAGCTCGTGATCAGCCCCGCGGGGATCACCCCGTCGGCGACGGCCCGCTGCGGGCCGTAGACGTCGGCGAGGAACGCCTCGAGCGCCTTGACGCGCTGCTTCACGCCCTTCTCGACGTCCTGCCACTCGTCGTGCTCGATCACGCGGGGCACGGCGTCGAGGGGGAACGGCCGCTCCTCTCCGGCGAAGTCGAACGTGACGCCCTGCGCGAGGTAGGAGTCGGCGAGGGCGGCGGTGCGGCCGCGCAGGTCGTCCTGCGTCATGCCCTCGAGGGTCGCGTGGATCTCCTGGTAGGCCCTGCGGACCTCTCGGTCGGAGGCGAACATCTCGTCCCAGGGAGGCGCGGGCCGGCCTGGTCCTGCAGGCTGGCCGGGGCGGACAGGCCGGCCCTCGGAGACGCCCCGGGCCGCGGTGCCGGCGGCGTAGCGGTCGAAGAGGTCTGCCATGGCTCGACGCTACTGACGAGGTGTTGCGAGGGTGTTTCCGGGCGGTTGCAGGCGGCGACGAGGGTCGCGCCGGGTGCGGCTGGCCGCCGACTGCTGGCCGCTGGCCGCTGACTGCGCTCTCGGCGGTCTCATCCGTGCGGGCGAGACGCCGCACAGGCGTGGGGACTAGCGTCGAGGAACACGTCAACGTTCCCTGGGAGGACCCATGAGTTTCCGTTTCTTGCTCATCGCCATCATCGCGTTCATCGCCTACACCTTCGGCGCGAAGGCCGGGCACGGTCGCTACAAGCAGATCTCGGGCTACGTCGGCTCGTTCTGGAACGACCCCCAGGTGAAGAAGGCGCGCAAGAGCGCCAAGAAGAACGTCGCGACCGCCCGCAAGGCCGCGATCAAGAAGGCCAAGAAGGCCTCGCGCTGACCTGAGCGCACGTACGTCGACGAGGCCCGTCCCGCTGAGCGGGGCGGGCCTCGTCGTGTGCGGGCGGCGGCGGCCCGGCCCGGCGGAGCGGGCCGCGCGTCCGGACCCGCCGAACCCGCGCGCACCCTCGTGCGCGCCGAGGGGTGCGCGCGGGTTCGGCGGGTGCGGCCGCGTGGGCGCCCGCGGCTGTGGGCGGTGGGGGCCGCCGCGGGCTGTGCGGGCGCTGCCGTAGCGTGGGCGGATGATCCCCGACGCGTCCTCGGGCGGCGACGACCGCCTCCTCGTGGTGCCGGCCCCCGTGCTCGCCGCGGCCGACGGCGACACCGTCACGCCGGTCTGGCTGAACGAGGCCGGAGGCGTGACGTACCGCCTCGGGGACGGTCCCGACCGGCGGTTCGCCAAGTGGGCGCCGCACGGCAGCGGGCTCGACCTGCACGCCGAGGAGATGCGCCTGCGCTGGGCCGTGGACTTCGCGACGGTGCCTCGGGTGCTCGAGATCGGCAGCGACGACGAGGGCGACCACCTCGTCACGGCGGGCCTGCCGGGCCGGAGCGCCGTCGACCTGCGCTGGGTGCGCGACCCGGAGCGGGCCGTGCGGGCGGCGGGGCACGGGCTCCGCGTGCTGCACGACACCTTGCCGGTGGACGACTGCCCGTTCAGCTGGTCGGTCGACGACCGGATCGCGACGAGTGCGCGGGCGCGCACCGCGCCTCCTGCGTCGCAGCCCGGCTCGCAGCGCGACTCGCAGCCCGACTCGCTCGGGCCGGCCCCGGAGGTCGACCGGCTCGTGGTGTGCCACGGGGACGCGTGCGTGCCGAACACGCTGCTGCTCGACGACGGGACGTGGTCGGGGCACGTCGACCTCGACGCGCTCGGGGTCGCCGACCGCTGGGCCGACATCGCCGTCGCGACCATGAGCCTCGAGTGGAACTACGGCCCCGGCTGGGAGGCCGTCTGGCTCGACGCCTACGAGATCGACCCCGACCCCGTGCGGACCGCCTTCTACCGCGGACTCTGGAACGCGACCTGAGGCGCTCCCGCGGGCGGCGCCCGCGAGAGGCGCGCGATCACGCAGTCCCTCCGCGAAAGCGACAAGACGACGCGGAAGATCGCGTCGTCTTGTCGCTCTCGGGTGGCTTCCGGGCGGGCGGGCGCCGGCGAGCGGGTCGGCGCGACGGGTCAGGCGGCGGCGCCGCCCCTGCGCGCTCGCCAGCGACGGGCGAGGTCGCGGCCGTAGAGCACCGCAGCGACGTAGTGCCCGACGAGCCCGAGCAGCAGCACGAAGCTGCTGACGACGACGAGCAGTTGGCCGAGCACGTCGAGCTGGTCGTCGGCATCACGCCACTGGGCGATGACGGCCCGCCCGACGAGGAGCATGAGCAGCCCGACGAAGATCAGGGCAGTCCGTATCTTGCCCACCCACGTCACGGGGAACGATGCACCGCCGAAGACGATCAGGGCGACGAGGCTCAGGACGATGTCGGGAAGCAAGATCAGGAGGAAGACGACCCCGGGGAGCAGCCCGCCCAGCCAGAAGGCCAGCACCACGACGATGACCGTGAGCCGGTCGGCCACCGGGTCGAGCCAGGCACCCAGCTCGGAGGTGGTGTTCGTGCGGCGTGCGACGAAGCCGTCGACGAAGTCGGTGAGGAACACGATCGCGATGACGACCATCGACGACCAGTAGCGCTCGCCGACGATGAGGACGACGAAGACCGGCAGCAGCAGGAGGCGGAGGGCCGTGATCGCGTTCGGCACGGTCCGCCACTCGTCGGTGCGGAAGAGGCGGTCGACGAGCTGCACGGGGGCTCCTGGGGTCACGGGGCGGGGCGGCGACGATCGGGGGCGGGCGTCCTGATGATCCTAGGCGGCAGCTCGGAACGCGAGGCCCTCGGCCCGATGACGGTCTTCAGTACCCGTAGCCCTCGAGGGTGCCGGGCGACGTGTCGCCCTCGATCCACGCGTAGCAGAGCACGTCATGGTCGCCTTCGGACCAGCTCTGCTCGGTCGGCGTCAGGTACGCGTAGTCGGCCACCGATTCGTCCCACGGGATGCCGACGAACGCCTCGAACCCGGTGGAGCAGCCCTCGTCGGCGAGGTCCCACAGGGCCCGCTCTCCCGGCCAGCTCGCCTGCGTCGCGTCGAAGACGAGGTACGCCTCGTTGTCGTGCTGGTCGTTGCACGACTGGAGCTCGACACCGTCGATCTCGCCGGACCCGGTCGCGTCGCCCTCCCCCAGGGCGAAGCAGTCGCCGACCGCGAGGTCGAACGCGGAGATGTCGGGGACGCCCCCGGTCGCGCCGGGGTCGCTGCCCGTGTCGTCGGGGTCGCCGCCTGCGTCGCCGGGATCGCCGCCCGCCTCGACGGACCCGCCGCCCGGGGACGACGCGGACGCGAGCTCGGCCGCGGTGTGCGCGACGGCGACGGCGGCGACCGTGCCGCCCGTGAGCACGAGCAGGCCGGCAGCCACGAGGCCGCCGATCAGCAGGCCCTTGCGGGGCCGCCGAGGTCGGGCGGCCGGAGCCGACCAGGTGGTCGCGGGCGCGGCTGAGGCGAAGGGGCCCGTGGCGGGCGCGGCCGTCGCGTACGGCGCGGGAGCCGGCGCCCCGAAGACCGCCGGGCCGGGGATCGCGGGAGGAGCGGAACGTGACGAGCGCGTGAACGGAGCGTCCGCCTCCCGCGGGCCGATCGCCTCGACCCAGCGCCAGACGGAGGCGACGACCGCGGTCGCGACGACGGGCGCGTCGGCCCGCAGCGGCACGGCCAGGAGTTCGCGACGGCGCTCGCCCGGAGGGGTCTCGCCGCCCTGGTCGGACCAGAGGCCGGCGACGAACCAGGCAGCCCCGTCGTCGGCGAGGTCGAGGAACGCCCGGTGCCCGAGACGCACCCGGACCGCCCCCCGCGGGTCGGCGGAGTACGCGGACGGGACGACGACGACCTCCGACCCGGTCAGCTCGTGGCGGATGAGGCCCGCGAGGCGCTCGAGCTCGGCAGGCGAGGGAGGGATCGACGTCGACACGGGCTGCTCCTGTCGGGCAGAGCCGGGTGCGACGGCTCCTGGACGGCGTCCGGTGCGTCCGCCGGGGCGATCGTATCCCGCGCCGCCGACGTCGCACAGGCCTCGATCGGGGGCGGACGCACGACGGCGTGCGCCCTGCAGGTGCAGGCCGCACGCCGTGGCGTGGCCGGTGGTGCGAGGGCCCGGACGCCCGCTCGTCATCGGCGAGAGGAGCAGCCGAACGAACGGCGGAGGCGCGGAGGGCGCCCCGAGGTCAGCGCGAGACGGACTCGAGCGTCGGGTAGTCGGTGTAGCCGGTCGCCCCGTCGGCGTAGAAGGTGGCGGGGTTCGGCTCGTTGAGCTCGGTCTCGCGCTCCCAGCGGGCGACGAGGTCCGGGTTCGCGATGGCCATGCGGCCGACGGCGACGGCGTCGGCGTGGCCGTTCTCGACCAGGTCCTTCGCCTCGGCCAGGTCGGTGACCGTGCCGAAGCCGCTGTTGAGCACGACCGCCTGGCCGAAGCGGCGGCGGAGGCGCTGGACGAGCTCGCCACGCGGGTCGGAGTGCAGGACGCTCATGTAGGCGAGGCCGAGGGGGGCGAGGCCGTCCATCAGCGCGTCGTAGGTCGCGGTCACGTCGTCGAGGTCGGTCTCGACGACGTCCTGGATGTTGTGCATCGGCGAGATGCGGATGCCGACGCGGCCCGCGCCGATCGCGGCGGACACGGCCTCGGCGACCTCGATGCCGAGGCGGGCGCGCGCGGCGGGGCTGCCGCCGTACTCGTCGGTGCGGACGTTCGACACGGGCGACAGGAACTCGTGCAGCAGGTACCCGTTGGCGCTGTGCAGCTCGACGCCGTCGAGGCCGGCCTCGAGGACGGCGCGCTTCGAGGCGGTGACGAAGTCCTGCACGGTCTGGCGCACCTCCTCGGTGCTGAGGGCGTGCGGCACGGGGAAGTCGGCCTTGCCGGAGGGGACGTGCACCTGTCCGTCGATGGCGACGGCGCTCGGGGCGACGATGCGGTCGGTGCCGGTGACGTCGGGGTGCGAGACACGACCGGCGTGCATGACCTGCATGACGATGGTGCCGCCCTTCGCGTGCACCTCGTCGGCCACGCGCTTCCAGCCGGCGACCTGCTCGTCGGTGACGATGCCGGGCTGACCGGTGTAGCCCTTGCCCTCCTGCGTCGGGTAGGTGCCCTCCGTGACGATCATGCCGAGGGTCGCGCGCTGGCCGTAGTGCTCGACGACGACGTCGCCGGGCACGTCGCCCGCGTCTGCGCGGGTGCGGGTCAGCGGCGCCATGGTGACGCGGTTCGAGAGGACGAGGTCGCCGAGGACGGCGGAGGAGAAGAGATCCACGAAGGGGTCCTTTCCGGTGGAGGGGAGGAGGTGGCCGCGCCGCCTCGCGGCGCGTCGGGGGTCGTGCCCGTCGTCGCGCACCTGCGTGCCAACTCAGGGACCGGCGAGGTCATTCCGCACGACGGGCAGGGCGGGGGAGGTTCTCAGGAACGCGGCCCGGGGACGCCGTCTCGGCCGGCGGTCAGTCGGTGAAGGCCGTGCGCACCGCGGCGATGTCGTCGCCGCCGTGCCCGCGGTCGGAGGCGGTGCCGTAGAGGCCGGCCAGCGCCTCCAACAAGGAGGTGTCGAAGCCGGTGTCGGACTCGGCGGCGGCCTCGCGCATGAGCGCGACGTCTTTGCGGAGGCCGTCGAGCGCGAACTGCGGCGGGTAGTCGCCGGCGATCATGCTCGCGCCCTTGACGTGCGCGTAGGGAGTGTCGGCCTGGCCGCCCTCGATCGCGTCGAGGAACAGCTGCGGGTCGAGCCCGAGCGAGCGGGTCAGCGCGATCGACTGGGCGGTCGCCGCGGTGATCGACGCGATCCACGCGTTGGTGGCGAGCTTCAGCGCCGTGCCCTGGCCCACGTCGTCGCCGGCGACGACGGTCTTCGCGCCCATCGCGTCGAGCACGGGCCGCACACGGACGAGGAGGTCCGCGTCGCCGGCCGCGAGCATGACCAGGTTGCCTGTCTCGGCGGGCTTCTTCGTGCCGAGCATCATCGCCTCGACGAGCGGCACGCCTCGCTCGGCGGCGAGGTCGACGACCCGCGCGGTGTCGGCCGCGCCGATCGTGCTCGCCTGGACCCAGACGGGGCCAGGGTCGGTCGGGGTGCCCGGGTCGGTCGAGGTGCCAGGGTCGGTCGAGGTGCCGGCGCCGGTCGAGGTGCCGGGGTCGGTCGCCTCGCGCAGCACGCTCAGGACGGCCTCGCCGTCGAACAGCGCCGCGACCACCACCTCGGCACGGTCGACGGCCTCACGCGCCGTTCCGACGACGGTCGCCCCGTCGCCCGCGAGCGGCTCGGCCTTGTCGCGCGTGCGGTTCCACACCGTGACGTCGTGCCCCTCGCGCAGCAGCGTCCTGACGACGCCCTGCCCCATGATCCCCGTGCCCAGCACCGCGACCCTCATGCCTGCTCCTCTGTCCGGGCCGAGCACCTCGCCGGCCGTGTCGTCGTCGTTCTCGTCGGCGTCCTCGGCGGACCCGCTCTCCGCCGGGGTCGACCGTACGCCCGGCCGCCGACACCGGACCCGGGACGGACGCCGCGCCTCCTCGGGGCCCTTCCAGGGACCGCAGGAGGCGCAGGCCGAGTCAGTCGACCTCGCCCGACCCGAGAGGATCGCGCCGGATCGCGCGGCGGACCCGCTCGACGACCGACGGCGCCGGCGGCTCGTTGTACGCGCCCGCCTCCTCCTGGCCGCTGAGCCGCTGGATCGCCGCCATCACCTCGTCGGTCGCGTGTCGCCGTGCGCGGCCCGACTTCGCGTCGCCGTGGTGCGAGAGATCGATCGGCTCGCCGAACTCTACCGTGAACCGGCGGAGGCGCGGGACCGTCGTGCCCACCGGCTGCAGCTCCTGGGTGCCGGTCAGCGCGACGGGCACGACCGGCGCGCCGCTCGTGAGCGCGAGCCAGGCGACCCCGGTCCGGCCCCTGTAGAGACGGCCGTCGAGCGAGCGGGTGCCCTCGGGGTAGATGGCGAAGGCGTGCCCTCCGGCGAGTCGGTCGAGGCCGAGGTCGAGGGCCTGCTGGGCGGCCGCGCCGGCACCGCGCTCGACGCCGATCGCGCCGATGCCCGAGAAGAACGAACGACTGAGGCGTCCCTTCAGGCCCGTGCCCGTGAAGTAGGCGTTCTTGGCGAGGAACGAGACCTCGCGCGGGGCCATGAGCGTGATCACGACGCTGTCCATGAACGAGAGGTGGTTGCTCGCGAGGATCACGGCTCCGCGCCGGGGCACGTTCCGCCGACCGACGACCTTCGGGCGCCAGAGGAGCCGGACGAGGGGCACGAGCACGACGCGGCTGAGGATGGTGAGCACAGCACCACTGTGGCGCAGGGCGCATGCCGAGCGGGGCATGCGGGGCCGCTCGAGAAGCGATTTCCACTCACCCTTCTGGTCGCCTCCTGGTCTCGGGCGGGTGGCGGGCGACACCGTCCGACTCGCCCGCAGTCGCCCGCAGTCGCCCGGTTCGGGGACAACGGGTGTCCTCCTGAGGGAGGATTGCGCCTCGTCCGAGCCCGTCCCTAGGCTCGCCGCGTGGGCACTGGACGAGGCACAGGGGCGCAGCGGGGGCTGGCACTCGACGACGAACGACGACCGCAGGGCGACCTCGTCGACGGACCGCTCGACGGCGTGCTGCCGCTGCCCGCAGGACGAGCGCGCCGGGCCGCCTGGCTGGTCGCGCCCGTCTGGCACGTGGGCTTCGCCGTGCTGTCGGTCCTCGGCGCTGTCCACGCTGGGCACGCCGGCACCGTGGCCCCGCTCGCGGCGACGATGCTCTACGCGACGGCCGGGGCGCTGTTCACCGCAGTCGCCGCGACGCTCGTCGCGCTCCGCGTGCAGGGGACCCGAGGAGGCGGGGTGCCGTTGGCCCCGGTGCGCGCGGCCTACCTGACGACGCCCGTCGCGAGCGCCGTGCTGCTCTCGGCCGCGTACGTGACCCGACTGGGCGGCGGCCCCTTCTTCGGCGGGTTCGGCGCGATGGTCGCGCTCACCGTTGCGCTCGTGATGCTCGCGCAGCGGACGACGGAGCTGCGGCTCGGGTCGGCGGGGCCGGTCTCCGAGCGACGGACGCCGACGGCGCCCGTCGCCGTCGTCGGGGCCGTGCCTGCGGCCGCGCCCGTGAGCACACCCGCGTCGGGAGTTGTCTCTGCCTCTGCCTCTGCCTCTGCCTCTGCCGACCAGGCCACCCCGCGCCGCTGACCTCCGGCAGCGCCCGGTCCCCGTCAGAGGCGGGTGTCCCCTCGAAAGGGCCGAGGTGACGCGGGGCCCCGCGTCACTGTGCCCCTTCAGTGTCAGTCAGGCCCGCTCGTCGGAGTCGTTGCGAGCAGGGACGACTGAAACGCCGCGGGAGCGACAAAGCGACGCGATCCATCGCGTCGCTTTGTCGCTGCCACGTGGGGACTCGGCCGGAGCCGGTCGAGGAGGCGGCGGCCGGGCCGAGCGGGCGCGGCCAGCGCCGGCAGCGCGGCAGCGCCGCAGCCCGCGTCAGTAGCTGTCGTCGGGCGGGACGGACTCGTCGTAAGGGTCCCAGGGCGGCTCGTCGTCGAACGGGAAAGGCTCGGAGTCGGCTGCCGCCGGCGTCGCCGCCGCGCTCGCGGCCGGCGCCGGGCGGCGGGCCCCCCGCGCTGCAGCTGCAGCGGCAGCGGCAGCGGCAGCGGCAGCGGGGCGGCTGGTCGGGCCGGCCGCACCGAACGACGGCGCCGAACCC
Source organism: Frigoribacterium sp. ACAM 257 (assembly GCF_007954365.1). GTDB lineage: Bacteria > Actinomycetota > Actinomycetes > Actinomycetales > Microbacteriaceae > Frigoribacterium. The sequence goes on from NZ_VOLO01000007.1 coordinate 31,581, forward strand.
GAGCCCGAGCCCGAACCGGACGCCCCGGAGCCGGCCCCGTCGGGGTCGGAGTCCGCCCCGGCCGCCCGGGCCGCCGCCTCCTCGGGGGCGACCCCCGAGACGACGTCGAGCACCTGCTGGCCGTAGGTGTCGAGCTTCTTCTGTCCGACGCCGCTGATGCCGGCGAGCTCGCCCCTCGAGCCCGGGCGAGTCGACGCGATGCCGCGCAGCGTCACGTCGCCGAAGACGACGTAGGCCGGCACGCCCTGCGCCTTCGCGATGCCCGCACGCCACTGGCGCAGCGTCTCGAACAGCGGCACGTCGGCCGCGTCGAGGTCGGCCGCCCCCGAGCCGCCACGCGATCCGCGCGAGGAGCCCGAGCCCGAGCCGCCGCCGCCCGACGACCCTCGGGCGCCGCGGACGCGCGGGGCCCTCTCCGGCTCCTTCCGGAGCCGGACCTGCTTCGCCCCCGACAGAACCTCGGCGGCAGCGTCGGTGATGAGCAGGGTGCCGTAGCCGTCGGGCGAGACCGCCAGCACCGACTGGGCCAGCAGCTGCCGGACCACCCCGCGCCACTCGATCTCGCTGAGCTCGGTGCCGATGCCGAACGTGGAGAGCTGCTCGTGGCGGTTCTGGGTGATGCGCGGGGTGGTCCGCCCGAGCAGGATGTCGATGACCTGCCCGGCGCCGAACTGCTGGTTCCGCTCGCGCTTGAGCCGGACGATCGTCGACAGCAGCTTCTGTGCGGGAACGGTGCCGTCGAGGGACTGCGGCGGGTTCAGGCAGGTGTCGCAGTTGTGGCACGGCGCGCTGGCCTGGCCGAAGTAGCCGAGCAGCTGCACCCGGCGGCACTCGACGGTCTCGCAGAGGGCGAGCATCGCGTCGAGGTGCGCGCCGAGCTTGCGCCGGTGCTCGGCGTCGCCCTCGGACTGGTCGATCATGCGGCGCTGCTGCATCACGTCCTGCAGGCCGTAGGCGAGCCACGCGGTCGACGGCAGGCCGTCGCGCCCCGCCCGGCCCGTCTCCTGGTAGTAGCCCTCGACCGACTTCGGCAGGTCGAGGTGCGCGACGAACCGCACGTCGGGCTTGTCGATGCCCATGCCGAAGGCGATGGTGGCGACCATCACGATGCCGTCCTCGCGGAGGAACCGCGACTGGTTGCGCGCTCTCGTGCCGGCGTCGAGACCCGCGTGGTACGGCAGGGCGGCGATGCCCTGCTTCACGAGGAACTCTGCCGTGCCCTCGACCGACTTGCGCGACAGGCAGTAGACGATGCCCGCGTCGCCCTCGTGCTCGGCACGGATGAAGCGCAGCAGCTGCTGCTGCGGGCCGTCTTTCGCCTCGATGCGGTACTGGATGTTGGGGCGGTCGAAGTCGGCGACGAAGTGCGCCGCGTCGTCGAGCTCGAGTCGGCGCGAGATCTCGCGGTGCGTCGTCTCGGTAGCGGTCGCGGTCAGGGCGATGCGCGGCACGTCGGGCCAGCGCTCGTGCAGCACCGACAGCTCGAGGTAGTCGGGGCGGAAGTCGTGACCCCACTGCGCCACGCAGTGTGCCTCGTCGATCGCGAAGAGCGAGACCCTGCCGCGGTCGAGCAGCGACTTGGTCGAGTCGAGCTTGAGCCGCTCGGGAGCGAGGTATAGCATGTCGAGCTCGCCCGAGACGAAGGCCTGCTCGACGGCGCGGCGCTGGTCGGGATCTTGCGTCGAGTTGAGGAACGACGCCCGCACTCCGACGGCCTCGAGGGCGTCGACCTGGTCTTGCATCAGCGCGATCAGCGGCGAGACGACGACGCCGGTGCCCGGCCGGACGATCGCGGGCACCTGGTAGCAGAGCGACTTGCCGCCGCCGGTGGGCATCAGCACGAGGGCGTCGCCGCCGCCGACGACCTGGTCGATGATCGCCGCCTGGTCGCCGCGGAAGGCGTCGTAGCCGAACACGCGCTGCAGCACCTCGAGGGGCGCAGAGGGGCCCGACGAGGAGGGCTCGGCGGGGGCGGTGGGTGCGGCGGGGTCGGTCACGCGACGAGTCTAGGAGGCCGGGCCGACAGGCTCAGCCGACCCGCGCCTCCTCGTGCACGGTGCCGGGATCGGGCAGCCCCGGGGAGGAACGACGCTCGCCCGACCTGCGGAAGGCCCGGGTCACGAGCCACATCCAGACCGGCGTGCAGACGACCGTCACGGCCAGGCCGAGCGGGCTGCCGTCGCTCGCCTCGGTCCCCGCGAACGGCGCGAGCAGCAGGAACAGCACGGTGTTGTTGAGCACGTGGCCGACGATCGCGGCCTCGAGCCCCCCGGTGCGCCAGGTGAGCCAGGCAGCCGCGACGCCGAAGACGGCGACGTCGAGCATCCCCCACGGGTTGTAGGCGTGCGACAGCGCGAACAGGGCCGTCGGCAGCACGATCGCGACCGCGGGCCAGACGATCCACGAGCCCAGCGCCTGCATCGCGAAGCCGCGGAAGACGTACTCCTCGGCGGAGGCCTGCAGCGGCACGAGCAGGAGGATCACCAGCGCCGACCAGACGATCGTCCCGGTCGGCGTCGTGACCGGCCCCGTGCCGATCGCCTGGCCCGTCAGCGGGGGCAGCACCAGGTAGCTCAGGCCGACGGTCAGCACCATCAGCACGAGGGCGGCGGGCAGGGTGCGGAGCATCCAGCGCCAGCGCAGGCGGCCGGTGACGCTCGAGAGCTGCCCGAGACGGCCGAGCCCCGCGAGCCTCGTCGCGAGCAGCGCGGCGGGCAGCAGCGTCGCGATGGACGCGAGCGTCGTCAGCAGGACGAGCGGCCGGGAGGCGTCCAGCGGGTCGTCCTGGACGCCCTGCGCCACCGTGGACGTCAGCTCCTGGCCGCCGACCGCCCGCAGGACGGCGAAGATGCCCAGCACGATCGCGTTGGCGAACACCCAGTAGAGGACGGCGCCGATCACCGCCGCGAGCAGCGGCCGCCACCACCGCCAGCGCGGCAGGGTGCGGAACAGCCGGTGGTACTCGACGGAGGCGGTGGTCACGCCCCCGAGGTTAACGCCGCCGGCCCGGTCGCACCTGTGCAGGTGCGACCGGGCCGGCGGGTGCCGCGAGCGACGTGCGGGATGCCGGTCAGTCGGCCGTCTCGACCAGCAGAGCACGACGGCGACGGAGGCGCGTGGCCGTGAGCACGCCGGCCCCGGCGAACATCAGCGCGAGTGCCGCGAGGAGGCCCGTCGTGGCCGTGTCCGAGCCGGTGAAGGCCAGGTCGCCCGCGGCGGCGGGGCGCGGAGTCGAGCCCGCGCCGTTGCCGGCGCCCGGGGCTGCGCCCGCACCGGTGCCCGGGGTGCCGGGCGTGGTCGGGTCGGTCGGGGCCGGGTCGGTCGGGGTCGGGTCGGTCGGGGTCGGGTCGACGACCACGGGGGCCGCTGCCGCCGCGAACACGATCGGCAGGTCGACCTCGGTGCCGGTGCCGGCGACCGCGATCCGGAGCGAGCGCGTGACCGGTCCGGCCGTCGGGGCGGTGATGCCCTCGGGCACGGTGACGGTCAGGGCGGCGCGGCCCTGCTCGTCGGCCGCGTCGAGGACGGTGACGTCGACGGGCGCCGACGCGAGCTCGACGCCGTCGAGCGAGGCCGTGACCGAGACCGGCCCGTCCGACCCGAGCTGGCTGAGCACCAGCGACGACAAGCTCATCGACACGGTGTCGCCTGCCTCGAAGCCGCCCGCGGGTGCGGGAGCGACGCCGGAGACCCCGACGGACCGCGACGCGAAGTCGGGCGACGACGGCTCGGTCTGGGCATCGAAGTACTCGAGCTGGCTCTGCAGGTCGACCTTGCCGCTGTCCGCGTGCGCACGCCCGTTCGCGAAGGCCGTGAAGCCGTCGCCGCCGGTGGCGAGGAACGAGTTGACGGTCACCTTGTAGACGACCGCGTCGTTGATCGCGGCGCCCTCGAGGAACACGTCCCCGATGCGCGAGCCCGTGTCGGCCGTCGGGTCGTACGTGTACGTGAGGCCTGCGGAGGTGCCCAGCTTCAAGGTGGTGCTGCGGGTCGCCGTGGGCCACTGCTGCTCAAGTGCCTGGCGGATCTCCGCGCCGGTCATGTCGACGACGACGAGGGTGTTGGCGAATGGCTGCACGGCCGCGGCCGCCTCGTACGTGACGGCGCCGTCCGGCGCGACGTAGGACAGGTCCTCACGGAGCCCGCCGGGGTTCATCAGGGCGAGCTGGGCGCCGTTCGCGGTCGTCGCGGAGAGCTGCACGTCGGCGACGAAGTTGCCCAGGGTCGACTCCCCCGCGCGGTTGGCGACGGGGATGCCGGACGAGTCGAGGAGGGAGTCGTAGGCACGGTCGAAGGAATCGCCGACGGAGCCGATGACTTCCTGGCCGCGGTCGCGTGCGACCGCCACGGCCGCGTCCACGATCGCCTCGACGACGGGGTCGGGGTCGTAGGCGTCGTAGAGCGGGATGAGCTCGCTCGAGGCGATGGTCACCTTGTCGCGGAAGGTGGCCGCTTCAGGGTCGACGCTCATGGTGACCCGGGCCAGGTTGGTGCCGTAGCTGCCGGTCTGGACCACGGCTCGCGGCGCCTTGCCGTCGGACGGCTGCACGAGGTAGTCGTAGCCCTGGTGCGTGTGGCCGGAGAAGATGGCGGACACGTCGCCGGAGACACCTCTGGCGATCGCCCCGAAGGCGTTGTCGCCGGAGACGGCTGCCTCCGTGCCGGTCTCAGCGCCCTCGTGGAGGAGCAGGACGATGGCGTCCGCCTCGTCCGCCTCGACGATCTGTCGAGCCGTGTCGTTGACGGACTTCACGATCGGCGCGAAGGAGAGGCCCTCGATGCCGCCCGGGCTGACGAGGGTGGGCATCGACTCGGTCAGGGCCCCGATGAAGGCGACCCGAACGCCGCCGATGGTCTCGACCTCGTAGGGCCGGTAGGCGTTGGTCCCGTCGGCCTTCATGATGTTGGCGTTGACGTAGTCGAACTCGCTGTTCGTCCGCACGCGGCCGTTGAAGTCGAGCTGCCCCTTGTCGAACTCGTGGTTGCCCGGGGTGCTCACGTCGAGGCCCATGGCGTTCAGGGCGTCGAGCGTCGGCTCGTCGTCCTGGATGAACGAGGTGAACGTCGAGGCGCCGATGTTGTCGCCGGCAGAGACGAAGAGAGTGTTCGCGTTCTCCGCCTCGACCGCCTTGACGGCGCTCGACAGGACTGCGGCCCCGGCGATGGATGCACGAGAGCCGGGTGCGTCGGCCTCGATGCGGCCGTGGAAGTCGTTGATGCCGACGATGTCGATCGTCGCAGGAGCAGCCTGGGCGGCCGGGGCCGCGACGAGCACGCCGAGCCCCATCGTGGTGACGGCGACGAGCGAGAGGGCGGCGCGGCGACGTCGCCCGCCCCCGTTCTCGCGCTGAGGTGAGGCAGTGGGGCGGGGGCGCATGACGAGTGTGTCTCCTGGTGGGCTGCGAGGTGGAGGGGCCGGATCGGCCCCGACGGCCTGCCCCCCGGTCGAGGGGCGGCCCCCACGACCATAAGATCCAGCTGGGAGTCCGACAAGGCCTCCCGCGGCTTCGTCATCCGTTGTTAACGCGACGACCGTCTCGCGAGACGACAGCTGTCGTCCTGGCCCGCCCCGCACCTCCTGGAGTCGCCGTGATCGCCGCCGTCCTCGGCCTGCTGGCCGCCGCCTCCTACGGCTCGGCCGACTTCCTGGGCGGGCTCGCCGCGCGACGCCTCGCCCCGCTGCGGGTCACCGCGATCGCCGCCGCGAGCGGACTGGTGCTGCTCGCCCTGCTGCTGCTCGTCGTTCCCGGCACGGCCTCGACGTCCGCGGTCGGCTGGGGCCTGCTCAGCGGCGTCGCGGGCGCCGTGGCCCTCGCGCTGCTCTACGCGTGCCTCGCGCTCGGGCCGATGAGCATCCTCTCGCCGCTGACCGCGGTCGTCTCGGCCGTCGTGCCGGTGGCCGTGGGGCTGGCCCAGGGCTCCCGGCTGGGAGGGGCGGGCTGGGCCGGCATCGCGCTCGCCCTCGTCGCGGTGGTGCTGGTCGGATTCGTCCCCGACCCTGCCGCACCGCGACCGAGCGCACGGGGGCTGCTGATGGCGCTCGGCGCGGGCGCGGGGATCGGGCTGGTGCTGGTGTTCCTCGACCGGACGCCCGACGACTCCGGGCTCGTGCCCCTCGTCGCCAACCGAGCGACGAACCTGGTGCTGACGGGCGGGACGGTGCTGGTGCTGCTGGTCGTCGCCCGGGCCCGGACGCGGCGGCGAGCGCGAGCGCACCCGCAGGACGGCCCGCACCTGCTGCCCCTGCGTCGCGCCCTCGGGCTGGCCGTCGCCTGCGGCGTCGCCGACAGCGGGGCGAACGTGCTCATCCTCGTGGGGCTGCGGGTCGGGGACCTCACCGTGATGAGCGTGCTGACCGCCCTCTACTCGGCGGCGACGGTGGTGCTCGCGGCCGTCGTGCTGCGCGAGCGGCTGACCCGGTCGCAGGTCGGCGGGCTCGTGCTCGCCCTCGGCGCGGCGGCCTTGCTGGCGCTCGACTGAGCGATGCCGCGCGGCGGCTGCTCGGCGTCTGCGCGCCGGCCGCTCGGGCCTGCCGCTCGCCGGGGGCGCGGGTCAGTCGGCGATCAGGCGCTTGCCGTACACGGCGACGTCGTCCGGCTCGTAGCCGAGGCCGCCCCACGTGGCCGCGGCCGCGTCGTTGCCGGAGCGCACCATCAGCATCACCTTCGGGCAGCCGGCCTCCGTGAGGAGACGCTCGGCCTCGGCGACGATCTGCCGAGCGCGGCCGCCGCCGCGGTGCCCTGGCGCGACGGCGACGTACCAGAGCCAGCCGCGGTGGCCGTCGTGACCGGCCATCGCGGTCGCGACCAGCACCTCCTCGGTGCTGCCGCCGTCGGTGCCGTCGCTCGCGCCGTCGCCGTCGCCGTCGCCTTCCGCGGCGCGCGGCTCGACGAGCTCGGTGCCGACGAGGAACAGCTCGGGCTGCACCGCCAGCTTGCGCTCGATGTCGCGGTGGGGGTCGTTCCACGGGCGAGTGAGGCCGCACTCGTGCCAGAGGGCGACGACGGGCTCGGTGTCGGCAGGGTCGAAGGCGCGGATCTGCATCCGACGATGCTGGCACGGACGGGAGCAGGGTCGCCCCAGCGGCCCCGGGCATACTGTGTCGCGTCCGTCCGCCGTCCGAGAGGTGCCCGATTTGTCCGCTGCTCCCCGCCGCCTGGCCGTGCTCGGCTCCCCGATCGCCCACTCCCTGTCGCCTGCCCTGCACCGCGCGGCCTACGCCCAGCTGGGGCTCGACTGGCACTACGACCGTGCCGAGGTCGCCTCGGGCGAGCTCGGGCAGTTCCTCGACCAGGCTGGCTCAGGCACCGCCGCCCGCCCCTGGCGCGGCCTCAGCCTCACGATGCCCCTGAAGCGCGAGGTCCTGCCCCTGCTCGACACGGTGTCGCCGCTCGCGGCCTCGCTCGGCGTCGCGAACACCGTCGTCATCGACGACGACGGTCGCCGCCACGGCCACAACACCGACGTCGACGGCATCGTCCGCTCGGTCGAGTCGCACCACGACGCGCGCCCCGCGAGCGCGACGATCCTCGGCGGCGGGGCCACCGCCTCCTCGGCGATGTGGGCTGCGTGGCAGCTCGGCGCCCGTTCGTTCTCGGTGCACCTGCGGAACCCGATGCGCGCCGGCGAGCTGACCTCGCTCGCCAGCGAGCTGGGCTGCGACATCAGCGTCGCGCCCCTGACCGAGCTCGGCACGCTGGCCCCGCTCGACTTCGTCATCAGCACCCTGCCCGGCGGGGTCGCCGACGCGCTGCCGCTGCGTCCCCGGAGCGCGTCGTCCGTCCTGTTCGACGTCGCCTACGAGCCGTGGCCCACCCGCATCGCGTCGACCTGGGCAGCCGACGGCGGGATCGCGTTCAGCGGCCTCGACATGCTCGTCGAGCAGGCGGTGTCGCAGGTGCGCCTCTTCACGGGACTCCCGCAGGAGGTGCCGCTCGACGACGAGGACCGCGTGCGTTCGGCGATGCGCGCGGCCGTCGGCCTGGCGACGCGGTCGACGAGCACGCCGCCGGCGACCTCCGCGGTGGCCTGACGTGCGCCCGACGCCCCAGCCCGCGACGCTGCGGTCGCTCGTGCTCGGCGACGGCAGGCCCGCGGTGTGCGTGCCCCTCGTCGGCCGGACCGCCTCGGCGCTCGGCGGGGCTGCCGGCTCCCTGACCCGCGCCTCCTACGACCTCGTCGAGCTGCGCGTCGACCACCTCACCGCTGTCGACGACGCCGAGAAGGTCCGTGAGGCGGTCGCGGCCGTCAGGGCGGCGCTGCCCGACGACGTGCCCGTGCTCTTCACCTTCCGCACCAAGCAGGAGGGCGGCGACCGCGACATCACGCCCGAGGAGTACGGCGACCTGCTCACGCGGACGATCCGCGACGGCGTCGTCGACGCGGTCGACGTCGAGATGTTCACCCAGCCCGACGTCCGGGAGGCGGTGGTCGAGACCGCGCACCACGCGGGCGTCGTCGTCGTCATGTCGTCGCACGACTTCGCGGCCACGCCGTCGCGGGCCGAGATCCTGTCGCGCCTGCTGCAGCAGCAGGAGCACGGGGCCGACGTCGTCAAGCTCGCGGCGATGCCGTCGAGCCCGGCCGACGTGCTCACCCTGCTCGCGGCGACGGACGACTTCCGGTCGGGCCCGGGGCTCGTGCCGGCGGTCACCATGTCGATGGGACCGCTCGGGGCGGCGTCGCGACTCGTCGGGGAGACCTTCGGGTCGTGCCTGACCTTCGCCGCGGCGACGGCCGACGGCGTGAGCGCCCCCGGACAGCTCGACGCGTCGGGCGTGCACGCGGCGCTGGACCTGCTGCACGGAGCGGCGACCACCGGGTCCTGACCGCCTGCCGTGCCGCCGGAGGATCTGTCACGGTCAGGGCTCCGACGGACCCGGCCCTGTGTCCCACACCGGGAAACACGAGCGACGGGCGTCGCTGAACAGGGACTCCAGGGCCGGGGATCCGCCGAAGTGAGTCGAGGATAGCGCGAGGAGCAGGCCTGGCGGGAGGACTTGCGCAACGGACGTCGTCGCAGTACCGGGCACCTGCCCGAAGAAGGGGTGACGCGGGAGGCGCGGTGTCGGTACCGTGGCCCACCGCGGTGGACACTCCCCCGCTCGACGAAGGAGACACCATGAGCATCGGCGGCGGAATCGCCTTGATCGTGATCGGCGCGATCCTCGCGTACGCCCTGGACTTCCAGGTCGCGGGCATCGACATCATGCTGATCGGCTACATCCTCATCGCGGCGGGCGTGCTCGTGACGATCCTCGGCATCGTCTTCGCGACGCGTCGTCGTCGCACGGTCACCGAGGCGCGCACGGCGGTCGACCCGGCCAGCGGCGAGCAGGTCACGCGTCGCTCGACGCAGGACGGCGGCGGCCCGGTCGTCTGACCGCCCCTGCCGACACGCGCCCTCCCCGGGCCGACGCACGACGTCGGGCGGGTTCGTCGCAGACGGGCGCTCATGAGCGCCCGGTCTCGACGGACCCGCCCGTCGTCGTGTGCCCGGTGCGGGCTCCGGCGCAGCCGGGCGAGGGCGCGGACGCGTGCACCTAGGAGCCGACGGTGGTGCGCAGCACGGACGAGCCGTCGGGCTGCCGTCGCACCTCGATGCGGTCGGCGATCCGCTGCTTGAGCTCGTCGACGTGGCTGACGATGCCGATCACCCGTCCCGTCTCGGACAGCCGCCCGAGCTCGGTCATCACCGCGTCGAGCGTCTCGGGGTCGAGCGAGCCGAAGCCCTCGTCGACGAACAGGGTGCCGAGCTCGAGCCCGCCTGCCTCGGCCTGCACGACGTCGGCCAGCCCCAGCGCCAGGCTCAGCGACGCGTAGAAGGTCTCGCCGCCCGAGAAGCTCGCGGGGTCGCGCGTGGTGTCCGTCGCGTGGTCGCGGATGGCGAGGGCGAGGCCGACCCGGCGCGACCGTGACCGCTGCTCGCGCTCGTCGGACGCCTCCAGCGCGTACCGGCCGCTCGACATGACGCTGAGCCGGGCGTTGGCGGCGGCGACCACGTCGTCGAACCGCCGCAGCAGCACGTAGGTGCCGAGGGTCACGCCCTTGACGTTGACGGAGCCGGTCGCGCTCGCGAGGTCGGCCATCCTCACGACGGCGCGGGCCTCGTCGGCGACCTCGGCACCGGCCCGCTGTGCTCGTCGCAGATCGTCGAGGGCCGCGGCCGACGCGGTCGACCGAGCGGCACGCCGGGCAGCCAGGTCCGATGCCGTCCCGAGGGCGGCCTCGGCCGCCTCCAGCGCCTCGACGACGGTGTCGACATCGGCCTCCTCGTCGCCGGACAGATCGGCGACCTCGGGCTCGGCGAGCCCCGAGGCGACGACCGCGAGATCGGCCTCGTGGCGGCCGACCCGGGCACGCAGCGCGTCGCGCTCGGTCGCCGGCAGGACGGCTCGTGCCGCGGCGGCCGCGTCGTCGAAGCCCGACTCAGCGAGGGCCGCGTCCAGCTCGGCCGCACGCTGGGCCCGCGCGTCGACCGAGGCCCCGTGCGCGTCGACAGCCCGCAGGAGGCGCTCGACGACCTCGGCACGGGCCCGACGCTCGGCGACGATGCCGGCGACGGACTCGCCTGCCCCCGCCAGCGCGGCCGCGACCACGGCCGCGTCGTCGTCGAGTCGCCGCTGCTCGCCGATGAGGCGCTCGGCCAGGGTCGCGTGCTCGGTCAGGACCGCGGCGAGCGCCGACCGCCGACGCTCGGTGTCGGCGTCGAACGCGGCGAGCGCGCGCTCGGCCGCCGCGAGGAACTGCTCGGCGGCCACGGCCTCGCGCACGAGGAGACGCGCGGCGTCGACGACCGTCCGGGCCGCGTCGGCCTCGAGGCCGCCGAGTTCGGCACGGGCGTCGTCGCGTCGGGCCTCGGCGACGGAGGCGAGCTCAGCCGCGCGGCGCTGCTCGCCCTGCGCCGACCGGGCACGGGCGGAGGCGCGCTCGACGTCGTCGTCGCTCGGGTGCTCGGCTGTGAGGGCGGCCGGGGCAGGGTGCTCGAGGGAGCCGCAGACCGGGCAGGGCTCGCCCGCCGAGAGCGTCGTCGCGAGCTGGCCCGCGATCCCGGCGATCTGGCGGAGCCGCAGGGCGGACTCGGCCTCGACGGCCGAGACCGCGTCGCGACTGGCGGACGTCAGTGCGGCAGCGGCCTGCTCGGCGTCCTGGTCGAGGACCACGACACGATCGAGGGCGGCTGCCTGCTGCTCGGCGGTCGTCAGCGCCTGCTCGGCGGCGGGGCGGCCACCTGCTCGCCGCGCGGCGTCGTCGCGCTCGGCCACGAGCGCCTCTCGGGCCGCGGGTCGACCGGTGAGCTCGGCGTCGGCGGCGCCACGGGCCTCGTCGAGTGCTGACAGCCGGGCGTGGGTCGACTCGACGGCGGCTCGGCGGGCCGGCAGCGCGGCCTCGACCTTGGCCGTCTCGGCGAGCAAGGCCAGCTCGGAACGGAGGCGGTCGCGCTCGGCGGCCAGCTCGGCCGCGTCAGGGGCGGGCGTGGGATCGGGGTCCGCATCGCGCGCCGGGTCGACCTCGGACGCCGGGTCGGGGTCGACCTCGGGCGCCGGGTCGGGGTCGACCTCGGGCGCCGGGTCGGGGTCGAGATCGGGGTCGGCAGCGGCGGCAACCCCGGCTGCCGAGGCCGCCCGCGCTGCCCGCGCGAGTTCGTCCGCCGTCGCGCGGACCGCCTCCTCGGCTCGGGCTGCCCCTCGGGCTGCCCCTGTGACGAGATCGGCCCGGGCGGCGGCGTCCAGGCGCTCACGCGCCTCGCCGACGGCCGGCTCGGCAGCCTCGAGCTCGGCCGCGCGGACGAGCAGAGCGGCTCGGCGGTCGAGCGCCTGCCTGAGCCGGCGTCGTGACTCGAGGTCGGACCTCAGCTCGTCACGACGGACAGCCCGTGAGTCACGCTCGGACTGCGCCGTGGCCGCTGCCACGGCGAGGTCGGCCAGCACCGCGTCCGGGTCGGCGGCGGGCCCGGCGTCCAGCCGCTCGGCGAGGCCGCGGACGATGCCGACGGGGGCGGGCTTCTCGGAGGACGATGCCCCGTCGCCCGGGGCGGCGTCGCCGACGACCTCGGAGTCGCCGGCTGAAGGCTCGTGGCGGGCGCCGACGAGCTCGTCGTCGCTGCCGACCCCGGCGGCCTCGCGCAGACGTGCCCAGCCGAGCTCGACGGCGTGGTCGGCGGCGGCGACCTCGGTGTTCGCCGAGCGCCGCGCCTCGACGAGCTGCGCCGTCGTCGCCTCGTAGACCTCGGTGCCGAAGAGCGACTGGAGCATCGTGCGACGCTCCTCGCCCGTCGAGCGGAGGAACGCCGCGAACTCGCCCTGCGGCAGCACGACCGTCTGCACGAACTGCTGTCGGGTCAGGCCGAGGATGCGGCCGATCTCGCCCCCGACCTCCTGGGTGCTGGTCGACACCGGCTCGCCGGCCGTCGCGTCCGGCGCAGTGAGACGCACGAGGGTCGCGGTCGCGTTCGCCGGGGTCGTGCCCGTGCCGCTCTTCTTCGGCCGCCGCCAGGCCGGGGTGCGCCGCACCCGGTGGATGCCCGCGGCCGTCTCGAAGACGAGCTCGACGAACGGCTCGACCTCGGGAGCCGCGTGGTGGCTGCGCAGCCGGTCGCGACTCGCGCCCTCGCCGGCGAGCGACCCGTAGAGCGCGAAGACGATCGCGTCGATCACCGTCGACTTGCCCGCGCCCGTGGGGCCCTCGAGCAGGAAGGTGCCGGACGCCCCCAGCTCGGCGAAGTCGACGGTGTGCTCGCCCGCGTAGGGGCCGATGGCGCGGAGGGTGAGGCGGTGCAGGTTCACGCGGACTCCTCGGCACGGCGGGCGGACTCGTAGGCGTGCCGCACGGCCGCGAGCTCGGCCTCGGTCGGCAGGGCGCCCGAGGCGAAGGCGACGAAGTCGGCGGCCACCTCGAGCGGGTCGGTCTCGGCGGTCACGAGGCGCAGCGCAGGGGCGTCGACCGCGCCGACGGGCTCGTGCAGCACGACGAGAGCGTGCGGGAAATGCGCCTTGACCCGGCTGTAGAGACGTTCGGGGTGGACCGGATCGGTGACGTGCACGCGCAGCCACGCGTCGCGCAGGCCGTCGTGCCGGCCGTCGAGCAGGTGCTCCAGCGTGTCGGTCACCTCCGCGAGCCTGCGCGGGACGGGAGCGGGGACGAGCTCGACCGTCACGCCTCCGTCGCGGTCGATGTCGACGAGGGCGGTCGACTTGGCGTGGCCGAGCTCGCCGAACGAGAAGGCCACGGGCGAGCCCGAGTACCGGATCACGGGCCGCTCGCCCCGGGACGCCCCGATGCGCTGCGCACCGTGCAGGTGGCCGAGCGCGACGTAGTCGACGCCGGCGAGCACGGCCGAGGGGACCGAGTCGACCCCGCCGACGCGGATGTCGCGCTCGCTCTCGCTGGCCTCGCCTCCGCTGACGAACGCGTGGGCGACGACGACCGAGCGGGTGCCGGGACGCGAGGCGAGGTCGGCCCGCACCTTGCCCATCGCGGCCGCGACGACGGCTTCGTGCGACCTCGGCAACGGCGGGCGCTCGGCGTCGGGGCCGGCGTCGGCACTGGGGCCCTCGTCGGCACTGGGGCCCGCGTCGGCGCTGGGGCCCGCATCGCCGCCGGCGGCCGCACCGGCACCGGGCGCCAACGTGTGCCGGACCGTGTCCGGGTCGAGGTAGGGCAGCCCGTAGAACGCGACGGGCCCGTGCTCGTCGTCGACCACGACCGGCTGGTCGAGGGCCTCGACCGAGGCGAGCACGTGCAGCCCCGCCCGCATCAGCTCGGCCGCGAAGCCGAGCCGCACCGCGCTGTCGTGGTTGCCCGGGGTCACGATCACGACCGCGTGCTCGCTGAGGCGCCGCAGGGCCGAGCCGAGGAGGCGGACGCTCGGCACCGAGGGGACGGCCCGGTCGTACACGTCGCCCGCCACCACGACGACGTCGACGTCGCGCTCGGCCACGAGCTCGACCAGGTGGTCGACGAACGCCGCCTGGTGCTCGAGCAGGTCGACCCCGTGCAGGGTGCGCCCGAGGTGCCAGTCGCTGGTGTGCAGGATGCGCACGGTCGCCTCTCGTCGTGATCGGTGTGGTGGTGTCGTCCCTGTCAGGTCGCCGTCACTGTATCGGCGGCCGCCGACACCGCCTGCGCGAGCGTCACGTAGCCTCGAGGGCATGTCCGACGACGCCGGCACCTGGGTCGAGTTCGCCGACGCCCCGAAGCAGCGCGCGTTCCTCCGGGTGATGCGGACTGCGCTGCCGATCATGGTGCTCGTCGGCACGGCGAGCGCCTTCTTCTCGAAGTCGGGCGAGTCGCCGTTCCAGACCTGGGGCCTGATCACGGTGCCGATCTGGTTCGTCGGCTGGAGCACCGCGGCCGCCATCACCTGGAACGTCGTGCTGCGCCTCTCGCGGCCGTTCGCCGTCGACGTCACGGGGCGCCGCCTCCGGATCCGCGGCCGGGTGCTCGCGTTCGAGCAGGTCGACTCGGCCGAGCTCGTGCCCCTGTCGAACGACGACGCGTCGGGGCTGCTGCTGAGGTTCGGGCAGAAGAGGGGACGCAAGGCGTCCGTCCTGCTGCGGGACCGCGCCGAGCACGTGCTCGACGACGAGCGGCGTGAGCTGCTGCTCGCCGTCGTCCGCGGCTCGCGCATCGCCCGGCCGGTCAGCCCGCACGACCCGACCGGCGCGTTCGGCCGGTACAACTTCCCCGGGACGCTCGACCGCGAGGGCGCCGAGCAGGTCGTGCTGCAGCCGCCGGCACCGGGCGAGCACGCGCCCTGAGACGGGACCGGCGGGCGGTGACGACCCGCGCCTCCTACCCTGGGGGTGCGTCCTCCTGGCGAGCGACGTCGGCGTCCGCGCCGCCACTCCCCCGGAGGCACCCCCGTGACAGACCTCGACATCACCGCCCTGCGCGAGCGCATCGAGCAGCGGCGCGAGGCGATGGTCGCCGACCTGGTCAGCTACGCGTCGCTCGAGACGCCGTCGGACGACGTCGACCTGCTCGCCCGCGGCCTCGAGTGGATCGAGCACTGGCTCGGCCGCACCGTCGGGCCGCCCGCCGAACGACGCGTGCACGTCGTCGAGGGCTTCGGCGACACCGTCACCCTCGAGTACCCGTCGCCCGGCGGCTCGACCGAGTGGGTGTCTGCCCTCTGCCACTACGACACCGTCTGGTCCGAGGGCACCCTCGCCGAGTGGCCGGTCACGATCGACGGCGACCACATGACAGGCCCCGGCGTCTTCGACATGAAGTCGGGCCTGATCCAGCTCGGGCACGCGATGGCCGCCTCCGACGCCCTCGGGCTGCCCCGACCCGGCGTCCGCCTCCTGCTCAACGGCGACGAGGAGATCGGCAGCCTCGCGTCGCGTCCCGCCATCGAGGCCGAGGTCTCCCGAGGAGGCGCGGTGCTCGTCTTCGAGTCCGCTGCCGAGGGCGCCGTCAAGACCGCCCGCAAGGGCGTGGGCATCTTCGAGGTCGAGACGTTCGGCGTCGAGGTGCACGCCGGGCTTCACCCGCGCTCGGGCGCGAGCGCCGTCGACGAGATGGCCCGGATCATCCTGCAGCTGCACGGCGCCGCCGACATCGACGCGGGCACCTCGCTCAACGTCGGCATCGTGCAGGGCGGCACCCGCACCAACGTGCGCGCCGGCCACGCCCGCGCCTCGGTCGACGTGCGCGTCACCTCGGCCGACGAGGTCGCGCGGGTCGAGGCGGTCTTCGCCGCCCTCGCGCCGCACGACCCGCTGGCACGGGTCGAGGTCACCGGCGGCTGGAACCGACCGCCGATGGAGCGCACGGAGGCGACGGCCGCGCTCTACGGACGCGCCGCCGCCGTGGCCGACTCGCTCGGCTTCGAGCTGCGCGAGGTCTCGGTGGGCGGTGCCAGCGACGGCAACTTCGCCGCGGCGCTCGGCTGCGCGGTGCTCGACGGCGTCGGCGGGGTCGGCGGCGGGGCGCACGCGCGCCACGAGTGGATCAGCCTCGGCGGCATGGTCGAGCGCACGGAGTTCGTGGCGGCGTTGTTCGTCGAGCTGGCGCAGGGCTCACCGGCGGCGTGACCTGATCGTGACCGGGCAGGCGGCCGCGTCATCCTCCGGGAGGACGGTCCGCCTCCTCGTGCTCGCTACCGTGAGCGCAGGGGCCCGCACCGACGGGCGCACGGGCAGGCAGGGGAACGACATGACACGACGACGCAGCACCACGCTGGGGGTCACGGCTCTCGTGGCCGCCACGCTGATCGGCCTCACGGGCTGTGCGGGAGGCGCCGCCGGCGACGACGTGACGGCGGAGCCGACCGAGACCGTGACCGTCCCGGCACCCACGACGACGCCGGGCACGACCCCGTCACCCACGGCAGAGCCGACGGGCCCGACGGACACGGCCGAGCCGACCGAGACGGCGGTCGCCGCTCCCCTCGTGACCATCCCTGCCGACTGCACGCAGATCGTCGACCAGGCCACGGCCGCGGCCACCTTCGGCAGCACCCCGCTCAACCCGGCGGAGTTCCCCCGTCGCGACGGCACCGCCCGCGGCGCCCGGACGGCCTCCGTCCCTGCGGCCGGAGCCCAGCCCTTCCAGATCGTGGACGCCGCGGCGGAGCTCGACTGCCTGTGGCGCGACCCCGCTGCCGACATCACCGGCATCGGCGTGGTCCTCGGGCGCCTCGACCAGCCGACCGCCGCCTCCCTGCTCGACCAGGTCTCGGCCGCGGGCGCCACCTGCCAGGAGGCGCACGGCGGCCAGCTCTGCCAGCAGCCGTTGACGAACACCGAGCCCTACGACGTCGAGGCCGCCGCGACGTGGTTCGTGCGGGGCGACCTCTACATCGCCGTCGAGCAGTTCAACGTGCCGACGAACGACCTGATCGGCTCGATCCTCGCCCACCTCGAGAGCTGACCCGCGCGGCTCCGGCGATGCGGCCGCGGTTCTCGCGGAGAACCGCGTTCCGAGCGGGTGCCCGCTCGCGAGACGCGCTACAGCACGCTCTTCGGCACGCGGTGCAGCGTCACCGCGCCGACCGCCGCGAACGGGTGCAGCGGGTCCGGGGCGACCGACCCCGTCGGCCCGCCCAGCCGGGAGTGCCCGACCGCGCTGAGCACGGCGTAGGCGTCGCCCCGCGACCAGCCGTGGTCGTCCACCAAGAACGAGAACGCGTCCTCGTACCCCCGCCGCACGCTCTCCTGCACGGGATCGCCGAGGCCGACGAAGATCCAGTCGTCGGCCGTCTCGATCCGCGGCGCCCGCAGCGCGAGGCCCTTCACGAGGTCGACCGACACGACCGCGGTGCCCTGCGCCTCGATCGCCACGAACGACGACTCGCCCTCGGCCATGATCGCGTGCACGTCGCCGATCGACAGGTACGCTCCCTCGACCATGACGGGCAGGAAGACGGTCGAGCCGATCGTGTTCTCGGTGACGTCCATGTTGCCGCCCTGCGGGTACGCGGGCATGATCGTCGAGTTCTCGCCCTCGGCGGGCGCGGTGCCCATGCAGCCGATCATCGGCCGTGCCGCGAAGGTGTGCCGCGACGTCACGTGCACCCCGTCGGCGTCGATCGGCACTCGCCGGGTGAACATCTCGTCGCCCATCACGTGCTGCAGCGCGCCAGAGCCGGGCAGGCTGACCGACCAGCCGTGGTCGACGAGGCGGATGTCGTGCACCGTCACCGCGAGGGCGTCGCCGGGCATCGCGCCCTCGACGAAGACCGGGCCGGTGACCGGGTTGATCGGCACCGACAACTGCGCGAGGTCGTGGTGGTCGTGCAGCTCGGCGTAGACCGCGTCGCTCGTCTCGAAGCCGATCGTCTCGCCGGTGCCCGGTGTGATCCGCAGCACGGGCGAGGCCGCGGCGCTGAAGCCCGGGCGACCGAGCTCGTTGCCGAGGAAGTGGTCGATGCCGTCGCGCGAGCCGGTCACGCCGCGTGGGGCAGTCACGCCGCCGCTCACGCGTCGTGCCGCTCGGAGTCGGCGGCCGGGGTGGACGCGACCGCAGCGTCGTCGGCGCCCTGTCCCAGGGTCGGGGCGGCGCCTCCTCGGCTGCGGTAGTACAGGAACACCCCGGCGCCGAGCACGAGCCAGACGAGCCCGCCGATCTTCGCCTCGGGCGCCGCGTTCACCAGCACGTAGCCGATGATCAGGAACCCGATCACGGGCACGACGAGGTGCAGCAGCCAGTTGCGCGACTTCTTCTTCACGACGTAGTGCACGACGACCGAGACGTGCAGCAGCATGAAGCCGAACAGCGCGCCGAAGTTCACCAGCGACGCGATCAGGTTGATCTGGCCCACGAAGAACAGCACGAGCACGGCCGACAGCGCCGACACGACGAGGATGGCGGCCTGCGGCACCTTGCGCGTGTTGATCTTCGACAGGAACGCCGGCAGCTGCTTGTCGCGGCTCATCGAGAAGAGGAGGCGCGAGGTCGCGGCCTGCGCCGCCATCGCGTTGGCGATGCCCACCGCGAGCACGTTCACGACGAAGAACGCCGTCGCCCAGCCGCTGTTCGACGCGGCCCTGACCAGGTCGAAGAACGCGTTGCCGGCCTCGCCCTCGGGGAACGAGTCCCGGCCCCCCGCGAGCGCGCTAGCCAGCCAGGTCTGCAGGACGAAGCAGAACGCCACGATGAACAGGGCGATGATCATCGCCTTGCCCGCGCCTCCTCGCTTGCCGGTGCTCTCCTCCGACAGCGTCGAGATGCCGTCGAAGCCCAGGAAGCTCAGCACCGCGATCGACAGCGCCGAGGCGATCAGGGGCGCGGTGACCTTGCTGGAGTCCCAGATCGGGTCGGTCGTGAACTCGGCGCCGGGGATGGTGCCGTTGTTGAGCGCGATCACGGCGATGATGACGAAGATCGCGATGAACACGACCTCGATCGCGAGGAACACCCGGTTCATCATCTTGATCGAGCTGATGCCGAGCAGGTTCACCGCGGTGTTGATCGCGACGAAGATGAGCGCCCACATCCAGCGGGCGCTGCCCGGGAAGATGCCGATCATCGACTCGGCCGCGAACACGTAGAGCAGCGTCGGTACGAGCAGGTAGTCGAGCAGGATCGCCCAGCCGGCGAAGAACCCGGCGATCGGGTGGATGCCGCGGCCGACGTACGAGAAGACCGAGCCGGCGAGCGGGATCGACTTCGCCATCTGCGCGTAGGCGAGCGCCGTGAAGATCATCGCGATGAGGCCCACGAGGTAGACCAGCGGCACCATGCCCGACGACGCGTTGTAGACGGTGCCGAAGATCGCCCACGGCGCGATGGGCACCATGAAGATCAGGCCGTAGATGAGCAGGTCGACGGTCGAGACCGACCGCTTCAGCTCCTGCTTGTAGCCGTACTGCTCGAGCTGCTGCTGGTTGCTCAGCTCGGGTGACGCGGTCTTCTCGGACATGGTGTCTCTTCTCGGGTCGAGGCGGGTGAACGACGAGGAGGTGCGGTGGGGGTGGGACGGAGGAGGTGCGGGAGGCGCGGGTCGCGTCGGTTCAGGGAGCGCGACCCGCGCCGGTCAGGAGGGAGTCAGGCGCTCTGCGGTGCGACGTCGTGCTCGCTCAGGAACCCCGCGACGACGCGGCGGAACTCCTCGGGCTGCTCGAGGTGGCTGCAGTGGCTGGCGCCGGCGAAGACGTGCGAGCGGACGTCGGCGATGCCGTCGACGAAGGGCTGCCAGGTGGCAGGTGTCGCCTCGTCGTGCTCGCCGGCCACGACCAGGGTCGGCGCGGACACGCGCGGCAGCCGGTCGACGATGCTCCAGTCGCGCATCGTGCCGATGACGTGGAACTCGTTCGGCCCGTTCATCGTGTGGTAGACCGTCGGCTCGGCCTCCATCTGCTCCTCGCTGTCGACGAAGTCCTGGGGCATCGGGACCACTCGGCAGACGTGGCGCTCGTAGAAGACCTGCGTCGCGGCGAGGTACTCGGGGTCGGTGGTGGTGCCGGCGTCCTCGTGACGCTGCAGCGCCTCCTGCGTGTCGGCCGGCAGCTGGGCCCGCAGCTCGGCCGCGCCCTCGACCCAGAGCTGCATCGAGGCGGGCGAGTTGCAGATCGCGAGGCTGGTGAGCCCGGCTGGCTGGCGCACCGCGATCTCGGCGCCGAGCATGCCGCCCCACGACTGGCCGAGCACGTGGAACCGCGCGAGGCCGAGGTGCGCCACGACGGCGTCGAACTCGGCGACGAAGAGCGCCGGGGTCCAGGTCTCGACGGGGGCGCCGGGCCGGTGGCTGCTGCGGCCGCAGCCGAACTGGTCGTAGTGCACGACCGTGCGGCCGGTCTCGTCGGCGAGCGCCACGAGGTTCCGCAGGTAGTCGTGCGCCATCCCGGGGCCGCCGTGCAGCACGACGAGGGGCAGGGCGCCCGCGCGCGGCTCGTCGGGCGTGGTCACCTGGAGCCAGGTGTGGCCGTCACGGAAGGGGAGGACGTCGGCGGTGCTCGTGGACATGCGTGAGAGCATGCACCCGGAAAGGTCTCGTGCCAAGACCTTTGTTCGTGACTTAACGTGGACGTAACAACGGACGCAGGCAGGGGCGGGACGGATGACGACGAGCGAGACGACCGCCTCCGGCGCCCTCGACGCTCCCCTCGAGCCGACCACGCGCGCCGACGACATCACCGACCGCCTGGTCACCGCGATCGCGACCGGCGAGTACCTGCCCGGCCAGCGCCTCCCCGCCGAGCGCGAGCTCGCGACCTCGCTGCGCGTCGGGCGCATGACCGTGCGGCAGGCTCTCGCGCGGCTCGTCGAGCAGGGGCTGATCGAGACGCAGCGCGGGCGCGGCGGCGGCTCGTTCGTGCTCGCGCAGGACTCCCGCCCCGAGCAGGACGCCCGATCGACGTCCGCCGTCGCGCGGCGCACGCTCGCGGCCCGCTGGTCGGACCTCAGCGACACGAGCGCCGCCATCGGACGCCTGCACGGCACCGTCGCGGAGGCGGCCGCCGAGAACCGCACCGACGCCGACGTCGTCCTGCTCCGCGAGCGGCTCGAGGCCTACCGCGCCGCCGACTCGGGGCTCGCGTCGCAGAAGGCCGACGAGCTGCTGCACGTGGCCATCGCCGAGGCCGCCCACAACGCCGTGCTGCGCGACGTCCTGCTCGAGCTGGAGGCGCGGGTCAGCATCGCCGCGCCGGCCCACCCCTGGGGAGGGCCGGACGGCATGCGCGCGATGGAGCTGCGCGCGCTCGCCGAGCACGAGGCGATCGTCGACGCGATCAGCGCCGGGCGTGCGCGCGAGGCGGCGTCGCTGGCCCGGGCGCACGTCGGCATCGACCTGGAGCTGCTCGAGCGCGTGGTGCGCGGCGGCGGCGCCTGAGGTCTTCTCTTCCACCTCGAACCGCGTTCCTGCGCGGCCGTGGCCGCGGGCGTCAGGGCGCCGACGCCGGCGCCGGCGCAGGGGCAGGGGCAGGCGCCCAGCCGAGCTCGGGCCCGAGGTGCTCGGCGAGGTCCGTGAGGATCTGCGCGTAGTCGTCCGGCTCGAGGGCGAAGGGCAGCGCGAAGGCGACCTCGTCGACCGCCTGGTAGGCCGGGTCGGCGTGCAGGGCGTCGGCGATCTCGGCCGAGGTGCCGACCAGGTCGGCGGCGAAGAGCAGCTGCCCGGGGCCCTGCGGCACGCCGACTCGTCCGGCGCGTGACTCGGCGTACGCGGCGTAGCGGGCCCGCTGCTCTGGGGTCGCCGAGTCGGTCGGCACGACGACGAGGCCCTGCGAGACCCTGGCGGAGGCGCCGGCCGGGTGGGCGTCGCGGTACGCGTCGATCTGGGCGCGCTGGTTCACGGCGAAGTCGGTGCCCTGCTCGGCCTTCGTCACGCTCGACGCCAGCAGGTGGAACCCATGCTCGCCGGCCCAGACCGCCGACCGAGTGCTGCCTACGCCGCACCAGAGCCGGTCGACGAGCCCCGGGCTGTGCGGCTGGACGACGTCGCTGAACTCCTCGATGCCGCGGCGGCCCGGCGAGCTGCTGACAACGTCGCCGCGGACGAGGTCGCGGAGGCGCAGGAGGCGGTCGGGACCGAGGTCCTCCTGGTCGAGGGTGTCCGGGTAGATCGCGTCGCGGTAGAGGTCGAAGTTCATCGGCGTGCCCGTCGAGAAGCCGGGGTTGAGGCGGCCGCCGAGCAGCACGTCGACGGTGCCCAGGTCCTCGGCGAGGCGGAACGGGTTCTCGGCGCCGATCGGCGTGACGGCGGTGCCGAGCTCGATGCGGCTGGTGCGCTGCGACGCGGCGGCCATGATCGCGACGGGCGACGAGATGCCGGGCTGCAGGTGCCGGTGCCGCAGCCACGCGCTGTCGAGGCCGAGCTGCTCGCCGCGCTCGATGACGCGCAGCGTGTCCTCGTGGCCGCCGGCCGGCGACGCGGAGTCGAACGACCCGATCGTGAGGAAGCCGAGGCGCTGCAGGGGGAAACCGTGTTCGGGCATGACCCGAGTCTCGCAGGGGCGGCTGCGCCGCGCGCGTCGTCACGCCGGCGTCGTGGGACGAGGCAGGCGTGGGCCCACGCCTGTCCCGTCCCACGACGCCTGCCTCGCGCAGCGACGGGGCGCCGACGCGGCCACCGCGCCCGGGAACGTGCAGCCGCGGCACCGTTCGGCGGTAGTGTCTGCTCGTCCGCGACCGCACGAGGAGGTGCCCGGTGGCTCGACCTGCCTGGGTCACGAGCGTGCGCCGCCGTCCCGCGGGCGCCGCCTCCCTCGTCGTGCTCTCGGCCCTCGCCGTGCTGATCTCGGTGCTGGCGCCGATGCTGCTCCGGGCCGTCCAGCAGCAGGGCCTCGCCGAGGCGACCGCCCTGTCGCGGGTCGACGACCTGAGCCTCGTCGTCGTGTCCGACCTCTACGGCGACTCGACCCTCGTGGGCATGTCGAACGGCCGCGACGTCGTCGAGTCGGTCGACGCGGGCCCGGTGTGGCGCGCCCCCGTGGTGGCCGCGGAGTCGGCCGCCGACGTGCTCTGGACGTCGGCGAGCGACGCGGACGTGACGGGCGGCGCCCGCGTGTCGAGCCTCCTCCGCGACGACTGCGGCGACACCGTGCTCGACGAGGGCACGTGCCCCGTCGGGAGCGACCAGGTGATGGTGTCGTCCGCCGTCGAGGGCGTGGCCGTCGGCGACGTCCTGACGGTCGTCACGGACGGCGACCAGGTCGAGCTGACCGTCAGCGGGCGCTACGACCCGACGCGGGACGACGGCCGGTTCTTCGCCGCCCCCTCCCGCGCCGTGCGGGTCGACGTCCCGAGCGCCGACGACCTCGTGGTGACGTCGGACGGCTTCGACGCCTTGCTGCTGAACGCCAAGGTCTACGCCGCCCTCGTCCCGTCGCGGCCGCTCGCCCTCGACGACGTGGCCCGGGTCCGTGCCGACGCCGCCGCCCTC
The DNA here is from genome assembly GCF_007954365.1 of Frigoribacterium sp. ACAM 257. Classification (GTDB taxonomy): domain Bacteria; phylum Actinomycetota; class Actinomycetes; order Actinomycetales; family Microbacteriaceae; genus Frigoribacterium. The sequence continues at coordinate 54,910 of NZ_VOLO01000007.1, forward strand.
GAGGTGGCGACCCTCGGCACGGACGGCGCCGCCGCCCGTGCCAGCCTGCGCACCGGCCTCACCGGCGTGCTCGGCCAGGTCGACCGGCAGGCCGACGCGGCCGCCGTCATCGCCGCGGCCACGGCGCTGCAGGCCCTCGCGCTCGCCTGGTTCGCAGTCGCGCTCGTCGTGCAGCGCCTCGCGCGCGTCCGCGCGGCCGAGTGGGGCCTCGCGCGGCTGCGCGGCCTGACGCGCAGCCGCTGGCTCGCCACGGTCTTCACCGAGCCCGCCCTGGCCGTCGCGCTCGGCGCGGTGCTCGGGGCGCTGGCCGGCTGGGGCTCGGCCGCCGTCGCGGCCCGGACCTGGCTGGGCGACGCCGTGCGCGTCGAGCCGACCAGCCCGCTCGTGGTGGGCGCCGCCTCCCTGGCACTCATGGGGTCGCTCGTCGCGCTCGGCGTGGCGAGCCTGCGCTCGGCGCGGGTGCCCCTCGACCAGCTGCTCGGCGGGTCGGCCGACCCGAGACGGCTCGGTCGGCTCGGCGTCGTCGTGCAGGCCGGCCTCGCGCTCGTCACCGTCACCGTGCTCGGCGCGCTCGTCACGCAGGGCGAGGCCACCGGCCCGGGCGTCGCGCTGCTCGCGCCCAGCCTCGTCGCCGTGCTCGTCGGCGTCGGCGCCCTCCGGCTCGTCGCCCTGCTCGCCGGCCGCTCGGCCCGACGACCGCCTCGCTCGCTCGGCGCTCTGCTCGTCACGCGACGGCTCGGCCGGACGCCGTCGGTGCTCACCGCGGCCGTGCTCGTCTGCCTCGGCGTGGCGGTGACGGGGTGGGCGAGCCAGGTCGCCGTGACGGCCGACCGCCTGCAGGTCGACCGGGCCCGCGCCTCCGTGGGGGCCTCCAGCGTGCTGAGCGTCGGCGTCCGTGACGACGTGGACTTCGTCGGCGCGGTGCGCGCCGCGGATCCCGACGGCGACCGGGCGATGGCCGTCGACGTGCTCCGCCGCGGGCAGGGCGTCGGCCGCATCGTCGCCGTCGACACGGAGCGCCTCGGCGCGGTGTCCGCCTGGTCGGCCGGCTGGAGCTCCGCCGGCACCCCGGGGCGCCTGGCCGAGCTGCTCGCCCCGCCGGTCGGCGACTCGTTCGTGCTGACCGGCTCGAGCCTCTCGCTCGACGTCGCCGACGTGACGACGATCGCGCCGCAGGGGCTCACCGTCGAGGGGTTCCCGACCGACCTCGCCGACGTGTCGCTCCGCGTGGTGGTGCAGGCGGCCGACGGCTGGCACACGGTCGACCTCGGCGACCCCCGCGACGGCACCCTGACGAGCGTGCCCGGCCGGTTCCCGTGCGAGGCCGGCTGCCGGGTCGTCTGGCTCGGCGTCACCAGCTCGCGCGCGACCACCCCGACCTTCGGCGTCGCCCTCACCGTGACCGGCATCTCGACCGACCAGGAGGCGGCGGCCGACACCGCCGACTGGCTCGCCCCCGACCGGTGGCGCGACCGCGTCGGAGAGGCCGTCGACCCCACCCGCCCGGCGACGACCGCGATCGCCGACGCGGTCGACCGGGGCGGCGCAGTGCCCGGGCTGGCGTTGTCGTTCCTCGACCAGCAGGGCGGCAACACGGCGTCGATCGCGCCGCTCGACGCGCCCGAGCCGCTGTCGGTCGTCGTCGCCGACGGCACCGCGACGACCCCGTTCGCCGGGGTGGAGGGCGGCCTCGTCGGCGTCGCCCCCGACCTGACGTCGCGCGTGCTGGCCCAGGTCGGCCACGCCCGGATCCTGCCGCGCATCGGCGGCGAGGGGATCCTCGTCGACCTCCCGCTGCTCGACCGGGTCAGCGATCCCGGCGCGTCCGAGGCCGAGCACGAGGTGTGGCTCGCGCCGATGACGAGCGCCGAGGAGGCGCGGGTCGTCTCGGCCCTGTCCGACCAGGGCGTCGAGGTCGTCGGCACCAGGACCCTGCAGGAGGTGACGGCCGGGTACCGGCACGCGTCGCCGACCCGCGCCTCCTCGTTGGCCCTCGTGGTGGGAGCCGCCGCCCTGCTGCTGACGCTCGCCGCGACCGTGGCCGCGCGCGTCGTCTCGGCGCCGTCGCGGCGGGGCGACCGGGCGGCGCTCGAGTCGGCCGGGGTGCCCCGACGACGGCTGCGGCGAGCCGCGAGCCTCGAGGTGTTCCTGCCTCCCGCGGTCGGCACGGTGCTCGGCGGGGCGGCCGGGCTGGTCGCGTACCTGCTGACCGTGTCGCGGCTGCCGCTCGTCGTGGGCTCGGGGCGCGTGCCGCCGCCCGACCTCGTGCCGTCGTGGGGGCCGCTCGTGCTGCTGGTCGTCGGGACGCTCGCGCTGCTCGCGGGCGTGGCCGGGGTCGCGGGGCGCGTCGAGCTCGGCGGGAGCGGACCGGTCGGGCCTGAGCGCAGCGGGCCCGAGCACAGCGGGCCCGAGCTCGGCGACGAGGAGGAGCCTCGATGAACGACGACCTCGCCCTGCTCTGCCGCGGGCTCGTGCACGTGTACCGCGAGGCGGGCACCGACGTCGCCGCCCTGCGCGGCGTCGACCTCGTCGTGCCCGCCGGGCAGCGCGTCGCTGTGCTCGGCCCGTCGGGCTCGGGCAAGTCGACGCTGCTCTCGATCGTCGCGGGGGTCACGCGACCGTCGGCCGGCCGGGCCGAGGTGTTCGGCACCGACCTCGCGACCGCGCGACCCGGCACGGTCAGCCGCCTGCGCCGCGGGACGCTCGGGCTGATGATGCAGGGAGCGCCGGCCAACCTCCTCCTGCACGACGACGCCGTCGGCAACGTCGCCTGGGCCGTGGGCAGCCGCGAGCGGGACGACCTCCGCGTCGGCCGTCGCGTGCTGCGCGCCGCCGGGCTCGTGGGCGACCGGCGGCCGGTCGGCCTGCTGACGCCGACCGAGCAACAGGTCGTCGCGCTGGCCGTGGCGCTGGCTCCGCGCCCGCGCCTCCTGCTCGCCGACGAGCCCACGAGCCGGCTCGGGCCGGAGGCGCGCGACGCCCTGCTCGACCTGCTCGTCGAGACGACGTCGGAGGCGGGCACGGCCGTGCTCGTCGTCACCCACGACGACGCGGTCGCGGCGCGGATGCAGCGCATGGTGCACCTCCGCGACGGGCGCGTCGGCGAGGAGGCCACCGCGGAGGGGCGCTGGTCGGTCGTCGGCACCGACGGCTCGCTGCAGCTGCCGCAGGCCCTGCGGGCCGACTGGTCGGACGGGGCGCTCGTCTCGGTCGAGGAGGTGGCGCCCGGCGAGCTGCGCGTGCGCCGGGTCGACGAGGCGGACGGCAGGTCGGGCGGAAGGACGACGGGAGGCGCGGGGCATGAGTGAGCGCGATGCGGGCGCGGGCGCGGGGCCGTCGGAGCAAGCGGGGCAGCCGGAGCAAGTGGGGCAGCCGGTACGGCGGCGACTCGAGGCCGAGGAGGCGCGGGTCGGCTCCCCCGCGCTGAGTCTCGTCGGGCTGGTCGTGCGTCGTCCGGACGGCTCGCCCTCGGCCCCGGTCGAGCTCGTCCTCGCCCGGGGCGAGGCCGCCGTGCTGCTCGGCGACCCCGACGGGGTGCCCTCGGCGGTGCTGCGCGTGGTCGCCGGGCTGGAACGGCCGCTCGCCGGGCAGGTGCTCCTCGGGGGCGGGGACGGGGACGGCGCGGGTGCCGTCGACGGCAGCGGCAGCCATGGGGGCCGCGCCGGCCGCCCCGACGTCGGCCTCGTGACGCGTCAGCACGAGCTGCTCGGCTCGCTCACCGCGGCGGAGAACGTCGCCCTGCCGCTCCTCGCCCGCACGCCCGGGGCGCTCGCCTCGTGGACCGACGTCGAGCGGCTGCTCGACGGCCTCGGCGTCCCCGAGGCCAGCTGGCACAACCTGCTCGAGCAGCTCTCGGGCGGGCAGCAGCAGCGGGTCGCCGTCGCGCGCGCCCTCGTGGGGCGGCCCGCGGTCCTCTGCCTCGACGACCCCACGAGCGAGCTGGACCCGGGCAGCGCGGCGGTCGTGTGGGACGTCGTCGACGCCGCCCGCCGCGACGGAGCCGCCGTGCTCAGCGCGGGCTCGCCCGACGGCGTCGAGCGCGGGGGCGTCGCCCTGCTCAGCGTGCGCTGACCTGGCCGCCCGGCGCGCACCTCCTGCGCCCGCCCGCCGCGCACCCGCGCCCGCCGCCCGCACACCCGCACACCCCCGACCGTGCAGCACACCCCTGACTTCGAGGGTGTGCTGCACCGTCGGGGGTGTGAGCGGCGGGCGGGCCCCTAGGCCTCCCAGAGGGGCTGTGCCAGGCGGGCGGCGGCGTCGAGCTCGAGGTGCTCGAAGCGGTGCCGCGTCTCGGGGATGCCGAACTCGGGCCAGGCGAGCACGAGCTCGAGGGGCCCGTCGGCGGGCAGGGGCCACAGCCACAGGGTGCCGGTGGTCGTCATGAGACGGTCGTCGCCCTGGCCGCCCTGGGGTGCGAACGTCAGCACGGGGCCGACCGGCACCTCCTCGGGGTCGCCGTGGCCGCCGAAGCCGTGGCCCATGTCGGCGATCGCCGTGCTGCCGTCGGCGAGCTGGACTCCGAAGCGGAGGCCCGCCGTCTCGTCCGCGAGGCCGGGCCGGAAGCGCCCGCCCTCGAAGCGGTCGACCAGGGCGGCCCACGCGCGCCGGCCCTGGCCGGGGTTCCTCAGGGTCCACTGCAGCTCGATGCCGACCCCGGAAGGATGCGCCGTGACGCCCGTGACGGCGACCGCGACCTCGTCCGTGCGCGCGAGCAGCGCGGCGTCGGCCAGCCGTCCGGGCAACCAGCCCTCGGGAGGCCGTGTCCAGGCGGGCGGGACCCACGCCTCCGCCAGCTCGTCGTCGTCGACCGGGGGCACGTCGGGGAAGAAGGACATGGCCCACCTCACCACGTCGTCGAGCGCTGCGCCAGCACGTCCTCGCCGCCTGCCCCGCCGGGCCCGTCGCACGAGGACGGCGTCGTGGGACGGGACAGGGGCGGGCCCGTGCCCACGCCGTCCCACGACGCCGGCGGCACGAGCGAGGCGCCGAGGAGGCGCGTGGTACCCAGGTGCTACGCCCACGTCGGGCGTGCACCAGGGGCCGACGCGGGCGGGGCAGGGGTCTTCTTAGCGTCGGGGCATGGCTTCCACCGTGTCCCGCACCGCACCGTCCGCAGCCCGTCCCGCGGGCGGCGCGACCGCCTCCGCCGCCGAGCGCACCGGTGCCTCGCGCGCCGCCGCCGAGACCGCCTCGCGCACCGCCTCGCGCACCGCCTCGCGCACCGTCGCGGCGGTCGCCGGCAGCGCCGTCACGGCCGTCGCCCTCGTGCTGATCTGGGTCGCGCGCAGCCGGGTCGACCGGCCCGTCTACGTGAGCGAGCTCGGCGCCGACGGCGAGCCGACGGCCGCGCTGTTCGAGGGGGCGCTGCTGCTCGTCGTCGCGGGCGGGCTTCTCGTCGCGTGGGCGGCGCGGGGCACGCGGGCCGGGCGGGGCACGCGGGCCGGGCGGAGCACCAGGGCCGGGCGGGGCACCAGGGCTGCGGGGCGCCTCCTCGGGGCCTGGACGGTGTCGACGTCGATCGCCGCCGCGTCGGGGCTGTTCCTGGTGACGTCGCAGGTGCCCTGCACGGCGGGCTGCCCGCTGCCGGTCGGGGCGACCTTCACGGTGCAGGACCTCGTCCACACGACGTCGGCCGTGCTCGCCTTCGCGGCGGCCTGCGTCGCGATGCTGCAGGCGTCGTTCGTCGCCGGGCGTCGCCGCCTGCGGGTGCTCTCGGTGACGAGCGGGGTCTCGGTGGCGCTGGTCGCGGCGACGGGCGGGCTGCTCTCGCTGCTGCGCGTCGGCACCGACGTCGGAGGCGTCCTCGAGCTCGTGGCGACGACGATCGCGATCGGCTGGTTGATCGTGCTGGGCGTCTCGACGACGGGCTCCGGCCAGGGCGCCTCCGACCGCGCCCGCGCCGCCGTCCGGGCCGCTGCGTAGAGTCGGACCATGCCCGACAGCCCCCGCCCGCCGGGCGCCGTGCGCCGCTGGGCCGTGTCGCGTCCCGCTGTGGTTGACGCCCTCGTCGCCCTCGGCTACGTCGTCGTCAGCGGGACCGGACTCGCCCTGGTCTGGCTCGCGACCGGCACCGGCCGGCCGCTCGGCGTCGACCTCCTCCTCGGCACGGCCGTCGCCGTCTCGGCTGCCGCGCTGCTCGTGCGGCGTCGGCGCCCCTGGCTGACCTTCGCGGTCGTGACGGCCACCGTCGCCGCGGCGGCCCTCGTCGACGGCGGGCTCGACCCGCTCGCGACCTGCCTCGCGCTCTACTCGCTCGCCGTGCACCGCTCGGTCCGCGCCGCGTGGATCGGCCTCGGCGTCTCCGTGCTCGCGGACGTGGCCGCCACGGCGGGGGCGGGGCTGGTGTCGAACCTGACGTCGGGCGTCGTCGGGGACGCGACGGGCGCCTCCGGCGTGCCCCTGCCCAGCCCGGTGCCCGTGCTGCTCACCCTCGTCGCGGTGCTCGTCGGGGTCGACGTCGGCGCCCGTCGACGGCGGCTCGAGGCTCTGGTCGAGCGGGCCGAGCGCCTCGAGCGCGAGCGCGACCAGCAGGCACGGCTCGCGACGGCGGCAGAGCGCGCCCGCATCACGCGCGAGGTGCACGACATCGTCTCGCACGGGATCTCGGTGATGGTCACGCTCGCCGAGGGCGCCGACGCCCTCGCCCGCAAGGACCCGACCAGGTCGCAGGAGGCGGTGGGCGAGATCGTGCAGGTCGGCCGGCGGTCGCTCGGCGACATGCGTCGACTGCTCGGGGCGCTGGGCGACGACGACGCGTCGGCCGGGGCGGACGGGACGAGCGGCGAGGCAGGCGCGGCGGGCGTCGGCGGCTCGACCGGGCTCTGGGCGCAGCCCCAGCCCGGGATCGACCAGCTGCCCGAGCTCGTGGCCTCGTTCCGGGCCGCGGGGCTGCCGGTGGTGGTCGAGTCCCGGGGCGTGCCCGCCGCCTCCGAGGCGCTCCAGACCGCCGTGCACCGGATCGTGCAGGAGTCGCTGACCAACGCCCTGCGGCACGCGGGGTCGCCGACGCGGGTGCTGGTCGAGCTCGACTGGGGCGAGCAGGTGGCGGTGACCGTGACCGACGACGGGGCCGTCCGTGAGGAAGCCGCGAGGGACGCGGCCGGCGGGGCGGGCGCCGCTCCCCGGCTCACGGGAGTCGGCCGCGGCCTCGTGGGCATGCGCGAGCGAGCGAGGATGTACGGCGGCACCGTCGAGGCGGGCCCGCTGCCGGACGGCGGTGACGGCAGCGGCGACGGTGACGGCAGCGGCGGCTGGCGCGTCGCCGTCGTGCTGACCGACACGGAGGAGGCGCGGTGACCGACATCAGGATCCTGCTCGTCGACGACCAAGAACTCGTCCGACGGGGAATGGCGATGATCGTGGACTCGACCGACGACCTCGTCGTCGTCGGCGAGGCGGCGACCGGCGAGGAGGCGGTCGTCCTGACCGCGGACCTGTCGCCCGACGTCGTCGTCATGGACGTCCGGATGCCCGGGATCGGCGGCATCGAGGCGACCCGGCGGATCGTCCGCGAGACGCCCTCTAGCCGCGTGCTCATCCTCACCACGTTCGACCTGGACGAGCACGCGTTCGGGGGGCTGCGGGCGGGGGCCAGCGGTTTCCTCGTGAAGAGCGCGCCGCGCGCCGAGCTGCTCGCCGGCATCCGGGCGGTCGCCGCGGGCGACGCCGTCGTCTCGCCGCGGGTCACCCGTGCGGTGCTCGACGTCGCGCTGCCGCGTCTGCCCCGTGGCGGCGCCGACGGCGGCGCGGGCGGCGCCGACGTGGCCGGCGCCCCCGTCGCGAGCCCGTTCGCCGTGCTCACCGAGCGCGAGCGGGACGTGTTCCTCGCGGTCGCGCAGGGCCTGAACAACTCCGAGATCGCCGCGCGGCTCGTCGTCAGCGAGTCCACGGTCAAGACGCACGTGGGCCGGGTGCTCTCCAAGCTGGACCTGCGCGACCGCGTGCAGGTCGTGATCCTCGCCTACGAGCACGGCCTCGTCTGACGCCGCGGCGGCCGCACCGGCCGCCGCACCCGCGGAACCCGCGCACACCCTCGAGCGCGCCGAGGGGCGCGCGCGGGTCCGAGGGATCCGCGCGGGTCCGCAGGGTCTGCGCGCAGCGGCAGCTCACGACGTCGAGCCCCTGCCCCCGCACCCCTGAACGAGCACCGCACCCTCGAATTCGGGGGTGCGGTGCTCGTTCAGGGGTGTCGCGCGGTGGTGCCGGTGAGTCGAGCGGACGTGCCGCGGTTCACCAGGAGGCGGGCAGCGGCGCCCCGGGCGCGGGTGGCCGCTCGACGAGCGCGACCGCGTCGTCGAGCCCGATGTGCCCCGGGAAGTTGTAGCGCCCGAAGCGGCCCGTCGGGTCGTTCGCGGAGGTCGGCATCGCGACGGAGGTGCGGCGGAGCGCCTCCGCGAGCACCCGGGTGGAAGTGCCGTCGAGGCGTGGGCCGCGCCGGTCGCGCAGGATGATCTCGACCCGCGCCTCCTTCGCGGTCAGACGGAGCACGAGCACGTCCTGCCGCAGGGCGGGGTCCAGCGGCACGAGGGCCCGGTCGAGGTGGCTGAGGGCGACGGTGCGGCGGGTGCCGGCGCGCAGCTCGTCCGTGTCGAGGTTCACCCAGGGCTGCGGGTAGATCGCGTTGCGGACCGCGGTGACGCCCCAGAGCAGGGCCGCGATCAGCAGCACGCCGACCAGGAGGTTGCTCGGGAACGGCACGACGTCCTCGAAGAGGCGTCCTGTCTGCAGGCCGAACCAGCCGAGGTAGGCGACGCCGAAGAGCGTCCCGTAGCCGGCCCACGACGACCACCAGCCGCGCTCGCCGATCCGCACCCAGCCGGAGGGGAGGGGCGCGTCGGGCGCGTCGGTCCCGCCCGGCTCGTCGGACCCGCCCGTGCGGGTGTCGCCGGTCATACGAGGCTCTCGTCGGACGAGGACCGACGACCGTCGCTGCGCCGCGGCGTCCGCGCGAGCCCGACGAAGTCGGCCCGCAGGAGGCGGCGGCCGGCACGCCGAGTGATCGTCACGTCCCGACACTATTGCAGCGCGCCGGAGCACGCCGCTCCGCGCTCCGCACCACTCGGACCCGCGCGCACCCTCGCCCGCGCCGGAGGGTCTGCGCGGGTTCGACGGGCCTGCGCGGGTTCGACGGCCTGCGCGGGCACGATGCGACACCTCGCGACGGGAATTTCGTGACCTCCGAGGATTCCGCGACACTGCCGGGGTGAGGGGGTGCACGTGGACATCGACACGAAGTCCGACCAGGACCTGTTGCGACGGGCCGTCGGAGGGGACGAACGGGCGTTGACCGCGGTCATCGACCGGCACGTGGCTGCGGTGACGCGGTACGCGTGGGCGATCACGTCGCGGCGGATGGACGTCGAGGAGGTCGTGCAGGACACGTTCCTCACGCTGTGGCGCCGTGCCGGCGAGCTCGCGTCCGTCGAGTCGCTGCTGCCGTGGCTCCTCGTGACCTGCCGCCACCACGCCCTCAACCTGAACCGCAAGGACGCCCGGCACCGTGCGGAGGAGCTGGACGACGAGCTCGCCGCCCCCGACGACCCCGCCGAGGCCCGCGACCGGCTGCGCTTCGTGATGGGCGAGATCGACGCGCTCTCGGAGACCGACCGGCGCGTGTGCGAGCTGTGCCTGGTGGAGGGCCGGCCGTACGCCGAGGCGGCCGAGGTGGTCGGCCTCAGCGTCGGCGCCGTGAAGCAGCGCGTGCTGCGCACCCGAACGAGACTCCGGAAGGCGGTGACCGACCATGAGCGGTGACGACGAGCGTGACCAGTGGAGGTCGGTCCCCCCGACCGACGACGACCTGACGAGCATCGGCGTCTCGGTGCGCCGGGCGGTGCTGAGCCGGGCCCGCGACGGGCAGCGGACGTCGTCGAGGAGGCGGCGGCTGCGGTTCACGGGACGGGTCGGGTCAGTCGTCGCGCTCGTCGCGCTCGGCGCCACCAGCGGCGGCGTCGCCCTCGGCCTCATCCCCTCGCCCTTCGAGGGCACGCCGCAGGCGGCCCCGACCGCCACGGTCTCGGCTCCGCCAGAGCAGGCCCCCACGGCGACGCCGACCCCGAGCGTCTCGCCGGTCGCGCCGGCGCCGGACACCGGGCCCCCCGCTGCGGCCCTGCCCCTCAGCTGCGACGAGCTGGCGTCGGCGTCGGCGCTCACGTCCCTGCTCAGGGCGCCGGAGTCGTACGGCGGGCTCGGGCCGTTCATGCCGAGCGAGGCCGGTGTCCTCCAGGCCGGCGGCACGACCTGCCGGTGGGGATCGAGCAGCGGCTCCGCATCGGCGTCGCTGCAGCTCACCGTCTCGCCGGACGTCGAGACGGGGCGGGCGTGGGTGACGCAGGAGCGAGCCGGAGGCGCCGCGGACGACGGCCTCGGCGACCTGTCGGCCGTCAGCTGCTCGACCGAGTACGCGCTGTGCGACGGCAGCGTCGTCGTCGGCGACTTCTGGATCGAGTACCACTACGAGGAGAGCCCGGGCCTGACGGCGGCGGCGCGTGCGCTGCTCGCCGACCACGTGGGTCGGGTCGTCGACGTGGTCCGTCCGCTCGAGGCGGGCCCGGGCTGGGTCGCGCCCGCCGCCTCCGCCCGGTGGGCCCCGGCCGGGGCCTGCGCGACCCTCGGCACCGCGACCCCGATGAGCACGCTCCTGTCGTCGCCGGAGGTGGTCGACACCGCGATCGACGTGCTGCCCGGCACCCGGAACGGCATCGAGCAGACGCAGGACGGCTCCTGGGAGTGCCGGTGGACGGTCCCCGAGGGCGTCGGCACGCCCGAGGGGGTGCTCGCGTCGATGGACGTCGAGATCGCGCCGGGCGCCGGGTGGGCCTGGGAGCAGGCGCCCGGGACCTTCGGCGACACGAGCGACTCCGCCCAGCACGTCGCGGTGACCGGTGCACAGGACGCCGTCCAGCGCTGCTCGACCGCGGAGGGCGACTCGTGCTGGCTCGACGTGCTGGTCGACGACTCGTGGATGCAGGTGGGCTACGGGAACGCGGTGCCGCCCGACCAGGCAGGCGTCCTCGCGGCCGTCGCGGAGTCGGTGATCGCCGCTCGCTGAGTCCGCGGCGCGCGACGGCTGCACGTGTCGCATCGTGTTCCGAGCATCGCGTCTCGCCGTGGCGGGACGTGATGCTCGGAACGTGATGCGACACCGCTGCGGCGACGGCAGGCAGGAGGCAGGAGGCGGGAGGCGGGAGGCGGGAGGCGGGAGGGAGGGGACCTCGCCTGCGACTCAGGTCGCAGGCGAGGTCCCGACCTGCGCACCCTGTGGCGCGGCGCACGAGCGGCGAGCGTGGAGGCATGACATCGACACCCCTCCCGACCCCGCCGCGGACGGGCCTCCGCGCCCGCCGCCTCCTGCCTCGACTCGCCGCCGCAGCGGCCGTCGTCGCCCTCGCCGTCCCGCTCGCCGCGTGCTCCGCGGGCGCGGCCGACCCGGCCAGCGCGGCCGGCACCGCGGCCGGCACCGCGGCCGGCACCGCGGCCGGCGCGACCTCCCCCGCCGCCGAGCCCGCGCCTCCTGCGGCCCCTCAGCACCAGCCCGGCGGACACGAGCTCACGAAGGACGACGTCGACGCCTGGCTCGACGGCGCGCTCGGCTCGGCGCTGCAGACGACGGGCATCCCCGGCGCGACCGTCTCGGTCGTCTCCGACGGGCAGCTGCTGACCGCGCGCGGCTACGGCCTCGCCGACACGGGCACCGACGGCGACGGCGACCCGGACCGCCCGGTCGACCCCGACGACACCCTCTTCCGCATCGGCTCCGTCTCGAAGGTCGTCTCGGCGACCGCGATCATGCAGCTCGTCGAGCAGGGGAAGCTCGACCTCGACGCCGACGTGCAGCAGTACCTCGACTTCGACCTCGACACCCCGGAGGGCGCCATCACGCTGCGCCACCTGCTCACCCACACCGCGGGATTCGAGGAGGTGATCGCCGGCCTGATCGGCACCCCCGGCAGCGAGCGGACGCTGCGCGAGGCGGTCACGGCGGCTCCCCCGGAGCAGGTCTACGAGCCCGGGACGACGCCGGCGTACTCGAACTACGGCGCGACCCTCGCTGGCTACGTCGCCGAGCGAGTGAGCGGGAAGCCCTTCGCCGAGCTGCTGCAGGAGCAGGTCTTCGACACCGCCGGCATGGACTCGTCGTCGTTCGCGCAGCCCCTGCCCGACGACCTCGCCGCGCGTCTCGCGAAGGGCTACCCGGACGACTCGCAGCCGTCCGTGCCGACCGAGGTCGTGAACGCCGCGCCCGCCGGGGCGATGTCGGCCACCGCGACCGACATGGCCCGCTTCATGCTCGCGCACCTGGGCGACCTGCCCGCCGAGCAGTCCCTGCTCGAGCCCGAGACCCTCGACGAGATGCACCGCCCCGCGCTCGGGGCCGACCAGCTCGGCACCCTCGCCGTCGGCCAGCGCATGGACCTCGGCTTCTTCGACGACAGCACCCCCGGCGTCCCGGCCTTCGGGCACGACGGCGACACGCAGGTGTTCCACAGCGCGATGCGGATGTTCCCCGAGTCCGACGCGGGCGTCTTCGTGTCGTTCAACGCCTCGGGACGCACCCCGACCGCGACGCTCGACCTCCGCACGACGCTGCTGCAGGGCTTCGCCGACCGGTACCTGCGCGACGCCTCGTCCTCCCCCTCCGACGACGCGTCGGCGGCTGGGTCGTCGCTGACGACCGACGAGACCGAAGGAGGCGCGGGCCGGCTCGACAGCGCCGCCGCGGCCGCCGCGATGGCCGGCACGTACACCTCCTCCCGCTCGCCGGTCACGAACCCTGGCGCGCTGCTCGCCCTGACCGGGCAGACGACGATCGTCCCGCGCTCGGACGGCACGATCGCGGTCACCCCGAAGCCGCTGGCCACCACGACCGGCGTGTACGAGCTGGTCGACGAGCACCTGTGGCGCGAGGTGGGCGGCGACGCCGTGCTCGCGACGCGGACCGCCGACGACTCCGTCGACGCGACCGCGGACGGCGCGGACGCGACCGTCCAGGCGATCTCGTGGGGCGCCTCCTTCACCATGCTGCGGGCGCAGCCCTGGCAGGTCGCGTCGACGGTGCTCCCCTCGGTGATCGCCGCCGTCGCCGTGCTGCTCGTCTCGGTGATCTCGTGGCCGACCGCCGCGCTCGTCGGGCTCGGCCGCCGCACCGGACGCCGGGACCTCGTCGCCGCACGCCGTCCCGAGCCCGGACGCCGCCGCCGTGCGCTGCTGCTGTCGCGCATCGGCCAGGTCGCGACGCTGCTCGCCCTCGTCGGCTGGGCGGTCGTGGCCGGGCAGGCGATGTCGTTCGTCGACGTCTCGGCAGGGTCGATCCGCGTCGTGCAGGCGCTGCAGCTGGTCGGCGTCGTCGCGATCGTGCCCGCCGCCGTGGCCGCCGTGCAGGCTGTGCGCGAGCGCCGCGGATGGGCCTCGGTGACGGGGCGGGTCCTCGTCGTCGCGGCGCTCGTGGTGCTGGCCGTGTTCGCGATCACGTGGCGTCTGCTCTCCCCGAGCGTGAGCTTCTGATGCGTCGTCCACAGGGAGGTGCGCCCCGCGACCGCGAGGTCGGCGGCACCTGGCATGCTCGGGACATGACCACCTCCTCCGTGTCCCGCTCCGCCGCCGCCGACGGTGCTGGTGTCGACGGTGCCGGTGTCGACGGTGCGGCGCTGCACGAGGCGACGGTCCCGGGGGCCGCGGCCACCTGGCGCCTGCTCGGGCGGGTCGGGGTACGGACGCCGGCCGGCCGCGACGTCGTGCTGGCCGGGGTGTGGACGGTCGTGACCGTCGCCCTGCTCACGGGGCTCCTGGCCGCGGGCGAACTGCTCGGCGCGTCGGGCAGCATCCCGCCGGCGCAGGTCGCCGCCGTCCTCGTGCTGGCCGTCGCGCAGTGCCTTCCCCTGGCGCTCCGACGCCGCTGGCCGGCGGCGACCCTGGTGACGATCAGCGTCGTGCAGGCGGGCCTCCTGGCCGTGCTGCCCACAGGGCTCGCGATCTGGACGGCTGCGCCCGTCGTCGCCGCGTACACGGTCGGGTCGCTGCTGCCGACGCGTCGCACGGTGGGCGTCGTGCTCGTCGCGGTCGGCGTCGAGACGGTCGGCGCCGTCGTCGGCGCGACCGCGGTCGTCAAGCAGGCGCTCGGCGCGGGCGCCGGCCTCGGCGGCCTCGGGGGCGTCGGCGCCTCGGGCTCGTCGGTGCTGGTCGAGGCGCTCGCGCTGGTCGCGACGGCCGTCCTCGTGAACGGGATCAGCGCCTCCGTCGGCTCGTGGGTCGCCCTGCGGCGTCGGCACGAGAGCGACAGCCGGGCGCGTGCCGCCGAGTCCGTCGAGCACCACGAGACGCTCACCAGGTCAGCCGTCGCCGCCGAGCGCACCCGCATGGCCCGCGAGCTGCACGACATCGCGGCGCACCACCTGACGGGCCTCGTCGTGCAGGCCGGCGCGGCCGAGCGCCTCGTCGACGTCGACCCCGAGCGCGCGAAGGAGTCGCTCCGCAGCGTCCGGTCACAGGGGCGCGAGACGCTCGACTCGCTGCGGTCGATCGTGGGGATCCTGCGCGAGACGGGAGACGACGCCACCGGCACGGCTCCCGTGCCCGGGCTGCGCGACGTCGGCGGGCTCGTCGTCGCGGCTCGTGCGGCCGGAACCGTCGTCGACGAGCGCGTCGAGGGCGAGCTGCCCTCGCTGGCGCCGCTCGCCGACGTCACGGCCTACCGCACCGTGCAGGAGGCGCTGGCCAACGCCCGCAGGCACGCCCCCGACGCCGGCGTGCTGCTGACCACGACCGTGCGGCCCGGGCGGCTCGTGCTGGTCGTCGAGAACGAGGTGCCCCGGGCGCGCGTGAGCTCGGCGCCCGCGGGGTACGGGCTGGTCGGGATGCGCGAGCGCGCGGCGCTCGTCGGCGGCGTGCTCCAGGCCGGGCTGGTCGAGGGCGACGCCGCGGGCAGCGGGACGGACACCCGCACGGGCGCGTGGCGAGTGCGACTCGAGCTGCCCGTCGAGACGGAGAAGGGCTCTGCCGACGGGGCTGCCGACGCCACTGCCGATCGGGCCGACGGGGGCGCCTCGTGATCCGGGTGGTGCTCGTCGACGACCAGTCGATCGTGCGGGCGGGGTTCCGAATCGTGCTCGAGACCGCGGGAGGGATCGAGGTCGTCGGCGAGGCCTCCGGCGGGCGCGAGGGAGTCGAGGTCGTGCGGAGCACCCGGCCCGACGTCGTCGTCATGGACGTGCGGATGCCCGGCGGCGACGGCATCGAGGCGACGCGGTCGATCACGGGGGCGGCGCAGGGCGGCGACGCGCAGGCGGAGCCGGGCACCCCCGGCGACGCCCGCCGCGGCCCTGCCGTGCTCGTCGCGACGACCTTCGACCTCGACGAGTACGTCTTCGGCGCCCTCGAGGCGGGGGCGAGCGGCTTCGTCCTCAAGGACGCGGAGCCCGACGAGTTCGTCGCCGCCGTCCGCTCGCTCGCGTCGGGGCGTGCTGCGATCGACGGGGCGACCACCCGCCGGGTCATCGCGGAGTTCACGAGACGGCGGGCCGCCTCCTCGTCCGGGGTCTCGGTCGACGTGCTGACGCCGCGCGAGCAAGAAATCGTCCGGCTGCTGGGCGAGGGCCTGTCGAACGACGAGATCGGGGCGCGCCTCGTGATCGAGACGAGCACGGTCAAGTCGCACCTGACCCGGGTCATGACGAAGCTCGACACCCGCGACCGGCTGCAGACCGTCGTCTGGGCCTGGCGCTCGGGCCTCCTGCGCTGACGCCGGCGCCCGCCCTCGGCCCCGCGTCGCGAGCGGGCGACGCCGAGACGGGAGGCCGATGATGTCCCCATGAACGACGCCATCGTCACACCCCTCGGCTTCTCGCACGTGCGCCTCACCGTCACGGACATCCGGCGCAGCAAGGCCTTCTACGAGCAGCTGTTCGGCATGCCGCCGGGCAGCGACTTCAGCGACCAGATCGACGACCCGACGATCCACGACGACCCGCAGCGCACCTACGGCGGCTGCTCGTTCACCTTCGGCGGCCAGACGCTCGGGCTGCGCCCGGTCGCGCCGGTCGGCGACCGCTTCGACCCCGACCGGGTGGGGCTCGACCACCTGAGCCTCCGCGTCGGCTCGGTCGACGAGCTGCACGCCGCGGCCGAGCGACTCGCGGCCGCCGGCATCGAGCACGGCGAGGTCACGGACCTGCCCGCCTTCGGCCTCGTGGTCCTCTCGCTGCAGGACCCCGACGACGTGAACCTCGAGCTCGCCGCCGCCCGCCCCGGCGGCCGCGTCTGACCTCCCCGCGCGGGCGCGGGCGCCGCGACGTCGTGTCGCCCACGCCAGGCCGCCGGGGGCGTCGGCGCGTCATCCTGCAGCGTGAGGCCGCACACGCCGCGAGTCGTCGTACGATCCGTCCATGACACCGACGTCCGTCCGCACCCGCTCCGGCCGCGCGGGCGGGTCGCGTCCCGTCGTGGCCGTCGCGCCGCTGGCCGTCCTGCCCCTGCTCGCCCTCGTGCTGGGCGGGTGCACCTCGACGGGCGGCGCCTCCTCGTCCGGGGCGCCGACCACCTCCTCGTCCGAGGCCGCGACGCTCGGCGGCACCGGGTCGTCGGCCGACCCGGCTCCGGCGGACGCGGCACCCGCCGACGCCGCGACCGCTCCCGACCTCGACGTCACGGGCTTCGTGCTCGAGGGAGCCGACCCCGACCTCGTCGACGCGAGCGCCGCCTCCCTCGACGTGGTCGGGGTCGACGGCGTCCTCCTGGCGAGCGACGGCGCCAGCGTC
This sequence comes from Frigoribacterium sp. ACAM 257, assembly GCF_007954365.1. GTDB lineage: Bacteria > Actinomycetota > Actinomycetes > Actinomycetales > Microbacteriaceae > Frigoribacterium. The sequence continues at coordinate 71,661 of NZ_VOLO01000007.1, forward strand.
GGCAGCCCCTCGCTCGAGGCCGAGGCACACCGCGACGCAGCGCACGCCCGCGGGCTGCAGGCGCAGCTGCTCATGAGCAACTTCGACGAACGGCTCGGCGACTTCAGCGAGCCCATCGCGAGCGCCCTGCTGTCGAGCCCGGCGAACAGGTCGGCCGTCGCCGCCGACCTGGCCTCGCGCGTGTCGTCGGGCGGCTGGGACTCGGTCATGATCGACCTCGAGGGGCTCACCGCTGCCGACTCCGCCGGGCTGACCGCCTTCGCCGGCGAGCTGCGGGCGGCCGTCGGCCCCGAGGTCCGGCTGGACGTCGCCCTGCAGGCCTCGACGACGGAGGAGGGCTACGCCGAGCTGGGCTACGACGTGCCGGCCCTGGCCGCGTCGCTCGACCACCTCACGCTGATGGCCTACGACGAGCACGGCCCGTGGGAGCCCGACGACCCGGGCCCGGTCGGTTCCCTCGACTGGACGATCGACTCCCTCGCCGCCCTCACCGGGCTCGCGCCGACCGACCAGGTCGTGCTCGGCGTCGCGGGCTACGGCTACCGCTGGGGCGGCGGCGAGCCCGCGGGGCAGATCACGGACGAGGAGGCGCGCGACCGCGTCGAGGACGCCGGCGGCACCGCCCGCTGGGACTCCGCAGCCGCCGAGCAGACCGCGACCCTCGCCGACGGCGCCGTGCTCTGGTGGTCGGACGCTCGCTCGCTCGACACCCGGGTGTCGCTCGCCCGCGGCCTCGGGCTGGCCGGGGTCGCCGTGTGGTCGCTCGACCTCAGCGACCCCGTCGAGGTCGACGCGGGCTGACCTGCCCGCTCGCCGCTACCGTGGCCCGCATGCCCCGCCCCGACGACGCCGCAGCCGCCCGCACCCGCACCCCGACCGACCCCGGCCGTGCCTGGACCGAGCACGTCATCTGGTGGCACGTCTACCCGCTCGGGTTCGGCGGGGCCGACACGACCGGGGCGGACCGCTCGCCGCAGCCGCGCCTCCTCGACCTCGTGCCGTGGCTCGACCACCTGCTCGCGCTGGGCGCGAACGGGCTGGCGCTCGGGCCCGTCTTCGCGTCGTCGACGCACGGCTACGACACGATCGACTGGTTCCGGGTCGACCCGCGTCTCGGCACCGACGACGACCTCGTGACGCTGATCGACGCGGCCCACGCCGCGGGCGTCCGGGTGATGCTCGACGGCGTCTTCAACCACGTCGGCCCCGAGTTCCCGGCCCTGCAGGAGGCGCGGGCCGACCCGTCCTCGCCGGCCGCCTCCCTGTTCCGTCGCGACGACGACGGCGAGCTGGCGACGTTCGAGGGGCACGGCGGGCTGATCGCGCTCGACCACTCGTCGCCCGAGGTGGTCCGCACCGTCGCGGACGTGCTCGTGCACTGGGCCGACCGCGGCGCCGACGCGTGGCGCCTCGACGCCGCCTACTCGGTGCCGTCGTCGTTCTGGGCCGAGGTGCTGCCTCCCCTGCGCGAGAGCCACCCCGACGTGTGGGTCGTCGGCGAGGTGCTGCACGGCGACTACGCCGCGGCCGTCCGCGACGGAGGCCTCGACAGCGTCACCCAGTACGAGCTCTGGCAGGGCACCTGGCACTCGATCCAGGACGTCAACCTGCACGAGCTCGCCTGGGCCCTCACCCGGCACGACGAGTTCCTCGACGAGTTCGCGCCGCTGACGTTCGTCGGCAACCACGACGTCACCCGCATCGCCAGCCAGATCGACGACGAACGCCATCGGGCCCACGCGATCGTGCTGCTCTTCACCCTGGGCGGCGTGCCGTCCGTCTACTACGGCGACGAGCTGGGGCTGCGAGCCGTCAAGGAGGAGCGGGTCGGCGGCGACGACGCGGTGCGTCCCGCGTTCCCGCGCTGGTCGGGCGGCGACGGTGCCGTGTCGCTCGTGGCCGGCGCCGACCCTGCCGTCCTGGCCCTGCACCAGGAGCTGATCGGCGTCCGTCGCCGTCACCCGTGGCTGCACGGGGCGCGCACGCGCACGGTGTCGGTGACGAACGAGTCGCTCGTGCTCGAGGTGCGCGGGGCCGGCGCCGGGCCCGGGTCCGGGTCCGGCTCGGACGAGGTGCTCGTCGTCGCCCTCAACCTGGGCGACGAGCCCCTGCGCGTCGCGGACCCCGCACCCGCCGCCGACGGCTGGGTGGCGGGCCGCGACGCCGGCCTCGACGGCGACGTGCTCGTGGTCGGCGCGCACGGCTGGGCCGTCGCCACGCCCCGCCCCTGACCACCGCATCGCCCGAGGAGCTTCTCGAGGGCGGGTCTTCCGGGCCGAGGGCGGGTCCGCCGCGACCCGCCCTCGGCCCGGAAGACCCGCCCTGGACGACAGTGCTCGCGTCAGGCGGCGCCCGTGCCACAGTGGTGCCGTGACCGAGACCCTCCTCCTCCTCGTGGCCGGGCTCGTGGTGATCGCGGCCTCGACGGTCGTCGGGCCGCGGCTCGGCGTGGCCGCACCGCTCCTCCTCGTCGCCGTCGGGGTGGGCGCCAGCTTCCTGCCGTCGCTCGGCTCCGTCGAGATCGACCCCGAGCTGATCCTCGCGGGGGTGCTGCCGCCGTTGCTGTACTCGTCAGCGGTGTCGATGCCCGCGATGAACTTCCGGCGGGAGTTCGGCGCGACCAGCGGCCTCTCCGTGCTGCTCGTCGTCGCCAGCTCGCTGCTGCTCGGCCTGTTCTTCTCGCTGGTGCTGCCCGACCTCGGCTTCGCATGGGGCGTCGCCCTCGGCGCGATCGTCAGCCCCACCGACGCGGTCGCGACGTCGATCGTCAAGCAGACGTCGGTGTCGCGCCGGGTCGTCGCCATGCTCGACGGCGAGAGCCTGCTCAACGACGCGACCGCCCTCGTGCTGCTGCGGACGGCGATCGTCGCGACCGCCGCCTCCTTCTCGTTCTGGGGCGCCGTCGGCAGCTTCGCGTACTCGGTCGTCGTGGCGGTCGTGATCGGGCTGGTCGTCGGCGCCGCGAACCTCGCGGTGCGGCGCCGGCTGACCGACCCGACCGTCAACACGGTCATCTCGTTCGCGGTGCCGTTCCTGGCGTCGGTGCCGGCCGGCGCCGTGGGCGCATCAGGGCTGGTGGCCGCGGTGGTGGCGGGGCTGGTGACCGGGGTGCGGGCGCCGCGCGAGCTGTCGCCGCAGTCGCGCCTGTCGGACGGACAGAACTGGCGCACGGTCGAGCTCGTGCTCGAAGGCGCGGTGTTCTTGACGATGGGGCTGCAGATCCGGGCGATCGTGATCGCCGTCGAACGGGACCACGCAGGCCTCGCTCCTGCGCTGCTCATCGCCGTGGGGGCGCTCGTGCTCACGGTGCTCGTGCGAGCCGTCTACGTGGCGCCGCTGCTGCGCGTGCTCTCCGCACGGGCCCGGCACGCCGAGAAGATGCGTCCCCGCGTCGCCGACATGCACGAACGCATCTCGACCAGCGAGGGGACGCAAGAATCGTTCACCGAGATGAACCGCGGCAGACGGACGCCGTCGCCCAGGGCTCTCGACCAGTTCGCGAGACGGGTCACGCAGGGGCTCGCCGACATCGAGTACTTCCTCGCCCAGCCCCTCGGGTGGCGCGACGGCACCGCCGTGGTCTGGGCCGGCATGCGCGGTGCCGTCACGGTCGCCGCGGCGCAGACGCTGCCGGACGACACCCCGCAGCGTCCCGTGCTCGTGCTCATCGCCTACGCGGTGGCCGCGCTGTCGCTGCTCGTGCAGGGCGGCACCATCGGGCCGCTGCTGCGTCGCATCGCGGCCCCGGTCGACGAGGAGGCGGCGCACCGGCAGACGGAGTCGGAACGGCGTCGCCTCGTGGTGCTGCTCCGCGACACGGCTGCCGCGGTGCCCGGCGGCCAGGCGGTCCGGGACGCGGCCCGGCGGATCGGGGAGCGGCCCGAGGCGGGTGCTGGTGGCGGGGCGGGCGTTGATGCCGGCGGTGGTGCCGGTGCGGGCGCCGGTGCCGACGCGGAGGCGGGCGGGGGCGCGCGCGGGGATGCTCCCGTCGACGACCTGGACGACGACGCACGGCGTGCCCGGATCGACGCCGCCGTGCGGCACACCCTCGCCGTCCTCGCCGCGCAGCGATCCGCGCTGCTCGACGCCCGCGACGCCGGCACGGTCGACGCCGAGGTGCTGGCCGAGTCCCTGGCCGATCTCGACGCCTCCGAGATCGCGATCCGGCTCCGGGGACGGGTGCCGCACGAACCAGCGGCCGGCAGGCCCGGCAGGCTGATCGGGGAGGCGAAGGTCACGGACTGATAACGGGACCAGTCGTTCTGCGTGAGGGTGGCGAACCCCTGTCAACTCCCCACCGGGAACCACAGACAAGGAGAAACATCGTGACCATCTCACGCAAGACCATCACCAAGTCCGCCTTCGGCATCGTCGCCTCCGGCGCCCTCATCTTCAGCCTCGCGGCCTGCTCCTCCACCGACGCCGGCTCCGGCTCGTCGTCCTCCGCCGCCCCCTCG
>NZ_VOLO01000008.1 GCF_007954365.1 Frigoribacterium sp. ACAM 257
GCTACGAGCAGCTGCTCGCCGACCGCGCCTCGTACGAGGACTACGACGCGGGGCAGCACTTCGGCGGCCACGGGTACGGGTTCGTCCGCCTGCAGCAGCTCGCGCTCGAGCACCTGATGGGCGCAAGGAACTAGCGCGCAGCCGACGACACTCAACCCCGGTCACACCTTCAGGGCCGGGGTTGAGCTGTCGACAGAAGCAAACGTCAAGCTCAAAGATCAGGACATGATCGAGCCCCAGACAACTGACCACATGGGCCGTGGAAGCGACTTGCGGCATCTGCTCAGTGCCAGCACGAAAGCGTGGTCTACTGCGGTATGCCGAGGTGGAAGATCAGATCCAACGACGAGCTACTCGACGCCATAGATGATGCCCTGGCTCAGCGACTGGACGGGACACCATGGGCCCTGCACGACGTGTCGCCTGCAGCCGGCATGAGTCCTGGAGGTCTGATCAAGAGATTCGGCTCGAAAGAAGAGTTGGCGTTGGCCTTGACGCAGCGGTGGGTGGCACGTATTCCCGAAGCGCCGCTAGACCCCGGGGCAGGGATGACCGAGTTGCGTCACTACCTTGAGACCCACTTCTCCGTTTCGTCGTCCATTAACGCCCTATCAGGGCTTCGTACGTTGGTGCAGGGCTTGGGGTCCGCCGCTGTTGCGGCGTCGGTGCGTGTGGGTTGGGACAGGCAGAGGTCATACATAGCTCAATGCCTAAGAAGCCTCCCGCTTCGAGACGGTGTCGACGCTGAGATCGCGGCGCTGACCCTGCTCGATGGGCTCCACGGGCATCTGTTCCGGCAAGCCGTTGACTTGCATCCGAACACGCCCACACGCATTTTGGACGACTTCGTCAAGTTGTGGCGTTGAGTCGCGCTGGCAACGAGGAGATCGCGGCTCAGCTTGAGTGAGCTATTAGCGCTCGCCCCGCGTTGAAAACGCTCGCGTGCCTACAGCCGGATGACATGTTGCGGGGCGTTCGAGGGTCTCGCGGGGGTACTCAGCGAATCTTTCGTTGTAGACCGCAGAAAAACGCCCAAGGTTATTGAACCCCCAGCGTGTAGCCACGTCGGACACCAAAGTGCCGGGCACGCATTTAACAGCAAGCTCGTTCCGAACCCTGTCGAGGCGAACATTGCGCAGAAATTTCGTCGGAGTCAGCCCAAGATGATCTCGCATCTGCTTCTGAAGGGTCCGTGGGTGCAATCCAGCCGCTACCGCGATTTCAGCTGGACTAACAGGCAGATGGGCGGTTGCGTGGACGTATTCGACGGCGAGCCGAAGTCGACGGGTGCGCTCGGTTCGCAACTCCGTCGGAACGTCGACCGCTTGCCACTGGAAGAGATCGAGAAGAGCGTGGGCCACTGAGCGTTGCGCGTGCAAGCGGTCTAATCGGCTGAAATGGGGGCTCACGATACTCGGGAGCGCTTCACCAAGCACGCGCCGCCAAGCAGTGACAGAGTTAGCAGTGGGGATAGCGGCGCGATCAAAGACGAGACGTTGCGAAGGGCCGCCGTGTCGTTCCGCAGCGATGTTCTCAAGAAAAGCCGACTCAAGCTTGACGATGTTGTGGCGGTGCGGGGTGACGGCGAAAGAGTAGGACGCCTCCGCAGGCGCCAAGAATGGAACTGCGTCAGTGCTCGTGAAGGCGCCCTCCGGGTGGCGAATCGTCACCGACCCCGAAGAAAGCCAAGTAACCACGTAGTTACGCGACCAAGGAACGACTCCTCGCAAGTGACCAGTGAAAGTGCCAGCTTGAAGGCTTAGAGATTGATCACCAGCCCTGACGTACCGACCTGAGAATGTTCCCGCGTCCGCGTGAGCCTGGAACCGGCAGCCACCGAACTCCAACTCGAGCTGTGCTCGGGCCTCACCTACGTCCCTCCCCGACCATGCGTGTCGGAAGAATGGTTGGGTTGTAGTCAGGTCATGGCTTGACTCGCCGGGCGCTAGGCGGCCGTATGTGCTGGTCAAGGTCGTTCCTCCAGCCAAGTTCAATCGGGGTCCAGTGGCGTTGTGGCAGAAGCGAAGGGGCTCGAATGTTGCCGACTGGCTCGCTTGGTTCGATCGACCGGTCCCGAGGTTGATCCACGCGGAAAAGAAAAGCAGGCGACGCGCCTCCGAGGGAGACGGGTCGCCTGCTTGGTCTGTTCTTCCTACGCGCGACGGCGCCCAAAAATGAGGCCGTAAATGAGAAGCACAACAATCGAGCCGGCGATGGCGATCAGCCAGGTCTGAAGATCGAAGAACCCTTCAAGATTGATGTCGAAGATGATGCCCCCAAGCCAACCACCGAGGAGGGCGCCGACGACACCCAGAATCAGGGTCACGAACCATCCGCCACCCTGCTTTCCCGGCAAGATCAACTTCGCGATGGCTCCCGCGATCAGTCCCAGAAGAAGAAATGCTACCCAGCTCATTACTTACCTTTCCATGTTGTGTGCGGTCAGGTCCCGCGCCATAACGGCACGAGACCGGTCAGGAAAACTCTCCCAATTGCATCAGCGTTGCGGCCCAGAGGGCTGCAACGCCTGTTACTGCCATCACGCCCGCCAACACGAGACTTACTAGAAGGCCCAAAAAAATACTTTTGTTCCGGCTCAATCGGTCTATCAAGTCTTTCGCCATCTCCAACGGTCCTTGTGATCGGTCTCTAGAGCCTCGTGGTGGAGGCGCGCTCGGCGCCGTCGAGTGGCGCCGCAGTTGGGCCACTGGAAGGACAAGTAAAGAATTACGGTGCCGGCTGAAGCTCCAGTGGGGCGCCCAACAAGTGTCGTTCTCGAGCATAATTCCCCGGCCGGGGAAAAAGCAAGTTGTCTCTCCTGGGCGCTTACCGCGGACCCAGCTTTCGCGGCGATTGATCTTCTACAAGCACCTCGAGTCGCACGCGAGAAGGCGCAATTGATGTCGACGCGAATTGGCGAACCGATTGCTGAAAGCATCCGTATGCACTGGGGTTCCTGAGCCCCTCGAGCCGCGGGCGCGGGCAATTTCATCCTGGTGGCGTCATGAAAACGGGGTCCATGCGCCCTCTGGTGGCGACGGATTCAGATGCCGGCCCATCTGCCCCCTTCTGGCCGAAAGGCATTCGCTTCCTTTCGGCTTGACCCGCAATCCTCCGACTTGTACGCTTTTTCCCGGACCGGGAAAAAGCGTGGAGCGAGCCATCGGGCCGGTTGCGGCAGGTTCGCTCGTTCCGCCCTGGTCAGCACGTGGGCCATGTGCCGTCGAGTTTTACCAACGAGTAAGGAAGCTCAGTGGAACGCACATCATTTAACGACGGATGGGCGATCCGCCCTTCGACCAGTCCCTTTCTCGAAATTCTTGGGCAGGCCGAGACGCCGAAACCCGTGACACTTCCACACGACGCTCTCCTCGGGCGTCCGCGTTCTGCTGAAAACCAGCCTGGCGCTCTGACGGGTTATTACGGCGACGGTGTTGTCGAGTACGTCAAGACGATCACAGTCCCTCATCAGTGGCAGAACCGCCGAGTCGAGCTACAGTTCGACGGTGTTTACCGCGGCGCGATGGTGTTCGTCAATGACGCCCTTGTCGGTCAACGACCGTACGGTTACATCCCTTTCTCGGTTCGCATTGACGACCACCTTGTGGAGGGTGCGAACGAAATTCGTGTCGAATGCCGGAGCCATTCAGACGCTCGTTGGTACACGGGACTCGGGATCTACCGTGACGTATGGATGCTGCTTGGCGAACAGGTGCACATTGCCCGCAACGGGGTGCGCACGCGCACCCTCAGTGCCGACAGCGAAGTCGCCGTCGTTGCCATCGACACCACTCTCGAGAGTGACGACCGAGTACTTCGCACCGCGCTCGTGACCACGGAGATTGTCGATGCTTCAGGCCAAGTAGTGGCCGTCGATACCGCCACTTTCGCAGTGCGTCCTCGCGACACCTCGACGCTACGACAGCGCTTCACGATCGCCAGTCCGCAGCTGTGGAGTGCCGAGACGCCTCATCTGCACACGTGCCGCACAACCGTGAAAATTGGAGAAGAGGTCGTCGAGGTGCACGAGGAACGCTTGGGCATCCGGGCGCTCGAGTGGGACGCGCGACGAGGGCTGCGTATCAACGGCAGCCCAGTCAAGCTTCGAGGTGGATGCGTGCACCACGACAATGGCGTCATCGGTGCAGCCACAATTGCGCGGGCCGAAGAACGTCGGGTCGAGTTGCTCAAGGCAGCCGGGTACAACGCCATCCGCTCTGCGCACAACCCGATCAGCGAGGCACTCCTCGACGCTTGCGACCGACTCGGTCTCATGGTCATGGACGAATTCACCGACGGCTGGACATCTACGACCGCCGGCTTTGGTTATGGTCACGATCTCGCCGATTGGTGGCGACGTGACCTTCCAGAGATGTTGGCCCGCGACTACAACCACCCCAGCGTGATCATGTACTCCATCGGCAACGAGGTTGCAGACACAGGAAACGACTGGGGAGCGACTCTCGGTCGCGACATGGTCGACCTCGTTAAGTCTATTGACGACTCGCGCCCCATCACTAACGGTGTGAACCCGATGATGACGTCCCTTCATGATCTGAAAGCCGAGATGGGCCGCGAGGGAGGCGTGAACTCGCTCATGCGTGACCTCGGCGATCTCCTTGGGAATGTAGTGACCTCCGACATGGCGACGGACCGCCTCGAAGACGCTATGTCGCAACTCGACATCGCTGGTTACAACTACGCCTCAGCCCGGTATGAACTTGACATCAAGCGACACTCTCAGCGCCTTCTTCTCGGAACCGAGGGGACGCCGAACAAGCTGCACGAGATCTGGCCCCTCGTCGAGCAATTCCCACAGATCATCGGCGACTTCGCTTGGACGGCGTGGGAGTACATCGGGGAGGCCGGTCTCGGCGCTGACAAGCCCGCAAGTGAGCCGTTCTTCGGGAACTACCCATGGCGCTTGTCCATGACCGGAGACATCGGCATCACCGGTCAACGGCGCACCATCTCGTACTGGCGCGAAATCGTTTGGGGCCTGCGCACAACCCCCCATCTGGCAGTGCACCGTCCGGAGGTATCGCGGGCCGATCTGCAGCCCTCGCTCTACACCTGGAGCGACAGCACGGAAAGCTGGACGTGGCCCGGCTTCGAAAATCAGGTGATGACGGTAGAGGTCTACTCGGACGCACTCGAAGTCGAATTGCTCCTCAACGGACAGACTGTGGGGCGTGCCCCGGCTGGTCGAGACAACCGTTGGATGGCTACTTTCGAGGTCCCATATGAGCGGGGCGAGCTGACAGCTGTAGCCATCCGCGGCGGGGCACGCGCGGAGACTGACTCGCTCCGCACTGCGCAACCGGACAGTGGACTCAGCCTGGTTACAGACCGCGACGTCATTCGGGCTGACGACACCGACCTTGCGTACGTGGACATCACCATTGCCGACAGCGACAACATCGTGCATGTCCTGAGAGACGACGTGGTGACCGTCCGTGTAGAGGGAAGCGGAACCCTGCAGGGGCTGGGTAGCGCTGCGCCGGCGTCTGAGGACGACTACACCTCGGCCACCACGCGCCTCTACCTCGGTCGTGCGCTAGCCGTCGTTCGCCCGACGGGACCTGGTCAGATCCGAGTGATCGCCGAGTCCTCTTCCGGCCTCAGGGCGGAAACCGCACTTCGCGCTGAGTAATCCACTTCCCTGCCCGAACCCCCGGGTGCCCACCAGCTACTAAGGAGTTCTCCTTGACTACATCCACTGAACAAACCGCCTTCGAGACCGCGGCCGCTCGCGTGCGCGAGGGCAACGACCTGGCCGTCGAGACCGACGGCCTTCTGGCGCAACTTACCGACGACGAGAAGCTCTGGCTGTTAGACGGCGACGCCGACTTCTGGGTGGGAATCGCCGAGATGAGCATCGGCTACAACTTGCACCCCATCGTCATGGGAGAGATCAAGCGTCTCGGCATTCCTGGTCTCCGCTTCAGTGACGGCCCGCGCGGCGTCGTCATGGGCGCTTCCACGGCGTTCCCGGTGTCCATGGCCCGGGGAGCCACGTGGGACCCAGACCTGGAAGAACAAGTCGGCCTCGCCATAGGCCGTGAGATGCGGGCACAAGACGCGAACTTCTTCGGGGGGGTGTGCATCAATCTGCCTCGCCACCCGGCATGGGGACGAGCGCAGGAGACCTACAGCGAGGACCCCTATCTGCTGGGTGAATTTGGAGCAGCACTTGTGCGGGGCGTCCGGCGCAACGCAATGGCGGTAGCCAAGCACTACGCGCTGAACTCGATGGAGAACGCCCGGTTCAAAGTGGACGTACAGGCCGACGACGCGACGCTTCACGAGGTCTTCCTCCCGCACTTCCGTCGCGTAGTCGAGGAGGGAGTTGACGGCATCATGACGTCTTACAACTCCGTCAACGGTGAATGGGCCGGTCAGAATGAGGTACTCCTCGAAGGCATCCTTCGAGACCTATGGGGATTCGAAGGCGTCACTGTCTCTGACTTCGTCTCGGGGCTAAGGGATGCTGGAGTGTCGGTACGCGCCGGACTCGACGTCGAGGCACCAATGCGCCAGCAGCGTGCCGCGCACCTGCCCGGCGATCTCGAGTCGGGCAAGGTTGGTTGGGAGCACATTGACCGTGCGGCTCGACGCATCCTTCGCACGCAACTAGCGCACTACGCTGCTGACCGGGAAGACAAGCCATCCGGAGACGTCGTGTTCTCAGCAGATCATCGAGCCCTGGCGCGAACGGTGGCCGCTACGTCCATGGTTCTTGTCAAGAACGACAGGGTCGATGATCGACCCGTCTTGCCGATCTCACCGGCCAACACCGCCTCCGTCGCTCTCATCGGTCGCCTCGCGGCTCTCCCGAACACGGGCGATCACGGTTCCTCGGCGGTCCGATCGCCCGAGGTCGCAACGGCCCTGGACGGAATTCGCGAAGCGTTCCCGAATAGCGCTCTGCGAACCGCGCTTGACGACGACCCAGTAGCCGCTGCCGAGGCCGCGCGGGAAGCCGATGTCGCGGTCGTCGTCGTCGGCTACACCGCCGACGATGAGGGCGAGTACGTCGGCGGGGACATGATGCTTGATCCCGCTGTTCTCGCATTGTTCCCGCCCCTGCCTGAGGGGGTCGATCCTTCGTCCATGGGCGGCGACCCGGCTCAGGAGGACACAGACGCGGCTGCTGGTGGCATCGACGCTGACCCTGAGGGCGGTACCGCTTCCCCGATGACGGGCGCCGCCGGTGCAATGGGTTCCGTCGTGGGTGGGGACCGTGCGAGCCTCAGGCTGCGTCCCATTGACGTGGACATCATTCGAGCGACGGCAGCTGCGAACCCCCGCACAGTCGTCGTCATTGTCACAGCTGGCGCCGTCATCACGGAGGAGTGGCGAGACGATGTTCCCGCAGTCCTTATCGGCTGGTACAGCGGCGTTGAAGGGGGCCACGCACTGACCGACGTTCTCACCGGTCAGGTCGATGCATCTGGACGTCTGCCGTATTCCGTTCCGACGAGCGAGTCTCACTTGCCCTACTTCGATCGAGACGCGACCAGCATCGTCTACGACCGTTGGTTCGGTCAGCGCCTACTTGACCGCGATGGAGTCGAAGCTGCCTTCCCCCTGGGCTACGGGCTCTCGTACACGACGTTCATGATCTCCGACCTCGTGATCACCACAGCCGCAGGGGACGCCTTCTCTGCTACGGCCCGCGTGACCAACACCGGGTCCAGGGCAGGGCGACACGTGGTCCAGCTCTACGGAGTCACACAAGCCGCCGACTTCCCGCAGCGGGTGATCCTCGGCTTTGCGACCGTCCTTCTCGAGCCTGGCGAGAGCGCGAAGGTCGACGTGGCGGGATCACTTCGACCCCTCCAGCGCTGGACTGACGACGGATTCATCTGGGCCGCACCGACCGCGGTCATCGAAGCGTCGTCATATTCAGGCGACCCTGACTCCGTTACGGCGTCCCTTCGACTGCCCTAGTTCTCACCGTGCCCGTCAGGCGACGTGTCTTGATCTCCTCGAGGCACGTCGCCTTTCGAGGTTCACCCTCAAGTCCCCCTCTGGTCGTGGTCCCGTCCGCGGCCAGGCGAACATCACCTCCTAACGAAAGAGCGACTATGACCCTCACCTCGAAAAACACTCTGCAGGAATGGCTCGACGATGCCGTCGGCGGGCCGATCTTCCGCCGTTTCCTCGCTGAGGCCGGGCAGTCGGAGGAAGCGCTCTACCCGGCACGCCAGCTCACGCTCCGAGCGATGATCGACCTCGGCGGAAATTCCTTTCCCCAGGAACTGGTCGACACACTCGTCAAGCAGGCAAATGGGGGCGTGATTCCTCCCGAAGAGTTGCAGGACTCAGCGGAGTCGTCGGGGCGCTTCTCAGGACAGACGCTCGTCGTGACCGGTGCCGGCTCCGGTATCGGGCGCGCGACGGCCCGACGAATCATCCGCGAAGGAGGGCGAGTGATCGCTGTGGATGTCGTACCGGGCGGCATTGCAGCTCTCGAAGCGGACTCTCCGGACGAACTGATCGTGACCGTGACCGCCGACATCACCTCACCGGACGGCATCAGCGCCATCATGGATGCCGCAGGAGCGAACATCGACGGTTTGGCCAACGTCGCCGGAGTCATGGACGGAATGACGCCCTTGCACGAGACAGACGATGGCCTCTGGCGGCGGGTCTTCTCCGTGAACGTTGACGGCACCTTTGCGCTCAGCCGCGCCGTACTGCCAGTGATGCTTTCGGCTGGCCGCGGGGCGATAGTCAATGTAGCGTCCGAAGCCTCCCTGCGTGGCAACGCAGCAGGGACCGCCTACACTGCCTCCAAGCATGCGGTGGTCGGCATCACGAAGAGTTCAGCGTTCCTGTATGGTCCGTCAGGAATTCGCGTTAACGCCGTCGCGCCTGGTCCAACTGCCACCGCAATCGAGGGAACATTGGCGAGCGACTTCGCCCGCGAACGCCTCAGCCCGTTCTCTGGTCTCACGCCACCAGTGGCTGGCGCAGAGCAGATAGCAGCATCCATCACCTGGTTGCTCAGCGAGGACTCCGCCAACGTCAACGGAGTCATCCTCGCCTCGGACGGAGGATGGTCCGTTCAGTAGTCAAAGTGCTCGCGCCGCCTCGCGAGGCGGTCAAGAAGGGCAAAGGCAAACGTCCGCCAGCTTCTGAAGCTGGCGGACGTCTGCCATTCCGCTGTTGCAGGGTGTCGTGTCGCCGATGCCGTGCTAATCCACCGGACGAACTACGACCAAATCGATCACCGCGCTCGTCGGATGCGCGTGATCGCGAGGCCCGCGGCGAGAACGAGCACGAAACCCACGGGCCAAACGGGACCGTAGTTTCCGGCGGCAAGGGTGACTGCAATTCCCGCCACGATCGGGCCAAGAGCATTGCCCAAGTTCTGCCCGAGCGACGACAATCCGAGGTCGCGGCCAGCGGCCTCCTTGTCAGGGAGGACCTCAATGAAGAGAGCTTGGTCGACGACCACAAACATGCCGTAGCCGATGCCAGTGATGGCTACCTGGATGAACATCGAAGCAAGAGTGGGGAAGAAGAACGGGATGAGGAAGCTACCCGCCATGATGAAACCCGCCGCCATGACGAAGGGCTTACGGCGCTTGACCTTGTCGCTCCAGCGCCCGCTGAAGTACATGGCGAGCAGGGTCGTCGGGAGGGCCGCGAACTGCAGGAGCGGCGCCGTCTGCGCGGCCTCGCTCACCGACAAAGCGGGCCTGATGTAGCTCTGAAGCATGTACAGCGAGTACGTCGAGCTGATTCCATAACCCAGGTAGAGCAGTACCTTCGAGATCCAAGCCCAACGGTAGTCACGATCTGTCAGAGCCACTCCATAGGACTTGAGCACCAACCCGAAGCGAAGTCGCTTGGTCACCATGTCCCGTGAGGAGTTATCGCGAGCGAACAGGACGAAGGCCATCGTCAGGAGGAACAGAACGATTGCGATCGGTATGTAGGTTCCCAGGCCGATTGCATTGAACAACGCTCCCGCCGCGACGGCTCCAACGATCGCGCCGAAGTAGGAGGACAGGCCGGCCATGGCCGACAGGCCGCCAATTCGCTCCTCCGGAACGCGGTCGGCCACTGTGGCAGCGAGGGGCCCCTGGATGAGTCCCATGCACACCTGAATGAGCGACCAGACGACCACGAGGACCGCTACGGACGGCACGACGGGAAGTAGGCAGATGAGGGCTGTACCGGCGATGCTGCCAGCGGCGATCCACGGCGCCCTGCGACCGAACCTCGATCGAGTCCGATCGGACAGCATTCCGAGGAGCGGAGAGAACAGCATGGCTAGAACTACGCCGGCAGATGTCACTATCGACAGGCTCGTTGCGCGTGACGCGTTGAACGTCGACAGCAGCTCGAGCTGACGAGTCTGGTCGGGTGTCGCCGTCGCGGCTCCGGAGGCAACCTCGGTTTGCAGGGTAGTGAGCGCCTGCAAATCAACCCCCGAGTCGGGGCCGAAGACGCGCGCAAATTCGAGACCCTGGACGTGCAGCGGGATGATGATGGCCAGCAACGACCCCCAGAGCAACGCCACGCCGAGGTTTGCCAGGGCGTAGAAAGTCGTGTAGCGACGCATGGCCGGGGTTTTAAACTCGTAAACCACTGCGTTGGAGACCGTCTTCGGGGCGGTCTCGGATGAGATGTCGGCCATGGCGCTTCTTCCTTGAAGGGGGCTGGTGTATCGACGACCGGAGTTAATTCCCGGGCGGGGGAAAAGTACGCCCGAACGGTTGCATTAGTCAAGTCCCCCCGGCAAGCGGTAGGTCACGCAACGGACTCCGACGCTTCTTGTCTCTGACAGTGCCAATCCGATGTCGATTGACGAGAGCGGCCAAACCCTCTAGCGTTTTCCCCACCTCGGGAAAAACGAGTGCCGACGTCGGCGGTCCGACGTGGGCTGAGAACGACGAACGGTGACCGCGGCAGGCGTGCGTCCAACGGTCTTTGGCGTGACGGCAGCTGCGGCTCGAAGAGGAGAACCGGTGAGTAACGAACCGACAGAAGTGGCGACGTCGAGGTCGACGGCGCAGATCGTGCAGGGCCTGCTGGAGAGCATGACGCTCGAGCAGAAGGTGGCGCAGCTGCAGTGCACCATCCTGGTTGCAGGACATCAGGAAGCGGCTCTGGCGAAATTCCCAAATGGGGTAGGTGCCCTCGGCAGCATCAGTTCCGGGGGCGACGTGGCCGCCGACGCGAAGTTCTACACCGAGCTGCAGGCGGACGTGAGTTCCCGTACGGGCGTCGGAATTCCTCCGCTGATGCACGGGGAGGCGGTCTCAGGATGGACTGGCCCTGGAGGCACGGTGTTCCCATCGGCCATCGGTCTCGGTGCGACCTGGAATCCAAGCGCAGTTGAGCGGATGACTGAGATCGTCCGTGACCAGATGATGGCCGTGGGCGTGCGTCAGGCACTGTCGCCCGTCATGGACGTCGCTCGCGACCCCCGGTGGGGCCGAGTTGGTGAGACGTACGGGGAAGACCCCACCTTGTGCGCGGCCATGAGCGTCGCGTTCGTGCGTGGTCTTCAGGGTCCGGATCTCCGGAACGGCGTCGCCGCAACGGGAAAGCACTTCCTTGGATTTGGTTTCTCCGAGGGGGGGCTGAACATGACCTCGAATCCCATCTCGCCACGTGAACTCCGCGAGGTATACGCGAAGCCCTTCCAGGCCGCGATCACCGAAGCAGGCCTGGCGGCGATCATGAACTCGTACGGCACGATCGACGGTGAACTGCTCCTTACCTCCAAGCACATCCTGACGGACCTTCTTCGGGAGGAGATGGAATTCGGGGGAGTGGTTGTCTCCGACTACATGTCCATCAATCTCGCGGTCGACCTCAACGTCGTTGAGGACGCAGTTGCCGGCGGCATCGCCGCCCTCGTCGCCGGACTCGATGTCGAACTGCCCACGCCATTCGGGTTCGGCGACGGGCTCGTCAAGGCAGTTCGTGACGGGTCACTCGATCAGGCCGTCCTCGATCGGGCGGTGACGCGCTGGCTCACCACCAAGGTCGAGCTGGGCTTGTTCGAGCGGGAAGGAGCACGAACTGAGCTGCTCGAAACGGCATACGAGCCCGAGATGGCTCTCGGGCACAGCCTCACCGTTGCTCGTGAGGCGACCGTGCTACTGAAGAACGACGGCATTCTGCCTCTCTCGAAAGAGGCCACGAAGATCGCCGTCGTTGGCCCTCACGGGGACTCCATCCGGTTGTTCTTCGGTTGCTACACGGGCCCCGCATCCATCGACCTCGCCATGAGCGGCACGATGTCCGAGATGGCAGGCATGCTCGACCTTCCCGAACTGATGGAGAACTACGACCTGCCTCCGCTTGCTCCGTTCTTTGAGGGCAGCGACGTTCGATCGGAACCCGAGGCCGTTGAGTCCGCTCTGCGCGGCATCTACGGGCACAAGACGCCCACGATCGTCTCGGCTATCCGAGCAGCCAGCCCGAACGCCGACGTCGTCTACGAGAAGGGCTGCGACATCGCGGGCACCGATCGCAGCCGGTTCGACGCCGCCATTGCCGCAGCAGCTGAGGCAGATGTCGTCGTCCTCGCCCTGGGCGGAAAGTACGGCTGGGGAAGCGGCAGCACATCGGGCGAAGGAATCGACACCGCCCACGTGGGGCTGCCGGGCATCCAAGAGGAATTCGCGGCGCGCATTGCCGAGACGGGCACCCCCACCGTGTTGGTGCACATGGACAGCAAGCCGCTGGGAAGTGCCGCCGTCGCTGATCTCTTCCCCGCTGTGATCGAGTACTGGTTCCCGGGCGAGACTGGTGGTCAGGCACTCGCTGAGGTTCTCTTCGGCGACTACAACCCCGCCGGCCGCCTCCCCATGACAGCTGTGCGACATGCAGGGCAGATTCCCATCTATGCCGCCCACCGTCGCAGCAACAGTGTCAGCAGCGCCGGGACCATGATCATGAACCGGTACGTCGACGACACGAAAGAACCGCTTTTCCCCTTCGGCGCAGGACAGAGTTACACGACGTTCGAGTACTCGAACCTGTCCGTCTCGCCGAGCGTCCACGCGGACGGCAACGTTCAGGTCTCCGTCGACGTCTCGAACACCGGCTCGCGGGACGGCGACGAGGTCGTTCAGGTCTACGTCAAGGATGACTACGCCAGCATGGTCCGCCCCGTACAGGAGCTTGCTGGCTTCCGACGGGTCGCCATTCCCGCCGGGGCGACAAAGACGATCCATTTCGAGATCCGGGCGAACCAGTTCGCGTTCCTGGACGTTGACATGCGGTGGCTCGTTGAGGAGGGAACCATGACTGTTTTCGTGGGATCCTCCTCCGCGGACATCAAGCAGACCGGCTCGTTCCGTATCGAGAACACCGCTGTAGTCCACGGCGCCCGTCGCGGCTTCTTCGCTACCAGCACCGTCGAATAGCGGAACCTCGTGCGCCCGTCGCTCGCTCGGAGCGACGGGCGCACCCCTTCTCACAATGAGCACCACCAACACGAGGACAACGACTTGACCGCCCTGCCTTTCAACACGGAATGGATCTGCGGGTCTCCCAGCGGGATGTTTGGGGGTCTCGGCAACGGCGCAGACGAAGCAGTCGCAGTGCACCTGCCCCATGACGCGCTCCGAGACGCTACCCGGGACCCGAACGCCCCGGGCAAGGGGGCGGGTGCCTACTTCCCCAACGCGGCGTACTCCTACGCAAAGACTTTCCACGCCCCCGACTCCTGGTCAGGAAAGGTGGTTCGCCTCGAAGTGCAAGGCGCTTACCGCCGAGCCCAGGTGTTTCTCAATGATGAGCTTGCAGGGACACGGGCAGATGGCTATGCCCGATTCTTCGTTGACCTCACCCCCTACCTGAAGTTCGACGCGGCGAACACGATTCGCATCGAGGTCCGGTCCGGTCAGGACTCCCGTTGGTACAGCGGGGCCGGTCTGCACCGCCCCGTAGTCCTGCATGTCGACAACGCAATCCACATAGCCCCTGACGGAGTGACGATTCGAACGGTTCGGATCGAACCGGACCAAGCCGTGATCGATGTCGACACTGCCCTCACCAATGCCGGGCTCGTCACAGGGCAACTGAGCGTTGACACGATCATGCTGTCTCCTCAGGGCGACATCGTCGAGAAAGACGAGACTCCCGTCACGCTCGCGCCAGGTGAGAGCACTCTCATTCGTCAGCGGTTCTATGTCCAAGATCCCGCCCTGTGGGGTCCCGACTCTCCTCATCTCTACACGGCACGGACGCAGTTGTCGGGCCAAGGCGACGAGGTGCTCACCACCTTCGGAATTCGCGACATCACGGTTGATCCTCGGAAGGGGCTGCGCATCAATGGGGAGCCGGTCCTCCTGCGCGGTGCCTGCATTCACTCGGACAACGGGCCCCTTGGCGCCGCAGCCATTGGCCGAGCTGACGAACGGCGCATCGAGCTGCTGAAGTCCGCCGGCTTCAACGCCATTCGAGCTGCTCATAACCCGGCATCACCAGCACTTCTGGACGCCTGTGACCGTCTGGGGATGTTGGTCATGGATGAGGCCTTCGACGTTTGGACGAGGTTTAAGACGACCGACGACTACGCCTTTGATTTTCCGCAATGGTGGGCGATGGACCTCGAATCCATGATCGCGAAGGACCGGAACCACCCCAGCGTGATCATGTACTCGATCGGTAACGAAATCGCCGAGGTCGGAACACCCCACGGTGCACGCTGGGCTCGTCGCATGGCCGAACACGTCCGCGCCTTAGACCCATCACGTCCCGTCACGAACGGGGTCAACCCCTTCCTTGCTGTGATGGATGAACTTCCAGCGATCCTCGAGGCTGCTGGCGGCCTAAACGAGGCGATGTCTGTCGAGGGCGGATTCGATTTTGTCGGCACCGGAGAAACTGCGACAAGACGCACCGCGGAATCCAGTGCGGCCCTGGACGTTCTCGGATTGAACTATTCCGAAGCCCGATACGCAGTAGACCGCGATCTCTTCCCCCACCGAGTCATCGTGGGGTCCGAAACGTTCCCCGGGGCCATCGGCAAGAACTGGGAAGCCGTGCAACGGAATCCGAACGTCATCGGCGACTTCACGTGGACAGGTTGGGACTACCTAGGTGAGGTGGGATTGGGTGCGCTTGCCTATGAGGGTGAAGGCGGAAGCGGCGGGCTAGAACGTGAGTTCCCGTTCCTCACGGCTTGGTGCGGGGACATCGACATCACGGGTTGGCGCCGGCCTCTGTCGTTCTACCGAGAGATAGTTTTCGGCATGCGCGCAGAGCCCTATATCGCTGTCCGACGTCCGGAACGGCACGGTGTTCCTATCGCCTCACAGTCGACCTGGGCATGGAGCGACTCAGTTTCGTCGTGGACGTGGCCGGCAAGCGAGGGGGACCCCGTCACTGTGGAGGTCTACGCCGACGCCGATGAGGTCATCCTCATGCTCGATGAAGCGGAGATTGGTCGAGCCGAGGTGGGTACCGAGCGGCCGTTCATGGCTGTTCTCCAAACGGCGTACCGCCCCGGACGTCTCACTGCTGTCGCTCTTCGCGACGGCAAGGAATGCGGACAGACCACGCTCAACACGGCACCCGGCCGGGCACGACTCACCGCCGTGTCCGACAGTGCATCGCTCATCGCGGACGACCAGTCACTCGCGTTCGTAGCTATCGAGTTTCGCGCCGAAGACGACACATTGGTCACTTCAGAAGAGCACCCTGTGACGGTGACCGTCGATGGCGACGCAGTTGTTCTTGCGGGCCTGTGCAGCGCCAACCCGAAGACTACCGAACGCTTCGACGCTGACGTATGGAACACGTTCGACGGCCGCGCACTCGCCGTCCTCCGTCCGACCCGGGCCGGCGTCGCGACCGTCTCGATCTCCTCGCCCGGAGAAGACACGGTCACGATCGAGGTGACGGTCCAGGACGCCGGGTGACCTGGGCGAAATAAGCGACGGCCCCGACTGGGTTGTCGGTAGCGCCAAATGTCCCCAGGTGCAGGAGGATGGTCTGATGGAAGGGAAGTGAACGGTGGCAAGTGACGCTGTAACGAGCCGACGTGGACGACCGAGGCGGGTCAGCCGCGAACAGATCATTCAGGCTGCGAAGGCGCTTGATCCATCGACGTTGACGATGCAGGCACTAGCAGACGAGATCGGGGTGGATCGAAAGACCCTTCATTACCATGTAGACAGCCGGGCTACGCTCCTGCAGCTTGTCGCGGCGGACACGTTCCGAGATGCGATGCGGACTCACGACTTCGTCGACTTTGACGACTGGCAAACCGCCGTGCGCTCGTTCGCGCACATCACCCGTGACGCTGTGAATGCAGCAGGTGCGTGGGCTGGATACGTCGCCATCGACTCCGAAGATGATCTTGAATCAGTCCGGCCTGCGGAGATCGCTGTCGAGAGGCTCGTAGAAGCGGGTTTGCCTGTGGCAGATGCTGGTCGAGCCATCGCCATGATCGCCGTCCTTGCTTTCTCTTCTGCGCGCGACCAGCTCGTGTCAGCCGACCATCGGCACCCGCAGGAGCAAGTTCTGAAGGACGCGATCGATCGGATGCCCAGCGACCGGTTCGGTCTGATCCGTCGCCTCCTGGGCGCGGGGGGGCCGTCTCTGGGTAGTGACGAGCAGTTCGACTTCGAACTGCGGCTCATCGAAACTGGGATCACCTACCTTCTAGAACAAACAGCTCCCATCGCCTAGCTGACCGTCTGCTCACCAGGCACGATCAACCGGGCCAGGCGAGCGCAATCGCTGTCGGTCGCAGGCCCAGAATGCGACTGCTCCCACATGACAATGCCGAAGAAGGCAAGCTGAGTCGCGGGGTCCACGTCCTCTTGGTCCAAGAGGCCTGCATCCGCCGCCCGCTGCAAGACGGTCCGAAAAGGTGTCGAGGCACGGAGCACGATGGCGGCGACCAGCTCATGAAGCTCTTCCGACGCTGCGCGGGTGGCTGCGGTCAAGGCTCGTCCCTCAGGCGTGTCTGAGCTTGAGCGAATTTGACGCATCAACAACTCAAGGTCGTGTTGTGTGGACCCCGTGTCGGGGGCGGCGTCGTACCGGTCCATAAGGGGCTGGACAACGGCACCGAGGAGTGCGCTGCGGGTCGGCCAACGCCTATAGACGGTCGTGCGGTTCACTCCCGCTTCGCGGGCCACGGCTTCCATCGAGAAGTCAGCGAAGCCGACGCGACCAAGTTCACTCACCGTCGCCCTAAGCACACGCTCAACGACCTCAGTGCTCCGGGGTCCCTGCTGCACCCCCCGAGTTCTTCGCTTATCTCCGTCCACACCTCAGACAGTACCCAACCTTCTATGGCAACATGGCGTTGCCATTCAGATGATCGCTGGGCAGCGATCACTCCTAGGAGGAAAAGATGAACAGCGACCCAACCGAATTCGCCAAGACCATGGGCTTCGACAGGCTCCCTACGCACATCATCGAGAAGCGCGTCACAGACCTCATGGACCTGTCGGGCCGCAAGGCAATCGTCACAGGCGCTGGAGGGGGCGGACTCGGTCAGGCAATCGCCAATCGCCTTGCCGGGCTCGGCGCGGACGTCGCCGTGATCGACATCAATCACGAAGGCGCCGTGCGCAACGCAGCCATCGTCGAGGAGCGTTGGGGCACCCGCGCGATTCCGTTTCAGGCGGACCTCTCGGACTGGGACCAGGTCCACGAAGTCGTGGCTCAGAGCGCGGACGCTCTCGGAGGGCTAGACATCATGATCAACAACCCGGTGCAAGTCGTTTCAGACAGCTTCGAGAACCACACGAAAGCCGACATCGACTACACGGTGCATGGCAGCCTGACCATGCTCATGTACGGCGCCCACGCCGCTGTCGAGCAATTCTTGCCCCAGGGCCACGGGCGGATCATCAACATCGCCTCTGTCGGCGGGCGCATTCAGCACCGCGGCCTCACCGTCTACAACGCGGCCAAGTCCGGAGTCATCGGCTTTACCCGCAACCTCGCCCACGAGTTCATGCCGCGGGGCATCAACGTCCTTGGCGTTGCACCAGGTCTCATGATCAATCCGGTCTTGCGAGACGTTCTGGCCAATGCCTCTGACGAGCAGGGTTTCGCCGCACGCGGATCCATGCTCGAAGCGATTGATCGCTACATCCAGGTCGGCCGGGCGTCTTTGCCTGAAGAGGTCGCCAACATGGTGGCCTACCTCAGTACGGAAGCCGCCGACTACATGTGTGGTCAGACGATCGACGTCGCCGGCGGTCAGTCGATGAACTAACAGTTGTCGCCTGCCGCGACAAGGTTGTGCGACGGGAGGGACGGGCGTCGTCGCCCGCCCCTCCCGTCTCACTCACGGACGAACCGGCTCACGGTAGCTCCGACAATTCATCGAAGAACAGGCAGCAAGGTTGCAAAGTCACCACGTGCCGATAGGAAAAGGAAATAGATGCCCAGTTTGCGGCCTATCCGCGTCGGGATGATCGGAACGGCAGCCGTGGCCCCGATCGCCCTCATTGCGCCTGCCCAGAAAGTCAGTGGGGTCGACGTCGTGGCGATCGCTGATCGCGAGCCGGGGAGGGCTCGAGCCTTCGCGTCGCGGCATGGAATTCCTCACGTCGATCGCACTTTCGAGGAGTTGCTCGAGAACCCCGGTGTCGATGCCGTCTACATTGCAGCGGCCGCGTCACACCATGAACATCTGGTGACGGCGGCGGTGCGTGCGGGAAAGCATGTGCTCTGCGAGAAGCCGTTCACGAGCAACGCTGGCGCGGCCCGGGAGGTCCTCAGGGTGGCGGCAGCCTCACCCGGCGTGGTCGTTATGGAGGCGTACCACCCTGCCTACCACCCTCTTCAGCAGCTGATCCGTAACGTGCTCAAATCAGGACAGCTAGGCCAAATCACAGCGGCTCGGGCTGTGCATGCTGTGCCCGTCATCTCGAGGGCGGCAGATCCATGGAAAAGAGAATTGGGCGGGGGCGGATTGCTCGACGCCGGCTACTACCCGGTCCGGCAACTCAGGGAACTTTTCGGCGAGCCCCAGTCGATACTCGACGCGCGAGCTTGGTCTAAAGGAGAGGTCGACCGGCGTTTTGAAAGCCGCATGCTGTTCGCAAAGAACATTCAGGGCAGCATCGTCTCATCCATATGGTCACGCACCCTTCTCGCTTCTCGACTCGAGGTGACGGGTGACAACGGGGCCCTGACTGTCAGCTGGCCCTACCACCCACAAATGGGCGCCCGCCTCACGGTGCGGGCGGGGGGTGTTCGACGCGTCAGACCAATCAAGCGCCGGTCGAGTTACATCTATCAACTCGAGGCCTTCCGCGACGCCATTCTCACCGGCGCTCGCCCCTTGACCAGTGCTGCCGACAGCGTCGCTCAAATCGAAACCATCGACGCGCTGTACTTTCGAGCGGGGTTGGCAGCGCGCCCCTCCCGGGCCTAAACCAGTCAGTTGTGCTCTGGCTGGTCGCCATCAGCAGGTTGGCCGCAGTTCGCATCTTCACTCGCGATCGGGTCGAAGCTCGCGGCTGATGGCCCGAAGTCCGATTTCCAACGCCTCTAGTTCGTCCAGCGACAAGCCTGACAGCACGTCCGCACCTAGCTCGGGCCGGGTCGCCATCAACTCACGGACCACAGCCCGACCGAGATCGGTGGCATGAACGCGGCGCACCCGCTGGTCCTCCGGATCGGTTGTTCGCACGACCAGCCCGCTTGTCTCGAGACGGTCTATGAGCTTCGACATCGAGGGCATGGATACGGAGAAGGCCTTTGCGAGCCCCGCGCCAGTTCCTCCTTCATCGGTCGTCACTATGACCGAGAGGGCCTTCAGCTGCTGAATTGTCAGATCTGTAGTGAGCAGTGGGGCGAGTACACGGGGGATCGAGCGCACCGTGATGCCGACTGACAGTGCCTCAATCGCCGAGAGGGAGCGCGTGCGGGAGTTCATCCAGACACCGTAGAACTCAGGGGACACCCAGGGCAAATGGTTAGATCGAGGCTAACCTATTCGTAAGCACTGATAGCCGACCCGCAGTCGTATCGGCGCGGTGGAGCACATGCCGACGCCCCTGTTCAAGGACGTTCTCACCTCGCCGGTTCGCGTGACGAGAGTGAGACACCCATGGCTGACGCCACTGATTCTGAGAACCACCGACTCGAGCTAGCCAGAGAGAGATACCGCGCCGAACGTGACCGGCGGGCCCGGCCCGACGCCGCAACCCAGTACCACCCAGCGACGGGTGAATTTGGCTACTACGCAAAAGATCCGTACACCGCTTGGGTGGATCGCGAGCCGCTGACTGACCAGGTCGAGGTACTCGTCATCGGAGCGGGCTTCGGTGGACTGCTCACCTCGTCCAGGCTTCGCGAGGCGGGCGTGACATCACTCCGCCTGATGGACGAAGCGGGTGACGTAGGCGGCACCTGGTATTGGAACCGCTATCCCGGGGTGCGGTGCGACATCGAGTCGTATGTCTACATGCCACTACTTGAGGAAGTCGGCACGATCCCATCAGAGCGCTACGCACCGGGTGAGGAGATCCGCCAACACGCAGTCGCCATCGCTGAACACTACAACTTGTACCGTGACGCCGTCTTTCACACGCGAGCCACCGGGCTCCGGTGGGACGAGGAGGAGGACGAGTGGGTCGTCCAGACAGATCGAGACGACCAGTTCCGCGCGAAGTTCGTCATTACCTCCTCCGGGACCCTCACCCAGCCCAAGCTTCCGGGCATCCCGGGTATCGAGAAGTTCCGCGGCCACACCTTCCACACATCGCGCTGGGACTACGGCTACACCGGCGGCACGGCCAGCGGGGGCCTGATTAGACTCGCGGACAAGCGCGTGGCCGTCGTAGGTACGGGCGCTACCGGCCTTCAGGTGATTCCGCATGTTGGAGAGGACGCCCGAGAGCTGCTTGTGTTCCAGCGAACACCCTCGACGGTTGACGTCCGCGACAACCGCCCGACGGACCCGGCGTGGGTCGCGTCGCTGTCTCACGGATGGCAGCGGGAGCGTATGGAGAACTTCCTCGCAGTCCTCGCCGGTGAACCGGTCGAGGAGGTTCTGGTTCATGACGGCTGGACCAAGACGATTGATCTCCAGCGTCAATTCTTGAGTGGGGCGGTCGACACGTCTCTCCCGGCTGAGGAACGCGAGCTGCGCGACGAACGCGCCGACCTTGAGACCATGGACCGGCTGCGGGCTCGCATCGACCACGTCGTCCAGGACAGCGCAACGGCTGCTGCTCTCAAGCCCTGGTACCGGTACATGTGCAAACGCCCAGGCTTCAGTGACACCTATCTACCGACCTTCAACCGGCCCAACGTGCACCTGGTCGACACAGCTGACGCGGGTGGAATCACACGCATGACCGAGACGGAGGTCTGGGTCGGCGACACGGCGTATGAGGTCGACTGTGTGATCTTCGCAACCGGCTTCGAGGTCGGCATCTCCGGAGTGATGTCTGGCGCCCTGCCGGTCGTCGGGAGGGGTGGTTGGACGTTACTCGAGGCGTGGGCGGAAGGTCCGCGAACGCTCCACGGGTTCTCGTCTCACGGCTTTCCCAACCTGTTCCACCTCAGCGCCATTCAGAACGCAAACTCGGTGAACTTCGCGCACATTCTCTTGGAGCAAGCAGAACACATTGCTGCTGTCATCGCCCGCGGCCGTGAGGCCGGAGCCCGCTACCTCGAGCCCAGTGAGGACGCACAAGAGGCGTGGGTGCGGACCGTGCGCGAGACCGCCGCAGATACGAAGGCCTTCCTAACGGAATGCACCCCCGGGTACTACAACGGCGAGGGTACCCGCCAAGCCGGGGGTAACTCGTACAGCCCAGGACCCATATCGTTCCACCGCCTTCTCCGCGCCTGGCGCGAAGAGGGCATGAACGACATGCTCGTCGGCGCCGACGCGGAGGTTGTCCGATGAAGAAAACTGCTATCGCGGTACCGGTTCTGCTCGTCGGCGCACTCACGGCTTGCACGCAAGCAGAAACTATCCAAGCAGACGGTAGGGCCGCTCCGTCGACGACGACCTCCCCGGTCATCACTGCCGAACAAGTGCTGCAAGTGACTGAGGTGCACGACGCGACTGGTTCGACCTTGCTGGAGGGGCCGACCTTCGCCCCAGACGGAAGCCTCTTTGTTGTCGACGTGACAGCCGCGCCAGAAGCTGGCAACGTCCTGCGCGTCGATCTCGACAAGAAGAATGTTGAGCCGGTCTGGACGAATGGCACGTCCACATTGACCTCAGCGCAGTTCGGACCGGAAGACGGTCGGCTTTACGTCACAGATTTCCTCACCGGGACGATCCAGAGCATGACCGCCCTTGGCGAGGACGTGCGTGATGTGTTCACCGGACCTGTCGAGGGCGTACCGATGCAGCCCGACGACATCGCGTTCGGCGCCGACGGGGCCCTCTACGTGACCGACGCGTCCGGCGCGCAGGACCCGTACTGGGAGGCCTCAGGTCGCGTGATTCGAGTGGATCCAGCGACCGGAGAAGCAACCGTCCTCGCTAGCCGGCTCCCCTCTCCGAACGGCATTAGCTTCTCGCCCAATTACGGCGAACTCTGGGTGAGCTTGAACACCGGGAACAGGATCGATCGTCTCACCCTGAACGAGGCCGGAACCGAAGTCGTTTCGGCTTTTCCCGCGGTCCACGCCTCGCCCGGCGTTGGGCAGCTGGACTCGATCGCGGTGGACGCCGCGGGCAACCTGTACGTAGGGCTGCACAGCCGACCGGAGATCCTCGTCTACGACACCTCCGGATCTCTTCTGCAGACCATCACCGTGGCCGAGCAAGGACTCAGTTCCGCTACCAACCTCGCTATCAGGCCTGGAACCAATGAGGCCTACGCGACCATCAGCGGGCCGGCTGGCGGCTACATCTACTCCTTCGAAGCTCTAGCCGAAGGAGTGCAGCAGTCGAATGGTGGTTAGCCGAGCGTCCTCGGCCGGACGCCATGGCGCGTCGTCGCTCGAATGGCACTGGACGAATTGGCTTGGCTCAGAGGCTAGATGGCAACCGCCCGCACACCAACCTTTGTGACAGGACAACACGGCTGGAAGTCGCGAGCGCGAGTCCCTGAGCGGAATTACTGCTGCAGGGTCTCGCGCTTTCGCGTGCCTAGACCATGGGACCTTGGTTAGTGCCGCTTCGCGCTCAGCAGCGGGTTCGCTGTCGAAGTGCTGGCGGTGCATGCCGCCCCAACTGCGAGTAAGTCTTGGCGCGACGATGGCCCGCGCGGGTGCGGTTTGGAAAGTCAGAACGGCCATGGTGCCCTAGTGCGATCGCGCAAGGATGCCCCCGCTGGTTCGAGAGCGATTCAATCCAGGCGGGGACTGCCGCCTGGCGCACTATCGGGGTCAATGTCTGGGCGTGGTTGGACCTGCCGAGCTGACGTCTCTGCCGCTAATTACTCCTTCGACGAGTCGGGTGCTCGCCCGACGAAGAAGGACAGCAGGATAGGTAGCAGTGAGATGAAGGCGCCCCACACGAAGGCGGTGTGAACGCCTCCTGCTCGTGCCGCGATCTCGGTGGATCCGGCGGCAAGTGCCGAGGCAGTCCCGGTAGTCATGAGGGTAATGAATAGCGCCGTGCCGGCGGCGCCTGCAACCTGCTGAAGGGTGTTCACGATTGCGGACCCGTGCGAGTAGAGGTTCTTCGGCAGGGAACCGAGGGCGGACGTGAGCAGGGGAGTCAGCATGAAGCCGAGCCCAATGCTCAGCGCCACATGGATCGCGATGACCAGGACGACACTGCTCTGCTCGTCCACCGTGGTCAGTCCCCACAGGGAGGCGCTGAGCAAGATCGAGCCGGGAATGACCAGCGGCCGCGGTCCGAAACGATCGAAGATGCGTCCGACGATGGGAGCTGTGACTCCCATCGCCACGCCTCCCGGAAGCAGAGCGAGCCCCGTCTCCAACGTGTTCATGCCGAGGACGTTCTGCAGGTAAAGGGGAAGGAGAATGAGCGAGCCGAAGAGTGTCGCCATGCTCACAATGACCAAAAGAGTAGAGATTGTGAACGCACGGTTGCGGAAGGGACGAAGGTCCATCAGGGCGCGATCCTGGTTCTGCAAAGACACGGAGCGGAACACGAATGCCCCGAGCGCGAGGGCGCCGACCAGTATGGGGATGAGGGGCGGAATGTGAGTACCTCCGCCAGCCGCTTCGCCCATGCTGCTGAGCCCGTAGATCAGACCGCCGAAACCGACGGCGGCGAAAAGCACGGACAAGATATCGAAACGGGTTCTACGGGTCTCCGCGACGTCGGTGATGAGGCGCGAACCGATCACGAGGGCGACGAGAGCGATCGGCAGAACGACGAGGAACAGCCAGCGCCAGGACAGGGCGTTGAGGATCAAGCCCGAGATTGTGGGGCCGACGGCCGGAGCCACTGCAATGACAATCGAGATCAAGCCCATCATTCGACCCCGACGTGAAGCGGGGGACGAAGGTGAGGACTGTCGTCATGAGCAGAGGAAGCATCAGGGCGGTACCGCTGGCTTGGACAACACGACCGGCAAGCAGAACCTCGAACCCTGGGGCGGCGGCGGCCAGGGCGGTACCAAGCGTGAAGAGCGTCATCGCCGCGATGAACACCGATCTTGTCCCGAACCGTTGCAGGACCTGCCCGGTTGTCGGAATTATGATCGCCATCGTCAACAGATAGGCCGTCGTAAGCCACTGGGCCGTGGCGGCGCTGATATCAAGATCTCGCATGAGACTCGGCAATGCCACGCCCATGATCGTCTCGTTGAGAATCACGACGAATGCCGAGGCGAGCAGGAGGCCGATGATCAACTTGGCCCTGGCTGAGAGCGGCTTCTCGTCGTCGGCCGTGGCGGTGGCGGAATTACCAGAAGTATCATTTTCGGCGCTCAGCATGAATGTCCTTTCGCGGTGGCTTTAGACAGCGACGGGACACCGGCCGGGGCTTCGGGCAGAACGGCCAATGATGGATTCGAGCCCCATACTGAGCTGTTGGTTAATTCCCGAGCCGGGGAAAAGTCTAGAAAGGTTGTTGAAAGCCGTCAAGTGGCGAGTTGCTCCGAGGTGGCGGACGTCCTTAGGGTGCTTCGCCTCAAAGAAAAAGCTGCGTCCCAGCGTTCTTGCGAGCCTAGATTGCTGAATCGGCAGGAATTTGCCCCGATGAGGCGGCATGTGATCGAAGTCAAGGGAGACGCCATTGCCGGCGCAGGGACACTCGCGACCTGCGTGCACAATCAGTGACGGGTTGAGGATCGCCAAGTCGGGATCAGGCCTGAGAACTATAGATTTATAGATCTGTTCGCAAGGCCTATCGGCCGAGTCTGCTCGGGGCATTACCCCTTGCTGCAGCCAGAAGGCCGCGCCCTGGCTATGGCTGCCTACTAACAGGCCTGGCCCTACGCGAGCCACGTCCAGGACAAATCGGTGAGATCAATCACGCCAACATTGCCCGGCATCTCCTCGGCGGCCATCGAGAAGACCCGGCGACCGTCAGGTAGGCGGCGTTCATCCTTCACATGCATGTGTCCGTGGCAGAGGACGCGGGGCGAAGTGCGAGTCCAAACGTCCGTGACTATGGCTCGCGACCTTTGGGAGGCCTCGAGGCCGTGTTCGGTGAAGAATCGGGAATTCGGGATCTGAAGGAGGCGATCAACCTTCCCCGTCCCGTTGTCAACGGCCTCATGGGCCAGCATGATGTCTACTGTTCCCGCTTGCGCGGCAAGGTCAGCGTCGCCTTGAGTAGGTTCTTCCTCGGGCCACCAGTCCTTCCCTGGCGTCCTCTTTTCTTGGTCGGGAGATGCCGCTCCACCGAACGACAGAAAAGTCCGTCCCGAAATTTCGAAGCGGTAGCCCCGGGGCAAGAAAGAAATGCTTTCTAGGCGAGGGACCAAGTAGGGCGTGTTCGGGTGGGTGGCAAAGTAGGGGACTAGACGGCCCCAGTTGTCGTGGTTGCCCGGAGTGACAAGGATGCGTCGCACGCCGGACTCGCGCATCACATCTCTCAGAGCTTGGCGGTATGCAACCCAGGGCGTCTCTGACCCGAGGTTGAAATCGCCAACGTGCAGCATCGTCCTGATCTCTGGCGAATACTCCCGTACGAGTCGCATCGCCTTGCGGGCGGCGCTCCGGCTACTATGCCAGTCGCCAGCGACAGCTACGAGTTGCTCGGCGGGTTCGATCAGCGGACTGGGCGGAGCTTCCGTCGGTAGAGCCAAGCCTTGGTCGTTCAGGCCCATTCACTGACCCGAATTGCTACTTCCCGAACCTGATCGGCCGGGGCATCGAGGTAGCGAAGCAACAGGGCTGCTACTGAGCTCGGAGCGCCGCCCCCTAGGAGAAACTCTCTCGGGCTCACTTCACGGCCGCGAACGGATGGCAAGGCTGGAGAGCTGAGCGTCATTAGGGAACGGACTAAGCCCGGGTTCGCGTTGCTCGGGATGGCAGCCACAACAACCTGCAGGCGATCGCTAATGAATGCACTTGGAAGACCGTCTCGACCGTAGGTGAACTGCCATCTCGGGAAACGGAGATCAGGGGTGCCGTACGCCCAGAGGTGCCCGTCGCGCACGAACTTGTGCACTTGAGCATGATCAAAACCGAGGCCCAGCGTGACGTCGTTCGTCTCGAACGCTTCAACGGCGTCGATGCCCAGAGAGCGTCCCAGGACGTGCATCAATTCTGCGCGGGACAAAAACGGCACTGCGGCCCGCGGTGTGTCAGTCGCCCCGAGCCATTCGAGT
The DNA here is from genome assembly GCF_007954365.1 of Frigoribacterium sp. ACAM 257. GTDB lineage: Bacteria > Actinomycetota > Actinomycetes > Actinomycetales > Microbacteriaceae > Frigoribacterium. The sequence goes on from NZ_VOLO01000008.1 coordinate 26,682, forward strand.
TCGAGGTGGCGAAGAGCCGCATTCAGACGAGACGGTCGCGCGAGTGCCTGATAGAGAAATGTCAGATCGGCGATGGTGCCTCTGACAGGAAGGCCGAGGTCGACGATGGCTTGCTCTAGATCGTGGAAGTGGCCCGAGGGGCCGAGGGCGTCAGGCATGAAAGCAAAATAGCGTCAATTTGGTCGTCGTGCTACAGCGGTAGCGCCACCAGTGTCAATGCAGTGCCAACTCCCCAAGAGCCGAACCTGACCGCCATGAGACTTGCGTTCTCAACGAGGCGGAAGTCGGAGGGGCTCACCTACGACGTGGTCGCGGAACGGTCGGGAATCGCCCGGCGTACGGTTCAGCGTCTCGAGAATGGTGAGCGGGAGGGGAACATCAAGACTTGGTTCCATTTGGCGAATGCCGTGGGCATTGACTTGCCAAGGCTGTCTAAATCGCTCTACGAGATTCCGATCGATGCGGCGAATCGCGACGAAACGAAGTAGTCGAGAGCCGGCAAAGTTGCTGCGTTCCGTCGGCCCAATCCCACTCGGGTGATTCAGCTAGCGGCGTTGGTAAGAAGAGTTCAGCCCGTCTGACCCGTCTGACAACCTCCGTGAGCGGCCGCGAAAGCGGCGTCCGTGTGCCAAGTCGCCCGGTGCTCTGAGTTATACCTACCCAACCGTCGACAGAAGCGACCGGCACGGCTCGCCGTTCGAGCACAACTCGATGACGTTCTACGTGCAGGCGCCGATCTTTGTGTTCCGCGAGTTCATGCGGCACCGCATGGCGAGCTACAACGAAGAGAGCGGTCGCTACCGCGAGCTGAACCCCGTCTTCTACGTCCCCGCCGCGACCCGCAACCTGCAGCAGGTGGGAAAGCCCGGCGCCTACGACTTCCTGCCCGGCACGCCCGAGCAGAGCGAGCTCGTCCGGGCCGAGACCGAGCGCACCTCCCGCGAGGCCTACGCGGCCTACAAGCGCATGCTCGACGCGGGCGTCGCCCGTGAGGTCGCCCGCATCGTCCTGCCGCTCAACATCTACTCGTCGATGTACGTCACCGTGAACGCCCGGTCGCTGATGAACTTCCTCAGCCTCCGCACGAAGCGCGAGGGCACGCACTTCCCGTCCTTCCCGCAGCGCGAGATCGAGATGTGCGCCGAGAAGATGGAAGACCTCTGGGCCGAGCTCATGCCGCTGACCTACGCCGCCTTCGGAACGAACGGCCGCGTCGCCCCCTGACCGGGCGGGCGTCGACGACGGCCGGCGCGAGGCGACGCGTTCGGTGCGGGGGCGAGACAGTACGCTGGTCGACGTGTCGAACATCAGCAACCCCTTCGGGCAGGTCCTCGTCGCTCTCGTCACCCCCTTCACCGCCGACGGCGAGGTCGACTGGCCGGCGGTCGAGAAGCACATCGACGACTGCGTCTCGGCGGGTGCCGACGGCATCGTCGTCACCGGCACCACGGGCGAGACCAGCACCCTGACCGACCCCGAGAAGCTCAAGCTCGTCGAGGTCGGCAAGTCGGTCGCGGCGGGGCGCGCCAAGATCATCACGGGCGGCGGCTCGAACGAGACCGCGCACGCGATACAGCTCTACAAGGCAAGCGAGAAGGCCGGCGCCGACGGCGTCATGATCGTCACGCCGTACTACAACAAGCCCACGCAGGCCGGCGTGCTCACGCACTTCCGCATGATCGCCGACGCGACCGATCTGCCGGTCATCCTCTACGACATCCCCGGCCGCACCGGCATCCCGATCAAGTACGAGACCCTGCTGCGAGCGGCGAAGCACCCGAACATCGTCGCCGTGAAGGACGCGAAGGGCGACTTCGCCGAGGTCAGCCGCGTCATCAACCAGACCGACCTGCTCTACTTCTCCGGCGACGACGCGAACGTGCTGCCGCACCTGTCGATCGGCGCCTCAGGCCTCATCGGCGTGACGGCGAACATCGTCTCCGCGCCGTACCGCACCATGATCGACGCCGTGAACGCAGGCGACCTGCACACGGCCACGGCAGCTCACAAGATGCTCGAGCCGCTGGTGCGCGCCGTGATGACGCACGTGCCGGGGACGGTCGCGGCGAAGTACATCCTGCACGGCCTCGGCCGCATCTCGAGCCCCCGCGTCCGCCTGCCGCTCGTCGGTCCGGAGGACAGCGAGGCCGCACTCATCGAGGACGAGCTCTCGCACGTCGGCGACATCCCCGGGCTCGACCTCAGCCGCTTCCGCCCCGACCGCAACGCGGCGGCCGGCGGTGCCCTGCCCAAGGTGCACGGCACGACGCGCTGACGGCGTCGCGCGCGGGCCGGCAGAGGCCTCGACACCCGGGGCACGAGCCCCACCTCGACCCGAAGGACACGATGCCCACGACCATCAAGACCCCGCGCAAGCTCGAGGACGGCACGCTCCGGGTCATCCCGGTCGGCGGTCTCGGCGAGATCGGGCGCAACATGACCGTCTACGAGATCGACGGCAAGCTGCTCGTCGTCGACTGCGGCGTCCTGTTCCCCGAGGAGCACCAGCCGGGCGTCGACCTGATCCTCCCCGACTTCTCGCCCCTCCGCGACCGGCTCGACGACGTCCTCGCCGTGGTGCTGACGCACGGTCACGAGGACCACATCGGCGCGGTGCCCTACCTCCTCCGCCTCCGCGCGGACATCCCGCTGCTCGGCTCGCAGCTGACGCTCGCCCTGATCGAGGCGAAGCTCAAGGAGCACCGCATCAAGCCGTACACGCTGACGGTGAGAGAGGGCGGGCGCGAGACGCTCGGCCCGTTCGACCTCGAGTTCGTCGCGGTCAACCACTCCATCCCCGACGCCCTCGCCGTCGCGATCCGCACCTCCGCGGGCCTCGTGCTGCACACCGGCGACTTCAAGATGGACCAGCTGCCGCTCGACGACCGCATCACCGACCTGCGCGCCTTCGCCCGCCTGGGCGAGGAGGGGGTCGACCTGTTCCTCCCCGACTCGACCAACGCCGACGTGCCGGGCTTCACGGCCCTCGAGCGCGACATCGGCCCGGTCCTCGACGACGTCATCCGTCGTGCTCCTCGCCGGGTTGTCGTGGCGAGCTTCTCCAGCCACGTGCACCGCGTGCAGCAAGTGCTCGACGCCGCGCACGCGAACGGCCGCCGGGTCGCCTTCATGGGCCGGTCGATGATCCGCAACATGGGCATCGCGGCCGACCTCGGATACCTCGTGGTGCCCGAGGGCGTCCTCATCGACGCGAAGAAGGCGAAGGACCTCCCTGACGACCGCATCGTCTACATGAGCACGGGCTCGCAGGGCGAGCCGATGGCCGTCCTCGCCCGCATGGCGAACCTCGAGCACCAGATCGAGATCGGGCAGGACGACACGGTCATCCTCGCCTCGAGCCTCATCCCCGGCAACGAGAACGCCGTCTACCGGGTCATCGACGGTCTCACCAAGCTCGGTGCGAAGGTCGTGCACAAGGGCAACGCGAAGGTGCACGTGTCGGGCCACGCCTCGGCCGGCGAGCTCCTCTACTGCTACAACGTGCTCCGCCCGAAGAACGTCATGCCGGTGCACGGCGAGCACCGGCACCTCTACGCGAACGCCGCCCTGGCCGAGCGCACGGGCGTGCCGCGCGAGAACACGATCCTCGGCGAGGACGGCGTCGTCGTCGACCTGCGCGACGGCGTCGCCGAGGTGGTCGGCCAGCTCGACCTCGGCTACGTCTACGTCGACGGCTCGACCGTCGGCGAGATCACCGACGCCGACCTGAAAGACAGACGCATCCTCAGCGAGGAGGGCTTCATCTCCGTCTTCCTCGCGATCGACGCCACGACGGGCCGTGTGGTCGTCGGGCCCGAGATCCAGTCGCGCGGCTTCGCCGAGGACGAACGGGTCTTCGACGACGTGATGCCCAAGATCCTCGCGGCGCTGGCCGAGGCTGCCGAGAACGGCACCCGGGACACCCATCAGTTCAGCCAGGTCGTCCGTCGGACCGTGGGGCGGTGGGTGAACACGCAGCACCGTCGTCGCCCGATGATCGTGCCGGTGGTCATCGGCGCCTGACCGGTTCGGCGCGAGGCCTCAGCCTGTCCGATATGTCATCCGTGCGGCTGAGGCCCCCGTCGTCGTCGGGCTCCTAGGGTGAGCACGTTCCGTCCGTTGCTCCGAAGGGGGAGTCGCCCGTGCGCGTCGCCAAGACCTGGATCTTCCCGATCCTCCGCATCCTGATCTTCCTCGCGATCGCCGTCGCCCTGGTCAAGCTCGCCTTCTTCGCGGCACCCGACGCGGCCACCGGCTCCGTCGCGGCCCCGACCGGCGAGGTCGTCGAGCCCCAGGTGGCCGTGGCTGTCGGCACCGTGACGAACGACGTGACCGTCGACGCCGCGGTCGAGGCCGACGCCGCGTCGACGGTGCCCGCGACCCTCGCGGGCACCGTCGTGACCGTGGTCGTCGAGAGGGGCCAGGTCGTCGCCGCGGGCGACAAGGTCGCCACGCTGCGCTCCGAGACCCCGCAGGAGGCGCTGGTCGCGGCCGACGGCACGGTCACCGAGCGCGCCCCGATCGTCAAGACCGCGGAGGTGACGTCGCCCGTCGCGGGCACCGTCACCGAGCTCCCCGTCATCAAGGACCAGGAGGTCGCCGTGGGCGATCCCGTGGCGAAGGTCGCGCCTCCGACGTTCCACGTCACCGGCTCGCTGGCGGCTGATCAGCTGTACCGCCTGGTCAGCCGCCCGGCCGAGGGCACGGCGTCCATCCAGGGCGGCCCGGCGCCGTTCGCCTGCACCGGCCTCTCGATCGGCGGCGCGGACGCGGCGTCGGGCGCCCCGACGGCCGGCGACGGCGGCGACGGAACGGCCGGGGGCAGCTCGGGGCAGTCGGTGACGTGCGCCGTCCCGGGCGACGTCACGGTGTTCGCGGGCCTGGCCACGAAGCTGACCATCCCGGCAGGCGTCGCGACGGACGTGCTCACGGTGCCGCTCACCGCGGTCGAGGGGGCCGCGGGCAAGGGCGTCGTGACCGTGGTCGGCGCGGACGGCGCCGAGGAGGAGCGGGAGATCACGCTCGGCATCAACGACGGCACGACCGTCGAGGTGACGGGCGGTCTCGTCGAGGGCGACATGGTCCTCCAGTTCGTCCCCGGCGCCGTGGCCCCGCAGGAGGGCTGCGTGGACCCGACGACCGGAGAGGTCTACTGCTGATGTCGTTGATCCGGCTCGAGGCCGTCACGAAGACGGTCCCCCTCGCCGACGACGCGACGCTCGACATCCTGCGCGGGGTCGACCTCGTCGTCGAGGCGGGCGAGCACGTGAGCATCGTCGGACGCTCCGGCTCGGGCAAGTCGACCCTGCTCAACATCCTCGGTCTCATCGACGCGCCGACCACGGGCACGCACTGGTTCGACGACGTCGACGTCAGCAGCATGCGCTCGGGGGCCCGTGACCGCCTCCGCGGCGAGCAGGTGGGCTTCATCTTCCAGCAGTTCAACCTGCTGCAGGGGCGCACGGCTCTCGAGAACGTCATGACGCCGCTGCTCTACGCCCGCGGACGTCGCTTCTGGCGCCGACGGGCGATCGCGGCCGAGATGCTCGAGAAGGTCGGGCTCGGGCACCGCGTCGACTCCATGCCGCACCGCCTCTCCGGCGGTGAGCAGCAGCGGGTGGCGATCGCGCGCTCGCTGGTGCGCGACCCTCGCGTCATCCTCGCCGACGAGCCGACGGGAGCGCTCGACATCGAGACGGGGGCGACGGTCATGCGCCTCCTCGACGACATCTCGTCCGACACCGGCGCCGCCCTCGTCACCATCACGCACGACCTGGCCGTGGCGGGCCTCGCCGCTCGGCACTACTCGCTCGACTCGGGCGTGCTGTCCGCCGCTCGCCTGGGCAACGGGCTCGCAGGAGCGTCGGCCCTGGTGCCGGCGGAGTCGCCCGTCCCCGTCCCCTCGAACGCTCCTGCCCCTTCGTCGGCACCGGCACCTTCCCCCGCCGAGGTCGCGTCGTGAGCGGTCTGCTCTCCGGCGTGGTCGGCGCGTTCGTCGAGGCCTGGTCAGAGCTGAGGGTGAACAAGCTCCGGGTCCTGCTCAGCTTGATCGGGGTCGCGGTCGCGGTGGCCGCACTGACCGCGGTCGTCGGGCTCGGCAGCCTCGCCGAGCAGTCCACGCGCGAGTCGTCCGAGAAGTCGGGCGGGCGACCCGCCACCTACACGGTGTCGGCCTACAGCCAGGGGGCGACCGAGCTCGACCCGGTGCTGTTCGACGACGAGTTCCGCTCGACGATGGCGCGCTACGACATCTCGTGGGCGTCGGAGAACCTCTTCACGACGCGGTCGGTCCAGCTGCCCGGCGGCCTCACCGACGTCTCGGCGCAGGTCGTCGACCCCGAGTACGGCGAGATGCACCGCGTGTCGATGGCGGACGGCTCGTGGTTCGTCGAGGGCGACGACCAGCGGATGGCACCGGCCGTGGTGGTGAACGAGGCCCTCTGGGACACGCTCGGCCGCCCACCGGTCACGTCCCACCCCACCCTCCTGCTGAGCGGCACGGACTCGGTGACGGGAGTCGTCGTGGGCGTCACGACGGCGCAGTACGCCGAGGAGGCGCCGGGGCTGTTCATGCTGCCGTCGGCCGACCTCGACCTCGTGCCCCTCTCGCAGGGCGGGTACGCCGAGACCCCGCAGTACGAGATGTGGCTGCCGCCGTCGTCGGGCGACGAGCTGAGCACGATGGTGCAGGGCAACCTCGCCGCGGCGCTCGGCGACGAGGTGCAGGTCGACGTCAGCCGCTCCGACTACGCGGCGTACGCGGGCGACTCCGACCCGTTCAAGCCCATCAAGCTGATCATCACGGGCGTCGGCGTGCTCGTGCTGCTGCTCGGCGGGCTCGGGCTCGTCAACATCGCGCTGGTCACGGTCCGGCAGCGCATCCGCGAGATCGGCGTACGCCGGTCGTTCGGCGCCACGGCGCCCCGGGTGTTCTTCTCCGTCATGCTCGAGAGCGTCGCCGGCACCGTGGTCGCGGGCGCCGTCGGCGTCATGGTCGCCGTCCTCGTGGTGCAGAACCCGACAGTGCAGGGCTTCATCGCCCAGGGCTCGGTCGACGACCTGCCGCCGTTCCCCATCACCGCCGCGCTGATCGGCCTGGGCTCCGCGACGCTGATCGGCGCCGTGGCGGGCGTCCTGCCCGCCCTGGTGGCCGTCCGGGTCAAGGTCATCGACGCCATCCGCTACTGAGCCCCTCGTCCCGCGCCCGGCCCGCCGCGCCGACCGCTTCCGGTCGGCGTCGGCGGCTGGCGGTAGCCTCGGGGCATGGCCACGCCCACCAAGTCGACCGCGCGCTCGCGCTCGGGGCGCGGCGCGTCCGCCGGCACCTCGACGGCCCGCGGCGCGACCGCGGCGACCAAGAAACTGCCCGCCGCCAAGGCTCCCGCGCCCGTCGACGAAGGGCCCGGCGTCCTCGCGTCCGCCTGGATGGGCCTGGCACACGTCACCGGAGGCGCCTTCCGGCTCTTCGGCAGCGAGTCGCTCGACAAGTCGGAGCGCCGCGACGGCGTCCCGTTCCTCCTCGTCCTGCTGGCGATCGCGGGGGCCGTGGTCGAGTGGTTGAACCCCACGAGCCCGATCGCCGTCGGCTTCGACGCCTACACGTTCGGCGGTCTCGTCGGGCGGGTCGCGTACGCCCTGCCGGTCATCATGGTCCTCTTCGCGGGCTGGCTCTTCCGGCACCCGGCCTCCGTCCACGACAACACGCGCATCGGCATCGGGCTCGGCCTGATGATCGTGTCGATCAGCGCGCTCTGCCACATCTACGGCGGCCAGCCGCAGGCCGTCGAGGGCATGCGCGCCCTGGCGACCGGCGGCGGCGTCCTCGGTTGGCTCGTCGCGTCGTGGCTGGTCATGCTGGCGACCGAGTGGGTCGCGGTGCCGGTCGTGATCGTCCTGCTCGCGCTCTCCCTCCTCATCATGACCAAGACCCCGCCGAACCGCATCGGCCACCGTCTCGGCGACCTCTACCGATGGCTCTTCGGCGAGACGACGGCCGACGGCGGGGCGGCCACGGCCGGCGACGGCTCCGCCGAGGGCGACGGCGGCGAGCCCGACGCCCTGCCGTGGTGGCGCCGCAACAAGAGCGGCCGCGAAGAAGACCCTGCGTACGACACGCCAGTCCTCACCCAGAGCGCCGCCGACGACGGAGCGGACCGCCGGGGACGGGGCTCCCGTCGTCGCGGCGCTGCCGGCCCGGTCTTCGTCGACCACGGTGCGACGATCGGAGGCGACGCCCCGGCCGCGGGCTCGCTGAACGCCGGCGCGTCAGCCGCCGAGGCTCAGACCGACGTCTACCAGGCCGACCTGCTGCACGACCTCGACGCGGCGGAGGACGCGGTGCGGTCCTTCGGCATCGACGTCCCGTTCCACGACGGCGAGCCCGCGCCGACGACGTCAGCAGCCGATGGCGCCGGGGGCGTCCCCTCAGCGGCGGCGACGAGCGTCCTGCCGTCCGTGCCGGCCTCCACGGTCCCGGCCAGCACCTCCGCCGCCGCTCCCGGCGAGAGCGACGTCGCCGCCGACTTCCTCGCCGTCGACGACGACGAGCCCGCGCCCGCCTCGCTCGACGTCGAGGACGACTCGCCCGTCGCGCCCTACCGCCTGCCCGCGGCCTCGACGCTGAGCGTCGGCCCGCCCGCCAAGGCGCGCAGCGAGGCCAACGACGAGATCGTGCGCTCCATCACCGAGGTGCTCCGCCAGTTCTCGGTCGACGCCAGGGTCGTCGGCTTCAGCCGCGGCCCGACGGTCACGCGCTACGAGATCGAGCTGGGCCCGGGCGTCAAGGTCGAGAAGGTGACGGCCCTCAGCAAGAACCTCTCCTACGCCGTGGCCTCGAACGAGGTGCGCATCCTCTCGCCCATCCCGGGCAAGAGCGCCATCGGCGTCGAGATCCCGAACACCGACCGCGAGATCGTGTCGCTCGGCGACGTGCTCCGCTCCGGGGCTGCCGCCAAGAGCGTCCACCCCATGACGATCGGCGTCGGGAAAGACGTCGAGGGCGGCTACGTCGTGGCCAACCTCGCCAAGATGCCGCACCTCCTGGTCGCCGGTGCCACCGGCTCGGGCAAGTCGAGCTTCGTCAACTCGATGATCACGTCCCTCCTCATGCGGGCCAAGCCCACGGACGTCCGCATGGTGCTGATCGACCCGAAGCGGGTCGAGCTCTCGATCTACGCCGGCGTCCCGCACCTGATCACGCCCATCATCACCAACCCCAAGAAGGCGGCCGAGGCGCTGCAGTGGGTGGTGAAGGAGATGGACATGAGGTACGACGACCTCGCCAGCTTCGGATTCCGCCACATCGACGACTTCAACCGCGCCGTCGTCGCGAACGAGATCGTCCTGCCCGCCGGCAGCGCCCGCTCGCTGAAGCCCTACCCGTACCTGCTCGTCGTCGTCGACGAGCTGGCCGACCTGATGATGGTCGCCCCGCGCGACGTCGAGGACAGCATCGTCCGCATCACCCAGCTGGCGCGTGCCTCGGGGATCCACCTGGTGCTCGCGACGCAGCGTCCGTCGGTCGACGTGGTGACCGGCCTGATCAAGGCCAACGTGCCGTCGCGGTTCGCCTTCGCCGTGTCGAGCGTCACCGACTCGCGGGTCATCCTCGACCAGCCGGGCGCCGACAAGCTGATCGGCCAGGGCGACGGGCTCTTCCTCCCCATGGGAGCCTCGAAGGCCATGCGCGTCCAGGGCGCCTGGGTGCAGGAGGCCGAGATCGCCGAGGTCGTGGCGCACGTCACGCGCCAGGCGCGCCCCGACTACCGGCCCGACGTGGCCGCCGTCGTCGAGAAGAAAGAGATCGACGGCGACATCGGCGACGACCTCGAGCTGCTCCTCGCGGCGGCGGAGCTCGTCGTCAGCACCCAGTTCGGGTCGACGTCGATGCTCCAGCGCAAGCTGCGCGTCGGCTTCGCCAAGGCCGGGCGCCTGATGGACCTGATGGAGTCCCGGGACATCGTGGGCCCCTCCGAGGGGTCGAAGGCGCGCGACGTGCTCGTGACCAACGAACAGCTTCCCGGCGTGCTGGCCAAGCTGCGCGGGCAGGGCGACGACGTGCCCCGGGGCGGCGCGGCCGCCTCCTCGGCGCCGGCAGCGCTCGGCGCGGGCGACTACGGCGACGACCCCGTCGCCGAGATGACACGGGGCTACGACGAGGTCGACGGCGACGAGGAGTCGGAAGACGCCTGGGGCCTGACCGGCAGGGACTGACGTGACCGACGAGAGAACCCCCGACGCGCCCCGGGCCGCGACCTTCCCCTGGCGGGGACGCTTCGCGAGCCGTGGCGCGGGCCCCGCCAGCACGGCGAACATCGCCAACGTGATCACGGTCGTCCGCATCCTGATGGCGCCCCTCTTCATCGCGTGGCTGCTGGTCGACGACGGTGCCGACGGCCCGTTGCGGATCGCCGCCGCCGTGCTCTTCGTCGTGGCCATCCTCACCGACAGCCTCGACGGCATGCTCGCCCGCGGCCTCGACCTCGTCACCGACTTCGGCAAGATCGTCGACCCCATCGCCGACAAGGTCCTCGTCGGCGGCGCGCTGGTCGGGCTCTCGATCCTCGGCGAGCTGCCCTGGTGGGTGACCGGGCTGATCCTCGTCCGCGAGATCGGCATCACCGTGTACCGCTTCGTGGTGATCCGCGACCGGGTGATCCCCGCGTCTCGCGGCGGCAAGCTCAAGACCGTGCTGCAGGCCGTCGCGGTGACGCTGGCGCTCTTCCCGCTGTGGGTGCCCCTCGGCGACTGGGTGCACGGCCTCAACACCGTGGTGATGACGGCTGCCGTGGTCGCGACGCTCGTGTCGGGCGCCGACTACGTGCGGGTCGCCGTGAAGCACTCCCGGACGCCGTGATCACCGCGGCCCAGGTCGTGCACGAGCTCGACCGTCAGGGCCTGACCATCGCCGTCGCCGAGTCCCTGACCGGGGGGCTGCTCGCGGCCGAGCTCGTCTCCGTCCCTGGCGCCTCCTCGGTCGTCGTCGGGGGAGTGGTCGCCTACCAGACACCGGTGAAGAACTCGCTGCTCCACGTGCCCGCCGACCTGCTCGCGACGAGGGGCGCCGTCGACCCCGACGTCGCCGTCGCCATGGCGTCCGGCGTCCGACGGGCTCTCGCGGTCGACGGGAAGGCAGCCGACGTCGGTCTCGCGACGACGGGGGTGGCCGGTCCCGACCCTCAGGACGGCCACGCGCCGGGCACGGTCTACGTCGCCCTGAGCGCAGGAGGCGAGGCCCGCGTCACGAGGCTCGCCCTCGAGGGCGACCGCGAGACCATCCGATCGGCGACCGTCTCCGAATCACTGTCGATGCTGCACGACTGGCTCACGGGGCCCCGGGAATAGCCGGGGTTTCGGTCTCGTTACATCTGGCGAGTTCACAAGCGTCACACAGAGCTGGCTGGCTACAGTTGCACCCAGTTCGACAGCAGTGTTCATCACCCACCCCCTGAATCCCGTCACGGTGGGTCCTACGTCGCAAGGAGGGGTCCCATGGTTCTGGTCCGTCAAGAGATCGGCGACGTCCTCCGCGACTTCCGCCTCCAGAAGGGCCGCACGCTGCGACAGGTCGCCAGCAAGGCGAGCGTCGCCCTCGGTTACCTCAGCGAGGTCGAGCGTGGGCAGAAGGAGGCGAGCTCCGAGATCCTCGCGTCCGTCGCAGACGCGCTCGAGACCCCGATCTCCGTCATCATGCGTGAGGTGGGCGACCGGATGGCCGTCATCGAGGGCCTCAACCCGATCCCCGACACGCTCCCCGACGACATGGTCGCCGAGTTCGACACCGACCTGGTCGTGCGCTGACGCCCGTCACCTCACGGCCCGTCGTGCCGCACATCCCGAGACGCCCCCGACCCGGGTCGGGGGCGTCTCGGCGTGCGGGTACCCTCGACTGATGCGCAAGAGCGAGTTCCGCAGGGCGGTCGACGACGAGTTCGGCGAGGCGTACGGGCGGGTCGTCACCCGCGACCTCGTCCTCTCGTCGCTCGGCGACGAGACCGCCGACGAGGCGCTCCGCCGAGGCGTGCCGCCGCGTGACGTGTGGCTGGCCCTCTGCGAGGCGGAGGGTGTGCCCGTCGCCCGCAGGCACGGAGCCGGGCTGCCCGAGCCGCGTCGCTGATCTGCGATGCCGAGCCGCGCGACCGGCCGGTGCCCTGGCGTCGTCGGCGATCAGGTGTTCGACACGCCGGGGTCCGGGTTCGAACGTGCGTTCGGGACGGTGTAGCTTCCTCCACAAGGGCGTCGACGCCCGAGTGCTCCACCTCTCGTCGACGTCGTGTGAGCGATGTCGGTGGTCGGCCGTAGCGTTCCCACATCGACGTTCCACCGCTCCTGCATCCGCGGGGGCACCTGCCTTGTCGTCGAGACCGCCGCCCCCGGGCCGAGCGCGACGCGACAGCCTACAGGCGCACGGACAGCAACCACGAAGGAGTCACAATGCCCTCAGCAGAGAACCGCGAGAAGGCGCTCGAGACGGCGCTCGCGCAGATCGATCGTCAGTTCGGCAAGGGCGCGGTCATGCGCCTGGGCAGTGACGAGCGGGCACCGGTCGCCGTCATCCCCACCGGCTCCATCGCGCTCGACGTCGCGCTCGGCATCGGCGGGCTCCCTCGAGGCCGCATCGTCGAGATCTACGGCCCCGAGTCCTCGGGAAAGACGACGCTAACCCTCCACGCCATCGCCAACGCCCAGCGCGGCGGCGGCATCGCGGCCTTCATCGACGCCGAGCACGCCCTCGACCCCGAGTACGCGAAGAAGCTGGGCGTCGACATCGACGCGCTGCTCGTCTCGCAGCCCGACACGGGTGAGCAGGCGCTCGAGATCGCCGACATGCTCGTCCGCTCCGGCTCCATCGACCTCGTCGTCATCGACTCCGTCGCGGCGCTCGTGCCGCGTGCCGAGATCGAGGGCGAGATGGGCGACTCCCACGTCGGCCTGCAGGCGCGACTCATGTCGCAGGCCCTCCGCAAGCTGACCGGTGGTCTCAGCCAGACCGGCACGACGATGATCTTCATCAACCAGCTGCGCGAGAAGATCGGCGTCTTCTTCGGGAGCCCCGAGACCACAGCCGGCGGCAAGGCGCTCAAGTTCTACGCCTCGGTGCGACTCGACATCCGCCGGATCGAGACCCTGAAAGACGGAACGGACGCAGTGGGCAACCGCACCCGCGTCAAGGTCGTCAAGAACAAGATGGCGCCGCCCTTCAAGCAGGCCGAGTTCGACATCCTCTACGGCGTGGGCATCTCACGCGAGGGCAGCTTGATCGACTTCGGCGTCGAGCACGGCATCGTCCGCAAGTCCGGCGCCTGGTACACCTACGAGGGCGACCAGCTCGGCCAGGGCAAGGAGAACTCGCGCAACTTCCTCCTCAAGAACGCCTCCGTCGCACAGGAGATCGAGCAGAAGATCCTCGCGAAGCTCGGCGTCGGCGGGGCGAAGCCGGTCGAGGCGCCCGTCGAGTCGATCGAGGCCAAGATCGCCGCCCGGAAGGGCGCATGACCTCTCACGACGACGAGTCCTCTGACGACCTGGCTCCCGTGACGCCGCTGTTCGGCGTCCGCGGGGCCAGGTCCGGCAGGGCTGACCCAGAGCCGTCCGGGCACCCGGCCAGGGGCATCGCACCCGCCGAGGGCCTCGTGCCTGTCGTCGACGACGAGCGGGTCGAGGCTCCCGACGACGGCCCCCGGCGCGATCCGGTGCGTGACGCGGCAGCTGCCCTGGCGGCCGTCAGCGAGCACTGGTCGGACGGGGTGGCTGCGGTCCCCGCCTACGGCGACGAGGCTGAGGAGCCTCGTGAGGACCTCGACGCTCAACGGACCAGGGCCGAGAACGTCAGCCTCCACGCGCTCAGCCGTCGGGGCGTCTCGTCGTCCGAGATGGCCGCCCTGCTCGAGGCGCGCGACCTCGATCCCGAGGTCGTGGCTGACGAGGTGTCCCGGCTCGAGGGCGTCGGTCTGCTCAACGACCGCGAGCTCGCGGAGAACCTCCTCCAGACGAAGCAGGGCCGCAAGGGCCTCGGTCGCGGGGCAGTGACGTCCGAGCTGCGCTCGCGCGGGATCGACGCCTCCGTGATCGAAGGAGTCCTCGCCGAGACCGACGACGCCGACGAGCAGGCCAGGGCCGATGAGTGGGCTGAGAAGCGCGCGGGCTCGCTGCGCGGGCTCGACAGGGCCACGGCCGAACGTCGGCTCAACGGTTACCTGATGCGTCGCGGCTACCGATCCGACACGGTCCGTCGTGCCGTCGAGAAGGCGCTGCCGCGGGGCGGCAGCAGCCGGGGCGGCGTCCGCTTCGAGTGACGTCCCGCCCTACACTGGGGCACCATGTCGACGGTCGGTGAAGTGGTGCGCGGCGGCCTGACCGCCGTCGTGGGCTCGACCGGGACGGGCAAGTCCGCCTTCGCCCTCGACCTGGCCGAGCGCCTCCGTGACGCCGGTCGACCGGCCGAGATCGTCAACGCCGACGCGATGCAGCTCTACCGCGGCATGGACATCGGCACCGCCAAGGTGCCGGTGTCCGAGCGACGTGGCGTGCCGCACCACCTCTTCGACGAGCTCGAGGTCACGGCCGAGGCCAGCGTCGAGTGGTACCAGTCGCGCGCCCGGGCCGTAGTCGACGACGTCCTGGCTCGCGGGGCTGTCCCCCTGCTCGTGGGCGGGTCGGGGCTGTACGTCTCGAGCGTCCTCTTCGATTTCCGGTTCCCGGGCACGGACGCCGTCGTGCGGCAGCGCTTCGAGCACCTGGCCGAGAGCGGGGGCCCTGGCGCGCTGCACGAGCTGCTGGCCCGGACCGACCCCGTCGCGGCCGAGCGGATCGGGCCGCACAACGCCCGGCGCCTGGTCCGCGCCCTCGAGGTCGGCGAGATCACGGGCGAGCCGTTCTCCGCGGCCCTGCCCGACGAGGCTGAGCGGTGGCGCCCTTCCTCGATCGTCGGCATCGCCGAGGAGCGGTCGGTGCTCGTCGAGCGCCTGGACGCGCGCGTCCGTGGCATGTGGGCCGAGGGCCTGGTCGACGAGGTGCGGGGCCTGCTGCCGCTCGGCCTCGCGGACGGGATCACCGCCTCCCGGGCCATCGGCTACGCCCAGGCTGCAGCGCAGCTGCGGGGCGACGCGGACGAGGAGGCGGCGATCGACGAGACACAGGCGCTCACCCGTCGCTACGCCCGGCGCCAGGTGAGCTGGTTCCGACGGTACCCGGACGTCGACTGGTCGACCACCGGCGACCCGGCGGCCGTCGAGCGGGCCCTCGCTAGACTCCTCGCGTGACCACGACGCTCCAGTTCACCAAGGGACAGGGCACCGGGAACGACTTCGTGTTGTTCACCGACGCCGACGGCGAGACCGATCTCGACGGGGTGGCCATCCGCGCCCTGACCGACCGTCGTTTCGGCGTGGGGGCCGACGGCGTGATCCGAGCCGTCCGCTCCGCGGCCCTCCCTGCCGGCGCCGCGGCCCTGGCGAGTGACCCCGCGGCCGAGTGGTTCATGGACTACCACAACGCCGACGGCAGCCTGGCCGAGATGTGCGGCAACGGCGTCCGCGTCTTCGCGCGCTACCTCGTCGAGCGCGGCCTCGTCGACCTGCCCGTCGGGGAGGCCCTGACGATCGGCACCCGCGCCGGGGTGCGGACGGTACGGCGCGAGGGCTCGGGCTTCCGGGTCGACCTCGGCACCTGGACGCTGGGCGACGACGAGCCGACGGTCCGCGCTCGCGAGTTGCACGCCGCGAGGCCCGGCCTGTCCCTCTCGGTCGGCAACCCGCACGTGGTCGTCGCCCTCGCCTCCGACGACGAGCTCGACGGGCTCGACCTCTCGTGGGTGCCCGTTCTCGACCCTGCGCCCGCGGAGGGCGCCAACGTCGAGTTCGTGGTCCCGTCCGACCCGCTCGTGGTCGACGGCACCGGTCGCATCCGCATGCGCGTGCACGAGCGCGGCAGCGGTGAGACGCTCTCCTGCGGCACGGGCGCCGCCGCCGCCGCCCTGGCCGTGCGGCACTGGGCCGGCGCAGGCGCTCCGGACGACTGGGCCGTCGAGGTCCCCGGCGGGGTGCTCGGAGTCCACGTCACGGCGGAGGCGGACGGCGACCACGTGTCGCTCAGCGGGCCTGCCGAGCTCGTCTTCAGCGGGGCGTTGACGCTCTAGCCGAGAGCGGGAGGACGACGTCGGGCCCGCAGGACGCGGTAGCCCTTGCTCGTCGACGTCCTCTCGACACGGACGGTGTCTGCCATCGTCGCGTTCATCCACGCCTGCAGCGAGTCGGCGCCGAGGTTCTTCTGCACGACGAGCCACGCGTCGGAGCCCGGCTCCAGGCGGGGCAGCCAGGTCTCCAGGAGGCCGTGGAGCACCTCCTTGCCGACCCGGATGGGCGGATTCGACCAGATCGACGCGAAGACGACGTCGTCGGGAACACCGTCGGGCGTCACGGCGTTGACGTTGACGAGGCCCGCGGCCTGTGCGTTCTCACGGACGAGGTCGAGGACCCTCTCGTTCACGTCGACGGCCCACACCGTCGCGTCGGGTGACGACAACGCGAGGCTCAGTGTGATGGGGCCCCATCCGCACCCGACGTCCAACAGGTCGCCCGTCGCGGGCGGCTGCGGTGCACCGGCCAGCAGGACGGCCGTGCCCGGGTCGACCCGCTCGGGGCTGAAGACGCCCGACGCCGTCGTGAGCGTCAGCTCTCGCCCTGCGAGGGTCGCCGTGATCGTCCGCCGACGCAGCTCGCTCTCCGGCTTCGGGGAGAAGTAGTGGTCGTTGGTCACGCGAGACAACCTACCGAACATCAGCTGCCCGGCCCGTGACGGGCCAGGCTCGACCCCCTCCGGAGGGCTAGTATCACTTCGATGACAGACACCCCCACGACCCCGCTCGACGACGAGCGCGACGGGCAGGCCGGCGACGACGTCGTGGCTCGGGTCCTCGAGCGTGCGGCGTCGCGGGCGTCCGCCTACACGATCTTCTCGCCTGCCCAGGCGATCCAGACCCGTTCCCTCGACGGCTCGGGCGACGGCGACCAGTACGACCGCGAAGACCGGGCCGCGCTCCGTCGCGTGGCGGGCCTCTCGACCGAGCTCGAGGACGTCACCGAGGTCGAGTACCGACAGCTCCGCCTCGAGAACGTCGTCCTGATCGGTGTCTGGTCGCAGGGCTCGCTCTCCGACGCCGAGAACTCGCTCCGCGAGCTCGCCGCACTGGCCGAGACCGCAGGCGCCTCGGTGCTCGACGGCCTGCTGCAGCGCCGGCCGAACCCCGACCCGAGCACCTACCTCGGCAAGGGCAAGGCCGAAGAGCTGCGCCAGACCGTGGCCGCCCTCGGCGCGGACACGGTCATCGCCGACACCGAGCTCGCACCGAGCCAGCGGCGTGCGCTGGAGGACGTCGTCAAGGTCAAGGTGATCGACCGCACGGCCGTCATCCTCGACATCTTCAGCCAGCACGCCAAGAGCCGTGAGGGCAAGGCGCAGGTCGAGCTCGCGCAGCTCGAGTACCTTCTGCCCCGTCTCCGTGGCTGGGGCGACTCGATGTCCCGCCAGGCCGGCGGCCAGGTCGGCGGCGCTGGCGCGGGCATGGGCAGCAGGGGCCCCGGCGAGACGAAGATCGAGCTCGACCGGCGCCGGATCCACACGCGCATGGCCCGTCTCCGACGCCAGATCAAGGAGATGAAGCCGGCGCGTGACGCCAAGCGCGCGAACCGCGACCGCAACGAGGTCCCCTCCGTGGCCATCGCCGGCTACACGAACGCGGGCAAGTCGAGCCTGCTGAACCGGCTCACGAGCGCCGGCGTCCTGGTCGAGAACGCGCTGTTCGCGACTCTGGACGCGACCGTCCGCAAGAGCGCGACGACCGACGGCCGTCCCTTCACCTACGCGGACACGGTGGGCTTCGTCCGCAACCTGCCGCACCAGCTCGTCGAGGCCTTCCGCTCTACTCTGGAGGAGGTCGCGGGCTCCGACGTCATCGTCCACGTCGTCGACGGGTCGCACCCCGACCCCGCCGCGCAGCTGGCGACGGTGCGCGAGGTCATCG
The DNA here is from genome assembly GCF_007954365.1 of Frigoribacterium sp. ACAM 257. Lineage (GTDB taxonomy): Bacteria > Actinomycetota > Actinomycetes > Actinomycetales > Microbacteriaceae > Frigoribacterium. The sequence continues at coordinate 44,701 of NZ_VOLO01000008.1, forward strand.
GCGAGGTCGACGGCCGGGACATCCCCGAGGTCGTCGTCTTCAACAAGAGCGACCTCGTCGACGCCGACCAGCGGCTGGTGCTCCAGGGGCTCGAGCCGACGGCCGTCTTCGTCTCGGCGCGCACGGGCGAGGGCGTCGACGAGCTGCTCGCCAAGCTCGCCGGGCTGCTGCCCGAGCCCGAGGTCGAGCTCGACCTCCTCGTGCCCTACGACCGCGGCGACGTGGTGTCGCACCTGCACGACTCGGGCCGCGTCCTGACGACCGACTACGACGAGCAGGGCACCCGGGTGCACGCCCGCGTCTACCCGAGCGACGTCGCGGCGCTCTCGCCGTTCGTGCGCACGGACATTGCCGACGCAGTCGAGAGTGCGGAGCCAGCCGCCTCCTGAGTCGTTCGCTCCCCGCACGACGAAGCGCCTCCGTCCCGGTCAGGGCAGGAGGCGCTTCGTCGTCGTCGGGACGGCGTCAGACCGAGCGGAGCACCGCCACGACCTTGCCGAGGATCTGTGCGTGGTCGCCAACGATGGGCTCGAACGCGCTGTTCCGGGGGAGCAGCCAGGTGTGGCCGTCACGCTGACGGAAGACCTTCACCGTCGCCTCCTCGTCGAGCATGGCTGCGACGATGTCGCCGTTCTCGGCGTTCTGCTGCTGTCGGACGACGACCCAGTCGCCGTCGCAGATCGCGGCGTCGATCATCGAGTCGCCGACGACCCGCAGCATGAAGAGCTCGCCCTTGCCCACCAGCTGGCGGGGGAGCGGCATGACGTCCTCGACCTGCTGCTCGGCCGTGATGGGGATGCCGGCGGCGATGCGGCCGACCATGGGCACGTGGGCAGTGTCGCCGTCGTCGCTCGTCGACAGGATGCTCGTCACCGCGGCGACGGGGGCCGGATCGCCCAGCACCTCGAGGGCGCGGGGGCGGTTCGGGTCGCGACGGATGCGGCCGGCGAGCTCGAGCTGGTTCAGCTGGTGGGTCACGCTCGACAACGACTTGAGGCCGACGGCGTCGCCGATCTCGCGCATGCTCGGCGGGTAGCCGCTTTGGGCGATGCTCGCCTGGATGGCGGCCAGGATCGACTCCTGCTTGGCGGTGAGCGCCTTGCGCGGGGGCGTCGCCGGGGCGGTCGCCGTGGCGCTGTGCCGGTCGGTCATGTCTCTCCTGCCGTCGATGTCGGTGGTCGCTGGTGTACTCGTCCCACCGACTGGAACCTATCGGATCACAGCTGCGTGGCGAAACACATGTTCGAGTGTGTCGCGCATTCCTGCAGTGGATGTTCGAAGAACGCGGTTGCCAACGGGCCTGATCGAAGATATGTTCGGTACACGTCTTCGTGTCCGGCATTCCCGGCCGAGTGCCGGGCACGAACTCGTATGACCGACTCTCGCGGTGAAAGGACCCACCTCATGAGCAGCATCAGCAGCAGCACCCTCGGCACGACCCCCGGCACCGGCGTCCCGCGCACGCGCCTCCGCATCACGCGTCGAGGCCGGCGGGTCGTGGGCGCGGCGGTCGCGCTCGGCGCAGCGGGCATCGTCGCCACGGGCCTCCTACTCGGCCCGGGCGCCGTGGCGTCCGACCGGGCTGCGGACGTGTCGTTCGCCCAGGTCACCGTCGAGGGCGGCGAGTCGCTCTGGCAGGTCGCGAGCGAGATCGCCCCGACCAAAGACCCGCGCGACGTCGTGAGCGACCTGGTGCGCCTGAACAACCTGCCGAGCGCCGAGGTGGCCGCGGGCCAGACGCTCGCCGTCCCCGAGAAGTACAGCCGCTGACCTGAGTCGCCCTGCCCGGCCCGGTCCGTCCCGCCTGGCAGGTCATGGTCATGGTGAGGTCGCGGCTCCGCCCGCCGCTTACCATGGTGCCGTGTCCTTCAGCCTCGCCGACCTGCCCATCCGCGACGACCTCAAGGGGCTGACGCCGTACGGCGCTCCTCAAGAGCGGGTGCCCGTCGCCCTCAACGTCAACGAGAACACCCACCCCGTCCCCGCCGACGTCGCCGCCGACATCCTCGAGGCCGTCGGCGCGGCCCTCGTCGACGTGAACCGCTACCCGGACCGCGAGTTCTCGCTCCTCCGCGACTCCCTCGCGGGCTACCTCGGCCACGGTCTCAGCCGTGACCACATCTGGGCGGCGAACGGCTCGAACGAGGTCATCCAGCAGATCCTGCAGGCCTTCGGCGGCCCCGGTCGATCGGTCCTCGGGTTCCCGCCCACGTACTCGATGCACTCGATCATCGCGGCGGGCACCGGCAGCACGTGGCTCGAGGGCGCGCGCGACGACGGGTTCACCATCTCGCCAGAGACGGCGGTCGCCGAGATCGAGCGTCTCCGTCCCGACGTCGTCTTCTTCTGCGGTCCGAACAACCCCACGGGCACCCCGCTCGACCTCGAGACCGTGCGGGCCGCCTACGACGCGACGGACGGCATGGTCTTCGTCGACGAGGCCTACGCCGAGTTCATGCCGGCCGGCCAGCCCACGGCACTCACCCTGCTCGAGGGCCGGGAACGCCTCATCGTCTCGCGCACCATGAGCAAGGCCTTCGCGTTCGCCGGTGCCCGGGTCGGCTACATGGCGGCCCACCCTGCCGTCGTCGACGCGCTCCGTCTGGTGCGGCTGCCGTACCACCTCTCCTCCCTCACGCAGGCGGCGGCCGTGGCAGCCCTCGCGCACGCCGACGAGATGCTCGCGATGGTCGACGACATCAAGGCACAGCGCGATCGCATCGTCCGTGTCCTGACCGAGCTCGGCTACAGCCCGTGGCCGACCTGGTCGAACTTCGTGCTGTTCGGGGGCGTCGACGACCCGGCCGACGTCTTCCGTCGCCTCCTCGCCCGGGGCGTGATCGTCCGCGACCTCGGCATCGAGGGGCACCTCCGGGTGAGCGCCGGCACCGAGGCCGAGACGACCGCGTTCCTCGACGCGCTGCGCGACATTAGGCTCTCCTCGTGACCGATCAGCCTCGCGCCCGCACCGCCGCCTCGTCCCGCGAGACGAGCGAGTCGCGCATCCAGCTGTCCCTCGACTTGGACGGGACGGGGCGCTCGTCGATCGACACGTCCGTGCCGTTCTTCGACCACCTCCTGACGGCCCTCTCGAAGCACTCGCTCATCGACCTCGACGTGTCGGCGGCGGGCGACACCCACATCGACGTCCACCACACGGTGGAAGACGTCGGCATCGTGCTCGGGGCCGCGATCAAGGAGGCGCTGGGCGACAAGGTCGGCATCTCCCGTTACGGGGACGCGCTCGTGCCCCTCGACGAGGCCCTGGTCCAGGCCGTCGTCGACGTGTCGGGTCGTCCGTACCTCGTCCACACGGGCGAGCCCGAGGGCTTCGAGTACCACCTGATCGGCGGGCACTTCACGGGCTCGATGGTGCGCCACGTCTTCGAGGCGATCACGTTCCACGCCGGCATCACGGTGCACGTCCGGGTGCTCGGCGGCCGCGACCCGCACCACATCGCCGAGGCGGAGTTCAAGGCGTTCGCCCGTGCCCTGCGCCGAGCGGTCGAGCCCGACCCCAGGGTGACCGGGGTGCCGTCAACGAAGGGCGCCCTGTGACGACGCGTCCCACGGTGGCCGTCCTCGACTACGGCAGCGGCAACGTCCACTCGGCCGTCAAGGCCCTCGAGCTCGCCGGCGCCGACGTCGAGCTCACCCGCGACCGCGGCCGGGTCCAGGCGGCGGACGGCCTCTTCGTCCCCGGCGTCGGGGCGTTCGGCGCCGTGATGAGCCAGCTGCAGTCCGTCCGCGGCGGCGAGATGATCGACCGCCGACTCGCGGGCGGCCGTCCCGTGATGGGCATCTGCGTCGGCATGCAGGTGTTCTTCGAGGGCGGGGTCGAGCGCGGCGCGACGACCGGCGGCCTCGGCGAGTGGCCCGGCGTCGTCGACGAGCTGAAGGCGGACGTGCTGCCCCACATGGGCTGGAACCTCGTCGACGTCCCCGAGGGCAGCGTGCTCTTCGACGGCGTGCGCGACGAGCGCTTCTACTTCGTGCACTCGTTCGCGGCGCAGGCCTGGACGCTCGACGTGATCCGGCCGTTCCCCGAGCCCCACGTCACGTGGGCCGACCACGGCGGGCGCTTCGTCGCCGCCGTCGAGAACGGGCCGCTCTGGGCGACGCAGTTCCACCCGGAGAAATCGGGGCAGCCGGGCATCCGCCTGCTCTCGAACTGGCTCCGCACCCTGTGACCCGCATCCTCTGACCCGACCGCGATCACCGGCCCCCGTCGGCGACAGCACGCGGCACGTCCGCGAGAGAGACACCATGAGCGACTTCTGCACGACCCCCGGCCTCACCCTGTTCCCTGCCGTCGACGTCGCGGGCGGGCAGGCCGTCCGCCTGACGCAGGGCGAGGCCGGCACCGAGACCGGCTACGGCGATCCCGTGGCGGCGGCCGACGACTGGAAGTCGCAGGGCGCCGAGTGGCTGCACCTCGTCGACCTCGACGCGGCGTTCGGTCGGGGCGACAACCGGTCGATCATCAAGAAGGTCATCAAGCAGGTCAAGGGCATCGACGTCGAGCTCAGCGGCGGCATCCGCGACGACCGCTCGCTCGACGATGCCCTGAGCACGGGCGTCAAGCGCATCAACCTGGGCACCGCCGCGCTCGAGAACCCCGAGTGGGCCGCGCACGTCATCGCCGAGTACGGCGAGGCCGTCGCGGTCGGCCTCGATGTGCGCGGCACGACCCTGGCCGCGCGCGGCTGGACGGAGGACGGCGGCGACCTCTGGACCGTCCTCGCCCGGCTCGAGGACGCGGGGTGCGCGCGCTACGTCGTCACCGACGTGACCAAGGACGGCACCCTGACGGGACCGAACACCGATCTCCTCCGCCAGGTCATGGAGCGCACCGACCGTCCGGTCATCGCCTCGGGCGGCATCTCGAGCCTCGACGACATCGCAGCCCTCCGCGAGCTCGTCCCCCTCGGCCTCGAGGGCGCCATCGTCGGGAAGGCCCTCTACTCCGGCGCATTCACCCTCGCGGCAGCCCTCGACGTCGCATCGGTGTCGTGAGCCTGGAGCGCGACCCCTCCCACGCGGCCGACAGCGCCGGGCAGCCGTTCGCCGGCCGCACCTTCGCGCACCACGACACGGCCCACGCGGGCGACGACGGCTCGGCCGACCCGCGCCTCCTCGAGGCTCTCGAGCGCTTCGGCACGGGCGGGCTGCCCGAGCACCAGGTCGTCGACGCCCTGCGCTCGGCCCGTCTGCTGATCCCGCTCGTCGCGGTCGCGGGCGAGGAGGGGCTCGACGACCACGGTCGCCGCGTCGACAAGACGCAGGAGCTGTCCATCGTGACGGTGGCCGGCCCCGACGGCCGCGCGGTGCTGCCGGCGTTCACGAGCGTCGAGGCCCTGGGTCGCTGGGACGCCGTGGCGCGTCCGGTCCCCGTCGACGCGCGGCGGGTCGCGTTGGCGGCCGTCGCCGAGTCGACCGAGCACCTCGTGCTCGACCCGGGCTCGCCCACCGAGTTCGGCGTCCGGCGGCCGGCGCTCTGGGCCGTCGCCCAGGACCTTCCCTGGGTGCCCGCCCACGCGGACGACGCGGTCCTGCAGGCGTTCCTTGCCGCGTCGACCGACGAGGAGGCGCTGGTCGGGCTGGCGATCTCGCCCGGCTATCGAGGCGCCCGCCTCGGCACGCCCGAGATCATCGTCCGGCTCGCCGTGCGGGCCGGCCTCGACCAGCTGCAGCTGAGCGAGCTGCTGCAGCGCCTCCAGGCGTCGTGGCAGGCAGACCCGCTGATCGTCGACCGCGTCGACAGCATGTCCGTCAGCGTCGTCCCCGCCTGACGCGGGTCAGATCGACGGGTCTGATGATCGGGTCAGCCCAGCTGGTCGCGGGTCAGGTGACCGGGCCGGTGAGCTTCTCGCCGGGGCCCTTGCCGACCGCGTCGGGGATCGAGCTGGCCTCGCGGAAGGCGAGCTGCAGCGAACGGAGGCCGTCGCGCAGTGCGCGGGCGTGCTGGTCGCCGATCTCGGGCGCACTCGCCACGACGAGGCCGGCGAGGGACGAGATGAGCTTGCGTGCCTCGTCGAGGTCGGTCTGCGCCGCGGGATCGTCGGCGAGGCCGACCTTGACGGCTGCGGCGCTCATGAGGTGCACCGCGACGGTGTTGATGACCTCGACGGCGTTGACGTCGGCGATGTCGCGGACGGCGTCGGACGGGTGCTCGACCGGGATGCCGACGGAGGCGTCGTCGGAGCGGTCTGCGGGGTGGGTGTGCGGGGTGTGGCTCACGTGCTGATCCTCTGCTAGGCTTCTTCAGGCTCGCAGCGTCTGCTGCGTGCGAAAGTGGAGATTCTCCCACCCGCGCTTGACCGTTACACGAGGTTACCGGGTTGTTGGCACCCCGTTCGATCCGCACCACCCCGAAGAGCGATCCTCGAGGCGGAGCAGGCTGAGCAGCCAGGGTGCAGTGCACGGCCGTCGAGAGACGGTACGGGCCGCGAGAGCGACCGGTGCGCGAACCTCCTCTTTCCCTTCCGCCCCTCCGGGGCGGCAGGTGACGAAGCAACGACAGAGGAGTTCCGCATCAGCGATCCCCGTACGAACGACCGTATCCGCGTCCCCGAGGTCCGCCTCGTGGGTCCTGCAGGTGAGCAGATCGGCGTCGTTCCCATCGCCATGGCGCTGCGTCTCGCCGCAGAGGCCGAGCTCGACCTGGTCGAGGTGGCCCCCAACTCGAAGCCTCCCGTGGCCAAGATCATGGATCACGGGAAGTTCAAGTACGAGGCTGCGCAGAAGGCGAAAGAGGCCCGGCGTAACCAGGCGAACACCATCCTCAAAGAGGTCCGGTTCCGCCTGAAGATCGACAAGCACGACTACGAGACCAAGCGCAAGCGCGCCGAGGGCTTCCTCGAGGGCGGCGACAAGGTCAAGGCCATGATCCTGTTCCGCGGTCGTGAGCAGTCGCGTCCCGACCAGGGCGTGCGTCTGCTCCAGCGCTTCGCGGAGGACGTGTCCGAGCTGGGCAGTGTCGAGTCCACCCCCACCATCGACGGCCGCAACATGGTCATGGTGATCGGGCCCCACAAGAACAAGTCCGAGGCGAAGGCCGAGGCCGAAGCTCGCAAGGCGGCGAACAAGCCCCCGAAGCACCCCACGTCCGACAAGGCGACGGCCGATGCACCGGCCGAGCCGACAGAAGAGAGCAAGTAACACATGCCCAAGCAGAAGACCCACTCCGGTGCCAAGAAGCGTTTCAAGGTCACCGGTTCCGGCAAGATCATGAAGCAGCAGGCCGGCATGCGCCACAACCTCGAGGTGAAGAGCGCCAGCCGCAAGGCGCGCCTCAACCAGGACCAGCTGTTGGCCCCGGCCGACGCCAAGGTCGCCAAGAAGCTTCTCGGTCACTGACCGCTGACACGAACGTAGAGGAACAAGAAAATGGCAAGAGTCAAGAGAGCGGTCAACGCCGCCAAGAAGCGTCGCGTCATCCTCGAGCGCGCCGAGGGCTACCGCGGTCAGCGTTCGCGCCTGTACCGCAAGGCCAAGGAGCAGGTCACCCACTCGCTCGTCTACTCGTACCGTGACCGCCGTGCGCGCAAGGGCGAGTTCCGCCGCCTGTGGATCCAGCGCATCAACGCCGCGTCGCGCCAGAACGGCCTGACCTACAACCGCCTGATCCAGGGTCTGTCCCTGGCCGGCATCGAGGTCGACCGCCGCATCCTCGCCGAGCTGGCCGTGCACGAGCCCGCCACGTTCGCGTCGATCGTCGCGACGGCGAAGGCCGCGCTGCCCGCCGACACCTCGGCTCCCAAGGCCAAGGCCGCCGCGTAGCCCGCACTGCGTCAGCACCACCTCCCGGAGGGCCCGGACAGCGTCAGCTGTCCGGGCCCTTCGGCGTTCGTGCGGGCGTGAGGGAGCCCCTCGCAGTCCGCATCGTCCCGGGCGGGTGAGTCCGTCGGGGAGGCGCGGCACCGGTGCGGCATAGTGGTCGCGTGCGCACCCCTCTGATCGACAACCCCCGTTCGCCGCGAGTCCGGGCGGTGGCGAAGCTCTCCAAGCGGGACGCCCGCACCGAGACGGGGCTGTTCCTGCTGGAGGGGCCGCAGGCGGTGTCCGAGGCGCTCGCGTTCCGCCCCGAGCTGGTGCTCGAGCTCTACGTCACCCCGACCGCGCTCGAGCGGCACCCCAGGCTGGCCGACGCGGCCGACGAGGCGGGCCTCGAGGCCGAGTTCGTCACGGAGGCCGTGCTCGACGCGATGGCCGACACCGTGACCCCGCAGGGCGTCGTGGCGGTCTGCCGCCAGTTCCCGACGTCGGTCAAGGACATCTTCGCCGAGGGCGACGACGGCGGGCCGAAGCTCATCGCCATCCTCGAGGAGGTGCGCGACCCGGGCAACGCCGGCACGATCATCCGTGCCGCCGACGCGGCCGGAGCGGACGCCGTCGTGATGACCGGTCGCAGCGTCGACCTCTACAACCCGAAGGTCGTCCGGGCCACGACCGGCTCCCTCTTCCACGTGCCCGTCGCCGTCGGCATCGACCTCGCGAGCGTCGTGGCGCGGTGCGCCGAGGCCGGCATCCAGGTGATCGCCGCCGACGTCAAGGGCGACGACCTGCTGCAGGCGCGCCGGGACGGCGTCCTCGACGCGCCGACGGCCTGGCTCTTCGGGAACGAGGCGCGCGGGCTCACCGATGACGACCTCGCCCGGGCAGACCGTGCCGTCGTGGTGCCCATCTACGGGCACGCCGAGTCGATGAACCTGGCGACCGCCGCCTCCGTCTGCCTCTACGAGAGTGCGTTCGCCCAGCGCTCGTAGGTCGACCGGACAGCTCGTTTCGGTTGCGTTACGAATCAGCTGTGAGTTTGACCCCCTTCCGGGCGTCTGTTTGTGTGGACCCATGGAACCCCTCGTCGTGGTCGACCACGTCAACAAGCACTTCGGTCAGCTGCACGTCCTGAAGGACGTCACGACCACGGTCGGGCGGGGCGAGGTCGTCGTGGTGATCGGCCCGAGCGGCTCGGGCAAGTCGACTCTCTGTCGGGCGATCAACCGCCTCGAGACGATCGACGACGGTGTCATCTCGATCGACGGCACGCAGCTGCCCGACGAGGGCGCCGCGCTGGCGAAGCTGCGTGCCGACGTCGGCATGGTGTTCCAGAGCTTCAACCTCTTCGCCCACAAGACGGTGCTCGAGAACGTGACCCTCGGCCAGATCAAGGTGCGCGGCCGCTCCAAGACCGAGGCCGAGAAGCGCGCCATGGAGCTCCTCGACCGCGTCGGGGTGGGCGATCAGGCGTCGAAGATGCCGTCCCAGCTCTCCGGCGGCCAGCAGCAGCGCGTGGCCATCGCCCGCGCCCTCGCGATGGATCCGAAGGTGATGCTCCTCGACGAGCCGACGAGCGCGCTCGACCCCGAGATGATCACCGAGGTGCTCGACGTCATGGTGCAGCTCGCGAAGGACGGCATGACGATGGTCGTCGTCACCCACGAGATGGGCTTTGCGCGCAAGGCCGCCGACCGGGTCGTGTTCATGGCCGACGGCCAGATCGTCGAGGAATCGACGCCGGAGGAGTTCTTCACGGCGCCGAAGTCCGACCGCGCCCGCGACTTCCTCTCGAAGATCCTCACGCACTGAGCCCGGGCGCCTCGTTCGCGACGCGCCTCCTCGTGCCCCCGTCCCGGCTTCCCGCCCGGACGAGGAGGCGCCCACAGACTCCCGGACGTCGACCGTCGGCCGGGTCACCCAGCAAGGAGAACGACATGCGACTCAGCAAGGGATTCGTCGCCGTAGCCGCAGCGGCCGTGACGGTGCTCGGCCTCTCGGCCTGCACGGACTCGGCCGCCCCCGAGAGCTCGGTGGACGTCGAGGAGGTCGCGGACTTCCAGGACGGCACGACCATGGCGCGCCTGGCCGAGGCCGGCGAGATCACCATCGGCACCAAGTTCGACCAGCCGCTCTTCGGCCTGGACGACGGCTCGGGCACCCCCCAGGGCTTCGACGCCGAGATCGGCAAGCTCGTGGCCGCCAAGCTGGGCATCCCCGCCAGCGGCATCACGTGGGTCGAGACGGTCTCCGCCAACCGCGAGCCGTTCATCCAGAACGGCGACGTCGACCTCGTCATCGCCACCTACACGATCAACGACGCCCGCAAGGAGGTCGTCTCGTTCGCCGGCCCGTACTACCAGGCCGGTCAGGACCTGCTGGTGCTCGAGGGCAACCCCGACGGCATCGAGAGCGTCGACGACCTCGTGGGCAAGAAGGTCTGCACCGTGAGCGGCTCCACCAGCGAGGCCAACATCGCCGAGTACGTCAGCGCGCCGACCGACATCATCGCGACCGACACCTACTCGAACTGCCTCGAGCCGCTCCGCACCGGTGCGGTCCAGGCCGTCACGACCGACAACGTCATCCTGGCCGGCCTCGCCGACCAGAACGAGGGCGAGTTCGAGGTCGTCGGAGAGCCCTTCACCGAGGAGCCCTACGGCATCGGCCTGGCGCTGGACGACACGGACTTCCGCATGTTCGTCAACGACACGCTCCAGGACGCCGAGGACGACGGAACCTGGGACGAGCTGTGGGAGGCGACGGCCCGCACGGTGCTCGAGACCCCCGAGCCCCCGGCGATCGACCGCTACTAGCGACACCGGCGGGCACCGTGTCGCGTCCTGCGCTCGGTGCCCGCCACCGCCTCCGGCCCCTCGACGGGCCGCCGCCGCCCTGACCTGAGGACACCCTTGTGAACCCCCTGGACGTCATCCCCGGCTTCGACGCCGTGATCGACAACTGGCCCCGCTTCTGGGGCGGCTTCGTCACGACGCTGCAGCTCCTGGTCCTCTCCGGCGTCGGCGCGATCGTCATCGGCTTCGTCGTCGCGGCGATGAGGATCTCGCCCGTCGGGTCGTTCCGGGTCTTCGCGACGGTCTACACCGAGGCGATCCGAAACGTGCCGTTGACGCTCGTGCTCTTCTTCTGTGCCTTCGTGCTCCCGTACCTCGGCGTCGGCATCGGCTACTTCCCGTTGGCGGTGATCGGCCTGACGCTGTACACCTCGCCCTTCGTGGCCGAGGCCGTCCGGTCAGGCGTCAACGGCGTCCCCGTCGGGCAGGCCGAGGCAGCGCGCAGCATCGGCCTGGGCTTCGGCCAGACCCTGACGCTCGTGATCATGCCGCAGGCGATCCGCATGGTCATCCCGCCCCTCATCAACGTGATCATCGCCCTGACGAAGAACACGTCGGTCGCGGGCGGGTTCTTCGTCGCCGAGCTGTTCGCCGCCGGGCGCTTCATCGCCAACTCCCGTGGCGACGCGGTCATCACGACGCTGCTGTCGGTGGCTGTCTTCTACCTGGTCGTCACCATCACCCTGGGTCGCGTCGCGGCCCTGGTCGAGAAGAAGGTCGCGGTCCTGCGATGAGCACGAACGTCCTCTACGACGCCCCTGGCCCCAAGTCCCGCCGCACCTCGCGCATCATCTCCGTGGTGGGCGTGGTCCTGGTGCTCGCGCTCGTCGCCTACGTCGCCTACCTGCTCGGTCGACCGCGCGTCAGCGCGAACGGCGCCGTCACCGCCAGCGTGCTCGACCCTTCCCGGTGGGACATCCTGCTCGACCGCAACCTGTGGCGGAACATCGGCCGAGGCTGGCTGGCCACGGTGCAGGCCGCCGCGGTCGCGTCGGTGCTCGCCGTTGCCATCGGCGTGCTGTTCTCGTTCCTCCGCACGGCACGCACAGCCTGGGTCCGCGTGCCGACCACGATCGTGCTCGAGTTCTTCCGCGGCATGCCCGTGCTGCTCATGATGCTGTTCATCCTGCTGGTCTTCTCGACGGGCGCCTTCTGGGCCGTCGTGGCCGCGCTGGCCGTCTACAACGGCGCCCTCATCGGCGAGGCCCTGCGCTCGGGCATCGCCTCCTTGCCGAGGGGCCAGCGCGAGGCGGGGCTGGCCATCGGCCTCTCGCCGGTGCAGACGCGCTTCGCGATCGAGTTCCCGCAGGCGTTCCGTCAGATGCTGCCGATCATCCTGGCGCAGCTCGTCGTCCTGCTGAAGGACACCTCGCTCGGCTACATCGTCGGCTACGTCGAGCTCACGAGGCAGGGGCTCAACCGGCTCGGCACCTCCTACGGCAGCACGTACACGTTCACCTTGTTCGCCGTGGTCCTCGTGGTCTACCTGATCACGAACCTCCTCTTCTCCTACGTCGTGCGCGTCGTCGACCGACGCACAGGCCGTCGCGGCGTCGTCCGCACCAAGGGCGGCGGCGGTCTCGGCGGTCCTGGTCTGCTCGCCCGCGCCGGCCGTCCGAACATCCCCGCGACCACCGGCGCGGCCGGGGGAGGCGGGGGAGGCGGTCGCTGACAGGTCACCGCGCGGCACCGACCGCTCCTCCCCGGATCCGTGATCGGCGCCTCCTCGTCCCCAGGGCACGAGGAGGCGCGGGTCGCGTCCCCAACGATCGCTAAGCTTGGTTCTCGTGTCAGACTCCGTCCCCATCTCCGAAGAGGCCGTCTCGGCCGCGGTCGACGCGGCCCTCGCCGCCGTCGCGACCGCCGCCTCCGTCGCCGAGCTCAAGGCGGCCCGTGCTCAGCACACCGGCGAGACGTCGGTGCTGGCACGCATGAACGCCGGTCTGCGCGACCTGCCGAATGACCAGAAAGCCGCGGCGGGCAAGCTCGTCGGCGGCGCCCGCGGCCGTGTCGGCCAGGCGGTGGCCGCTCGTGAGGGGCAGCTCGCCGAGCTCGAAGAGGCACAGCGGCTCGTCGACGAGGCCGTCGACGTCACGGCCCTGCCCACCCGGCGCCGGGTCGGCGCGCGGCACCCGCTCGCCCTCCTGCAAGAAGAGATGCTCGACCTGTTCGTCGGGATGGGCTGGGAGGTCAGCGAAGGGCCCGAGCTCGAGCACGAGTGGTTCAACTTCGACGCGCTGAACTTCGACGCCGACCACCCGGCGCGTGCCATGCAGGACACGTTCTTCGTCGACCCGGTCGACGCTCACCTCGTGCTGCGCACTCACACGTCCCCCGTGCAGATCCGGACGCTCCTCGCGAAAGAGCTGCCCGTCTACAACGTCGCCACCGGTCGCGTCTTCCGCACCGACGAGCTCGACGCGACGCACACCCCGGTCTTCACGCAGATCGAGGGCATCGCGATCGATCGCGGCCTCACCATGGCGCATCTGCGGGGCACGCTCGAGCACCTGGCGCGGTCGATGTTCGGGCACGGCGCGCAGATCCGGCTCCGGCCCAACTACTTTCCCTTCACCGAGCCGAGTGCCGAGATGGACGTCTGGCAGCCGAACGCCAAGGGCGGCGCGCGCTGGGTCGAGTGGGGCGGCTGCGGCATGGTCAACCCGAACGTCCTCCGGGCCGCGGGCATCGACCCCGAGGTGCACCAGGGCTTCGCCTTCGGCATGGGCATCGAGCGGACGCTGCAGTTCCGCAACGACCTCAACGACATGCGCGACATGGTCGAGGGCGACGTCAGGTTCAGCGAGCAGTTCGGGATGGTGGTCTGATGCGGGTTCCGCTGAGTTGGCTCGGGGAGCACGTCGACCTCCCCGACGACGTCTCGCTCGAGCACGTGCACGCCGCGCTGGTGTCCGTCGGCTTCGAAGAAGAAGACGTCCACGTCGGCGACGTGACGGGCCCCCTCGTCGTGGGCCAGGTGCTCGAGCTCGAGCCCGAGCCGCAGAAGAACGGCAAGACGATCAACTGGTGCCAGGTCGCCGTCGGTCCCGACGACGTCCGCGGCATCGTCTGCGGCGCCCACAACTTCGTGGTGGGCGACAAGGTCGTCGTGTCGCTGCCGGGCGCGGTGCTTCCCGGGCCGTTCCCGATCGCCGCGCGCAAGACCTACGGCCACGTCTCCGACGGCATGATCGCGTCGACGCGCGAGCTCGGCCTCGGCGACGAGCACGACGGCATCCTCCTGCTCAGCTCGCTCGGCCTCGACCCGGAGGTCGGCACCGACGCGATCGCGCTCCTCGGGCTCGACGAGGCTGCCGTCGAGATCAACGTCACGCCCGACCGCGGCTACGCGTTGAGCATGCGCGGAGTGGCTCGCGAGTACTCCCACGCGACCGGCGCCTCCTTCACCGACCCCGCCGACACCGTCGACGTCGCGACGGCTGACGGCTTCGCCGTGAGCGTCGTCGACGACGCCCCGGTGCGCGGCCGCCAGGCCGTGGCGACCTTCGTCACCCGGGTGGTCCGCGGCGTCGACTCCGCGCGGCCCACCCCGACCTGGATGTCGTCCCGCCTGCGTCTCGCGGGCGTCCGCTCGATCTCGCTGCCGGTCGACATCACGAACTACGTGATGCTCGAGCTCGGCCAGCCGATCCACGGCTACGACCTCGCTGCGGTCCAGGGCGGGCTGACGGTCCGCCGTGCCGCGGCAGGCGAGAAGCTCGAGACCCTCGACGGCACCGTCCGCACCCTCCACGTCGAGGACCTCGTCATCGCTGACGAACGAGGCGCCGTCGGCATCGCCGGCGTCATGGGCGGCGCGCGCACCGAGATGGGCGCGGGCACCACCGACGTCCTCGTCGAGGCCGCCACGTTCGACCCGATCTCGATCGCGCGCAGCGCGCGTCGGCACAAGCTTCCGAGCGAGGCGTCCCGTCGCTTCGAGCGGGGCGTCGACCCCGCCGTCTCGGCTCCCGCGGCACAGCGGGTCGTCGACCTGCTCGTCGAGCTCGCGGGCGGCACGGCCGACTCGCTCGGCTCCTCCCTCGACGAGTCCGTCGCGCCCGGAGCCGTCGAGCTGCCGAGCGACCGCGCCGCCAGCCTGATGGGCGTCGACTACACCGCGGACGAGGTCGTGGGCGCGCTGCGCTCCGTCGGCGCCGTCGTCGTCGAGTCCGGCGACGGCTGGCAGGTGACGCCGCCGACCTGGAGGAGCGACCTCCGCACGTCGGCCGACCTCGTCGAAGAGGTGGCCCGCATCACCGGGTACGACCGCATCCCGTCGGTCCTGCCCGTGGCGCCTCCCGGGCGTGGTCTGTCCCGCGAGCAGAAGCTCCGCCGCCGGGTCGCTGCCTCGCTGGCCGCGGCAGGATCGGTCGAGGTCCAGGCATACCCGTTCGTCCGTCCCGACCAGAACGCCGCCTTCGGCTCGATCGACGGCTCAGTCACCGGCTCGGCTGTCCCTGCCGTCGCCCTCGCCAACCCGCTCGACAGCGCCGCGCCCCAGCTGCGTCGATCGCTGCTCCCCGGGCTGCTCGACGTCGTGCGCCGCAACACCTCCCGCGGGCTGGTCGACGTCTCGGTCTTCGAGAGCGGCACGGTCTTCCTGCCGGTCGAGGGCACGACCTACGGCACCGCCGAGGTGCCCGTCGGTGCCGAGCGCCCCGGTGACGAGCTCCTTGACCAGCTGGCCGCCAGCCTCCCCGCCCAGCCCCGGCACCTGGCCGTGGCCGTCGTCGGAGACGCCGTCGACCGCCAGCCGGGGCAGCTGGTCGTCGCCGCCGGCCTGGCCGACGTGCTCGACGACCTCCGGGTCGCCGTCCGCGCCGCCGGGGCCGTGGTCGAGTTCCGCTCGGGGCGGCACCCTTCGCTGCACCCGGGCCGCACGGCCGAGGTGCTGGTGGCCGGCGAGGTCGTCGGCGTGGCCGGCGAGCTGCTGCCCACGGTGGCGGCCGAGATCGACCTGCCGCGCGTCGTCGCGGTCGGCGAGATCGACCTCGACCGTGTCCTCGCGCTGTCCGACGTCCCCGTCCAGCCGTCGGCGATCTCGTCCTACCCGGCCGCGACGCAGGACTTGTCGCTTGTCGTGGGCGTCGACGTCGCCGCGGGCGACCTGCTCGAGACCGTCCGCGAGGGCGCCGGCGACCTGCTCGAGTCCGTGCGGCTCGTCGACGACTACCGGGGCACCGGCCTGCCGGAGGCGACCAAGTCGCTGACGTTCGCGCTGCGGTTCCGCGCCGACGACCGCACGCTGACGGCCGCCGAGGCGACCGAGGCCAAGCAGGGGGCCGTCCGCCTCGCCGGAGAGCGATCAGGGGCGACGCTCCGCGAGTGACCTCGCGAGGCGCCGCCGCCCTCGATCCTCGACCGACTCGACCATCAGGATGGACACATGCCTCACTCCGTAGCAGTCGCGGGCGCCAGCGGGTACGCCGGCGGCGAGCTCCTCCGGCTCCTCGCCGCGCACCCCGACTTCGAGGTCACGACCGTCACGGCGTTCCAGAACGCCGGGCAGCCCCTCGTCGCCCTGCAGCCCCACCTGCGCTCCCTCGCGCACCTCACGCTCGTCGAGACGACGGCCGAGACCCTCGCCGGGCACGACGTCGTCTTCCTCGCCCTCCCTCACGGCAAGTCCGGCGCGATCGCCGCGCAGCTGCCCGACGACGTCCTCGTCGTCGACTGCGGGGCCGACCACCGTCTCACCGACGAGGCGGCCTGGGCGCAGTTCTACGGCACCGAGTACCACGGCGCGTGGGCCTACGGGCTGCCCGAGCTGCTGCTCGGCGCGTCCGGCGGGCGTCAGCGCGACGCCCTGCGCGGCGCTCGTCGCATCGCCGTGCCCGGCTGCAACGTCACGGCCGTGACCCTCGGCCTCGCCCCGGGCGTCCGCGCTGGGCTTGTCGAGACGACCGACATCGTCTCGGTCCTGGCCGTCGGCCCGTCGGGAGCCGGCAAGGCGCTCGCGCCGCACCTCCTCGCCAGCGAGCTGATGGGGTCGGCCTCCGCCTACGGGGTCGGCGGCACGCACCGCCACGTGCCCGAGATCCAGCAGAACCTCCGGCTCGCCGGCGCGCAAGACGTCAGGATCTCGTTCACCCCCGTGCTCGTCCCGATGTCGCGGGGCATCCTCGCGACCACGACGGCGACGCTCGCCCCCGGCGTCGGCGCCCACGACGTGCGCACCGCCTGGGAGCAGGCCTACGCGGACGAGCCCTTCGTCCACGTCCTGCCCGAGGGCGTCTTCCCCCGGACCGCCGACACCGTGGGCGCGAACACGGCCCTCATCGGTCTCGCCGTCGACGAGGCCGCCGAGCGCGTCGTCGTCGTCAGCGCCATCGACAACCTCGTGAAGGGCACGGCCGGCGCGGCCGTCCAGTCCGCCAACATCGCCCTCGGCCTCCCCGAGACCGCGGGCCTCAGCACGGACGGAGTGGCACCGTGAGCGTCACCGCAGCACAGGGCTTCACCGCAGCCGGCGTCGTCGCCGGCCTCAAGAGCACCGGCGCGCGCGACGTCGCCCTGGTCGTCAACACCGGCCGCAGCAAGGCCGCCGCCGCCGTCTTCACGAGCAACCGCGCCAAGGCCCACCCCGTGCTGTGGTCGCAGCAGGTGCTGGGCGACGGCATCGCGGAGGCGGTGGTCCTGAACTCGGGAGGCGCCAACTGCTTCACCGGCCCGTTCGGCTTCCAGACCACCCACGCGACGGCGGAGGCCGTCGCCGAGTCGCTCGGCGTCTCGGCGGGCGACGTCGTCGTGTGCTCCACCGGCCTGATCGGCGTCGGCGACCAGGTGTTCCGCGACAAGGTGCTCTCCGGCTCGCGTGCTGCCGCGACCGAGCTGAGCGCCGAGGGCGGCACGGATGCCGCGCACGCGATCATGACGACCGACAGCGTGCCGAAGCAGGCCGTCGTCAGCGGTGACGGCTGGGTCGTCGGCGGCATGGCCAAGGGCGCCGGCATGCTCGCGCCGGGCCTCGCCACCATGCTCGTCGTCCTGACGACCGACGCCGACCTTCCGGCCGAGACGCTCGACGCCTCGCTGCGCGCGGCCACCCGGGTCACCTTCGACCGCCTCGACTCCGACGGCTGCATGTCGACGAACGACACGGTCGTCCTCCTGTCGAGCGCCGAGTCCGGCGTGGCGCCGTCGGCCGACGACTTCACCACGGCGGTCACCGAGCTCTGTGCCGACCTGGCGCGCCAGCTCCAGGCGGACGCGGAGGGCGCCTCCCACGACATCCGCATCGAGGTCGTCGGCGCCGTCGACGAAGAGGACGCGGTCGAGGTGGGCCGATCGATCGCCCGGAACAGCCTCTTCAAGGCCGCCGTGTTCGGCAACGACCCCAACTGGGGCCGTGTGCTCGCCGCGATCGGCACCACGTCGGCCGCCTTCGACCCCTACGACGTCGACGTGTCGATGAACGGCGTCCGGGTCTGCCACGCGGGCGCACCCGACGTGCCGAGCGAGAGCGTCGACCTCACCCCGCGAGCCGTCCACGTGCTGGTCGACCTGCGCGCCGGCGACGCCGAGGCGACCATCCTTACCAACGACCTCACGCACGACTACGTGCACGAGAACAGCGCGTACTCCAGCTGATGGGCGCACACGAGGTGACCCACAGCGCCGAGCAGGAGCTCGCGGCCGTCAAGGCCGCGACCCTGATCGAGTCGCTGCCCTGGCTCAAGCGCTTCTCCGGCAAGGTCGTGGTCGTGAAGTTCGGCGGCAACGCGATGGTCGACGAGGCCCTCGGCCGTGCCTTCGCGGAGGACATGGTCTACCTGCGGCTCGCCGGCCTGTACCCGGTGGTCGTCCACGGAGGTGGTCCGCAGATCTCCGCGGCCCTCGCGACCGCGGGCATCCCGAGCGACTTCCGCGGCGGGTACCGCTACACGAGCACCGAGGCCATCGCCGTGGTCCGCGACGTCCTGGCCGGGGACGTCGCGCAGCAGATCGTCGGGCTCGTCAACGAGCACGGCGACCTGGCCCGCAGCGTGTCCGGCGAGGGCTCGACGCTGTTCCGCGGTCGCCGGCGCGGCACCGTCGTCGACGGGGAGGCCGTCGACCTCGGGCACGTGGGCGACGTCGTCGACGTCGACCCGTCGTCGGTGCTCGCCGAGATCGAGGCCGGACGCATCCCCGTGGTGTCGTCGCTCGCAGTCGACGAGGGCGACGAGGGGTCGCTGCTCAACGTGAACGCCGACGCTGCGGCCTCCGCGCTCGCGGTGGCGCTCCGGGCCACCAAGCTTGTCGTCCTCACCGACGTCGCGGGCCTGTACTCCGACTGGCCGAACCGCGACTCGCTCGTGGCCGCCATCACCGTGTCGGCGCTCACGGACATGCTCCCGTCGCTCGAGTCGGGCATGATCCCCAAGATGACGGCCTGCCTCGACGCGGTCGTCGGCGGCGTCGGGGGAGCGACCATCATCGACGGTCGCATCCCGCACTCGATCCTCCTCGAGGTCTTCACCCAGCGCGGGTCGGGCACCGAGGTCGTCCCCGATGACAGGGCCGCCGCCTACGGCGCGCCCGTCGTCGACTCGTTCCCGATCATCCCGGTCGGCGACGTCAGCACCCCGCAGGAAGGACAGTCGTGACCACCACCCAGACCCCAGCCGGACACGACGCCCGTCGCGACTGGCAGAGCCGGTTCGGCGACGCGTTCATGCGCTCGCTGGCCACCCCGAAGGTGATGCTCGAGCGCGGCGAGGGCTGCGTCGTGTGGGACGTCGACGGCAAGCGCTACCTCGACTTCCTGGCCGGCATCGCGGTCAACGCCCTCGGCCACGCGCACCCCGTGCTCGTCGAGGCGATCGCCCGACAGGCCGGCGCGCTGATCCACGTCTCCAACTACTTCGCGACCGAGCCGCAGCTGGCGCTCGCCGAGCGCCTCCTCCGCATCAGCGGCGCTGGCGACGAGGGCCGCGTCTACTTCGCGAACAGCGGGGCCGAGGCCAACGAGGCCGCGTTCAAGCTCGCCCGCCTGAACAGGGGAGACGGGCGCCGCACGCGCGTCCTCGCCCTGCAGAACTCGTTCCACGGGCGCACCATGGGCGCTCTCGCCCTGACCGGCAAGCCCGCGCTCCGCGGACCCTTCGAGCCGATGGTGGCGGGCGTCGAGCACATCGACACGACGCTCGAGGCCCTCGAGGCCGCGATGGGCGACGACGTCGCGGCTCTCTTCGTCGAGCCGATCAAGGGCGAGGCCGGCGTGCTCGACCTCCCCATCGGGTTCCTCGAGAGGGCCCGTGAGCTGACCCGCGAGCACGGAGCGCTCCTCGTCCTCGACGAGATCCAGACGGGCATCGGCCGCACCGGCTCCTGGTTCGCGTTCCAGCAGTTCGACGTCGTGCCCGATGCGATCACGGTCGCCAAGGGGATCGCCGGGGGAGTGCCCATCGGCGCGCTCGTCACCTTCGGGGCCGCCTCCGACCTGTTCGAGGCCGGCCAGCACGGCAGCACGTTCGGCGGGAACCCGCTGGCCACGGCTGCTGCGGACGCGGTCCTCGGCGAGATCGAGCGCGCCGGCCTGGTCGAGGCCGCCGTCGTCCGAGGCGCCCAGATCCGTGCCGCCGTCGAGGCGATGGACTCGCCGCTCGTCGCCGGCGTCCGCGGGCAGGGCCTGCTGATCGGCATCGGCCTGGCCCAGCCGATCGCCGCCGAGATCTCGGCCCGGTGCCTCGAGGCAGGCCTGATCGTCAACGCCCCCAACGACTCCAGCATCCGTCTCGCTCCGCCGCTCATCGTGGGCGACGCCGAGATCGCCGAGTTCTCCGCCCTCTTCTCCCGCGTCCTGAAAGGTCTCGAATGACCCGCCACTTCCTCCGCGACGACGATCTCAGCCCCGCTGAGCAGCTCGAGGTCCTCGACCTCGCCGATGCCCTCAAGCGCGACCGCTGGTCACAGCGCCCCCTCGAGGGGCCGCAGACGGTCGCCGTGATCTTCGACAAGTCGTCCACGCGCACCCGGGTCTCGTTCGCGGTCGGCATCGCCGACCTCGGCGGCAGCCCGCTCGTGATCGCGACCGCGAACAGCCAGCTGGGTGGCAAGGAGACGCCGTCCGACACCGCGCGCGTCCTCGAGCGCATGGTCGCGGCCATCGTCTGGCGCACCTACGCGCAGTCCGGCCTGGAGGAGATGGCGTCCGGCACGACCGTCCCGGTCGTCAACGCGCTCAGCGACGACTTCCACCCCTGCCAGCTGCTGGCCGACCTGCAGACCATCCGGGAGGTGAAGGGCACGCTCGCGGGCCTCTCCGTCGCCTTCGTCGGCGACGGCCGGAGCAACATGGGCCAGTCGTACCTGCTGGCCGGCGCCACCGCCGGCATGCACGTCCGCATCGGCTCGCCGGCGGGCTTCCAGCCCGAGCAGCACGTCGTCGACGACGCGGCCGCGATCGCCGCGACGACCGGCGGCTCCGTTCAGGTGGTCGACGACGCGGCGGCTGCCGTCGCGGGCGTCGACGTTGTCGTCACCGACACCTGGGTCTCCATGGGCAAAGAGGACGAGAAGGACGAGCGCGTCGCCGTGTTCGGCGGCTTCAAGGTCGACCAGGCGCTGATGGCGCAGGCGGCCGACGACGCGATCTTCCTGCACTGCCTCCCCGCCGACCGCGGCTACGAGGTCGACGCCGACGTCATCGACGGCCCGACCAGCGTCATCTGGGACGAGGCGGAGAACCGCGTCCACGCCCAGAAGGCGCTCCTGACCTGGCTGCTCTCGCACTGAGACAGCACCGGCGAGCCAGCAGCACCGAGCTCGCAGCACCTGCCGCCCCGGCCACGAGGCCGGGCGGCCTCCCGATAAGATCACCCACACACCACACTCAAGGAGAACCATGGCGGAACGCGTCGTCCTCGCATACTCCGGAGGTCTCGACACCTCCGTCGGCATCGGCTGGCTCGCTGACGCGACCGGCAAGGAGGTGGTCGCCCTCGCCGTCGACGTCGGACAGGGCGGCGAGGACATGGACGACATCCGTCAGCGTGCCCTCGACTGCGGCGCCGTCGAGTCGGTCGTCGTCGACGCCAAGGAGGAGTTCGGGCGCGACTACCTGATGCCCGCCCTCAAGGCCAACGCGATGTACCAGAAGACCTACCCGCTGGTCTCGGCCCTCAGCCGCCCGCTGATCGCCCGCCACCTCGCCCGCGTGGCGAAGGAGCTCGGCGCCGACAGCGTCGCGCACGGCTGCACCGGCAAGGGCAACGACCAGGTCCGCTTCGAGGCAGCCGTGGCCGCTCTCGCGCCCGACCTGACCAGCATCGCGCCCGTCCGCGACCTTGCACTCACCCGCGACAAGGCGATCATCTACGCCGAGCAGCACTCGCTGCCCATCCGTCAGAGCGCCGCGAACCCCTATTCGATCGACAAGAACGTCTGGGGCCGCGCGGTCGAGACGGGCTTCCTCGAGGACCCGTGGAACCCGCCGATCGAAGATCTGTACGAGTACACGCAGGATCCCTCCGTCATCAAGGACGCGGACGAGGTCGTCATCACCTTCCAGGCCGGCGTGCCGACCGCGATCGACGGAGTCGGCTACACGCCGCTCGGCATCGTGCAGAAGATGAACGAGCTCGCGGGCGCTCACGGCGTCGGCCGCATCGACGTCGTCGAGGATCGCCTCGTCGGCATCAAGAGCCGTGAGGTCTACGAGGCTCCGGGTGCCGTGGCGCTGATCCAGGCGCACGAGGCGCTCGAGGCGCTCACGATCGAGCGCGACCTCGGTCGCTACAAGCGCGGGGTCGAGGCCGAGTGGTCCAACCTCGTCTACGACGGCCTGTGGTTCTCGGGCCTGAAGCGCTCGCTCGACGTCTTCATCGACGACACGCAGAAGTACGTCTCGGGCGAGATCCGCCTCAAGCTGCAGGGCGGCCGTGCAGTCGTGACGGGCCAGCGGAGCGACCAGAGCCTGTACGACTTCGACCTCGCGACCTACGACACCGGCGACACGTTCGACCAGTCGCTGTCCAAGGGCTTCATCGAGATCTGGTCCCTGCCGAGCAAGATCTCGGCGCGTCGCGACCTGGCGCAGCAGTAGTGGTCGACGCGACCCCGCGCCAGAACCAGCGGGCGGGGGAGGCGGGTGCCCTGTGGGGTGGCCGGTTCGCCTCGGGCCCCGCCCCCGAGCTCGCCGCCCTGAGCAAGTCCACGCAGTTCGACTGGCAGCTCGCGCCGTATGACATCGCGGGGTCCCGGGCGCACGCTCGGGCCCTCGCGGCGGCGGGGTACCTCGACGAGACCGAGCTCGAGGGCATGATCGCCGCACTCGACCAGCTCGAGGCCGACGTCGCCGACGGCTCCTTCGTGGCGGCAGAGTCCGACGAAGACGTGCACTCCGCGCTCGAGCGCGGCCTGATCGGCATCGCCGGCACCGAGCTCGGCGGCAAGCTCCGCGCGGGCCGCAGCCGGAACGACCAGATCGCGACCCTCGTGCGGCTCTACCTGCGTGACCACGGTGCCGCGATCGGCCGTCTCGTGGTCGGGCTCGTCGACGCGATCGCGTCGCAGGCCTCGGCGCACCCCGACGCCGTGATGCCCGGGCGCACGCACCTGCAGCACGCTCAGCCCGTCCTGCTCGCGCACCACCTCCTCGCCCATGCCTGGCCGCTGGTCCGCGACCTCGAGCGTCTGCGCGACTGGTCGCGTCGGGCCTCCGCGTCGCCCTACGGCGCGGGCGCCCTCGCCGGCAGCTCGCTCGGACTCGACCCGATGCTGGTCGCGACCGAGCTGGGCTTCGAGCGCACCACCGAGAACAGCATCGACGCCACGGCCAGCCGAGACGTCGTCGCCGAGTTCGCCTTCGTCGCGGCCTCGATCGGCATCGACCTGTCGCGGCTCTCCGAAGAAGTGATCCTCTGGTCGACGCGCGAGTTCGGCTTCGTCAAGCTGCACGACTCGTTCTCGACCGGGTCGTCGATCATGCCGCAGAAGAAGAACCCGGACATCGCCGAGCTAGCCCGGGGCAAGTCGGGGCGGCTGATCGGCAACCTCACGGGCCTCCTGGCGACGCTGAAGGGCCTTCCGCTCGCGTACAACCGCGACCTGCAGGAGGACAAGGAGCCGGTGTTCGACTCGGTCACCCAGCTCGAGGTGCTGCTGCCCGCGTTCACGGGCATGATCGCCACGCTCGAGTTCGACGAGGCCCGCATGGCCGAGCTGGCGCCGCAGGGCTTCTCGCTCGCGACGGACGTGGCCGAGTGGCTCGTCCGCCAGGGAGTGACGTTCCGTGACGCCCACGAGATCAGCGGCGAGCTGGTGCGGTTCTGCGAGCAGCAGGGCCTGGAGCTCGACGAGCCGACCGACGTGCAGTACGCCGAGGTGTCGTCCCACCTCACCCCCGAGATCCGCGCGGTCCTGACCGTGCGCGGCTCGATCGGCAGCAGGCAGGGCGTCGGCGGGACGGCTCCCGAGCGCGTCGCCGAACAGCTGGCCGAGCTGACCGAGCGCGTCGCGCACCTGGTCCGCGACCTCGACCCGGTCTCGGCGTGACCGAGCCGCGTCGACCGCGTACCCCGCGTGCCTGGCTGCTGCCCGCGGTCGTCGCGGTGTGCGTCGTCGTCCTCGTCGCGGTCGCCGTGATCGCGACCGCCTCGGGCCAGCGGTTCTTCTGAACGAGGTGACCCGGCTGCTGACGCGGCCGGCCCTCGAGGTGGGCCCGCTCCTCCTCGGCTCGGTGTTCCGGGTCGGGGAGGTGGCGGTCAGGCTCACCGAGGTCGAGGCCTACCACGGCCAGGGGCAGGATCCCGGGTCGCACGCGCACCGCGGGCCGACGGCGCGGAACGCGAGCATGTTCCGCGAGGGCGGGACCCTCTACGTGTACCTGTCGTACGGGATCCATCGGTGCGTCAACATCGTCTGCGGCCCCGAGGGCTACGCCTCCGGCCTGCTGCTCCGCGCGGGCGAGGTCGTCGACGGGCTCGAGGTCGCCCGGTCTCGTCGTCCCGCCGCGCACAAGGACGCCGACTTGGCGAAGGGACCAGGGAGGCTCGGGTCGGCACTCGACATCGGTCTCGACGACGACGGCAGCACCCTGGGCACCGGGCGTTTCTCACTCGAGTTGCCGACCGGGCCCGTCGGCGAGGTCGTCGCCGGTCCCCGCGTCGGGGTGTCCGGCCTTGCCGGGACCGAAGAGTTCCCGTGGCGGTTCACACTCCCGGGCGAGCCGTCGGTCTCGGCCTGGCGGGCCGCGGTCAGGCGCGGCGGCGGCACGCCCGCACGCTGATACCGTTCTCGGGTGAGCAGCGAAACCACGGCCGACGTCCTCGCCGGCCAGGCCAACGACCCCACGTTCGACGACGTCTGGGACGAGCTGCAGTGGCGCGGCCTCGTGCACGTGTCGACCGACGTCGACGCGCTGAAGTCCGTGCTCGCCGGCCCGCCGATCACCTACTACTGCGGGTTCGACCCGACCGCGCCGAGCCTGCACCTCGGCAACCTGGTGCAGCTGCTGCTGATGCGTCGCCTCCAGCTGGCCGGTCACCGGCCGCTCGGGCTCGTCGGAGGCTCGACGGGCCTGATCGGCGATCCGCGTCCGACTGCCGAGCGCACCCTGAAGACGCCGGAGCAGACCGCCGAGTGGGTGACGCGGATCCGCGTGCACGTCGAGAAGTTCCTCACGGCCGAGGGGGAGAACGGCCTTCAGGTCGTGAACAACCTCGACTGGACGGCGCCACTGTCGGCGATCGAGTTCCTCCGCGACATCGGCAAGAACTTCCGGGTGGGCACGATGCTCAAGAAGGACGCGGTGAGCGCTCGCCTCAACTCGGACGCCGGCATCAGCTACACCGAGTTCAGCTACCAGATCCTGCAGGGCCTCGACTTCCGTGAGCTCTACCGCCAGCACGAGTGCGTGCTGCAGACGGGGGGCAGCGACCAGTGGGGCAACCTGACGAGCGGCACCGAGCTGATCCGTCGCACCGAGGGGGTCGCGGTGCACGCCATCGGGACCCCGCTGATCACCAACAGCGACGGCACGAAGTTCGGCAAGAGCGAGGGCAACGCCATCTGGCTCGACCCCGAGCTGACGAGCCCCTACGCCATGTACCAGTTCTGGCTCAACACCGACGACGGAGACGTCGTCTCCCGCCTGCGGGTCTTCACGTTCCTCGACCGCGCGGCGATCGAGTCGCTCGAGCGCGCGGTGGCCGACGAGCCTTTCCGGCGGGAGGCGCAGCGCACGCTTGCATGGGAGGTCACGCGCCTGGTCCACGGCGAGGTCGCCACGCAGTCGGCCATCGACGCGGCCGCCGCTCTCTTCGGACAGGGCGACCTGAGTGTCCTGGACGAGGACACCCTCCGCAGCGCGGTCGCCGAACTCCCGTCCGCGGAGGCGGACTCGACCACCACCGTGGCCCAGGCCCTGGTGGCCACGGGGTTGTCGGCATCCCTCGGTGCCGCCCGCCGGAGCACCGGTGAGGGCGGGGTCTACCTGAACAACATCCGGGTGGTCGACGCCGACGCCCCGGTGGGGGAGTCCACCCTGGCCGGCGGCACCGTGGTGCTGCGCCGAGGCAAGAAGACACTCGCCGGCGTCATGGTCCGCTGACCCACCCGATCCGTGATGACGAAGGCCCGCCCCTGCACAGGGGCGGGCCTTCGTGCACCCGGCAGCAGAGATCGTCGATCGGCGGGGTGGGCCGCGTGGCTCAACGTGCCTCTGGAAGCCATGTGACGCCCTCTGGCGGGCGAACGGAGCTCGGACCCTTGATTTTCCGGGGATCGATGTTCCGAC
Source organism: Frigoribacterium sp. ACAM 257 (assembly GCF_007954365.1). Taxonomy (GTDB): domain Bacteria; phylum Actinomycetota; class Actinomycetes; order Actinomycetales; family Microbacteriaceae; genus Frigoribacterium. The sequence continues at coordinate 71,056 of NZ_VOLO01000008.1, forward strand.
ACGCCCGGGATGCGGCAGGGTTTGGACGATGTGGCTGGTGTGCCTGTAATGTTTCCTCTTGTCACCACGGAGGTGCGGCGGAGCGAAGCTTCACCGGCCACCGAGTGACACTGACCTCCAAGT
>NZ_VOLO01000009.1 GCF_007954365.1 Frigoribacterium sp. ACAM 257
GCTACGAGCAGCTGCTCGCCGACCGCGCCTCGTACGAGGACTACGACGCGGGGCAGCACTTCGGCGGCCACGGGTACGGGTTCGTCCGCCTGCAGCAGCTCGCGCTCGAGCACCTGATGGGCGCAAGAAACTAGGGGCAGACGCGCCAGCGTCTGCGTTTCTTGCGCCGACGCGCTCTGGCGCGTCGGGGGAACTAGCTGGCGCTCAGCCGTCTCGCACCCCGGTGTGGACGATGCACCCCGTCGTTACGGGGTGCATCGTCCACACCGGGGTTTTTCGCTGCGCAGGCGGCGGCAGCAGCGGCAGCGGCGGCAGGTCAGGTCAGGTCAGTCGAGAGCGGCTCGGGCGCGGTCGGCGGCCTGGCGCGCGGCGGCCGCGTCGGCGGCGGCCCGGCGGTGCTCGCGGGTGAGGAACTTCTCGCGGTCGTCGAGCTCGGCGCTGCGATGCTCGGCGGCGGCGAACTCGTCCCGGAGGCGGCGGAGCTGATCGAGGACGTCGTCACGGTCGTGAGCCAGCCGGGTCGCGCGCTCGTCGACCTCGGCGAGCGCCGCCTCCGCGTCGTCGGCCTCGCGCTCGGCGTCCGCGGCCGCCTGCTCGGCGGCGCGTCGGGCGGCCTCGGCAGCGGACTTCCGGTCGAGCGCCGCGGAGCGCCGGCCAGGGCCCGATCCTGCTTCGCCGCCGCCGCCGCCGTCGCCGTCGCCGTCGCCGTCGCGCGACGAACCGCCCACCGCCGGCGCCGCGCGGAGCCTCGCAGGGGCGACGCCCTCGGGGGCAGGGCCGGCGACGGCATCCGTGAGGTCCGCCTCCTCGAGGCCGTCGGCCGCGAGCGCCCGCACGAGGCGACCGCTGCGCACGGCAGCCGCCGCAGTCGCGTCGGCCACGACGGCGCGGAGCGTCTGGTCGACCTCGGCGAGCGCCGCGACGGAGAGCGGATGTCCGGCATCGGAGGCGAGGAGGCGGGCGCGGGAGACGAGACCGGCCAGCGCCTCCTTCCGCTCGCGGGTCAGGGCGGAGATCGCCGCGCGGTCGCCGCCGGACTGCGCGGTGCGGAACCGGTCGCCGAGGGACGCCAGGGCCTCGAGCTCGTCGGGGGCGTCGCGGGCGAGGAGGTCCACGGCCCAGGCGGACGCGGAGGCGCGGCGCAGCGCGCGCACGGAGGTCGCCAGTGCGGCGTCGCCGGCGGACTTCGCCTCGGCGGCCTGGGCCTCGCGGGCGGCGGTGAACTGCTGCTGCGGCAGGGCGTAGAGCTGCTGCGCCGCCTCCTCGAGGGTCATCGCCCGACCCTACCGGCGCCTCCCCGACCTCTCCCACCCTCACGATCTTGCACACCAGTGTGCAAGATCGTATGATCGGGGACGTGCACTCCCCGTCTTCCCCCTCCTCCCCCACCCGGGCGCCGCGCCGCGACGCCGCCGCCAACCGCGAGGCCCTGATGTCGGCCGCGGTGCGCCTCCTCAACCTCGACCCTGCCGTGCCGCTCGAGGCGATCGCCGCCGAGGCGGGGCTGTCGCGGCGCAGCGTCTACGGGCACTTCGCGACGCGGGACGACCTGGTGCGCGAGGTGACCCTGCGCGGGGCCGCCCGCATCGGCGCCGCTGCCGTGCCGGCTCCGTCCGATGACCCGGTCGTGCAGCTCGCCGAGCTGGGCGCACGACTCTGGGCCGAGGTCGAGCACGTCCGCGTGATGGCGCAGCTCACCGTGCGTGGCCCGCTGATGCGCGACGTGGGCACGGCGCTCGCGCCGCTGCGCGCCTTCTTGCTCGAGACCGTCCGTCGGGGCGTCGCCGAGTGCCGGATGCGAGACGACGTCGACGTCGTGACGCTGGCCCACCTCGTCGAGGGCTCGGCGCTCGCCGTGCTCGACGAGGCGACCGTGCGCGACCTCGACCGCGCCGAGGGGCACCGCCTCGTGATGCTCGCCGTGCTCGGCATGGTCGGGCTCGGCTGGCAGGAGGCCGGCGAGCTGATCCGGAGCACCCCGGCCCTCGCCCTGCGCACCCCGGAGGACCGCTCGTGAGGCTCGAGCTCGACCACGTCGCCGTCGGGACCGGGCCCGGCGCCCCGCTGCCCGAGCTGACCGTCGTCGCCGACCGCTTCGTGCCCGGGTTCGTCGCCGTCGAGACGGTCGACGCTCCCGTGCTCGCCTCGCTCGTCGCGGTCGGGCGCATGGCGCCGTCGAGCGGGCACGTGACGCTCGACGGGAGCGACGACGCGGGCGCGATCCGCGCCTCCTTCGCCCTGGTCGACACCCCGTCGGTCGCCGAGCCGTTCGGCTCGCTGACCGTCGCCCAGGTGGCCCGCGAGGAGCTGGCCCTCGCCGGCCTCCGCAGCGACCGCGCCTCGACCGCGCTGCTGCTCGACGAGATCGGGCTCGCGGAGCACCGCGGCACCCGGCTGCAGGCGCTGCCGACCGAGCTGCGCGTGCGCCTGCTCTGCGAGCTCGCCGTGCTGCGCGAGGGCGTTCAGGGCCTCGTGCTCACTTCGCCCGAGCGGCACGGCGGCGACGTCGTGGCCTGGCTCGCCGTCGTGCACGACCTCGTCGCCCGCGGCGTGACCGTGCTGACGATCACCGGGTACGCGGCGCTGGCCGCCGTCGAGGCGCTGCCCGTGCCCGACTTCGCCGCGCGCGGCGAGCACGCCACGGGAGGCGCTGACGCCGACGCCGACGCTGCCGACGCGGACAGCGCCGACGCTGACGACGCGACCGGTCCCGACGACCCGGACACCAGCTCCCTCGAGGCCCCCGACACCGACACCGACGACACCACCGACATCCCACCCGACGACAGCGCGGTCGCCCCGACACGAGAGGACCGCTGACCGTGAAGATCATCGCCATCGTCCGAGCCGAGCTGCAGCGGCTGACCTCGACCGGGCTCGCGCGCCTCGCGCTCGTCGCCCTCATGACGGTGCCGCTGCTGTACGGCGGCCTCTACCTCTGGGCCAACCAGGACCCGTACGCGAAGCTCGACCAGGTGCCCGCGGCCCTCGTCAACGAGGACCAGGGCTCCGTCGTCGACGGCACCGCGACGAACTACGGCGACCAGGTGACCGACGAGGTCGTCGACGGCGGCGACTTCGACTGGCAGACGGTCTCGTCGTCCGAGGCCGCTGCCGGGCTGCGGGACGGCACCTACGACTTCACCTTCACGATCCCCCGGGACTTCAGCGCCGACTTGACCTCGGCCAGCTCGGACGACCCGCAGCGCGCGCAGATCGTCCTCGCGACGAACGACACGAACAGCTACCTGGCGACGACGATCGCGGGGCAGGCCGGCAAGACGATCCGCGCGTCGGTGGCCGAGAAGGTCGGCAAGGAGGCGGCGTCCACCTTGCTCGTCGGCCTCGCCGACATCCGGACGAACCTCGGCAGCGCGGTCGACGGGGCATCGCAGCTCGTCAGCGGTGCGGACTCCGCCGTGTCGGGCGCCGACCAGCTGGTGACCGGGGCGGCCGACGCGTCGTCGGGAGCGGACCAGCTCTCGACGGGCGCGACCTCCGCGGCGACCGGAGCGCGCTCGCTCGCGACCGGGACCTCCCAGCTGAGCACGGGCGCGTCGACCCTGTCGACAGGCCTCGACCAGCTGCGCGACCAGACCGCGGGCCTGCCCGCCAGCACGCAGCAGCTCGCCGACGGCGCGGCGCAGGTCGCCGACGGCAACCGGCAGCTCGCCGCCGCGGTCGGCGACGCCGCGACGGCCAGCCAGGCGGCGGCCGACGCGGCCCCCGAGACGCAGGCGGCGATCGGGCAGCAGCTCGTCGCCCTCTTCGTCTCGCAGGGCCAGACGCAGGAGGAGGCGGTCGCCTCAGCGACCGAGGTCGCCTCGTACTTCGCCCCCGTCACCGACGGCCTGGCCGACGCGAACACGCAGGTGCAGCAGCTGAACGGCCAGGTCGGGGCGCTCTCGACCGGCGCCGACCAGGTCTCCTCCGGCGCGGCGGCGCTCGCCTCGGCGACCCCGGCCCTGACGAGCGGCATCTCCGACGCCGCTGCGGGAGCCGACACGCTGGCGACGGGAGCGCAGAGCGCTGCCTCGGGCGCCTCCTCGTTGTCGTCGGGCCTCGGCACGCTCGAGACGGGGGCGGCTTCGCTGTCGACCGGGCTCGGCACGCTGAGCACCGGCACGGTCAGCCTGCGCGACGGGCTCGTGACCCTCGACGACGGCGCCGTGCAGCTGCAGGACGGCCTGCAGAGCGGCCTCGGCGAGATCCCCGCGAGCACCGAGCAGAGCCGCGACGACCAGGCCTCGGCGATCAGCGACCCCGTCGGCGTCGCGGACCAGCCGCTCACGAGCGCCGGGACCTACGGCGCAGGGCTCGCCCCGTTCTTCATCAGCCTCGCGGCGTGGATCGGCATCTACGCGCTGTTCCTGATCGTGAAGCCCGTGTCGAAGCGCGCCATCACCGCCGTGAAGGCGCCCGCACGGGTCGTCGCGGCCGGCTGGCTGACGCCCGCGCTGCTCGGCGTGCTGCAGATGGTCGCCCTGTTCGCGATCGTGCGCGGGGCGCTCGGCTTCGAGGTGGTGCACACCTGGGGGATGCTCGGCCTGATGGGGCTCGCGAGCGTCACCTTCGCGGCGATCATCATGATGCTGAACGTGCTGCTCGGCAGCGTCGGGCAGTTCCTCGGGCTGGTGCTCATGGTCGTGCAGCTGGTCACCGCGGGCGGGACGTTCCCGTGGCAGACGCTGCCCGGACCGCTCGCCGCGCTGCACTTCGTCCTGCCGATGAGCTACGCGACCGACGGGCTGCGCCAGCTGATGTACGGCGGCAGCACCGCGACGGCGTGGACGGACGCGGGCGTGCTCGCGCTGTGGATGCTCGGCGCGCTGCTCGTGTCGCTGCTCGCGACGGCGCGGATGACGCGGCAGCGGACGCTGCGCGACCTGCGGCCCTCGCTGATCGGCTGACCTGCGGGCCCTGGGTTCGTCTCCTCGTTCAGGAACGTGGGCCCTGAGCCCGCACCGTGCAGGACCGAGGGTCCTGCACGGTGCACGGATCAGGAGGCGCGGGCGGCCCGGTCCTGGATCGTGAGGTCGAAGGAGGTGCGGGCGACCTGGCCCCGGACCGTGAGAACGCAGGAGGCGCGACGCGCGTCGTCAGCGTCGGGCCGCCTCCTCGGCCTCGATCGCCGGAGCGGCCGCGGGGTCGGCGTCGGCCAGGAACGTGCCGAGCCGCTCGACCTCGGCCGTCTCGCCGATCGCTGCCGCTCCACGGCGCAGGGCGAAGAGCGATCGCAGGACGCCGCGGTTCGGCTCGTGCGACCACGGGACCGGGCCCCTTCCGCGCCAGCCGGCCCCGCGGAGCGCGTCGAGGCCGCGGTGGTAGCCGACCCGCGCGTAGGCGTAGGCCTCGAGGTCGGCGCCCCGGCCAGCCGCCTCGTCGCTGAGCAGCGCCCAGGCGAGCGACGACGTCGGGTGGGCGACGACGACCTCGGCGAGCGACAGCGTCTCGAGGTCGGCCGTGACGGCGGGGTCGGCGGGCAGCAGGGTCTCGGGCACGCCGAGGAGGTTCGTGGAGGACATGGCCCCATCCTCTCGCGTCGCGGCGTCGGGATTCAGGAAGTCGCCCGTCTCGGATCCTCGACCGTGCACGGATCAGGAGCGCGCCTCCTGCGCAGTACGAGCTCAGGACCCACGTTCCTGAATGAGGAGGGGGCTGCGCGAGGAGGGGCGCGCGGGGCTGCGGTACCGTGGTGCGCTGCGCGCCCCCTCTCGGAACGGACGTCCATGTCGCCTCGCCCCCGCCCCTCCACCGGTGCCCCTGACGGCGGCGCCCCCGACGGTCGCCGGCCCTCCGTGGCCGTGATCGGCACGCGGGGCTACCCGAGCTACTACGGCGGGTTCGAGACCGCCGTGCGCCGCATCGCGCCGGCCCTCGTCGACGCCGGCTGGGACGTCACGGTCTACGGCAGGCACGGCGCCGTCCGCGAGGACGACCCGACCCGCGACGCGCGCGTGCGGACGCGGACGACCCGCGGCGTCGAGAGCCGTTCGCTCAGCACCCTCAGCTACGGGCTGACCGCCGTGCTCGACGCGGTCGTCCGCCGCCCCGACGCGGTGCTGATGATGAACGTCGCGAACGGCTTCTGGCTGCCGCTGCTCCGCCTCCGCGGCGTGCCCGTGATCATCAACGTCGACGGCATCGAGTGGGAGCGCGCCAAGTGGGGCAGGGCGGCCAAGACGGTCTTCAAGCTCGGAGCCCGCGCCTCCGCGCGCTTCGCCGACGCGCTGGTCTGCGACGCCGTCGAGATCGTCCGCCGCTGGCGGGACGAGTTCGGCGTCGAGGGCACGTTCATCCCCTACGGCGGCGACCCGGTGCGCGAGCTGCCGGTCGAGCCCGGGCTGACGCACGGCGGCTACGCCCTGGTCGTGGCCCGGTTCGTGCCCGAGAACTCGATCGTCGAGTTCGTCGAGGCCGCACGGCGCATCGCCGTCGACCACGACGTGGTGATCGTGGGGTCGACCGGCTACGGCGGCGAGCTCGACGACCTCGTCCGCGACCTCGCGGTCGAGCACGACCGGGTCCGCTGGCTCGGCCACGTCAGCGACGACGACCGCTTGTTCGCCCTCTGGCAGCACGCGGGCGCGTACTTCCACGGGCACAGCGTCGGCGGCACCAACCCCGCCCTCGTACAGGCCATGTTCACGGGCGCTCCGGTGGTCGCCCGCGACACGGTCTACAACCGCGAGGTGCTCGCCGACGCGGGAGTCTTCGTGCCGCCGGAGCCGGCGGCCATCGCGGAGGCGGTCGTCGCGCTGCTGGACGACCCGGCAGAGCAGCAGAGGCTGCGCGAGGCCGCGGCCGCGCGAGCCGAGGCCGCCTACACCTGGCAGTCGGTCTGCGACGCCTACGAGGAGGCCCTGCGCCGGTCGCTGCCCTCTCGCGGAGGGCGGTGAGGAGCCTGGCCCCGACCCTGCCTGCCTCCGCCGACGCCCGACCGGGAGCGATCGAGATCGTCACCGTCTGCACGGGCAACATCTGTCGCTCGCCCTTCGCCGAGATCCTGTTGCGGGATCGGCTCGCCGACCTCCCGGTCGCCGTCTCCAGCGCCGGCACCCGGGCCGTCGTCGGGGCCGGCCTCCCGACGCCGATGGCCCTCGCCGTGACGGCCCGGGGGCTCGACCCGACGCACGCCGCGCGCCAGCTGGACGACGAGGTGCTCCGGTCGCCCGACCTCGTGCTCGGTCTCGCCCGGGAGCACCGCTCCGCGGCGGCAGCCCTCGCGCCACGGAGCGGTCGCAGGGCGACGACCCTGCTCGAGTTCGCGCGTGTCGTCGAGCAGAGCGGCTCCGACCTGGCGGCCGAGGCGAGGGCCGCCGCCGCCGATCCGGAAGGCCGACTGCGCACCGCGATCGGCTTCGTCCTCGCCGAGCGCGGCTCCGTCCGCCGGCCCCGCTCCCCCGCCGACGACGACGTCGCCGACCCCTACGGGCGCGACGACAAGGCGTACGCGTCGGCGGTCGCCCAGATCGCCGACGCCGTCGAGACGCTCGCCGACTACCTGCTCCGGGCGGCCGGCCGGCCGTGAGCCCGCGTCAGAAGCGGTGCTGACGGATCCACTCGTGCATGACGATCGCCCCTGCGGCCGACGCGTTGATGCTGCGGGTCGATCCGAACTGCGAGATCTCGACCACCACGTCGGCTGCCTCCAGCGACTCCGGGCTGAGACCCGGACCCTCCTGACCGAACAGGAGCACGCACCGTTCCGGCAGCGCGAGCGTCTCGAGCGGCACGGACCCGTCGACGTTGTCGACGGCGACCACGGGGAGGCGCTGGTCGCGAGCCCACGCCACGAACGTCGCGACGTCGGGGTGGTGCACCACGTGCTGGTACCGGTCGGTGACCATGGCGCCCCGCTTGTTCCACCGCCTCCTGCCGATGATGTGCACGGTGTCGGCGGCGAACGCGTTGGCGCTGCGCACGATCGACCCGATGTTCATGTCGTGCTGCCAGTTCTCGATGGCGACGTGGAACGGGTTCCGCTGCTGGTCGAGGTCCGCGACGACGGCCTCGAGCGTCCAGTAGCGATAGCGGTCGACGACGTTCCGCCTGTCGCCGTCTCGCAGCAGCTCACGGTCCCAGAGCTCGCCCTCCGGCCAGGCGCCCTCGCCGCCCGGCCACGGCCCGACCCCGTGGGCGGGCGGCTCGGCGGCGGTCTCGGGGCGGTCGTCGTGGTGCACGACCGCCAGCGTAGGGCGAGGTCCCCTGCCCGGCCGACCCGCACCTCCGGATGTCAACGGACGCTCAGTATGCTGCCCGCATGGGAACTCGCGACGAGGTCGAATGCTGGCTGACGGACATGGACGGCGTGCTGGTGCACGAGAACCAGGCCCTGCCCGGCGCCGCGGCGCTGATCCGGCAGTGGCAGGACGAGGGCACCCCGTACCTCGTGCTCACGAACAACTCGATCTTCACGCCGCGTGACCTGAGCGCCCGGCTCCGTGCCTCGGGCCTCCACGTGCCCGAGGAGCGCATCTGGACGAGCGCCCTCGCCACCGCCGACTTCTGTCGTTCACAGATGCCCGGCGGCTCGGCGTTCGTCATCGGCGAGGCCGGCATGACGACCGCTCTGCACGAGGCCGGCTTCATCATGACCGAGACCGATCCCGACTACGTGGTCGTCGGCGAGACCCGCAACTACTCGTTCGACGCGATCACGAAGGCCGTCCGGCTGATCCTCGCCGGCGCCCGGTTCATCGTCACGAACCCCGACACGACCGGCCCGAGCGCCGACGGCCCGATGCCCGCGACCGGGGCGATCGCCGCCATGATCACGGCCGCGACGAACAAGTCCCCCTACGTCGTCGGCAAGCCGAACCCGATGATGTTCCGCTCGGCGATGAACAGGATCGGCGCCCACAGCGAGAACACGGCGATGATCGGCGACCGCATGGACACCGACGTCGTCGCCGGCATCGAGGCAGGGCTGCACACGATCCTCGTCATGACCGGCATCAGCGACCAGGCCGAGATCGACCGCTACCCGTTCCGCCCGAACGAGGTGCTGAGCGGCGTGCACGAGCTGGTCCGCGCCGAGCCGCTCGAGACCGACGTGGTGCCGAGCGAGGCCTAGCGCCGCGCACGCGCCCGCACATGCCGACCGATCGGACCGATCAGCCTCCGCGGTGAGCAGATATCCCGCTCGTGCGGGCCCTGCGGTCGGCATGTGCGGGGCAGCAAGGACGCAGGAGGCGCGGGTCAGCTCAGCCGGGGCGGGCGGGTCAGGCGGCGGTCGGCGCGACGCTGGTCGTCATCGGCTCGCCGCCCGCACGGTCGACGAAGCACCAGTACGAACGGACCCCGGCGGCCCACTCCGCGTCGGTCGACGGCCAGCTGGCGCTGAACTGCGCGTCCGGGTACGTGGAGGCCGCGGGGAGATCGAGGGCGCCAGCCCCGGTGCACAGCACCGACATCTGCGACTGCAGTGCGTCGCTGCCCGGGTACGCCGCGGCCGGGTCGGCGTCGAGCGCCCCGATCGACGCGAGCTGGGCGACGTGCGGCTGGCCGCAGTCGACGACCTCGTAGTCCTGCTGCCACGCGTTCTCGAAGGCGGAGAAGCACTCGCCGCCCTGCAGGTCGTTCCACGGGTGCGTGCCCGCCGAGAGCGGGCCGGCCACCGCCTCCTGGGCGATCTCCACAGGCGCAGCGGTGACCGTGCGGGTCACCGTCGCCGCCGCCGCCGGAGCCTCGGTGGGCTGGGGCGTCCCTGCGAAGAGCGACCTGCTGAGCGAGAACAAGACGACGAGCGCGACGACGATCACGAGTGCCGCCGCGACGCCGAGCAGCACCTTGCGGCCTCGGGACCACGACGCTATGCCGCCGCCGGACCCCGTCGCGGACGACGCCGATCCGAGGTCCGACGCCGCAGACGGCCTGGTCGCCGCAGACGCCTGCCCACGGGGCACGGCAAGCGGAGCAGCCGAGGAGGCGGCGGTCGGGATCGCGGCCGGCCCTCCCCCGACGCTCAGCCCGGGCAGCTCGCCCTCCGTGTGCGACACGGAGCGAGGCCGCTCGGCGACGGGCTCCGCCGCACCGGCACCCGCCGGTCCGACCCCTGCCAGGCCGACGCCGGCCAGGGGCAGAGCGGCCGTGGCGGCATCGGGCGCGTCCTCCTCGGCCTCGACCTGGAGCGCGGCGAAGGGATCGTCGAGGTCGACCGGCTGGACCAGCTCCTCGCCCGGCGCGACGGCCTCGACCTCGGCCGCCCCGGTGGCAGCGGCTGCCGACTCCCCGGCAGCCAGGTCGTCGCTCAGCGCCCAGGACCCGCCTGCGGGCAGCGGCCCGGGATCGACGAGGTCGCTGCGACCGGCGTCCGCCGCGGGATCGCCGGGGGTGTCCTCGACGCTCTCAGGCGACCCCGACGCCGGGCGCACGATGCCCAGCAGCTCGGTGAAGGTGGGTTCCTGCCGAGGTGCCGCCGGCGCGGGCGCGACCGGCGCGCCGATCGACGGTCCCGCAGGAGGTGCGGCGGAGGTCCCTGCACCGTCTGACGCGTCGACATCGTCGTCTCCCGCAGCCGCGGCACCCGTCTCCGGCGCGACCGCCGGCGGCACGACGACCCCGGCAGCCTCCGCCTCGCGGCGCTCCCGACGGGTCATCTCGTGGTGCTCGGCGATCCACCACGGCTCCGGCGACGTCGCCTGGGCCGCAGGCTCGGGCTCCGGCTCCGGCTCCGGCTCCGGCTCGACCTCTCGCTCCGGTTCCACCTCTGGCTCCGACTCTGGCCGGACCTCGGCCTCGACCTCTTGCTCGGCCTCGACCGGCGCGGACGCGTCGGCATCGGCCTCCACCGCGGCAGGCGGGAGGTCGAACGCGCGCGTCTGCGCGTCGTCCGCGGCGGCGACGGGCGCTTCCTCGACGTCGTCAGCGGCATCAGCGGCCGCGCCCTGGTCAGAGACGACGCCCTCGCCGCGGGTCGCCCCCTCGTCGGCGAGCGCTCCCTCGTCCGAGGCCTCGCCCTCGTCCCCGGCCGTCTCCTCCGCCGAGGTCTCGTCCTCGTCGGCGACCGCGACCGGGGTGCTCCAGTCGAAGGAGGACGGGAAGACGGGCTCCGGAGCGACGGGAGGTGAGATCAGCGCCGTGAAGGGCCCGGGCTCGTCCGGGTGCCGTGGCTCGACGCCGTCGCCGACGTCGTCGCCCTCTGCTGCGGCTGGGACTGCGTCCTCGTCCTCGTGCTCCTGCGTGTCGGCGATCCGGCCCTCGGCCTCGACCGGCACGGCGACGCGGGGCGCGGTGGCCGGACGCGGCGCGACCGCCAGGGGGACCTCGTAGCGAGGAGGCCCGACGGGCTCAGCACCGGGTCCGAGGTCGGGCTCAGCCGCGCCCTCGCCCTCGCCCTCGGGCCCGTCCTGCTGGTCCCCGGCCTCAGCAACAGGCGACGTCGGCTCGGCCGACGGCGGCGGCACCGCCCCGGCGAGCGCCGAGAGGTCGAGTGCCATCGGGTGGCCCGAGCTCTTGACGACCTCGGACTCCGCGGTGGGTGCCGGCGGCACGGTGAACGGCGGCGAGCCCGCCGTCTCGGGCGTGATCGGGGCGGCGGCCGTCAGGGTCTCGGGATGCTCGGCCTCGTCCGGGTCCGCGGCGACGTGGCCCGCAGCCGCGGCGGCCTGTTCGGCGTCGGCGTCGTCGGCGTCGGCGTCGGCGTCGGCGTCGGCGTCGGCGTCGGCGTCGGCATGTTCGTCCTCGTCGAACTGGGCGGCGAGCCAGTCGCCCGCGTCGAGGCCCGTCGTGTCGTCGGCGGGCTCTCGCCCCGCCTCCGAGTCGTCGTCGACCGGCCCGCGACCGTCGCGCGCGTCGTTCACGGCTGCAGCCCCAGGTCGCCCAGTCCGATGGCGGCGTAGTAGGGGTACCCGGCAGCCTCGATGACCTCGCGGGCGCCGGTGCTGCGGTCGACGACGACCGCGACGGCCGCGATCTGCGCGCCCACCGCCTCCAGCGCCTTCGCGGCGGCCAGAGGCGACCCGCCGGTCGTGGAGGTGTCCTCGAGCACGACGACGCGCTTGCCCTCGAGCTCGGGGCCTTCGACCTGCTTGCCGCGACCGTGGTCCTTCGGCTCCTTGCGGACGACGAAGGCGTCGTAGTCGCGGCCCATGGCCACGCCCTGGTGCAGCACGGCGGAGGCGATCGGGTCGGCGCCCATCGTCAGGCCGCCGACGGCGAAGACGTCGGGAACCTCGGCGATCAGGTCGACCATGACCTGCCCGATCAGGGGCGCGACGCGGTGGTCGAGGCTGACCTTGCGGAGGTCGATGTAGTAGCTCGCCTTCTTGCCGCTCGTGAGCGTGAAGTCGCCGTGGAAGACGGCCTCGGAGCGGATGTAGTCGATGAGCTGCGTTCGTGCGTCGGTCACGGTGACCCATGGTAGGGCAGGACTCTCCGCCCAGGCCGGGTCCGCCTCCTGCCGGTAGCGTGGTGGGCATGCGCGTCGCGACCTGGAACGTCAACTCCGTCCGTGCCCGAGTCGGGCGAGTGGTCGACTGGCTGGTGCGGGAGGACGTCGACGTCGTCGGCCTGCAGGAGATCAAGTGCAAGCCCGAGCAGTTCCCGTTCGAGGCGTTCCGCGAGGCCGGCTACGAGGTCGAGCTGCACGGCCTGAGCCAATGGAACGGCGTCGCCTTCGCGAGCCGTCTGCCGATGGACGACGTGACGATCACGTTCCCGACCCAGCCGGGCTTCGCCAAGGGGCAGGAGGGGCCCGACCAGCCCAAGGAGGCGCGGGCGATCGGCGTCACGGTCGAGGGCGTCCGCCTGTGGTCGCTCTACGTGCCGAACGGCCGCGAGCTCGGCGACCCCCACTACGACTACAAGCTCGACTGGCTCGCCGCCCTCGCCGCCGAGACGGAGGCCTGGATCGCCGCGAGCCCTGACCAGCCGCTCGCGCTGATGGGCGACTGGAACGTCGCGCCGCTCGACACCGACGTGTGGGACGTCTCGGTCTTCGAGGGACACACCCACGTCAGCCAGCCCGAGCGCGACGCCTTCGCCGAGTTCGAGCGGGTCGGGCTGACCGACGTCGTCCGCCCGCGCCTGCCCGAGGGCTACACCTACTGGGACTACAAGCAGCTGCGGTTCCCGAAGAACGAGGGCATGCGGATCGACTTCGTCATGGGGTCGAAGCCGTTCGCCGACCTCGTCACCGGCGCCTCGATCCACCGCGACGAGCGCAAGGGCGACGCCCCGAGCGACCACGTCCCCGTGGTGGTCGACCTCGAGCTCGACACGGAGCTCGACGACGACCGTCCGATGATCTTCTGACCGGCACCACCGGGCGAGACCAGGAGGAGCCTCCTACCTGAGCAGCGCCGCCACCAGCACCAGCAGGGGCACCGACCCGATCGTCGTCACGAGCACGGTGTCGCGGGCGACGGCGACCCCGGTCTGGTAGCGCTGCGCGTAGTTGAAGACGTTCTGGGCGCTCGGCAGGCCTGCCAGGACGACCGCGACGAACAGCTGGTCGTGCCCGAGGTCGAAGACGAAGGCGCCGAGCAACCAGGCGACGACCGGCATGACGACGAGCTTGAGCGCGGTCGCGATCGCGATGTCGGCCCGGCCCTCGCGCGACTGCAGCGGCTTCGAGCCCGAGAGCGACATGCCGAACGAGATCAGCACGACCGGCACGGCGGCGCCGCCGACGAGCAGCAGCGGCTGCATCACCGGGTCGGGCACCTCGATCTCGAGCACGGCGACGAGCACCCCGAGCGCCGAGCCGATCAGCAGGGGGTTGAGCAGCGGGCGCACGATCGCGCGCCCGAGGCTGCTGCCGCGGTTCGTCACGGTGTCCATCACGGAGAGCACGATCGGGGTGAGCACGAGCAGCTGGTAGAGCAGCACCGGGGCGACGAAGGTGGCGCTGCCGAGCACGTAGGTCGCGACCGGCAGCCCGATGTTGTTCGCGTTGACGTAGGCGCCGCCCATCGTGCCCATCGTCGTCTCCGCAGCCGACCGACGGAGCACGAACCGCAGCAGCACCACCGAGACCACGGCGGCGGCGAGGGAGGCGAGGGCCGAGACCACGAGGAGGTCCGAGAAGAGCACGTGCACGTCGGCACGCGAGATGGTGGAGAAGAGCAGGCAGGGCGTCAGCACGAAGAAGACGAGCCGGGACAGGACCTGGTGACCGGTCGGGCCGAGCAGGTCGATGCGCCCCACCAGCCAGCCGGCGGCGATGATCACCCCGATGATCCCGAACCCGATCAGTACTCCGCCCATGAACCCATCCTGGTGCAGGCGGCCGACGGCGGGCGACGCGTCAGCCGAGACGGGACATGAGATGGCGCGCGGTCTCTGCGCCCTCTTCGCCCGTGGACCACGTCACGTCGTCGCCCTCGAGGCCGACGACGTCGAAGTGGCGGCCGACCTCGAGGCCCGACCGCTCGGCGAGGTCGGCCGCCAGGCGGCGCCCCTCCAGCTCGATGCACGCGACGCTCTGGACGAGGACGAGGGCGCCGTGCCGCAGGGCAGGGGCGAGCCGGGCCGCGGCGTCGCGCAGATCCACGTCGGCCGAGGCCGCGTCGCAGACGGTCACGAGGGCGACGTCGAACCCGTCGAGCTCGGCCACGCAGGCCGCCGTCACGGCGTCGGCTGCTGCGGTGCCGCCGTCGCCGGCTGCTCGCGGCTCGACGACGACGACCACCTCGGCGCCGAGGGCGGCCGCACGATCGCCCGTCGCGCGGAGCGTCGACGACGAGCCGGTGAGGACCAGCTTGGGGGCGTGCAGGAAGAACATGGCGGACCTCTCGGGTGAGGCAGGCTCGGAGCGCTGCCGTGGCTTGGCGACTGTGCTCACTGTTACACTACGTCTACAACATCAATATCACAAGTACTTCTTGCGACAACCGCACGATCCGGGTCGGACAGGGGCCCGCGGATGCACGGCAAGATGGAGTCGTGACGCGCCTCCACGACCCCTCCGCCCACACGTTCGCCTCCGACAACTACGCCGGCGCCCACCCAGAGGTGCTGCAGGCGATGACGGACGCGAACGGCGGCCACGTCGCCTCGTACGGCGCCGACCCCTACACGCGCCGTCTCGGCGAGGTGGTCGCCGAGGTCTTCGGCGAGGGCGCCTCCCTCGACCCGGTCCTCACCGGCACCGGGGCCAACGTGGCGGCCCTGCAGGCGCTCGTCCCCCGCTGGGGTGCCGTCGTCTGCGCGACCACCGCGCACGTCTACACCGACGAGGGCGGCGCCCCCGAGCGCCTCGGCGGCATCAAGCTGCTCACCGTCCCGACGCCCGACGGCAAGCTGACGCCAGAGCTGATCGACCGCCAGGCCTACGGCTGGGGCGATCAGCAACGCCCCCAGCCGCTCGCGGTGACCATCACGCAGAGCACCGAGCTCGGCACCGTCTACACGCCCGACGAGCTCCGCGCGATCACCGACCGCTCACACGCGCACGGGATGACCGTGCACCTCGACGGCGCCCGCCTGGCCAACGCGGCCGCCTCGCTCGGGGTGCCGCTGCGGGCCCTCACGCGGGACGCGGGCATCGACTCGCTCTCGCTCGGCGGCACGAAGAACGGACTCGTGCTGGGCGAATCGGTCGTGACGTTCAGCGAGGAGGCGCGGGCCGGCCTGGTGTTCCTGCGCAAGATGGACGCGCAGCTGGCCTCGAAGATGCGCTTCACGTCGGCGCAGTTCCTCGCGATGTTCGAGGACGACCTGTGGCTGCGGTCGGCGACCAGGGCCAACGAGATGGCTACGCGCCTCGCCGCGGCACTGGCGGAGCTGCCGGGCGTCACGATCACGCAGCAGGTCGAGGCCAACGCGGTGTTCGTCGTCCTGCCGGTCGAGGTCGTCGAGCCGCTCCGTGCCGTGCACCACTTCTACGACTGGGACAGGACGACCGGCGAGGTGCGGCTGATGTGCTCCTTCGACACCACGGCGGAGCACGTCGACAGTCTCGTCGCCGATCTGCGGGCCCTGCTCGGCTGAGCTGCGGCGCCCGGACGTCAGGGAGTGCGGGCCGCCGCGACGAAGTCGGCGATCAGCCGTCGGTCCTTGACGCCGCGCGACGACTCGACGCCCGAGCTGACGTCGACCCCGACAGCACCGGCAGGCCGCGACGTCCCGAGCAGCTCGGCCACGTTGTCGGGCGTCAGCCCGCCCGCGAGCAGCCACGGGCGCGACGGCGGCGCGGCGAGCAGCGGCGCCGCGTCGAACACGGCCCCGGCACCGGGGTCGACCGCGTCGAGGAGCAGGGCGTCCTCGTGGAACGCAGCCCGCTCCTCCTCGGTCTCGACGGCGTAGCGCGACGCGCTGACGGCGCGGATCACCCGGAACCCCGCAGCCCGGACGAGCACGACGTCGGCGGGGGTCTCGTCTCCGTGCAGCTGGACGGTCGAGACGCCGGAGGAGCGCGCCAGCTCGAGCACCGCCTCGACGCCCTGCCCCCGGAACACGCCGACCGTCTCGACGCCCTCGGGCACCCGGGCGACCAGCGCGCGTGCCGTCGCGGCGTCGACGGTGCGCGGACTGCCGGGCGCGAACACGAACCCGACCGCATCGGCGCCCGCCGCCACGGCCGCGTCGACCGTCTCGGCCGTGGACAGGCCGCAGATCTTCACCCAGGTGCTCATGTCGTCCAGTGTGCCGTGAGCACCGACCGGCCGTGTCGACATCGCGTCCGAGCCCTCAGGAGCGGACGGAGGCCTCGGCGGCGGCATCGATGCAGTGACCGATCCCCTGCAACACGCCGACGCGGGGCTGGTAGCCGAGCACACGACGCGCACGGCCGCAGCTGGCGACCCGGTTCTCGACCTCGATCTCACGCGGCCGGCCGAGGTCGGCCGGCTCGGTCGAGACGATCGAGCTCGCCGACCCGGCGAGGTCGACGACCGCGCTCGCGAGAGCCCCGATGGTCCAGGTCTCGTGACCCGAGATGTTGAACAGCCGCTCGTCGCCGTCGTGTGCCGCGGCACGCAGGAGACCCTCGACGAAGTCGTCGACGTAGGTGAAGGTGCGCAGCTGGTCGCCCGAGTCGACGACCGTGAGGTCGTCTCCGGAGAGGGCCTGCTCGACGAACCTCGTGACGACGAAGTCGGTGCGCTGCCCAGGCCCGTAGACGTTGAAGGGCCGCACGACGATCCCGTCGAGCCGGCCCGCCGCCGTCCTGGCCGACACGAGTTCCTCGGCGTCTCGCTTGGCCTGCCCGTAGGCGGAGAGCGGAGCGAGCGGCGACTTCTCGACGAGGGGGAAGGCGGTCGACTGACCGTAGACCTCGGAGGACGACACGTAGACGAACCGCACGCCCGACAAGCTCTCGACCAGGTCGACGAACTGGGTCGTCATGCCGAGGATCGCCCGGCGCGTCGCCGCCGGGTCGCTGGCGGCGGCCACGACGCCGACGACCGAGGCCAGGTGGACGACCATGTCGGGCCGGACCTCGGCGAGCTCGGCGGCGGTCAGGTTCGCGGCGTCGCCGAGCCGATGCTCGTAGCCGGGGCCCTCGTAGCCCTGCCGGATGTCGATCCCGACGACCGTCGCGCCAGCCTGCAGGAGGCGCGGAACGAGCGCGGAACCGATGAACCCGGCGGCCCCGGTGACGAGGATGCGGCGGCCGGCGTAGGAGGAGAGATCGTTCACGTTCGTGCTTTCTGGTCGGGAGGAAGGGGAAGAGACGGGGGATGCCGAACGCGGGCGGCGAGGTGCGGTGCTCACAGCACCACGCGCGAGCCCTCGTCGACGACGTTGCGGGTGTCGAGCACGAGGCGGCCGCACAGGGCCGACAGGTCGACGTCGCTGTGCATCGTCAGGACGACGGCCACGTCGGCCTCGGCCGCCGTCGCGTCGTCGAGCTCGGCGCGGGCCACGCCGGCCGGCCAGTCGCGGTCGGAGACGTGCGGGTCGACCGCGGTGACGACGGCCCCGCGAGCCGCGAGGATGCGGGCGACGCGGACGGCGGGTGCCTCGCGGACGTCGCCGCTGTCGGCCTTGTAGGCGAGGCCCACGAGCAGCACCCGTGCCCCGCGGACGGCCTTCGACTCGTCGTTGAGGAGGGCCTCGAGGCGTCGGACGACGTACTCGGGCATGCCCTCGTTGACCTCGTTCGCCAGGTCGACGAACCGCAGGGAGCGCCCCAGCTTGCGCCGCACCTCCCACGAGAGGTAGCTCGGATCGACGGGGAGGCAGTGACCGCCGACCCCCGGACCGGGCAGGAACTTCATGAAGCCGAACGGCTTCGTGCCGGCGGCCTCGAGGGCCTGCCAGATGTTGATGCCGAGGTCGTGGGCGGCGAGGGCCAGCTCGTTCACCAGCGCGATGTTCACGTGTCGGAAGGTGTTCTCGATCAGCTTCGCGAGCTCGGCCTCGCGGGTGCCGGCGACGGGCACCGTGACGTCGACGAGGGCGTCGTAGAGCTTCGTCACCTCGGCGAGCGAGGCGTCGTCGATCCCCGAGACGATCTTCGGCGTCGTCCGGAACGTCCAGTCGGGATTGCCCGGGTCGATGCGCTCAGGCGAGAAGCCGACGTGGAAGTCGCAGCCGGCGGACAGGCCGCTGACGGTCTCGAGGATGGGCACCAGCACCTCGACGGTGGTGCCGGGCGAGGTCGTCGACTCGAGGACCACGGTCGCGCCTGGACGCAGCACGGCACCGAGAGTGCGTGCCGCCGACTCGATGTAGCTGAGGTCGGGCAGGGTCTCGCGCAGCGGCGTCGGGACGCTGATGATGGCGTAGTCGAACCCGTCGATCCCGTCGAGCGTCGAGCACGGGGCGTACCGGCCGGTGGCGAGGGCGTCGGCGACCTGGCTGTCAGCGACGTCCTCGACGAACGAGATGCCGGACGACAGGGCGTCGACGCGACCGAGGTCGGTGTCGACGCCGGTCACGGCGAAGCCGGCCTCGACGGCACGCATGGCGAGGGGAAGGCCCACGTAGCCCTGACCGAGCACGATCAGGCGAGGACGAGAGGTGGAGGACATGGCGACCTTTCGAGGTGTGCGCTGGGTGAGGGCGCCGGGGAGGAAGGGAGCGGGGAGGTTGGGGCGGGACGGGAGAGCGTCAGGCGCTCGTGAGCGCCGGACGGAGGACGGTGAGCACGCGTTCGATCTCGCCGTCGGACAACGCGGACCCGCTGGGGAGGGTGAGCCCGTGGTCGAAGAGACGTTCACCGGCGCCCGTGGCGAGTCGGCCTGCGTCGGAGAAGACCGGCTGGAGGTGCATGGGCTTCCAGAGGCGACGCGTCTCGATGTCGGCCGCCGCGAGCGCTCGCCCGACCGGGGCCGCCTTCTCAGCGTCGTCGAAGACGATCGACGTGAGCCACGCGTTGTCGTCAGCGTCGATGCCGTCGTGGAGGACACGCACGCCCTCGACGCCGCGGACGAGTGCGCGGTACTCGTCGCGAACGGCGCGGCGGCGGGCGATCATCTCGTCCAGGCGAGTGAGCTGTGCACGGCCGAGGGCCGCGAGCACGTTGCTGAGGCGGTAGTTGTACCCGATCTCGGCGTGCTCGTAGTGGGCGAAGGGGAGCTTGGCCTGGCTCGCCACCCGGCGGGCGTCGTCAGCCAGCTCGAGGTCGTCGGTCAGCAGCATGCCACCGCCCGACGTCGTCATGATCTTGTTGCCGTTGAACGAGACGGCCGAGGCCCGGCCGAACGACCCCGCAGCCCGGCCGCCGAGCGAGGCCCCCAGCGACTCGGCGCTGTCGCACAGCACGGGGACCTCGTACCGGTCGGCGATGCCCTGGATGCGCTCGAGATCGGCGACCTGTCCGTAGATGTCGACCGGCAGCACGGCCGAGACGCGACGGCCCGCAGCGTGGAGCCCGCTCATCGCCTCGTCGAGCAGGTCCGGGCACATGTTGCCGGTCTGCGGATCGGAGTCCACGAAGAAGGGCCGAGCGCCCGCGTGCACGACGGCGTTGGCGGTGGCCGCGAACGTGAAGGTCGACGTGACCACCGTCGTGCCGGGGCAGACGCCGAGCCCTCTGAGGCCCAGGTGCAGCGCAGCTGTCCCCGACGAGAGTGCCACGCCGTGGGCGACGCCCACGCGGTCGGCGATGTCGCGCTCGAACGCATCGACCTCGGGCCCCAGGGGAGCCACCCACCCTGAGCGCAGGGCGGCGTCGACGGCATCGCGTTCGAGCTGGCCCACATCGGGGGCCGAGAGGTTGATGCGGGTGGTCATGAGGCTCCTTGTGGTCGACGCACTTCGTATATTACACACGATGTAGATATCAGTAAATATCAAAAGGGAAGAATCTCTGACCTGTGGTCTTCCGTCGCGACCGGGACACCGGGCGAGGACGAGCCGACATCGAGTGGAGACGTCCACGCCGGCCCTCCGCGTCTCGCTCCCCGCGCTCAGCGGCTCCCTCGGTCGGCCGTCGCCCCGTCCGCGTCCCGCACGGCCCTCAGGACGAGGAGCAGCAGCGCGCCGTAGCTGACGACGGAGGCCGCCGACCAGGCGATCACCGACGTGGTCAGACCCGCCCCGGTGAGACCCGAGGCCACGATCGCGCCCGAGGTCACCACGAGGCGGCCGACGTCCCACCCGAGCTGCGCCCCTTGTCGTTCGAGCAGCGGCAGGAGGCGCGACAGAGGCGACGCGACCACCTGCGCCGCGAACGCGGGCGCCATCACGATCGTCATGGTCGACGCTCCCGACCAGGCCCGGCCGAACACGGCCGGGAAGACGACAGGGGCGGCGATCACGCAGACCACGAGTCCGATCCCGGCGAGTGCCCCCAGGGGAAGCAGGATGCGCCTCACCGAGGCGCCTGCCGTCGCCTCGTGACGCCTGACGACGGCGCCGGTCTGCCCGTCGATCTGCAGCCCGACGGCGTCCGCCACCATCCCGACCGGAGCGCCGAGCACCCTCATCGTGAGAGCCAGGGCCCCGATCGCCGGCGAGCCGTGCAGGGCAGAGAGCAGGAGGAGGGGAGCTTGCTGGCCGAGGACGTTGAGCAGGCTGGACCACGTGCTGACGAGGGGGAAGCGCCGGTACCGGAACGCCACGGCCTTCACGAGGCGTCCGGAGGCCAGGCGGCGGGGCCGGCTCGTGTCGCCGTGGCGGCGGGCCGCTCGAGTTCGGCCCGCCGTGCCGACCAGCGCCGCGGCTCGCCCGGCGGCCAGGCCCAGGACCAGGCCCGTCGGCCCGCCGAGCGGCGCGAGCACCACGTTGCAGGTCACCTGCCCCGCCCCCTGGAGCACGTTGCGCCAGCCCAGGGCGGTGTACCGCCGGCTCCGGGCGAGGCTGCTCGTCACCACCCTCTGGAGGGCGACGACCAGCACGGTCACCGGGCAGACCCACCAGGCGTCGACGAGCAACGACGTGTCCGTCACGCTCGCCCAGAGATGCCGGCCGGTCCAGGCGACGACCGCCGCGACGGAGCTGACGGCCACGACGCTCACGACGGCGAGCAGCACGACGGCTCGTGCGGCGCCCTCCGCCCGAGGGACCACGATCGCGCGGTCCCAGCCGAGAGGCGCGACGGCGCCGACGATGGTGGAGAGGGCGGTCACGACGGCGAGGGCCCCCAGATCGGCTGGACCGTAGAGACGCGTGATGAGAGGCGAGGCTGCGAGCACCAGGAACTGCCCGACGAGGCTGCCGGCCAGCACCCTCGCCGTGGGGCGCGCGACGGCGTGGCGCAGCCGCCCCCCCACGCCGACCCGCGACCGGGACGGGTCGGCGGCGGTCACGCCGACGCGGCGACGGCCTGACCGAGCCTCGCTGTCACGGTGCCGTCACCGATGGTGGCGACGAAGGCCGACGGCCAGGCGGCCGCATCGACCACACGACGACCGTCGACGACCGATCGCACTCCGGGGACGTCGCCGTCGTACCAGTCCTGGTACTCGGCGTGGTCGGCCTGCACCACGACGGCGTCGGCGGGCTCACCACGGTGGTAGGCCTCGAAGCCCAGCGACGCGATCTCGTCGTCGCTGTAGAGCGGGTCGTGGACCATCACCCGCGCGCCGAGCTCCGCCACGGCCGCGACGGTGTCGAAGACGCCCGAGAAGGCGGTCTCCTTCACCCCTCCACGGTAGGCGGCACCGAGCACGACGACGGTCTGGCCGTCGAGGCGTCCGTGCACCCGACGCAGCAGGTCGGCCGCGTGCCCGGGCATGGCCGCGTTGCGCGCGCGAGCTGCACGGACCGTCTCGGCGTCGGGGTCGTTCCAGAGGTAGAGGCGCGGGTAGACCGGGATGCAGTGGCCGCCGACCGCGATGCCCGGTTGGTGGATGTGGCT
This sequence comes from Frigoribacterium sp. ACAM 257, assembly GCF_007954365.1. Lineage (GTDB taxonomy): Bacteria > Actinomycetota > Actinomycetes > Actinomycetales > Microbacteriaceae > Frigoribacterium. The sequence goes on from NZ_VOLO01000009.1 coordinate 22,196, forward strand.
GAAGGGCTGCGAGTTGCACGCCTCGATCACCCCGGCGACGTCGACGCCCACGGTCTCGGCGTAGCGCGCGAACTCGTTCGCGAGCCCGATGTTGACGTCACGGTAGGTCGTCTCCGCCAGCTTGGCCATCTCAGCGGCCTCGGCGGATCCGAGGTCCCAGACGCCGTTCGGCCGCACCAGGTCGGGACGCTCGTCGAACTGCAGCACCGACTCGTAGAACTCGACGGCACGCCGGGCCCCCTCAGCCGACAGCCCGCCCACGAGCTTGGGATAGCGACGCAGGTCGGCGAACACGCGGCCCGTCAGGACGCGCTCGGGCGAGAACGCCACGTGGAAGTCGACGCCCTCGCGCAGGCCGCTTCCCGCCTCGAGACGAGGTGCCCACCGTGAGCGAGTCGTGCCCACGGGCAACGTGGTCTCGTAGGCGACGAGCGTGCCGGGTGTCAGCACCGACGCGAGCGACTCCGTCGCCGCGTCCATCCAGCCGAAGTCCGGCTGTGCCTCGTCGTCGACGAAGAGGGGCACGACGACCACGGCGACGTCGCTGCCGGGGACGGCGTCGGCGTAGTCGGTCGTGGCGCGGAGGGATCCGGAGGCGACCACCTCGGCGAGGCGGCGGGCGAGATCGTGCTCGCCGGGGAACGGCTCGAGGCCGGTGGCGACCTGCTCGACGACGCGGGGCGACACGTCGACGCCGACGACGGTGTGGCCGGAGGAGGCGTACTGGACGGCGAGGGGAAGGCCGATCTTGCCGAGTCCGATGACGGTGATGTTCATGGGTTCCTGCTCTGTCTGGGTGGGGTCGGCCGGGGTCAGGCCGAGATCAAGGAGGCGCGGGGGTCGACGGGCTGGCCCGTCGACGCAGAGCGGATGGTCGCCTCGGCGACCCGAAGCGTGGCGAGGCCCTCGCTCAGGGTCACGATCCGCGAGGGCCCGTCACCGCGGACGGCATCTCGGAACGCCTCGTGCTCGACGACGAGGGGCTCTCTCTTGGTCAGCGCGAAGCGCGTCATGGAGCCCTCGGCGACTCCGCGGAACGCGGAGACCGCGTCCCAGGACGTGTCGATGGTCCCGTTCTCGTAGAACGTGAGATCAGCCGTGAGGGTGTCGGCGACGAAGGAACCTCGCGATCCGGTGACGATCGTCAGGCGCTCCTTGAAGGGTGAGAGCCAGTTGACCAGATGGTTGGTCACGGTGCCGTCCTCGAGCTGGCCCGAGAAGGCGACCAGGTCTTCGTGCAGCCGACCGCTCTTGTGGGCGGCCTGCCCGTAGACGCTGCGGAACGGGCTGCGCGCCAGCCAGGCGGTCAGGTCGATGTCGTGCGTGGCGAGGTCCTTGACGACGCCCACGTCGGCGATGCGGGAGGGGAACGGCCCCTGCCGTCGCGTCGCGATCTGGTGGACGTCACCGGCCTCGCCGGCCTCGAGACGCTCTCGCAGGGACTGCAGCGCCGGGTTGTAGCGCTCGATGTGCCCCACGGCGCCGACGAGTCCTCGGCTCTCGAACGCGTCGACGAGGCGCTCGGCGGCGGCGACGTCGTGCGCCACGGGCTTCTCGATCAGGGCGTGCACCCCCGCCTCGGCGAGCTGCATCGCGACGCCCTCGTGCCAAGCCGTCGGCACTGCCACGACCGCCGCGTCGATGCCGAGGCGCAGCAGGCGCTCGACGCTGTCAACGAGGGGGAGGCCGCCGGCCGCACCGTGCGGGTCGCCGCACGAGTCGGCCACACCGACCAGTTCGACGCCGTCGACCGAACGGAGGACGCGTGCGTGGTGGCGACCCATCATGCCGAGGCCGACCAAGCCCGTGCGCACGAGCCGCGCGCTCATCGGCCTGCTCCGGCGACGGACTCGACGGCCTCGACGATGCGGTCGAGGTCGCCGTCGGTGACGGACGGGTGCACCGGCAACGAGAGCGCTTCTCGGGCGGCGCGTTCTGTCTCGGGCAAGTGGAGGTCGGCACGGAAGGACGGCAGGCGGTGGACGGGCGTCGGGTAGTAGACGCCCGTGCCGATGCCGTGCTCGAGCTCGAGGGCACGAGCGAAGCCGTCGCGGTCGTCGGCCACCCGCACGGTGTACTGGTGGAAGACGTGGGTCGCCTCGGTCGCCACCGTGGGCGTGGTGACGGACGCGATGCCCTCGGACAGTCGGGCGGCGGCGAAGCGGCGGCGCTCGGTCCAGGCGGCGAGCTTGCGCAGCTGCACCCGTCCGATGGCGGCGTGGAGGTCGGTCATGCGGACGTTGAAGCCGACGACCTCGTTCGCGTACCGCTTCTCCATGCCCTGGTTGCGCAGCAGGCGGAGCAGGCGCTCGATGCCCTGGTCGGCCACCGAGATCATGCCGCCCTCGCCCGAGGTCATGTTCTTCGTGGGGTAGAGGCTGAAGGCACCGGCGACGCCGAAGGTGCCGACCGGCTGGCCGCCCCACGTGGCGCCGTGGGCCTGCGCGGCGTCTTCGAGCACGAGCAGGCCGTTCTCGTCGGCCAGCTGCGAGAGGGCCGTCATGTCGGCCGGGTGCCCGTACAGGTGCACGGGCATGACGGCGCGCGTGCGGGGGGTCAGGGCACCGCGCACCGAGTCGACGTCGAGGTTGAAGTGCAGGGGCTCGATGTCGGCGAAGACCGGAGTCGCGCCGACCAGGGCGACGGCGTTCGCGGTCGCGGCGAAGGTGAACGACGGCACGATCACCTCGTCGCCGGGGCCGATGCCTGCGGCCAGCAGGCCGAGGTGCAGGGCCGTCGTGCCCGAGTTCACGGCGACGCTGGGTCGCCCGTCGAGCAACTCGGCCGAGAACTCGCGCTCGAACGCGGCGACCTCGGGGCCCTGGGCGAGCATGCCGGTCGCCATGACGGCGTCGACGGCGCGCCGTTCGTCGTCGCCGATGAGCGGCTTCGCCGCGGGGATGGGCGTGGGGGTCGTTCGGGTCATCGTCGTTCCTCCTGGAGGGCGCCGTCCACGACGCGGTAGCGGGTGCCCGTGACCGGGCAGATGAATGAGTCGCCGTCGGCGGCGAGGGGTGCACCGGCACGCCCGACCCAGCCGACGTGGCGGGCCGGGACACCGGCGACGAGGGAGTGGTCCGCGACGTCGCGGGTGACGACCGCACCGGCGGCCACCATGGCCCACCGACCGATCGACACGGGCGCGACGCAGACCGCCCGCGCACCGAGGGAGGCGCCGTCGCCGACCCGGACCCCGACGGGGGACCAATCGGACGCGCTCTTCAGGGCACCGTCAGGGGTCACCGCCCGCGGGGTGCGGTCGTTCGTCAGGACGACCGCGGGGCCGACGAAGACGCCGTCGCCGAGCTCGGCCGGCTCGTAGACGAGGGCGTCGTTCTGGATCTTGCACCGGTCGCCGACGACGACGCCCGCCCCGACGTAGGCACCCCTGCCGATGATGCAGTCGTCGCCGACGCGGGCCCCCTCGCGGATCTGGGCGAGGTGCCAGACGCGCGTGCCGCGGCCGATGACCGCCCTGGCGTCGACGTCGGCCGACGCCGCGACGGGCGGGTCTTCGGGCGAGCGACGTCCGGCGGCGGCGGTCGCTGCGGTGGCGTCGTCAGGCGGGCTGGTGGCGGGTCTCGGGTCCATGGATCCTCCGGTCGGTCTCCGCTAGAATACGTCATGTCTGCACGAAATTCCAGACCTAAATATTTCTTCCAGGCCTTCCTTTTCGCGGAATGGGAACGTAACATTTCACACACGACGACCCGAGGAGGACCTAATGGAGCGAACGAGCTCCCCTGAAGCACGCGCCCGAGGGCGACGCGTCTACGAGACGACCAAGCGCGTCGTCGACGTCGTCTGCGCCTCCGCGGCTCTCGTCCTCCTCTCCCCGGTCCTGCTCGTCGTCACCGTCGCCGTCGCGACGCGTCTCGGGCGCCCCGTCCTGTTCCGGCAGGTCCGGCCGGGGCTGCACGGCGAGCCGTTCACCCTCGTCAAGTTCCGCTCGATGCTCGACGTCGACCCGGCGACCGGGCTCCTCACCGACGCGGATCGCCTGACGCCGTTCGGCCGACTGCTGCGATCGACCAGCCTCGACGAGCTGCCCAGCCTGATCGGAGTGCTCCGGGGCCAGCTCAGCCTGGTCGGCCCCCGCCCCCTGCTGCTGCACTACCTGCCGCTCTACGACGCCGAGCAGGCGCGGCGCCACGACGTGCGACCCGGCCTCACCGGTCTCGCCCAGGTCAGCGGGCGCAACGGACTCGACTGGGACGAGCGCCTGCGACTCGACGTCGTCTACGTCGACCGACGAGGGCCGCTGCTCGATCTCCGCATCGCCCTCCGCACCGTCGTCAGCGTCCTGCGCCGCACGGGAGTCACGGACTCCGGCGACGTCACCTGCCGCCCCTTCACGGGCTCGTCCAGCCCGTCGTCGACCACGGCCGACCCGTCGCAGCAGATGCCCGACGAGCGCGGCACCGGTGCCGAGGTGGCGGCGTGACCGGCGCGGTGGTCGTCGTCGGAGCAGGCGGCATGGGCCGCGAAGCCGTCGACGTGGCACGCGCGGCCGGCCGTCGGGTCGTGGGCGTCGTCGACGACGGCCCCTCCGAGCACGACCTCGTTCGCCTGGCTCGTCTCGACGTTCCGTTCCTCGGCGGCGTCGACGGGTGGATCGCCTCCGGCTCGACCACTCCGTGGGTCGTCGGCATCGGCGCGCCCTCCGTCCGGCGCTCGATCGCGGCACGCCTCGCGCCCCTGGCTCCCGCAGCCCCGGCCCTCGTGCACCCGGCCGCGACCCTCGGCTCGGACGTGACCCTCGACGTCGGGACGATCGTCTGCGCCGGCGCGCGGATCTCGACCCACGTGCGCATCGGCCGGCACGTGCACCTGCTCGCCAACTCGGCCACCGGCCACGACGTGGTCATCGGAGACCACGTGAGCATCAATCCGGGCGCCGTCGTCTCGGGCGCGGTCACGGTCGGGCGTGACAGCCTCGTCGGCGCCGGCTCGACCGTCCTCCAGCAGCTCAGGGTGGGCGAACGGTGCGTGGTGGCAGCCGCGGCGTGCGTCGTCCGCGACGTCGCGGACGACCTCGTCGTCCGCGGGGTGCCCGCACGATGAGCGACCGCGTCGTCTGGCTCGTCAACCACTACGCCACGAGCCAGCACCGCGACGGACGCAGCGGTCGCCACGAACAGTTCGCACGCCGACTGGCAGACCGCGGGTGGCGGGCCGTCGTCATCGCCGCCAGCACCGACCACCCGACCGGACGCCAGACCCTGGGCCCGTGGCGACTGCGCGAGCGCTGGCTCGGTGCCCGACACGAGTTCCTCTGGCTGCGGGGAGTGTCCTACGCGGGCAACGGTGCGGCGCGGGCCCTCGACGTACTCGCCTTCACGGCCCTCCTCCTGCTGCCCGGGGCGCTCCGCGGCCTGCCCCGCCCCGATCTCGTCGTCGGCAGCTCCGTCCACCCTCCGGCGGCGTGGGCGGCGTCGGTGCTGGCACGCCGACTCCGCGTCCCGTTCGTCTACGAGCCGCGCGACCTGTGGCCCGAGACGCTCGTGCAGTTCGGCGTCGTCGGCCGCCGTTCGCCCGTCACGCTCGTGCTCTCGCTGCTCGAGCGGATCTGTGCCACCCGCGCGGTCCACGTCGTGTCGCCCCTGGAGGGCGTCGGGCGGTACCTGGAGGCGCGAGGCGTGCACAGGCCGTTCACCTGGGTGCCCAACGGCGTCGCCCGCGAGCTCGAGGGCGGGCTGGACGGCGAGGCCGCGCCTGCCGACGACCGCTCGGCAGTGTCCACCGCGTCGTCCTTCGAGGTCACCTACCTGGGCTCGATGGGCCGCGCGAACGCTCTCGGTCCGGTGATCGACGCCTTCCACGCGGCCGCGAGCCGACCCGGCGGCGAGCACCTCGTCCTCCGCCTGGTCGGCACGGGCCCCGACCGCCCTGCCCTCGAGAGCCAGGTCGCCTCCGGGCACCACGCCGACCGCGTCGTCTTCGAGGGGCACGTGTCCCAGCAGCGCGCCCGGGCCATCGGCCGGAGCGCCGACTGCCTCATCGCCAATCTCCTGCCGCTCGACCTCTACCGTCACGGCACGTCGCTCAACAAGTTCTTCGAGTACCTCTTGCTGGCCAAGCCGATCGTGCTGGGCGCCTCCGTGCTGCACGACCCGGTCACCGATTCGGGCGCCGGGTCGCGCGTGGACGGCGGCGACGCCGAGGCACTGGCCGCGGCCATCACGGCGGTCGCCGCGATGAGCCCGCCGGAACGCGCCGAACGCGGCGCGAAGGGTCGGCGCCACGTGCTCGCCCACTACGACTACGACGTGCTCGCAGATCGGCTCGCGACGGCCTTCGACGATGCGGCGACGAGCGGCGCGGCCCCCGCTCGTGCGGTGCCGAGGGCACGCCCGTGAACGCGGCAGCCACGACTCCCCCCTGCCGCGCCCGAGCCACGATCGAGGTCGTGGGCTCGAGCGCGGGCGGGCTGTCGTCGTCAGGCTCCCCCGTGTCCCCGCCCACCGCCTCCTGGGCGAGTCTCCTGGTCCAGGTCGTGACCATCACCCTCGGCACGGTGCTCTACGCCCTGTCGTTGCACTGGGTCTACGCCCACCTCATCACGGTGCCGTTCGCGTACGCCGGCTTCACGTACCGAGCCGCGGCCCCTCAGCTGACGATCGCGACCCTCATCTTCGTGTGCGCCGTCGCCGTCAGCCTCCCGGCTCGGCCTCAGCGGGTGTCGCACGTCGTCCTCTGGGTGCTGTTCGTCGTCGGGGTGGCCCCCGCCATGCTCATGGTCGCCTACACGGGGTACCTCGGCGAGCGCGAGGCCGCCGTGGCGAGCGCCACCATCGGCCTGGCCTTCGGGACAGCGACGGTCGGGACACGCGTGCTCGACGCCCGCGCGGCGACGACCGGCCACGTCGTCGCCTCGAGCTCGTCCGCAGCCGGCCCGACCGCGCAGCCGCACCGACGGTTCGCACCGGGCACCGCATTCTGGGCGATCTGCGGGCTGCACTCGGCGCTCACCTACGGCGTGATGGCGGCGACGACCGGCTTGTCGCTGCGTTTCGTCGCTCTCGCTGACGTGTACGACGTGCGGGCCGTCTACAAAGAAGAGGTGCAGGGCGGCTCGGGCCTGCTCGGCTACCTCCTCAGCGGTCAGGCCAACGTCGTGAACACGGCGATCATGGCTCGGGGCATCACCAGCCGCAACGTGCCGCTCATCGCCGCCGGCGTGATCGGTCAGCTCGTGCTCTACTCGGGCACCGGCTTCAAGACGATCCTCTTCTCGTTCCCCGCCGTGCTCGTGATCGCCTTCGCGACGCAGGTGTCGGGCGGGCGGGCCCGCGCGGCAGGGCTCGCGTACGTCGTCGCGCCCGTCGCCCTGATGGTCGTGGCGGCCGTCGCCGACGAGCTGCAGGGGGGCATCGTGTGGACCTCGTTGTTCGCCCGCCGTTTCTTGATCACCCCCGGCGTGCTCACGAGTGCCTACGTCAACTTCTTCGGCGAGCACCCGCCCGCGGTGTGGGGGCGGTCGTTCCTGCGGTGGTGGGTCGACTCCCCGTACGACCGCTCCATCGCGCTCGAGGTCGGCCAGTACCTCCAACCCGGCGGAGCCCTGGCGGCGAACGCCAACCTCTTCGCCGACGGTTTCGCCAACCTGGGCCACGTCGGGGTGATCGGCACGGGCGTGGCTCTGCTGGCGTTCCTCCGCTTCGTCGACCGGACTGCTCGCGACCTGCCGCTCGCAGTCGCGGCCATGGTCATGGTCATGCCGAGCATCACGCTGTCGAACACGTCGCTGCCCACCGCGATGCTCTCGCACGGGCTCGCGCTGGGCACGCTCGTGCTCGCCGTGGCGCCCCGGTCCGGGTGGTCACGTGCCCGGGGCGACACGGGCTAGCGACAGGGCCGGGGTCAGTCAGGCAGGTCGTCGAGATCGGCCGGGTCCGCGTCCACGACGTCGAACCGGCCGACGGTCAACGCGTCGCCGTCGGGCGCGACGTCGACCCGGACGGTCTCGCCGTCGCGGATCTCACCGCCGAGCAGACCCATGGCGAGCTTGTCGTCGATCTGCCGCTGCATGAGGCGGCGGAGCGGCCGCGCGCCGTAGATGGGGTCGTAGCCGCGCTCGGCCAGCCAGGCTCGTGCGTCGGGCGTGACCGCGAGCGACAGTCGCCGGTCGGCCAGCCGACGGCCGAGGCGGTCGACGTAGAGCGACACGATCTGGCCGAGGTCGTCGGCGGTCAACGTCGAGAAGACGACGATGTCGTCGAGGCGGTTGACGAACTCCGGCTTGAAGGCCTGGCGGACCATGGCCTGGACCGCCTCCTCCTTCTGCTCGTCGGTCAGCCCCGGCTCCGTGATCACCTGGCTGCCGAGGTTCGAGGTGAGTACCAGGATCGTGTTGCGGAAGTCGACCGTCCGCCCCTGGCCGTCGGTGAGCCGGCCGTCGTCGAGCACCTGCAGCAGCACGTCGAAGACCTCAGGGTGGGCCTTCTCGACCTCGTCCATGAGCACGACGCTGTAGGGACGCCGACGCACCGCCTCCGTCAGCTGACCGCCCGACTCGTAGCCGACGTAGCCGGGAGGCGCGCCCACGAGGCGAGAGACGCTGTGCTTCTCCCCGTACTCGCTCATGTCGATGCGGACGAGGGCCTTCTCGTCGTCGAAGAGGAAGTCGGCGAGGGCCTTCGCCAGCTCGGTCTTCCCGACGCCGGTAGGCCCGAGGAACAGGAACGAGCCGGTCGGCCGGTCGGGGTCGCTGATGCCCGCGCGCGTGCGGCGCACCGCCTCGCTCACCGCCGTCACGGCGCGACGCTGACCGATGAGCCGCCGACCGAGCTCGCTCTCGAGGTGCAGCAGCTTCTCGGTCTCGCCGCTGAGGAGGCGCCCCACCGGGATGCCCGTCCAGGCCGCCACGACCTCGGCGATGTCGGAGTCGGTGACGCTGTCGCTGACGAGGCGCTCGTCGCTCTGCTCGAACGACTCGGCGTCGGCGAGCCGCGTCTCGATGTCGGGGATGCGCTCGTAGCTGATGCGCGCCGCGTCCTCGTAGCGGCCCTCGCGGAGAGCCCGGTCGGCGTCGATGCGCGCCTCGTTCAGGTCGCTGCGGAGCGTCCCGACACCCTGCAGCGCCGCCTTCTCGGCCTGCCACCGAGCGTCCAGGTCGTCGAACGCGGCCTGCTGCTCCGCGATCTGCTCGCGGAGGGTCGCGAGGCGGGCGACCGAGGCGTCGTCCTTCTCCTTCTTGAGCGCGAGTTCTTCGATCTGCAGGCGGACGAGCCCTCGGTAGAGCTGGTCGAGCTCGACCGGCGACGAGTCGATCTCCATCTTGAGGCGGGAGCCCGCCTCGTCGACGAGGTCGATCGCCTTGTCGGGCAGCTGGCGGCTCGGGATGTACCGGTTCGACAAGGAGGCGGCCGCCACGAGGGCGCCGTCGGTGATCGTGACGCCGTGGTGCGCCTCGTACCTCTCCTTGAGGCCCCGGAGGATCGCGACCGTGTCCTCCACGGTCGGCTCCCCCACGTAGACCTGCTGGAACCGGCGCTCGAGGGCAGCGTCCTTCTCGATGTACTGGCGGTACTCGTCGAGCGTCGTGGCGCCGATCAGCCGCAGCTCGCCGCGGGCGAGCATCGGCTTGAGCATGTTGGAGGCGGCGACCGAGCCCTCACCGCCGCCTGCGCCCATGAGGGTGTGCAGCTCGTCGATGAAGGTGATCACCTGGCCGTCGCTCCGCGTGATCTCCTTGAGGACGTCCTTCAGGCGCTCCTCGAACTCGCCGCGGTACTTGGCTCCGGCGACGAGGGCCGCGAGATCGAGGCTGATCAGCCGCTTGTCCTTGAGGGAGTCGGCGACGTCGCCCGCGACGATCCGCTGCGCGAGGCCCTCGACGACGGCGGTCTTGCCGACGCCGGGCTCGCCGATCAGCACGGGGTTGTTCTTGGTGCGGCGGGTCAGCACCTGGCTGATGCGACGGATCTCGGCGTCGCGCCCGATGACGGGGTCGAGCTTGCCGCTCCGGGCGATCGCCGTGAGGTCGACGCCGTACTTCTCGAGCGCGGTCTTCTGCTTCTCGTCAGAGGCGGGTGCGCCCTGCATGTTGGCCATGATTGTCTCCCCGGAACTTGAGTCTCGTTAGCTCAAGTTTACGCCGTTGCCGTCGGGCTCGCCATCACGCTTGCGAGACTCCGGTTTAAGATGTAATATTTATCTACCTCATCCGGTACGCCGTCAGGCGGATCCAAGCCAACGCCACAGAAGGACACGACTCCTCCATGAAAAACATCATCAACGGCGCTCTCAGCGCGGCGGCGATCGGTGCGGCCCTCGCGTCGTCACTCGTCGGCGCAGGCGCTGCACACGCCGCGCCCCAGCCGGACCAGAACCGTGTCATCACCCAGAAACTCGTCTTCAAGACGGACGACAACAAATTCGCGACGTTCCGAGGCTCGTTTACGTTCGAGAAGTTCACCACCTACGAGGCCGCGTACGCCGTGGCCACGACGTTCAGGACGCCTGCGGTGGGCCAGTGGGGCACCATGCAGTACAGCCCCTTCACGACACTTTCTTGTCTCGGCGGTTACGTCGATTGGATCGGGCAGACAGGCTGCACAACCGGCAACCAGAATCAGTACCGCATCAATCAAGACGGCACCCTCGAGTCCTGGAGCAACAAGAAAGTCAACGGCATCACCCGGCCGTCGAGCGCGGACCTCGCCCGGCTCGGCACGAGCAACCCCTGGAAGCTCGTCCTTCCCGCGACCGCACCTACGGTCTCGGTGCCCGAAGCGAAGGCTGGCCAGACCGTTAGTGCGACCGTCTCGTTCCCGCAGCGTGTCTACGGCAAGCTGGTCTTCACTGCTCCTGAGCACACGACGATCGTGGGCGTGGACTACCGCTCGTGCGACGTGTCCGACGACGGCAAGACGGCCACGTGCGGCGTCGACTCGGACTACTGGACGGCGGACCGCGTCGTCACGCTCAAGGTCGACTCCGACGTCCGCACCGACGCCAGCATCCCGTGGGGCTCGAACCTCCCCGGCGGGAGCATGAAGGTCGTCAAGTCCGGCTCTGCCGACATCACGAGCACGCTCACGGCCAAGGTCGTCCGCGGCGGCTGGGCCGTCTCGAAGCCCACCATGCGGCCGGGGACGACCGGCACCTCCACCGTCGCCTTCGACAACACCCACACGGGCCCGATGACCGTCACCGCGCCCGCCGACACCACCCTCACCGGCATCACGGGCGGCACCGAGAAGTGGACCATCTCCGCCGACGGCACCACCGCCACGGCACCGTCCGGCACATGGACAGGGACCCGCACCCTCAGCCTGCGTGCATCCGCCACCGCCGAGGCCGGAGAGAAGGTCGGCGGCTCCGTCACCAGCGGCACAGGCCTGAACAGCATCACGGTGCCTCTCGACGCGAACGTCGCGGAGACGAAGAGCACCGTCCTCGGCGCGTACGCGCTCGAGGCCAAGCCGACGACGGGCGCGCACTTCGCCCCCGGCGCCGACGGCACCGTGAGCTTCACCTCGCGCCCCTCCCGCGGCCCGGACGGCATCGACATCGTGCCCGGGGAGTCCATGTCCTGGACCACGACCCTGCCCAAGGGCCTCGAGATCCGCGGCAACACCTGCTCCGACGTGTACACCGGCTACACCGCCACCTGCGACTTCGGTGCCACCGCCCCCGACGGCACCCGGACGGTCGTCTACACGGTCACCCGCGACGCCGACCAGCCGGCGGTCACCAACGCGTTCCAGCACGTCCACACCACCACCTACGACGTCCGAGCGACCGCCGACCTGGCCGCAGACGCCAAGGTGGTCACCACCTTCACCCCGACAGGGGGCCACACCTCGGACAGCCCCCGCACCGAGACAACCGTCCCCGTGGCGCAGGGGCCCGTGGTCACGGTGACGAATCCGGCTGACCCGGCCGACGGGTACACCCCCGGCACCGCGTTCACCTTCACCGGCACCGCGACCGCGGGCAAGACCATCACCGTGCAGAACGTGTTCGGCACGGTCCTGGGCCAGAACGTGCCCGTGGCGGCCGACGGCACCTGGTCGTGGACCCGCGCCAACATGGGCACCTCGAACTGGATGCTCGAGTTCGTCCAGGACAAGGGCACCGCGAACGAGCACAAGGCCACCGTCTACAACTTCAAGCCCAACGCCGCCCCGGCACCGGTCGTGACCGTCACCAACCCGGCGAACCCGGCCGACGGGTACACCCCCGGCACCGCGTTCACCTTCACCGGCACCGCGACCGCAGGCAAGACGATCACCGTGCAGAACGTGTTCGGCACGGTCCTGGGCCAGAACGTGCCCGTGCAGGCCGACGGCACCTGGTCGTGGACCCGCGCCAACATGGGCACCTCGAACTGGATGCTCGAGTTCATCCAGGACAAGGGCACCGCGAACGAGCACAAGGCCACCGTCTACAACTTCAAGCCCAACGCCACCCCGGCACCGGTCGTGACCGTCACCAACCCGGTCAACCCGGCCGACGGCTACCCGGCGCAGACCTCGTTCACCTTCACCGGCACCGCGACCGCGGGCAAGACGATCACCGTGCAGAACGTGTTCGGCACCG